>OY781040.1:3832500-7639543 GCA_963676095.1 Prolixibacteraceae bacterium | reverse complement strand
CCAATAACCTTCAGATTCTCCGTACCGAGATCAATAATGTGATTGAAAACCGTCACCTGATGGAATTTGGCCTTCAGTTACAAGGTCCGGAAGGGGAACCTCTTTTCACCACCTACCCCATGCCCGGATATGAAGAGATCAAACATCCGAATTTCAGGAAATGGGTAAAGGTAAAAACAGTCGGAACAGGAAGCGGGTATAAGGGGGAAAATTTCTCAATTGCGGAAGACGGCAGCGTCCTTGAAAGGAAAAAGGTTTATGCACCATCAAAAATAGCCCGTAGATTAAATAATATTTTAGGGACATCAAAGGGACCGGGCTGGGTTCAGGCCCTGACCCGGTTTAATGCAGTTTTAAAATCGACAATTCTTTCCTGGTCATTTTTCCATCACATGGCATTTGCAAGGTCATATATGCTCGCGGGGGCAGCGAAATGGAAAAATATCAACCCGATAAAAGCGTATAAAGATGGATTGAAAAGCCTTTATGAAATGAAGCCGGAGGTCGGGCAATTAATCCGCAATGGACTGACGGTTGGACGGATCCAGGACTGGGACGAAATGTATTTTAAGGAAAAATCAAGAATAGGAAGATATCTTGACAATCATAATATATTACCGGCTGTAAGACAAAAAATCCTCAATTTACATGAACAACATACTAATTTTCTATTCAATAAATACGGAGCCGGATTAAAAGTAAAAGCTGCTTTATTGGAATATAAAGAGATGTTGCAGAAACATCCGGAAATGGACCACAACCTGATTGCAAAAATGGTTGCCGAATTAATCAATAATGATTTTGGCGGGCTCCATTTACAGCGAATGGGAAGGAATCCTGTCACACAGCATGTATTCCGGTTGCTGGCCCTGGCCCCGGACTGGACCGAATCGAACATCCGGACCATGGTCAATGCGATTGCAGCCGGTTCCAGGGAAGAAAGGCATATGAACCAGAAATTCTGGTTCAGGGCCTTTTTAAGGACCGCCTTTACTTCAGTAGCCCTTAATTTGCTGATGGCTTTATGGGACCGTAATGACAAGGAGGAAGAAAGTTACCGGGATGCCGTTGAACGGATTTATAAAAATGCTTTTGAGGACCCGGAAAGGCTCAATTGGCTTTCCGTGGATATAACCCCCCTCCATAACGCATTGGGAAGCGGAGCGCCGGAAGAGGCGAAGGGGGATGTCAGTTATTACTTTTCAATCCTGGGGCATTTCAAAGACCCGGTTAAGTTTATCATGTTCCCCCTGCAATCAGCGAAAAACAAGGGGAGCATTTTAACCGGTACGGCCCTTGGCGTACTGGAAGGGACTAACTGGCAGGGGAAACGTTATACTACGCTTCCAGAGTTATTGGGAATTGATAACAAAGGGGTTTATACCCGTTCCAATGACAGGGAAGGTTACCGGGTGGGGGAACCTAAGGGCGGAAAATTAAGGGGGCACCTTAATAAATGGGGCACACCCGGGGATAACGGCCCCCTTGAATGGGATGAGATCCCCTCATTTATACTTGATCAGCTGAGAGGCTGGACCCCGGTACCGGTCCAAAATGCAATGGCTTATGCAATGGGGGACCTGGATGCTTTTGATGCGCTCACCCACGGGATCGGTTTTCATGTAAATAAATCGGCCAGAAAAGATAACCTGGAAAGTGACTATAATAAAATAGTACAGGATGCCACCATTCATATCCGCATGGTCAATGATGCAATAAACCATCAGGAAAGTGAAAAGGCAATGGAACTTTCAAAAGACTCCCGGATGGATGATTATATGGCCATTTACATGATGGATAAAAATATCTCCAACCTGAGAAAGATGGAACAAAAATCTGATGATGACGGGAACTTTGATAAAGCTGATGAACTTCAAAAAAAGATCGTTGAAAAAATGAAAGAAGTAATCAATAAATACGGAAAACCATGATAACAGATATCAGTAATTATGATTTACAACGGATTTCCCGCAGGACAAAGGGGTTAAAATCAAGGTCCATTGTCAAAGACACCCCGGACAAAAACGTTTCGGAGAATGTCCAGGACCTTGAAACCTACCGGCAGTACTGGGACTCCCTTTATGATCTAAGAAAAAGGTACCGCAGGAACTGTAAGTTTAACCGGGGAGACCAGTGGAGCGATTATACCAAGGACGACAACGGGCATATCGTCCGGGAAGACGACTATATCCGCAGCCAGGGAAAACTTCCCCTGAAACAGAATATTATCCGCCCGATAGCCAAATCATTACTGGGGCTGTTCCGCAGCGACAAGGGCAAGTCGATCGTTATCAGCCGTAAACCCAATTCTGCCGACATTGAAAAGATGCTTTCCAATGCCCTGCAATACGCCCTGAACCTGAACGAGACCCGGGAGATTGACCCCCGGACCCTCGATCTGTTCCTGCTCTCCGGCCTGCCGGTCCAGAAGATAGGGTATGATTTTATCCCCGAACTGGCACGGTTCGATATTGTACTCGAATACATCGATCCCAATTACATCTTTTTTAACCCGGATATTAAAGATGTCCGGTTAAATGACCTGCGGTGTATCGGGCAAATCCATGATATCAGCCTGGACGAGTTATTCGTCAATTTTGCCAAAACAAAGCAGGATAAGGACAGGCTCTTACAATTATATTCGGCAGTCAGTAAGGATGAAATCATCGATTATTACGGATTGTCAGACCGCAGGAACGAAAGCCTTGATTTCTATGTTGCACAGGACCCTTCCAAATGCCGGGTGATCGAAGTCTGGGAGAAAAAGGCGGTCGATGTGATCGAATACTGGGACCCGGCAGCCGGGGAAGAAGGGGCCTGGGAAGGCAGCCTGAACGGTTTACTGGCGATCAATAATTCCAGGGTGCAGAAATTCACGGAAGCCGGGTGGACGGATGAAGAGATTGCCGGAAAGCTGATCGTTTACGATACTTCCGTTTCCTTTAAATGGTTTTACAAGTTCCTTACCCCGTACGGGCAGGTGCTCCGCGAAGGGGAAACGCCTTACAGTCACGGCTCCCACCCTTTTGTGATGTACCCTTACCCGCTGATCAACGGGGAGGTCTGGGGACCCATTGAAGATATTATCGACCAGCAGAAATACATCAACCGGCTGGTTACCCTCTGGGACTTTATCATGGGCACCAGCGCGAAGAATGCGGTCGTGTTTGATGAAAAATCAGTAGACGGGAAATCCCCGGAAGAACTGGGGGCCACCTACAGGCAGGTCGGCGGGGTCTTTGTCCTGGACCTTAGCGGAGGGGCACAGCCACCGTTTGAGCTGGGGGGTAAAATGCCGAACCTGGGGATCACGGAGCTAATAAGCCTGCAATTAAAATGGCTTAATGATATCTCCGGTGTCCAGCCTGCCATGCAGGGACAGTCCCCGAATGCCGGGACCCCTTCGTCCCGTTATGCGCAGGAGGCCGTCAATGCCTCCAACAACAGCCGGGACCTGCTGGAATCGTTCGGCTCCTTCCGGAAGAGAAGGGACTTTAAAGTGCTGAAAACGATCATCCAGTTCTACCGGGACAAAAGGTACCTGGCCATCTCGGGAAAGCCGGGCGAAAATAACATGTATGACCCTTCCCTGCTCGATGGCCTCGGCTCGGAATTCGACCTGGTTATCGGCCAGTCGACAGATTCGCCGACTTATAAAAGCTGGGTCGATGATATTTTAAAGGATTTTGTGATGAACAAGCTGATCGATATTGAAACCTATCTTGAAAACTCGAACCTTCCTTTTGCCCAGTCTGTACTGGAAGATATCCGGAACAAGCGGGAACAGATGGCCCAGGGACAAATCGGCCAGCAACAGGCCATGCAGGGCATAAACCAGAATTTCAATCAGCAGGCAGGGGTCGACCCGGGACAGATAGCCCAATTGAGTAACATGATCAAATCAAATCCTGTTGCATGATAATTTTTGCATAAATATTGTTTTTCATCGTTTAGTTTGGTTTTTGTTGGTAAAAAAAGCCGGGTGATTTGCCCGGCTTTTGCTTATTCAACAACGTTTTTGTCTTATTTATCAATCGGTTGTGAAAGGTAATGAACTATTTTATCGGCCTCTTCCAACAACTCAGTTGTATTAGAAACAGTAGGAAGGTTTTTAGCAATATCAATAGCCCGTGACTTAAGTACTCTTTTGTCTACAATATACCATATATCCATTGATGGCTCCATTCCGATTAATACGTTACCGACTGATTCATCGAAACGTTTATAAGCTTTTTCAAATACTTCTTTGGGCGACCATGATTCATAGCCGTCTTCATAAACTACTTTGTAACCATCCCCCCAGTACAAAGGGACCTTATCCCCGGTATAGCCTGATTTTGGGATAACTGCAATATGTCCGCTTTCCATGTTCCCTTTTTTTCCATCTGTTACAGCCCCTTTCCATGCGGGTTCTGCGCTGACGATTTTAACGCCTAAATATTTTTCCATTGTTTTATGAGCGGTTGCCTGTTTACCGCAAGGTTTTATTTTGTTTATTATTTTTTCGGGTAAGCGATAAAATCAGCCGTTTCAGCCAGCTTCAGGGCGTCCACGTTCGTTCCAAGGACCCTGATCTTTTTGTTATATTCCACGTCTTTGGTGGACAGCAGCGTGTAACCTACCAGGCTTTTGCGGATACAGTAAATTTTCCGGTTCTCCGTGTCGGCCCTGAGCTGCGCGTTCCGCTTTGCAGCCTTAAGGGCCATCCTGCGGACCCGGAGGATAATGTTGTCCCACCTGATAAATAAGATACCTTCGTTTATTACTTTTTTTATTTCCCTGTAACGATAGTGTGATACTTCCCGCAGGGCATAGTCGTTCATGGCCCTGTAAACGGCCTTCTTCTGTTGTTGGGTAAAATCAACTTTATAGATGGAGGCCCTGCTCCTTAAAATGTTCTGTAATGCGTTCATAATTGTCCTTCCTTTTCCTGTTCCCTTGTTTTTATTTCGATAAGCGGCCCGTTAAACCCGGGCCTTTTCCTGATTTTTCCTTCCCTGTATAATTTGTTAAGACTGGCACGCCCTTTCTCCCCGAAGCGGTTGATGATTTCAATTACCGGAAGGAAAGGCCAGCGTGTTTTTGAGTACCTTAATAAGATGTATTTTTCTGTTTCGTCCATTTTCTAAAAACTTGCCTCCGACCGTAAAATCCTTTTTTTCACCTGACTGTCGGTTTTTATCCTTACCGGCGGCTTCATAAACTTAGTGGCCAGCCACACGCCCCCGGCAGTTACGATGACCAGGTCGTCATGTTCCCCTTCCACGGCCCCCAGCGTCCCGTCCGGTTTGACCTCGTACCAGTCCATCTCATCGGCTGCCCTGAGGTCCCGCTCGATGTAGTAATACCCTTCGTCCTGGCCTCTGTCCTTCATCATCCTTTCCCGGGCCGCCGCATTCAGGGAGTTGATGATCAGCCCCTTGGTTTTGACATTGGTCTGGAACCCGTATTTGGGGACATACCCGTCCCCGACCTTCTCAAAATCATTGCGGATATACAGCTCCCGGTAATAGGGGGCAATCTCGTCCAGGACGGTCAGGAAGTGGTCCCCTTCGGTTTTTTCCTTTTTCAGGGAGTTTACCTCCACGGCCAGCAGGGCATTGCCGTACATCTTACAGATCTGGGCGCACTTCCAGGCAAACAGGTCCTGGTCCAGGTGCCCGTGCCAGACGGCTGCCACTTCCGGGGACCCCCCGTCCAGCATCCAGTAACGGTCAAATATTTTAAGGGCGGAATAGTCCGCCTTCCTGGTCCTTCCCCCGATATCGGCAAAGGCGCAGTAGCGGTTTTCTATTTTCTCTGTCAGGTCGGGCATGGCCCAGACCCATAAATTACCCTCCCTGGTTTCTTCAAAACGGACCTTGTCCAGGGCCTCTTTTCCCCGCCTTGCCCTGGCAAAGACTTCCCCTTTAAAGACCGGTCCCGTGCAGTCCTGCCTTACAGCAGCCACATACGAGGGGGCGAATACCCGCTGTCCGGTGCTCTGGAAAGCTTCCTGCGGGGTGGACGGGAACTCGGACTTCATCCGCCACCCGTCCCCGTTCATCTCCCTGAGCTTGAAGCGGTAAAAACTGATCCCCTCCAGGGTTGCCCCCAGCTGCCACAGGTACAGCTCATAATCCGATAAGGTATTTATTAAGGAAACCATTTCCTCTTTACTGCGGAACGGGACCCTGTTCTTGGGGTCCTCCATCCAGGGGATGAAAACCGGTGTAAGGCCGTTTTTCCCGCTGACGGCATTCTGCCACGAGCGGTGAAAGAAGTTGCCGACCCCCTTGGCCGTTGATTCCAGCACGTACATCGACCAGGGGACCGTGGGTATTGTCCCCAGGATGGACTGGCAGAGGTCCTCGGGGGACTTGCCTTCCGTCTTTTTCCACAGGCCGATCTCGGAAAGGTGGGCCATGGCCACGTCGTCGGCGCGGACCGAATCCGGCGTCTCGATGGAGCCGATCGTGATCTTGCAGTTGCGCTCCGGGATGATCTTTATGTTTGAAGTATTCTCAAACCCTTTGATCGTAAAGTTTGACGCAAGCCCCTTGGGATAATATCTGGCCAGGGTGGAAAACATATGGCGGATGTTGGTAGCCGACTGGTTCAGGTGTGCCGCCACCAGGCTGTTCCAGTTGGTCTTGTGGATGACCTGGATGTAGCCCATGAAAACCTGGTAATAGGTCGATCCCCCGAACTGGCGGGACTTTAACAGTATTTGCCTGACCGGTTCACGGTTTAAGACCTGTTTCCAGGTCACGGCATGGACCTTCCGCTGTGGCCTGTTCAGGAAAAAGGGGATAAAATCGCCGCCGGTCTTGGGCTTGATCCTGGCCGTAGTGGCCGCCCAGAACTCGAAGTCATGTTTGAAACGCTCCTCGGACAAGGTGAAAAGGATTTCCTCCGGTTTCATGTGAAGGGCCGCAGACGCATCCGAAAGGGAGCGGAAGGAGGTTAGGAAGTTTACCCAGGGGACATTGAGCATCCCCACGGGCAGGAACAGGGGTCCTTCCCGGTCTGCGAAGGCCACCTCCTGCCTTTCCAGCGGCCCCCCTTCCCCGGTTACCGGGTTGTAAGGTCCGTCCAGCAGGGCGTTCCTTTTCTTGTTCTCATCTGTAAATTTCTCAATGTCCATCGACCATAAACTCCTCTTTTTTCAGTTCTCCGGCCTTCTCCAGGGCCCGGTACACCACGATACGGCTTGTGACAATGCCTGAGGATTCTTTCAGGCTGCTGATTGTCAGGTCGATGATGTGGCCCTTGGAGATATAGGGGGCATCCGGGCCGAAATGCCCGGTAACCAGATTGTACTGCCTGATAATGGTCAGGTACTTGATTTTGGTGCTGTCCCTCATTTTATCCCGGTTAACACTTTTCCAAAAATACCCAATTAATTTTAAAAACGATACGATTTTGTATCATTTATAAAATTGAATATGTGTTATATATCTACTTTTGATTAAAGTATTACTTTAAATATATTAACCGGAATAAAAAATCATGGACAAGGAAGATAAAAAAGGGCAGCAGCAGGCCGCTGCGCAAACCCCGCCGGAAGCAGAAAAGGCCCCGGAACAGCAGGCCGTCCCGGAAGGGCCCCAGCCCCCGGAAGAAGGGAAAGACAACGGGGGAGCGGAGGAAGACAAGGAAAAAAGTTTCCAGGAAAGGCTGCTGAAGGTTGTCGGGGAATTCCCCGAGTTCGGCGATGTGCTGGAAGGGGTCATGAAAGGGATGTCCCCGCAGGAAGCCTTTGCCCGGTACATGGACCTGGACAGCATGGAACCGCCCGAAGGGGCCCCCGACTATGAAAAAATAGGCAAGGCCAGGGAGGAACGGCAAAAGGCCCTGGGGGAAAAGAAATCCAGGGAAGAGGCCCGCAAGAAAGAGCTTACCGGGAACGAGCAGGTTTCCATTGAGAACGTGAGAAAGTTCCAGGCCGAAAAAGGGTGGGACGAAAAAACGACCATTGAATTCCTGGATAAAATATCGGCCCTGAACGCCGATATGTTTGACGGGAAACTGACCCCGGAACACCTGGCCGTTCTGGAAAAGGGCTTTAATTATGACAAGATGGCCAGCCAGAAAGACAAGGAGGCGCAGGCTGCCGCGGAGGACGCGCATGTTGCCGGCCTGAACGAGCAGATCGAAAAGAAACGGGCAGGAAAAGACAACGGGGACGGGCTCCCCAGGCTTTCCAATACCGGGGCCGTTAAACAGGCCCCGAAAAAGAAATTGTTCCTGGCCCCAAGAGAAGAATTCAGAGTTTAACAAACACAAATAACACGAGAAATGAAACGACAAGTGTTTAAATTTTTATACCTGTTTGCAGGATTATTTTCCCTGATAGTACTGCTTGGTACTGTTTTCGGGACAGGCATGCTGACCCCTTTCGGGATTGCCTATGCAATGGCCGATACGGTGGGCAGCGTTATCGCCAATGAGGCCGCCGGTATGGAGAATGTCGAAGGGGCAGCCGAAGGGATCCACCTGGACGATATCGACCAGGTCGTTACCAAGATGTGGCCCGGGTACGCCCCTATGGACCAATTGTTACGTAACATAAAGGGTATCCGCCGCGCAACGGATTCGATCAAGACAAGGCATTACAGCGTGGAAACCAAACCGTTCAACGATACGGTCTCAACGGCTGTCGCTGCCGCCAACCAGTCTTCTTTTGACCTGAAAGTGGGAAATGTATCCTTATATGGCGAAGGCGATACCATTTTTATCCCTTCTGTTCCCGGATACGCTGAAGGCGCCGGCACAACCACCCTGGCCAACGCCCCGTTGCAACTTTACGTTTATGCCGTCGATACGGCCAATAACCTGGTAAAGGTAATCCCGGTCAACGGGGACAATGCCGCCACGGATAAAAAGTCATTGCTGAAAACAGGCGTGCAGGATATTGCTGCCGACAGCGCCATCGTTATCGGCGGGCGCGCCCTGAACGAGTTCAATGTGCAGACTGCGCCGAGCGAATACGTCCCTGCGGACGACTATAACTACTGCCAGTATTTCGGGTCCCAGATCGAAATCTCCAAATGGGAACAGAAAGCGAAGAAGGAAGTCAAATTTGATGAAGCCGACCAGATGGAACTGGCCCTTTACGATTACCGCGTAAAAAGGGAGATTGCATACTGGTTCGGTTCGCGCAACATCGTTTATCCCAACGGGAAGAAAACCTTCACCTGCGGGGGGATGACCTATTTTATCAGCAACGAGATCGACTGGACCTCGCTTGTATCGGACGGGGTACCGACCATCAAACCGGGAAATATTGATGAAATGGTCCGCCAGGCATTCAGCGGAAATGCAGGCAGCGGCCAGCGGTGGATGTTCATCGGGGAATACCTGTGGAACGCCCTTAAACGGACAGAAGATATCCAGAAGAACCTGTCCGAAAAGAATATCGAGTACCAGTACGGCCTGTATTTTAACAAGATCAACACCGGGGACGGGGAACTGGTTTTAATCAAGCACCCGCTGTTCAAGTACATGGGTTACGGGTACAATGCCGTCGTGGTGGATGTCAACAACATCGGCGAACGCCATTTTGTCCCCCAGAAAATCGATTCGATCGATAAACAAAAACTGGCCCAGTCCAACTCGGATGCCAAGTTTATCAGCGAGGTATCCTGCCCGGTCATCAAGTACCCGAAAACACACACCATTATCAAGGGCCCGGTTTATACCAGCCTGGTTTAACCTTTAAAAAAAGGCAACAGCAATGGCAAGTAAAAGATATGTGGCCAATAACCGGGACAGTTTACTGATCATACTGGCCCTGCCCGAAAAAAGGCAGGCCAGTATCGAATTCATCCCCGGTTATTCCTTACGCAGGGAAGGGTATTTTATTACCAGCAATGAAACACTCCAGCAGGCCCTGGAAGAAGACGCCCGGTTCGGTAAGAAATACCGGCTGGCGGAAATCGACGGGATGCTTATTGAAGAGTACAATGCAAGAAAGGCCCTGGGCCTGAAGGATAAAAGTGTTGAAAAGGAAGGGCAGACTGAAAAATCCTTTAAGACCGTCCAGCAGGCCAGGGACTGGCTGAACCGGGAACACAACATCCCCTTTACCGTCCTGGGCAATAAGGCCAGGATTACTGAGAAGGCCTGTGAACTGGGCTTTCAGTTAACTTTTGAAACCGATCAAAATAATCAGGAAGAATGACACGCGACAATTTTATAAAAAAATATGCAGGGGGTTATTTCGGGGATAACCTTTCCATGGAACAAAAACTCTATGCCATGATTGGCTTTGTCTTTGACTATTGCCCCAAGTACAAGGGAACGGCAACCGTTGATGAATTAACGGCGCTGGAGGGTCCGGACAACCTGGATGTTTACCGGCTGACCGGTGCCGGTAATCTGAACCCGGGCGGTGATGTCCTGGCAGTTATTGTTGGCGACCTTGTTTATTACGATACCGGCGCTGCATTATGGAAACTGTTTGTTTCTGCCGCAGCCATTAACGTGTAAGTTTTTTTTCATAGCAGGTAAAACAGGGCCCTGTCCTTTTGCGGGGCGGGGCCTTTTTACAAAATAAAAACACGATCAAGTCATTAAGCGATGGCAACATTAACGACAGAACGGACCTCCTTTGAATCAGCGCTGTCAACGCTGCTCTCTTCCTATGCCAGCGGCAGCAGCGCCACAATACCCTCCGGCAGGCTGACATTGATCAACTATGTAAAGGCCAAGGTGGACGAGATCATCCCCGAAGGGGAAGGGACACAGTTTTCCCTGGACGATGAAGATAATATTACGGACCCTTACAATTTACTGGTCAACGCCTTTTTGGACGAGGCGGCCAAACGGGTGCTGCTCTCCGCCCCGCTGCATGTCCTGGACCCGGTCAGCAATGAGAATGAGCCGGTTAAGGATACCGGTGGCGATGATACCGGTTATGTGCAGCTGGCCGATAACTTTCTTCGTCTTGTTTCCTTTAAGATGACCGACTGGGAAAGGGAAGTTACAGAGGCCATTACCCCGCAGGATGCAAGGTACAAACTGCAACGCAATGCCTTTACCCGCGGGGGGCCGGCTAAACCTGTCGTGGCCTTTTCAAGAAGGACCATCGACGGCAGCATTGCCCGGGTATTGGAATATTACTCTTCGGCCACGCACGAAATTGAGTGGTTTTATTACATCCGGGAAACCGAAGCGGAAGACATGCCCGATAACCTCCAGGACGCCCTGACCTGGGCCGCCGCGGGAATGGTCCTCCAGGTAACCGGGATGGCGGAACAGGACAAAGCCGCTTTTGCCCAGGAAAAACTTTGTTATCAAAACCTGTAAAAGATGCCAAGTGCAGAAGATTTTGAACAAGTGAGAAAAGCCACGGAAGATTTGATCCAGGTCAATGTCCGGGAGATCTTCCAGGTCCAGTACGGGGAGGAAACCCTTATTGACGGGGACCTTACCGTTACCCTGGAAACCGCTTATGACGATGCCGGCCTGTACGAGGTTTACGTGGTCCAGGCGGTCGATAACGACGGGGTGGACATCAAAGAGGCCATCTCCATTACAAAGGGAACGGGTTCTTTCGTGGTCGCCTCCTCCTGCGCGGGTACCCTGCGGTGGACTTCCTGCCTGAAGATGCCCTACTTTAATTTTTGGTCCTAAATAAACGGAACGGTAAAAAATGAAAAAATCAATATTCCTGTTATTCCTTTTCCTGTCAACACTTTGTCACGGGCAGAATGCCACCGGGAGGAAATACATCCCCTGGCTGAAAACGGATACGGCGGTGGTAAACCGGTACATCGGCACGAAAAGTTTTGTCTCCGGATTTACCGGGTCGGGCTGGCGGATCGATAACAGTAGCAGCGCGACCTTTGACAAACTGACCGTCCGCAAAAGCATGAACGTGTATGAGCTGATCATTAAAAAGGTCCGTTCGGTCAACGGCGGGCTGGTCATCTCGGCAGCCAACTGCAAGATTAAATCGGTCATCGATTCCACCCTGGAAAGCGATTACTGGATTATTTACCCGGAGGATTCGACTGTTTCCTTCGTGGCCGGGGACATTGTCCGCTGCCAGAACTTTACCGGGAGCAATGAAAAGTACTATTATGCCGTGGTGGACCACGTGGACAGTTTATACTTTGCCCTGGACAAAAACTCCTTTGACGGGGAGAGCCGCCCGGCAGTGGGCGACGAGCTGGTCCAGTTCGGCAACATTACCGATACGGACCGCCAGGGGCTGATTTACCTGACCAGCACGGACGACAATGCCCCTTACATCGATGTGCTGGACAGCGTGGACAGTTATGATTTCACGGGGAAAACAAAGGTAAGGCTCGGCGATCTGACCGGGATTACCACAAACACCTGGGGCAGCCTGAAGGGGTACGGGCTTTACGGGCAGAATGTTTACCTGGAGAACGGTTATTTCTCCGGGAAGATTTATGTGACCGGCGGGAATGCGGCCACAAAGAGCTATGCCTCGGCCAAGGCGGACACCGCCCAATCGAACGCCGTTTCAACCGCTGCCGGGGATGCCGCCACAAAAGCAAATGCAGCTCTATCATCCGCGCAGGGTTATGCTTCAGCCGTTGGCGATACCGTCCGGGGTTACTCGGATGACAACCTGAGCACGGCAAAGACCTACGCAGCCAGCCAGGCCTCTTCCGCACTGGGTTCCGCCAAAAGTTATGCAGACGCCATTGAATCGGCCCTGGACGGAGCCAAACAGGACGCCATTGTCAACGGGGAGACCCTCATTGAAGGGGGCTACCTGAACACGGATTTTATCGAGGCGGGGTCAATTACGGCAGATATGATCAAAACCAGTGCCCTGTATGTATCCAGCAGTAATGTTACCGGGCTGAGCGACAGCCTGGACGATCTGGAAAGCTCGGTAAAGGACTATGCCGACGGTGTCGCTTCAACGGCGGAAAGCAGCGCTGTTTCAACGGCGTCAAGCGATGCCACGACAAAAGCCAATTCCGCCCTGTCTTCGGCCAAGAGCTATGCGGCGACCCAGGACGCCAGCAACCTGAGCACAGCAAAGACCTATGCAGCCAGCCAGGCGTCAAGCTCCCTGAGTACGGCAAAGACCTATGCCTCCTCTGTCGGGGATACCATCCGGGACTACTCGGATACCAACCTGGGCACGGCAAAAAGCTATGCAGCGACACAGGATGCCAGTAACCTGAGTACGGCGAAAACTTACGCAGCCAGCCAGGCGTCAAGTTCCCTCACTTCAGCCAAGAGCTATAGCGATACCAACTTAAGCACGGCCAAGAGTTACGCTGCGACCCAGGACGCAAGCAATTTAAGCACGGCAAAAACGTATGCTGCCAGCCAGGCCTCTTCCGCCTTAACCTCTGCCAAGAGTTACGCGGCCACACAGGACGCAACCAACCTGAGTACGGCAGAAAGCTATGCCGCTTCCCAGGCTTCAAGCGCGCTCAGTTCGGCCAAGTCTTATGCCGACGATATCGAATCCTCCCTGGACGATGCCAAGCAGGACGCCGTGGTAAACGGTTCCACCCTGATTGAGAACGGTTACCTGAACACGGACTTTATAGAGGCCGGAACAATAACTGCCAGCATGATTGCGTCCAAGACGATTACAGCGGCCAATATAGCAGCCGGGACGATCACAGCCGACAAGCTGGTCGCCACGGATATTACCTCCCTGGGCAACCTGGCCACGGTGGGGACCATCACTGCCGGGGCCTTTAACCTGGGAAGCGGAAAGTTTAAGGTAACCTCCGCCGGGGCCCTCACGGCAACAGGGGCCACAATCTCGGGAACTATCACGGCCACGGCAGGGGCGATCGGTAATTTTACCATTGACAGCTACGGGCTGATCAACAAAACAGCCACCGGTTCCCTTTACCTGGCCAATGCCTCCTCTTCCCCGACAAGATATGTGCTTTTGCAGCCTGCGACCTTAAGGGACCCCGGTTCGTTTGGCAATGATGTGTGCACCGGCTTGTTTGTCAATACCGGGAGCACCTCCTCCGGATATATAAACTACGGGGTTTATGCAGCGGCTTCCAATGCGCTGGGGAGTAGCTATGCGGGGTATTTTGAAGGGAACCTGGCAGTTACCGGAGCGGCCACTTTTACAGGGGATATTACCTTGAAAAGCGGAAAGATCCATACCACATCATCGGATGTGAGCACCCCGGCCAATTCCAGTTCTTATGTGACCCTGTCATCCTCTTATCATGTATTCATTTTATCTGCGAAAACGGCCAACAGGAACTATTACCTGCCGGACCCTGCGGCATATAATTATGGGGAAAAGATCACCGTAATCAACTATAACGATAATGATGGTTACCTGTACCCGCAATCGGGGGATTATATCAACGGAAGTACGGGGAGTGTCTATATAAAAATGACAGATTCCCAGCATAGCGTGGAATTAATGTCAGATGGTTCAACCCGCTGGTATATAGCAGGGGGACAGATGAATGATTTTGTCGAATAATTTAAAATAAAATGACAGTAAGGATTTATTCAATAGCAAGTAATTACACCGGGACAGCAAACGAGCTTTGCGGATGTCTGAACGATCAAACGGACCTGATTGCAAAATTTAATGAAGTGGCCGGTAAAAAAACAGGGTCAACAACGTTAACAGGCAGCCAGGTCACACTCCGGTCGGTTAAAGATCTCTTTTCTGAGGCATTCCAGCGATGGGCACTGGACGGGGTCCACCCGGTTATCGCCAATTCCGGGCACGGGACCAACGGAAGGGACCCGAACAACAGCGAAGCGGACGGAATTTGCGAGGGGTGGTACCTTGATTCGGGAGAAGTATTCTGGGATTACCTCATGCAGCCCTATCTTGACAAGTTCCCTGCCGAAGCAGGACTGGCCGTTATTGACGACAGTTGCTTCTCCGGGGGCGAAGGAAAGACAAAGGGGGGACAGAAAGTAAGGTTCGTCAAAACTTCTGACGTTGACACCGAAGTACCAATTAAAATTAAACGCCGGACAGTACACCGGGAAACAGAAATGAACTATGTCTGGCTGTCTGCCAGCGCGGAGGACCAGGCTTCGGCGGATACCAGCTTTAACGGGCATGCCAATGGCGCCTTTACCTATTATTTTATGCAATGCCTCCATGCAAAGGATTCCCTGAAGGAGGTCCATAAGAATGTATCCAAAAAACTCCCTTCCAGAAGGTTTACGCAGAAACCGCAATTATACGGTAACCCGAAAATATTCAACCAACCATTTAATTTTTAAAAGACATGAAAAGACTGATTTTTGTATTTACGGTCCTGTTAGGGCTTGCTTTTACTGTAAGCGCACAAAATCACCGGTTTTATCCTTTCAGGGATAAATATAAAATCGTTTACCGGGACCTTTCAAAAGATACCACGTCAATAACCGGCCTGGTGTCCAATGCCCTGGACCAGACCTATTATGTCACTGATTCAAGTTTCTATTTTGCCCCGGCTGTGTCATTTAATGTCATGAAATTTAACAAGACAGGGGCAGAAGCAACCGTATTGCCCGGTATCGGTTATGGCATTAATTACAAACCCTCCGGCAGCACGCTGGATTGTTCCAGCCTTGTTAGTTTTAATGTATTTACCAACGCCGGTATCTCTATTACCGATGAAGTAAATTTTGTGGGGTCCGTGTCCGGGATGTTCGGGATCTGGGACAACCTGGTCTCTGTGGGTGCCATGTATGAATTTGGCGGGTCCTGTTACATGTGCGTGGGGACCTCTTTTGAATTTTAAACAATGGAAGCACAAGGAAAAATCAACCTTGTACCTGTATTGAAATTTATGTTCTCAAAAACATACAGGCAGAAGGTCAATGAAAACGTTAAAAACTTCTGGCGATGGATAACAGGAAAGAAAAGACAGGGCCGTTAAAAAGGATGGCCATCAGGATAGCCCTTGCCAGGATGGCAAAAAAATTAAAAACCTATTTAAAAGACAGTGAAATGAAAGATTGGAAAACGACAATTGCGGGGGCTGTACTGGCTGCCGTTGTGGCTGTCCAGCCGATTGTGGAATCCGGGAATATTGACTGGAAAGATTTGGCCTTCGCGGCGTTAATTGCCGCCTTCGGCTACCTGGCCGGGGACAAACAAACAACAGGGACAAAAGTAAAATAAACAGGACAGGGATTTTAAACTGAATTTAAAATGACAGCATATGAGATTATCGTGATTGTCCTGACGGCCCTGGGCCTCCTGTTTGGTATTGTCAGGGTGTGGATCCAGTCCAAAACGGACATTGCAAAGATCCAGGCCCGGATCGCGGAGATCATGAAAAAACAGGATGAACACGAAAGGGAGCTGAGGCTCCATAAACAGGAAGATGAAAAACGCTTCGAACAGTTCCACCGGGAAAACCGGGAAGACCACCAGATCATGTTCAAAAAGATGGACGCCCTGATGGGCCTTCTCAAACCATAAACAAAAAAAGCCATGAGGGAACTGGTCGAAAAAACAATCCGGGAAATGGGACTGTACAGCCCTGAAGCAGCAGAGCTGCTGCTGGGCACCTGCGCGCAGGAAAGCGCATACGGAAAGTACAGGAAACAGCTTGGCGGCGGCCCTGCCCTGGGGATCTTCCAGTGTGAGCCGGCAACGTTTAATGATATCGTGGATAACTTTCTCAACTATAAGAAAGAATTACTTGTAAAAATTATTGAAGTTTCAAAAGTACAGCAGCTTAATGCCGCTGACCTGGAAACAAACGATATCCTGGCCACCTGCATCTGCCGGGTCCATTACTTAAGGGTGGACGGACCTGTACCGAAAGACCTGGACGGCTGGGCACGCTACTACAAGCAGTATTACAACACCCCGGGAGGGAAAGCCACCGAAGAAGAATTTAAAGCCAATTACCGGAAATATGTGCTGAAGGAGGGATAAACCATGCAGGTACTTTATTTTGAAATACAAAAGATTATTGACAATGCCCGGGTGATGTCGGACTACCGGAGCAAAACGGAGATTGACCACGGGGAACAGACAATTATCCCGTCAATAAATATTGTGGACGGCCCGGTGGCAAAAAAGCTGCTCGAAGACGGGGCTGCCGGGATAGCCGGGATGATGTCCGGGTATTTCCACGGGCTGAAAGATGGTGACGGGAACGCTTTGGAAGGGTACGAATATGATACGGCTTATGAGGATACGGACGGGTGTATTGTTTACCGGTTGAACATGCCTTTGTCTTTTGATCAAAGGCTGTTAGGCCCGCTCAAAAGGGCCGTAAGGGGCGGCCTGGAAAACTATGTCCTGTCCCGTTTTGCAGACCTTACCGGGTTCAGTTCAGAACAGTATGAACAACATTATCGCTCGGAACTGGACAAAATAAGGTCTTATTTGTCCCGAAGGACAACAACCATTAAACGAACGTATAAACTTTTTTGAATTATGTCATACGAAAGAATTGATGCAACGGACGATACCGTGGCCAAGATACGGTTCTATTACACCACGGATAAAATAATCAACTCGGTCAGGTTAAGGAGCGCTTACCGGGCAAAGAGCGTAAAAAATGATGCCGGGGAAAGCCAGCTGGACGATGTGGCCATTTCCCAGGATGAAAAGGACATGGTGCTGGAAATGCTGGAACAGGCCGTTTATGATATTTTCGGGGAGATGTTCAAGATCACGGACGGAGTGGACGACCCGATTTTCTTTAATACGGAGGTTACCCTGAAGGACGGCACGACAACGGTAACGTCCAGCGGGGGGCTGATCGCGGACAACGACGCTTTCAATGAAAATGTCCTGCCCAATATCGACAAGAAGATCCTGAACTGTATCCGGTACTTTATCCTGAAGGAGTGGTATGTCGCTTTAAGCATGGGGGATGACGCAACCCTTAATTTTAACATGTACAAGGATTACTTAAGGCAGGTGAAGAACCTGACCTTCCAGCTGAGAAAACCGCTGATGAGCTGAAAAAAAATAAATAAAACAGTACATAGTTTCAAAATAAATATTGTAACTTAGTAACTGTTAGTTGATTGTTTAATTCTTATTTTAAGAAATCTTCCCAGCTCATAACACGTACGCGAAAGGGTCCCTCTTACTATCGGGGGCCTTTTTTTCGTTGTAAGGATATTATATGAGATCACCAAAAAGCAAGGTTAATCGGATCTTGGTTTTTTATTCAAATCAATAACGCACATTCCATAAAGTGGATGATATTGTATCGCACAGTTATATTCTTCGGCAAGTTTATAAAACTGTTCTAAAAATTCTTTATGTCTTGGATTCCTTAAGTGAGTTGTTAATTCTATTCGCTGTCCTTCTAAACTTGCCATTTCAAGACCTTTCCTCATTCCTAAAGCCATAGCTTCAAACCAATATTCTCTAACTTGTGATTGAGAATATTTTGGAGTAATACCTAAAAATCCTTTATCGGTAAACGATGTATCATTTCGTTTTGCCTCTTGTATTGCGTTGAATACTCTTGGATCTCCACACATATTTCTTTCTATACTTTTTTTCCTGTCCATTTTGCGTTATTATTTTTCTTTTGATTTCATATAACTTAAAAAGTCTTCCAGTGTTCCGGACGGTTTCAGGTC
The DNA here is from genome assembly GCA_963676095.1 of Prolixibacteraceae bacterium. Lineage (GTDB taxonomy): Bacteria > Bacteroidota > Bacteroidia > Bacteroidales > Prolixibacteraceae. The sequence goes on along the minus strand of OY781040.1, from coordinate 7,621,012 downwards.
TACCGTTACAGGGACAGCCCGGATATATCCCTGTAATGGTTTTAAAGTCCCTTTTGACCGGTAAGTCTGGAACCTGAATTTCAGGTAAGACCACAGCTCAGCTTCTTTGAAAACATACCCGTCCGGGGAATAGACCAGGCCCGGTTTATCCTTTAAGCCTTCCCGGAATTTCGGGTTATAGATATCAATAACCGCAGTTGCCTTGGTGTGAACGGAGTCGGTTTTTGTCTCTTCCAGGATAAACTGGTACCCGATCGTGTCTTTTTTAGTGGAAGAAAGGTACCCGGATAAATCCTTGACAGTAATATTCTGCCCCGTCGCCAGAAAGGGCAACAGGGCAAGTAAAAAGAATAGACGTTTCATAATTAACTAACTTAAAATTCGCTGTCCTTGATGTTTTCAGATAATACCTCGATAATTATCTGGTCGAGAAGTGTTTTTACTTCGTTTTTGCCCCATCCTGTTTTTGTTTCAAGGGCTTTATCAAACCTTAATTTGATTGTCATAATTAAATCTTTGGGCGTCATAATTCCGGTTTTAAATTTATTGGTTCAAGTACCGATTCAATCCTTTCTTTAGCTGCTTCATATCCCATTATATAAAAGACTGCTGCATCAGCCGTGTTTATTTGGCAGGCTGGATCATCCGGAAAATCTGTCCTGGCGATCCGGTTGGCTTCGATCGTATAATCACAATTATTGATTATATCCTGAACCTCTGTTTCATTAGGATCTGGAAAAAGTTGTTCAAGCGGGAATTTGTTTTTGTAATATTCAGATATCTTCATGATTTATTGGTTTTTTAAGTTGTTCCTCAAACTGTTTTTTTACTGCTTCAGCTTGTGATTCGAATCCATAATCAAGTAACATCTCGATGAAATCTTCGACATCCATTTCTTCTACGGTTAGATTAAATTCAAAAAAAAAATTGATCCATGATTTATTAATTTAAATAAGTAATATTTAGGATGCAGGCCTTTGGTATTACCATGATGCCATTGGCCTGTTTGGGTGTTTGATTGGTTTCTTCAGCGTAGTTATGGGCCAGGGCAATTACTGTATCGTCTTCATAGATAATAACCCCGTAGCTTTCTATTTCCAGTTTGTTTGCCTGGTATCCTTCAAGATCCTGCCAGCCGGATGATACGCCGTAACTGTCAAGCCACCGGATTTTTACCGGGTTCATTTTCTTACAATTTTACTGTTTGACTTTCCTGTTTTTCTAAATTTTTGGAGTCTCTTATTTCTTTCTTCCTGATATAATCAGCATAAATTTTGCACACTTTGGGGCGTGTTTTTATGCAGTTATAGGCATGATGACTGCTATAATTGTCACAATGCCTTCTGGTACACCAGATTCCGGGACAAAGACGTTCATTTATAAGATTTATCATGTTTGAAGTCTGATGAAAAGACCTGTTCCCTGATTGAGTTGTAATACTACAAGTATCAAGCATGAAGTAGATCAAATCCTCTGCACCATCAAGACCATAGGCTTTCTTTTTCGTTCTTTTGATACAGTCTTTAAACTGATTGAATAATATTTGTTGTGGATATCCTAAGCTCATAATTATTTACTGAATTTTTTAATGTTTAACTTTCCTATTTTTAGGAAAAAACACTGGTTTATGGACTAAAAAGGAGGGATTTGTTTCCTGTTTTTAGGAAACTTTCATTTTCTCCTGCTTTCGCCTTCCATGGGGATCATGTTGCACATGTGGGGCACCCTGTCACGGATAGCATCCCCGTAATAATCTTCAACATCGTTCATGTCCAGGTTGGTCGTGAAATAAGTCTTCAACCCTGTTTGCTGCCAGTAACAGTAACGGGTGTGAAGGAGGTACTGGATAACATTTCTCCTGGTCCCAAAATGAACGGAGGGCCTTGGTTCCTGTCCCACTTCATCAATGGCCAGGATTACCGGTTCCCCGGAATACCCGGTAACATTTGCCGTGTAACGGTCCAGTTCCCCGGTCTGCTCAAACTGCATGGCTATCGAATTGGCCGTGTAAACCCGGAACCCTTTCCGTAACTTTTGCATGAATGCCGAAAAGATGTAAAGCAACGCGCTTTTGCCTGTTCCCGGCGGGCCGGTCAGCCAAAGCCCCTTGCTGGTGTCATACTTTCCCGGCAGCCCGAAGAAGTAATCCCAGAGCCCGGAAATAACCTCCCGGTTCCGGTCATCTATCTGGAACTGTTTGCCCGGGTCTGTCCGTTGTATGAACTCGTTGGCGGTCTGCATGAACAGGTTTTTTAAACCCTTTTCTGCACCAGGGGGCAGGTCACCGCACGAGGGAATAGTCTTTCTTCCTTGCAGTATTTCCGTTATTGTTTGCATTTTGTCTCCATTCCAAGAATTTTTTATCCGTATCGTCAAATACTACACCCTGGTAGTTTCCTGCGATAGCATTCTCAATCAGCATGACGGCAAATTTTTCATTGTATTTTGCCAGTTTGTTAAGGGATTTCTGCAACGAGGATGGCGGTTTTTTCTTCCACTTGGGCATAGCTGCCAGCTCGTTCCAGGATTTCATAAACTCAGCGGAACTAAAGGGGAACTGTAATGTTTCCGGTTGCTTGTTTTTGTTCTTGTTTGCCGGATTGTTTTCCCCAAAGGGGGATAAAGGGGGAATATTACTTTCCATTCCTAATTCTATTCCATTCCTATTACTTTCCAGTGGCGTGTCCCCATTGTTTACACACTGTGCACACGTTGCATCCCCGTTGTGTGATTCAATAAGTTGATTTAAAATGGTTTCTTCTATCAAGGGCTTTCCATAGCGTTTGTCTATTTTTTGATGGCTACGAAAGGTGCGGATTACATAATAACTTTCTCCATTATGGATAATAGGGATTATCATCCGGGCCTTTACCAAGGCATCTAACCATTTTGCGATTTCGCTTATTCTTAAATCTTCATCATAAGGAAATATTTTTGACTTCAGGATGGCTTGATTCGATCTGAATACCCCAAGATCATCTGCGATATTCCATGTTCCGATAAAAAATAACCTGCATCCCATAGGTAAGGAGGCAATCTTTTCATCTTCCCAGAATTCAGGCTTTATAGTCCGTATTCTTGTCATTATTCCCAATTTTTAATGTCATTGATCCATTTGTTCATCATATCCTGCCATTGATTATAATTGCGCGCTGCTTTAGTATAAGGCATTACTTCTTCATCAAGGTCTTTCAATATTTCGTCGTCATTATATCCTTTACTCTTAAGTGCTTTTACATAATTATTCAGGATAATCGAGGCAATAGCAGGATCAAATCCTCGAAACATTTTATTGCAAATTCCCTTGATGTGGACTATCTTCTGAAATACTGCCGGCTTGTTTTTGATGGTTAAAATGCCGCCTATCTTATCTAAAACAACCTCAAAGGATCTATCTTCATTATTCGTTTTATACTGATTGCAAGCTATATCAATGGCATCCAGAACCTGCATTAATCCAAATTTATCGACATGCGCTTTTATTTTGCCATTTCCAACTTCATTCAATTGGAATTCATTCCATTTATTGTTGAAGTAATTAATAGCTGTTCTATATGATTTTTCTTTCATTGTTGTTAATTCCTCACGCCATTCAAGCATCATTTCAAGTTGTTGCCTGCGAATATTAAGTTCTTCTATTTGCCGGCGCTGTCTTTCAACAATAGAATTATCGTCAATTTTCCGATCACTTTTGCCTCGGTTACATGTCTGGCACGAAGTGATAAGGTTTAAAATGCTGTTATCACCACCCTTGCTGACTGGTTTGATGTGATCTACTTCAAGTATTACGTCTGGAGCTTTAGATCCGCAATACTGACAGGTAAAAGAATCCCTTTTAAATACTTCAAACCTGATTTTCTTTGATAATGACTTTCTTTCTGCCATATTAAATTGATTTTAGTTGATTTTACTACGCACTTTCGATTAATTATTCCCTGTCCTTTGGTTCCGGACAGACCTGTTCCAGTTTGGCCTGGAAAACCGCTATTTCCATTTTGGCAAAACGCCTTAATATTTCCGTGTAATATTCACTGACTTTATCATAGGTCACTTCAATTACCCGGGAGGTGTATTCCTCCATATTTTTCATTGTTTCCTCTTTGGTGCTTATCCCGGTCCCGTAATCGTTCAGGCACCCTTCCACAAAATGCTGCATATCGCTTATGCTACGGATATTCTTTACATTCATCTTCTTTCTGTTTTTTCTAAAGGATTAATCAATGTGCTTAAATCAAAAACTCAGAAGGGCAGGTCATCTGCCCCGTCATTATTGGGCGGCATATCCCGGAAAGCTTCAGCCTGCTGGCTGGCCCTCTTATCGGCAACGTCCGTTTTACGGCCCAGCATCTCGATATTACCGGCATATATTTCCGTGATGTACCGCTTTGTCCCGTCCTTGTCTTCATACATCCGGGTCTTGATTTCCCCTTCAACAAAGAGCTGTTGCCCTTTTTTGACATATTCGGAGACGACCTCTGCCAGCCTGCGCCAGCAAACCACCCGGTGCCACTCGGTGGATTCCTGCTTCTGTCCGCTCTTGTCCGTCCATTTCTTCGAGGTGGCCAGGGAAAAATTTGCCACCCGGATATTGCCCCCTTCCAGGATGCTGACCACCGGGTCATCCCCTGTAAAACCGATCAGTAACGCTTTATTCATTTCTTTATCTCCTTTAATAAAAACCCGTGAAAAACAGGCACCTTTCTAAACCGGTGCCCCTTTTCATACTTATCATGCGCTTTTTTCAGTGCCAGGGCCCTTGCCCGGCCATCAGGGTCAACCGAATTTGACGCCATTTCCGGATGCTTGCTTTTCATTTCTCTTTTTCATTTTAGGCCTGAAACTCTTCTCGATAACCTCCAGGTCTTCTGTGGTCAGCCTGTTGAATAACCGGATAAACAGCTCCAGCCGTTTATCCTCCTGGGGCGTAAACAGATCTGTTCCCATAACTTTACGTTTAATCATTTCAACAACCCGTTTGCATTTTACTTTTTTGTTTGCCCGGCTTACTTACCGGCCTGGCACTAAAGAGCGAAAAGATAAACCTCCGGCCTTTTTCCGTCCAATAGGTCTGGACGCTGGTACATTCCTTGCCGTTGTTGTCTGTATAGATATGGGTCTTTGTCCTGGTATAGCCCATGTCCTGATACCTGGCATACAAGACCCAGGTCCCGGAGCTGTTGTAGATAATACCTTTTTGGTGAAGGATCCTGTTCAGGGACACCGCGCTTAGACCAAGGTCTTTGGCTATAACATTTGTGGCTATAAGGCTGTCGCTTTGCAGTACATCATCAAAATATTCTGTCTTGGGAATAGCCTGTTTAATAACTTCTTCCTGAATCTGTATTTGTTCATCCTTTTGCATGACCTGCTGTTCAAGTATTTTGGTCCGGTCATGCAGTATCGACATGGCCCTGCCAATGATATAATCGTTATTTTTTAACAGGGCCTCCCTTTTATTAAATTCATTTATGAACCTTTCCTTAAACTCTCCGGCCCTGGGACCGGTGTATCCCATGACCAAAAAAGAAAAACCGTCTTTTGTCATTTCATACATGGGCAATTGCTTTCCCTGGGAACTGATATAAGAGGAGTCGCCAAAATTGGCGGCTCTAAATTCCTGACTACATGACAAATTCCGGATATCCCGACATACTTTATCATGATCCTTTTCAAAAACTTCGGCTATAATCAACGATGTTGTGACATCTTTTCCTTGTTTGTTGGTTAATACTAATGTGTCCATTTTTTATTGATATAAACTTTTAAATTCTATTTTCAGAGGTCCTTTACCCTCCGTTCTCCAATCGACGGTGTCCATCAGGCGGACATCATCTTCATATATCTAATCTTTGCATTTCCTTATTTTCTGATAATCACGCCCTCATTATTAGTGAGGGTATAATTGATTCTTATTTCCAAGGATCTTTTATTCCCCGTTCTTCCAGTAATTGTTTGAATAACCCCCGGTACCTGGTTGCCTGCTCCCGGTAAAACAGCTCGTTGTCCTGCCCGTCTTCCATGGCAAGGCTTTTAAGTTCATTAACTTTATCCTGACCGATTTCTTTAACCAGGTTCTGCTCGAATATTTCCGGCATACCGGAATGGTAATAATTGCACTGGATACACTGCGCTCGTCCATTATTCCCGTTAAAACGGGTTGTTTTATACCCCCGCCTCTGCCAGTGGCCCAGCGTGATTTCCTTAATGCCGTGGACCCGTCCGCAGGTGTAACACCGGCAGAATAATTCGCCGTTTTGTTCAAAGGAATACTTCAAACGGATGTATCGTGAAAACCATTTATCCGCCCGCTCCATTGCCCGCTGGCGGGGCGTCTTCTTTTTGACGCACCTTAAACCTGTCTTAGGCGCTTTTTGTCTTGACATGAACGATTGGGCCAGTAAGGCCTTATTCTTTTGAATCCGTTCACAGGAGGGGCAAATTTTAGGGTATATTGTAGAATTAAAAGGTTTGGAAATAGGCCTGCCACATGAACAAATATGTTTGGTCATGGTATGTATAGGTATATAAAATCGAATTTCAATGAATTTAATACACGGCTTTCAATGTCCACATAATTTCTGTCATGTGCCTTATGTGCTTCATTGGTTATATCCTTAAATGCAATCAATTTTGCCTTACATGCGCCCAACTGAGGAATTTTATGAAAGGATCTACCTTTATTTCTTTTGTCTTTCTTTATTTGTAAATCCATATCGTTTAATTAAAAGAGCCGGATAGGTTTGAGTTCACAATCTTTGAATAATTGTCCGTCTCCATTCTGTTAATTGAAAAATCAAGGCCGGGGCTTTTGCTGTCCCCGGCCTTTGCTGTTCATTGTTCGGGGTCCCGGTTCCTGGTTTCCCGGATCACTTCCCCGCGGTCTTCATAGGTAAACTGGATGTTGGAAATACCCGTTTCAAATTCTATGGCAACTTCTTTGCGTAACTTTTCCATCTCCTTTTTGTTCCTTACCTCATAGCTGCACTGGTGGACAGTTACCCTGGATATGTTTATCATTTTATCCTTCTCCCGTCTATTGCTCGATGATGACCAGATCAGGACAGGTTTCGTCAATATGGGAAAGCTCGGTGTCGATCAGGCTGTTTTTTGTTTCACTGATAATATCGTTCGCATCCGGGGAAACCAGGCTGACACAGTAGGTGTCCGGGTTAATGTAGATCTCAACGCTGATCTCCTTTCTGGCCTGTCCCTTGAATACCGGGACAAAAAGCTTAAACCCTTCCGGGATGGAGTTCCTGATTACCTTCTGTCGGACCATCGCCTGGACATCGCCCCGGTTGTTGTCCGTCTTTTCCAGTTCCCTTTCCACTTTGATTTTCAGGTTCAACAGGTTCGACGAGAGGTCCATGGCCGTTTCCTTGCTGGTAAAGGCCGAACGGTTCATCTTGATGAAGTTGGACAAATCCCTCGGGGACCATTCCTCCCCGGTGTTGATTTTGAACTTTTCAAAGTCCGGGTGCAACTGCAAGCTCCCGATCACGGTGTTCCCGTAGGGGCTGTTTTCGTTTTCCCTGAAGGTAATGGTCATGCAGTCCCGGTCAACCAAGACGTGTGATTTCTGCTGGTCTATTTCATTTATCCGCCGTTCCAGGTACCTCTGCACCGAATCGATTGTCCCGCTGATAAAAATGGCCAGCGGTTCCTGACGGGGAAGGGCCTTGCCTGTTAAGATTTCCACGGTCTTTACCCCGCTTTCCACGGTAATATTATACGTTGCTCCTTCTTCCATGATACTTGATTGTTTAACTGATTTTTTCATTCTTTTTTACTGTAAAAATTGACGTCTGCCTTTCTCCCGGCGCCAGGGGCCGGGCAGAGATAAACTGTCCCTGGCTGTTGTAGGTGTTCATCATGCCGGACTGCTGGTCGTCAAAAAGGAAGATGGTCCCTTTTTCGGTAGTCTGCTTAAACTCGAGGTCACGGACCAGCTGGCTTTGGCGGGTTCCCAGGTCTTTTAGTTTTTTCTTGTACTCTTTGCGGACCTCTGCCAGTTCGTCCGTCTTTTCCCTGGTCTCCAGGGCAACTTCGAAAAGCTCTGTTTTGTGCCCTTCGATTTCTTCTTCGGTCAAAGGACGGGTGTAAACCTCGTCCTCCTTAATCTCATAGCAGTTGTCTTCCAGCAACTGTTTACGCACTTCAGGGGCGTGTTCCTGAAATAAATTTTCCATCTGTTTTTAGGTTGATGTTTAATAGCGCGGGGCTTGCCCGGAGACGCCCGGGTTCAGCCTCATTTCTTCCTTGGCCTTACTGACCAGGGACCTAAGCCAATCCAAGGTATGGATACATGAACTGTTTAGTCGTTCAATCCATTTATACAGGTAGTTTTCCCGTTTGCAGGAAGCATCCACCAGTTTGTTCAGCACGGAGGGGGCGATACCGGCACTCTTCCCCAGTTCCAGGATAATGCTTTCCGAAACGGCCTTGTCCCTGTGGTACCCGGCATCGGCAAGCATCTTGGACGTGCGGGAAATGTAAACGGAAAGGGCGTTGCCCCGTTCGACAATTTCATCCAGGTCGTCCGAACAGGTTATTTCCAGGAAGCCTTCAATCTCCCTTGCTTCCTTTTCCAGTTGTTCAACGGTTGCAATAAGTTCAAGCATTTTTATTTGTTGATTGTCGTTTTATGCCTGTCAGAAAGGTCGGGGGCAACGGGATATCCCGCCCCATCGGCCTCCAAAGGTGCAGGCAGTTCTTGTGGTTATTGACATATCGGGACTTCGGGGGATGGTACTCAATAACGCAGTCTTCCCCGTCCCAGAACAGGTCCTTGATCCGGCACATTTCATCCCAGGTCGGCGTGGCCGCCCTGCCTTTCTTTATCATGTGTACCGATACATGTTCCCAGGCGAAGCCATCGGAAGCAATAACAAACGCTTTTTCGTTCCTTTTCATCGTAATTTCAAAGGCCCCGTTGTTGATAGAACCAGGGTCACTTCCCAAAGGCCCTGTCAGTATCCTGTATTTATCCGGTGCGTGAAACATATTTTCTCCTGTTTATTATTCATCGTTGTTATAAAAAAGAAGTGCTTTCATGTAATCTTAATACCCGGGAATGTTCCCCCCGGTTTTTGAAGATAAAATCCCGGGACTGTTGCTCCGACAAATGGGTATTCAGGGAGCCCCGCTGGTGTGCAAACTCCCCGCGGGCCTCCAATTCTGAAATCGTTTCATAAACGGTATCCTCGTTGTAATTCGATTCGATGGCATACAGATCATAATTCTTTGCTGTGATCCCTTCCAGGTGGGCCGTATCCGTGGCATGGAATATTTTCTTCCCGTCCTTGAAGATCCGGTACCCGCATGTAGGTATATCGTGGTACAACTTTACCGGGCTTACCTTAAAGGCCCCGTAATCGTATAGCCTGCCGGTTTTGTAAACATCCAGGTTGCGGACAAAATCCAGCCGGTCGGCCAGCCAGTCGCAACAGCCGACACGGAGGGACGGACGTTCACTTACAAGCCTTGCAATTGTTGACCTTTTAAAATGATCGCCATGTTTATGCGTAAGCAAAACGGCCTGGATGTCATACAAAAATGGCTTCAGCAAAGCAAAGGGGACCCCGCAGTCAACCAGGATTGAGTTGAAGTATATCACGGCATTCCCCTTGCTCCCCGATGAAATAACCTTATATAACGCAGGCAATACGGCTCCCATCAGATCTCAATCTTTTGGGGGGCGGTTTCCTTTTCCGCTGCCGGTTCTTCCTGGGGGACAACTTCTGCTTCTTCAAAACGCCGCCCCGTTGTGGCTTCGGCTTCTTCATTGTCAGCTTCAAAAGCTTTGGCAAATTCAGTGGTCATCAGCCCGTAAGTCCCCAACAGCCCTTTGAGTACCGTCTTTAAAGCCATCTTTAGCCGTGCCTCCGGGTCTGACCATTTGGATTTGGCCGTTCTGTTCTTTTTATCCGACTGGTACATTTTGGAAAACCTTAAGGCATGGTTTTCGATCTCTTCTTCGGTCATGTAAAGGGAGGCCGTAAACCCGGACAACAATTCCAGGTAGGCAATATAACCGATAACCTTTCCCTGGGGGTTATCTCCCATGAAAGTAAGTTCCCCGGTAATCTTGTTCCGTTTTATTTCCCCTTCCCGTACCTCCGTGGCATTGATATAACGGTAGGAACCGGTACGGATGGCCAGCTGGAGAATTCCTTTATAGCCGATCTGGAAAGAAGGGACCCCCTTGTACGGGATAATATAGGCATAGCCCAGGTTCTTGTTCATCGGAAGGTTCAGGGCCGTTGCGTTCATGGCGCACTTCATTAAGGCTGCCGGGTTGCAGGCCGCCAGGTTCTCGTCCTGGTCGCACATGGCAATCAGGTTGCTGACAAACTCTGTCTTTCTTTCGGAAAGTGTTTCCTGTAAGAATTTTGCCGTATTGGGCATACTCAAAAAATTGGCAATAGATTTAGCCTTTGCCGGTGTTTGGTTTTGTTCAGTATTCATGATTAAATGTTTTTATAGGTTATCCCGTTGTCTTTCATATATTGCCCAAGGGCTTTAAGCTGGGCCATTGTACCGATTACCTGGAATGAAGCAGTAAAAGTAGGCACGGCTTCCGGCTGCTTTTCTTCGACCGGGGCTTTTAATGCCCCTGCCGGTTGTTTTACTTCCGGTGCCTGTACTGTTTCCGGTTGTCTTGTTTCTGCTGGCTGTGATTGGGACTGTCTTGCCTTTATCCTGCTTTCCAGTTCGACAAACCGTTTGCGGAAATCCTCTGCCGGGAGCCCTTCAATATCCTTCCGGGAGATAAACAGGTTTTCGTCCCCGACCCAGTTGAAGGTTTTTGTCAGGTCGTGATAAATCATCGACAGGTTCCTTAACAAGGATTCACGGCGTTGGGTCTCGGCAAGCTTTATCCGTTCTGTTTCCAGGCGTTCTGCTTCCTTACGGTCGTTGATGGTTTTAATGGCGGCAGAGGCATTGAGCCCGTTTTTTTTGTATTCTGCTGTAATTTCTGCCGGGTAGGCCATGGTATTTACCAGGATAAGGTCATCTGTAACCCGGCTGACAAAATCATTGCATTTCTCTTTGTACTGTTTCCCTGAAGTGGAAAGGTTGATCTCGATCCCCGTGTTTTCAAACTTCAGAAAGTCGATGTTGCCTGCCTGGCACAGTTCATTAAAGTACCTGGTGACATCCGCCTTTTTTTGGGTTTTTAACCGGTCTTCAAATTCGGCAATCTTGTCTTTTAAAGTATCGATCGCCTGTTTGTACTTTTCGGAGACTTCCTTTTTATAGACTTCTTCAAATTCTGAATACGGGACTGATATTGCCTGTTTGATGGCTTTCCGCTGCGCTTCATAACCGGTAAGCTCTTTGTTCAGCTCGGCCCTCATGTTTTTTAGGGACTGGATGGTTTCACCGGTCGCTACAAGATTGGCGATATTTAATCCCGACAGCCTGTCCGTGACGCTCCTGCCTGCCTGTGCAAGATGGTGCTGGATGACAGGCCCCTGTATTAATGTTATTCCTGTTTCCATAATATAAATCCGTTTTTTACTGTTGATTTGTTTGAGAAAGAAAGGGCAGGCCAAGCTTGTAAATTACCTGTCCTTTCAATAAAAATAATTTCAAATGGAACTCATTATTTGAAATAAGCCCTGTGGCTTAGATCGTGGGGAAGAAGGGTTCGGACCTTCACGATAAAATCCTACTTGATGTAGCACGCTGTATTTTCCCCTATACCTCTCCCGGTATAGTTATTTTTCGTTCTGTTTACAGGTGCCGGGCCGTCCCAAGCGTACGCACTTTCCTGATTTATCACAGTTTAAATTTGGCCTGTTTCAAACTGCGCGTCTTCCATTTCCGCCATTCCCCGTTTACCCCGGCGTTTCATCCGGGGCGTTGGTTATGCTGCTACTTTAGCCTCATAATCAAACATGTTGATTTCTTTGCCAGTTATTGGCCTTTTGCCCTCCATTACCCTACCTCTGCCTGTCAAACCCAAATCGTCCCCATGGTAAAAAGCCCCGTTCCGGTTGAACTTCTTAATGCCGGATTCCTACCGGCCCGGACATCGGGGCTTTATTGGCGAATTACGCTTATGCGTAAAGTGGAGACGGCGGGGAATGATCCCGCGTCCAGACAGTTTCAAATAACTTCATCGGACAAAATATCTTAGTCCAGGTATCAACCTGGTCGAAACTTCTTCGTTTCAGTACTTCGCAAGGCCGTTCCGGGATTGTTCCCATCTATCGTGTAATGCTCAACTTGTTCTCAGGCCAGTTGTGCGCCTTTTCCCGTATGTTTGAATTCGGGTTTTCTGCTCGCACACGTGCGATTGTAGCAGGAGACAGAATCGGACTGTCAGTTCCGGGTTTATGAGGCCCGGCGGGGAACCATCCCTTCCTGCATGTTGCCCCGGATTCTCAACTCCGGGGCTGTAAAAACCAATAATCAACTAACTAAACACTAAACTTATGAATTGAATGAAGTAAGAACTCATGCCTTTTTTTGGGACAGCCAGGCAAGAAGCTGCTTTATCCTGTTACAGCATCCCGGCGTACCATTCTTCACGCCGGTACAGCTGTACGGTTATCTCGTGAATGGTCTGTTTTGCCTTACCGGATTCGGCCAGTTTTTCAAGGTTTGAAGCCTCGTTCCAGTCCCGGCAGTACATTGCCTGCTTTACTAAACTTTTATCTCTTTCACTCATGGCCTTTATTGTTTTCGGAAAAATGGACACACGCCCCGATGATGGACATTCCGGCAATGAAAAGCTGGTGAAGTGCACCTGCTATAATCGCCCCCAGGATGGCGGCAATACCAAAGGCTACGAATGTCCATGCTATGAATAATGTCCCTTTCATAATCCTTCCTGCTCCTTATGAACATGATAATATTTCGGGTACTTAAGCTTTACACGCTCTATTTTATCCTCGTCCATTTCTGTCCATTTCTCTGCTTCCATGATTTTTTTAAGGGTGTTGAAATGTATCCCTCCCAGTTGCCGTATTGCTTCAGATTTTGAAATGGGCCTGTACCTGTTTTCGTCTGCCTGATCAAGTTCTTTTTTAATGGCCTTGGTGATCCCTTCAATAAGATCTTTATAGGTGATCCCCTCAAGTATTATTTTTGCTTCTTCCATGATTTATTGAATAGTTTTTAAGCGATCCGGGTAACTTTTACCGTGTTACCTTCATTCCTTTTTATTGAATAATTTTTTGATTCCTGCATGTTCAGTCGTTGCCTGGCTGTCAATAGAGAGACCCACTGGGTGGATGGAAAAAATTCAGTATCCCCGATGTCCATTTGCCTTAATACAGGGGCAACACGCCTCTTTTCATCAGAACATTTGCTTGTTTTTTTATTTATATTTGTATTCATTCGTTTAATTATTTAATTCACTGAATCACCTTAATCCCTATGGTCGACTCCTCGTATAAAAAAACATGCTATCTCTTCTGTGTGAAAATGGGATCCCCAGGAAATACCTGTACCTATCGAGATGATGGATATGTTTATCTGGTTCGGTAGTTTTATTGACCTGTTTAAAAAAGGGGATTCCTAAGAAGTAAGCTTTCAGAATACCGACACTTTCATCATTATTAAGATATTTACGCTCCGTCGTTAATTTGATTAATGATAATTTCATGATTTATTTGTTTTAATGAATTACACAATAGCTAACTGGTTAAAAATAAACGCTTAATCCTTTGGCGTCCTTTCGCATCCGGCAGGGACAAAATCAGCGGGATAAAATGAATTGTCTACCTTGTATAAAAATGGAATGCCTAAAAAATACTTGGTTCCGTCAACATGAAATAAAGTTCTATCAGATGTGTGGGTATGTCTTTTAACCGCTTTATAAAAGGGGATTCCCAAAAAGTAGCCGATTGAAACATCATCACTTTTATTATCGTCAATATCCCTACGTTCAAAAAGGAAATGGAATAAGAATTTCATGATTTATTGATTTTAATTGATCCGTTTTAAGCGATCCGTCGAATTACCAGGCCATCATTTTCAGTGGCCGTCATTTTATAATCCCCAAAGCGGGAGTGACGAAGACGGGACATAGCTGTTAACATGGATGGATACTGGGAATACGGGAATACCTCAATATCACCTACTTTCATTGTTCTTAGGGTCGCAGTGATTTTCTTCTTTTTTGTTTTTTCCTGTATCATAATTCTTTTAATTTTGTTGTTTATGTCACATTTTTATCGGACTATTGCCTTTGTTGCATTGTCCCCCTTTTGTTTGACACAACAAATTTAGTAAATATATTTACGAAATGACAAATAAAATAGAAAATAAAATTACGAGTATAAAAGATAGAGTAATAAAAATTGCTGAAATAAAAGGAATTAGCAAGGAAAAATTTTTTACAGAATTAGGCACGACATCTGCAAATTTTAGAGGAAAAGCAAAAGAAACACCCTTAAATTCTAATACGATCATAAATATTATTGCATGTTATCCCGAAATAAATTTACGATGGCTTTTAACGGGCGAAGGAGAGATACTTGTAAATGCTCAAGAAACGGGAACCAACCAAAGCGGCGATGATAAGGATAAAGAAATTGAGGAACTGAAAGCAGAAATCCAATTTCTCCGTGGCCAGAATGACGTATTACGTGAAGTCCTTAATTTACAGTCTGTAAATAAACAAACCGGAACTTAAAAAAGCGTACTCGGAGATTTGGGCCGCAAAAAAGGAACTACGGCCCGGCTGCGGGTTTTTTGAGAATCGAAAAATAATAAAATAAAAGGAAAGGTAGTGAAGGATATTGTGGGGGATCATTCCTTTGAGATAGCAACTCCATAGCATTGTATAAATCATGAATAGAAAATATATTTTAATTGTAATTTTTATTTGTTTCAATTTTTTATCACAAGGACAGTGCCCTATTGGAAAGTTGGATGCATGTAGTTATAGCATCAATGAGGAAGCTGACACTATTCAATTTTTAAAAATAAACCGAGACCTAGAGACTCCCAAACCAACGATAATATTTTTGCAAGGATCTCTTCCAATCCCCTTGATTATAGAGTTTAGCAATGGAGATGTAATATTTTCTCTGATAAATAATTTCGATTATAAGAAAATAACAGAGCGATATAATTTTGTCTTGATAAGCATGCCCCATGTTCCGATTATAGCAAATGAGAAAGATTTGAATAATCAGTTTGCATATATCACAGACAAGAAAGATGTCCATTCTTATCCTCGCCAATATTTGGAAAATAATTATCTGGAAAAGTATGAAGAAAGATGTGACACCGTGATTAATTTCTTAGTCAGACAGAAATGGGTGGATAAAAACAACCTCATACTTGTTGGTCATTCTCAAGGAGCACGCATTGCAGCCAGTGTTGCGGCTAATAACCCTCATGTTACAGCATTAGGATTTTTATCAGGAGATCCTTTAGGAAGAATAACCCAATATATCCGAAAACTTAGGTTACAGGAACAGATGAAACTAATTGATCCGGAAGAGGCGCAGAAAAAGATTGATCGTATTTACCAATGGTGGGAATGGTTAAATCAACATGCGGGAGACTCGAATTCGCAATCCGGGGAAGATTCCCCTAAGACAATATTGAGTTTTTCAAAATCAATAATTAACGAGCTCGTAACAACTAAAATCCCTATTTATATCGCATATGGAACAGAAGATATTAATGCAGCTGATTATTGTGATTTGTTGCCAATTGATTTTATAGCAGCAGGGAAAAAGAATTACAAGGTAGTCCCATATATCGGTTTAGAACACAATTATATGGACGTTGATTCATTAGGTAAACCGATTCTCGATAACTGTCATTGGGATGAAGTAATGACCGATTTTATTAAGTGGGTGGAGTTACAAAATGGCAATAGAGAGTAATAGTTTCTGATGGTTGCTATCCTGATTGAGAATAACGTTGAGTTTAATCTTCCTTTTTTAAGTTCATTATAAAAGTCATCATTTGTCAATTGCCACTTTGCTCACCAGAAAACCGCAGTTGAAAAATTTGTGAGATTTTTATTGCACCTGATTTCTCTTTGGCGTAAATTGTAAGGCAAACTAAAACTAAATTTATGATTAACTTTTGCGATTCGAAAAAGGTTCACTTCTCCAGCGACAAAAATTTGACGCATAATTTACACAGACAATTACCAACAAGCCAAAAAAAGAAACGGTAATTATTTGTGGTAAGAAAAAAGATAAAATGGATAGCCGACGCACAAAATAGCACATTTGCAAGCCCAGATATACAAATAGATGTTTCAACTTGCAAAAGAGCTATTTATCCCATTCCAAAAATCTAAATATTATGAGCATTGGTATATTACACCTAACTGATTTACATTTAAAAACAAGTGATAACTTTATCCTTACAAGAATTGATAGGATTCATGATGCTTTGAAAATAGACTTATTAGATCTTGAACGTATATATCTCGTAATAACTGGAGATATAGTAGATAAAGGCATTCAATTAGGATATCCAATTGCGAAAAAATTTCTTCTTGAATTAAAAACTAAACTTGAAAGCATACATAGTAAGTTAATTTTAAAGTTCATAGTTGTGCCAGGGAACCATGATTGCAACTTTGATTACGATAATCAACTCCGAAAAATTACTTTAAAAACATTGGGGTACGATACTATTGGTGATGATGATAGTGTTATAGATTTATGCTTGACTGTTCAAAAGGATTTCTGGGAATTTTATAATGAATTAAATAATTGTCCTTCAAATAAACTTTTTTATCAAATATATGACCAATGGAATAGTAATAGTATATGCTTCAATTGCTTTAATACTTCTTGGATGTCGCAGCAGAATGAGGAACCCAATTTATTTTTTCCTGTAAAAAGATTTGAAAATCAAGACAAATTAAAGAAGGGTAAAATAAATATCTCATTATTTCATCATCCTATATTTTGGTTTACCCCAAGTGGGGTGCAAAATAACCGTAAAGAACTGCAAGGCTTCTTAGAAGAAATTAGTTCAATAATTTTATATGGTCATGAGCATGAAGAAGAACATAAAAAATCAATAGAGTTATGGTCAAATCGTGAAACGTTATATTTTTCTGGAAAAATATTGCAGGATAGTATAAATTATGATTCAGGATTTCAATTATTACTAATTGATTCATTGACCAAGAACGGACAGGTTAAGCAATACTCTTGGAAAGGTGACATATACGTATCACGAGCAACAAAAGATTTTCAACTCAGTGGAGAGCGATTTGGAACAAAAAAATTTAAGCATATAAATGAATTTTTAAATGATTTAAATAGAATAAGTATTCCTATTTCCATTGAGAATTATCCTGAATTGAAATTATCAGACTTTTACGTCTTTCCAGACATTGAACGAACAGAACAAAAAAACAGTGACATTGATTCATTCTACGATTCAGAGAAATTAATATCAGAAACAAGTTTCTCCACTTGTATTATTGAAGGGGAAAACCAATCTGGTAAAACAAGTCTATTGTCGATGTTGTATAAAAGATTTGTTGATGATGACATATACCCATTACTTCTAGATTCCAAAGACTTTAAAACTACCGAAGTTGACAAGGTACTAAAAACTTCTTTTTTCAACCAATACAATGGAGACGAAATCGATTTCGAAAGATATTTGCAGTTTGAGAAATCAAAGAAAGTTATTTTGCTTGATAATCTCCAAAGTTTATTCTTTAATTCTAAGACCATTAAACGAATTATTGAAGATTTAGAAAACCGTTTCGGTAGAGTCATTATAACGGCTAATGTGCTTTATGGGTTGATTTCAAAAATTGAAGCTGAATTCGAAGATTTGGTAGTCTTTTCTCTTATGCCACTTGGTTATAAAAAGAGAAATAAGTTAATTGAAAATTATCAGCGATTGAGCATTCCTGTTTCGTCAATAACTGATGAACTTCTTTTAGAAAAAACAAAATATTCTTTTAGTCAAGTAGAGGCTGTTTTAGGCGATAAACTAATGCCTTCATATCCCGTATTTGTTTTATCTATTCTTCAGACTATAGTTTATACAAAACCAACAAATTACGAACAAACATCTTATGGGTATTGCTATCATTCATTAATTCATATTGCTCTTGCAAATAAAGCAAAAATTCAAAATGAAAACATTGATACTTTTTTTAACTTTTTATCGGAATTTGCGCTACATCTGTATAAATCAAATCAAGAGCATTTCAGTGAAGTTATATTAAGGCAGTTTTTTATCAACTACCAAAACGATTATCATGTAGTATTTTCATTTGATATTTTAAAAAAGACCCTTTTAGATTCAATGCTTATTGTTATTCAAGAGGATGAATGGAAATTTTCATATGAATATATCTATTATTTTCTTATTGCACGAAAAATTGCTGAGCTTATTAATAAAGAAGAAGGAAAAATTGCGATTAAATATCTTTGTGCTAATCTACAAAAAGAAAAAAATGCTAATATTCTTATATTCATAGCTCATCACACAAAAGATGACTTTTTAATCGAGGAAGCAACTTTTACTGCAATGGTGCCATTTGAAGATATTGCCCCAATTACGTTGGAAAGGCATGACCATTTCTATAATATCATTAAAGATATCGTTAAAAAAATTAGTTCGGACATAATTGAGTCTTCAAGTAATCCAATGGAATCTCGTAATGAAATGTTAGAATTTCAAGACAAAAATGAGAAAAAAATACAAAAACAAAAGCATGAATTCGAAAATGGAGAAAATGAGAATTTTACTGAATTTATGGCTCCATTCTTTCAAGCTTTTAGGGCATTAGATATTGTTGGACAAATAATAAAAAACAGAAAAGGTTCTATTCCAACAAATAAGTTAATCGATATGATAATCGAGTTGTATAATACTGCGTTTAGAACTATCAATTTTTTTGGCATAACTCTTCTTGAAACAAAAAAGGACTTTATTGAGTCATTAACAGATAAAATTGAAGGTGGAGATACAAAGCAAAAAATTGAAGAAAAAGTTAACAGTTTTTTCCAATTTATGGCACTTCAAATATGTTTGGGAGTATTTGGGAAGATTATACATTCAGTAGGTCAAAAAGATTTAAAAGATTTGTTTATTGAGGCAGCAAAAGAGATAAATACACCTGCAGCAGATATTGTTACATTTAGTATTAACTCATGTTATGGAAATCTGTCAACAAATGATTTACAAAAAATTGCAAAGAAGTATGAAAGGAATCCCGTAGCAATGCGGATAATTAAAGCAAGGGTTAAAGCATACCTTTATCAGAACTATGTTGATTATAAAAAAAGACAATCTTTTGCAAGTACATTACACATGAAAATTGGACCACCAAGAAAATAATACGATGCTCAGACCTAGTATGTTGTCCGGATTCATAAAGCCAAAACACTACAAAAACTAGTCATCATACGCTAGGGAAGGTAAACTTATGGTTTGGAAAACGATAAAATATATAGATTATGAATGGTAGCTATAAATCAAAAGTCGCAAAATATTTGGAGATTCTTTTAGAAAGTAAGAATGAAGGAACTTATATTTATAGAGGTCAATCATGTGCAAAATGGGATCTACAATCTGGAGCACAGAGAAGATTAGACAAGGCAAATAAAAAAAAGAAATCAGATTTTATCTTATATCACCAACATTTAATTGAAAATGCTAAAGACTTTGGATATGATAAAAATGATTCTGCTATAAATTCATTATCAGACCTTGAAATATTGGCAGAGATTCAACATCACGGTGGAGCAACTTGTCTTACAGATTTTACCACAAATTTCCTTGTAGCTCTTTGGTTTGCGACAAAAGAAACAAAGGTTGATACTGAAGAAGAAGTGCTTAATGAAAAAAAACAAATCATTTATGATGCTGATGGAAATAAAGTTTTAACGACTCATGGAAAAATTTTTGCATTGAACTTAGATAATATAGAAAATTTAGAAAAAATATATCCGATTCGTGAAATCAGAGAAACTGATAATATAACTAATCTGTTAAATAAAAGAGTACAATATAATGACCTGACAAAAACTATTGATTCAAGATTCTGGGTTTGGAAACCCCAAAAGTTAAACAATAGAATTATTTCGCAGGATAGTATATTTATGTTTGGATTGCCTAAGCTTAAGGGAAACCTTAAGTATAAAGAGATTTATATACCATTTGGTGATAAAATAGAGTTACAGAAAGAACTCCAGATATATTTTAATTTATGTCCAGAAACAGTTTTTGATGACATTACTGGTTTTTCTTTTGAAGCTAATAACGCAGAAAAACCAATTAGTACATTAATTTTTGAAAATAAAACTTGTAAGCAAAAAGCAAAATCATGCTTCAAAAGGGGTGAATATAAAACTGCCATTGAATATTATGACAGAGCAATTAAATGTAAAAAAGGGATTGAAGAAAAATGTAATCAAAATTGCAATAATGCTTTAGCATTATTATATTTTGGACGAGGTAATTCGTTTTTACAGATGGATAAAGAACATAAGTCCTTAATTGCATTCTGCGATTTTGATACAGCAATATATTTAAACTTGTTAGAATCCAATATAGATAATTACACTTATTATGGTTCTCTTAGAAAAAAACTGGAAATTTTATATAATTTAAAAAATTATAAGGAAGCATTAGTTTTGTGTGAAAAAATCATCGAAAAGCATAAAAATTCGTTTGATAATATTAAAGGGTTTTATTTTTCTTTATTAGAATTGTCTGTTATAGATGAAAATAAAGAGACTTTTAATAGAGCTATCAAATTTATTAAAAACGAACCAATGTTTAGCAGGAATAATGGTCTTCTATTGTTAAATTTTTTCACATCAATTAACCAGAGAATAGACCACATCAAATATCAAAGGATAATAGACTCAATTTTAGATAAAATTGACACCTTTGATGCCGGTTTATTTTGGGAATTTGAAGATATCAAAACATGGATAAACGATAAAAAAAATAACGATTCAGATTTATTGATTAATACACAAATGACTATTAATATTCAATCTGAACTATTGGAAAAGCAGTTAAATAAAAACGCCAATAATTAGCCTCCAATAATGGTTATTTGTCCGAACGATGAAGAAAACACTAGTGTTATGTCACATCTAGTATGACGTAATTATAAAAAGTGTATCTTAGCAAAAAAAAGCGATGAACACCTACAAAGTCACACTCACACAGGAAGAACGAAATCAATTGACCGAAATTACCCGAACCGGAACTCATGCTGCAAGAAAGGTTATTCATGCACTGATTCTCCTGAATGTTGATCGCGGTCAGTACAATACGGAACAACAAATTAATGAAGAAATCTGTAAGGTATTAAAGATCGGGATGAGAACCATTGATCGGGTAAAGAAGCGGTTTGTGGAAGAAGGTCTGGATGCAGCATTAAAAATGGCGCCAACTTCAAGGGGATATGATAAGTTAGTTGACGGGGACATGGAAGCCCACTTAATTGCACTGGCTTGTGGAGAACCTCCCAAAGGATACGCCCGTTGGTCCTTGCGACTATTGTCCGACAAACTGGTTGAACTTCGGATTGCGGAAAGTATTTCATACGAAACGGTGCGTCGGACGCTAAAAAAAACGAACTTAAGCCTTGGAAAGTAGTCGGATGGGTTATTCCGGCCAAAGAAAACGGAGAGTTTGTTGCAGCCATGGAAAAGGTTCTGGATGTCTACAGGAGGCCATATAATCCAGATCGACCCGTGGTTTGCATGGATGAATCGCCCAAGCAGTTGATTGGAGAAACCCGGGTTCCGATTCCGATGAGTAAAGGGCATGATCGTAAATGCGATTATGAATACAAACGTCTAGGGGTTTGTAACATCTTTCTCGCTAATGAACCGTTAGCAGGATTCCGCACGGTAAAAGTCACCGAAAGAAAGTGCAAGGTTGACTGGGCTGAGTTTATCAAGGAAATTGCTGACGAGCATTATCCGGAAGCGAAACTGATCACTTTGGTTATGGACAACCTTGGAACTCATACACCAGGAGCGTTTTACGAACGATATGAACCGGCCGAGGCCAAACGGATACTGGATAGGTTTGAGTTTGTTTTTACCCCCAAACATGGGAGCTGGTTGGATATGGCTGAAATCGAACTAAACGTATTGAATAATCAATGTCTTGGGCGGAGAATGGAGTCGATTGATAAAGTTCGGGAAGAAGCTGAAGCTTGGGAAAAGGCTCGCAATGGGCTCGACAAGAAAATTAACTGGCAGTTTACCTCGGAGAAGGCTCGTATAAAACTAAAGAGACTTTATCCGTCATATGATCGTTGACATAACACTAGAACGTTATAAGCAATAAAATCGCCTATGTACAAACATGCAAACTTTTATACTTTCTCATATAATATGATTATTGATACAAAGTCAATTAACAGATCAATATATTTTGAGATGGATAATTGCAAATTCAAATTATACAAACCATACAAATCGTATCCTTATAATCACGATTATTCATTTAAACCATTATTATATTTTGATTCAAAAGGAAGAAAAATAAAACTTCCTATTCCCAGTGGTACATGCTCACATCCAATCTATGATAAAGACCTAAATTATGTTGGAATGTATGTACAACAAAATGAGATCTTTAGTTTTGAGAGAGCAATGGTTATGAAATTTCCAAATATCGAATTTCCAAAAGAATATTTTGGATTTACACCCGTTGACACGTTGAGATTTGATACGTCAATCCCGTATTCTTTTAATACTCCAAGCTTTTTAAAAAAACTAACTTCACAATTACGAAATTTATCGGGGCAATTTTGGATTGGTTATCCGACATTAAATGTCGAAAGCGTGACAACTGAAGGAATAGTCAAAGGAAATGGAATAATTGACAACTTCCAATTTCATTCTAACTTGTTGACAATTTTAAGATATAACAAAGGTATTCCGATTACACTAGATATATGGGAAGAAGCTATATCAAACGTAATTCATGATAACAAAGTTGATTTCGCGAGAACTTTATTTTTAGATGCGATTTATCAATTTGCAAAAAATAATTACCGCGAAGTCGTTATGAATCTTGCAAACTCATTAGATATAACAGTTAATAAAGTATTTAAAGAAATCGCAAATTCTACTGATACAGACTATGACAGAGATGTGTTCGTGAAAAAATATCGAACGAACAAAAAGATTAGTAGTACTTACATTCCAGGACTTATTAGTGAATTTCTAGAATCAATTACAGGTTTAAATTATAAAAGCATAAATTCAAATCAATACGAGATAATTCGAGAATTTTGGCTTAATAAGAGAAATATTATTGCACACGGTGGCGATGTAAAAATTGAAGAGAACGAGTCTACTCAATTATTTGAAGCATTTGATAGTGTAATTATTTGGTTAAACCAGATTGAAACAAAAAATTACTGCTTATAATCGAGTGGGAAGCCGCTAGGCCTATGGCCTATTCCAGTAATTAGTACATCGGAGAAAGAGTCCTGCTTACCGGATTAAGCCAATAGGCCCGCAGTACCCCCCGCAGAATAAAAAATTAAAAAAATATCTTGGAAAATGATTAATTAATCTTTTTCTTTGAATGAAGTTTAGTTAAAACTAAACATTATGGGAAATTATACGTTAAAATGGATTGATGAGATAAGAGGTAAACAGAAAATCTTTAAATTATGTATTGATGGGAATTGCCAATTTGATGAATATGAGGACGAAATAATTAGACAAGGTCAGTATGTTGAAGAAATTGGTTCGATTTACAGCTTCATAGAAGACATAGCAAACAACAAACTTTTACCTAAAGCCAAGTTTCGAGATATAACGTTAACAAAAAAGGACCGGGTTAAGGAATATGAATTTAAAACAAACCATCTTCGCGTCTATGCAATAAAAACACCCGAGGGAAAAACGATTGTTTTTGGTGGTTATAAAAACAGTCAACCGAAGGACATTCGGAAATTTAGATCAATAAAAAGGGCATACATTAAAACCATAAAGAAATGAAAAGAGAGCAATTAATAAGGAACAAAGGTTATAATGTCACAACGATCCAGAATGAATTATTTCGACAGATAACAGATTATCTTAATGAGAAAGGCATCACAAGAACACAGTTTGCGAAGGAGATAGGTGTTTCTAAAGGTTATATTTCTCAGGTATTAAATGGAAATTTTGATTTTAAGCTCTCTAAATTAGTCGAATTGTCATTGGCTATTGAAAAAGTGCCGGAGATCGATTTTAAAAAAATAGATGAAGTTTTAAATGAAAACATACAAAATCAATCATCTCAATGGCTGGCTGATGCCGAATATTTCGATCAAAACGAAGAATGGTTAAACAAATCGGCAATGATCGCTTTGAAAATATTAAAATCGTTAAAAGAACAATCCATAACTCAAAAAGAACTTGCTCAAAAATTGTCAGTATCTCCTCAATATGTGAATAGGATTGTTAAAGGAGAAGAAAACCTAACGCTGGAAACAATTTGCAAAATAGAAAAAGCACTTAATATTACTCTTATAGAAGTCCCATCCTTTCAAGTAGAGTTGCAAGTATCTCAAGATTTAATGTCAAAAATCCAGCCAGTCACGACCATTTCTCAAAAACAAGGGGAAAGTTACTTGGAGACTTTTGATTATGAAATGATACGGAATAGTATTTCTATGTCCGGAGAAGAATGTTACGAAGAGGAAAAAGCTGCATGATGGAAAATAATAAATTGACTACATTACATTTTTCGCTGCATAAGATAACAACAGAGCAGTTTGCGGTAATTGACGATGTCAATCTTTCCGGCAATATCAAATTAAGCACAAGAATACATTTTGGCTTCAACGACAAAAGGAAGATGGTAGCGTGTTTTTCAAAATTTATTTTTGAAGCAGATAATAAACCATTTATTATTATTGAAGCCAGTTGTCATTTTAAAATAGAAGACGATTCCTGGAATGAATTACTTCTGCCAGAGAAAGATAATTTTTTAAAAATGCCTAAAGTATTTTTACGTCATTTTGCGATGCTTACAGTGGGAACGACACGTGGAATATTGCATGCAAAAACAGAAAATACAGACTTTAATAAATTTGTCATCCCAACGGTAAATATTTCTACGATAATCTTGGAAGATGGCTTATTCAGGTTATCACCGGAAATTAAATCTCAAAAGGAATCGGAGTAAACAATACTAAAGGTTGTATCTTTTATAGCACAAGTAAAGATTTGAGATGAAAAAGACCGATAAAGATATTCATAATTCTCAGGTGACCAACGATGTAGATTTTTTGTCCATTAACTTAGATCTGTTCAAAATGACCCCGGACGGTCTTGAACTCACAGGTGCCATGGATGCATTAAAGGAAAGTCTTCGAAAATACCCGACCTATGATTCACTTCGGAAGAAGTATTATGATGATTTTAAGGCTTCTTTATTCTTAAAAAAATAAACAACGATTGGTTTATTGATAAATTGGCTCGTGGAAAAATGATTGAGGTTTATGGCAAATAAGAGAAAAGGACAATTAACGACAACTGGAGAATGGGCAAAACATCTTCGAGGATTTCTAAAACGACAATTCTGGAAAGGAGAAAGAAAAGCGGGAAAAAGTTTTATCAATAAAGAGGTTGATAATAAATAAATTACCCTACACAACGATTAAGCCCGTGTGCAGCACAATAAGGTCGCATAAAGTGAGTATTGTCAATATAAATGTTGACGAATAATTTTTATTTGTCAGGTTATATATTTACTTTTGTAGACAATAAGTCAGATTATAACCTTACAGAATGAATAAGAAAAAATTATTAATTGAACAGTTAGAGTCAAAATTTAAGGCTTTCGTTCCTGCGACAAAAGTAGCTATGCCCCCTACTGGATGGATAAAAGCCATTCGTTTAGCATTCGGTATGTCGTTACAACAATTAGCCAATAAGATGTCTGTTACCAGGCAAAGTATCCAGGAAATGGAAAAGAGAGAAAGTAATGGTTCTATAACCATAAAATCACTAAGAGAAATTGCACAGACCTTAGATATGACATTGGTTTATGGCTTTGTTCCCAATGATGGATCACTCGAGGCGTTAATTGACCGAAAAGCAAAAGCCCTGGCCACTGAAATAGTTTCCAGGACATCTAATACGATGAAATTGGAAGATCAGGAAAACTCAGAAAAAAGGCTAAAAAAAGCTATCGAGGAGCGGACTGCTTTACTTAAATATGAAATGCCTAAAATATTATGGGATTAGATCTGGAATACATCAACGGGCAAACTCCGTTGGATGAAGATGAAAAAGAAGGTTTGCTTATCCCGACAATCGCCACAAGGGCAGAGCTAGATGAGTTTGAGCAACTGAATATAGAAGAGGCTATTCAGTGGATACTAACACGTTCTCTAAACATGAAGACTATCTTCTCAGAGCAGTTCATTAAAAGACTTCATAAACGCATGTATGGGAACGTTTGGGCCTGGGCTGGTGAATTTAGAAAGACCAACAAAAATATAGGGGTTGATAAATGGCAAATACCGACCGCGTTAAAGGCGTTACTGGATGATGCAATCTATTGGACAGAACATGATACATTTGTCCCAGATGAAATCGCAGTACGGTTCAAACACCGGATAGTAAGCATCCATTGTTTTCCTAATGGAAATGGGAGGCATAGCCGGTTAATGGCAGACGTCATTATTGGTAAGATATATAAACTTCCTGTTTTTTCATGGGGATCAGGAAATCTTGTTAAAAATAGTGATGCCAGAACAGCTTATCTTAAGGCAGTAAAGGAAGCCGATAGGAATAATTACGAACCGTTACTTCGATTTGCCAGGTCATGAGATGGGAACACTAATACTAATAATTGGTTCACTTTAAAAGCCTCGAATTTGGTAAGATTCAGAATTATTTTTCCAGGAAGCAATAAATTATCCCGGATTGCCGTAAATTGGGGGGGGTAGAATATCATTGGAATATTTTAAAATCCAAGGAGTAGGATAGTATAAATGACTGTCTATAAGTTAAGTGAAAAATAAATATTGTTAGACTAAAAATTATTAGGATGAAAAATGAACTTTTAGTTATCTTATTATTCGTATTTGTATGCAAATTAAGTGGGCAAACAGCATATGATGAGACTGAATCAATCGTAAATTTACCAAGTGGAATTATCTATCAAAGTGGACCAGGCGATAACAATACAAAAAATTGGACTTACCCCTATTCAACTAAACTTACAATTAATGGAGGAATCTTTAGAAATTTTGAACTATCAACAACAGGAAAAGAAAACGAGGGTTTCATTATAAGGCAATTTAACCAAACAACAAATGCCTGGACTGCATGGCGAAAAATAATTTTAGACGATGGTAATGGAAATATTGGCATTGGAACGGATAATCCAAAAGCAAAGCTGTCCGTCAATGGTACAATTATTTCAAAAGAAATAAAAGTATTAGCTGATATAAGCCAATATCCAGATTTTGTATTTTCGAATAATTACAAAATCAGATCGTTAAAGGAGGTTGAGAAATATATTGAAGATAACAACCACTTACCTGATATACCAAAAGCGGAGGACATGAAAGATGGAATTGCGCTGGGAGAAATGAATACTAAACTTCTGCAAAAAATTGAGGAACTAACACTCTATGTGATAGACCAGAATAAAAAGATCATAGAATTGGAAAAACAAAATAACGAAATTGAAGAACTCAAACAAATGGTAAAGTTACAGAATGAAAAGATTGCTAAATTAGAGGTTGCCTCGAAGTAAGGGCTAAACAGCCACCCCCTCATATAATAGAGTGCCGAGAAGCAGAACATCGGTGAAAGGAGGTTCTGCTGTATTAGAAGAACAGCATAAGATTACCAAGGATCGTTCTGTGAAAAACTGAAAAGAAAACTTCCTCGGACTATTCGACAATTTACCATCATAAATAATTGACTCGTAGCCGTTGCATATATGAAAATATTATTAAACCAATAGACATAAAAATGAAAAAACAAATTATCAGCGTGACTTTACTATGCTTGATTTTTACAGCCAATGCGCAAACAAGGGTACCAGATGATGGAACAAGTCCTATCTGGTATAATAATGGAAATGTTGGAATAGGAACTAGTAGTCCAAATTCAAAATTACATATAACGGGAAATATTTACATTAATTCTGGAGTAGATGATAATCATATATATTGGGGAAATCACAATATGACAATGGGTACAAAGCCAGGGGATTATGCACATAATTATTTTACATTGAAACCAGGAGGGTCATCAAATGGAACACTTATTTCTGTTTTTAGTATGTATCAGGCAAATTCAGAATCAAGTCATGATTTAAAGATTCGATTCAACACAAGTGGTGTTTCATTTTTTAATGGTGGCAATGTAGGAATTGGAACAGGAACCCCAAATGATAAACTTGATGTAAATGGTGTTATTCGATATGGTAGTAGCGGAAATAATAGTATAGGTAGATTGAGTTATGGAACAAATGTAATAACCCTTGAGGCTTCTTCTACTAATACATCAATTAGATTAAGAGAAAAAAATAGCTCAGGGATACTTGGAACAGGCTTAATTCTAAATTCAGAAGGGAATGTTGGTATTGGGACAATATTACCAGATTACAAACTTGATGTAATTGGGACAATTCGGGCAAGAGAAATTAAAGTCGACCTTAATGGTGCAGACTTTGTTTTTGAAAATAGTTACAAACTAATGCCTTTAAATGAGTTGGAAGAATTTGTAAGAGAACAGAAGCATCTACCTGAGATTCTACCAGCAAAAGAGATGGAAAAGAATGGAACAGAATTGGGAGAAATGAATACAAGACTTTTGCAAAAAATAGAGGAACTAACACTCTATGTGATAGATCAGAACAAAAAGCTTGAACGGCAAAACATAAGAATTGAACAGCAAGATAAAGAATTAAAAGTGATGAAAGAGGAGTTGGAAAAATTGAAAAATGCTTCGGAGTAATGGCTGCCAATAAGCAGGACATCTGAGAAAGAGTCCTGCTTGTATTAGAAGAACTGCATAATTGAAAGCACTGTCCTGAAAAAGTATGAAAGGTAAATTTACTTGTTCTACCAAACTGCTGACATTAAAAAAATATTAGCATCTTTATTTTGTATTACGATTAGAATGTAATAACTTTGTATACACATAACAAACATGAATAATATGGATGTATCAGTAATAAAGGTTGGCAATTCAAAAGGTATTCGATTGAGTAAGACTATCATTGATCGATATAACATCAAAGACACCATGGAACTTATCATGGAGAAAGACCATATTATCTTAAAGCCTAAAACAAGAATCCGTAAAGGTTGGGAGGCCGCTTTCAAAAAGATGCATGAAGCCGGCGATGATAAGTTGCTGATGAATGATGTTTTCGAAGAAGAAGATTTTGAAGAATGGAAATAAAGCAATATGAGATAATATTGGTGAATCTTGATCCCACAATAGGGAGCGAAATAAAGAAAACACGTCCATGCGTTGTGATCTCTCCCAATGAAATGAATAAATATCTTCGGACAGTAGTGATAGCGCCAATGACAAGTCAGTCAAAAAAATATCCTACCAGGGTAGAAGTTCTGCATAATGAGAAAACAGGATGGGTTGTAATAGACCAGATCCGGACGATAGATAAAATGAGGATAGTAAAAGTGCTGGATAAATTATCAGCCAAAGAAATAGAAACCGTAAAATTTATAATCAGGGAAACATTCGTTGATTAATAAAAACGTTTATCAGCGATTAAGCGTTCTCTAGCTCAACAGCCTCTTTAAAATCACCGAATGACGATAAATATTTACATTTGCATTCATGACGGATGTTCATGATAAAAAAACGAGAAGTTATAACAATTAATCTTTCTGCCCGAGTGTGACCTCTTATTGTTTAAATGCAAAATATTTAGGGGAAAAATACAATTTTGTTTTGGACAGATTATTGATTCATTTAAAATGTGATATATTTAGGAATAAAATACGAATTATGATTCCTGAACTAAACATTAACCAGGTTTTAGAAAACCTTCCAATCGTTAACCCTAATAGACAGTACTGGCTCGTACGTACTTTATCCGGAAATTATTATGAAGTATTCAGAGACAATGGATTCGTTGCAATTGGGTGGAATGAAATACCTATCGCAGATCTAGCTAAAATTCATGAAAGCCCCGAGAATGAAGAGTTGAAGAATACTATAAAAAATAAAATCACAGTAGAAGGAGAACCTGGATCATTGGGAGTAAGGATGAGTCAAGCTAAAGCAATTAGTCAATTACTAAAATTTGCCTACGATATTAAACAAGGAGATATTGTTATAATACCCAGTGAAAATTCTGATCTACTTTCATTTGGGGAGGTTGTTAGTACTCCTTTGGAAGTTGCTCATGATGGTGTTTGTGGATTTACTAAACGGAAAAGGATCCTTTGGATAAGAAAAGATATTCGACGATTATCACTAGATTCTAACCTCTACAGGTTCATATTTGCGCATCAAACAGTAAATAACGTAACTGAATATTCTGAATATATCAACAATACCTTATTTGATTTTTATACTGTTGATGGACGGGCCTCACTTGTTCTTCGGGTAAAGACAAATGAAGCGATTGATCCCTTTAAAATGGAAACTTTCTATAGTGATTTATTATTGTTTATAAGGAAAGCTTCTGAATATAATGGGGAGGAAATACGACCAGGAGACATAAGTGTAAAATTTGATCTTCAATCCCCAGGTCTTATTATCTTTGGTGGTATTGTTGCCTTTGGTTTATTGATGATTGGTGCATTTACTGTTCTGGCAGGAGGAGAACACGATATTGAGTTTGACCCCAAAGAACATAAATTTAAATTTCATTTTAAATCCAATAGTCTCTTAGATAAAATAAGTGACTTCCTTGACCGAAGTTTAGAAAGAGAAGAGAAAAAAAGAGCTTCCCGTTTACTTCAAGAATTAAGAGATTTTGAAGTAGAAAAAAATAAAAATTTAAGCAGCCTTATTGAATCTTCTCGGGAAAAGCTCGACAACCCACCTGCTGACAAGAGACAAGATAGTCCTGAAATTTAAAATAACAATCACAAAAGAAACACATAATGAAATCAGAATTGAAGCTATCTCTCTGGTATCAGTGAACAATGAGAGGGGAAAATAAATCAAGCCATAATAAAAGCCTAATCCTAGGAAGAAACTACCAATAAGTAGGCTTGCATATGCTATTTTTCTTTTCATTTCTTGCTCCTTAATTCTTGTTAAAGTACGCAAAAATGGCATATTTTGTTTATAAACGAGCCTGCTTTTATCATATTTTAACATTTAAAAGTAAGGATTAATATATATGCTTGAGAAAAGTGTCCTACGATCAAGGTTTCTCCAAATTATTCAGAGTATTATGGGTTTCCTAATGAAATTTCTTATTTTTGAAAAAAAGAGTGAAGCATGGATATTGATACACGAAAACTCAGTTTTGTCAGGGAATTTCTCCGTGTTTCGGATGAAAAGCTAATTACCAAGCTGGAAAAGGTACTTCATTCGGAACGAATTAAAAGGACCAGCCGAGAATTGGAACCAATGTCAATGGCTGAGTTCAATAGAATGATTGATCAATCAGAAGAGGATCATCAAAAAGGGAAAGTAACTGAAGCCAGGGATTTGCTTAAGGAAGTGGAGAAATGGAAATAAGAAGAATTCTTTGGTCTGACAGTGCCTTATCCAGATAAATTTTTTGATTGTCGGCAAAATCCTTCTAAAATAGCGGGGATTAAAGAATAACAAGACTATCCCCACACGTCAAAATCCTTAAGCTTTTGTGTTAGCATATCCTTTTGAACAGCCTGAGTATATTTATTGAATGACCTTTCCGTTCTATGTCCTGTTATGGCCCTTATAAACTGTGTCGGAACACCGCGGAGATACAAGTTACTGGCAAAGGATCTTCTGGCAGTATGAGAGGTTATCATTTCATATTTTGGCAGGGAGTATTCTTTTCTTTTTCCTCCTTCTGTCCTGGGGAAAGTAATGATCTCATCCAGTCCGGCCAGCTTACCAAGGATCTTTATTTGCTTGTTTAGTTTTTGTTGAGAGATTGTTTCCGGGAAGCCGTCTTTCTCAATGATCTGTCTGACCAGCCTGTGCATTGGGATTTCAAGTTTAGGGCCGTTTTTGTTGGCAATGGCGTGAATAATACCCTTCTCAATATCTATCTGTATATTCGGGTCTATTGAAAGATAATTCTCAACCCTGAGACCTGTCCAGCACCCGATAACGAACAATTTTTTGGCCCTGTTCAGTGCATCCTTTTGCCTTTCTATATTTGATTTGGAAATAAATACTTCTTTATTTTTACCTTCTTTCTGAAGTGTAATTATATCATTATCGGATATTTCAAGGTTATAAATTCTTTCGATTTCTTCTTCGCCGAGATAAATGTTGAAAACGTCTTCTGCGTCAACACTGAATTTTTCGTATGTCAGGTTCGTATTAATTTCATCATCAGTTGCCCGGTTAAGGATCCGTTTCAGGTCCCGTATCATCGATCCGATATAATTCTTTGAGAAGCCCTGTTTTTCAAGATTTACTTTGAATTCACGGTAAAATTTCTTATCGATCTTCTCGAAGGTTAATGAGGGATCATATTCTTCAAG
This sequence comes from Prolixibacteraceae bacterium, assembly GCA_963676095.1. GTDB lineage: Bacteria > Bacteroidota > Bacteroidia > Bacteroidales > Prolixibacteraceae. The sequence goes on along the minus strand of OY781040.1, from coordinate 7,588,410 downwards.
CTTATTCAATACGGTCCGGAAAGAGTTGGCAAATTCATGACCTTTTTCTTTCCTGGCATTCTTGATGAAAGTATCTGCATACTCAAAGAAGGAAGTCTGTTTTTGTTTTTTCCCGGTTAGCTTTTCATTAATGAGGTCGGTAAATGTTTCATTGGTAAGCGTAAACGGATCAACTTCCTTGACTATATCATTTATGTATTTTTGGATGTCATCTAATTTTTCTTTTTTATCCTTGTCTTTTGTTCTCTGTTTGCCCTGATCCCACTCTTTATCAGGATTTTCAAGTGCAATCCCAGGATAATATTCAAGTCTTATTCTTTTCCCACTTTTTTGTTTCGTGAAAAGAGCGTATATTGAAAATTTATTAAGATAGAATCCTGTTGCCATTGTTTTATTTTTTCAGGCAATTTATAGCTTTCCCAACACTTTCCCAACACATTTATGAAATATGATGAATTTCATTTATTCTTAAATACTTTAATTTTTGATGTAATGAACTGATATTCTTCTATTTTATCGATATTATAGAATAATAATAATTCCCTATAAAATGTCTTGTTCTGGGCACTGAAATTTTAAAAATCCATCAAAATCAATGATTCTGAAGGATTTTTTTGTTCGATAAATCTAACAGAGTCTGTTGTTAATTCCACAATTCATTGATATACATTAATATTTGAGGTTCGAGTCCGGTAAGGGATCGCTCTAAACAAGCCTTTCGTCCAATGCATCTTTCCATAAAACAAACCCCTTACGTTCATCAGAATAATCATGCAATATTCTGCTAAAGTTGATTGGATTTGTTTCCAGAAATACTTGCCTGCCGTCATTATGGATTTTGTTTAGATGTATGTCTATTTCCAGGATGCCTTGTTTTAGCGCATTAATATTTTTAGGCAAGTGCCAGATGTAAGTGGCCTCTTCAGTATCTAACGTTTCCATCACAATATGATATTGCTCGTTGCCCGTAAGTAAAAAAACAAAGGCAAAAGGGCTTAAAACAAACCGGATCTTCAAGACACTGCCGTCATGCTGTTCTGAAAGATAATGTAACTGCCTTTGGTGTTTATAGTTGCCTTTGATCAAAACATCTGAAAGCAATTCTTCCGCTGATTCATAAATGTTGTTTCCAGTTCCGTTGCTAAGGTCTTTAATTAAGCCTTTTTGTTCTATTGGAAATTTTTTGCCAAAAAAATTCTTTTCCACAAAACGGAACCTTACACTTTCCACGATTTCCCTGTTCAGCTTTTCAAGATCGGATGAGCTTGCAGACAAAGCTGTGACTACTTTCCGTATATCCGTAATGGCTGTTATGAAGACTGTTACTGTTTTCGATTTAAAGAATTTCTCAAAATAAGGTTTCAGTACCTCAAATTCAGGACGGATATTCAGGTTTTCAATATCGAAGATCAATTCTTCGGAATATTCCGGAATACTATACCGGAATTGAAAACTGCCATATAGAAATTCCAAATCTTCTATTTTAACCTTGACGGTTCTTTCTATGATTATTTCTTCATCTAGTGGTATCGATTGATCGATACTTCCATCGTCTGGCAAATCAAATAGTGTCCTTTGCTTCTCCAGTTTCCGGTAATAGACATTCCTTTTTAGAAACATACGGTTCAGGTAATCTATTTTAATATCCCTGTAATCATAAATTGTTGGGCTGATTTCCGACCGTTGTACCCTGCCCATATATTGGATCAATTTGCCCTCAAAAGAAAAAGGGTAGACCAGAAACAGGCATTGAGTATTTTGCAGATCAGAGCCTTCCCCAAAAAACTGGCCGGTGGTAATCAATGCCTGGTAGCTACCTGCCTTCAACAGCTTCCATTTTATAATCCTGCTGCTTTCTGAATCATCACCACTTAGAGTTATCGTTTCGAACGATTGTTTGAGAAATTGTTGTAAAGTATCAATATGTTCTTTCCTTTCCGTTAAGGCAACAACCTTCTTCCCTTTATTTAATTCAATGACCAAATCCCGTAATATAAGCTTGTTCCTTTCTGAATCATGTACCAGTATTTTGGATAAAGTTTCAAACCGGTCGGTTTTTGCGTTAAATGGAATATCCAGTTGTGTATTCCGGATAATAATTTCGGGGTAATTTGAAGCAGAGAGTTCATTCGTCCGAATTTCTGCAATTACCTCACCAAGGTGTATAAAGATGAGCCTGCCATCATCGTATTTTCTGAAGGGAGTTGCTGTTAATCCATAAAGATAACGGGAGTTGAATTTACCAATGGTATTACGGAATGTTTCAGCAGGAATGTGGTGGCATTCATCTACAATGATAAGCCCGAACATATCTGTGAGATTTTGTAAGTCAGCCTTGGCAAGGCTTTGTATCGTGGCTACGGTGAGCTGTTTCCCGATCTTAGTTTTTCCCTGTCCGATATGGCCAATATCCTTTTGTACAATACCTAAAAAAGCTTCAATTCTTTCCATCCATTGCAGGGCAAGTTGTTTTCGGTGAACAACGATCAATGCTGGCTGCCGTTTTTCTGCCACAATTTTCAATGCCATCACCGTTTTACCGGAACCTGGTGGCGCCACAATAACTCCGATGTCTTTTTTACTGATAACTCCCATGCTTTCCTGTTGATAAGGGCGAAGAGTTGCCTGAAATGAATAGGTAACCGGGCTATTCAAATTCCGTTGATCTATAAAATTATATGCTATCGAATTTTCCCGGCAAAAACGGATTAGCTTTCCAATGAACCCTTTGGGCAAAAGAATAGTATTACCCAGTTCTTCAATGAAGCGGAAATACCGGTCAGTGCCGAAAGTATTCCTGCCGCTATTCTTTTTGATAATAAATTCCGTGTTCAGAAAATTCAGTTCCTCTTTAATAAAATGGAATAATATCGGAGCAATGGCATTTCTGTTCAGTACAATGTTATTCTTCAGTGTAATGTTTAGTTCGCCATTATCGCTTTCCTGTTGTGAATCATTCAATAGTTTGGAAAACAATCCTTCAAGATGCTCCGTTGAAACCCGTTCTATTTGTCGAAGAAATTGCCATTGGTCAGCATAAGAACGTAAAGATATCGGGTCGATAAAACAACTGTTGCCCTGTAGCAGTGAAGTCCCATTTAATGGCAGTGCAATGAGGTTTCCAAATCCTTTTCCCGAGTGGTAGTCTTGGTTGGGGAACAACCTGTCAAAACCGGTATTCTTATCAAATGCTGATACAATACCCGATGAAGTTAATAGTGATAAGATTACTTTTCTGCTTTTAAAAGCAGAAAATGGTTTGTCAAAGAATATCCAAATATGCCCGCCATTTCCGGAACGTGAGCGTTCAAAATACGCAGGTAAGGAGACATCATTGCATGCCTGAATAAACGTTTTACAGGATGCAATCCAATCGCCTTCATCAAAGTCAGCGGCAATAAACCATGAGGTATTGTCTGATAGTAGCGGATACAAACCAACAACCTGTTCACCATTCAGATGTTTGGCAATCTGGTCATCGGTCAGTTGGAGATAGGATTTGTCGGGATAGTTCTGAAAAGTTCCGCCTTTCATTTTATGGGTACGGTAACGGTAGGGATCGAAAAAGTATGCAGGCATATAACCGCTTTTTTTGTCTTTCTCCCACCGGGTAGCAAAAACATCTTCCCTCCCTTTGAAAAGGGATCGGAACAAGGATATTTTTGTTTGAAAATTTTCCATTTGTTTGTTGAAACAACAATTCCTTAAACTTTAAACGCAGCAGCCATTAGCATTTGCTCGTTTCGAGGTATTCCTATCTCAGTCGCTATTTTCTTCCATCCGGATATTCCAGATTTCACTTCATCAATTATATTGTCCATTTCTTTTTTCCCTAACCTGAAATAGACCCCAACACTTTTTACAAGGTCAATATCCGGCGAATTGTTATCCATATCAATGTTCAATGCCAATCCAACTTTGTCGATTGAGGGATTAATATCAAAAGCCGGAGATAAACGCCAGCCCTTGTTAGTGAGTATAAAGCCATGATTTCTCAGATGATCATCGGTATTGGAAATTAGTATATTGAAAACTATTCGTCTCCATAGCTGGAGTAAATCCTCTTCTATCTGTATTCCAGAAAACTGAATGAATTCTACGATATTCAGGTAAGAAGGCATCTCATCACGGATGAGTTCTTCGTTTTTCCCGGTCATCGTCATAGCTGAAGCAAAATGAATCCGGTTTTGCCTTTCCCTGTCAAATCGTTTGGTGAAAAAAGTGTGATAAGGACCGGCGATATGTTCCAGCCGGGATTCAGCCATATTGATGCCGGAATCAACAGCGAGACGATATGCCAGATATTCCCAGGCCCCTTTGTCTATGGTATCATTTTTTGATGGAAATTTGGCAATCCAGGGATGACCATATTCATCCAGAATATTAGCTTTTGGCCTGGCTCCTCCGAGTGAAGAACCCGGAGCCATCAGCATGGCAAGCCATTTTCTTACTTCAACTGTATCTTCATTGGATTCAACCAGTTTTGCCCCATGCTGTAGTTCCCGGATACTTGCCCAAGGCGGAGTGGGCGAAACAGGATCGTTGTCCAGAAAATCTCCATCGGGTTCTCTTTTAAACCGTAGAGCTCCCATACGGTTTAAATCATGTACCCCTAAAAGAAAATCAATATCATACAATACAGGTGTTGGCTTGCCCAGCTCTTTTGCATTTAATGCTGCCCGCCGTTTCAATAGTGTTCTGCCCCATGTGTCGGGCATAGAATCCAGAAAGACTCCAAAATTTTCCTTTCCATTGGGATATTGTTGCCCACTATACCAGGCAATATCCGGGTCAAGCAGCAATTGTTCCTGAGAGCTGATCCAGTTCGCATCATAAGAAAAACTAAAAGCTTTCCTTCCTTTAGCCTGTTGAGCTGACAATATTCCTATACATTTTGGAGATGGCATACCTTTCCAATCAGCATATACCCATATATCTGTTTTGTCTGCCATGATTTATTTCCCAATCAATTTTAAATCCTGCAATCTTCTTCCAAATTCGTCGTCGGCAGCCAGTTTCAAGAAGTCATCCTGAAGTCCCAATACCCTAAGTACATTAAAATATGAACCCAGCGAAACGCTGGGATTTCCTTTTTCAATGTGGTATAATGTAGAACGGTCAATACCAGCCCGTTCCGCTACTTGTATGGTCGTTAGGTTCCGCCGTTTTCTGGCTAACTTAATATTTTCACCTATTTGTTCAAATATCTTTTGGAACTTTGGGAGTAGTGTTTGCTTTTTAGATTGCATGACTTGTTGTTTATTATCAACAAATATAAACTAAATGTATTAAATAAACAACACTTAAAGAATGCAATATATACTCAATTGAATCAGAGTACTTCTAAACAAAATAAAATACAATCACTATGGGCAGCAAATCAAACTGGTAAATCCGTTTTAAAAACTACCAGTTGTGTGATTAAATAGTGAGTTCGTAGTTAAATCGATTATGTCTTAACTAATTCATAATTTGAATTTTCTTTTTTGCGTATCAGTACTAATAAACTTCGTCACAGCGTCATAATCTTTAAGCAACAAGTTCGATATTTCTCCGCTTGGGTGCACTCAATTCAAAATTTGAACATCTGTAGATCATGGATTTGAATAGGTTTTTTAATTGTGTTCCCAACGTATTTCTTTTCACTTTATCGGGTTATTCCGGAACAGTCTTAAAATCTATTTGATACAATGGTAAATAGTTTTATTTTTTCTTCACTTTCAGCGATTATCGCTGGTTTCATAGCAATTATGTATAAAAGTATTGCTATGAGATGTGGATGGTCAATCAAAATTTATTACCTGAACCACGAAAAATTATTTCGTGTAATGGCATGGTCTTTTATTATTGGAGGAACGATCGAATTAATTACCCAGTTATCCTTGGCTTACGGTTTATTAATGGTGGGATGCTCGTATCTTTTTTCATGCTTGTACCTACGTCTTTAAAGAAAACATTGAATGGGTCTTATCGTTACTCACGGTTACCACTGTGATTTTCTGGCTTCTGGGAGGCATTGTGTTTCTTGAATGCAAGTTGGGAAATATCCAGCTTGGGATAATGACACTGAAAAATATAGCAGGTTGGTAATAAAACAATTGGCTATATTCCAAAAATTGTCATAAATAATTTTATATTGCAGTATTCAGTAATCTACGGGTTCACTTTAAAAGCCATGAACTTGGTAAAACTCAGAATTATTCTTTCTAAGATTAATGTAATTTATTCTGGTTTGTCGTAAATTGGAGGAAAAACTGAAACGCATCAGGTATTTTTTTGGCTGAGGCAGACAACCGAGTTAGTGGCAATTATAAACAGAACCCGAATATCTTGTAAACACAACGGTTCCCATTCCCTAGGATATACTCGACTCTTTCTATATCGTATCCAGCACCAATCAGCTGCTTAAAATTGTGCAGTTCCGAGCGGCAAAATCCTTGGCACTCTGTTGCAGCATAAATTAAAGATTATAGACATGAAAACAATAGTACAGAAAATTGCCCTGGTAACTGGCGTAAGCCGCGGCCTGGGACGGGATATGGCTTTAAAACTTGCACAAAGAGGGATTGATGTTATCGTCACTTACAATTCAAAGAAAGAAAAAGCGCAAACGGTCGTATCGGAAATTCAGCGGTCAGATCGACAAGCAGCAGCGTTACAGCTCAGTGCAGGAGATATAACAGGCTTTGGGGCCTTTGTTTCCTCATTGAAGACAACTTTGAAAAATTCATTCTGATCCGGTCATCTCGATTTTTTGATAAACAATGCTGGTTTCGGACTCGTCATTCCATCGTTTGCTGAAACAAAAGTTGAACAATTTGATGAACCCATGAATGTCCATTTTAAAGGAGTATTCTTTTTAACCCAGCAATTACTTCCGCTTATCAATAATGGTGGGGGTATTGTGAATATTTCCACGGGCTTACCCGGTTTACGAATCCCGGTAGCGGACATATGCCAGTATGAAATCGGTTATTTCCCTGAAACGTTCTCATTGAAAGATGCCAATGCTGCATACAGCGCTGTAGAAAAATGAACCATCCCCGGGAGAGTGATCGTAGATGTTGCCATTGATCTTAACGGGCGAGTTTCACCCGGGAAATATATAAGTAATAAAGGCCGGTGTTGATGAATTTGGCTCGATCAATGCTTTGGTTAACAATGCCGGATATGGACTGATGGGCGTCTTTGAATCAGCGACCAAAGAGCAAATTCAAAATCAATTTGATGTGAATGTTTTGGAATGATGCATGACACAAGCTGTTTTGCCTTATTTAAGAAAGAATGGTGGAGGTACGATCATCAATGTTTCTTCACTGACCGGAGTGGTCGGGCTACCATTTACCAGCTTATATGCAAGCTCAAAATTTGCTTTGGAATGTTTCTCAGAAGCCTTGTCTTATGAGTTGGCAGATTTGAATATTAGGGTAAAAATAGTCGAGCCGGGCGGTGCAGGCACAAATTTTTTCAAGGGGTTGAATACGATTAAAAATGAAATTCCGGAATATGATTCAATGATGGATTCATTAGTTGATCGTTATGAAATACCCAAAAGGGACCTGGTCAAGGCGACGCCCGAGGATGTGGCGAATACGATTTACAAGGCAGCCACTGATAAAACAAATCGACTGCGCTATGTAATTGGAGGTGATACACAATTTTATATTGATACAAAATCATCTGAAACTGATCGATAAAGCAAAATCAATGTTGTGGGGTACGGAAAAATCCATCAGTGAAATTGCCTATGACCTGGGTTTCGAATATCCTTCCCATTTTACCAATATATTTAAAGCCAAAACCGGGCAATCGCCCAGGGAATTCAGAAATGCCAACTAATTAAACATATAGATCTTATACAAAGGAACACTCATGCTTAATTCCGGATTTACCGGGGAAACAGGGAATGAAGCCATCGCCGCAGGTTTAGGCGACTTAATTTTTTACGGGCGGTATTTCATCGCAAATCCTGATTTGGTAGAGCGTTTCGATCAGAATATTGCACTGACCGAACCCGACACATCAACCTTTTATACGGGAGGTGAAAAGGGATATACCGATTATGAAAGTGCTACGGGCAAATTGACAACCTGAAAATATTCCTGCCATAGATAAAAGGGCTGCCCTAAATTAGGTACAGCCCCTCATCTTTGCAATATTTATAGTATAAAATAAGATTTCTGACCTAGATCAAATCATCTGTGTCCATCCAATCCGGAAAGGGTAGGGGGGCCTGCTGGTCAAAATCAGGATTCATGGACATTCTCATGTCTTTCATGTCGGGTCCTTTGGGGCCTTTCATTCCCGGTCCTTCCTGTCTCATCATACCAGGTCCATCCATGCCGGGGAAATGCGGCATTTGCATTTTTTGTTCGTCAGTCAGTTTTGACATCATCTCCACGCGGGCTTTAGCCTTTATCTTTGCCAGCTGGTTCTCGATATCACTTATCTTGTCAATGTTGGCATTGATAGCATTCAGGTCAGGTTTGTCTGCATGCATGAGAGTCTGTTGATGAGTCCTCAATTCTCTTAGCTGGTCCTCTAACGGTCTTGACTCTTTCATGCTCTCCAACCTGATCGTTTTGAAAGCTTCTTTTTGTTCGTCTGTAAACAGATTTTCCTGCTTTCCGCATGGCATTCCTTTATCCATGCATGGCATCCCTTTATCGGCGGTTTGCTCCGGTTTGGGAGGCATTTTTTTGTCGTCGTTCTGTTTTTGAGCAAAACTTGTTGTTGTAAGGCATAATGTCAGTGCCAGTACTGAAAAAAACGATGTAACTTTCATTGCTTTATTTTTTAATTTTTAAATTGCCTCCTGATTTTCTCAGGATTAATAAAATTCCAGAAAATTTGCTGTGGATCGTTTCATCGCTTCGTTGTTTTGTTTAGACAAGAACTTAAGATTTAGGTTTAATCGGAAGGATCAATTTTTACATTTTTTAAGAAAATAAAAAAGGGGACAGGCAACCGGGAATGGTCACCCCCCCTTTAGTACTGGTAAATTAAATAAAGTGTGTTAGAATATTTTTTATTGTGCTGCCTGAGTAATTTTGACATCGTCAAAATAGTCTCCTGCTTCAAGTGAAACAGTTATTACCTTCTCTGTACTAGACGAATTAGCGTCAGCCTTTATAAAGAGCCTGGTCGTATCCCGGCGTTCGACCACAACGCCATCCCCCTGAAAAGAATAGTTGTATAAGCCGGCAAGGTCAGCATCTTCATTATCATAATAATAAGTCTTTGAATTAACTGTAATGTAATTAATCCACCAACCAGTACCTTTTGTTGTAATCGTTATCGAATCGGCATCAGCACTAAACTCAGCGGATTTTGTCGATAATTTGATGTTGTCGTCCCATTTCCCATCCGGATCTTCCTTGTCACTACAAGAGAAGAAAAGGCTAATCAGTGAAACAAAGCATAGGGAAAGAACAATTTTTTTCATTGTGTTTTTGGGTTTAAAGTTTTAGTTTATAACCAAAAGTAAAAAATAAATCATCCGGATAATCAGTAAATGAATAAAATATTCGATAATTTTCTCCTGGGGAATTCCCTTACACCCGGGTCTTTTTTCAGACGTTTAATACGAATATCCTGCAACCGCTCCGCATTGGTTTGCAATAATTAAATCTTGTTTTATTTCTTATATTTATGGCACGGGAATTATAGTAAATTAAATAATTTGTTTCTGACGAATATTTTCGGACCTGGCGAAAAATTAACCGGATAAAACAGATGCTTTATGTTGTTGAAGGAGAAGACTTTTATTGTTGTTTTATTCGTCGTTCACAGTCTTGCAGCTTACACGCTTCCGTATCACATCCGGCGAATAGACAGCAGGGACGGCTTGTCAAACAGCGCGGTCTTATCCCTGTATCAGGACAACAATGGCTTTTTATGGGTGGGAACATACAACGGACTTAACCGTTACGACGGCAAGTATATCCGTACATATGGCCTGGACGAATCCAACGATAGCATACAGTCGAGCAACATCATCGAGAACATCCAGGGAGCAGGAGACAGTTGTTTGTGGTTGTCGACTTACATTGGGCTTAACAAGTTCTCGATAAAACAACAAAAAGTCGTTGAATATTATCCCAATTACCGCTTCCCGTATAATTTGTCTGCCAATAATAAAGGCCTGACTTGCCTGATAGCCCGGAAAGGCTATATCTCTGTATATGACAGGATCAAGAGAGTATTTCGCGACATCCCCTCTCCTGAAATAGCCCCAACCAGTGTTGTCGCTTCATTTTTCGATCAAAATGATGTGCTTTGGATATTTGCAGGCTATTCTAAAATTTATAAAATCAAAATTTCTGCTGATTTTAGCAATGCGACCCAACAGCCAGTTCTGCAAGTCAGTGAGGTTCATTTGGGAGATAACAGAATTGTCTCGGCTTTCGAAGAAAACGGAATAATTTTCTATGTAAATAGCACGGGTGACCTGTATTCCTATGATATTGACAGGGAGCGCAGCAGTTATATCCGTAATATCAGCGGACTGATCAAAAAATATGGTCTGATTTCTTCAATTATCAGTTATCACGATGACCTTGTCATTTCGTTCAAGAGCAATGGTGTTTTGAAATTAGTCTCTTCCCTAAAGTACAGTGAAGAATTTCTGGATATGAATTCCGGGGTTTTTTGCCTGAAAAAGGACAGGAAACAGGACATCGTTTGGATCGGGTTCGACGGGCAGGGACTTGGGGCCTACAACAATAAAGCCTCTATTTTTAATACTATTTCTTCGGCCTCATTACCCATTCCCGTTAATAAGCCGGTACGTTGTATTTTTACAGATAAGAATAATACGTTGTGGGTAGGGACCAAAGGGGACGGGTTGTTGTTGATCAGCGATTATGACAGGGCAAGTGTCGAAAATATACCTGCTTCAAATGTAAAATATTATACGACCAGGGATGGGTTATCCAATAATCAGGTGTTTGCTATTGCCGGCAGTAATTATTATCCGGTTGTCTGGCTTGGGACCGAAGGGCCCGGACTTTCTTATTTTTCGCTTAAAGATAAAAGAATATTCACGCTTCCGAATTCGACCACAACTCCCATCAGACGGGTACACTCAATTGCAGAACAAAATGACAGTACTGTCTGGATGGCGACATCCGGGTACGGATTACTAAAGGTTACCATACGGAAAGAGAAGGAACAAATTAAAATAAAGGCTATAAAAACTTTTTTCTTTAAGCGTAACGATAAAACAGTTAACGACCTGTTCGCGATGTATAAGGACGATGACGGCTATTTGTGGATCGGAAGTCGTGGCGATGGTGTCATCCGTTTAAAAATGAGCGATGAAAGCTATGAATTTGTTACATCAGGGAAAAAATTCAATTCATCGACCGATGATATTCTGACCTACTGTCACAGTAAATCATCACATTTTTATTTCGGATCGTGCGCCGGGCTGTTGAAATTGAGCGGAGACGGGACAAAACTTGATGAACTTCCGAACAAATACCGGACGGGAATGAAGGAAATGATCCATGGGATGCAGGAAGACGAAAAGGGCTGTCTTTGGATGGGGACGAACCGGGGCATTGAAAAGTACAACCCGTTCAACAACATGTTTTACAAGTATTATAAGCATACCGGGCTAGATGTTATTGAATTCAGCGATAACGCCGATTATACATGCCCTTATACGCACCGGATCTTTTTCGGAGGTGTTGACGGTATTGTCTGGATAGAACCCGGTATCCCGGAAATGCAGGTCCTCGATTCGCCTATTCACTTTACAGGACTGAAACTTAACGGAATAAACAGAAACCTTAACAATTACCTGAAAGGGGACCGGGATGATCAGCACCTGGAATTGGGTTCTAAACAAAATACGTTCTCGGTATCTTTTGTTGCTATTGATTACATGTACGGTACAGACATGCAGTACTCTTACCGGCTAAAAAACTATAATAACGACTGGGTAAGCGCCAACGGCCTTAACGAAGCCCGTTTTACGGCACTCCCTTACGGACATTACACCCTGGAAGTCAAATTCAGGAACGATGTTTTTGATGCGGAGTCTCAGCTTAGTTCATTACCAATTGTAATCCTGCCGCCCTGGTACCTTTCAGGAGCGGCACTGACCGTGTACTCCCTCTTCATCCTTCTTGCTTTGGCCACTATTTTTCTACTGGTCAAAAGAAAAGCAAAACAAAGACGTGAAAATTTTAACCGGTCCGTTGTTGAAAAAAACAAAGAAGAACTGTACAATGCGAAAATGAAGTTCTTTGCGAACATTACCCACGAATTTTTGACGCCATTGACATTAATGCAGGGCCCTTGCGAACGGATCATGTCTTACGGGAATTCCGATGCCTATGTCAAACGATATGCAGGAATGCTCCAAACCAATGCCGGTAAACTAAACGAGCTTGTTCATGAAATTATCAGCTTTAGCAAGAGCGAAGAATTCAACAGTCCTGACGACCAGGCTGAACATATTGAAATAAACCGGTTTATCAGGTCGGTCTGCGCCCCGTTCTCGGATACAATCGAACGGAACAATATCAATTTTAGCATTGACGCTACAGCCGGGTTAACCTGGGACACGAGCCTTTCAAGCCTCAATAAAATCGTGGTGAACCTGATCTCAAATGCTTTTAAATATACTCCGGTTGGTGGCCATATCAGGATATCTTTTAATGTTGAAGAGAATAACCTGGTTATCCGGGTTTACAATACCGGATCGGGAATTGCAAAAGAGGAAATTCCAAAAGTATTCGACCGCTACAGCATCCTCAACAACATGGAGAAGAATGTCTATATGGATTACTCCTCCAGAAATGGCCTGGGCCTGGCTATTTGCTACGGAACGGTCCAGCAACTCAACGGGTGTGTTGAAGTAAAAAGCGAAAAGGATAAATATGCCGAATTTATTGTTAAAATACCGGCGATGCCCCTTTCTGAAAATACTACAGGGAAAAACAGTTCCCCCTATCCGTTTTATACTCAACCGGAAGATTCAACGCCCCTGATACAAGACGGCGATCAGAAACAGGGACGGCAGCGCATTATGGTTGTCGACGACAATGAAGATATTGTGTGGATGGTTTCCGAATCGCTCGCGGATAAATATGACATCATAAAAGCATTCAATACAGAACAGGCTCTCGGTTTGCTGGAAAAACTCCTTCCTGATTTAATTATAGCCGATCTGATTATGCCCGGAGAAATGGATGGAATGGACCTTGTCCGGAAATTGAAATCTGACCAGTTCACCCGGCACATTCCTGTTATTATCATATCTGCAAAAATATCGGTCGAAGACCAGATGCAGGGCGTCGGATACGGGGCCGACTGTTACCTCACCAAGCCTTTTAACCTGGCATATTTGAAAAGTATCACCGAGCAATTAATAAAAAAAGAAAATGTTTTAAGGGAATACTACAATTCTCCGGTCAGTTCCCTGGAATTGAATGAAGGGCGGCGCATCCATCAAAAAGACCAGGACTTTCTGTTGCAGGTAACAGCGTTCATTGATAAAAATATAGAGCAGGGCGATCTCCGTCCCGAACAAATAGCAGAAGCCCTAAAACTCAGCCCCCAGACATTTTACAGGAAGTTAAAAGCAATCACCTCTCAACCGCCGAGAGGGTTTATTAAGAAGTACCGGTTCTCCGTAGCGGCAAAATTGCTTATCACCACGAATAATTCGGTACAGGAAATCATGTACAGGGTCGGGATCAGCAATCGTTCTTACTTTTACCGGGAATTCTTCAGCTTATACGATTGCACGCCTAAAGATTTTCGTGATCTGAATAAAAACGACCTTCACCGGAAACAGGCAACCTTGTTAAACATTCACTAGGAAATACCCGGTTCAGGATACATGTTTGATTATCCATGACCCTTTTTTTTCATCCCTAAAATTTAAGTTTGGAAAGATGTTTCTGCCGGGCCCCGGGAGCAAGGACAGGGTGGAAAGACAGGAACCCGTGAATTTAGTTTGATGCGCATAACCGTGCATTCATTCTGTTTAGAACGTCTGCAAAAAAATAAATTGAATGAAGGACAATAAACTTAAGTTTGCCTGTGCAGGTATTTTTATTGCCTGCCTGTTATTTTACGTACAGGTAAGTTCACAGACCGGGGGGACAGCTTCCGGGAACCTGTTGAAATACGTTAACCCGTTTGTCGGGACATCCGGATATGGCAACACATATCCCGGAGCCCAGATCCCGTTTGGGGGCATCCAGATCAGCCCGGATACCGATGACAAAGATTACGACACCGCATCCGGGTATAAATATACCCATAAAACCATGATGGGTTTTAGTCTGACCCACTTAAGCGGTACCGGTATTCCTGATTTGGGCGATTTCCTCTTTCGCCCGGGAATTGGAAAGATAAATCCGGATCCGGGGAAACCGGAGGGCCCCGGCTATGGTTACCGTTTCAACTATTCGCACGCCAGGGAAATTGCCTCGCCTGACTATTATTCTGTTGATTTGATCGATGAAGGGATCCGGGCGGAAATGACTTCCGGCATTCGGAGCGGGATACTCCGTTTCACCTATCCTGCGAGCGATAGCGCCTATATTATGGTCGACATCGACCACACCCTTCAGTTTGAATGTGTCTGGAGCAACCTTAGGATTGAAAATGACTCAACGATTACCGGATCGAAAATTGTAAAAGGCTGGGGGCCGGAACGACATATTTATTTTACAGCCGTTTTTTCCAGGCCTTTCACTAACTGCGGAATTATGCAGGACGGTAAACCTGTTATTTATAATACCCGCAGGTTTAGAAGCAACAAGGAAGCCTGGGGCAAAAAGCTGGTTTTCTGGACATCGTTTGAAACAAGAGAAGACGAACAGATTAGCGTGAAAACGGCCATATCATCGGTCAGCACAGATGGCGCTGCCCAAAACCTGACCGAACTAAACAACGCGGATTTTGAATCCCTGAAAGCGTCAGGTGAGAAGAAATGGCTGAAAGAGCTCGGGAAATTTGAAATTACAGGGAACGAAACCCAAAAAAGGACTTTTTATACATCCGTCTACCATGCTTTTCTCCATCCTTTTATTTTTCAGGATAGCGATGGAAGGTTCAGGGGACTGGACAAGAATATCGAAAAGGCTGATGGCTTTACTAACTACACTGTTTTTTCGCTTTGGGATACCTACCGGGCCTTGCACCCCTTGTTCAACCTGGTCCAGCAACCGGTCAATGCGGACATTATCAATTCGATGCTTGCCCACTATGACAAAAGCGTGGAAAAAATGTTGCCCATCTGGTCGTTCTATGGAAACGAAACCTGGTGTATGATTGGATACCATGCTGTTTCTGTAATTGCCGATGCCATTGTAAAAGATGTAAAAGGTTTCGATTACGAAAGGGCTTTCGAAGCCATGAAGACGACAGCCATGAACCCCAATTACGATTGTTTGCCCGAATACATCGAAAAGGGGTGGGTCCCGTTCGACAGGGAAAAAGAATCGGTCTCAAAAACGCTTGAATATGCTTATGACGACTACTGTATTGCACAGGCCGCTAAAAAGTTAAATAAAGAAGCTGATTATCAGTATTTTTTGAACAGGGCTTTGTCCTACCAAAACCTGGTCGATCCGGAAACCGGGTATATGCGGGGGCGCGATTACAAGGGACACTGGAGGACCCCGTTTGCCCCGATAGCCTACACCGGTCCCGGGTCTGTGAACGGGTGGGGCGACATTACCGAAGGTTTCACGATGCAGTATACCTGGTATGTCCCCCAGGATGTACAGGGGTATATTAACGAGACAGGACGTAAGCTGTTTGGAATGAGGCTTGACTCCCTGTTTACAATCAAAATACCTGACGACATTCCCGGGGCTCACGACATTCAGGGGCGTATCGGCGCTTATTGGCATGGAAACGAACCTTGTCACCAGATTATTTATCTGTACAACTACCTGAAGGAACCGTGGAAATGCCAGAAATGGATCAGGGAAGTCTCCGACCGTTTCTATGGCGACGGACCAGGGTCGCTAAGCGGGAACGACGACTGCGGACAAATGTCTGCATGGTATATCTTCAATACCATGGGGTTCTATCCTACAGCTCCTTCAAGTAATATTTACAACATTGGTTCCCCGACACTTGAGGCTGTCACCATGCACCTGAGCAATGGGAAAAAGATCGTGGTAACCACAAAAAACTGGTCCGTGAAGAATGTTTATATCAAAGAAATGTTCCTTAACGGGAAAAAATACGATAAATCATATTTGACCTATAATGACATTAAAGACGGTGCTGCCATTGAGTTTATAATGAGCGACCGGCCCAATTACAAAAGGGGAGTGAAGGCCGGTTGTATCCCTCCGTCTTTAAGTACAGCAGATCAGACTTTAAAATACGAACACAAGTAATTGACCCTATTAATCAGTTTTTTTCATATGAACAAGATATTACTAAATGTTATTCTGGCAATTTTGGTTTGCAGCTTTACTGCATCCGGTCAGAACAGGTTGCACCCAGCTTCGGTAAATGCTGTTAATACTGCCTTTACGTCAGCAAAAGATGTCGCTTTATTGAACGACAACAGTTCAGTCTCCTATTGCCAGGCTAAAGGTAACCAAGCGACAGTTGTCTGTCAGTTTTCAACACCTGCTGAGGCAACTTATTACACGTTAACCTCAGCGGATGTAAATCCGGCCGACGACCCCGTTCAATGGATCGTTTCCGGCTCAAATGACCAATCGGAATGGACTGTCCTGGATAAAAAACAATCCGGTAGTTTTTATTCCCGGTTTCAGACAAAAGCATTTAAAATTGAAAATCCTTCCGCTTACAGCTATTATAAATTTGAACTGAAGTCGGCTAAAAAAACGAATGTCGCTTTGGCTGAGATTTCATTGTTTAGCGGGAAGTTCCCATTATCCGGCTGGGAGCACTTTGTTTATCCGGAGGTGAACTTTGTCGATAAAAACGATACCGTTCCCGGATCAAAGATCTATCGCCGGTTAATTCAAGATCCCTCGGAATTTATCATGGCCCATGCACAGAAAGTCGCATCAATTTTATACTGGACAGACAAAGACGAACGGATGGACGTCCGCAAAATTAACTATGAATTACGCCCTGATAAGGGTATCTCTGCCAAGGGAGGCGAACCTCCGGTAATTGATATTTTTTACAGTGCCGACTGGGTTGAAAAGACCGCAAAGACGAAAGGTGATGCCGATGTGCTTTACGAGACCCGTGGCGTTTTGTACCACGAACTGACCCATGCCTATCAGTTCTGTCCCAAGGGCTGTGGCGAGTACCGTGCCGGCGACGAATATTTTGCATTTATCGAAGGACTGGCTGATGCCGTTCGCTTCGAAGCCGGTTTTTTCCCCGTGTCGAGCCGTAAACCGGGAGGCAGCTGGATGGACGGCTACCGTACTACCGGTTTCTTTCTTCAGTGGCTCACGACCAAAGATCCTGATTTTCTCCGGAAATTCAACCGTTCGGCAGTCGATATTAACCCATGGAGTTTCGATGCGGCCATGAAATCGATTCTTGGCAAGGATAAAAGCATTCAGGGATTGTGGAACGAATACCAAAGTTTTCTCCAGGATTATGCACTGGAATCATATATGAAAGAAAATGCCGTTGAATTCGTAAACCCGCTGATGGGGACCGATTCGAAAATATCGTTGTCGAATGGAAATACCTATCCGGCCATCGCCTTGCCGTGGGGAATGAATTTCTGGATGCCCCAGACAGGCAAAATGGGTGATGGCTGGGCTTACACTTATCAGTCCGACAAGATCCGCGGGTTTAAACAAACCCATCAGCCCAGCCCCTGGATTAACGATTACGGACAATTTTCCATTATGCCGGTAACCGGCGGACTGAAAATTGACGAAGATAGCCGGGCATCGTGGTTTTCTCATAAAGCCGAAACTGCGAAACCGTATTACTACAGCGTTTATCTGGCTGATCATGACGTAGAAACGGAAATTGCGCCGACCGAACGTTGTGCCTGTTTCCGCTTTACCTTTCCGGAAAATGATCAGTCGTATGTGATTGTCGATGCTTTCGACCGGGGATCATACATTAAAATCATCCCGGAAGAAAACAAGGTCATCGGGTTTACCACGCGCAATAGTGGCGGCGTTCCCCAAAATTTTAAAAATTATTTTGTAATTGAATTCGATCATCCTTTCGAAAGCAGCAACATATGGAGCAATAATCAGGTCCAAAAGGGCGTCTCAGAACTGACAAACGACCATGTGGGCGCAGCTATTGGTTTCAAAACGAAAAAGGGTGAAGTGATTACTGCCAAGGTCACTTCATCGTTCATTAGCTTCGAACAGGCCGAACGGAATATGAAAGAGATCGGGACAAAATCGTTCGATCAGGTGAAAGAAGCTGCCCGTCAGCGATGGAACGAAGTCCTGGGCCGAATTGCAGTCGGGGGCGACAACATCGATCAAATCCGTACCTTTTATTCCTGTATGTACCGTTCCGTGTTATTTCCCCGCATGTTTTACGAGTTCGGTGCCGATGGAAAACCTGTTCATTACAGTCCTTATCATGGAGAGGTCAAACCCGGTTATTTGTTCACCGATACCGGGTTCTGGGATACTTTCCGCAGCCTGTTCCCTTTTGTAAATCTTGTTTATCCGTCAATGGCTGAAAAAATGCAGGCCGGCTTGCTGAATACTTATCTTGAAAGCGGCTTTTTCCCGGAATGGGCGAGCCCCGGGCACAGAGGATGTATGGTGGGCAATAATTCCGCCTCTGTCGTGGCCGATGCGTTTCTGAAGGGCATAACGAAATGTGATTCGGTAAAAATGTACGAGGGGATGCTTTGGGGCGCCAATAATGTTCATCCGACGATATCTTCGACCGGACGTTACGGTTATCATTATTACAACGAAAAAGGCTATATTCCTTACGATGTACACATCAACGAATCGGTAGCACGGACGCTCGAATATGCTTACGATGACTGGTGCATTTACCAGATGGGCAAAAAGCTGAAAAGACCGGAGTCTGAACTCGACCGCTATAAAGCGCACAGCTTGAATTATAAAAACGTATTCGATCCGGAAACAAAATTAATGCGTGGCCGTAACTCAGACGGAACTTTCCAGTCGCCGTTCAATCCGTTTAAATGGGGCGACGCTTTTACCGAAGGCAACAGCTGGCACTATACATGGTCGGTCTTCCATGATGTACAGGGTTTAATTAACCTGATGGGAGGGAACAAAATGTTTGTGAGCATGCTCGACTCTGTCTTCAGCCTTCCGCCTGTTTTCGATGACAGTTACTATGGGGGTGTTATTCACGAAATACGGGAGATGCAGATTATGCATATGGGCAATTATGCACATGGGAACCAGCCGATTCAGCATATGATCTATTTATACGACTATGCCGGGGCTTCCTATAAGGCCCAATACTGGGTCCGCGAAGTAATGAACCGTCTGTATTTTGCTACTCCCGATGGTTATTGCGGCGATGAAGATAACGGACAGACCTCTGCCTGGTATGTTTTCTCGGCAATGGGCTTCTATCCGGTTTGCCCGGCCAGTGACCAGTATGTAATTGGTGCCCCTTTGTTTAAAAAAGTCGTCCTTAGCCTGGAGAACGGTAACAAAGTGGAGATCAGCGCACCAAACAACAGTAACGAAAACCGCTACATCAATCTGGTTAACTACAACGGGGACGAATACACCAAAAACTATTTTGAATATTCTGCGTTCCAAAAAGGGGCCGAAATTAATTTCGAGATGACCGGCACCCCAAATAAAACAAGGGCCACAGGAAAAGATGATGTGCCTTACTCGTTAAGCAACGAGCAATAAATCAAAAAAATAAAAAAATGAAACCCATACGTCTTTATATTCTTTTTCTTTTGTTTATAAGCATTACCGGCATAGAGAACTCAAGTGCCAAAGAGTTGTCCAAAGCAGAAAGACTGCACGAGTTGCAACAACAATTCGTTGACCTGCGCTTTGGTATGTTCATCCATTTTAATATCCCGACATATGTAAATGAAGACTGGCCCGACCCGGATGCCCCGGCCAGTCTTTTTAACCCGGCCAAACTGGATTGCGGCCAGTGGGCCAGGGCTGCAAAATCGGCGCATATGTCATATGGGTGCCTTACCACGAAACATCACAGCGGCTTTTGCATCTGGGATACAAAAGTTTCGGATTACAATGTGATGAACAGTCCGCTTAAACGCGATGTTGTTAAAGAATTTACCGATGCATTCAGGGCAAACGGACTGAAAGTGATGCTTTACTATTCGATTCTTGATACGCACGACCGGCTGCGTCCGGGATTCATTACCCGGAAACATGTCGATATGATTAAAGCGCAGCTGACCGAACTGCTGACCCATTACGGAAAGATTGAGGCCCTGATCATCGATGGATGGGATGCTCCATGGTCGAGAATTTCGTATGACGAGGTCCCGTTTGATGAAATATATCAGCTGGTGAAATCACTTCAACCGGATTGTTTGCTGATGGATTTAAATTCGGCCAAGTATCCGGAAGGGGCATTGTTTTATTCCGACATCAAGTCGTATGAACAAAATGCGGGACAGCGTATTTCAAAAGATGTTAATCAGCTGCCTGCCTTATCCTGTCTCCCGCTCCAATGGAGCTGGTTCTGGAAAACATCGTTCCCGAGAGATCAGCTTAAAAGTCCGGAAGACCTGGTAAATAACGATATCATTCCGTTGAATAATGCCCATTGTAATTTTATACTGAATGTGGCCCCCAACCGCGATGGCCTTATTGACGATAATGCACTCCAGGCACTGAAGAAGATTGGCAGTTTATGGGAAAACAAAGGGGCGACAGAACCCCTTGCTCCGGGTATGTTGCCTGTTACGTCAAAAAATATTGCAAAATTTAAACCGGCAAGTTCAAGCTGGTCGAACGACATGTGGATCATGGATTTTGCAAACGACGATGATTTCGGAACAGCCTGGCAATCGAATAAAGCAGTTAAAAATCCCTGGCTCGAAATCGACCTGGAAGGGGCCCATCCATTTAACATGATAACAGTCATGGAGCCTCATCCGAATATCCGGAAATACACCTTGCAGTATCAGGAAAACGGAGAATGGAAGACCATTTTCTCGGGCGGGAACACCTCACGGTTTAAACTCCACCGTTTCGATACCGTTTGGGGGAACAAGGTCCGTATCCAAATTGACAATTCTTCGGAAGCGCCTTCCATTTCGGAAATGGGTGTGTATTTTGAACAAAGATGAGGGGCGTTGCCCCTGTGAAAAGTTATGCGCATAATTCATTTCTGTTATGCGCATAACACGATTGGATTAATGTTACTCTTTGTGAAAGGGATCGTTGTAATCACATCAAATTATACTAATGATTCTAATCAAATTATTAGTATAATTCTAATAAATTATTATAATAACTTGATTATATTATATAGATAATTTGATTGATGTTTTTCTTTAAATCATAGATAACCCTTGCAGGGTTACCCGTAATTTCAATAAAATATCATGCTGATTGTGGGACAAATCAATTATCCCTGAGTGTGGTTTTCTTCATCGGTGACAACCTTTTCTTTGATCATTTTCAACGGCTTGTCCTGATTTTTTTCCTTTGTTTTCTGCTATAAGACCTTCGCAGACCGTCCTGCCCAAATCTTATCTTAATCACCGTGAGTGATAACTCAAGGAAAAGGGGGCTGTCCAAAAAGTAGGTTCTAACTAAAATTTGTCAGACTTTTTGGACGGCCCCGGCTTTCTTCTTTTTCCTGTTATTGATTGAAAATTTCCTTAAGCTTGGATTCCAGTTCTTCCCCCCTTAAATTTTTTGCAACGATGAAACCATCCGGATTTATTAAGTAATTCTGGGGAATGGCCCTTACGCCGTATAAAAGGGCGGCTTCATTGTTCCACGATTTCAAATCGGACACGTTGGTCCAGGTCAGCCCGTCATTTTTGATGGCTGCGATCCAGGCAGCCCGGGTACTTTCCTGGTCAAGCGAAACGCCCAGAATTTCAAAATTGCTGTCTTTATATTTGCTGTAAGCCTTTACCAGGTTCGGGTTTTCGCCGCGGCACGGATGGCACCACGAAGCCCAGAAATCCAGAAGTACGTATTTACCCCTGAAGCCGGATAAACTTACCGGTTCCCCGTTCACATCATTTTGGGTGAAGTCGGGCGCCATGGATCCAATGTTGGTCGTACGTGCAGCTTCAAGCCTTTGGGCAAAAGCTTTCCCGGGAATAGTCTTTTTGACATTATTGCTCAACGAAAGGAATAACGGTTCAGACTGAAGCAGGTTGAGTTGGGTCCCTGCGCCTTCAGTGAGGGCGACAATGCTGAAATAGTTGTCAGGGTGTTGACGCACATACTCCAGTTGTTTTTTCTGGCGCAGGGCAATTGCGTCGTGCATTTTTTTGTTGAGGCTGCTGATAAAAACAGTATCCTTTTGCTGTTCAGGGGTGGCAGCGGCATAAATTGCACCGATCCGGGCACTGATCTCTTGCGGTAAACCTCCGACTTCCTTCAGATAAGCCTGGTATTCATCGTTGACCGGCGAGTTGATAAACCTTGCGTTTTCCAATGAATCCGGCGATTCCATTGTGAGCTTTCCTTCTTCAACATAAAAATAAATTGTATTGCCGAATCTTGCTCCATGTCCTTTGCTTATACCGTCGTAATCGATAATCATACGGGCGGGAGAAGGTTCCGGGGCATAGCCTTCGAATGTAAAGGCCCCGTTTTTGACGGTGGTTGAATCTTCGTGATTTTCATCGCCTTTCATATAATCGAAATAAACCTTTACAGGCGGGTTCAGGTTCCCGATTTTACCGTTCAGGATAAAACTGTTGCTTTGTGCAAATGCCATGGCCGGCAAAATCCCTGAAATTAATAGCAATGATCTTTTCTTCATAAAATTTTTTAATTTGAAATAAAGGCAGCCAAAGCAAAAGCAAGGCTCCGAATTATACTTTGGCTGCCGGGAATATGGATTAATTTTCTTTGATATATAAATCGACCGGTTCGCCTTCTATTCCGTCGATTTTGCTGATCAGGTCACCGTATTTACCGGTACTGATGTCCAGGAAGTAGATGCTCCCTTCTGTTCCGGCGATTAATGTTTTACCGTCCTTTTCCAATTTTAGCATGGTTACGTTTTTACCGCCGAAATCGGCAGTGAGTGTACGCACCTCCCCGTTTAGCGGATTGTACCGGTAAACGGTACTGCCATGAGTGAAGTAGAAAATCTCGGTAGGAGATAAAACCCACTTGCTGTTTTCATCAACAATATCCTGGTTGACAAAAACTTGTTTTGAAAGGGGAAGTACAGTTCTTGGATCTGTCTTTACCCCGAATTTATATTCATATATTTTTCCGTCTGTCTTATCAATGCCGATGATATAGTTAGCGTCTGTACTGACCATTTCCATATCCAGTACCTCAATGTCGAGATCTTTCGGATCGAGTGTGTCGCCTGATACATCATAGTCATCGCCATAAAAGTTCCCTCCGCCATCGAAATAATCCAGTCGTTTGTATTGGGGATCATAACCGATATAATAACCGTCGGTGGTTATAAAATGAGGATCCAACTCGTAATCTCCAGGGACCGGTTCCCCGAAAAAACCGTAAATAGAGCTGACATAATAAGTTGATGAGGCCCCGAGATACAATTTGTTGTTAATGATGCCATTCATAACACCGACTCCTTGGGGAAAGAAAGCCTGGGCGTCCAGTTCTGATTTTTGCGTATCGAAAAAGTTGTCCCGGAAATATTTAATACGCTGGAATGTGTCGACATTAATTTCAACCCCTGGATTGTCCTTGTCTGAGCAAATGATCCAGTACCCCAGGTATGGCATGCCGGTCATGTATATCTGCTGCAGGGCAATGAGCTGTCTGGGGCCGTCCGGAAGAGGTTCTCCATACATTTGCTCATAAATATTGGATTGAATGCTTCCGTCCGGTTTTATAAATGAAATTTCAGCCTTCCCGTTGTTGGAAGTCAGCAACGCAATCCCCTCAGAGAAGTTGGCTTGCGCCACAATTGAAAACGGATAGAAATATTTCATGCCGTTCGAATTGTCGACAACGGCCAGGCGGGCACTGTACGTGTTCGTTTCCAATCCGAAAAAGATATCCAGCGTTTCGCCTTCGTAATTTTCGGTTCTGAGTTCATCCGGAATGTCAATTTTCCATTCGTATGATAAATCATCTTTGTTACTGAACGATACATTGGGCTCAATAACCAGATAGTCGCCAACATTCACGTAATAAACGCTGTCGAGATTGGTTACAACCGGTTCCTCGGGTGCAGTGTACGAATAGTTTCCCAGGTCGTCGATACACGAAGTTGCCAGCAAGGCTAAACCCGTGATTAATATAATTAAACAGTTCTTCATGTAATGTGCTTTTTAAATACTTTGACCATTTTCATCAATAAAATGATAAGAACCTGAAGCCGTATCTTTTTTTAGCAGAATAACCTTTTCAGGAGTGGCTTTGAGGTAAAAATCATAATCCCCGTTTTCTTTTTCTGTCAAGGTATATTCCGGATGTTCTTCAACCCAGGAGAACGGGTCTGAAAGAAAAGCGGTATACTGGGCAATATGATACAGCGCTTCGGGTATCTGCAGGTACGCATCCGGATCGGACATATTGGGCATATCGTTTGTTCCTGTAGAAATGAGGAACAATTGATGCTTCGTCCGGGAATACGATCCAAGCGATGACGTCCAGTAAGTCCACCATTCCGGTTGTTCCAGGCGGTTTGAGAACGATATTTTACCGTAAACCACGTCATTCAGGGTTACATCAAAGTCGGTTGTCGGAATGAGGGTGAATCCCAGGCTTACGGTCGATTCTTCCATTTCCGGATCTTTGTTGTAAATAATGACCGGAACGCTGATGGTGCCCGAATCAGCCGGCATTACATAGGAATCCTTAAACGCTTCGTAGTGCAGGCCAGGTTCGGCAGTCGTCGCGGTATCTACCACAGCCAACTTAAAATACCGGTCCTGCTTTAAAATAATTCCGGATATTTTGACCGGGATCAGAATGGTATCAGATACTTTGTCCGGAGTGTAGGCAAACGAAAATGTGATTTTACTGCTCGCGCTGTCTTCGAAATTAAGGTAAATATTGTCTGGTGAATCGTACAGAAATTCAGGGTTATCACCGCAGGATGCCAATCCTATAGCCGATACCAGAAGAATATAGATTATCAAATTTTTCATACTCAAAATCTTTACGTCAATTATCTGTTCGCATATTCAATTTCATCATCGGGAAGAGGGATCACAAAAATATCGGGACTGGCAGCAAATATGGAGTTTGATTGTCCAATGATGCTTTCATTCAGCCTCTTGTATGCGAAGTATAGTTGTCCTTCCGCATAGGTTTCCTTCCGGTATTCCTTTAGTATTTCAGACTGGAACGATGAGCCCGATGATCCGTCAAGGTTCGTGCCGATACCCCGTTGGAAGCGTACCGTGTTCAGGTATTCCCAGGCCTGGCCGGAATTTGTGCCGTAAGAACTTTCTGCAGCGATATAGTACATCTCGCTTAAACGGATCCCGGGGAGCATCAGGTAATGGAGGTTGACATCGTCGTCGCGCATATATTTCATTATTTTGTACCTGATCCCGTCAGAGTTGGAAACCTGGGAAAACCACACTTTGAACCGGAAGTCTTCGGCCCCGACGCTGGCAACTTCATAAAAGCTGCGGGCATTGTCGTAGTCTATGAATTGTCCGGAGTCAGTAGAGTTGAAACGGTTGTAGAGCGGCGTTTTCTGGGCTTCGGCATACCAGCCAAAGATTAGTTCCTTATACATGATCCGGTCTTTTTTCTGGGGATCGGATTCCAGCAGGTCGCTGCTCTCAGTCCAGGGAAACTTTTCCGAATTAATTACTTCCAAAGCATTTGTCAGCGCATTCGTGTAGTCTCCTTTATAAAGATAAACCCGCGCCAGTTCTCCGCAAACGGCGTAGTAGTTCAGCCGGTGCCTGCGGTTTTGCATAAACAGGTCGGCATTGCTTTCTTCTGTGGCGTCTTCGTCGTCGGGGTATCCCACCTTGTAGTCATCGGCAAGGATCGGATCGCCTGTCATCAGCCCTTTCGCTTCGTTTAAATCGGCCAGGACTTTGGTGATT
Organism: Prolixibacteraceae bacterium; assembly: GCA_963676095.1. Taxonomy (GTDB): domain Bacteria; phylum Bacteroidota; class Bacteroidia; order Bacteroidales; family Prolixibacteraceae. Next base: position 7,562,273 of record OY781040.1, on the reverse strand, counting down.
GCCTCCTCAACAGTCGAGAGCTGCGTTACTTTATTGCTGTACGAGGTAACGTAAGGAATAGCTTCCTGGCTTGCGCCAACAAGGTATGAAGGTCCAAAAAGGCGCAGCATATCGAAATGAATGTAAGCTCGTAAAGCAAGCGCTTCACCTTTAATAATGCCAAATTCGTCTTCTGTAAATAACTCCTTCCTGTTATCGATATTCTCGAGGATGAGGTTACAATTGGCAATAGCATTGTAGGCAGCGCTCCAAATGTTGTCGCGGCGGTCTTTGAATGTCTGGTCCGTAAAATCGAACTGCGAGGTTTTCAGGTAGCCCGTATAATCGTAAACCGTATTGGTATAGTTTTGTGCCATTACATCGGGCAACCCGACAGTTAATTCACCACCATACAATTCTCCCTGGGAGCAACGGGTATAAATACCGTTTATCGCTTCCTGAAAACCTTCCTTTGTCGAAAACAGTTCATTGTCGCTCACTGTTGCTTCGGGTTGAATATCCAGCCAATCGTTACACGAAGTCATCAGGAGAAAGATTATTGCTATATAGAAGAGATTCTTCATCATATAAATTCAATTTAAAAGGTGGTTTGGATTGAGAATGTAAAACTCCGTGCAAAAGGATAATCGATACCCCGTTCCACTGCAATGGAAGAAGCCCGCCAGACATCATTCAGCGTGACAGAGGCACGCAAATTTTCAAGTTTCATTTTTTTCAGCATTTCTTTTTTAAAGTCGTATGACAGGTAGATGCTCCTTAGCTCGAGAAGATTTTCTTTTTGGATAAACCGCTCTGTAACGTAGGTTGTACCCAGGTCGGAAATGTTTTTGTACAAAGCAATATCGCCGGGTTGTTTCCATCGGTGTTCAAGGGCCCGTTTGTCAACGTTGTACCGGGGATCGGCATTTTCAACACGGTCGACCAATGTCTGGTTGTAGTTGTATCCGCCAAAACTGGTGTAAAAACTGCAGTTCAGCAAAAAGCCCTTAAAATAAACACTACCGCCAAAATAACCATCCAGGGTAGGTGTTCCGTCTTTAATCGGGACAATATCTTTTACATCCCAGTTGTAAGTCAGAGTTCCGTCTTTTTTTACAAAGATTTCCTTTCCGTTTTCAGGGTCAATCCCTTTTGAACGAACGGCATAAATGGTGTTCATCGATTCTCCTTCGTTGTACCTGATTAAAGGAACGCCCTTGTATTCGTCGCTGGTTTGCGCCTCATCAGCTTTGTCGTTCAGTTGTTTGAGCGAACTCGAAATTTTCACCAGCGTATTTTTATTATGGACGAAATTCCCGTTCAGCGACACGGACCAGTCTTTGGTCTTTAAGATGTTAAGTTTTGCGTTTAGCTCGATCCCATTGTTTTTTATATCGCCGAGATTTTCCTTGTATGAGCTGAACCCTGTTGACGGGGGCAGTGAAATGTCTGTCAGCATATCTTTGGTCAGCTTTCTATAATAACGTCCCGAGAAATATAACCTGTTATCCAGAATCCCCAGGTCCAGGCCAATATCGTAATTCCGGGTACGCTGCCATTTCAGATCTTCATTTCCATACTGGGAAACAACGGCCCCGACACCGGTCGAATACCAGTCGTCTTTATAGTAACTGTAAAGGGTATTCGCCATATATGGCGTAAAGGATACCGATCCCGTAAGTCCGGTATTTGCTTTTAACCGCAACTGGTTTATAATATTCAAGGATTTGATGAAGTCTGTCTGGTGCAGGTTCCAGCCCAGGCCGGCAGCCCAGAATGGCGCAATTTTGTTGTCTGAACCAAATTTGGACGAACCGTCTTCCCGGAATGACAGGTCTAACAGATAGGTGTTTTTAAATGAATAGTTAAAACTCAGGAATGCGCCTAGTAACCGGTCCATGCTATAATCACCTCCGGGGGACGAATTCTCTTCGTAACTTTTGGCAAAGCCAATGTTGGTAAACCGGTCATTACTGAAACCAATGGCAGTGACCGATTTCGAGTTCTCCTTATTCTGTCTGATATTGGCGCCCAGGGCCAGGTTGATGAAATGGTCCTTGATCGCTTTGCTGTAGGTGACTGTTGTATTGCCGTCAATCGTTGTCTGCGTCGACGTGTAATAGTAATATTGTCCCCTTTTCGACAGATCGGCTGTTGAATAAAAATAATAAGCATTGCTTAGCGGAGAACTAAACTTATCTTCTTCCGATCTTTTCTGACTTAAGCTGATCAGCCCCTTTATCCGCAAAGCGTCAGAAATGTGCCAGTCAATACTGAACGCATCTGTAAGTTCAGTGTAGTTTGTTTTGTCGAAACTGTGTAATGTGCCGTCATAAAGGGGGTTCAGGACGATCTCTGTATTCAGCGAGCCGTTTGCCCCGCTCCGGTCGGTCCATGAATCAATCTCCTGAACGATATTCCCGTTTTCGTCCGTTTTCGGATAGTACGGGTTCATATTGACATAGTCGGCGAAGCTGCCATAAGGAGATTCGGTACCGTTTATAATGGAAACGCTCAACGTATTTTTGAACAGAAATTTATCGTTCAGGTTATACGAGAGGTCGGTCCCGATACTGGAACGGTCCCTTTGGGATTTCTTCATGACACCGGGCATATTCTGATACTGGAGGTTTACTCCGTAGCGGACAGTTTTTGATCCCCCCTCGATGTAAACGGAGTGGTTGTACCCCACGGCATTTCTTACCGGCTGCGAAAGCCAGTAAGTGTTTACTCCGCTTACTACGTTATACTTTTTCTGATAGTAGAGATCATCCAGCTCGTCCTGGCTACTGGCGCCGTCATATTCATACAGGCCGGCCAGCCTTTCATATTCCAGTTTGTCGGCAGCATTCAGAACATGGTATGAGCTGAGGTCAGGCACGTTCAGGTTCAGGTCCATGTTATAGGAAACCCTTAGTTCTCCTTCCTTGGGGGTAACCGTGGTTATAACCAGGACACCGTTCGCAGCACGGGAGCCGTAAATCGCCGTTGCTGCTGCGTCCTTAAGCAAGGTGATGCTGGCAATGCGGTTAATGTCGAGGTCATAAATTTTTTCGACACTAACCTCGTAACCATCCAGAATGAAAGTCGGCATGTTAACGCTACTCCCGATATTGTCGCGGCGAATGATGGTGCTGCTGTTTGAAGGAACAGAAGAAGCGCCCCGTACATTGATATTGGGAATCTGGTTCGGGTTCGATCCCAAAAGGTTGTCTTCGATAACCTTGAAAGAGGGATCAAACGCCTGTATACTTTGCAGCACATTCCCCGGACTGATTGTTTTTAATTCCTGCTGGGTAATTGTAACGGCCGATCCGGTAAAATTGTCTTTTTTACGGACAAAATACCCTGTTGCAACAACTTCGCTGATGCCGGTAACTTTTGTCTTCAGTTTGACCGTGTAGTTTTGCTTGTCATCCCGAAGTTCAATGTCCCTTGTTTCCATGCCCGTAAACGAGACTGTTATCGACGGGGTTTCGGAGGGAATACGGAAGGTGAATTCCCCGTTGGCGTCGGTAACGGTTCCGAACTTCTTATCCGATTTTAGCGTAATCGTTGCACCCGGCAGGGGATCTCCTTTTTCATCGGTTATCTTCCCTCTGATTGTCCGTTTACCGTCTGGTTGCTGATTCTGCCCCGACGCATTTTCCTGTTGTTGCTTCTTTTGCGTAACCAGTATTTGCCTGTTCCGGATTACGTAGGTCAGGTTGGTCGCTTCAAAAAGCTTTTTCAGTACTTCATCAATCGTTGACGACTGCATGTCGATGCTCACCTTTTGTTCCAGTTCCGGTGAGATCTCGTCTGAAAAAAGAAAAACAAATTCGCTGTTATTCTCAATTTGATTGAAAACTTCTTTTATTGAACTCTCTTTCAGCTTCAATTTTAAAGTTGTGCTTTGCGAATACGAGTTTGAAAAAGCACAAGCGGAACTAACAAGCAGCATAAAAATAGTTATTCGCATCACTTTAAAAATGTGTAATAAGTTGCCCTTAGACAACAATTTTAAGTATTCATTATCTTTCATAAATTTGCATTGATTTTCATTCTCTCTGTTTTTTAACGGGGCAGACATGACAACAGGCCGGATAATATTGAGGGTATTATTCGGCTTTTTTCATCATCCCTGTTTTGAAAGCAGATCCTTTTTTCTTAAACGCTACAAGTTTGGTCGGAATCCTGTGTCTGTTTTATATTTTTCCCCTTAATGAATCATTTTTCAGGACCCTTTTTCATGTTTTTAATTTCTCATAGGCACATTACTTTTCATTTTTACTTATTACTATCTGGTTATTTTTTACTTCGTATTTTACAGGTATAATGACAGCGATATTATCCAGCACAGACTTAAGATCGTCGAAGAGGGCCAGCTTGCCGCGAAGGCGGAGGTCCCTGATATCGTCGCTGCAAACAAGCTCTGTATTATAGTAACGGGAAAGCCGGGTCAGGATATTCTGAAGCGGTTCGCCCGCAAACCTGAAAATGCCGTCTTTCCACGATATATAGTCGTAAACATCCACATGGTCCTTCTGAATTTGCGAGCCACTCAAACTAAAGCGTTCCTCCGGTTTCAATTCTACTGTATTACCCGATACCGTATTGATTTTTACGGACCCTTCAGCCAGTACAACAGCCTGGACCTTATCTTCGTTATAGGCAGAAACATTGAATCTGGTGCCCAGAACTTTCACGGAAAACTTGTCGGTGTTAACAATAAAAGGCCTTACGGAGTCTTTCGTTACTTCAATATAAATTTCACCTGCCACCTTTATTTCACGCCGGTCCTCCGAAAATACCGACGGGAATTCCAGCGTTGATCCTGAGTTGATCCAGACTTTACTGCCATCCGAAAGCGTTAGCGATGAACGTTTCCCCCATGGGACAATTAGTTTGTTGTCCTGCAACCGGCCTTTACTCTTGTGGCTAAACAGCTTTTTGTTATCAATTCCGTTGATAACAATGTTTCCCGTTTGATCCAGGGAAATATCCGCATCCTGATTAAAAGCGACCAGACTGTCATTGGGTAAAGTCAGTACAATATTTTTTTCTTCTTTTACCGGCAATTGGGTTAAGTCTGTCGCATAATGCCCTTGTTTGTTATGCAAAACAAAGAAATACGTTGCAACAATTAAAAGGACAGAGGCCGCTGCCGACAGTGACAACAACCAGTTCCTGTTTTTTTTTCTGATTGATATTCTTTTGGCAGAGTGACTAATTTTTATCCACTCTTTTGATAATTCTTCATCTGAGAAATGATAATCATTAATCCGGATTGACCGGACGATCCGGATAGCCTTCCTGATCTCTTTTCCCTTTTCAGGATGCTTTACACAAAAATTCGTCCAGAATTCTTTTGCTTCCTCATCATCAGCCAATTGCCAACGCAGGAAAAAAGGGTCAACGGCAAATTTTATTGCGTCGTATTTCTCGTAATTTCTTTCCATAATACTCATAAGACAACAAACGTCCTTTTTTGTCCCCAATTTTTGAGAAAAAAGAAAGAAATTTTAAAAAAATAACTACAAGTGCCATGGATGGAGAGAGGCAAGCAGAAGATAAACCGGCAAGTTTTCCTTCCGGATACGGAGGATCGCCCGGGATGTCAACTTCCTGACAGCATGGGGGCTCATATCCAGGAGCGTGGCAATCTCCTCATAGCTAAGCTCCTGGATAAACCGGAGATAGATGGCTTCGCGCTGACGGCTGGTTAAAAGGTTCAGATATTTTTCAACTTCTTTTTTTACGTAATCCCGGTCTTCGTCCTGTATCAGTTCGTCCAAAACAGTAACAGTAACCGAAAAGCTTAATTCCAGCCCGCTAATGTCTAAAGGGGACGCCTGTGTTTTTCTCAGGTTGATCAGGCTATTTTTTAATGCCCGGAAAAGATAGTATTTTAAATTTTGGATTTTTTTCAGGGAGTCTTTGTTGGCATACAGTTTACAGAAGATATCATGAATGGTATCTTTAAGCGTTTCAGTCTCAAATCCCAACCCGGTTCCATAGGAAAGAAGTTCGTTTGCATATTTGTTGTAAATCAGGGCAAAAGCAGAATCATCACCATTCCGGAATTCATCCAGAAGGCTCTCTTCGTCCCTTGTATTACGAACCATATCTCTAATTTGTGCAGGCTTTCCCTTATTCATTGTGAATGAGCAAATATAGCAAAAAAAGACAGGCGTAAAGATAATACAGATTATTACAGAACGGACACCATTCCGCGATTGACTTTCGTCATATAATCCTTTTAAAAGTTCTTTAAAGCTTTGTATCGCTTTCCCCAGAATTTGTATTTGGTCAGCGATGTGTAAACCATTAACCGTTCAAAGAATCTGAAGTGCATCAGATAGTGTATAATGCGGTAAAATATCCCCAGAAATAATAAAAATAAAGCAGATTCTGTAATGTCGTGAATGAGCCTGTTGTTAATGGTAAAGGGCAGGCTGTTGAAATATTTGAAAAATAAACCTGTAAATACCGAAAAAAACAAACAGTAGGCAATAATAAATCCATGGGCTGTTTCGATACTCCTTTGCGGGCAGTGGCTTATACAACGCATGCAACTTTCGCATCTGAAAGTCCAGAACGGTCTTTTGTCGATCCGGATAATTGCCTTAACAGGACAGTTTTTTATGCATAAATCGCAATTACTGCAGTCTCCCGAAGTATAAAAGGTTTTGGCAAAGACAAAACGTCCGATCAGATAATATCCGACAGATACGGGGAACAGAAGGATGTCGATGATAATTTCATGCCTGGCAGCATGCACCCGTTTTCCTGAAAGGACTTTTTCTGCAAAAACGATTACTTTTTCCTTGTTTTTTTCGTGAAGGTACCTGACAGTCCTTTTATTTAACCCGGGATGGATTGAAATCCAGTTTGATGGCAGGTCCACGGGCTTCGTGCCGGCAATGGAATATCCTTTGCATTTCAGGATTAAGGCGGATAGTAAAAAAGCAACTCCCGTAAGCCCGGGGACGTTAAATTTTCCGATTAACATGCCGGCCCTGGTATTCATCAGGATTATTTTATTATTTCCCTTTGGAAACCGGGCAATAAAATGGAGCATAATGGGCGGATAATTGAACCCGTGGACAGGGGAAACGAAAATGATCAGCGATCCTTCCGGTGCAGGCACAACAGAATGTCTGTCTGTCATCGCAATATTATGGACTGTGCGAGAGATGTGGTGCTGCCCTGCAACCGACGACATCCACCGGGCCACGTTCCCTGAATTGCCGGTGCCCGTGAAGTAGTATATCGTAACTGCTCTTAAATCAGTCATAATACTTTTAACGTTTCATCCCAATGTTGATGCAAATTACATTATTCTTATGGAATTTTTGTCTTGATGTTGAATGAATCTTGTATCTTTCGCTTAAGGAGGATGATTATCTGTGGAAGATTTAAAAACAGTAAACGGAGATTTAAGAATAGAAGGATTGGCGCCCATTGCCGGCAATGGGTGCTTGGTCCTGATTTTAGGGACCATGCCTGGTGTCGAATCATTAAAACAACAGGCCTATTATGCACACCCCGGAAACCTGTTCTGGAAATTGGCCGGTCATGTTACCGGAACAAATGCCCCGGAAGATTACGAAGCCCGGAAAGATTTCCTGGTGAAACATAAAATAGCGCTGTGGGATATGTGCCAGAGTTGTATCCGGAAAGGCAGCCTGGATACGGCCATTTCGGAAGAAACCCCGAATAACATAGCCGGTTTTGTCTCCGAATATCCTACCATCAGGGTTATTGCCTTTAACGGAAAAACTTCTGCCCGGTTATTTGCCAAGCATATCCGGTCGATACCCGGTATCGACCTTTTGCCCTTACCCTCTACCAGTCCGGCTAATGCCGGGGTTTCGTGGAGTGAAGAAATGACGGAATGGGGAAAATTGAGGTGTTACCTTAATTATTAGGGGCGTTGCCGGGTTGGGGCTTCGCCCGTTTGAAGGGTTTGATACTTCGTGTTTGAGAAAGTTTGAGCCTTCGCCGTTTGAAGGGCAATTGTGTGTTAATATTGTTTTTATTATTGGATGTTGAGTATATCGGCTAGATCGGCAATTTAGCCCCACCTCTGACGTGCTTGACGAATTGGCAGAAGCTTTGGGCACCACTACTGATTTTTTGATGAACGGAAGCGATGATGATGTTGTTTCAGCACAACTTACTGACAAAGAACTGCTCAACCAGTTTAAAGAAGTGGAAAAACTGAACCAGGAAGACAAACACCTGATCAAAACGTTCATTGATGCTTTCCTGACCAAACGGCAAATCCAAAAACTCGCTAATACATAAAAACTAAACCCGGCCAATACGACCGGGTTCGTTGCTTGTTTGCGTTTATTATTTGAGTATCTCAATTCTTTCAGAATTACACACCGATCACAGATCGGCGCGAGCGAGAGAAGCTTTAATTTTTAATTTGAAGGACAATAAAGATTATCGTCCGTTGCCACTATTCTCAAATAAAGAGGTTCGATACGTTCTATTTCTGCCAATTTATGAGAGTCTTTTATGCTTTCGAGTTCTTTCCCATACATGGTAAGCGAATAATCATTTATTAGTTTATAATAACCTTCTAAAATCGAATATATTATTACACCCAAATCTTTTATGGCAACATTCCTGTCAACTGATATTTCTATTACTGGAGTATGATCATTTTCGGAATGAGTTCGACTGATATGATCTTTCACCAAAGAACCAATATCTCCTGTTATAATATTATGACCTCCAACTAATAATGTCCCATCCTCTTCATATTCTATCTTTAGAACAGAGTAAAAAAAGTCCATGTTAGAATTTGGACATTTAAATCCCAAGAATGGTAGGTCAATAACCAAAGAGTCTTTGTGGAAATCCATAAAACTCCTATTTATGATACTGTACCTTAAAGTGTAATTACCAGTATAACCATTAGGGTCTGAACACCCAGACTCACATACACTTTGTTTAATGCTTAAAGCGGTGCTTTTGCTAGTCAAATCTACTTTCAATAAAGAATCATTGCTGACTAATTTGAAAAAGCTAGGGTTATACATTGGGGAATGTAATTCATTGCTACATCCCCAAAAACATAGCATCGAGATTATAAAAAAACATGTTTTCATACTTAATTATCAAAACCATTTGGATCGTATGGCATATTATAAATGTTGTATCGATTATAAAAATTCTTCCTTTGATTATAGTATTTATAATTAGGATTTTTCATGATATCCTTATGTTGGTAGTATGGATGGATATCGTATCTATTGTTAGCTTTTACATCCCTAGTTATAATTTCAACATGTTGACTTTCATGAAGGATAGTACTTGCTTTATTTAATGTCCTTTGATTATTTGATCTTTGGGCACTTTCCTTTGTGTGTTGGCCAACCTTGCCATTCACATGTCCCCAATCCCCAGCTTTTGTCTTTGTTCCTGGATTAATATTTACGTCAAAACTTAAATGTTCTCCATTTTCTAATCCATCTCCTAATTCAAGTGGTCTCTCCCCATTTTCTCCTTTTGCATTAACTCTGGTGTCACCCTTCGCATCCCCAACCTTTTCGGCATCTACACCAAATGTAACATTGACATCTCCAAACTTCCCGCCTTCCCCAAATAATTTATGGAATGCTTTACCTTCTTCTGAATTAGTCCACATTTGATAAGCTGTATAAGCCATCTCATTTTGGAGCAGTGCATCTGAGACTCTAATGGTATCTCCATTAGGATCAAGTAACAAGATAGGATTATTAGCAACAAAGTTATATGGGGAAAGTGAGTAATATTTTTCCGACATTGGATCCACGCTGTGCCAGCGGGCTAACTCTGGGTCATAAAACCTGGCTCCGTAATCGTAATCCCTTACCTGCAAAAATGAGCTGTCCCCAAAAACCGTTACTGCCGGTTTTCAACCAGTTCAAAGAACGCTTTAATGCTCCTAAAAGTAACATTTTTATTTTTCAATTGAACAGCTTTCAGTTGAAAAGAAAAAAGCTGATGTGTTTGATGCTGATGATGATGGGCTGTTGGAACGGGAAATAACCCTTGCCAGACCTTTCCGGTTGCTGGTCTGGTTCCCGGGTTATTCTCGTTTCAACAGTTTCTTCAGGGTGGCGCTGGTGGTTCGGGCGGGTGATATCCTTTCCGGTGGGCGGGTTTGGAGTACAACTGTTTCAACGGACGGTGCGTGGGGGCGCGACTGTGCAGCATAATGTGCTTATAAGACAGCTTGGGTTTTCAAGGTGGGTTTGCGGGGCTGTTTTACAAGAACACGTTATGTTGTCACAGCTTTGGGGGCAGGGACTTGCGTGCAGGCTTTGCAGCTCTTTGCAAAGTATTTGGAAGTGCGTCTGCTTGTGGGGCTTTGCAATGTGCTGCAAACAGAAAGGGGAAAAGTCCTGCCCGGAGCCAGGGCGGAAGGGATGGTCATCCCAGCGGGTGGTACTTACCGACCTCTTTTTGAAGGTCCTCGATGTTGTTTTGCCGGTAGCGTTCCGTGCTGCTGACGTGTTTATGCCCGGCCATGTACTGCACTTCCCGCAGGTTGTAATTTTTTAACCAGTGGACGATCACGCTTTGACGGATTTGACCCGCGTTACTGATTTCCGGGTAGGTCCGTTTCAATGCCCGGAACAAATGGTGCAAACTGTTCTTTAGTTCCCGCTTACCTTCCATGCTAAAAAAAAGCTGTCCTTCTTTTTCTCTGGTTAGTTTTGTGCGGACAGTTAACAGGTATTGCTGCAGATCCAGGATCTGGAAAGCCTGCAGGTGCAGTATCCGGGCATTGCTTCGTTTGCTTCCCGGTATTTTGATCCTGCCTTCTTTTAAGTTTACATGGTCCGTTTTCAGGCGGTGCAGCTCGTCGGTGGTTACCGCCTGGTAAACCAGCAGGCTTAAAATAACCTTGTTCCGGAGTGTCCGGTCATCGGTTACCGGGTACGCCCGGTAAAGCTGTTCAAGCTTGTCAAAGCTGGTAATCCCACTGACCAGCCGGTTTCGTTTGTCCCGAAGGTGCAGGCCTGCAGCCGGGTTTCCGATCTTTTTATTTTTCAATTGAAAAAAAGAAAAGTAATGCCTGACCGACAACAGCTTGCAGTTTATCAGCCTGATGCTGTCTTTTTGTCCTCTCAGGTGATCTATCCAGCTTAAAAGGTCGTTGTAAGTGCAATCCGACGGGTTTATTTGCTGCGTTTGCAGCCACTGCAGAAACCGGCTCACGTACCGGCTGTGCTGGTAAACGGTCGCCTTTGCAAAACCTTTTTGCGCAAGGTAAGTTTCAAAGGTATTCATGCTCTTCTTTTAAGTGGGTGTAGATCTGGGTGCTTTCCAGGCTGTCGTGTCCTAAAAACCGGCTGACATTTTCCAAACTCATGCCCCGGGCCAGCAAATGGGTCGATATCGAGTGCCTTAGCGTGTGCAATCCGGGATCCTTATCGATCCCCGCTGTTTCTTTGAGTCTTTTCAACCTGACCAGTAAGGCATTGCCACCGATCCGGTTTCCTTTCGGGTTTAGCAAGAAAGCCTTCTCTTCCGGGTTCTTGATGTATTCATCCCTTACAGCCAGCCAGGCTTTAAAATCCTGTTTTATGCTTTCACTTACCGGCACCAGCCTTTCTTTGCTCCCTTTGCCTTTTCTGACGTGGACAAGGCCGCGGTTTAAATCAATATCGGTTACATCCAGGGCCAGCCCTTCACTTCTTCTGAGCCCGCAGCCATAGTAAAGTCCAAGCATGGCCCGGTCCCTTAGTCCGGTCATGGCATATTTCCACCGGTAATCACTGACCGGGCAGGATTTGTACAAAGCCTGTATCTCGCTTATGGTAAGGATCTCTTTTCCCGTCTGCTTTTCCTGCGGCAGGCTAAGGTCTATTTCAAGGTTTTGTTTCCGGGTTTCCCGCAAATAACGGCTGAAGCGTTTTAAGGCATTGATGTTGCTGGTCATGTAGTTGTTTGACAGGCCACCGCCCCTTCTCTGGTTCTTCCGCCGGCTTAGATACCCGATGTAAGCTTTGATATGCGCTTTACTGACTTCTTTAAGATCGGTAACCTTATTTTGTTCCAGAAAGTAAAAGAATGCCTTTAAATACACCGGGCTGGAGTAAACGGTACTTTGGGCATAGTTCAGGGTCCGCAGCCAGTTCTCAAAGCCTTTTTCCAGTAAACGGTAGTTTGGGTTGGTTAGCTTAATGGATCGCATGGCAAACGTCTTTCAAATTCTCTATATACGTGCTTTTTGAAGTATAACTGTTATACTTAATTTTTCTTTACTGGCGGGCTTTTCAGAGGCTTTAAGTATAACATCCCGCATTGTTATACTTGTGTTACACTTACCTGTTCTGTCTTTGGCCGGTTGTTATACCTGCTTTTGATCCCTTCCAGTACCTGGGCCAAAACTTTCATTCCTTCCTGTAACTGGCCGTATTCTTCCCAGTTGGCAATCTCGTATTCAAAACCGTTCTTCCGGTTGCCCCCCGCCCGTTTGATGTAGCCCCGGTATTCCAGTTCCCGCATGTAACGGTTTTGTGTCATGGGGTTCAGCCGCAGCCGGGCGCGTACATCCTTTGCGTAAAAACTTTCTTTACCGGTAAGTTTCAGGTGGTATTTCAGGGATTCGAAAAAGTCCCTAACCGCCCGGGGAAGTTCATCCGACTTGGCCAGCAATACATCCTTGAGTAACTCATTGGACGCTTCAATGTCTTCAACCGTGGTCTCTATGTATTTCGTACCATCGGCCATTGACTTTAACGGGCGTTGGTACTGGTGGTAAAAGGTCACGATCTCGATAAACTGAAGGTAGTGGCTGTTTGTCCGAAGGGGTTTAAAAATGTAGTCCGGAAGCTTTAACTGCTCGGCAAAAGGGTTTCTTACTTTGACTGGTTTGAGTACGCTTTGAACATCCCGCAGCAGTTCCTTAACCTGCTGTTCCTGCCCGGTGTCGATCTTCCCGGCAGAGAGCCTGCGCTGGTAGTCCATGATCTGCTCTTTGTGCCCCGGGGAGCTGTCCAGGTAAATGAGTAGCGAGCGGTTGGCATTGTCCTCGTACAAACGTTCTTTGGTCGTGGTCCCGGCCAGGCAGATCGGACCTTCAACCTGCAGGGTGATCGTTTTTAAGTTTCCCTTGTTGTCCTTGACCGGGACCGTTTTACTGATCTTCCTTTTGGTTTGCAGTTCCCGGAGCGGGTACAGCACGTTTTCAGCCCCGTCCATGTCCTCGATCAGTACCAGTTTGTGCTTGAGTTCCTTTTGCTCAAAGTAGTAAAAAGCGTTTTCCGACAGGATGGTCACTTCCAGTTTATCATGCTGCGGTACCAGTTCCGATACCTTTTCCTGCAGGTAGGTCTTACCGCTCCCGGAACTGCCCAGGCTGATAATGTGCAGCGGGTTTTCCCTGAGCCGGGAAGTAAAGACCAGGTACATTAAAAGACGGTTGGTTTCTTCGCCGACAACACCGGTTTTTCCTATATCCTGATTAGTGCGTTCCAGAAGGTTCGGGGATTTCAAATAGTCAATGGCCTGACGGATCCGCTCCGGGCTGAGTTTCCGTTTCTCCGGGGTTTTGGTTTTCAGGCTTTCCAGGTGGCTTAAACGGTATTGTTCCAGTTGCTCTGTAAGCTCTGCAAAAGCAGCCCGCAGGGTTTTACTTTCCATCTCCAGCCGTTCGGATGCCTTGCTGATCAGCTTCTCGGTCAAATCATCGTTGTACAAATCGACCGTGTGGCGGATGCTCTGGTAGCCGTTTAGCTGCGGATCTCCGTCAATAGCCGGACAGGCCTTGCTGATCTTTACCGTGACACGCATCCGGTCTAACTGGTGCAGGTTTAATCCGCCCAGCAGTACAAACAAAAGTCCGCGGGTCTCAAAAACAATGTATTCCGGGTTCCTGGCGTTTAGTTTCGATTGGCTTATTACCGGTTGTTCCGGCAGTTCAGGCTTTTCTTTTTCAATTGGCTTTTCAGTTGAAAAAAGAAAAACACGTTCGTCCAGCAGTTGCAAAATGGCTTCTTTGTCGTAGTTCACATACAGGCTGTTTACATCTTCATCATCCGGGGTTTCAACGTAACTGACGGCTGTTGCCGGCAAAAGGCCATGCAGGGTTTCAAAATGTTTTTCTGTGGCTTTCCGACCGGCTTCATCCCCGTCCAAAAACAAAACAACTTCATTTAGCTGTGGCAGTTCTTTAATGGCGGCCAGATGCTCGTCGGTCAGCCCGTTGGTGCCGTACAGGCTTAAAACACTCCTGTTTTCGGTAATCTCCGGTATCTGTAAAAGTGTAGCGGCATCGATAACCGCTTCGGTTAAAATCAGGGTTTGGGTTGTTGGTTCAGGATATTTTGGGTAAAGTCCTTTGCGGTTGGCACTGTAGTAATGCCGCTTGTCGCTGTCGTTAAAAATGCTCCGCCCGTAAAAGCTGGTAATCCTGTTTTGGCTGTCTTTGAGTGGGAAAACAAGGCAGTATTTCATCTGGCTGGACTGCGAGCCACTGTTGTAACCGATTTCTTTCACCTGTTCCAGCCCCCGTGCTTTTACATAATCCAGGGCTTTCCGGCTACGGGGAAGGCTTTGCACAAAAGAGGTAAACATCTCTTCGGGGGTGACCGGTTGTTTCCCCTTTGTGGGGGCAATCCCCGTTGCCCCGGCTAATATTTTGGCCTTTTCTATGGCTTCGTGTTTGCTGCACTTCTCGTAATGCATGATAAAGTCGATCACATCGCCGCTGCCTGCACTACAGTTGGTGCTGAAACAGGTCCAGGTATTGGTTTGGGGGTAAACCTGCAGGCTGGGTGTTTTGTCGTCGTGGAACGGGCATAACAACCGCTGGTTCCGGTCGGGATGTAGGTTGTAGTGTTGTAATACGGTGAGTATTGAAAGCTTCTCTTTTATTTCTGCTATCGTCATTTTACCAGTTTTTTAAGTGTGTTCTTAACTTCGTTCAAAGCTGCTTTGTAATCCTGTTCTGGCTCTTGTATTTCCACTGGTTCGATAATCAAAAGCCTGTCCCTTGTCGTTACATTAACTGTTTCACCTATTTTAAATCCTAATTGCTCTACCCATACCCCAGATATTTTTAACTGCGGTACTTCCTTATTGTCTGACGACCTGTGCAGCCCGTATATCTTAAATTGTCTGGATGTTTGTTTTGTCATTTGCAGAATAATTTATTATTCGTGTAATTTCTTCTGCAATATTAGTGGATATTATTCAATCAACCAAGTAATATATTATTTTATTACGACGATTAATGATTATATTTGTCGAATATATTACTGGAAACAGCTTAAATACTGATTTTATATGAAGTTCGGAGAAAAAATAACAAAGCTGAAAAAGCTAAAAAAAATGTCTCAGGTAGAGCTGGCTGAAAAAGCTGGTATCTCACGGGATGCCATTTCTAAATATGAACGTGGAGACGTAATGCCCTCAATTGAGTACGCCAAAAGGATTGCTGATGTATTGGGCGTTTCACTTGATTATTTGGTAAGTGAAAGCGACAAGGAAGAAGTATTGGACAATGAAGCTGTAAAGCGTATCAAGGAAATTCAACTTCTGCCCAGCTCCGATAAAGAAAAAATCTATTCCGTTATTGATGCTTTAATTCGTGATACTAAAGCAAAACAGGCATTTGGATTGTCTAAATGAAAAAGCCTCAGAGTAATCTGAGGCTTAGTATTTAGTTTAATCAAAATCTATACTGTCAACAGGTGGCGCCTCAATAGGTTCTCCCATTTCTAAAAGAGCTTCTCTTGCAAATTCTCTTATTTGTCCCCATGCTTCATGATTTGCAAACGCTGAATCAGAAGACCTTTCTTCAATTGATAGACTCAAATCCATCTGAACATAGCAATGAAGTATTTTATTTACAGCTCCATATGATATTTCTTGCCTGTCCATTAATTGAGGTAAAATATATAATGCATTGATAAATACTGATACAACATCCTCTTTAATGTCTGCATATTCAGGTAAAAACTTTTTTTGTTCTTCATAGGATAGCCCCATTAATTTAAGAGCATCAACTAATATCTTATATTGATTTACCATTTTCAGTTTAATTTAATTTCCTGCAGGGAATCTGAATGTACTTGTTCCGTTAGATACTTTCCAGTAAGGATTCCCTCCAAAGTGCCTTACTGAACCTGGATGATATTGAATTAACTTCCCTGTGGGCTGACCACTAGCATTAACTTGTCTATAAACCCAACCTTTATCAGCACCTCTTGTTTTTGTCATCACACTATTAACCCAACCTTCCGACTCACTTAACACTCCTCGTATTTGAGCATATGATTTACCATTAACAAGGGAAGGATTAAGCATTACATCATCAACACTTTCAAGAGCTGTCCCAACCTGCCTTAAAGCAGTACTTGACTCAGCGGCTCTTAGTCCCGAAGCAAGGTTAGCTATTGCAAACGGAGCCTCAATTAAACCAGGAATAGATGCAACAGCCATGATTCCATTTACAGTTGCCATTCTATTCCGTTCAGTAGCATACATAAAACGGCTCATGTAGATTTCCTTACCAAAGTCACTGCTCCCGTATTTATCCATCAGACTTCGATACAAGCCTGTATTTTCATTTAAAATCTGACCTAAACTTCCATTTTCCATACGAAAACGGGACGTGCCATCTTCGTTAAGCCCTGTAAAAAAAGTCGTAGTTGGACCCGAATTTGCCCTTTCTGTTGCTTTTTGAGCTATCATATAATCAGACCTGAACAGGTTCCTGAAAAATCCAGCCCCTTTTACCCATTGCCCATTCGGGTCAATATAAATAATTGGGTTATTCAGAGTATAATTATATGGACTCCAGGAATAATACGTCTCAGCACTCGGGTCAATCACATGCCACCTCCCTAATTCCGGGTCATAAAACCTGGCACCGTAATCGTAATTTTCAAAGAACTCATCCTGTAACTCTTTGCCGTTATAAAGATATTTATTTTTATCCAGATTATTATCCGTAAAAAGGCTTCCGAACGGATAATATTCCGTTACCTGTTCGACCGCCGGCGCCGAGCCGCTGTAACTGACCACCATCCGCGTGTTACCCAGGTGGTCTTTCAGGTAGTAGTGGTACAATCCTGACCGGTAGAACCCTTCAGACGTCAAAACACGGTCCAGCGCCCCATCCTGGTAGATGAAGCTCCCTTCATATTTCAGGGTCGTTGTCCCCGTGCCGGAAACGGTCTTCCCCCATTTCGTCCCTGCGGCATCATACGTGTACTGGGCGTACTGGCTCCCGTCTGAACTTGTATATTTCTTCGGCAGATCCAGCTCGTCGAAGTACTCCACGGTCAGGCCCCTCAGGTTATCTGCCGTGGCGTTCCCGTTCGCATCGTAACTGAAGGTCTTTCCTGTAACGGAACTGCCCCCGTAGGTCCCTGTCAGGGAAGACAACTGGTTGCCCGCATACGTGTACGCCAGGTTTTCCCGGTCCGTTCCGCTGCTGTTCTTCCGGTTCAGCCCCGTGATGTTCCCGTTTGCATCGTACCCGACCGAGTACAGGTCGTAATTCGACGTATTCGTCACGTTCCCCGTTGTGGCAATGGAACCGTAATCCCCCTTGGTCAGCCGGTTCAGCCCGTCGTAACGGTAGGCATAGGCCGAACGTGTCGTATTGTCGTTACGCCAGCGCATCCCGCTCAGGTTCCCGTTATACTGGGCCAAAGGCGAAAGGTTGGCCAGTTCCCCGGTGGTGTTGTAGTACAGTTCTTCGGCAAACGCTTTTCCGGTCGTATAACTGTCATCCGGGTCGTTGATTTTGGTCAGCCACCCCCGGATGTTATAACTGTAGTCTGCCTCCTGGTTCCCGTTGTGAAGCGTCTTCTTTTCCAATCGCCCGATTTCATCATACGTGTTCTCTGACAGGGTTACCGCCGTTGCCCCGTCATAGCTGAACGTGGCCGTCGTCGGCCTGCCCGTATGGTCATAGGCATAGGTGGTCTCTGTTGTGACCGGGCCTGCACTGGCCGTCTGCCGCTGGACAACCTGTTGTTTGACCGGTTGGCCCGTAAAGTTATACGTGGTCGAGGTACGGCTGTACCCTCCGTCCGGGTTGCTTTGGTTCTGCTGGATCACACGTCCGTATTTGTCGTAGTACGTGCTCGTGTAGATCCATCCGGTGGTACCAAGTACCCTGACCTTTGTCCCCGTGACCATCCCCTTCACACTCTCCGCCTGCTCCGAACTGCTGTAAACATGGTCATACCCGGTGTACGCTGTGTTACCGCCCCAGCCTGACTGGTAGTCATAGTCATCGTAATAGGTATAAGACAGTACTTCCTGGATGTTGGACGGGGTATAGGAGGCGCTTCCGGCAACATTTGACCGCACCGATTCATAACCGGATGGTTCCTTACAAAGCCCTTCCTGTACCGGACGGTTGAACGTATCATAAAGCGTATAACGGAACAGGGTCGTATCACGGGCCCGCTCCCGGGCATCCTGTGTCAGTACCAGCCGGTCACGGCTGTCATATGCCAGCAGCTGCCAGCCCGCTCCCGGGATTTTCTTCCCGGTCAGCCGTCGACGTCCGTCATAACGGTAACTGTAAAGCAAATCATCATCCTGGCCCCCCGAGGTGATTGTCAGCGTGGAGCTGGAGGAGGCCGTGAACGAAAAGCCGTCGGACAAGGTCAGCGATGAGCCTTCACTGACCAGGTACGTACTCACCCCGCTCTCTGCGGTGCTCAGGGTCTTATCCGTGGTCACCAGCTGGGTTGAGCTGGTGCTGGTGGTTGCATCACTGAAGAGTTGGGATACCGCTTTCGGGGGGACCACATAGCGTAACAGGTCAAAATCGTCATACACGTAATAGGTCGGGTAAGCGGTAGTGCCGTTATAAGCCGTTTTCAGGATAACACGCCCCTGCTTGTCCTTGTAGTTTCGGCGTCGGTTTGAAACGATACCATTGATCGGTAAGAAGTGATACCAGTAGTTTACCGCCAGTTTTTTTAGTTCCCTTGGGGTAAACCCAAACCAAATTAGTTTGGGGAGAGTACATGCATCTAAAAACCAGGGATGTATGTCCACAGAAACCTTTACTTGTCATCATTGTCACAGGCGTCTAAAGAAGAATCCACGGTTAAAAGGGGAACAACAGTATTGCGGTTCCAGGGACTGTCAGCAGGCGCGTAAAAATAAGTGGGAACGGGAAAAGCTCAAGGACGATGGCCACTACAAAGCCAAACGCCTGGCCCATAGGGAGCAGTGGTATTCGCGCTATCCGGGGGACAAGTACCAAAACCTCTATCGCCAGAGCCATCCGGAGTACATGATGGGAAACAGGGAGAAACAACGGAAACGGGGGAAAATTCTTGCGGGGAATGCGTCCGGGTCAAAGATTGTAAAGCCGGACGCGTTACCTTCCAAAAGCCTTGTTGCACAGGGGTTATACGTTCTTTTACCCTATGAAAAGACAGACGGTAAAAAGATTGTAAAACCGGACGCGTTCATCGTTGAACTTCGCGCCTGCAGCGGTTTTCAGGATGTGCTCCCAGGTGTCAGCACCTGATTGTAAAACCGGACTGCATTGACTATGAGTCATCCGGTTTTTAATTTAGCCAGGACAATTAACTGCAAAAAGAATGAACCAGCAGGCGATCAAACCGGAATCAATAGACGAGCGTTTTTCCCGTTTCAGGTTAACCACCCCGGGACAGGTTAAGGCGATGCAGCATTCGCTGGAATCAGTGGGCCAGTTGCATCCGCTGCTGGTTCGTATCGATGGTTCCTGTTATCAGCTGCTGGACGGGTTTAAAAGGTTTTATGCGGCCCGGCTCTTAAAATGGGACAGCCTGCAGTGCCAGGGAGTGGAAGTGGATGACCAGACGGCCAAGGTGATGATTCTGACCTATAACGGGCAAGGCGCCAGCCTGGCCGATTTTGAGCAGGCGCAGGTGGTTTACAGTTTAAAAAAGGAACATTTGCTTGGTCAGGAAGAGATTGCCCGGCTGGTAGGGAAAAGCATCTCGTGGGTAAGCCGGCGTTTGTCTTTTATCGAGCGGTTGGACGAGACTGTAAAGGTTCACCTCAAACTGGGAAAGATTACCCCCACTCACGCGCGGGAGTTGGCTCATTTGCCGCGCGGCAAACAGGAGGCGTTTTTAAAGTTGATTGTCGGTCATAACCTGACCAGCCGGCAGACGGGGTTGCTGGTAAAAAAATACCTGCAGGCAAAAACAGTGGAAGAACAAAGCTGGCTTTTGGGCCATCCCCTGGAAACGATCGAGAAAGCCACCCTGGAAGGGGAGATTCATGACAGCCGTTTAAGTTTGCAGGGGAACAGGTTACTAAAAACCTCGCGTATGCTTGGGCATTACCAGCATGTTTTCATCGGGCAAAGCTCTAACCCTCCGTTAAAGGAACTGGCTGCACTGGAAGAAGAGATCCTCTGCCCGGGGTTCAGGGACATTGTCAGGAAAACAGGAATAATCCAATCCATTTTAAAGTCATACCACCCATGAAAGACGAACCTTTGGAAAACAATGTGGTCAGCCTGTTCGTGCGGGGTTGGCCGGTTCGGCGGCTGTCGCGGGAATTTGGCATCAGCCGGGGCCGGGTTAAACGGATCCTTTCGGACAATGCCCGGGAGCGGGAAAGGGGGTCCCAAAAAGTAAAACCCCCGGAAAACAAACCCTCCAAGCTGGACGGTTTTAAACCTTATATCACAGAGTTGCTGGAAAAATACGGGAACCCGCCCATCACCAACCAGCGGGTATTTGAGTTGATAAAAGAACAGGGCTATCAGGGAAAGCTCACAATCCTCCGGGACTATTTAACCCTTGTTCGGGGAAAAAAGACTGCAGAACCGATCCGTTGCGTGGAAACCTCACCCGGACAGAGAGGCTCGCACGACTGGAGCGATTATTTTATTGATTTTACCCTTTCGGGAAGTGAAAAGGTCACTTTCTTAAGTTTTATCTTAAATTACTCCCGGCGCCAGTACATCGAAGTGGTGGAAGACAAAAGTCAGGAGACGCTTTTGGGGGCGTTGATAAATGCGTTTGTTTACCTGGACGGGGTTCCCCGGGAGGTTAAAAGCGATAATCAGAAAGCGTGCGTGGACCGCTGGGAACTGGGTAAACCCGTTTTTAATAAAACATATTTGGGGTTTGCCACCCATTACCGGTTTATTCCCCTTGCGATCCATCCGGGCAAACCAAAAGAAAATTTAAAAATTGAGCGGCCGTTCTGGTACCTGGAGAAAAGCTTTTTGAACGGCCGGGAGTTCAGGGATAAAGAAGATCTGAAAGCACAGCTGCAAAGCTGGCTCAGTCAGTACAATGATGAGCGTATTCATCGTACCACGGGGCGAAAGCCCATCGAACTGTACGGGGAGGAACTTGCGTATTTACAACCTTTGCCTGCCGTGGGGTACGATACTTCCACCATCGAATACCGGGTGGTTAATAACGAATCGGCCATTCAGTGGGAAGGGTACTATTACATGGTTCCCAAAGGTTACCTGTACGAAACCTGCCCGGTACGGGTAAACGAAAAAGAGATCACCATCTACAGCCCCGCCTGCCATCCGTTGATCAGTTATCCCCTGGCAGAAAAAGGCAGAAACAATCGGTATATCGGCCGTAGTGGCCCGGTGCTCAAGTACAGCCTTGCCACAGCAGAGGTAGCCGCCCGCCTGGATGCTTTCGGAGAGGTGATGCAACAGTATGCCCGGGAGATCAAGCGATACAACCCGGCTACCTACCCGCATCACTTCAGGCACCTGCTTTCGTTAAAAGTCAGCTACTCACCCGCAGATATCCTCAGGGCCGCCGGCAGGGCATTAAAATACCATGTCTATGAAGCCCAGGCGGTGGAGAACTTTTTAAAGGTCAATGCCCAAAAACAGATCGAGATTGATTTTAACTTCAAAACCATTTCTAATGAAGAGTAAAGCCAAAGAACTTTTGGCAGCGGATACTGCCTTTTTGGAAAACTGCCGGTATTTGGGATTAAAATACCTGGAAAAGGAGTATGACCGTCTGATCCGTCAGGCCGGGGAATCGGATATGGGCTACGCGGGGTTTATCCGGCAGATTATCCAAAATGAAGCCGGGGCCAAAAGGGAACGCAGCATCAAATACCGGGTGGAAGAGAGTAAATTACCCAAACCTTACAAGCTGCTGGATGATTTTGATTTTTCCTTCCAGCCCCGGCTAAAAAAGAAACTGATCATGGATTTGGCCACCCTGGAGTTTCTGCCACGACGGGAATCGATCCTTTTTATCGGGACCCCGGGAACAGGAAAATCTCACATGGCAAGGGCTTTAGCCTTTTTAGCATGCAAGCAGTGTTACAAGGTGTTTTACACCACCTGCAGTGACATGTTAACCGATTTAAACCAGGGGGTCTATGAAAAGACCCTGCTTCGAAGGCTTCGAAAATACGTGAACCCGGATCTGCTGGTCATTGACGAAATGGGCCATGATCGTCTCGAGCTTGAGGTCACGAAAGAGGCCCACCTGCTGTTTAAAGTGATCAACGAACGTTACAACAGGGAAAAATCCCTGATCTTTACCACCAACGTGGAAGAAGCAGACTGGGCAGATTACCTGGGTGACCCGATCTCCACATCGGCCATCCTGGACCGGATCTTCCATCACTCCATCCGCGTGGAGGTGAACGGACCAAGCTACCGTAAGCATGAAGGCGAACTGCTCCAGCAAAAATATGAACAAGCCCCGAAAGATACCATCTGACCGACTTTGGCAAGAGGCGACCGAGGGTGAAACGTTAAACCGATGGTCAGCCGCAGGCGCCGGCAGTCACATGTCCGGCGTCTTTTTTGTTTTTAAACGGGCATCGAACCCGTTTAAAAACAGGCAAGAGGCTTCCCTCTGGCTCACATGGCCCGATGATAACCATCTCTGTGAGAAATCCCAAAACGAAATCAAAAATCAGTATCGCAAATACACAAAAAACAATCCCGCCAATGACCCATTAGACGGGGATCACAAAAGCGTGGTTCCGTTTTTTCCCGTCAGATGGTAACACATCTGGCCGACGCGGAAATCCTTGTATTCAACCGTACGGCTCTGGCTGTCCCCGCTGTTGTTTTCGTCCCACGTCGTGGTCTTGTATAGTTCCCCTGCTCCGTAGTAACCCGACTGGATCAGCCCGCCGGATGCATCCACATAAAAGTAGGTGACTTCGCTGGCGGTGTTGGTCCCGTAGCTGTATTTCAGCTCATGGCCGGTGCCGCTGTGCCAGGTTACTCCCGGGGGGGCCTGTTTTAACACCCGGTTCAGCGGGGAGGATTCGTAAACGCTCTGGCTGAAGGCATAGCTCCTGTCCCCGGAATCATAACTGCTGAAATTGGTCGATAAGGCCGGACTGGTATGGTAGGCACCGGCCTTAGCCGCGGCAAAGGGTAAGTATTGTTTTTCCTCCCGTCCGTAAGCATCGTAGGTAATGGTCGTGATAATGTCCTTCGTCGTATCTCCCGAGGCATAAACCTGGTTGGTCTGCTCAGGTCTCCCAAGGCCATCATAATACGTGACCGTTTTCTGGCAATCCCCCGGGGAAAGGGCCGGAACGGCCAGCTCGTCCGTTACTCCTGTCCTCGGAACATATGTCGTGATGTAGTTCTTCGTCGACGTCTGCGCCGGTGCACTTCTAAAGAATGCTAATAATATTATTATGAGGTGAAATCTGTAACTTTTCATATAGGTATGTGCATTTTGTTTACTATAAATACTTTTAAGACAGACATATTTTTAAATTTTTAACTAGAGCGCTATTTGTGTCCCCGATTGAACAACACTGACCGTGACCGTCTTATTTCCTCCCGTAATCGTAAGTACTCCGCTACGGGAAGTGGTTGCGCTGGAACTCTTCGAACAGGTAACTGTTATTGTTTTATTTCCGCTGCCTGAGCCTGAACTCAGTGTCATCCAGGAGACACTGCTCGAAATTGTCCATGTCGTATTGGAGGAAATCGTAATGGTTGATGTAGAATAAATATAAGGGAAAGTTAAACTTGATGGCGAAACCGTCAATGTTGCAATAAACGCTGCCTGAGTAACAAGGACCGACTGTGTCTTGTTGTTTGAGTAAGTAATTGTGATTGTTGCAGATCTGGCAGAAGATGAGTTTGCAGATGCGGTAACCGTAATTGTTCCATTACCACTTCCGGAACCAGGAGAAACAGTTAACCATGAGGCATTATCCGATACCGACCAGGTACAGTTGGATGATATCGTAAACGTTGACGATCCCGCAGAAGAAGTGAAACTCATTGAGGTTTTGTTCAGGCTCAGGGTTGGCTCGTCTGCTGTCGTTTCGTTGTAATAATGATAATAATAACGGTTAGTGATACTGTCATCATCATCCCGAATATTTTGTAACCGGTTAAAATCGTCGTATTCATAATAGGTCGTCACCCCGTTGGGACCGGTCGAGGAGGTCATTCCGACCAGGGGCTTATAGGAATAGGTATTAATCAGTGAGGTTGACGATACCAGACTTTTTAAAGAGGCATATAATATTTTACTGTCGTAATCTGCATCCTGATTATCTAAGTCATCGATTGTTGAATAATCAGCATTTACAACTTTAGCCATTGGATACTGACCGGTTACATCCCACAGATAAGAAGTGGTCAGGCCATCTTTTGTCGTAACCTGTTCTACATTACCGGTTGTTGTATTATACTGATCATAACTGACATCAGGAGTCGTATTGTAATGACTGTCCATCGAAGATCCGTCAAATGAAGTAAAAGATGTCAGAGGAGTAGCTGTAGACAAGCTATATTGCTCAGAAGGAACATAACTTCCGCCTCCGGATTTGTAGGTGGTCAATGTTGCAGCCGTAACCTTGTTATTTTTTGTTGTTACCTGCTCAACAGGATAACTAAGCATATTCTTTTCAACCATAGAAGCATATACTCCTAAATTAATATCTTCCGGGTAAGTGGTTTCTTGTATAATTGAATCTTCTCTACTATTTAGCCGGGATGATTTGGTTATAAGATAAAGATCATTGTATGTATTAGTGGATAACGAAACAATACTATCATTTCCTGAAAAGTCCGTTTCTCTTATTTTGATCAAGGGGGTAGCTTCATTTTTTATATAATACGGGAAATACAAATAAGCATAAGTTGTAATCGATTCCAACGATTCATCTGAAAAACGTATGTAATTTTGTGCTGTAGCAAGTTTTCCCCCATAGGCGATTGTTCTCTGTGGAAAATAATTATGAAAGGCATACTGGTATCTTATCGTTTTTAGCTTATTATCATTGTTGTCATATACTTCTTGAAGCAATAAATCTCCGTTCTTTTCTTCATAAGAATAACGGGGGGGGGACATGGGAAAATAACTAGAATTAGTAGCCGCACTCTGGAAATTATATACTGCGCCATTACATCTTGGGAAAAAATTCTTTTCATTAGCATAATAAAAAATAGTTTTTCCTGAAGTATTTGTATTTCCATCATTTTCATGTTGTTCTTTCACCTGAGAATAGCCAATAAATCGCCCATTGGCAGAACCAGCGTCTCCAATATAACTATCTGAATATAACTTAAAAAAATTGGTATTATACGCTGTAGTTGATCTCACTATAGTATAAACCGACGAGTATTGATGATAAGCTAATGGATTCATCAAAATTCCTGAAGAATAATTTACTCCCTGGATTTCCTTTGTATAATTATATGATGTTTGGGAAATAACGCCGCCATCTTTATCATGATTTATGATGCCCTTAATTCTTGCACCACCTATTTCCTGATCATAATGATCAACTATTGCTAATTTTGGGATGCTCATCTTTAGACCAATAGAAAATGAATACTGTTTACCATAATCTTCGTCATCTTGATCTGCCCCATCATCTTCATCATAAAGATTAGAAATGCTTTTAACTCCTGTTACTATAATCTTATAATTGCCCGGTTCTGTGATATTAACGATACCACCGTAATATGTATTGTCCGTATAATCAGCTAAATCAATTGGAAGAGTTACAATATCCGATAATTTTAATTCTTGAAGCGTTGCATTCGTATCCGTATTTATTAACTCAAATACGACACTGTTTTTATCTGCATCATTAAATGGGATATCTGTTTTTCTACTATCAGAAGCGCTTCCACATGATATATATATTGTTCCACTAAAATTAGTCGACTTTGCTATTGAAAAACTTTCTGTTTGAGGATAAGTTGAAGAATTTGAAATAATACTTATATCATCATTTTGAATAAATCCATATTCAGTAAAACCATAGTCATTATTTTCCTCATCACTGTCATTCACACAAATTGAATTTGCTTCATAAACAAAATTCGTATATCCTCCTGTAGGATAAACAATATTTGAAAGAAGTCCATTCTGCCCATATTCAAAATCAGCCCCTCTGTCAGCCCCTTCAAAATTTAAATCATAACTGGAATTGATATCAGATACTCCTTTATATGAAGGAACTCTGGTTGAATTGTCCTTTCCATTGTAAAAGCCCCAAAAATCTGCAGATTTAGAAAGCTTGTCTGGTAACTGGTCTTCATTCAGATAGCCAAAACTTCGATAGAATTGATTATTAACTTCGATAGAATCAAGCTTGAGTCTTAAATATTCTTTTGGTAAATAATCGTCTTTATGAGATATGTCAAAATAGGAATAGTTCAGACGAACATTCTTAATTGTATCTCCCAAAGAATTTTTGATTACAATTTGATCTAACTTTTGAGCATATTCAGATGTCATCCCAACCAAAATACTATTAAAATTAGCATAATACGGAGGAGCATCTGCTTTCATAATATCACTTCTGAGAGAAGTGATAAAGCTAATTGACATTCTGTTTGAATAAATTTGTTTTGGGTAAGCAAGGTCATGTCCTGTTATTGAAGCAAAATACAGATTTTTCTCACCGTCTGGAACAGATTCTCCTTCAGACGAAGCCTTCATAACTCTGGTGTCACTATAATGAGGCTGATCTGCAGTTTGAGCTCTATCCGTCCCATATAAAAAATACAAGGTATCATTATTCAGTGAAATTATTTTATCCAAGTACCATGCTGAGATAACCCTTCTGTCAAATCCCGGAATTAATTCTAAGTTACTACTTTTCGCTGCATCAACCTCTGATGAGTTTGAACTACCCGATGCTGTTACGGAATATTCTTTTGTATCAAAAACAAACTGAAATCCTTTATCGTTAATTACTGTAAAAGACTGCTCATTTTCATCATATGTTATTTCCAGTCTTGAGTCCGGATTGAGTAATTTTACTCCGATTATACCCCCGTTTAGTTCCTTTTGTGTTAAGATAAATTTTGCACTTTCTCCAAATAGATTTACGGAAAACATATCAGGCTCTGTATCCCACCCTAATCTGCCAGATCCAATATTTAAATCTGCATAATTTGCAATATGATCTTCAATTTCATTTACTAAACTAGAATTTAGAGTTTGATATTCAGGAAGTTCTTCGTCAGTATAAATATAGCCTATTAATCCAGGATTTGAACTAGTGTCATAAACAAAATCAGATAGCCCATGTATTTGATGTTGTATAACTGGCGTAGCGGATAAAGACCAACCCAATCCAACCCAGGAAGCTTCCTGACTAACCTGAATTCCCCCTGCATAATATGACAATTTCAAAGGAATCTTCATTCCGTTAAAATTAAAATCATAGATAGGTACCTCAATATCTGGAATGCCTATATAACTACTAACATTATAATTTCCATATTTTTCGAAACTTGTAGCCTCTGGACTAGCAATTGTCATCTCATCTATGGATCTATTTATTTGAGCAAATAAATCTCCCTGAATTAGAATCAATATTATAAATAGCAATTTTTTTCTCATACTTAATTGTTTGATTTTCAATTATAATATAAAGTGCCAATATTTTAACTGAGAGACTTCCAGTTTATCCAGTCGCTTTTGCATTTGTAGAATAATCTTCTTCTGATGCTGGGGATCTTCGATTTTTGAGTTCTGTTCCTCAATCTTCTTTTGTTGCTGAATGGCATTCAGCGTTAGCTCCTCCACGTTCTGCAAAAGTTTCGTATTCAGTTCCCCGGGATCTGTTTCTTTATTTTTCATGCTATATGCAGGGGCAATTTCCACTAAGTGCTTATACATTTCTGCATAACTGGCAAGATCATTTATCAGATGCATGGCACGTGTGTTGGGGAGTAATGTTATGTGAACTACTCTCAGGCTAATTGCTCTTAAGTTTCTAAAAAAAGAATTTATTTCCATTTATAATAAATTGAGGTTAATCTTAATGCAGAAATCCTGCTGAGGCAGGATTTGATTTTTGACTCTTAAAAAATGCTACGATTATTTAGGCCAGAACTTTTGTACTGAACAATTTCTGAAAATAACACGTGTAAATGGGTAGAGCAAGACATGTTGAAAAACATACAAAACTTATCAACAAACTATTGACTTTCCCTTCCTGAAAAAAAGAGGTGTCCTTCGTGTAAAAAATCATACCCTCCATGAATTTTCATTATGATTATGCTCAACAAAAAACATAGTCATTGTTAATAAAAATAATCTGACGATGCCTGTTAACCGGGCTAAGTTGGCAAGTTTCCCCTTGTACCTGATCGGATTAATACCATCTCGGCTACATTTCATTTTCACTCCCCCGGAAATCCTGAACTTCTTTGATAACTGCTCAACCAACGCCTCTGAGAATCGCGATTCTCAGAGGCTTAAAAAATAATGCTTTTTTCCTTTCTGATTAGCTAAAATCTTTTAAACTCGCCTGCGGCTCAGACAGAAAAGATTTTTTAACGCCCTCTTCACTTGTTTTTCGACTCACCGACCGAGGCCGTTCCGGGAACCCAAGGGTAGTGGTTTTATGGAATGGCTTCGTCCGTTTGAAAATGTTTGAGGCTTTGCCGTTTGAAGGGTTTGACGGCCTGCGGCCTGTTTGAGGGGCGTTGTTAATTTAATTAGCAGGGGTGATTTTAATGATGTGTTTAAAAAGATCATAACCATGGAGGCCATCGTAATTCGTCCTCTTTCTTTCAGCCGTTCATTCTTTCTTTTGTTAAAACCACTATCTTTGACATCAAAATGAACTCCGGGAAATACATAGCACATCCGGTTTTTACGTTTCACCAATGGAAAGGTAAAAAATATGCCGCGTTTGCTTCTTTAGGCAGACTGGTCCGGATCGGAAGACTTTCGACGGCCCTTTCCCAAAACTTTTATGCAAAAAATATCAGTCAGCCGGCCTCCTTTCTGAATTGGACGGAGGGAGCTTTTTATGAAGAAGAAAGTGCCGGTTTGCAGGGCGCCGGCAGCGGGGAACGATTGCTTCAGCTGGCAGGGGTTCTGCCGGTAACAATACTAATTCTAAACAAGATTAATGAAAAACAGCCATCGTCGGCTGGTTTTCGGATATTCGATATTTTTAATCAAAGTCCGTTTTCTGTCAGGTACAGGAAACGGACTTTTTAATTTAAGTAAATCATGATTGTTATTGATGAATTGAAAGAAAAGGTCCTGGCAGGTTATCAGGTAACTTACGGCGAGGGGGTCGAACTTTATCATACCCCGGACAAAGAATCCCTTTACCGCGCTGCCGATGAGATCCGCGAATATTTTTGCGGAAACACGATCGATTTGTGTTCCATAACCAATGCAAAGTCCGGACGTTGTCCGCAGGATTGCAAATGGTGCAGTCAATCGCGTCATTACAATACGAATGTGGAGGAATATGAGATTGTCGACCGGGAAGAGGCCGTCAGTCAGGCTGTCGCTAATGCGTCGAAAGGGGTGAAACGCCACTCGCTGGTTACCAGCGGACGGCGGGTGTACAATAAAACGCTCGACCAGTTAATCCCGATTTACAAGGAAATAAAAGAAAAAACCAACCTGAGCCTGTGCGCCTCGATGGGGTTAATTGATGAAGGACAGCTGAGACGTCTAAAGGAGGAAGCAGGCATTGAACATTATCATTGCAATCTGGAAACAGCGCCTTCCTATTTCCCTGAACTTGTTACAACGCACTCGATCGGGGAGAAGATCCAAACCATAAAAAAAGCTCAGGAACTGGGAATTAAAGTCTGCTCCGGCGGAATTATCGGAATGGGTGAAACAGCGGAACATCGTGTGGAACTGGCAGTAACGCTGGCCGGACTTGGCGTTCACTCTATTCCGGTCAACATCCTGACCCCGGTTAAAGGGACCCCGCTTGAGGGAACTAAAATGCTGGCAGAGGAAGATATCCTGACCACCTTTGCGGTTTTCCGCTTTATAAATCCCAAAGCAAACATCCGTTTTGCCGGCGGCCGGATTCAGCTTAAACCTTTCCAGGAAAAAGCGTTGCATGCAGGTGTAAGCGCTGCGTTGACCGGAGATTATTTAACCACAACCGGTTCCAAAATTGAAGACGACCTTCGCGATTTTCAAAATGCCGGATTCTCGGTCACAAAATAAAAAACCATGCAAAAAACATCAACCGACCTGACCTGTTTTGACAAAAATCATATCTGGCATCCCTATACATCAGCGACCAACCCGATTCCCAGCTATCCGGTCCGGCGGGCAGAGGGGGTATTCCTGGAACTTGAAGACGGACGCCGTCTGATCGACGGGATGTCGAGCTGGTGGGCCGCAATTCATGGCTACAATCACCCGGTGCTGAACGAAGCGGTCCGCAATCAGCTTAATGATATGGCCCATGTCATGTTCGGGGGCATTACGCACCGGCCGGCAGTGGAGCTGGCAGAAAAGCTTATCGATCTGACCCCGGCGCCCCTTCAACGGGTTTTCTTTTCCGATTCCGGCTCGGTAGCGGTGGAAGTCGCCCTGAAAATGGCGATTCAATACTGGCAGTCAGCGGGGAGGCCGGAGAAGAACCGTTTTATTTCCTTACGGAAAGGTTATCATGGCGATACCTGGCACGCCATGTCCGTATGCGATCCGGTAACGGGCATGCACACTATTTTCGGGGCGCAACTGCCAAAACAGTATTTCATCCCGTCCCCTTCTTCCTGTTTTCATGGCGAATGGGACCCTTCTGATCTGGATCCTTTGCTGGAGCTGGTCAGGACAAAAGCCCACCGGGTCGCAGCTGTTATTCTGGAGCCTGTTGTGCAGGGGGCAGGCGGTATGTGGTTTTATCACCCGGCGTTTCTGTCAGGGGTTCGTCGTATCTGCGATGAAAATGGTATCCTGCTTATTGCCGATGAAATTGCAACCGGATTTGGGCGGACCGGAAAATTGTTTGCCTGCCACTGGTCGGGCATCTCCCCTGATATTATGTGCCTGGGGAAAGCAATCACCGGGGGCTATATGAGTTTTGCCGCGACTTTGTGCACGGAAAAGATTGCCGGGACAATCTCACAAGGGGATCCCGGCGTTTTTATGCACGGGCCAACGTTTATGGGCAACCCGACGGCCTGTGCCGTGGCAAATGCAAGTATCAGCCTGTTACTGAATTCGAACTGGCAGGATCGCGTGCAAGGAATTGAAACACAACTTGCTGCCGGGTTGACGCACCTTCAGTCTTTACCACGGGTCGCCCGGGTGCGGGTGCTTGGCGCCATCGGCGTGGTAGAGCTAAAGCAGGAGGTGGATTTACCGGTCATTCAGCGAAAGTTTGTCGAACATGGCGTATGGGTGCGCCCATTCGGGAAACTGGTTTACCTGATGCCTCCTTTTATTATTTCACCGGATGAATTGTCCCGGCTTACCGGCGCCGTATCCGATGTTATTTCAAATTAAAAAAATGAAACAGAAATATCAAGACCATTTGGATGAATTGAAACGGCAATCCAACCTGAGGCATTTGCCCGGGCCTGTTCCCGGGGGGATGATCAACCTGTCGTCGAATGATTACCTGGGAATTGATGCAGACCGGCAGCTGAAAGCTGAATTCTGGAAAATGAACAGTCCTGGAAGCCAGAATTTCAGTGCAGTATCTTCCCGGCTACTGTCAGGCGACTGTGCGGAATATGAACGGTTGGAATCCTGTATTGCAAAGGCGTACCAGCGGGAAAGTTGTTTGGTACTGAACAGCGGATATCATGCCAATATCGGTATCCTCCCGGCGTTGGCCGGAAGCAGGGACCTGATCCTGGCCGATAAGCTGGTCCATGCCAGCATTATCGACGGCTTAAATCTTAGCAAAGCTGAGGTAAAACGTTTCGGGCATGTCAACTATGAACACCTCGGATCGCTGTTGCAAAAATACCGGAAAGATTACGAACAGATCTTTATTGTCACGGAGAGTATTTTCAGCATGGACGGCGACCTGGCTGACCTGCATACATTGGTGGAACTGAAAAAGCAATACGACGCATTCCTTTATGTAGACGAGGCCCATGCCCTGGGCGTCGCCGGGCCTGAAGGCCTGGGGCTTGCCGGGCAGTGCGGGCTGACCGGCGAGGTTGACTTTATTGTCGGGACTTTTGGAAAGGCCCTTGCATCGCTTGGGGCTTTCGTGGTTTGCGATGCTGTTTTCCGGGAATACCTGATCAATACCTCCAGGAGCTTTATTTTTACCACGGCGCTCCCTCCGCTGAACCTGGCATGGACGGATTTTATTTTCCGGAAAATGATGCGTATGGAAGGCCGGAGAAAACAGTTGCGGCAATTGTCCCGCGATTTTGCCGGCGCTTTGAATAGTCAGCCGTCAAGTCATATTATTCCGGTAATCATCGGGGATAACAGGGAGGCGGTCTGTGTTGCTGAAAAATTGAGGCAGGAAGGTTTTTATGTGCTGCCCGTCCGTCACCCTACGGTGCCCGCCGGAACGGCAAGGTTGCGGATTTCATTGTATGCCGGACTGGATATGAATGAACTGGACCGGTTAATAAAGTTGTTGATGCCCTATGAAAAGAACGTGGATTAAGCAGGAAGGAAACCGGAAATGTATCCTTTTCTTCAACGGTTGGGGAATGGACGAGCATGTATTGCATGGTTTCGACCATACCGGTTTTGACGTCTGCCAGCTAAATGACTTCAATTCCGTTGACCCGCTCTGTCCGGAGGAATACCCTTACCCGGAAATTATTGTTGTTGCCTGGTCGCTTGGTGTGTGCGCTGCCAACGAAATCCTCTCAAAATCGGAGCTGGAAATAAACCAAAGCCTGGCCATTAACGGGACACCATGGGCCTGGCACGATGAACTGGCAATTCCTCATTTAACGTTCCAACACACCTTAACCGGATGGAACGATCAGAACAGGTATAAATTCAACCTGAGGATGTTTGGCGGAAAGCATAACCTGGAAGAGGCTTCTTCGCAAATATCCCGTCGAAGCGCTGACGGGCAGAAGACCGAATTGCAGTTTTTCCGTAAACTGGGAGAATTGCCACCGGCAGAGGCCCATTCTTGGGATATAGCCCTGGTGGGGATGAATGACCGTATTGTCCCGGCTGTGCATCAGCTCCGTTTTTGGGGACCGAAAGCGAAAGTCATCAGGACAGACTGGCCTCATTTCCCTTTTCTTGAAATAAAAAGCTGGAACGGACTACTTAATTTGAATGAGTGATGATTATAGATAAAGAAATAGTCAGGAACCGGTTTGAAAAAAGCCGGGACAACTATAATAAACATGCTTTTGTACAACGCTGGATCTGCCTGGAAATTACAGATTGTATGGAAGCTAACCGGATAGCCCTTGACGGTTTATTGCTTGAAGTCGGATGCGGGTCAGGGCTTTTATCTGCCGAAATATTGAAGAAGGCTGTGCCGGAACACTACTACCTCAACGATCTGGTACCAGAAAAGGAATGCGGTATTACGCAGGTCTTCGATCAGTACCAATTTAAAAACCGGACTTTTCTGGAAGGAGATGCAGAAATCATCAGGTTTCCGCAGCAACTGGATGCCGTCGTATCGACATCTGCGGTTCAGTGGTTTAGCAACCTGCCTGCCTTTATCCTTAAAGTATGGCGGGCATTAAGGCCCGGAGGAATATTTGCTTTCAGCACCTTTGGCCCGGAAAACTTTCAGGAAGTCAGGTCCGCTTGCCGGCGGGGACTTTCCTATTATTCCCCGGAAGAAATCAACGAAATGATGACGGGGTATTTTGATGTCCTGTGCGTGCACGATGAAATCATACAGCTTCATTTTAACCGTCCGGACGATGTGCTCCGGCATATTAAAAATACCGGGGTGAACGGACTCGTAAAACCGTCCGGATGGGGCCGTCAGAAATTTCAGGAGTTTGAAAAAAATTACCCGGTTAGTCCGCAAAACGATTGCCTGCTAACCTATCATCCAATTATTATTTTAGCCCAAAAGAAAAATGAGTAAAACCTATTTTATAAGCGGCATCGATACCGATTGCGGCAAAACGATGGTTACAGGCCTGCTTGCCCGGGAAATGCACAAAAAGGGGATTCCTGTTATTACGCAGAAGCTGGTGCAAACAGGCAGTAATGAAATTGCCGGCGATTTACAGGTCCATCGTAACCTGATGGGGATCGGCCTGCAGGATGCCGACCTGCAAAAGATAACCTGTCCCTATGTTTTTAAGTTTCCGGCATCGCCCCATTTATCGGCCCGGATGGAAAATACGACGATCGATGTTGACGTGATCACGCAATCCACCAGATATTTAAACGAAAAGTACGACCTTGTCCTGCTGGAAGGCGCGGGGGGCCTTATGGTTCCTGTTAACGACGAGTTGCTGACGATCGATTACCTCCGGGCCACGGGCTATCCCCTGATATTGGTAAGCTCGTCCAAACTGGGAAGTATTAATCATACCCTGCTAAGCATCGAGGCTTGCCTGAACAGAAATATCCGGATTGCCGCGTTGGTGCATAATCATCTGCCAAACGAAAATCGACTGATTGCAGAAGAAAGTATTGTGGTCCTTAATAAATACCTGCGCTGTCATTCCCAGGAAACGCGTTTTATCGAATGCCCGGAGGTGCAAGAAGGCAACTACCCGGAGCTTGGATGTAGCTGGCTTTAGGCTCTCCGTCCGGGGGAGGGGAGGGGGCTTCGCCGTTCGAGCAGGTTTGACACTTCGTGTTTGAAAATGTTTGAGGCTTCGCCGTTTGAGGGTCGTTGTTAATTTAATTAACATGGTGATTTTGATAACGTGTTTTAAAAATAATGGCGATGCCGGCACTACCCTGGTCCCTGAAGGGGACAAATCTAAATAACCCGGGGTAAGCGACGATA
Organism: Prolixibacteraceae bacterium; assembly: GCA_963676095.1. Taxonomy (GTDB): domain Bacteria; phylum Bacteroidota; class Bacteroidia; order Bacteroidales; family Prolixibacteraceae. The sequence continues at coordinate 7,527,173 of OY781040.1, read as the reverse complement.
GGAGCGGCACCCCGGGTAAGGAGCGTCCCCCAATCATTGCCACCCGCCCGCGGGAAAGGGTTGGGCGGAGTAGATTTCTTTTTCCGGGCGGAGGGGCTACGCCGTTTGAAGGGTTTGACACTTCGTGTTTGAAAATGTTTGAGGCTTCGCCGTTCGAGGGCGTTGTTAATTTAATTAACATGGGTGATTTTAATAATGAGTTTAAAAATAATGGCGATACCGGTTTCACCTCTGGCCCCATAGGGGTCATGTTATGGTAACCCGGGGTAAGCGACGACAGGAGCGGCACCCCGGGCAAGTAGCGTACCCGATCATTGCCACCCGCCCGCGGGAAACGGATGATCAGGAGACGTTAGTTTTTCCGGGCGGAAAGGGTAGGGCTACGCCGTTTGAGGGGTTTGAAACTTCGTGTTTGAAGGGTTTGATGGCCTTCGGCCGTTTGAAGGGTTAGGGCTTTGCCGTTCGAGCAGGTTTGACACTTCGTGTTTGAAAATGTTTGAGGCTTCGCCGTTTGAGGGGCGTTGTTTATTTAATTAACATGATTGATTTTAATAATGAGTTTAAAAATAATGGCGATACCTGTTTCACCGCTGGCCCCATAGGGGTCATGTTATGGTAGCCCGGGTAAGCGACGACAGGAGCGGCACCCCGGGCAAGAGGCGGCCCTCAATCATTGCCACCCGCCCGCGGGAAACGGATGATCAGGAGACGTTAGTTTTTCCGGGCGGAAAGGGTAGGGCTTTGCCGTTTGAGAAGTTTGAAACTTCGTGTTTGAATGAGGGGGATGGTTTCTGTGGTTTCTATTGTTACTATTGTTGTTGGTACCCTCGCTCTGCTCTCATCCCCAACCGCGTAGCGTCAAACATTCGGACATTCAAACAATCAAACATCTATTGTTCCTGTTGTTTGAGGCTACGCCGTTTGAAGAGTTTGACGGCCTGCGGCCTGTTTGAGGGGCGTTGCCCCTGTGGTCAGAATAAAAACAACCCCCCGGAAACCGGGAGGTTGCAGCATTATTGTTTCAAACAGGGGCAATGCCCGTTCAGGGTTCATTTTTTGGTAAACCGTAATGCCCGGAGGTTGTAGCCCGCGCGCTCGAAATAAAACTTCAGGTGGTGCCTTCCGGAAGACAGGGAGATGGCAACAGGGGCGGCAGCCTCCAACCACCGCCAGTCGCTCCAGCTCCCGTTATTGGGGACATTGATGGGGCCGGTTACGTCAATGCCGTCCGCCTCCAGGCGGAACTGCCCCCCGTCGGAGGCAGCCGACAGGCTCACCTCGGCCATATAGTCGCCGGCATCCTGCACAACGACCGTATAAAGCAACCATTCCCCGGCGTTGGTATAGCCGATATCGGCGCCGTCCCCTTCGACCTCCACGGGGTAGCTGTTGGTGTCGCCGCCGCCCTGCCGGTAGTCGTCGTTGCCAATGGAATTACCGCTGTCACTGTCGTGAAAAGCATACCCCTCGCCGCCGAAATCGAAGTCGGCGGCATAAATGAGGCATGGGGAGGCCGCAGAAAAGGTGTGCGGCCCGTTAAAGGGCCGTGTGTCGGAGACATAAACAACAACGGTATCCGCAAAACTGCCTTCGCGATAGATGATGCAGGTTTGCCCTTCCGCAATAGCGGTAATTGTCCCGCTTTCATCCACGACCGCCACGCCCGTGTCCTCAGAAGTCCAGGAGGAGGACCCCGGCAGGTCATTGGCACCTTCGGGGATAAGGAAAACATTAACAGTCGTGGCATCGTCCGGGGACAGTTCAAGCGACACTTCATCCAGCACAATGCCCGTCAGGGAGATCCTTGTTTCCACGGTTACCTGAACTTTTGTTTCGGCGGTCCCGTCACTGACAATAATAAAGGTCACCCCTTCGCCGATTGCTTCCACCAGGCCGTCACTGACCGAGGCAACAGCCGGGTCATCGCTGGACCAGGTATAAGAAGTATTGGCGGTCGGGCTGGCGGTAAGCCGGACCACTTCGCCGGTAAACAGGTCGAGCGGGTTTTGGTCAACATAAATTGTTGCCTCCACGCCCGTCCGTTCATATACGTCGCATCCCCACAGGCAGGCCAGCAACAGGGACCAGGCGACGGAATAAAAAAGTATCTGTTTCATTTTTAGTTGGATTAAAGGTTTATCAGCTATTCCGTTTCGTCCCCCTCATCGAATTCCAGCCGCAACTCTTCCTTTACGGAGTAGGTCGCGTTGCCGGCCGTATAGTCGTAACGGAGCAGGAAAGTTTTGTAGGTGTTGTAGCCGTCATCCTCGATTCTGAAGCTGTTCGGATAATCGGGGTCCCCGTCGACCTGGGTGACCGTTATGCTCTTGTAGGGACCGATCGTCACCTTGCCGGAAACGGTGTCGATATCCAGGACGATGGCGCCCTTGTTAAAGACGGCCAGGTCGGACCCGTAGGTCTCGTTCCCGGCCATGATCCGTACCCTTGTTTGGCCGAGGGGGGCCATGGTTACCGTACCCGGCACTTCTACGGTTGCGCCGTCCTGGGTGATCTTCGATTTCATGGTGTAGCCGCTGCCGTCGCTGTCCGCCCAGTAGTTTTCAATTTTCACCAGGTAGAGGACGTAGTCCTTGTCCGGGTTGACCTCGCAGGCGGAACCGGAACTGATGCGCAGGGCGACCATGTAGGCCGAATCGGGGGACAGCCCGTCGGGCCTGACGCGGATGGGCATTTGGCCGCTTACTTCCCCCGCGGGGATCGTGAACTGGTAGCTGTCGATGCCGTACTTGCTTTTGGGGAGCGGACGGGCATACCGGGCCTTGTCCACATCGAAATTGGCCGTGTTGTAGTCGCTGATCAGCGACCCGTCCTCCGCCAGGCTGACCACGATGTCCTCCTTTGTCGGACAGGTGCCCCCGCATGATGCGTTTACATACCCGGTCGTTTCTTTTCCCAGCTCATAATACCTGGTGAAGACATTGCCGCTTTCGCTGATCAGGGCAAACACATTTTTGTACTGTTCCTTCTCGAAAACTTCGTCCCTGTCGCAGGAACACACCCCCAGGGACAACAGGGTCATCAGACCAATAACTTTATATTTTTTCATCGATATAATCTTTATAATAATATCCATTTTAAAAGAAAAACTGTTTTTGAAAAGCGTACCGGCCTCGTCCGGTGAGCCGAAAAACAAGTGAAGAGGGCGTTAAAAAATCTTTTCTGTCTGAGCCGCAGGCGAGTTTAAAAGATTTTAGCCCTCGAGCGTAGTTTTTCGTGCGAAGTGGACGCAGCCTTGACTTTTTTTGATTACTTTTTTGTGTTAAGACAAAAAAGTAATTGGGGTTTGGGGCAACGCCCCACTGCTCAGCTCAGCTCAACCAGTCATGGGGCAACCCTTCCCTAGTCCCCCCATCCGGGGTTCTGGTCCAGGGAAGGGAGCCTCCTGACCTCGTCGAGCGGGATGGGCATCAGCGTCAGTTTCTTGTCCACGATGCGTGCGCCGGTCCTCGACGTGTTCGGGGTGGTCCTGGTATAGAACGCATCCCTGGTCCCGTCCACGTTCATGCCCTTGATGGTCACGTTTTCCGTTTCCTTGTAGATGCCCCACCGCCGGACATCGTAGTAACGCCGGTTCTCGAACAGGAATTCCACCATACGCTCCTTTTCGATCAGTTCCTGAATGGTTTCAGTGTCCTCGTTCCCCGTTATCCCGGGCAGGCTGGCCCGGTGACGGACCAGGTTAAAGGCATTTTTAATTTCGTTCATATCCCTGGAAAAGACCTCCTCCTGTCCGTCCACATCGATGGAATAGCTGCCGGTCAGGTTGTTGAGCGCCTCGGCATAGGAAAGCAGGACCTCGGCATAGCGGATAATCGGGAAAGCCTTGTCCATCCGGGTGCAGTTCGTCCCGCCCCAGGCATCCGAGGGATGGATGAATTTTTTGATCACATAGCCGGTGAGCGGGAAGTTGACCGGGTCGCTGACATGGCCCTTCCCGTTTGCGGAGCCGTAATAATAGGTAATGGTCTGGTTATAGTAACCCGATGACGTTGACGAGGTCATGGGCCAGTAACATTCGCAGAAGCCCACGCAGGCATAAAAGCGCATCTCCCGGTTGACATACATGTTGCTGACCCCGGCATTCAGCCGATATCCCGAGAAGGAGTTTACGGCAGAGGAGGACCCGGTCTCCGTATAAGGATAAGCCGCGCTGGAATTGTCAATGGAGCGTCCGTCGGCCATGGCATAAGCGTCGACCACCTTCTGGGTGACGCACATGCCGTTCCACCCGTCCACGCTCTCGGGAAACGACTCCTGTGTTTCCGCTTTAACCTCGCTGCTTGTCCTGGCCCAGACAAATTCAGGGTTGGTGGCCAGTACAGATTCCCCGTTGAACATTTCGGCGTAAGACCTGTAATGGTCGATACCGGCAGCCCCGTCGGGCCAGGTATTGTAATAATCAGGGTCGCCGGTCACCCCGTCGGGCAAAGCGGGCGTTTTCGAATCGGCTTCGACCGTATGCAGGGAATACTGACCGCTTCCGGAGACCTGCATGTCCATGACCCTTTTGGCGGCAGCGGCAGCCACGGCCCAGCGTTTTTCATCATAGGCCTGCGAAACGTAATACGCGCCGTCGGAAGAACGGGTCCAGTCCCCGAAAGTGGTATGGGCGGCTTCCCCGCCATTGTAAAGGGGACTGGCCTGTATCAGGCGCAACCGTGCGATCAGCCCGTAAGCGGCGCCTTTGGTCGGTCGTCCGAATTCCATCAGGGAAACCGTTGAACTTAAATAAACGGCAGCGGAGTCCAGCTCGGAGCAAACATAGTCCACGGCCTCGTCGTAGGTGCCCCGTTCCCGGTCGTAATAGGCGAGGTCCTCGTTCGAGGCCACGACCTCGTCGCCCAGCAGGATGGGGGGGCCGTAATCCACGATCAGGTTGTAATAGGCATAAGCCCTGATAAACCGGGTATTCCCCAGGATGGAAAACCGCTCTTTGGTGGTCATATCAGTTGCCTCGTCAATGCGGTTGATGATGATGTTGCATTTACGGATAATCTTGTACAAGTTTCCCCAGGTTTCCAGTTCATGCATATTACCGGCCGTAATTTCGCCCAGCACGTACCGGATCCCGTTATAGCCGGAAGAAGTCAGGAAGCCGGTGAACGCTTCGTCCGTGGCGGTAGGGCCGGGGGTATAATTATAATCGAGGATATTCCCCTCGTCGGGGAACATGGCGGCTGCGGCCCATAGGTAGGCTTCGATGTACCTTGTTTTTGCAAAGACGGTATCCAGCTTCAGCTCGTCGCTGAAATAGTCGTCGATGCCGAGGTAATCGCTGCAGGAAGAAAAGACAAGGGCCAGCAGGGCGCCAATGATGAGCCGGGAACAGCGGAAAGGCCTTGTTCCCGGACCGGAAAGCGACCCCGCCTTCCTGATATCTGTTGTATTTGTTTTCATTGTATAAATTTTTAGAGGTATTTTTTTCGTTCTTTTAATAACCTGACAATTTTTAATTTGTATTCGCCTCTGGCCGGCGGGGCCCTTCCTTTTGCAGTCGACCAAAAGGAAGAAAAAGTCTTGTCAAAGTCATCCTTCCTCCCGCCTCACGGTTTTTTCTTTCTGGCCCACCTCCTTGAATACCCGCAAAAAACCGTTCCCGCCATCGCCGGCCCGGACTACTTTGACCGGCCATCCCTGCTTTTCACCTTCCGGTGAATCGGGGACCTGACTTGCGCATACCTTACAGGTTGATATACAATTGCAGGGTATAAGTGGCCGGTATGGGGTACACCTCACCATTTTGGTAAGCCTGCTCCGGGTCGAATAAACCCTCCTTGTCCCAGACGCAGAGGTTGTTCCCGACCAGTTGGAGGTCGACCGAGGCGATATGGATTTTTCGCAGCACGGAAGCTTTGAGGTTGTAGTTGATTGTTACCTCCTGCAGGCGCAGGTAGCGGGAGTCCCCTTTCCAGAAATCGGAGAGCTGGCAGTTGTTGGTGTTGTAGCCGTACGATAACCGGGGAAAGCGGGCACCGGGGTTTTCAGCCAGACCGGGATCGATGCCGTGTTCGGCTGCATATTTTTTCGGTACCCACCGGTTTGACGGATCGTTGGCAATTGAGAGCACATTCCCGTAAACGCCGTTGAAGAACGGCACATAGCCCTCCCCGTTACTGTTGTACCCCACATGAAAGTAATCGGTTTTGCCGGTCCCCTTGAACAAGACCCCGGCAGAGAAATTTTTATACCGGAATTCGGCCCCGAATCCATACATGAGCAGGGGATAGGTACTGTATGACAAGGGGGTCATGTCGTCGGAGTCGATCTGTCCGTCGCCGTTTACATCCCGGTACTTGATATCCCCGGGCATCAGGGAGGCCCCGAACTGCGAGGGGCTGTTGTCCACGTCGTCCTGGTCCCTGAAAAGGCCGAGGGCATGATAGCCGCGGATGGTGCCGTACGGGTAGCCCGACGCCTCCTGGTAGGGATAGGCCGGGTTGGCCTCCTCCCAGTTCTTGACATCGTTTTTGGAGAACGTGAAATTTCCCCTGACGGTAAAGCTCATGTCCTTGCTGATGGCACGGGTGTAACTGGCGTTTCCGTCGGCCCCGAAGCTGACCATCCTGCCCACGTTGCCGTAAGGCAGGGAGACCAGGCCGGCATAATCGGGCACCTGCACCCGCTGCATGAAGATGCCGTCGCGCTTGTCCCTGAAAAAATCGACAACGAACTTAACCTGATCGTCAAACAGACGGCCTTCAATTCCGAAGTCCGCTTTCAGGGCCTTTTCCCATTTGAGGTTATCGGCCCCGACGGTCGATTCGGTGACCCCTTCCACGCCGTTTGACCCCCAGGGGCTGACCGTCGAGGAGCTGACCAGGGTCAGGTAGGGAAAACGCGTGGAAGAGATCTGGTCGTTCCCGACGGAACCGTAGGAAGCCCTGAACTTCAGGAAGCCCAGCCAGGGCAGGTTGTCTTTAACAGCTTCGTAGCCGGTAGGCACCCATCCCACGGCAATGGAGGGGAAGAAGCCGAACTGGTGCCCGGACTGGAAGTTTCCCGAACCGGTGTACCCGAAATTGAAATTAACCAGGTAGGTATCCCGGTACCCGTAGGTAACCCTGCTGGACAGGCCCTGGTAGCGGACCGGGATGGCGCTGAGGTTGTCCGTTCCGTCGCTGGCCGTTTTTTCGTCGCTCATATAGTAGTAAACCAGACCGGTAACATTGTGCGCCTGCCCGAAAGTACGGTCATAATTGACGGTACTTTCCAGGTGGTATTTGCGGTACTGGTCGGTACTTTTGGAATACGATACGGCCCCTTCGGCCACCCGTTCGATGGTCACCAGTCCGCCGTTCTTATCGCGGCTGACCGCCTGGTAGAGGGCCGGCTGTTTTGTCCTGCTCTCCGAGAAGAAGCTGTTCAGGTTATAGGCGCCCTGGACCCGGAATTTCAACCCTTGTACCAGTTTTGAAAAGTCCTGCTTCAGTTCGAGGGTATATTCGCCGTCATATTCCTGGTCGGTGCGCCGTCCCATGTTGTTGATCATCACCACAGGTGAAGAAGTGCCCGCGGCGTCGCTGGCGGCAGGGAGCTGGCCGTTGGAGTATTTGACCGGGAGCAGCAGGGGGTTCAGTTTGGCCTGGGCCTGCCAGATGTAGTCCGTGCTGGCAACGCCCGGGTTGTTCTGAACGGAAAGGTAGCCGCTGGACCCGAAGTAAAGGCCGGTTGCGGGTGAGAGTTCCAGGTCGATATTTGCCCGGTAGGAATAGGTGCTGTAGCCGACATTATTGGCATAAGGACTGTTTTTATCATATTTGTAGGCGGCCGTTTCCCGGCTCCCGCCCAGGCTGAGAAAATACCTGGCGGCCCTGGCCCCTCCGCGCGCGCTGACATAATAGCTCTGCTTGAAGGAGTTGTTTTTCAGCACTTCGTCCTGCCAGGAAACATCGGGGTAAAGATCCGGGTCGAGGTGGTCCTTGATAATATCCAGCTCGATATCGCTGTAAAGGGCGGATTCGCCCCTGACTTCCCGTGCCTCGTTGGCGAGCCTGGCATAATCGTAGGCCCGCAGGTAGCGGGGGATATGCTCCAGGTGCGACAAGGTAAAGTTGGCGCGCCCGGTAATCTTCAGTTTGCCGGCTTCGCCCCTTTTGGTGGTGATCAGCACCACGCCGTTGGCCCCGCGCACGCCGTAAACGGCTGTAGCCGAAGCATCCTTCAGGATGGAGAAGCTCTCAATATCGGCCGGGTCGATGGAGTTGATGCTGCCTTCGAGTCCGTCGATCAGGACCAGCGCGCTGGAGTTTGCCCCGAAGGTACCGATGCCGCGGATCCAGAATTCGGAGAGGTTTTTCCCGGGCTCGCCGCTGGACTGCATGGAGATGACCCCGGCGGCGCGTCCGCCCAGCAGGTTGGCCACGGAGGCGGCCGGTTGCTGCAGGTCCTTGACATCGATGGAGGAAACAGCCGCCACGTTGGAAATTTTCCGCTGGCTGCCGAGCCCGACAATGACCACTTCGTCGAGCTTTTGCTTGGCTTCGGTAATTTTTATTTTCAGGTCCTGCTTTTCTTCGGTGACCAGGTATTCGGCCTTCTCGAAGCCGACAAAGGAGAAGACGATCATGTCGCCGCGGGAAGCCTGTATGCTGAAGTTCCCGTCATTGCCGGAAGTAGTCCCGATGCTTATTTTGTCCCGGATGTAAATGGTGACACCCGGCACCGGGACATCCGCCTGGTCGTACACGGTCCCTTTAATGGCGAACCGGTTGTCCTTTTCCTGTGCCGGGAGGGCCAGGCACAAGGAAAGGAACAACCCTAACAAACCTGTTATTTTTATGTGTTTCATGTGTTTGATTTTCTTGTTTTATTTTATGCGTATCCGTCTTTTTATCCCGAATAAATGGGGATGGACTGGCCTCGTCCGGTGAGCCGAAAAACAAGTGAAGAGGGCGTTAAAAAATCTTTTCTGTCTGAGCCGCAGGCGAGTTTAAAAGATTTTAGTCCTTGAGCGTAGTTTTTCGTGCGAAGTGGACGTAGCCTTGACTTTTTTTGATTACTTTTTTGTGTCAAGACAAAAAAGTAATTGGGGTCACAGGGGCAACGCCCCTTCCATGCAAACGACCGGATATTTTTGTTAAAAAATCTTTTCAGTTAATGGAAAGCTTCCTTACGCGGCAGTTCCCGTAATCGGCCACATAGACCGAACCGTCGGAACTGATGCCGATTCCCCGGGGGTGGTCGAACAGGGCCTCGTCCTTGCTTCCGTCCTGCCAGCCGGCGGTGCCGGGCATTCCCAGCACCGTTTCCACCATGTCGTCGGGGGTAATCCGGCGGATACAACTGTTGTTGTAGTCGGCCACGTAAATGTTACCGTCGTCGTCGCAGTAGATCTGTGCCGGGCAGTCGAACTCGGCCACGCCCAGGGGTCCGTCGCGGTGCCCCCCGGCGGAGTTGCCGCAGATTATCTGAAACGAGTTTTTCGGATCGGTCACATCGATGGTGCAGATCGAGTTGGCATTGACCCCGGCATTGTCCCATAAGGAAAGGTACAGGATGTTGGGCCGCAGGGGGTTGAAGGTCATCCCGTAACAGTCGCCCTGTTCCATCATGTAAATGACCTCCGCCTCGTAGGTACTGGGGTTTATCTTCACGATCTGCCCGAAATAGTACTGGGTATAAATGTAGCCGTCACCGGGGTTTACCACCATGCAATGCTTGTACCCGTCAGAAGGCCTGTCAGAAGTATTGGTCCAGACCATTTCCCTGGTCCGGGGTGCCCACAGTTCATCCGGGTTGAGGGTATAGAACGAACCGACGGTTGTTTCGTTGGGGACAGTGATCATTCCCGTCTCGGGATCGGCACAGGGGATATTGCAGGCGGCATCCTTTTTAATGGTGACCAGCTCGTTGGCCTCCTCGTCAATCCGGGCGAGCTCATAAACAGTCCCGGCCGCGTTCCAGACCGAGACGAAGATGTTGTTTTCCTTGTCCACGCATAAATAGCGGGGCTGGAGGATGGACGAGGAGAGGTCGCCGTCCTGGTAACCGTCGCCGTTCCCGTTTCCGGCGATGGTGGTTACCGTTACCGACTCCTGGTAGAAAAAGGGCTGGTCGTAGCTCACGGAATCCTTTCCGATAACGACCGACAGCACGCAGGTATCGCCCGGCAGGCGGGGTGCCTGCACGTAGATTTTATCCCCGCCGGCCCCGATCACCGCGGCGCTGGCGGTATTGAAATAAACGCTGATGGCACCGGGATCGGTGCCGAAATTGGTGCCGGTCAGGATGACCTGTTCCTGGTACTTCCCGGAGTCGGGGTAAAAGGCGTTGAGCACGACCGGCTTTTCCGGGTCGAAAGGGGCGCCGCCCCCTTCACTGCTGTCGCTGCACGACCACCACAGCCCTGCCAGGGCCATGCACAGCAGGGGCCGGCGTTTGTCCGCCAGCCAATAAAACAGTCGCTTTTTTTTCATAATTCAGTTAGTTTATCAGGTTAAAATTTAATCGTTCCGCAGTTGCGGGTTTTTATTCATTGTTCATTACTCATTATTAATTATTCATTGTAAAAAGGACATAAGAGTGCCATAAAGCCGGATTTTTGTTCCTGCTTTCAGAATTTTAGGATGAATGTTCAGTTGATTTTCCTTCTTAAGGCGTTCGTGTTTCCGGGAATCCGGAAGAAGGCCCCATTCTGTGTTATCCCTTTCTTCAGGGTGCCCGTTTGGGGGATGAGAAAGCATGTTTTAACCGGAGCATGACACGTTTAGGTTTTTAGGTTAAAAACTGGTTTGTGTCTCAGGTAATGGGCTGCTAATAAAACCAGTATTCCAAAACCGGTAAGTTGAGGTAAGGCCATAAAAAATGGCGTGGAACCTGCCTTACCGCATCGAGGTACTAGCAATACCTTGGGTGATAAGTAGGCCCACGCCAATATCGTAAAATATGACGTGAGCATCTTCACTTATTGTCTCACCCAATTGAAATTTGCTAGTTTCCGATGCGAGACATCAAGTGCGAATGCTTTAATTCTCTAAAAAAGCGTTCGCAAATTTATCGTTTTATTTTGTAAGCCGGAAAATATTATCCCGGCACTTCATTTTTATTAGAATAATTTTGATAACATTTGTTATTTTTAGTCTGTCAAAGATAATAAGCAACATATTGACAGTAACCGGAATAATATGTTTGTTTTTTTCATATGGCATGAACATTTTTTTCATATTAATTGGAAACCAAAATATTACCGTTATGGATATCATGGATACCGCCCGTTTTAACATCAAGAAGCAACGGGAGCTGAAAGGTCTTCGTCAACAAGACCTGGCCGATAAACTAAGCATGAACCTGCGTAGCTACCAAAACCTCGAAAGCGGAGCAACCAAACTGGATCTGGAAAGGCTGGGGCAAATCGCTGAAATATTGGAAACAACAGCAGAAGACTTGCTCAAGCAGGATGGTGTATATATCCATCAAGAGATACAAGAAATTAAAGAAACTGGTTACGGATTTGTCTATCATCAAGAAATTGGGTATGAAATATTGGAAAAATTATTAACCTCAAAAGAAGGAGAGATCCAACGATTAGTAGAAGAAAATAAGTATTTAAAGGAGAAGATTGACCAGTTGCTGGGGATGATAGGGAAGAAATGACGGGAATTAATGGCGGCTCATGGAACGGAAACTGATAGTTTTAAAAAAATAAAATGAACAATATGGAATGAAATATGATCCGAAAATCCATCATCGCCATAACCTTCGCCTGAGAGGATACGATTATTCTCAGGCAGGATTGTATTTCGTAACCATCTGTGTAAAAAAACGGGTCTGTTTGTTTGGCCAGATTCAGAACAAAAAAATACAATTGAACGATGCCGGTCGGATGGTGGAAAAATGGTACCTGGAAATTGAAAATAAATATCCCGGCAACCGGTGTCATGAAATGGTGGTTATGCCCAATCCTGTTCATTGTATTATTGAAAATACGGATGATCACATACATGAATTGGACGCCCACGTAGGGGCGCCCCTACGTGGGCGTCCAATTGACATTACCACCAATGATGAATATTGCGGACACAATAATAACAACGATCAACCCGGAACGGGAATAAACAATGAATTTGGCGATTCCAGGGGCGAACAATCGGGAACCGGTGAAAAATACGGGATTCATAACAAAAAATGGGGTTCAACCATTGGCGATGTCATGGATTGGTTTAAAACCATGACCACCAATGAATACATCCGTGGTGTAAAAAAACAGGGTTGGTCACCTTTCGAAGGTAAATTATGGCAACGCAATTATCACGACCATATTATCCGCGACGAACAATCCTGTCACAACATTTCGGAATACATCATCAACAATCCTGCAAGATGGGATGATGACAAATTCAATCCATCAAATAAAACGACCTGAGAAACACAGCAAAATAGAAAGCTGATTTGAAAAGAGAATAACCAGCCTGTATTTCCTGAGCTAAGGTTTGCACATCCAGATTTATGTTTTGCAGGCTGAGACTATTGTTTTGTTCATCCAAGTAATGAACGTAACAACTTTTACCAGAAACCTATTTGACTTGAAGGCAGATTGGCGTAAATTGGAGGGATGGAAATTAAATCTAAATTTATGGGCACCGATATCAGGTACATCCAGCAGTTGCTTGGTCATTCGAGCATAAAAACCACGATGATTTACACACATGTAAGTAATAAAGCCATCAACCGGATACAAAGCCCGCTCGACAGTATGTTTGGAAACCCGGGCATAAAAGCAGATAACAAAAATGGCAAAAAAGTGTAATAACTTCGTGCTATTACATAGTTAGGGGCAAGGCTAAAATGCCACTAAGAACATTAATTGACTGGCATAAAAAAGTCAAAACACAAATGATTGAAAATATTATTATAAAATGAGAATTATCGGAATTTAAATTTGTAAAAAGAACTGGTATGAAGATTAAAAGAAGTTTTGTTACACCTTATATTGTTTTTCTTTTTCTAGTAATTGGACTTTCTGGGATTTTAATGTTCTTTCATTTGTTTGACGACTATACGCGAGTTCTTCATGAATTATTAGGCTTGACGTTTGTCCTTTTTTCAATTCTTCATATAATTATTAATTGGACAAGTTTGAAAGGACATTTTAAAAAGAAAATATTTTATGTTTCAGGACTAGTCGTTTTATTAATTTCGATAGGACTTATTATTATAGGAAAAGTAAATGGGAATCATGAACAAGTTATAATAGATAAGATATTAAAAGCTCCTATCTCAAGTTCTTTTATTGTGTTAAATGTTGACTATAATGATGCAGAGATAATTCTAAAAAAAAATAACATCAAAATTGGTGACTCGAAAACTATTGAGGAAATTTGCATTCGGAATCAAAAATCTCCAAATGAGATAATTGAATTAATTGTTAAATGATTATTGATTCTAATAAGTAATGCTATCAGATAGACTAATTTTAAAATCTAAAAATAGAATCCAAACAAAAGCCCAGCCCCTAATCGAATAGCCCGTCCTGTCAGCAAACGCTGACAGGGAGAGGCTTTCACACCACTGTAGGTACGCGGGCTACGCTCCACCCCTCCGGCCAAAATGTCCACCGGACATTTTAACCTCGGGCACATATACAGCGGTTCATTAAGATGTGGGGCAACTTTTCCGTAATACGTCAGCAACGCTTCGTACCCTCTTTTTCGCAATCGCTCCAAGGTAATGGTCGTTCTCAAAATCGGACTTTGGGCAATAGCCCATCCTCCCATCCGGGAACGGCTCCATTGGTAAGCATGTTCCGGATCGACCCCCAGACGGATCAGGTTCTTCCGGGTCTTTGGGGTAATCCGTATCGTATAGGAATGTGAGTCCGTTTCACCAACGTTTGGGATAGTGTCGCAACAACGTTAGTGAGGGCGGCTCCTCTAAATAGCGGTATAATGGGGCTAATGTTGAAGATGTTGTTACCGGGGATGCCATAAAATGTTTGCCAGGTACCTGCGGAATTGAGAAGAAGTTTTACTGAACAATAAATTTTCGAAAGTTACGCTTATAACCCATTTGGGTTATACGTGTAATCCAAATGAGTTACACGTGTAATACGATTGCATTATACGTGAAATGCAACTGGATTACACGTATAACTTTTTTATCCTTCCGGCATAAGGGAAAAAGTGTTTGGGAGAAGCACCGGTAGAAAATGATAAAGACACCGGTTGCAGCATAGACAACTTCCGATTAATGCATAAACACTTTTTCTTTAACGCATAAACAAGTTGTCTTTAATGCATAAAGAAATTGACTTTAACGCATAAATAAGACTGTTTCCATATTGGAGGAAACTTTTTCCGCCATATACCCGGACAGATTTACTTCCATATACAAGGAAAACTTAACTTACAGATTTAACAAAGAATAATCCGCTCGTATTTCCGGAGCTAAGGTTTGCACACCCGGATTTATGCTTTGCAGCCTGAGATTATTGTTTTGCTCACCGAAATAATGATTGTAAAAGATTTTATCATTGGTCTATTTGACTTTAAGGGAGATTGGCGTAAATTGAAGGGATAAAAACTAAAATTTAAACTTATGGGCACCGATATCAGGTACATCCAGCAGTTGCTTGGTCATTCGAGCATAAAAACCACGATGATTTACACCCATGTCAGTAATAAAGCTATCAACCGGATACAAAGCCCGCTCGACAGGATGTTTGGAAACCCGGGCATAAAAGCAGCTAACAAAAATGGCAAAAAAGTGTAATAACTTCGTGCTATTACATAGTTGTAGCCAATGCTTGCCGGCGCGAATTTAGCACATTTGCAAACCGCACAAGCTGACTCTAAAACCAAAGTTTGCAAAAGAGCTAAATCTTCTAACCCTCAGACAAATTGCGATATGAATGATATAGTTTTTATTTCTGACAGACCGATAAACACATCCAAGGAAGATAAATTAAATAGACTTGGATTTGCCTACCAATTAAAGGAATCTTTAAGTAAATGGGAAGGTGAGGATAGTTTAGTGATATCTTTAAAAGGTGAATGGGGACTTGGAAAATCATCTGTTATAAGTCTGATAAAGGAACAGATGGAATTAGATAAGAAAGAGAATAATCCTACTTTAATTGAGTTTAATCCATGGATATTTTCAAATAAAGATAATTTGAATTTTCACTTTTTTAATGAAATTGCCAATGAGTTGAAATTAAGAAAAGAAAAAGTCTCTGATGAATTAATTGCTAAAAAACTTAAGTTATATAGTGAATTAATTGAATTAAAATCTGATTCTAACTTGTCAAAAGATTTTGTTTCAAAGTTAATTATTGGATTAGGTCTATTTGGGATATCAGTAAGTCAAATTATACAATGGATTGGTATTTCAGATAGACTTTTAAGTACAATAATATTTATTTTTGGCATATTACTTATTGGTTCTCAGCTTATCAGCCAAACTTTATCCAGAATAGCAAAAGTATTCGAAATAAAAGCCTTAAAAAAGGATACCTCTGTCCTCTCATTAAAGAAAGAAATTATTAATCATCTAAAGGATAGAAAGAAAAAGCTATTAATAATAATTGACGACATTGATAGGTTAACTCAAAATGAAATTCGAGACATCTTTCGCTTAATAAGAATAAATGCCGATTTTCCAAATACAATTTATTTACTTGCATATGATAGTCGAATAATTGAATTAAATCTTGAGGAGCAAGCAGGAATATCAGGTAAAGAATATTTAAAAAAAATAGTTCAAGTTGATTTTGATTTGCCTTACGTAAAAATTGATAATATAAGGAAAAATTTATTTGCGGAGTTGGAACAATTAATTCTCAAATTGCCAAGCTCAGTAAATAAATATTTTGAAGGGAATTATTGGGCGAATACTTACCACGCTGGCTATAAGGATTTTTTTCAAAACATTAGAGATGTTAAAAGATATGTGAATAGCCTGTTATTTAATATTAACTTTTTATATAAGGAAAATGTTTTTGAAGTAAATCCTGTTGATTTTTTTGCAATTGAAGTCCTAAGAGTTTTTGTTCCTGAATTTCATGTATTTATGAAAGCAAGGAAGGAATTATTTGTTAATCAATTAAATATGTCTGGGGGGCTTAGAGATGCGGAAAAAAAATCCAGAAAAGAAAATTTAGAAAATGGATTTAATTTAGTTACAGATTCACATAAAGAATCCGTAAAAAAACTGATTGCCAATCTGTTTCCCCAAATCAAAAATATAATCAGTGAGAATAACTTCTATTCTAGTGATTATCAGACAAAATGGGGTAAAGAGCAGAGAGTGTGTTCTGCAAAACATTTTGATGCCTACTTCACCTTGATACCTGGGAGTAATGAGGCAGAGCTAACTCAATATGAGGTTGATAAATTTATAGCTTCAACTGAAAATTTTGAAGAACTAGAACAGAATATTGATGAATATTTGGGCAATAAAAAGATAAGAGCAATTGTAGAAAGATTAGATGATTATATTGGAGATAAATCCATTTTCAATAAAAACAAGACTAAAAATCTGATTAAAGTTTTTTTCAATAGATTAGATAATTTTCCAACTGAACGAGAAGGGATGTTTGATTTTGGGATTGACTTTTTGATTATGCGGATAATATATCAGCTTATTAAAGATGAAGACAAAGAAGAAAATTATTTATTGTTAAATGAATGTATATCGAAAAGTAATGGTATATATGGACCTGTTGATTTTATTTCATTAGAAACACAGCATCAAGAAAAAAATAGTAATATCAATCTTCCGATACTTTCCGTTGATAGATTAAAAGAGTTACAAATTTTATGTGTCACTAAAATTGAAAATTGTTTTGAGCAGAACCCCAGAGAATTACTTAATAATAATAACTTTTTATTTATCTTTTACAGATGGAAGGAATGGAATAATACAAATTTGGATACTTTAATTAAAAAAGTTAACTCTGATGATGAGTTACTAATTCTATTCTGTAAAAGTTTTATTAGTGAAACAAGAAGTTATGCTTTTGGAAGCAATAATGAAGAAGTGCATAAATTCATTCATTTTAAACGACTAAATGAGTTTATCCCTGTTGAACCCATAATAGATAAATTTAAATCTTATAATGCCAATGACACATTTATAAAATTCTTTTTGACTGAATACGAGAACTATAAAAGTAATCCAGATGGATATTCCAGATTCGATTAAAATAATACAATGTCAGACACATTGTCGGGTCGCACAAAATCAACCTTCAACCAAAACCCGTCAAAGAGCCTGCCTTTTAACACTATGCAATTGAGATTATATTTAATAAGCACAGGCTACAATCGAATAGCCCGCCCTGTCAGCAAACGCTGACAGGGAGAGGCTTTCACACCACTGTACGTACGCGAGCTACGCTCCACCCCTCCGGCCAAAATGTCCACCGGACATTTTAACCTCGGGCACATATACAGCGGTTCATTAAGATGTGGGGCAACTTTTCCGTAATACGTCAGCAACGCTTCGTTCCCTCTTTTTCGCAATCGCTCCAAAGTAATGGTAGTTCTCAAAATCGGGCTTTGGGCAATTGCCCAACCCCCCATCCGGGAACGGCTCCATTGGTAAGCATGTTCCGGATCGACCCCCAGACGGATCAGGTTCTTCCGTTTCCGCTCCCTCCCCTGCAACCTGGCTCCTCCCTAAAATGTTCCACCGGAACATTTCTTTACGGTCGGCCCTCCAGTGATGCCAGATGCAATACCGCAGCCGATTTCTGAGCCATCCGTCCACTTCCTTTAGCTTGCCGTGCAGGCTCGCCATACGGAAATAGTTGAGCCATCCCCGGGTAATTTCTTTGAGCTTTTGAATGCGCTCATCGAAACTCATTGGGGTGGTCTTGCGGGTGATCGTTTTCAGCTTTTGTTTCAGGTTCTTCCAGCTTTTGTCGCTTGCAACCAGTTGGTATTGGCCTTTTTCTCCCTTACGGTAAGTAGGTACGAAACCGTATCCCAAAACTTTAAAGTTGACTGGTCGGCGGATGCTCCATCCCTTCAACCTGGCTCCTCCTTAAAATTGTCCACCGGACAATTTCTTTACAGTCGGCCCTCTCCCGGTTGATCGGTAACTTCAACTTGTTTTTCAAAAATAGAAACAAGTTGTTGCCGATCTTGCGGGCCTCCGATCTGCTTTTGGTGTACGCACTAAAATCATCGGCGTATCTGACGTAGCGAAGTCCCTGCCTCTCCATTTCCTTATCAAGCTCATTCAGCATGATATTTGACAGTAACGGACTAAGCGGGGATCCTTGCGGAACCCCTTTCCGCCGTTTGACCAGTTTGCCGTTGATTTGGATCGGCGCTCTCAGCCATTTGCGGATCAGGCGCAAGGTGAGCGGACATTTGACCTTGCGGTACAGCAACTGCAACAGGATACAGTGGTCCACTTCATCGAAGAAGCTTTTCAGATCGATATCAACAATGTGCCGGTATCCTGAATTGATGTATTCCTGAGCCTTTAGTACCGCTTGCTGTGCGTTGCGATTGGGCCGGAAACCATAGCTGTAATCCCCGAATCCCATCTCACATTTGATGGCCAGAACCTGGCCTACGGCTTGTTGCAACATGCGATCGGTTGCCGTGGGCACGCCTAATAAACGGAATTTTCCGTTGCTCTTAGGTATTTCTACCCCAAGAATGGGTTTGGGCAGATACTTACCGGTACGGATATCAGATTCCAGTTGCTCCCTGTTTTTAGTCAGGTGGGCATAGAGTTCCGTTACTGCCATACCATCGATGCCTGCCGAACCTTTATTCGACACCACCTGCCGGTAAGCCCGCATCATATTCCGTCGGTTCAGTACCTGTTCAATCATTCCAATTTTCGTTTACTTCGTTTACCCTGTTCCGCTTAAGCCAGGGCTGGCAATGCCTCCCCGCCGAATTTGGAACATCCTAATGTTCAGCCCTTCACTACCCTGTGAGTCCTCCGCGGTATCTGTTCGCGGCTCGTTGCCAATAGCTACTATGGCCTCTGCTGACTCCTTTGACTTAACCAAACACGTGATTGTCAAGGTATCCCCTGGTAAGAGCTTTTCCCTTCATCCAATCCCTGCGACATCTACTGGAAAACGATTTTGGTATTCTTGGGACGTTACAATGGTGTGCTTGCTTATCCTCGTTTCACAGCCTCATATGCCACCGCTACGCTCTTCATGTCGTCAAATGTCCACCGGACATTTGGTTTTACTGCCGTAAAACTTTACGTCATTCACTGTTCGTCAGTACCGGATTTTGCCCCTTCCCTGCATGCTGGCTCGTTCGCTAAAAATGTCCACCGGACATTTTTTTACGCTCCGCCCCCTTCAGTGCATGGGTCACCCCAAACCACCTTGCCACTTGCTAATGCTTCCGGGCGTTACCCCGGTGCATAAGGGACTTACACCCTCTGGAAAAATACACCTGCTGAGCTATGTTTATTACTTTTTATTTGTATTTTTAAACTTTTTCTATAGCTTTCAGCAGGTGCGCTCTGCTCATGCAGGGCGCACACAAAAACTATATGTCAATTGGGGTTTCGGTGCGGACAACAAAGTTCGCAGCCCGCAACAACGGCATCGGGGTTCGACAGGAAAGCAACCCGCAATCCCCAACTGCATATAGTTCCGTCCGTTATGTGGCATTTGGCGACAACAGGATGAGAAACAACAAACCGACATATAAAATGATAAAAAAGACACTTCTAATTTTCGCAATTGGATTATTAATAGTTCTTCACTCTTGTACTGATGGAACAAAGATTCAAATTTCATCATTTAGTGATGGACCGTACATTCTTGACCGACCAGATTCCTCTTTGATAATTTTTCAAAACCGTGATTACTCTTTTGATTCAATTAAAGTTGCGAATTCTGATTTGGATAAAACAGAATTTACCTGTGATTTTGATAGTATTGATTGCCCTCCTTTTACATTCCGATTAAAGAAGGATAAGATTATCTCCGTTGATTCAATTTCAGTACCTGATAAGTTGATAGCTATTTCCGATATTGAAGGGAATTTTGAAAAGTATTATCAATTATTGCTTGCTAATAAGGTGATTGATACGAATTATAATTGGATTTTTGGGAACGGACAATTAGTGATAGTTGGCGATTTGGTTGACCGTGGTGAATATGTTACTCAGTGTTTATGGTTAACATATCATTTGGAGCAAGAGGCAGAAAAATCAGGGGGAAAGGTTCATTACTTGCTTGGAAACCATGAACAAATTGTTTTACTGGGTTATGATGTATACTGCGCACCGAAATACCATCGCAATTATGAAACAATGCAAAAAGGGATAAATCAACTATTCAGTGAAGAAACTGAATTAGGCAAATGGTTAGTTGAGAAAAATTCAATACTTAAATCTGGTGATATGGTATTTGTTCACGGTGGAATTAGCCCTGAGATATTAAAATATGACTTGTCCTTAAAAAAAATTAACACAGAAATTAGAAGAGATATTGCGACACAGGATTTTGAAACAGACGAATCTGTCTTTTTGCTGACTGAGCTTGGGATTTTATGGTATAGAGGCTTAATTGAATCAACCGAAGATTATGATAAAATATCGGAAACGGAACTTGATAGCGTTTTAGCTTACCTTGATTGTAATACAATTGCTGTTGGACATACACCAGTTGATAGCATTTCTAAAGATTTTCAAGGAAAAGTAATTAGATTGGATGTTGACCATTATGAAAATAGTTCAGCATTGATAATTGAAAATGAAAAAATGTACATTGCAGATACAAATGGGAATAGAAAAGAATTTTAAACGCCACATAATCGAATAGCCCGCCCTGCCAGCAAGTGCTGACAGGGAGAGGCTTTCACACCACTGCAGGTACGCGAGCTACGCTCCACCCCTTCGGCCAAAATGTCCACCGGACATTTTAACCTCGGGCACATATACAGCGGTTCATTAAGATGTGGGGCAACTTTTCCGTAATACGTCAGCAACGCTTCGTACCCTCTTTTTCGCAATCGCTCCAAGGTAATGGTCGTTCTCAAAATCGGGCTTTGGGCAATAGCCCATCCACCCGTCCGGGAACGGCTCCACTGGTAAGCATGTTCCGGATCGACCCCCAGACGGATCAGGTTCTTCCGTTTCCGCTCCCTCCCCTGCAACCTGGCTCCTCCCTAAAATGTTCCACCGGAACATTTCTTTACGGTCGGCCCTCCAGTGATGCCAGATGCAATACCGCAGCCGATTTCTGAGCCATCCGTCCACTTCCTTTAGCTTGCCGTGCAGGCTCGCCATACGGAAATAGTTGAGCCATCCCCGGGTAATTTCTTTGAGCTTTTGAATGCGCTCATCGAAACTCATTGGGGTGGTCTTGCGGGTGATCGTTTTCAGCTTTTGTTTCAGGTTCTTCCAGCTTTTGTCGCTTGCAACCAGTTGGTATTGGCCTTTTTCTCCCTTACGGTAAGTAGGTACGAAACCGTATCCCAAAACTTTAAAGTTGACTGGTCGGCGGATGCTCCATCCCTTCAACCTGGCTCCTCCTTAAAATTGTCCACCGGACAATTTCTTTACAGTCGGCCCTCTCCCGGTTGATCGGTAACTTCAACTTGTTTTTCAAAAATAGAAACAAGTTGTTGCCGATCTTGCGGGCCTCCGATCTGCTTTTGGTGTACGCACTAAAATCATCGGCGTATCTGACGTAGCGAAGTCCCTGCCTCTCCATTTCCTTATCAAGCTCATTCAGCATGATATTTGACAGTAACGGACTAAGCGGGGATCCTTGCGGAACCCCTTTCCGCCTTTTGACCAGTTTGCCGTTGATTTGGATCGGCGCTCTCAGCCATTTGCGGATCAGGCGCAAGGTGAGCGGACATTTGACCTTGCGGTACAGCAACTGCAACAGGATACAGTGGTCCACTTCATCGAAGAAGCTTTTCAGGTCGATATCAACAATGTGCCGGTATCCTGAATTTGATGTATTCCTGTGCTTTTAGTACCGCTTGCTGTGCGTTGCGATTGGGCCGGAAACCATAGCTGTAATCCCCGAATCCCATCTCACATTTGATGGCCAGAACCTGGCCTACGGCTTGTTGCAACATGCGATCGGTTGCCGTGGGCACGCCTAATAAACGGAATTTTCCGTTGCTCTTAGGTATTTCTACCCCAAGAATGGGTTTGGGCAGATACTTACCGGTACGGATATCAGATTCCAGTTGCTCCCTGTTTTTAGTCAGGTGGGCATAGAGTTCCGTTACTGCCATACCATCGATGCCTGCCGAACCTTTATTCGACACCACCTGCCGGTAAGCCCGCATCATATTCCGTCGGTTCAGTACCTGTTCAATCATTCCAATTTTCGTTTACTTCGTTTACCCTGTTCCGCTTAAGCCAGGGCTGGCAATGCCTCCCCGCCGAATTTGGAACATCCTAATGTTCAGCCCTTCACTACCCTGTGAGTCCTCCGCGGTATCTGTTCGCGGCTCGTTGCCAATAGCTACTATGGCCTCTGCTGACTCCTTTGACTTAACCAAACACGTGATTGTCAAGGTATCCCCTGGTAAGAGCTTTTCCCTTCATCCAATCCCTGCGACATCTACTGGAAAACGATTTTGGTATTCTTGGGACGTTACAATGGTGTGCTTGCTTATCCTCGTTTCACAGCCTCATATGCCACCGCTACGCTCTTCATGTCGTCAAATGTCCACCGGACATTTGGTTTTACTGCCGTAAAACTTTACGTCATTCACTGTTCGTCAGTACCGGATTTTGCCCCTTCCCTGCATGCTGGCTCGTTCGCTAAAAATGTCCACCGGACATTTTTTTACGCTCCGCCCCCTTCAGTGCATGGGTCACCCCAAACCACCTTGCCACTTGCTAATGCTTCCGGACGTTACCCCGGTGCATAAGGGACTTGCACCCTCTGGAAAAATACACCTGCTGAATCTATGTTTATTCCTTTTTATTTGTATTTTTAAACTTTTTCTATAGCTTTCAGCAGGTGCGCTCTGCTCATGCAGGGCGCACACAGCAAAATATATGACAATTGCCGTTCCCCTGCAGATTTGTAGGTTTTCAACCCGCTACAACAGCGTTGCGATTCGGCAGGAAGGAAACCCGCAGTCGGCAACTGCATATATTTGCGAACCGTTATGTGGCATTTAAAAATGACGTTCAGCATGAGATATAAGCTAATAATATTGATTTTTTTTATTCTTGGATTTAGTATAGATATATTCTCTCAGATTAATACTAAGCCTAAAGTAAAATGTAATTATTTACTGTATTTACCAAAGGATTATAATAGTCATAATGATTCATTTCCTCTGATTATTTATCTTCATGGTGGCTCTCAGCGTGGCAAGGATTTAAATAAACTCAAAGCTTATGGATTGCCATACCTGATAGATAAAGGTAATAATTATGATTTTATAATTGCTTCACCCCAATGTCCGGATACAACTTATTGGTCTCGGATAGATTGGTTAGATTCATTATATCAGGATTTGACAATGAAATATCGCATTGATACCAATAGAGTTTATGTGACCGGGATAAGCATGGGCGGATTTGGTGCGTGGCATGCCGCAATGGACTATCCTGATAGAATAGCAGCAATAGTACCTTTATGTGGAGGTTGCAATGATTCGTTGGATATATGTCGAATTAATAGAATTCCAATTTGGACATTTCATGGTACTGCCGATACTGAAATAAATGTTAATGAGACTGATAGATTAGTAAAAAGGTTGCAAAATTGCAATGGAAATATTATGTATACTCGGATAGATAATGCTGGACATGGAATTCATTATATTTTTGAAAAACAAGAAATATATGATTGGATGATTAAACAAAGAAAATAAAAATGCCACATAATCGAATAGCCCGCCCTGCCAGCAAGTGCTGGCAGGGCGGGCTATTCGATTGAACTAAATCCCTTCGGGCTAGCTCGAAACCAAAGTTATTGATAATTGGTAAATTGGTCTCATGTTTAATCTATAATATTAATCATCATGAAAAAAAAGAAACGAACCTACCTTGGTTGAAAAAGCCATTCAACCCATTGATGGTTTTGAAAAAGTGTACAAACTGCTGCAACAGCAGGTCATCCTTCGTGGACAGAGCAAAAGCACCCTTCTCAATTACATCCGCCGGATTGCTCAAATTTCACTTCTCTTCGGACGGTTGCCCGAACAGGTAAGCGACGATGAGAACAATGAATACCTGGCCTCCCTGGCCTTGTCGTCAAAATCCCCTTCACGTAGTAATTTTAAACATGCCGTTTATGGCTTGCGTTATTATTTTCACCTGCCGGGAAACAATAAACGGGCTATCCCGCTACCTTCATTGAAAGGGGATACCCGTCTGCCGGTTATCCTGGACTGATCAGAGTTGAAAGAGTTGTTCAAAGCACCGGGCTTACTGAAGCACCGCATCGTGCTTTGCCTGATCTATTCTGCAGGCTTGCGTGGCCAGGAAGTGATCAATCTGAAGCTCTCAGATATCGACTTCGGGCGCCGTACCATCCACATCCGTCCTTTCCCAATCAGAGGAGAAACCTTCACTAACACGTGTGAGACACCCTCCCAAACGTTGGTGAAACGGCCTCACATTCCTGTATGATACGAACTACCCTAAAGACCTGGCAGAACAGCTTCCTCATAACTTCAAGCTGCAAAACCAAAATTGTAGTGAGTATTCCGGTCAAAGTGGTTCTTCGTCATTTTTGGTGAATGAAAATGATGGAAAAAGAGATAAAAAATTACAGATAAATATGTGATAAACAAGTAAATATATAGTGAAAAATATTAGCAAATCTCAACATTTATATCTAATTTAACTTTCTGATATTTAAATATTTAAGATATAAAATGAAGCAATTTGCTAATAAGAGCAAATTTAGCCCTTTTAATGCCCTGTTACAACTTTCAGGGATAAGAATTAATGAAGTTCATATTAAAGACCCAGGAATAATGATCATTGCTGAAATCAAATCCAGATCAGGTTTTTGCCCACGATGCGGAAAAAAGAGTACGAGCATTCATAGTCTCTATTACAGAAGCTTGCAGGATTTGTCTATTGCAGATAAACAGGTGAACATAAAGTTAATTGTTCGAAAATTTTTCTGCCGGAACAAGCGATGCTCCCAAAAAATATTTTCACAAGAATTGACAGGTAGATTGGACCGGTATGCCAGAAGGACCAGCCGGGCAGGTCAACTGTTAACCCGGATGAGCCTGGAAACATCAGCCAGGAAAAGTTCGTGGCTGTCAAAACTTATCCGGATTCCGGTCAGCCCCTCTACCTGTTTGAGACTGGTAAATAAATGTGTCCTTCCTTCTGCATATCAAATCCCCAATATAGGGATTGATGACTTGGCATACCGTAAAGGGACTTCTTACGGAACCATCCTGGTCGACATGGACCGGGGAAGAGCTGTAGATCTTTTACCAGGAAGAGACGGGAAAGAGGTAAAGAAGTTCCTACAATCATATAAAGAAATCCAGTTGGTTTGCAGGGACAGATCAAGCGCCTATTCTGCCGCGGTAAATGAAGTGCTCCCATCAGCGAGCCAGGTAGCAGACCGGTTCCATTTAGTCAAAAACCTATCGGATTCAGTTTATCAGTAAGCGTCTCTGCGGTACCCTTAAGCGAGATTTCTTCTCTGCCCGGTTTATCGGATTATTTTTTAGTCCAGCGATCGGGCAGCAACTCCCAGTAAACTTCATCGGTCGCATTGGGGTTGATATAAGCCAGCCTGTTTAACACATCAGCGAAGTATTCGAAGGAGTTTATCCCGTTAAGCCTGCAAGAACAGGCCAGCGAATAGATCAGCGCCGTTCTCTCAGCCCCGGCATGGCTCCCGCAAAACAGGGAGTTCTTCCGGCTCAGGGAGATGTAGCGTTGCAGCCGTTCGATGGCGTTATCCAAAAGTTTTGATAACCTGGCCGAAAATGCCATCATGCCACTGGCCGTGGGAAGAAAGGGCTATTTGTTTTGTGGTAATCATGAGACGGCAGAAAACGCTGCCATCATGTATTCCCTGCTGGGATGCTGTAAGGCCAGTGATGTGAATCCCAGAGAGTGGTTGACCGATGTGTTTACCAAGATCTCATTGTACAACAGCAATTACGATTTAGGCCTGGCCGATCTTTTTCCACACCTTTGGAAAAAATCCAACAAGTGCCAGAGTTTTTCAGAAGACTCCAACTAATTCCAAAAGATTCCAGTAGAACTTAGAAAATTCCAAACCACAGGATGGTATCCCCGGTCTAAAAGAAAAATCTTGCTTTCAGTATACGTGGCAGTCCGAATGTTTACCCTTTAGCATTTAAAAAGGCTTCAAAATTACTCTTAGAATTGCACGACCACCCACGCACAGGAACCGGACAAGTAGAGCAATTAAGGCACCTGGAGAACACATGGTCAAGGCGCATCAGTAAAAAACATCGCCTGGTTTATACAATTGATGACGAAAAAATAACAGTCCTGGTTATTTCAGCAATAGGCCATTATGGTGACAAATAAGAAAAGGCCTCTTTGGGGGAGAAATTTTGTTATTCTTATTCTATTTTCAAATCATTTGGATCTTGCCAGCAAGCCCATAGCGTATGAACAATAATTTTATCAGGAGTAATTTCATAAAATAGGATATACCCGTCAACAATTAAACCCCGTACTGATTCCATTTCAGTCTTTACCCCAATATCAGGATATTTAATGAGCAAGGTTAATTCCTTGGTGAATTTTTTATAAAGCTTCTTTGAATATTCCTTACTCTTATTCCTTTCATTGTAAAACTCCAGGATCTCAAAAAGTTTAATATTCGCCTTATGTGACCAGACTATTTTACGTTTAGCCATTTATTAAATTCTTTATCCAATTCAGCTTGTTCCAAAAACAAACCTTGTTCAATCTGTTTCTTTGACTCATTTATTTCATCACGCTGCTCCTGGGTTAAGTGGA
Source organism: Prolixibacteraceae bacterium (assembly GCA_963676095.1). Lineage (GTDB taxonomy): Bacteria > Bacteroidota > Bacteroidia > Bacteroidales > Prolixibacteraceae. Next base: position 7,500,263 of record OY781040.1, on the reverse strand, counting down.
AAATCCGGGAATGAGCCTTTGAATCAAGAATCGTTTTAATGGCATTTAAAAAGGACTCATCATCAATCTCAGCTATTCTGTGTATCAATACTTTTTTTAATTCAATTGCTGTCATATCCTTGATGTTTCTATTTTGTAAATATACAATAATCACAAGGCAAAAGTTCTAATATTTAAAGATTAAAAGCTCCTTTTTCGGTAATTCTTCAAAAAAGTCCAACCCGTGTCGGAATGTTCTTGGAATTTTTAAAACAATGATGGAAACTACCGGATTGCGTCACCTGTACCTGGCCGATTGCTTACGCTTATAACCCATTTGGATTACACGGTAATCCGTCAAGACTCTGACGCAAATGCAGAACAGAGCGGTGCGGGGGCCGTCAAAACGCCCGGCGGAGGGTTCGTTTTGACAAGATTTTTGCTTCCTTTTCATCGATTGGAAAAGGAAGAGCCTGTCCGGCTTAAGGACAGAAATTGGTCGTTTGTACGTAAGCAATCGGTGAGCTACGTATTGTGATAATCTGCTGGCAGTTTTAGCTTTGGAAGTAAGAATGTGAGACCGTTTCACCAACGTTAGGGAGGGTGCCTCACTAATGCCTGTGAAGGGGTCTCACTAATGTTTGGGAGGGTGTCTCACACGTGTTAGTGAGGGCGGCTCCTCTGATTGGGAAAGGATGGATCCGGCCGGTACTTTTGAAAAAGAATAAAATGGAAAGTCGATTTAGCAAAGGAATGCAGACAAATGACTACTTTTATATCTGATAAAAGCAGTGAGAACAGCCGGGTTCCCCTTCGCCGGGACAGCGTTAAAAATGACGGGGATGTATGCCGGGAAAATGCGCACTGCTTATCCTGGATTTTAGGGATACAGTTCTTTGGGGGCGTAAGCTACTCGGTGACCCCATTTAAGAAATGAAAGCAACAACAGAAATAGAACTTAAAGAATTGATTGATAAACTCAAGGAAAAACCTAAAGACCTTGATTTGATTAACCAGATAGCAATTGGATATTTTGAAAATCCTTCCATGTTGACTGACAATGAGGATTTGAAATATTTTGAATTGGCTTATTCAATTAAAAAGACGATTAAATCATCTCATAACTTAGCATGGTATCTTTATTTTGAATGGAGTGAAGAAAATAGAGCAATTGAAATTCAAAAAGAACTAATAGAACAAAAACCAAAATCCTTTTTGCCATATTATTTGCTTGGATTCATGTTGTTGGAAAAAGGGGATTATGAAAACGCTTTAGAATATTTAATTGGCCATCTCCCGTTTTTAGTTTTCAAAATTTAATAAAAGGCATAACTGTCCGTCATTTGGAGATGGATCGGATTGAGGGAGGAAAGCTCTTGGGGTCATGTTTGCCAGCAATACTTTGATTATGGTGCTGATTTTATAGTAAATGAAATTGCATAGTTCATACATCTTTTCTTTGTTCAGTGTTTTTACACCACTTTCAAGCAATAGCCTTGTGTGCAGAGATGAAAGTGACGAGTATATGATGCTCATGGCTATGGTCAGTATGGCCAACATACTTTGTAGCCCTTCGAAGGTTTTGATCTGGATGTCTTCCAGTTTGTAGCATTCTTTTATATGCCGGTGGTACTCTTCAATTTTCCACCTGAAACCGTATGCCGTGAATGCTTCTTTGATTACTTCAACAATACTTTCTTTTGGCGAACGTGTCAGTAGCCAGCAATAGCCGCCATTAGTCCTTTTGGTGACAACAAGCCAAAGATCATGCGTCTTGCCCTTGGTTCTATATTGGACCTTTATGGCGCCGCATTCATAAACCAACTGACGCTTCTTGCTTTTCTGTATCCTTGTAGCTGTTAGTTTCATGAACAATGGAACTTTCCGGCTGATCTTGTTCACGGCCATTTCTTCGCCTTTGTAGACCAGCTTGGTGGTTTTCTTCAGACGCAGGTTGAAATGGCCTTCATCGGCAATAATGAAATCCCGGCAAATGGGCCGGTCCATGCCACGGTCGAATATCTTTGTGACATCTTTGTCAATTATCGAGCCCACCTCTTTGATGGCTTCAAGAACCTCCAGATTCTCGCTTTTGGCGCCACTGTCAAAGCTGTACAGCTTGTTGTAAAGTGGGGTCATTTCCTTGTCTTTGCTAAAGTGTACAACGTTCATCAGCCAATAGCCAAGGCCAATTGATCCTTTATCGCCATCTTTCACATAGTCCAGACCATCCATCATTTTGGCATATTTTTTCTGAATATCAGAACCATCGAACAGGATATAGTCACCATGGCAGACTTTGCTTTTCACACTGTTCATATGTCCCCGGAATAATTTCATGAAAAAATCTTTCTTGTTATAATGGTTCCTGAAGCGTTTAGTTGTTTGGCTCAACGATATTGTATCACCAATGCCAGTGGCTATTTTATTCACTAATACTGTACCTGTCTTTAGTATTCCGGTTGTCATTTCCCGGATACATCGGGCTTCCGGTTTTGTTAATTGACCCTCAAGTTTGAGAAAATAGCGGCTAATCTTGTTCTGTACCTGTTTTGTTAATACTTTTGTCATGAGCTGGTTTTTAGAGATTATTTGCTTTTGTTTGCACAATAAAAATAACCTTTTTAAACCAGCTTTCCTCATATCTAAACATCTTTAAACACCCGATATGACTGGGATGCAGAACTTATTCAACCCATTTTTCGGGAGATGGTCAGTTTAGAATATTTAATGATTGCAAATGAAAAATCCGACCGTAGAGATATCTTACACAATTTAGGATTTTGCTACTTTAAATTAGGTGATTTAAAAACCTCACGAGATTATTTTAACTGTGCAAATACGGAATTAGACATTGAATATAGAAGTGCTTTTAACCAAGCGGTTTTAGATTTTGAATTGAAAGACACTGGAAGTACAAAAGAAATTGCTGATAGACTTTTTGCAAATATTGAACAAAATTCTATTTCAATGATTGGTGGCTACGAGATAGGATTTCTATACTTCTTATTGGGTGATTTTGACAAAGCAACAGAATCACTTATAAAACAAGGGATAAACGGAGTTGATTTGACTGATTGGAAAGAATTGTCATATTCTTTATTTGTAAATGATAATGAAAAGTGGATTTCTCAGCATCAGAAAATGATTTTGGAAAGAAAAAAAAGGATTGTTGAAATTAACACAAAACCTGATGAATGGGATTTTGATTCTGAGCAAGAAAAAAATGAAAGATTAAAAGAGTTAAAAAACGAGATTAAAAATATAAATGAGTTGATTTTAAACGGGATTTCAAAACCCGATGTGGATTTAAACGAAAATGTTTGGATTGAACCATGTGGTTGCTTACTTTTCGATTGTAAAAGACATGAAAATCAACCCGATGATGAATAAAAACGGGGCATAATAAATAGGCGTTCTTGTGGCACGCAGTGCCAAGCAGGAACGGCAGGTTGGGCTGAGTGCGGTGTTGACACAAACCGGGATTAATAGTCTGGTAGCCATTGTGGCTTTTTCGGCGTTCCGTTTCGGGCTTTGCCTGGCCCTGGCAGTCCAGAAGATATAGAATTTTGTTGTGAGTGGCACAACAGCATTATTGTGAGTGTCACAACAACGTTGTTGGGGGTATCGCAATAACGTTATTGCGGGTGTCGCAACCGTATTGTTGCGGCGTTCACAAAAATTATGGGGGAGAAGTTTTACTAAACAATAAATTTTCGAAAGTTACGCTTATAACTCATTTGGGTTATACGTGTAATCCAAATGAGTTACACGTGTAATACGATTGCATTATACGTGAAATGCAACTGGATTACACGTATAACTTTTTTATCCTTCCGGCATAAGGGAAAAAGTGTTTGGGAGAAGCACCGGTAGAAAATGATAAAGACACCGGTTGCAGCATAGACAACTTCCGATTAATGCATAAACACTTTTTCTTTAACGCATAAACAAGTTGTCTTTAATGCATAAAGAAATTGACTTTAACGCATAAATAAGACTGTTTCCATATTGGCGGAAATTTTTCCCGCCATATACCCGGACAAACTTACTTGCAGATTTAACAAAGAATGCCAATTTGTATTTTCAGAGCCAAAGTTTGTACACCCGGATTTATACTTTGCAGCCTGAAACAATCGTTTTGCTAATCCAACAAATGAACGTAAAAGATTTTATTATTAACCTATTTGGTTTTAAGGGAGATTGGCGTAAATTCGGAGGAAACTAAAATCTAAATTTATGGGCAACGATATCAGGTACATCCAGCAGTTGCTTGGTCATTCGAGCATAAAAACCACGATGATTTACACCCATGTCAGTAATAAAGCTATCAACCGGATACAAAGTCCGCTCGACAGTATGTTTGGAAACCCGGGCATAAAAGCAGCTAACAAAAATGGCAAAAAAGTGTAATAACTTCGTGCTATTACATAGTTAGCAGCCATAGTAAGACGACGGCACATTAAGCAAACAGTTAAAAAGATATCAAAATGAAAAAAATAGTTGTTTTTAGTGCATTCGCCATTTTTATAATGAGCGCAATGGGACAAAAAATTGAAAATCCATCAGTTAGAAAAAGTGAGGTGCCTAACTGTAAAATTACAAGCGTTTATATTGACAGTGATAAAACAACAATTGACTTTAACTATAAATCAAAAACCTCCAACAGTTCAATTTGCGTTGGAGACAATTTATTTATTCGGGACAATTTGACTGGACAAAAATATTTTTTAATCAAAGCTATCAATATACCAATCTGTCCTGAAAAACATAACTTTAAACAAATTGATGAATCACTTCAATTTAGCATGGATTTTCAACCGATTCCTCAAACCTGCAAAGAAATTGATATCATTGAAAATCTAACCGGTGTTGGTTTTAATTATTATGGCGTGAATATTAAAGTTTCAAACGAACCGGAAAGAATGGAAACAATGGAAAGAATGGAAATGATTGAATCAATTCATTCGACTAAAAGTGATTCAAAATCAAGTAATTTGACCCTAAGTTTAGAAGGAAAATTTAAAAATAAAGGAGATGCCCTTGGGGATATATTATACATGATACCAGCAGGAACAACAGTGAGAGTCTTAGGGAAAGAAAATGGCTACTACAAAGTAAATTATAATGGTGATATAGGATATTTAAGCGAGTTATATTTTAATACATCTCAATCTCAAAAAACTGAGAATAATAGTTCTAACCAAAGAAAGGAATGTAAATCATATTTTAAGGATGGGAAAACATTTCAGTACTTTGTCCACAATGGTATTTCTGTTACGATGCAACTCTCAATAGAAAATAGTTACGGAAAGTATTATGTCGCGTATGTAGCTATCGAAAATTTGACAGGCAATTCTTTTAACTTTAATCCTGACCAAATAACCGCATTATTTCAAAATAAAGGAAAAGAATCCATTGGAAATGTGCTGTCGGCTGCGGATTATATGAATAAAGTAAATAGAAGACAAGCATGGAATGCTGCTTTAGTAGCTTTTGGTGAATCCAGTTCTGCCAATCAAGCAGGGTATTCTTCATCCTCTACAAACTCTACCACTTCTGGTTATGCAAATAGCTATGGCAGTGTTTCTGGTTATTATGGAGATACATACGGTAGTGTTCAAGGTAATATTACAACTTATGGCAACTCGACAACCCAAAGCAATACAAAATCATATAATGGAAGTGCGGCATATGCGGCTAAACAAAACGCTCAAAGAAATATTAATAATTTTCAGAATCAACAGTATCAAATAAGAAATGTATTGAATGAAGGTTATTTAAAACTAAATACAATAAACAATGAAGAACGAATCGTTGGTCAAATTAATATCATTTATCAAAATGCAGACAAAATAAAAATTACAATTCCTGTTAATGGAAATAATTATGATTTTTGGTGGGGTGAATAAAAAACCGTTTGCTAAAAAAGTGCAAATGCAATGCGGCGACCTTAGTTTTCAAGCATTTTGAATCTAAACTATTCCTATTCAAAACAATCATTGCACTGACTTATGGAAAAATTAATAGATAAATATCCTAGAAATGGTTCATTCTGTTTTGGCAATGACATTTTATACAAAAAAGACAATGTCTATTTGATGGATAATCATCGAATGGCGGCTTGGTGTTGGGCTAATCATATTGTCGAAAATGAAAAGTATACAATTATCCATATCGACAAACACTTTGACACCTTAGGAAATCAAATAAAGGAATGGACAAGTCCAATAAAAAATGGACTTAAAGGTTTAAGTCTCGTTGAATATGATAATATTGAGTATCAGAAAAATAAATTTGAACGTTATAAGATTTTTAGATGGGATAACTATATTCCTATTTTTCACCATTATTACTCTAATCAAATAACTGAATATGTTTTTTATACTCATAATCGAGGAGATATTCCTACAGAATTAGAAAAGCATATTACGCACTGCCCTTCTTACAATTTATTCAATGATTTATTTGACTGCTTTTCGGAATCAAAAGAAAGATTAATAATAAACTTGGATATTGACTACTTCTTTTGTAGTAATCCGAAATATTTTATTCTTTTTTCAGATAAAGCAATAAAAAGACTTGTTAAAGACATTGTCAAACTAGCTTCTGACAAGAAAAATATTTTGACAATTGCACTAAGTCCGGATTGTTGCGGCGGTTGGGAAAATTCAGTGGACTTTATTCAGAAATATTTTGCTAAATATGACATAAAAATTGAATAAAAATTAAACTACGGGCTGCTAATCGAATAGCCCGCCCTGCCAGCAAGTGCTGACAGGGAGAGGCTTTCACACCACTGCAGGTACGCGAGCTACGCTCCACCCCTTCGGCCAAAATGTCCACCGGACATTTTAACCTCGGGCACATATACAACGGTTCATTAAGATGTGGGGCAACTTTTCCGTAATACGTCAGCAACGCTTCGTACCCTCTTTTTCGCAATCGCTCCAAGGTAATGGTCGTTCCCAAAATCGGACTTTGGGCAATAGCCCATCCTCCCATCCGGGAACGGCTCCATTGGTAAGCATGTTCCGGTGGTACTCCCAGCCGGATCAGGTTCTTCCGTTTCCGCTCCCTCCCCTGCAACCTGGCTCCTCCCTAAAATGTTCCACCGGAACATTTCTTTACGGTCGGCCCTCCAGTGATGCCAGATGCAATACCGCAGCCGATTTCTGAGCCATCCGTCCACTTCCTTTAGCTTGCCGTGCAGGCTCGCCATTCGGAAATAGTTGAGCCATCCCCGGGTAATTTCTTTGAGCTTTTGAATGCGCTCATTGAAACTCATTGGGGTGGTCTTGCGGGTGATCGTTTTCAGCTTTTGTTTCAGGTTCTTCCAGCTTTTGTCGCTTGCAACCAGTTGGTATTGGCCTTTTTCTCCTTTTTGATACGTGGGTACAAATCCATATCCCAGTATCTTGAAGTTCACAGGCCGGCGGATACTCCATCCCTTCAACCTGGCTCCTCCTTAAAATTGTCCACCGGACAATTTTTTTACAGTCGGCCCTCTCCCGGTTGATCGGTAACTTCAACTTGTTTTTCAAAAATAGAAACAAGTTGTTGCCGATCTTGCGGGCCTCCGATCTGCTTTTGGTGTACACACTAAAATCATCGGCGTATCTGACGTAGCGAAGTCCCTGTCTCTCCATTTCCTTGTCCAACTCATTGAGCATGATATTGGAAAGCAAAGGACTGAGTGGGGATCCCTGCGGGACCCCTTTCCGCCTTTTGACCAGTTTGCCGTTGATTTGGATCGGCGCTCTCAGCCATTTGCGGATCAGGCGCAAGGTGAGCGGACATTTGACCTTGTGGTACAGCAACTGCAACAGGATACAATGGTCAACTTCATCGAAGAAGCTTTTCGGATCAATATCAACCATGTGCTGGTATCCCGAATTGATGTATTCCTGTGCTTTGAGTACCGCTTGCTGTGCATTGCGATTTGGCCGGAAGCCATAGCTGTAATCTTCAAATTCCATCTCGAATTTGATGGCCAGAACCTGGCCTACGGCTTGTTGCAACAGGCGATCGGTTGCCGTGGGCACGCCTAATAAACGGAATTTTCCGTTGCTTTTGGGTATTTCCACCCCCAGAATGGGTTTACAACAGGGAAAAATCCCTGATCTTTACCACCAACGTGGAAGAAGCAGACTGGGCAGATTACCTGGGTGACCCGATCTCCACATCGGCCATCCTGGACCGGATCTTCCATCACTCCATCCGCGTGGAGGTGAACGGACCAAGCTACCGTAAGCATGAAGGCGAACTGCTCCAGCAAAAATATGAACAAGCCCCGAAAGATACCATCTGACCGACTTTGGCAAGAGGCGACCGAGGGTGAAACGTTAAACCGATGGTCAGCCGCAGGCGCCGGCAGTCACATGTCCGGCGTCTTTTTTGTTTTTAAACGGGCATCGAACCCGTTTAAAAACAGGCAAGAGGCTTCCCTTTGGCTCACATGGCCCGATGATAACCATCTCTGTGAGAAATCCAAAAACGAAATCAAAAATCAGTATCGCAAATACACAAAAAACAATCCCGCCAATGACCCATTAGACGGGGATCACAAAAGCGTGGTTCCGTTTTTTCCCGTCAGATGGTAACACATCAGGCCGACGCGGAAAAAGTGATTGATCTGTATGCCGGGGAACTGCGCACTTCGGGGTATATTCTGAAGAATAAAGGAAAAGAGGAATTAGTCAATGCCATCAGACGAATAGCGGCAGGCGATGACTATTTTGGAGATGCCGTTGTCAAAACACTCATCGCCGACATAAAAAAACCCAGGAAAAACCTAAGCGACGAAAAGATCCGGTTAACGCACCGGGAAACAGAGGTCTTGAAATTAATAGCCCAGGGATATACTACGCCCCAAATTGCAACTGAATTATATATTGCGCCGAGTACGGTAGAAACCCATCGGCGTAACTTAATTGATAAACTGGGTGTCGCGAATACGAAAGCACTGGTTAGATATGCAATTGAAAACGGCTATTTGAAATAAATGTAGAAAAAACATGGTACTGGAGACTACTTAAATTTAAAGCGAAACAATAACAAACAGTCGCGTGGAAACGGAGCCATCGCCACGTTGGACAGATGGAAGCCTGGAACATTGAGATGTCATTAATCGAAATAAATAGGCCGTAAGCATCAACATCTGAAATTACAGAATGCATTGTCAACAATCCTTCAATATTGGATAATAACAAATTCGGGACAGGGTCTCGTTCCATACCTGATCGTCTATGCCGTTCGTCCGGCAGATAATCAGATAAATGATCAAAACATTAAAAATTCTGATGACCCGGATTTATAAAAAAAGATACGTGAAATCGCAAAATATCAGATATCTTTGGTTGATAAGACAACCGTGTTGGCTTTTACAGTGAAAGTCCAGGGTGATGAAAAACATAAATGATATGTAAATAATATGATACTAAATGATAAACTGAATTGATATGGAATTATTTATTTTCATAGCTATATTAATATTTGGAGGAGGGATAGCGTACATTTTAAAAAGGGGATTCAATGAGTTGATTAAAGGATTGGAATCAATCGATGAGAGATTAAAAAAGATAGAAGATAACCTTAACACGAAATAAGAAAAGACGGAGCAACATTGGGTGGATAACATGCTAAAACGGATTTAATCCGGCCGGATTGGAACAGAGGTGATCTGAAAATTTTTGTCATAGCTGTTACGAACAGAAGGAGACGGATACATATATCGAAAAATAGAAGCTATGAAAATAATTAACCTTTTTTTGTCCGTTTTGCTAATCGCGTTTACCAGTTGTAAAAATGATGAGGCTAATGTTGTGTATGACTTTTCAGTATTGGGACTGGAGCAGTTTATTATTAATGATGAAACTTTTGTTCTTGATCCAGGCGGATTCCCCTCTGGTGCAAAAGAAAATGATAATGTTTTAATTGTAGGCTATACGAACGGCTCATCAACAAATGAGTACGATCTGGTGGCCGTGAGCAAAGATAAAAATGCCCCTGTTATAAATGTTAAAAGCAAATATGCAGATGTTTCGGTGGAAATTACGCAGGAAGAATCAGAACAGCAGATCTATCATGTGACTGTATCAAGGGATGGATTCGAAGAAAAAGTCGTTTATAATCTGAGCTTTATCAATGTTTGAGCCTTATTGGCCGGTCTCAGCGGTTTCCCAAAGAGATTGTTGGATTGAATGCATTATCAACGGCCAGTGATGTTATTTAAGACTTTGACCTAACCGGAAAATAAAAATAGTTTACAACTTACAGGAACCGGTAAATTAAATCTCTCAATCGACACGTTGATTCATATTGCTTTAATTCAGTTCGATATTGTTAGCTACGATTCAGCCAGAGGATTTGGCTACCATTTTGTCTGCGGGGTCAATCCATATTCGTACTCAATTGAAAATAAAGTTAACTTACTCATTCCCGGATTTTGTCAGGAAGCATTGAGAAATAAAGCAATGATGGAAGCACATTCTCAAATTATGGATGAATTAAGCGAACGGGCTACTGACGATTATCCTAAAGAGAAAGAAAACGTTAAAGGTTTATGTGTCAGATATCAGGATGAACTTCGGAAAATGTTGATCGAAGACGGGACATTAAAAAAATCGTTGCTTGACTATTATGAAAGAAGAAAAAATAGTGAACCATTTATTTTAGTTCGCCATGTGGAATAGATTAAAATCGTTGTTGTTGCGTCATTTACCAATATTTAAACCGATGAGAGTAGACGGGGAATATTATTGCTAATTTAGCAGCATGCTCAAACGATGGATAAAATACCGAAAAGTTGGGCGGTAATTAGAACAAAGACAAAAAATCAGGCAGTAGATATGAAACGAAGACCAGATCCGGATACAATTTTTCCTGTTCCCAATATAAAGACGGTGACTTATGTGAAGCCAACTATTAAATCAAAAAATATTCTGGTTGGAGATTTTACTTATTTCAGTGATGTGGATTTTGAAAAGCATGTCACACACCATTATGACTTTTATGGAGATAAACTAATAATAGGAAAGTTTTGCCAGATTGCTGCTGGTGTCGAATTTATTATGAATGGAGCCAATCATCAGATGAATGCAGCTTCAACATTTCCCTTTTATATTTTTGAAGGATGGGAACAGGCTGTCCCTTCAATTGAAAAAATGCCGGTAAAAGGAGATACTATAATAGGAAATGATGTTTGGATAGGACAAAATGCAACCATTTTACCTGGCGTACATATTGGGGACGGAGTTATAATCGGAGCGAATAGTGTTGTCGGAAGTGACATTGAAGCATATTCCATCGTAGCAGGAAATCCGGCACGATTGATCAGAAAAAGATTTGACAGCGAATTAGTTTCATTACTTCTCGAAGTTAAATGGTGGAATTTACCGGTTGAGCAGATAAACCGGCTTATTCCCGTTTTGAGTTGTGATGACTTGGAAAAGACAAAAATAAATTTGAAGAGACTGATAAAATAACGGTCCGCATCAATTAAGCGTTTGCCTGCCCTCCGCGTAGACAGATAGACGCGGTGTTGACGGATTAAATGGAAGAACAGGAGGAGAAAAAGATAAATTGATCATTGCCTGCCAGACATAATAATCGTTTAACCGGCATTCCTGAGGCGTTTCTAATTTTGTCCATCTGGTTCCGCTTACCGGATACGGACTGTTTAGAGTACGAACAACAATGTTTTTTGTAATTTCTGTCCTCAAGCCGGACAGGCTTTTCCTTTTCCAGTCGATGAAAAGGAAGCAAAAATCTTGTCAAAACGGACTCTCTGCCGGGCGTTTTGACGGCCTGCGTACCGCTCAGTTCTGCGTTTCCCGGATTTAAAAAGATCCTCTGATCCGGTTTTTCCGAAGAAATCTTACCAGGAGAAAGCATCTATCCGGCATTTGCGACAGAGTCCTGTCGGATTACGGGATTGTCTATCCTGTTATTATCTAACTTATTCGATAAAATTTATTTGTCATCATAATTTGCATAAAATGAGCATCGGATTATCTATTTCATTTAATAGTTTATTTTCTTTTCCAAGATCCAGAGGATACACAACAGATACATAAAAGTTGTCTGTCTTTGTAAATATTTTTTTGATTTCAATGTTCTTCTCTTTATCTGTCAGTAAGAACGTATCCGTCTTCTTTGAGTTTTTATTGTAGAAAACATTGTAGGTTTTATCATTATGAAGAAAAGAAAAATATAGCCTGTCAATGCCATCGATGACATTATCTATTAATCCGGCATATTGTTCCTTATCTCGATTCAACCTGGTTAACCTGGCTTCCAATGGTAACTTCAACAGATTTGATCCGATGTTGTATTTGCCAAAATTTATTTCGTATTGTTTATGGATCTTTCTATCATAGAAAGCATATATACTGTTATCAAAGATTTGCCAGTAAAGAATGCTATCGCCACAAGTAAAAAAAACGTTATCGAATTTTAGGTTCCCGTCTTGAGTATTTTGATCAATAAAAAATCGATTCAATATTTTGTTCATATCAAAAGAAAGAAGTACCAACTTGCTGTCTTTTATATTGTTTCCGTTTACCTCATTTAACGCAAGCACATTCCCGTCATTAAGCAATTCAAAATTTAAGAATCGTGCATTAATTTTTTTTTCTTCGACTAGATCGCCTGACAGGTTATAAACAACTATTTTTTTTAGTAACCGGTCAAGCACATATATATGATCGTCTTTAATATTAAAATCGACAGGTTCGGCTAATTCACCGGGACCCCTGCCGTTTTCTAGTATCCGGTACAAAAATTTGCCATCCATGTCAAAGACATAGATATTTTTCATGGCCTTTTTATCAAGTATATAGATATTGTTTTTATATATAATAAGCTTTCCGATATTACTGAATATTGATTCTTTGTTTGTTTCCAGCTTAATGTAACGGATGTCATGAAAGATTTCTGAAATGGATTTGGTCTTAAATTGCTCAGGATTTACCTGAATTACATCCGGTGCTGATCCTATTGACACTTTTGGATAATCACTACAGTTCCATAAAGTCAGCCCAAGTAGTATTAAAATGGCAGCATTACTATCTGAAATGATCTGTTTTAAAGTTTTTAATTTGTTGATAAAGATGTCGTTAAATGCGGTCATTATAATAAGGGACAGAATCGGATACATACTGAGTTTTTTGAAAATATTTTTATTTAACATCATATATAATCAATAGCGGATTCGTACGGGCAATTCCGTTTTTTTTGAAAGACATTAGTTTTGAGATCAGTTGTTCCCCCTTCTTGGTCGATAACTGTTTAAATCTTCTTGTCTTAAGATATCCTCTTATTATTTCTATATTATGGTCCAGTGCGGTTGGTGAATATGCGCCAATCAAGGCATTATCCGTTTGGGAAATTGGTTCGCAGAAATACAGATAGGAAATGTCATCAAGAAGTGAGCAGGACGTAACAATTCGTTTCGTTTTAATATTACAGAAAGAATAATTTTGAATAATTTTAAGGGTATTGGAGAAAAAGACCAGATCCTTTACTTTGAAGAATCCGTGGACAGGGGTTGCATAGTTATTTGCGACAAGAACCCGGACTGTATTTACCTGATTTCTTAAAATGCGTTTCATATCATCTTGCCTGATCTTATATTTTCCAATGTCAATAAGATAGGAGTAATAAAGTGAATCTTTTATCAGCGAATAGACCGTATCGCTATACACCGGAGAAACGAATAAACAATTATTGCTTAAGGAAAAAACCTTTTTATATTTGCCAAAGTTGAGGGGATCGCTTTTAAAATAGCGGGCAATTGTTTTTCCTTCCATATTTTTGATGATCAGGTCATGGTCTTCGTAAAGCGCCGGACTAAACCGGTACAAATAAATTAAGCTATCGCGATATTCGAAGTTTTCAGCCGAATGCCCGACCTGAATTTCCTTCAGATACTGACCGTCTAAATTGAATTCATTGATCCGTTGTTTTGCGTTGTCATATAGGTAAAGGCGCTTTGCCTGTTGATTGACAGAAAAGTCTGTAAGATCAGAATGCTCGCGGGGGCCATTGCCTTGAATGCCAATTCTTCGGATAAACTGACCATTTTTATCGAATTTAAAAATACCGGCAGTATTTTGCTCATCCTGAACATAGAAGCAACTATCATACATCACCACCTTTTTAATATCTCCAAGCATACATTCTTTTGTAAACTCAAGAGGGACAATCTTTACGTCCTTCAAAAAATCGGATAAGCAGATTGTTGAATCATTACCGAGGGTACTAACTTTAATTGTTTGGATTTCCCGGATAGCTTTAATTCCATGATCCTTGTCTGCTTTGGTACCAGTTGAACAAGCAAACAGAAACACGCCATAAAAAAGGCATGTAACGCTTAAAATAGAATTTGTCTTCATTTCTAAAATAATTGTTTTTCAGCTGTATTGCCGGATAACTCATTATGCTTTTTTTAATTGTTGTTATATAGATCGTTGAACGTTTTGTCTTCGCCGTAATCTGTAATTTGAGTGAAGTCTCTGTTCTGAAAGACACATTTTTTTGTCAGAGGGTGAAAAGAATAAAAATTTTTTTTGAGCATGATTTTCGGAAACGTTCAGGTTTACAGGGCGCAAAGACCAGATATAGTTTGAAGAGAGGATGTTCTCGATTTCCCTGCTACGTATTCGAAACATGTTTTTTGCCTGTCTCCTCAAATTTAGATTGATTTTCTGTTTAAGTCTTGTATGAAATTTATTTGAGTGTTGTAATTTGCAGAAAGATTAACGCGACCATTGTTTCTGAACCGAAAATACATCCCGGGTACAGCAAAAATTATTATGCGGTTCGGTATATGGGACAACCATTAACTGAATACATAAAGAGCGGAGAAAAAATAATAACAGTATAACACTAGTCTGTGTTTGGTTTACAGCAGAGCTAACCGTTCGTTTATATTTATTACATTTAGGGGCAAAAATTGCCGGGTAGGTTATCTAATTTACCCGTTATTAAAATAAGGTTACAAGGCGTTAAATAAATATAGAATGTTTAAGCTATTAAAGAATATTGATAATAAAGGTTATAAAGCCAGATTTGGGGGACTGGAAATATTGAAATTTATTGGTCCCGGACTATTGGTGACGGTCGGGTTTATCGATCCGGGTAATTGGGCGTCCAATCTGGCTGCCGGTGCCGATTACGGTTATGTCCTTTTGTGGATGGTTACCCTCTCTACGATAATGTTGATTTTATTGCAGCATAATGTAGCCCACCTTGGTATCGCGACAGGCCTTTGTCTTTCAGAAGCTGCAGCAATTTATGTTAAGAGGCGATATGCGAGGTGGCTGCTGTCATCTGCTATGCTGGCTTCAATATCGACTTCCCTGGCTGAAATTTTAGGAGGGGCCATTGCCCTGAATATGTTGTTTCAAATTCCTGTAAGGGCCGGAGCCCTTTTAGTTACCATTTTTGTGGTGATCATGCTGTTTACAAATTCATATAAAATGATCGAAAAATGGATTATTGCTTTTGTTTCAGTGATTGGTTTATCCTTTTTATATGAACTTTCTTTAGTAAATGTCGATTGGAATGCGGCCATAAAAGGCTGGGTTACCCCGTCTTTCCCTTCCGGGGCCATGATTGTCATAATGAGTGTTTTAGGTGCAGTGGTAATGCCCCATAATCTTTTTCTTCATTCGGAAATCATTCAGAGCAGGCAATGGAACCTTAAGGATGAAAAAATAATAAAAAGGCAATTGAGGTACGAATATTTTGATACGCTTATTTCGATGATTATCGGTTGGGCGATTAACAGTGCCATGATAATTTTAGCTGCGGCAACTTTTTTTAGGACAAAAACACCTGTTACTGAACTGGAACAGGCAGAATCCTTATTGGCACCCTTGCTGGGCAGTCATGCTGCCCTGGTTTTTGCTGTTGCACTCCTTTTTTCAGGCATTTCTTCAACCATAACTTCGGGCATGGCAGCAGGTACAATATTTGCAGGAATGTTTAAAGAGCCCTATGATATAAGGGACAATCATTCCAGATTGGGCGTTTTAATATCGCTGATGCTTGCGTTCGTAATTATCCTCTTAATTTCGAATCCGTTTAACGGGCTTATTATCTCTCAAATGTGCTTGAGCATTCAGTTGCCATTTACAATATTTATGCAGGTATATCTGACTTCTTCAGAAAAAGTCATGGGAAAATACAGGAATTCCAGATTTTCCAAAATATTGCTTTATGCCTTAGGTGGAATTGTTACACTTTTAAATATAGCCTTATTCATCAGTATGTTTAAATAAGTCATATCGGATATCTCAAAAATTCCCGCCCTTCACGGAAAAATGTCATTTGAAAGTATTATAACTATAAATTTGTTGTAATTCTTTATAGCTGACACTAAACCAATACCGATATGCACAAAAAATTGATGGGGGCATTGCTGCTTTTATTCCCGCTGTTTTTATCTGCCGGAGTAGGGGTCCCTGATTCAATCTGCGGAAGAAAAGTCGTGTACGGCAAATCAGGTGAAGTCCTGGGCTGGTATTTGCCTGGCACACCAGGCGCGGTATATGACCACGTGGTGAAACTGTCTGCCGGGTTTTTACTTCATGCCCCGGTTGAGCCAAAGACAGGATTGCCGATGTATTTCGTTACCTGTTGTTTCAAGGGACCGGATATGACCCCGGATAAGGATTTTGTTGCAAGAGACTGGATGCACAACCCTGCCTGTTTTTTTGCCGGATCGGTTCAAAGCCTGGCTGTTCAATATTATGCCTATTCCGGCGATGACCGTTATATTAAGCTCATTAAACGGATGCTCGATTATCAGTTGGAACATGGGTCTACGCCTGCTACCTTTAAGTGGCCCTTTGTCCCTTATGCCAGTTCCGATCCGTTTTCTGTTGAATACCAGGGGGCTACCCGTTGGGATGGGAAACGGGGGGACGGTTTGAATTGTATTGAACCGGATAAGGTAGGAGAACTTGGATATGCCTACTTACGTTTTTTCGAAATCACAGGAGATAAAAAGTACCTGGAAGCTGCTATTTGTTGTGCAGATGCCCTTGCCAGGAATGTGAGGGGGATCAGGATTGCCGGATCGGATGAAGAGAATTCGGAGGTGCTGGCTGGTAAATCTCCCTGGCCATTCAGATTGAACGCCAGTTCCGGTGACGTAATTGACGAGTATTGCTCGAATGTGCTTGAACCGGTCAAACTGTTGCGGGAACTGGTCCGGATTGGCCCAAGGATTGGGATTTCTGATGAGAAGGCCGCTTTATACAGGAAGGCTTCGGATGGAGCATGGAACTGGTTATCGGGCAGGAACGGGCCACTCAGAACTTTTATATGGAATGGCTATTTCGAGGATGTCGAACATGATCCGACATTGTCGAACCGGGTTCAGATCACTCCTGTCGAACTGGCCAAGTACCTGGCACAAAATCCTGACAGGGATGAGATGTATGCTGTTCATGTGCCCGCCCTGCTCTATTATGCCGTTTCCGCCTTTAAAACTCAGGGAATGGATGCAATGAACGAACAGTTGTGGTGCTATCGTCCTATGGGGAGCCATACGGCCCGTTTCGGGGCTGCCTGTGCCCTTTGGTACGAAAATAACGGGAACGTGTGGTTCCGGGATTTGGCTCTCCGTTACCTGAATGTGGCGTCATACATGACCCATGACAACGGAGTGGTCTCTACCGGTCCGGATTATCCTGCATCCTGGTTTTCTGACGGGTACAGCGATTATATTCGTCATTTTCTGGATGCAATCGCGGCTGTTCCCGAATGGGCTCCGGCGGGAGAAAACCATCTGCTCCGGTCTTCTTCTGTAATTCAGTCAATTTATTATCGGAAAAATACAATTGAATATGTAACTTTTGACCAGGAATCGACAGAAAAGCTCAGGTTGATCAAGAAACCTTCTGAAATTATGGCCGGGACAAAAAAAATAGAAGAGGTTGTAGATCCGACAGATGAAGGCTGGACCTGGTCGGAACTTGATAAAGGCGGGGTACTGATCATCCATCATAAACAGGGAAACCCGGTAACGGTAAAGTTGCAGGATTAGGTATGATCTGGTTAGTGGTTGAATTGTTGATGGTTAAACGTTCGTTTTTATCAGGCTTTGTTTCTGATTTGCGCCCTCGAGTATAGAATTAACTTATAAAAACTTAAAAATGAATATTTTAAAGATCTATTTTGGTTTGTTTTTGGGCCTGATGATTTCGATGGAAACTCAGGCAAAGGAATACAATATTCTGGATTTTGGAGCAGTAGCGGATACAACGGTTATTAGCACCCAGGCCATTCAGAATGCGATTGATGTCTGCAACGCCGGTGGCGGGGGAAGGGTCGTGATACCGTCCGGGAATTTTAAGACCGGGACGATTATTTTTAAGAGCCATGTGGAGTTATATCTCGAAGAAGGGGCAACACTGTGGGGAAGCAAAAATATATCTGATTATCCCGGTATTAAGCCCGGATATGTATCGCTTCGTACCCAGAATACAACCAGACAGCTTATTTATGCAGAGAATGCCGATCATATAGCTATTTCCGGGTTGGGGGAAATTAATGGTCAGGGAAAAAGTTTTGTCAGGACACAGTCAAATGACGAAGGCGTACTTCGTCCGCACCTGATCCGTTTTATTTCGTGTCAGTATATCCTGGTCCTGAATATTTCACTAAGGAATTCGGGGGCCTGGATGGAACATTATCTGGCGTGTGAGCATGTACAGATCAGGGGGATAAAAATTTATAATCATAACAACTTCAATAACGACGGGATTGATCTTGACGGGTGTAAGAATGTGACCGTTTCTGATGTAATATGTGATTCGGACGACGATGGGATTACCCTGAAAAGTACATCTCCGAAACCTTGTGAAAATATTGCCATTACCAATTGTGTTGTTAGCAGTCATTGCAATGCCATCAAAATGGGGACAGAGACCAATGGCGGTTTCAGGAATATCACGATCTCCAACTGCGTGATTAAACCGTCTGACAATGTCAACGAAGAATTTCGGAAAACCAAAATCTACGGGCAATTAACCGGGATTACAGGTATTTCGCTGGAAATTGTGGATGGCGGAACAATGGATGGTATCTGCATTTCCAATATCCGGATAGAAGGGACTCATTCTCCAATTTTTATCCGGTTGGGCAACCGGGCACGTTCCTACAAGGAAGGACTGGAGGTGGCTCAGGTCGGATCGATCAGGAATGTCAGCATTAGTAATGTATTTATCAATTCGGAAAAAAATCTTGGCTGTTCCATTACCGGCCTGCCCGGACATCCGGTTGAAAATATTCATTTGAACAATATTTATTTTCAGCAACCTGGGGGCGGTCAAAAGGAAGATATGGAGAAGGTTGTCCCTGAAAAAGATAAAAGTTATCCGGAAGGGACGATGTTTGGCGTGTTACCGGCATCGGGGTTTTATGTGCGCCATGCCAGGCATGTCTCGTTTAATGGCGGAGATTTCAGTACGATTGAACCAGATGCACGTCCTGCTTTTGTGTTCGATGATGTTGACGGAGGGGAATTATCCGGTCTGAACCTTTGGGTTGATAGTCAATCCGGATCAGGGATATGGTTAGACAGATCCCAAAACATCGTTGTCCGGGGATGTATTTTGCGGGGGGCGCCGAACTTCTTTCTTCGCGTAAGCGGCATGGAAACCAGATCAATTACATTAACCGGCAATATCGTACAGGGAAAGACCGGATTAGTGTCGCTCAACGACGTGCCTAAAAAAGAGATTAAAAAAATCAGGTAATTTATAAATGATGAAGGCGGGCCGGGATATATTGTTTTTGTTGATTGGTTTTTGTCTTTTTAGCTGTTCTGAAAGAAGGGCTTTGAAAGATTTGGTTATCAACAGTATTAAAGATAAAACAATTCATGAGGCGGATTCTCTTCTTTATGAAAAAGTTGTTACAGTAACCGACACTTCCTGTGCCAGAAGCGCCGGTGGAATTCATGATTTCTATTCGGAAGGCGATTATTGGTGGCCTGATCCGGAAAATTCTGACGGACCTTACATCCAAAAGGACGGACAGAGTAATCCCGGTAACTTTTCGGCACATCGGTCCGCCATGATCCGTTTAAATGAAATCACTTCCACCCTGACATCAGCCTGGCTGCTGACCGGTAACAGAAAATATGCCGAAAAAGCTGTGCAGCACTTGAATGCATGGTTCGTAGATACGGCTACTATGATGAATCCCAACATGATTTATGCACAAGCAGTAAAAGGAAGATCCACTGGACGAAGTATCGGGTTGATCGATGCCTGTCATTTGGTCGAAGTGATAAAATCTGCCAGGATTTTGATCGATGGGAAAATGATTCCCGAAAGACAATCGGAAGCCATTAAGTCCTGGTGCCGAAGTTTCCTGAACTGGATGACCACTCATCCATACGGTGTTCAGGAGATGAACGCGAAGAATAATCACGGGACATGCTGGGTCGTGACGGCTGCGGCAATGGCCGATCTGGTAAGTGATAAAAAGATGAAGCAATTTTGTATTAACCGGTTTAAGACGGTGTTACTGCCGAACCAGATGGCTGCCGATGGCAGTTTTCCCCTTGAGATAAACCGCACGAAACCTTACGGCTATTCTCTTTTTAATATGGATACAATGTGCAATATTGCCCAGATCTTATCGACCAGGCTGGATAATCTTTGGAATTTTTCGACTCCTGATGGACGTAATTTACATAAAGGTATGAATTTTATTTATCCTTTTATTACAGATAAATCGAAATGGCCTTTCCCGCGAGATATTTACATTTGGGAAGAGTGGCCGGTGCGCCAGTCTTGTTTGTTATTTGCAGGATTGGCCTGGGATAACGATAAGTATATCGATACCTATTTGCATCTGAATGGTAATCCTTCAAATTCTGAAGTTCTGAGAAATCTTCCGGTCAGGCATCCTGTAATCTGGCTGATGGATGCACCTTGCCGGTGACCAGGGAAAACCGGATCTTGAATTGAAAAATGTTTAAACAGCTAAACCAAATTTTTAAACCAATTAATTCCAAAAGAATATGAAACCAATCAGCCAGTTGTGTCTTGTTTGTTTCGTTTTTGCAGTGCTGGGATGCTCCAGTCGCGTAAAATCATCTCCGGATGTTCTTAATGACGATGAATTTCCTGCTGAAATGGTCAGTTTTGTCCCCTTCCGGGGAAATCCCGTTTTCCAGGGGACAGGGACAGGCACATGGGACCGGAAAATTCGCGAACGCGGCTATATTCTTTATGAAGATAGCCTTTATAAAATGTGGTACACCGGTTATAACCCGGATTTTGCCGAACAAAAATTTTTGGGTTATGCTACTTCAAAAGACGGCGTTAATTGGACCAAATATTCAGAAGGACCTGTTTATAAAGACAGATGGACGGAAGATGTATTTGTTATCAAAAACAAGGGGATTTATTATATGTTCGCTGAGGGCAAAAATGATATTGCTCACATGCTGGCTTCTGCAGACGGCATAAACTGGCAGGACCAGGGAGATCTGATTTTAATTACGACGAAAGGCGATACTATTTCCGGCCCCTATGGGACGCCTACTGCCTGGGCAGAGAAAGGGAAATGGTACCTTTTTTACGAACGAAACGATTCGGCAGTTTGGCTGGCCACGTCAAATAACCTGTTAACCTGGACGAATATACAGGATGAGCCGGTGTTGAAGGCAGGGCCTGAGAAATATGATGCTGCAGCCGTTGCTGCGGATCAGCTGGTGAAGTTTGAAGGCCGCTATTTCATGTATTATCATGCAACAGACCGGAAAGACTGGCAGCATCCGTCATCTCATGTCGTCTGGACTTCTGCCGTTGCTATGTCTGACGACCTGATCCATTGGGTGAAATATTCCGGGAATCCTTTCGTCGGAGGCGATCATTCAAGTCCATTACTTGTTTTCGATAGACCGAAGCCTAGTCTTTATACAGTGCATTCCGAGGTCTGTCGTTATTTACCGGAATAACAAGCTAAAAACTATAATTTATGGAAGTTAAAAAAACGGAGAGACTTGGGTCTCTTGATGTTCTGCGCGGGTTCGACCTGTTTTGCCTGACTTTTTTTCAACCGGTATTCCGGAGTTTCGCCGGGACTCTCGACTGGCCGGTTACGAACTGGATTTCATCCAAGTTTGAGCATGTTCCCTGGGAAGGTTTTGTGTTCTGGGATATCATTATGCCTTTATTTATGTTTATGGCCGGTGTTTCCATGCCTTTTGCCTTTGAAAAACATTTGCAGGTACAAACGAAACTCCAGCTATATAAACGGATACTCAAACGGGTCGTTTTACTATGGATATTCGGAATGATGTGTCAGGGAAATCTGCTGGCACTAAATCCTGACCGGATTTTTCTTTTTTCAAATACCTTGCAGTCAATTGCCATCGGGTACCTGATCTCTGCCGTTTTGTTGCTGCATTTCAGGCGGAGGGGGCAGTTGATTATTACGGCAGGCTTATTGCTGGTCTATTGGGCGTTGATGACTTTTGTCCGTGTAAATGGTTATGGAGGTGGTGATTTTACTCCTGATCATAACCTGGCGGAATATGTCGACCGGATAGTCCTGGGCCGCTTTCGTGATGGATCGGCTGTCACTTCCATGGGAATCGATTTTGGCGATTACCGTTATACGTGGCTCCTGAGTAGCCTGAATTTCGGGGTGACCGTGATGACCGGGGTTTTTGCCGGGCAGATACTGAAGGGGAATAAACCAAAATTGATTAAAATTGGCTGGCTGGTTGCCGGCGGAACTGCAATGATTGCCGCCGGGTTGTTGTGGCGCTTGCAAATGCCTATTATCAAGCATATCTGGACCAGCTCCATGACACTGTACAGCAGTGGTTTTTGCTTCCTGCTAATGGCTTTGTTCTATTACATGGTCGATTATAAAAATTACGGGAAGTATTTGAACTGGCTGAAAATTTACGGGATGAATTCCATTCTGGCTTACATGCTTTGTGAACTGATCGATTTTTCAAGTGTCACAACTTCTTTGCTTCACGGAACAGAACAGTTTTTGGGTAACTATTATGTGACACTGATCCGGCTGGGAAATGTTTCCATTATTTTCCTGATCCTGTTGGTTCTGTACAGAAAAGGAAAATTTTTGAAAGTATGATGCTGACCGAGAGTTGATGGCGAATACCCGGACCTTTCAGGTGGTTATATTTGTTATTGCTCATACGTTTGTATCGGATAACTGACAAACCAACTAAATTATTATACATGGAAAATCAACAAAAGGCCCGTCGCGATGAAAATCCTCGTCGCAGGTTTTTGAAAAATGTACTGGCGTTGGGAGCATTGACAGTGGTTCCCTCCGAGTTTGTTTTTGGTCGTTTTAACGGGAAAAGTAAAGTCCGCCCAATTCCCCCGGGCGAGAAGGTTAATCTGGCCTGCTGCGGAATTGGGAACAGAGGAAAAGATGTGGTCAATAGCCTTTATGCAACCGGTCTGGCCAATGTCGTTGCGCTTTGCGATGTGGATATGGGTGCCACACACACAACTGAGATTATGGGTAAATTTTCTGATGTCCCTCGTTTTCAGGATTTCAGGGAGATGCTGGATAAAATGGATAAACAAATTGATGCAGTTTCCATTGCTACTCCCGATTTTTCTCATTTTCCGATAGCCATGCTGGCCATGTCTATGGGGAAACATGTGTATGTCGAGAAACCGATGTGCCACACATTTGAAGAGGCCGAACTGATGATGAAGGCCGAGAAAAAATACGGAGTAGCCTGTCAGATCTTAAGGGGCCTGCCCCGCGAAAAGAATGGACTCAATTTTACAGGTTATAGTTTTGGATAAGCAATAGTTTGTTTAACTTTTTATAGAATCGTTATGACAGGGATATCCGGATTATTTATTCGTATTAAGCGGCATGTCTTTACTTTGGTACTTTTCCTCATAGCCGTTTTGTCATTGTCATGTGTAAATCCGGTTTCTTCTATTGCCGGGAAATGGAATATCCGGAAGTCCGGTAATTTGGTAGTGATTGAAGCAGGGATCCTTTCACAAAAGCTGATAATTTCAGATAGCCTGTTCATGACTCCGGAACTGCTTGTCAATAGGGATAATCTGCTAAAGGAGCCGGGGAATGAATTATCGGTGACATTTATGAAAGCCTTTCCCAACAAGGAGCCACAGGGAATTGATTATTCGGATAAAGGCGGTGTTGAACAAACCGACGCAGTGAAAAACCAGACTGATGCCTTGACGGTAAAGAAAAATGGGGAACGGTTTGCAACAGGCGTTACCTGGACCGACTCACTTCCTGTGGACAAACACGTTTTTTCAGGCTTGTTCAGAGAACATGGCTGTACCATTTCAGAACCTGCTGAAGGAGTTAAACGGTTAACGGTCAGCTTTGCCGCCAATAATGATTTGGATGGAATTTTTGTTGAGGTCAATTATGAAATTTATACTGGTTATCCGGTTGTCAGAAAATGGATAACATTTTTGAACAAGGGAAAACAGTGGACAAAGATCTCTGACCTGATGCTTGAAAACCGGCCATTGAAAGAAAGATTTTCTCACGTCACCCTGTTGACACCAAATTCGCGGGGATTAGACCCATCGATTCTTGCATACGGCGATTCTTCCTGTTCTGAAGGAGTGATCTCCGTAAACGAAGCCCCGTCAAAACTCAGACATCTCGGGATTGACGGAGTCAGCGGATATGATCCGGACCTTTTTGAATGGGTGATCGGACCCGGAGAATCGTTTGTTTCTGACCCTGTGTTTTTATATGCCTTTTCAGGAAAGAGCTATAAAACGGTTTCAGCTCTGTCAACAGCACTGGACCGTTGTGTTGAAACCCGTTTCAGGGATTTTTTGAACGGACGGATCCTTCGCCCTGTTGAACGGGATAAAAGTATTGCTCCGGTATTTTGTTCATGGACGAATTACAGTGCCGGAATTAATGGCTCCAATATGAAAAGGGCCGCAGATATTGCCTCACAGATCGGTTTCCGATGTTTTCAGCTGGATGCAGGATGGTCAGAAACGGGACCGGGAGCAGGATGGTCTGTTTCATCTCCTGTCCCCAATAGTAATTTCCCTGATCTGCCGGGATTAAGCAATTACATCCACTCGAAGGGAATGAAAACAGGTTTGTGGTATTCCGATTTTATCAGCGAAAAGGAATACGGGAATAAGAGAGGCCATACGGTATTGTTCAGCCTGCCTTTAATCCGCAGGACGGGAGGACTTGGATTGAGCATGTGTTACGGGAAATCGAGGGAGAAGTATATTGACGATCTGGTTTTTCTTCATAATAAATATCATACAGGTTATTTTAAGCAGGACCTGAGCGATGTTTGTTATGGTGACCTTGCTGCGGGGCACGAAAGCCGGACCTTGAGAGAGTCTTATCTTCGCGGACTGAGAGGTTTGTTTGCTGTCCAGGATGAGATTCACCGTCGTGTCCCGGATGTCTGGCTGCAACTCTCGCACGAAATTTATTGGGAAACTCCCGGACCGGAAGCCGATGTTGCCGTACTGAAGCACGCCGATTCGTATCATTCTGCTCCGAACGAGTATTGGGGGGCCGGAAACCGGAGCAAGCTGGTCTCCCCTGAATGGAAATGCAATGCCGACAGTCTGAAACAAAAACTGATCCAGGGGGCTTTTCGTGCCCGGGACCTGTGGTACCGTCACCGGGGACTTCCGTTGGATCGTATCGAGGTATTTGGGGCGGTAACGACTAATTTCAAAGGGAGCCTTACCCCTCAAATTCAGGACAGGCAGGCCTGCAGCTGGCTGATGGGGGCTCCTATTTCTTTCTCCGGCGATCTGACATCACTTACTCCTGAAAATATTGAAAGATATCATTATCTGTTCGGAATGGTTGATAGCCTGGAACAAAAATATAGGATCTGTTCCTGTTTTCAATACAGCGGTGTCCCTGCTCCAACCGATGAAGGCTGGCACTGGTGGGGAAAACTCAACCCGGAAGGGAACGGGGCTGTTATCGTTTTGAGGGGAAGCGGAGGGGCTCCGGAGCATGAAGTCAACATTCCGTGGGTTGAAAGCCGGAAGAGGTATCATTTAAAGGGCCTTCTTTCCTGTACTGATCTCGGATATTTTTCGGGGAAACAACTGCATGATGGAAAACTGAAAATTACCCTGCCCCCCTTTGGCCAGGAAATTATAGAAATATCAGATAAAAACAATAAGTATGGAAAATAATTTTACAGGAAAAAGCGAATGCTCAAAAAAATATTGGGCATTTCTGCTATTGCTGATCCCTTTGGTTTCATCGCTTTTGGCTTTGCGTTTTCATAACTTTTCCATGAAAGCCGGAGTTGCAGGAGGGGGAATTCTGGTACTGCTAATTGTGTACGCACGGTCGTTTAGCAGGTACCGTGATGTTTTCATGATCTTCGGGGCCTTTCTTTTTTCAATCATGGGCGATTGGTTCCTGTCTAACAGGCATGGAAATGAAGGCCGGTTTATTGCCGGTATCGCCTTGTTTTTTATTGCTCATTCCTTTTACCTTGCTTATTCCTTGCTGAACGGGAGAATTCCGTATTTTTTGACCGTTGTTTTACTGATCGGCTACTTTTTCTTTTTCTTTTTCATGTTAAGCCCTGCTATCAGGGACAACTTTCTTCTGGTTGCTGTTCTTTGCTATTTGCTGATATCCTGTTTTTCAATGGGGGCCGCCTCCGGTATCCGGGGGCAGGTTATTGTGCGGGCAGCCTATATCTTTGGCATTGGAATGGTCCTGTTTTCTGATACTATTATTGCCCTCCGTGAGTTTGCAAACTATGACGGTTTAAGTTTCCTGATACTTCCGACGTATTACCTGGCACAGATTAGCGTAACTTTTTCGTTGATGAGCAGAAAATTATTATTAACAGTCGAAAGTTGATATTTAGGGGACCGTTGAAATAGTTGTACGGGATACACAGGAAGGCTTTTTGTATACGGGCTGTCATAAATTTTTACACGTGCGGAAGTAAATTTTCTTAAGTATCTGTGTAAATTTTCATGCTTGAGAAAATGGACTTCCATAAGTATGTAAGCAACACTTACGGTGTGTGAAAATTCAGTTATACACGTGTGCCGATTTGGTCGCAAACCTATGTGGATTTTACGATGGACGTCTGCAGAAAAATTTGCAGACGTCATAGTAAAAAACAGATCGCGGAAGAGTAACCAAGCCCGGAAACAGAAATAAAATAACGATAACGTGCACCCTGCTTTGGTGAGAAAATTTGCAAGACCGGATCCGGAAGAAAAGGTATACCAGAGCTGTAAATTTGTCATCTTTTCCTGTATTTATTGAACTGTATTTGATTTCGGATGTTTTTGTCTTAAATAAAACATATCCGGGATGAGTATCATTTTTTCTCAGGTAAAGGAGGCTTTGGAAAAGCCATATGATGATCTGGACTTTTTGTTGGCTTGTTTTAAAGAGGTATTACTGGAAAACGAAAAAAGTACACTGGTTCCTTTTATTCCATGGATAGGCTCTTCTGAAAAACCACCGGTAGAAATATTGCACAGCAGCGATTACATTCATATGCTATCCATGTGTTTCCAGTTGTTGAACCTTGTGGAAGTAAACGGGGCAGTTCAGGGACGAAGGGCGAAGGAGGATGAAGACATGGCACTGGTGAATGGCCTCTGGGCGTCCGGTTTTCGCATGCTGAAGGAAAAGGGAATTACTGAAAGTCAGATATTGAGTGTCTTGCCTGAGGTTTTAATAGAACCGGTTTTAACGGCTCATCCAACTGAGGCAAAACGGACAGTCGTGCTGGAAGAGTACAGAAACCTTTATCTCCTTCTTGTCCGCCGGGAAAACAAAATGTACACGCGGATTGAACAGGATGGGATTCGGGAAGAAATTAAACAGATCATGCACCGGTTATGGCATATCGGTGAGATCTATATTGAAAAGCCGGGACTGGAATCAGAGCTGGATAACATACTGCACTACCTGACCCATGTCTTTCCGGACGTGGTTATTTTTCTTGATAAACGGCTAAAGCAGGCATGGAAGGAATCTGGCTTTGATTTATCACTTTTGAAAAATAACGATGTGTTTCCCGGATTAGCCTTTGGAAACTGGGTCGGTGGGGACCGGGACGGCCATCCGCTGGTTAGCCCTGAAATTACGCGGACAGCGCTTCGTAAGTTGAGAATACACGCCTTTCTCATTATAAAACGGGAACTGCTGGAATTGGCCGGCAAATTAAGTATTTACGTTGATGAAGAACAGATCGGAGAAGCTTTTTCGGTCAGGATATCAGGTCTTTTGGAAGAACTGGCTTCCCCGGGAGAAGAGGTGATGCAGGAACATCATCGCGAAATTTTTAAGGCTTATGTCCTGCTGTTACTCGAAAAGCTTCCCATTGATGTTACCCAGGAATTTAATATCGAACTTCAGGATCGTAAGAATAGCTATAAACATTCCGACCAGCTTCTCGACGACTTGGACTTGCTTTACCGGGAACTCGGGTTATGCGGGATTCCTGAAGTGGCCCATGTTGATGTTGGCAGGTGCAAACGTTTACTGAAAGTTTTTGGTTTTCACCTGGCGCAACTCGATATCCGGCAAAATAGCCAGTACCACGAAAAAGCGCTTCATCAGCTGGTAAATGCTTCCATGGGAAATGAGGACAGAAATTCATCCGGGTTTTTATCTTCAGGGAAAAGAAAATTTCTGGATGCCGAACTAAGGATGAACAGGCCCTTTTTGCTGGACCATTCCGAAACCGGAAAGGAAGCAGTGAATGTTATCGAAACGTTTAGGGTTGTAAAAGACCATATTGATCATTACAGTGAACGTTCTCTTGGAAAATATATCGTCAGCATGACAAGGAATACGGAAGATCTGCTTACTGTTTACCTGTTTATGCGGGAAACAGGACTGACGGTTATCCATAACGGTGTTCTTGCTGCAAAACTACCGGTAGTGCCATTATTCGAGACAATCAGGGACCTGAAAGACAGCGCCGGCATACTCGATGATTACCTTGGACATCCGGTTGTTAAGAATAGCCTGCTTTTCCGGAAGGAACGGGATAAAGAAGATACTTTATACCAGGATGTAATGATCGGGTACAGCGATAGTAATAAGGATGGCGGGATACTTGCCAGTTCGTGGTTCCTGCATGAAGCCCAGACGTATTTGGCGGCTATCGGGAAAAAACACGGTGTTACAATACGTTTTTTTCATGGTAAGGGGGGAAGTATCAGCAGAGGATCAGGGCCTGTCCACTGGTTTGTAAAGACCCTGCCTTTCTCATCGGTCAATGGTAAATTCCGGATTACCGAGCAGGGGGAAACCATCGAACGGAAATATGCTAATCTGGTAAATGCTGCCTACAACCTGGAACTGATGCTTGCCAGCGTCTCGTCTCAAACAATTATTCATAAGTATCTTCCGGAAGAAGGCGAGGATGTCAGCGGATTATTCCGGAGCCTTGGCGAAAGGGGACAGTATTTCTATTCCGAACTGATTTCAGACCCCGATTTTATCCGCTTTTTTTCGGAAGCGACGCCTATTGATGTAATTGAACAAAGTAAGATCGGATCGAGGCCGGCCCGAAGGACCGGGAAACGTACCATGGCCGATCTTCGCGCGATCCCCTGGGTATTCAGTTGGGCCCAGTCGCGTTTTAATATTACCAGCTGGTATGGGGTAGGGTCTACCTTACAGGAGATGAAAGTACAACATAATGAAGAATACGTGAAACTTTGTAAGCTGGTGAAATACGATCCTTTTATCCGGTATGTCATGACAAACCTTGACTCCAGCCTGGCTGCCACCGATGAAACTATTATGTCGAAGTATGCGGCACTGGTGGAAGACGGCAAGGTGAGGGAGCGTATTATGAAAAAACTCCTTCCCGAACTGGAACTGACGAGGGAAATGCTTTCCGATTTGTTGCATAAGCCTTTCCGGGAAAGAAGGAAGAACCATTATTATTCAACCATATTGCGGGCAGAAGCCCTTACTAATTTACATGAAGCACAGATTGATTTACTCCGGAAGTGGAGGACAGCAAGAAAAGAAGAAGATAAGGAGGCAGACAAATACCTTTTTGCCTCTCTCCAGTGTGTCAATGCCATCGCGAATGCACTGGGAACAACAGGATGATATGGGTAAAAACAAAGAGGTTTATGACCTGATCCATACCTGTTTTCCCGGGGCAGCACCCTTTTATCAGGTAATTGACTCCTGTTGCGGAACGCTGGAAAAAGAATACGGGATGATAATGGATAAGACCATTGCCGCTGTTTCTGCATGCCCTGATGAGCTGAATAACCAGGTAATCAATAAAATTGAGGAATCCTTTGGCTATTATTTCCGGCTCGGGGGGTTAAGCGGTTATCCTTTTTCCGGGGAAACCGGTTTTAATGCCTTCGGCGACCACATTCCGGACAAGGGGGCTGCTTTCATATTTTTCGGGCCGCATACCGGTATTGGTCCCCGGCAGTTGGGTTTTGTACACCGGCATGGACAGGAACGGGATACGCTGAGTTGCGGAGCTGCCATTGGGGCCTATAATTCATTGCTTGAAGGTGCTGATCCAAATCTTTTTTCGGAGGATGATTTTCAACAGTCACTTGTCCGGAAAATGCTGTCGAAGAAACTTGATAAGATCCCTGCATTACAACCAGTACCGTTTATTATGGAGATTTTGCTCGACGAAAGTTATGCTTTTATCGTGCGTCAGTCACAACGGATCAAGGAAAAATATGGGGCAGAGAAAATTTTCCTGATGGGGGCCTTTATATTGAATACCCCTCCTGATATGCCTGATTTCCTTCAGTTAAAATGCCTCGAAGTAATTTGATTCTGGGGTCATTTAGTGGTTTCACCGCTTTATTTTGCTTCTTATTTTTGATTTGTCTTTAGCATTCCACACGATTTTGTTTGCAATTTGATTATAAACCCTGGTTTTATCTTCACGGGAAGATTATATTTTGCAGTATTAAAAAAAAGATTGTAAAGAGAGCGGTTTATCTTCAGTTTTCTTTATGTATTTTTAACACTCGGCAAATCCCGGTTTAATCATGAAACAAGCCATAGATAGTCACGTTTCAGATGCGGAAGCGTAGTTCCGGATGGCAGATTTTAGATTTAAACATGCAGAAATATAGTTAAATAAATAAAATTTTTTCTGATGAGAAATTCTGGAGTGGAGAAAGACCGGGTATCTTCCGGACGAGTGTTTTCGCTTGACGCCCTGCGTGGGTTCGATATGATGTGGATTATCAGTGGGGAGATTATTGTCCATGCTTTGGCTAAAGCTACGGATGCTCCCTTGTTTTTATGGATGTCAGGGCAGTTGCACCATACCCAATGGAATGGTTTCACTTTTTATGATATGATTTTTCCCCTGTTCATTTTTATTGCAGGGGTATCGATGCCTTATTCATTTGGAAAAAAACTGGAAGTGGCTGAAGATATAAAAGTTGCTAAAAAAGCCATTTATTCTTCTCTGATCAGCCGGACACTAATACTTATCATCTGTGGTATGGTGGTGAACGGACTTTTTCAGTGGAAAGGGTATTCCGAAACCAGGATTGCCAGTGTGCTGGGACGTATTGCCCTTGCCGGTTTTTTTGCCGGGTTGATCTATCTTAATTGTAACCTGAAGAAACAGATTTATTGGTTCCTGGGGTTATTGCTTGGCTATTGGGCTATCATGAAGCTGGTTCCCGTTCCGGGTTTCGGTGCCGGCGTCCTTACTCCTGAGGGAAACCTGGAAGGGTATATTGACAGGATCCTGTTGCCCGGTAAGTTGCACCGGGCGGTGTATGACCCTGAAGGAATTCTTTCGACGATCCCTGCTATCGGGACTTCCTTGCTGGGGGTGTTTACAGGTCATTTCCTCCGCTGGGAGAACAAGGACTGGCCAATGCTCAGAAAGGGGCTGGCCATGGGCGTTGCAGGTCTTTTGTGTCTTGGAATAGGGCTCCTTTGGGATCTTTCGTTCCCGATCAATAAAAATATGTGGACCAGCTCATTCGTTTTTTATGCCGGTGGGTGGAGCCTGATCCTGCTTTGTTTGTTTTATCTGGTTATCGATGTTGCCGGGTTAAAGAAGTGGTGCCTGCCTTTTGTCTGGATCGGACGGAATTCCATCTTGATTTATATGGCATCTCATGGAATTATCGATTTTCAGGCAACAGCCTCCTATCTTTTTGGCGGAATAATACGGTTTGCTTCTGCCGGTTGGCAGGAAGTATGGTTGGGGACCGGAATATTGGTGGTTCAATTAGGGTTATTGTACTTCCTGTATAAAAAGAAATGGTTTCTTAAGGTGTAGAACTTACCATTGCATATGTTTCCTGAAATATCTGTTTTTGTCAATATTTATTTGAAAAAGCTTATGTCCGTAAAAAGAACCGCCGTAATTATTTTCTTCTTTTTGGTGATTACTAATGTAAATGCCGGGCTGAATATTAAAGCTTCCGAAGATTTGCTGAAAAGAATAGTTCCTGCCCATGCGGAACAGTTTGTTATTGAACCTTTAGATAGCATTGGTGCCGGTGATGGATTCCAGGTTGAAAGCAGAAACGGCAGGATTGTATTGTCGGGGAATGACGGTGTTAGTATCGCTTCAGCACTGTATTTCTATTTGAATGAATATTGTCATTGTCAGGTTACCTGGAACGGCGTAAACCTGAACCTGCCGGAAAAGTTACCTGCTGTTCCTGTTAAGGTCAGAAAATCTTCTCCTTATGAATACCGTTATTATTTGAATTACTGTACTTTTAATTACAGCATGAGCTGGTGGAACTGGGACCGCTGGGAAAAAGAAATCGACTGGATGGCCCTGCACGGGATAAACATGCCACTGGCTATTACAGGAGAAGAATATATCTGGTACGAGGTCTACCGCGACCTGGGGTTTTCAGATTCTGACCTGAAAGGTTTCTTCTGTGGCCCTTCATATTTTTCATGGTTTTGGATGGGAAACCTGGATGGTTGGGGAGGACCACTGCCATTTAGCTGGATGCAAGGGCATAAAGACCTTCAGCTAAAGATCCTGCACCGGGAAAGGGAACTGGGTATGAAACCCGTGTTGCCTGCTTTTACCGGACATGTTCCTGCTGCCTTTAAAGAAAAATTTCCGGATGCGCACCTGAAACAGACCAATTGGAATAATGGATTTGCCGATACCTATATCCTCGATCCCCAGGATTCTTTATTTGCCTTTATCGGAGAAAAGTTTCTGAGGAAACAAACGGAGATATACGGTACTGATCATTTATATTCCGCTGATACGTTTAACGAAAATGAGCCGCCGTCGAACGAACCGGCAGCGTTGTCTGAACTTAGTGCCAGGACTTTTGAAGGAATGCGGAAGGTCGATCCCAAATCTGTCTGGGTAATGCAGGGCTGGCTGTTTTACAGCGACCGGAAATTCTGGCAGGCTCCCCAGATTGAGGCGTTACTTAATGCTGTCCCGGACAATCATATGATAATTCTGGACCTTGCTGCTGAGATTGAGCCGGTTTGGAAAAGGACGCATGCTTTTTACGGGAAACCCTGGATCTGGAACATGCTGAATAACTTTGGCGGAAATACGAATATGTTCGGGCATCTGGAAGATATAGCAAAAGAACCGGCAACTGCGCTGAATGATCCGGATTCGGGTAAAATGAGGGGTATTGGCCTGACGATGGAAGCCATTGAACAGAACCCGGTACTTTATGAACTGATGATGACCAACGCCTGGTCCAATAAACCTGTTGATCTTAACGATTGGCTCCGTTCGTACATTGTCGACCGGTACGGGTGTGCCGATTCTTCTGCCATCCGCGCATGGGAGATATTAAAGACAACGGTCTATAACGGGAAAGAAATCAGGGATGGGGCTGAGTCGATTATCACCGGGCGTCCTACTTTTGAGCCGGCAACAGCCTGGACAAAAACAAAGCTTAATTATCCGGCAGCCGATCTTTTACCTGCGTGGGACGATTTTATGAAGGCGGTACCCGCCTGTAAAAACAGCGATGGTTTTCAGTACGATCTGGTTGACCTGACCAGACAGGTGCTGGCCAATTATGCGCTGCCTTTGCAGCATCAGTGGGTGGTTGCTTATCAGCAGAAAGATCTTGTTGCTTTCAGGAAATACAGCTCTCAGTTTATCGCCTTGATTGAAGATCTGGATAATCTTCTGGCTTCCCGGAAAGATTTTTTGCTGGGGAACTGGATTTCTTCAGCAAGGGACTGGGGAACGACCGGTGAAGAAAAAGCGCTTTACGAACGGAATGCCAGGGACCTTATTACCTTGTGGGGAGATGAAAACAGCCCTTTACATGAGTATTCGTGCCGTCAGTGGAGCGGCTTGCTGAATGATTTTTATAAAGTGCGCTGGGAAAAGTTCTTTCGTGAAACGGAAGCAGCCCTTGAATCAGGGAAGGAGATGGACGATAAAGAATTCGGAAAGGAAATCCGGCAATGGGAATGGCAGTGGGTGAACGAGCATAAAGATTTTCCTGTCAGTCCGTCCGGGAATTGCGTTGAAAAGGCAGCAGATCTTTATAAAAAGTACCGGACTTTAGTCCAGGTTGCTTATGCACATTAATAATGGGCATTACCCCTGTTGGCTCAATTACATATTTGTACCGGCACAAAAAAAGAAAATCGTTTTACAAAAACGGAGAGGGACGCTAACCTTCAGAGACGGTATGGTTTGACAATCAATTAAATGTTCCTTTTTCTGCGTTTGTGAAATGCACTGGTCAGTATGCGCTGATGTTAAGAAATTGCAAAGATCGCCCTGTATTTATTCAGATTTTTTCTAAATAAGACCAACCGGTCTTATTTTCGCTTGCCTATGGGAAAGGCAGAACGTACACGGCAATTTATCATTGAGAAGGCGGCCCCGATTATTAACAGGAAAGGAATGGCGGGCACTTCCCTCAGTGATATTATGGAGGCCACCGGGCTTGCCAAAGGATGTCTGTACGGAAATTTTGAGAATAAGGACGAGATTTGCGAAGAGGCTTTTGTTTTCCTGATCAAAAAGTCCGCTGCCGAACTGCAGCATTCTCTGAAGAATATTGTCTCGGCAAAGCGCCGGCTGTTTGCTTTTTTGGATTTGTACAGGGAAGGCCGGTTTCGTGATGAGAACGGGGGCTGTCCTGTATTGAACTTCGGGGCTGAAGCTGACGATACAAATCCTCAAATCCGTGACCGGGTCAGAGAAGCAATCCATTCCTCTCAGTCGCATATTCGTGAAATGATTGTTGGAGGAATTGAATCAGACGAATTTATCCCAGGTATCGATGCTGTTTCTTTATCCGTCAAATTTTTTGCTATGCTGGAGGGGGCGGTATTGATCAGCCGTATTCAGGGGAATAACGAGTCAATGAATACTGTTGTCAATCAGATTAAGACAGAAATCAATTCGTTTTGTCTCTGATTTTTTTTAATTATTTAAAGACCGATCGGTCTATTTTTTTTCTTTTTGCAAGGAATCCGGTTTTTGGTATTTCCCAGGGAAAAAGAAGTATTAATGACTGGAATAAAATGAATTAATATATAGAGATGTTGAATCAATGTTGAATGCAATGAAGAATTCATTATTAACGCCACTCCGTTTAGGAGATTATGAGTTGAAGAACCGTGTCGTGATGGCCCCGTTGACACGGATGAGGGCCAACGCTGATTTGTCGCCTGTCGATTTAAATGCTGTTTATTACAGGCAAAGGGCATCTGCCGGATTGATTATTACCGAGGCTTCACAAATTTCGCCGCAGGGACAGGGATATCCGCTTACTCCGGGGATATACAGCGAACAGCAGGTTGCCGGTTGGAAAAAGGTAACTGAAGCCGTGCACAATGAAGGGGGCCGTATTTTTATTCAGCTGTGGCATGTCGGCCGTATTTCCCATTCCTCACTGCATCCCGGGGATGGCCTTCCTGTCGCCCCTTCTGCAGTGAAGCCAGAGGGTATGACATTTACAGGTACCTGGGAACAGGTCCCTTTTGAAACCCCGAGGGCCTTGGAAACATCAGAGGTGAAGCAAATTGTAAAGGATTATCGTAAGGCAGCTGTTAATGCGGTGAAGGCCGGTTTCGACGGGGTGGAACTTCATTCTGCCAATGGTTATCTGCTGAACCAGTTTTTGCATGCCAAAACCAACAAGCGGACAGACGAGTATGGCGGGAGTATTGAGAACCGGGCCAGGATCGTATTGGAGGTTCTTGATGTGCTTGTCGAAGTATTGGGGCCGGGAAAAGTCGGGATCCGTTTGTCTCCGTTTACCATGTCGGGTGATATTTATGATCCGGAATCTTACCCGGTTTACCCTTATTTGCTGGATAAGATTGCAGCTTATAACCTGGCCTATGTACACCTGATCCGGGCAAGGGAAACCGATGTCAATGATCAGTCTGCATTGGATCAGGAAAAGGAATTATGGAAGGCTTATCCGGGGACGGTTATCGCGGCCGATGGTTTTACTCCTGAGACCGCCCGTCAATATGTCGATGAGCGGCTTGCCGATGCTGTTGCTTTTGGGCGACTGTTTATCGCAAATCCTGATCTGCCAAGGCGTATAGAAAAAGATAGGGATTTGAATCCCTATGACCGGGATACTTTCTATGGGGGAGGTGAAAAGGGGTACACCGACTATCCTTTTCTGGATGCAGGTCGTGCCTGATCCTTCTTATCCGTGATTTTTTTGACACAGAAAGCATCAACAAACGATGAATTTTTTCTATCGTTGTTGATGCTTGTTTATTTACAGTGATCTATCTTTTGATGATATGGTTTAAGGAGAACCGGCTTCCGTTCAGTCCTCTATTTTTTCTATGATTTCCTGGGTTGTCCCCAGCTCGCCGATGCGGGGAAAAATGTACGTGATGCTATGTTCGTGGGCAGCTATTTGCCTGTCTGTCATGGCATCTGTCGCAAAAGCGATATTATACCCCAGCTCGCTGGCGGCCCGGGCTGTTCCTTCAACGCCAATGCTGGTGGCAATACCTCCCAGAACAATTCCTGTAACCCCTATTTTCTGAAGCTTTTCGTGTAACAGAGTATTGTAGAAAGCATTCCACGTTTTTTTCGTTATAAACAGGTCATTCTGCTGGACCGGAATTGCTGAAACAATAGCTAACGGATCGTCGATTGGCGAACCCCCTGAATTACCCGGAGACGAAGGAACAGACAGGGGGCTTTCAATTCTGGTCCTGGTCCATGCCGCTCCGGCAGGATTCACATTAACAATAACTACCGGCATTTTTTTTCTGTGAAATACTTCTGTCAGGGTGGCAGCGTTTGCCAATACTTCTTTAACAGGATGTACTGTTGTCCCTTTGACAATCCCGTTTTGAAGATCTATCAGGACCAGCGCTGTGTTTTTGTCGATTACTGTTATCATATTATTACGCTTGTTTTTAGTTTGATCCTGCAAATGCAGAAAAATTGTTTTGTGGGTTGAGCCGGTTAGCAGCACGTGTCCGCCCTTGACCCGAAAAAGCAGGCAAATCCTGGAATTGCTGTACCTGTGATTCCGTCTTTTTTGTCAAAGGGGTATTTAAAATTAGAATTTTTATATTGGAAAACAAAAATTGATTGGCACTTTATTTAAGTGCTTAACTAAACGGCAAGGATTTTTTTTTCTGTCATTCATTGTTTCTAACTTTGAGAAAACCTTTCAAAGCCTGAAAAATGAAATTATATCCTTTTTTATTAATGGTTGCTTTTATTTTGTTTTTTACGAATGAAAACAATGCAGGCAATTATTATCCCAGGAATAAGAAGTTTATTTATTCCGGGAGAATTGATCCTGTTAATAACGATTCTGTTGCGTTAATCAGTTCCGCATCTGCAGTTACCTTTTGTTTTGAAGGTGATTCATGTTCCGTGTTTCTGAAAGGTGGAGGACAAGGCGAGGGCTACAATTTTATTTCTTTGGAAGTGGATGGAAATTATTCCGGAAAAATCAGGATTGACGGGAGTAAATTCTGTTATGAAATTCCGGTAAAAGGAACGGGAAGACATACCGTTTCAATATACAAGGCTACTGAGTCCATGATTGGCAATGTCTTTTTTTGCGGGGCGAAAGTAGAAAAACTGTTGGATCCTCCGGCATTTCCATCTCGCCGAATTGAGTTCATTGGTAATTCTATCACCTGTGGTGTCGGGATCGACTGGCGCGATTATCCTTGTGGCAGCGGTGAATACCAGGATCAGCATAATGCGTACTGGGCTTATGGTCCAAGGGTAGCCAGGGCATTGAACCTTCAGTTTATGCTGAGCTCTGTTTCCGGGATTGGGATATACCGAACCTGGAATATGGATGGGCCTTCCATGCCCCGAGTTTATGAAAACCGGTACCTGGATACGGATGATTCAAAAAAATGGGATTTTTCACGGTTT
Source organism: Prolixibacteraceae bacterium (assembly GCA_963676095.1). Classification (GTDB taxonomy): domain Bacteria; phylum Bacteroidota; class Bacteroidia; order Bacteroidales; family Prolixibacteraceae. Next base: position 7,461,898 of record OY781040.1, on the reverse strand, counting down.
ACACCCGAGGTAGTCTGTATCTGCCTGGGAACAAATGATTTTTCTGAAGGTGACAGCATTCATTCCCGGGAACCTTTTGATGCCGGACAGTTTATAGAAAGTTATATTGCTTTTGTTAAAACAATTTACAGACATTATCCGGATGTGCAGATTATTTTGCTGAATAGTCCTATGTTCGATCGCGCTAAGGATGAAATCCTGGTGAAATGTCTTGGCCGGGTAATTGGTTATTTTAATTCCTTATCCAGAGCCAAACCCATTGAATTATTTAAGTTTCACGATATCCCCATACACGGGTGTAACGGGCATCCGGGAAAGGAAGATCATGAAGTGATGGCCAAACAACTTATCCCGTATTTAAGGCCTTTTTTTCAGTAAGGAGCTATAAGATTTAATGAAATAAACGGGTTATCCGGTTAATGTTTTTGCAGGAATTCGATTAACGACCGGGATACTTCATCCGGCTTTTCAAGGAAAACAAAATGAGAAGTTTCCAGTATGACCGACTTCATTTTCGGAATGTTTGCGGCATTTTTTAATACTTTTTCCGGTGAGCCGCAAAGATTGTCGTTACTGCCCAGAATGAGAAGGACAGGGGACTGGACTTTTTCAAGAAGTTCTGTTGAAAGTCCTGTCGGATAAGCTGTGTGGGGTACTGCCCCTTTCAATACCTGGTCGTACCATATCCTGTATTTTTCAGGGACTTGGCTGCCGGTTCCGAAGACCCATTCTGTCATAGATTGGCGAACAAATGGCATCGGGAACATTGCTGTTATGATTGTCCTGTAAAGGTATGCGGGTGAAGGTTGGGTAATTCCCATCGGGGCTATTAATGAAATACCGGTAATCCTTTCCGGCCTGTACGACGCCAGAAGCAATGCCGACCGGCCTCCTTCCCCTGCTGCAGCCAGAGAAGCTTTTGTCAGTCCGAGGCTGTCCATTACTCCGAGGTAGAAGGCGGCTTCTTCCTGTTCTGCCCGTGGATATATCTTTAAATCTTTTAACCGGCTTTTCCCGGCTTCGCCTATTGGATCAACAGCATAACAGTGAAAATTACTGCTGAGAGCTTCTATATTTTCCCCCCAGGATATAGCCCCCATATTTCCTGCAGGAATCAGGAGCAACGGAGCTGCTGTGTCCGGACCTGTTTCCAGAATGTGAACATCACCATAACTATTGTGTATTATCCTGCTTTTGGTACCCTGAGGCCATTCCTCTTCAAGTTCATTGTAGATCCGGTTCGATTCCTCTTTTTGTTTCTCTGAACGGAAAAGATCATCCCTTAGATAAATTTTGCCCATTGCAAAATAAGAGACTCCCAGAAACAGAAGTAACAGAATATGGGTTCTGCTGCTGTAAGCTTCAATTTTATCCGACAGAAATTTCTTAACAGGACGCAAAAAGGTACTGAGTGCAATGAGCAAAGGCAGTACCTGTAAATAGCGTCCCGTAAAAATGGAAGATAAGCCGAAAACTGTCGCCAAAATGATAAATAGAACAGTCAGAATCTTTTTCAGTATGTTCATGCCTGGTATTTTTTGTTTTTGCAAAACAAAAATAATTTTTTTTTTGACGATGTTAAAATTTGTCAGGCATGACAACAAAAGTGCTGAGCGTTTCTATTTATAATGATGAGCACAAAATATCAGTCTTTCAGTAGATACTTTTTGATGTTTTCGATAAACATGTTTTTGGTCTCTTCTTCAGAACTTCCTATCCCGGCAGTCATAACAGGTTTGCCTTCTACCGGGATATAGAGGAATGCCGGAATGCTTTGAATTCCAAATACACTGGCCAGTTCCTGTTCTTTTTGAGTATCTATTTTATAAACCTGGATTTTTCCGCTGTATTCATTGGCCACTTCTTCCAGTATGGGCGAAGCGATCCGGCAGGGGCCGCACCAGTCAGCATAAAAATCAATGATCACAGGTTTGTCTCCCTTAAAATTCCATTTGTCCGGGGATTCCTTATAATTCCAGATCTTTTTGAGAAACTCGTCTTTAGTTATGGCAACTGTACCTTCACTGTCTTCTGTTGAAGAGGAAAGATTTGCCTGGGCCCGTTGTCCGTTATTGTTTTTATTGTTTCCCGCAGAACAAGCCTGCATGCCGGACAAGCCAATAAATAAAATGAGTAATAAATGTCGCATGGTATTCATCATGAATTAATTTCTGATATATAAATATAGATATGTTTAAATTTGTTCAAAGATTATACCATAATTTTTATTCCTTACATACATTCCTCTTGTTTGATTAAATTTTTCATGAATAAGTTCACGCAACCTTTTTACCTGTTACCCAATCTTCAAAATGTGTTCAACATTGAAAACTATGAAACGATTTTTAAAATTTAGCTTGATTGTTTTGGTTGTTTTGGGGGGGAATAGTTGCGATTTGAACGATGACGACGACTATTACGGCAACAATTACTGGACGGGTTTCGGCTTTGTCCATTTTGAAGATGATGCAGGAACAAGTTACTACTTTACGCTTGATGACAGTACTGAATTATATCCGGTAAATGCATATTCACTGAATAGCATTGAAGACAGTGACCGGGTATTGGTCAATTTTACTGTCGTCAGTGAGAAGAATAAAGGTGGAGAAGACGGGCAGTACTATGTGCGTTTAATTTCGGTGGATAAGTTGCTTTACAAGGGAATACTGGATATAACCCCGTCTATTGAAGATAGTATCGGAAACGATCCTGTTCACGTTGATCACATCTGGAAATCAGGAAAACTTTTAACGTTGAGATTAAAATTTTATGGCAATACAAAGACCCATTACATTAACCTCGTCAAAGATCCGGGAGAACTGACCGCAGAGGATCAGCCTGTTCATCTGGAGTTGAGGCATAATGATAATGATGACCAGCGTTATTATGAGATGCTGGCTTATGTTACGTTCGATCTTTCTGCTATCCGGATTGCAGGTCAGGATTCTGTATCATACACGATTAATGGGGTAGATTATGACGGATCTGATTTCACATATAAAGGGGTTTATCATTATTAGTAATTCTTCAGACATCATCAGTTGGTTAAATGGCACCTATCCTTTTTAGGACAGGTGCCATTTATTTTTCAGTTATTTGTTTGTATTTATAAGATAGAGCGTTTCTTTTTAACAATGATTTTTTTATTTTGCATAAAATTTATCATATTAAAGCAATATTCCTAAAGTTATTTCAACGTTGAGTGGTCTACAGGCCAGTTCCATGAAGTGAATGATCGGATACAAACTTGTGGAAACAAAATAGTCCTTTGTTAATCAAGAAATTGCTAATATAAAATCCAGGAATTATGAGAAATGGTTATCAAAGAAATTTTTTGGGGGATAGTCAGGATTTCATTATCGATCTTCCTGAACCGGGTTTGACGTTGCAAAATGATATTTTACAACCGCCGGGACTGCCGGAAGGCGTAAAGGTCGTTCCTTATGTTAATTATTCGTTGCTAATGAGTATTAGTACGAGGCAAGCGTTGTATTCTGCAGCGAATGTTGATAACTCCAAGATGAAAAAAGTGAGCGGTCAGCAGGGACGGAAATGGTTTATCGACGACCGGATAGGCAGGGAAAATCAGATCCCTGATTATCCATATGAAGGAACTCAATGGGATAGGGGCCACCTGACAAGACGTACGGCTGTTACATGGGGCGATACGCTGGCGATTGCTGTCAGTGCAAGCAACGACAGCTGTTCATTTGCCAATGCCTGTATGCAGCACTCCAACTTCAATGAAGATGAATGGCGGGCCGTGGAAGACCTTGTTGCCAATTTTAATATTTCGGAGAAGCTGACTGTGTTTACGGGTCCTGTTTTTACCAGGGCTGACCGCTTTTATATCAAAGAATTCGGAGATTACGCAGTCCGTATTCCTTCCGCTTTCTGGAAGATTATCGCTTATGTTGACAAAAATAATGTATTATCGACGCAGGCTTATATCTTTTTTCAGGATTTGCCTGCTATTCAGAGCTCCAAAGCGAGAGCCCGTTTACGCGTTAAGAATATGCAGGTAACAACCACGGAAGTTTCGTTCTGGACGGGTCTAAAGTTTGACCAGAAACTATACGACAGCAATCCTTTAAAATTTTATAACGGTCCGGAATCTATCAGTACCAAAAACCATAAGGATCTGCTGGATAATGATCCTGTCACCTTGTCTCTCGATGAGGGGATTACAGGACAGGATTCGATTGCCAGGGCCAGGGAATCTTTTCCTCTGGAGGATTTTTATGAATTGATTAAGGTGATTAGCTGGGTGTAGGTACCGATCGACTGTAATATCCGTTTTTATCCTGTTGTTGGAATAACATTGAACCAGGAGACCAGATTAGAAAAGGGAACAGTTTGTTATTTTTTTGTCAATTTAAATTTATCGATAATAAAATCAGCCATTATGGGCTGATTTTATTTTAGTTTATCCTTTCAAGGTTATTTTTCCAGTTTTCGGGAATATCATTATACCTAAAAACTTTTAATGAAGGCTTGTCAACACGTACAGTTGTTTTAGAAATATGTTTCCAGGGGGTTACCTGAAGGCTGATTTAATACCTTCTATGGCCATTCCTGTACCCATTATTGCAAGTATTAATCCCATTAATTTTCCTATTACAGAAATTATATTGGGTCCTACTTTTTCTATAATCAGATCACTTAATGAAAAGGCGAGATAGGTCAAAAGAATCATTAGTGCAAAAGTGGTAATAACGATAGCTATATGAACAAAACTTGCGTTTGTAACATAGTTCATTGCTGTTACTATTGTCCCCGGACCTGCAAGAACAGGAATAGCTAAAGGAGAAATTGCTATTCTACTACTCTCCTCAGAATCATTAATGTTATGGATCTTGGATTTCTGGGACATCAGCATTTCAAATCCGACATAAAAAATAAGTATTCCACCGGTTATTTTAAAAGCAGGAATGGTAATTCCAAATAATTCAAAAATATATTTGCCGGTTATAATAAAAGAGACTACAATGAGGAATGCCGTTATTAAGGCTGTTCTCGCAATCTTCTTTTTACTTTTGCTATCCTCGCCGTCAACGAGTCCTAAAAAAATAGGGGTATTGGCTATTGGGTTCATAATAGCAAAAAAGCCCATAAATACAGTTATGGTATATGTGAATAAATTTTCCATTGTTATGTTTTAATTCGTTCGTAGATCCAAGTAGCCTATTCCTGATTTTGTATCTAAATATATGAATTATAAGATGATTGTCAAGTATCTCTAATCAAAAATAATAGGCTTCAGCGTTGACTGCTGTTTTGAACAAAAAAACTGTTTTGTCGGAAGAAGAATCCCCACAAAACAGTTTTTACCACATAAAACGTTTGTCCTTAGAATAGATATTAAGATTTGTTATCCACGGAAACTAGTCCGCGAAGCCAATCTTTTTGTGTGTCCCGTCGCAAAACGGTTTGTTTGAAGATCCCCCGCAACGGCATAGGTGCGGATTTGTGTATTCTTTGGTTTGACCATCAGTTGTCGTAATGTTAATAACTCCTTCCACGACATAGGGACCATTTTTAAAAACTTTAATGTTTACTGTTGATTTTTGTGTTTCTTGAGTCATAATTTTTTGTTTTTTAATTATTTATGTGCTTCATTGAAGCACTGTTTATCGATTTTTATGTCTCACTATTCGATTGGCGATCGAATTTTTGGAGGTCGATTGTGTAAATTTTGTTATGCAAAGGTAATTACGAAGTACAAAAATTATTTTATATAACGAAATTCATTTGTAATTTGAATTGATTCCGGACAGACAACCCTGAGTTTTATTCTATTTAAGAGTGAGCTTTCCTAAAATTTCAAAAGTCGGACAATGGTTTCGGTATATGCTGGATTGCTATTACAGCCCCCCTGGTTTTTGACGCTTTTATTTTCCCGTCGTAATTGAATCTGATTTTATTAATGCGAATCCGGATCAAATAGATTGTATTTCCGGGATAGGTCACCATAGACTAACAATAACTTATTCTTGAAAGATTTTTTAAGACAGAACAGACTTTCAGACAATAAACCTGCTAGAAATGTTAAATTTTTCATTATTTTTTTAATATTATAAATCCCTTAATCCACCATCCAGGAGAATTTCTGCTCCCAGCATATAGGCTGATTCGTTAGACGCAAGGTACAATGTAGCACCTGCTATTTCATCAGGAGAAGCTAACCGCTTTACCGGAGTGAAGTTCCCCATAGCTGTTGCCATAGCTTTTGCTTCCTCAGTATTGTTGGACACTGAGTTAAAGATAGAGGTATCTACAGGACCCGGACTAAGCGTGTTTACCCTGATTCTTCTGCTTAATAAATCTGCCGAGAAGCTACGTGCCAACGACCGTACTGCCGCTTTGGTAGCTGAATAAGCTGAGTGATCAGGAACACCTTTTCCATTTACAGTAGACGAAATCAAGATAATGGATGCACCATCTTTTAATACCGGCAATGCCTTTTGTACACTAAAAAACACACCCTTAAAATTGATGTCACTTACTTTGTCAAACATCTCTTCGGTAAAATCTACAACTGATCCTAAAACATATACACCGGCATTAATAACCAATATATCTGCTTTACCCAACCTGGCTTCTACCGTTCCAAAGATCCGGTTCAAATCGTTAAGGTCTGATACATCTCCCGGAATGGCAACGGCGGAGTCTCCCAATTTCTGAAGGGAACTGTCGAGGCTTTTTTGATTACGGCCTACAATGGCCACTTTTGCACCTTCGGCCACAAATCTCTTGGCTGTGGCTAAACCAATGCCGCTGTTCCCCCCGGTAATAACGGCTACTTTATTTTCTAATTTTTTCATTTCTGTTTTTGATTTAATGCTTTTCTCCTCATAATTTTTCAGCCAAAGGAAAATCAATTTCAAGCTGGGTCAGATTGTGTATGTAATTGCTGATGATTTTGTCGCCAATTACAATTACTACGTCAACCAGGTTGGCTTCGGTATAACCGGCCTCAAAGAATCGTTCCACATCTTGCTGGGTAGCTCTTCCTCGATTTTCTACCATTGCTGCTGTGAATTTTGCCAAAGCGTCCAGTTTACTGTTGAATGACGCTCCGCCTTTACGGATTTCCAAAATCTGTTCGTCGGTAAAACCGGCCATTTTACCCAATTCGGTATGTGCAGACTGGCAATAACGGCAACCATTGATCTGGCTTGTTACCAGGTTAACAACTTCACGTTCTTTTGCTCTTAATGTACTTTTTCGATTTTGAAGAGCCAGATAATCAGCAAGTGCAGTTTCGCTTTTAGCAAAGTATGCATAAAGATTGGGAACAAAGCCAACACCTTGTTGAAGTTTATCAAAAATGGCCTGGTTGTTTGCAGATACTTCTGCTCTTAACGGAACATTGAAAATTCTTTTTACGATTGTGTTCATCTTACTTTTGTTTTAATTGTTTTGAGTCAAAATTGACATTACAAAAGTGCGATGAACACAGGCCTTACTCCAATGAAGTAAATTAAGAAAAACGGTTGAAGTAGTTCAACTTTTTTTGCGAATCTTGTTGTTTCTGATCTTGGATAAAAACTCAGGAGTCATACCTAAATAGGAAGCTAAAGCGTATTGCGGCAAGCGTTGAGCCACCCTTGCATATCTACTCATAAAATAATCGTATCGTTCTTCTGCCGATAAAGTCAGGTCCGAAATTATTTTTCGTTGTTGAAAGGCGAGTCCGCGTTCGGCCATAACTCTAAAAAAGGTTTCAAACTTGTGATTTGCTTTTTTAAGTTCCTGTTCCTTCTCAAAGTCAATGCGAAGAATAATACTGTCTTCCACCGCTATTACAAACATTGTTGCAGGTTGTTGATAAATATAGCTGTTATAGTCAGTAATCCACCAATCCTCAATTGCAAAAGTAGTGGTATGCTCATTTCCACCTTCACCTACAACGTAAGCCCGGAATGCTCCTTTAACTACAAAATGCCTGTATTGAGCTGTAAAATTGGGCTGTACTATAAATTGTCGTTTTTTAATTTTCGCTTCCTCGAAAAAGCTAATAAACTCTGTAGCCTCATTTTCAGTCAGACTGCAAATGCGTTGTACATATTCAACGAGTTTTTGATGACTATTCATTTTTGTTCATATTTTCTGTTACTCTATGAATGAAACACTGATTTTATTTGAAACAACAAAATGCATATATGGTTTTAGGAAAGTAGCTTATTAACCTCTCCCTGTGACTATTGTCGATGATTCGCCGAATTGTCCAAATTGCTTTAGAACTTGCCTGATAGTTTGTTGTGTACTTGGAATAAACCCGGAACGGAACCCACACTCCTTATAGTGTGGGTTTATAATTAAACATGATAGCTGTTTGAATTTAGTTCGAACTAATTAAGTTGCCGATTACAGGTGGATTATGATTTTATTCGAAATTGGGTTCAAAAAAGCTCGAACAGAGATAAGCCTCTCATTGAGAGGCTTATCTTACTTGTGATTTAATTTGGTGATCCCACCGGGATTCGAACCCAGATCGTCAGAACCGGAATCTGAAATTCTATCCATTGAACTATGGGACCATTGACGGCTGCAAAAATAGTAAAACATTCCTTTTCCCATTGCAAAATCGCGAAAAACTTCTCCCTGTATTTATTAGATGTGAATTGTTGATAAATCTTATAGGGGAATGAACATATTGAAGTTGGAAATACGTTACTTTTGCAACATTATGGAAGCACTAACGATGACTGAGAAGATTCTTGAAAATGGAAAACAGTTTTTTGAGGATTATACCCAAAAAATTCTTAAAAAGAATGATTTGCATCTGGTTGATAGTATGCAGCTTAAAAAGGAACATTCCCTTAGGGTTGCGAAATTGTCTGCGTATATAGCAGGAGAATTGGGGCTAGACAAAGCTAATTGTCAGATGGCGGAGTTTATTGGTCTTTTACACGATTTAGGGCGTTTTGTCCAATTCGAAAAGTATCATAGTTTTGATGATCAGAAAACAGAAGATCATGCTGCTTTGAGTCTTGCAACGTTTAAAAATGAAGCTTTTTTCAAGGAACTTTCGGAAGAAGACCAACAACTTGTCATTTCTGTTGTGGAACAACATAATAAGGTCGCTGTTATTTCAAAAGACAAGAACATCTTGCAATTCAGCCAGATCCTTCGGGATGCAGATAAACTGGATATTTGGGAAGTATGTGTTTCTTACCTCAAACGTGACGGATCTTTCAGCTTACCTTCAATTAGTCTTGATTTACCCAATACTCCCGGAGTAAGTGACGTGGTCATTAAAACTTTGTTGCAAGGTAAACCCGTTCAGCGCAAAGACCTGCAAACGGTAAATGATTTTAAGCTGTTCGTTATGGCCATGGTCTTCGATTTAAATTATAAAGTCAGTTTCCACTTATTGAACCAAAAACAGCTGATCAAGAAAATTTATGATACCCTGCCCAAACGGGATGATGTTATTAATATTTACCGCCAGATCCGGCTTCTTGTTGAAAATAAGTTTGTGGAATAATGCGACAGCCTTTTTCTATAGAAACTTTTAGTCATAACGGACTTTATGATATTACCAATCATGTAAAGTCTGTTTTAAGGGAAAGTGGAGTGGAAAACGGGCTTTTAAATGTTTATGTACAAGGCGCCACTGCAGGAATAATGATCCAGGAGAATTGGGACGATTCTGTGCAGAATGATGTTGTTGCTCTTCTAAATCGTTTAATTCTTGCTGGAGTATGGGAACATGACGCTCAAGACAGTAATGGTGATTTTCATTTGAAAGCCGGTATTGTCAGACCGTCCGAAACAATTCCTGTTTTTGGATCGAAGCTTGGGCTTTCCACCTGGCAGAATATTTTTCTTTGTGAGTTTGATGGACCAAGAAGTCAGCGGACAATTATTGTAACGATATTGGAGGATAAATAAATATGAGTAACCGTTTAGTTTGTATCTGCAATATGATTTCAGAGGATGAAATCATAAAGGAGTTAAAAAGGGGTGCGATCGATACTTCCGATATTCAATATACTACAAAAGCCGGTACCAGTTGCGGTAAATGCCTTATGGCAATTGATCATATCGTGGACGATTTTTTTACAAGAAACCCTCAGGATCCTCAAGGCCGATTAAACCTTTAACCGTTTAAAGAATCTACTCTTTTTTAGAAGGGAAAGGAAGGCTATCCGGAAAGTCAGATTAAGCTTTACTCCTATCAGGGAAAGATGTTTTCTCTTTATAATTCTCAGCTTTCAGAATAGTCACCAATCCTGTCAGGGCTACCCACATGGTGCGGCGATGGAAAATGGTACCCCTGCCTGGGTTAAGCCAAATAATAAAAATTCAGGCCTGATCCCAAAAAACAATGGATTAATCTGAATAATTTAACAACTATAAGTTGCCAGCAAAGACCTTGTGTCCGTTGAAAATACATTCAAAAATGTCTTATTTTTTGTGTTACCATATAGCAAAGGGCCGCCATTTACATGACAGCCCTTTGTTTTTTTAAATAAAATATTTTATTACATGAGGAAACTTAACAGGATACCGGCTGCTACTGCCGACCCGATAACTCCTGCCACGTTGGGCCCCATTGCATGCATCAGTAAGTGATTTGTCTTGTCATATTGCAAACCTACAATCTGAGAAACCCTGGCGCTGTCCGGTACTGCTGAAACACCGGCATTTCCGATCAGCGGGTTGATCTTGTTACCTTCTTTAAGAAATAGGTTGATTATTTTGACAAATCCTACCCCTCCTGCTGTTGCAATTACAAACGAGAGAGCTCCCAAGGCGAATATTCCTACCGATTTGAAGGTAAGGAATGTCGTGGCCTGGGTCGAAGCACCTACAGTTAAGCCGATAAGTATGGTTACGATATCGATCATCGGGCCTTTGGCTGTATCTGCCAGCCTTTTCGTAACACCACTTTCTTTCAGTAGGTTACCGAAGAAGAGCATACCTAAAAGAGGCAGACCGCTAGGAACAATAAAGGTTGTAAGAAGCATTCCCGTTATGGCGAATATAACCTTCTCCGTTTTTGAAACGACACGTGGTGGTTTCATCCTGATCAGACGTTCTTCCCTGGTTGTTAGCAGCTTCATTATTGGCGGCTGAATAACCGGGACCAGTGCCATATAAGAATACGCCGAAATAGCTATGGCTCCCATAAGGTCAGGAGCAAGTTTCGAAGAAAGGAATATGGCTGTAGGACCGTCAGCACCACCGATTATTCCGATAGCACCGGCTTCTGTCGGACTAAAACCGAGTGCCAATGCAATACAGTAGGCTCCAAATATACCTAACTGAGCGGCAGCTCCCACGAGTATCAATTTGGGATTGGATATCAGTGCCGAGAAGTCGGTCATGGCTCCAATACCAAGGAAGATCAATGGAGGATAAACACCTTGTATTACTCCGAAATACAAGTAGTTCAGTACACTTCCTGATTCATACACTCCGATTTTGTAGCCGGGAGCGAATGCAATATTACCAACCAGAATGCCAAATCCAATCGGAATAAGCAACATCGGCTCAAATTCTTTCGCGATGGCCAGGTAGATGAAGATCAAGCCTATGGCAATCATGATCAAATGGCCTACTGTCAGGTTGGCAAAAGCCGTGAAGTGAAAAAACTGTGTTATATGATTGATAATGAATTCTCCGAATGTACCCATAACCTATTCTCCTATTATAATTAGCACATCACCTTCCATGACGGCATCGCCCTTACCTTTAAGGATCGATATAACCTTCCCGGCTTTGTCTGCTTCAATGTTATTTTCCATTTTCATTGCCTCAAGAAGGATCAGCTTTTGTCCCCGCTGTACCATATCCCCTTCTTTGACGAAAAGATCAAGGATAACTCCAGGCAGTGGAGACTTGACATTCCCGGCACCTTTGGGTGCCGCAGGACTACTGGTTCTGGCCTCGGCCGGATGGGTATCGGTTGAAGGTACTGCTTTTGGCCGGACCAGTTTTGGGGTCTTGGTTGTTTTCAGTTCTTTTTCTACTTCTACCTGATAGGTTGTCCCGTTGACTTCAATCTCGACCATATTGTCCTCAATATTGATAATCTCGGTGTCGTATTGGTTACCATTTATGGTAAATTTAAACTTTTTCATTCGTGTTGATTTTTTATTTAAGGTCACATAAAACCGCCCGTTTCTTGACTAAATCTACTGTTGGCGCGTCATATATATCTTCAATCGTTAACGAGGTGTCTTTCTTAATGTGTAAATTTTAGAGCTCCAAGGAGAGTAAGGCCTTGCAACCTTTCTGATCGTCAGCACCGTATTCTCAAAGTCATGAGTTTCATTCTGGTACATATAGAGGGCTGCAGCAATTGCTGCGTTTAATTCACCCGAGATTTCTTCGCTGGTTTTGGAAACCGGATGGGCTGAAGCCCCTTCTTTTGCCTTTTTCGTACGGGTAAATGCGCGTCCGATATTCTTGAATATCAGGTAAAGCAGCGCTAATGCTGAAAAGACAACAGACATCGCAATCATAGTCATTCCGATACCGTCGGGATCCATTTGCACAAAGGCTTCCCCTGATGACGCTTTCCTGCTATGGTCATTGTCAGATCCAGGAGTCGTTTTTTCTGTAAAGATCCATTTTTCAGAATCAGGACTTACCCGGGCATACGATTCATCTGTTTTTTGTCCACCGGGTATTTCCAATTTGTCGATCAAGGTTCTTCCGTTGGCATCGAACAAGGCGATAACCTTCGCTTTTCTAAGATCAAAATTTACATGAAAAATACCTCTGGTAGGATGGTCTTCCGCATAGAATACGACATAACTTCTGGAAGCTATGAGCGTTTGGGGAGAACCTGTAGGAATCCAGTATTTTTTAGGATTATTCAGATCGTCCGTTAAGTAACACCCGGCTATGTTGATATTGCTGTACGATGAATTTACGATCTCAATCCACGGATCGTGCATCCCGTATTCATCAACATAGTTGGAGTCATTATAAACCAGAATCTCGCTAAATTTAAAATCTTCCGCATGCTGAGCCTTAGCTGCCTTCCCCGGGAAGATTAAAAGAAAGAACAGGATTATGGGCAGTATATTTTTGAATTTATCTTGCATAATCTTATTTTATAAAGGAAGATTGGTATGTTTTTTAGGAGGCATTACATCCTTTTTGGTTGCCAGGGTCTGGAGTGCGCGAATAATCCGGAACCTCGTGTTGCGCGGTTCGATCACATCATCGATGTATCCGTATTGGGCTGCATTGTAAGGATTCGCAAATTTGTCTTTGTAATCGGCTTCAGCCTGGGCTATAAATCCGGCGCGTTCTTCTTCGCTTTCAAGTTCATTTATTTTTTTACTCTGGAGTATCTCAATTGCCCCTTTCGGTCCCATCACGGCAATTTCGCCGGTTGGCCAGGAATAGTTAATATCGCCACGCAGGTGCTTGGAACTCATTACACAATAAGCCCCTCCATATGATTTACGGAGGATGATGGTTACTTTAGGAACAGTTGCTTCCCCGTATGCGAACAGCAATTTTGCTCCGTGCGTAATGATACCGCCGTATTCCTGTGCGGTACCCGGGAGGAACCCTGGCACATCGACCAGCGTAACGATAGGGATATTGAAGGCGTCGCAGAAACGAACGAAACGCGCTGCTTTTCTCGAAGCGTTAATGTCCAGTACGCCTGCCAGGTAATTTGGCTGGTTGGCGACAATTCCTGTCGAAATTCCGTTGAAACGGGCAAATCCAACAACGATGTTTTGCGCGTAGTTGCGATGGACTTCAAGGAATTCGTTGTAGTCAACAATCGAATGGATAACGTCTTTTACGTCATATGGTTTGTTTGGATTATCCGGGATAATCTCGTTCAGCACATCATCCAGTCTGTCGATCGGGTCGTCGCATTGTTCCAGGGGAGCATCTTCCAGATTGTTTTGAGGAAGATAGCTCAACAATTTCCTGATCAGGGAGATTCCTTCTTCTTCATTTTCTGCAATGAAATGAGAAACTCCTGATTTTGAACCATGAACTGAGGCACCTCCAAGCTGTTCGTCTGTGACAACCTCCCCGGTAACAGTTTTTACTACTTTAGGTCCGGTAACAAACATGTAGCTGGTATCCTTGCTCATGATGATAAAGTCGGTCAGGGCAGGCGAATATACTGCTCCGCCGGCGCATGGCCCGAAAATGGCGGAAATCTGTGGAATGACCCCTGAAGCCATGATATTACGTTCGAAAATCTCGGCATAACCGGCAAGAGCAGTTACTCCTTCCTGGATACGAGCGCCTCCGGAATCGTTAATCCCGATTACAGGGGCGCCTACTTTCATTGCCATGTCCATGACTTTGCAGATTTTTAGTGCGAAGGTTTCTGACAGGGAACCTCCAAATACTGTGAAATCCTGGGCAAACACATATACGACACGGCCATCAACGGTACCTTGCCCTGTGACAACACCATCTCCCAAAAATTTGGTCTTTTCGATGCCAAAATTAGTACAACGATGTGTTACGAACATGTCAAACTCTTCAAAACTACCTTCGTCAAGCAAGGCGTCGATGCGTTCGCGTGCGGTAAGCTTGCCTTTTCCATGCTGAGCTTCGATCCTTTTTTCTCCTCCTCCTAGTTTTGCTTCGGTACGGAGGTTAATTAACTGTTTTACTTTATCCTGATTGTTCATTCCTAAAAATCTTTAAATGATTGAAATATTGGAATTTGCTTTAGGAAACATACCCTGGAATTTTATTTCTGTGTTTTTTTTACAAAAAATTTCCTGGGAATTTTTTCCATTGGGCAAAGTTAATTTTTGTCTGAGCACAGTTCCGTCAGTACACCCAAGGTTGCTTTTGGATGGAGGAAACCTATGTTAAGGCCTTCTGCTCCTTTACGGGCAGTCTTGTCAATCAGGGCAACACCTTTTTCTCCTGCTTCTTGTAATGCTTCGTTCGTGTTGTCTACTGCAAAAGCAAGATGATGTATACCTTGTCCCTTTTTTTCAATAAATTTCCCGATAGGTCCCTCCGGATCAGTCGATTCCAGAAGTTCAATTTTTGTTCCTCCAACTTTAAAGAAAGCTGTTTTTACTTTTTGGTCGGTTACTTCTTCAACAGAGTAACACTTCAGTCCAAGTACTTTTTCATAGTAGGGAATAGCTTCGTCAAGGCTTTTTACAGCAATACCAATGTGTTCGATATGAGATATATTCATTTTTTAAGAATTAAAAAAGTTGTTAATATGTTTTTAGTTTGTGATGTTGCAAAACTATACAGGATATGATTGTTTTTTAACAAATAGCCCGAAAATTCGAAAATGGAAAAATGTGTTCTTCAGCAGGTTGAAAATTCAGTTGTACCATGAACTGGTTTTTTTTAAGCTGTCAAATTGAATTGTAGAAAAGGCAGGACTTTTGCCTGCCTTTTCATTATTAATTATTTTGTTGCAGATGTCTTTCCTACAAAATGAAAATGTGAACCAAACCGTTCGAATGCGATTTTATCCAGTTCCTCCTTATGTTCTGGGTGCGCAATGGAAATAAGCAATTTCGCCCTTTCCTGTAATGTTTTTCCGTAGAGATTAACCGCTCCGAATTCAGTTACGACCCAATGCATATTTGCACGGGTACTAACTACGCCTGATCCGGGAAGTAATACCGGGCATATTTTTGATACTCCCTTATTGGTCACTGAAGGTAAGGCGATGATTGGTTTCCCTCCTTTTGAATACCCGGCCCCACGGATAAAATCAATTTGACCGCCGACACCTGAATAAAATTTTGTCCCGATCGAATCGGCACAAACCTGTCCTGTAATGTCAATGGAAAGAGCTGAGTTAATGGCAGTCAGTTTATCCAGTTGACGGATGACACTGACATTGTTGGTATAACCGACATCCATCATGCTGACCATAGGATTGTCGTCAATAAACTGGTAAAGTTTTTTGGTTCCCATCAGAAATGATGCAACCATTTTTCCTTTATCCAGTTGCTTGCATCTTCCGTTAACGACGCCTTTTTCTACGAGGGGCAGGATCCCGTCTGAGAACATTTCGGTATGGACCCCCAGATCTTTATGGTTCCCAAGTTGTGCGAGCACTGCATTGGGTATACCTCCGATCCCCATTTGTAAGCACGCGCCATCATCAACCAGTTCTGCCACGTTTTTCCCGATGGCAATGTCTGTCTCGCTAAGTGGTTCCATGCTATGGGCATACAGATCGGTGTTATCTTCAACAAAAACATCAATGTCATCAACGCTGATCATTGCATCACCCCAAGCCCTTGGAACATTTGGATTTACTGCTGCAATTACAGTATCTGCATCTTCTATGGCCGCAAGAGTAGCATCGACCGATGTTCCCAACGAAACATAACCGTGCTTATCTGGGAGCGAGCACATGATGAGTGCTACATTCACCTTCAGGTAGCCTTCCCTGATGAGTTTCTGTGTTTCACTAAGAAATACCGGGATATAGTCTGCATAGCCGGCCTGAGTCTGTTTCCTTAGGTTTGCCCCAACGAAAAATTGTTCAGGAACAAAAATTCCCTCAAATTCAGGATCCGCATAGTCCAGTTTCCCCTCTACATGAAGATGTTGGATTTTAACATCATAAAGTTCCCCACTGCGGCCTCGATCTACCATGGGTTTTATCAATGTATGGGGCGTTACGGCCACACTGCTCAAATGAACACGGTCACCTGGTTTGATCGCTTTTACTGCTTCTTCTGGGCTAACGTATTTGATTTGTTTCATAATTTTGAATTAGAATAGATTGCGTCTGAAAATTTGGCGCAAATATAAAAATTTAAAAAAGAACAGGCCAGAAGAAGAACTTATTTAAAAGTGATCTATGCAAATCCCGGGGTAATCTGAATTTAATGTTAAGAATTGAAGGTTTATTTTTTTATAAATTATTGCTAATTAAAATATAATATTCTAATGCAATGAATTTATGTCTATAAAGGATAAAAAGATCTTAAATACAATAATGGGAATTATCCAGTCAGGATAATTCCCATTCGCCTCATACAACTTGCGTTGTTTATGCGCCAAGCTACTGTTATTATGGCCGGCTGTCACCATGAATGTGACTTCATTATCGGCGACAACCCTCGTCCTTCCGGAATCGCCTTTTACAGCAATCCTTTCCGGATGTCCGCTCGGTTTCTTCCGAAACCTTCCCGGACGAAGTCCTTTCAGTTTTCTGACTAAAATGTGTCTTACGATCTTGTTAGTCAGAACCGACTTTGGAACCGGGGCTCCTGCCGGTCACTTCTGTCAAGGATTCACATCCCCTTAAGAAGTGCTGTCCGATCAAAACCGATTTGAACTTTTACATTCTTCCTGTTTCAATTAAGCCCGACAATAAATTGTTTTTGGCTTAAACTTCGGTTCCTTCCGATGGCAGATCCGGGGATCTGTCCGATAGATTCCGGTCCGGCTAAGGACCTTCATTTTCTCCTCATCGTCAGGGACAACCTTTTATCGCTTACTTGATATATCAAAATTACGATATGAACCTAATATAAGTCAATAGTTTGCACTGATTTTAAATGAACTTAATATGCACTGATGTTATCAACAATTGTTGATAACCTTTGAGGTTCTTTATTCGTGCAGATTCCGACAATTTTTCTTGGAAATTCGGAGACAGTTATTAACAAAATCGTGGTATTAGGATGTGCAGAATCGACAGATTTTCTGAAGGAAACATCTATTACTTTCTAAAGTGTTGCAGGGTTGAAGAGAAAATTGATATTCAAAGAGAGGTAGGACACAGGATATTTCCAATAATAAGTGTGTGCCTTATTTCAACATATTATTTATCTCCTTTCCCCTGGACCTAAATAGAAAAGGATGCCTGTAACCGAACGGGCATCCTTTTCTTTCAAAAGATATCTTTTTTCTAATTTTCTGCTTTGTTTTTATACCATTCCAGTGGAAATGAAGACGGCCTTTCAATTGGCAGCCCGTATACCCGGTCGAGGACTACAGAGGCAAGTACACCCAAGGCCCTTGAAATACCGAAAAGTACTGTGTAAAAAGTATGCTCCTTGATCCCGTAATGATATAGCAATGCCCCGGAATAGGCGTCAACATTTGGCCAAGGATTTTGTACCTTTCCGGTAGCCTCCAGAATTGGCGGCACAACTGTGTATAACGTATTGACAATGTGGATAAGCTTATCTTCCTTGATGTATTTGTCCGCAAATTCTTTCTGTGCGGTAAACCTTGGGTCTGTTTGTCGTAGTACTGCATGCCCGTAACCCGGAATAACCCTTCCTTCTTCAAGAGTTTTCTTTGTGTAGTCTACTATTTGTTCGTCCGAAGGACTGTCCGTATCCAACTCCTGGATCATATCAAAAATCCAGTTTATAACCTCTTGATTTGCGTAGCCATGAAGCGGACCTGCAAGTCCAAGCATTCCGGCGGCATAGGCGTAGTAGGGATTGCTCAAGGCCGAGCTGACCAGGTGGGTTGTGTGGGCAGATACGTTTCCTCCTTCATGGTCGGCATGAATTACCATATAAAGCCGCAGCAGCCGCTTGACTTCTTCACTGTCGTGTCCCATCATATGAGCCAGGTTACCGGCCCAGTCCAGTCTGGGGTCAGGTTCGATGTGGTCATGATAGAAATTTCTACGATAAATATATGCGGCTATTCGTGGCAGTCTGGCTATCAGGTTCATAACATCTTCGTAGGTAGTATCCCAGTAGTACTTTTTGTGTATCCCGGTACGATATGCCTTCTGAAAAATTGAATCGGTTGCCATGCTCAGTATTGCTGCACTGAACTGTGTCATCGGTTTTGATGTTAGCGGAAGTGCATCTATAACATCAAATACATGTTGCGGAACGTAAGCCCTGGTTGCCCAGTCCTTGCTGATATTCAATACATCGTCCCTTTCCGGAATTTCATCGATCAGCATCAGGTAAAAAAGGCCTTCGGGAAGTGGTTCTCCATCTGGGTTCAGGCGTGGAAGCTTTTGTCTTAGTTCCGGTATGGAATGCCCACGGAAACGTATCCCTTCCTGTGAATCCAGTTTTGAAGTGTCGGTAATCAGGCTGGGGACCCCTTTCATCCCTGTCATAACCTGTCCTATGGTTACATTGGCAATTACCTTATCGCTATGCTCGTTTTTCAGCTTTTGATACTCGCTGATCCACTTGCTTGCTTTTTCGTAGAACCTGTTCTTTATGTATTCCATCTTATCTTAATTTTATTGATTGTGTGTCTTTAGGCGTCAGTGAATATTCCTGATAATTTCATTCGCAAATTCATCAGTCGAAAGCAAAGTGGCCCCTTCCATTAAGGCATGTAAATCAGCAGTAACCATTCTTTTTGTAAAAGTATGTTCCAAGGCATCGAGGACATGTTCTGCTGCTTCTTTCCATCCAAGGTACTCCAGCATCATTACCCCTGAAAGAATAAGTGAACTTGGATTGGCAATGCCTTTCCCTGCAATATCAGGGGCAGTTCCATGGGTTGCCTCAAAAATTGCATATCCACTTATTGAATTAATATTTGCCCCGGGAGAAATACCTATTCCTCCGACCATGGCCGCCAATTGGTCAGATATATAATCGCCGTTAAGGTTCATGGTCGCGATCACGGAATGATTGTACGGATGCAATAGTGTATCCTGAAGAAATGCATCTGTTATAACGTCTTTGATGATTACTCTTTTTTCGGATCGTGCTTTTTCCAGTGCTTTTTTAGCCTCTTCCAATCCAAGTTCCTTTTGGATTTTTTGATAATGTGGCCAGGTAAAAACACGGTCTTCGAATTCAGTTTCGGCCAGCTCATATCCCCAATTTTTAAATGCCCCTTCTGTATATTTCATTATATTTCCCTTATGCACAAGAGTTACAGAAGGTAGTTCCCTGTCTATGGCATATCTGATTGCAGCCCGGACCAATCGTTCCGATCCTTCTTTGGATACTGGTTTTACCCCGAAAGAAGAGCTTCCCGGGAACCTTATTTGAGATGTGATTCCCATCTCCCGGTTCAGAAAGTTAAGAAATTTTTTCGTTTTTTCTTCACCTGCCATGAATTCTATTCCGGCATAGATATCTTCTGTATTTTCCCTGAAGATATGCATGTCGACCATAGAAGGGTAGCGGATGGGAGAGGGGACCCCTTTGAACCATCTCACGGGGCGTAAACACACGTAAAGGTCGAGTGCTTGCCGCAGGGCGACGTTCAATGATCTGATTCCTCCGCCTACAGGTGTTTCAAGCGGGCCTTTTATTCCGATAAGATTTTCTTTAAATGCATTGAGTGTTTCATCGGGTAGGTAACTGCCTGTCTTTTCAAAAGCCTTTTTCCCGGCCAGCACTTCTGTCCAGATCAGTTCTCGTTTTTTCCCGTATGCTTTTGTTACGGCAGCATCGAGTACCTTCTGGCTAGGAATGCAAATATCCCTGCCGATTCCGTCACCCTCGATAAAAGGAATGACAGGCTTATATGGAATAAGCAGTTCCCCGTTGTTTATCTTCACTTTTTCTCCCATATCAGCTTCCTGAAAGTTGTTTTTGAAGACTTTCATCTATTGCGCCTAAAAAGGTTTCTGTTGTGAGGTAATGTTCTTCTTTCATGTTCTTACCATAAACGATCATGGCTAAATCTTTTGTCATTCTCCCTTCTTCAACGGTTTTGATGCAAACTTGTTCAAGCTTTTGTGCAAAATTTATTAAATCTTTATTTTCGTCGAGTTTTCCCCTGAAGGCTAATCCCCTGGTCCAGGCAAAGATCGACGCGATCGGGTTGGTCGATGTCGGTTTTCCTTGCTGGTGCAACCTGAAATGACGGGTGACCGTCCCGTGGGCTGCTTCAGCTTCCATTGTTTTTCCATCCGGTGTAATCAAGGTGGAAGTCATTAGTCCTAACGAGCCAAACCCTTGGGCAACAGTGTCAGACTGAACATCCCCATCATAGTTTTTACAGGCCCAGACAAAGCCTCCTTCCCATTTCATGGTCGCAGCAACCATGTCGTCTATTAGCCTGTGTTCATATGTAATGCAGGCTGCTTCGAATTTGTCTTTGAATTCATTGTCGTACACTTCCTGAAAGATATCTTTGAAACGTCCGTCATATTTTTTCAGAATCGTGTTTTTTGTAGACATGTATAATGGCCATCCTTTGGCTAATGCCTGGTTCATGCAGGCCCGGGCGAATCCGAATATCGATTCATCCGTGTTGTACATGGCCATTGCCACACCGTCGCTTTTGAAATCATAAACCTCGAAGGTTTGTGGGGCACTTCCGTCTTCCGGGGTGAAAGTGATAGTCAGTTTTCCTTTCCCTTTTGTTGTAAAGTCAGTTGCCCGGTACTGGTCACCAAAAGCATGACGTCCGATGCAGATTGGCTTTTTCCAACCTGGCACAAGCCGTGGTACATTACTAATAATAATTGGTTCTCTGAAAACTGTTCCTCCCAGAATATTCCGGATCGTTCCATTGGGCGATTTCCACATTTTTTTCAGGTCAAATTCTTTCACGCGGGCCTCATCCGGAGTAATCGTTGCACATTTTATCCCTACTCCGTATTTCTGAATTGCATGAGCAGCGTCTATTGTAACCTCATCATTTGTTTTATCCCGGTTTTCTATTCCAAGATCATAATATTTAATATCGAGATCCAGGTAGGGATAAATAAGCTTTTCTTTTATAAATGACCAGATTACGCGGGTCATTTCATCTCCGTCCAGTTCAACGACTGGATTTGTAACTTTAATCTTTTCCATTTTTTGGATGTAACTTTAAATAATTACAGGAAGAAAAAACTGGAAATAGGCTGCCGGTAATTCATGTTCTACTAAAATTGGCAAGTATTTTGAATTTGACATATTTATTTCCAGTTTTCAGACAGTATTTTGTTTTTATTTTTTAGTGAAAGCCTGTTCCTTAGATATTCTTCTCGTTTTGTTTGTTAATCAGGTTCAATGCAGAACCGGCATGAAACCATTCTATTTGTTGTTCATTGTAAGTATGGTTTAGCCCGATAGTCTCTTTATTTCCACCGGCATGAACAATTTCAAGGAGCAAGGGTTTCCCTGGTGCAAAATCGGTCAGGTCTGTAAAGTTGAAGGAGTCATCTTCCTTAATCTTGTCATAGTCCGCCTCATTTGCAAAAGTCAGGGCCAGCATCCCTTGCTTTTTCAGGTTTGTTTCATGAATCCGGGCAAAAGATTTTACAACAACGGCTACAACACCCAGGTGACGTGGTTCCATGGCCGCGTGTTCGCGTGAAGAACCTTCCCCGTAATTCTGGTCACCGACAACAATCGTATGAATGCCCGCCTGCTTGTATGCCCGCTGTACTATGGGTACCTCTCCGTACTCGCCGGATAACTGGTTACGTACCTTGTTTGCCTCTCCGTTAAAGGCATTAATAGCCCCAATCAGCAGGTTATTCGAGATATTGTCCAGGTGTCCGCGAAATCTTAGCCATGGGCCAGCCATTGATATATGATCGGTGGTACATTTTCCCTGGGCTTTAATCAGTAATCTGGCCCCGGTTATGTTCTCCCCGTCCCAGGCGGGAAATGCTTTTAACAGCTGCAGTCTCTTTGAATCGGGAGCCACGATTACCTCAACAGAAGATCCGTCTTTTGCCGGAGCCTGATAACCTGGATCTTTCACTGCGAACCCTTTTGCAGGCAGTTCATCACCAGTCGGAGGAATCAGCATAACTTCCTTTCCGTCTTCATTAACCAGCTTGTCTGTTAATGGGTTAAAAGTCAAGTCGCCCGCTATGGCAAGTGCTGTAACCAGTTCCGGCGAAGCAACGAAGGCATGCGTATTGGGGTTCCCGTCTGCACGTTTTGAAAAGTTACGGTTAAATGAATGGACAATTGTATTTTTTTCTCCTTTTTCTGCTCCCGGTCTGTTCCATTGACCGATACACGGGCCACAGGCATTGGCAAAAACGCTTGCCCCGATTTTCTCGAAAATATCGATGAACCCATCTCTTTCGATGGTGTATCTTACCTGTTCGGATCCGGGAGTGATCGTAAACTCCGACTTTGTTTTCAGCTTTTTGTCTATAGCCTGCTGGGCAAGCGAAGCCGCTCTTGAGATATCTTCGTAAGACGAGTTTGTACACGAACCAATCAGCCCTACTTCTATTTTTGTGGGCCAGCCGTTTTTCCGGGCTTCTTCAGCCATTTTTGAAATCGGCGTGGCACGGTCGGGTGTAAAAGGTCCGTTAAGATGAGGCTCCAGTTCATCCAGGTTGATCTCGATCAACTGGTCAAAATATAGCTCAGGAGAAGCATATACCTCCGGATCGGCCGTTAATTCTTCTTTGATCCCATTGGCCAGATCGGCTACTTCAGCACGGCCTGTTGCCCTCAGATACCGTTCCATTGATTTGTCATACCCAAAGGTGGAAGTCGTTGCCCCGACTTCTGCCCCCATGTTACAGATTGTCCCTTTTCCTGTAGCAGACAGTGATTTGGCGCCTTCTCCAAAATACTCGATAATGTAGCCGGTTCCTCCTTTCACTGTCAATAAACCGGCAACTTTCAGAATAATGTCTTTTGGAGATGCCCAGCCGTTTAGCCTGCCCGTCAGTTTTACACCTATCAGTTTCGGAAACTTAAGTTCCCAGGCCATCCCGGCCATTACGTCAACAGCGTCCGCCCCTCCAACGCCAATTGCGATCATGCCCAAACCTCCTGCATTTACAGTATGAGAATCTGTGCCAATCATCATTCCTCCCGGGAAAGCGTAATTCTCAAGAACTACCTGATGTATAATTCCCGCTCCGGGTTTCCAGAACCCGATCCCATATTTGTTGGAAACAGACTCAAGAAAATCGTATACTTCCTTATTGTTGTTAATTGCGAATTGCAGGTCGGTTCTTCCATCTACGCTCGCCTGGATCAGGTGGTCACAATGTACGGTAGAGGGAACCGCTGTTTTTGATTTCCCTGCATTCATAAACTGGAGCAGGGCCATTTGGGCTGTCGCATCCTGCATGGCAACACGGTCCGGTGCAAAATCTACATAATCAGTACCTCTTTTAAAATTTTCCATCTTATCAGGTTCATAAAGATGGGCATACAAAATTTTTTCGGATAGGGTAAGTGGTTTTTTTAATACTTTTTTGGCCATTTCTATACGGGGGCCAAAATTCCCGTAGGTTTTTTTTATTAAATCCAGATCAAACATATGTATGGTTTTTTAATCAATTGTATTTGTAGTCAGGGGAATATTATTTCCAACATCCTAAACAAAAACCCGGGCTAAAGGTTTCCGCTAAAGGCATTAAGATATTAAAATTTATTCCACTTGAATTTATTATTACAAGAAAAAATTACTGAAATAAAGTTTTTTTTTCAACAATGCGTCGTTATGAGCCTGCTAAACGATAAGGTTTTCAAGTTTATAAAAAAATTGGGACCCTTTATTTTGTTCCGATTCGACCCATAATTTTCCATTCATCAGATCTGCGATCTCTTTACAGATTGCTAATCCAAGACCGATCCCTCCGTATTTACGGGTGAAAGAGTCATCGAGCTGTCTGAACCTTTCGAAGATCAGATCTTGTTTATCCCGGGGTATCCCAATCCCTTCATCGCTAACAAAAAAGGTCACATTTTTTCCTTCGTAAGAATAACCAAACCTGATTTCTCCCTTTTCACTATACTTAACCGCATTGTTCACGAGGTTACTTAATACCTGGTAAAGCTTTGTTTTGTCCGTCTTGATTTGCAGATCCTTGTCTGGTCGTGGTTTTATATATATACAGGATAATCCCTTTTTTTTGCTTTCTTTTATTTCATAGGTTGCATAGGTTTCCAGGCTCCTGAAAATCTCGTCGAGACTGAAAACAGTAATCTTCAGACTGCTTTCCTTTGAACGAAGTATAGCAATTTCAAACATTGAATCGATAATATTAAGTAGGTGGTTCCCGCTATCTAAGATGATCTTACTCATATCCTGGGACATCTGATCTTCCGATTCACTGATAATAAGCTGACTGAAACCAAGAATGGCGTTCAACGGGGTTCTTAGTTCATGCGACATAGTCGCCAGGAATGCTGATTTTAAACGGTTAGCCCTCTCTGCTTCTTCAATAGCCTTTTTTAACGCAAATTCTATTTCCTTTTGTTTATTTATATTTGTAATCGTTCCCCTGATACACGACACCTTATTTTTATTTACAATACGGATAGAGCTTCTAATCCAAATCGTGTTGCCACTTTTTGTTGTAGTACGAAATTCAACTGAGGTTTGCGGTTCTCCGTGAAGGAGCTTGCTGATTTTTTTCAGAACATTAATTTTGTCTGAGTTAAATATAAAATCAATGAACGTACAATTTAAGTAATAACTTTGCGAAAATCCTGTTATCTGATTGATAATAGGGCTTATATAAGCTACTTTCCAGTTTTCATCAAGTTCAAAAATGGCATCATTTATATCTTCCACCAGGTTTTGATATCTTTCCTGGCTTTCCTGTAACTCTTCCATTATTTTTACCTGACTGGTAATATCCAGAAGTGAGGCAACCGAAATTTCAGTTCCCGGTATTGCGTCAATTGTCAACAGTATATTGTGTATTTTCCGTTTCCTGTCAATAAAGTGGAACCTGTATTGTTTGGGGGAATTTTTCCCGGGTATACTACGTTCTTCATGATATTTTTTCATCATGGGCTGATCTTCAGGAACAACAAAATTCATCCAGTTCATCCTTTTCAGCTTTTCTTTCGAAAAACCGCACAACTCTTCGAACTTATCGTTCGTGAGCAGAAAATACCCGTCCCTTTTCACGATACAACTAGCTGTGCCGGTATTATTGAAGATGGCTTTATATAAATTTTCACTTTTCGTCAGGGAAATTTCAAACTGTTTTCTTTCAGTAATATCCTTAATGTAGCCTTCCAGCAGAATTTCCTGCCCGTCATGATTTATTACGCACGAACCTTGTTCCAACACCCATTTTATTTCGCCTTTTTTAGTACGGATCCTGTATTCGAACGAAAAACTTTTTTGTTTTGACAATGAGTCTGATACATGGTCATATACGTATTGTCTGTCTTCATAATGTATAATATCATCATATGAAATACCAGAATTGACAGCTAGTTCTTTTATTTTGTAACCTGTCAGTTCTTTTATTTTATTACTAATGAAAAGCATGGTCCGTCGTTTATCTGGTTTGCACCTGTAAACTACACCCGGGAGGTTATTCAGAAGTGTTGACATTTGCCGTTTGCTTTCTTTTAGCATAATTTCCGTACTTTTCCAACTTGTAATGTTGGTCAGAGATACCATTACTTTTTTATAACTGTCCTCATATCCTGGCATTACTTTCCATTTCAAAAGGTAATAAGCTGACTTTTTTTCTGCATAACCACATATTTCAGAGATTATGGATTTTTCTTTTTTCTTTATGGCCCACAGCTGATCTATAATGGTGTGCATTGAATCCGGTGAAACCAGTTCATACAGCCGTTCTGCATTTTTGGATGATTTCTGGATCTTTTTTGCCATTGCATTGGTATGAAGTATTTTAACGCCCTTTAGAACTGTCTCATATGCATCCGGATTATTTTTGAAATACTCTTCCATCTTTGAGGGACTTTCGATATCTAACTGGTTAATAAATTCGTGGGCAAAAGAAAAATCTTCTATCCATAAGGCTATAGGAACTTCTTCCAAATAAAGAGTAAACTCATGCTGCTCGTTATTTGGAAAAGCTTGAGGATCGTCGCTCCCTTCAGGTGCAGGATTATTTGTTTTTCCCCGATCTCTCTGTTTTTTCCCGGTCAACTGTTCTCCCATGCTTTCATCCCTTTTATCTCTTGTCACTAATCTTCTCCTCTGCGGAGAGCACTCAGTTGTATGTCGATAGAATAAATGTCATATTTTTATGTCGATTACCCGTACTCTCCCAAAATAAATTCGAATGACTCTTCTATCATTTACGGATGTGGGTAATTCGGACCGTTTTCCCCAAAGGGGTAAGACGAAAAATGACAACAATCTGCTACTACTTAAATAATTCCGTGATTAAATTTAGTAAAAAAAAGTGATTGGAAATAATTAATATGTTTAAAAAGCGCTCAATCCCTTTCTTCTTCGCATTATTAGCTTCTCAAATAGTATAAAATGTAGAGCTTTAGTAGGGATGTAATCATTGAATCCGGAAAAATGAAAAATGAACGGCCCCGTAATGCCTTTCTTCCTTAAATTCAGGGTACGCGGAAAAGTTATAATTGCCGGAATGCTCAAGAATGAATATTCCCCCGGGAAGCAGGATATTTCCCTTGAGGACACGTTGTGGAACTTCTGCAAATTGTTTATGGTCATATGGAGGATCCGCAAAAATCAGGTCAAATTTTTGTTCTGTTTTTGCAATATAACTAAAGGCGTTTGCTTTTATTGTCTTTATATTTTTTTCGCCCAGCTTTGCAGTTACTTCTTTTATAAAACAGTAATGATGAAAATCAAGTTCTATTGAGGTTATATCTTTACAGCCGCGCGAAGCAAACTCGAAGGAGATACTTCCGGTCCCGGCAAAAAGATCAAGTACTTTTATTTTTTCGAAATCCACCTGATTTTGAAGGATATTAAACAAACTTTCCTTCGCAAGATCAGTGGTCGGTCTGGATCGAAATATTTTACCGGGATTGAATAGCCTTCCTTTATATATTCCGCCAACTATACGCATGAGAAACTATTGAACAGGTTACAAAAGCGGGCATCAGGTAACCTGTCGATCAGGTAACTGTAATTCACATTGCTGTTATATCCCATTATGGATACGTGGTTGAAATACTGTCGTACCCGGTGATATATCTCAGAATGTTTATTTACAAGCCCGTCCAATATGACAATTTCAGGTTGTTCTTCCATGTTTTTTGCAACTCCCAGTATATAATAGAGCATGTCATTTTCGCCTTCATACGAAAATGAATTATAGAAACTGATTTTTGGGCTGGTAACAATTATTTCCATTTTTTTTCTCAGGATCCTTATCATTATAGCCTTTTTCTCATTCTGCAGTCTATATCCGGAGAGAACGAGCTCATTTTGAATTTCAATTTCCGGGTATTTTTCTTTTAAAAAAGAGAGAAGGAGTTTGTTTATTCCAAAAATGGCATAGTTGTCAAGCGACTGGATAAAGGAATGTCGAATTTCATTACGGTCGTCAATACCAAATGTGATGTTATAAAAGTCCGGCAACTGCTCCGGCCTGAATATTTCGGGGGGAACAAGTGTCGTTTTTTCAGGTGATGAATAGTAGATCCTTATTTTTTTATAGGGAAAGCCAAGTACGTCTGTTTCATCGAAAACAGATTTTACTTTTTTCAGATGAAAGTCAGGCTCAGAGGTAAAGGTATCCTGACTGTACAGATAAACAACTTTATTCTGAATTGAATCCAGTATAGAAAAAGAAAATCCATCCAGGCTAACCTGGATGGATAGAAAATATTCTGATGTTAAATTTATATCGAAAGTTTCATCGACAAGCGATAATTTCTGCATATTAATCTATTCCCAGTTTCCTGCATTGTTGTTTGCTTCTTCCAGTGAACCAACTTTTAACCCGGGGTATTTGTCATTTGTACGTCTTTCGTCGTTCAGATTGATTACCATCTGACGGTCAAGATCTTTCAGTATCGTATTATTGTGTGCTTTTGCTTCGAAAACCGGAACCTTAATACCAGAACCGGTAGTGATGATCGTTGCTCCAAGATGAAATTGGGCTACAGTATCAGGAACAGGAACGAATTTAATTTTATCAATAGGATATGAATGACCGAACAAAGAATCCAGAACACTAACGCGTATGGTATCACGGATAATTTTACCTTTTTTCAAGGCTATTTCTTCTGTCCACCCAGCTTCGATCATACTGTCGGTAAGCATTCCAATCTTGCGGACCAAAGAAAGAGAATCACGTTTGACAAAATTGATCAGCGTATCCCAGCTTCCGGTAAAATGACCATTCACATTCTTAAATGCTACTTCTGCCTTGCGGATATCTTTCAGCTTCTGAACAGTTGCATCATATCTGACCTTCTTGGCTTTTTCAAATTGAATAGGATCTTCAATACTTCTAAAGATCTGAAAGCCTAGTAAGATTGCTATCGCTATTAATACGACCTGAATTGCTGTCTTCATCTTTGAATTTTTAAGATTAGTTTTGTTTGCTTGCAAATTTATAAAAAAAATTAAATTATAATCTTCGGGAATACTTTTAATTTCGCATCAATGATAAAAAATCATATTGAAGAACAATTACTGCAAAACCTGGATTTTGTGCCGACAGAAGGGCAGAAAATCCTTGCCGGAAAATTTGCATGTTTTATCTCGGAAGGGATTCCTGACTCTGTTTTTTTGCTGAAGGGATATGCCGGGACAGGGAAGACATCGATGCTGAATGCACTGATCAGGACATTGGAAAAGTTCAGGTTGCAGGCTGTTTTAATGGCTCCAACCGGTAGGGCTGCCAAAGTATTGAGTTCTTATACCGGTAAAAATGCCTATACAATTCATAAACACATTTATAGGCAGCAATCGTCGGCAGATGGAATGGGCCGGTTTGTGCTTGACAAGAACTTTGGGCAGAATAGCTTTTTTATTGTGGATGAAGCGTCGATGATTGCCAATTATTCTGCTGATGGATCTGTTTTTGGTTCCGGACGGTTGCTCGACGATCTCTATGAATACGTTTATTCCGGTAAGAACTGCAAACTTATTCTTGTCGGCGATACGGCCCAGCTGCCCCCGGTTGGAATGGACATCAGTCCTGCTCTTGATCGTGCAGAACTCGAACGTTACGGACTGGAAGTGACAGAGCATGAACTGACGGAAGTAGTCCGGCAGGGAAAGGATTCCGGCATTTTATACAATGCGACGAATATCCGGGAGATCCTTTCTGATGACTTTTCGGATCCGGATTATTTTCCGATAGAACTTGACGGGTTTAAGGATGTTATCAGGCTGAGCGGGGAGGACCTGATTGAACAAATATCGACTTGCTACGACCATTACGGGGAGCAACAGACGATAGTGGTAACACGCTCGAATAAGAGGGCCAACCGGTTTAACCAGGGAATCCGGTCTTCCATATTATATAAGGATGCTGAGATAACTACCGGCGACCTGCTTATGGTTGTGAAAAATAACTATTATTGGATGAAGGAAGGAGAAAAGGTCGATTTTATAGCTAACGGAGATATTGCAGAGATAAAATCAATTTTAGGGTACGAGAGCCTGTATGGCTTCAGGTTTGCCAATGTAAGTCTCCGGTTTATTGATTATGACGATCTGGAGATCGACTGTAAAATTTTTCTGGAAACCCTTTCCATAGAGTCGGCAAGCATGTCCCGGGATGATTCATACAGGCTTTTTACCTCTGTCGCTGAAGATTATCGGGAAATAAGGAACAAAAAAGAACGTTGGGAAAAAATCAGGGAAAATCCCTATTTTAATGCCTTGCAGGTAAAGTTCGCTTACGCAGTGACTTGTCACAAGGCCCAGGGAGGGCAGTGGAATGCTGTTTTTGTGGATCAGGGATACCTTTTGCCTGAAATGATCAATAAAGAATACCTGAGATGGCTTTATACTGCTTTTACCAGACCGGTGAAAGAGTTATATCTGGTTAATTTCAACAAGGAATTTTTTGGGGAATAACCCAGCTGGCAGTATCTGTTATCAGCCTGCTGCCAGCTGGTGTGGATTATTTAAATTTAGCCAGAATATCTTCAACGGCCTTTTTATTAATCGTGAACCCCATCATTTTTAGTTTCATATAATCTTCACTAAAGAAGTAATAGCCGAATTCCGGCGCATTTTTATCGTTATTTCTTGATCCTGAACCGGAATCTTTTATCAGGTACCAGTCTTTTCCGTCCCCGTTGAAGTTTTCGAGATACCCGATCAGGTGTAACCCATGGTCGTCGGTAGTCGTTTTATTTTCGAACCTGAATGCCCTGGCATCTTCATTAATCCAGGCGGACGGGATATCGAAATCCGGGACCATGGCACACTGGGTTTCCCTGGAAAAGCCCGGTTCTGAAATGTCTCCGCCAATACTCATTGAGTAACCCTCACGAATAGCTTTTTTAATGATTGACATAAAGACATCCAATGGCACGTTGTAGTAATCTTTACTATGCCACCAGTTGTCCGGGACAGTATATTCAACCTTCTGCCAGTATGGTTTTTGCCTATAAGAAAGTATTTCGACAAAATCAGACGGATCGAGCTTCAGATAATCTTTCATGTAGCTCTCCGGTGTATAGTCTTTTCCATCGACAGTGAATCTTGTCGGGGGAAGGCCCATATAATGGTTCATAATATCTTTAATCGTTGCAACTACAACTTCTTCGTTCCATGCATTTGATTTTTTTAACGATTTCAGATAGGTCTTCATCTCTGTGGCCATTTCTTCATGGTCATGAAATTTGCGCCCATCAATCAGTCCGGTATATTCAGATTCCGGGACCAATCCATATGCTGAGGCTATCCTGGCGACAGCATTGCCCTCAGAACCCTCGTCGAAAAGAGAATTGCCCCGTTCCTTTACATACCTTTTTGCTTTTTCGATATATTCGTTATAAGCGATATACATCTCGGAAAGCTTAACTTTTTTTCCTGTCTGACGGAAAATTTCTGATTCATAAAATGAAAGAGTTGAAAAATCCCAGCAAGTCCCTGTGTTCCCCTGCGAAATCGGCGGATTTGCCCACACACTTTTATATAACTTCACTTTATTTGGCAGTTTATATCCCGACTGGTCCATCGAAAGCCTTGTTGCTGTTTCACACACCTTGAGCGAGTCGTTTACATGGCTTATATCTTTCATGATGGTCTGGTAGTAATATCCTTCTCCTTCCGGGGCGGCTTCTATTTTTGCCTTATCCTTATTCTGGGCCAGAACCCCGGAAACGAACAGCAATGCCATTCCTAGTGTAAATAAATGTTTCATACCTGTTTCGATTATGGATTTAAAATATAGTTGTTTATTCATCTTCTTTTGAAGTTAACCGGGTAGGTTTCGTTTTCAATGACCGCATATGTCTCCGGAAAAATTTCCCTTGCTTCAGATAAAAGCTGGTCCAGTCTTTTATAACGGGCAGAAAAATGCCCGATCAGAAGTTTTTTCACAGACGCCATTTCCGCAATTTGGGCTGCCTGTTTTGCCGTTGAATGAAAGGTCTCTTTGGCAACCTGTTGTTCTGATTCAGCAAAGGTTGCTTCATGATAAAGCAGGTCCGAACCTTTTATATGATCGATAATTTCTTCTGAATAAGCAGTATCTGAACAGTAGGCGAACGATCGTGGTGCCGGTGCCGGAATTACAAGTTCCGAATTGGGAATAACCTTCCCCGATCCGGTAATAAAATCTTCACCGGCTTTGATCCTCTTAATGTCGCGGATCGGTATCCCGTATTTTAAGATTTGTTCCTTAATAATGTTGGATTCCCTGGGCTTCTCGTCGAAACGAAAACCGCAGCAAGGAATACGGTGTTTTAGAGGAAACGACCTGATCGTTAATTTTTTATCTTCAAAAATTAATTGCGGCTTTTTAAAGTTTAACGGATGAAAACATATCCTGAACCCAGTGTCGGACATTTCGAGAAATTCGAGCTGAAACCGGGTATAGCGCTGAAGTTCTGAATGAGCGTAAATATGAAGGTCGTTTTTTCTTCCCAGCAAAGACAGACTGGATATCAACCCGATAAGCCCGAAGAAATGGTCCCCGTGCAGATGAGAAATCAAAATATGGTTTATCTTCAGGAAATTGATCCTGTTCTTGCGTATCTGGTGCTGTGTGCCTTCTCCGCAGTCAATAAGAAAAAACCGCTCAAGCACATTGAGCACCTGAGCGGTTGGATATCTTTCAGAAGTAGGCGTTGCCGAACTACTTCCGAGAATTGTTAATTGAAACGGCATTTGCATCTCCATAGAAAAGAAATTATCGCTTTTCCTTCTTTTCCAGTAGTTGCTCAGCTTCTTCTACCGTTTTTGTAATCAGCAAAACAGTATGAAGCATGGATATGTGGATTAGATGTTCAACATCAGGTTGAAGACCCGAAAGAATAAAAACACCGATAGCATCTTCGCATAGACGGTTGGCAACCAGGATCGCACTCAGCCCCGACGAATCAACATATTTACATTGACTAAGGTCAAGGATGATGTTTTTTTCATTTTGATTTCCCAGTGCAACCAGTTCTGATTTCAGATCTGGTGCATTATTGGTGTCGAGCATACTGCTCAACACCTTTACAATTGAATGATCTTTCTCTCTGATGATTTCAAAATCCATAAATGGAAAATTACGATTTTTATTTTTCAGATCAATAAGACAGACTTATTTTTCTTTATTTTCCTCAGCTTCCATTTGAGATTTCAGTGCTGCCAGCTCGCTGATGTCACCCAAAGTTGTTTTTTCAAGATTTTCTTTTACTGATTTAACAGCCTTTTTAGTCTGTTTTACCTGGGCTTTCTTAATAGCTGTTTCTTCGGCTTTCTTTTCATCTTCAAATACTCTCGAATGAGAAAGGATAATCCGTTTTGCAGACTTTGAGAACTCAATGACCTTGAAAGACAGTTTTTCGTCCAGGCTGGCCTGAGATCCATCTTCCTTTACAAGGTGCCTTGGAGTTGCAAATCCTTCAACGCCATAAGGCAGGGCGATCGTAGCGCCTTTGTCGAATAATTCGACAACTGTTCCTTCATGGATTGAATCGACAGAGAAGATCGTCTCGAATACATCCCACGGATTTTCTTCAAGCTGTTTGTGCCCCAGGCTCAAACGGCGGTTCTCCTTGTCAATGTCGAGGACTACGACTTCAATTCCGGCACCGATCGACGTGAATTCAGAAGGATGTTTGATTTTCCGGGTCCAGCTCAGATCAGAGATGTGGATCAACCCGTCAACACCTTCTTCAATTTCAACAAAAACACCAAAGTTGGTAAAATTCCGGACTATTGCAGTATGTTTTGTGCCAACACCGAATCTTGTTTCGATATCTTGCCATGGATCTTGTTTCAGCTGTTTGATACCCAGTGACATTTTCCGTTCTTCCCGGTCAAGGGTCAGTATCTGTGCCTCAATCTCGTCACCAACTTTCAGGAAGTCCTGTGCACTGCGCAGGTGCTGCGACCAGCTCATTTCGGATACGTGGATCAGACCTTCTACTCCCGGCGCAATTTCGACAAATGCCCCGTAGTCGGCCATAACAACGACTTTGCCTTTCACAGTATCACCAACTTTCAGGTTCTGATCGAGGTTATCCCATGGATGTGGAGTCAGTTGCTTCAGTCCTAAAGCGATTCTCTTCTTGTCATCATCAAAATCAAGAATAACAACATTCAGCTTCTGGTCGAGTTCGACGATTTCATTAGGATGCGAGATGCGTCCCCAGCTCAGGTCTGTAATATGAATTAATCCGTCAACACCGCCGAGGTCGATAAATACACCGTACGATGTAATGTTTTTAACAGTGCCTTCAAGAACTTGTCCTTTCTCGAGCTTGGAGATAATTTCTTTTTTCTGCTGTTCAAGTTCTGCTTCGATAAGAGCTTTATGCGATACGACTACGTTCCGGAATTCCTGGTTAATCTTGACTACCTTGAATTCCATAGTCTTGCCTACATAAATATCATAGTCGCGGATTGGCTTAACATCAATTTGCGAACCGGGAAGGAAGGCCTCGATGCCGAATACATCTACGATCATACCACCTTTGGTGCGGCACTTAATGTAACCTTTTATAATTTCATCATTGTCAAGAGCAGCATTGACACGGTCCCACGAACGCATTGCGCGTGCTTTCTTGTGGGATAAAATCATCTGGCCTTTTTTATCTTCAAGGCTTTCGATATAGACTTCGACGCTATCGCCTACTTTCAGGTCAGGATTATAGCGAAATTCGTTTAAGCTGACAATACCGTCAGATTTGTAACCGATATCGACAACAACTTCACGTTTGTTCATCGAGATTACAGTTCCTTCCAATACCTCCTTTTCCTGAACGGTGTTCAGCGTATTGTCATAAAGTTCTTCTAATTTGTTTTGTTTTTGCCCGGCAAATCCCCGGTCTTCGAGTTCCAGTGCATCCCAGTCAAAGCTTTCATTTTCTGCCGGAACTTCCTGCTCTGCTTCTGCAACGGCTACCTCTGCCTGCTGTTCGAATTCTTCCTTTTGTTCAAGGTTCTCTTGTTTGTTTTCTACCATTAAATTCAATTAATTAATAAATTAGACATTATTTTTAGAAAATGCGCGACAAAAATAGGATATATCTGTGTTAATTCAAAGATTTTCAGTACTTTTTTTAATTTGTATCTGGATGCTGCTTTTCTGCGAAAAATCTGTCAGCGCTATTAATGAATTATAAAGGCCAGCCACCTCAACAGTAAATGAATATAATGACAGTACATATCTGGGTGGTTTTATTGCGTTAAAAGTTAATGCACTTGTGATTTTCAGGGTAAGATGCCAGTGGCTGGGAGCTTACCTCCGATCCCTGAATTTTATTAAAAAAACAACAAAACTATATTGTTTTGTTGCCCGGATGATAGGATAAAAAGAATTATATTTACTTTTGGTTGCTGACCTGGAGCAGACAGGTTGTATAACTTAACATTATGGAAGTTTAGGCCATTCCGGAAACCATGATCAATTATATAAGGCTGAATGGATGGGATGGTTTAATTTGATGGCAGGATGGCAGGTTCCATCCCGTTTCTGAAGCCGATGTAAAAGCTTCAGTTCGGTAAAATTGAAAAATAATCGAATGGAATTAATATCTTATAAAAATTTGCAAGTATGAAAATATCTGTTGTCGGAACCGGCTATGTAGGGTTGGTCTCAGGAACATGTTTTGCAGAAACAGGTCTTGATGTTGTTTGTGTTGATATTGATCAACGGAAGATCGATTTACTGAACAACGGCCAGATCCCTATATATGAACCAGGACTCGATGCAATTTATAAAAAAAACATCGAAAAAGGCCGGTTGACTTTTACTACCAGTCTGAGAGACAGCCTGCAGGATTCGGATGTCGTATTCATCGCTGTCGGTACACCTCCCGACGAGGATGGTAGTGCAGACCTTAAATATGTATTGGGTGTTGCCAGGGAAATTGGGAAAAACCTCGATCATTATATGGTGGTTGTTACCAAAAGTACAGTTCCAGTGGGAACATCAAATAAAGTAAAAAATGCTATTTCAGAAGAACTGGAAAGAAGAAGTGTTCATATTCCTTTCGATGTAGCTTCGAATCCCGAGTTTCTGAAGGAAGGAAGCGCTGTTCAGGATTTTCTTAAACCAGACCGTATCGTTGTCGGTACCGCTTCCGAGAAGGCGCAGAATACGATGAAACGGTTGTATAAACCATTCCTTTTGAACGGACATCCTCTTTTGTTTATGGATATCCCATCGGCCGAGATGACTAAATATGCTGCCAATTCGTTGCTTGCGACCAAAATCAGTTTCATGAATGATATTGCCAACCTTTGTGAACTGGTCGGGGCAGACGTTTCCATGGTCCGTAAGGGGATTGGTTCTGATCCCAGGATCGGGAATAAGTTTATTTATCCGGGAACAGGGTATGGCGGGTCCTGCTTTCCGAAAGATGTACAGGCCCTGATCCGTACAGGCGATGAACTGGGCCATTCGCTGGAAATACTAAAGGCGGTAGAGGCTGTAAATTATCGTCAGAAGTCAGTTCTTGTCCGCAAAGTGCTGGGCCATTTTGACAATAACCTGAAAGGAAGGAAATTTGCCCTTTGGGGACTGGCATTTAAACCAAAAACGGATGATATGCGGGAGGCACCATCTTTAGTAATCATCGAACATTTAATTAAGGAAGGGGCAGACGTTTCCGTATTCGACCCTGTTGCCATGGATGAAGCGAAGCGTATTTTAGGAGACAAAGTCCATTTTGCAAAAGATGAATATGATGCCTGTATTGATGCGGATGCATTGGTGCTGGTGACAGAGTGGCCTGAGTTCAGGATGCCAAATTTCCGGGTGTTGGGCAAACTTTTGAAAAACAAGCTTATTTTTGATGGCCGTAATATTTATGATCCGGAGGAAATAACAGAGAACGGTTTTGTTTATTATAGCATAGGACGAAAAGTTATCCGGTAAGGTTTATTTCGATTTCACTGCCCGGATAGATCATTTTTTAATACCAGATTCAGATTGTAATAAAAAAGCTTATGAAGAGAATTTTGGTTACAGGAGGTGCCGGTTTTATCGGTTCACATTTATGTGAGAGACTTTTAAATGAAGGCCATGAAGTGACTTGTCTTGATAATTTTTTTACAGGCTCCAAGTCAAAAATTATACATTTAATTAACCATCCCTATTTCGAATTGGTTAGGCACGATGTAATAATGCCTTATTATATAGAAGTCGATGAGATCTATAACCTTGCTTGTCCGGCTTCTCCTATCCATTACCAGTATAACCCGATTAAGACGATTAAAACATCGGTTATGGGGGCCATTAACATGCTTGGCCTGGCCAAACGGGTGAAGGCTAAAATTCTTCAGGCTTCGACCAGCGAAGTGTACGGCGACCCTGATCTTCATCCCCAGCCGGAAAGTTACTGGGGCAAAGTAAACCCGATCGGGGTCCGTTCATGCTATGATGAGGGAAAGAGATGTGCCGAATCGTTGTTCATTAATTATCATACGCAAAACGATGTCCGGATCAAGATAATCAGGATATTTAACACCTATGGTCCGCGCATGGAACCGGATGATGGCCGTGTCGTGTCAAATTTTATTGTCCAGGCACTTCAGGGAAAAGATATCACGATCTACGGAAAAGGTTTGCAAACCAGAAGCTTTCAGTATGTCGATGACCTGATCGAGGGAATGATCAGGATGATGAACACGGATGATACATTCATCGGTCCGGTTAATATTGGAAATCCTAATGAATTTACAATACTGGATCTGGCCAGGGAAATTATCAGCCTGACCGGGTCTTCCTCCAGAATCGTTTTTCAGCCGTTGCCTGCCGACGATCCGGCGCAACGGCAACCTGATATTAAGCTGGCCCGGGAAAAGCTGAATGGTTGGGAGCCTGTTACCCAGCTGGAAGAAGGCTTAAAAAAGACTATTGGTTATTTTGATGATTTATTAAGCAGGCAAAATAAATAATCAGTTAAAAAATAATAACATGATCATACTTTGGTAACATGGGAATAATTAAAAAACTGTATTTTACATTTCCAAATTAATTCCAAAGCTTAAATTCGGGTCGCTCAAATTTAAAATTAAATATTTATGAAAGGCATTATCCTTGCAGGAGGTTCAGGCACCCGCCTGTACCCGGTTACAAAATCTATTTCCAAGCAAATAATCCCGGTGTATGATAAACCGATGATTTATTATCCCCTGTCTGTTTTGATGCTCGCAGGGATCAGGGATATTTTAGTGATTTCGACCCCGCAGGATATTCCCCTGTACAAGAATCTTCTCCTTGACGGTTCACAATTGGGAATAAATATAAGTTACGCCATACAGCCTTCTCCTGACGGTTTGGCGCAGGCATTTATTATCGGGGAGAAATTTATTGGCAATGATACGGTGTGCATGATTCTGGGCGATAATATCTTTTACGGGTATAATTTCAGGGCCTTGCTTGAAGATGCAGCTTCACTGGATGATGGTGCTCTCGTGTTCGGCTATTATGTAAATGACCCGGAAAGGTATGGCGTCGCCGAATTCGATGAAACAGGGAGGGTCCTTTCTCTTGAGGAGAAGCCGGCCGAGCCAAAATCGAACTATGCCGTTACCGGATTGTACTTTTACTCAAACGATGTGGTTGAAAAAGCAAAATCATTGAAACCGTCACCCCGTGGCGAACTTGAAATAACCGATCTGAACAGGCTTTACCTGGAAGAAAAAAGACTGAATGTTAAACTTCTGGGACGCGGGTTTGCCTGGTTGGATACAGGGACTCACGATAGTTTACTCCAGGCCTCGAATTTTATCGCTACAATTGAGCAGCGCCAGGGATTAAAAGTTTCTTGTATCGAAGAAATCGCCTTTAAAAAAGGTTTTATAGATAAAGAGCAGCTTTTGGAACTGGCTGCCCCGATGATGAAAAATCATTATGGTGAATACCTTTCTAATTTGGCGAATAATAAGATTTCATCTTTTTAAATTTATAAACAAACAGGTTTTTAATTATTTAATGGAAATTCAAAAAACACCAATTGAAGGGCTCCTGGTGATCCACCCCAGGATTTTTAATGACGACCGGGGCTACTTCTTTGAAAGTTTTCACGCTGAACGTTATCGGCAGGCTGGCGTTACCGCCGGATTTATTCAGGATAATGAATCCCGGTCCTCGAGGGGAGTCATCCGGGGATTGCACTATCAGCTGGCGCCATATGCTCAGTCGAAGTTGGTACGGGTAATCGAAGGCCGTGTTTTCGATGTTGCTGTTGACCTGAGAAGACAATCGCCTACATTCGGAAAATGGTTTGGAGTCGAGCTAAGCGCTGAAAACAAGGCGCAGTTTTATATTCCCCGCGGATTTGCCCATGGTTTTTCTGTTTTGAGCGAGACTGCGGTTTTTAGTTATAAATGTGATAACTATTACTGCCCGGATGCCGAACGGGGGATCCTTTTTAATGATTCCGATTTAAATATTGACTGGAGAATACCGGAACAGGAAGCAGTTGTTTCGGACAAGGATTTTAAAAACAGCCCGTTTCTTCAGGCAGAATATAATTTTTAGAAGATTATGAAGATTTTAGTAACAGGAGCGAACGGACAACTTGGCTCAGAGATACGGGAAAATGCACCGCTTTTCCCTGGTTTTCAGTTTTTGTACACTGATATCGCGGAGTTGGATATAACCAATATTCATGCTGTTGAGGCTTTTTTTAGCAGGGAATCGCCTGATTACCTCGTCAATTGTGCCGCTTATACTGCGGTTGATGTTGCGGAAAAAGACGATGAACTGGCTGAGTTACTGAATACGAAAGTCCCGGCAGCATTGGGGAAAATCGGGAAACAATTCGGTTGTCGTGTTATCCATATTTCGACAGATTATGTTTTTGATGGAACGTCTTGCGTTCCGTATACAGAAAATGATATGGTGAATCCTGAATCGGTGTATGGCAAAACAAAACTGAACGGAGAGATTGCCCTGCTGAAAGAAAACCCTGAATCTATGGTAATCCGTACTGCCTGGTTATATTCGCCATTTGGCAATAACTTTGTAAAGACGATGATTCGGTTAGGATTGGAGCGAGATGAACTGAAGGTGGTTTATGATCAGGTTGGTACGCCAACCCTTGCGGGTGACCTGGCCAGGGCCGTGCTTTCAATCATCTCGAAGACATCAGAAGCCAAAGTCGAATGGAAACCGGGAATTTATCACTTCTCCAACGAAGGAGTGTGCAGCTGGTATGATTTTGCCCGCGCTATCCATGAAATTTACGGGATCTCTTGCCGTGTATTTCCTGTTACAACCGATGAATACCCGACACCGGCCAAACGTCCGGCATTTAGCGTGTTGAATAAATCTAAAATAAAACGTAATTTCGATCTTGATATTCCATACTGGCGCGACAGTTTAAAGTCATGTATCAGCAGGATGAGAGACAAATAACC
Source organism: Prolixibacteraceae bacterium (assembly GCA_963676095.1). Taxonomy (GTDB): domain Bacteria; phylum Bacteroidota; class Bacteroidia; order Bacteroidales; family Prolixibacteraceae. The sequence goes on along the minus strand of OY781040.1, from coordinate 7,421,329 downwards.
TTAAGTAACGAAAGATATGTCATTGAATAGCGATATTTTGGCTAAAGTTACCGGCAAAGCAGAAAGCTGGCTTAGCGAGATGTATGATGAAAAAACCCGGGAACAGGTTCAGCAGATGCTCGATAAGGAAGATAAAACAGAACTGATTGATTCCTTCTACCGGGATCTCGAATTCGGGACCGGAGGGTTGCGCGGAATTATGGGGGCCGGGTCGAACCGGATGAATATCTATACTGTCGGGGCTGCTACCCAGGGATTAAGTAACTATCTGAAAAAAGAGTTTTCGCACCTGGATCAGATTAAAGTTGCTATTGGTCACGACTGCCGGAATAACAGCCGGCTTTTTGCTGAAAAGAGTGCAGCCATTTTCTCGGCCAATGGAATAAAGGTTTATCTCTTCGAAGACCTTCGTCCTACTCCTGAGCTTTCATTTGCTATCCGCGAATTGGGCTGTCAGAGCGGGATTATCCTTACCGCGTCACATAACCCAAAGGAATATAATGGTTATAAGGCATACTGGGAAGATGGCTCGCAGATAGTGGCCCCGCATGATGTTAACATCATCAAGGAAGTTCAGAAAGTAAAGGTAGAAGACATAAAATTTACCGGAAGTGAGGATCTCATTGAAATTATGGGCGAAGAAATGGACCTTAAATTCTTGGAAAAGGTGAAGTCGGTTTCTTTGGCACCGGAGATTGTAAAGAAGCATAAAGACCTTAAAATTGTTTATACCCCGATTCATGGTACTGGCGTAAAACTTATTCCTGCTGCCTTGAAGGCCTTTGGCTTCGAAAACATTATTCATGTGCCTGAACAGGATGTCGTGAGCGGAAATTTTCCAACTGTCGTTTCTCCTAATCCGGAAGAACCTGCGGCCATGAAGATGGCTATGGAAAAAGGCTATGAAGTAGATGCCAACGTAGTGCTGGCTTCAGATCCGGATGCCGACAGGATTGGCGTTGCTGTTAAAAATGACAAGGGCGAATTTGTCATTATTAACGGAAACCAGACCGCCCTGTTGTTTATCTATTACATCATTACCCGGATGAAGCAAAACAAGGCTTTTAAAGGGAATGAATTCATCGTGAAAACAATTGTCACGACAGAAAAAATTGCCGAGATCGCTGCGAAAAATAATATCGAATACTACGATGTTTATACGGGATTTAAGTATATCGCTGAGACGATCCGGGAACAGGAAGGGAAAAAGGTTTATATCGGAGGTGGAGAAGAAAGTTTTGGTTTTATGCCGGCTTCTTTTGTCCGGGATAAGGATGCCGTTTCGTCTTGTGCCCTGATGGGAGAGATTGCGGCCTGGGCTAAAGATCAGGGTAAAACCTTGTTCGAGTTACTTCAGGATATATACCTTGAGTATGGCTACTCAAAAGAAAAGATGAAGTATGTTGTACGCCCGGGAAAAACAGGTGCCGACGAAATTCATCAAATGATGATCAATTTCCGGACAGATCCTCCCAAAACCTTGGGGGGAAGCCCTCTGAAAATTGTGAAGGACTATGCTGATCTGACCGAAAGAGACCTGATGACTGGCGTGATCAGGAAAATCGGACAGAAAAGTGTCTCTGACGTACTCCAGTTCTTCACGGAAGACGGGACAAAAATTTCAGTAAGGCCTTCAGGCACCGAGCCCAAGATAAAATTTTATTTTGAAGTAGCCGGAAAGCTGACAAGCAGGGCCGGATATGATGAGGTAGAAAATACTGCCGAACAAAAAATCGAATCGATTATGCAGGAACTTGACCTGTAAATTTCAGATAACCTATTAACCTGTGTTTATCCCGGATCAATTGACAGGAGCGCTGAAAAACGGCATTTGTTACCATAAATGACTTTTTCGGTTTTGTCCTTGAAAGAATTTGGGATAAACACTCACTAATCTAAATCTAAATCAACTATGAGACGTTTTTTATCATTGCTGTTCGTACTGATGAGCAGTATTGCTGTGTTTGCACAGCATGACAGACCGGAGATGGTTCCGGAAATGACCGAAATCTGGGATCCCGAGGTCCCTGTTGTAAGCCCGGGAGCAACACCAGGTGATGCTCCTTCCGATGCAATAATCCTTATTGGCGGGGAAAAGAGCCTCGACAACGAATGGACAAACGGAGACGGAGGAAAACCCGGTTGGGATTTTGACAAGGGGATCGCTACTGTAAAGAAGGGGGCAGGCGTTATTCAGACAAAACGCCAGTTCCGGGATTTTCAGCTTCACATTGAATGGAGAACGCCTGCAGAGGTGGTTGGCGAGAGCCAGGGCCGCGGGAATAGTGGCATTTTCCTTCAGGGATTATATGAACTGCAGGTGCTCGACAGTTACAATAACCGTACTTACCGTAATGGACAGGCAGGAAGTATTTATAAACAATATGCCCCGCTGGTAAATGTATGCAAAGCTCCGGGAGAATGGCAAACGTACGATATTATCTATACCGCTCCCCGTTTTAATGACGACGGAACATTCTTTTCCCGCCCCCGCGTTACCGTATTCCAGAATGGCGTACTGGTGCAGAATAACGTGGAAGTAAGAGGGCCTACTGAATATATCGGTATTCCTGAATATTTTGTGAAACCTCATGGCGATGGGCCCCTGATCCTTCAGGATCACGGTAATCCGGTCAGTTACAGAAATATCTGGATCAGGGAATTGTAAAATCGATGAATCGCTTAATATACACAAGATATTCCGGACTTTATTCCTGTTTATTTTCAGGTCAACATTAAAATTAGCAAACATATGAAACGAAATATATTATTGCCGGCTTTATTGATCGTGACAATATTTGTTGCTTTCCCGGCTTTTTCACAAAAATCGAACGAACTTAGTAAAAGGAGAAGAAAGACGGCTGGACCCTGTTGTTTAATGGGAAAAACTTTGATGGGTGGAGACAATATAATGGTACAGCAATGCCTTCAAACTGGAAGATTGACGGCGATGCGATGGAAATATTTACGGCTGAAGGGAAAAAACCGGGACAAGGATCGAGCGGAGATATCATTTACGCCGGTAAAGAATTTAAGAATTTTGAACTTTCGATAGACTGGAAAACCAGTCCTATGGGGAATTCCGGGATCTTTTACTATGTGAGGGAGGTTCCTGACAAACCGATTTATTATGCCGCCCCTGAAGTACAGATCCTTGATAACAAAGATGCCACGGACAATAAAGTTGCAAGCCATCTGGCCGGATCTCTTTATGATATGATCCCGGCCGATCCAAAGACTGCTAACCCTGCAGGTTCGTGGAATACAGCGGTTATAAAAGTAAAAGATGGTCATGTTACCCAATTCCAGAATGGTACGCAAGTGGCTTCCTATACCCTGTGGACCCCGGAATGGGATAAAATGGTCCGGAACAGCAAGTTCAAAGATTTTCCGGGATTTACTGAAGGGATAGCCAAGGAAGGATATATCGGACTTCAGGATCACGGATATGCCATATGGTTCCGGAATATTAAGATCAGGGAATTGTAGTCTTTTTTAGTACTGAAAAGTCCTGTCAGTTCGATTATGTCCACCAATCTGACAGGATTTTTTATGCTTTCCTTCGAAAAACTTATCCTCTCGGGGAGCTGTGTTTTATATTTATTAAGATCAGCCCTCTCCATATCTTTGTTCATGACCTTTAACTCAATTTCTCTTTCTCCTTCGCAAGATGACTGTTTTTCCGGCTATAAGAGAAATAGATAACGATGCCGATTGCCATCCATATAATTAGCCGGAGCCATGTATCCAGGGGCAACGAGATCATTTGGGCGACACAAATAAGAATGCCCAGGATGGGGAATAAGGGAACAAAAGGGGTTTTAAAAGACCGGGGGGCGTTGGGATGGGTTTTACGAAGAATAATTATGCCTGCGCATACAATTGTAAATGCGAGCAGGGTCCCGATGGAGACAAGCTCTCCCAGGATGCTGATTGGCAGCAACCCGGCAATGACGGATGCTGTGAGTCCTGTAACAATGGTGGTAATATAGGGCGTCTTGAACCTGGGATGGACTTTTGCAAAACTTTCAGGCAACAGCCCGTCTTTTGCCATGGAAAAGAAAATACGGGGCTGTCCCATCAGCATTACTAAAACGACAGAACTTAACCCGGCCAGCGCGCCGATGTTAATGAATGGACTTAGCCACTTCAACCCGCCTGTCCGGTCTATAGCCAGGGCAATAGGCGCAGCTACATTTAACTCCTTATAGTTTACAATCCCGGTGAGTACAGCAGAAACAGCCACATATAAAACGGTACATACAATTAAGGAACCCAGAATTCCTACCGGCATATCCTTGCGGGGATTTTGGGCTTCCTGTGCCGCTGTCGATACTGCATCGAACCCTATGTAGGCAAAGAAGATGACCGCTGCGCCGGTGAAAATCCCGGAAACGCCGAAGTGTCCGAAATGTCCGGCATTATCCGGAATAAAAGGTTTCCAGTTGTCTACGTTGATATAGGAAATCCCGAACCCGATAAATAAAAGGATAACAATCAGTTTTACGATCACGATAATATTATTGAACCTGACCGATTCTTTTATGCCTGTAACCAGCAGTCCGCAAATGAAAATTATAATTCCTACAGCAGGCAGGTTGATAATACTTCCTGTCATGAACCATCCTTTTGCCGGAATATGATCAAATGGGGCCTGACTGAACTTTTCAGGTATCGTGACCCCCAAATCTTTCAGAAAACTTACAAAGTAACCGGACCATCCTACTGCCACTGTTGAAGAGGCGAAAAGGTACTCCAGGATCAGGTCCCATCCGATTATCCAGGCGACAAATTCGCCCAGCGTCGCATACGAATATGTATAAGCGCTTCCGGCAATCGGGATCATTGACGAAAACTCGGAGTAGCAGAACCCGGCAAATACACAGCCCAGTCCGGATAAGATAAATGATAAAACAATGGCAGGTCCGGCATGCATGGCGGCGGCCGTACCTGTCAGTACGAAAATCCCGGTGCCTATTATGGCCCCTATTCCGAGTGTAATCAGATTTTTTGCACTTATAGCCCTCTTTAACCCCTGTTCTCCATTCGATTCGGCAATGAGCTTTTCGATCGGTTTCTTCCTCAATAATTCCATTTCTGTTGCGCTTTAAGTTATTCTGAAAAGAAAGATGTATTTTTCTTTAAAACAGGCATGAAAATATTTAAAATGATTGTCAAAAATTACTTTTTTGTCAAAAATATTTTATTTGTAAATAAAATAGTAACATTTTGATTTTTGTTTTGACGGGTCTTATTGTTTTCCTGATAAGCGGAAGGGGATCCGTGTGTGGGCCTCGATCACTGTCGTGATATAACAAATGACTTCCTTTACTGCAGGGACTTTCGGAAAACAATGTGGCATTTTACAACAAAATTATTAGTATAATATTCCAGAATTATTACTATAATCCTATAAGATTATTAATATAATATTAAAATATTATTAGTATAATTTGATATTGAGTACGGTTAATAGACAGCATATTAAGCATTTCTGATGCAAGCGTATAAATGAATGGCTGCTTAAAAAAAGAGACCATCCTTTTGGGACAGTCTCTTATCTAAATCCTATTTGTTTGGAAGTAGTGGTTCAGGGAACCTGTTACCATATTACTGCCCTTTGATCATCGGACAGGTACATGGCATCTCCTTTTTTAATGTTGAAAGCTTTATAAAATTCGGGCATATTCTTTAACGGTCCGATTACACGGTACTTGCCCAGGGAATGAACATCGACCTTTGTCAGTCTGAGTTTTTCTTCATCCCTGATATTCTGAGCCCAAAGATGTGCATACGAAAGAAAGAAACGCTGTTCCGGAGTAAAGCCATCTGTTTTTTCTTCGTTTCCGTTTAATTCTTTTTGAAGGGCGTAGTAGGCAACATTTAAGCCTCCAAGATCAGCAATATTTTCACCCAGGGTCAGTTTACCATTTGCCTTTACGGTATCAAGAACTGTATACTGGTCGTACTGCCCGGCCAGGATAGCTGTCCTTGCCTTGAACCGGTCTGCATCCTGATAAGTCCACCAGTCTTCAAGGTTGCCTTCTTTGTTATACTGACGTCCCTGGTCGTCGAAGCCATGGGTCATTTCATGACCGATTACAACCCCGATAGCGCCGTAGTTAATTGCGTCGTCCCCATTCATGTAGAAAAACGGAGGTTGCAGAATCGCGGCGGGGAACACGATTTCATTGGCGGTCGGGTTATAGTAAGCATTAACCATTTGCGGCGGCATCTGCCATTCTGTTTTATCGACCGGTTTATTAACCTTCGAAAGTATCCTCTGAAAATCGAATCTTCCCGCATTCAAAACATTGTCAAGGTAATCATCTTTCGACACTTGCAATCTTGAGTAATCCCTCCACTTATCCGGGTAGCCAACTTTTACCGTAATGGCCTCCAGTTTTTCCAGTGCTTTTTGTTTGGTGGTATCGCCCATCCAGCTTAGGTCCTGAATTCTTTTTCCCAGGGAGGCACGGAGATTTTCCACCAGCCTGACCATGCGTTGTTTTGCTTCCGGCGGAAAGTATTTTGCCACATAAAGCTGGCCAACAGCTTCGCTCATGGCTGCATCAACTGTGCCTTGCACCCTTTTCCACCGGGGACGCTCTGCAAGGCTCCCGCTCAGGGTTTTCCCGTAAAAATCGAAGCTTAGATCAGAATATGCCTTGGGCAGATATCCTGCCAGGCTTGAAACGAGTTGCCACTTCATGTAAAGCCTCCATGATCCTACCGGTTCCGTCTGCATCATTTTGCTTATTCCTGCAAAAAAATCCGGTTGTGAAACAATCAGCTCTCCCGGATCGTTTAACCCGATTTCTTTGAAATACGCGGCCCAGTCGTATCCCGGTGCAATCTGGCTTAACCCGGAAACGGTCATTTTATGATAGACTTTATACGGGTCGCGCTGGTCGAGAAGGCTCATTGAGAATCCAGCCATCTTTTCTTCCATGGCATAGACCGTCTCTGCCTGCTTCTCCGATTCTTCTTCCGGACTCCCTATCAATTGGAACATGTTCGCGATAAAAGCCCTGTATTTTTTTTGTATTTCAACAGAGTGTTCATCCTTGTTGAGGTAGTAGTCGCGGTTGGGCATTTTAAGCCCTCCCTGGTGAAGGTAGGCTACCTCCATCGACGAGTTTTTCTGGTCAGCATCAGCAAACAGGAAGAATAAAGGTTTAATACCCATTTGGTGCCATTGGGCGACGACCTTTTGGAGACCGGCAATCGTTGAAATGGAATCTGCCTGTGCCAGGTACTTTTGTATCGGCCCTGTTCCCAGCTTTTCGATGTTCGCCGAATCCATCCCGCTGCTGTAAAAATCAGATATTTTCCGTTCAATGCCACCCTCAGCATAATTTCCGGCAGCAATCTCCGAAAATAATGATTTTACCTGCTTTTTAGCCTGGTCGTCAAGTTTATCAAAGGTGCCGTACCTGCTTTTTTCATCAGGTAAAGGATTTTTCTTTTTCCATCCTCCGTTGGCATAAGCGTCGAAATCTGTTGCAGGGCTCGCAGTCGTATCCATGTCTGTCAGGTCAAGCGTCTGTACCTTTTGAGTTCCCGGATGACTGCATGAAAATGTTAAAGATGTCATAATCATGACTAAAAAATAATTAATCTTACGCATTTGTCCTAAATTTCTTTTGAGTAAACAATCTTCTGTCATTTTTGTCTGCAATAACAGGGTATAATTACATCTTTTTGTAAATATTTTAACTTCTGTTTTTTTCCATTTTGACATGAAACGGACAGCTATCACTTTTTACATGGCGCGTTTCATGGATTTATTTATCTTTGCGCCATCAAAATACAGATTCATGCAAGAAAAAATACTAATCCTCGATTTTGGTTCCCAATATACGCAATTGATAGGGCGGCGTGTGCGTGAACTGAACATTTACTGCGAGATCCATCCGTTTAATCATTTTCCTCAGATCGACGCTTCGGTGAAGGGGGTAATTTTGAGCGGCAGTCCTTTCTCTGTGAGGGATAAGAATGCCCCGGTCCCCGATCTTTCCGGAATAAAAGGGAAACTGCCTCTATTGGGGGTATGCTACGGCGCCCAGTACCTGGCCCATTTTTACGGAGGAGAAGTGTTGCCTTCCGATTCCAGGGAATACGGACGCGCGAACCTGGGATATATTGATCAGAAAAGCGAACTGTTTAATAAGGTTAGCCTGAATACGCAGGTATGGATGTCGCATGGCGATACCATTGAAAAGCTTCCTGAAAATTATTCAGTTATCGCTTCCACCAGTGATGTTAAGAATGCGGCCTATAAAATTGACGGCGAAAAAACATACGCTATCCAGTTTCACCCGGAAGTTTATCATACGACGGAGGGACTTCAGATCCTGAAAAATTTTACTGTTGATATCTGTGGCTGCTCCCAGAGCTGGACGCCGGCCTCTTTTATCGAAACGACGATCGCACAGTTGAAGGAAAAGCTTGGCAACGATAAGGTTGTGCTGGGGCTATCGGGAGGAGTGGATTCTTCTGTTGCAGGTGTCCTTTTGAACAAGGCCGTCGGGAAAAACCTGACCTGTATTTTTGTTGACAATGGATTGTTGCGGAAAAATGAATTTCAGAATGTTCTGGATTCCTATAAAGATATGGGGCTAAACGTTATCGGGATAGACGCCCGCCAAAAGTTCTGGAACGACCTGAAAGGGGTCACAGAACCGGAAAAGAAACGTAAAATTATCGGGCGCGACTTTATTGAGGTTTTTGATGCTGAAGCGCATAAAATTCAGAATGTAAAATGGTTGGCTCAGGGGACCATTTATCCTGATGTAATTGAATCAGTATCTGTTAACGGACCTTCTGCCACGATTAAATCGCATCATAATGTGGGGGGCCTGCCGGAAAAAATGAACCTGAAGGTGGTCGAACCACTGAATCTCCTTTTTAAGGATGAGGTGCGCAGGGTAGGAAAGGCCCTTGGCGTAAAGCAAGAGTTACTGGGACGCCATCCTTTCCCCGGGCCTGGTTTGGGGATCCGTATTTTAAGTGATGTTACTCCAGAGAAGGTCCGTATTCTGCAGGAGGCTGATGATATTTTTATCAGAGGGCTGAAGGAATGGGGATTGTACGATAACGTATGGCAGGCCGGCGTTATGTTGCTTCCCGTACAGTCGGTAGGCGTAATGGGTGACGAAAGGACTTATGAGAACGTGGTTGCCCTGCGTGCCGTAATGTCGACCGATGGCATGACAGCCGACTGGGTCCATTTGCCATATGAATTCCTGGCGAAAATGTCGAACGAAATTATTAACCGTGTCAGGGGGATCAACCGTGTTGTTTATGATATCAGTTCAAAACCGCCCGCCACGATTGAATGGGAATAAAAAATATAGACGGAAAGGAAGTAATATGCTTCCTTTTTTTGTTAATAAAACAGGATGATCTGGTTCAAAATTGATTAAACTCTATGTTGATGTACTGATTTTTAATAAATTGAAAACCTGTTTTTCCTGAAAAGGATAATAATGATATCTTTAGACGTTAATATTTTAAATAGAAAAGAATGAGAAGCAGACTAAAAACAACAGGAGGTGGTTTCCTATTACTCGTCCTGTTTTTCGCTTTTGTTTCGCAAGTCCATGCCCAGGACCTGGAATCAAATATGATCAAATACGGAAGAGTAATGCAACTTATCCAAAACTATTATGTCGATACAACAAATATCAATAAACTGACAGAAGATGCTATCTCGGAAGTCCTGAGCGAGCTGGATCCGCATTCAGTATATATTTCGAAGGAAGAAGTGGAAGAGATGAATGAGCCGCTGGAGGGTAGTTTTGAAGGAATAGGGATCTCGTTTAATATATTGCGTGATACGCTTTTGGTTGTTACGACCATCCCCGGAGGGCCATCCGAGAAGGTTGGACTGATGCCCGGAGACAGGATCCTGTATGTCGATAATAAGCTGATTGCCGGTACGGGACTGAAAAACAGTGATGTGATGACTATGCTGAGAGGAGAGAAAGGGACCCGCGTCGACCTTCGTGTTTTGAGGACAAACGAACCCGGACTGCTGGATTTTAGTATTATTCGCGACAAAATTCCGATCAATAGCCTGGATGCTTCGTATATGCTTGACGATAAAACCGGTTATGTGAAGCTTAATCGTTTCTCTGCAACGACTACCGATGAATTTTCTGAGGCAATTAAAGGGTTGAAAAAGGATCCGGGTTTTAAGAACCTGATTTTGGATTTAAGAGGAAACGGGGGGGGCTATCTTAAAGCAGCCATCGGGCTGGCCGACCAGTTCCTTGGCGCCTATCAACTGGTCGTTTACACACAGGGGATCCACGAAAGCAGGAAGGATTACCGTGCTTCGTCGCTTGGGCAGTTTGAAGACGGGCGGCTGGTTGTGCTGATCGATGAAGGTTCTGCCTCTGCCAGTGAGATCGTTTCCGGTGCAATACAGGACTGGGACCGTGGATTGATCATCGGCAGGAGGTCTTTCGGAAAAGGACTGGTGCAGCAACCTTTCCCTTTGAATGACGGTTCCGTGATCCGGTTAACGACTGCCCATTATTATACCCCCAGCGGACGCTGTATACAGAAACCGTATGATAAGGGCATCGAAGCATACCAGAATGATTACCTGAACCGGTTGGAGAACGGGGAGCTGTTTTCGAAGGATAGCATCCATCAGGATAAGGACCAGGTTTATCAAACCCTTAAGAATAAACGGACTGTTTACGGGGGAGGCGGTATTATGCCCGATATTTTCGTGCCGTTGGACACATCTTCCTATTATCAGTATTATAATCTGTTAAACCGCAAAAATATTCTGTACACAAAAACTCTTGATTATCTGGTAGCCAATAGGGAAGGGCTTGCTTCAAAATATAAAAGTTTCGAAGCTTTCCGCGATAATTTCGAGGTGAACGATGATTTGGTCAACGGGATGATCGATGAGGCAGAAAAAGAGGGAATAAAACGGGATGAAAAAGGTATCGATTTTGCCCGTCCGTTGATTAAGAAGCTTGTTAAGGCCCTGCTGGCGAGAGATCTTTTCGACCCCGGGTGTTATTACCGGATTATGAACCAGGATGAGAATATTATAAAAAGGGCGCTTGAAGTGATCGAGAACCCTGACGAATATGTAAAGCTTCTTGTCGCAAAATAATTTATGCTGGAAGGGATTATTCACTGGCTAAGCGCCAGTTACATTGAAGTGCTGGGGGCTTTGCTCGGGCTGGTTTATATTTTTCTTTCAATCAGGCAAAATATTTTTACATGGCCTGTTGGTTTGCTGACATCGGCGTTGTACGTGTATGTATTTTACGTCTCTAAGTTTTATGCAGATATGGCCTTACAGGTCTATTATGTCCTGGTAAGTATTTACGGTTGGTATTACTGGCTGAAAGGAAAACCGGCGGGACAAGGGAATACTTCACCTGTCGAAAGGACCCCTTCCCGGTACTGGCTGCCCATGTCGGCCTTTGCTGTGGCCTTATTTCTGCTAATAGCCTTTGTGCTGAAAGATTATACGGATTCGCCCATCCCGGTGTGGGATGCCCTGACAACCGCCCTGAGCATTGTTGCAACCTGGATGTTGGCACGAAAATATATTGAAAACTGGCTGTTATGGATTTTTATCGACTCTTTGTCGTCTGTTTTGTACGGAGTAAAAAATTTGTGGCCCACAGTTGTGCTTTTCATCGTTTATACAATTATGGCTGTGCAGGGATACTTTAGCTGGAAGAAAGATTTAGTACGACATGAAGAATATAATCGTCCTTACCGGACCTGAATCGACCACAAAGAGTACGCTGGCCAAAGAGCTTGCAGAATATTTTAATGCAGGTTTTTTCCCGGAATATGCCAGGGAATATCTTGAAACCAGGGAATCAGGTTATACTTATAATGACGTGGTGCATATCGCCGAAAAGCAGATCGGACAGTATGAAGAAGCTTGCCGGATGCCGGGAGAGCTCGTTTTTCTGGATACCTGGTTGATTATAACAAAGGTTTGGTTCGAATGGGTTTATAAAAAAGTTCCGGGCTGGCTGGAAACAGCGATTGAGAAGTATCCTGTCAGCTTATACCTTTTGTGCCGTCCTGATATTCCCTGGGTGCCCGATCTACTTCGGGAGAATGGCGGAGAGCAACGGGAGGCCCTGTTTGGCATTTATAAGAATGAACTGCAAATTCGGGGCTTCAGGTATGCTGAAGTCGGGGGAACCGGGGAAAAACGGTTTCTTAATGCCGTTCATGCTGTAAAATCGAATATTTGTATTTCTGCTCATTCGTGATTTGTATTTCAGACGGAAAAACATGAATTTTGTCAGTATTGTTTTCCTTGTCTGATGAACAGGCAGAATACTGGAGGAAGCAGTTTTTTATGTGGCAGTGCGAGGTTGAAATGCTGACACGCAAATTGCAGAACATTAATTGAAAAAAGATGAAGATAGCTTCTGACGTTACGCAACTTATTGGAAATACGCCATTGGTTAAATTAAACCGGGTAACAGATGGATGTTGTGCTGACGTTTATGCAAAACTGGAATACCAGAATCCCGGCGGATCGGTTAAGGACCGGCTGGCTTTGGCCATGATCAGGGCGGCTGAAGCAGAAAACAAAATCAATAAGGATACCCTGATTATTGAACCGACCAGCGGAAATACAGGCATCGGCCTAGCATTGGTATGTGCCGTGCGCGGTTATAAGCTTTGTATCGTTATGCCGGAAAATGTTTCTGTCGAGCGCAGGATTATCCTGAAAGCATACGGGGCAGACATTGTGTTGACCTCGTTTAAGGGAGGAATGGGGGAAGCTATCGCGGTGGCCAGGGAAATGGCTGCTTCAAATAAGAATTCCTTTATGCCAATGCAGTTTGATAATCCTTCTAATGTAGAAATGCATAAGTTAACCACTGCCCAGGAAATATGGAACGATACAGACGGGGAAGTGGATGTTTTTGTTGCGGGAGCAGGCACGGGCGGAACAATTACCGGCGTTTCTGAGGCACTTAAAGTCAAAAAACCTTCGCTGTACAGCGTTGTTGTTGAGCCGGAAACTTCGGCTGTCCTTTCGGAAAAGGCGCCCGGATCTCATAAAATACAAGGTATCGGGCCCGGATTTATACCTTCCGTTATGAATAAAAGCATTTGCGACGAAATTCTGTGTGTCGGGGATGACGAGGCTTACGAGTATGCGAGAAGACTGGCAAGGGAAGAAGGTATTTTTTGCGGGATATCTTCCGGCGCAAATGTCTGTGCTGCCCTGCAGGTGGCGAAAAGGAAGGAAAATGAAGGGAGAAAAGTGGTTGTCATCATCTGTGACACAGGCGAGAGGTATTTAAGTACAACATTATTTAATGATGAGGACAGAAATGCAATCTGAAAATTCAATAATTAAAAAGATAAACGGGGCTATCGACCAGTTGGCCGATCCCCGGACCTATGGCCAGGTATGCCATGACCACCGGCTTAACGAGTCCCTGCCGTCGACCAAAAAACTGGCAAAAATAGTGGATATGGTCAGGGAAATTCTTTTTCCTGGTTTCTTTGGAAATACCAGCCTCCGGCCTGATACAATCCGTCATTATATGGGCGTGTATGTCGATGAACTGTTCGGCCTGCTTTCTGAACAGATCATGGCCGGATTGTGCTTTTCGTGCGAAGACCCTGTAAAGGTAGATATCCAGGAACGTAAAGCTTACGCACAGAGCCTTGCCGCCGATTTTATTGCCTATCTGCCTGAAATCAGGCGTCTCCTTGTCACAGATGTGGAAGCTGCTTTTTTGGGCGATCCTGCCACAAACGACCGGAGCGAGGTGATTTTTTGCTACCCTGCAATCAGGGCGATATCAAATTACCGGGTTGCCCATCGTTTACTTGAACTGGGGGTACCTCTCATTCCGCGAATTATCGGTGAGATGGCCCATTCCGAAACAGGGATCGATATTCACCCGAAAGCACAGATCGGAGAATCTTTCACGATCGACCACGGAACAGGAGTTGTTATCGGTTCAACCTGTATCATTGGAAATAATGTTAAACTATATCAGGGTGTTACGTTGGGCGCTAAAAGTTTTCCGCTGGATGAAAACGGGAACCCGATAAAAGGTATACCCCGTCACCCGATCGTTGAAGACAATGTGATTATTTACGCTCAGGCAACCATCCTGGGACGGATACGTATCGGGAAAAACTCGGTAATCGGAGGTAATGTGTGGGTGACCAATAATGTGCCGCCTGATTCAAAGATTATGCAGTTCAAGGCAAGGGAGACTTCATTCAGCGACGGTGCCGGGATATAGGTTTCTGATTGCTATAAGAATGATCGTGTTACAGATGTAAATATTTTAAGAAGAATAAAGAGGTGACTATGTTTGATCGTCAGCAGCTGGTTGCTACTACCTATGCCGGACTGGAAGAGGTTTTGGCAAAAGAGCTTATTGCTTTAAATGCCGATGAAGTGGAAGTGGCCAGGAGGGCAGTTTATTTTAGCGGGGACGCCGCAATGATCTGCCGGGCCAATTATTCACTCCGGACAGCATTGCGGGTCCTGGTACCTGTCAGGACTTTTAAGATTTATAAAGCGGAGGATTTGTATTTTCAGGCCTCAAAAATACACTGGGAAGAGTTTTTCGAAACCGACAGGACTTTTGCGGTACAGGAAACCGTTTTCTCGGATCTGTTCAGAAATTCGATGTTTGCCTCCCTGAAATTAAAGGACGCTATTGTTGACCGCTTCCGGAGGATTGCCAATAAGAGGCCTTCCGTTGATATTAACTGTCCCGACGTTGTCGTTAATCTTCATATCGCAAATAATTCGTGCACTGTCTCGTTGGATAGCAGCGGCGAACCGTTGTACAAGCGGGGATACCGTATTCAAAATCATGAGGCGCCGATCAGTGAAGTGCTTGCGGCAGGCTTACTCCGGCTTTCCGGCTGGTCTGCGGGTGAACCCCTTCTCGACCCGATGTGCGGCTCCGGGACTATTGCTATCGAAGCTGCTATGATGGCATGCGATATTGCGCCGGGAGAGTGCGGCAGATCATATGCTTTCCAAAATTGGAAAAATTATCAGCCTGATCTGTTCGAAAAAATAAAAAAGGAAGTTGTCCGCAAGAAAATCGGTTTTCAGCTTTATGGCTCTGATATTTCCCGTTCGAATATAAATAAAGCTTACAAAAATGTTGAGAAAGCCGGAGTCTCGGATGTCGTTTGTCTGGAGGTTGCCGATTTTCGTAGTCTGGAAAAAAAGACCGGGACCTCGTTCCTGTTGTTTAATCCTCCTTACGGGGAACGGATAAAATCGGGCGATGAAACTTTGTACACGATGATAGGCGACGGACTGAAAAATAACTTTCCTGATTGTGAAGCATGGATAATCAGTACTGCTACCTGTTTTAAATCGATCGGGCTGAGACCTGCCAAAAAGATTCCCCTTTATAACGGGGCCCTGGAATGTAGTTTTAGAAAATTTGAACTTTACCAGGGATCCAAGAAAGGGTAAAAATTTATTTTTAAGGTTTTGATCTCATAATACCAGGTTATCTCCGCCGTTCAGCAAATTACCCCCCTTGCGTGGGATTGGTATGTACTTAATCTGCCATCCCAAAGGACCAAAAACAGGATAACAAGCAGTTCCAGGTATAAAATTTGACCATTATTTCCGGAAGGGGATAAAGACAATAATCCGAACGATTCCTGTTGACGGCTTTGTTAAGGAAGGCCATATCGTATGTAAAGTCATCATAATGCTATTTTTTAGTGTGTTGTAAGGCTATAAATAAGCCTTTTGTTTAAAATTATCCGATAAAGTTAATCAAATAAGCACATTTGAATTTTGTTTTTATTTCAAAATATCATTATATTTAACTGCATTATAATGCCGACATTTTTATTGCTATCAGTTCAAAAAAACAGAAAGGCAGAAAGCCTGACCGACAATTGCATTTCCCGGTAGCTTCCCGCCTTACACCAACTAAAAAAGAAAGGAGGTGATGTGACAAAGCTAAGGAAATAAGTAATTAAGAAACTATGGGTTTCCGGCCTGTGAAAGGATAGCAGGCAAATATGAATAATTTAAACTTTTAATTTTTTAAAATGAAAAGGATAAAATTTGTTATAGCCTTGATTGCTTGTATCGTTTTAACCCAACTTGCGTGGTTTTCAAAAAAGATACAGAAAAGTCGGGTAAAAATGGAGCTATTTCGAAGGGTTTTATCATGTAAGTGGCTGGTATTCAGACACAATATTTTCTGATTTTCATTTGTAGTCCTCAGGGGGGTATTGGTTCTCAGCCAATTAGATTGTAATTTGCGGCCATGTATTTCAAAGTCTCCATGCGCACCAACCCGGCTACGGGAATCTATTCGGGCTATTACCGGTTAGTTGAAAGTTATCGTAATCACGATGACAGGGTATGCCACCGGACTATTTTGAATGCAGGTTATCTGGACGATCTGACCACCGACCAACTCAACCAGATCCAGAAAATACTGACCGCTAAAGTGGCCAACCTGGACAACCCGCTGTTCGAACTTCCTTACACCGATGACATGGCGGTGATCGGCTATGTCGATGAGTTTTACCGTCGGATGGTTGCAGAAAAACGCATTGATGTGTTTGTTGAAAAAAAGGATAAAAAAGCAAACCGGAACGGTAGGGAGCTGCAACTGATTGATCTGAACAGTATCCGCCACAAAGAGGTGCGCGAGATCGGTGTCGAATGGTTGTCCTGCCAGGCCATGCGCCAGTTGCAGATAGCGCCTTTTTTAGAAAGCCTTGGGTGGAGTGAAGACCATGTCAGACTGGCCCAGACCCACATCATCAGCCGGGCAGTTTACCCGGCCTCGGAACTGGAAACGGTCCGGTGGATCAGGGAAAACTCGGCGGTATGCGAAGTTACCGGGTACGACGCCGGGCAAATTACCAAAGACCGGTTGTATGCCATATCAAGAAAACTGTATGCTGCAAAAGACGCCTTGGAACAACATTTGTCCGTGCGCACCAACGAGTTGTTTGACATTCAGGATAAGATCCTGCTTTACGATTTGACCAACACTTATTTTGAAGGCCGTAAACAGGTCAGCCAACTGGCAAAATATGGGCGAAGCAAGGAAAAACGCAGCGAAGCCAAACTGGTTGTGCTTGGGCTGGTGATCAACCCGGAAGGTTTTATCAAATACTCTTCCATATTGGAAGGGAACATGGCTGACCGCAAAACATTGGAGGGGATGATCCGAAAATTGCGCATCAACACCTCTTTATCTGCAAAAAAAGCACTGGTTGTCATCGACGCAGGCATTGCCACCGACGAGAACCTGAAGATGATACTGGACAACGGCTATGATTACCTGTGCGTGAGCCGCTCGAATTTAAAGACATATAACATGGAGGCAGGGTCAACAGCCATCACAGTGACCGACAACCGGAAACAGAAGATAGAATTGTGCCAGGTCAGTTCAGCACGTAATACGGATTATTATCTTAAAGTCGAAAGCCACTCCAAAGAGTTGAAAGAACGTTCGATGAACGAGCAGTTCCGGTCACGCTTTGAAGCCGGCCTGCAGCAGATCGCTGACAGCCTGGGCAAAAAAGGTGGGGTAAAACAAGAGGACAAAGTACACCAGCGCATCGGGCGGTTAAAGCAAAAATACCCTTCCATTGGGCGGTACTTCGACATTGAAACACAAGTGTACGACCAGCCCGAACCAAAACGGAAGAAAAAAGAGACCCAGCCGGGCAATGAGAAAAAGCGGATTGTAAGCTCCATTAAATGGACGGTTAAAGAAGGAATTGACATCAACGCCCGCAGCGGGGTTTACTTCTTGCGAACATCGCTTCAGGCCCGAAAGGAAGAAGATATATGGCAATTTTATAACACGATTCGCGAAATCGAAGCCTCGTTCCGGGTCCTGAAAACTGATCTTGACCTGCGGCCCATCTATCATCAAAAAGATGAAAACACGATGGCCCATCTTCACCTGGGGCTGTTGGCCTATTGGGTGGTAAACACCGTCCGTTACCAACTAAAACAAGAAGGCATCCATAGTGGCTGGCGAGAGATTGTAAGAACGATGAACACGCAAAAAGTGGTTACCACTTTGGCACAAAACAATCTTGAAGAAGTAATCATAATACGACGTTGTTCTGAGCCAAACGGGCAGGTGAGAAAACTTTATGATGCCCTAAAATATAAATATGCCCCTTTCGTAAAACGAAAATCCGTAGTACACAAATCCGAACTCGAAAATTGCCAATTCATTGAAAAGCAACAATTCTGTTCCGATTAACTGCAAGTTGGGTTAATAGGTACAAACTTTATTTTTACTTCAAACAATAATAATAATGTTAATGATCTCTCTTTGAGGGATATTGTTTTTGGTTCAACTGCGAATGCAGAATTGACACGAATTGACTACAAACCAGTTTTTGGTGGTCCTGGCCAATCATGTTGTCAGTTGGGTACGGTAGGTTGTGTAGGTTCTCCATGTTAACCCTCTAGAATTATATTAAAGAGGCTGTCTCAAAAACGACGGTCTCTTTTCAAAATAATAACTTTTTGACTTGTCTATGTAATTTTTACAATTGTCATAATATCACTCTGTAACTTTTATAAACAACATATTTATGTGTAAACTAAAATTAGCGATAATCCTATTGGTCATTATTTCTGCTTGCACTAAAACCTCCAAACAACCAAGCGAAATTGAAATCATTAAAATAGATACGAATCAAAAGTCTGTTCCTTTCATTACAGATATCTTTAAAATTGTCCGGTCTGTTCCTCTGCAAACATCAAAGGAGTGTCTTGTTAAGAACATTTCTTCTATTAAGATTATGAATAACAGGATCTATACTTTCAGTAATAAGAAAGTATTTGAATGGTCAGAACAGGGTAAGTTTGTAAAAACAATAGGAGAGATTGGGCAAGGGCCTGAAGCCATGTTAAACCCGACTGATTTTGCTTTATCTCCAAATGGGAAAATAATAGCTATTTGGGATAATATGAGGGAAAGCATCTTCAATTTTACGAGTAATGGAGACCTGTTGGACTCAAAAAGGATTGGTCCCCGGCAAGTTATAAATTTCTGCTGGACCAAATCAAACAAACTAATTCTCTATTCAAATTATGCTACTGCAAATAGTAAAGAATGTAGCTTCTTTTTAGCAAATCCGGACGGGAGGGATACGAAACAGCTACTTCCTCTGAATCCGGATGAATTAGGCGATAGTTACATGGGGTATCATAATTTCCCCACCTTTGGGACAAAACAATATCTCTGGAAACATTTAGACAATATAATTTATGAACTTGGGGGTGATGATGAGTTGTCCCCTCGATACCGGATTGAATTTGATGAAAATAATATAGAGGTGGATAAGTTGATAAAATTTCAATACGATTGTTATGGCCTTGCGAATGAAATTAAAAAAAATAAGTTCTGTCAAATGTGGAGCTTCAATGAAAATAGTTACTATTATGCTGTATCTTATAGCAAAGGAGAAAAACTATTAACTAATATAATTTCCAAAAACGGACATCAACAACAACAAATTCAGCATGAACCTATGAGATTGGACCCAATAGGAGAATTCTTTTTTCCTCACTTTTATGAAGATTATATGCTTCTTGTTGTTGAACCTTATAAATTAAAAACAAATCTAAAACAGATGCTCCCATTGGCAAAAAAACAGATGGGAGAGTCTTTGCCAATATTAGAGAAAATAGCTTCTGATTCTTCTGAAGGAGATAATCCTATTATTCTTTTTCTTGAATACAAAAATATTTAATATAAATGGGTGGTGCGTGGAGTAATAATTCTCCGAAAAATGAATTAACTTAATTCTTCAAAGCAAATGGAAAAAAAAATTCTTTGGATATCGGTGTTTTTAAATATCGCCCTCATATTATATTTTCCTGTTAACTTAATAAGGAATCATGTAGTATGTGATAATCTATTACGTAGTTCAACTATTTTGAAGCAAGAAAACAAAATGCTACTTAACTACTTCTGGAAAAATAATTTTATATCTACTAAAAGGATCAACCTTGACGTTGCCAATAATGAACAATTTTTGAAGTTGAAGAATAATTATCATATCGGACTCTGGATCTCTGATAAACAGTGTGGGGCTTGTGTCGATTCTTGTATTCAAAAAATTGGGATTTTACCAGATTCAATTAGATCTAAAATTGTTGTTTTTATGGATGAGAAAAATCCGAGGATAAAAATAATGCAACAAAAAAAAATCCCGGATTCGATCCCAATTATTAATTATTCATTTTATGATTCTGATAACATATTTCTTTCACCTGTATTTGCGATGATTTCACCAAGTTTAGAGATTTCTAATGTATTTAATGCAACCCCAACATTACCATCTGTTACAGATTATTATTTTGAAAAAATCAGTTTATATCTTAAATAGTTATTAAACCTAATTTCAATGTGAGTTATGGATGAGAAAAAAGCTGAATATAAAAAACACAAACACCATGAGATTTTTGAAAAGGATAAAAATCATAATTCTATTTTTTTCCTGACACCTTTCATGGATGGGGGAAATCAGGAGAAAAAATCAAATATTGGCCAAAAGAGAAAATTATTTTGAATCTTGAAAAATGGAAAATTCAAAAAAGTTAATTCGTATTTATACAGGAACAGAAGTATCTGTCGTTTTTCTTAAAGCGAAATTAGAAGAAGCGGGAATCGCTGTACTAATCAGAAACGATTACTATTCTGGAATTACTGCCGGATTTACAGGAGGAGTTCCTTCAGCAATTGACATCTGTATTCAAAAATCAGATATAGAGAAGGCAGAACCGATAATCAATGAGTTTGTTCAAAACAAATAAGCGATTTTCAGAAATGATTTCACAACAACCGATTTGTCTTTCTTTTAACGAGGAGGAGTGATTTATTTTATTAAAAATGAACCGAAAGAGGAAACCTGACATTATTTTCATCATTATATGTTTTTTATATATAAGCTGTAATAAGCAGGAACAGAACACTGTGTATATTGATGACTTTCCAAAAGAAGAACATGTTGAAGCCAGAGCTGTTGATAGGATAGATGCTTATCAGGTAAGTGGGATCCTGCACATCGATTCTTTTCTAATCGTGTTAAATCAAAAAGGTAATGCCCTAAAACAATATCTGATAAGTAATGCACTGATTACTGATTTTACAATAGATGAAGCTAATAATCGAGTTTTTGGTTATGACCCTGAAAATGAGAATTATTCGATTGTTGAATTTGACCTTTGAACAATGGATTAGTTAAAGACAAGAGAGTATTGTTACACGTATGAATGCGAAAATTTGAAAAATCCTGAAGGATTAACCTGGAAAAATTGGAATATAAATTTTTAACTGAATAATTACTTGTGAAAAAATTACCTGTTTTGTTCGTGATGGTAGTCTTTCTCTCCTGTACTGGTAAAAAGACCAAGCATGAAATCATGCCGGTCCTTCATTTAAGTATTCCGGTTGGAGATGTTCAGAAAGTAACCTTTTCAAATATTATTTCTGAATATAAAATAATTAAACTGGAATTTACGACAGAAAGTATGATCGGGGATATCAGAAAAATTATTATTCAGAACGGACAAATATATGTGCTTGATACATTTGGCGCTAAAAGTTTGATGGTATTCGACAGCACTGGGAAATTTATTCAGAGAATTGGAAGCGTTGGGGAGGGACCAGGACAATCCCTTTCTCCCAAAGATTTTATAATTAATAACATTGATAAAGAAATTGAGATACTGGGGAACCGGAAAATAAATATTTTTTCATTAAAAGGACAGTTTCTAAGAGATTATTCGATTGATTTCGGATCAGTCAATTTTGCAAAAATTGGAATGGATTATTTTTTTGCAGATGGTGGAGTTGGAGATCATGTTCTTTATAAAACAGGTTCAGATTACAAAATCTCGGAAGAATACTTGTCTAAATCACCCAAAGCGTTTCTTATGAATGTCTACAATCCTTTGATTAAAAAAGACGGGGATCATCTTTATTTCTGGTCAATGGTCAATGACACGATATATTCAGTGTCTCAAAATGAATTTTTCCCTGCCCGGATAATTGATTACGGAAGGCATAAATTCAGATATAATGAATATTTATCACTGCCATTCGACAGACAGACACAAATCCTTCTTTTAAAAGACAATAAAAACCAATGCCTAACGGTCAGGTATTTCGAAAGCGACAAATATATCCATGTTGTTTACAATATGAGCAGTAGGTTTTATGAATATATTTATAATAAAGAAACACACAAAGCTATTCATTTCGACCGGGAACATTTAATTGACGATATAACCTGGGAAAAAGATTCATGGTCTTTGATTGGAGCTGATGATATCTACTTTTACTATATGGTCCAGCCATACAAATACCATTCATCCAAACAACTGCGAAAATTTATAGAAAGCTTCACTTTTGGCGAAGAAAAAGTTCAGGAGATGATTAACGAAACTTCCAATCCATTCATTTTAATGGTAAAATATAAGCTATAATGTATACAGAAAAACAGAAAATTATAGTGAGGTTTCATCCGTTGAATTCTTTTGCCTGATCAGGAACCCAGACAAACGTGATCAAATGGAAAAAGAGGAGGAGAAAAAGATAAATTTATCTTTGCCTGCCAGACAAAATAATGGTTCGACCGGCATTCCGATGGCCTTTCTGATTTTGGCAATCTGGTCCCGCCTACCGGGTCCGGATTGTTTAGAGCACAAGCAACAACATTTTTTGTAATTTTAGTCCTCGGGCCCGGACAGGCTCTTCCTTTTCCAGTCAATGAAAAACAAGCAAAATCTTGTCAAAGCAAACCTTCCGTCGGGTGTTTTGACGGCCCCCGCACCGCTCTGTCCTGTATTCTCCGGATTAAAAAAAGATTCTCTGATCCGGTTTTTCCGAAGAAATCTTACCGGGAGAAAGCATATGCCCTGCATTTGTGACGGAGTCATGACACAGATTAATAATCCACCGGAAATGTCAATTGATCCGAAAAAAAGACGGAGAACCTGGCAAATTTCAACAACACAACAACCCGAAAAATTTTCAGGCTGTTGTGTCTGTAACCTAAAAATCTCTATTTGCATCTATTTGCAAAAAAAGGGTATTCAAAAATTTTTATTGAACAGCGAACGGATAATCATTGAATTAAGTAAGAACACCAATCTTTTACGCGTATATAAACCAACAACTGAAAATTTGAACAAAGGATTTATCAGAAATCAGAGTCTTAACGCTTTATTTGCCATGATGTCGTTCTGTCTAATCTTTTTCTGTTGTGTATTTCATTTTTCTTATAATGGCTTTTGCCTTTTCGCTATAATAACCTTTATCTTCTGCTATTTTGCTGAATTGTAAATAAGCCCTCTTTTTATCTTCCGTTTTCAGGTAGCATAAACCTGTGTACCATTCGGCCTGTTCTGTGAAGAGGTTATTTTTTTCAGCTACTACATGCTGGTAGCAGGCAATCGCTCCCTGGTAATGCCCGGTCTTTTGTAAAATCATCCCCGTATAAAAGTTTCCGACCGGATTTTCCGGATCCTTACCAAGTACGTTTTTTAACAGGGGCAGTGATTCTGTATAGTTGCCTTCATTGTATTGCGCCAGTGCTTTCCCCAGGTTGTCATTTGGACTGTCATCACCAGACCTTGTAATCCCCGCTCCTTCATATGTGTTGAAATACTGACTGTATAATTCTAAATTACCAGGCGTTACTGCCTGTTTTACTAAGCCTCCGATCCCAATCATTAAAACAAGGACTGCAGCAGCAGAAGCAACGGAAATCCTGATGACCCTTGAGGTTGGAAACCCGAACAGCATTGATCTTTCTTTTTGTTTCTCCTCGATAAATTCCTTGCTGATATCGTTTAACCTGGATCGTAGCAATATAATATCTTCTTCCTGAACGGCGGAATCTATTGCCTTGAACAAATCGATTTCAGCTACCAGGTCAGGATTATTTTCCATTTCTGTTTCAAAAGATACTGCTTCTTCGTCCTGCAATTCCCTATTGACATACTGATCTATATTTTCAATACTGCGAGAGGTCGAAACAGCTGTTTGACTTATATCCTGCAAAGCAGCACGCAAGGCCATGATGTCCTTTTCTCCTATAGCCTGATCCACGTCCCGCTGCATCGATACATCAGCCTTGAGCCCGGTATTGTAAACAAGTTCTTCTTCAAAAGTGTTTCCTGCAAGATCGTCCAGTTCCTGATTAATATATTGATCAATTCCCTGAATGTCATAAGGATGGGCCGGCATATTCGATGCTATCTGTTTAAGATTTGCCCTTAAATCGAGAATATCTTTCTCTTCAAATGATTTTTGGATGTCGTCAAATACCAGTTCATCCATCGAGGACAACGGGTATTCTTCGGCAGTATTCCTGCTATTTCCCTGTTGTTCCTTATAAAAATGATGTATATTTTCCCTGGCAGCAATATTGTGTTGTACCAGGTGCAACACGGGTATTCCTTCATGAATCTGTTTTATATCGCGGATCGTGACAGGCTGTCTGAATTCCCTTAAATAAATCAGGTCTTCTGATAACTCAAAACTAAATTTAGTCTGCCAGGTTGATTCAGTATCCTCAGGAACAGGCTCCTGTGCCATGATGTCACATAGGTTTTTTCTCAAATCTATAATATCATCCTCTTTTAAAGACGCTTCGATCTGCCTGTGAAACTCTACTTCAGCTTGTAGGTCAGGATTTTTCAACAGTTCGCTTTCGAACATTTCCATCTCTTCACGGCCCAGCTCTTCATTCAAAAACCTGTCGATATACTCCGTATTGTATATAATATCTCTCATTTACGAGTGATTTTAAAATTTACACTCTAAAACTTAAATTCATATCACTCACTATTTGCTTATAGCCAAGCATATAAATTCATTATCCCGCTTCCTTCAAACTTTATACCAAAGTGAAGTACTCAAAGTTAGCTAATTTTAATTTATGTTGTGTTAAATAAATACAATTTATCTTTATCACTACCATTTTTTGTAGGTACACAACTATCTACTTAAAGAATGCTTAATCTTTAAAAGATTTTATTCCTTTTTTCGTAAGATCTTAATAGCTTAACTTTTATATATTTTTATGACTGTGACACTTTTCTGTATCAACAACCATCGATATTTTTTCTGGATTAAATAGAAAAACTAGTTCACTTTTTCAACGATCATGTCAAAATCTTTACTTTTTCCGCCTTTAACCATGTTTAATTCTTCTGCGGTTAAAACTTCGAATGATTCAAAAAGGTTATTTTCGTTGTTGGCAAATAAAGTTTTCATTACTTTTAATTTTTAATTGTTAATACTCAAATTCTTTAATTATCCTTTGTTCGAGTATTTATTCTGAAAAAAGGGAAAAGGTAACCCCGGGAAATGAAAAAAAAATTGGGAAAAATGTTTTTTTTTAATAATTATCTGAAAACTAGATGTCTGATAAATGTTTTCTTTTTAACTGTATTGTTCCTCTGCTTACCGTCAGAGGTAATTCTTGCAGATGGATTAAAAGAAGACAGCTTGCATATCGATTATCTAAATAAGCAGGGAAAAACCGCTCTTCGGTTGGGTGATTTTGACATGGCAATAAATTCCTTTGAAAAATCGATAACGTTGACGGAAAAGGTATATGGGAATAGTAGTTTGCAGCTTTTTGCGCCTACAGTTAACATGGGCATTGCCTATAAAAATGCAGGAGAATACGATATGGCGATTGGAGCATACTCCTCTGCTGAGAATTTAATAAAAAATTTATATTCAGATGATTATCCGTCTCTAGGCTATGTTTATTCCAACATGGGAACTATTTATAAGATAAAAGGTGATTATATTAAAAATAATGAATTACAGGAAGAGGCGCTTCGAGTGCTATTAGGCAGTCCTTCCAGATATAAATTTCAAATTGTGATTGCTCGTTATAGTGTGGCTGAATCACTTTTTTTATTAGGAAAAGATGGTGAGGCAATAGCTGATTGTATGAAAAGCATAAGTTATGCAGATGACGAAGCTAAACCATATTACACGAGTCTCTTAGCAAGAATATACGCAAAGAGAGGAAATGATAAACTGATGGAGAGGTATTACAAAGAAACCTTTGAATTATTGAAAAAACAGGAAGATCATGGTGGTTATGATCTGGGGCAGGATTATTCAGATTACGTTTCGTTCCTGTTGTCGATCGGACGGTTTGAAGAAGTACAGAAATACAATGACCTCTCTGAAAAGATTATTTCAAAATACTTTACCCCAAAGAGTATCGAGTACAGCGACGTGATGTTGAATTACGGTGATTATTATTTTTTGCGGAATACAGAAGCCAGCCGGGCTGCTGATTTCACCCGGAAAAGAATCGCTGATCTCACGATTGCACTTGGGTATTATCAGAAAGCTTTGGTCTCGGCGTCCATTTCTTTTTCCAGCCTGGATCCCAAGACAAATCCCGGAACGGAGCAGGCGGTTTCTGAGATTCAAATGCTGCAGATCCTGAAGAAAAAGGCAAAGTGTTTCGTTGCGATTGGCGATTTAAATGAACCCGGGCAGAAACAGGTTGCGTTGGAAAATTATACGGCAGCACTGGAGGCGATCACTTTATCCGTTAAAATGATCCATTTAATCAGGACCGGTTACATATCGGAGGAAAGCCGTCTTGTTTTATCTGAGACTGAGGAATCGACATTTGTCGATGCGGTAAATATATGTTATAAAGCCTTTAGTGTATCTAAGGACAAGACTTATGCGGACAAAGGATTTGAGTTTGCAGAGAAAAGCAAGTCTGCCAGTTTTCTGGCAGCTGTAAAAGACTCCAGGGCCAAAGTTTTTGGCGGTATCCCCGACAGTCTTATGAAAAAGGAAGATGTTCTGAAGCTAAATATATCGAATTACAAGGAGATGCTTTTTGAGGAGAACCAACAGGAAGAACCAGATTCTGCAAAACTCGCCCTTTATAATTCCAAAATCTTTCAATATTCAGAAAAGTATTCTCAACTGGTAAAGTACCTCGAAAATTATTATCCGGATTATTATTCGTTCAAATACAAAAATGACGTTGTCAGTATTGATTCGATAAGGGAAAAGTTAAGAGGCAAAGAAGCAATTATTGAATACATGCTTGCGGAACCGGATCGAAGAGATCCCACCGGAATGTTGTTCCGGTTCGTGATTTCAGATAAAGGGCTTGATTTTTCGCGGAGTTTGATTGATTCGTCGTTTTTCAGGGATATTGGGAACGTATATAATTTTTTGACCAATCCTGCTTTTCTTTATACAGGAATTAAAGATTACAGCCGGTATTCAGTTTCAGCATGGCATCTGTACCGCGATTTGCTTGGAGATGTCAGAGAACAGCTGGAAGGGAAAAGGCTGATTGTCATC
Organism: Prolixibacteraceae bacterium; assembly: GCA_963676095.1. Lineage (GTDB taxonomy): Bacteria > Bacteroidota > Bacteroidia > Bacteroidales > Prolixibacteraceae. Next base: position 7,393,937 of record OY781040.1, on the reverse strand, counting down.
CCTGATGATAAGTTGTCTTATATTCCTTTTGATGCGTTGCTTTCCTCACTTCCGGATACGACTGTTATGAATTTTCGGGATTTGCCATACCTGGTGAAGGATTATGCGATTAGTTACACCTATTCAGCTACGTTATTGTATTCCTATTTTCATAAGAAAAGGGAAGCAGGAAAAGAATTGCTGGCTTTTGCGCCCAGTTATCTCAATGATGAAAGGGACAATTCTGAACTACCTGTTTCCAGGGCAGGTTTAATGCCTTTACCTTCGGTTGATAAAGAAGTCAGTTATATAAATACTTTTGTCCCGGGAGATGTTTTTAAGGATAGCCTGGCCCAGGAAAGTTCCTTTAAGAAGCTGGCCGGCGATTACGATATTCTTCATCTGGCTATGCACACGATTATAAATGATACCCTGCCAATGTATTCCCGCCTGGCGTTTGCGAAACCCTTGCCCGGAGACCCGGATGATGGATGGCTGAATACCAGTGAAATTTATAATCTGAAATTGAAAGCCCGCATGGCAGTTTTGAGCGCCTGTAACACCGGAAGTGGAAAACTGCAAAAGGGTGAAGGGGTGATGAGCCTTGCCCGTGGTTTTTTATATGCCGGTTGCCCTTCCATTATTATGACACTTTGGGAAGTTGACGATGAATCCGGGTCTCTGATTATGGAAGATTTTTACAGGTTGTTGTCGAAAGGTAAAGGCAAAGATGAAGCACTGAGGCTGGCAAAACTGAAACACATTGAAAATGCTGATCCACTGAAGGCCCACCCGCATTACTGGTTGGGATATGTAGCCGTCGGAAACTCGGATCCCTTATTTGTAAGCAAGGATGTCTATTTTGTGGCTGTTGTCTTCGGACTGATCATTCTGTTAATTATTGACCGGATTTACAGAAGGAAACGACGTGCCGGCTAGTTTTATAATCTAATGGCCTTCGAGAATTTTTTTGTACTCGATGTCCTGCTTGATACTTTTTATAAGATACTCTTTGCATTTATATTTCCTTTTTTTTGCATATTTTTCGCTTTGATAGCCCATAACCTGTGCGATTTGTTTCAGCGGAACTTTATCAAAAAACATCTGGAGTATCTGCTGGCAGTCTTTTCCCAGGTTTTTAAAATGCTTTTGATATAGTCTGTACTTCTCGTTCATATCGACTGTGGCTTCAAATGCATTGTCGTAAATCTCCTCGTTGAACTCATGATTATCCTGGATGGTTTCCTTTTCGTTTTTACGTATCTCCAGTTGCTTTAGCCAAAGGAAACGGCATACTGAATACAGGTAAGTTTCGAACGTGCATTCAAGAACAAGATCATTGGCTTTCAGTTTCCGGTAAATGATAATGATCGCTTCCTGAAATATATCATTGGAATCTTCATCGTCTCCATTGTTCTTTTTTATAAAGAAGTTAATCTTATAAAAAAAACTTCTATAAATATGCTGTAAGATCAAATTGTCATTTCTTAGAATTCCTTGTAGGAGTTCTTCATTTGTATAGTTTGCCATCTCAAAAGCGTTGTTCTTAGTAATTTAAAAGTACGATATTTCCCTTTTTATGAAATTCCGAATTCCAAAGTTTTTTCACGGTTAAATATGTCTATAAATTGTTGAAAAAGCAAACGTTTCGCGACTGAATAATTTGTTTTTTGATCGTATTCTAATTTATCCGTGATGATTTGTTTTAGTCTTTGATTTTTGGTTATTATAATTTTTTGTAAAACCTCATCTTTTCTGGTTCTGTTTTTTTTACCTGAATCAGAGAGAAAAAGCCAGTGCCAATTTTTACAAGAGCAGGCTATATTTAATATCCGGAATTTAATAATATAAATATTTCTTCTAAATACTTTGGCTTCGCGTAAGCGTAATTGGGATTACCCCGGATTGTATAAAGAAAGGTTTCTGATAAAACATTATATTTTGTATATCAATATGTTATCTGCTTTTTTATTGCTGATCAGGAACGGTAGTTGATTCAGAAAGAAACCTGCTATTTTTGATCTGGTCCTGATCCCTGAACTTATAAAGAGTTATTTTTGTGGCGATATTTTGGCTTTTGGCATATGTGCAAAAGTAAAATTCCGGATAATTTGGTTATTAAGAAGATTATCAAAAAATAAAAAGGTAGCCCCTCTGGACTACCTTTTCTCACTAAACTAACTAACCTAACTAAACCTAAACTTATGAAAAAAAACGTACTACAAATGTATGTTCTAAAACAGTAAAATACTTTAAAAATATGTTAATTCTTGTTAAATTAATGTTTTTTCTTATACTAAAGAATTTCATTGGGGTACGAATGTATAGATAATGGTCCCTTTTTGTGGATTGGGAGCAGACAGATCTTCGTTGAAAACTGTTCTTAGAGCTGCCTGTTTTGCGTAAACCGGAAGCATTGGATCTTTTATCTGCGGGCTATCCCTTACTTCAGCTTTAATCACCTTCCCGTCCGGGGTTACCCAGATGTCGACCGTTACTTTTCCACCCCCCTGTGCAAGATAAACAGGAATTGGCAACCTTACATGATATCGTTTGTCGAGAAAGTAGTGGATGTTGCTTTCTCCCGAGTAGATGGTATTTTTTATTGCCTTTGGATCCATCCCTTCAGTGGTTTCCTCCGGCATTTCGAATTCTTTCATGTCGGGGATTTTTTTCGACAACTGTTTGTTTACATCAGTTACCAGTTTTTGGGCATCTGCTATTTCTTTTTGGTATTCTTTATCGAAGAATGGATCTTTGGAGGAAGGCTGATCTGCAACAAAGCCTTTTCTTCCTTCATTTTTTTTCATAGCATCATTTGATGGGGTATTGATGTCTTCTCCATTTTGCCGGGATTGTTTTTCTTTTTCGGTAACTTCTGGTGTTTCCTCTTTTTCCTGATCCTGGGCGAATTCGATAACAACAGGTTCTTCCCGGACTTCCCCTTTCAGTTTTACTTCTGACAGAAGAAAGCTGCCGATTAACAGGATGTGAAAGGCCAGAGTGCCTATTACACCGTAAATATTATCTTTATATAGTTTTTTAAGTCTTTTCATTTTTATTTTGAAGGCAAAGTTAAAAAACAAAGAAAGTAATTTTGCTTTTACCTCTTCAAAAATCCTTCCTTATCCAATAAGTGCAGTTTATATAATTATGCAGATCAAGTCGTTCTTTTTTTCTGATATTAAGTCGTGGTACGGCGAACCTGTATTTTTACAAGTTTAATCGGACAGATTTAAATTAATTTATATTTTTAATTCGCATTTCAATAAACAATCATCATATTCGTTAGTCAAAATAACAATAAAAAAATCTAAAACAAGTTTTAAGAAGGTTACTGTTAGCGGGGAGTATTAATGAAGGTAGTTTTTAAAATATTGATTTTGACGATACTTGTTTCTCATATGCCTGCATATGGGCTCACCATGAGAGCGGATTCATTAAAAGCCGGTAAAACTGAAAACGCAGCTTTCTATGATACTCTGAAAAACAGAGCTTACAGGCATGGGATCACGAAGTTCATGTATCGGAACATCGTTTCGCAGAAGGCCAGGCAAGATGGATTTTTGCAACAGTACAGGGCACTGGAGAGGAATCGGGGCAAGGTAATTTCTTCAATAAAAATTCAAGAGCTTGACGTTTTTGGACCAACATTTCAGGATACAACCCTTAGAGCAATAAACAGGCTCGCGGATTTTGGGAACAGCATGCATACAAAAACCAATAAGCGGATTATTGAAAAAAATTTATTATTAAAAACCGGCGATACCCTGGATTTGGAAAAGGCTATGGATAATGAACGAATTATGCGTTCCCTTCCGTTTATAAAGGATGTCCGTATTCTTGCTTCTGAAAACACTCAGGACACCAGTATGGTTGACTTGACAGTTTTGACCAAGGACGTATTTTCATTCGGGCTCGGCGCACATTTCAATGGATCAGAATCGGCCAGTATCGATATGTATAACCAGAATATCCTGGGTATCGGGCACCAGATAACCGCCAAGATCGTGGGGCATGTCAATAAAGAACCTTACATCGGTTTTGATGGTTCCTATTCTGTCCGGAATATTGCAGGAAACTTTGTCGATATGACCATCGGTTATGCAAATACTTACAGAAAAGAGGGCTTTTATTTTGATTTCGAAAAGGAATTTTTGCGTTCTACTACACGGTGGGGAGGAGGCTTGTCGGGGTACCGGCTGACACGGGCTGATCATCTGGTCGACTATGACGAGGCCGATATTGATTTTCCGTTGAATTATGCGGCAATTGACTTTTGGAGCGGTTATGCACTGCTTTTGAATAAAAATGAGCCAAACGATATGCAGCTGGTTTTTTCAGGCCGGTTTCGCCATTTGAAATTTTATGACAGGCCGGAGGATAACCAGTATTATGCCAATTCAAAGTTATTTCTGGGCAGCATCAGCCTTTCAAAGAGAAGTTATATCAGGGACTATCTGGTGTACAGTTATGGTATTACAGAAGATATCCCGAAAGGCTTTTTGCATGAATGGGTTTTTGGGTTCGATAACAATCAGTATATAGCCCGTTGGTATTCTCATTTATATTTTTCATCCGGTGACCTCATCCGCTACCGGCCTTCTTATTTGTTCGGATCGGTTGGTATCGGAAGTTTTTTCAATGCGCGAAAGCTGGAGCAGGGACAGTTGGAGTTACATGGAAGTTATATCAGCCGGTTATTCCCGATCGGGCTCCAACAGGCCAGACAATTTATTAATGTTGATTATTTGACTGGTATTAAGCGTTTCCCTGACGAAGAAATTTATTTAAAAGACAAGCATGGGATAAGGGGCCTTTATTCAGACGAAACCACAGGAAAGCAACGGTTATCCTTGAATCTTGAAACCGTTGTTTTCCAGAAGAAATCCATTTTCGATTTTAATGTTGCCTTCTTTGGCTTTGCCGATGTCGGGTTTATCGGCTCGGAAAAGAAATTGATTTTTACACAGGATTGTTATTCCGGCATTGGGGCCGGCATCCGGCTGCGAAATGAAAACCTTGTATTCAGGACCCTGCAGATCCGTTTTGCATACTATCCATTTCCACCTTCTGATGCAAGCAATGTCGGATTTATTTTTACCGAAATGAGCAAAAATAGTTTTTATAGTTTTCAGCCCCGGAAACCGGAACCTTTAAAGTTTGAGTAAACCCCGATTCCGGTTTAGTCTCCTTTTTTAAAGATAATCGAAAAAGTATTGGCTGACCTTTGTCATCAGGTGTACCCGGTCCCGGCCCCTGACATTGTGCGGATGCGTCGGATAGGCAAAAAAGTCGACCTGTTTGTTCTGTTTTATGCATTCCCTCAGGAACATCATGCTGTGTTGCATAACGACTGTTTCATCCTGTACCCCGTGAATGATCATTAGTTTTCCGTTGAGCCGGTCAACCAGGTTGATCATGTTCGAATTCTTATAGCCCTCCGGGTTTTCCAGGGGCGTATCCATGTAACGTTCACCATACATCACCTCGTACATTTTCCAGTCGACTACCGGGCCTCCGGCGACCCCGACTTTAAATACTTCCGGATGCCTCAGCATCAGGTTCAGGGTCATGAAACCGCCGAAACTCCAACCATGAACACCAATCCTGTTTGCATCGACATAAGGAAGACTTTCCAGGTATTCGATGCCCTTCATCTGGTCCGCAGTCTCGTTTATTCCAAGCTGCCTGTGGATGACCTCTTCAAACGCCTTGCCCCTGTTGTCGGATCCCCGGCTATCCATGGTGAAGGAAATATATCCTTTTGAGGCCATGTAATATTGCCAGAGATCGGCACTGTTGAGCCATGTATCGTTAACAAGCTGTACATGTGGTCCTCCGTAAACATACACGATTACGGGGTATTTTTTTGAAGGGTCGAACCCCGGGGGAAGGATCATCCTGCAATAAAGATCTGTATTCCCGTCTGCAGCCTTGACCTGAATGATTTTATTCTCTCCCAGGTCGTAGTTTTCAAGGGGATTCCCCGCAGTATGGATATTTCTGATGTATTTACCGTTAGTCCTTTCAAGATCTGTCTTTGACGGGACACCGGATGCAGTCCATTGGTCGATCATTACTGTTTTTTCAGGCGAAAACAGGGCGTTGTGTGTACCGGGAGTCCTGCTTAATTTCTGAATATTGCCAGTGGAAATGTTTACTTTATATAGCTGGCGTTCTACCGGACTTTCCATGGTTGATTGAATGAAAATATTTTTTTCATCCGGGTCAGTGCCATAAAAATCGGTAACCTCCCATTCGCCTTTGGTAATTTGACGGATCAGTTGCCCTTCTGTATTGTACAGATAAATATGGAACCAGCCGTCTTTGCGCGACCAGTAAAAAAACTGATCCGGATGTTCTTTCAAAAACCGGATCGGATGCAGAGGCTCCACGTAAGTTTTGCTTGTTTCTTCAAACAATGTTTTTATCTTTTCCCCTGTTTCCGCACTGTATTGGTTTAGTTGCATATGATCCTGGTCCCTGTTCAGTTCGGCCAGGTACATATATTTGTCGTTTGGGCCCCAGCTGATGTTAGTCAGGTAATGATCGTCGGGACCGGCGGTTTTCAGGAAGATTGTTTTTCCCGTTTCCAGGTTATAAATACCTACTGTTACCTGGTGGCTGGTCATTCCTGCCATAGGATATTTTACGGGGGTGTATTCGGCTTCCCTCGTCATGTAGTCGACAAGAGGATAGTCTTTTACCATACTCTCGTCTTTTCTGTAAAAGGCAAGATATTTGCCTGTGTTTGACCAGAAAGTGCCCTTTTCGATACCAAACTCGTTCCGGTGGACTATCTGCCCGCATACAATTCCCTGTTTTGTTTCAGTTGTAATTTGTTTTTCTCCTTCCTTGCCCAGTATAAATAAGTTTTGACCTTTGACATAGGCCAGATGTCCATTTGAGTAGCAAATGTCAGGTTTATCTGCTTCTTCGGGGACAGAAAGATTAAGGCTGACTGTTTTTGTTTTTAAATTGCATATAAAGATTTTATTCAGATCTTGTAGCTCAATTTCCCCGTTACCATGTACAGAGAAAGAGGGAAAATAACTAAACCTGGTCCCGCAAGGGGCCGTCATTCGGTTAAGATCCTCTAATGAAAGGAATACTGTCTGACGGTCTTTATTCACATTGTTTCTCCAAAGTGTGTCGTTATTTACAAAAATATAGTTCTGATCATCGATCCATTGCAGTGACTGAAGGTTATCAGGTCTTAGATAGGTATATTTTCCGATTACGGCATCCTCAATGCTTAACTCTTTTTTCTGGGCCAGAATGAAAGTAGAGATAAAACAGATGACCAGGGTCAAAACGGAGATTTTCATGATATGGAATTTTGTTGTTAAACTGTCAAATCGATTGATTATTAAATTGTTTTATTGTTATATGGTTTGGATGTTGCCATTATTTGGTTTATTAGTCTTTTGCTTTTTGATCCATTACATGATCAGTTTAAAAGGTTGAGTATTTCTTCCTTGGTGATGGCTTTAAAAGGGTTGTTCGAGTTGATGAACTTTTCTGCGAGCGACGATTTCCTTTCCTGTAGCATTTGAATTTTTTCTTCAATACTGTCTTCGGTAATATAGCGGTAAACAATTACTTTTTTGTCTTGACCAATACGGTGGGCCCGGTTAATTGCCTGATTCTCCGCGGCAGGATTCCACCAGGGATCGATAATGAAAACATAATCGGCGGCAGTGAGGTTTAGGCCTACCCCTCCCGCTTTCAATGAGATCAGGAAAATTCTTGTCTCCGGTTCGTCCTGAAATTTTTTAATTTCTTCTTCCCTGTGGGTTGTCTGTCCGGTAAGTTTTGAATATTTCCAGCCATAGGCTTGAATTTGGTTTTCGACAAGTTCGAGATGTTTAACAAAAGAAGAAAAGATCAGTACTTTATGTTTTTCTGCAATCAGGCTTTCCAGGTTTCCGAGAATTTCGTCGAATTTTCCGGACTCGCTGTTTTCAGAATGATTGAACAAAGAAGGGTGGTTTGCCAGCTGGCGTAATTTGGTCAGTCCCTGTAACACGACGAACGCCGATTTTTCGACACCTTGTTGCTCTATGTTTTCGAGGATGCTTTTGCGCACCGCCGATTTTTCTTTTTCGTAAATTTCTTTTTGTTCTGAACTCATCTGACAATACCTGATCTGTTCTGTTACTGGGGGAAGGTCCCGGGCTACCTGTTCTTTGGTCCGCCGAAGAATAAAAGGGCGTATTAATAATTGTAATTTGTCCTGTTTCTGTTGATCATTTTTCTTTTCGATCGGGGTGATAAATTCTCTTTTGAAATAAGCCAGGTTCCCCAGTAACCCTTTGTTAATAAAGTTTAGCTGTGCCCAAAGGTCTGCCAGAGAGTTTTCGATTGGGGTTCCGGTCAATACCATCCTGTATCTGGACTGAAGCTGGCTGACGGACTGATAGGCCTTAGATGCCGGATTCTTAATATTCTGGCTCTCATCGAGGATCAGGTAAAGAAATTCAAATTCCCGAAGAATGTCGATATCATTTCGTACAATTCCGTAAGTCGTCAGTATTATGTCATAATGAAAGATTACATCGTGTAGTTCTCCTGCTCTTTTTCTCTGTATTCCAGTATGTTTATACACGCTGAGCAAAGGTGTAAATTTTTTGATCTCGTTTTCCCAGTTGTGTACGAGGGAAGTGGGCATCACGATAAGCGATGCGGGTTGCAGATTTTCCGTCAGGGAAACCGGTTCGTCAAAGAACAGGCAGGTCTGCGCCGGATCTTTCGAGGAGAATGTGATTGTCGATGAAGCTTTCATCTTTTTCATTTTTAACAGCAGGGTAAGCGTCTGAAGCGTTTTTCCCAATCCCATGTCGTCTGCGAGGCATCCCCCGAACTGGTTTTCGTAGAGATGGTACATCCATGAAAAACCTTCATGCTGATACGAACGGAGATCCGCTTGCAGGCCGGCAGGCAAAGCGACTTGACGTTTACCTTGTTTTTCTGCAGTTTTGTTCAGTTTCTGAAAGATGGACCGGTCAATACCTTTTAGCCGTTGCTGCACCAGCATGTAATGATATCTTTTGATCCGCAGGATGTTCCCTTCCTGTTTGGCAAACGGAAGCAGGTCCTTGTAATCGGTAAACCATTCTTCTGGCAGTACTGCTATCTCTCCGTTCGGTAGTTCAAGTTCCCTGATGTCATTAAGAATGTATTTCCGTAGTTTGATGAACGGGATCTGGAATTCACCGATTGTGACATTGGCATAAACATCGAACCAATCGTCTTTTAATTTTACCTGAATACTCAACGATGGCTTTTCCGTTGAATACTGCTTATCCATCAGGTCTTGCCTGATAATGAATCCGGCATCGAGAAGTTTCTCCTGGTTTTGCTTGAGCCAGTTGATCAAAGCGTAAACTTGCCCGTTTTCGTCGAGAGTTTCCGTCCCTTTTAAATAGTAATAACCATTATTTTCAAATAAACCCCATTCTTTGAGCAGGTTAAGGCATTGGCCTTCCCACTGGAAGTCCCGGCTGATTTTTTTGAAATAATAGGTTCCCTGTTCTTTTTTCAGGATGACGAAATTGTTTGCCTTGTTGTTCTCCAGAAACTCCTTTTCATCATACACGAACCTGGGAAGGAGCGAGATTTCCATTTTCAGGTCCTTCTCGACCGACAAAATGGCCTGACGTTGATTGATTGTATCTGTAACAGTGAATCCGGTTGCTTTTACCTGATGTTCTTTTATTGCATTTAATATGAATGTTTTATAATATTTGTCTTCAACTTTGGAGGGCACAAAAACAAATTCTTTCTCGAAAAAAGGCAGAAGTTTCTTCGAATTCATGCTTTGAAAAACGTAAAGATGCCCTTGCCAGACCAATGAACAGGGGTCACTCGACACCAGTATAATTTTTTTATGGAGGAGGTTCAGCAACTGTTTTTCATACCAGAGTTCAAGCCTGTAAAAGGTCCCGGCATTGTTTCTGTTGAAGGAAAATATGCAATCCGTTAAGGATTTAGATACCTGGATCAGATCTTCTTCATACAGGTTGGAATATTTGGTCTGCTTGTGAAAAAGCCGGGTATTCCCGTTCATCAGCACCCTGATAATCTGGTTCATATAACGATCGATATAGGGACTGATGTGGTTTTGGAACATCTCGGGGTCGAGTTGCTTGAAAAAATCACCGGCTTCCTTTTTTCTGGAGAACTTCTGTACCAGTTTCTCGTCGCTGTATTGTTCTACCAGTTTTACCAGTTGTGTTTGTTCCGCATCAAGCAATAATTCAGTAATATCACGCTGTTTTACGAGTTTGTCTACGCTGTAGAAAGAGGCCTTCTTCTCGATCAGGAATGCCTGAAAGATGTTTCCAAAAGTACGGTGTTCAGTTAATCCGATAATTAATTCCTTCGACATAAATCTTTATAAACCAATCTGAATATAACGGTCTGTCCGGAAAAAATATTCCGTCCGACCAAAACTCCAAATATAATTTAAAAATAGATACCGTTTTATATTTAAGAGGGTATTTATTGATTTATCAGATCTTTCATCAATGTGTTTGTAAAAAAAAGCGAAATTAAGCGAATGTTGATGTCCACATTGTTATTTTTGTTTCATGATATAAAAATAGTTTTGAGATACATGAACAAAATTATCGAGACAGAACAGTTCTCTGAAAATGTTTTCAGGCTGGTGGTTTATGCTCCGCGAATTGCAAGGGCGAGAAAGCCAGGTCATTTTATCATTTTAAGGACTGACAGATCGGGCGAACGTATCCCGCTGACCATTGCCGGTGCCGATGAAAAGGCCGGGACGATCACCCTGGTGGTTCAGAAGGTTGGGGTAACGTCGGCCAGGTTGTGCAGGATGAAAGCGGGAGAGGAAATCCCTGATCTTGTAGGTCCGCTGGGAAAGGCAACGGTCATCCATAAAGTTGGTACTGTTCTGGCTTGCGGAGGAGGCGTCGGGATTGCTCCGCTTCTGCCGATTGTTGAAGGATTCAAAAAGGCAGGAAACCGGGTTGTCAGTATCCTGGCTGCCCGTACAAAAGATTTAATTATTCTCGAAGATGAGATCAGAAGATGGTCTGACGAGGTGATTATTATGACCGATGACGGCTCGTACGGGAACCAGGGTGTTGTTACTGTGGGGGCCGAGCAGGTTATTTTAAGGGAGAAGGTCGATGAATGTGTGGCAATAGGACCGGCTGTGATGATGAAGTTTACAGCCTTGCTGACTAAAAAATACCAAATTCCTGCCCAGGCAAGCCTGAATGCCATTATGGTCGACGGGACGGGAATGTGCGGGGCCTGTCGTGTCAGTGTGGGGGGACAAACACGTTTTACCTGCATCGACGGGCCTGAATTTGACGCTCATCAAATTGATTTTGATGAACTGATCCTTCGTCTTGGAGGCTATAAAGATGAGGAAAAAGAAGCTTTCAACCGGTATTTAGAAATTCAAAAATGTTAAGTTATGCTTGACCTTAAAGCGGAGCGTGAACAAGAATGGCGCGTAGAGTTACGCGGAAAGATGAAGAATAAAGAACGTACGGATATCATGCGGGTTAGAATGCCTGAACTGGACGCTTCAATAAGAATATTATATCAGGACAGGGAGGTAAACCGTGGACTGGATGTTACCAGCGCCATGAAAGAGGCTTCCCGGTGCATGGACTGCGCCACCCCGACTTGTATCAGCGGATGTCCGGTCAATATTAATATCCCTAAATTTGTTAAGAACATAGAGCGGGGAGCGTTTGACAAAGCCGCCGGTGTGCTTAAGGAAACGTCTGCATTGCCTGCCGTGTGCGGCCGTGTTTGTCCTCAGGAGAAACAATGTGAAGCCCAGTGCTTTTATACGCAAAAGTTAAAGAAAGCGCCGGTGGCGATCGGTTATCTTGAACGATTTGCTGCTGATTACGAGCGGGAAAGCGGGGAAATATCATTGCCGGAAATTTCACGAAAAAACGGGATGAAAGTCGCGGCTATCGGATCGGGGCCGGCATCGCTTTCTTTTGCCGGCGATATGATTAAAAAAGGATATGAAGTTACCGTTTTTGAAGCACTCCACGAGATTGGGGGCGTGTTGAAGTACGGGATTCCTGAGTTCAGGCTTCCAAACCATATTGTTGATCAGGAATTGGAAAACCTGCAAAAAACGGGGGTGCGGTTTGAAAAGAATTTTATAGTTGGTAAAACAGCTACATTCGACGACCTTAAAAAAGAAGGGTACGAGGTTTTCTTTATTGGAAGCGGTGCCGGTCTGCCCCGTTTTATGCATATTCCCGGTGAAAATTTTAACGGGATCCTTTCTTCAAACGAGTACCTTACCCGTGTCAACCTGATGAATGCTGCGAATGATGAATTTGCTACCCCCGTGCTGAAGGGAAGAAATGTGGCGGTTATCGGTGGCGGTAACACGGCAATGGATTCGGTACGGACGGCTAAAAGGCTGGGGGCTGAACGTGCAATGATTGTTTACCGGCGTTCGAGGGAAGAAATGCCAGCACGTGTTGAAGAGGTACTGCATGCCGAAGAAGAAGGAATTGAATTTATCAACCTGGCAAATCCTGTAGAATACTTTGCTGATGAAAAAGGCCGGGTAAACAGGATGCGGTTACAACGTATGGAATTGGGAAAACCTGATGCTTCAGGAAGAAGAAGCCCCGTTCCGGTTGAAGGTTCGGAGTACGATGTTCCTGTGGATGTCGTAATTGTTGCCATCGGCGTATCTCCCAATCCGCTTATTCCTTCAGCATTACCGGAACTGAAAGTAAGCCGTTGGGGAACTATCGAGGTCGACCAGGAAACAATGCAGAGCTCGGTTCCCGAGATATTTGCGGGCGGAGACATTGTCCGGGGCGGAGCTACAGTCATCCTGGCAATGGGTGACGGACGCCGGGCTGCCGCAGGAATGCATGGTTATCTGACAAAGACAGTTAAACAGCACGAGATGAGCCCGGAAAACCAGGCTTCCCATACCGGAGCATGATAGTAGCGGCGGGATGGTTGAATGATTTATTTTTAAGACAAAAACATTATGGCTGATTTATCCACCCGATTTTTCGGATTAACGTTAAAAAGTCCTGTTATTGCAGCTAGCAGCAGTATGACAGGAAACGTGGACCAGGTATTAAAGATAGCACAGGCCGGGGCGGGCGCTGTCGTTTTAAAATCTCTTTTTGAAGAAGAGATTTATCTTCAGCTTCAGGAAGAAATGAACAGCCGGCAGGCATTGGCATCGGATCCGGAATACCTGGATTATTTTGATTATGTAATCAAAGAAGAAAACCTGAATAAATATATTCGTCTGATCAGGGAGGCCAAGTCGGAACTAAATATTCCTGTCATTGCCAGCATTAGCTGCATCAGCTCGAACGAGTGGACGTTGTTTGCCCGGAAGCTGCAGGATGCCGGGGCCGATGCCATTGAACTCAATTTGTTCATTATTCCCTCGGATGCAGACCGGAGTAATGAAGCCAACGAACATTTCTATTTCGATACCGTGAGAAAAGTTATGGAAGTGGTCTCAATTCCGGTAACCGTAAAAATCAGTCATTATTTTTCGAACCTTGCGAAAATGATCAGGGATTTGTCCCTGACAGGAATCGAAGGGATTACCCTTTTTAACCGTTTTTACACTCCGGATATCGATGTCGAAAAGCAAGAACTGGTTACGGCAACTGTTTTTAGTTCGGCAGGTGATTATTTGCTGCCTTTGAGATGGATCGGGATCACGTCGCCTGACGTTAGCTGTCCGCTGGCTGCGACAACCGGAATCCATTCTTCTGAGACAGCTGTTAAATTTCTGCTGGCAGGAGCGAGTGCTGTTCAGCTGGCTTCTGTTCTTTATCTGGAAGGACCGTCAGTGATCGAAAAGATTAACCGGGAAATAAGCGACTGGATGAATGCAAAATCGTACAGATCAATTGATGAATTCAGGGGAAAACTCAGTATCCGGGCACAACATGCAACCGCATACGAACGGGTGCAGTTTATGACCTATTTTGCTGGGAAAGAATATAACAGCTAAATGCTGGATTTTGAATGGATGCTGGATAGTAAGTTCTATGCGGCAACTAAGAACAATTTGTAATTACATGAATTATGAAATATTTAATTTGCGCTTTCTTTCTGTTATTTTCTTTTTGTTCTGTGGCGAATGCCCAGGAGAAGGAAGTGGTTGAAGATGGTTCGCATTATGTTTTGCATACTGTAAAAAAGGGGGAAACACTTTTTTCGGTAAGCCAGGCTTATCATATAGAACAGAAGGATCTTGTAAATGCCAATCCTGATTTGAAATTCGGGTTAAAGACCGGGCAACAGGTACGGATCCCTGTTCCCGGGAATAAATATGCCATTCATAAGGTTTCCAGAGAAGAGACCCTTTATTCAATTTCGAAACAATATCAGTGCTCAATCGATACAATAATAAAACTGAACCCTGAGGTAAAAAATGGCCTTTGGGTCGGTATGAAATTGAAAATTCCAAAGAAGGATTCTCCGGCTTTTTCATCTGAAGGCAGTGTTGTCAGATATACCGTGAAAAAAGGCGAAACCTTATTCAATGTTTCTTCCCGTTTTAAAACATCAATAAGTGAGCTACAGACCTTAAACCCGTTTTTAAATTCAAGGGGATTGATTTCCGGAGAGACCATTCTGGTGCCGGGACCTGATGGGGAGGGTAATTCAGAAGAGAACGGTGCTGAGAATACTGAAGGAAATCAGGTTACAGCAACCTTGCTTCAGGAACAGACGAATGATGTTAAAACTTATCCGGAACCGGTAAGTGGAGATTGCCAGCCGGACAAGATCGCTGCCAGCCGGTTTTATCATGTGGGGCTCTTGCTTCCTTTATATTTACCGGCGAATGATACGATCAACCGGATCAGGGTCACAGCTGAGGAAATGTTTCAGGATACAACCTCATTCGTGGATAAAGCTGTTTCAGACTTGCCCGCCGATTCGTTCAGAGTGAGAAAAAACGCTGTTGTTTACCCCAAATCAGAGAATTTTCTGAACTTTTACGAGGGGGTGCTTCTTGCCGCTGATAGCCTGAAAAACGCAGGTATGCATATCGATTTGTACGTATTCGACACCAATCAAAGCCCTCATGTTGTCGATTCGTTGCTCCACCTGGAGATCTTTAAAAAACTGGATCTGATTATCGGCCCTGTTTTTCCGGAGTTGCAAAAGCCTGTGGCCGATTTCGCTTACAGGAACCATATCCCTTTTGTTTCCCCTTTATCTTCTTCGGGAAACCTGGAAGAAACTAATCCATACTATTTTAAGATAAATCCGACAAGAAAGTGTATTATCAGGGAAACTGCCGACTATATTAGCCGGGAATATTCTGGTAAAAATCTGATTATCCTGAAAATGGGAGAATACCGTCATTTGCCTGAGGCAGAACTGGTAAACATGGTAAAAAGCAACTATTATTCTTCCAATTTGCAGCCAGGAACTGCAACCGGGACATTGCACGAGTTTAATTATCCGGAAGGCGGACTTGACGGGCTGAAATCAATTCTTTCGGAAGATACGGAGAATGTGTTCATAATTCCTTCCGAAGCAGAAGGACAGGTCAGCGTTGCCGTAACAAACCTGAATGCAGTAGCCGAAGATTTTCCCGTAACGCTGGTCGGGTTATCAAATTTTCAAAAATACAAGAGCATTCAAACGGAATACTTTCATCATGAGAAGCTGAATTTTTTAAGTCCGTATTTTGTTGACTATAAATCCAGGCTGGTGAACCAGTTTATCCGGAAATACCGGCACGACTATTTTGCCGAACCAGATCAGTTCAGTTTCCAGGGATACGATGTCGCTTTCTATTTCTTGTCTGCGTTATTTAACTATGGAAAGGATTTCTACGGGTGTTTGCCTTCCCTGAAGGTTGACCTGATGCAAGGTGATTTTTCTTTTAAAAGAGTTGGAACGAATGGCGGTTATATGAATGGCGGTTTGTTTATTTTGAAATATACCCCGGATTATCGTATCGAGAGGAAAGGTGTAACCGGAAAATGAACAGGAATTAACTTTTGTAGGGGGCAGTCTTCCCCAAAAGCTCATTTTATTTCTTCCGGATACCCGTTGAAAACCAAATAAAAACAATATAGTTATGGAAACATTTTTCAGCGATTTGTCTAAAAAAGAGTTCCCTGTTACCGAGAAGGTGTCCGGAAAATCAATCAGGCAGTCCATTCTTGCTTTAATACAAAAGGACCATCCTGATTTTTCAAGAGATAAGAATTTGTCATTAAGTGAGTTGAATTTTTACAGGGAGAAATATCTTGAAAAATTTCTCACCAGGCAGATTGGCAAACTGACAAGCATGGAGCAGACCGTTCTCGATTCGTTGAAGGAAAAAACCATTCTGACGGATAAGCTGGACGGTGACGATCAGCCGAAATTAACCTTTGGGCAAAGAGTGGCAGACAAGGTCGCTACTTTTGGCGGAAGCTGGACTTTCATAATTTCTTTTGCACTGTTTTTGTTCCTCTGGATTTGCGTGAATATTTTCTGGCTCGCCAATAAAGCCTTTGATCCGTATCCGTTTATTTTGTTGAATTTAATTTTGTCGACAATAGCCGCACTCCAGGCGCCGGTCATTATGATGAGCCAGAACCGGCAGGAAGAGAAAGACCGGGACCGGGCAAAGAAGGATTATATGATAAACCTGAAGTCTGAGCTGGAAATCCGGATTTTGCATGAAAAGATCGATCATCTGATTGTTAATGGTCAGCAGGAAGTTCTGGAAACACATAAAATTCAAACGGAACTGATGAATGACATCCTCAAACGGATAGATAAATAAGTATCATATTATTAACCAAGCTTTTTTCAAAATGAAGAAAATTGCCTTTCTTGTCCTGGCATTGTGGTTAAATGCTTGTACAAATCATCAGACTATGACAGAAGAGAAAAAAACTTATGTGCCTGATACGCCGAAGCTGAGTTCGGATGTCATGACGCCGGAAGTATTGTGGTCATTCGGACGGGTGGGGAACGTGGAGCTTTCTCCGGATGGAAAAACCGTACTTTTTGCAGTCACTTATTATAAAATTGAAGAAAACAAGCCTTACCGGGAGCTTTATATTGTCCCGTCAGGAGGGGGAGACGTAAAACGCATTACCGACACTGCGATTAACGAATCTGAAGCACGATGGAGGCCCGATGGCCAAAAGATCGGGTTCCTGTCGGACGGGAGCGGGACGACACAAATGTGGGAGATGAACCCGGACGGTTCAGGTGCGGAACAGGTAACGGATGTGAAAGACGGGATCCTGGGATTTAAATACGCCCCTGACCAGAAAAATATTTTTTATTCAAAGGCGGTGAAACTGGACGAAAATATTCATGACCTGTTTCCTGATCTTCCCAAGGCAAACGCCCGGCTTGAAAAAGACCTGATGTACAGGCACTGGGACAGCTGGCACGATTATACCTATAATCATATTTTCGTAGCTGAATATGGCAAAGGGAAAATAACCTCAGGAAAAGATATTTTGGAGGGCCAGAAGTACGATAGTCCCGATAAACCTTTCGACGGGCTGGAACAGGTAACCTGGAGTCCCGATAGTAAGTCGGTTGTTTATTCATGTAAGAAACTGACAGGTAAAGCCTATGCTTTTTCGACCAATACCGATTTATACCGGTATGATTTGGCTTCAGGTGAAACCAGTGATCTGACCACCGGACATAAGGGATATGACAAGGACCCTGTTTTTTCGCCCGACGGGAAATACCTGGCCTGGACAAGCATGGCCCGCGATGGTTACGAATCGGACCAGACCCGTTTGTTTGTTATGGATATGGCTACGGGGAAGCAGGTAAATTATTCGGAGAACTGGGAACAGAATGCCGGTAACCTGAGCTGGAGCCGGGACGGCAAATCCATTTTCTTCATAAGCGATATTCATGCAACCGATGAGATTTATCGTCTTGATCTGGCCGACGGGAAGATCAGCCGTCTGACAGACGGGGTGCACAATTATGTTTCTGTGGCCGAAGCCGATGGTGGCAAACTAGTTGCCGGTAAGGTTTCCATGTCAGAACCTGCCGAGATTTACCTGGTCGATCCGGCCTCCGGAAAGGACCAGCCACTGACTGCTGTCAACAAGGGAATTATGGACCAGCTGACGATGGGAAAGGTTGAAAGCCGTTGGGTAAAAACTGTAGACAACAAGGAAATGCTGGTCTGGGTTATCTATCCCCCGCATTTCGATCCTTCAAAGAAGTACCCGGCAATCCTTTATTGCCAGGGAGGGCCGCAGGGGACAGTCAGCCAGTTTTGGTCGTACCGGTGGAATTTCCAGATGATGGCGGCTGACGGCTATATTGTCGTTGCCCCGAACAGGCGGGGATTACCTGGTTTCGGTATGGAATGGCTCGAAGAGATCAGCAAGGATTACGGCGGACTGAATATTCAGGATTACCTGTCTGCAATCGATAATGTTTCCAAAGAACCTTATGTCGATAAAGACAGGTTGGGCGCTGTCGGCGCCAGCTATGGCGGATTTTCCGTGAACTACCTGGCAGGACATCACGACGGACGGTTCAAGGCCTTTATTTCGCATTGCGGGATCTTCAACTTCGACCAGATGTATGTTACAACCGAAGAAATGTGGTTTGAGGACTGGGATATCGGCGGCCCGTTTTGGGATAAGAGTAATGCTGCGGCGCAGCGGTCGTACTCGTTCTCTCCCCATTTGTATGTCGACAAGTGGGACACACCAATCCTGGTTATTACCGGCGAAAAAGATTTCCGGATTCCTTATACCCAGGGAATGGCTGCTTTTAACGCGGCTGTTATGAAAAACATCCCGGCTGAATTTTTATTTTTCCCGGATGAGAGCCATTGGGTAACCAAACCGCAAAATGGCATTCTTTGGCAACGGGTATTTAAAAATTGGCTTGATAAGTGGTTAAAATAGAATTTTATTCTTTTCTTTGCATTAATTATGACAACAATTCAACTCCATATTATTCTTGTGGCAGCGCTTGCGATTATCGCAGGGTGCTAAGGGAGAATATGGATGAGTAATAATATTAAAGTTATAGCAAGGCCATTCTCCCAAAAGAGAATGGCCTTTTTTATTTTAAACAGATGAACAAACATTTCTATTTTATTATTGCAGCAGTCGCAGCGATTATTCTAGTGGAACTTTCCACATAGGATCGGGACTGTATTGCATCGATAGTTATAGGGCCCTTTCCTGTGTGGTAAACAGGAAAGGGCTCTTTTTTTGATTTCTAAAGAGTTTTATTAAAATTAATTTTATGGAAAATCAGTCTCTCGAAGAAAAGTTGTCCGGGCAATACCGAAACATCCCGGTTTCGTTTGTCCGGAGTATTTTGAATGTAGCCGGGAACCAGGAGTTCATTTCTTTTGCCGGAGGGTTGCCAAACCCGGCATTCTTTCCGGTCAGTGAACTTGCCGAATCGGGCAGGGCAGTTATGGCAGAAAGTGGTGAGCGGATCCTGCAATATGCCGGTTCACTTGGATATTATCCCTTGCGGGAATGGATCGCGGCCCGGTACAGTAAAAAATACGGGATGGATATTTCCGCTGAACAGGTCGTAATTACCAATGGTTCGCAGCAGGCAATCGATATTATGGCCAAGCTTTTCATTGATAAGGGAGATGGGGTTATCCTGGAGAAGCCGAGTTATCTGGGGGCTATCCAGGCTTTGTCAGCCTATCAGCCTGCTTTTCGTGAAGTGGAACTTGAGAAAGACGGGGCAAACCTGGGTGAAGTTGAATCTTGTTTTCTCAACGAAGACATTAAGCTGATGTATGCAGTCCCGAATGCACAAAATCCTTCCGGTATCAGTTATTCTGAAGAGAAACGTCAGGACCTGGCCCTCCTGCTCAAAAAGTATAACCAGTTCTTGCTGGAAGATGATCCTTATAACGAGATCTGTTTCGAGGGGGAATTCCCCGATCCGGTAAAAAAATATGCTCCCGGACATGTTGCCTGGACCGGTTCTTTTTCAAAGATGGTGGCCCCGGGCCTGCGAAACGGGTGGGTTGTACTGCCATCAGGCCTGGTTTCCCATTTCGACAAGGCAAAGCAGTCTACAGACCTTAACCCGAATAACCTTACCCAGTATATCCTGTACCATTACCTGACCCATTTCGATCTGGACGATCACCTTAAACAGATCAGGAAAGCTTACGCATCACAATGTCGCTTTATGGAGGAGATGGTTTCCCGTTACCTTCCCGAAGAAATAACCGCTACCAGTCCTGAGGGAGGAATGTTTATCTGGCTCACGTTACCCGGTTCGGTTCCGTCTGACCAGTTGATCAGGAAAACGATGAAAAGAGGCGTTGTTTTTGTTCCCGGGACTTCTTTCTTTACGTCAGGCGCCGGAACCCGGAACATCAGGATGAATTTTACCAATGCCGGTTTTCCAGATATTGAGAAAGGGATGAAGATCATGGGCGAGGAAATAAAAAAGATGATGGCCGGCGTAAGTTAATTCAATGAATAAACAAGTATTGCTTTTCCGGGGAATTAATTCTGTTTCCCGGAAAGGAGGAATGACGATGGATTAAAACATCTTTAATATTTTTCAGGAATATTGGTTTCACTGCTGGAATTATGTTCCTTTTTAAGTATTTTTGATCTTGAACCAAAAAAGATACCGTTATGCTTAAAGATACCGTTTTAAACGTTTTAAATGAACAGATTAACGCTGAATTTCATTCGGCATATCTGTATTTATCCATGTCTGCATGGTTTCAGAGCAAAGGGCTTGCGGGGTTTGCAAACTGGATGAAGGTTCAGTATAAGGAAGAGTTGACGCATGCCATGAAATTTTTTGATTTCGTCAATGCCAGAAATGGGCGGGTTGCTTTAACACCGGTCCCAGGGGTACCGACTGAATTTGAGGGGATTATCGATATCTTTGAAAAATCATTGGCCCATGAGCGGATGATAACATCAATGATCGACCAGCTTGTCGATGTAGCTGTTGATGCCAGGGACCATGCCACAGAAAGTTTTCTGAAATGGTTTGTGGACGAGCAGGTTGAAGAAGAAGCCAATGTGACCGGTATCCTTGACAGTCTTCGCCTGATCGACGGGCAGCCGAACGGGATTTTTTTGATGGACAGGGAACTCGCATCACGCGTTTTCAAGGATACAACAGTGGCAGAGTAATTTCATGAGAACCAATAATGAAAAAAGGCTGCCCGGAAAGGTGGCCTTTTTTGTTGAAAACAATATTTTCGGTATTCAGGATATTTTTAATTAAGCCCAATGGACAAAAGGATTATAGCGGCCTGGGAGGAACTTTTTACATCTTGCAGGACAAACCTGCACCAGGATGAATTGAAGGAAATAAAAAGAGCTTATGATTATGCGTGTGAGGTACATTGCAGGCAAGGTTCGCCGACCGGAGTGACTGCGCTTCTCCACGCAGTCGAGGTAGCGCAGATTGTTAGCCGGGAGGTCAGCCTTGGAAGCGATTCGATTGTTTCCTGCCTGCTCCATAATATAACATACGGAAATTTACCGGATACTCCCGATCTTGGCATAGTCCGGACTAAATTTGGTTCCACCGTTGCCGGGATACTCGAAGGAATGGCAAAGATTAACGCGTTGGGTACAGATACGGTCGGTCTTCATTCAGAAAACTACCGTAACCTGATGTTGGCCCTTGCCGGGGATGTGCGGGTTATTCTGGTAAAGATTGCCGACCGGTTACACGTGATGCGCCATCTGGATTCGCATTCGCCGGAACAGCAAAACAAGGTTGCCGCGGAAACCTCACATTTGTATGCCCCTTTGGCCCACCGGCTCGGCCTCTATAAAATCAATTCTGAATTGCTCGACCTTTGTCTGAAATATTTGAACCCGGATGCCTATAAGTATGTGAACACCAGGTTGAAGGAGTCGGAGAACGAGCGGCGGAATTTTGTGGCGGAATTTGTAAAGCCAATTGAGCAGAAACTACACGCCCGGGGGTTCGAATTTGATATGAAAGCCCGGACCAAGTCGGTTAATTCGATCTGGAATAAGATGAAG
The DNA here is from genome assembly GCA_963676095.1 of Prolixibacteraceae bacterium. Taxonomy (GTDB): domain Bacteria; phylum Bacteroidota; class Bacteroidia; order Bacteroidales; family Prolixibacteraceae. The sequence goes on along the minus strand of OY781040.1, from coordinate 7,371,939 downwards.
AAGCAGGGGGTAACCTTTGATGAGGTTTACGACTTGTTCGCGATCCGGGTGATCCTGAACTCCAAGCCGGAGATGGAGAAATCCGATTGTTGGCAGGTTTATTCCATTGTTACAGAGGAGTACCAGGCCAATCCGGAAAGAATGCGCGACTGGATTACCGTGCCCAAGTCGAATGGTTATGAAAGCCTTCATGCCACAGTTCTCGGTCCCCAGAAAAAATGGGTAGAGATCCAGATCCGTACCAGGCGTATGGACGAGATTGCAGAGAAGGGGTTGGCTGCGCACTGGAAATACAAAGGAGGCCAGGCTTCCGCAGAAATGGAACACTGGCTTGCAACCGTACGGGAAATACTGGAAAACCCGGACCTGAATGTTGTCGATTTCATCGACGAATTCCGCACAAATATATATAAGGATGAAATCTTCGTTTTTACGCCCAAGGGCGATTTAATCCGGTTGCCTGCCGGGGCAACCTTACTGGATTTTGCCTATGAAATACATTCCCAGGTAGGCGACCATTGCGTAGGAGGGCTTGTCGACGGGAAAAAAGTCACGCTGAGGCATAAACTGAAAAACGGGGAACAGATCACGATTGATACCTCGAATAGCCAAAAACCGAAACTCGACTGGCTGGATTTTGTGATCACCTCGAAGGCAAAGACCCGGATTAAGGCAAGCCTGAACGAGGAGCGGAAGCGTGAAGCCGATAATGGGAAAGAAATCCTGACACGGAAACTGAAAAACTGGAAAATCGAATATAACGATGAGGTAATCCGGACCCTGCTTAAACATTACCAGTTAAAACTGGCGCAGGACCTTTATTACAATATTTCCACAGGTAAGATCGATTCGCTGGATGTCAAAGAAGTCCTGGTCGGTAAGGAGGAAAACCAGTCCCTGAAACAAAAGCTGGAGGAAATGATTGCTCCCGATCAGATAAGGGACCTTGATTTTTCCGGAGGAGATGATTATCTGGTCATTGACAACAATATAAAAAATGTCAATCATAAACTTTCTCCTTGCTGCAACCCGATTTTTGGCGATGAAATTTTTGGCTTTGTAACAATACAAGACGGCATAAAGATTCATCGTAGCACCTGTCCTAATGCGAAGCAAATGATGGAGCGCTATCCTTACCGGATAATACCGGCCAGGTGGAAGGAATCGGGTAAAAGGGCGTCTTTTCAGGCTACTATCAGGCTATCCGGAACCGATGAAGTTGGTGTTGTCGGACAAATTTCGCATGTCATTTCAAAAGATGTGGGGATCCAGATGCGCTCGATCAATATTGACTCGGCAAACGGGGAGTTTGAGGGGACGTTGCGTATTTACGTGAACAACCTGGAACACCTCGATTTCCTAATGAAGAAACTTCAGGGTATTAAAGGCGTCATCAATGTCTCGAGAGCCGACCAGTAAATATTGTGTTGTTGTTGCCCCAAACAGTATGAAAGGGACGCTGGATACTTTTGCTTTTGCAGAAATTGTAAAACAGGCTTTTCTTGATGTATCGTCCTGTTTTGACGTTGTCTGTGTCCCTGTTGCCGATGGTGGCGATTTTACCGGGGAGGTACTTATAACTGTGCTTAATCTCCAGCGGATGGAGGCCAGGGTCCATGACCCGTTAGGACGGATAATAAAAGCCGTTTACGGACAGAGGGAGTCCCTTGCTGTGATTGAGATGGCCGATGCTTCCGGGATGAAGTTACTGTCTGCTGCTGAGCTCGACCCGATGAAAACATCGTCCCGGGGAACGGGTGAGTTGCTCCGGGAGGCTATGAAGAACGGGGCTACCGAGATTTTAATCGGTGTGGGCGGCAGTGCAACTGTCGACGGAGGAATGGGGTTACTCGAAGGATTAGGAATACCGTTTTATGATAAAGATGGAAAAAAACTGGCTGCATGCGGAAACTCCGTCGGAAAGATCGCCTTGTGGGACTATTCTGTGCTTAAGAGGTTCGAACCTGTTAAGATTCGGGTGATTTGCGATGTGTATAATCCCCTTTCTGGTAAGAATGGCGCCGTTTATGTTTTTGCAGGCCAGAAAGGGGCTACTGCTGAAATGCTGCCTGTACTGGAACAAAACCTGGCGCACTTTGCGGGACTCATTGAAAAGAAAACCGGCAGGTCCTTATCCCGGGTTCCCGGAATGGGGGCAGCCGGAGGAATAAACCTGGCGCTTACCGGTTTCCTGAATGCAGAAATTGTTCCCGGTGCCGATTTTATTCTTGACTATACCGGGTTCGGTCGTTTGCTCGGGCATGCATCGCTGGTGATAACGGGTGAAGGCAAAATTGATGGCCAGACCCCCTGTAACAAGGCCCCTTTCTCCGTTTACAGGAGGGCCCATGAAAAGGGGATCCCTGTGTTTGCCATTGGCGGGCAGGTAACAGACGAGGGGGCACGGATTTTTGACCGGACATATTCCCTTGTCGGCGATAAGACCGGGATGAAAGATGCTTTTTCCAGGACCCGGGAATTGGTTTACGAACGGGCCGTTCTGGCGGCGAAGGATTTCCTGTCCTCTTACGGGAGCGCGTCGTGAAATATAACAGGGACGGGATCAGTGTTAAAACGGCCGGCAAGTTCCGGTTACAACCTGTTTCCATTTCCATTGGTTATGGGTTCAGATTTTAAGGTATTGCCTGGATGGAGGTTCCATGAGGGCATTCCGGACGGGATATTTGCGGAGAATGTTTGGAGATTGATTTTAAGGAAACATATTATGAATAGTTCAGGTTAAGTTATTTTTTGAATCTCGGATTTGCTTTAGCATTAGTATGTCCCGGAAGTCTTGTTCCCTGCCTGCTTTTATTTTCGAGTTAACCAGATCGTCGAACGAGAGTACGTTGTATTTTTTCAAAGGATTTCCATTTATGGTTACCTCTACTGAATCGGCAAATGCCTGTTCGAATGTTTTTCCCGGGTTAAACCGGGTAATTAGCTCAAGTTCAAGTACCGGGCTTATTTTAACGCTGATGTTTTGAAGTCCTTTGATAACTTTATCCGGAAATTCTTTAAAGTTGTATCCAATTTGGTTTAGTGTTTTTTTCAAATTGCTCAGGTTTTCTTCGGTTAGGTCAATCCAAAAGTCAATGTCGGCCGAATGTCTTTGATATCCGTGAAAATTAACTGCTCCTCCTCCTACAAGTAACATCCTGACTTTATTCTCGACTGATTTTTGAATAAATTCTTCGATGACAGAATTAAAATTTTCCATCTTTTCTGAGGATAAAATTTTCGCTGTTATTTTTTGCTTTCAGGGGATAAATCTCCGATAGCTCTTCTATCATTTCCAGAAAAAAACGTAACCGTTCTTCCGGCTTCCTTTCCAAAGCCTCCCTGATCCGTCTAGCATTCGATTCTTCTTTCGATTCGAATCTGATCCTTTTGTCTGTTGAGTTATCTTCCACCCTGATTCATTTTTTCTGTTCCGATTTCAAATTTAGTGAATTATCCGAATTATATTCCCAATGAGGAGATGCTTTCCCTGTTCAGCCTTTTTTACAACAGGAACCGGCTTATGGCATTTCTTTGCATTTTGTCTTGTTTTTAATGCAATGACTGTTAATTTTGAATTCCTAAAAAACCAATAAGATCAGTCTATGCAAAAGTACTTATTACTGGGAGTAGAGGCAATCGGGCAGGGAGCTATTGATGGCGGTTTGTCCGGAGTCTATGCCTATCCCGGGACCCCGTCAACCGAAATTACAGAATACATACAGGCGAGTTCTTTGGCCGGGGAACGGAATATTCACAGGAAATGGTCCTCGAACGAGAAAACGGCTTATGAGTCGGCATTGGGGATGAGCTATGCCGGGAAAAAAGCGATGGTTTGTATGAAACATGTCGGGCTGAATGTTGCAGCCGATGCTTTCATTAATTCTGCCATTACCGGGGTAAACGGGGGGGTGGTAGTCGCCGTGGCCGACGATCCCTCAATGCACTCGTCGCAGAATGAACAGGACTCGCGTTATTATGGAAACTTTGCCATGATTACGGTGCTGGAACCCTCAACCCAGCAGGAAGCCTACGATATGGCCCGTGAAGGGTTGGCTTTATCCGAGCAGACAGGTTTGCCGGTAATGCTGAGGATAACGACCCGTCTGGCCCATTCCAGGGCCGGGGTAACGTGTAATGATATTAAACCGGAAAATAACCTGTCCCTTCCAAAAGATCCAAGGCAGTTTATCCTTCTTCCTGCAATCGCCCGCATGCGCTATAAAAGCCTGGTGGGTAAGCAGGAAATGCTGAGGGAATTATCTGAAAAATCGAAATGGAATGAATACATCCCCGGGAAAGACAAAAGCCTGGGTATCATTTGCTGTGGAATTGCGTTCAACTATTTGATGGAGAATTTCAGGGATGCAGGTTGTCCCTATACCGTGATAAAGATATCGCAGTACCCGCTTCCGGAGAAAATGATAAAAAGGATGAAGGCAGAATGCGGTGGCATCCTGGTCCTGGAAGAAGGATATCCTCTGGTTGAGGTGCAGATAAAAGGTTTTTTTGATCACGGCACTCCGGTGAAAGGACGTTTGGACGGGTCGTTGCCCCGCGACGGGGAACTGAACCCGGATCATGTTGCCAGGGCCCTTGGCAAGGAAATTCATACGGGTATGCCGGTCCCGGAAATCGTTGCCAACCGTCCGCCGGCATTATGTCAGGGATGCGGCCATACCGATGCTTATACTGCTTTGAACGAGGTGCTGGCTGATTATGGGAAAGGACATGTCTTTTCTGACATAGGGTGCTACACGCTGGGGGCTTTACCTCCCTTTGAGACGATCAGTTCGTGCGTCGATATGGGGGCCTCGGTCACGATGGCCAAGGGCGCTGCAGAAGCCGGGCTTTTCCCTGCCGTCGCCGTTATCGGTGATTCCACTTTTACGCATTCCGGCATGACGGGATTGCTGGATGCCGTCAATGAAAAATCAAATATTACCATCGTTATTTCAGATAACGAATCGGTGTCGATGACAGGCGGCCAGGATTCTTCTGCCTACGGGAAAATTGAAAGTATCTGCGAGGGTATTGGCGTCGATCCTGCCCATATCCGTGTTATTGTTCCCCTGAAAAAGAACCATGAGGAGATGGTCCGTATTTTCAGGGAAGAATTGGCTTATAACGGGGTGTCTGTGATTATTCCCAGGAGGGAATGCATCCAGCGGGCTGCCCGGAGAAAAAGGGAAGGCCGCAGCTAACCGGACTTATTATTGAAAATGACAAAAAAAGAAAACAAATGAAGTCAGATATTATATTGGCGGGGGTAGGGGGCCAGGGAATATTATCGATAGCCACAGTGCTTGGCGAAGCCGCCCTGGAAGAAAACCTTAACCTGAAACAAGCCGAAACACACGGGATGAGCCAAAGGGGAGGGGCTGTTGTCAGTCATCTCCGGATATCATCCGGCCCGATAGCCTCAGATTTAATCCCGTTGGGAAGCGCCGACCTGATCCTTTCGGTTGAGCCGATGGAATCGTTGCGCTACCTTCCTTTTCTTGCAACTGAAGGTTATTTGGTTACCAACATAACCCCTTTTTATAATATTCCGAATTATCCTGAACCGGAAAAAATAATGGCAGAGATCCGGAAATTGCCCCATCATGTTGCTGTTGATGCCGACCTGATTGCAAAAGAGGCCGGTAATGCCAGGGCATCGAACATCGCCATGCTGGGGGCGGCTTCCCCTTTTATCGCTATCGGTTTTCCGTTATTGGAGAATGGGATCAGGGCTATTTTTAAACGTAAGGGAGAAGCCGTTGTCGAGATGAACCTGGCTGCTTTACAGGCCGGGCGCAAATTTTCGGAAGAACAGGTCCGGACGATTGACCGGGCTTTATAGATTGATTATTGTTTCATTTAAAAAAGCTATGGCAGCAACAGGAAAAGGCAGTGTAATTGTTGAACTGTATGATTTACCAATTACCGAACGGAAAGACGACCGTTTTGGCCGTGTCGTGATTACCAGGTCGCTCACAGAAGACGATCTGGTACGGGAAGCCGTTTCGCGGCGTACCGACCTCAACGCCGTCACGTTGAAAGCGTCTCTCGACATCCTTAAAGAAATAGCTCTGGAAGAGGTAATCAACGGAGCTTCAGTCCGGTTTGGGCTGGGGTATTTCAAACTGAAGGCCAACGGCGTTTTTATTGGAGACAATGCCCGCTGGGATTCCTCGCAACATAGTCTTGATGTTCATGTAACCCCCACGTCCGAATTTCGCAATGCGGTAAAAGCTACCTCCGTTGATGTGCGGGGTATGGCAACTTTGGGCACAGCCATCAACTCGGTTACCGACATGGCTTCGGGCGGGGAAAATACCAGGCTTACACCCGGCGGCGGAGTAAATATCAGCGGCAGCCGGATTAAGATTGACGGCGACGATCCGGACGTAGGTATTTTCCTTACCTGCCAGGATACAGGTAAAGTGACAGTCATCCCCAAAACTTCTATCCCGGTAAACTATCCGTCGAAGCTCACATTCATCGTACCTGCCGATTTGCCCGCCGGCGACTATAAGCTGAGTGTCTGCACGCAGTTTGCAAGTCACACCTTATTGAAACAGCCTCGTACGTACACCTTCAGGTACCTGTTGAATGTACCGGGATAATGGCGACGGAAACTCCCATGGCATAATAGCATGTTGCGGTGCATTAGGCAGCGGTACCGTCCCGCATCCGGATGCGGGTATGCCTCATATCAGGCTGTGGTACCGTCCCGCCCCAGGCTGCGGGTTGCCTCCTGCCGGCCTTGGGGTTTATTCCATGATCAGGCGTTATGATAATATCATATAAAAGGTCGTGGTTTAATCGTACTGATGTTCCTGTCCGCAGTTGCAGTCCATGCCTTTTTCATACTGCTCCAGGGCCCTCAGGCTCATTCCCATTGAAGAGAACCCGCCATCGTTGAAGAGGTTTTGCATGGTTACTTTTTTGGTCAGGTCGGAGAAAAGAGTGATGCAGTAGTCTGCGCAATCGTCTCCGGTTGCATTTCCCAGGGGCGACATACGGTCTGCAAAATCGAGAAGCTTTGACATCCCTTTTACGCCACTCCCGGCAGTGGTCATGGTAGGCGATTGGGAAATGGTGTTTACCCGTACGTGCCGTTCCCTGCCATAAATATACCCAAAACTGCGGGCAATCGATTCCAGCAGGGCCTTTGCATCGGCCATATCGTTATATCCATAGAAGGTGCGTTGGGCCGCTACATAGGAGAGCGCCACAACCGATCCCCATTCGTTGATCGCGTCCATTTTGCGGGCAACCTGCATTACCTTGTGGAAGGAGATTGCCGAGATGTCCAGCGTCTTTTCAAGATAGTTGTAGTCCAGGTCACTGTAATGACGTCCTTTTCTCACATTAGGCGACATTCCTATGGAATGCAGGATAAAATCGATTTTTCCACCCAGGACTTCCATCGACTTTTTGACCAGGGTTTCCAGATCAGGGACGCTTGTTGCATCAGCTTCAATCAGTTCTGCATGGCATTTCTCAGCCAGTTTTGCAGTATCGCCCATACGCAGGGCTACGGAGGTATTGGTTAGTGTAAATGTGGCCCCTTCCTCATAAGCACGTTCTGCTACTTTCCATGCAATAGAATCGGCATTCAGAGCGCCAAAAATAATCCCCTTTTTACCTTTTAATAAGTTATAAGCCATGAATTTAAATTTATGAGTTATAAACAACTCGCGTTTAAAATAGTTGAGCGGTTCAACCGATCATTCCAATTAAGTTCCAAAACATTGATAAGGTGTTCTAATTAAAAAGGTTTTAATTAGTTGGTTGTTAGTGTTTTGTGTTTAAAGTAACGACACGGGGAAAAGGATAAAAAAACCGGCATATGCCGGCGTCTTTTATATCTTTTCAATGTTGCTTTCCTGCAACCATCCCTGGTTGCCGTCGGCAAGCCTTATTTCCTGCCAGGTGCCCAACGTATCCATGATCTCCACTTTTAAACCTTCGTGTATCAGGAACAGGTCGGTCCCATTTTCGGACGGTGAACTTTTTACCGTCACACTGGGTTGAGTGATGATGGCAAACTTGTGTTCCGTCATTTTCTTTTTCTGCCGGGCGGCAAAGTTAAAACTAAAAATGGAAAATGCCAGAACAATAATTCCAAGCCAAAAGGAAACCTTTTTCACGGACACAGAGCCACTGAAAAAGAAGAATCCGGCAAGGACCAGCATAATTATGAATGTGACTACACTGATTTTTGCCCATCCGTCGGCCGAGAATTTATTGGTAAAGTTATTCCACCAACGGATAAAGAACACTTTGGGCAACGGGTTGATTGCATCGACAACGTGCTGGTTGGCCAGGTCGAGATTGAACTGGATATCTTCGTCATTCGGTGCCAGCAATTTTGCCCGTTCATAATTAACGATAGCCTGCGTATATTTTCCTGTTTTATAATAAGCGTTACCCAGGTTGTAGTATACCTCGGCCGATTCTTTGTTCCCGTTCAGTATTTCCTGGTATATTTCAATTGCCTGGCTGTATTCCCGCGAAGCGTAAAGTTTATTGGCTTTTACCAGCAACGAGTCCTGGGCGAATGCCCCTGCCGGGATCAGTAATATAGACAGGATCTGTATAAATTTCTTCATTTTTGTACTATCATTTAATTTGTTTTTCCAGTTTTCCCATCAGATCTGCCGATTTACGGTAAATATCTTCAGTGGTACCTTCAACGGCACTGGGGGCATAGCGGGCGAACTCGCAGGTATCGACGATGCTGATAAATTCATTGATCACCTCCTGGGAAACACTGCGTTCGGCCAGGTTTTTTGTTGCCCGGTCCCTGTTCAGGTCGGCCACCGGAATATTCAGTTTATCGCTCAGGTAACCCCAGAATGCTTTCAGAACAGCCTCATAGAAATTCTCGGCTTTATTTTGCTTCAGGTAGCCTTCTGCCTCCTTCAACCGTTTCCTTGCAACCTTATTGGCCTTTTTGGTCCTTACCAGTTGCAGGTTTGCATTTTCTTTCAGCTTTTTACGGTAAACAAATGTAATTACCAGGAATGCCAGCAAGGAAACGATATAGATCATCCAGAAGTTGGTACTTCCGTAGAACGAAACAGCCTTGCTCCTCAGCTTATACTGATTTTGTTTGATATACCGGATATCTTTCCCGATAAAACGGACATCTTCTTTTGAATAAGCACTTGTTACGGTGGCATTTTGTTCATCGTTCCCCTGTTCTACGTGCAGTTTGAATTCCCGGGAACTCTGGGTCGAATATTTTCCTGTCGACGGATTGAACGACGAAAAAGTTATTGCCGGAATGGTGTAGTCGCCCGTATGACGAGGTATGAACAGGTATTCAAATGTTTTTGTCCCGTTCAGGCCACTGGCTGTTGCATTCAGGTTATCTGTCGTTTTAGGGTCGTATACTTCGAAGTCGGCCGGAAAATTTACCTTGGGGGCTTCGATCAGTTTCAGGTTACCTGTACCCGATATGTTAATCTTTAGCGTAACAGCCTCGTTGGTTTTTGCCTGGTCTTTATCGAGTGAAGCTGAAAATTTCATATCTCCGACGCCACCGTAAAAACCGTCCGGTTTAGGCGGGAGGTCCTTTACATTAATTGTGACAGGATCACCGGTTACCCTGGCCGAAACGGTGCGGTAATTATCGAAGAAGTCGTCGAAAAAGCTTCTCTGCCGCTTTATTTGCTGCCGCACCAGGCAAGTGATTTCAAACGGATCTATTTTTATTCTCCCGGTTTGCTGGGGAAACAGGATTGTCTTTTTCAATACCCCAACCTGGTATATTTTGTTGTGGTAAACTTCCCTGGTAAAATTGATCTGGTTGGGAATGTTGATATCCTGCGTCCAGAACCCTTCATAAGAAGGCAATTTTACATCATCGAAATTCGTGATCGGCACATTGGGGGCCACATAAATTTTTATCGTGGCAACAATCTGCTGGCCTTTATAAACATCCTGCCTGTCCAGCTCTGTCCTTACAAACAAGTCGTCTTTGCTCAGGTCTGTTGCCGCGGGGGCATCTTCTGCATCCTGCTGCCGGGCGCTACCCTGGGACGAAGAATTCTGTTGTCTGGCCTGACCTTTCACTACCTGTATGGTAAGGCTATTTGACTCGTAAATTTTACCATCGACCTTTATCGTGGCCGGCTGTATGGTAAAAGTCCCTTCCTTTTTCGCCTGGAGGATATAAATATAGGAGAAGGAAACCTCCTGCGTCGTTTTTCCATTGATAATTTGTATGTTCGTACTTTGAGAGGTGGAAGGCCCCATCAAAACATTAAAATCTGAAAGATCGGGTAACCTGAGGTCGCTCCCTTCTTCATTGAGTGAAAAAGAAAGCCTGAATTGTTCCCCTGCCGATATTACCCCTGGTCCCGACATGGTAAACCTGGTATTGTCGGCCCCGGCGAAAAATGTCGGAATCAGAAGAAAGACCGTAATTAAAAATTTCTTGATCATCGTACTTTTTATGCTTTGATAATTACCAGTTCAAAAATAATTTTTTCATTTTTAGCTTTTAACAACTGGTCAATATTTTATTCAAATATTAAACTTGTTTTTACCAGTCTTTGTCAATTTTCCTTTCCTGGGCTTTTTGCGCTTTTATTTTTCTTACCTTTTCCTGCGTTTTTTCTTCATCATTTTGTAACGCCTGCAACAATCGTTCCGCATTTTCTTTTGATATCTTTTGTTGTTGATTTTGCGGTTGTTGCTGCTGCTGCTGATTTTGCTGGTCCTTATTATTCTGGTTTTTATTTTGATCTTTGTTCTGTTGATCCTTGTTTTGCTGGTCCTTATTCTGTTGATCCTTGTTTTGATCTTTGTTCTGGTCCTTATTTTTATCCTGATCTTTATTTTTGTCCTTGTCCTTGTCCTTATTCTGATCTTTATTTTTATTCTTTTGTTGCTGCTGTTGTTGTTGCTTCAGCTTCATCGCGTACAGGAGGTTGTATTTCGTGTCCAAATCCTTCGGATTGTTCCTGAGGGCATTTTTGTAGGCTTCGATGCTTTCGTCCAGCTTCTTCTGCATGAGCAGTGAATTTCCCAGGTTGTGATAAGCCCTTGCCTTTTCTGTTTTGTTCGTACTTTTTTTGGCAATATCTTCGAATTCACTTGCCGACTGGTCAAATTTCATTTGTTTGTACAGGGCGTCTCCCAGGTTGAAATTCCATTGCTGGTCATTCGGGCGTTTGTTTAGTGCTTTCCTGTAGGAAACTTCAGCCTTGTTGAAAGCGGCCGTATCAAGCTTACTGGTATCTTTCATCGCCTGTTCATATATCTCGTTCCCTTCCCGGATAAATTTCCGTTCATTCTGGGCCTGAAGTTTCAGACAGATCAGGCTCAGAAAAATCAGAAGTAATTCCTTGTGTATCAATCTCACTTTCATACTGATAAATTTTTATATGATACAGATTATCCAAATAATTTGATGTTCTTCAAATATTTGTTTTTTCTCTCCAGTATCAGAAAATCAAACAATAACAAAAATAGGGCAAAAGCTACAAACCACTGAAACTGGTCTTCATATTCCGAATAAACCTGGGACTCAAGCTCTGCTCCCTGCATTTTGTTAATCTCGTTAAACAGGGTATTCAGTCCTACATCCGCATTGTTTGCCCTCACATAAATCCCTTTTCCTGCTGCTGCTATTTCCTGTAGCATTTGCTCGTCGAGTTTCGTAATAACGACCTGTCCGTTTTTGTCTTTACGGTAATCTTTCTGTCCGTTTACATAGACGGGTATAGGGGCCCCGTCGGGCAGTCCCATTCCAACCGTATTAACGATAATGCCCTGATCTGACGCTGCCGAAGCGGCACCGACTGCATCGTCCTCATGGTTTTCGCCATCGGTAATAACAATAATCGCCTTGTTCCCTTTAAACTGGGGACTGAACGAGTTGGTTGCCAGATTGATTGCAGCACCGATTGCTGTTCCCTGCCTGGGGACGATATTCGTGTTTACCGCATTCAGAAATAATTTTGCCGATGCGTAATCAGTCGTTATCGGTAATTGGGTGTAAGCGTCCCCGGCGAACACGATCAGGCCGATCTTGTCATCGTTCAGCTTATCGACCAGCCGGGCAATTGCCCTCTTGGCACGTTCCAGCCTGTTCGGCTGGATATCTTCTGCCATCATCGAGTTGGACACATCCAGGGCTATAATCAGTTCAACACCTTTTCTTTTCTCTGTTTTTAATTTGCTCCCGAACTGGGGCCGCGCCAATGCCAGGATAATGGAGGCAATAGCAAAAAGCCAGATGATGAATTTGATGACAGGCCTGCTTTTACTCACGTTAGGCATTAACTCCTGTATGATCTCTTTCTTCCCGAATTTTGTCAGGGCTCTTTCCCTTTTTATCCGGACAACAATATAAAGAAGGATTAACACAGGGATAATCGCCAGTACGTATAAAAAATGACTATTTGCAAATCTGAACATTTCCATTTTTCCGGTTTATTTAAGGGATGTTTCTGAAAATAGTTGTTTTTAAGAAAATTCCGGCAATTAAAATAACCATTGCCCACAGGACGTAAGGTTCGAATTCTTCATCTTTTTTACTGAACTGTTTTACATCTATTTTCGATTTTTCAAGTTTATCTATCTCCTGGTAAATCTGTTCCAGTTTTTTATTGTTGGTTGCCCTGAAATAATGCCCGTCTGTTGTATTTGCAATTTTCTGAAGGGTTTCCTCGTCAATTTTAACCTCCACGTTCTGGATTTGGGTACCGAAAGGGGTCTGAACCGGATAGGGGGCGGTGCCGACAGTGCCTATCCCGATCGTATAAACCCGGATGCCGTAAGTTTTGGCAAGTTCGGCTGCTGTTACCGGGGCAATCTCTCCCTTATTGTTCTCACCGTCGGTAAGCAGGATGATCACCTTGCTTTTTGCATCGCTTTCCTTTAGCCGGGCAACAGCGGTTGCCAGCCCGTTCCCGATGGCGGTACCATCTTCGATCATGCCGCTTTGTACTTCATTAAAGAGATTGATCAAAACGGCATGGTCGGTTGTAAGCGGGCATTGCGTAAAGCTTTCTCCTGAAAAAATGACCAGGCCTATCCTGTCGTTAGGCCGTCCGGAGATAAATTTCGTGGCTACCTCTTTGGCAGCTTCCAGCCTGTTGGGCTGAAAGTCTTGTGCCAGCATCGAGCTGGAAATATCCAGGGCGATGACAATATCGATACCTTCCGTGGTTACATTTTGCCAGCTGTTCGACGACTGGGGCCGTGCCAGGGCAACTGTCAGCAACGAAATTCCGCCGATTTCCAGTACGAAAGGAATGTGCCTGAAGTAATGTTTCCATCCTTTTTTAATCTTCCCAAAACCAATCGTTGATGAAAAGCGGATACTGGCCCCTGATTTCCGGTACCTGAACACATACCAGGCAATCATCGGTATCAACACCAGGAGGATGTAAAAAAATTCCGGATTTTTAAATGTTATTCCGTTCATTTATCTGATAGTTCAAGGTTCAAAATTTAAGATTTCCGTCCCGGGCAACCATTTGCTGGTCCTCCGGGACTGCTTACAATTATTCAAATTTTCTTCTTCAATTTATTTCAGAACGACTTCTTCTCCTTCACGTTCGTCATCAGCAGGCTGCTCGGGTTTTTTCTCTTCCGGCTTGGTATCATTTACAAAGAAATAAGAATTCATAAGCGTCAGGTTATTGTCGTCTGGCAAAGGTTCGTATTTTGCAAATTTTACAAGATCGGCCAGGGTAAGAATATTTTTGAGTTCGTTGAACGACTTCTCTGGTATCAGTTCCTTTTTCTGGTTGAAAGCCGTCAGTATTTCATCGGTTGTGTATTCCATCGCTTTTATCCCGAAACGGTCTTGCACATAAATTCTGAGCGTATCTGAAATCTCGCTGTAATACCTTTTCACAAGGTTTTGCTGCCATAACTTTTCCTCCTTGATATGATCGAGCGTGCGAAGGGCCACAATATGCGCCGGTTCTTTTGGCCTGGCCGCTTTTCCGAACACCGGTTTGTTGTTTTTCTTTCTCCTGATATAATAGAAGAGGAAGAAAATCAGCGATCCGATCAGGATGACCCCCAGGATGTACGGGGCGACTTCCTTCAGTGTAACCGGGGCGCCGTAAGGCGTTTTTATATCGACAGGCCCCTTTTTGGTATCGATCGACATGCTCTGTACAAAGAATTCGACCGGAAGTGTTTCTACCGTGTCGTTCAGGTCCTTGTATTTCATTTTGAAATAAAAAGGCGGAATGACCTGTTTGCCGGTGTCGAACGAGGTAACGGTCAGGTTCTGGATAATCTTGATCTGATCTTTTTTATCCATCTGAAACGTGTCGAGCGGTGACCTTTCCACTACTTCCAATGTCGATGACAGGGAATCTCCGATTATCGGAAACTCGATCTTCATGCCCTTGGCCTGGTCGAGTTCGAGGTGGACCTTTATCTGGTCGCCTATCAACACCTTGTTCGAATCTATCGTTGCCCTTGCCTGCACTTCCTGTGCTTCTGTCCTGTCATGGAAGAGAAACCCCATGCAAAGCAATATGACAAAATATCTAAATCCTTTCATTCAAAAAAAACTTAGTTAAAATATTAATTTCTGATCCGGGGACCAATTACCTGACGTCAAGCTGTCTTTTCCTACTTATGACTTTAATCCTCTTTTCTTGAATAACGTCATCAGCGACCTGACATAGTCTTCGCTGGTATTGATGTTTACATAGTCAACACCACATTTTTTGAAGGTCCGGTCGAGTTGCTGATTATTGTTTCTCCACCAGTTCTCGTAAGTATTACGGACTTTTGAGCTGCTGCTGTCGACCCAGATATATTCGCCGGTTTCTGCGTCTTTCAGCTTGATCATGCCAATCGGGGGTAATTTTGTTTCCCGTTCATCATAAATTTTCAGGGCTACCATATCGTGTTTATTGTTGGCGATGGTAAGCGCCTTTTCAAATTCTTTTTCCTTTTGGATAAAATCGGAAATGATAAAGCAGGTGCACCTCTTTTTTATGGCATTGGTCGTATAGCGTAAGGCCTCCGTGATGTTGGTCCCTTTCTTTTCCGGAACAAATTCGATCAGCTCGCGGATGATCCTGAGGATATGCGTTTTCCCTTTTTGCGGGGGGATAAACTTCTCGACCCCTTCCGAGAAAAAGATAACCCCGATTTTGTCGCTGTTTTGAATTGCTGAAAATGCAAGTATCGCAGCAATTTCGGTGATTACGTTTTTCTTGAACTTTTCGAAAGTCCCGAAGTCGCGCGAACCGCTGACGTCGATCAGCAACATCACCGTGAGTTCCCTTTCCTCCTCAAATATCTTGATGTAGGGTTTATTATAGCGGGCCGTTACATTCCAGTCGATATTACGCACGTCGTCGCCAAACTGGTATTCCCTGACTTCGCTGAAAGCCATACCCCGTCCTTTAAACGCTGAATGGTATTCCCCGGCAAAAATATTCCGGCTCAACCCCCTGGTCTTTATCTCGATCTTCCTGACTTTCTTGAGTAACTCTGTGTGTTCCATTAATCACTAAATAATCAAATTCCGAGTATTAAATTCTTTTTTTACAGCTTACCGGATTCTTTTATGGAACTTCGACCGTGTTCAGTATTTCAGTAACAATTTCTTCCGAAGTAATGTTATTGGCCTCGGCCTCATAATTCAATCCGATCCTGTGGCGGAGCACATCCGGACATACTGCGCGAATGTCTTCAGGGATTACATACCCGCGGCGTTTGATAAAGGCGTAAGCTTTTGCTGCCTGCGCCAGGCTGATACTTGCACGCGGTGAAGCCCCGTAGGAAATCATGTCGGCATATTTTTCCAGCTTGTATTCGGCAGGGGTACGTGTTGCAAAAACAATGTCGACAATATATTTGCTGATTTTTTCGTCCAGGTACACGTCTTTTACCACGTCACGGGCCTTGATGATATCCTCTGGCTGAAGGATTGTTGAAGGCTCGGGGAACTGTTTCAGCAGGTTTTGCCGGATGATCAGTTTTTCCTCTTCCTTTTGGGGATATTTAATGACTACTTTCAGCATAAAACGGTCGACCTGAGCTTCCGGAAGCGGGTAAGTCCCTTCCTGCTCGATCGGGTTCTGCGTAGCCATTACCAGGAACGGTTCTTCCAGTTTAAAGGTTTGGTCCCCGATTGTGATCTGCCGTTCCTGCATCGCTTCAAGCAGGGCAGACTGTACTTTTGCCGGGGCACGGTTTATTTCATCAGCCAAAACAAAATTGGTGAATATCGGTCCTTTCTTTACAATGAATTCTTCTTTCTTCTGGCTGTAGATCAATGTTCCGAGAAGGTCGGCAGGCAGCAGGTCGGGCGTAAACTGGATACGTGCAAAATCGGCATTGATCGTCCTTGAAAGGGTGTTGATCGCCAGTGTTTTTGCCAGTCCCGGTACCCCTTCCAGCAGGATGTGTCCCCCTGAAAGCAACCCGATCATCAAACTTTCAACAAGATGCTTCTGGCCGACGATGACCTTGTTCATTTCCATGCTGATTAAATCTACAAAAGAGCTTTCCTTTTGGATCCGTTCGTTTAGCTCACGAATATCAACTGCTTGATTCATATTTTTTGATTATATATTTTTACGGTTGACGAAATTAGTGCATACTTATACAAAAAAGCCAATAACTTTGTTAAAAGTTGTTAAGCTTTTCCTTTCTAAAAGAGGTGTAAAAGTAATAAATTAGAACATTTTTTATTTGTTATCCTGTTTTTAATTGAAGATTGATTTTGAAACAGCGTTATTTTATCGAATTAGCCTATAACGGGACCCGTTTTCACGGCTGGCAGGTACAGCCCAATGCAACCAGTGTCCAGCAATCGCTCGAATACGCCCTGAGCACCATTTGCCGGGAAAAAATTGACGTGACAGGAGCGGGAAGGACGGATACAGGGGTGCATGCCAGTTATTTCGTGGCCCATTTCGATTCAGAAAATCCGGAACTGGATACCCCTTCTTTTGTTAATAAGTTAAACAGCTTTCTGAATGCTGATATCGCTGTTTTTAAACTGACGAAAGTAGCGGACGGGGCACATGCCAGGTTCGATGCTGCTTCGAGGACTTACCGTTATTTTATAAATCAGGCCAAGGACCCATTTGGGCAGGAGACATCGTGGTATTTCAAGTATCCGCTCGATGTCGGACGGATGAACGGGGCCTGTGAAATTTTGCTGGGCATTCACGATTTTACAAGCTTCAGCAAACTGCACACTGATGTGAAAACCAATATCTGCAATGTCATGGACGCGCGGTGGGAAAGGAACGGCAACCAACTGGTCTTCGAAATAAAGGCAGACCGTTTTTTGCGGAACATGGTCCGGGCCATTGTCGGCACCATGGTCCTGGCCGGGCAGGGAAGGATAACCCCCGATTATATTGACCAGGTTATCGAACTGAAAGACCGTGCCGCCGCCGGCGCGTCTGTCCCCCCCGAAGGCCTTTTCCTGACAGATATCAGTTACCCGGAAGAGGTATTCAAGGGGAGAAGCTTTTGAAATTACTGACGAATATTTTCAGTGTGGTGAAAATCATCTGATTTTTGATGTCGGATTGATAAACCTGTCCGGGAAATTTCCTTTTTTATTTTTATCTGCAAAAAGAAATTATCAACAGGCAACCTGTTGATAAATAGCGCCGGATTTTGATGAGCGTAACCTATTTTAACCTGAAACGACATTGTGGGTACATGAGCAGTATATTTTGTTTGTTGCTTCGTTTACTAAGTTTTTTGTTGATAACTTTTTTGTGTTTTTAAGCATTTCCAGATTTGAAAAATTTTATTCCGCTTTGTTGGAAATTTGATCAAAGAAAATGTCTTCATTTTATTTTGTCTAGATCCATAAAAATTAGGATTAATATGAAATTAAAATCAGAATATTTTTATAAATGAGAAACTTGACTAACCTTGTCGTGATGAAATTAGTAGCTGTTCTTACCCTGATTTTTTTTGCCAAAGCATTAACTGCTCAGTCTCAATTACCCAGTATGGATTATATTCCACAGTCTCCCGCGGCTGCAGCCTATACTAGATATGGCGATATTCCTATAGATCTAGCGACAGGAGTCCCCAAGGTAGAGATTCCTATCTATACTCTAACTTCAGGAAGTTTAATCGTACCAATATCAGTTTCTTATCATGCATCCGGTATTAAAGTCGATGATGTTTCAAGTGAGATTGGTCTTGGTTGGATACTTCATGCTGGAGGAGTGGTGACCAGAAAAATCCTTGGAGAATATGATTACAATAAACCTGCAAATCTTCATTACCTAACTTCAAAACAAATTAGTGATGATTGGGCAGATATTCCACTATACACATCTGATAGAGAAGATTTTGCTCTGAGGATATGTGGTGAGCAGTATAGTGGAAAGGACTTTTATTCAGACCGATATTATTACCAACTTGCTGATGGCGAATCAGGTGTTTTTAGAAGAAATTTTATTGATAGCACTTATGTAATGGTACCATATTCAGCCTGTAGAGTCAGACTTAAGAGTAAAACACAATCAGGATATCATAGTTTATTTGAGATAACAGCTCCTGATGGTACCGCTTATACATTTATAGATCCGGGACAGATATATGATAAACTATTACCATATGAAATAATTTCAAAAGATAAAACAGATACAATTAAATTTTATACCTATCATGAGGTCGGTTCTTGCATCAGTTATATAGATAACTCTCAATGGAACAGGAGTAAATTGGAAGAAACGGCATCCGGACCTCCAGAAATTGTTTCAGTTTCCGGCAATAGTACTACACATAAACCTCAGGATTGTAATATATTTGATGTTTTTTTGGATAGTATCATCAGTAAAACTACAATTATCAAATTTTATTATGACAAAGATAGAGAAGACTGGGGATCAAGAATAAAATCAAGATTGAGAAAAATAAAAGTATTAAGCAGTCTTACCAGATCCTTGATCAAGGAGATTGATTTTAATCAGTCTTATTTCGGTACGGAAGGAGAAACAAATGCCAGGTTAAGGCTCGATAGTATTCGATTTTTATCCGAAACGCAAAATGAAAAATTTTCTTTTGTCTATAATTCGCGCAATTTACCTGATTATCCGAGTTTGTTAGGAACTTTTTCAGATCGATACTATTACGATGATTTCTGGGGCTATTATAATGGTATA
Organism: Prolixibacteraceae bacterium; assembly: GCA_963676095.1. Classification (GTDB taxonomy): domain Bacteria; phylum Bacteroidota; class Bacteroidia; order Bacteroidales; family Prolixibacteraceae. Next base: position 7,352,806 of record OY781040.1, on the reverse strand, counting down.
AAAAAATCTGTTCAAACACCATACCCTTTTTTTTCTGATGGTGGAAACAAGTTCCCGAATGAAATTTATGCAAAGGCCTGTATCCTTGAAGAAATAATGTATCCAACCGGAGGTAAAACAGTCTTTGAGTATGAGTTGAATAAAGTCAATCCAAAGGTATATTCCTATATCACGGCATCAAATAAACCAACCGATGGTAAAGTCGGGGGACTGAGAATAAAAAAGATCTCCAGTTACAGTGATGATAATTCTGTTTGTACGACAAAAGAATACGAATATGAGATTGATTCATTGATTCCAGGGAATTTTTATGAGGGAATGTTTGTACATCAGCAAAATGTCATGAATTTCTGGTATGATGTTCCAGCGGGAGGAACGCCATATCTCTATTTAACTTCAACTCATTACATGAATTGTAGTGCCATTGCATATGACGAGTTCTTTGGAAAAACAAAACCAATAATTTATAATAAAGTAACAGAATATGTCGGAGAAAATAACACAAACACAGGGAAGATAGTTTATTATTACGAATCTCTTCCAGTAGATGAAACTGCAGACACGTATAATATCAGGTTTAATCATCCATTTTTGCATGATCGAGGAATTGTTACTCCCAAGCTTTTGAAGAAGGAAAATTATAAAGTTGAGAATGTAAAATACTCACTTGTTCAATCTATTATAAACTATTACAGTACATATAAAGAAGAAGAATTTCAAACAGGTTTATGCTTGGCAAATGGTATTTACTATACTGCATACAACTATAACGAAGATCTTTCTTCCTATGAATTGGAAATAATGTATATTCATGATCTGGATCATGCTGATGATTATTTAGAGGGTATATATTACGACGATACAAAAGCTCATACAGATATTGATTTGGTTACAAAATCGGAGGTTTGTGATTATATAAACGATTCCACTGTGATAAAAACACTTACTCAATATAATTACAATGATCGGTTGCAACTGTCAGAAAAATCTTTGATAAATAGTGATGGAAAGAATATTGATATTGTATATAAATATCCTGTTAATTTTTCTGGAACTGCTGTTTATGATTCAATGATCAGCAGAAATATAATAAGTCCTGTTATTGAAGAAATCAGAAATAATGATAACGTTTCTGTACAATCTGCCAGAACCAATTATACTTTTTGGAATGGTAATTATATTATAGAACCTATATCTTTTGATATGAAGGAGAGTAATGAGAGTGATTATAAGAGCAGGATTCGGTATAAAAATTATGATACTAATGGTAATCTTCTTGGGATTTCCAAAGAAGAAGATATTGAATATAGTTATTTATGGGGATATAATCAGACTTACCCCGTTGTAAAGGGAGAAAACATTTCAAACAGTGATCTTACTACTCAAGTCAATTCTGCTGCCAGTAGTTCAGGGTTGAACACTCAGGTTTGGATATCAGATCTGGATGAAGAGAAAATAAAATGGCAGAATTTTAACATTCTAATACGAAATTATTGCGGATCAAACGTCATGATTTGGACATATACTTACGATCCCTTGGTCGGCATGACCTCTTCAACCGATCCCAACGGGGTAACTACCTATTATGAGTATGATGATTTAGGAAGGTTAAAACAATTAAAAAATGATGACGGAGAAATTATTCAATATTATGATTATCATTTTTTTACGTCAAACTAGTTTCTTCTTTATTATTTGAATTTAAAAGGTCGATAAAATAAAAAACGATGAGATATCTTTTTATTCTTTTAATTATTACTCTGGTTGTTAATATATGTAACGGCGTTGTATTAACACCTGTAGAAGAATGTACAATACAATCTATTGAGCCAACTTCTCAAAGTATTTCCTCAGCAGGAGGTACATTAATCTTTGAGATGCATGTTGTTACTTCCTCTTCGTGTGCCCTGTCATTTACAGGGACTCCCTCTTGGATGGCAATAAGCTATTCGAAATTGAGTGATGATGAAGCTGAAGCAGTAGTAACAGTACAAGCAAATAGTAGTTCGGCCAGAAGTGCAACTATTACGGTTAAAGTTGGTTCTACTAAAAAAAGTTTTACTGTTACTCAATCTGCCATGCCATATATCACTCTTTCCCCAACAAGCTTGAGTTTTTCCTGCACAGGAGGCAGCAAGACCTTTACTGTTAGTACGAACACCACGAGCCAGACGGTAACTTATTCGGGGTGTGTTTCGAGTGCGACATTGTCTGGGAGCACGGTCACAGTTACCTGCGCTGCCAACAGTACGACCTCAGCTAAAACAGGGACCGTGACCGTAAGTGGCAATGGGATCAGTTCAAGCGTTAGCGTTAGCCAGGAAGCTTCTTATATCACCCTTTCCCCAACAAGCTTGAGTTTTTCCTGCACAGGAGGCAGCAAGACCTTTACTGTTAGTACGAACACCACGAGCCAGACGGTAACTTATTCGGGGTGTGTTTCGAGTGCGACATTGTCTGGGAGCACGGTCACAGTTACCTGCGCTGCCAACAGCACGACCACTGCCAAAACCGGGACAGTGACCGTAAGTGGTAATGGGATCAGTTCAAGCGTTAGCGTTAGCCAGGAAGCTTCTTATATCACCCTTTCCCCAACAAGCTTGAGTTTTTCCTGCACAGGAGGCAGCAAGACCTTTACTGTTAGTACGAACACCACGAGCCAGACGGTAACTTATTCGGGGTGTGTTTCGAGTGCGACATTGTCTGGGAGCACGGTCACAGTTACCTGCGCTGCCAACAGCACGACCACTGCCAAAACCGGGACAGTGACCGTAAGTGGTAATGGGATCAGTTCAAGCGTTAGCGTTAGCCAGGAAGCTTCTTATATCACCCTTTCCCCAACAAGCTTGAGTTTTTCCTGCACAGGAGGCAGCAAGACCTTTACTGTTAGTACGAACACCACGAGCCAGACGGTAACTTATTCGGGGTGTGTTTCGAGTGCGACATTGTCTGGGAGCACGGTCACAGTTACCTGCGCTGCCAACAGTACGACCTCAGCTAAAACAGGGACCGTGACCGTAAGTGGCAATGGGATCAGTTCAAGCGTTAGCGTTAGCCAGGAAGCTTCTTATATCACCCTTTCCCCAACAAGCTTGAGTTTTTCCTGCACAGGAGGCAGCAAGACCTTTACCATTAGTACGAACACCACGGGGCAGGCAGTAACTTATTCGGGATGTGTTTCGAGTGCGACATTGTCTGGGAGCACAGTCACAGTTACCTGCGCTGCCAACAGCACGACCACTGCCAAAACCGGGACAGTGACCGTAAGTGGTAATGGGATCAGTTCAAGCGTTAGCGTTAGCCAGGAAGCTTCTTATATTGCCCTTTCTCCAACGAGTTTAAGTTTTGAATACACCGGCGGGAACAAAACCTTTACAGTTAGTACAAATACCACGAGTCAGACGATAACTTATTCGGGGTGTGTTTCGAGTGCGACATTGTCTGGGAGCACGGTCACAGTTACTTGCGCTGCCAACAGCACGACCTCAGCTAAAACAGGGACTGTGACCGTAAGTGGCAACGGGATCAACTCAAGCGTTAGTGTTACCTTGGCAGCCATGCCATATATCACTCTTTCCCCAACAAGCTTGAGTTTTTCCTGTACAGGAGGCAGCAAGACTTTTACCATTAGTACGAACACCACGGGGCAGGCAGTAACTTATTCGGGATGTGTTTCGAGTGCGACATTGTCTGGGAGCACAGTCACAGTTACTTGTGTTGCCAACAGTACGACCTCAGCCAAAACAGGGACTGTGACCGTAAGTGGTAACGGAATCAGTTCAAGCGTTAGCGTTAGCCAGGAAGCTTCTTATATCACCCTTTCCCCAACGAGTTTAAGTTTTGAATACACCGGCGGAAACAAAACCTTCACAGTTAGTACGAACACTACGAGTCAGACGGTAACTTATTCGGGATGTGTTTCGAGTGCGACGTTGTCTGGGAGCACGGTCACAGTTACCTGCGCTGCAAACAGCACGACCACAGCTAAAACAGGGACCGTGACCGTAAGTGGCAACGGGATCAACTCGAGCGTTAGTGTTACCTTGGCAGCTATGCCTTATATTACGCTTTCGCCGACAAGCTTAAGTTATACTTATGCCGGAGGTAGCAAGACCTTTACAGTTAGTACGAACACCACGAGTCAGACAGTAACTTATACAGGATGTGTTTCGAGTGCGACATTGTCTGGGAGCACGGTCACAGTTACCTGCGCTGCCAACAGTACAACCTCTGCTAAAACAGGGATTGTGACGGTAAACGGGGGTGGGATTAGCTCCAGTGTAAATGTCACCCAGACAGCAGTTCCTTATATCACCTTGACCCCAACCAGTCTGAGATTTGATTATACAGGGGGGAGCCAGACTTTTTCTGTGAACACAAATACCACTAACCAGACAGTAACTTATTCGGGTTGCGTATACGGAGCCACGTTGTCTGGAAGCACGGTCACAGTTACCTGCGCTGCCAATGGTGTTTCTTCTTCTATAACAGGCACCGTGACGGTAAGCGGGGGTGGGATTAGTTCCATTGTGAATGTTTCTCAGCGTGCTAAGCCGGCCTCCCCTTCCCAAGACAGAAACTACATACTCAGAGAAACAATCCTGGAAAAAGGACAACAAACGGAATCGGCTACCGATACCTTGGATTATACACAGAAGCGTACCCGTGTGGAGTATTATGATGGGCTGGGGCGGTTGTCGCAGGTGGTAGATTTTAAGGCTTCAGGGGGCGGGTCGAAAGATTTGATCACCCCGGTTATATACGATGAGTATGGAAGGCAGGCGAAAGATTATCTTCCTTTTGCTTCGGCCCAGGATGCAGCCTATCTGTCTACAGCTACCGTCTCAGACAACTGGACGGGTTATTATGGCTCAACCGATGGAATTTATGCATACTCTGAAAAGACTTACGACAACTCGCCCCTTAACAGGGTAGTGGAACAATCGGCCCCTGGCGAAACCTGGAAAACCGGGAACGGGCATACTGTCAAGTATGCTTACGGGACCAACACCAGCAGCGAGGTGATGGACTACACGATCAACAACAGCACGAATTTGCTGAACACCACGGCCAGCGCCTATGCTGCCAGTACCCTGTACAAAACCACCACCTGGGACGAGAATGTAACCACCCCGACGGAGTCGGCCAACCGGACGGTGGAATATAAGGACAAGCAGGGACGGGTGGTCCTAAAGAGAAGCTATATAGGGACAACCGCTTACTCGACCTATTACGTTTATAACGACAAAGGCCTTCTTTGCTGTGTAATCCCTCCCAAGGCCACAGCCGATGACGGGAGCATCAGTTCCACCGAGCTGTCCCAGTTGTGCTACCAGTATCTTTATGACGGACGGGACCGCCTGATCGAAAAAAAGCTTCCGGGAGCAGGATGGGCCTACATGGTTTATGACCAGAGGGACCGGTTGGTGTTGTCCCAGAGTGCGGTGCAACGGGCAAACGGGTACTGGCTGTTCTCGAAGTATGATGCCTTTAACCGTGCGGTGCTTACCGGTAAATATGAAAGTAGCTTATCAAGGACTTCCCTGCAAACGACAGTGGATGCGGAAACGGTGATGTATGAATCCTCCGGTTCCGTAGTCCTGGGATATACCAATAACGCCTTTCCCAGGATATCCGATGCCGGTAAATACCTGTCGGCAACCTATTATGACAGTTATACCACTCCCTCCACATGGGGTTACAGTTATTCGCAGGTTTACAGTACAGAGACCCGGACAGACAATGTCAAAGGACAGGTGACGGGGATAAGGGCCAAAATACCGGATACCGGCACCTGGCTTTACACGGTAAACTACTATGACAAGTACGGGAGGCTGCTCCAGCAGTACCAGACCAACCCGGAAGGGGGCAATAACCGGGTGTCGTATTCCTACAACTTCGTTGGACAGGTAACCACAAAACAGACCCTTCATAAAAAGACATCCTCATCAACGGCCATCACCCTGAATGAAAGTTTTACCTATGACCACATGGGCAGGCAACTGACCTGCAAGTTCGGGTACAATACCACCACGCTGACAACCCTGGCAACGAATACCTACGATGATCTTGGCCGTTTAAGCACGAAACAGCAGCATAACGGGTTGCAGTATTGTGATTACAGTTACAACATCCGGGGCTGGCTGACCAAAATCAATGACCCGGGAGTGGCCTCGACCACAGCCCGGCTGTTTGCGATGCAGCTGTATTACGACACGGACATGACCACAACCCTGAACGGGACAGCCCAGTACAACGGGAACATCAACGGGATCAAATGGCGGCAGTACAACAGTGGCAGTAACCTGTACAAGGGGTACAACTTCACCTATGACGGGTTGAACCGGCTGACCCAGGGCGATTACGGGACTTATTCCGGCAGCTGGACCAACTCCTCCGCCTATGACCTGACCAGCGCTGCCTATGATGCGAACGGGAATATTACCGGCCTGACGCGGAAGAACAGCAGCGGATCGAACCGGGAAAGCCTGACCTACACGAATACGGGTAACCAGCTGGGGACAGTGAGCGGGACCTATGAGGGGACATCGGGCAAGAGCGGCAGTTACAGCTACGACAGCAACGGGAACCTGACCAGCGACGGACTAAGAGGGCTGACGATCAGCTATTACAAGGAACTTGACCTTCCCTCGCAGTACTACAAGGATGCCAGCAACAAGGTGGTTTACCAGTACGATGCCTTGGGGGTAAAGTGGGGCAAGACGGCTACCATAAGCGGCAGTTCGGCCACTACGCTGTACTACGGCCCGTTTATTTACCAGGGAGGCAGTCTGGTAAAGGTGCTGACCCCGGAAGGGTATTATGTTCCTGATCCTACTACCCCTTTGTACCATTACTACCTGAAAGACCACCTGGGCAATACCCGGATGACATACCATTACTCCGGCTCAAACCCGACAGTTGACCAGGAAGAGGAATATTATCCGTTCGGAAGTCTTTTTACGGATAATAATCTGACAGAAAATAAATATCTTTATAACGGCAAAGAGTTACAGGACGAGTTCTTTGAAAATTACGATTACGGAGCCAGGTTCTATGACGCGGAAATCGGAAGGTGGCATGTGATCGACAACAAGGCCGAGAAATATTACGGAATCACTCCTTATGCTTATGCTTTAAATAACCCGGTACGGCTGGTTGATCCTGATGGAAATACTGTTTGGGACGCAATTGTGGGAACCTCAATTGGTATTGTTACCAACATTGTTCCAGGCACAACGCATTTAAGGAATAATTACACCCCTACAGATGCTGGCGATTATAACAACGCACTACGTTCGACAGATGCAGCTGCGATGACTGTTGGCCAAGCTATGGAGGTTGGAGGACATGGAACTGCTGCCACAGGAGGTGTTGTTCTGGTTGCTGCAGGAACAGTTGAAGTAGCAACTGCAGGGGCTGGTACAGTAGTAGCAGCACCCGCCGCAGTAATTGGAGGAACCGCCGTTATAGCCGGAGAAGCAACTGCCCTAGGGGGAAAGGTTTTACAAGCAAATGCTGCAAATAATGCTGCTGCTGGGTACAATTATGGAGAAACTAAAGGAGAATCAAAAGGATCTTTAAGCGGAACGAAGGAGGCATTAAAAGAAGCTAAAGGTAAAATAGGACTGGAGTCTACTGAAAGTCTGCCTAAAGGGGAAACCGGAAAATTTGGAAGTCCTCAGCGGGGAAATTCCCAAAAAGGTTATCGGTTAGATCCAGCTCATCCTAACGCAAAACCAGGTTCTGGAGAAGAAAAACCCCATATAAATTATTGGGATTATACAAAAGGTAAAAGAGGCAACGGAGGAGTATCTGGAGCTATCCCAATAGAGAACTAAATATTAGCATTTTATGGAAACGTTTAAGATAGATTTGTTTAAAAGTGAGCATAAAACAGATTTCCCTCGTTTTATTTCTCTATCCACAGAAGACTGTCTGATGCTTGTTGATGGCTTATTAAAGAAATATGAATTTTCAAATATAGATTCTCTAATGAAGCTATTGTATTCAAACAAGGAACTTTTATTGAGTATTGATGCCTGTGAAGAGTTTAAATTAATTGATACATTAAGTTCATTGAAGGTAAATCCATTAACTGATGTCTATGTCAACTGGCGTCGATTTGACGACATTGACATTTTCAATATCGCTGATGTAGATAAATATTTCTTTGATTTATGGTATCCAAGTTCTGACGATATTGATATTTTTGATGAGAGTTTAGATTGGATAATCTCAATAAGGCATGATGGGCGCGTAAGCTTTCTGAAATATGGATAATAAGTTTGCAACGTAAATACACAAAACAACGAACCCGGTCACTGTACCGGGTTTTGTTTTTTATATGGTTTGTGTGAATTACGAGCTGTACGCCTTCTTAGCCTTATAATCCCTCAAAAAAGTGTCCATCAGGGCAAAGATGGTGTTTCTTGTTTTCAGTATGGAGCTGCTGGATTTCCTGTATCTTCTTGAGGATACTTTTGTCCAGCAAAAGGTTCGTAACTACCACGAAGTAAACCAGTGGCAAAGGCCTCTGCAATCTGCGTAGCCATCTAGATAGAGGCCTTTACCTCGTCCCGTTCCAATAGCACAGCATCATTAGCACCAGATACATCAGCTTTTCTCTTTTCAACTGAAAGCTGTTCAATTGAAAAATAAAAATGTTACTTTTAGGAGCATTAAAGCGTTCTTTGAACTGGTTGAAAACCGGCAGTAACGGCTCCTGGAGACAGCTCATTTTTGCAGGTAAGGGATTATGATTACGGGAAGCGGTTTTATGACCCAAGTTTAGGCCGTTGGCATGTACCTGACCCTGTAGCAGAATGGGCCTATGACTGGTCTCCTTACAGATACGCGTTTAACAACCCGGTTTCTTATTTTGACCCTAATGGTCTATTCGAATCCAGAAGAGAGGCAAGGGAATATAGAGAAGAACACAACCTTAACGGACGCGTTAGAAAAGGTGCTGACGGTGTTTATTCAATTGACAATAGAAAAGCTGGTACTTCAATCTGGAAAGATTCAGAATATGGAGTAGTAACAGGGGCATTAGCAATTGCAGACCAAGTTGAAGGAAAAGTAAGTAATTTACCTTCAAATGCCTCATTCATATATAATCCTTTATCCTCTATAGAAAGAGGTGCTATGAGTGGTGACGTTCCTGCAATTATAATGCATCGGACAGTTAGTTCTAATGGAGCGAACCTTTATAGTGCATGGGAAGCAGCAACAAAAACCAAAGGAACCCATTTCCTTGTTGGGGAAGATGGAACAGTTTATCAAACTGCCAGACTTTCAAAATATGCAGTTCACTTATGGGATAGCTCTAGTAAGCAGATGTACAAACAATACTTTAAGAAGTTATTAAACTCGAATACAATAGGTATTGAAGTTATCGGAAACTATAATGCTGCTGCAAAAACATGGGACCCTTTGACTCCAGAACAAGTTACAGCGGTTGCTAATCTTGTATTAGAATTAACATTCCGCTATGATTTAAAAATGGACAATGTACTTCCTCATGAAACTGTACAAAGGAAAACGGCAGGTGAAGGACAAGTAGTTTTAGATGCCATTAAAGAAACAATCCAAGAAAATTGGTAGTTATGAATAAATATGATTTTAAAAAATGGTATTGTTTTTTTGCATGTTTTCTTATTACGGGAACTATCATTTCTTGTAATGGAACAGGAAATAAAAAACCTATAACCGAAAAAGCAACTGCAGATACAGTTTTAACTTTTAAAATTGTAAAAAGTAAAGAGCAGCAATGCACTGACTGGCAAGAGCCTAAAAAATCTGATATATTACCACTTTTATATTCTTTACAAGAAGTAACGGGAAGAGAATGGAATGATTGTTACGGAGACTGGACTTGTGGTATAGAAGGGGAATTAATGTATAAGGGCAAAAAATGCTATTACAGACTTGACGCAGGTGGTTGGATTATTTTAAATGATGGAGAAAAGCAACAATATTTTGTGTGTAAGGATGACAGTTGTTGGAAACATTTTCCCTCGGAAAGCTGGTGCGATAAAGATGGTAATGTAATAGATTCTCAGTAAATAAAAGAAGCCCGACAGTTCAAACTGCCGGGCTTTCTTTTATAGCGCAGCAATATTTTTAATCTTTATAGATTTTATAAACCCATCAATGACAGAGAGGATATGCCCTTTGTCGTCCTCTTCCATTTTTTCAATCTCATCCAGGCGTTTAAGCATCTCGGGGTCTTTTAAAATATTTTCCTGGTCGGTTTCTCCCAACAGGTAACCCACCGTTGTGCCAACCAGTTTTGCTATCTTCTGGGCAGCCCCGATACTTGGCAGCATCTCATCCCGCTCATATTTACCGATTACAGAATACGAAGTGCTAAGGAGCTTGGCCAGTTCCTTTTGTGAAAGGCCTTTTGCTTCCCTGCATTTTTCTTTTCAACAGAAAGCTGTTCAATTGAAAAATAAAAATGGTACTTTTAGGAGCATTAAAGCGTTCTTTGAACTGGTTGAAACCCGTCAGTAACGGCTTCTGGGGACAGCTCATTTTTGCAGTTAAGGGATTACGATTACGGGGCAAGGTTTTATGACCCAGCGTTAGGGCGGTTCCACACGCTTGACCCCAAAGCTTACAAGTACACATCCTTGTCTCCATATTGTTATGTTGCAAACATGCCTACAATTGCAATAGACCCTGACGGAAGAGAGATTAAAGTAACAGGAGGTTCTAAAGAGCGAGAAAGAACTTACAATGATTTAGCAATATTGTATGCGACACCTATGGGACGTCAAATGATTGATGCCTTGCAAAAGTCGAGTACGGTTTATAGAATTAATGGAGATGGTTGGTCTGCTACATCTTCAAAATATCGTTCGTTTTGGAATAGTGTAACCTATTATCAGGGAGATGCAGAATATAGGGGAAATAAGTTCCGTTCTTTCGAGATGCTTGGTCACGAGTTATACCATGCCTACCAAGATGAATCTGGTAGTATTGACGACTTACCCCAATTAACTCTTGAAAAAGACGCAGTAAAGTTTGAAAATTATCTCAGGAAGATTTATAGTAATGGAGCTGGTTCACAAAGATTAAAATATGGAAGAGAGGAGTTGTTTAATATTTTTGAACCCACGTCCTTTAATACAGGAGGAGAGAAAAGGGATGCAAGTACCGCAAAATCTTATGTACAGATAAATGGTGGACTAGGCGAGGTAAAGCAAGAAGGTAGCGAAGAAGAAGGGACAGCTAAGCAAGACAATACTAAAGTCGTGCTTAATATGAATACTTTTCAGAGAATCTTTGAGTATATGGAAAACAATAATCTACAAAGGGTGACAATTGACTTTTAACTGAAAATAAAATGATTAGCAGACAAAAATTATCCATCAGTATTTTAATGATGGCAATCGGTATTGTTATTTTCCTATGGATATTAATTCGCTTCTTTAATCAAGGTTATTTTGGAGGAGAGCCGAGAGTGTTTTACAATTTTCCATTTGAAATGAAAGATTGGTTTGGCACTATGGTCCATTCCTTTTTATTCGCTATATCGGGCTATTACCTTTTAAAGAATGAGTCAAACAGCTTAATATTATGTCAATTTGTGGTTGTGGGGCTGATTTTAGACCGCATGTGGTATATCGTAGAAAGAGTTGATAATGTTGATGTAGTACAATCGTTTATTCCAATGCTATTATTACTGTTTTCAGTGTTTTATTTAATATCAAACCCAAACGACTATAAAAAATACTTGAAAAATATAATAATATTTATCTCATTTAATGCAGTGATTTTAAGTATAGGAAAGTTTATATTGCCCAATATTTAAATTGTAAAGCCCGGCATTGACCGGGCTTTTTTATGCCATATACGCCTGCCTGGTTTTAAAGTCGCGCAGGTAGGTATCAATAATATCAAAGACTTTGGTTTTTGTCCCGGGGTCGAGTTTTTCTATCTCCTTTAACCGTTTCAGGGTAGCATTGTCAATTTGCTCGTACTCGCCCTCTTTTACCAGGTAATCGAGCGTAACGCCCAAGGCATCGGCAATCTGGGTTGCCACTTAGATAGAGGGTTTTACCTGGTTCCGTTCCAACAGCCCATCATCATCAGCAGCAGATACATCAGCTTTTTTCTTTTCAACTGAAAGCTGTTCAATTGAAAAATAAAAATGTTACTTTTAGGAGCATTAAAGCGTTCTTTGAACTGGTTGAAAACCGGCAGTAACGGTTTTTGGGGACAGCTCATTTTTGCAAGTAAGGGATTACGATTACGGGGCCAGGTTCTACGACCCGGAACTTGGGAGGTGGTACAATATTGATTTAGTTTCAGAATTGTTTTTTGCCATATCACCGTATGCATACTGCATGAACAACCCAATGAAATACATCGATGCTAATGGATTATGGCCAACCAAGAAAGTTGTTGATAACGGAATTGTTGGGAATAGAGGATTTTCACTTGCTCCAGTTATGAATCCTTATCATAAAGTTTCAAGGCCACATAAAGGACAAGATTTTCCGGTCCCGGAAGGCAATAATATTCATGCATTGGCAGGAGGAAAGGTTTCAAATATCGGTTATGACAAGGGTGGGTGGGGTTACTATGTTGATATAAAACATTCAGATGGTTACACAACTAGGTATGCACATTTACAAAAGGGAGGGATAAAAGTAAAAAATGGAGCTAAAATTACCGATGGTGAAGTAATCGCATTATCTGGTATGACCGGTGGTGCTACGGGACCACATCTTCATTTAGAAGTTTTGTTAAATGGAAAACCCATAAATCCGATGTTAGTATCAGATTTGCAATTATTGTTAAATGAATTGAATGATATTGAAGAAAAAGTTGTAAATGAGAACGATCCAATAGAATTAGATGAAGTTAGAGTAATAACCAAAGGAACAAGTATGTTACAGTTAAAACATACTGAGGTAGAACTACAGTCTAACCATGCAAATGCTTATGGAAATACAGGACAATATAATAGACCGGGTAGAAGCAGTGATCAATATTATAGTGATGAATTTTTAAAATGGTATTATGGGGAAAATAACAATAAATAGGAAAATGTATGAAAAGATTAATTATTTCAATTTTTAGTATATTTTATATATTGACAGCAGGTTGTAATATCAAGGAAAACACTGCTGATAATGCGAATAAATCAAGAAATACTTTGTCTATTGAGGATTTTGACTCTTTTAAAAATAAATTCTACTCAGATAGTATTTTTCAAATAAGCAGAATTATTTTCCCTTTAGAAAGTGAAAAAAAATCAGAGAAAGAATATGCTGAAGCATTAAAGGACTCAAATATTAATAATGTTAGTAAAAATGATCATATTCCTTACGATAAAAACAATTGGGTTATGTTAACTGACGCTCCTTTCAAAGATGATAGCATAGCTATAATTGACGGAGTAAAGTATAAAAGAAGGTTTTATAAAACAAGTAAATTTGTAGAAGAAAATATTTTATATGCTGATCCTGAGCAAGTAATGATAATATCGAAATTTCAATTAATAAATAAAAAATGGTATATGGTTGATTTTAAAGATGGTTTTGCAGATGAATGATGTCCGTTTCGCGGTATATGCTCTAAAGCTGGCATGATTGGCAATTGTTTCTTATTTAGTTAGAGATTTGGAATCCCAAAATTGTATAATAATAAAGCTCTTGTAAACTAAATTGATATAATAAATCATGACTTACCAAGTTTTTGTATTGTCCTTTGAACAGGCTGAAAAGAGGCCGTATCTGTTTTTTATGACTCTCTATTTTTGCAGGTAAGGGATTGCGATTACGGGGCCAGGTTTTATGACCCGGAACTGGGAAGGTGGCATACGGTTGACCCAAAAGCAGAAATGTCCTATGGATGGTCTCCATATAGATATGCTTATAACAATCCAATTAGATTTATCGATCCAGATGGAATGCTAGAGACTGTAAAGCCAAAAGACGAAGAGGCGTTAAAGATGATAACAAATACGCTAACCACTGAAGATGCAAAATATATCAAGCTGGATAAGGACGGTAATATTGATCGTAGTTCGATAAATTCTCATACAAGTGAAAGTGGAAATTATAACGATTTAAAAGAAATGGTTAATTCTGATCAAGTTGTTGAAGTCTCTACGGATGATCAATTCAATTTTGTAGATAAAAATGGAAATCCAGGAAATGCTAGCATGAGTTATATTCCACAAAACCCTCAATTTCCTAATGATGTTGATCCCAATGGAGATACAATGAACGGAACGACAACAGGAGAAGCGGGCTTTATGGGTAAAACTCTATTTCCTGATCGAGAAGGGATGCAAAACTCTCCTGATGGGACAATAAAAGTGGTCATTAATAAGAATTTATCAGCTCCAGCCAAAGCAGAAATGTATAGTCATGAAGCAAATGGACATGTATTACTTTATATTAGAAATGGCGGAGATCATAAAGGTGCAAGCCATCAACCTATTAATGGAGGATGGATCGAGGGGAACAAAATATTAATGAACATGATTATCAAATCAAAAAAAGAAACAATAAAAAACATGCAAGATCGATGAAAACGATATTCTCATTTTTTTCAATTTTGATGCTTTGCATTTTGGACTTAAACGCACAAAACCAATTGCAAATTGATACTGTTTCGTATTGTTACTTCAATGGATTAACAGAGCAAAGACAAAAAATTGACACTTACAAAATAACAAATAACTCAAATGATGAATATTTAACTTGGGTGTCTATTGTTCCTGTAAATCATAAATCTCACCAAGAGCTAATCCGTGACTATTTTATTAGACAGAAAGGAGATTTTAATTTGATTGGAATGATGAATGACGATTTATTGAATGATAAAACAATTAATATAGGTTACTCATTCATTAAAAACGTTTTATCAGGCGAAATATTCTCATATATTATTGCAAAGACTAGTTCAAATTCAACGTTTTACCAAGACAGAATTGTAATTATAAAGAAAAAAGAGGTAGAACAATATTTGGATATGCAAATTGAGAAAAAGTATCTTTCCCCATTGAAAAGTATTTTTCTAATCGAAAATTAAATGATATAACAAGAAGAGCCCGGCACTGCCGGGCTCTTCTTGTTATATCGCGTTTAGTTTCTTGGATAAGGTTGTCGAGCGAGTAGAAAATGTGGTTCCTGTCCTCGTCCGGCAACAGTTCGATATCTTCCAGCCGTTTTAAAGTTCGCTTATCAAAATCCAAGCAAACCCGGTCGTATTGGCCGGGTTTAGTTTTATGTATTGGCCAGTTTTTGGATTTGCCGTTTGGTCAGGAAGGCATCAATGAACGTTTTGATCAGGTGTTTGTCTTCCTGGTTCAGTTTTTCCACTTCCTTAAACTGATTGAGCAGTTCTTTGTCAGTAAGTTGTGCTGAAACAACATCATCATCGCTTCCGTTCATCAAAAAATCGGTGGTGGTGCCCAAAGCTTCTGCCAGTTTATTAAGCACATCGGACGAAGGGGTTGATTTACCTGTTTCGTACCGGCAAAACGACTCCCATTAGCGGCAGTTCGACCACTACGTTGTACTATGCTCATTCGTTCATGATGTTTTTCAGATCAGATAAGGCGTTATTTCGTTGATCGAGGTTTGACCTTCGGCGAAGAGCCGGAGGGCAGTATCTTTTAGCTTCATGTATTTTAGCGAGTCTTCCTTCAGGGTACTGTTTTTTATTTCTTCGGCGATTTCTCCGTCCACGGGTATTAATTCGTAAATAGCCTTTCTTCCGGAATATCCTGTGTAAAAACAATGTTCGCAGCCTTTGGCCGAGTAATGTTTTTTTATTTCGAAAGGTATTTTCATAGAGGGGGGCAGTATTTGAGGATTAAATTCTTCCTCCTGCTTGCAGCGGGGACATAAAAGCCTGATTAACCGTTGTGCCATAGACAGGTTAAGCGTTCCTGCCAGCAGATAGGGGGGGATATCCATATCCAGTAACCTGGAAATAGTGCCGAAAGCCGAATTGGTGTGGATCGTTGAAAAAACAAGGTGGCCTGTGAGGGCTGACCGGATCGCCATCTGGGCGGACTCATGGTCCCGGATCTCTCCCAGCATGATAATATCAGGGTCCTGCCTTAGAAATGTCCGAAGCGCAGCTGCAAAGGAAAGGCCGATGTCTTCCTTTACCTGTACCTGGTTGATCCCTTCCAAGGTATATTCCACAGGGTCTTCAATCGTCAGTATGTTGACATCTTCGTGATTCAGCATTTTCAGGCTGGCATAAAGGGTCGTGGTTTTTCCGGAACCGGTAGGCCCGCTGATTAAGACAATCCCGTGAGGCTTCTGTATTGCCTTTGTGTATTGTTCCAGTTGTTCTCCGGAAAAACCAAGATCTTTCAGGCTTACATTGCCGATATTCTTGCTAAGCAGGCGGAGGACGACTTTTTCCCCGTAAAGGGTTGGCAACACAGAAACCCGGATATCGGTATCGGTATTGTCATCCTTGTAAATGATCCGCCCGTCCTGGGGGAGCCTCTTCTCTGCGATATCCAGGTTTGCCTGGATCTTTATCCGGTTAACCAGTGCCGGGTACTTTTCCCTGTCGAACCCATACCGCTTGGTCAGCTTGCCATCTACCCGGAAACGGATGCGGCATTCCTCCTCATAAATTTCGATATGGATGTCGCTCGATTTAAGCAGCCCTGCCTCTCTGATCAGTTCGGGGAGAAAGTTACTGTAATCCCCGTCGATCTCGCTTGTCCTGCTTGCAGTCTGTTCTCTTGAAGGATAACAGATAAGCAGTTCCTTCTTCATCTCCTGCTCTTCTGCTTCGACCAGTAAAATATTCTCTCCGATGATCAATTCCAGTTCCTCCTGGACTTCGGATGTTTTGTTCAAACAGTAAAACTCTTGTTTTGCAGAACTGCCTGTCTTTGGCAGGATGCCATAATGCCAGGCCTGTTCGGAACTGATCAGGTCAAGCCTTTTCCGGTCTATGTCGAGATATGTCATGAGTTGATTATTGAATTACTATATTTTGCAGGGGATCGAACCATCCTGTTTCCTGAAATATCAGGATCAGCGCGAGCAGTAAGGTCGTTATCCCGGCAAGGGGAATGGTCGTCTGCCTGCTGTGCAGCATTCTTCCTGCAAGCCAGTATGATAATCCTGTTGTCAGGGAAATTACGAGAAACAGGACAAAGCTGACCGGGGAAAAACTGACGATAATTACCGGCAGAAGCAATAAATCACCGGACCCGACTGAAGCCCTTATCTTTTTGAAAAAAGCGGCCCCATAGCGGACTAAATAAATAAGGAAAAGCATGGAAATGATAATGCCGGTTATATACAGGTTAACCAGAATGAACGAGCTGTCAGGATGCCGGAGATAACCATATCTTACAGCCATCAGGATAAAAACCGGCAAATAGCTGATCAGATAAACCTCCCGTTTTTTGAAATCCTGCCAGCTTATCCAGGCATATCCCCCCACTAAAAGCATTGCTGTCAGTTTACCCATTAGTCCTTGGTTACTTCGGAAAGTTTTTTGTCCTGATCTATTTCCCAGACATTATAAACCCCGTCGCCATCGAAGTCGGCTACAGCAGTGGCCCTGGCTTTAAAAGCAGAGGATGTTGCCTCTATGATCTCAATCCGGTAATTTGCATTGCCGTCATCCGTGACCAGAGGGTCCTGTTCAAACCCGATCTCATCCAGGTCGCTGGAATATTTGGAATAGGTATAGAAATAACTTTTTTCCAGGTTGTAAACATGGGCCAGCTGCATCTTTGCTTCGGTGCTTTTTGCCCGGGAGATGAGGGGCATGAGGTTTGGCAGGGCAATGAGGACAAGTATCCCGATAATGACCAGGACTACCAGTAACTCCGGAAGAGTAAATGCCTTTAGTTTTTGATCTGCAAATCGTTTCATAGTAAGTGGTTTTAGTTGAGAACCCTTTGGGCTTATCGTTTTGAATAAAAGTTTTGGCGGACATAAATATACACATTTCCACCGGACACCGGTAACGAAAGAGAAGATAAAATGAACCGGCTAATTGTCCTTGTTAAATGATGAATTTTTTGATATGTAGCAATTTAAGATTCTTGATAATGATGAATTTATCAACAGTGATGCTACTCCTGACTGTTCATAAATAGTCAGACAATTTGATGGGGATGCAAAATTTAATCATGAAATGATGTTGTGGGTACATGAGCAGCACATTTTGTGAATTGTATAACGTATAGTAAATTTTGTTGATAACTTTTTTGTGTTTTTCAACAGATAAAAGGCTGACTGCTAACATTTAATTTTATTAACAGAATTGTGAAAAGCGAGAGCACCACGAACCAAATAATTGAGAACCCGAATTTTTCGAATGAAATTCAGTTATAGTCTTAAATTTTAAATTATGCCTAATAATTTTAAGTTTTTTAGTTTTAGTGTTTACTATAAAGGTAACAATTCATACAAACTTATTATACCTAACGAAATACCCGCAAACATGAATAAAATGAATAAATTAAGGATCCGCGTATTTTACAAAATCCCATCATCTAAGATACTATTATTGTTTCTAATATTATTTTTTTCAGGTTACCATTCCTTAATCGGACAAGATAATAATACTGGTTTCAAAATACCAGAAATAATTCCATCTTCGCCCGAGAATTATGGTCTGGGAAGTTATGGAGATATACCTGTAGGATTTTATACCGGGGTACCCGATATATCGATCCCGGTTCATGTTGTCAAAATTGGTGAACTATCACTGCCAATTACTCTAAGCTATCATGCAGGGGGAATACGAGTAAACCAGGAAGCGTCATGGGTTGGTCTAGGATGGAACCTTATCGCAGGAGGAGGAATATCTTATGCACCCGTGGGAGGCAACGACATGATTGTTTCCCAGCCTCTACATGATAACCTGCTAACATTACTCAATTATGTCTGTCCTGGTTTAATCCCCGGTGTAAGGAATGAAGATGGCTATGTATTATGGAATTGTGTTCCAACATACGACGATGCCAAAGTAAAGAGCAGTACTGTGTTGCGGATACTGGAAGGAGCGGGGGAGCCGGATGTTTATTCTGCAAACTTTATGAACTACTCTTTTAAGTTTATAAAAAACCCCAGAGATAACACTTTCTCTTTCTTAGGGAAAAAAAATAAATGTATAATTAAGCCGATGGAGAATTCCAACGGGATAATGGTTATCGGTGAAGATGGAGTAGTTTATGAGTTCGAATGTACCGAATGGGTTTCTGTTGTAGGAGGTACAGCCACGCAAGGATGGTTTCTGACTAAAATGATTCATCCTAGTGGTGACGAAATCGTTTTAAAATACCAACATTTTCCTATTCTATATATTCCTTCCTTAACTGAATACAAGTCAGTTTGTGACCTGCTGCCAGATGAGAATATTGCACAACTTTCCCGAGAAAATTTTTCGCCAAACTATGTTCCTCTGTTAGATACCATTGAAACAAAAAATGAATGGGTGATTTTTGAGAAAGATGAAGACAGGATTGATTTGAACGGAGGCGCTAAACTGAAACGCATAGTCGTAAAAGACAGGCTCACCGGAATTGAGAAACGATCCTTTTATTTCAGCTATGACTATTTTAACGGGGAGAAGCGAGGCGGTGACTACCTGAATGACAACACGCAATTTGCAAGTATTGCCAGCAATTTTACCGCTGATAATATCCAAAAGCGCCTGAAACTATCTACATTCACTCAACAAACAAAAAGTTTAGAGAATACAAACGAATACATATTCTCCTATAACAACACTATCCCCATGCCCTACAAAACATCATATGCGGTCGATCACTGGGGATATTATAATGGTCAAGGTAATAATGGAACAATTCTACCGACCATGTCTGCCTTAAAGTTAGATAACCCTCAATGGGTTGATGATGTTCCAGATAGCTTTTACATAAATAGCGGAGCAAATAAAGGGGCTAGCAATAATTACATAACCGCAGGTATGATTAAATCAATTCAGTATCCAACAGGCGGGAAAACCGTGTTTGAATTTGAATCTCACGATTTTCTAAATCGAAAATACCTTTCGGCGGAAGATGAATACCAATATATCACTGCATCCTATAACATGGTGACTCAAGCGTCAGTTATTTGGTTTACGAATTCTTCTTATTACAATCGAGAAGAACAAGTATTTACGATTGATGACAAGACTCTCGTCGAGTTCAACGGTTTTTTAAAAAAATATGCGGATTTCTATATTATGCTGGAAGGCGTTGATGTAAATGAAGACTTTTCAACAATGTACTTTAAGTTTGATAATCGGACCTCTTCGTCAACCGAGAATATTGCCGAATGGAATATAAGCTTTTGGCTCCCCGCTGGATCATACAAACTGAAATGCTATATTCCAAGCCCTTACTTAGACAACGGTTACTCACCGATCATTTCAGGGAACCTCGTTTCAAGAACAAGCTCTAACCCGGATTTACCGGAAAATCTTATATCGCTAGGTGGAGGCGTAAGGGCTAAAAAAGTTACAAATTACGACAGCAACGGTAAAATGACATTGTCAAAATCATATTCTTATACAAACAATGACAGTACAACAAGTGGAAAATTACTAGTCCCTTTAAGATATGTAAAATATCGTCCGGTTCGGGTAGGATACAGTGACGGCAGCTATTTGAACACCTCAATTGTTTCCATGTCGGGGAATAGCTATGTTCCATTGTCTTCATTATCTTATGGTAATAATGTTGGATATAGCCGGGTTGAAGTTAAAACTGTTGCTCCTGAAGGAGAAAACAATGGGACGGAGATATTGTGTTATTCGAATAGTGAAGTTACGTTGGAGCTTGATAAATTTGCAACATTCGGTCATACATTGAACGGAAACCTGATATCTAGAACTCTCTTAAATGCATCAGGAGACAGTGTTTTTGTTGAAAAAAATAATTATTCTATTATCCAAGGTTCAAACTCAGCCGAAATTACAAATGTCTTCATTGAAGACCAATATATAGGACCAACAGATTTGTGTGTCGATGCCGGAGGCTTCAACCCATTGGCATATACGACTCGTTTCTTAATATATGCTTACCCAACAGAAAATTATCATGGAGCCCTGATAAAGAAAACGACGACTCATTATTTTTCAGGTATAGCAACTTTCACTGAGACAGAAAATTACAGTTATAACCCGAACAACTTCGAGGTTTCGCTGATGTCAACTGTCAACAATAACAAAAAACTGGATAAGAAAACGCTGTATTCAACTGATTTTGGGATAACTGACTTAATCGATAAAAATATCGTAAAATTGCCCGTTCGGATTGAAACAACTGTTGAAAACAAGCTCACTGGCGGGGTACAGTATAGTTATAACTCTCTCGGACTCCCTGTGTCAGTGTATGAAGCTCATATCCCGGTGGAATACTCATCGGGGTTTTCTCCAGAAAGTATTAGTATGCCATCAATCTATGAACAAAACTACATTATGGAATATGATAACTATAATAGAATAAATGAGTTACATAAAGTACAAGATATACCAACCAGTTTTTATTGGAGTTACAATGGTGCTCTCCCTGTAGTTAAAGCAATTGGCATTAGTTCAGATAACCTAAAAACGAAAACTCAATCCTTAGCTAATACTTTTAACATTGATTTGAATAATTGGATCCAAGATCCACATGATACTAAATGGAAAAGCTTTAATACAGATTTGAGATATTCATTAGCTGAAGCAGAGATTTATACTTATACCTACGACCCAATTTACGGGATGACCTCTTCAACTGCCCCCAACGGGGTAACGACCTATTATGAGTATGATGATTTCGGTCGGTTAAAGAACGTCCGCAATGATGACGGGAAGATTACTTCGCGGAGTTTTTATCATTATTACAATGAGACGACAGCAGACGGGCCAACCCTGAGCCTGAACAAAACCTCAATGAGTTTCACTTCTTCTGCGGGATCGTCAACGTTTACGATATCATCCAACTGTACCTGGTCGGTATCGGATAATGCCTCATGGTTAACTGTTTCTCCTGGTTCCGGAAGTGGTAATGGAACAATTACGGTTACCGCATCTGCAAACTCATCTTCTGCCAGATCTGCAACAATCACAATTACTTACTCAAACAACAAGACACAGTCGGTCCTTGTTACTCAGGCAGCGTTTATTGCAACATTGACGGTTTCGCCATCAAGTTTAACTTTCCCTTATATTTATTCTACATCAACCATTACGATTTCCTCCAATACGACATGGACAATTTCGAGCAGTGTCTCCTGGATGACACTGAGTTCAGGCTCAGGCAGCGGAAATAAAACAATAACAGTTACCTGTTCGAAGAGTTCCAGCGCAACCACTTCCCGTAGCGGAGTACTTACGATTACGGGAGGAAATAAGACGGTCACGGTCAGTGTTGTTCAATCGGGGACACAAATAGCGCTCTAGTTAAAAATTTAAAAATATGTCTGTCTTAAAAGTATTTATAGTAAACAAAATGCACATACCTATATGAAAAGTTACAGATTTCACCTCATAATAATATTATTAGCATTCTTTAGAAGTGCACCGGCGCAGACGTCGACGAAGAACTACATCACGACATATGTTCCGAGGACAGGAGTAACGGACGAGCTGGCCGTTCCGGCCCTTTCCCCGGGGGATTGCCAGAAAACGGTCACGTATTATGATGGCCTTGGAAGGCCGGAGCAGACCAACCAGGTTTATGCCTCGGGAGATACGACGAAGGACATTATCACGACCATTACCTACGATGCTTACGGACGGGAGGAAAAACAATACTTACCCTTTGCCGCGGCTAAGGCCGGTGCCTACCATACCAGTCCTGCCTTATCGACCAATTTCGGCAGTTATGATTCGGGGGACAGGAGCTATGCCTTCGGCCAGACAGTTTACGAAGCCTCCCCGCTGAACCGGGTGTTAAAACAGGCCCCCCCGGGAGCAAGCTGGCACAGCGGCACCGGCCATGAGCTGAAATACAGCTACGGGACGAATACCGCCAGTGAAGTCACCTACTTTTACGTGGATGCATCCGGCGGTCTGACCCAGTCTGGTTACTACGGAGCAGGGGAACTATACAAGACCACGACGTGGGACGAAAACAACAGCGGGGACAGCCAGAGCCGCACGGTTGAATACAAGGACAAGCAGGGGCGTGTTATCCTGAAAACGGCTTATAACGGCACTACCGCTTACCCGACCTATTACGTGTATGACGATTTTGACCAGTTACGCTATGTGGTCCCTCCCAAAGCGGTATCCCAACTCTTCAGCGGGACAACGACGGCCACAAGCACGACGCAGCTGGTGACCACGGATAAAACGCTGGGCACAGCGGAAAGCGGGGTGAGTACGTACCTGGTCAGTGAAGGCTCATCGCTGACCTTGTCCGACGGCTTTTCGTTCACGGCCTCCTCCAGCTCCACGCTGACAATTACTTCCGGAAACCAGGATGATGATTTGCTTTACAGTTACCGTTATGACGGACGTCGACGGCTGATCAGGAAGAAAATCCCGGGCTCGGGATGGCAGCGGCTGGCGTATGACAGCCGTGACCGGCTGGTACTGACACAGGATGCCCGGGAGCGGGCCCGTGATACGACCCTGTTCCGATATACGCTTTATGATACGTTCAACCGTCCGGTACAGGAAGGGCTTTGTAAGGAACCATCCGGTTATGAATCGGTGCGGTCAAATGTTGCCGGAAGCGCCTCCTATACCCCGTCCAGCATCCAGGAAGTACTTTCCTGTACCTATTACGATGACTATGACTACCAGTCCGGCTGGGGCGGTAACACAGCGTACACCGGGTATGACCAGGTTTACAGCAGTTCTGTGCAGGCGGAGAGTGTGAAGGGGATGGTCACGGGAACAAAGGTCAGGGTACTGGGTACTTCTAACTGGATTTACACGAGCACGTACTATGACAAATACGGACGTGTGATCCAGCAGAACCAAAGCAACCCTGACGGAGGGTACAGCCGTACCTCGACCACGTATAACTTTACGGGCCAACCTATAAAACAACAGGTTGTCCAGCGGCAGACGGTGGGTGCAGGCCCGGTCACGACAGAGACCACCTACGCCTATGACCATATGGGCAGGCCGACGACGACCACGTTCAGTTATGACGGGGCAACGGCGGTAACCCTGTCAGAAAACACGTATGATGAAATCGGGCGTTTGGAGAAGAAGACGCTTCACAACGGGAACCAGGAGGCAGACTACAGTTATAACATCCGGGGGTGGCTGACCAGGATCAACGACCCGGATGACAGTTATACGATTGGGAAAGCATTTTCCGAAGAATTGTACTACAACACGACGGGGGAGCTGGCCAACCTTTCGCCGGTAGCCCAGTATAACGGGAACCTGAGCGGGATGCGCTGGCGTAACGACAATACGACGCGATCGGCCTATGCCTACCGTTACGACGGGTTGAACCGGCTGACCAAAGGCGATTACGGCTCCATCACCACCACGGGGAATGTGACGAATACGTCTAATTACGACCTGTACTCGGTCGGGTACGATGCGAACGGGAACATTACCGGACTGAACCGGAAGAACAGCAGCGGAACGGACCGGGAAAACCTGGCGTATACGTATGCTGGCAACCAGTTATCCTCCCTGACAGGGACCTACGGGGGCAGTTCCGTTACGGGAAAGACCTTCAGTTACGATGCGAACGGGAATGCCACGACAGATAACCTGAGGGGATTGACGGTACAATACTTCGACGAGCTGGACCTGCCGAAGAAATATACAAGTTCCGACGGGAGCCAGTACGCGCAGTACACGTATGATGCCGCAGGGACGAAATGGGGCAAGACCGTTTCCGGCACGGGGACAACGACCCTGAAATATGAGGGGAGCTTCATCTACCAGGATGGGGCATTGGACCGGATCTTAACGCCTGGGGGGTTTTACCGGTCAGGATTGTACCACTACTACCTGAAAGATCACCTGGGTAACACGCGGATGGTGGTCAGTTACAGCGGCTCGACGCCGACAGTCGAACAGGTAACGGAATATTATCCGTTTGGAAGCCTGTTTACGGATAATAATCTGGATAAAAATAAATATCTTTATAACGGCAAAGAGTTGCAGGACGAGTTCTTTGAAAACTACGATTACGGAAAGCGCTTTTATGACCCGGAGTTAGCCCGTTGGCATTCTGTTGACCCAATGGCGGAAGTAAGTAGAAGATGGAGCCCTTACTCATATGCTTATAATAATCCAATAAGATTTCTTGACCCTGATGGAATGGTCGTTGACGAGTTTCAATACAATACGACGACACAAGAATTGATACGAACTGGTGATGCAGGTGGAGAAACGACACAAACCGTCACCGTTGTTAATGGAGAGGGCTCAACCGTAGGAACAGCGACTGTAGAAGGAAATACAGTAAATGTAAGCCAAGAGGGGAATAATGTTGAAGTAACAGGCAATATGGTTGCCACGAAAGATTCAGAAGATAATACTACTGGATATACTAATCAATCTCAAACTTTTGATGCTAGTTTACCTCTTGCCTCAATGGAGCCAATAGCGTCATTGAATCCAGTAGCCGTAACTGGTGAAAGTACGAATCCGGCAGGAACAATATTGAAAGCGGGAGGACTGATGACTGCTGGATTAATTTTAGATGACGCTACCGGAATCGGCGCAGTTGATGATGTATTGATACCACCGGTAGTTGTGACAACTGCTGTTGCCGCAGGGTTGACATATATGGGTTACGAAATATACCAGATGGCTCATGTTAAGAAGAAACAAAGTACTGGAAAATCTGGTCTTGACAGTCACGATGCCCAATATACTCATGGAGGTAAAAAAAGACCCAAAAATCCGAACCAACGAAAGGGTGCTGAAGAAAGGAGATTAAAAGGCAAAAGAATAAATTGATGGAATATGATATGTTTTAACAATTATAACACTTCATTATTATGAAAAAGAATATTTTAGAAAAAGCATATGACGAAAAATCTTTGATTGGTATCAGAACAAACTCGCAGGAATGGGGGGAGTCAATCATCGGTTTTATTGTAGAAATTGACGAGTCATTTTTCATTATAAATGAGATTGATGAAAATGGTTTTTTAATTGGGAATACACAAATAGCAATTGAAGATGTCATTAACATTGATATAGATGATAGATATCAAAAACGATTAATGTTTATTTACGATAATAGTTCAAAATTTAGCATTAATAATAGGGTTACGATATGGAAAGAAGGTAAAGAATTATTGCCTCATTTAAAAATGTTAATAGAGAATGGGAAAATAGCAACTTTCTTTTTCAATGAAGACGATTATGTTACTGGACAAATCCTTGAATATGACGAATCCTATGTGATGTTTAAAAATATTGGAAGAGAAGGTGATGATGATGGGTTCTCCTATTATCCGTTAGATGCATTAATAGGTGTAAGATATGATAGTGTTGAAGAACAAAAAATAGAGATTTTACACGAAAACATTACAACATTTTATTAAAAGTTAGAAAGCCCGGCACTGCCGGGCTTTTCTTGTTTATAATAGTTGAAATATCCTAGCTCCCGTAAGCCTGCCGGGCTTTGGCATCCCGAACAGCCATATCGATAAAATAATAGATTTTGTCCTTATCATCTTGGGTAAGGCTTTCAATATCTTCCAGGCGTTTTAAAAGCTCCTTGTCCAAAACGGCATTGTTGGAATCCCCCAGCAAATAATCCAGCGTAACGCCAAGCGCATCGGCAATATTTGCCGCCACCTCAATAGAAGGGATGTTTTCCCCACGTTCATACTCACCGATAATATCACCGGAAGCCCCGACAAGCTTTGTTCAAATTATTTTGGATCATTTTTTTCTGTTTTACTTGCATATGTTATTCGCGCCCCAAACGACATTGTCAGTCAGATTTATGAGCAGAATTGGACCTGCCGAAAAAATACACAATCTCAGACGGGAGCCGGTATTCCCAGTATACGTACGATGCCGCAGGGACGAAATGGGAAAAAACCGTTTCCTGCACGGGGACAACGACCCTGAAATATGACGGGAACTTCATCTACCAGGATGGGGCGCTTGACCGGGTCTTGACGCCTGAGGGTTATTATCAGTCAGGATTATACCACTACTACCTGAAAGACCACCTTGGGAACATGTGGATGGTGGTCAGTTACAGCGGTTCGGCGCCGACGGTCGAACAGGTAACGGAATATTACCCGTTCGGGGGCCTTTTTGCTGATAATAATCTGGATAAAAATAAATATCTTTATAACGGCAAAGAGTTACAGGACGAGTTCTTTGAAAATTACGATTACGGGGCCAGGTTCTACGATCCTGAATTAGGATGCTTTCATTCAATTGATCCGAAAGCTGAGAAGTATTCTTTTCAATCTTCATATGTGTATGCTATAAATAATCCTATATTATTTATAGACTGGATGGGAAATGAGGCTAAGGTAAAGGGGCCTTATACTGGTCGTGCATTTGTTCGGGATAACGGAACCGTATTTGTTTACAGAATTACAACAGAACAAAGGGTGATGCTAAACACAATGAAGCAAGGAATTTTTTCTGCAGGTTGGATTGGAGTTGGAGCAAGTTTATATGATGCAATCCGGGGATTTAATGCAAAGGAGATAGGTGGAAGTTTGGGCGGTACCGCATTACAATTTGGAGAAGACCTCTCAAAAACAGCAGCCGATGATGCTGTTGTCGGGGTGAATCAGGGATTATTTGCCAAAGCCGGTGGTGGGTTGGGAGTGTTTGGAAAATTTCTTAGTGCCTATCAAGTAGTAAATGCAGCTGCAGACGATAATCCTACTCAGGCTGAAGTATTGCACTCTGCTACCTTTAATCTTGCAGAACAATTTCAAGGTGGTAAGATCAACATAGCCAATAAAGGTATTATGGAATTTTTTTCAGGAGTGGATTCAGAAAGCGTGGAAAACCATATGAATGCCATTTATAATGTTTTGGAAACAAATTTATCAGATTTTGACTTAACGACAGAAAAAGGGATCAATCAGGCAAATCAATATATAAAAGATAATCTTCAAAATCTTATTGGTCAAATCAATAAAATGCTTACAGATGATAAAGAAAAATGATGTGAAGTTAACATTCATACTTATTAACTCACGAAAGTTTTTTGTTAAGTCTATTTATGGTTATTTAATTATGGGATTTGATGCATTGCTTGCGGGAGCAGTATTTTCCAGAGGGGCTAGTCGTAGTTTTATAAGTAGGATTATAGATATTCCATATGGGATAGAAGTAACTTTATATTTTTTAGTTTTTATTCTTCTTGGAATTGCGGTCTCACTTATTGTAAACAAGGAGAAGAACATAGGAGAAGTCCAGTTTGGTCTGGATAAATTAGATTTGGCAGCACAAGAGCTAAATCTGGTAGATATCTCGGTAATTATTTTTCTTAAGTGAAACTTTCAAAATAACTTACCCAAAACGATGATTGATATTTGTTTTGAACTTGAAGTGATAAGTCAGGGGTGGTTATTAACAACCCATTCTTGATAAAAATATACGATTTGGCTGATTTTGTATGTGTTAAGGATGTTACTTTACATTCTATGAAAGAAGAATTCCCGGAAAAGACCGTTATGCTGATGCAATTGCACTACAGCCGGTTATCAGAAAAAGACCGCAGGCAATATGCGGCATTGGAATCCCTGAAGCTGGGAAGGGGAGGTATTACCTATATCAGTAAAGTTCTTGGGGTTGATCGGAAAACCATTCTGCAGGGAAGGAAGGAATTGACCGAAGAATCGGATGTTTTCATTCCCCCGGGGCGGCAACGCAAAACGGGCGGGGGCAGAAAAAAAAACTGAAACCAGACCTGAAATAAAAGAGTTGCTGATTGAATTGATCGAAAAGTATAAAGCGGGCAGTCCAACCCAAAGTGAGGTTTATTGGGTAGGTCTAAAGCCATATTCGATCGTCAAACTTTTCCGGGAACAACATCAGATTAAGATCAGCAATGGAATGGTAAAGCGCTTGCTTAAAGAATTGGGGTATGGTTATCGCAGGCAAACCAAACAATTGGCCTTAGGCAGCTATGCCAATCGAGACAGGCAGTTTCAAATTATTTGTACGTTGGTACTGGCCATGAGTTTAAAAAGTCCCGTTCTGAGCATCGATTGCAAGAAAAAAGAACGGCTGGGTAATCTTTACCGCGATGGGAAATGCTTTTGCACCCAGGCTGTTAAAGTATATGACCATGATTATGAGTATTTAGCCCAAGGCAAAGTTATTCCACATGGGATTTATGATTTGCAGGCAAATAAAGGGTACATCTCTGTTGGGAGCAGCAGTGAAACAGCAGATTTTATCGTGGATAATTTACTTTGGTGGTGGTGGGAATATGGTATTAATCAGTATCCGGATGCTAAAAATATCCTGATTTTATGTGATGCAGGTGGGGCCAATTCTTACCGGCATCACATCTTTAAACACCGGCTCATGGAGTTTGCAACACAAACAGGCTTATCGGTTATTGTCTGTCATTATCCGCCTTATTGTTCCAAATGGAATCCGATCGAACATCGATTATTTAGCCATGTACACCGGGCGATGGAAGGCGTTGTTTTTTCAGATTATCAAACTGTTCAAAAGCTAATTGAACGAACTTCGACCAAAACAGGCCTTTGCGTGGTGGTTCGGTTAAACTTAAAAGAATACCCCCAAGGCATTAAGGTAGACAAGGCAGATATAAACGAAAAACGAATCATACATCACCCGGATATTCCAGAACTAAACTACAGAATTTATGCATAGTTTTGAGGATATTATTTTTAACGTTTTACTAATGCAGCAAAGGAGAAAGCCATATATAAACGGACATTAAAATATGGAGGCGGTAACAATTGGATCGAATTTGAGCAAGAGGGAAAAACAAAAAAATATGAATTCTTTATTTCATCCTTAAAAAAGGAGGAAGAGTTGATTAAACTAATTGAGGATTACCAGAAGAGAGGCTATAAGATAGAACTGCAGGATTCGCCACCTTCTTTTTGGGATAAACTGTTTTTTTGAGATTAACAAATAGTTAGAACAGCAAGCCCGGCTACTATGCCGGGCTTTGTATTAGTCAGGGTACTTGGTACCACCGGATGGATCTACACGAGCACGTACTACGACAAATACGGACGGGTGATCCAGCAGAACCAAAGCAACCCGGACGGAGGGTACAGCCGTACCTCGACCACGTATAACTTTACGGGCCAACCTATAAAACAACAGGTTGTCCAGCGGCAGACGGTGGGTGCAGGCCCGGTTACGACAGAGACCACTTATGCCTATGACCATATGGGCAGGCCGACGACGACCACGTTCAGCTATGACGGGGCAACGGCGGTAACCCTGTCAGAAAACACGTATGATGAAATCGGGCGGTTGGAGAAGAAGACGCTTCACAACGGGAACCAGGAGGCAGACTACAGTTATAACATCCGGGGGTGGCTGACCAAAATCAACGACCCGGATGACAGTTATACGATTGGTAAAGCGTTTTCCGAAGAATTGTACTACAACACGACGGGAGAGCTGGCCAATCTTTCGCCGGTAGTCCAGTATAACGGGAACCTGAGCGGGATGCGCTGGCGCAACGACAACACGACGCGTTCGGCCTATGCCTACCGTTACGACGGGCTGAACCGGCTGACCAAAGGCGATTACGGATCCATTACCACAACGGGGAACGTGACGAATACGTCGAATTACGACCTTTACTCGGTCGGGTACGATGCGAACGGGAACATTACCGGACTGAACCGGAAGAACAGCAGCGGAACAGACCGGGAAAACCTGGCGTACACGTATGCGGGCAACCAGTTGTCTTCCCTGACAGGGACCTACGGGGGCAGTTCAATCACCGGAAAGACCTTTAGTTATGATGCGAACGGGAATGCCACGACAGATAACCTGAGGGGGTTGACCGTGGAGTACTTCGACGAGCTGGATCTGCCGAAGAAATATACAAGTTCAGACGGGAGCCAGTACGCCCAGTACACGTATGATGCCGCAGGGACGAAATGGGGGAAGACCGTTTCCGGCACGGGGACAACGACCCTGAAATATGAAGGGAGCTTCATCTACCAGGATGGGGCGCTGGACCGTGTTTTGACGTCTGAAGGGTTCTACCGGTCAGGATTGTACCACTACTACCTGAAAGACCACCTGGGTAACACGCGGATGGTGGTCAGTTACAGCGGCTCGGCGCCGGCGGTCGAACAGGTAACGGAATATTATCCGTTCGGAAGCCTTTTTACGGATAATAATCTGGATAAAAATAAATATCTTTATAACGGCAAAGAGTTACAGGATGAGTTCTTTGAAAATTACGATTACGGTGCCAGGTTTTATGACCCGGAATTAGGGAGGTGGCATGTGATTGACCCGAGTGCTGAAAATTATAATTTCCAATCTACCTACGCCTATGCAGCAAACAATCCTATGAAATATATTGATTTTATGGGCATGGGGCCGGATTCGACACAAGCGCAGTCGAGTTCGAGGTATGATTTTTTTATGAGTTTATATAATGGAACTCGTGGTACTTCGAGTAAGTTTGAGTTTGGAAACAGTGGAGCTAGTCAATTTGTTACAACAGACTCTTCTTCTGGGCAAGAAGATGATGATGCCGCAAATAGCGGAGGTACAAAGAGTACGCTTGATAAATTTAATTACTTGGCAAGTTTAAAAGCAACAGGTGCATCAGCGTACTATTCAGCAATGTTAAATAGGTGGAGTATGTATAGACCTTTGGAATCAAGTATTTTATCTTTAAAAGGGTCTAGTAAATATATGTCTGCTTTCAAGGGTGTTAATGCAGCTAAAGGGGTTGGATTTGGATTAACAGGTGTTGGAATTGTATATGATTATACAATAGGGGTACCTAGATATAATAAAGGTATAAGTGATGAATGGTCGGTTAGTCCTCAAAAAGCTAGGTTAAATACAGGTGTGGCATTGTATTCTTTAACGATTAACCCAGCGATTGGAATTCTTTATTTTGGAATTGATGCTTTTTACCCTGGTGGATTAGGTGGATATATGAACGATACAGATAGAATAATTCAAAGAAATCAGGAAATACTTGGGCCAGGTTGGAATATGTATCGAATGGAAGGAGGGTTGAAATAATGAGAATGATTATGAGAGCATATGATTATATGTTTTATACTTTTTATCGTTTCTGGGAAAAAGTTCCTTCTCGTTGGTGGAGTGAATGGAAAGCTGGTGTTACTTTAGTATTTTTATGTGTGCTTTTAATATCGGCAATAAGTAACATTCAAAACTACTTATTTAAGAGTATATCACTTTCAGACTATCCCTACTTTTCTTTATTTCTTGGTCTTGCAATTGGTGTAGTCCATCACTTTATGTACACATATAAAGGTAAATGGAAGAAGAAAATTGAAAAGTTCAGAGATATTGATAAAAAGAAAGATGTTTATGGGGTATTACTAGTTTTAACTATCGTTATACTAATTATATCAGTTTATTCCTATTCAAATTATTTATTGCGGACTGTAGATTGGCAAAACATCAAATAACAATAAAGCCCGGCGTTGCTGGGCTTTTGTTTTATAGAGCAGCTACATTTTTTTGAAAGAAGTCCTTGAATTTTTTATTGGTGAGCATTTTTTCGATCAGCCGGAAGATAGTTTGTCTGTCTTCCTCGTCAAGCTGCTGGATCAGCTTCATTTGCCCGGCGATGGTTTTATCCCCGATAACCACCTCTTGGGGGATTTTGCCATCATAGTTTAAGATCTGGTCGGTGGTCATATTAAAGAGCTGTGCCATTTTTTGCAGTTCATCCACGGTTAAGGCCCTCATGCCTTTCTCTATTTTGCTATAGGCTGATTTGTCCGTTTTGCGCCGGGAGATATTGTTGCAAATATAATTTCCGTTCCAACAGCCCATCATCATCATCAAATACATCAGCTTTTTTCTTTTCAACTGAAAATTGTTCAATTGAAAAATAGAAATGTTACTTTTAGGAGCATTAAAGCGTTCTTTGAACTGGTTGAAAACCGGCAGTAATGGCTTTTGGGGACGGCTCATTTTTGCAGGTAAGGGATTACGATTACGGAAAGCGCTTTTATGATCCCGAGTTAGCTTGCTGGCATAGTGTTGATCCGTTAGCGGAAAGTTATTACTCTCAATCACTTTATCATTTTTCGGGGAATAATCCTATAAAATTCGTTGATCTGAATGGAATGAATTATGACGATTATTACTATGATAGAGAGGGGAATCAAATTGATTATATCAAGAACGATCAACCTGATAAGTTTTTTGTTCAAGACAGTAATGGTAATACAAAACATAGCGGAGAAAATTACTCACGAGTAGATTTAGACAGCGAAGAAGGTCATTTATCTAGGATAATATATGCTGAGGCAAGTGGTGAAAATCAGATCAGTAAAGAGGCTGTTGGAGATGTTCTGAAGAATCGAGTGGAGAACTCTCGGTATCCTAATACATATAAAGAAGTTGCAGAACAGAAAACAACAACAAAGAGTGGAGTTATAGTATATCAATTTTCATCTGTCAACCCTAATGACAAAAGCAATTGGAGGTATTCTGATCCGTCGTCAATAAACAGTCAGCCAGAACGAACAGCATTTGCTAATTCTGTTTCCGCTGCAATTAAAGTATTTTATGCTGGAAGTGGAATAACAAATGGAGCCTTGCTATACTATAGCCCTAAATCAATGGTTCCTAAGTATAGTACACCAAGTTGGAATTTTAATATTTTACAAGAAACAACTCCTTCTGGTGTATTAACAGATAGTTTTAAATTTTATAAATATAAGTGATGAAAAGAGTATTGTATATACTATTATTGCTGGTGAGTTTTTTTTCTTGTCAAGGCCAGAAAAGAGATGCAACTACTTTTATCAATTCACTAGGGGATGGATATTACTCTATTCCCAATAAAGTAGGAAGTCAGTTAATATTGCCTAAATACCAGAATTACAAAAGCAAGGATGACTCTATTTATTTAGAAAAAATTCTTTATACTTATGAAAAGAATAACTTCACTTTTATAATTGGGAATATTATGGGGTCAAAAAATTCTATGGTGTTAGCTTTGCAAAAGGATGCGAAAAAGCCTATTGTTTATGCTGAACAAATTGGATTAGTTGATACAATTGAAACGATAACTATAAATAGCTATTCTTTTTTCAAATTAAACAGTGTATATTCAGATGCATGTAGTGATAGAAAAGTTTTGTTAATCTATGTTTTATATCATTTAGAGGTACACAAAAGTTTTGAGGGCATAGAAAAAGAAGAGTATTTTAATTTAGGGGATCCACTATGCGAGGGAGGAATTTCCTATGTACAGAATTTTGAATTAAAACTTGAAGGCAACGATATTATATTGAATGCAAGTAAGAAAAGTATGAATGGAGATGTTGAGTATTCGAAATATCAATTTATACTTCGCACGGGATAAATTTCCGCAAATAATTAACAAGAGAAAGTTGAAAACTTTGTCAGGAGAGGCGTAAAATAAAAAGAGAAGCATATCAAATTAGTTCTACCATAAATCTAAAGAAGATATGCTTCCAATAAATCTCGACGGAGCCGAAATTCAACGGCTAAATTATGAAAGATATCATTATCCTGATGCAATGGTTCAAAAAAGAATACAGGCCGTTTATTTAAAGATTATCACAGGTCTGTCTAATGAGCAGATCGGAGTTTTAGCGGACTTGAACCGGGATTCGGTTGGTTATTGGACTAAGCGCTATGTGCAAGAGGGCTTTGAAAGTCTTTGCAAGGTTGGTTACGGTACGAACAAAAGTAAACTGGAAAACTATGCAGACAGCCTATTGGAATCTTTTACCAAACAGCCCCCGATGAGTATCAATGAGGCCAAATGGCGTATTGAGAAGATGACGGGTATTGACCGAAGTCCTTCCCAGGTTCGTGCCTTTATGAAACGGCACGGATTGCGTTATATCAAAACGGGACATATCCCGGCAAAAGCAGATGCCCAAAAACAACAGCTATGGATGAAAACAACCTTGGAACCAGCCATTGAAGAAGCTCAGAACGGGAAATGCCACCTGTTGTTTATGGATGCGGCCCATTTTATTCTGGAACCTTTTATTTGCGCCTTGTGGTGTGTTGCCCGTTTATTTATCAAAGCATCTTCTGGGCGTAACCGGATCAATGTACTGGGAGCTGTTGATGCCATTACAAAACAAGTTATAACCCTGAACAATACTACGTTTATTAATGCAGAAACCATTATTGCATTTTTAAAACAACTTCGGGACGTTTATGTGGATTTACCCCTGAAGATTGTTTTGGACAATGCCCGTTATCAGCATTGTAAATTAGTTGAAAATGCAGCAAGGGAATTAGGTATAACCCTCCTGTTTTTACCTTCCTATTCCCCTAACCTGAATATTATTGAACGCTTATGGAAATTCACTAAGAAAAAAATACTGTACGCAAAATATTATGAAACATCAACGCTTTTCCATAAGGCTATTACCGGCTTCTTTCAATCAATTAATCAAGAATACAAGGATGATCTGAATAATTTATTGACCCTAAAATTTCAATCTTTTGAAAATAAACGTGCGGAAATTTATCCCAAATGAAGTATAATAATTATCAGTTTAAGTAGCAGAAAAGTCAGGCATTGTATAGTTACCCCCAGTTTTAAGACAACAAAATCATTTAAAACTGCTAAAATTCTTATAGATAATAATTCCTGCAACAGTTAAGAGCTAGCTTATTTTTTCTTGGGATTTTGACAATGATAAATTTATCAACAGCAATGCTATTCCTGACTGTTCATAAATAATCGAACAATTTGATGAGGATGCAGAATATTATCTTGAAATGATATTGTGGGGACATGGGCTGCCTGTCCGGTGATATTGCATAATGGATAAAAATTTTGTTGATAACTTTTTTGTGTTTTTCAACATGTCCTTGTTGTTCGTTTGCTCCTGTAAAATTCAGAAATTTCAAATAAAAAGTCATTGCTGGTATCGATCTGAACGATGCCTGTTCTCAAAGAACAACACAAACATATTGCAGAAAAGTAACTACTCATGTACCTGCGGGATAAAAGATTTTGGAAAAGGATATTAGATTTAATATTTGCTCAACTCATTTTCCGTAGGAGGGGTTAAGTTTTTTGATTTTATATTCATCCATGCGCTTCACATGAGGTTTAACTCTCGAAACTCAAACTTATTTTTCAAATTGTTGAAAACAGGGATCGTGGATGTTCATAAAGAATGGGGTTTAAATTTGTGTATTGAATCTCAGAACAAGATCTTTGTTAAAAGCAAAAGGGTTATGGTATCGAAAGAAGAACTTAGAAAGCTGGACAAGGAAGAACTGGTCGATCTGGTTTATGATCTTTCCATGAAGGTTGATGCTTTAACCCGTATGGTAGAGGTACTTCAGGAGGAAATAAAGCGTCTGAAGACACCAAAGAACAGTGGTAACAGTTCACTGCCTCCGGCTCAGGACCTGTTCCGGGGTAAGAACCAAAGCCTCCGGGGAAAAAGTGATAAGAAATCCGGTGGTCAAGCGGGTCACAAAGGAGAAACACTTCGGATGTCGCCAGCTCCGGATAAAATAGAGGTTCATATGCCAGAAGGCCCATGTCCCTGTTGCGGAAAGATCTATGTCGATGAACCGGTGCAGTTGATAGGCAAAAGACAGGTTATCGACATTCCCTTTATTCAGTCCAGAGTGGTTGAACACCAGGTTTATCAAAGGAATTGTAGCTGTGGCCATGTCAGTACGGGGAATTTCCCGGCAGAAGTAACAGCGCCTGTTCAGTACGGAAACAATCTGATTGCACTTACGGCTTATTTGAGTTCGAGACAGTATGTTCCATATTCACGTTTGAAAGAATTAATAAAGAGTATAACCAATATCTCCATAAGCGAAGGCACCATCTTTAACCTGCTAAACAAAGCAGCCAACATGGTGCTTCCCATCTATGAAGGGATAAAAAAGGAAATATCCAATGCCACTACGGTAGGTGGAGATGAAACGGGCGTGAAAGTTGAAAAGAATAAATTTTGGGCCTGGACCTGGCAAACAATGCGGGCAACATACATCGTCATATCAAAGAGCCGCGGCTTTGTAACGGTTGAAAATACTTTTCCTGACGGGTTTGCCAATGCAACCTTTGTCAGTGATTCATTGAGTGCCCAGTTAAAGACCCCCGCCAGGGAGCATCAGCTGTGTCTTGCACACCTGCTTCGGGAATTGAATTTCTTTGAGCAGCTATATCACCACAAGTGGGCAACTGAAATGAAGGATTTGTTGACCCGGGCCATTAAGCTGAAAGATACCATGACACTAAAACAGTACACCGGATCATTTGATCAGCGGGGGGCAGTGATCAATGAATTTGATATGCTGGTAAATCAAACATTGCCTGATACTGTTTCAAAAATACTTCCTTTCCAAAAGCGATTGAAAAAACGCAGGCATCAGGTATTCAATTTCCTGTTTTATCCCGATGTTCCTTATGATAATAACGGTTCGGAAAGAGCAATCCGTAATGTCAAAGTCAAGCAGAAGGTATCGGGAAGTTTCCGCTCGGAACGAGGCGCTGAAATATTTGCAGTATTGCGCTCTGTTGTTGACTCCATCATCAAAAAAGGAGGAAATCCGTTTGAATCAATCCGCTTTGCAATAGCTGTTGCTGCCGGCAAAAATGAATTCCGCAGAAGTCAGTCTTATTAATTTTAATGACCTGAGTAGTTACGCAGAAAATAATTTTAAGCTGGCAGCACTAATACTTGCCCGCAGCCAACTGAAACATTATGGAACATTATGGAACATTGCTGAAAATAGTATGCATGATATCAAACAAATCGTCAAAATATGAAAAGACAAATTTTATTTGGGCTATTCTTAATTTACTCAATTCTCAATTTGAATGCACAAAATGAGTTTTATTTTAATGGAGCCGCTGATGTCATATTCAAATATCCACCGCGCGGGTCGGGAGGAAGAGCATTTGTCCATAATAATGGGAATGTTTTGACATTGAATTTTGGTGGAGATTTTACTGGCGGCACGTCAATAGGAACAAAATTCCGATTTTTAAACGATGGTAAGCTAGGAATAAATAATTATGATCCCGACTATAATTTAACTGTAAACGGCAACTTTAAAGTTTATAACGGAGCTAATAGTTTTATTTACAATGGATCTGCTGATATCTTGTTAAAGTGTGATCTGCGGGGAACAGGAGGAAGAGCAATGGTACACGGAACAGGAAACACTCTTGTTTTAAATTTTGAAGGAGATTTTACCGGGGGAACAAAGATCGGCGATAATGTTTATTTTAATAATAGCGGAAATTCTTATATAACAAATGGAAATTTCGGGTTGGGGACGAGTTCACCAGCATATAAACTAGACGTGGTTGGAACGATCCGGGCTAATGAGATTAAAGTAGATATGAATGGTGCTGATTTCGTATTTGAGGAAGATTATCACCTGATGCCATTAACTGAATTGGAAAAGTTCGTAAAAGAACAAAAGCATCTTCCGGAAATAGCACCGGCCGGCGAGATGACAGAAAATGGGACCGGCTTGGGTGATCTGAACACGAAGCTCTTGCAGAAGATTGAAGAACTAACTTTATATGTGACCCAAAAGGATAAGGAAGTTAAGCAATTAATGGACACAAGAAAAAAAGACCAAAAAGAGAGGGAAAAACTAGAAAATCAGATAAAAACTTTGTCTGAACGACTGGGAAAAATAGAAACACTCATATCCAGGAACTAAATCAACAGAATTCATCTTCAGTAGCTTACAGACTGAATATGGAACAAATAAACTTCAAATTTTAAACCTATAAAAAATGAAAAGGATAATTATTGCTTTTATTTGGGGAATATTACAAACTTCTGTCTGGGGGCAGACACAGGTCCCGGCAACCGATGCGAACAGTCCGATCTGGTACAAAGATGGAAACGTCGGCATCGGAGTGGAATTGCCTGGAAGCAAATTAGATGTCAATGGCATAATCAGAACTTTTAATAAAGATAATTCCTCTGCTACCTGGGACAACATATCGCTATGGTCAGACGGGACAAAAGCTCATATTCAATCTAACGGAGATGAAGATGGATTCTATATTAAATCAAATGGGGCTGGCAAAATAATATTTGAGAGTAAAGTAGGAATCGGTACATCAACGACATCCGAATATTTAAACATAGAAGGAAATCTTCAGTTTTTCGGAAGTGGTTCAACTGCCCATGGAATCTTTTTTGACCATAACTACACAACCTATCCGACTGCAACATCAAAAATTCTATTTGACTTCTACGGACATAACTATGGCGGTACAAGCTTAAAACATGGTATGATATACCAATCAGGAAGACCCGGGTTCGCAAAACATTGGTTTCTTGATGATACAGGTAACGTTCAAATGCTGATTGATGATGATGGAAATGTTGCGATAGGCAATGCAGACCCTAAGGCGAAGCTTGATGTTTCCGGAGATATCCTGGCGAAAGAAATCAGGGTTGAAGACGTTACAGCAGACAATATCGTCGTTAAAACAAACGGGAATACCGCGGATTTTGTTTTCGATAAAGAATATAAACTTGGTAAACTGAATGACATTGAAAAATATATCAGCGAAAACAAGCATTTACCGGGTATTCCCAGTGCTGCGCAAATGGAAGAAAGCGGGGTGAATTTAGCACAAATGAACAAGCTGTTGTTGCAGAAGATCGAAGAACTCACATTGTATGTAATCGATCTGAAAAGGGATAATCAGAAAATGGAAGCAGATCGAGGGCAAGAACAGGAAAAATGCAAAATGTTGGAAAAACGGTTGGCAGCTATCGAGTCCCTGCTATCAGAAAAGAAACAATGAGTGCTCATTAAATCTATAAAATATGAAAAGATTGATAACATTAATCCTATTCTTTTTCTGTTTGAACACACTATCTCGTGGGCAAGATGCTGATCCTACCATCTCTGAAATATGGCATACCCTCAACACAACTAATTTAAACGCCGGCAAATGGACTAAAATAGCGGAATGTAACATTACAAGTGCTTACCAGGATTTTTGTACAACCTTTTATTTTTTAGGGAATGGTTCCGGAAATAAAACAATGTATTTTGGTCAGTTAATTGCCCGTTTCAAAAATCAAAGCAGCAGTCCTAATCCTGTTAACTTTTGGAAATTAGTTCTATTTGATTCCAACCTTGGAGCTGAAAATATAAAAGCTGTCAGAAATGGCACTAAAGTCGAGATATATATCAGAATACCGAATAGTTATACGCGTGTCTTCCTTCGAAGAATCCTTAATGGAAGCACGCCCATACAACCGATATCGGATCAACTATTTTTGAATGAACTTCCTTCCGGGGACTTGACAATTGAATGTGAAAATGGCTCCGTGTTTTCTAATTCTATCGAAGCTAAAAAAATAGTTGTTGATGGATTAATTGAAGCCAAAGAGATAAAGGTTTCTACAAGTCCGGGTGCCGATTATGTATTTGAAAAACAGTACAACCTGGTTAGTTTAAAGGAACTGGAATCTTTTATAAAAATTAACAAACACTTGCCGGATATACCAAGTGCTACTGACATGGAAAAGAATGGCCTCGACTTGGCCGAAATGAACAGGCTGCTATTGCAGAAGATAGAAGAATTAACCTTGTACCAAATTCAACTTCTTAGCCGGATAAAGAAACTGGAGAACCAAAGCAGCAAAAAATCGGTCGATGGTGTTCTTCCCTAATTTCAGCCGTTAATCGCTGTAGCTTCAATTTTACAAATCCAAGATCAATAAAATACAAGATGAAAAGAATAGTATTTATGTCACTGTTAAGCTTACTTGCCTTTGCTAAAGCTTCGGCTGCAAGTTCCCCGGTGCCTATACCGGTTAAGGTGTACGGATATATCGGCAAGTACTACCCTGTTGTATTCAGTGACGTAAATTGGAGTAAAGGCAGGACTTCCATTGCAATTTACCGTTTCCATGTCCATACGGATTCATCCTGGCGGGGCTCAATGGTTGCCGAAATCACGTTCCATCCTACCCAATGCAGGCATGGCTCGAATTTTTCTCATTTGGATCTAAGACAACGGAACTCATTTGTCGGTGATTTTAAAGACATGACCATACCTAATGGAAGCAATCATTTTGTCATTTGGTTAAAAGGTGGCGGTACTACCTATTATTACCACGGGATTAACTGCGATCCCACAGCGCCAATCGTTTATGATGATAATCAGAATGCTCTGCCCTACTTGCAAACAAACGGGGGAACGTATATCTGGATTTTAGCTCCTGCCTCTGAACTCAATCAAAACGGGATTATTGATACCAGTCATAGAACCCGGAACAAACTACTTTAAAGGGAAAATAGAAGTCCACAGTGCCGATGCGGAAAAAAATTAGTTGATCGTAAAAGCAGTTGCAAATAATCATAAAATTAAGGGTTTCTCAGATAAAAAATTGAAGAACGTACAGTAAAAAATTAATAAATAAATCATTATAGCGATGAAAAAACTACTAGTAATTCAAATGTTGTTAACAGTGTTTATTCACTGGACGTTTGCCCAGGATATACCTGGTATTATGTCAAAATTTTGCCCGGCTTCGCCACAAGCACAATCGTTAATGCGATATATTGATGTACCAGTTGATTTAAGTACTGGAATTCCTAATATTAATATACCTATCTATACTTTAAAAGCTAATAATATAGAAATACCAATAAGTATATCCTACCATGCTTCAGGTAATAAAGTTCAAGATATAGCTTCCGAGGTGGGACTTGGTTGGACTTTAAATGCCGGAGGAAGAATTGTTCAGAATGTTGAGAATAATCCAGATTCATATCCAATCAAATTTAGCTTTTCATCAGTCAGTGAGGCAGAGTCTTTATTAGCAGAGCAAGAATCTGTAGATAATTATGATACCAACTGGCTATCTTATACATCGAACTATAGATATGTAAACACAGGAGATATAGCCTCTGACAGATATTGCTATAGTTTTAGTGAAAATAGTGGGGTATTTAGATTTAACATTAAAACTAACAAAGTAGAGACTATTCCCAAAACTCCGTTAAAAATTATAAAAAGCAGTGAAACTTCATTTGAAATAGTAGATACCAACGGGACTATTTATAAGTTTAAGCGATATGGTGGATTTACGGTGGTTAGTGGTTTTTCGGGAGGTACTATGGAGTATTGTTTAACCAAAATAGCTTTCCCGGGCATTAAAGACACAGTAGAATTTGAGTACGTACTTTCTGAAGAGTACAGTATATCTAATAGACCAGAAACTGTTCGAAATGGTATTCAATATGATTTTACCTGGACGCAGCAAACTTCTGGATATCCCTATCTTATTCTTGTTGCCAGTCCATATTACCACAACGATAGAGCGTCAGCAACACAAGATAAAGTAAATATGGTTTCTCCATTATTAACAAAAATAAAATGGAAGAACAGTTCAATAATATTTAACTATACAACAGACAGACTTGATTGTATGAAGGAACGTTTAG
Source organism: Prolixibacteraceae bacterium (assembly GCA_963676095.1). Classification (GTDB taxonomy): domain Bacteria; phylum Bacteroidota; class Bacteroidia; order Bacteroidales; family Prolixibacteraceae. Next base: position 7,310,239 of record OY781040.1, on the reverse strand, counting down.
TTAATATAGAAATCAAGGATACAAATAGTCTAGAAAAAATAAATTTTGACAATGACGAGTACTTGGGAAATAACGAGTCGAACTACCGAATGTTATTAAGTAGCGTTAAAATTAATGACAAAACTTACTCCTTCAAATACAACCGAACTGCATTACCTAACTACGAATCAATCACTAAGTATTATGATGATTTTTGGGGGTATTATAATGGAGAGCATGATTATAGTATCCCCTTTGAGTGGACAGCGGGAAGCATATCTGGTTCAAATGTCACATTTTCCCAAAGGAGCTATATTTCAATTCGAGAGCCGGATACTCTATTGACACAAGCAGGTATAATTGAGTCAATTGCATATCCAACAGGAGGGCATACTGTATTTTTATTTGAGCAAAACAGAGGAAAGAACGTATACCAGGGAATCGAAGGAAAAACCGAAAGTATTAATTATTTTGGTGGCTTAAGGGTAAATAAAATTACAAACTATATTGGAGACACAATAGTAGGAGAAAAATACTATGAGTATGAAGATGGGAGTACCGTAACTAGCATAACACCATCACATTTTTGTAAAACCAATACAGTGTTTTTTGTCCCGACAGTAGTTAATCCACAAGGTAGCGGTTTATATAATCCTGAAGATATTTTCACAGCTCAAAATGAATTTGCAAGTTCTGGAATGCCGAATTATCCAATAAACAATTATGGAAGCATCGGCTATTATAAAAAAGTTACCGAACTTAATAACAAATCAGGAGTAAATAGCGGGAAGACAATATACATTTATTCATCACCTGATTATCATCCCGCAAGAACTATCTCCCGGTATGATATGGGGAATCAGAAACCTGTCCTATTGAAAAAACTATATTATTCCTTTGAAAATAATAAGTTTAAACTCGTAAAAAAGGAGGATTATACTTACGAGACTATTGATCAAGATAAATTCTTATATGGAATTAAAGTAAGCGAAGGAGAATATGTCAGCACTGATCCTTCACCTATTCTTCCAACGATGAAGCCCGTCAGTTATTATCTATATGCACTAAAGATAAAAGGATTTAGTTATTTTTCCAATTTTGATATAGAGGAAGGGATCGCTAATAAAAGTTATCGCTTACTGAAGAAAAAAACGACTAAACTTTATTGTAATAATGATAGTATAGAGAGCAATGTTTTGTATAACTACGATCCATCTTACAGAGTTTCTTCTCCCATTGAGATTAAGACAACGAATAGTGATGGTGTTGTAGAAGTAAATAAGTATTTATATCCCTTTGAATGTGCTACTCAAAGCAATGTATATAAAAATATGGTTGTGAATAATATGTTATCTCCAATTATCGAATTATGCACCTCCAAGAATAATGAAATAATCAATAGTGTTTTAACTACCTACAAAGAGTCCAGTAGTAATTTTGTCCCTGACAAAATTTACTCGCTGGTCACTTCAACTCCTCTTTCTTCATTTACTGCATTCAATGGTACAACTAAAGACTCTCATTACAATGCGGCCCCAAAAGTAATATATAACTCCTATGACGCATACGGCAACCCAACACAAATAACAACAGAAGATGGAATAGTAACCTCCTACCTTTGGGCCTATAATAAAGAATATCTGGTTGCCAAAATCGAGAGCTCATCAAGCACTTCCATTTCCGTTTCAGTTGATGATATCAGCTTGAGCAAATCAGATAATCTGGCCGATATCAAGAATGACGTTGTTTATTTACAAAGTCTGTTATCAACTTACATAAGCGATGACAATTACCAGGTCACACTGTATACATACAAGCCCCTTGTTGGTATGACCTCATCGACTGCCCCCAACGGGGTAACCACCTATTATGAGTATGATGAATTCGGGAGGTTAAAAAATGTCCGCAACGATGATGGGAAGATTACTTCACGTAATTTTTATCATTATTACAACGAAACGACAGAAGACAAGCCAACGTTGAGCCTGGACAAAACCTCCATGAGTTTCACTTATTCTGCGGGATCGTCAACGTTTACGATATCATCCAACTGTACCTGGTCGGTATCGGATAATGCCTCCTGGTTGACAGTTTCCCCAACTTCGGGAAACGGAGATGGTACGATAACGGTCGCCGTCTCCAAAAATTCTACTTCGTCAACCAGGACAGCGACAATAACCATTACTTATGGTCCCGCGAATCAGACGAAGGCCATAACAGTATCCCAAAAATCAGTGCCCACGTTGTCGTTAAGTTCGAGTTCCCTGTCTGTCTATCTGGATAAGTTTATAACGATTAATGTTTCTTCGAATACCAGCTGGACAATCAGCATGTCCAGTTCCCTTTCCTCGTGGCTGGTTATTACCGATGGAGAAGATGACGGCGATCCTGAGAATAACATCACCTCCGGTTCCGGAAACAAGACCTTGTATTTTACGGCCTATTCATTTGCATCTTCTTTCCCGAGCGGGACAGTCTATTTCAAAACCAGTGACGGGACCGTCAGTGCATCGCTAACCGTCAGGTTTAACTAGTTCATTTAACCAGTAAAAACGATAAAAGTCCAATATATCATGGAAACAATAAAAGAGATCAAAACGTATCAAATGGGCAAGAATATACTGGTCATCTGGTTTATTATATTCCTGTTGTACAGTTCTGTATCAGCCCAGACGTCGACGAAGAACTACATCACGACTTACATTCCGCGGACAGGAGTAACCGATGAGATGGCAGTTCCTGCCCTGGACGCGGTAGACTGCCAGAAAACGGTCACGTATTATGATGGCCTTGGGAGACCTGAGCAGACCAACCAGGTTTATGCCTCGGGAGATACGACGAAGGACATTATCACGACCATTACCTACGATGCTTACGGACGGGAGGAGAAACAATACTTACCCTTTGCCGTAGCTAAGGCCGGAGCCTACCATACCAGCCCTGCCTTATCGACCAATTTCAGCAGTTATGATTCGGGGGACAGGAGCTATGCCTTCAGCCAGAGCGTTTACGAATCCTCCCCGCTGAACCGGGTGTTAAAACAGGCCCCCCCGGGAGTAACCTGGCACAGCGGCACCGGCCATGAGCTGAAATACAGCTACGGGACCAACACCGCCAGCGAAGTCACCTACTTTTATGTGGATGCATCCGGCGGGCTGATCCAGTCGGGTTACTACGGAGCAGGGGAACTATACAAGACCACGACGTGGGACGAAAACAACAGCGGGGACAGCCAGAGCCGCACGGTTGAATACAAGGACAAGCAGGGGCGTGTTATCCTGAAAACGGCTTATAACGGCACTACCGCTTACCCGACCTATTACGTGTATGACGATTTTGACCTGTTACGCTATGTGGTCCCCCCGAAAGCGGTATCCCAACTCTTCAGTGATGCAACCACCAGCACCAGCTCAACCCAGCTGGTGACCACGGATAAGACCCTGAGCACCGCAGAGAGCGGGATGAGTACGTACCTGGTCAGTGAAGGCTCATCGCTGACCTTGTCCGACGGCTTTTCGTTCACGGCCTCCTCCAGCTCCACGCTGACAATCACCTCGGGGGGCCAGGATGATGATTTGCTTTACAGTTACCGTTACGATGGACGTCGACGGCTGACCGGGAAGAAAATCCCGGGAGCGGGCTGGCAGCTGCTGGCATATGACAGCCGTGACCGGCTGGTACTGACACAGGATGCCCGGGAGCGGGCCCGTGATACGACCCTGTTCCGATATACGCTTTATGATACGTTCAACCGTCCGGTACAGGAAGGGCTTTGTAAGGAACCATCCGGTTATGAATCGGTGCGGTCAAATGTTGCCGGAAGCGCCTCCTATACCCCGTCCAGCATCCAGGAAGTACTTTCCTGTACCTATTACGATGACTATGACTACCAGTCAGGCTGGGGCGGTAACACAGCGTACACCGGGTATGACCAGGTTTACAGCAGTTCTGTGCAGGCGGAGAGTGTGAAGGGGATGGTCACGGGAACAAAGGTCAGGGTACTTGGTACCACCGGATGGATCTACACGAGCACGTACTACGACAAATACGGGCGGGTGATCCAGCAGAACCGGAGCAACCCGGACGGAGGGTACAGCCGTACCTCGACCACGTATAACTTTACGGGCCAACCTATAAAACAACAGGTTGTCCAGCGGCAGACGGTGGGTGCAGGCCCGGTCACGACAGAGACGGCCTATGCCTATGACCATATGGGCAGGCCGACGACGGCCACGTTCAGTTATGACGGGGCAACGGCGGTAACCCTGTCAGAAAACACGTATGATGAAATCGGGCGGTTGGAAAAGAAGACGCTTCACAACGGGAACCAGGAGGCAGACTACAGTTATAACATCCGGGGGTGGCTGACCAAAATCAACGACCCGGATGACAGTTATACGATTGGTAAAGCATTTTCCGAAGAATTGTACTACAACACGACGGGGGAGCTGGCCAATCTTTCGCCGGTAGCCCAGTATAACGGGAACCTGAGCGGGATGCGCTGGCGTAACGACAATACGACGCGCTCGGCCTACGCCTACCGTTACGACGGGCTGAACCGGCTGACCAAAGGCGATTACGGTTCCGTCACCACGACAGGAAACGTGACGAATACGTCGAATTACGACCTGTACTCGGTCGGGTACGATGCGAACGGGAACATCACGGGGCTGAACCGGAAGAACAGCAGCGGAACGGACCGGGAAAACCTGGCATACACGTATGCCGGTAACCAGTTGTCTTCCCTGACAGGGACCTACGGGGGCAGTTCAATCACCGGAAAGACCTTCAGTTATGATGCGAACGGGAATGCCACGGCAGATAACCTGAGGGGATTGACCGTAGAATACTTTGACGAGCTGGACCTGCCGAAGAAATACACAACCTCAGACGGTGCCCGGTATTCCCAGTACACGTATGATGCATCAGGGACGAAGTGGGGGAAGACCATTTCCGGGACGGGGACAACAGCCCTGAAATATGAGGGGAACTTCATTTACCAGGATGGTGCGCTTGACCGGGTCTTGACGCCGGAGGGGTTCTACCGGTCAGGGTTATACCACTACTACCTGAAAGACCACCTGGGTAACACGCGGATGGTAGTCAGTTACAGCGGTTCGGCGCCGGCGGTCGAACAGGTAACGGAATATTATCCGTTCGGGAGCCTTTTTTCGGACAATAATCTGGATAAAAATAAATACCTTTATAACGGCAAAGAGTTGCAGGACGAGTTCTTTGAAAATTATGATTACGGAGCAAGGTTCTATGACCCAAGTTTGGGGAGGTGGCATACACCGGACCCGATGGCTGAGAAATATCTGAGTATCTCACCGTATGCCTTTGTCGCTAACAACCCAATACTGTACATAGACCCAGATGGTAGGAAGATATGGATTGCTTTTTATGTTACGAATAAGGATGGCTCTACAAGTGTACAAAAAGTTCAATATCAAGGCGGAAAACTATTCGGAACAGATGGCAAAGAATATACAGGAGGAAATGCTTATGCAACGAAAGTTCAAGGTCATTTAAATCAATTAGCAAAAGATAATGTTGATCTGAAGGGGCGAATCAATACGCTTGATGAAAGTAAGAATAGTCACACGATTCAAATGACAGACAGCCCTGATGATGGAAACTCAAATACTCCTTTGTCCCAATACAATGATGAACATGGCATACCGACTGGCTCTACGACTAAATACAATCCAGATAAAGGGGAGAATGTAAGAGGAGACAAAAGAGCACCAAGGGCAGGGCTTGCGCATGAACTTTTAGGACATGGATGGGACTCTGATCAAGGTAAATCTGATTACAGTAAGACGGACAACGGAATACCAATGTATGAGGTAAATGCAGTAAATCAGGAAAATAGAGCAAGGGCAGCAGCGGGCGATCCGAAAAAAACAACTTATAGTGGTAAGCCTATACCTGAAAAGCTGTTAGATGATACACATAAAAAGGAAGAATAGCATGAAATTACTATTATTGATAGTACTATTTTCGTGTACACAGGAAGAAGTTATGTTTTTAGACAAAGTAGTTAGCAATTTTGACAGATACAGTTATTTTATTGCGATTGACCTTGAATCATCTGCATATAGAGGTCGTGTGATTATCGAAAATGACGACTTATATTATTACTTTGAACAAACTAAGCAACTTGATAAATTAGCATACAAGAATTTAATCATTAATACGCTAAAAAGCAACGGATACTTGGATGTCCCAAATATCAATCTTGTCAAATGGAATTTTAATAAAGTTCCATCCGTTGCATCAGTTACAAAGAATGCCGAAAAAGGAGAAGATGAATTTATAAAGGTCTACTTTGAAGGACGAGTTTTGAAGGACGGTATTAGTGATGAAGAGCGAACAGCGATAATCAATCAACTTTTTGATTGGGAGATACCTTCACGTATTGATGATGAAACAGGATACTTGATTATATCGAGATAGCAAGAAAGCCCGTCTATTTGCCGGGCTTCTTGCTTTATAGAGCATAATATTTTTAATCTTTATCGATTTTATAAACCCGTCAATCACAGAGAGGATATGCCCTTTGTCTGTATCTTCCATTTTTTCAATCTTGTTAAGGCGTTTAAGCATCTCGGGGTCTTTCAGAATATTTTCCTCGTCAGTTTCCCCCAATAAATAACCTACGGTTGTCCCCCCCAGCTTTGCTATCTTCTGGGCAGCCCCGATACTTGGCAGCATCTCACCCGCTCATATTTACCGATTGCAGAATAAAAAGTGCTAAGGAGCCTGGCCAGTTCCTTTTGCGAAAGCCCTTTTGCTTCCCTGCATTCCCTGAGCTTTTTACCAAAAATTGACATGATCCCACTACTACCTGAAAGACCACCTTGGTAACACGCGGATGGTGGTCAGTTACAGCGGTTCGGCGCCGGCGGTCGAACAGGTAACGGAATATTACCCGTTCGGGAGCCTTTTTTCGGACAATAATCAGGATAAAAATAAATATCTTTATAACGGCAAAGAGTTACAGGACGAGTTCTTTGAAAATTATGATTACGGCGCTAGGTTCTACGACGCGGAATTAGGACGGTGGCACGTGATAGACCCGATGGCGGAAAGCTATGATAGCTGGTCTCCATATAATTATACTCTCAATAATCCTATCAGTTTTATAGACCCTAATGGAATGAAAGTCACTAAGACTGACAGTAGCTATGTCGTCACAGGTGATGATATTTACACATATTATTCTGCCTTGACCCATATAAAAAGCGGCGAAAGTAACATGGATAATCTCTATGCTGCTTTAGAAGATGCATCTCAAAAGAATGACGGAGAAGGCGGGGCTTTTGCTTCAACTTTGGGAGAACAAACAGTCTCTGCTGACATGCCAGAAACATTACCTCTATCCGCATTCTATGGTACAAAAGATTTTAGAGGTTCTAATGGATTGATAGAATATCTTTGGACAGGAGGAAATATAGATGGAGTTCATTATGATTTTGAGGGAAATCCGACAGGACTTGCTCCTATCACAGGTACGGCACCAACCCCAGGGAAAGTTAAAGCAAGTACATATAGGTCTGCCGCACAAAAGGCAAAATATTTAAAAGAACTTTTTAAGAGTGGCAAGGCTCCAAAGTGGATGACTCCATGGCTAAAAAGAGGAAAAGTTCCTCCTGGCTACCAGGTCGACCATATTAAGGCACTTTCAGCAGGTGGCGATGATTTGCCTGCAAATATGAAACTAAAAACAACAATAGACCATAGGGTTAGACATAAATTTTACAGACCATGGCAGAAGAAAAATTAGAAAAGATGTTCAATAAAGTAATTGTATCCAGATATAGCCCTGAAAATAAGTGTAATGTCAAAGAGGGAGAGGTATTAACCATTATTCCTAAAGAAAGAGTTCCACAAAAGGATTATGTGAGTCACAATTTTGTGAGTATCATAGATTTAAAAACAAAATCGCAGTACGGGTGGGTAAAAGAAGTTAAAGAGTTTACTATAAAAAACTTTATAAAGATGCATTATGGGGAAAAGGATTTGAAAGATGAAGAAAGAGAACATATAGAAATTATGCTGAGCTCTATCTCAAAATTAAAAGAAGATACGCCTGTTGCTGCAACATATAGCCAGAAAGGATTTATGGATAAAGAAATGGTTTTAAAGGTACATAAGGTATTGTTTAAAACTGAATGAAATTAAAGCAAAGAAGCCCGGCACTGCCGGGCTTTCTTTTTACAATGCAGCAATATTTTTAATCTTAATGGACTTAATAAACCCGTCAATCACAGAGAGGATGTGCCCTTTGTCGTCCTCTTCCATTTTTTCAATCTCGTTAAGGCGTTTAAGCATCTCGGGGGCTTTCAGAATATTTTCCTCGTCAGTTTCCCCCAATAAATAACCTACGGTTGTCCCAACCAGCTTTGCTATTTTTTTAGCCGCTTCAATGCTTCGCAGCATCTCACCCGCTCATATTTACCGATTACAGAATACGAAGTGCTAAGGAGCTTTGCCAGTTCCTTTTGTGAAAGCCCTTTGGCTTCCCTGTATTTTCCGAGCTTTTTACCAAAAGTTGACATGATCCCACTACTACCTGAAAGACCACCTTGGTAACACGCGGATGGTGGTCAGTTACAGCGGCTCAACGCCGGCGGTCGAACAGGTAACGGAATATTACCCGTTCGGGAGCCTTTTTACGGACAATAATCTGGATAAAAATAAATATCTTTATAACGGCAAAGAGTTACAGGACGAGTTCTTTGAAAATTACGATTATGGTTCTCGCTACTACGACCCGGAACTTGCACGTTTTCACACTGTTGACCCACTTTCCGAGAACGAACACAATATTTCTTTATCACCTTACCATTATGTGGCAAATAATCCGATACTGTTTATTGACCCTAACGGTGAAGATTGGTACGATATTAACGGAACAATTACCTGGAAAGACCAAGAAGGAGAATTAAAAATTGATAACCAGACGTACCAAAGTTTAGGCAAAAATGTATTAGTTGGTACCCATAATAGGGACAAGGATGGAAATGAGGAAATAAATACAGCTACATTTAGCCTTTATCTTGAGTCAAACACAGAAGGGGCTTCTGCAACTATTAATGGGAATACAGTACCTGCCGATATAGAACAATTTGGGACATTAGCAGAAGGATTGTATGATGCAGAGTATACAACTTACAAAGGAGATGGTGCAATCCTGATAGAGGGTGGTGGAGATGTCCCGACAGTTAGCGGAAATCCCAATAATCCTGATAATTACAATGCAGATGGGTCATTGAAACCAACTTCTGAACATGTGATGGATGAAGTTCTTTTCCATAAGGGAAACTGGGCAAGAGAATCATTATCTACGAATATGTTTAGAAATGGGAAAAGAGTTCAAATATCAGAGGGATGCCAGACAGGTGGTTGTGGTCCAGGAAGCTTACCTAAATACAGAGCATTCATTAAAAATGCTGTTGGATTTAAGGGTAAATATTATCTAAGAGCTAATCCAAATAAAAAATGACATGAAATATATTTTCTTCCTAATATCGTTATTCTCTCTGCTTTCGTGCAATAGCCAAATATCAATGGAAGGTACTACTTGGCAATATGATTATGGCAACGGGAGATTAGATGAAATTAAATTTACTGAACAAAACTATACGCAATATAGTGCAGAGACTGGAGAGCATTATTATGGCACCTATTCTACAAATGGAGACACCATTATTATGCACCAAGAAAAGGGAGAGTTTGACCATGAGTTTAAAGAAGACTCACGCCATCGAGCAGGGGAAAGTACATTTAAGATGCTTTTAAAAAATGGCAAGGAGTTAGGATATAAAGATAACTGGCAAGGAGACCATTGGGGAGATAATTATTTTTTCTCACCTGTTGATTCTAAAACTGAATAACATTAAAAAAGCCCGGTCAATGCCGGGCTTTTTTAATGTATGATACTCTGTATTTTAGTCCTTTCCAGGAAGGCATCGAGTAGGGCATAAACATGCCTGCGGTCTTCGTCTTTCAGAAACTGGATATCTTTAATGCGGTTCACGGTTTTCCTGTCAAAAGCAGGGGTGGCGGTTTCTATAGTTACCCCCAGTTTTAAGACAACAAAATCATTTAAAACTGCTAAAACTCTTATAGATAATCATAAGTGTCCGGGATTTTATGAAAAAAATGATTTTTATTTCATAACTAAGTTGAGATCAAGTGTTTATTTTTTTAAATTTCAGAAAAACAGGCAAAACTATTTTAGCCGGTCTTTAAATTTAGCGCCATCTGTTTGTCGTCCTGCCGTTTTTTGTAATCATTCACTTTTTTCACGACCGTACGGATATCATTGACGATATATTCCATCACCTCATATTTTATGAGGCAGACCCTTATCAGCGTTATAAAATGCCCAAAGCGGTGCGTGGCCTTTGTTGCGGTCCGTCTTACCAGTTCGAGCAGAAAATAGCAGATCAGTGCAACATAGATTTGCGATTTGCAGGCATTCTCACTGGTTCCAAGGAAGTTCTTTATCTGGAGGTTTTGTTTCATCAGCTTGAAAAATGTTTCGATATACCACCTTCTTTTATACAGTTCCGCAATGACGGAAGCATCCCAATCAAGGTTATTTGTTACCAGTGCTATTACCTTGTGTTTTTTTGTTTTTGTCTTACGGTCGGTTTCTTCAAAATAAATGGCAACACGCCTTAGTGTTATATCGTCCATCCCTGCTTCGACGGCAGCAACACTGCTTAATTTTATAGTCTCGTCTTTGAGAATTTCAAAATCACGGTCGTCCGCCAGGTCAAGTTCTTCTATTTCCTGGTACACCGTATTTGATTTCATCCGTGTGATAAAGATGTTTTGGTCGTCGACCCTTTGTTTGAACAGGGAAAAATCAAAATATCCCCGGTCGTCAACAACAATGGTGTCTTTGGGGTAACGGAATCCGTCAACCCCACGCCTGTCGCTTAGTTTGGCTTCGGTAATGTTTATAATCTCAGGCAACATTGTTTTCTCGTCAAGGCTCACATGTGCCTTTATGCCTCCTTTAGCTGTCCGGTATGAGGCCCATTCGAAGAGGCTAAGGCAAACGCTCATTATGGTGGCATCGACCAATTTGATGTTTTTCCCTTCAATTTCCTTTATCTCTTTATACCCGGGGCGTTTACTAAAAACATTTCGGTAATGTTCCACCAGCTTGTGGTATATCTCGCAGAATACTTCATAGTTGCGTTTGGCATTGCCTTCGCTCATGGTGGAACGTGCCGGGCTTTGGCTCAACCCAATGTCCCTGAGAAATTTTTCGTCACCGCCTAACCCGATACAAATCTCGCGGTGGCTCGTGCATTTATTCAGCTGTCCGAACATTAATGCTACAAGTTGGTCGTAGGTTTTGTAATTGCTACAATATTTATCCGTTTGATATTTGTCGATACTTGTTATCAGAATGTGACGGGGAATCAAATCAATTAACTGTCCGAACAATGGCATGTCAGACTTTTTTGTATTTTTATGCATCGGAAAGCTCATAATTCTTTTTTAAGTGTTTTGTCGCCTTAAAATTTTGAATTTTTGAGCTTTTTTCCTAATTAAGAATTCCGGACAGCTATGATAGATAATAATTCCTGCAACAGTTAAGAGCTAGCTTATTTTTTCTTGGGATTTTGACAATGATAAATTTATCAACAGCAATGCTATTCCTGACTGTTCATAAATAATCGAACAATTTGATGAGGATGCAGAATATTATCTTGAAATGATATTGTGGGGACATGGGCTGCCTATCCGGTGATATTGCATAATGGATAAAAATTTTGTTGATAACTTTTTTGTGTTTTTCAACATGTCCTTATTGTTCGTTTGCTCCTGTAAAATTCAGAAATTTCAAATAAAAAGTCATTGCTGGTATCGATCTGAACGATGCCTGTTCTCAAAGAACAACACAAACATATTGCAGAAAATAATTTTATGCTGACAGCACTTATACTTGTCCGCAGCCAACGAAAATATTATGGAGCATTGCTGAAATATTATGCATTGATATCAAACCAATTGTCAGAATATGAAAAAACAGATTCTAATTTGCTTGTTTTTAATGAGTTTTACATTGATAACGAATGCGCAAATACTTTATTTGCCAAATGGTGAAGGCGGAATAGGTAATAGTAATACCAATTCCAATATAGGTATAGGTACAGATAGTCCTGAGAAAAAGATACAAATAAATGCTGTGAATACAGATGCAGGGTTAAGACTGCATGCATTAACAAGTAATAACAATACCAATACACCCTATTTGCTTTTAACGGGAGGATATAAGCCGAATAATGGAGTTGCGCTGAGAGGAGTAGGAGATAAAGTCTATGGAAGAAAAGCGTTAGTTTTTTATTCCGGTTGGGATGAGGATACTGATGATCCTCAGATAACAGATTTGCGCGAGAGGATGAGGATTTCATCTTCTGGATTTATAGGTATCGGTACAGATAGTCCGGAGAAAAAGATACAAATAAATGCTGTGAATACAGATGCAGGGTTAAGACTGCATGCATTAACCGGTGATAACAATACCAATACACCCTATTTGCTTTTAACGGGAGGATATAAGCCGAATAATGGAGTTGCGCTGAGAGGAGTAGGAGATAAAGTCGATGGAAGAAAAGCGTTAGTTTTTTATTCCGGTTGGGATGGGGAATACTGACGATCCCCAAATAACAGATTTACACGAGAGGATGAGAATTTCATCTTCTGGTCTTGTCGGCATTGGAACTAGTACTCCTGCATATAAACTAGACGTGGTTGGAACGATCCGGGCTAATGAGATTAAAGTAGATATGAATGGTGCTGATTTCGTATTTGAGGAGGATTATCACCTGATGCCATTAACTGAATTGGAAAAGTTTGTAAAAGACCAAAAGCATCTTCCGGAAATAGCACCGGCCGGCGAGATGACAGAAAATGGGACCGGCTTAGGTGATCTGAACACGAAGCTTTTGCAGAAAATAGAAGAATTAACGCTATATATGATTGCGCAGGATAGGAAAATCGCAGGACTTGAGAAGCAGAATTTAAGGATAACAGCCCTTGAAGCAGAGATTAGAACATTAAAAGCTGCTTCTTCCGGAAATGAGTAATAAATTGTAAATCTTATTATGAAAACGACAGTTGTTCTTTTACTCCTTATTCTTCTTGCTCATTTGCTGCAAGGACAAACAAATACCTTTCCTTCATCCGGGAATGTAGGAATCGGGACCATTTCTCCCATTGCAAAGCTTCACGTAAAAAACGGAGATAATACTTATGGTACAATTCTGGGCCAGGCCAATGAAAGTAGTTTCCAATTATATACAAAAACGCTGATAACACAGCTAGGCTATGTCGAGTCATTTCGGATAGGACTGAAATATAACACAGATGAGAACAATGGGTTTATCTCGTTTTACCGGGGAGGAGGTACCAATGGAGGCTTCCTGGGCTTTTCGACATTCGGGATAGAACGGATCCGTATTTCCAATACTGGTAATGTTGGGATAGGCACTTCCGCTCCCTCGGCTAAACTTGAGGTTATCGGCAATATCAAAGCTCAGGAAATTAAAGTTACACTTGCAAGCGTGAAAGACCTTAATCTTAAAGGTACTTTGGCCGCCAGTAATATTATCTATGCAGCGAACGGTCAGACGGCTGACGATGTCTTTGATAATGACTTCAGGCTCGAGGATCTTTCGGAAATAGAATCATTTATTAAAACAAACAAGCATCTTCCCGGCGTTCCCAGTGCTGCGCAAATGGAAGAAAGCGGGGTGAATTTAGCACAAATGAACAAATTGTTGTTGCAGAAGATCGAAGAACTCACGCTCTATGCGATTCAAAAAGATAAGGATGTCAGTCAGTTGATGGGCAAAGAGGAACGTATGGTGAAAGAAGTCCGGGAGCTTAAAGAGCGGAATGAGAAAACGCAGGACCGGCTTGATCAGATCGAGACGCTCCTGAAAGACAAGCATAATTAATTTATAAAAATAGGCTCAATGAAAATTTTGTCAATTCTATTTATTTTAATTCTGTTCACCGGATTATCTGTATCCGGGCAAACAGAGCCAGCCAAACTTTACATCCGGGGAACCGGATTGAACAGGAATGCTGCACGGATATTGAAGATAGGTGGTTCAACCGTTTATAATACCGCTTCAGGACGGGGATTGAGACTTACTGTTATCAATAAATCCGATCAATCAGTCATCTCAGATTTGACCTATGATTGCTATGGGAATACGGCTAGCTCTGAAAGTCTGGCAACCATGTTGAATTCCATGACGAATGAGCAAATAGGCATTCTGACCTCTTTTGATGCCTGGGAATATAGCGTTACTTCGAATTTGGATGCAGCATTTTATCGACTGGGACTGACAAGGGCAGGCGCCACGGTTAATGGTGGCTCTCGCCGGCCATATGCCGCAATCTTTGAGGGGGCATCCAATGGCGAACCAACAGGAAAAGTTGTAGAAGTAAGCTTTAACAGTACGTTGAACATGCCTTATGCAGAAATCAGTGGCTTTCTGATTGAGGGGTCATTTGTTGCAACAGGAAATCAAAGTAATGCGTTGCTAAAGCCTCAGGGAGATGGCATCGGGGTCATGGTCAATTACGATGGAAATGTCGGAATAGGGACAACCAGTCCTGCTGAAAAGTTATCGGTTGACGGGACAATCCTGGCAAAAGAAGTCCGCGTTTCTGTCAATGCTTCAGACTGGCCAGATTATGTATTTGAGAAGACTTATAATTTACTTGATTTCTCAGAATTGGAAGCATACATAAAGGAAAATAAACATTTACCGGGTATTCCGGGTGGGGCGGAAATCGAAAAGCAGGGAATTGACCTGGGTAATATGAATAAGGTGCTGTTGAGAAAAGTGGAAGAGTTAACACTGTATGCCATTGAAAAGGATAAACAAATCCGGGAGCTGGCAGCAGAAGGGAAAAGACAGCATGAGGAGTCTGAGCAGACAGAGGGAGTACTCAGAAAAAGGCTGGAGGTATTGGAAGATAAATTAGCAAAAATCGAAACCTTACTCATCGGTAAAAAAGATTAGTGTTGACCGGATATTATTGATAGAAAATTTGCTATTTAATGAAATTGTGATACACCAAAAGGTACCTAAAATGTATGTCCTAGAAATAGTATATGGTAAAACCATCTGATTAAACCAATATCGGTGTCTTTATTGGAAAATTATTTAATGTTGAACTTTAATACATAGAAAATGAGAAAAATTATATTATTACTGAGTTTATTAATTTTTATTTTTAATTTATATGCTCAAGATGAATTACAGACATCTAAATTGACAATCACTAAAAATACAGATGGTGGTGAACTATTAAAATTTAATACGGACAGACCATGGTCTTTCTATAATATTGGTACAGGAATATCCTCAACACTTAGATTAGCCTCTGAGGTCGATCAAAAAACATTTGAAATTTCTAATTTAGATGGTACATGTAAGACAGCACTTTTCTGTGTAAGCAATGATCTCGCAAGCTCATTAGTATATTTAGTTCCCAATGGCGGTAAAGTAGGAGTAGGTGGAATAGGAGGAACAAGTATTGTAAAGGCATTTTTGGATGTCTCATCAGATATTAGTAATGGTAAATTAGGAACAGTTTTTGGAAGACTTTCTGAAGGAAATTCTTCTGGAGATGGCACATTTATAGGTGTCCGCGGGTATGGAACTCAATTGACAGATTACAATGGCAAAAGCTTTTCTATTGAGCATAGTTTTTATGGTCAAGTAAATAGTTCTATCAATTTTTATAGAGGTCGCTCAAAGACAGGCGGATTTATTACGTTCAATGTTAATAATAACATGGAAGTAGTTCGAATTAAAAGTAATGGCGACGTGGGTATAGGCACTGACTTATCCCAAAATATCAATAATTATAAATTAGCCGTCAATGGAACAATTGGCGCAAAGGAAGTCAAGGTAGAGATTACCTCAACAACATGGAGTGATTTTGTATTTAATGATGAATATAAATTAAAATCACTAAAAGAGGTTGAGGACTATATAAATGAGAAAAATCATCTGCCGGACATTCCAACAACCAAAGAGGTCGAAGATAATGGTGTAAACCTCGGGGAAATGAATTCTAAATTGCTACAGAAGATCGAGGAGTTGACACTCTATATGATCGAACAAAATAAGAAAATAGAAGATTTGCAGAATCAGATAAATGAATTAAAAAAATAAAAGCGACCGTTCGTCTAATAATATGAAGGTGACTTATGGGGCTTTAAAGCTCATTGAGAAAATCTTCAGCGTTGCGGGCTTGTGCTTTGCCTTCTTTAATAAGCTTCATTTCTTCAACAGCTTCAGCCAGTTCAGAAAGAAATAGTTTTTTGTTCCTTAACCGTTCCAGTTCTTCAAGGTCTTTCTGAATCTTCGCCCAATCTTGTATAGGAAGCTGAACACCACTTTTGCGTCCGCGTCCGTCAGTTATGTATTGTAAATCCATAGTATTCATTTTTCAGAACATGGCATTACTCATTTTGAACATGGGCAGGTACATGGATATGAGGACCACGGCGACAAACGAGCCGATCATAATAATGAGGATGGGCTCGAGCATGGAATCCAGCACGGTCATTTTGTGCTGTACTTCGTCGTGGTACTGCTCATTCAGCTTTTCATAGATTACATTTAGCTGATTTACCTCTTCGCCCACCTTGGTAAGCGAAACGATCTTGGGATCGAACACGGCATGACGCCGCAGGGCTTCGTATAGAAGGTCGCCGCCGATAATATTTTCTTCTACCTGTTCCAGCGCTTTCTCGAAAGGATAGAAGCCGATAATTTTCCGGATAAGCTGGATGGAGGTTAAAATAGGTATCCTCGATGAGTTTAACAGGGCCATGGTCTGACAGAATTTTGACAGGTATATCTTGATAAGGACTGAATTCAAAACCGGTATTTTCAGGGCAATTGAAGCGGTGATCCGCCTGAAAGCGGGATGTTTTCTTACCAGCAGAAGGGTCAGGACAATTGCCGCCATAAACAGCAGAATGAAGTAAATATTGGCGCTGATAAACTTGGAACACTGCAGTACGCGGCGGGTCAGGGCTGGCAGCTCCCCGTTGAAGCGTTTGAACAGCTCCTCGAACATGGGCACGATAAAGATCATCATGAAGACGACCACCAGGATGGTAGTCCCCAGCACCAGCAAAGGGTAGGAGAACGTGTTGATGATCTGCCGCCGTTGCTTGATCTTCTTGTTGAAGTGGCTGGCCAGTTGTCTCAGCACCTCCGGGAGCCTTCCTGTTTCTTCCCCGATCTTAAGGGTATAATACTCGAACAGGGAAATTTTTTTTGTATCGAGCAGCGAGTCTGAAAGGTTTCTTCCGTTTATTATTTTTTCGCTGACCTCCCGGAAGAGCTCTTTCTGTTTTTCCCTGGCCTGTTCACTGATAATAACAGACAGGCATGCCTTTATATCGAGGCCGGATCCCAAGAGCACGGCGGCCTCGGCATAAAATTCCTCTTTCCGGGCAAGGGGGAGTTCGGCACTTCCCAGGCGGATGTCGCGGTTTAACAGGGAACCTGTTTGCTTGTGGTCCTTTTTTACACGGGGTTCCCTTTGTATTTTTTTCAGGTCAATATCCATAGTCTGTTTTTTTTCTTTTTAGCCATATTACCGGTAAGTATTCTTTGGCAGAGCAAAAGTCAACCTGTTGTTTGTCGACGGTAAAATCAAGCATTACCTGCCTGACAAGTCCTGTTTCCTGGTCCTGGCTTATTTTGTAGTTATACGCTCCCTTGTAGACTGTGTCCTTTTTCCCTTCCTCTTCAAGCAAAATATAATCTGTTCCGAGACACAACGAACGTGATTTCACCGGGCTTTGGAAATAAAGGGTATCCCCGGAACTGGTCACCAGTGACGCTTCTTCCATACAGATAGTCATGCATTCTTTCAGCAGAAGGATCTCAGGGAGGCCATTGTCGTCCTGTGAGACTTGCTGTCTGAGGATCTGGTAGGAGAGGTAGAGCAGGCTGAACAGTACCAGGGAAAGGATCATGGTGACAATCAGTTCCATGATCGTGAATGCCTTTAATGCGACCGGTCCTTTTTTGCCGGCTGGATGAAGTGTTGTTTGGTTTTTCGGGTATTCCTGTTTTTTCATCGTATTGTAATGTTTTGTCCGGATCATTGGTCTTCTTCATTTTTTACTTTCGTGAAAAAGATTTCCTGACAGATGGTCCTGCCGTCTTTCAGGCTGACGGAACGCGTAACCCTTTTTAGTCCTGTATAGATACTGTCTGTTGCCGTGTCGGCTTGTAATACTAGGTTGCTGCTGTCTGCGGCCTGGTCCGGGCCGGGACCGGTAATGCTGTCCGTGGGGCAGCTAAGGAGCAGTTCCGCCTTTTGTTTTGTCTCCAGGTTGTCATTCAGACGGATATTTAAGATGAAACGGATGGAGACTGAAAATATGATCAGGCAGATAGCAAGCGAAACGATCACTTCGATTAAGGTGGATGCCTGTAGTTTCCTTTTAGTAAACTTCAAGAATACATTTTTTCCCATTTGTTTCTCCTGTTAATGTCATACCCCCGTATTCACCGGGTAGCCGCTGATGATCAATGCATACGTTCAGCAAAAAATTGTTGTACACGCCTTTCTTTGTGCGATAAATAAAACCGCGGCAAAACATGCTGCCGAACAAAATGCTTGCGCTTACCGAAACGATGCCGTTACAGTAAACCTGTCCTGTCAACTTTGTACCCTTCCCAAGGGTAAGGATCTCCGCGAAAGGCGAGATATATTCGGTCTGGATGATGTCGCCGGTAAACGTGCATCCTTCCCCCAGCCGTATGATCCCGTCAATGGTACCTGCCTCGGAATAAAAGATTGACGGCGGTTCGAAGGTGCAGGAGTCCCCGGTCGAGATAGCCTGCTCCACAATAAACTGTCCGGCCCCTTTAAACCTGTCATCAATCTTTACGGACCGGGCCAGGACGATGCAGTTCTCGAGGGTAACTGTATGGCGGATTTCAAGATCGTTACCACACAGGATAATGTTCCCCGCGATGCTGATGTCCTCCAGCACTGCGTCTTCGGGACAGAGGACAACAAGCGTTTTGTTCTTAAAGGAATTGAACAGAGAGCCTTTCCCTGCTATTGCTTCCAGGCTCGTGACACTATCTGCCTCATTTGCCTGTTCCAGGGTTTTTGTGTACATTCTTTTCAGATTTTCGCGCGGAGAAGGAAGCGAGTCCTCCGCCTGATATGATGTCCCCTGTACCAGCGAATCGCGGTAGTAGCCAATTCCGTTAACATAGGCCTTTCTGACCCCGTAAGCAGGGAGCCAGGTCCCGTCTCCCAGGTAGGTATTCCCGCCAACGGAGAGGTACCTGTTCGGGTCGGAAAAATAGAGCGAGGGTTTTAGCTTGTTTTTTGAGAGGTCGTCCGAGAACAGAAAATACTTCCGGACAGCAGCCTGCCTGTGAGCCTCGCTTATGACGGCCAGTCGATAGAAGCCCCACGGCTGGACGGATATCCCTACCGAGTCAGTAAAAATATCCGAATGCAGAAAAAATGAAGATGAGTCTTTTTCAAACAAGGCAGGAGATTCCTCCAGAATTAGCGAGGCTGAGCGGATATCCCTGTATAGGGCTTCCTTCATCCGGAGCCTGAGCAGTTCGTCTCCCCGAAGCTGGTCATAAAGCAGGAAAGAAAGGACCACCATAAGCACTAACAGGGCAAAGGCAATCGTGAATTGCAGGGCACCACCCCTCAGCTTTATTAAAAAATATTTGTTAATCAGAATGTTCATCTTTCGTTACGGGCAAGGGATCGTTTTTGCCTTTCTTTTTCTTTTCCCCTCGTTTTTTATTTTTAAACAGTTTTTTTACTCTTTTTACGAATAGTGATTTTTTCTCCGGGAGAAGTTTTCCTTCCCTGTATTTTTGCGCGGAAATTATTTTGTCGTCTACACGGATGGTCTTCTTTCCCTGTAGCAGGTTGTTACGGAATAATTCGGTGATGACCGTATCCTTGTCTATTGTTTTCCTGTATTTTATATAGCCTTTTTTCCAGCGTTCTGTTGTTCCGATTATTCCCGCCTTGTCCCACCTGGTCCAGTCACCATCCTTAAGTCCCAGGTCAAAGCGGCCTTTTTCTGCCAGTCTTCCTTCCGGATCGAACTTCTCAAACTTTCCGTGGAGAAGGCTTCCTGTATAGCCTTCGATGCTGGATTCCAGCTGTCCGTTCCTGAACCAGAAATAACATAGCCCTTTTTTGAGATGTGCCTTCGCCTGTTCCGAGATCAGGATCTGGAAGTCACAGGTAAAACTGTCCTGCCTGATGCTTACTGTATGCAATAAAGAGGTTTGCCCCCGGGCGATCAGGCATGCAAGCCAGGCCATGAGGAACAGAAACCCTTTTATTCCGGTTACCGGGTTATTTTTTAAACCACTTCTTCTCATTTTCTTTTATAATTAAAATGGAATCATTATCAATTTTTGCCACAGAAAACAAATTGTCAAAATTGTCCCCGGTTTTCAGGATCAGCGATTTCCCTTCCACCGTAATCGAGGCTTTTATTCCCATGACGGAGGAGACCATCCCGTTGTATTTTATCCCGGGCCAGACTGCCTTTTCAGGTAGTGGTCCTGTTGCTGGCCCTTCCTCAGAACTGGAATGTGCCGGTTCCCTTTCGAGGGAAAAAGGATCGGCATAATCCAATAACAGGTGATATCCCGTCCTGTTTTGCACCGGTTCTTCTTTTTTCATGGGACCGGCATTTCCTTTGCCGGTCTGTCCCGTGTCCCGTTTCAATATCTTGTAAATGATCGTTCCCCAGACCAGGATAACGGCAATGATCAGAAATACCGTTGTTATTTTTTTATTCTTCATCGCCAATAGTCAGGACTGACGGTTCAGAGAAAGGGGTTTCATATGCCGAGTTCTCAGCTTTCACACGCCAGGCGTATTTTGCGCTGTCCAGGCTGAGGGTCAGACTGGTTTCAGAAAGTACGGAATCGGCGACCAGCTCATAAGGCTGGTCATATGATGGTGAAACAAGCTGAAAATTATAGCCGGATGCCCCGTCCACCGGAGACCAGGAGAATATGATCTCCGTACTGCCTGTAACGAGTCCGGACGAGGGGGCGTAAAGCTCGACAGACTTATCGCTGATATCTTTCTCGAATATATCGTCGCAGCCAGCCAGTAGCAGCAGAAAAAAGAGAACAGCTTTTAGGCTGATCCCCCCGGCCTGAATTTTTTTTGTTTCCCGAGAACAGATCACGTTGTTACGATTTTTTTCCATCTTCATTTGAGTTTGGATGTTTGTGGAATTTTTGAATGAGCAAGGTAAGGCGCAGGTATTCCTTTTTTTGTTTGAAATCCCTGGTGACCGAGAAATCTGCTGAAGCAATTTTCCCGACAGATGGTTCATGCTCCAGGTTATACAGGAAGCGCAGCAAGTTGGAAAAGCTGCCTTCCAGTTCCATCTTCATGGTTTCGATCTGGTAGCTATCCAGCGTACATTGATGAACTTCAGGTATCTGGATGATCCGGGTATTCCCGGTCCGGCTGCACAGGTCGGATATTTTTTTAAATACCTGTTCCGGCTGAAGGGCACCCTCTGTTATATCTTGTTTTGATTTTATTTTTTCCAACTGCTGTTTGAGCTCCATGATTGCAGCATCAGAAATGCTTGTCCCGTTTAGCTCGGTTTCTGTTTTTTTTAGCTCAGTATAGTTGTCCCATGTTTTACGGATAGCCATAGCCCAGGCCAGGATCAGGATCAGCGCCATCCCCGGAAGTAATAGTTTTAGTCTCTGTTGTTGTACCCCTGTCTTCATTGCATATTGTTTTTATAAGTCACTTCCATCTCGAAACTGGCAGAGCCGGCTTCGTTACTGAACGTGTAAACCTGTTTTATGATTTCCACAGTCCATTGGGCGTTCTTCAGACCAACCAGAAACTTGCTGAAGCTTTCCTCGTTTGTACAACTGCCTTTTAGGATGATTATTCCTCTTTCAATGTCAATCTTTTCTCCTGGTCGGGTCTTTTTCCGGACGGGATCGATGGTCAGTTCCGAAAAACGGATACCCGGCGTTCTCAGGGCAGCCAGCCTGTCGGCATAGAAAGCAAAGGCATGTTCTTCTCCAAGATTGGCGTTTCCTGTAAATTTTTGTTCCGCATCTATTTCTTTTTTTAGCTGGTCGACAGTCCGGGCAAGTTCCTGCCTGGAGGTCCTTGTCAGTTCTGATGCCTGCTGTTGTAGCTGAAGATGGTCGAAAACCAGAAAATTAACCAGCAGAATTGCAAGGAGCGCTGGTAATGCATAGCGCAGGATGCTCCTGTTGATTTTTGCTGCCACCAGTTCCTTCAGGTTGAAAGTTGGGATGGCTGTCAGGATTTCCTGCCTGCCCGGTCCGTTGATGAAAAAGCTGATGGCAGTTCCCATGGCTTCGATATCCTCGTCCGTCTTCGTTTCCTGCCGCTCAGGGCCTGGGGCGGTCCTGCTGATTTTTTCGACCGAGAGCACTTTTTCCCCTTCCAGTTGCAGGGAATGTGATCCGACAATAAGCTGGCTTTTTGTTACGGCAATCGCTCCTGAAAATTTCAGGAACCCCGAAAATCCCAGGAATAATGCGGAGGGAAAAATATTTATTTTTTGCAGGTCTTCAAATGCTTTTTCAATCCTGTCTTTCCGGGAAAGGGCCAGGAGTGTCCTCCCGTCTTCCAGGTCCCTGTATTGGATGACATATTCGGACGCCTTAAAATTGGGGATATGTTTCACCGCTTCCTCTTTTGTTCCTGTGAATATGCGTTGGACCAGTCCTTCCCCCTGGAATGACAGAATGACCGGCATTCCGGCTGGAATATTCTGACGGGCGAGGATCTCCCTGTCCCGGGTATAGCCAAAAATTGGTTCCATCTCTGCTTTCCCCTTTTTCCGGTAGGCCCGGTAGAGCGCATAGCACGGCCCCTCACCGGTTTGCATGAAAACCAGCACCCTGGTCTCCCTGAATTTAAAAGAAGGGACTATTTTCAGAAGGATATTCATAGAAAGAGGTTGAGTTTTTTCTGTTGTTGTTTAATTTAAAATAATCTGCCGTAGTAAGACAGGTCTCATGAAACCTATCGTTATCCTTAATAAAAAACAGTTGGCTTGATGAATATATTCAAATGGTTTTTCTTCTTTGTATCGCTTCGTGAAGAGAAAAACCATTTCAGCACAGGTATTCGGGAGAGCAAGGGCCAACCCGATGAACTGACGCTACTTGTGTTTTCTTCCAGCCCTCCCAGCAGGATCATGTCCTGGTTTCTTACACTTATTTTCGACTTGAACTCCCGGGATACTGTTCCCGGAGGACCTTCATCGTTTAACCGTTCTGTAAATTCAGATTTGATAACACTAATATCCAGGGAAACCTGTCCGTTGCCGGTGACAAAAGGTTTTATGTCGACCTGTAGTTTCGCTTCAACAGGCTTATAGGTCGCCTGTGTGAGCAGTTGCGGGTCTTGCGTCCCGTAAATCGTAGTGGACTCTTCCTTGTAATACTCTGTTTCGCCGATTGATAACGAGGCCGAATGCCCGTTTAGGGTCGAAAGCTGAGGCGTGCTGCGGATATCTATAATCCCGTCTGTTTCCATTGCCTTAAGTTTCAGGTAAAAGTTAGGCGTTACTTTTCCCAGGTTAGCCAGCCCGATATGTTTCATCAGGTTATTGACAGAACCGGCCCCCAGGGTAAGGTTCAGTCCTTCGTTGATGGTCCCGGAGGTCGTGGTGGGCTCTTCCCCTATCCCGGCTTCGAGCCCCGATTCCACGCCAAAGCTTTTTGAGGAGTCGATAATGATCACGTCGATCAGGATCACCGGCACCGGAATATCGATGTCCCTGATGATCTTCTTGAACTGGTAAATTTTATCGGCATCGCCCCAGATGATAAAACTGTTCTGTTCAAGAAATTCATTGATCTCCAGATTTTTTTTGTATTCCGCAGGCAGGATAACTTTTAAGGAATCTACCCGGCGGTTGTTCAGCCTGATCATCTCGCAGGTTTTTATCTCTGCCAGCTTTCTGTTCCCCACAAAAATGCAGTGATCATCAATCCGGTATGTTTCTTCAGAGCCGGAAAAGATATAACTTAAAAAGTGGTTCAGGTCATAATCTTTTATGTTGAGCGATACCTTTTCCTGTACCGGACTTAAAAAGCAGCAGGAATAATCGCTTTTGGCTTCCAGGTTTTTAAGCAGGTCGGAAATGGGGCAGTCTGAAGCCTGTACTGAGATTAACCCGTTTGAGTATTGCAGCGAGACTGGTTTTATTGCTGAGCGGGTTGTTTTCTCCGCGTTGGCCTTCAGGGGCAGGTTCACGATGAACAGGGACGGGTTCTTTTCCTGTATATCCAGGTTATTGGACGATGCGATCTGGGTTATCGCATCGCTGAACGAAATATTTTGTGCGAATCCGCGGATTGGTGTACCGGTGATCCCGGGATTGAGGACGAAGTTGACATTGGTTTTTCTGGTGAGTTCCCTGAAGAATTCTTCGGCAGGCGTGTTGCTGACCTGATACGAGAGAATGGAATCGCCCGGGATAAACCCGATAGACAGCTTCTTTCCGTCGTCCCTGACCGGTTTTAAGTAGAGAATATTGCCGTAAACCTCCGGTACCAGGTTGAAATTGGAACAAAGAAAGCTGATAACATCTTTGGCCTGCACCCCATTGAAGTTTGAATTGACGGTACTGTTGATCCCCGGGTCGGCAGATACGTTTAGCCCGGTGGAATTCCCCAGGATACGGATGAGCTCCTTCAGGGAAATATCGCTTACTGAAATATCCACCTGCTGGTTTAGCGCGGGGATACTTTCAGCAACCGAGTCAAGAAAATGACTGTAGTTTTTATCGATATCGCTGGCAAACAGTGATATCCTGATAAAAAGAAGAAGAGGAAGCAACAGGAATGGTCGTTTCATAGACTTTGTTTTGGTTTGGAAGCTCCTTTTTTCAGTTAATTCCGGCGATCTTTTCCATCCGGATAATTTGTAAAAAGGATTTTTTATTTAACAATAAAAAATAAACTTTTGTGTTAATGCTAAGATAGGATAATCTGGCTAAATCACGTGGCTATTCCATGGAAAAGTTAATAACATAGCGTGAAGCAACCCTTACAAAGAGGCTTTATTTTGCCCTTTTATATGATAATATATCGTTGATTACTAGTGCTTAATTGAAATGTGAAGGGAGCTGTTCCGGAATAAAATATTTTTTATTTTCTCATTTTTTTTTAAGATTTCTCAAGAAGAAGGGAAACCTGTTTTTGGGATTATTTATTAACAATGATCATTTATTTTTATTAACATAATGCAAGAAAAATTTATGGAGGGTATGTTTTTTTACACGAAGGATACCTCTTTTTTTCATGAAGGAAAAGTCAATAGTTTGTTGATAAGTTTTATATGTTATTGAGCATGTTGTTTGTGTTTGCCGGACTTGTCTAAAAATCGGAACTTTTCAATACGAACTTATAATAAATATATCTATGGGTGGTCTCATTTATTTTTTGTTTGGTAAGTCTGATGAATTTTGGGGTTATTACTGATATGTTAAAAATTGAGTCTAAGATAACTTTTATTGTTCTTTTTCATCTATATATTTCTCTCAATGGGTTACGGGATGTAAACTGACAAAAAATCTAAAAAAATTAAATAAAAATCTATGTTAAAAAGTTATTTTTTTATTTTTTCCCTTGTAGTAGTTTGTATGTATTGCGCAAGAGCTCAGGGTGATGAACAAACTACGGTAGATCCTCAGGATTATGGGAGAATTAATCATTATTTTACTCCTCCTACTACGGCTAAATTTCATGAGGTTAGCTTTTCTGAGCCGGAATATAGTACAGGAAAAGTGAAGTATTTACTCCCGGTTTATGCTGTCGATTTGGATGGATTAAATATTCCTATTGCCCTAACTTATTTTTCCAATGGAATTCAGATTCATTCGATTGCTTCTCGGGTTGGACAAGAGTGGACACTCCAGGCAGGAGGATGTGTGACAAGACAAGTTCGAGGTAATCTTTATGATTTTATGTATGAATATTCTGATGCAGTTGGAGAGATAAAAGGATGGCATTATACAAGTGCCGATGAAGCTAAGGATGTAAAAAGTATTGTTACCAGATACGATGGAGAGCCGGATTTAATGGTCGCTGATGCGCCCGGGTTACATTCTGAGTTTGTTATTGATAAAGAAGGCAATCCTGTTGTTGTTGATGGCCAAAATATAAAGCTTGAATATGAAGTGAATTTACATATTGAAGAAGCCGATGCCCCTATCCAATTTAGTGGCGTTTATATTTTGGATAATGATATTTGTGATATTGAAAAAATGACTATCACCAATGATAAAGGTTATGTTTATACCTTTGATTATTTGGCATGGTCAATGAAGAGCATCGGGCTAGATGTTCGGATGGGAATTTCCAGCTGGTATCTGACTTCAATAAAGTCTCCCACAGGAAATACGATTAAATACACTTATGACAGCAACGGTAAAATGGGCGTTGTAACTGTCGCCAGTGGTGTTCTTGCCGCAGATTCTACAGATTATTACAACAGTGATATTTACTATGAAACAACTAAAGGTAATGTACACGATGCATGGGAGAATTTCGTCTCTCTAACTAATCGGGTACGATTGAAAAATATTGCCTTTCCTAAAGGCAATATTTCATTTACTTATGGGTTTGATCGTAGTGAAGAGTTAGAAGGAGATAGTGCATTATCTCAGATCTACATTAAAAATTACGAGGGATCTCCAATCGAGAGGGTAAATTTAAATTATAGTTACTTTAATCATAGTGCGGGAGATAATTCCCGGTTAAAATTGGATCAGGTTGTCATTACATCTCCTTCGGAGGATCACAGTAAGGCTTACAATTTTACCTATTATTCCGGAAATGTTCCTGATAGGGGTTCTTATGAATACGATTATGGGGGATTTTATAATAGTAATGGTGCAACAACTTTTAAATCAAAATTGTATGCTTATTATTCGAGTGATATAAGCCAGACGCGATTTTATCCATTTTTAATGAATAACAATTATGTCGTATTAGATTCAGATGGCGCAGATCGTTCGCCAACTATTGCATCAAAAAATGGCCTGTTAAAGCGAGTTGATACTCCAACAGGAGGATTTAAGGAGTTTTATTATGAGTTAAATGAGTGGCAAGGGTATAAAATTCCGGGGCTTCGTTTAGCTAAAGAGATTCTTTTTGACGGAAATGATTCGACATCTATTAACTATAGTTATAGTGCGGCTTATGTTGACTTTCCTAAACTGGCTTGTCTTATTGATACGAGAAATGGGATGACTGATTCTGAAAAAAAAGTCTTTATCAAAAATTACACGACACGATTTGTTATGGATCAATTTAACAATGATTTTTATAACGGATCTAAGGTATTGTATGCAAATGTTAAGGCTTACCAGTCTGGAAATGGTTATATCGAATATGCCTTTCAAATCCCGAATGATCCCAGTGTAAGCTATGATCAAAATTCATTTTATACAACGATTAATCCACCTAGCGGATTCCCTTTTTTTTCAGGAGAAAGTTATAAATATAGGAGAGGTAAATTAGTTGAAAAGGGATATTTTGACAAAAATGATGTATTAAAAAGGGTCGAGGTTTACCATTATAACCTGATTCCTTCTTCAGAATCAATAACGGCATATGTTGCAAAGAGAGTGAATCACCAATATTATTACGGAACCGGAGGTATTTATAACGATATTTATATACGTGGTTATTATGTATTACACTCGGGTACTTATAATCAAACGGTAGAAGTTGAAGGTTTTCCTGAAGATACTGTTACTTCAGACATGATTCAGATAGGAGATGATTATGATCATATTATGGATGACCAGGATTCCCATTTTAATACTTTTTTGAAGAAGAAGGATTTTTATACCTATGACACATCCTTTTTGTTAAAAAAGCACCAGACAATACGAAGCGACAGGGACACGGTGACGACCCTTTTCCGTTATCCGACAGATTTGGACGAAATGGTTTATTCCGGTATGGTTGACAGTAATATGATTAATTACCCGGTCGAGGAGATCAAACTGAAAGGGGATGCCATTATAAGCGGACAATTGACCACTTATAAAGAGTGGGGCAACAGTTATGTGCCTGATAAGGTTTACAGGCTAAATATAGCGGATAAAGTGATGTTGTCTTCCTATGATTATTATAACGGTACTTCACTCGACCAACATTATGATCCTTTACCAGAAGTGTCTTTTGACGAATACACCGAGAGGAGGGGCAACGTGGCCCAGGTGACTATGCGGGACGGGGTAACCACCTCCTATTTATGGGACTATAATGAAAATTACCCTTTGGCCGAACTTAAAAATTGCACCTATGACAAGATAAGCTCGGTACAGCCCCTTTCTGGCGACAGCACTATAACTCAAAGTCCTTTATTGTACGCCAGGTTAAGCGAACTGGTACCCAGTGCCGAGGTGAGTACTTATTCCTATATTCCCCTTGTTGGTATGACCTCTTCGACTGCCCCCAACGGGGTGACAACCTATTATGAGTATGATGAATTCGGGAGGTTAAAAAATGTCCGTAATGATGATGGAAATGTTACTTCACGGAACTTCTATCACTATTACAACGAAACGACAGCAGACGGGCCTACGTTGAGCCTGGATAAATCATCCATGAGTTTCACTTATTCGGCGGGATCGTCAACCTTTACGATATCCTCAAACTGTTCCTGGTCTATATCGGATAATGCCTCCTGGTTAACTGTTTCCCCGACATCAGGAAGTGGCGATGGTACGATAACTGTCACTGTCTCCAAAAATTCTACTTCGTCGACCAGGACAGCGACAATAACCATTACTTATGGTCCCGCGAATCAGACGAAGGCCATAACAGTATCCCAAAAATCAGTGCCCACGTTGTCGTTAAGTTCGAGTTCCCTGTCTGTCTATCTGGATAAGTTTATAACGATTAATGTTTCTTCGAATACCAGCTGGACAATCAGCATGTCCAGTTCCCTTTCCTCGTGGCTGGTTATTACCGATGGAGAAGATGACGGCGATCCTGAGAATAACATCACCTCCGGTTCCGGAAACAAGACCTTGTATTTTACGGCCTATTCATTTGCATCTTCTTTCCCGAGCGGGACAGTCTATTTCAAAACCAGTGACGGGACCGTCAGTGCATCGCTAACCGTCAGGTTTAACTAGTTCATTTAACCAGTAAAAACGATAAAAGTCCAATATATCATGGAAACAATAAAAGAGATCAAAACGTATCAAATAGGCAAGAATATACTGGTCATCTGGTTTATTATATTCCTGTTGTACAGTTCTGTATCAGCGCAGACGTCGACGAAGAACTACATCACGACATATGTTCCGAGGACAGGAGTAACGGACGAGCTGGCCGTTCCGGCCCTTTCCCCGGGGGATTGCCAGAAAACGGTCACGTATTATGATGGCCTTGGGAGACCTGAGCAGACCAACCAGGTTTATGCCTCGGGAGATACGACGAAGGACATTATCACGACCATTACCTACGATGCTTACGGACGGGAGGAAAAACAATACTTACCCTTTGCCGCGGCTAAGGCCGGTGCCTACCATACCAGTCCTGCCTTATCGACCAATTTCGGCAGTTATGATTCGGGGGACAGGAGCTATGCCTTCGGCCAGACAGTTTACGAAGCCTCCCCGCTGAACCGGGTGTTAAAACAGGCCCCCCCGGGAGCAAGCTGGCACAGCGGCACCGGCCATGAGCTGAAATACAGCTACGGGACGAATACCGCCAGTGAAGTCACCTACTTTTACGTGGATGCATCCGGCGGTCTGACCCAGTCTGGTTACTACGGAGCAGGGGAACTATACAAGACCACGACGTGGGACGAAAACAACAGCGGGGACAGCCAGAGCCGCACGGTTGAATACAAGGACAAGCAGGGGCGTGTTATCCTGAAAACGGCTTATAACGGCACTACCGCTTACCCGACCTATTACGTGTATGACGATTTTGACCAGTTACGCTATGTGGTCCCTCCCAAAGCGGTATCCCAACTCTTCAGCGGGACAACGACGGCCACAAGCACGACGCAGCTGGTGACCACGGATAAAACGCTGGGCACAGCGGAAAGCGGGGTGAGTACGTACCTGGTCAGTGAAGGCTCATCGCTGACCTTGTCCGACGGCTTTTCGTTCACGGCCTCCTCCAGCTCCACGCTGACAATTACTTCCGGAAACCAGGATGATGATTTGCTTTACAGTTACCGTTATGACGGACGTCGACGGCTGATCAGGAAGAAAATCCCGGGCTCGGGATGGCAGCGGCTGGCGTATGACAGCCGTGACCGGCTGGTACTGACACAGGATGCCCGGGAGCGGGCCCGTGATACGACCCTGTTCCGATATACGCTTTATGATACGTTCAACCGTCCGGTACAGGAAGGGCTTTGTAAGGAACCATCCGGTTATGAATCGGTGCGGTCAAATGTTGCCGGAAGCGCCTCCTATACCCCGTCCAGCATCCAGGAAGTACTTTCCTGTACCTATTACGATGACTATGACTACCAGTCCGGCTGGGGCGGTAACACAGCGTACACCGGGTATGACCAGGTTTACAGCAGTTCTGTGCAGGCGGAGAGTGTGAAGGGGATGGTCACGGGAACAAAGGTCAGGGTACTGGGTACTTCTAACTGGATTTACACGAGCACGTACTATGACAAATACGGACGTGTGATCCAGCAGAACCAAAGCAACCCTGACGGAGGGTACAGCCGTACCTCGACCACGTATAACTTTACGGGCCAACCTATAAAACAACAGGTTGTCCAGCGGCAGACGGTGGGTGCAGGCCCGGTCACGACAGAGACCACCTACGCCTATGACCATATGGGCAGGCCGACGACGACCACGTTCAGTTATGACGGGGCAACGGCGGTAACCCTGTCAGAAAACACGTATGATGAAATCGGGCGTTTGGAGAAGAAGACGCTTCACAACGGGAACCAGGAGGCAGACTACAGTTATAACATCCGGGGGTGGCTGACCAGGATCAACGACCCGGATGACAGTTATACGATTGGGAAAGCATTTTCCGAAGAATTGTACTACAACACGACGGGGGAGCTGGCCAACCTTTCGCCGGTAGCCCAGTATAACGGGAACCTGAGCGGGATGCGCTGGCGTAACGACAATACGACGCGATCGGCCTATGCCTACCGTTACGACGGGTTGAACCGGCTGACCAAAGGCGATTACGGCTCCATCACCACCACGGGGAATGTGACGAATACGTCTAATTACGACCTGTACTCGGTCGGGTACGATGCGAACGGGAACATTACCGGACTGAACCGGAAGAACAGCAGCGGAACGGACCGGGAAAACCTGGCGTATACGTATGCTGGCAACCAGTTATCCTCCCTGACAGGGACCTACGGGGGCAGTTCCGTTACGGGAAAGACCTTCAGTTACGATGCGAACGGGAATGCCACGACAGATAACCTGAGGGGATTGACGGTACAATACTTCGACGAGCTGGACCTGCCGAAGAAATATACAAGTTCCGACGGGAGCCAGTACGCGCAGTACACGTATGATGCCGCAGGGACGAAATGGGGCAAGACCGTTTCCGGCACGGGGACAACGACCCTGAAATATGAGGGGAGCTTCATCTACCAGGATGGGGCATTGGACCGGGTCTTAACGTCTGAGGGGTTTTACCGGTCAGGATTGTACCACTACTACCTGAAAGACCACCTGGGTAACACGCGGATGGTGGTCAGTTACAGCGGCTCGGCGCCGGCGGTCGAACAGGTAACAGAATATTACCCGTTCGGGAGCCTTTTTTCGGACAATAATCTGGATAAAAATAAATATCTTTATAACGGCAAAGAGTTACAGGACGAGTTCTTTGAAAACTATGATTACGGAGCTCGAATGTACGACCCAGCTTTAGCCCGGTTTCATTGCGTAGATGCTTTAGCCGAAAAATTACCCAACTGGACACCATATAACTACGTAAGAAATAACCCAATTCTTAGAATTGACCCTAATGGGAAGTGGGATGTAACAGTTCATGTTTACAATAATAGGAAAAAACATGGTTATGGGGTTGCAATCGTAACAGACAGGAGTGGCAATGAGGTATATCGATTTAATGTACGTGCTGAAGGCGTGAATGGGCGTGATAGAACAAAAACAGGGGCAGATACTCCCCTTGGAGTTTATGATATTCCAGACGATAATGCATGGTTAACAGGAGGTAGCAGGGCATCATATGGCCCCAACGCAAGATTAAATATGGAGGGTGAATCCGGTGAGATTGAGGAATCTGGACGAAGTTCAATCAGAATACATGGTGGACGACAAGAGAAATATAACTCAAAAACGAAGAAGTGGGAACCGGTTGATAATCCGACTTTAAAAAAGACATATGGATGTTTACGTGCTTATGATACAGATATGTCTGCCTTTAAGCAAATTACCGATAACTTAGAAGCTAACGACACCCAAGAAGTTCCAGGACAAGTAACTGTTAGTGATGACTTGGAACAAGTTAATACGCCAACTGGGAATAACTATGTCGAAATTAACGTGACCTACCAAGTGCCTGATGATGAGTTACAATATTGGCAAAATTTTGTAACCAATTTATTTAACAACAATAATAAATAATAGGATGGTATTATGACACTGAAACTAATCTTTATTTTAAGTTCTGTTTTCCTTTCTTGTTCTCAAAGTAGTAGTACCTGTCCAAGCAGGTCTTTGCCGGATACGACCTTTGTTTATTGGGAGAATTTGAGCGAAAATCAAAAAAATGACATCCTTAACTCAGATAATATTAGTAAAGATGCGCTTGAGTTCTATAACGGGAATTTTAAAATAGGCGATAACAGGCAAACAACGACTTTGTTGAATATGTTATCTTCAATCAGTGATAAAGAAAAGACAACACCATTTTATTTTTTCCTTTTTAATCAAATCTGCATTAAAGCTGATGGTTCATTATCTGAGATACTTGGTAATTATTGTCAAAAAATTGTTTTAAGTTTTCCTACTTATGTTGTTGCGTATCTTGGCAAGAATGAAGACATATTAAAAAAATATGCCCAATATTTAGGGTATGAACTGTATTTTAAAGAGGAAGGGACATCAATGATAGAATATAGTTACTCCGATTTTAAGAAGATGTTATCCGAAAAAGCTATAAGTACAAAACAATACAGCGATGCCTTAACTCTATTTTACGATGAAATAGAAAAGGTTATGAAAGAAATGGATTAATATATCTAGAGAAGATTAATTGAACCCGGCCATCCAGCCGGGTTTTGTTTTTTATAGTGCAGCAATATTTTTAATCTTAATTGACTTGATAAACCCATCAATCACTGAAAGGATATGCCCTTTGTCGACCTCTTCCATTTTTTCAATCTCGTTAAGACGTTTAAGCATCTCGGGGTCTTTCAGAATATTTTCCTCGTCAGTTTCCCCCAATAAATAACCTACGGTTGTACCAACCAGCTTTGCTATTTTTTTAGCCGCTTCAATGCTTGGCTGCATCTCATCCCGCTCATATTTACCGATTACAGAATACGAAGTACTAAGGAGCTTGGCCAGTTCCTTTTGCGAAAGCCCTTTTGCTTCCCTGCATTCCCTGAGTTTTTTACCAAAAGTTGACATGTTGTATATCTTTTAAGGTACCTAATGACTTGATTTTACGAGTTATCTGCAAATATAGGTACTCTAAAAGGTAAATAAAAATATTAAAAAGTTTGTCTGTGGTATTTTATAATATATCTTTGTACCGAATTAGGTATCTGAAACTTTTTTCAACAAATTTTTGCCTATGGAAATCCGGGACATAAAATCACACCTAAGCATCTTAACAGTGCTGAGCCACTACCACCTTAAGCCCAATAAAAACAGCCTGATAAAATGCCCCTTCCACGACGACAAAGACCCGAGCCTGAAAGTTTACACTAACACAAACACCTTCCATTGCTTTGGCTGCGGCAAAGCCGGTGACGTAATCGAATTTATCCAGTTAAAAGAAAACTGTACAAAGCACGAGGCCATTATGAAAGCGAAATCACTTGCAAACCTAAATGAACCGATACAGCCAATGAAACCGGAGAACCAGGACAAAGACCTGCTACCAAGAATTGCAGTTTTAAGCAAAGTTGCCCAAGACAGCAAAGCCAGTTTTAAACGCACGGCCAAAGCACGGGACTACATCCGGGAGCGCAAACTCGACCCGGACAAACTGGAAGTTGGCTACATCGGCACCGACTTTGGCAAAACATGGAACAAGCAGTTACAGGAAAGCGGGCTGCAGCTTGGTATCCTGAAAGAATCCCGGCAAAACAGCATCGTCCCCAAGTTCAGGAACTGTGTGCTGCTGTTCACCAAAAACGAAAAAGGGCAAATCATCGATATTTACGGGCGTTCCATTAATCCGACTGGCGAAGGCAAACACTTTTACCTGAACGGCCACCACCAGGGCATCTATCCGAATTATCCACACGATAAAACCACCAAGTTAATCCTGACCGAATGCATCATCGATGCTGCAACGCTTCTTGAAGTCTCACCCTTCGGGGGAGATTTAGAGGGGGCTTCTATCCTTTCTTTGTACGGAACAAATGGGTTTACAACTGAAATCGAGGAAGCAATAAAGGAACTGCCGGAACTGGAAGAAGCGATACTGTTTTTTGACGGAGACCAGGCCGGAAGGGAAGCGATAATCAGGATATCCGAAAAGCTCCTGCAGTTTAAGCCCGGCCTGAAAATCACAGCGGTAGAAACACCGGAGGACGAGGACATCAACAGCCTATTGCAAGGGCATGACCCTGAAATACTAACCCACTTAATCAATGAACGAAAACCAATCTCAAATAAAAATGAAAAGCAGGGCAACAACACCGAAGCACCGCAGGAACCGGAACCAGTAGGGAACTTAAACACCACCAACCCGGACAAAATCACCTACACCGAAAATCCGTCAGGAGCCGGACACGGCCTTCATTTTATCATCTGGGGCGGTATCGAGAAAGACAACATCCACCGGTTGAAACTTAATTTGCTGGTACAGCTTAAAGGCGACGGTTTTAAATACTTCCAGGACGATGTGAACCTGTACAGCAACGGGCAGTTGCAACGCTACATCAAAGGCGCAGCCGAGGAACTGGAAGTAAGCGGGACGGCTTTAAAGAACACCATCCGGAACCTGAAAAACCAAATCGAGACTTACCGGCTGACCCTGATAGAAGCTGAACGCAAAGCATTAAAGCCGAAACTTTACCAGATGAATGCAGCCGAACTGAAAGAAGCGCTGCGCTTTTTACAAACCGGCAACCTGGTACAAAACACGATGAAAGCCATCGGCAAAAGCGGCTTAATCGGCGAACAGCAAAACGGATTGTTGCTTTTTTTTCTTTATCTGAGCCGTTTATCTGAAGACCCTTTGCACGCTATTATTTATGGCAAATCCGGCAGCGGGAAAACCTATTTGCAAACCAGGATAAGCGAGTGTTTACCGGAAGAAAGTGTAAGGACGATAACCAGTTTAACAGAGAATACTTTGTACTACTCGGCCAAAGATTTTTGGAAACACAAGCTTTTGTTAATCGAGGATTTGGAGGGTGTTTACAATGCTTTTTTACCGCTTCGGGAATTTATGTCCAAGCAAAGTATCTCTAAGCTTACCACCGACAAAGACGCCAAAGGGAACAATGTTCAAAAGGTTTTAATGGTAGAAGGGCCAATATGCGTAAGCGGCGCAACCACCAAATCAAACATCTATGAAGATAACGCCAACCGCAGCTTTTTGCTGCACGTGGACGAAAGCCCCGGCCATGCCAGGGAAGTGATGGACTACCAACGAAAACTACAGGCCGGAATGGTGAACGAAGCGGAGCAGCAGAAATACAAAAGGCTGCTGCAGAACAGCCAGCGGCTTTTACGGAAAGTCCGTGTCATCAACCCTTTTGCCACCATGTTAGACATCCCGGAATGTGTCTTTAAGAAACTCCGTACCAACATGCATTATCTACGCCTGATTGAAATCATCACCTTTTACCACCAGCACCAACGGGAAATGAAAACCGGGGGCAACGGGCAACCCTACATCACAACAACACCGGAAGACATTGAGTGGGCGAACTTTTTAATCAAGGACAGTTTACTCCGCAAATCGGACGAGCTGAGCGGACAAGTCCGCGACTTCTTCGAGTCCCTGAAATCCTTTGCAGACAAGAAAGAAGAACCCAAAACCATTTACGCCAAAGAAGTCCGGGAAGCTTTTCGGATGAACCCCATGACCATTAACCGGAACCTGCGGGAACTGGAAAGCCGGGGCTATATCCAGCGAAACGGGGGCAACCGGAAAACCGGTTTTGAATACGAGATAAAAGCCTGGGACGAATACGAAAAACTGAAATCCGGCATCGACATTTTGGACGAAATTTTAGAGAAGGTAAAAGCGAGGTATAACAGCTTAAATAAGCAAAAGCCCAAGTATAACACAAGTGTAACAGAAGTATAACACGGACACAGCCCGGTTTTATAAACCAAACAATCAGTGATTTAAGTGGAAGTGTAACAGTATAACAAGTATAACAGGGGAAGAGCAAGGCCCCCTGTATTTTTAAAGCTTTTGACAATGCACAAACTAACGGTAAAGACACCGGAATTTACCCGGCTGGAAACAGCCTTCGGGAAGTGGCTCAGGACACTGAACTTTGAACCGACCACTGTCAGTTACAACCCGGTGCGTGTGCGTGAGTTTTTTAACTGGCTGGAAAAGCAGGGAATAACAGCGGTAACCGAAATCACAAAGCCGGTTGTTTTAAATTACTTCGACTACCTGAAAAGCCGAAAAAACCAGACCCGCAGCGGCAAACTAAGCAAGAACACGCTCCGCACACACCAGCAATCCTTACGGCGTTTTACCCGCTATTTAAGGGAAACCGGGCAGGACAGTTTTGAGGTCGATATCCAACTGCAGGGAAGAACCAGGAACATAAAAACCATCTTTACCACCGGGGAAATAAAAGCTTTGCAATCGGCCTGCGACAGCGATGTTCTGGGGTTAAGGGACAGGGCAATGCTGGCCGTTTATTACGGCTGCGGATTAAGAAGGAACGAAGGCCTGAACCTCGATGTAAACGACCTGCTTTTAAACAAGGACCTGGTTTATGTGAGAAAAGGGAAAAACTACAAAGAACGCTATGTCCCCATGTTTCGGCGTCGGTTTGGAATGATACCAGTGATCGGAAGGAATTGATACCAATCATTTTAGCCGTATTTTCATAGTTTCATCCATGTAAATCCAAACCAAATCAGTTCGGGGATAGTACATGCATCCAAAAACCCAGGGATGTATGTCAACAGAGACCTTTACCTGCCATCATTGCCACAGGCGTTTTAAAAAGAATCCACGGTTAAAAGGGGAACAACGGTATTGTGGTTCCAGAGAGTGTCAGCAGGCCCGTAAAAATAAATGGGAACGGGAAAAGCTCAAGACTGATTTCCGTTACAAAGCCAGGCGCCTGGCTAACAGGGAACAGTGGTATTCGCGCTATCCGGGGGACAAGTACCAGAGCGTCTACCGCCAGACCCATCCGGAGTACCTGGAGGGGAACCGGGAGAAACAACGCACCCGGGGAAAAACCCTTACCGGGAATGCGTCGGGGTCAAAGATTGTAAAACCGGACGCGTTAGCTTCCGGAAGTCTTGCAGCACAAGGGTTATACGTTCTTTTCCCTTATAAAAACGCAGAGGCGGAAAAGATTGTAAAGCCGGACGCGTTTATCGTTGAACTGCGCGCCTGCAGCGGTTTTCAGAATATACTCCCATGTATAAGTTCCTGATTGTAAAACCGGACTCCATTGACCGTGATGCGTCCGGTTTTTAACTTAGCAGGACAATTAACAGCAAAAAGAGATGGACCAGCAACCGATCAAACTGGCAAATCTGGACGAGAGTTTCTCCCGTTTCCGGCTAACCACCCCGGGACAGGTCCAGGCGATGCAGCGTTCACTGGAATCAGTGGGTCAGCTTCACCCGGTGATCGTCCGCCGGACTGGTGCCAGGTTCCAGTTACTTGATGGCTTCAAGCGTTTTTTTGCCTCCCGGTTATTGGAATGGGAGAGTTTGCAGGCCCGGGTGGCAGAGGTGGATGATGTGACGGCCAAGGTGATGATTCTGACCTATAACGGGCAAGGCGCCAGCCTGGCCGATTTTGAGCAGGCGCAGGTGGTTTACAGTTTAAAAAAGGAACATTTGCTTGGTCAGGAAGAGATTGCCCGGCTGGTAGGGAAAAGCATCTCGTGGGTAAGCCGGCGTTTGTCTTTTATCGAGCGGTTGGACGAGACTGTAAAGGTTCACCTCAAACTGGGAAAGATTACCCCCACTCACGCGCGGGAGTTGGCTCATTTGCCGCGCGGCAAACAGGAGGCGTTTTTAAAGTTGATTGTCGGTCATAACCTGACCAGCCGGCAGACGGGGTTGCTGGTAAAAAAATACCTGCAGGCAAAAACAGTGGAAGAACAAAGCTGGCTTTTGGGCCATCCCCTGGAAACGATCGAGAAAGCCACCCTGGAAGGGGAGATTCATGACAGCCGTTTAAGTTTGCAGGGGAACAGGTTACTAAAAACCTCGCGTATGCTTGGGCATTACCAGCATGTTTTCATTGGACAAGGCACCAACCCGCCTCTGAAAGAACTGGCCGCCTTGGAGCGTGAGATCCTCTCACCGGGGTTCGTCGACATCGTTCGGAAGACAAAAACCATCCAATCAATCTTAAAATCCTACGAAAAATGAAAGATGAATCACTTGAAAATAACGTGGTCAGCCTTTACAGCCGGGGCTGGGCCGTGCGCCGGTTGTCACGGGAGCTGGGCATTACCCGCGGACGGATAAAGCGCATTTTGGCACGGAATGCGCACCAGCGGGAAAGCGGGGTTCAAAACATGAAGCCCCCGGAGAGTAAACCCTCCAAACTGGATGCGTATAAGCCCTACATCAGGGAACTGCTGGAAAAATTTGGGAATCCCCCCATTACCAACCAGCGGATACTGGAACTTTTAACAGAAAAAGGTTACCAGGGAGGAAGAACGATCCTGCGTAATTACCTGGCTCTTGCACGGGGGAAAAAGACCGCGGAGCCCATTGTTTGCGTGGAGACTGCTCCCGGCGGGAGGGCTTGTCATGACTGGAGCGATTACGTGATTGATTTTACCGGGGGAGAAAGCGGAAAGATCACTTTTTTCAGCTTTATTTTAAATTACTCCCGGCGCCAGTGGATCGAGGTGGTGGAGGACAAAAGCCAGGGTACGCTTTTGAGGGCATTAATCAATGCCTTTGTTTACCTGGACGGGGTTCCTCGGGAGATCAAAAGCGATAACCAGAAAGCCTGCGTGGACCGCTGGGAGTTAGGTGGTCCGGTCTTTAACAAAACGTATTTGGGGTTCGCGACCCATTACCGGTTCATTCCCCTAGCGATTCACCCTGGCAAACCCCGGGAAAATTTAAAGGTGGAGCGCCCGTTCTGGTACCTGGAGAAGAGCTTTCTGAACGGACGGGAGTTCCGGGATAAAGAAGATGTGAAAGCACAACTTCAAAGCTGGCTCACCCAGTATAATGATGAGCGTATCCACCGTACCACGGGGCGCAAACCCATCGACCTTTACCGGGAGGAACTCCCCTTTTTACAGCCTTTGCCTGCCGCCCAGTATGATACCTCCACCATCGAATACCGGGTGGTCAATAACGAATCGGCTATCCGGTGGGAGGGGTATTATTACATGGTTCCCAAAGGGTACCTGTACGAAACGTGCCCGGTACGGGTTAACGAAAAAGAGATCACCATCTACAGCCCCGCCTGTCACCCGCTGGTCAGTTATCCCCTGGCGGAAAAAGGGAGGAAGAACCGGTATATCGGACGTAGCGGCCCGGTGTGCAAATACCGTCTTGGCGCGGCAGAGGTAGCCGCCCGCCTGGATGCTTTCGGAGAGGTGATGCAGGCTTACACCAGGGAGATAAAAAAGCATAAACCCGTCACGTTCCTGCATCACTGGCAGCACATCCTTTCTTTAAAAGTCAATTACCGGGCAGATGACCTGCTCCGGGCCGTGGGCCGCGCGTTAAAATACCGGGTTTTTGAGTCCCAGGCCGTGGAAAACTTTTTAAAGGTCAACGCCCAAAAACAGACAGAAATTGATTTTACCTTCAAAACCACTTCCCATGAAGAGTAACGCCAAAGTACAGGCCGCAGCGGATACCGCCTTTTTGGAAAACTGCCGGTATTTGGGATTAAAATACCTGGAGAAGGAGTATGATCACCTGATCAGCCAGGCCACGGAATCGGACATGGGCTACGCGGGGTTTATCCGCCGCGTGATCCAAAATGAAGCCGGGGCTAAACGGGAGCGCAGTATCCAATACCGGATACAGGAAAGCAAACTGCCTAAGCCTTACAAGCTGCTGGATGATTTTGACTTTTCGTTCCAGCCCCGTTTAAAAAAAAGCCTGGTCATGGACCTGGCTACCCTGGAGTTCTTCCACCGCAAAGAGTCCATCCTTTTTATCGGCGGGACAGGAACAGGCAAGTCGCACATGGCGATGGCCTTAGCCCTGCTGGCGTGCAGAAAATGTTATAAGGTACTGTACACCACCTGTTCGGATATGTTAAACGATTTAAACCAGGGGGTCTATGAAAAGACCCTGCAGGCCAGGTTAAGAAAATACGTGAACCCGGATTTGCTGGTCATTGACGAAATGGGGCATGATCGCCTCGAGTTAGAGGTCACCAAAGAAGCCCACCTGCTCTTTAAAGTAATCAATGAACGTTACAACAGGGATAAATCCCTGATATTTACCACCAACGTGGAGGAATCCGACTGGGCCGATTACCTGGGAGACCCGATCTCCACTGCGGCCATCCTGGATCGTATTTTTCATCACTCCATACGCGTGGAGGTACGGGGACCAAGTTACCGTAAGTATGAAGGAGAACTGCTCCAGCAAAAATATGAACAAGCACCAAAAGATACCATCTGACCGACTTTGGCAAGAGGCGACCCGGGGTGAAACGTTAAACCGATGGTCAGCCGCAGGCGCCGGCAGTCACATGTCCGGCGTCTTTTTTGTTTTTAAACGGGCATCGAACCCGTTTAAAAACAGGCAAGAGGCTTCCCTCTGGCTCACATGGCCCGATGATAACCATCTCTGTGAGAAATCCCAAAACGAAATCAAAAATCAGTATCGCAAATACACAAAAAACAATCCCGCCAATGACCCATTAGACGGGGATCACAAAAGGGTGGTTCCGTTTTTTCCCGTCAGATGGTAACACATCAGGCCGACGCGGAAACCCATGACCGAAGCCGTAAAAGAAGAACTGCAGAACTACGTTGATTTTGCCCGGCCAACCCTCCTGCAATCCCCGGCAAAAGCTTTGTTTTTATCCGTCAGGGGAAACCGGCTGGGAAGTAACGGGATGGCAGACCGTTTTCAGATGCTGAAAGAGAAAGCGGAAATAAACAAGGAAGTCGGGCTGCATGCACTCCGCCACTCCATCGCCACGCACCTTTTGCAGTCGGGCATGGAACTGGAACAGATAAAA
The DNA here is from genome assembly GCA_963676095.1 of Prolixibacteraceae bacterium. Taxonomy (GTDB): domain Bacteria; phylum Bacteroidota; class Bacteroidia; order Bacteroidales; family Prolixibacteraceae. The sequence goes on along the minus strand of OY781040.1, from coordinate 7,268,570 downwards.
CGGTTTTTAGGGCACAGCAGTTTGGAATCAACGCAAATCTACACACACGTTAAAAATGAGCAATATGGGTAAATACAGCCATTTGAAAAAGGAATTTGGCGGGATGCTGAAACCGTTTGGGACTTACCTGGAGAAACAGGGATATGAATCCAATACCATCCGGCAGTTTAAGAACTACACCGCTTATTTTTTGAACTGGCAAAAACGACAAAAGCCCGGAGAGGTCGGTTACAACGATTTGCTGGTTTACATTGACGATTGCCGGGAACAGGGCGACAGCACCAAACTAATCAACCGGAAACTGGCCGCCATCCGCAAATATTACGACTACCTGCAAAGCAAAGGCGAAGCGGTAAAGAACCCGGCATCCGGCCTGTTCTTAAAAGGCAAAAAGACCGGTGTCCCAAATAATTTACTGGACAAAAAAGAGCTGCAGGAACTTTACAACAACTACCAACCGTATGACCTCCGGACTACCAGGAACAAAGTTATTTTAAGCCTGCTAATCAACCAGGCAGTAACCACCGATGAACTGCACAAACTGGAACCGGGACACCTGAAACTGAAATCGGGTAAAATAGAAATACCGGGAGGAAAACACAGCAACGGAAGGGTTTTGGAACTGGCAGCAAACCAAATCATCGAACTGCAGGAATACTTAAACCAAACAAGGCCGGCCATCTTAAAGGCAATCCGAAAGACCCCGAAATGGTCGGGAAGAAAAGCGGCAAAGCCCGATTTTAAACGTTTGGAAAACCAACTGATAATAAGTGTCAACGGCTCGGCCAACATCAAAAACAGCCAGCACCATTTAATCAAAGCTTTGCAGCAGATAAACCCGAAAGTCAAAAGCTGCGGGCAAATCCGGCAAAGTGTGATTGCCGAATGGTTAAAAACCGAAGATGTGAGAAATGTCCAATACAAAGCCGGTCACCGGTATGTCAGCACAACCGAACGTTACCAGACCAACAACTTAGAAGATTTACAGGAAGCTTTGAACATCCACCATCCGCTGAACAACTACTAATACCCACAGCCCACGCTCCCCATCCCTTCCGCATAAATTTTTCGTCATGTTTTTTGCAGTTTTCCCATGCGCCCCGCTGGCAAAAAACCACGCCAAAAAATTTATGCCCCAAGCTAAGTTACATAGTGTGTTCTTATAAAACAGCCGCAAGAGCCAACACACACACCAAAGCTGTCTTATAAGCACATTATGCTGCACAGCCGCGCCCCCACGCACCGCCCGTTGAAACAGTTGTACTCCAAACCCGCCCACCGGGAAGGATATCACCCGCCCAAACCACCAGCGCCACCCTGAAGAAACTGTTGAAACGGGAATAACCCGGAAACCAGGCCAGCAACCGGAAAGGTCTGGCAAGGGTTATTTCCCGTTCCAACAGCCCATCATCATCATCAGCAGATACATCAGCTTTTTTCTTTTCAACTGAAAGCTGTTCAATTGAAAAATAAAAATGTTACTTTTAGGAGCATTAAAGCGTTCTTTGAACTGGTTGAAAACCGGCAGTAACGGTTTTTGGGGACAGCTCATTTTTGCAAGTAAGGGATTACGATTACGGAGCTCGAATGTACGACCCAGCTTTAGCCCGGTTTCATTGCGTAGATGCTTTAGCCGAAAAATTACCCAACTGGACACCATATAACTACGTAAGAAATAACCCAATTCTTAGAATTGACCCTAATGGGAAGTGGGATGTAACAGTTCATGTTTACAATAATAGGAAAAAACATGGTTATGGGGTTGCAATCGTAACAGACAGGAGTGGCAATGAGGTATATCGATTTAATGTACGTGCTGAAGGCGTGAATGGGCGTGATAGAACAAAAACAGGGGCAGATACTCCCCTTGGAGTTTATGATATTCCAGACGATAATGCATGGTTAACAGGAGGTAGCAGGGCATCATATGGCCCCAACGCAAGATTAAATATGGAGGGTGAATCCGGTGAGATTGAGGAATCTGGACGAAGTTCAATCAGAATACATGGTGGACGACAAGAGAAATATAACTCAAAAACGAAGAAGTGGGAACCGGTTGATAATCCGACTTTAAAAAAGACATATGGATGTTTACGTGCTTATGATACAGATATGTCTGCCTTTAAGCAAATTACCGATAACTTAGAAGCTAACGACACCCAAGAAGTTCCAGGACAAGTAACTGTTAGTGATGACTTGGAACAAGTTAATACGCCAACTGGGAATAACTATGTCGAAATTAACGTGACCTACCAAGTGCCTGATGATGAGTTACAATATTGGCAAAATTTTGTAACCAATTTATTTAACAACAATAATAAATAATAGGATGGTATTATGACACTGAAACTAATCTTTATTTTAAGTTCTGTTTTCCTTTCTTGTTCTCAAAGTAGTAGTACCTGTCCAAGCAGGTCTTTGCCGGATACGACCTTTGTTTATTGGGAGAATTTGAGCGAAAATCAAAAAAATGACATCCTTAACTCAGATAATATTAGTAAAGATGCGCTTGAGTTCTATAACGGGAATTTTAAAATAGGCGATAACAGGCAAACAACGACTTTGTTGAATATGTTATCTTCAATCAGTGATAAAGAAAAGACAACACCATTTTATTTTTTCCTTTTTAATCAAATCTGCATTAAAGCTGATGGTTCATTATCTGAGATACTTGGTAATTATTGTCAAAAAATTGTTTTAAGTTTTCCTACTTATGTTGTTGCGTATCTTGGCAAGAATGAAGACATATTAAAAAAATATGCCCAATATTTAGGGTATGAACTGTATTTTAAAGAGGAAGGGACATCAATGATAGAATATAGTTACTCCGATTTTAAGAAGATGTTATCCGAAAAAGCTATAAGTACAAAACAATACAGCGATGCCTTAACTCTATTTTACGATGAAATAGAAAAGGTTATGAAAGAAATGGATTAATATATCTAGAGAAGATTAATTGAACCCGGCCATCCAGCCGGGTTTTGTTTTTTATAGTGCAGCAATATTTTTAATCTTAATTGACTTGATAAACCCATCAATCACTGAAAGGATATGCCCTTTGTCGACCTCTTCCATTTTTTCAATCTCGTTAAGACGTTTAAGCATCTCGGGGTCTTTCAGAATATTTTCCTCGTCAGTTTCCCCCAATAAATAACCTACGGTTGTACCAACCAGCTTTGCTATTTTTTTAGCCGCTTCAATGCTTGGCTGCATCTCATCCCGCTCATATTTACCGATTACAGAATACGAAGTACTAAGGAGCTTGGCCAGTTCCTTTTGCGAAAGCCCTTTTGCTTCCCTGCATTCCCTGAGTTTTTTACCAAAAGTTGACATGTTGTATATCTTTTAAGGTACCTAATGACTTGATTTTACGAGTTATCTGCAAATATAGGTACTCTAAAAGGTAAATAAAAATATTAAAAAGTTTGTCTGTGGTATTTTATAATATATCTTTGTACCGAATTAGGTATCTGAAACTTTTTTCAACAAATTTTTGCCTATGGAAATCCGGGACATAAAATCACACCTAAGCATCTTAACAGTGCTGAGCCACTACCACCTTAAGCCCAATAAAAACAGCCTGATAAAATGCCCCTTCCACGACGACAAAGACCCGAGCCTGAAAGTTTACACTAACACAAACACCTTCCATTGCTTTGGCTGCGGCAAAGCCGGTGACGTAATCGAATTTATCCAGTTAAAAGAAAACTGTACAAAGCACGAGGCCATTATGAAAGCGAAATCACTTGCAAACCTAAATGAACCGATACAGCCAATGAAACCGGAGAACCAGGACAAAGACCTGCTACCAAGAATTGCAGTTTTAAGCAAAGTTGCCCAAGACAGCAAAGCCAGTTTTAAACGCACGGCCAAAGCACGGGACTACATCCGGGAGCGCAAACTCGACCCGGACAAACTGGAAGTTGGCTACATCGGCACCGACTTTGGCAAAACATGGAACAAGCAGTTACAGGAAAGCGGGCTGCAGCTTGGTATCCTGAAAGAATCCCGGCAAAACAGCATCGTCCCCAAGTTCAGGAACTGTGTGCTGCTGTTCACCAAAAACGAAAAAGGGCAAATCATCGATATTTACGGGCGTTCCATTAATCCGACTGGCGAAGGCAAACACTTTTACCTGAACGGCCACCACCAGGGCATCTATCCGAATTATCCACACGATAAAACCACCAAGTTAATCCTGACCGAATGCATCATCGATGCTGCAACGCTTCTTGAAGTCTCACCCTTCGGGGGAGATTTAGAGGGGGCTTCTATCCTTTCTTTGTACGGAACAAATGGGTTTACAACTGAAATCGAGGAAGCAATAAAGGAACTGCCGGAACTGGAAGAAGCGATACTGTTTTTTGACGGAGACCAGGCCGGAAGGGAAGCGATAATCAGGATATCCGAAAAGCTCCTGCAGTTTAAGCCCGGCCTGAAAATCACAGCGGTAGAAACACCGGAGGACGAGGACATCAACAGCCTATTGCAAGGGCATGACCCTGAAATACTAACCCACTTAATCAATGAACGAAAACCAATCTCAAATAAAAATGAAAAGCAGGGCAACAACACCGAAGCACCGCAGGAACCGGAACCAGTAGGGAACTTAAACACCACCAACCCGGACAAAATCACCTACACCGAAAATCCGTCAGGAGCCGGACACGGCCTTCATTTTATCATCTGGGGCGGTATCGAGAAAGACAACATCCACCGGTTGAAACTTAATTTGCTGGTACAGCTTAAAGGCGACGGTTTTAAATACTTCCAGGACGATGTGAACCTGTACAGCAACGGGCAGTTGCAACGCTACATCAAAGGCGCAGCCGAGGAACTGGAAGTAAGCGGGACGGCTTTAAAGAACACCATCCGGAACCTGAAAAACCAAATCGAGACTTACCGGCTGACCCTGATAGAAGCTGAACGCAAAGCATTAAAGCCGAAACTTTACCAGATGAATGCAGCCGAACTGAAAGAAGCGCTGCGCTTTTTACAAACCGGCAACCTGGTACAAAACACGATGAAAGCCATCGGCAAAAGCGGCTTAATCGGCGAACAGCAAAACGGATTGTTGCTTTTTTTTCTTTATCTGAGCCGTTTATCTGAAGACCCTTTGCACGCTATTATTTATGGCAAATCCGGCAGCGGGAAAACCTATTTGCAAACCAGGATAAGCGAGTGTTTACCGGAAGAAAGTGTAAGGACGATAACCAGTTTAACAGAGAATACTTTGTACTACTCGGCCAAAGATTTTTGGAAACACAAGCTTTTGTTAATCGAGGATTTGGAGGGTGTTTACAATGCTTTTTTACCGCTTCGGGAATTTATGTCCAAGCAAAGTATCTCTAAGCTTACCACCGACAAAGACGCCAAAGGGAACAATGTTCAAAAGGTTTTAATGGTAGAAGGGCCAATATGCGTAAGCGGCGCAACCACCAAATCAAACATCTATGAAGATAACGCCAACCGCAGCTTTTTGCTGCACGTGGACGAAAGCCCCGGCCATGCCAGGGAAGTGATGGACTACCAACGAAAACTACAGGCCGGAATGGTGAACGAAGCGGAGCAGCAGAAATACAAAAGGCTGCTGCAGAACAGCCAGCGGCTTTTACGGAAAGTCCGTGTCATCAACCCTTTTGCCACCATGTTAGACATCCCGGAATGTGTCTTTAAGAAACTCCGTACCAACATGCATTATCTACGCCTGATTGAAATCATCACCTTTTACCACCAGCACCAACGGGAAATGAAAACCGGGGGCAACGGGCAACCCTACATCACAACAACACCGGAAGACATTGAGTGGGCGAACTTTTTAATCAAGGACAGTTTACTCCGCAAATCGGACGAGCTGAGCGGACAAGTCCGCGACTTCTTCGAGTCCCTGAAATCCTTTGCAGACAAGAAAGAAGAACCCAAAACCATTTACGCCAAAGAAGTCCGGGAAGCTTTTCGGATGAACCCCATGACCATTAACCGGAACCTGCGGGAACTGGAAAGCCGGGGCTATATCCAGCGAAACGGGGGCAACCGGAAAACCGGTTTTGAATACGAGATAAAAGCCTGGGACGAATACGAAAAACTGAAATCCGGCATCGACATTTTGGACGAAATTTTAGAGAAGGTAAAAGCGAGGTATAACAGCTTAAATAAGCAAAAGCCCAAGTATAACACAAGTGTAACAGAAGTATAACACGGACACAGCCCGGTTTTATAAACCAAACAATCAGTGATTTAAGTGGAAGTGTAACAGTATAACAAGTATAACAGGGGAAGAGCAAGGCCCCCTGTATTTTTAAAGCTTTTGACAATGCACAAACTAACGGTAAAGACACCGGAATTTACCCGGCTGGAAACAGCCTTCGGGAAGTGGCTCAGGACACTGAACTTTGAACCGACCACTGTCAGTTACAACCCGGTGCGTGTGCGTGAGTTTTTTAACTGGCTGGAAAAGCAGGGAATAACAGCGGTAACCGAAATCACAAAGCCGGTTGTTTTAAATTACTTCGACTACCTGAAAAGCCGAAAAAACCAGACCCGCAGCGGCAAACTAAGCAAGAACACGCTCCGCACACACCAGCAATCCTTACGGCGTTTTACCCGCTATTTAAGGGAAACCGGGCAGGACAGTTTTGAGGTCGATATCCAACTGCAGGGAAGAACCAGGAACATAAAAACCATCTTTACCACCGGGGAAATAAAAGCTTTGCAATCGGCCTGCGACAGCGATGTTCTGGGGTTAAGGGACAGGGCAATGCTGGCCGTTTATTACGGCTGCGGATTAAGAAGGAACGAAGGCCTGAACCTCGATGTAAACGACCTGCTTTTAAACAAGGACCTGGTTTATGTGAGAAAAGGGAAAAACTACAAAGAACGCTATGTCCCCATGACCGAAGCCGTAAAAGAAGAACTGCAGAACTACGTTGATTTTGCCCGGCCAACCCTCCTGCAATCCCCGGCAAAAGCTTTGTTTTTATCCGTCAGGGGAAACCGGCTGGGAAGTAACGGGATGGCAGACCGTTTTCAGATGCTGAAAGAGAAAGCGGAAATAAACAAGGAAGTCGGGCTGCATGCACTCCGCCACTCCATCGCCACGCACCTTTTGCAGTCGGGCATGGAACTGGAACAGATAAAACGGTTTTTAGGGCACAGCAGTTTGGAATCAACGCAAATCTACACACACGTTAAAAATGAGCAATATGGGTAAATACAGCCATTTGAAAAAGGAATTTGGCGGGATGCTGAAACCGTTTGGGACTTACCTGGAGAAACAGGGATATGAATCCAATACCATCCGGCAGTTTAAGAACTACACCGCTTATTTTTTGAACTGGCAAAAACGACAAAAGCCCGGAGAGGTCGGTTACAACGATTTGCTGGTTTACATTGACGATTGCCGGGAACAGGGCGACAGCACCAAACTAATCAACCGGAAACTGGCCGCCATCCGCAAATATTACGACTACCTGCAAAGCAAAGGCGAAGCGGTAAAGAACCCGGCATCCGGCCTGTTCTTAAAAGGCAAAAAGACCGGTGTCCCAAATAATTTACTGGACAAAAAAGAGCTGCAGGAACTTTACAACAACTACCAACCGTATGACCTCCGGACTACCAGGAACAAAGTTATTTTAAGCCTGCTAATCAACCAGGCAGTAACCACCGATGAACTGCACAAACTGGAACCGGGACACCTGAAACTGAAATCGGGTAAAATAGAAATACCGGGAGGAAAACACAGCAACGGAAGGGTTTTGGAACTGGCAGCAAACCAAATCATCGAACTGCAGGAATACTTAAACCAAACAAGGCCGGCCATCTTAAAGGCAATCCGAAAGACCCCGAAATGGTCGGGAAGAAAAGCGGCAAAGCCCGATTTTAAACGTTTGGAAAACCAACTGATAATAAGTGTCAACGGCTCGGCCAACATCAAAAACAGCCAGCACCATTTAATCAAAGCTTTGCAGCAGATAAACCCGAAAGTCAAAAGCTGCGGGCAAATCCGGCAAAGTGTGATTGCCGAATGGTTAAAAACCGAAGATGTGAGAAATGTCCAATACAAAGCCGGTCACCGGTATGTCAGCACAACCGAACGTTACCAGACCAACAACTTAGAAGATTTACAGGAAGCTTTGAACATCCACCATCCGCTGAACAACTACTAATACCCACAGCCCACGCTCCCCATCCCTTCCGCATAAATTTTTCGTCATGTTTTTTGCAGTTTTCCCATGCGCCCCGCTGGCAAAAAACCACGCCAAAAAATTTATGCCCCAAGCTAAGTTACATAGTGTGTTCTTATAAAACAGCCGCAAGAGCCAACACACACACCAAAGCTGTCTTATAAGCACATTATGCTGCACAGCCGCGCCCCCACGCACCGCCCGTTGAAACAGTTGTACTCCAAACCCGCCCACCGGGAAGGATATCACCCGCCCAAACCACCAGCGCCACCCTGAAGAAACTGTTGAAACGGGAATAACCCGGAAACCAGGCCAGCAACCGGAAAGGTCTGGCAAGGGTTATTTCCCGTTCCAACAGCCCATCATCATCATCAGCAGATACATCAGCTTTTTTCTTTTCAACTGAAAGCTGTTCAATTGAAAAATAAAAATGTTACTTTTAGGAGCATTAAAGCGTTCTTTGAACTGGTTGAAAACCGGCAGTAACGGTTTTTGGGGACAGCTCATTTTTGCAAGTAAGGGATTACGATTACGGGGCCAGGTTTTATGACCCCGAACTGGGGAGGTTTAGTGGGATTGATCCACTTGCTGAGAAATTCAATTGGGTTACTCCATATAATTACGCAGAGAATAGACCTACCAGTGGAATTGACCTTTGGGGTTTGCAGTATTTAGATCACAATAAAGCCCGGATAATTGCACAATATGGACAAATTAGGATTAAAACCTCCAATCTACATAATGTCACTGCTAATATGATAAAGCAGATGAATAACAATCCGAAGAATTGGAGATCTGGAGAGATAGGCATTAGCATAGCCGTCGGTAAATTTAGCATGAGGAATACATCTTCAAATATTAAATCAGAAAGTGCTAATTTGGATAACACTTATGGCGCCAATGACCCTGCTTATAATCCAGCACGTGTTAAAACAGAAAGAGGTGAAAAGAAAGATGGAACTTCAGATATGAGACAGAAAGAAAGAACAATAGCCTCGGGTCCAACAGGAATGGGAAAAGCAACAGCTGGAGCTATGCTTATTCTTAATGCAGTAAATTTTGGACTTGAAACGGCTAGTGGATTAATGGTCTCCCATGATATGGGTTTAATAAAAGAACAAACATCTGCGGATGTCTTAGGAAAAGCACTTGGCGACCTTAATACAGCGCTTTCCCAAGGAATGATTCCCGATGAATACAATAATAGTGAGAGCCTTACAGATATACTAAATGTTATTCTTCAAGGAGAGAATACAACTAACAATAGCACCATAATGGATATTGGCACCAGAATACTGCAAGAAATATCAAAAAATTACGATGAAGAAAAGATAAAAAGATAATTATTACCAGAGACAAAAGATATGAATGAGGGTGAATTTTTCATCCTCATTCATCAAAATTATTGAGAAGTTTAGAGCATATAATTTCCGTACTATCAGAAAGGAGGTACATTTTTAACAATTGGTTTTCGGTATCATTCTTTAGATTAACCTTATACTTTCCTGCCAATTCACTTCCGTTCAACTCAATTTCAATATAATAAGTTTCGTCTTCTTTATTTAACTTCCATTTCCCATCAGTTACATTATTCTCTCTGGATTGAGGGAGTGTACATTCATGTTGTTTTTTGAATGTAACTAAATTTGATGTGTATAAAAACATCATATCTTGTCCGTTTCTTTCAATTGAATCAATAGTCCAACTTCCTTTTATTCTCTTTATTTCTGAATTACTACATGATGTCGCAATCAGCAATATAATGATGTACGTTAGTCTTTTCATAATTTTTAACTCCATTTATAAAGTAGCAATATTTTTAAGTTTCACCGATTTAATCATGGCATCAAGGGTATAAAGGATATGCTTTTTATCCTCCTCCTGAAATGTTGAAATCTCATTCAGCCTGTTCAACATAGCCGGGTCTTTAAAAAGGTTCTGCTCCTGGGTTTCTCCCAATAGATACCCGACGGTGGTTTGCAGGATGTCTGCCAGCCTCTTGGCCGTGTCAATAGACGGAGTCATCTCATCCCGCTCATATTTACCGATTACAGAATACGAAGTGCTAAGGAGCTTTGCCAGTTCCTTTTGCGAAAGCCCTTTTGCTTCCCTGCATTCCCTGAGTTTTTTACCAAAAGTTGACATGTTGGATATTTTTTAAGGTGCCTAATGACTTGATTTTACAAGTTACCTGCAAATATAGGTACTCTAAAAGGTAAATAAAAATATTAAAAAGTTTGCCATCCCTTCCACATAAATTTTTCGTCATGCTTTTTGCAGTTTCCCGATTCGCCCCGCTGGCAAAAAAACACGCCAAAAAATTTATGCCCCAAGCTAAGTTACATAGTGTGTTCTTATAAAACAGCCGCAAGAGCCAACACACACTCCCAAGCTGTCTTATAAGCACATTATGCTGCACAGCCGCGCCCCCACGCACCGCCCGTTGAAACAGTTGTACTCCAAACCCGCCCACAGGAAAGGATATCACCCGCCCGAACCACCAGCGCCACTCTGAAGAAACTGTTGAAACGGGAATAACCCGGGAACCAGACCAGCAATCCGGAAGGTCCTGCAAGGGTTATTTCCCGTTCCAACAGCCCATCATCATCAGCAGCAGATACATCAGCTTTTTTCTTTTCAACTGAAAGCTGTTCAATTGAAAAATAAAAATGTTACTTTTAGGAGCATTAAAGCGTTCTTTGAACTGGTTGAAAACCGGCAGTAACGGCCTCTGGGGATAGCTCATTTTTGCAGGTAAAGGATTACGATTACGGGGCAAGGTTCTATGACGCGGAGTTGGGGAGGTGGCATACAATTGACCCAGTTGCCGATCAGGCTCCCGGTTGGTCTCCTTACCGGTATGGTTTTAACAACCCGATTAGTTTTACCGACCCGACAGGAATGTTTGAAGACTGGTATGAGGACGAAAATAAAAAAATGGTATATGACCAAACTGTAAAAAGTCAGGCTGATCTTGACAAAAAAGGAATAAAGGGAGAGTACAAAGGGGAGAAAGGTTATGGAATCAATGAAGAAACAGGAGCCTTACAAACTTATCAACCTGATGGAACAATTACCGAAAGCTCTTTAGCTTCTAATGATATTACTGTAAAAGCCAATCCTGTTACAACTGCTATTTATCAGGGGCAAAAAGAATTTATAAATCATCCTGTTACCCAGGCAACAATCAATGGATTAACTTTTGTAGCCTCTGGAAGAATTGAAGGAGTTGCAGCATTAGGTTCTGGAATAGTAAGAGGGATTGGAAATTTAAGAGTTCCTATTTATCGTTTTTTTGGAGGAGAGGCTCGTGCGATAGGAAATTATTGGTCTCCAATTAATCCTAGGTTATACGGTTCTCAATATCGAAATTTAGCAGGACTTCCAAATACCAATACGGGTGCATTTACATTAAAAGCAACAACAGCACTAAAGAACATTAACCCAAGTACAATCAAACCTGCAGCACCCCTTGACGGTAATTTTGGGAGACTTGTACCTGAGTTGAAAGTATTTGATAAAAGTAATATTGTTGTCAAAGATTTTTGGGTTAACTTCTAATTTAATGACATGTTGTATCTAACATCATCTGAATATGAGCGTCTAAAAGGACCATTTGCTTGTGAACAAATAAGTAATACTTACATAAACAAGAGACAGGTCTTAGTCGTAAAAATAGAACCTGCTTTAGCGGGTATAGACTATAATCAAGGATTTAATGCAATATCACATCTATTGTTAATTGCAAAATATAAAGATAAAGACTTAAAGAAGCTAAGTAAGTTTCCGATAGATGTTGTTGTTTTTATTCCAGATAATCTTAACGAACCATTAAGCATGGATAGACAGTGGAGTGAAATGCAAAGTATAGGGTGGGCAGAGCTACACGATATTTATCCGAAGGAATGATAGTTATACAATAAATACTAAAAAAACCAGCCCGTAGGCTGGTTTTTTTTATGCCATATACGCCTGCCTTGTTTTAAAATTCCTCAGGTAGGTATCGATAATATCAAAGACTTTAGTTTTTGTTCCGGGGTCGAGTTTTTCAATCTCCTTTAAGCGTTTCAGTGTAGCATTGTCAATTTGCTGGTACTCGCCCTCTTTCACCAGGTAATCAAGCGTAACGACCTAATGACCAGTGTATCGGCAATTTTTGCCGCCATTTCAATAGAAGGGATGTTTTCCCCACGTTCATACTTGCCAATAATATCACCGGAAGTGCCGACAAGCTTTGCCTAAATCGTTTTGGATCATTTTCTTCTGCTTTCTTGCATATGTTATTCGCTCTCCCAACATCATTATCAGTCAGATTTATGAGACGAGTTGTACCTGCCGGACAGATGACCGGACACTCAGAAACAAAGTTATTTTGAGCCTGCACCAGTTGTTCCGGGTATTAAATAAACTCACAGAAAGTTACACTATTTGGTAACTTCCATTAATTTTGTACTGCATGAGAATAATAAAGGAGAAAACCCTTACGGATTATTGCAGGCTTCCCAGGTACCTTCCGGCAGAAAGTGCATTAATGATGCCTGTGAAAGGGTTTACCAATTAATGGGAAGCACAGAAAAAGCTATAGAACCGGATAGCCCTGAAGGGGAAGAAATGGAATTATTGTCATTGCTTATTGAGAAATATGAGCAGGAGCACCACCGTATAGAAGCCCCAACTCCAATCGAGGCCATTAAGTTTAGAATGGAGCAAATGGGTTTAAGACAGTCGGATATAGCCCCTTTATTTGGAGGAAAGACCCGTGTTTCAGAAGTGTTGAACGGTAAAAGGGTACTAACCCTTAAAATGATCACTTTACTGAACAGATATTTGGGCATTCCACTGGAATCACTGGTAAGTACCAACAAGGACATAAAGCTTGAAAAAGAAAAGAAAGAGAAGCTTTCGAACATATCCTCCATTAAAGAATATTTAAACAGTAGTAAAGCTGCTATTGTCTAGTGTAATCAATAGTCTCTCCTGATCATGCCGGTTGGTTTCTGCTATGTATCTGCCTGCGGTTGCATGCCTCCCTCCGTAAACAAGAAGCAGAAATGAAAGAAAAATGTGTACCTCAATTTCAGTAAGGTCTGGTTACGTGAAGAGATACTGAAGATTTCGTGAGAAGATACTGAACTTCCGGAGAAAAGATACTGAAGATTTGGGAAAAAGATACTGACGATTTCATGAAGAGATACCGAAGATTTCGTGAAAAGATACTGAAGATTTCATGAAAAGATACTGAAGATTTCATGAAAAGATACTGACGGTTTCGTGAAGAGATACCGAAGATTTCATGAAAAGATACTGAACTTCAGGCGAAAAGATGCCGGACTTTTTTCTGAAAGTTCCTGTACTTTTTTGAAGCCATGAGACAACGGCTTATTGTGGAATGAATATATTACGATGCCTGATCATATTCATGTTATTATTGTTTTACGGCAGATGGATAGTTATCAGGAAATAACCTGACGCTGGCACGTAACCGTAGATACGCACGGACGTACGATATACCCGGATGTTGTCCCCGGCAACCGGACATGGCAAAACCTTTGAAAAGAAATTTTTTGTTTTAATTTTTTTCGGATATTTATGACTTTACAAATAAAAATTCCTTTACTATTGTGATTTTAGGGAATAGACGGGGGAGTATTGGAGATGAAATTTTCACGATCTGGCGATTTGTTAAGGGATAAAGATTAAAGTGCCTTCGGATTTTTGAATTTTTTGAATTGTATAATAATGGCTATGTCTTATCAATCGGTGAAAAGTAGCGACAAATTGTCCTCTATTTTGTCCAAAGATTATTTTGATGCTTTTTTCAGGGAGAATTATCATACTGCTTGTCTTGTCGCTTTACGCTATGTCCCGGATACTGACCGTGCTGAGGATTTGGTACAGGACGTGTTCGTGGCCCTTTGGGAGAAAAGGGAGAACCTGGATATAAAAGTGAGCCTTCGCAATTATTTTTTTACTGCTGTTAAAAATCACGCCCTTAATGTAGCCCGGCGGGATCCGTCGAAAATAATTTCTATTTCTTTTCTTTTGTCTGAAGTGGCGGATGAGGAAAGCTCCTCTGAATACGATGATGAAGAAATGGCTGTAGCGATTTACAAGGCGATTGGCGAATTACCAGGAGCATGCCGGCGGATTTTTTCGTTAGCCTACCTTGAAAATTATACTTATCAGCAGATTGCCGATGAATTATCGATTTCCAGGAATACCGTAAAAACCCAGATGGGAATTGCCTACAGACAGCTTCGTACAAAATTGGAAAAGCTGGTAAGTTTTTTCATCGCTTTCATTTCGGGGAAGGTTCCACTTTCCGTTTATTTTGAATTTTTTGGTTGAATATTATACTTCGCACGGGATAAATTTCCGCAAATAATTAACAAGAGAAAGTTGAAAACTTTGTCAAGAGAGGCGTAAAATAAAAAGAGAAGCATATCAAATTAGTTCTACCCAAAATCTAAAGAAGATATGCTTCCAGACGGAGCCGAAATTCAACGGCTAAATTATGAAAGATATCATTATCCAGATGCGATGGTTCAAAAAAGAATACAAGCCGTTATACTTATCTTTGTAAGGTTGGTTACGGTAGCAGATTGCCGATGAATTATCGATTTCCAGGAATACCGTAAAAACCCAGATGGGAATTGCCTACAGACAGCTTCGTACAAAATTGGAAAAGCTGGTAATTAATTTACTGGCAGTTTCGGGGAAGGTTCCCTGATCGCTTTCATTTCGGGGAAGGTTCCACTGATTCCGTTTATTTTGAATTTTTTGGTTGAATATTAGTTACACGTTAACCGATAAAACAGATCCCTGATTTTCCTCCATTCCACTATAAAAGTAGTCAGGAGAAAAGTCAGTCTGTTCTCCTTAATACATAGGATAAAGACAGGCCGGTTTTTCGAATGAGTAAAGCAGAATTAAAAAAAATTGAACTTTACTTCACCCTATTCATAAATTTTGTGTCATAAAGGTATATGGACGAAAACAAGAAAAACAAATTTGAAGCTATTGCTTCCTTTCTTCACGGGGAAGATGTTGACAGTCGACCGGTTGATTTTAAACCTGATCATGATTTTAAAGCCAGCGAGAAGATCTTCCGGATTAGAGGGAAAGTCCGGCAGATCGGACTGCTCAGTCAAGTGGAAAATGCACTGGGAAAGGTGGACCGGAGGATCATGGGAAAGACCATACTGCCACGAAGAAAGATGTTTAAGGTTATGAGGTATGCTGCCGTTATCCTTGTTGTCATCAGTTTATCAGTGCTCGTAGGCACGATGGTTTATAAATCGGCATCTGAAGGGGAAAAAGTTGTTGTTACCCAAATTGTTTCACCGACTGGAAAAATGAAGCAGGTCGATCTGCCCGACGGATCAATTGTCTGGCTGGGGTCGAATTCAGGCCTGCGCTACGATAATTTTTTTGGGCGGAAGAACAGAACTGTTACATTGGATGGAGAAGCGATGTTTGAAGTCATGAAAGGGAAGGATCTGGCTTTCCTGGTCCGCCTGGGAAAATCGGCTATTAAGGTCCACGGGACCAGGTTCCTGGTTAATGATTACGCATCGGCAAGTAAAAGCGAAGTTATTTTGCTTGAAGGGAAAGTTGAATATAAAAAAGACGGGCAATCAGTCTTTATTGATCCGGGAGAAAAGCTGGTCGATAATCATGAATCGGACAAAATTGAGATGGAAAAAATAGATATCGAACATTATAAAGGATGGATAAGCGGCAAGGTTTACTTTGAACATGAAAAATTAAGTGAACTGACTTTCTTCCTTGAGCAATGGTATGGCGTCAGGTTTTCATTTCAGGATGACAGCCTTGAGGCCTATTCGTTTACAGGCATGATCAACAAGGAGAAACCACTGGAATATACCTTGAAGATCATTTCGTTAACCAATAAAGTAAAATTTAAAAAAGACGAGAATGAAATAACCGTAACCAACTAGATGATTAAAAAAAGGCCGGAAGTTGTTCCTGCAATTTCCGGCCTGTAAATTTCACAAATGCTTTTCATTCCTCAAAATCAAAGAAAAGCATAACCATTTGTTTAACTTATAATTGCAAATTTATGAAAAAAATGATTTCTCCGCATTATGGAGGAGGCACTTCTGTGTCCAAAATTTTTCTTTGTATGAGATTGACCTTTTTTTTGGTGTTATTGAATGTTTTTGGGGCATATGCCCGGGACTCCTATGCCCAAAACACGAAATTCAATCTGATTATAAGAATACCTCGATCCGGAAAATACTGAATGACATCAGCAATCAAAGCGGTCTGGAGTTTTTTTACAGCAATGATGATGTCAATATCAATATGCCGATAGATATCCATGTAAAAAACGGCACTCTTGACGAGGTTTTATCCAAGATTGGAAACGTGACCAACTGGCAGTGCCGGGTGGTTGATAATATTGTTATTATATCAAAAGATTCCGGAGTTAAAACCGTTCAGCAAACTAACCGGATAACCGGAGATGTTACGAATGTTGACGGAGAGCCGGTTCCCGGGGTAAGTGTTGTTGTTAAAGGTACGACTCATGGAACAATAACAGATCAGAATGGTCATTTTTCCCTGGTCGTTCCAAAAGAAGAAGCCCAGTTTCTTGTATTTTCATTTGTAGGCATGAAGAGCCAGGAAATTTCCATAACCGGGAAAACGATTATTCATGTAAAGATGGAGGAAGACCGGGTCGGTGTAGACGAAGTTGTCGTAGTGGGCTATTCAACCCAGAGAAAGGCTACTATTACCGGGGCTATTTCAACGATAACAACAAAGGAATTGAAGCAGAGTCCGACAGCTAATTTAACAAATGCATTGGCCGGAAGAATGCCGGGACTGATCGTCAATCAGTATAGTGGAGGAGAACCTGGGGTGGACGAAAGTAACATTTATGTCCGCGGACAAAGTACCTATAATAATACTGATCCGATTGTTATTATTGATGGGGTTGAAAGAAGCATGAGTTACCTGGACCCGGAAGAAATAGAAACTTTTACAATTCTGAAGGATGCCTCAGCTACCGCGGCTTATGGTATACGGGGTGCCAACGGGGTGATTGTTATTACAACGAAAAGAGGAAAATCGCAGGGAGGCAAGGCGACGGTGGATTTCAAGGCATCTGCCGGGGTTAATTCACCAGTTAAATTTCCTGATTACCTGGGGTCGGCTGATTATGCAACGCTCTATAATGAGGCTATACTTAATGATAATCCGGGAGTCGATGAATCGACGCTCAATCTGTTTAGCAATGATGCTATTGAAAATTTTCGGAAAGCCAAAGGTGATAATTCAGACGGACTGGGTTATAACTGGGATTACTTTGATTATGCATTCAAGCCGGGAGTCCAGCAGGATTACAATCTTTCCATTAACGGGGGATCCGATCGTGCCCGTTATTACGTGCTGGCCAATTATTTTTCACAGACTGGCAATTATAAGCATACGAATGATGCGGGTTTTGATGAACAGGCCATTTTCAAACGTTATAATTTCCGGTCGAACATCGATATTGATATTACAGATAACTTTTATGCCAGTCTGGATATTTCAGCGCGTATTACAGACCGTCAGGCACCGGGAACGACTGCGAGCCGTATTGTAAATATATGTAATACCCAACCTCCTTTCCTTCCGGTCACAGTGGAGGATAATGATGATGCAACAACGCAGGTTTATCGTGATGAAAATCCATATGGAATGTTGTTCGGAGATCAGATTTACCGGTTTAATATTCTGGGAGAACTGAGCCGGACCGGTTATCTTGATGAAAGGAATACCTATCTTAACGGATCTTTTATTTTGGGACACAAACTTGATTTTATTACAAAAGGATTGAAAGCTGAAGGGATGTTCTCCTACGATGCTTCCGAAGGGCGCTGGATTCAGCGTACCCTCTCTACCTATAGCAGTGGCTATGCGGTATATCCGAGCTATGCCACTTTTGTTCCTGTTGATGGCCGTGATGTATATATGACGCCGGGGCACTACGGTGGTGAGTATGAAACCGGGAATAAATATGAGATTGACCAGACAATCGGGAATGATTTTAGTCAGAATTCATCCAATGCGCGAACTTATATCCAGGTTAAACTGGATTATGCCCATAAGTTCGGATTGCATGATATCTCTGCTATGTTATTGGGAAACCGGTCTAAAAAGCAAATTAATAATGATGTTGCTTACTGTTATCAGGGGCTGAGTGCGCGTGCAACTTATGACTATGCTGACCGGTATCTTTTTGAATTCAATGCCGGGTATAACGGATCCGAAAATTTTGCACCAGGAAAACGGTATGGATTTTTCCCTGCTTTTTCTGCTGGCTGGGTCCTTTCAAATGAAGGTTTCATGAAAAGTACAGGTAACTGGCTGGACAATTTAAAGATCCGTGCTTCTGTCGGCTGGTCGGGAAGTGACATCATGCCTAACGGGGACCGCTTTGGTTATCTGCAGTATTATGGCAGTGGCAGCGGCTATTCTTTTGGTACAGATAATTTCGGATCAGGCCTTTCAGGACTCGCCGAAGGAGACCTGGCTAATGAAGATCTGAGTTGGGAAAAATCGAGAAAGGAAAATATCGGAATTGATGCTACTTTGTTTAATCGCCGGTTAACTCTGGATATCAATGCTTTTTATGAACACCGGTATGATATTATAACTGATCTTGGTAATGATTATAAAGTGGGGGTTTCTGATGTCGTTGGGAAAGATGCCAGTTATGTTAATTCAGGTATTGTCAATAATCATGGAATTGACTGTGAAATAGGCTGGAATGGGAAGATTGGCCGGAATTTTAAGTATTATATTAAGCCTAACTTCACTTTTGCGCGGAATAAGATCGTTTATGAAAATGAAATTTCCTTTGACTACAGTTGGAGACAGGAAACAGGTCACCCCATGAACATGCCTGCTGATTATATATTCGATCATTTTGTCGCAGATCAGGCGGAGGCCGATGAGTTAAATGCAATGAATGATGGCGCGGGCTATCAATCCTGGGGAACCTTAATACCAGGGGATGTTGTTTACAAAGATCTGGACGGGGACGGACAAATAACTGACGGACACGACCGCAAGCGGATTGGACATCCGCATACGCCGGAAATCATGTTTGGTATCCCCATGGGATTCCAGTACAAGAATTTTGATTTCAGCATGATGTTCCAGGGAGCGGCATCTACATCTGTTCAGTTGACTGGCCCGGCCGTCTATGATTTTCCCCTTTATGATCAGGACAAATATGGTAAAGTAAAGAAAATGCACCTGAAAAGATGGACTCCTGAGACAGCCAGCACTGCAAAATATCCTGCGCTTCATTACGGGGCAAATGATAACAATAAAAATGGTAACAGCAGCCTTTTTCTTTATAACGGCAGATATATACGTCTGAAAACTTTGGAGATAGGATACACTTTTCCACAACGGTTGATCCGTTTCGCCGAATTCCAGAAGGTTCGTGTATATGCACAGGGATTAAACCTGTTAACCTTTGATGGACTGGATGATGTAGATGTCGATCCGGAGACTGCCTCCGGTGACGGAAGCTGGTATCCGATAGAAAGGGTTATTAGTGCAGGTATTGATGTCACATTCTAATTTTAAACTCGACAAATATGAAAAGGAAACTTGTTTTTTATCATATACTGGTTCTTCTTCTTTATTGCTCCCTTTCATCCTGTGATGATTTTCTTGACCGGGAACCTGACGATGAAGAAACAGCATCAGATGTTTTTACCCGATTCGATGATGTGAATGAACTGGTGACTGATCTGTATGCCAATGCAAAGAGTGCCAATCGGCCACTGGTTTATTTTGATGATTTTAATTCTGCTCCTGTTACGGATGAGTGTGAAGGTTCTACCGTGGAAGAAAGTTCTACAAATAAATATAACAGCGGGGACTGGAATGCGGATGGACTTCCCAGTGGCAGCGATTGCGGACAATACTGGGATGGTCTGTGGGCTAAAGTCAGGAAAGCCAATGTGATTCTCGAAGGGATTGCTGAATACAATACTCCGGATGATAATACGGATCCCGGAACGTTAAGGAAACGGATCGGTGAAGTCTATTTTTTCCGGGCTTATCTTCACTGGCTGGCCGCCAGACTATACGGGGAGATCCCCTATGTCGATCATGTCGTTAGTGCCGATTCAGAAGAGGCCAATAGTTTTACCAGGGAATCGTTCCATACGATCGTTGAAAGAATTTGTCAGGACTGCGACTCAGCGTATGCCCGAGTGCCCGGGAAATGGACAGGAAGTGACTTTGGCCGTGTCGACAAAGGGGCATGCCTGGGATTAAAGGCAATCGTCCGGTGGATGGCTGCAACCCCCATGTATAATGGAGGAGACTTTCCCGATGATACCCGGACTTACGCCAGTGAATATGCATCTTATGATGAGTCTCGATGGGATTCTGCTAAAGTGGCTGCCAGGCGGGTACTTGATTTTACCGTTGACGGAGCCCCCCGGTACAGCCTTTATCAGGAATATGACAATACCCATTTTGAGGATGATAATGGCGATAATTATAATAATTCGAAGGTGTATACCCGTTTGTGGGAAATGTATTATGACATGGACGCATTCGAGAATGAAGCTGTCTGGTTTGTAACAAAAGATAAAAATCAGGCATGGGAGGGTGACGTTTATCCTCCCAGCTGGGGAGGCGGGTCGCGCCAGATGCCGGTGCAGGAACAAGTGGACGAATATGAATATATAGCTCCGGATGGCTATGGATATCCGGTATACAGCGACCGTGCAGTCTCCGACGGATATGATGATGCCGATCCTTATGAAAGTGTGCAGCGGGATCCCCGTTTTTACAGGGACATTATTTATCATGGGGCAACGTTTAAGAATGAAGTGATCAATACCGCTTCAGGATCTGACAAAATCGGTGCTTCCAACTCAACTGTGACCGGCTATTTTTTACGTAAACTTTTGCGGGAACATTACTATAAAGGAAATGAATCATTTACCATTAATGGTCCCCCTGTATGGCGCTTGCCCGAATTCATTTATATTTACTGCGAAGCCGTTAATGAAACGACAGGTCCGAACCAGGAAATCTACGATCTGCTGAATGAAGTCCGAGAGCGTTCATTTATGGCAGACATACCTTCTGCGGCAAAATCTGATCACGACTTGATGAACGAATATATACAGCGGGAACGTAGGGTGGAACTTTTCTATGAGAATAACCGGATCTGGGCCAGTCGTCTGTATCTTCAGCCAAGCAGCAGTACCGAAAAGGCAAAGGAAACAGCCTGGGCAGCTGCCGGAAGTGATAATGATGAGTGCTCGCAGAATTACTGGCCTTATCCTAAATGTCAGCGTATGATAAACGGGATGAAACCGGTTGAGGATCCGGATGGTAAAATTGTCATTGACGGGGCCCATTATAAAATGCAGCGTTTCTACGTGGAAGGACGTGTGTTTATTACTCCAAGGCATTACTTATGGCCGATTATGAATAATGAACTGATCCGTACTCCTACGCTTACCCAGAATCCAGGGTGGTAGGTATTTATTTTTGACAAGAAAGAAAGCCGAAAGCATGACATTTGTCCATCTTTCGGCTTTTTCTGATTAATTAAGTGTAGTATCCTGCCTGGTTTCGCGTTACATTTTTTATTTTTGCTCTCAGTCTTTTATGATTTTAAACCAACATTGCTTATAAACCAGTTATCCCAATGAACCGAATTTTAATTTTGATCCCGTTGCTTTTTGCTATAACCAGTTTGCGGGCCCAGTCAGGATCTTGCCAGCCGGCTGATCTTCGTTGTGAATATCTTGTTGCTCCGTTGGGGGTCGACTCTTATCAGCCTCGTTTGTCATGGCTGTTGAACGATGTCCGGTACGGTGCTGTACAAACAGCCTACAGGCTTTTGGTGGGTAAAGATTCTGTTGAAGTATCGGCCGGAAAAGGAGGTTGCTGGGATTCCGGAAAGATTTCTTCCGGTGAGATGCTTGTTAAATATGCAGGAGAAAAGCTTTTACCTTTTACCCGCTACTTCTGGCGTGTTTCTGTCTGGGACAAGGATGGTACCGGGTCTTCGTCTCCTGTTTCCTCTTTCGAGACCGGTATGATGGAACCCGGGAACTGGAGAGGAAGTTGGATCAGCGACGACAACAATATTGACATAAAGCCGGCTCCGTATTTCAGAAAAGAGTTTGAAACTCCTAAAAAAATACGGTCTGCCAGGGCTTATATTGCTGTGGCCGGGTTATACGAATTATATATAAACGGACAGAAAGTTGGCAACCACCGGCTTGATCCTGCATACACCCGTTTTGACCGAAGGACCCTGTATGTTACTTATGATGTCACCTCCCGGTTACAGCAGGGGAAAAATGCCCTGGGCGTCTTGTTGGGTAACGGATGGTATAACCTGCAGTCGACAGCTGTCTGGGATTTTCATAAAGCTCCCTGGCGTCAGCGGCCTGCCTTTTGTATGGACCTTCGGATTACTTACGATGATGGTTCTGTCGAAACAATTACTTCAGGAAAAGACTGGAAAACATCACTGAGCCCTGTCGTCTTTAACAGTATCTATACGGCTGAGCACTATGATGCACGGTTGGAGCAGCCGGGATGGAATAAACCCGGGTTCGATGATTCGTCCTGGAAATCCGTGATTTATCGTTCGGCCCCATCCGAAAAGATTGTTTCCCAGCTTATGCCACCGGTAAGAAATGTTCTTAAGGTGCCGGCAAAGAGCATGACCAGGCTCAATGATTCCACTTATGTATTCGACCTTGGCCGGAATATTGCGGGAGTTAGCCAGATTACTGTAAACGGTCCTTCCGGGACAGTCCTCCACCTGAAACACGGAGAGCGGCTTTTGGATAGCGGGCATGTTGACCTTTCCAATATCGATGTTCATTACAGGCCGGCAGATGATTCCGATCCTTTCCAGACAGATATTATTATACTGAATGGCAAAGGGGAAGAAACATTTATGCCACATTTCAACTATAAGGGGTTTCAATACGTTGAATTAACCGCTTCCCGGCCTGTAACGCTCACAAAGGAAAGTCTTTGCGGGTATTTTATGCACAGCGACGTGGAACCCGTCGGAACGGTCGAAACCTCGAACTCGGTAATAAACAAGATTTGGACAGCGACAAACAGTTCTTATTTGTCGAACTTGTTCGGGTATCCGACCGATTGTCCGCAACGCGAAAAGAATGGATGGACAGGTGACTCGCATATCGCAATAGAAACCGGGCTTTACAGTTTCGACGGAATAAAAGTTTATGAAAAATGGCTTGCCGATCACCGGGACGAGCAGCAACCCAACGGGGTTTTGCCCTCCATTATACCGAGTAACGGCTGGGGATATGAATGGGGCAACGGGCCCGACTGGACAAGTACGATTGCTTTGATTCCCTGGAATATTTACCTTTTTTACGGAGACATGTCGTTGCTCGAAGCCTGTTATGAAAATATAAAGCGCTACGTCAGCCATATCGAACAAATCAGTCCTTCCGGACTGACGACCTGGGGACTTGGCGATTGGGTACCGGTGAAATCGAAATCTCCGGTAGAGCTTACCTCAACAGCCTATTATTTCGCCGACGTTAATATCCTGGCCAAAACTGCCGGAATGTTGGGCAAGCAGGAGGATTGTAAAAAGTACACCCAATTAGCTGAAAAGATAAAAAAAGCATTCAATGAAAAATATTTAAACAGGGAAACAGGAGTCTATGCCGACGGTACGCAAACAGAAATGAGCGTTCCCTTGTTTTGGGGATTGGTACCGGATGATATGAAGGCAAAAGTGGCAAGAAATCTGGAGAAAAGGGTCGAGGCGGACCAGTTTCATCTGGATGTGGGACTGCTTGGACAAAAAGCCATTTTAAACGCCCTGAGCGAGAATGGTTATGCCGATGCGGCTTATCGCGTTGCTTCTCAGGAAACTTACCCGTCCTGGGGGTGGTGGATTGTAAACGGGGCCACTACCCTTTATGAAAACTGGAAAATAGATGCAAAAAGCGATATTTCATTAAACCACATCATGTTCGGAGAGATAGGGGCGTGGTTGTACAAAGGAATTGGGGGCATCGAACCAGATCCGGAACATCCCGGCTTTAAAAATATTGTTTTCCGTCCTTCGTTTTTCTCATCCCTGAAGAACGCTTCTGTTTCCCATCGCTCTCCTTATGGAAAAATTATTTCCGAATGGGAAAGAAAAAAGGATAATGTGATTTACCGGGTAACTGTTCCGGCAAATTCTACTGCCGATTTGTTCCTTCCTGAAGGATATTCCCTGAAAAAAACAACGCTTATCAATGAGAACAGGAAAATTCTTTTGGAGAAAAAGGCCGGTGGCAATTATCCGTTGTTGTCGGGAAGCTATGAGTTCGAGTTAACGCCAAATAAACAGAGATAACATGCTAACAACCAAATATCCAGTATCCAGTAATCCAGAACTCAATATGAAAAGGTATTATTCTTCAATTGTTTTATTTTTTGCAGTGGTCTTATCGTTGAATGCTCAGGTTACAGGTCCCGGCACGAAAAGTTTATGCGATTATGTCGATCCGTTTATCGGCACGCAGGAGATGGGGCACACGTTTCCGGGAGCGGCTGTGCCGTTCGGGATGGTCCAGTTAAGTCCGGAAACAGATACCATCCCGTACAGTGTTAACGGAAAGTACAACAAAGATGTTTATCGCTATTGTGCCGGTTATCAATATGCAGATAAAACGATTGTCGGGTTTGCGCATACCCATTTCAGCGGAACCGGACATTCTGATCTTGGTGATTTCCTGATCATGCCGACTACCGGGAAGTTACAGCTTAATCCGGGAACGGGCGATCATCCGGAAACAGGGTACCGTTCATCATTCAGTCACCAGACAGAGCAAGCCTCGCCAGGGTATTACAAGGTCAGGCTTGATGATTATGGCGTTATTGCCGAGCTCACTGCCACAACACATGTCGGTTTTCACAGGTATACTTTCCCGAAGGAGAAAGAGGCTCATATTATTCTTGATATGAAGTATGGCATTTATAACTACGACGAGAAAGTGCTTTGGTCCTATGCGCGCGTAGAGAATGATACGCTGGTTACCGGTTACCGGATTACCAGGGGATGGGCGAGGACCCGATTTTTATATTTTGCCATGGCCTTTTCAAAACCGATCCGGAAATATGGTTTTAAGAATGATGAAAACCTGGTGTACAAAGGATTCTGGCGAAAATTTAACCAGGAAGAGAACTTTCCGGAAATAGCCGGACGAAAAGTGGTCAGCTGGTTTGATTTTAATACTGAAGACGGGCAACCGGTAGAAATAAAATTTGCACTTTCTGCGGTAAGTACCGAAGGGGCCCTGAAGAACCTTAAAGCAGAAGCCCCGGGATGGGATTTCGATAAAACCAGGGAAAAGGCAAGGGCTCTTTGGGAGAAAGAATTACAAAAGATCAGGATCGATGCCCCCCGGGATCAGCTTGTTTCATTCTACACCTCGATGTACCATGCTTTTCTTGATCCGGTGGTTTATAACGATGTGGACGGAAAATACAGGGGACTTGACCAGAATATTTACCAGTCAGATGGTTTCACAGATTACACGATTTTTTCGCTGTGGGATACTTACAGGGCCCTGCACCCTCTGTTTACGGTCCTTCAGCCTCAGCGCGCGAATGATATGGTCGTCTCGATGATCAGGCACTATGAACAAAGCGTGCATCATCTGCTGCCGGTCTGGTCGCATTATTCCAATGAAAACTGGTGCATGATCGGCTATCATGCTGTCCCGGTGATTGTCGATGCTTATATGAAAGGCATCCGGAATTATGATGTCGATAAAGCTTTCGA
This sequence comes from Prolixibacteraceae bacterium, assembly GCA_963676095.1. Lineage (GTDB taxonomy): Bacteria > Bacteroidota > Bacteroidia > Bacteroidales > Prolixibacteraceae. The sequence continues at coordinate 7,242,548 of OY781040.1, read as the reverse complement.
GGCCATGCTGAACACTTCTACCCATAAGGATTATGACGGGATTGGCCTGTACATGAACGATGGCTATGTTCCGTTCGACCTTGTTTCGAATTCGGCTTCCCTTACGCTGGAATACGCGTATGACGACTGGACCATATACCAGATGGCAAAAGCCCTTGGAAGGGCAGACGAAGCTTCTGCATACAGGCAGAGAGCTTTAAATTACAGGAACCTGTTCGATCCGGCAGTCGGTTTTATAAGGGCTAAAGATTCCGGAAAAAAGTGGAAATCGCCCTTTAACCCGTTAAATACGACAGGGGAAGGGTATATCGAGGGAAATGCATGGAATTATACGTTTTATGAACCCCAGGATGTGGAAGGTTATATCCGCTTAACCGGAGGAGACAAGGCCTATGTCAGTAAGCTGGATTCGTTGTTCGACATGCACCTTTCTGACGAGTTTTTTGCCGAATCGGAAGATATCGACAGGGTAGGGATCGTCGGGGGATATGTTCAGGGCAATGAACCCAGTCATCATATCCCATATCTTTATGATTATGCAGGAGCGCCCTGGAAGACACAGGAAAAGGTCCACCAGATCATGAATACAAAATACCTCCCCGCTCCTGACGGCTTATGCGGAAACGACGATTGCGGGCAAATGTCTGCCTGGTACATTTTCAGCTCGATGGGGTTCTATCCTGTTTGTCCGGGCTCAAATCAGTATGTAATCGGGAGCCCGTGCGTAAAAGAGGCCGTTATTGACACAGGGAACGGGAAAACATTTACTATCAGGGCCCCGAAACTTGACCGGGACAATATCTACATCCAATCGGTTACACTGAATGGAAAATCATGGAATAAAACTTACATTGAGCACGAAGACCTCATGAATGGGGGAGAGCTTATTTTTAATATGGGACCCAGGCCTAACAAGAAGTGGGGAACGGCTAAAGACAGCAGGCCCTATTCTCTTTCGTCAGATGAGAATTGAGCATAGTCAACCAAAGAACTCAATCAACAACAGGAACAACAGAAACCTACTAAACAAATATTTAAAGCAAACTGACGATAGCGGTAAGGTCATCAACCTTATCGCTGTCACCCAGGGAGTCATAAGCATCGATGAGGCTTTCTATCAGTTTCCTTATAATCTGACGATCTTCACAGTGTTGCTGAAAAATCTTTTCATCTACCTGTTCGTTGCGTTTCAGGAAAAATTCTATCTCCCGCCTGCCTACAATTGCACCGTGGTTGGATGGGTTTATATAAAAAAGGACGGGTGACTTATAGCGATCTCCGTGTACTTTTTTGGCTGCATCTTCATCGATATAAGCGAGCAACGGATTGCGGGGAAAATCGATCAGCTGCACCGGAAATGCAAGTTCCCTGGCAACAAGGGTGTACAGAATTGCTATTGATATTGTGTTGCCTAGTTTGGTTTCCAGCACTTTGTTTATGTAGCAATTTTTAGGAGATTGGAGGTTATTGATGTTTACAGCAAATTTGTTTACATCATAAAAGATATGATTGAGGACAGTAACCTTTTCGATCGACGTTAGCTTTTGGTTGATCTCCAGCCAGACTTCGTTGCAAATCTTTTGCAGCTTGTTCCGGACCGATTTGAGCTTAAGTTCCGGGTATTGGTACTGGCTTATCAGGAAAAAGCCTTCGAAGAGGTCGACGTGCTTCTGTCCGGACCAGTTTTTAATTTTTTTACTGGTTTCGCTAAACTGTATTTGCTGGATAAGATTTTCGATGCGTTCCTGCAACAGTTCGTCGAGAGTCGTTTCCCACACTTTTTCCAGATGGTTGATAACTCCCGCATCTTCTTTCAAAAATTCTTTTTCAACCATCTGATAAACTGCATCGTCGGGATCATCCAGTAACGCAATCAGGGCACGCCGTTTTTCCGTCTTCATTCAGTATAGAAATAGAATTTAACTGGTTATCCTTTCCAAAACCAGCCTGATCAGCTTTTCCATTTTATCGTAATAATGATTGTTCGCTTCTTCTTTTAAACGGTTGGCAATGATCAGGCAGATAGTCAGGGCCTCATGTCCCATCAGGGCTGAGAGCCCGTAAATTGCTGAACATTCCATCTCGTAATTGGTAATCTTGCAGTCGCCGTACGAAAAGCTTTCTATCTTTTTATTGATTTCGGGATCAACCGTTTTTAATCTCAGGATACGGCCTTGAGGCCCGTAAAACCCGGGTGCAGAAATTGTAACGCCCGAAGAAAACTCATCGCCATTGATCTTTTCGAATAAAGAATCAGAACAATCTACTACGTAGGGAGAGGTTAATAATGGGTTCCAGTCAACATGCTTTTTAAAATGCTCTTCAAAATCCGAATCAGTTATCTTTTTCCTGTCGGCATAAAAATTAAGTAAGCCATCGAAGCCAATTGCCTTTTGGGAGATGACATAATCATTCAGTTCCAGTTCTTTTTGCAGTCCTCCCGAAGTCCCTATCCTGATGATCTTCAGTATCCGCTTGTTTTCTTTTATTTCGCGGGTTTTGAAGTCGATATTGACCAGGGCGTCCAGCTCGTTCATAACGATGTCGATGTTATCCGTGCCGATACCTGTAGAAAGAACTGTTATTCGTTTGTTATTGTATGTTCCTGTTACAGAGATAAATTCCCTGTTTTGAGTTCGAAATTCCCGTTGTTGAAAATAACCTGCGATGAGATCGACCCTCGCCGGATCACCCACCAAAAGAATATGATCGGCTATTTGTTCCGGTTTTAGATGAAGATGAAAAATACTTCCGTCCTGATTGATTATTAGCTCGGATGAACCTATCATAAAAATGCCCCTTTTTTAGATCTGAATTCAAATCTAACTAAAAAAACAAAATCAGTCAATTCTTTTTTACGGAGAAGCATAAAAGAAAAGCATTTCCGGGAAATTATCGGCTATACTGATCTCCTGTTGGCTAAAATCAGTTATTTTTACCGTGAATCAACTAACTTTTGCATATTTTTCTTCATCAGAAAATTATTGTCCGTGTGTAGAAGCATTTTATGAATCAAAAATTACTAAGGAATGAACCGTTTTTTTCTAATTTTTTGTTTGCTGTACCTCATTTCTGCTACAGCTTTTCCCCAGGATCGCCGTTTTGTTCCGGTCAGTGATAAAAATTTCAGATATGTCGGACGCTGTGATTTTTCTAATCCTGACGAAATAAAATTTGACTGGTCGGGGGTTTATATACAGTTCCGGTTCGCCGGTTCATATTTGTCCCTTAAAATGGATGATACAAAGCATAATTATTACAATGTTTTTCTGGATAACGAACCGGTCAGGGTGATCGATGTAAAGAGCGATACGCTTATCGTGGTTGCGGAAGGCCTTAAAAAGAAGGAACACCGGCTGCAACTGTATAAGCGAACGGAAGGCGAGCAGGGAACAGGAATTTTTAAAGGGATAGCTCTCGATAAAAAAGGTGAATTATATCCCTGGGATGATGTACCCACCAGGAAAATCGAATTTATCGGGAATTCAATTACATGTGGCTACGGAGCAGAGGGAAAGAATGCTGCCGAGCATTTTAAGCCTGAAACAGAAAATAATTACTATAGTTATGCTCCGGTTATTGCCAGGGCCTTTCATGCTGATTATCATATCGTGGCCCATTCGGGGCAGGGTGCTGTAAGAAATTACGGGGACAAGGACAAAGTGTCGCCCTATAATATGCCGGCACGGTACCTTCAGTTATTCGACCAGCAGAAAGAACCCCTCTGGAATTTTAGTAAATGGAAACCTGATGCTGTTGTAATTAACCTGGGAACTAATGATTTCAGCACCCGGCCTTTTCCTGATAAGGTCATCTTTCAAAGAGGCTACGAGAATTTGATTTTAAAAGTACGTGAATTTTATGGCGATATTCCCGTCTTTTGTGTTGTTGGCCCTATGATCGATGAGCCTTGTTATTCGTATGTCAAGGAAATGGTTGATAACTTTAGAAAAGTTTACGGGACCGGACATGTTTATTTTATCGGAATTCCACAGGAACTGATGGCGAAAGATAAAGATTTGGGTTCAGATTCCCACCCGAATTATAACGGTCAGCGGAAAATGGCGGCGCACGTTGCTCCTGTCATATCTTCGGTGATGGGGTGGAATTATGACGATCTGGAAATAAGAAAATAAGAAAGGAAATTGTTTAGTCAATTTTATCAGCAGGCCGGGTCGGGGCTGGAGCTGTAAGCTGACCAGAGCCGCTGGCTTCTTTATCTTTATTTATGGTTTGCGGATCTATAATCAGATTTTTGTCTTGTTCCGTTGCCGTAGCATTTTTTAATGCCGGGGCAGTTGTATGAACCGTATCCATGTTCATTTTTTGCGTGGTTTCGATATTATGGGTGATCTTAAGCCCAAGCAGATAGAAAATAGATGAAGTAAGTATCAGGTGCTTCATGATGTTCTCGTATATTTTGCTTCTAAAAGTAATTCATTTAATCGATTTTATCATAAAATATCTGTGAAAACATCATTTTTGTCGGTGATCGTGCTTTTTCCCGATGATCTGGTGCGGATGTGAGTTTAACAAGTCTATTCAGCAAACATTACCTTTTTAAGTGAAATTCATGCGTTTTCTGTAGCTAGCTTGCCGTAGGTTCCAGTAATATAAGCCGATTTTTCCCGGCATTCATTCTCGCCATAATTCCATAGGGGATAGTCACTTTGTTGTCGATATGCCCGAAAGGGAAACCGTATGCTACGGGAATATTTAATGGGACAAGGATATCAGACAGTGCTTCTTTAAGGCTTAGAAAAGAGCTTTCATCGTCCTTGTTGCATTCTGAAAAAACGCCGAGAACAATACCTGAGGCTTTTTTCAGGTTGGTTCCCATAAGCAGTTGTATCATCATCCGGTCAACGCGATGGGTCAGTTCCTCAATTTCTTCAATAAAAACGATTTTATCTTTAAAATCCGGCTCATAATTTGTCCCCGCAAGGGAAGCCAGTAAGGTCAGATTGCCCCCTGTAAGTAACCCTTTTGCCTTTCCCCCGGCAATGGTATATTTGTCGAATTCCGGGTTGTCTGCTGTTTCGCTTTCCCGGAGATAAGGGTAGCGATATTTCTGCTTCGGGACAGCGACAATATCCATGAATGAACCTGTTGCAAACTCATTGAAGTCGGAAACACCCATCAACCCGTGGTAAGTAACAAGTCCTGTATTCATCCCGATTGCAATATGGATTGCCGTGACGTCGCTGTAGCCGCTGAAAACCTTTGGATTTTGCCTGATCAGGCTGTAATCGAGCAGGTCAAGGATCCTGCTTGTCCCGTATCCTCCCCTGACACACATGATACCCTGTACCTCCGGATTGGCAAACATGTGCATCAATTCATCGGCGCGCTGCTGGTCAGAGCCTGCAAAATAGCCGTACCGGGAGAGGACAGAAGGAAGATAATAAACTTTAAAACCCAGCGATTCCACTTTACGGACTGCTGCCAGAAATGTTTTTTCCTTTACCGGTGCAGCCGGCGTTACCAATCCGATCGTGTCTCCTTTTTTTAACCCTTGGGGAATAATCCTGTCAGGAAGAACAGGTTGTTTTGCGCTCCCGTTATTTGTTTGGGCTATTCCGGGTATCAGGCTCATGCCTATCAGTAAACTGCTTTGCTTTAAAAATTCTTTTCTGTTGCTCATTGTTTTAATCATGATTCCCGATAAAGTATAACACCGGTTCATTTATCGTGTTGATTACATGGATAAAATTTATTAAAAAAGGGAAGCTGTTTCCCAAAGCATTAACGGCAGAGGATAAACTTGCATTTGTCCGACAGGTCTGTTTTAATAGACGATCGTCCGTGTTGCATTTGAGGACAGCTTCCTGTGTCTTGCATATTTAATTATTTTATTATTGTACCCCGGTGCGGGTATCCCACCAGATTTGATAACCCCAAAAATAATCATCTTCGGCTACGTCCGACGGGATATTTTCCGAATTCAGCTTTTGTTCCGAATCCGGATACGGAAAGCGGAAAGGTGTACGGTTATGCCCTGTATAGGCTGAATGAGATGCCGGGCTAAGGGCCGGGACATCTGTCCGCCTCATTTCTGCCCATGCTTCCCAGCTTTGCCGGAACAAAGCGATCCATTTCTGAATGTAAATCTGATTGAGGGTATTGTTCCATGAAACGGAACTCCCCTTGAGATAACCAGCTATGGTTTCATCATCGATGTCGTATTCCTTGCACGATGCGGTGATGGCATTTTTATATTCCTCTTCTGCATTTCCGGAAACGAAATTTCGTTTGATGGCTTCTGCCTTGATAAATTCGACTTCAGCATATTTCAGAAAGTAAACATTTCCTGTTTGATTGTTTACAAACTGGTCGTTTACCCTCGAGTAAACGGTGTCTGCATCGGTCCCTACTTCCAGACCGGAAAAACTTCCGTCAGATAGAGATTCTGCATATTCCGCCAGGCGCGGGTCATTGTATGCCAACAGAGTATCGGTAATCGGTTTTGCGATATAATCGTCACCGATCGAGCTGTGTTCTGCAGTCCATGGTTCGATCCATTCGCCGCCGGGAAATGTCAGGAATGAGTTATCGTCGTTGCTTTCAAAAACAGGATAAGTGGCCGGGCTATTCAGGATTTTAGCGATCTCTTCCTTAGCTTTTGATTCAACGACATTGGATATCCGGATAGCCAGCCTTAACCTGAGTGAGTTACAAAATTTTTTCCATTGGGAAACGTCCCCTCCATAAATCAGGTCACCGTCCCCCAGGTCACCGCCGTTATCTTCGTCAAAAAGGCTGTTGGCTGTTTCCAGCGTGTTTAATAGATCGTAGTAGATGGAATCTTCATCATCATAGCTTGGGTGAATAATTTCTTCTGTGGCTTTTCCTGCCTCAGAATAGGGAACCTTCCCGTAGATGTCGGTTACAAGCTGTATTGCATAAGTGCGAAGTACCAACCCGGCAGCTTCCTGATTTGTGTTTCCATCTTCTTTCGCTCCTTCAATAACATAATTTATATTGGTCAGGATCGTACTGTAGGTCGATTCCCATATGGTATTTCCCGGATCTGTATAATAATTGATAACATCGGTGTAGGTTCCATTTGTAACATGGCCGACAAAAGGGGCCGGGTAGTGCATTTCCGTTTTTCCGAATTCCCCGGCCAGGCTTTCGATGACATATCCGAAAACGTTGGTTAAGGGTGCGCTTTCCGGATTGTTCGGGTTTGTGTTTGTTTCCTCGAAGTCGCTGGTACATGCGCTCAGGGAAATCAGTAGCAAAGCTATATATATAATTAATTTGTTGTTCATGATTGTGCCGTTTTAAAATTTGAAGTTCAATTTACATCCCAGTGTCCGGGTCGGCGGCGTCTGGTAAGATTCGATACCGGTTCCTGCAACTGTTCCCCCGTATGAAACCTCCGGGTCAAGGTGGGCGTCGTTGCTTTTGTCTGTATACAACAATGCCAGGTTATGGGCAAACAAGGTAAATGAAGCATCCACAATACCGATTTTATCCAGAAGTGATTTTGGAAGGACGTAGGATAGGGTTACTTCTCTCAGCTTTATAAAACTGCCGTCGAAGATGGATAGTTCTGCCCAGTTGCGCGAACTCCGCCAATAGGAACGCGCTGAAATACGGGTTTGGTTTTGTTGCCCGCTCACATCAGCTCCGTCAATGGTTGTTCCGTCTTCGTATACTCCGTCAACAACCATTCCGTTTTCACGGATACCTCCTTTTACGGTCGCTTCAAGAATACCGGCATCCTGGCCTACCGCTTTGGTCATACTGAATATGTTGCCCCCCTTCCGGAAATCGACCAGCGCTGAAAGGCTGATCCTTTTGTAGCTGAAAGTATTCCGGATACCGCCTGTCCAGTCGGGATTGACATTTCCCAGTATCTCGTCGTTCGTTTCTGTGACGGGCATCCCGTCTTCATCAACCAATATTTTCCCTTTATTATTGCGGGCAAATGTTGTTCCGTACAGGGCGCCCCATTCCTGTCCTGGAAATGCCATGAGTGACGTATTGTAGTAAATGCTGTTAATCTGTAATTCCGTCAGCCCGTTATCCAGGGCGATTACCTTGTTTTTATTTCTGGCCCAGTTGATATTCACGTCCCATTTGAAACTGTTCCTGAGCGAAACAGGGGTTGCGTATAATTGAAGTTCGACTCCCCTGTTCCTCATGTCTCCGGCATTCTTCATCCATGAGTTGTATCCGGAACTGGACGGGATATCAACGCTCAGGAGTTGGTTAAACGTTTTTGCATTGTAGTAAGTAATGTCGAGGCCGGTCCGGTTGCCGAAGAATTTAAATTCGCCGCCCACTTCATAACTTTTTGTTTCTTCCGGCTTAAGATTTGAAGTAGGAAGTGTTGTACTGATCCCGAACAAATTGACCCCGTTAAAGGATGTCCCTTCCGATTCGAATACCGAGCTTAACTGGTACGGATCTGTATCATTTCCTACTTTTGCGTAACCTGCCCTTAATTTTCCATAGGTAAGGACGGTCGATCCCATCTTGAAGGCATCTGTAAAAATGAACCCCAGGTTCACGGATGGGTACCAGTAATTCCAGTTTTCTTTGGGAAGGGTAGAGCTCCAGTCCCCCCGCAGGGTAAGGTCCATGAACAGGTAATTTTTGTAACCGAAGTTAGCCGATCCGAACAGGCTGTATGATTTTTTCTCGTATTTGGTGAAATCGACGTTTGCTTCCCCTTCTATATTGGAGGTGGAAAAGAAGTCCGGTACAACAAGGTTCGTGCCCGAGGTAGTCGAGTAATAATCTTCGTTATAGCGGTAATTGCCGCCCGCTGTCGCAAACAGATTAATATCTTCCGTGAGTTTTTTATCGATTTTCAGTAAAAGGTCTAGGTTCGTTTCATTTTCGTAACTGAATTGCTCCCAGAAAGTTCCGTTTGTTGCATTTTCATAGAGATCTGACCAGTCCCTGGAATACTGGTGGTACAGGTATTTACGGTGCTCGTTGAAAAAGTCGGTTCCGAGCCTGGCCGTTAGGTCAATTCCCTTTTTGATATTATAATTGACGCTGACGTTGCCATAAACCCTTTTGCGCTGCCGGGACATGGTATTTTTGTAGGCAAGCCAGTAGGGATTGTTGTGCTGGCTGTCATAATCCATCATCCAGTTAAACGCCTTTTTTTCACCGTTATAATCGACAATGTCGGTGTAATGTTTTTTCAGATAGGCCACGTTGACCTGCCTCCCGAACCAGCTGTTGAATTCCACGAGCGGGTTCCTCATGCTGTTGCCCTGTTGCGGAAGGTTGTCATTGTTCAGTTCGGTATAATTAACGTTGGCATCGAATGAAAGTTTGTCTGAAAGTTTGACAGAAGAGCTTAGCCCAAGCTCGTTTTTTGTCTGGTCGGTATTCGGAGATGTCCCTGTCTGGTCGACCCGGCTGAGTGTTAACCGGCCTGTGGCAATGTCGTTGCCCCCGGAAAGGGCGATGGTATTGTTCCAGGTCGTTCCTGTTTCATAGAAATTTTTAACATTGTTTGGATGTGATACCCATGGGGTAGGGGTAACATTGCCCTCCTCATCAATCGGCGAATCCATTTGGGCTACCATCAGTCCGGCATCGAGCCGGCTACCCCAGCTTTCGTCCCAATCCATACGGTAGCCGTTACCGTTCAGGTCCCATCTGAATTCCCTCAGGTCGTGAAATTCCTGGTAGGTCAGGTCCGGGTAATTGGTTTTCCATTCGTATTCGCTGCCATTCCGTCCCTGACCATATTCATTCTGGTAATCCGGGAGTATATAGACATTATCGATTGAAAATGCAGAAGATACCTCTACGCCAATCCCCTTTTGCTTTGATCCTTTTTTTGTGGTGATCAGGATAACCCCGTTGGCTGCCCTGCTACCATATAAAGCGGCGGCCGTTGCCCCTTTCAGTACAGATACGCTGGCAATATTGGAAGGGTCGATATCCATGGCCGCATTTCCGAAGTCGGTGTAGGTTTCCGAACTCATGGCCGATGAGATACTGTTCATAATCGGTGTCCCGTCAACTACGAAGAGCGGTTCAGCCGATCCCGAGAATGATTTGTTCCCCCTGATTTTTATGGTTGACGAAGCCCCTACCTGACCGGAAGAGGTCACAACCTGAGCCCCGGCAATTTTTCCGGACAGAGAAGATACAACGTTCGTGGGGCTTGTTGCCGAAATCTCGTCACCGCCAACATCTTGTACGGAATAGCCCAAAACCTTTTTTTCCCGCTTTATGCCTAATGCAGTGACAACAACATCATTGATCTGTTCTGTTGAAGACTCCATGAAAATTTTTAACTCTTTGGAGCCAGCCGTCTTTATTTCCATCGCTTTCATTCCGATAAATGAAATGGAAAGAATAGCTCCTACATTGACCTGCAGGTGAAATTCGCCATCGATATCAGTCACAGTGCCATTACTGGTCCCTTTCTCCAGAACAGTTACACCAGGCAACGGTTGGTTGGTTGCTTTTTCCCGGATGGTCCCACTTATTATCTGCCGTTGGGCGACAGCGGCTTGCAAAGCAAAACACCAGATAAAAGTAAGTAATAAGAAGTTTTTCATAATGTAATTTAGTTTTTGCTATAAGAAAAAATAATTTGATTTGTTTTTTATTCTCGTCTTTTTTTTGTCTTTATGGATTAAATATTAGTTAAATTATCTCAAAAATATTAAATGTAATCAAATACTATGTCTTTTTATCATACATATTACCTGTTTTTAACTTTTTTGAAATATAAGATCAAAAATGATGAGACTTTGTTTGAAGAGGGGATTGTTAAAAAGAGTAGAGAATATAGGATACGTAAAGCGGGAGACGAAGGTACGAATGAAGATGTTTTTCAGGTTTGAATGTCTGACGCTTTGCTGTTTGATGATTGTTTACTCCGGTTTTTCAAAATGTTATCCGGATACTGGATTTGGGGCTACAGATTCAGAACTTTATGGTTATTCCCTTAAGGAATAGCTGCTGTATTATATCTTGGGAATGGAAATGGAAAAAGGTCGGGATATCGTTTGAGTATAGATCGGGTATAGGTGAAGCGAAGGTGGAGTATAGACGAAGCAGCGTATATGAAACATAATGTCATGAATTCCATCCAAAAGAAAGCGTTGGCCTTGGTATTTCCTTTTCCTCTCCAATTTCTTTTGCGATCAGTTTTCCGAGCGAATTTACCCATTCGTCGCCAGCATTCAGACTTTCCGTAAAGTGAAAATTTTTTCCTCCAAGGTTTAAAAAAAGGTCTCGGTATTGTTCTCCGATTTCCAGCGTTGTTTCCAGGCAATCTGCCACAAAAGACGGAGAAACGACCAACAGGTTTTGTATCCCTTTCCCTGCAAGCAATTGGATCGTTTTATCCGTGTACGGCTTAATCCACGGCGATTTTCCAAGACGGCTCTGGAAAGATGTCGTGTAATTTTCGTCGGAAAGGCCGAGAGTGCCTGCTATCATTTTCGAGGTTTCAAAACAGGCAGAACGGTAGCAGTACGGAGAACAGGCCTTGCACGCTCCGCTTTTCCGGTAGGCATGGTTACAATGAATAATATCATCATTATTCATGTTTTGAAGATGGCGCTGCGGGATGCCGTGATAACTGAACAAGACATGTTCCGGCCTGTATTTGTCCAGATCTTCGCTTACTTTGCCGGCGAAACTGAGGATAAAACCTTCGTCCCGGTGAAAGCTGTTGATAAAACGAACTGTCGGGATGATATTCCAGTCTGAAATGATTTGCATAACCTTTTCTGCTACTGATCCTGTTGTTGCTGAGGCATATTGGGGGAACAGGGGCAGGACAACCAATTGTTCGGCTTTGGCCTGCTGCAGTTTTTGCAGCCCCTTTTCAATAGATGGTTCCTGATAGCGCATTGCCAACTCGATTTTAACGTTATTTGAAAACAAACTTCTTAATTTCGTAACAAGTTGCTTTCCGTAAACAGACAAAGGAGATCCTCCTTTCATCCATAATTTTTTATATTCCCTGGCTACTTTGGGAGTACGGAAAGGTACAATAATCAGGTTGACCAGTAACCATCTTTTCCATCCGGGAATGTCTATGACCCGGCCATCCATCAAAAATTCCCTGAGATAGGCTGCAACATCTTTTTTTAAAAATGACTGTGGTGTCCCAAGGTTTACAATTAATATTCCTGTCTTTTTGTCTTTTGTCATGTTTTTCGTTTTTTACAAATCGATATAATACAAAATTTTTCTGAAGTCAGTGGGGCAGGGACAACACATTTGGATATTCTTTTAAAAATCGTTATGCCTTGAAAATAAGGGCATAACGATCTTGATCGATTACCGGACTTGCAGTATCCCATTCTCGTTTCCTTTTTCGATTCCTGACCTTTTTTATTCGTTCTTCATCTTTTTTGTAGTTTTTAAATCATTGCCAATTAGTTATTTGGAACAGGATTGTTCAATCTCCTGATTTAAGTCCCAGCGCCTTACGCACCCCGTTTCCGTATTCGGGATCTGCTGCATCGAACAGGCGGAGCTGCCTTTCCATAATTTCAGAAGGGACTCCCTGCATGGCTTCCGCTACATTATTAAAGAGCCTGGCTTTTTGTTCCTGGCTGAACAAACGGAACAAGTTCCCCGGCTGTACAAAGTCGCTGTAAGAAGTATCATAACCATAACGGTCAGCATTTCCATTTATACGAAGTGGCGGTTCCGCGACCGAAGGGTCTTCCTGCGGTCCGTAAAACGAATTCGGTTCATAATAGGCATCCGGGTTTTGCGTGTTATTGTCGAAAAAACGCATGCTGCCGTCTTTATGGTAATGGTGGACAGGACATTTGGGCCGGTTAGGGGGAAGCATCTCGTAATGGGTTCCCAATCTGTAACGGTGGGCATCGGCATAGGAGAACACGCGGGCCTGTAACATTTTATCCGGGGAGAAGCCTATTCCGGGTACAATATTGGATGGCGAAAAAGCTGCGTTTTCAATATCCTGAAAATAATTATCCGGATTTCTGTTTAATTCCATAACGCCGACCTCGATCAGCGGATAATCCGCATGTGGCCATATTTTGGTCAGGTCGAACGGGTTATACGGGGTCTTTTCTGCTTCTTTTTCAGGCATAACCTGGATGAATAATGTCCATCTGGGAAACCCGCCTTTCTCAATTGTCCCGTACAAGGCCTCCTGGTATGATTCCCTTGTTTTCCCGATCACTTCTTCTGCTTCCCTGTTGGTGTAAAACCGGTGCCCCTGCTGTGTCTTGAAATGAAATTTTACCCAGAACCGTTCGCCGTTATTGTTCCAGAAACTGTAGGTGTGCGACCCGTAACCATTCATGTACATGGGGGCAGTAGGTATTCCCCTGTCTGACATTAATATGGTTACCTGGTGCAGGCTTTCAGGAGTGAGCGACCAGAAATCCCACATGGCTGTAGCTGATCTTAAGTTAGTACGGGGATGCCGTTTTTGAGTGTGAATAAAATCGGGAAACTTGTAAGCGTCTCTCACGAAGAAGACCGGCGTATTGTTGCCAACCAGGTCCCAGTTTCCTTCCTCTGTGTAAAATTTCAGGGCGAACCCCCTGACATCCCGTTCAGCATCCGCTGCGCCCTGCTCCCCGGCAACGGTAGAAAAGCGGGCGAGCATCGGGGTTTGCTTTCCCGGATTCCCGAATATTTTTGCCCGTGTATATTTTGTGATGTCGCTGGTCACGGTAAATGTCCCGAAGGCTCCCCATCCTTTGGCGTGGACAACCCGTTCTGGTATCCTTTCCCTGTTTTGATGGGCGAGTTTTTCTATTAACTGGTAATCCTGGAGTAATACCGGCCCGTGCTCTCCTGCTGTAAGCGAGTTCTGGTTACTTGCGACAGGGGCTCCGGCTGTTGTTGTTAACTTCTTTTTTTCCATGTCATTTAATTTTTGTTTTGTCAAAATTCCGGAATCTCTGTATATTTATCAAATAAATAGTTTAAATGAAGTATTTAAATAATAAATGACAATACAACAATTATTATACGTCGTAGCCCTCGACAATTGCCGGCATTTTGTGAAAGCTGCGGAAAGTTGTTATGTGGCCCAGCCAACACTGACGCTTCAGGTAAAAAAGCTGGAAGAGGAAATCGGGATTGTTATATTCGACAGGACTGCCCAACCTTTAGTGCCGACCCCGATCGGTGAAAGGTTTATACAGAAAGCCAGGGAAATATTAAGGGATGTGGACGGATTAAAGGAGATGGTCAATTCTGACAGGAAAAAGCTGGGAGGTACATACAAACTTGGCATTATTCCGACGCTGGCGCCTTACCTGTTGCCTCGTTTTGTTAAGTCATTTTGTGATAAACATCCGGATGTTATCCTTGAAATTAAGGAGATGCAAAGCAGTCAGATTATACAGGCTCTGAAAAGCAATCTGATTAATATCGGAATAATGGCTACGCCTGTAGAAGATCATGCTATCCGGGAAATTTTTTTATTTAATGAACCATTTCTTGTTTATGCATGCGAGGGGCATCCGTTTTTGAAAAAAGATAAGATTGAGGCCGGCGATATCGTGAACGAAGGTCTGTGGCTTTTAAATGAAGGTCACTGTTTCCGGAATCAGGTCCTTAACATTTGTAATAAGGCGCATCCGGATACTTCTCACAACCAGTTATATTTTGAAAGCGGTTCCATCGAGACAATCAAAAATATGGTCAGAAATGTTGCCGGTTATTCATTGATTCCGGAATTATCTGTAAACGGACCTGAAGACAAGTTTATGATAAGACGCTTTAATGACCCTCAGCCTACCCGTGAAATCAGTCTCGTGGTTCATCATAGCTTTACACGCGAACTTCTCCTGGATCATTTACGGAGATCCATTGTTGAGAATATTCCGGATACATTTAACCGGAATACTGGTTTCGTCAGGATAAAATGGAGATGAAGATCATTATTGCGACAAGCTTCTTTTCTTATCCCTCCTTATAGAGCCTTACCTGAAGTGCCATCGGGCCCTTCGGTCCTTTCCCTGTTTCGAAGCTGACAATGCTCCCTTCTTGTATATCTTCGTCGATAAGACTGTTGATATGCACGAAAATGCTTTCTTTCGTAGCAGCATCGCGGATAAAGCCATATCCTTTTGAGTTGTTAAAAAAACTGACGGTGCCTTTTCTTAAATTATCCTTTTTTTCTGATTCATCCTGTCGTGGAATTCCAATCTCAATGTCTTCCAGTTTTACTTCAGTTTTTTTTGACGGATCCGGTGGCGTGGAAGTGATCATCCCGAATTCATCGACATAAGCGATCATGTCTCCCAGGTTACCAGACTTGTCACCTTCTTTTCTGGCCAACCTTTTTTTCTCTTTTTCCTTTCTTTTTTTTTCTTTTTTATTTCTGACTTCTTTTTTGTTAAATGACTCCTGTGATTTTCCCATGAACTTTTTTTATTTTTAATTTAATATTAATAACTCCGGATAGACGAACCTCTCACGTTACAGAATTCAAAAAAAGCAGACATAAACTAATGACATTGAATCGATTAGCGGATAAAAAGAGCAATTTTCAAAATCTGATATTTCCAAAGTTACAATTTTTAATGGTTTTTCCCATGGTTAAGCCGGGGAAATCGCCTTTGGTGCATTTGTGCCGGAAACAGAGTCCCAACGCCTGCTTTTTTATTTAGGGGATGATTTTCCACAGCCTGGATTTTATTTTTCAATCTGGTAAGCCACTACCTGGTTGTCGTTAAAGGTTGGTACAAGGAGCAGACTAAGGGCCCCCGCATACGAAATGTCTGCCGAATTGATTTTTGCGGGAGCTGTTTCAAGCATTTTTATCATTTTTCCCTTTGTAAGGTAAAATATACGGCCCGGCCAGTTGGAGAAAACAAAATGTCCGTCATTGTCTTTCGTTAACCCGTCAATGCCACCGCATTTTTCCTGTATTATTGTTACTTTTTTGGTATTTATGTCAATACATTGTATTTTATCCGATCCGACATAGAGGCAGGAGTCTTCGGCATATAATCCGTTAATGTTTTTAAATAGACTGCCTTCTGTCCATATTTTCATTTCTCCTTCGTCAAGAACATAGATTTCGTTGTTCCCGGTATCGGAAACATATATTTTCCCGTCGTTTCCGGCTGCCACGTCATTCAGAAAGATAGCCCCTGGCGCAGGAAAACGGCTTGTTATTTTCCCTTGTGCTATATCTATTTCCACCAGCTCATCAATATCTGCAACATAAAGTTTACGGTCAGATACAGCCATTCCCTTGGGGGCATTTAACCCGGTGACCCAGTTTAGCTCCCTGACCGATCCGACCGGGGTCAGCCGCGAAATAAAACCGTTTCCATCCTTGGCTGTGGGATTCCCGTCGATGTTCGAAACATAAATGACACCTGCAGATGCATCGTAGAGCGCAGATTCCGGTGTTTTCAATACCGGGCCTGTACTCCAAAGCTCAATAAGCTTCTGTCCGAAGCTATAAAATGAAACCTACATGACAAAAAAAAGACACCCAAGAGCATGAAAATAGGGTGCGATGCAGACGGCACCATTTCAAGATAGGATTTGTAAATTAGTTATGGCATAAGCCAAATAACAAAAAGACAAAAGAAATGGAAACGTCAGAAGTATCATTTAAGCAAGTCGTATCTCGGGGATGCGGCGTTGATGTGCACAAAAAAGTAGTAGTAGCAACCATCGACGGTGAAGGGATAAAAAAACAAACCCGTGAGTTTGGCACCGTGACGAGTTCTTTGACAGAATTGAGAGATTGGTTATTGGAGAATGGGATCACCCATGTGGCCATGGAAAGCACAGGCGTATTCTGGAAACCTGTTTACAATGTATTGGAACCAGGCGGCATGACGGTTTGGATAGTGAACGCGGCCCATGTAAAAAACGTTCCAGGACACAAAACAGACAAGAAGGACAGCGCATGGCTGTGTAAACTGCTTCTTGCCGGGCTGCTCAAGCCAAGCTATATCCCGGCAAAAGAGCAGCGCGAACTGCGGGATTTGACACGCTACCGGACAAGGTTGATCCAAAGCAATGCCTCGAACAAAAACCGGATCATTCGGATACTGGAGGATGCCAACATCAAGTTGTCGAGCGTATTGAGTTCCACAAGCGGGGCAGTAGGCACAAAGCTGATAGACAAAATCTGTGAAGGCAAAACAATCACCATGCAGGATATTGAAGAAGTTTATCACAAAAAGCTGGGGGCGAGCAAAGAAGAAATCTTCGAAGCTTGCCAGGGATTTGTTACCGGACACCATGTGTATATGCTCCAAATCATCCGGCAGGAGATAGCCGACACACAGAAGAGCATCGAGAGCCTGAACCAGCGGATAAAAGCAGTACTATTGCCTTACGAAAATGCGCTGGAATTGCTTAAAAAGGTCCCCGGAATAAGTTCCAAAAGCGTAGAAGATCTTGTAGCCGAAATCGGTTTGGACATGAATGTTTTTCCCAATGAGAAACATTTAGCCTCATGGGCAGGGATGTGCCCCGGGAACAACGAGAGCGCGGGCAAAAAAAAAGCGGACGGACCACCCAGGGGAACAAACAGGTAAAAGCGGTGCTGACCGAGATAGCGTGGGCAGCCACAAGGACAAAAAACACATTCTATCAGGCAAGGTATCACAGACTGGCAGCACGGCGGGGCAAAAAACGCGCCCTGGTAGCAGTAGGACATTCGATCCTGAAGTCAGTCTATCATATCCTGAAAGATAGGTGTGAATACAACGAACTTGGGGCAGCATACTTGATCAGCAGGACAGAGGCCAAACGCAAAGCGTACCTGAAGGGCGAGCTAAGCAAACTGGGATATACAGTTGAATTAAAACAGCTTTCACCTGCCCAGAAAGCAGGATAACCGCAAATCCAAACAAAGGTCGATTTTTTCTGACACCCGTTGTTTTCCGCAACATCGAAGCCGAAAATGAAACTGACCTCAACAGCTAAGTACCCAAGAAAGTGACCCGATCACGCGTATGAAATTTTATTCCTCTTAGCTGTTTCTTTACGACCATCCCAATAACCGCATTTGCCTAAAAGACAAGTGCTCTCTTTTCTTTTGCTTTTTAGTTTTAAAAACTATGCATTCTAAACAATAGATGGGCTTTTATGGCTCTTTTAATAGAAATTATTTACGTATGAAACAAAATGTCCGTCATTGTCTTTCGTTAACCCGTCAATGCCACCGCATTTTTCCTGTATTATTGTTACTTTTTTGGTATTTATGTCAATACATTGTATTTTATCCGATCCGACATAGAGGCAGGAGTCTTCGGCATATAATCCGTTAATGTTTTTAAATAGACTGCCTTCTGTCCATATTTTCATTTCTCCTTCGTCAAGAACATAGATTTCGTTGTTCCCGGTATCGGAAACATATATTTTCCCGTCGTTTCCGGCTGCCACGTCATTCAGAAAGATAGCCCCTGGCGCAGGAAAACGGCTTGTTATTTTCCCTTGTGCTATATCTATTTCCACCAGCTCATCAATATCTGCAACATAAAGTTTACGGTCAGATACAGCCATTCCCTTGGGGGCATTTAACCCGGTGACCCAGTTTAGCTCCCTGACCGATCCGACCGGGGTCAGCCGCGAAATAAAACCGTTTCCATCCTTGGCTGTGGGATTCCCGTCGATGTTCGAAACATAAATGACACCTGCAGATGCATCGTAGAGCGCAGATTCCGGTGTTTTCAATACCGGGCCTGTACTCCAAAGCTCAATAAGCTTCTGTCCGAAGCTATAAAATGAAACCTACATGACAAAAAAAAGACACCCAAGAGCATGAAAATAGGGTGCGATGCAGACGGCACCATTTCAAGATAGGATTTGTAAATTAGTTATGGCATAAGCCAAATAACAAAAAGACAAAAGAAATGGAAACGTCAGAAGTATCATTTAAGCAAGTCGTATCTCGGGGATGCGGCGTTGATGTGCACAAAAAAGTAGTAGTAGCAACCATCGACGGTGAAGGGATAAAAAAACAAACCCGTGAGTTTGGCACCGTGACGAGTTCTTTGACAGAATTGAGAGATTGGTTATTGGAGAATGGGATCACCCATGTGGCCATGGAAAGCACAGGCGTATTCTGGAAACCTGTTTACAATGTATTGGAACCAGGCGGCATGACGGTTTGGATAGTGAACGCGGCCCATGTAAAAAACGTTCCAGGACACAAAACAGACAAGAAGGACAGCGCATGGCTGTGTAAACTGCTTCTTGCCGGGCTGCTCAAGCCAAGCTATATCCCGGCAAAAGAGCAGCGCGAACTGCGGGATTTGACACGCTACCGGACAAGGTTGATCCAAAGCAATGCCTCGAACAAAAACCGGATCATTCGGATACTGGAGGATGCCAACATCAAGTTGTCGAGCGTATTGAGTTCCACAAGCGGGGCAGTAGGCACAAAGCTGATAGACAAAATCTGTGAAGGCAAAACAATCACCATGCAGGATATTGAAGAAGTTTATCACAAAAAGCTGGGGGCGAGCAAAGAAGAAATCTTCGAAGCTTGCCAGGGATTTGTTACCGGACACCATGTGTATATGCTCCAAATCATCCGGCAGGAGATAGCCGACACACAGAAGAGCATCGAGAGCCTGAACCAGCGGATAAAAGCAGTACTATTGCCTTACGAAAATGCGCTGGAATTGCTTAAAAAGGTCCCCGGAATAAGTTCCAAAAGCGTAGAAGATCTTGTAGCCGAAATCGGTTTGGACATGAATGTTTTTCCCAATGAGAAACATTTAGCCTCATGGGCAGGGATGTGCCCCGGGAACAACGAGAGCGCGGGCAAAAAAAAAGCGGACGGACCACCCAGGGGAACAAACAGGTAAAAGCGGTGCTGACCGAGATAGCGTGGGCAGCCACAAGGACAAAAAACACATTCTATCAGGCAAGGTATCACAGACTGGCAGCACGGCGGGGCAAAAAACGCGCCCTGGTAGCAGTAGGACATTCGATCCTGAAGTCAGTCTATCATATCCTGAAAGATAGGTGTGAATACAACGAACTTGGGGCAGCATACTTGATCAGCAGGACAGAGGCCAAACGCAAAGCGTACCTGAAGGGCGAGCTAAGCAAACTGGGATATACAGTTGAATTAAAACAGCTTTCACCTGCCCAGAAAGCAGGATAACAGCAAATCCAAACAAAGGTCGATTTTTTCTGACACCCGTTGTTTTCCGCAACATCGAAGCCGAAAATGAAACTGACCTCAACAGCTAAGTACCCAAGAAAGTGACCCGATCACGCGTATGAAATTTTATTCCTCTTAGCTGTTTCTTTACGACCATCCCAATAACCGCATTTGCCTAAAAGACAAGTGCTCTCTTTTCTTTTGCTTTTTAGTTTTAAAAACTATGCATTCTAAACAATAGATGGGCTTTTATGGCTCTTTTAATAGAAATTATTTACGTATGAAAAAAAAAGGATAAAAGAAGTAATAAATGTTTTTTTTGTAATCATTTCCATTATTTTTAGGTGATGTTAAATTACAATTTTTGAACAAAATAATTGATAAATGATGAGGACTTCGTTATTATTACTTGGATTGATAACAATTTCTTTTATGTCGTGTAAAGAAGAGAAGGAATATCTGCTGTATGTGGGTACCTACAGTGTTGAAAACAGCAAGGGGATTTATTGTTATGACTATAACCCTGATAATGGTCACTTTTCTTTCAGAAATGTGACCCCGGACAATGAAAACCCTTCTTATCTGGCTATCAGTCCAAATGGCCAAAATCTGTATGCCGTAAGCGAGATTGAAGATTATAACCATATGGATAGCGGGTCGGTTACTGCATATAAGATCAAGGATGACGGAGAGCTTGAAAAAATAAATCAGGAAGCTACCCTGGGAAAACATCCTGCACATGTATCGGTATCTCCGGAAGGAAAAACAGTTGTGGCAGCGAATTATACAAGCGGGAGCCTGAGCATTTATAATGTAGAAAAAGGAGGAGCGTTAAGTGAGGCCAGGCAGTTGATTCAGCATACCGGGCACGGACCGGATTCTGTCAGGCAGGAAGGGCCTCATGCGCATTCTTCCTTATTCACTGCCGACGGAAAATTTCTTGTTTCAGCAGATCTGGGAACAGATAAAGTCGATTTTTATGAATATTCGGCAGATAGTAATGCCTATGTGCATGCCAAACAAGGTTTTGTGCAGATGAACCCGGGATTTGGCCCGCGTCACTTCGATTTTTCTCCTGACGGCAGGTTTATCTATGTTATGAATGAAATGGGATCGGCAGTTACTGTTTTGCAGAAAGATTCGGGCGAGTACAGGATAATTCAGACTTTATCGAGTATCCCTTCTGATTTTAAAGGCGAGAATACTGGAGCCGACATTCATCTGAGTAAAGATGGGCGTTTTGTCTATTGTTCAAACAGAGGTCATAATTCCATTGCTGTTTTTTCCAGGAACCCTGAAAATGGAAAAATAGAAATGATACAGGATATTCCGGTTGAGGGAAACTGGCCAAGAAATTTTGCGATTGGTCCGGAAGGGAACTTCCTGCTTGTTGCCAACCAGAAAAGCAATAATATCACTTTGTTTTCAATCGATAAGGAGAGTGGAAAACTTTCATTTACAGGTGTAAGCGAAGAAATTCCGAGTCCTGTGTGCCTGAAGTTTCTTGTGAGATAACCCAGTTCACCAGTTCAGAATGCTCTGTGTTCTTGGTCCCAACAGCGAAGCGTCAAACAATCGAACATTCAAACTTTCAAACATCTATCGTTTGAGGCTGCGCCGTTTGAATGTTTGACACTGCGTTGTTTGAATGAAGGGATGATGGTTTTACTTGTTTCTGTTGTTACTATAGTTGTTGGTCCCCATTCTCTATGCTCTTCGACCAATTCCTTCATTCAATCATTTTCCAGTTCTCTGTGTTCTTGGTCCCAACAGCGAAGCGTCAAACAATCGAACATTCAAACTTTCAAACATCTATTGTTTGAGGCTACGCCGTTTGATCGTCTGATACTTCGTTGTTTGAGTGTTGTTTCGGTTCCATGCCTTTGGATTTCTTCATTCATGAATTCACCAGTTCGCCAGTTCTCCAGTTCGACGCGTCAAACATTCAAACCCTTCAAACAGTCAACCTGTTTTCATTTAATTGGCTGCTTTAGATACCCTTTTCCAGAACTTTCGGAGGAAGTTTTCGCCGTCTTTTCCTATAATCTCATGGTAACTGGCAGGAGTATCGCGGGGAGAAAATTTATATTTGGGTCCTTCTTCAAAAAGCTCCGATATTTCGGGATGGAATTGAACTCCAAATACATTCGGATACTTTTTATGTCTTATCCCTTCAATTACTTTTCCATCCACGGAGCGGGCCGTTATTTCCCAGCAATCGTTCAGGTTTTCGACAGCCTGGTGGTGAGCGCTAAGCACTAATGGCGAAATATTGGATTCCCTCCATTTGACTTCTTTCATGAAAAAACCGTTTATTTCAAGCCGGAGCGGATGAAAATTCACGGACATCAGTTGCGGGTTGTCAAATATTTCCTGCCAGTAATTCTTGTGTAAATTGTTTTTATCCAGTTGCACAATATCCTGGGGCGAACTGACGCCGTAAAGTTCTTTCGGTATATCCTGGATCATTGTCCCGCCTGTGGCCACGTTCATTATTTGCATTCCCAGACAGAAGCCAATCACGAAATATTTGGGGTTCCGTTCCAAAAAAGGGGTGAAGCTGGGATTTCTGCTACTTCCCAGTAAGTGAAAAACAAATGACAGTTCAAACAGGGTTCTCTGGGGGTCAGTTACTTCCGAGTATTTATTTTCTTCCCCGTAAACTTCCGGCTGTATGTCCGGTCCGCCGAAAAGAAAAACGCCTTTCGTCTGGCTGAACATAATGTCAAAATTATTGGTGAAATCATTAGGTTCGAAGATGTTGTTGTTCGTTAACGTGCCTGTTAATCTTTGTAGATGGAATTTTTCCAGGTTATTGTCCCTTATGTATCTGATAGACTGTGAATAGTCGTATTTCTCAGCATAGAAATAGATCCCGATGAATTCGGATTCGCCTACAAAAAGAATGTGATTATCGACGAGATATTTCATTCTTTCGATGTTTTCCACCGTCGGGTGTGTCATCATAATGTAGGTTTTCGCAGGATCGTAATCCGTGTTGAAGAAATTCTGGGCAACTCCGGAGGTGGAAAAAAAAACAGTAAAGATCAACAAGAATTGCAAGAAGATTCTTTTGTCTTTCATACTGAAACAGGTTTTAGAATTTTGTGCTGAATATATATTTTTTCGGGGAGAACCGGAAAAATATATCTATGATTTATAAATTTAAATTTCAATTTTGTGGATTAGAGACATTCAAAACAATGATATCTGCATTCCTGATTGAATGGGTTCCTGTCTGTTATGTTTATCCATGATAATTTCAAAAAGTTTTACTGTTGCCAGGGCATCTCCGGCTGCGCGGTGGCGTCCTTCTATCCGGATATTCAGGTCCTGGCATAACTTACCGAGCGAGTACGACTGATGGCCAGGCAGATACTTCCTGCTTAACTTTACAGTACACATAGTTTTTCGGTTATAATCGTACCCCAGTTTTTTGAACTCTGCTCTTACAAATCCATAATCGAAGGAAACATTGTGGGCGACAAACGTGGTCCCTGCAGTAATTTCCACGATTGTTTTTGCAATTTCATAGAACTTGGGTGCGTCTGCTACCATATGGTTGTCGATTCCTGTCAGTTTGGTTATATAAAAAGGGATATAGCATTCCGGGTTGACAAGGCTCTCAAACGACCTCACGATTCCTGTGCCGTTGTGGACATAAACTGCTATATCCGTTATTTTGCCCTTCCCGGCGCTCTGTCCTGTGGTTTCTATGTCGATAATGCTAAACAATCTTTTAATGTTAAGATATAACTTCCTTTCATTTTTGCAGGGACAATTATTGCCTGCACCTTAAAAAATGCATTTTCAAAAGAAAGGATTAATTTGTTAAATTCAAAAGAATAAAGAAAAGAAGGGGCCGGATTTTTTTCGTGCAAATATTTTGAATAAGCCACTTTTGACAGGTGCCGGAACCTATTTACAACGGAATCTATTATCTTTGCCGTCTCAAAAAGGAAAGATATGCTTATCGAACAAATTATCAGGGAGAAAATCACTCAGGCTGTACATGAACTTTATTCGCAGGATATTCAGCCTGAAACTGTGCAAATTCAGGGAACAAGAAAAGATGTCAGGGGCGACCTGACTGTCGTTGTTTTTCCTTACCTGCGTTTTTCACGGAAATCGCCTGAACAGACAGCGGTTGATCTCGGTAATTTTTTGAAGGAGAATGTGGCAGAAATATCGGATTTTGAAGTTGTAAAAGGATTTCTTAACCTGGTCATTTCGGCCCGTTACTGGGTAAACCTGCTGAGCGGGATTCACGGTACAGAGGCTTATGGTTTTACTCCGGCAACAGAGGCTTCTCCGCTGGCTATGATCGAGTACTCTTCTCCTAATACCAACAAACCTTTGCACCTTGGTCATATCCGCAACAACCTGCTTGGATTTTCACTTGCGGAAATTCTGAAGGCCAACGGAAGCAAGGTCGTCAAAACGAATATTGTTAACGATCGTGGTATCCATATCTGTAAGTCGATGTATGCCTGGTTGAAATGGGGAGAAGGCAAAACCCCCGAAACGACAGGAATAAAGGGAGACCATCTGGTTGGTGATTTTTACGTTTTGTTCGATAAACATTATAAACAGGAGATTAGCGAACTACAGGGAAAAGGTTATTCGAAGGAAGAGGCGGAACAGCAGGCGCCGTCGATTCAGGCTGCCCGGGAACTTCTCCGTAAATGGGAAGCCCGCGATCCTGAAACAATTGCATTGTGGTCGAAAATGAACCAGTGGGTATACGAAGGGTTCGATGTGACTTACAGGGAACTGGGTGTCGGTTTCGATAAAATATACTATGAATCGGATACTTACCTGGTGGGTAAGGAAGAAGTAATGAGAGGCCTCGAAAAGGGGATTTTTATCAGAAAGGAAGATCAGTCGGTATGGGCCGATTTGTCTGACGAGGGGCTCGACCAGAAAATCCTGCTGCGCAGCGACGGTACTTCAGTGTATATGACCCAGGATATCGGTACCGCCAAGTTGCGGTTCAACGATTATCCGATCGATAAGATGATCTATGTGGTCGGCAATGAACAAAATTATCATTTCCAGGTATTGTCTGTTTTGCTTGACAAGCTTGGATTCGAGTGGGGCAGGGGGTTGCACCATTTTTCGTACGGGATGGTCGAGTTGCCTAACGGAAAGATGAAATCGCGGGAAGGAACTGTTGTCGATGCCGACGACCTGATTGCCGGGATGGTCGAAGTGGCCAGGAAAACCTCCGAAGAGCTTGGAAAACTCGAAGGCTATTCCGAAGAAGAAGCGTTGGATACCTACAAAACAATTGCCCTTGGGGCATTGAAATATTTTATCCTGAAGGTCGACCCGAAGAAAAATATGTTGTTTAACCCGGAAGAATCTATCGACTTTAACGGGAACACCGGTCCTTTTATTCAATATACCTATGCGCGTATCCGTTCGGTATTAAGAAAGGCGGAGGAGCGGGGTATTGTTACAACCCTTAAGAATTCCGGTTTATTTTCTCTATCCGTGAAAGAACAGGATCTCGTTAAAACGGTTTCATCATTCCCGGTAATTGTGAAGGAGGCAGGAGAAGCCTACAGTCCTGCATTGATCGCGAATTACGTGTATAACCTGGTGAAGGAATATAACCAGTTCTATCACGATCATTCCATTTTGGCTGAAACAGACGAAGATATCCGGAATTTCAGGCTGGTCCTTTCCGAAACAATATCCAGGATTGTGAAGTCGGGTATGGGACTGCTGGGTATTTCCGTTCCGGAACGGATGTAACGAAGAGTTTAACGGTGCGGGATAAATCTGTCCGGCATGTCTCCCCCTATAAAGTTATTATCAAAGATAAGTTAATGAACTTGTCAACAGTTGAAGCGGAAATTCCGGATGTACTGTTAACGGGAATCCTGAAGCCTTAATCTGAACTTTTTTATCCACGAATTACACCAATTGCGCGAATTGGTTTTCCGCAGGAAAACCTTGAAACATTTTTGGGTTTTAGAATTTGTGAAATTTGAGTAATTCGTGGATAAAGGAAGCATCAGTAGGAAAATTATAACCTGTAAAATCTAAAATTATAACCTGTAATCTTGAAAATAATAGCTTATAATTTCCGAAATAATAGCTTATAATTTCCGAAATATTAACTTATAATTTTGGAAATATTAACTTATAATTTTCTGTCGAATAAGGACAACTGTTTTTTCCTTTTAAGTATTGCGGAGATGTTGTCTTTTTTTACTTTGAAAGATGACCGAAAATACGTTCCCTTCAAGTTATTAACAGCCCAAACAGGTGGAACCAGAAAGGAAAAGACAGGATATTCCTGTTTTTTGTTTATAACTCTGTTTGGCTTTTCAGATAAGAAAAGCTTAACATTGCAAAGTGATTGTTGGTTTATCACGGCTTTTAGCCGGCCGATAATTAAAAGGGAATCCCGTGTAAACCGGGAGCTGTTCCCGCAGCTGTAAGTCCTTATTGCTGTTTCTGATATTCCTTTGCCACTGTCCGGCTATTTACGGATGGGAAGGCTTTTCAGGAACCGGACGAGCCAGAAGACCTGCCACGATCACTGTTGAATAGACTTTCGGGAGTTATGGTCTGGTTCAGGATTAGTCTGTCGTTTATCTCGTTTGAGCTTAATATTCATACTTATCCTCATTCCTTTCTCATATTCCTGTCTGTCTTTCTTCCGGTCAGACAATAAATTAGACTGGTAAGTCCGGTCTGCCAAAAATAAATGATAATGAACAGGCATATGATTACCGAATTTAAGTTAGTAACAAAACGTGATGGGCGGCAGGTCATTTTTGACCCGGATAAGATTTCTTTTGCGATCTTTAAAGCGCTGCGTGCTACCGGAAAACCCGACCGGGGCAAGGCTGCGGAGTACACCGGACAAGTATTGGCCCTGCTTTCACAGCTGGAGATTGAAATCCCTTCTGTCGAACAGATCCAGGACCAGGTCGAACAGGTTCTCTTCGAAAACAACAAGTTTGATGCAGCTAAGGCTTATATTATTTATCGTTATCAGCACCAGAATATCCGGAATACAAAGTCCATTTTTTCAAACGTGGAACTGATTGAGGATTATATTAACCTGAGGGATTGGAGGGTCCGGGAAAGTGCAAATTCGACTTATTCGCTGCAAGGGCTTAACCAGCATATTTCGACGATAATCAGTTCGCAGTACTGGCTAAATCAAATTTATCCGAAGGATATTGCTGAAGCTCACAAGGCCGGGAGTTTTCATATTCATGATCTGGGTTTTTTAAGTGTTTATTGCGTAGGATGGGACCTGGAAGATCTTCTGGTTAGCGGGTTCCGTGGGGTTGAAGGAAAAACGCAAAGCCGTCCGCCCAAACATCTCCGGACAGCATTGGGGCAGATCGTCAACTTTTTTTATACCATGCAGGGTGAGGCAGCCGGGGCCCAGGCGCTTTCCAGTTTCGACACTTACCTGGCCCCGTTTATCCGCTATGACAAGTTGCCGTATGAAGGAGTAAAACAATGCCTCCAGGAATTTATGTATAACATTAACGTACCGACAAGGGTCGGCTTTCAGACGCCTTTTACCAATATTACCCTGGACCTGGAAGTTCCTGCTGCCTTGAGGGACCAGCCCGTGATTATCGGAGGAAAACTGCAGGATTGGGTTTACGGAGACTTTGCTGCAGAAATGATGATGTTTAATCAGGCATTTGCAGAAGTGATGATCGAAGGTGACGCCAGCGGGAGCGTGTTCTCTTTTCCAATCCCGACCTATAATATTACCAAAGACTTTGACTGGGAAAATCCGGCATATGACAAAATCTGGGAAATGACAGCCAAATACGGGATCCCGTACTTTTCCAATTTCATAAATTCAGATATGGACCCGGACGATGTCCGTTCGATGTGTTGCCGGTTAAGGCTGGATAAGCGGGAACTGAAGAGCAGGGGAGGGGGACTGTTCGGGGCCAACCCGCTGACCGGTTCTGTTGGCGTGGTAACGATTAATCTTCCTCGTCTGGGGTACGAGGCTTCCTCTGAAGAAGATTTCTTTCACCGCCTGTCCCGTTTGATGGAGATGGCGAAAAGCAGTCTGGAAATAAAACGAAAAGTAATAGAACGGTTGACAGAACAGGGGCTTTATCCGTACTCCCGGTTTTATCTGCGCCATTTATATAAAAAGAATGGTTGTTACTGGGATAACCAC
This sequence comes from Prolixibacteraceae bacterium, assembly GCA_963676095.1. Lineage (GTDB taxonomy): Bacteria > Bacteroidota > Bacteroidia > Bacteroidales > Prolixibacteraceae. Next base: position 7,214,280 of record OY781040.1, on the reverse strand, counting down.
TTTTCCACAATAGGGCTTGTCGGGATGAACGAGTGCTGTCTGAATTTTCTGGGGCATGAAATGATCACCGCAGAAGGTCATGCGTTCAGTCTTAAAATACTTGATTTTATGAGGGAAAAATTGCAGGATTTCCAGGCGGAAACCGGTCATATCTACAATCTGGAAGCGACACCCGCCGAGGGAACCTCCTATCGCCTGGCCCGTATCGACAAAAAGCAATACCCGGATATTCTGGTTGCCAATGAGAAAAGTGCCGAACAGGGAGCGCAGCCCTATTATACCAATTCGACTCAGTTACCGGTAAATTACACCGACGATTTGTTTGAGGCTCTCCGGCTGCAGGACGATCTCCAGGTAAAATATACAGGCGGCACCGTTTTTCATACGTTTGTGGGGGAAAGGCAACTTACGGGCGAAGCGGTCAGAAATCTGGTCTTTAAGATTTTTAATCATTTCCGTCTGCCATACCTTACTCTGTCCCCGACGTTCAGCATTTGTCCGGAACACGGGTATCTCTACGGAGAACATCAAAAATGTCCGAAATGTGAAGCTGCCGGTCTGGAACAAAGATGCACGGTCTTTTCGCGTATTGTCGGTTATCTGAGACCTGTCGATCAGTGGAACGACGGGAAACAACAGGAATTCCTCCAACGGAAACTGTTCGACAACCGGGTCCGGAACAACAGCGATGTATCCAACCTGATCAGGATACCGGAACAGGAAGTGGTTCAATAAAACGGGATGAGGCTGTCCGGCAATCCAACCATTCAGTCATCTAACCTTTAATCCATGCAAATCAGTGGTTTTATAAAACAGAGCCTGATGGACTATCCAGGCAAGATCGCTTCAGTCGTTTTTACACAGGGGTGTAATTTCAGTTGTCCTTATTGCCATAACCGGGAGCTAATCCCGGTTAATTCCGGTACTTTTCCCCCGGGACCTCTGTTTAACTACCTGGAAAGGAATCGCCTCTTACTTGACGGCGTAGTAATAACCGGAGGGGAACCAACACTCCATTCCGGATTGCCTGATTTTATAAAGGCAATCAAGGCACTCGGGCTTTCCGTGAAACTGGATACGAACGGAACAAACCTGCAGATGCTGGATTATCTGATCAGACAGGATCTTGTCGACTATATTGCCATGGATGTAAAGTCGTCCCTGGATACTGAACGATACAGTCTTACTGCCGGAATACGGCTAACTGAAAAATTACTGGACCGGATTAAAGAATCTGTCCGGTTAATAATCGGATCGGGTGTCGACCATGAGTTCCGTACAACAATTTGCCGCGAACTGGTCCGGCTTGAAGATATCGACCGGATTATCCCAGATCTGCATGGTTGTCGCCGGTACTTTTGGCAACAATATCATTCGTATAATCAGGATAAAGTTGAACCGGTTCAATTCTCGCCATATCCTGAAGTCCAGGCAAAACAATTTATTGAGAACCGGAAATCCCGGGTCCGGATCCTGTTCCGGGACTAAAAACATCTGTCTTTTTTGTTTTTATGAATTTGTGAAATTTGAGTAATTCGCGGATAAAGGAATATTAGTAGAGCATGTCGTTAAACAATTTCTTTTTATTGGCGCGATTTATTGTTTTGTTGCAACATCAGTTCGATAATCTCTGAGAACCTGTCTTTTGCTTTTTTTAATTCTTCATTTTCTTTTTTCAGCAATGCATTTTCTGCAGCCAGGTCCCTTATCATTTTCAATTCATTACTATTTTCATATTGAAGGAGGTTCTGTTTTTCATTTTCGAATAGAATTTCTCCTTCCCCTGTCAATAGCCATTTGTAATTTATATCTGTATAATATGTGAGAAATTTCAATAAGTTGTCTTCAGTCAGTCCATTTTTTTGCGATAAAATACCATTGGAGATGCCTGTTTTTTTATAAAATTCATATTTTGTGATTCCTTTTAGTTTGAGGTATTGCAAAATTCTTTGTTTAAAGTGTGAAATTTCTCTCATAAAATGTTTCAAAAATGAATTATCTGTACTACATTCGTTCATCAAAAATTAACGCAATTCGCCAGCTGGCACAAAAAACAGAAATATGTTCTTTGAAATCCTTTGTTCATCGCATTTGTAGCCTTTTCCCAGCGTAACGGTTTGAACAGGAAAATTAGGCTTCTTCATGAAAAATTCTATCTGATAAATCAATATTCTTGATTTCTCTTTATTGAAAAAAGAAAGCTTTTTTATTGCCGGGAAAGACCATATCTGTTTAATCCGCGAAATAAAATTCTACTGATTTGCGTTATTTATCAGCCTGATAACACTATTGCAGAAGAATTTTCTTATCAAACACGGTTGTGAGAGTATCAAAGAACTACAAACAAATAACATCAATGTTTAGCACCAATACACAAATAAGATATAAAGTTATAAAAATGAAAAGACAAAACCGGATTATGTAAGAGTTTAATAAGGATAGTCGTATTTCTGTTGCCCACTCTGTTTGAGCTTTGTGACAACTAATGAAAAGAAAAATACCTAAAAGCGTTACTGAGAATCTTTAAAATAGATTTTTCACCCCATCATAGAAAGGTCGATGCATTGTTTGAGAAAAATAAAGGTGTCATGATTTTACGAAAATTCTAGAACGTCAAATTGAAAAAATTAACAGATGAAAAAAAATCGTTTATTACCGTCAGTTCTGCTGATCGTCATTGCTCTGGCAGGATGCTCCGGGGAAGAAATCCCCGGGGAGGATGGTTCTAATGGTGCGTTGCAGATTACCGCAAATATAAATGGAACAACCAGGGGCGTTCCCACCCGGTCTCTTGTAGAGAGTTTTTCCTCCAGTACCATAGGGGTGTATGTAGACGACGATGCCGGAGTATACAGTCCTGCGACAAACTCTACGGCGAGCGTAACCACAGGTAGCAGTAGCCCGGTAACGCCTTCTCCCTCCATTTACATCAATGCCGACGCTACCGTTTATGCTTATTATCCGGCTACGTCCCTGACTAGTCCGGTCAGCACATCCCCGTTAGCCATCTCTGTGGTCTCATCCGATGATTTTGATGCGACAGGCCAAATGGATTATTTATGGGCTACCCCTGTTGACGTGAGCAAATCAGACCGGACCGTAGACCTGACTTTCCAGCATGCATTGTCGAAGGTTGTATTTAGCATTGCCCTGGGAAGTAATTATGCCGGAACAGGAGAATTGACCAACATAACGCTGACGGCAACGGGCAGCTCCTATGAATTTCTTTCCGGAAGCGGTACTATGGCCATCGTTGACGGAACGGTCAGCGGACTGACAAGTACAGCCACCCTGGAATATAACGGGAGCCTTGCCCTGAGCACCTCGGCAAGCGAGGCCGAAGCTCTCGTAGCGCCTGTAACCCTGGCTGAAAGTACTTCCTCTACATCGGAGATCACGATTGCACTGACGATAGACGGTTCCACCTATTCAACGACACTTCCTGTATCGTCGGTGTCAGAATGGGTTGCGGCAACCGTATACACATACAAAATAACGGTGAACAGCGGAGAGCTTACGATCGGTACCGTAAGCATTACGGATTGGACGGACGGATCATCCACGGATATTACGGTCAGTTAGAAATGACACATGCAGAAGAGGAAACATTATTTATCGACGACTATCCTGGCGGTGGTCCTTTGTATCGGGGCAGGGTGCTCCAGGGAAGAAACGCCGGGAGAGGTTAATTCAGGCGGAGCGTTGGGTATTAATGCGTACATCAGGGGGATCAGCAGCGACGTTTCCACCCGCTCTGTTGTGACGGGTGAAAGTTTTAACGACAACAGCACGATCGGGATATTTATTGACGGAGATGGTTATACTTCAACAGCGGTAACCTATACATATAGTGACGGAAGCTGGAGTAGCAGCAATTCCATTTACCTGACCAAAAGCAGTGCAACGGTTTACGGTTTTTACCCTTCTGATCTGACTCCGGCAATGGACGGGACATCCAGCACCGTACCTCTAGAAATTAGCTCTGCCATTACCGGTTTTGATGTAAGCGGAAATACACAAACAGATTACATGTATGCAACAGTATCCGGCATAACCAAGAGCAATTCCACTGCGTCGCTGACTTTTTATCATGGCCTGACGGAACTTTCCTTTATCATAAACAAAGGATCTGAGTTTTCCGGCAGCGGGACCCTGACCGGAATTACGCTGACCAGTAGCGGCAGTAGTATTGCTGGCAGCGGGACCCTGTCTTTGGCCGACGGAACGGTTAGTCTTACCGGATCTGCTTCAGCAACAATCAGTTTAACAGGAACAACAACACTCAACGAATACAGTGAAACTGCTTCTTCCAATGTGGTTGCTGCGTTACTGGCTGCACCACTTGGATTGTCGTCGTCTGATAATGTAACCCTAGTCCTGACTATTGACGGAGTGGAATACACCGGTACAATTTCTGCACCGGCCTGGGAAGCTGGAAACAATTACGAATACCGGATTACGATGAGCGGAGGTGAACTTATAATCGACTCTTCGGTGAATATTGCAGACTGGACAACAACGGGGCCTACAGATGTTGATGTGAATTAGGTCAGAGCGAAAAAACAAGGAGAATAGAGTCCTTTCAATAAGCGCATATGTCTGTGAAAATACAGGATGTGAACACCATCCGGCCTTTAAGGACAATTTATTTACGGATGAAAAAAAGGGAAAATTATTTATCAATCACCCTCCTGGCGGTAGTTATTATTTTCGGGACAGGGTGCTCCAAAGACGCTTCTCCCGGGGAGGACAATTCAACCGGAGAACTGCAAATTACAGCAGAACCGGACGGGCTCAGCAGCAGTATTTCCACCCGGTCAGTCGTAACGGGCGAAAGTTTTAGCGATAGCAGCTTGATCGGGATATTTATTGAAGGAGAAGGGTATTCCCCCACAGAGGTGATTTATATGTACAGCAGCGGTACTGAAAGCTGGACAATTAGCGGTGACACCATTTATCTGAGCGAAGATACGGCAACGGTTTACGGACATTATCCTACAGAAGAGCCGTCTACTTCTGATTCTATAAAAGCAATAACTGAAGATCTCAGTATACCTGTTACGATTCAGAACCCGGAGGCTTTTGGGGCAACCGACCAGGCTGATTACATGTATGCCCTGGCAAGTGTTAAAAACAAAATACCTTCAATCCTGGCAACTGTGGATAAAGAAAATAACATTGCTTCGCTGGTTTTTATGCATGCCTTGTCTGAACTCACCTTTTCCGTAAAACTGGCTGATGATTTTGAAGGCAGCGGTTCCCTGACCGATATAAAATTAAGTAAAAAAGGGGAAGATTTTTTTTGGGGTACGGGTACGATGAGCCTGGAAGCGTCACCGGAAAACCGGTTTGGTTCGCTAAATAAGGCAGAAGAACTTACCTTCAGCGGGATCCGTAACTTATCGGCAACCGCTTCCGATATCAATGTCCTGGTCGTACCGGCCGGTGCCGATAATATTACCATTACGCTTTACCTGGTTATTAACGGGGTCTCATGTACTGCCACCGGCGTGCTTCCTGCGGGAAGCGGGGATTCAACCTTTAGTGAGTGGGAAGCAGGCAACAATTACCAGTACACGGTCACGGTCAAAGGCGGTGAGCTTTCTTTGGAATCCGAAATTAGTGATTGGAATGACATTTCAGCGGGAGAGGTAAATGTGGAATAAAGAAAACATGAATGAGGTATTGGTCTGATCATATAAAGGGCTACCTATTGGGACTGGTGATTATACTCGCTGCCTGTAGCCGAGATGACATGACAGTAGAAGGAGGAACAGACGGCTATACTCCGTTGCAGATTGGAAATATTACCTTTTCCGGGGTCTCCACACGGTCGTCGGATACTGAACTTACAGCCGGGGACATCGGTGTTTTTCGACTGGAAAGCACGGGATATGCTGCAACACGCAGCAATGTGCACTATACCGGAAGTGCCGGCGAATGGGACATTGCCGATGGCGGTACCCCCATTTACCTGACAGAAAACGAGGCCACGCTGTGTGCTTATTATCCATACAGCTCTGATTACGCCGACGGAACGGTGCCCCTGACGTCGCAGCTTTATACTTCAGACCAGAACCTGTGCTACCAGACTGGCGTGACCGCTGCGAGCGGAACACCGGTTTCCTTTACCCTGGATCATGCCTATGCAAAACTTACCTTCACCCTGACACATAATGCCGCATACAGCGGAACCTGTGCTGTTAGCGGCATCAGTATCGCCAATGACGGAATCCTTACCTCCAATACGTTGGATATGACCACCGGCAGTTATGGCAGCGGAACGGCAGGAACGGTAACGGTCGATCCGGAAATCAGCAGCATCTCAAGCGGCTCTTCCGTCACGGTAACCGTGCTGATGGTCCCGACGGTTTCAACCTTATCCGGAGATATCACGCTGACCTTTACCGTGGACGGTAAGGAAATGACAACAACTGTTGATGTGGATGATGCTGGCCTTACTTCCCTGGAAGCCGGCAAAAATTATGTCATAAATAGCAATGTCAGCATTGAAACGGCCAACTGTTATATCGTGGCTCCGGAAGCAAGTCTCACGATTCCGGTAAATGTAAAAGGCAACGGCAATGCCGATGCGGTGGCAGGTACAGACTTGGATGTGACCCATACGGCCAGTTCCGTAGGGATATTGTGGGAGACTTCATCTGATTTGGTAACCTTAAGTGATTTTAGCAGCAGTAACCAAACGGTAACCATTACCGCTTCATCCTCAACAGGTAATGCCGTCATAGCTGCCTACGACGAAGATGGGAAAACCATTCTCTGGTCCTGGCATATCTGGGTTACGGATTACAATCCGGATGACGACGGAACCACCTACACCATTACCAACACAGCCGGGACTTTCTATACGTTCATGGACCGGAACCTGGGCGCAACCACCAGTACGTCCGGCGATGTGGGTGTCAAGGGTTTGTTTTATCAGTGGGGGCGGAAAGATCCCTTCCCTGGCTCAACCACGCTTGACGGAACCACGGAGCCAACGCTTGAAGGAACTATCACGGCTGTCACAAAGACACAGGTCTCGGCCAGTTCTAACTTGGCAAACAGCATTTTGTACCCGGGTACTTTTTATTACGGCACCTCCGATAACACGTACGATTGGTATTCAGTAACCGCTTCCACCCACAATGATGCTCTCTGGGGCGGTGCTTCCACATCGGCCCCTACCGACAAAACGATCTTCGATCCCTGTCCGGCCGGCTGGCGGGTAGCGCCCTGGAGCGGCGGTTATTCACCCTGGAGCGCCATCGGTGCAAACGGAGTCTCGACAGGCAGCGTTGGAACATTCGCCAATTACGGCGTTACCTGGTCGGTTATCACTGCCGGTTTCTGGCCGGCCGCCGGGCATCGGCTCAGCAGCAGCGGGGCATTCGCCAGCGTGGGCAGCATCGGCTACTGTTGGTCCGCGTCGCCTTACAGCAGCAACGGGTACTACCTGGATTTCAGCAGTGGCAACGTGAACCCGTCGAGCTACGGTGCTACTCGGGCGTACGGTTTTTCCGTACGGTGTGTCCGGGAATAAAACAAAGAAAGCAAAATGATTGAATGAATTTTAGGTAGATGAGACATTTTAATGATCAGATAAAGATCTGCTTACTTGGATTAGCGATTATACTGGTCGCCTGTAGCAGAAATGACGTGGCAGTAGAAGGAGGAACAGATAGCTATACTCCGTTGCAGATTGGAAATATTACCTTTTCCGGGGTCTCCACGCGGTCGTCGGATACTGAATTGACTGACGGGGACATTGGCATTTTCCGGCTGGAAAGTACAGGATATGCCGGAACAAGAAGTAATGTACAGTACACCAACAGCGGCAGCGGCTGGGACGTAGCTTCGGATACGGACCCCATTTATCTGACCCAAAGCCAGGCCACCCTGTGTGCCTACTATCCGTATAGCGGTGACGACGACTATACCGACGGAACAGTGACACTTACTTCGCAGCTTTACTCCGGGGCTGCCGACCTCTGTTATCAGACCGGGGTGCAGGGAATCAGCGGAACGCCGGTTTCCTTTACCCTGGGGCATGCCTATTCCCTGATTACGTTCAACCTGGTGCGGAATGCCTCCTATTCCGGCACCTGTGCGGTGAGCGGCATCACCATCGCGAATGCAGGAATCCTGACGTCCGGCACCTTAGATATGACTACGGGCAGTTATGACGGCAGTACAACCGGAACAGTTATCGTAGATCCTGCCATTACCAGCATTGAGAACGGTTCTTCCGTAACAAAAGCTATCCTGATGGCACCGGTCACGACCGCAATGAACGGAAACCTGACACTGATCCTGACGGTTGACGGCAAGCAGATGAGCATAACACTTGGAGTAAGCACCTTTAGCCTGACCCAACTGGATGCCGGCACCAATTACTCCATATCAGTAACGATCAGCGGGACGGGAATTTCGGTTTCCGGAGTGACCATTGAAGATTGGACTGACGTTCCTGTCGGTACAGTTACTCCTGTAACCTTGGCCGAAGAGTCGAACTGTTATATGCTGCCGCTGGGTGAAACGGTGTACATTCCGGTGAGCCGTGTCGCGACAGCCTGGACCGAGATCAACGGCAGCAGCTACACGCTGCCCACCACGTGGACTGCCGGTCTGCTGTGGACCACCAGCAGCAACGGAGTGAGTGCTTCGGGTTCCGTGGCTTCCATCAGCTACAACAGGGACGGCGGCTACATCAAGGTGACGGCCGGTAGTGTTGAAGGCAACAGCGTGGTGGCTATTTACGATGCCGACGGGGGCAACATCCTTTGGTCGTGGCACATCTGGACCACCAATTATAATCCGGATGTACCTACAAACGGGACAACCTACAACTTCAATACGAACAATCCTTTGACGTTTATGGACCGCAACCTGGGAGCTACAACCACCACAGAAGCCACACTCACCACCATGGGACTGCTCTACCAGTGGGGGCGGAAGGATCCGTTCCCAGGGGCAAGCGCTTATACAGGAATAACGAACGGTACTTATTCCAGCCTGCCCATTTACAACGCTTCCGGCACACAGCTCACCGAAGGCAGTCCCATTGGGGGAACCGGCATCAATAGCATTGTCGCTTCAGCAACAACCACTGAAACCAAGACGTTAAACTTAACCAATGCCATCAAGAATCCGATGAATTTTTATTATGCAACAACGGGCGGAACCTACATTCATTATGACTGGTACACTACCACCGATGACGCAGCCCGCACCTACCAGAATGATGCCCTTTGGGGTAATTCCGTCTATACAAGCTCTCCCACAATGAAGACCATTTTCGACCCTTGTCCTTCCGGATGGCGGGTGCCTACCTGGAGTAGCAGTTATTCACCCTGGGATGTATTCGGTACCAGCACCCCCAACGCCTATGTTGCGACCTCAACCGTCGGAACATGGAACTATGGCCTTACTGTAACGTCCGTTAGCGCGGGGTATTACCCGGCCGCCGGCTATCGGGCTGCCGGCAGTGGGGCACTCTACTACGTGGGCAGCTACGGCTCCTATTGGTCTGCATCGTCGTACAGCGGCTATGGGTTCATCCTGGGCTTCCACAGCAGCAACGTGTACCCGGCGTACTACAGCCATCGGGCGAATGGCTTCTCCGTTAGGTGTGTCCAGGAATGAATGAGGGGCCTTGTGCCCCCAGTTGAAACGAATAGTATGGATGAAAGAAATAAAGATATGAGACATAAACGATTGATCCCTTGGTTTGCTCTGCTTCTCCTCATGGCCCTAACGACGTTGATGGCGGGTTGTGACGGGGAAGATAACGCCTTGCGTCAGGAAGAGGGTGAGCCACTCTCGGTGGCTTTTGTTTCCACAGGAGCGGAAGTTGTCGTCTCCGGCTTGTCGTCCCGGGCATCGTCTGCCGCCCTGCGATCGATCACGGAGCTTACCAGCGGCAGTATAGGTGTGTACCGTTTAAGCACGACCAACTATACGGCTCAGTCCAACGTCGAATATACTTACAGCAGCGGCTGGTCAACCACGTTGCCCATTTACCTGTACAGTGAAACAGCCTCCATCTGCGCTTATTATCCGTACAGTGCCACCATCGAAGACGACCCCACAACCTCCGGCACTGTGGAGGCCAACGGCCCGACCGCCATACCGCTCACAGCGCAACTGTACAGTACCGCTGCCGACTTGTGTTACGCAACCAGTCTCGCCCCTTCGAGTGCCAGCCCCAGCGTCAGTTTCACCATGAACCGTGCTTATGCCAAAATGACATTCACCATCACACACGATGCTTCCTATTCCGGTACTTGTGCCGTTACCGGCATCACCATTGCCAATGCCGGCATCCGGTCATCCAACACATTAGACATCGCAACCGGAAGCTACGGCAGCACCACCGCCTCCGGCTCTGTATCGGTCAATCCAGCAATCACATCCATCACGTCAGGCAGCAGCGCCACGGCCACCGTGTTGATGGTGCCCACCATCTCCGGTACCACCTCTGAAACCTTGTCCGGCAACATGACTTTCCTTTTCACGGTAGATGGCACCACACACGCCGCCACGCTACCCGTGAGCACGAACAACCTCACTACTTTGGCTGCCGGCAGCAATTACCAGATAGCGGTCAACATCAGCGGCTCTGGATTCTCGGTGGCACTGGGAAGTACGGCCGGGAGCGGCAGTTCTGTTATGGGTGCCACGGCTAATTGTTACATCGTGGCACCCAGTGCGAGCATCACCATACCGGTTAACATCAAGGGTAACGGGGGCGATGTGGCCGGTACCGGTCTGTCCACCACTCATACCGCCGCTTCGGTGGGCCTCCTCTGGCAGACGGCTTCCGGCCTGATCACGTTAGGGACGTTCAATGCCACGAGCCAGACTGTCACCATTACAGCCGGCAGTACAAGCGGCAATGCAGTCATTGCAGCCTATGCCAGCGACGGAACGACCATCCTTTGGAGCTGGCATATCTGGGTAACCAGTTACAACCCCAATACCGGCACGATCTATCTTTTCAACACAAACAACCTTTTAACATTCATGGATCGAAACCTGGGTGCTACCACAACCACAGAAGCCACGCTGGGCACGATGGGGTTGCTTTACCAGTGGGGCAGGAAGGATCCATTCCCGGGGGCAGCAGCCGTCAGCCAAGCTGATAATACCTACTCCAGCTTGCCCATTTACAACGCATCCGGCACCCAGCTCACCGAAGGCAGTCCCACTGGTGGAACCGGGATTAATAGTGTTGTTGCATCAGCCACTGCTAGTGATACTAAAACATTAAATTTAACCAATTCCATCAAGAATCCGATGACTTTTTATTATGCAACCACGAACGGTTCCTATATACATTATGACTGGTACACTACCACCGATGATGCAGCCCGCACCTACCAGAATGATGTTCTTTGGGGTAATGCCCTCTACACCGGCACTCCCACCAGCAAGACCATCTTCGACCCTTGTCCTGCCGGATGGCGGGTACCAACCTGGAGTAGTAGTTATTCACCCTGGGATGTATTCGGTTCCAGCACCCCCAACGGCTATGTTGCGACCTCAATCGTCGGGACATTCAATTATGGCCTTACTGTAACGTCCGTTAGCGCTGGGTATTACCCGGCCGCCGGCTGGCGGTTTGCTGTCAGTGGGGCACTCTGCCTCGTAGGAGGCTACGGCGACTATTGGTCCGCATCGCCATATGGAGGCTATGGGTTTCACCTAGACCTCTACAATGCCCACGTGACCCCGGCGTACAGCAGCTATCGGGCGTACGGTCTCTCGGTTAGGTGTGTTCAGGAATAAAACAGGGGCCTTGTGCCCCGTATTTGATGATTTGAAAAAAAAATTGAAAAATGAGTATTCAAGAAATAACAACCATTGAAGATCAAAACACAGGTGAAATTCACCTGCACAAGGAAGGCATCTTTTGGAAAGCCTGCCAACAGTAGGCCTACCTGTTTACACGGAAGGTGAAAGCGTTCAAAGTGTCCAAAAAGTGGGTAAAGACGGGAGAGCGTAAATGGGACTGGCTATTTACCCAAAGTAATTAAAAATAAGTGCTGTATGAAAAGTAATAAACTTCTTTATCTTTTATTTGTGGCCGCCCTGCTCGCATCCTGTACTTCGTACGATTCGAAAGAAATCCTTCCGGGGGGCACGCCGGTAGAGGTCAACCTGTCCTTTGCGCTGGCCGGGGTGGAGTATCCGCAGGTGGAGGTGACGTCGGGCAGTGCATCAAGCGTGACGTCTACCACTACCAAAGCGCAGTCCGCTTCTTCCTCCGTAGTCTCCACCGGCAGCAAATCTTCTTCAACAAAAACCTCTCCGCTACAGGTGAGCTATACGGAACCGGCTGGCTCCATTCAGCTTCGCAGCGGAACGTCCCTTTCCAATGTGTGGGTGCTGCAGTTTGACAGCACGCTGACCACGGGAGCGACGTCGGCAACGGGTGCCTGCGTTGCTGCCAAATACCTTGGTTCGGTTTCCACGGGCGATAACCTGAACCCGACACTGTTCACCGGCACCGGACAGGTGCTTTATGTTATCGCCAACGGACCTTCAGCCGGGGACATCACAACAAGTACCTATACCCTCGAAACCTTTAAAAGCTCCGCTTACTTTTCCGGTACTATCACCGGCGATGCAACGGTACCCTACCTGGGAAGGATAGCGGGAGGAACAACGATTGACGAAAACGGTGAAGTGTATGCCGCAGCTTTGACCCCCGTCATCACACTTTACCGTATCGCGGCCAAGATCTCGCTGAACCTGAATTTCGCCGTGACAGGCTATACGCTTACCTCGGTACAACTGTTCAACTCGCCCACGTACATGTATTATCTGAACGGAGCTTCGACTGCCTCTTTTCCCACGGCTTCTTCTGCAGAAATCACCACCACAGGCAAGGCAGCCAACAGCATCCCTTCCACGGCTGCCAGTGGCACTTATGGCTGGTACACAGGCGAGAACAAGCGGGGCACAAGCAGCACGGCCACGACAGATTACCTCAAAGATTTTCTGCATACACCTACCGATAACGATTCGTATTATTATTGTACGTATATCCGCGTTCAGGCTAAAAAGAACGATTCCACCACGGTAATGAACTATTACCTCTATATCGGCGAAAATGGCACGACCGATTTCAATGTGAAACGGAATTGGGATTACACGATTAACGCTACCATGGGCGGCAATGAAGCAACTCAGCAAGCGTTCATGGGCATTGACGGGCGCATAAGGATGTCCACTTCCAACTGCTACATTGTGGCACCCGGCAGTACCATCACCATCCCAGTGAATGTTAGGGGTAACGCTAATAGCCCGCTTCCACCTGATGCTTCGTCCACGGTACTGGCCGGCACCGGGCTCGACGCCTTTCAGTCCACTGCTGCCGCTACCGTCTCCGTGCTTTGGCAGACGGCATCGGGTTTGATTACGGTGGGCACGTTTAATACAAGCAGCCAAACAGTGAGTATTACAGGTAATGCCGCAGGCAACGGGGTCATCGTGGCCAAAGATGCTTCCAGCAATGTTCTTTGGAGTTGGCATATCTGGGTAACCGACTACAACCCGGAAACAACAACAGACGGTACTTATACAATTACGAACACAGCTTCGGCTTTCTACACGTTCATGGACCGGAACCTGGGCGCAACGACCAGTACAGCCGGCGAGGTGGGTGTCAAGGGCTTGTTTTACCAATGGGGGCGGAAAGACCCCTTTCCGGGTTCAACAACGCTTGACGGAACCACGGAGCCAACGCTTGACGGAACTATCACGGCTGTCACAAAGACACAGGTAGCGGCCAGCAATAACCTGGCGAACAGCATCCTGTACCCGGGTATGTTTTATTATGGAATTGACAATGTGAACACCGGGTACGACTGGTACACGGCTACCAATGACCATACCTATCAGAACCAGGCGTTGTGGGGCGGCGCAAGCAAGACGGCTCCAACTGATAAAACCATTTTCGATCCCTGTCCGGCCGGCTGGCGGGTTCCGGCCTGGAGCGGCGGCTATTCACCATGGAGCGCCATCGGTTTAAACGAAATTGCAACAAGTGCCGTTGGATCCTTTGCGAATTACGGCGTTACCTGGTCTGTTATCTCGGCTGGTTTTTGGCCAGCGGCCGGCTATCGGACCCCCAGCAGCGGGGCTCTCGGCGACGTGGGCAGCTTCGGCAGCTATTGGTCTGCCTCTCCGTTCTACTACGGGTATCACCTGTACTTCACCAGCAGCTACGTATACCCGTCTGGCTATAACACTCGGGCATACGGCTTCGCGGTGCGGTGTGTTAGGGAATAAATCAGTGTTCTTGTGCCCCGTATTTTACAATTTGGCCATGATCTTCCAATAGCAGCAGAAGCCCTTCCTTCTGGTACAGGCATATTACCGGTCTGAGTCAAACAACGGCGCCAAAGCAAAGATTCAAGCCTAAACTTTCTCCATGTAAGAACAAAGGCTGCATTCATCTTCGTATGGGGGGTGTTCCGGAGAGCTTATGAACAGTCGGTTTAGTTTAGTAATTCATACCAAAATACCAGAGTGGGACAACAATGCCATGTCCGGTTTCTATATTATCCTTGACAATACGGCCATTCATGACATTTTCAATCTGTTTCTTGCCCTTTTTCTTACCGCCGACTTCAAAAGTATAAGAGTTTATAAGAAAGTCGGATTCCCTGGAAACGAGAATTGGATAATGTACTCTCATCTGATTGAAGAAAAAGGTTTCACGAAGATTGCCTATATCGGGGTCGCCTCCGGCCAAAACTGTCATCAGAGTGGGATTGTCAATATAAACTTTCTCTATCTTACCCAATGCGCGCATCCCTGAGGTATTGTCACGAAGAAGGCCCAGCATCCCTGCTTGTTCTAAATAAACGAGATAGTCGGGAACATTATTCTTACTGACACTGACTTCCTGGGCCAAATGATCGAAGTTTGGTTTGTACGGTGCCAGACCGGAAATAACGGTTAATAGTTGTTTCAATTTCCTGGTAGTCGCAGGCTTCATATCTGCATACTGAGCAATATCTATCTCGATAGTTTGCTGAATTACCTGATTAATACGTTGTCCAAAGCCCGGTTCTATAGAGAATGGATAATAACCATTAGCTAAATATTTACGGAATAGGGGCAGTGGATGTTCCACTTCAGAAATATTAACCCGATGATGAAGGATGTCATCCAACGTACAGGCAGGAGCATTGATACCATGAAAGAGTAGAAGGTATTCCCTGAAAGACAGTCCTTGCATATGGTACATCAATGCACGACGACTTAAATCTGCCTGTCCCTTGTTGATATCCAGAATGGATGAGCCGGTAAATACAACATGAAGACCGGCATGAATATCATAGATTTGCTTCAGTTCACGGCTCCATTCCTTGTATTTATGAATCTCATCAATAAAAAGGTGTGTACCACCTTCTTTGATGAATTCGTCTGCCAGATAGACAAGCGTATGGTTATTGAAAAACAGATGATCTGCTGAAACATACAACATGGTGGAAATATCGCTTTGCTTCTTGATGTGCTGCAGAATCATTGTTGACTTTCCTATACCACGGGGCCCTGTAATGCCTACCATACGGGCATTCCAGTCGATCTCTTGATAAAGGTACCTGAAATGTTCCTGTGTCGTCTGCCGGAGCATCTCATTCATGTATTGATATAAGACTGTATCCACCATATTTTTCCAATTTTTGCTGTAAATATAATAATAATCCCTCATTGAGGGATGTATTTGTTGTAAATAGTCCCTCATTGAGGGACTATTTTAATATAAATACGTTCTCATACAGGTAAGTGAACAAACAAACAAACAACGAAAAAGACTATTTTAAATCATTGTTGCCCGCTAAAATTTGTACTTTTACTCATGGTTTCAATTGTTGCTTCGTAACTTCAGCGGTAACCGTAATCCACTTCGGCCCCTGAATACGTACACCCGAAATAGCATCGAGCATTTTGTTGCTGGTAGAACAAGTTGTGCTTTTCGATATTTTGTTCCTGTTTCACTGCGTCATGCTGGCAAGACAGTCTTCAATTTTCCTGATGGGGGCATCCTTTAAAATCACTTTTTTATTTTTATCCAGGAGGTACATCGTTGGAATGGCCTTCAGGTCATAAAGTTCATTTTTTTGGATCACCTGGCCTGCATCATAGCCGTTGATCATAAAATCCGGATAAACAGCTTTTTCCCAAACGGACAGGTCCTGATCAATATAAACGGCCAGAACAACAAGTTTTACTGTTCCCCCGGTTTTCTGTCTTGCCAATTTGCTGATGACCGCTGATTCTGACATATAATCCTTTACCTCCCTGCAGTCGTGACAACCGGGATTGTTAAAGAATAAAAGCGTATAGTCGGCGCAGATCGCAGACATTTTGTGTTTCTCCCCGGATTGCATGGTATATATAAAGTCAGAAGCTGTATTGCCCGGTCTGTTCTTCAATGCCTTTTTCAATTGATACTTGTAACGGGTTTTATAGATGTCCGGCAGTTTTGGTGACGCTACCAGATATTGAAGGACCGGAATATAAAATTCTTCATTCCGGAATGGCGAATTGGGATCATAAAGGAATTTTTGGGACAGAGCGGTAAAGAATTGAAATACGTTTTTATTGACAGAGGAAGCATCCATTAGTCCGGTCAAGGCTTCTTTAGCCTTTTGTCCGGAGATATGCGGAAGGATCTGCAAAAAACCGGCATAAGCGCTTTCGGTCCTGACGGAATCAGAAAGGGCAGCAGTATCCTTAAAATTGTACAGGTCCCAATAGTGGGCAGCCAGGTATTCAGCCCTGTCTTTTTCCGAAGTAATTAATATCGGGACTTCAGGAACCTGAAAAGTTTTGTTTTCTGCCTTTTTAGCTGTTTTCGAAGGAGAGTAGGGGCCGTGACATCCTGTTACGGAAACAAATATCACCGCGGAGAACAGGAAATACAGAAAAGTAGGTTTCATTTCTTATTGCTGTAAACTCATTTTAAGTTCTAATTAAATAATAAGGACCTCACCCGGAAATGCCCTTTAAAAAACGTTCAAAAATACAAAAAACAAAATGTAATGTGAATTAAAGATCTTTGCGCAGGATAAATTCCGGAAGGGTGATGTAAAAAGCCCCGGAGTATCGTTCCGGGGCCTGTCCATTTGCTCGTTTATTAATTTGGGATGGTAACGGTTATTTTCCGTCTTTTATCCACAACCCTGCCGAAGGAGTACTGATGAAATAGATTTCTTCGCCGTTGGACATGGTATTGTATCCGTTCTGAAGCTTTTCCGGATTATAGCGTTCAATGGCCTCATTGTAATCCATGTAGCCAAAATTGACACCTTCAATTTCTTCTTTCAGCAGGTGGCCCGGGGCATAGGTAATTTTGAAACGGCCTTCTGAAGAGCCGTGTATCAGGTGTGCCGTGGCATGTGTCAGGTCCTGCAGTTCTTCGTTTTCTTTCCAGGCTTTCATGATCTTCGGAGTGCCTGCATAGCCATATTTTCGGATAATCCTGTCTACCTCGTCCTGTTCCCCGAAACGCTTTAGACCGGGTGCAATGATAAGCAGTTCGCCGCCGTCGGCCATCGCTTTCCTGGTGCGGTATATCGCCTTGTTGGCCACCCAGGTACTGAAAAATTCGTTACCCTGCATTACGGCAACAACCTTTTTGAGCGGGGGAACAACAGTGATATTTTCTTCTTTCGATTGTTCTGCGGCCAAAAGATAGGTGTCAAGGTCGTCTCCGCAGTAAAAGCCGCTGTGTACCAGGCGGCCTTCGTCGTTGTACTTCATGACTACCTGTATGTAAACGTCCGGCAGATGCCCAAGGTATTCCGACTCAGCCTTATTGAAGCAATGACGAAGCGGGGTAACCAGGTTGCCAAGGTTATTCTCGATGCCATAGCAGGCTGCTGCCATGTGCGAGGAGCAGATCGTTTCCTTGGCCCCGAGCCCTATGAAATAGTTCTTGTTATGATTGGCAAATCCCAGCACCTCATGGGGAACAACGTGCCCTATGTTTATGATCAGGTCCCATTTCTCTTCCAGGACCAGCTTATTGATGCTGACCGGTATTTCCCAGTCTGCCTTTCCCCCGGTGACTTTTTTTACATATCCTGCCGGTATTGCCCCCAGATGTTTTCCATCTTTTTTCCAGTCATGGACCAGGATTTTTTCTTCCGGAATATCGCCGAACATCCACAGGTTTTGTTCGGGGGTATGCGGCAGGTGCTGTCCAAGGGTCGGCATCACATAAACTTCTGCCGCCGGGGCAAAAAAATGATAAAGCATAGTGGTAATTGTTCCTGCACCGGAATGTCCCCTGGTGATGTCGGGAGGAAGCAGTAAAACTTTCCGGGGAGAAGAAGAGATCCTTTTCAGGCAGGTTTTGGCACTGAGAAAGACTAATTCTTCCAGTTGCCGGGCAGTAATCTCGTTTGAACGTTCAAAAAACCAGGCCATAATCAATTTATTTTATTGGGTTAACTATTCGATTTCTTTTCGTATTGGAAAAATAAATAAATCGTGTTATTATTTTTATAAATCGTGCTACAATGAATCAAAGTTAATCATTTTTGCGATTAACCACTTCTTAGGGCTTCTCTTTTGTTTTTTCTTTATGGAAAAATAGTTTATGTGTTTGATTATTATTCTAATACAAATATTTGTTTTGAATTTTTTTAATTTATTAATGAAAATTATTGTAATTAAGCAAATGATTAATACTTTTGTAAAGAGCAATTGATCTAAATTATGCCAAGACCTAAAAAAATACGACGGGTCAATAATCCTCCCCATTTTAAAGGATTCAGGCCTATCGGGCTTTCAGGAGAAGGCCAGCCGGTTATTCTGAATTTTGAGGAATATGAATCGATCCGCTTAAGCGATCTTGAACTGTACGGACAGGTTCAGGCTGCTGAGGTCATGCAGGTTTCCCGGCCAACTTTTGCCCGTATTTATGAAAGTGCCAGGCGCAAGGTGGCCCGGGCTTTTATAGAAGGGCGGCCAATTATATTCGAGGGAGGGAAAGTTTATTTCAATAGTGAATGGTATTTATGTCATACTTGTAACTGTTGGTTTAATCATCCGGACAAAGATCAGGAGGTGAGAAACTGTGGCCTTTGCAACGGGACAGATATAGAACAATACAATGAAGATTTTTCGGAACAGATTGATGGGGAAGACCTGTGTGTTTGCCCGAAATGCGGGAAAGAGAAAACATATGTGGAAGGAACACCGTGCAGAAAGAAATATTGTCCTGAATGCCATAGCCTGATGATACGGAAAGGCGGGCCTCATTTTTTAGGAAAAAATTATAATTGAAAAAAAATTATAGACACATGAAAGTAGCAATCACATCATCGGGGAATACAATTAAATCGAACCTGGACAGCCGTTTTGGGCGTTGTGCTTATTTTGTCATTTATGATACGGAAAGCCAGGCTGTTGAATTTATTCCTAACCTGAACAAGGAAAGAGTGGAAGGAGCCGGACCTGCTTCTGTTCAACTGATTGCCTCGAGAGGGGTGAATAAAGTCGTTTCCGGAGAGTTTGGGGCAAAGGTTAAGTCTGTCTTCGATCAGCTCCGTATTCAGTTGATTATTGTAAAAGACCCTGAAAAGAGGGTATGTGATATTATTGAGTTACTAAAAAAATAAAAATTTAAAACGATGCCGCAGCTTGATGGAACCGGCCCTGAAAAAGAAGGGAAGCAAACAGGGCGGAACTTGGGAAAATGCCGGAATATTACCGACAAAGAAGCCCTTTCCAGACTTGGAAAAGGCATGGGACTGCGCCGGAAATCCGGAGGCGGAAAAGGTCGGGGGAAACGCCTGAAAAGCGGACTAAAGTGATCTTAGGTATTGGCAACCGGCCTTTGGGATTTATTTTAACATTTATACATATTAAAGAGGAGGTTATTATGTCAGGGTTAAACAGAAAAGGCCCGAGTAATGAGGGGCCAATGACCGGAAGAAAAATGGGACGCTGTAACCCGGAGAACAAAGGAAAAACAAGCGACGAAATCATGCAGGACCGGATCGGTTCGTTACAACCGGGACAAGGTAAAGGATTGGGCCTGGGACGGGGCCGCGGATCGGGAAAAGGCCAGGGACGAGGCCGTGGCCTGGGGATGCGCTTCAGGGGGAACGCTTAATCTTTTAATAATTATAGTGCCGGTTGCCTTTATAAGGCAAACACTGTTTTTTGAATTCCGACAAATCAAAAAATTCTATTCAGGAAACGGTCGTGAAAAATATTTTCCTTATGGCAAATTATTTATTCCGGCTCGTTTCATGTATTTTTTTTAATTATAAATTAATATGGATATGAAACATTTAATAGCTATTCCTTTAGAAAATGAACAGTTGTGCCAACATTTTGGACATTGTAAACAATTTGCCATTGTTGAAACTGATAACGATTCCATCGTCAGTGAACAACGGGTTACCCCTCCTCCCCATGAACCCGGCTTACTTCCGAAATGGCTTGCCGAACGGGGGGTAACAGATATCATCGCAGGGGGGATGGGACAACGTGCCGTCAGCCTGTTTGCAGCACAAAATATCAGTGTTAATGTAGGGGCACAGGCAAAGGCACCAAAAGATCTGGTAGCTGACTGGCTGAAAAATTCATTGGTGACAGGAACAAATGCCTGTGATCATTAACCGGAAGTTCGAATGAGGATCGCCATTGCAAGCGGCAAAGGAGGAACTGGAAAAACATTTGTCTCTACCAATCTTTTTTTTGTTGCCCGGCAGGAAGGTATTTCTGTAACGCTGGTCGATTGTGATGCAGAAGAGCCTAATGTCGCCGAATTTATTTCAGGGAATATGTTGCAGTCTTTCAGTGTTTCGCAGCATATCCCTGTCATTCATACTGAAAGGTGTACCTACTGCGGAAAGTGTTACGAGTACTGTAATTATCAGGCAATATTATTTTTCCCGGAAAATGGTTTTATCCAGGTGTTGCCGGATTTATGCCACGATTGCGGGGCCTGTACCGTTGCCTGTAAGCAAGGGGCTATCAGCGAGACGGAAAAATTATTGGGGAATGTTACCTTATTTCTTGTGAATGATCATGCGCGGGTGATTGAAAGCCGGACAGAGGTTGGCGTTTATTCTCCTGTCCCGGTAATACGCCGGGCAATCAGGGAAGCAGGGGACCAGTCGCTCATATTGATCGATTCGCCTCCCGGCATTGCATGCCCGTTTATTGCAGCTGTCGATCAGTCCGACTTTGTCGTTTTGGTAGCCGAGCCTACGCCATTCGGGTTAAACGACCTGAAACTTTCTGCGGAAACACTTCAGAAAATCGGGAAGCCGTTTGGCGCAGTGGTTAACCGGGCAGGACTTGGAAACAGGGATTTGTATAACTGGATGGAAGAAAATCATGTCCCCTTGCTGGCTGAATTTCCTTTTGATCGTGAAGTTGCCCGTGTTTATTCCGAAGGGCATTTGGTTGCCGAAGAAGATGCCGGGTATTATGAACGATTTAATGTTCTACTCAAAAATATAAAAAAACAGATTGGCTCATGGTCGAAATTGTCCTGTTAAGCGGGAAAGGAGGAACCGGAAAGACAAGTCTCAGCGCTGCATTTGCTATTCTAGGCAATAACCCTGTAATTGCAGATTGTGATGTTGATGCGGCTAACCTGCACCTTATCTTACAGCCGGAGCATTATCGAGAGGAAAAATTTGTCACAGGACAGAAGGCTGTTATTGATCCGGAGAAATGCACCCGTTGTGGATTGTGTATCGACTACTGCCGGTTTGAGGCCATTGTCTTTCAAAACGGAGAGGTTTCTGTTTCGGAAACATTGTGTGACGGATGTAAACTATGTTCCCGTATATGTCCCTCCGGGGCAATCCAAATGATTGATAGTGACAAAAGCCGCTATTATACAGGAACCTTCAGAAACGGTTATATGGTGCATGCGCGGCTTGCTCCGGGAGAAGAGAACTCAGGAAAGCTGGTCAGTGTCGTCCGGGAAGAAGCACACCGGCTTGCTGAAATGTCCGGAAGTCATACCATCATCACGGACGGCCCGCCAGGAACAGGGTGCCCTGTCATTTCTTCTGTAACCGGGGCCAATAAGGTAATTTTGGTAACCGAGCCTACCCGCTCCGGGTTTCACGATCTGCGGAGGATCGTTGAATTGACGGACGGATTTAAAATTCCCGCCTGTGTTGTTGTTAACAAGTCTGATTTAAATGATGATATAACCGGACAAATTCAGACCTGGTGTTCAGAATCGGGAATCCCGGTAATCGGGAAAATTCCTTTTGAACCTAAAATTGTTGAGGCGATGCTTCATTGTAAAAGCATCGTGGAGTGGGCCCCTGAGTCAGAAGCTGCAAAGGAAATTTGTTCCATTTTCTCAGCATGTTTTCAATAACTACTCCTTTACAGGGAGATGCCCCTCTGATCGGGAAGGTTGAACAGGTTTTTATTAATCCGCAGATGATTGAGCAAAGTACAGATATCGTTATTTATAACGAGGGGTGCCTTAGCATTCCGGATATTTACAGGGGGGTAGAACGGTCTGCAAAAGTTAAGGTAAGGTACCAGAACCTGTTGTTCGATACAATAGAAGAGGAATTGGATGGCATCCGGGCGAGGATATTTCTTCATGAATATGACCATCTGGAAGGTATTCTTTTTATAGATAAACTGTCTCCGTTGCAACGGAAATTAATCGCGGGTAAACTGAACAAGATAAGAAAACAACGATAAGAAAAAGCAGCTGTTAAAAGTTTTCCTTATCAAAAAGGGCAGAATGAAAATACAGGAAGTGTGATTTCAAACAAATGGAAATGATTGAATATAGTTATATTTTCCGGGTGATGTATCCCGATACAGACCAGATGGGAACCATGCATCATGCAAATTATGTGAAATATTATGAATCAGCCCGATGGGAGTTGTTCCGGAATATAGGTATTCCTTATAGGTCTGTCGAAGATGCTGGTTACATGCTCCCGGTCATCCGGATGAATTTCCGGTTTATTAAAACAACCCGATATGATGAGTTACTGACAGTAAAGACAACTTTGAAAGCCATAAAAGGAGCCCGGATCTGGTTTAACTATGAGCTTTATAACGAGCAAAACGAGTTAATTAATGAGGCGGAAACAGAGCTGGCATTTGTAAGGAAAGAAAACTGGAAACCATGTCATGTCCCTGATTTTGTTATGGAGGCTATTGAAAATGAACTTGAGGACAAAAAGTATTTATGAGCGGAAAACAATAAAATATCTGAATCAGGCACTTTTTTAACGTTTGGCGATTTTAATTGAATAAATGATAGTAAAGATCAAAACATACAGGAAATATTTCTCGTTATTCTTTCTCATTTTGTTTTTGAGCCCTTTTCTGATAAAAGCGGTGCATTTTCTGTATATCCATCATGAACATCATTCTTTTTCTTTTTCATCCAAGCCTGAGATTTCTAAAACCTATAAAAAGTGCCCAATCTGTGCTTTTGAATTTATCAAATTTCTCGACGATGAAAATCCGCATGACACAGGAGCTCCCGTATTCCTTTCAGTTCGCAAGACTTTATATGTTCAACGTGTATGTATTCCTGTTGATTTTTATTCATTTAACCTGAGGGCGCCACCTGTTAATTCTTAATTAATAACAATCCCATTTTTTATAAATATTATTAATTAACAGTTTATTGGTCGTGAGAAACATGACCAACTTAAAATTTTATACTTCAATGAAAAAGATAAAATTTTCATGGCTTATTGCTATCCTGTTTTGCATGATTGCCCAAACAGGGTTTGCCCAAAACATGATTAAAGGTAAAGTAACCGATAACAGGGATAAACAGGCATTGTCATTTGCTTCAGTATATATCCCGGAACAAAACAGGGGCACTTTAACAGATAAAGACGGAGAATTTGTATTGACAGGTTTGCCCAAAGGAAAATGGAAAATTCAGTTTTCATATGTTGGTTATAAAACCATTATTAAAACGATTCTTGTTAATAGTCCGGAAATAAAACTAAATGTTGAAATGGAAGAAACCGCATTGCAAACAGAGGAGGTCGTTGTTTCAGGCGGAATGTATTCTTCACAACATGATAATACGATTAAAATAGATCTATTGAAAAGCAGAGACATCGACCTTTCCGGTACTCCTTCTTTTATCGATGCGCTTGCCCGTGTACCCGGGGTTGATTTAATTTCAAAAGGTCCCGGGGTTGCCAAGCCTGTCATCAGGGGGTTGTCGATGACGAATATTCTTATGCTCAATAACGGGGTTAAAATGGAAAACTTTCAGTTCTCGGAGAACCATCCTTTTCTGATCGAGGAATTTGGCATCGATCACGTTGAAATCATCAAGGGACCGGCCTCCCTGCTTTACGGGTCAGATGCTGTTGGTGGCGTAATTAATGTGATTAAGGAAAAACCGGCTCCTGCAAATACAATTCTTGGGGATTATAATGTGCAATATTACTCAAATACGGAAGGAGTGGTAAGCAATCTTGGCATTAAAGGGAGCTCAAAGAATGTTTTTTGGGGGATCCGCGGCGGTATAAAAAGCCACACTGATTATAAAGACGGAAATGGAGTTCAGGTTCCGAATACCCGATTCAATGAGAGTAGTTTTAAAACTACTTTGGGGCTCCATGAATCCTACGGGCTATTCCGGTTGTATTATGATTATAACAGGCCTAAACTGGGAATGTGTGTGAGCGATGTTGTTCCATTGATAACCGGAAACGGACGGAAAAATAAATTTTGGTACCAGGATTTAACCGATCATCTCATTTCTACCCGTAATACCTTGTTCCTTGGAAAGTATAAGATTGATTTGAATGCTGCCTATCAAATGAATAACCGTAAACTTCAGACAGATGACAGCAATACTGCATTCGAAATGGTTGATATGGATTTGCATACCTTTTCATACGAAATAAAAACAGGTTTGCCTTTAACAACGAACTCTGAATACATTATCGGATTGCAGGGGGCCAATAAAACCAATAGAAACCATGAAGCTCCGAATCATGTACTACCAGATGCCGACGTAAATGATTTTTCCGTTTTTGCATTGGGCCAGTATGATTTTGGGGATAAGTTGAAGTCCCAGGCGGGCCTCCGGTATGATTACCGTTCCATATCAACGGAAGCAGAAACGAATAAAGAGGCAGTAAATTCAGACTTTGGAAATATCAGCGCTTCGCTCGGGACAACTTATCAGATAACTAAAAGTATCTTGTTGCGTACAAATATTGCTTCTGCATACCGGACCCCAAATATTGCGGAACTGACAGAAAATGGTATGCATGGGGCAAGGTATGAACAGGGTAATCCCGATTTGAAATCGCAACGCGGTTACGAAGCAGATTTAAGTGCCCATTTTCATTCTGATTATCTGGTTGCTGATGTTTCTGGTTTTTATAACCGGATTAACGATTATATTTTTATTGCACCAACTGATGAAATCACAACTACCGGTTATAAAATTTATCGATATTCTCAAACTGATTCCAAAATATACGGAGGTGAATTTGCAGCAGAGGCTTTGCCCGTCGAATGTTTAAATATCTCGGCAGGTTTTTCTTATCTGATCGGGAAACAGGATGATGGAAGTTACCTGCCATTTATTCCCCAGAATAAGGTGAGGCTTGAATTTAAATTTCAAAAGCAGGAATTAGCTTTTATGAAAAAACCGTTTCTTAGGATAGGAGGACTTTTTGCTGCAAAACAAAAACATCCTTCGATATTTGAAACAAAAACGAACAGCTACTTTTTGTTAAATTCCGGAATAGGGGCAAGTATCAAATGGGCCGATCAGATGGTCGCTTTTTCTGTTCAGGCGAATAACCTTCTAAATGAGACTTATATAGACCATTTGTCTACACTAAAGGATATTGGATATAATAATATGGGCAGGAATATTAGTGTAAACCTTAAAATTCCGTTTGTAATCAGAGACTAAATTTTTATGTTGAGGTGCGATTTTGGAGTGACATTAGCGACAAAACCGCATTAAAAAATAACGAATAACTCTTAAAGTACCCGAAGGGCGGCAACTTTCGATTATCGTTAGTGATAACTCCTAGAAAAAGGAGACCGGATTTGTTCAGCCTCCCTTTCGGGACATTCCAGAATTTCAAAAAGGAAAAAGTTTATCGTTTGTACCGTCAATTTTTTAATTTTGCTTTTTTATATTTTAGGCTTCCGCTTTTATTGACTGAAAAAGTGATTTATGGTTAGCGAATTATGATCATGAGAAGCAAAAACAATTCCGGATTTATTTCTTTAAAAGTCTTATAAACAGATTGTTAGATGAAAGGATATATTCATGTATACACAGGGAACGGGAAAGGGAAGACGACTGCAGCTTTAGGGTTGGCGTTGAGGGCTGTCGGAGCAGGGAAAAAGGTATTCATTGCCCAGTTTATAAAAGGAAAACCCTATTCGGAAATCGAAGCGATTGCCCGTTTTTTGCCGGGGATCAATCTCCGGCAATACGGACGTGGCTGTTTTATTTTTCACAAACCGGAGGAAGAAGATATCGCTGCGGCAAAACATGGGTTAGCGGAAGTTGAAGAAATTATTGCGGAAGGTAAATATGATGTTGTTATTCTGGATGAGGCTTGCATCGCTGTTTATTATCGCCTGTTCTCGGTGCAGGAATTAATTAACATTCTGAAGAAAAAGGCCTGTACAATGGAAATTATTGTTACCGGGCGTTATGCCCCGGGCGAGCTTATTGAAGTGGCAGACCTGGTCACAGAGATGAAGGAAGTAAAGCATTATTATAGAGAGGGCGTCGAGGCCAGAAAAGGAATCGAGTTTTGACAAGACTCTGATACGATTTAAATAAGGAGTAGAAAACATTAATAGAGGAAAAACAGGAGTTATGTATCAAACCAGAAAGACCTATATTAAACCGGATATGAAAATGTCTGATTTAATTTTTGAAAATCCATCCTTGTTGATTATGCTGGAACATTTTGATATTGACCTTGTTTTCCAGGATAAAAGCGTGTCGCAAATTTGCCGGGAGAACCAGATCAGGGAAGCGGTATTTCTTGGAATTTCAAATTTGTATAATGGGTTTACACCTTCTGGTACGGACCTGTTTAATGAGGAAGACGTGGTAACCATCATCTCATTTCTGCAAAATAGCCACAAATTTTATCTCAACGAAAAAATTCCTGAAATCCAGGATCTTTTGGATTCAATATTAACAAGGGACAAGAGGGTTGAGGTCGGTCTCGTCAAACGGTTTTTTCTGGAGTACTACCAGGAAGTCAAGGAACATCTTGATTATGAGGATGAAATAGCTTTTCCCTATTTTCATAATCTGATCAAAAAGAAAAAGAGTCGCGGGGAAGGGAATATAAAGTTTTCAGTAAAAGAATACAGGGAGCACCACACCGACATCGAAACGAAGGTGGCTGATATGAAAAAGTTGTTTGTCAGTTATATCTCTTTGAAGAATGAGCGTCTTTTAAAGCGAAAACTTTTATTTAGCCTTTTTGAACTGGAGTACGATTTGAATATTCATTCTGTCATTGAAGAATTGATTCTTATACCTCTGATCCGGAAAATAGAAAAAGAATTGTCTGGTGAATAAATGTAGGATAAATATTGCTATTGTAGAATCATCGCTGATTATTTGCGAAGGTTTGTCAAACATACTGATGCAGTCGGGGAGTCATTACAATTTTTATCGTTTTGACACCCTGGAGGAAATAATTTCAGGGATACAGCGATATAAAATTGATGTCGTTATCTTGAATCCTTCAATGATTCAAAATAATGTTAAGGATTTTATGCAAAAGAAGAATTCCGTCCCTTCAGTGTTGTGGATTGGGATAGTTTATTCTTTTCACAGCCGTGAAATTCTCAATATGCTGGATGCAACCATTGAGATCTCGGATTCTTCTGAGGCAATTGCTCACGCTGTTAGCCGGCTGACGTCATCAAAATGTCATTGTCTAAATTGCAAAGGAACAGAACAACTTACAACACGGGAAATAGATGTCCTTCGGCAGGTTGCTTTGGGCCAGTCGAATAAAGAGATTGCTGAAACCTTGAATATAAGCGTCCATACAGTTGTTAGCCACCGGAAAAATATCATTCAGAAAACAGGTATAAAAAGCCAGGCCGGCTTGACAATATATGCTATTTCAAATAAAATAATCCAGCTTGAAGATTTCTCAGGATAATACTTGATATAAAGATCATAAGATTGGAAAAAGAAAACTTCTTAAAGTCAGGTTTACAGTCTTTAAGCTATCCCCAAATGATAGGATAGACGATTTAAAAACCCCGTTAATGAGGGATTGATGGATCATATTTTCTGCTGTTATTTTGTCTTTGGAATAAGACTAAATAATAATAAAAAGAAGAAAGATGAGACACTTATTTTTTTCCTTGTTTTTGTTGCTTCTTGTGCATTATGTGTTTGGCCAGGGGAAAACAGATGCCATGCTTTTTGGTGATGTTAAATGCAACGGAAAACATGTCCCCTATGTCAATATTACGGTAAAAAATACCAATCTTGGAACAATGACTGATGAAAGCGGGCATTTTAAACTTGCAAATCTTCCTTTGGGAAAAGTTACGATTGTTGCCCATGCAATTGGTTATAAAACAAAAGAACAGGAGGTTGTCATGAAAAAGGACCAGGGTACCGAGCTGTACCTGGTATTGGAAGAAGACCCGCTGGAATTGGATCAGGTTGTTATAACCGGGACTCGGACAAAACATTATGTAAAAGATGTTCCGATCAGGACAGAGGTGATTACTGCCAAATCGATTGAAAATAAGAATGCAGGGAACCTTTATGAGGCACTTGAAGGAACACCGGGAATAAGGGTCGAGCAACAGTGCCAGTATTGTAATTTTTCAATGATCCGGATGCAAGGGCTTGGTTCCGAGAATACACAGGTCCTGATTAACGGACAACCCATATATTCGGGCCTGGCTGCAGTGTATGGATTGCAGCAGTTGGGAACCGATGATGTCGATCGGGTTGAAGTGATCAAAGGGGCAGGTTCCGCACTTTACGGTAGCGGGGCTATTGCTGGAGCTATCAATATTATTACGAAAGAGCCTTCTTTTGTGCCTGAGGCAAAAGTTGGTGTCCAGTTTGGCCGTTTCGGGACGAACAAATACGACGCCTATGCTTCATTAAGGAATGACAAAGGCAATATCGGATTGACGATCAATGCACAGAAACTGACAGGTGATGCCATCGATCAGACTTCCGAGGGGACAACCCGCGATGAGGTAAAACATAAAGACGGCATTTCTGACAGGGTGGCTTCCAACCTGAATAATGCAGGTTTTGGTTTATATATTAATGGCTTGTTTGCAAAAAATGACAAACTGATCCTCCGGGGAAGATATATCTACGAGAAACGGGAAGGTGGAATAATGGATGACGATTATTACAGGAACCCGTTTACAGATGGTACTGAAAGTATTACGACCGATCGGTATGAAACAGAATTGTCCTATCGGGAAATGTTTAAGGATGCCTCTGAACTTAATTTTTCAGTAGCTTATACCAGTCACGACCGTACGGCAACCAACGATACCTATTTGTGTGATTACATGGACACTCACAATGACAGTACCCCTGACGTCAGGGATATGCGTCCATATCTGGCCGATGAGAATTCAGTGACCGGCACTGTTACGTACGGGAAACGGCTAAACAATCATAACTTTTTAATTGGAATGCAGGGTTTTTACGATAAGCTGGAAGAATCCGGCATGTATGTTATTGTTGATCCGCAAAGCGACTATTATGGCACTTCTTACAAATCGATCAGCCATAAATCAGCTCATGAATTCGGTTTTTTTATACAAGACGAGTGGAACCTGAATGACAAATTAACCATTGTTCCCGGGGCCCGGTTCGATATTCATCATTCAAAAGAAGAATATAAGGCAGACCAGGCTGTTTTTGCAAGTGCTTTTCCTGAAAGCAAATTTGATAAAAACAGTTTCAGCCCCAGGATAGCCCTGAAATACGAAGCCTCTCAGCGGGTAACCCTACGTACCAATATCGGAACAGGCTTCAGGGCTCCGTATGGATTTTCGGAAGATTTGCATCTGTGCAGCGGTTCCCCAAGGGTTTGGAAATCGTCTGATCTGGATCCCGAAAGATCGGTTAGTTATAACGTGTCTGCTGATTATTACGGGAAAAGGGTACGTCTTAGCGCTAACTTGTTCAGAACTGATCTGAAAGATAAGATCGCTTTTGCTGATGCCGATGAAGCAGTGGCTACCCTTGGCTATGACTACCAATGGGAGAATATAGACGATGCTTTTGTTCAGGGGATTGAGGCTTCATTGATGGCAGATTTGTTCCCAAATTTGGATTTTGGGCTCGATTTAACACTGAACAAGGGGAAATATGATCATGCACGGGAGGACTGGATTGGGACTGAATATGAAGATGACAGTAAATTTATATCCCGCTTCCCTTCCGTTACCGGTAATATTAAGCTGGAATACAGCCCTAAAAACTGGGTATTCTCAGCCGATGGGAATTACCAGGGACGAATGTATATCGATTATTACAGCGAAGAGGAGGGAATGAGCAAAATAAAACATACGATCCCTTATATGCTTGTCAATGCAAAAGTATCGAGAACAATCAAGGACTTTAAACTTTTTGCCGGTGCTAAAAATATTTTTAATTACATGCAACCTGAAAAACATCTCGATGATGCGGCATTTATGTATGCCCCCGTATACGGGACCATGTTCTACGCCGGATTATCAGTTAATATTATACGTTAGAGAATTGTAACCGCTTATTGTTTTGTTTGATTTTTGTGTGGAAAAGCCGTCTGTAAAAGCTTGCTTTGCAGTTCCGGCTTTTTTATGCAGGAATTAGAGCGGATATTTTTTAGGGTAATCCTGTTCTGTTTTTGATAAAACAAAATTTCCCCGCTGTAAGGCTGACGGGGAAATTTTTGCTTCAGGTCGGACAGGTAAGGTAAAATATTTTGCCTGTCAGCCGAATTGTTCATTGTATTCCTTTTCAGGTTATTGGAGCCTTTGGACCTGGAGCTTATCCAGGCAAAAGTAAGCGGCAGCATTCATTCCGTAAATTGGATCTGAGTCTGATGATGCCATTTGAAATAGTAAATATTTTACGCTGCCTAACGTATTTAATTGGTTATATGGCACCGTTATCCAATTGGCAGACTGGACCGGGGTATTACCACCTGTTTCATTCTCAGCCAGGATAACGGTTACCCGGTTAGTGGTGATCACATTGTTTGCATTGACACCATAAATATAAAGTTCGAAATAATCACCGGCCTGGGTTAACGGACGGGCAAAACCATCCCCGTATAAATTGCCGTAATAGGGCCATGGATGATTGGCAATTTTTAAGCCGAGTATCCTGTATACGCCATTGTTCCCTATTTTTATCCAATTGGAGTAAGAGGACTCACTAAAAGTACTTCCTCCCGGATTTTCAGGATCCATGTAGCTTGACCAGTAAGCAACAATGAACGGATCTCCTGATTCTCCGGGATTTCCCGGGGCAACTGTACCGGCTGTACTGAACCCGCTTCCGGGCATACATCCCCATTGATGGCTGACCCAGCCGTCGGAACTTCCCGGGGAACCGTAATTCGTCGTATCATTGACATTTGAAACGGTAAATCCATCCCAGTAACTGTAACCCGATGAAGTCATGGAACTATGGGAAAAAGTGAAAATATCGCTTACAAGATTGGTATTGGGAGTATAAGTATCTCCCCAGTAAAGGCCACCGGTGGTGGTTATTCCATCAGTCAAAAGGTCATCGGTAAGGGTGAGGGTAGTTGTTGAACCGACAGAAGGATCAGATACACTGCTCAGTGATCTTACAGCAACGGAATTGTCCGCTTCATTTAGCACCAAGTCCTCGTCATCAGAGCACGAGAATATGCTAAAAAGCATGATCAGCGAAAAAAAATAAATTACGTTTTTCATGATAAAAGATTTAAGATTGTTAGACCATTTATTGAATTAAACAAGGGCTGGCCGTATAACCAGCCCTGTCTGTTTTAATCGTCATCTCCGGAAACGAGGTTAAGATCTTCTACATACTGAAAAGATCCTGTTAAAAGGTCCTTGTTTCCCAATTCAACTAATGTCGGCACATAAACTTTGACAAAATCAATACCCGGCAGGTGTACCTTATTTCCGTCCGCATCAACGGCCCAGTCAATGTCAATATCGGGATCTTCAATTCCTCCGTAGCCCCACGCATAGGTTCCTACGTTCCAGCCAGTCCCTTCTCCGTCACTAACATCTTTTAAAGGAATAGTCAACTTTATTCCTTTCAGGGTGTAACTGTCCTCTTCCCATTCCGGGTAATACTCGTTAAATTGGTCTGTTTGTGTAATATAGCCTGTCTCTCTCTGATTGGAGGTCCATTTCAGGTATTGGGTGTCATACTGCCAGCTTTGTTCTCCGGGAACGGCATCTTTATCGGCATCAGGACGGTAATAGGTTATTTCGTAATCTTTTACTGTGCCCGATTTACCATATTCGCTTCCGGCGATTTCGTACCATTCATCATCGTCAGCCACTCCGTTTTGATTAGTGTCGTAAGCAACCATTACGGAGAGTGGGGAATAATATACACCATTATCTCCATTGCTCACGGAGGCCTGGACATTAAGGTCCCGTTTGCCGTACACATTTATGACGGTATGGTCGAATTTGACGGTAACAAATCCCCCGAATGTACCCAGATTTATGTCCCAATATTCATCATTTAAAGCTTCCTGTACGATATCAAAGACATCTTCTTTTTTATCCATTCCGTAAAAGTTCCACATCAGGGATTGGTATGGGGCCGGTTCGTAATCGATTAATTTACCGGCTTTGGCTGTAAAGGTTTGATTATTTTTCTGGACGGTAACAGTTGTTGATGCCTGCGCTGTTGTTTCGCCACAGGTTACTGCAAGGTTAATAGTATATTCCCCCGGCCTGGGAGAAATGAATGGCAAACTACGTTGATCGCCGATGATGGAATCCAGGCCGTCAACAGTAACAGACCACCGGTAAGTGGTATCCATCCCTTCGCCATCTGTAATGGTAACGGCTGGCTCTATGGCTTCTACCTTGTAACGTTCCGCTTCAAAAGACGGGTCTAAAGATATTTCTACCGTGGGGACCCTCGATTCCGTAACGGGGGTATCGTCATCATTACAGGCGAAAACAAAGCCCAAGACAAAAAGGAATACAATATATTTTGTATAATTTTTCATTATGTATAATTTTTTAAAGGTTATATTTTTCAATCAGGTGTAAATCGCCCGCTCCTGCAAATTTTGCAGTCATTGATGTTTGTTTTGTTGAATAGATCATAATATCATCTGAGCTGACACAGTTGACTACTTTCAAAAAGTCGATTCCCGGCAGGTGTACCTCATTGCCGTCCTGATCGGTAGCCCAGTCGATATCGATATCCGGATCAAGCGCATTGGCATAACCCCATTCAGGAACATCATAAGACCATAAAGTATATTGTCCCGGCTTGGTCGCTTCAATATGGACATCCAGCGTCTTTCCGCTATACGAGAACTCGTCCTGATCGAGCCAGCGGGGACATAAATCCACGTAGCCTTTTAATAAAACCAAATAATACGGATCGCCCGTGCCGGGTTCGCAATAAACATTTTCAATATCCTTGAAGGACCTCCCTAAAGGGACCTCGGTCCCTTCTGTTCTGCGATGATAGGTGATGCTGAAATTATCTGTCAAATCATCTGTGCCATGGCTGCTCCCTTTAATTTCGTACCATTCGTCATCATCGGGTTCCCCATTCCCATTCTGATCGTAGGCCACAAAAAGAAGTCCGGGGGCGACAGGTTCCTGGTTTTTCATTTCATTTGCTCCGTAAATCCGGAAATCCCTTTCCCCGGGAACATTCATAATCGTATGGTCAAACCCGACAACCACAGACCCTCCGAAGCTTCCCAGATCGAGCAGGTATCCCACGCTTGTATTGTCTATTCTTCCCAGTGCTATTTTCATGACGTCCTTTTTGGTATAGCCGTCCTCTTTGTAACAATCGTTTGCCTGGGTTCCCGGAGCAGGAGAAAAATCATACATCGAAGTAACATACGGGCAGTATTGCTCTTCTTCTTCCGAAACATCGACCGTAATGGTCTGGCTACCGGTTTTTGACCCACTGGTTACCTCAAAATTTAATTCATAGGTCCCGGCATAAATGGCGATAAACTCCAGATTTCTGTTTGTGCTAAGAACAGAATCAGTAACATCATTTATCGGATTCCGCGTCATGGTCCATTTATAGGACATATCACTGCCTTCATCTTCAATATCCGGTGTTATTGTCAGTACCTTGGATGCAGTGGTTTGGTATTCATTTTTTATCTCTATCAGTAAATCATCGTCATTATTACACGCTGCAATAAGTAATGCAAACAGGGGTAATAATAAAAAGCTCAGCATTCTTTTCATTGTTGGTTATTTTTAATTATTGGTTATTCTATATTTCTCGTCGCAATATCTTCGTCTTTTAAGTGCAGGTCATAGGCTCCGGCAACTTCAGTAGAGGTTTCGCCCAGCCAGCCAGCCTGTTGGTTTAACCCACAATACACTTTTACAAAATCAATTCCTGGCAAATGAACGCTATTGCCTTCTTTATCGACGGCCCAGTTAATGTCGATAGCTGACTCATCATCAGTGTTCGGGGCATTGTCGGCATAGCCATATTCGTAAGAATACAAGACATAATAACTTCCTGATCCGCTTTCATCTACTGCATTATCTGGCAACAGGGTGCCACTAAATGTCAGTGTTTCCTGATCATCCAGCCACAGGGGCCAGTAATTCAAAGAATGGTTTGTGGCATTGTTTTGCCATAAATAACCTGTGCCACCCTGGTTATCTTCCCATTTTATATATTCTACATCCGTAAATATAACGGTACCTGTTCCTCCTCCCGGCACAGGGGTTTTATCCGGGGCCGGCCTGTAATAGGTAATTTCGTAGTTGTGCACAGTTCCTTCCATGCCATAGGCAGAACCCTTTATTTCATACCATTCACCAGCATCGGGTTCCCCATTCCCGTTTTGATCATAGGCCACCATGATAATGCCGGGCTCACAGCTTCCGCCCCTTGAACTGGCTTCTTCGTTCGGATTGGCATCTGCCCAGAAAGCATTACCAATAACCCGGAAATCACGTTTGCCGTCAATATTAACAATGGTGTGGTCGAAGCCAAAAACGACATATCCTCCAAATCCGCCTAAAGAGACCAGGGTCCCTTCTTCTTTAGCCAAATAGGTGTTTGCCCTTCGGAGTACCGTCCCGTAAGAATCGCCTTCAACAGCCGGGGGCAGGTCGTTGATAAACTGACCTGGGGCAGGACAGAAATCATAAACTTTATCAATGTAAGTTTTATAAGAATCTGATTCTTCGTTTACCGTGACTGGATGTGTTTCCGTTTCCGAACCATCAATTGTAACGGTTAACTCGTATTCTCCCGCATCAACCGCAGCAAACAAGACCTCCTGTGAACTGGAATTGGTTAGTGAAAACCTGCCGGATGCCGATTTTGTGACGGACCATTCATACGTAGAACCTTTATTCCCTGCTTCAGCTGTTACAGACAAAACGTTGCACCGGTCAACACTGTAACTGGTTCCCGAATCATCAGGATCAACCGGCCCGTTGTCGTCAGAGCAAGCAACTATCGCTATCAGCAGGAATAAAGCCAGAATAGTTTCTAAATGAAATTTGTATTTTCTCATTTTAATCCGATTTGATTATTATTTATGTATAAGAGCAAAATGCCCGGGAATATTTCCGGCTAATGTTTTCCATTTTAATTTTCCTTCAGGACTAAAGCAATAGACATAACCGGTAACAACATAATTTTGTGCATCAGCAATATAGATGTCTTTTGTTTCCGGATTGACCTGTATCCCATACGGGATCATGATCTGCTTATCTGTCCCGTCGGTTATAATTTGGTCATTGACAACTTTCTTTGTCAGCGTGTTTAATATTCCATAAGTTATTTTGTTGCTGTTGGTTAAATAGCTCCATTCCACGCTGTAGAAATAAAGCGAGTCCCCGCTCATGCACATATCGCTTATCCCTATTCCCAAATCGTCAGTAACTTTGTCCGTTTGGGTGTCTATTACCAATAAATCGGAAGGGGTATTGTAGTAATCACCCCGCGAGCTTACATAGATATTTCCCCGCTTATCGATTTCCATCCGGTGCAGGTTGATTGCAACATCTATTTTCTTGATTTCTGTAAAAGTTTCCAGGTCGACAACCGAAACCGTCCGGTCGTAATTCGGGACACGGTACCCTCCGGAATTGGCGACATACAGTTTTCCGTTGCGAATAACCATCTCTTCGGGCTGGTAGCCTACTGTCACTTTCCGGGTAAGTTCGAGCGTTGCCGTATCTATTTCTGCAACAAAACCAATTTCCGCATTGGGGTCTATGGCCACCGGCCCTGCATAAGAACTGACGTAGGCCTTATCTCCCTGGAAGGCGACATAACGGCAATTCGGCACATCAATCACCTTTATCCGTTCTGCGGTCCACTTGTCCAGCACTTCAATCTTGTTCGAGCAGTTGATTACAGCGTAAACCTTATTCCCGTAAATTTGGATGTCATTGCCTACATCACCTAATTCTTTGACTACATTAGGATTCCGTTCAGAATAAATGTCAACCGTATAGGTTCCTGCCGCAGCGTCAAATAAATCAATA
Organism: Prolixibacteraceae bacterium; assembly: GCA_963676095.1. Classification (GTDB taxonomy): domain Bacteria; phylum Bacteroidota; class Bacteroidia; order Bacteroidales; family Prolixibacteraceae. Next base: position 7,177,533 of record OY781040.1, on the reverse strand, counting down.
CTTGCCCGGTTCATTCCCATATTTCCTTCATTCAGTTGATAAAATCCCAGAATTTTGACATCCGGGCGGGGAATAGCAACCTGTATTGTGTCCGATTCGAAAATCAAATCTTCTTTCCGACAGGAGAATAATAAAATGAATAAAAACAGTTGTATTACTATTTTGTGGTTATACTTTATCATAATGCAATACTGATTATAAATTTGAATGTGCGCCCGGGCATAGGATAATTGTAAATAACTTCATAATGCTGGTTTAACAGGTTGTTCGCTTCTATTGTCCCCGTAGCCTTGAAATGTTTAAAAGCCAGTTCTTTTTGCAGGGAAATGTCGTGCGTATACCATGGCTGGACTTTATTTTTTTCGATGTTGTTGAAAGCCCCGTTATAGCGCTTGCCTACATAAATGAAACTGTAGTTTAAGTTCCAGGTGGCATAGGAGGCATTAACGATTGCCGAACCGCTATGCCAGGGGGTATAAGGAATTTGGTCTCCATAAGAAGATAGCCCCAGACCGAAAATTTTTGTATAATCTTTACTTACGGTATAAGCATAGGTAAGATTGGTTGTTAATTTTACTTTACAGATGTCTAAGTCAGCATTTGCTACTGCTTCCAATCCTTTGCCTTTTACTTTTCCAATATTGCTCATCATCCAGCGGAACAAGTTTCCGGTAGGGGCCGCAACAATTTTATTCTTTGTATTTGTATAATAAGCATCTATTTTTAAGGCAACCTGGTTAATCGGTTTATTTTGAAAAGGCTTGCTGTAAGTAAATCCGGCATCATATTGGTTCATATATTCCGGATCCAGGGTAGATGAACCAACCTGCGTATAATATAAATCATTGAATGTAGGCATCCTAAAAATGCGTTTGGCAAATGCCCTGACTGTAAAATCATGATTGGGAAAAGGCCGGTATCCGACAAAAATAGCCGGCGTCAGTTCATTTCTATCCGGAGCGACGGCCCCGTTTTTGACAGTTTCATGAACATGCGTCCCGATCAGGCTTCCCATTGCCTTTAGCTGTCCCAGGTTAACCGAAGAGGCCAGGGACATCAGGATCGTATATCTACGCGGAAAGGCAAATGGTGAAGCTACCCCTTTCAGTGTGGCATTTAATTTATTCCATTGCAGGTCAACAGCAATGGATGCATCCCACCATGAAGTAAGGTTATACATATTTACAGTAGAAAGATAAATTTCCTGCTGGTAGTAGCTGTTGTCAAATTGCGCGCTTTCGGTTACAATGTCTCCTAATACTGTCGTTGTATCGCGGGCCAGGTAATTCATATAGTCGCAGGCATATTTGGCCTTAACCTGAAAATAATATTGATTGCCGAAATCTTTTAAGAATTCTCCCTGTAAAAAGAAATCCTTATCCTTTTGCCTGTAGCCATCAGAAAATTTGTTGGCAACTATCGCTCCCGGCGCTCCCCTCTCTGAGCCATAATAATAAGTTTTTGCATACCAGCTCCCATTTTTGATCCGTCCAAATGTTGCTGTTTCAATTCGTACTGCTTCGATATCACTGTTGTGCCTGGTTGCAGTTGTATCATAAGCCAGTGTCCCATCCAGGTTGTAGCGTTTATACCTGAATTTATAACGTCCGTTGGACTTTGTGTACTCACCGCTAATGCTCATATTAACCTTATCGCTTAGCTTTTTTTCCAGGCGAAAGGAAGGATCGGTATAATCAATTGACATTGTTTCAAAGCGGGCAATGAAGTTCGTATTTTTACCATTTTCAAAGACCGGCCTTTTTGTCCTTAGGTAAACGGTCGACGCGGCTGAAAAGTCCTTGGCAGACTGGAAGATATTGCTTCTTTGTCCATTATATAAAGTCAGGGTTTCCATATCGTCCAGGGAAAATTTACCTAAGTCGACAACTCCGTTTTGGGCATTTCCAAGTTCAATACCATCATAAAAAACCCCCACATGGTGAGTTCCCATATTGCGGACGTCAATTGTTTTTAAGCCACCCAAACCGCCATAATCTTTCACCTGTACCCCTGCAAAATAGCGTAGCGCATCGGCCACAGAATGCGCACTTAACTTTATTAATACCGAGTCTTTTAGCTGCTGAACGGGAATTACCTCTTCAAATGGTTGGGCCCTGACAACTACTTCCTGGATATGTTGTAAGCTATCTAATTTGCTTTGAGCCAAAATTGGATAGGAGCAAAAAGAGGAAAGGATGCTAAGTATCAAAGAATGCCAAAAATTCTGATTCAGGTTTTTCATTATGCTTAGTTAATTCAACAAAAGCAGACAGGAAACATTGGCATATGATACAAAATGAATGATAAGGAGTACCTATATTGTTTTATACTGGTGTCCTTTAGCCTTATTTCCCGAAAGCTAATAAACAAATCATTTTTGGCAGGTCTTCTGACTTACTCCGTTTTTGAACGTCCTTCCCATCCGGCAAAAGCCGGACAGTGGTAACGAGCGTTGTCCAAAAATTTTGATGGAGCTTACAGCAGCGGGTCTGTTCAGGATTTTCACCTGATTCCCTTTTCACCACTTCCCCGAAGATGCGGGGTCGTGACACCAAAATCGATGTAAAGTTAATACTAATGTGGAAAAAATATCCGTTGACCGAAAAAAATTTAGAACTTATGAAAATTTTCCGAGCTAATTTTAGTCCCACTTTGTCCCATCGTGGAACGGTAATGCAAAAGATCCCTTTGTGGTATTTGCCCATAAATATTTCAACCTTTTATGCACTTTTTATTGGTTTGACCTGAAGTCGGGGAATCCATAAAAATGATTTTCCTAACATGAATGTGTGCGGAAACATATATCCTAAAAATTATTTGTTATCTTTCGTCGCCTTTTTAGGAAAGGTCATATATACTTAAACTCAACCTTTATAATTATGTGAGTTATGATGGCTTTGCTGATCGTTTTTACCGGAGTTCTTTTTCTTCTTCTACTTGTCACTGTCGTACGGATTAATACATTTATTTCATTTACCCTGGTTTGTATTTATGTCGGATTAATGAGCGGGCTTCCACTCGAAACAACCGTAGAGGCCCTGAAAAAGGGGATGGGCGATACACTCGGGTTACTGGTTTTGATACTTGGCTTTGGTTCGATGCTGGGAAAAATCGTTGCAGACAGCGGTGCTGCGCAGAAGATAACACAGACCCTGGTTGCTGCGTTCGGGCTAAAAAAGATCCACTGGGCTTTGATGCTTACTGGTTTTATTGTTGGAATTCCTATGTTTTATTCGGTCGGTTTTGTCATTTTGGTGCCTATTATTTTTACAGTAGCAGCGTCAACAGGCTTGCCGTTACTTTTTGTCGGAATTCCTATGTTAGCCTCCCTGTCCGTTACTCACGGGTACTTGCCGCCACATCCTGCCCCCACTGCCATTGCCAACATGTTTGGTGCCGACATGGGGAAGACTATGTTTTACGGAGTTTTGGTTGCTATTCCAGCGATAATTGTAGCCGGACCAATCCTTTCTCCCCGGTTCAAAAAAATTAAAGCGACACCTTTCAAAGAATTTACAGGACAGAATATCTTGAACGAAAGCGAATTACCTTCAACCTCCATTAGCATTCTGACCGCATTGATGCCTGTAATTTTAATCGGTTTATCCGGATTGTTAACCAGCTTTATTGATCGGAATTCGCTTGCGTTCCCTTTTATTAAAGGTCTTGGAGATCCTGTTGTGGCCATGTTGTTGTCAGTATTGTTTGCCATTTACGCTCTCGCTTTACGCAACGGGAAAAAAATAAAAGAAGTAATGGATAGCCTTGCCCATGCTATTTCGAGTATTGCCATGATTTTACTGATCATTGCCGGGGCCGGAGGCTTAAAGGAAGTTCTGGTCGCCAGCGGGATCAGCGATTACCTTGGTAATCTGTTAGGGCATTCGGGGTTGTCTCCCTTATTTTTGGCCTGGCTAATTGCAGCTGCCATAAGGGTTTCTGTCGGATCAGCAACTGTTGCCGGAATGACGGCAGCCGGAATTGTTTTGCCACTGGTTTCCCATCCTTCTGTTTCCCCTGAACTGATGGTCCTGGCTATCGGCTCGGGAAGCCTGATGCTTTCGCATGTTAACGATGGCGGATTCTGGATGTTTAAGGAATATTTCAACCTCTCAGTAAAGGAAACCCTTTTTACCTGGACAGTTGTTGAAACAACGATCTCGATTGTTGGACTGATTATTATTTTGATAATAAACCATTTTATATAAAATATGATATGGATACAATAGAAGAAAAAATCAAAGCTTTGGGACTGGAATTGCCGCCGGTCCCGCCACTTGGGGGAATTTACCATCCGGTTGTAATTGCCGGTAATAAATTGTATGTTTCCGGTCAGGGACCATTAAAGAGCGACGGAACGTTAATCACCGGAAAGGTTGGAAAAGATTTATCGCTGGAAGAAGGACAACTGGCAGCCCGTCAGGTCGGACTGGCCATGCTCGCTACCATTAAGGCACAAATCGGCGATTTGGGGAAGATCAACCGTCTGATAAAAACACTGGGAATGGTAAACTGCTTTCCTGATTTTGAGCAACATCCGCAAACCATCAATGGCTTTAGCCAGTTTATGGTCGATGTGTTTGGTGAAGAAAACGGAAAAGGTGCACGCAGTGCGGTTGGAATGTCACTTCCCGGAAATATCGCAGTTGAGGTGGAATGCATTTTTGAATTAAAAAGCGAAGAGTAGTACTTGAATAATGTGGTACAAAGTTAAAAATGAACCGGTTGTTTTTACACCGTCTATTTTAATTTATCCGGATCGAATTACAGAAAACATCCGCCGGATGATAAAAATAGCGGGTGGTGCTTCCAGGCTGCGTCCTCATGTAAAAACGCATAAAATGGCTGAAGTGGTGAAGCTACAGGTTCAGCAGAACATTACGAAGTTTAAATGTGCGACACTTACCGAAATGGAGATGACGGCTCAAAACGGGGGAACCGATATTTTGCTGGCTTACCCTGTTCTTGGACCTGACATCAAGCGGTTTTTCAGCATTGCAGAAAAATATCCGCAGGTAAAATTCTCGGTAATCGTTGACCATGAAAAGTCAATAAATGACCTTTCTGTCGAGGCAAAAAAACAGCAAAAAAAAGTTGATGTTTTTATCGATATCGATAATGGGATGCACCGCACGGGCATCGGACCGGAACCGGCATTTGAGCTTGCCCGGACGATTTCCGGGGATCCGTGCTTAATTTTAGCAGGCTTGCATGTTTACGACGGGCATATCCACGAAATGGATCTTAAAACACGCAGGGAACATTGTGAAAATGATTTCCGGGCTGTGGATGAGCTGGTTCGAAACCTGACGGAAGCAGGAATTGAGATTGGAGAACTTGCCTGTGGCGGAACATACACTTTCCCTGTTCATGCAAAATATGCCTCCAGAACGCTTTGCCCTGGTACTCCGGTTTTGTGGGATGCCGGTTACAAAAAATCGATCCCGGACCTTGAGTTTCTTCCTGCGGCTGTTCTTGCCGGCAGGGTAATCAGTAAGCCGCACGGGAAAGTCTGTTTTGATCTGGGATACAAATCCGTGGCGGCAGAAATGCCCCATCCCCGGCTGGATTTTTTGGATATTCAGGTCGATAATGTTGAAAACCAAAGTGAAGAACACCTGGTAATATCGACCCCTGATGCAGAAAAGCTAAATCCGGGTGATTTTGTTTATGCTGTTCCCATCCATATTTGTCCAACCATCGCCTTACACGAACAAGTTTATGTAGTCGAAAACGGGGAAGTCATAGGAACATGGCAGGTCGCAGCCCGGAAAAGAGCATTTTGAATAAGCGGGAGCAAAAGCCAGGCGAGGCTTGAGGTTTTGCCGGGTATGAAAAACGACTAATGAAACCCACATGACAAAAAAAAGACACCCAAGAGCATGAAAATAGGGTGCGATGCAGACGGCACCATTTCAAGATAGGATTTGTAAATTAGTTATGGCATAAGCCAAATAACAAAAAGACAAAAGAAATGGAAACGTCAGAAGTATCATTTAAGCAAGTCGTATCTCGGGGATGCGGCGTTGATGTGCACAAAAAAGTAGTAGTAGCAACCATCGACGGTGAAGGGATAAAAAAACAAACCCGTGAGTTTGGCACCGTGACGAGTTCTTTGACAGAATTGAGAGATTGGTTATTGGAGAATGGGATCACCCATGTGGCCATGGAAAGCACAGGCGTATTCTGGAAACCTGTTTACAATGTATTGGAACCAGGCGGCATGACGGTTTGGATAGTGAACGCGGCCCATGTAAAAAACGTTCCAGGACATAAAACAGACAAGAAGGACAGCGCATGGCTGTGTAAACTGCTTCTTGCCGGGCTGCTCAAGCCAAGCTATATCCCGGCAAAAGAGCAGCGCGAACTGCGGGATTTGACACGCTACCGGACAAGGTTGATCCAAAGCAATGCCTCGAACAAAAACCGGATCATCCGGATACTGGAGGATGCCAACATCAAGTTGTCGAGCGTATTGAGTTCCACAAGCGGGGCAGTAGGCACCAAGCTGATAGACAAAATCTGTGAAGGCAAAACAATCACCATGCAGGATATTGAAGAAGTTTATCACAAAAAGCTGGGGGCGAGCAAAGAAGAAATCTTCGAAGCTTGCCAGGGATTTGTTACCGGACACCATGTGTATATGCTCCAAATCATCCGGCAGGAGATAGCCGACACACAGAAGAGCATCGAGAGCCTGAACCAGCGGATAAAAGCAGTACTATTGCCTTACGAAAATGCGCTGGAATTGCTTAAAAAGGTCCCCGGAATAAGTTCCAAAAGCGTAGAAGATCTTGTAGCCGAAATCGGTTTGGACATGAATGTTTTTCCCAATGAGAAACATTTAGCCTCATGGGCAGGGATGTGCCCCGGGAACAACGAGAGCGCGGGCAAAAAAAAAGCGGACGGACCACCCAGGGGAACAAACAGGTAAAAGCGGTGCTGACCGAGATAGCGTGGGCAGCCACAAGGACAAAAAACACATTCTATCAGGCAAGGTATCACAGACTGGCAGCACGGCGGGGCAAAAAACGCGCCCTGGTAGCAGTAGGACATTCGATCCTGAAGTCAGTCTATCATATCCTGAAAGATAGGTGTGAATACAACGAACTTGGGGCAGCATACTTGATCAGCAGGACAGAGGCCAAACGCAAAGCGTACCTGAAGGGCGAGCTAAGCAAACTGGGATATACAGTTGAATTAAAACAGCTTTCACCTGCCCAGAAAGCAGGATAACCGCAAATCCAAACAAAGGTCGATTTTTTCTGACACCCGTTGTTTTCCGCAACATCGAAGCCGAAAATGAAACTGACCTCAACAGCTAAGTACCCAAGAAAGTGACCCGATCACGCGTATGAAATTTTATTCCTCTTAGCTGTTTCTTTACGACCATCCCAATAACCGCATTTGCCTAAAAGACAAGTGCTCTCTTTTCTTTTGCTTTTTAGTTTTAAAAACTATGCATTCTAAACAATAGATGGGCTTTTATGGCTCTTTTAATAGAAATTATTTACGTATGAAAATGAACACTTTAATTTTGAAAAAATTATGAGTAATCCGACTGACAATAAAATACTTTGTTTCGATGCGCATTTGGACATCTCGATGAATGCAATGGAATGGAACAGGGACCAGCGCTGGACTGTGCAACAGATCCGTGAAAGTGAAAAAGGGATGGCAGATAAGCCGGACAGGTGCAGAAATACCGTTTCTTTTCCTGCACTTCGGGAAGGGAAAGCAGGATTGGTTGTGGCAACCCAAATCGGCCGGGTGGTAAAGCCCGGAGGTCCGATTCCCGGCTGGTATTCTCAGGAACAGGCGTGGGCGCAAACACAGGGACAGTTGCAATGGTACCGGACCATGGAAGAGGCTGGTGAAATGAAACAGATCACCGATGCAAAATCGCTGGAAGAAAGTCTGGACCTTTGGGAAAATCCGGATGAAACTACGCCCATTTGTTACCTGTTAAGTCTGGAAGGTGCGGATTCGATTATTTCCATGGAACATTTACACCGTGCCTACAATTATGGATTGCGAGCCATCGGACCTGCACATTACGGACCGGGAATTTATGCCAACGGGACCGATTCTTCGGGCAGGCTGAATGAAAGAGGGACAGAATTGCTGAAAACCATGGAAGAACTGAACCTGATCCTCGATGCTACCCATCTCAACGACGATGCATTCTGGCATGCCATGGAAATTTACGGAGGTCCTGTCTGGGCCAGTCATAACAACTGCCGGAAATTTGTAAACCACAACCGCCAGTTTTCCGATGAAATGATCCTGGAGTTGATCCGGCACAAGGCCGTTATCGGAATAGCACTGGATGCGTGGATGATGGTCCCTGACTGGATCCGCGGAGAGTCAACGCCAAAATCACGAAATGTGACCCTGGAAATCATGGCTAACAACATCGATCATGTCTGCCAGCTGGCAGGCGATTCGCTGCATGCCGGTGTGGGCAGCGATCTTGACGGTGCCTTTGGAACAGAACAGTGCCCGTATGATTTAGATACTATTGCCGATATTCAAAAGCTGCCGGCAATCTTAAAAAACCGTGGATATAAAACTGAAGATATCGGAAATGTTATGCACGGGAATTTTATTCGTTTTTTAAAGGACTATTTTCAGTAGAAGAAAAAAATGGTTGCCCTGGGCTAAAGGCCTCGGACAACCATTTTTTACATCACTTTTCCGGATTATCCTATGGAAATTTCCCTTGCGGGTTTCGGTTTTATCTCTTCACGTTTCGGTAAGGTGATGTGAAGGATCCCCTCATGATATTTGGCCGAAATTTTTTCTGCGTCGACAATATTTTCAGGGATGGAGAACGAACGCTGAAATGCCTGATAACTGAATTCACGGCGTGTTACCTTTTCTTTTTTCTTTTCCTCTCTTTCTTCCTTCTTTTCTGAAGAAATTGTCAAACGCCCGTTTTCATAATTTACTTTGAAATCTTCTCTTTTAAGTCCCGGAGCTGCGACTTCAATAGCAAATTCATTGTCATTTTCCTTAACATTGACTGCCGGTAAAGTCGAATTCTCATCTGCGAAGTTCCAACTGTTCCAATCCATCAGGTCCCTTCCGAATAAATTGTTAAATAATGAAGGAACAGATGGAAATAAATTGTCTGATAATCTTGCTAGTGTCATTGTTAATTCCTCCATTTAAGTTAAACATTTAATTAATTACACTGCTGTAATTTCAAATGAAGTGCCAAAAAGGATTAATTGAACTGAAAATGTGAAAAACTTATTGATTATCAATGTGAAAAATCTTTTGGGAAGTTGGCCCCGTTAAATTGTTAATTTAAATATTGTCATTTTGTTAGAATATTTTCAGGACAATTTGTCTTTTATTTTGTCAATTTTACCAGTTAAATAAAATACCGGGCGGAATGATAGAAATCAGGATTTATTTCGAAGAAATAGATTGTTTTTTATTTAATTTGGGCTAACCAATACCTTTTACCAGACTATGCCTGAAATAAACGATTATACAGAGAAAGACCTTGTCATTTTACTCAGAAATGATTCCCAGCATTCATTTAAAAAGCTTTTTGATTTGTACAGCCTGAAGTTGTACAGTTTTGCACGGTCTTATTTAAAATCGGAAGTTGAAGCAGAAGAAATAGTCCAGGAGGTATTTTTGAAACTATGGGAAAAACGCAGACAGCTTGATACCGGAAAGTCTTTTCATTCATACCTGTTTACCATTGCTTTTAATGCGATCAGGAAGCGGTTTAATCAGAAAATGAGGGATGACAAGTTCAAGCATGACCTGTTTGCCTGGATAAGTTGCGATGATCCGTCCGTGGAAGCGAGACAGGACTATGAGCGGTTGCTTAATAAGCTGGAAGCTTTAATCGGGCAACTTCCTGAAAAGCGAAAGGAAATCTTTTTAAAACGGAAAAAAGAAGGCAGATCAATCCCTGAAATTGCCAATGAAATGGGAATCTCCCCAAAAACAGTAAAAAACCAGATTACCGAGGCAATGAATTTTTTGAAAAAGTCTTTTTGTGATGAAGACGTTTCCTCCCTGTTATTTTATTTTTTATTTGTCTCCTGAAACTCTGCCTTAATCCGGGTTTATTGCAGATATCGTTTTTTTAATGCAGATGGATAGGTATCCCCAATACCGGCATTATGACCTGTTTGCGTTTGTTATGACTGAATTAGCATATCGGTAACAATATTCCCCTGCTTATAATCCCGGAACAAGCGTTAAAATCTAAAAAAAACAAAAAAGGGGTAGGACTTTTTTTTAATACCGGATATAACGGGTGTGTAAAATCTAGGAATAATCAAGATTTCTTCTTATGAAACAGCAGGTTGATTTGCCATTGGTCAGACGGTACTCAGGGGGGAAATACTCGTTTGGCGATCTGAAAAAAATCGCTAAATACTTCAATTGCATCCGTTTCCGGAAGAAAATGAGAAATGTTATTGCAATACACTGGAATGAATTTTCTGTGGACGAGGATGATCAGGGGAAAGACCTGTCGGCAGTTTTTGCCGGGCTGAAAAAGAAAATTCAGGAAGGAAAGAAAGAGGTTAGCCTGCTTGAAGAGGCATCGGCAGTTTATGTCAAAATAGCTGCAATTTTATTATTCCCCCTTTTAGTCTATTCTGGCTATATGGTTTTTGAAAAATTTTACGGGCAGCCTGTAAATAACCGTCAATGGATCGAAGTTATATCCCCGGGGGGCGGCAGGATCCACTTCAGCTTGCCGGATGGTACAAAAGTGAGCATGAACAGTGGCACCCGGTTAAAGTATGTTTCCGATTTTACAGCCGACCGCCGGGTCAGCCTGGATGGTGAAGCCTACTTCGATGTAATTCATGATTCGCGTTTGCCCTTTGTCGTACATACTGAAGCCCTGAATATCCAGGTGCTGGGAACAAAATTTAATGTCGTGGCCCTGAGCGATGAACCAACTACGGAAGTAGTCCTGGAAGAAGGGAAGGTACATGTAACAGGAAATCACGAATCTTTTTTTGCTGACCTGAAGCCGAATGAAGGTTTTTATTATAATAAAAAATTACATGAAGGAAAGATTAAACGGGTGGACGCCTCTGAGCTGACAGCCTGGAAAGATGGTTTGCTGATTTTTCGGAGCGAGCCCCTGGTCGAAGTACTTACCCGGATCGGGCGTTGGTATAATGTACGGTTCGACATACAGGACAAAGAGGTTGAAAGCTTCCGGTACAGGGCTACTTTTCATGATGAACCACTGGAGGAGGTGCTGCGGCTGATCGCATTGACAGCACCGGTAGAGTACAGGATAAATGAGCGGAAAATGAATAAAAACGGAATATATGATGAAAAACGGATAACAATAAAGCTTAAAAAATAAATGGCAAAAACAGGAAAGTGGTTGCGACACTTTCCTGAATGTTGATGCCATGCGTTTCTTTCAAACAGTTTAACAAACATGACAAATGTAAATTTATGGAAAAAAATCTAAACCAAAGGGTATTGTCGGACTATGCCCTAAAAAAATGTCTGTTTATGGTCAAATGGATTGTATTTTTCTTCTGCCTCGGGATAATTCAGGTATGGGCAGTCGATTCCTATTCTCAGCAAACCCGGTTCTCATTAAAATTTGAAAAGACAAAACTGGTCAATATTTTAAATGAAATTGAGAACCAAAGCGAGTACTATTTCCTTTACAACGAGAATTATGTCAATGTAAACAAATCTGTTGATGTGCAGGTTAAGGATCAGGATATCAGACAGGTGTTGGACCTGCTGTTTCAATCGACAGATATCCGTTATTCTATTTATGACCGCCAGATTGTGCTGACCAACTCGAATGAGGGAAGCCAGTTTATCCAGGTTCAGCCGGCGAAGCGGGTTACCGGTAGAGTAACCGATTCTTCAGGGACACCGCTTCCCGGAGTTACGCTGGTTATTAAGGGGAGGACAACCGGAACGATTACCGATGCCGATGGCCGTTATGTTTTGCCGGAGGTACCATTTGATGCCTCGCTGGTCTTTTCCTTTGTCGGTATGCGCAGCCAGGAAATACAAGTCGATGGAAGAAATATTATTAACATCACGATGGCCGATGAAACAATCGGCATTGAGGAGGTGGTGGCGATCGGTTACGGGACTATGGAAAAGAAACAGGTTACAAGTTCGATTTCTTCGGTGGAGAGTAAAGATCTTATTGCCGGAGTCGGAGGTTCAAGTGTCGCCCATGCGTTGCAGGGAAAAGTCAGCGGACTGATTATTTCCGGAAGCGACAGTCCTAACTCGTCAAATACCCTCCAGTTAAGAGGAGTAGCTTCCGTCAATGCCGGACAAACGCCTCTTGTCGTTATTGATGGCATGCCCGGCGGGGACATCCGTTCTGTTATTCAGGAAGATATTCTTTCAATTGATGTTCTGAAAGATGCTTCGGCCGGGGCAATTTATGGTACCCGGGCTGCTGGAGGGGTAATTCTGATTACGACCAGGCAGGGACAGGCGCGGCAGGATGGAAAAGTGAACTTTACCTATACCGGAGAAGTAACCTTTAAACAAGAACGGTCCAGGCCAGAGGTACTCTCAGCAGAAGAATACCTGGCGCATGACAGGGGAACAGATTACGGTTCTTCTGTCGATTGGTGGAATGAACTGATTAATGACAACCCTACCTCGCAAAAACATGAAATCAACATCAGCGGGGGCAGCAAGTTTGCACAGATTTATACCACTTTTATGTATAACAATGACCGGGGAATCGCTATTGAGGACGAACGTACCGACTATGCCGGGCGCTTTAATGCCAACTTTAATTTTCTCGACGGCTGGCTGGAGCTGAAAACCCATGTCGACTACCGGCAGGCCAAGCGAAACAACAATGCCCCGAACTTCCAGCAGGCCCTGCGGAATAATCCCACCCGTTCTCCTTACGATGCAGACAGTCAGACCGGGTATAATGTGTGGCTCAATGAATCGCTGGACTATAACGTACTTGCAGACAGCAAGCTTTATGACTACAACGGCCTTGACAAATGGTTCAAACCGGATGCAACGGTTAAACTCAATATCAGGTCTCTTCCCGGACTGTCATTTCAGCAGACATTCGCTTATGAAAACCGGCAGTGGGAGCTTCAGACTTACCGGTCGAAATATCACCGGGAAGAACTGGAGAACGACCGTACAGGAACAGCCTATATCGAATTCAGTAAAACGGAAAATAAATCGGTTGAAGGTTATGCTTCCTATATCAATAATTTTGGAAAGAATGCAGTCAATGCGGTTGCCGGTTACAGTTACTACGAATATAATAATGAAGGTTACAGCATGACAAACTATAACTTTACCAACGATCTCGTGGGGGTGTGGGATATTGGTGAAGGCAGTTACCTGAGCGACGGGGACGCCAGTATGAGCTCGAACAAGGCAATTACCCAGCGCCTGTTTTCTCTTTATGCCCGGGCTAATTACGTTTACGACGATAAATACATGGTTACCGGTACTTTCAGGCATGAAGGATCGTCCAAATTTTCTGAAAATAACAAATGGGGAAATTTCTGGTCGGTTTCGGGAGGCTGGCGTATTTCCAAAGAGTCTTTTATGAAAAATGTAAGAGCGGTGAACGACCTGAAACTTCGCGCTGGGTACGGGGTAACCGGGAATAACGACTTTGGGGCCGATTATGCTGCCACGATGTACGGATCTGATGCCTACTGGCTTTTACCTGACGGAACATGGGCCTATACCTATGGAAAAACGAAAAATATCAATCCGGACCTGAAGTGGGAAGAACAACACGAATGGAACGGGGGAATTGATTATTCCTTGTTCGATAACCGTCTTTACGGCAAGTTTGACGTTTATCGCCGGAAAGTTAAAGGGATGATTTACAGTGTGCAGGTTTCGCAGCCTCCATATACCGAACAAACGATGTACGAGAATATCGGAAATATGGAAAACAAAGGCTGGGAGTTTGAAATTGGCGGCGATATTGTAAGAAATAAAAACTGGAAATACAGTACCTCGATGAATTTCAGTAATAACAAAACCAGGATCTTGACACTCTGGGGAAACCAGACCTATTACGATTATGACAGTTTCCCGGCCCCCGGGTCTCCCGGTACGGCTATCCGTATCGAGGAAGGGGCAACCGTTGGCAGTTTTTATTTATGGAAGTTTGCCGGATTTGACGAAAACGGGGATTTCCTGCTTTATGATAAAGACAACGACGTGATCCCTGCCAGTGAAAAGACAGATGAAGACAAACGGCATGTCGGGAATTACATGCCTAAGCTGATCATTGCATGGAACCACAGGCTGAGCTATAAAAACTGGGACCTGACCGTGAACATGAGAAGCTGGATCGATTTTGATGTTTACAATACGATTGATATGTATTTTGGACTTCCCACAACATCGAGCGAACTGAACGTTTTGAAAAAGGCATATACAAAAAATGCCGGTATCACCGGAGAAAAACAGCTGTGCGATTATTTCCTGGACGACGGGACCTTTCTGAAGATTGACGCCATTAACCTGGCCTATAACCTGAATTTGAAAAAATATACCCGGTTTGATAGTAATGCCAGGCTTTATCTGACTGTAAACAATGTCGCTACTTTTACAAAATACAGCGGGATAGACCCGGAAGTTGACGTGACAGGGCTGGACGGCGGTATTGAATGGTTCAATGGTCTTTATCCGCAAACCCGTACGTATACGTTGGGAATTCAGTTAACATTCTAATTTATGACGACAATTATGAAAACGATAAGATATACAACGATCACATTTATTTTTCTATCCTACCTGTTCCTGAATTCAGGGTGCAGTGTCGATCCGACCTATTATTCTGAAGTTACCCCGTCAACATTTTATGATTCGCAGAACAACGTGTGGCAACGATTTTATCGTCCGTTTACCCATTGGAGGTGGTACGTCGGGAGCAATAATCCCCGGTGGAACCTGCAGGAGCTGGGCACTGACGAAATGTGCCTTCCGACCCGGGGAAGCGACTGGTACGACGGTGGAACTTACCAGCAGATGCATTACCAGAATTTTACCCCGACCATTTCGAACCTGTACAACGGTTGGTATGGTTTTGCAATGGGTGTGGCGTTGTCGTGGGATGCCTGGGAAGACCTGAACGCATATGTCGATTTTGATGCCCTGGGATTTGAAGAGGGTACCAAAGAATCGATGAAGGCCCAGCTGGATGCCCTGGTGGCTTCCTTTTATAAGGATGGCCTTGATTTTTTCGGCGGGGTACCCTTGTACACAACTACAAATTCAGAAGTTAAAGGACGGAGTACGGCCCTGGAGACTTTCAATTTTATCGATTCGCTCCTGACTGAAGCAATTCCCGCCCTGCCGGAGAAGACGGTCATGGGAGATACGGAAGACGGGAGTATTAATCAGGCTGCAGGAGCTGCTTTGCAGGCTGAGCTGTACTTTAATGCAAACGCCTATATCGGGGTCGACATGTTTACTGAGTGTGCTGAAATTTGTCGTGATATTATTGACGGAAAATATGGAACCTATGCCCTTTCCGGCGACTGGACCGATATTTTTGGCTTCAATAATGACACATGCCGGGAAATTATCTGGTCGGTTCCCAGTCAAAACTCGAAGCTTGAAACGGATGGCGGATATTATTCTACCATGCAGCATTACAATGCAAACGATTTTCTTGGAGGCATAGATGCCAGCGCCGACAATGGATATTGCCTTACGCCGTCATTAAAACCGGATGGAAGCTTATATACCGATTTCAAACTGGGTAAGCCTTATTCCAAATTTGTGGAAACCGACGTTCGTAAACAACAGTATGTTTATACAGGTGACGGAACTTACCGGGGGATGTTTATCGCAGGAAAACTCGTTAATCCAATTGATGGGGGCGTTTGTTACGGGAACCGTGAATACAGCGGGGATACCATCACGATAGTCGATCAGGTTTCTTACTTTAGCAAACTTGGAACAACTTACGCTGCCGTCAGTGATTTACCTTCGACGGTTGCTACGGCCGAGGAAAATTCAGGGGTACGCCTGATGAAGCGTAGTCCTGTCCCCAATTATGATGATCGCGACCTGAGGTACAATCCGGATGTGCCGATAATCCGCCTTGCTGAGATTTATTACATGCTTGCCGAGTGCGAAATGCGCGCCGGGAATACCGGCACTGCTGCAAACCTGATAAACACGGTGCGCAAACGTTATTTTATCAATGGGGCAGATCCGGACCCGGTAACAGCCGCTAACCTCGACGAATACCGGATGCTCGACGAATGGATGATTGAGTTTCTCGGTGAGGGACGTCGCCGTACCGACCTGATCCGGTGGAACGCCTATGTTACCGAAAACTGGTGGGACCATACGGCTTCAAACAATGCAAATAAAAACCTGTACCCGATCCATGAAACCATTATGTCGTCGAATAACCTGCTTGAACAAAACCCAGGCTATTAGATTTTTGTTTATGGATCTAATAAGATTGCTTTGTTAGATACAGGAGGTCCCGGTGATATCCGAATCAGGGGCCTCCTGTTTGCATTACCGGGCAGTAATGTCAGACACATCAAGGTACCCAAATTAAGGATCACTACATATTTCTGAGGGGTATCCTTGTTCAAGCACAAATTTTAGTGAGACGAACAAGGAAGAAATAAGAATCTGTCACACCATTCAAAGTTTCCCTAAAAGCCTTTACTTTTGCATTGAAAGATTATGCAGAAGCACTGGTTGAGCGGTTATCAAAAAAGGTTGGGAACGACAGGGCAGACCATCCCGAAAACCGTCAATACACCGTCGCGAAAGCAGAACGGAGCGGAGCGCAGGCCTTCAAAACGCCCGGGTGAGGGTTCGTTTTGACAAGATTTTTGCTTCCTTTTCATCGACTGGAAAAGGAAGGGCCTGTCCGGCTCAAGGACAGAAATGATAAAAAACGAGGTTGTTTATGCTTAAAACGAATCCGGATCCGGGAAGCGGGACCTTGATTGCTAAAATCAGAAAGGCCATCGGAATTTTGATTAAACGGGTATTCTGCCTGTCAGCCAATGATAATCTTATCTTTTTCTCCACCTGTTTTTGTCTCGTCTAAAAAACACAAATCTCTAACTTTTTTGATTCCTCTCAACTTGTTAAAGTGATCCCAAATTAAATTCTCTCGTTTTGAACAATAAATGGTTATTTTCTGTTTGAAAGTTCTGTATTCATTTGGCACCTATTGACGTGAAGTTTTATGGAGCAGGATAAACCGGGAAAGAAAGGAATTGTGCTGGTTGCGTTTGGCACAAGCTATGGTGAGGCCATGGGGGCATTTGACCGTATCGGACGTATGGTTAAGGATGCTTTTCCCGGGGTTCCCGTTTTCTGGGCTTTTACTTCATCTGTAATACGGCGGAAACTGAAAGAGCAGGGACGCCCCGTTTATTCCCCTGCCGAGATGCTTGCCTGGATGGGAGCAGCAGGATTTAGCCGGGTGGCAGTCCAGTCGTTGCATGTAATTCCGGGACAGGAATATGAGGGGCTCAGGAAGACCATTAATGCTTTTCTGCATATCCCCAAAGGTATCGAAACAATCAAACTGGGAAAACCATTGCTTTTCAGTCATGACGATATCCTGACTGTCTGTAACAGGCTCAGTCCTGTTTTACCCGGCCTGGCAGAACATGAGGCTGTTGTGTTGATGGGGCACGGAACAGGTCATCCTTCCAATATTTATTACCCGGGCCTCCAGTATTACCTGTGGCAGTTATCTCCCCGTTACTGGTTGGCTACCGTTGAGGGATATCCATCCCTGCAGGATATCTTACCAAAGCTAAAAGAGCAGGAAGTGCACCGGGTTTGGCTGGCACCATTTTTATCAGTGGCAGGGAACCATGCCCGTAATGATATGGCCGGTGAAAAACCGGATAGCTGGAAATCAATTCTTGAGGCCAATGGATTCCAGGTCCGTACGGAATTGAAAGGTCTTGCAGAATATGATGAGATTGCTTCTATTTGGGTTAGCCATCTGAAAGAAATCGTTTGAGTTGCTAAACCAGGCAGGAATAGCGAAAGACATTTGGTATGCTTCTCCCGACTACCAATCGGGGGTCTCACAAACCATCCCGTTTTTACAAGAGGGAAATACTGTGACCTGTACATTACCCTATCTGCAATATTGGGGAATGCTTGTTTTGGAATTTGAATAGTCATTCCGGGGTCTGTTATCCATTCTGTACTCCATGTCCCTGTGTCTTGGATTCAGGAGCAGCGAAACTTTAGTAATAAAAAAATTTCATCAAGACATTGATTTCGTATGGAGAGTCTCCATACGAGGCTGTGGTACCCTGTCATACGAGGGGATGGAGAGTCACCATACCAGGCTATGGGAACCTGTCATACGAAGGGATGGAGAGTCACCATACCAGGCTGTGGAGGCTCTCCATATCTGAGTCATGGAAAATACGACAGAAACAATAATTTTAATTACAAGAAACAGAAAAGATTTTAAAGAGTCATATGTTACGGAAATGGGCCCGGGCGGGTATCTATACAGATTCCTGTTAAAGAACAATTAATCCTGTTAATGAACAATTAATGACCGGATCAGTCAATTTTTAGTAGTTTTGAAAATCCTTTTTGTTGAAGATATCGTGAAGCGAGTTATCCCGATAAACCGGGAAACAATAATAGGGTAACCAAACAAAACTAACGCATGATGATCAAGGATGAAGAATCATATATTTTTAACCGGATGGTAGAAGGAGATAAGGATGCTTTCCGTTTTTTTTTCGAAAAATATTATTATGATCTCTGCAACATGGTTAATCTTTATCTGCACGATTCAACGATGTCCGAAGAAATAGTCCAGGACATTTTTATATACCTGTGGGAGAAAAAAGACAATATAAAAATAGAAACTTCTGTTAAATCCTATTTGCTCAGGGCCTCGAAGAACCGGAGCCTGAATTATATCCGCAATGAAAAATTGAAAGTCGACGTTCTCAGCAGGATACCTGTCTATGATCAGGAGACTCTGGACATGCCCGACCGTGTTATGGATGCAAATCAGCTTCGCGGCTTAATAGAGGAAGCGATCGATAGCCTTCCCGAGCGGTGCCGGGAGGTTTATTTGCTGGGAAAAGAGGAACGGTTATCCTATCGGGAGATATCGATGAAGTTGGGGATTTCCGAGAAAACAGTTGAGGCCCAGATGGGAAATGCCTTAAAAAAGTTAAGGGAAAAACTAAAGCCTTATTATAAGGATATCTTTATCCTGTTTTTAATTTATTTCTCTGTTGATTAACTGGTCGATGCCAGGCTTAAATCGTCAAGTTATTTTTTTGTTACTCAGATTAATGTATAAATTTTAAAAAAAGTTGGATCTGGGGATAAGGGTTTTTGTCAGGTCAAGTGCCTTTATGATGTAAAAGAAGATGGGATGGCACAACAGGCTCCATGGGATCTTTTCATAAAGTGTTTCTGCAACCAGGCGACACAGGAAGAAAAGAAAGAAATTAACGATTGGCTGGAAGAAGATATTGAAAATCTTAAGACGCTTGAAGAGGTTTACAATATTTATTCCATTTCATCCGTTTTGCCGTCCCCTATGACCCCTGATACAAATAAAGCCTGGCAAAAGGTAAATCGAAAAATATCATGGAAGAAAATCCGGATAAATTCGCTTGTTTACCATAGTAAACACATGTTGTTGATTGCCGCGATGGTGGTATTTTGCCTGATGATAGCCGGTATTATCAATTCTCAAATCAGAAGGCATCAGGAAGACCTGCAATTTACGGAAATCGTAACACAACCGGGACAAAAAACGAGTGTAACCTTACCCGATGGCTCCAGGGTCTGGCTTAATTCTTCATCCGTATTAAAATACCCGGTTAGCTTTAATAAAAAAGAGCGGGAAGTCAGCCTTTCCGGAGAGGCATTTTTCGAAGTACATAAGGATAAATCAAAATTATTTTGTGTAAAAACAGGAAGGCTTTGGGTGGGTGTGCATGGAACGTCTTTTAATATTCAATGCTACCCGGATGACGATTCCCAAAAAGTCACTGTCGCGGAAGGAATAGTTGGAATTTCGGACAGATCGAAAGAAGTTGGACGACTTACAAAGGGCGAACAGGCTGTTCTCAATGAGATGACGGGAAAGATCATTTTCAGAAAGGAAAATCCGGACCTGGTTAGTGCATGGAAAAACAATGAACTTGTTTTTAGAAATATGCCGGTTGAGGAAGTTGTTAAAGCCCTTGAAAGCTGGTATGGCGTGAAGATTACGATCGATAATAAAATGCTTGACGGCCATAACTATACCTTTAAAATAAAGACCGAGACATTTCGTGAAGTTATGGATATGATGAAGGTAATGACCCCTTTTTCTTATAAGATTGATGGAAAAGACGTAGAAATAAAATATAATAACTAATCTGTATGCCTATGAAATAGCCCTCTATGAAAAAAACAAGCCTGCCTTTCCGGACAAGCTTGTCTTCTCAAATGTAAAAAGATTTTTAACCGTGGCAACCGATAAGAGATTTGGCGATTTATCTTATTCGGAAAACCACTTAAAACCCAAACAAAAATATGGAAAAAATTTGTGAACGGGGAGGGAGTGTGCGAATTATTCCCTCTGTTTTAAAACTATTGGTTATCATGAAATTGATGGTGATACTCATTTGCAGTGTAGGACTGCTAAGCAGTTTTGGGGCAAGTTATGCCCAAAACTCTAAACTTTCACTCGATTTTAGTAACTCGAAGATTGAAGATGTATTGAAATACATCGAAGATCATACTGAGTATTCTTTTATGTATGATAATAAAGAAATTGATGTTACCCAGAAGGTTAACATCAGTCTGAAGAATAAGCCTATTGAAATAATTCTTGATGACCTCTTTGGAAACACCGTGAGCTATAAAATGGTCTCGAACCATATTATCCTTACGCCTAAATATGCCCGGCTAAGTGCAACTAACCAGAGACAAGGGGCTGTTTCAGGAAAAGTAACAGATATATCGGGAACTCCGCTCCCTGGTGTAAGTATCGTTGTAAAAGGGACTACTTCCGGGACCATCTCGGATGGTGACGGAAATTTCAGGATGAACAATGTCCCGGGAAATGCAGTTTTGGTTTTTTCATTTGTAGGGATGAAAACACAGGAAGTAGCAGTCGGTGACCAGAGTGTGGTTAACGTGACATTGAAAGAAGAGAGTGTCGACATCGGCGAAGTGGTTGCTGTTGGGTATGGAACGATGAAGAGAAGTGATTTAACCGGATCTATATCCAGTGTTTCTGCCGATGATTTTAAAATGCAGCCGATGATGCGGTCCACAGATGCCCTGGCGGCACGTCTTTCCGGGGTCCAGGTGACAAATACTTCGGGAAACCCCGATGCTTCGGTTAAAATCCGTATTCGTGGTGCGAATTCAATTAATGGGGGCAACGACCCGCTGTATGTCTGCGATGGGGTAGTCGGTGCTTCAATGCCTGCTGCTGAAGAAATCGAATCGATTGAAGTTTTGAAGGATGCTTCTGCAACCGCTATTTACGGTTCCCGGGGGGCTAACGGGGTTATCCTGATTACGACAAAGAAAGGCTCCGTCGGAAAAACACGGATCTCTTTCGAAACATTCGGATCATTTCAGAAGCCTGTTAACCTTTATGATAAGCTTGATGCTTATGAATATGCCCAGGAAATAAATGTTTTGCAAAATAATTTTTATACCGATGACCAATTGGTCGAATTTAAAAAGAATGGTGGGGTCGACTGGCAAAATGAAGTATTGCAAAGTTGCTGGAACCAGAACTACCACCTGTCTGTTGACGGTGGGAGCCAGAATGTGAAATTTCATATCTCCGGCCAGTACAAAAAACTGAATGGTTTGCTCAAACGGACCAGCAGTGAAAGTTATGATATCCGGTCTAATTTTGAAATTGACCTGTATAAAAACCTGAAACTGGAATGGTTTATTAACGGGGGCTATACTTATTTGAGAAATACAGGTACCGATCAGAACCTGGGCGGGGCAGATGCTGTCCTGTTCAATGCCTTGACCTGGGGACCGACAGAAAGTATTTACGAATCGGATGGTACATATAATTATGCGGATCAGTTCGGGGCTATGGGAGAGAATCCGTATATGGCGATGAAAGAGATTCATCGGTGGAACAATAACTATGACGTCAGTTCCAATTCTGCAATTACCTGGGAAGTAAGTCCCGGACTGACTGTTCAGTATCGTTTGAACCTGAGCTATGGTTTTGATAATTTCTATAAGTGGGAGAGCTCTACCTATACCGAAAGTAATGCCACAGCCTATGGAAATAAATATGTCAGCAAGAACATTTTTCAGAATGTAGTCGTCAACTGGAACAAAAGTTTTGGCGAACATAACCTGGCACTGACTGCTGTTGGGGAAGGAAGTAAGTCGAGCAGTGACGGGCTTTCTGCTTCAGGTTCCTATTTCGGAAACGAAAACCTGGAATACTGGGGGATGTCGACCGGTACAACCCAGACTGCAGAAACCAACTGGAGTAATCAGTCCTTGCTGTCGTTTGTCGGTCGTGCCAACTACAACTACGCCAATAAATATTACCTGACTGCTGCTGTGCGTGCCGATGGTTCCTCTAAGTTCGCCGACGGGAACAAATGGGGGTATTTCCCCTCCGGTTCTGTTGCATGGCGGGCGTCTGAAGAAGATTTTGTAAAAGATTTGAATATCTTTTCCGACCTGAAACTGAGGACCAGCTACGGAAAGACAGGGAACCAGGGCGTTAGCCCTTATTCTACGATTGCTTCCTTAAGCAAGGTCGGTGCCTATTATACTTATACCAGTAAGGTGTATGGATATACTTCCAAATCAATTAATAAAAATCTGAAATGGGAGGAAACCGGTCAGGTCGATCTTGGACTTGATGCCGGTTTTTTCAGGAATCGTTTAAATGTGTCCATGGACTATTATCAGAAGGATACCAAAAAACTGCTGTTAAGTGTTACAACTCCTTATTTTCTGGGAGGTGACGACATCTACCAAAACAAAGGAGAAGTTAAGAATAAAGGATTCGAACTGACAGTTAGTGCAACGCCGGTACAGAATAAGGACCTGAAGTGGGATATGCAGGCTAACTTTTCGACCAACAGGAACAGGATTGTCGACCTGGGAGGTGAAACCATTTACGGGTTGAGTTCTTCCGGTAATAATGATGCCATTCTTTCTGATGAGACTTATATCTTAAAGAAAGGGTTGCCCCTTGGATCTCTGTATGGATATAAATGGCTGGGAATATGGCAGGAAGATGAGTCGGATGAAGCCGCAAAATATGGGAATAAACCTGGTGACAACAAATATGCCGATATTGTTTCGGATGGCTCAATCGATGCGAGCGACCGGACCAATATTGGAACTGGCATACCAAAATTTATCTGGGGATTTAATTCAACCCTGACTTATCGAAAATGGAACCTGAATATTGTTTTACAGGGTGTTCAGGGATGTGATAAACTGAATGTCATGTACGCGATAGCTGCTTCACAACATGCAAAATCGAGAACCATTACCTTGAAAGACGCCTGGGAAAACTCCTGGACTTCTTCAAACAAGAGTAACCGGTTCCCTTCTGTTACCAGTGAAACATCGACCAATTATATCAATTCGACCCAGTGGTTACAGGATGCAAGTTTTATCCGGATGAAAAACATTAGCCTGGGGTATACCTTCGACAAAGGGATGGTGAAATTCGGAGACTGCTATGTTTATGTTAGTGCACAAAACCTGTTCACGATTACCAAATACAAGGGATATGACCCGGAAACCACTTCCACGACCACGAGTGATGTTTGTACCGGCATCGACTCCGGGATTACCCCGACAGCACGGACCTTTACTTTCGGTGCTCAATTATCATTTTAATAGTTAAATCAATACCGGATAAACATGAAAAAATGTATTATTTATTTCGTAGTTGTTTTGGCAGGATTGGCTTTCCCATCATGTTCGGGGTACCTGGATGAAGATGCGAAGACTTCCCTGAATGCTTCAAATTTTTTCCAGAGCGGGGACGATCTGATACTGGCTTGTCATCCGTTATATAATGTTTTCATGAATTTTACGGGTGGGGACGATCCGATCGCCTTATTTATGGGTACTGATGACGTAACATCCAATGTGCCGGCAAATACGTACTTTCGTGATTTTGATGTTTTTAATATTTCCGCGGATCTGACTCAACTCCTCGAAGCCTGGGAAATTCCTTATGTCGGGATTAAACGCGCTAATTTTATTATTTCCAATTATGCCAGTGTTCCGGATTGCGACGACGCTACCAGAAATAATTGTGCGGGACAGGCTTATTTTGTCCGTGCATGGTGGTATTTCTGGCTGGTTAAATATTTCGGTCCGGTTCCCATGCCATTAAGCGACAGCGAGTCGAACACAGAAATGGAGAAGTCGAGTATGGAGGATATTTACGCCCAGATTATATCCGACTTGAAAAATGCTGAAGAAATGCTTCCCGTAAAACAGACGAGCGCTGATTGGTCCGAGGATGGATATAGTATAATCCCGACGCAGGGTGCGGCCAAGAGTTTACTGGCCTCGGTTTATTTACAGATGACCGGGTGGCCGCTGAAAGATACTGATAAGTATGCACTGGCAGCGGCAAAGGCAAAAGAAGTTATTGATAATGAGTCTACCTATGGATACGGACTGGTTGCCCAGGATAGCCTGTGGGCAGGGAATACGCTTTGGGACGAAGAAACTGTATTTGGCCATCCGTATAATTATCCGAACGGGGACTATACCATGCGTACTCCGAAAGCAGGGGCTCCGCTTGAAGAGGGGGGATGGGCCTGTTATATGGCTGAAATTAATTTTTTCAACAGTTTCCCGGACGGCCCGCGTAAAGAAGCTACTTTCCAGACAGATATATGGATTGCATCGGATGAGTCGACATCGGGGGCTTTTTATGATTCAAGGAGTGGCAGCTGGTGGATTGATGTTCCGTGGGACGATTCCCGTACTCAGAAACAGCATCCATATTATGCCAAGCAACGTTTTGGGGCTACGCGGAATGCCAGCCCAAGCTGGAGCGACCGTTACCTGACCGGGGATATGTGGCGTTCAGGCCGTTCACAGCGGTTTATCCGTTATGCCGAAGTCCTTTTGGTATATGCCGAAGCCGAGTGTATGGCGAATAATGGCCCCGATGCTTCAGCTTATAATGCCATCAATCGCGTTCGGGAACGTGCCGGCCTGGATGATCTTGCCTCGGGAATGAGCGCTTCCGGGTTTCAGGAAGCCTGCTTTAACGAAAGGGGATGGGAATTTGCAGGGAATGAATATTGTAACCGTTGGGCCGATTTGCTTCGCTTTGAGAAAGTTGAGGAAGCAAATTCAAATCGTGATTCACGGGAGTATGAGTTGAACCATACACCTACCAAATCCGATTATTTTATGCCGATTCCTGCTTCGGAAAAAAACAAGAATCCTAACCTGACCGATAATGACGGGAATGATTATTAGGTAAACTGATCTCTTGAAAATAGGGGTGTCCCAAAATAAACATTTATTGCCATGGGAAGAAACAATGATATTTCTCCATGTTCTCCTGACTTTTGGGACAGCCCCGTTTTGCGTAAAGAAAAATACATTGTATTTTTGACTCAATCGGGGAAACTGATAATTAACCAACTAAACCAGTATACCAATGGATCAAAAAGATTATGTTCGAACTGAAAAAGAATTTGCAGTAGAAATTATCCCAAGTTATATCGTGGCAGAACTGAAACTTTTGTTGTTGCTAAAAAAAGCAGGGAGTTTTTTGTTATTGTTGTGCCTGGTGATATTTTCAGGATGCAAGCCGGCAATCAGTCAGCCTGAAGATTATACAAAATACGTGAATCCTTTTGTCGGTGCCGCCGAATACGGGCATTGCTTTCCCGGGGCCTGTGTCCCCTTTGGCCTTATCCAGGTCGGTCCTGAAACCGGTAATTGCGATTGGGCGTATTGTTCGGGGTATCAGTATAACGATTCAACAATCGACGGATTTTCCCAGACCCGGCAGAACGGTACCGGCTGTCCGGACCTTGGGGATTTACTCATGCTCCCTTTTACAGGAGAACAGCTAAGAAAAAGCTATAAAAGCGGGTTCCGTAAAGATCAGGAACAAGCCAGTCCTGGTTATTATTCGGTGCAGCTTTCCGATTTTAAGGTGAAGGCAGAAATGACGGCTACGGAACATACTGCCATACACCGGTACACTTTCCAGGGAAAAGAAAAACCTCAGTTGCTGGTCGATTTTCAAAGCGCTCTGGTCGGATCCGAGCAACAATTGTATGACCATGTTTTAGATGCGAGTGTAAATTTTGAAGATTCAACGGTTATTTCAGGTTCTACCCGCACAAAAGTATGGCTTGACCGGACTTACTATTATGTTGTGGAATTTAGTAAACCTTTTGTTTCCAGAGTTCTGTTGCCGAAACGGGACATTTCGGAAAAAGCTCCCCGGTATGTTTTTAGTTTCGACCTGAAACCAGGAGAAGCATTGATGGTTAAAGTGGCTTTGTCGTCAACGTGCATTGACGGGGCGCGGAACAACCTTCATGCTGAACTTGAGGGCTGGAATTTCGATCAGGTTCGGTTGGATGCCGGGAACAAGTGGAACGAACTTCTATCCCGGGTCAAAATAGAGGGTACAATTCAGCAAAAGGACATCTTCTACACGTCGGTGTACCATTTGTTTATCCAGCCTAACAATATTGCAGATGCAGGGCAGGCTCCTTTTTATTCGACCTTGTCATTGTGGGATACTTACCGTGCGGCGCACCCGCTTTATACCATTTTGGCCCCTGAGCGGGTAGACGGGTTTGTCAATTCCATGTTACGACAATTCGATGACCAGGGTTTTTTACCCATCTGGGCCTTGTGGGGAAAGGAAACGTACTGTATGATCGGAAACCATGCTGTTCCGGTTGTTGTGGATGCTTACCTGAAAGGGTTCCGGGGGTTCGATGCAGAAAAGGCCTTTCAGGCGGTGAAAACCTCGCTAACCCGGAATCATTTTAACTCGGAATGGGATATTTACGACCGGTATGGCTATTATCCGTTCGATTTAATAAAAACTGAATCGGTATCAAAAACTCTCGAATCGGTATTTGATGATTATTGTGCTGCACAATTTGCCAAAGCACTTGATAAAACGGATGATTACAACTTTTTTCTCAAGCGGTCGTCCTTCTATAAAAATTTGTTCGACCGGCAGTCGATGCTGATGCGCGGAAAAGATTCCCAAGGCAGATGGAGGGTCCCGTTCAACCCGTTTGAACTTTCTCATGCCAGTACTTCGGGGGGGGATTATACAGAGGGAAATGCCTGGCAATATACCTGGCATATCCAGCACGACGTGCCGGGATTGATCAGTTTAATGGGCGGGGCCGATTATTTCACGGCGAAGCTGGATTCGCTATTCGAGATGTCGAGTAAGAAAGAAGGCAGCGGTTTCGTGATGGATGTTACTGGCCTGATCGGGCAATATGCCCATGGAAATGAGCCCAGTCACCATGTCGCCTATTTGTATGCTTTGGCCGGGAAACCGTGGAAAACACAAAAACTGGTACATGAGATTTGTCAGGCCGAATACCAGGATAAAATAGATGGTTTATGCGGGAATGATGATTGCGGACAAATGTCGGCCTGGTATATTTTTTCCAGCCTGGGATTTTATCCGGTAAACCCTTGCGGGGGCGAATTCGTACTGGGGGCCCCTCAGTTGCCCGGAGCAACAATTTCATTACCGGACGGGAAAAAGTTTATCATCAAAACTGAGAATTTTTCCACTGAAAATAATTATGTGCAATCGGTCAAACTGAACGGGAAAGAATATGCAAAAACTACGATCTCATACGGAGATATCATGAAGGGCGGAGAATTGAATTTTAGTATGGGAAAGGATCCGTTAAGATAATTGCTTCTGAAAATAATACCTGACGGAATAGATTTTTCAGTTTTATTGTTGAGGAATTTCCGGCAAAAAAGTCGTTGTAAATGAAAAAAAACTTTTTTATTTGTATTGCTAAAACGGTATAGCTTTATTGATTTAGGAATGAATTTCTGTGGCATGATTTTTTTTTTGTCATTATCTAATCAAAAAAACAAAATTTTTACATTGTGAAAAATAATATAGACAGAAGAGGCTTTTTAAAAGGCTCGGCCCTTGCCGGAATGGCAGGTATCATGGGAACAAATGCTATGGCAAGCATGATCCCGTCGGATCAGAAATTTGTGGAAAATCCAACCGGATCGAAAGCAGATAACATGTCTTCAGAGACAACGTTGACATTTAATAAAAATGGAAAATTTAAAATCCTGCAACTGACCGATACCCATTATATTGCGGGAGATCCCCGGTCTGACCGGGCATTAAAAAACGTCAATCAGATGCTTGATCTGGAAACGCCTGACCTTGTTATACATACAGGCGATGTCATTTTCGGTAAACCGGCAGAACCATCAATGAGGCAGATCCTGGAGCCGATTTCCCAAAGAAAAATTCCATTTGCTGTTGCCTTCGGAAATCATGATGCCGAATATGATAAAACGCGTGAAGAGTTATATGAGATTATCAAAAGTATTCCATATAGCATTACCGGTACAACGGAGGGTATTTATGGCGTGACCAATTATATACTAACGCTTAAATCTTCGAATGGAGATAAGATTGACCGGGTTTTTTATCTTTTCGACTCGAATTCGGGAGCAACGATTCCTGATATACCGCATACATACGGGCATATCCATTTTGACCAGATCGCCTGGTACCGTGAAAAAAGTCAACAATTTACGACGATGAACGGGGGAACACCAATCCCTTCGCTGGCCTTTTTTCATATTCCTCTGCCGGAACATAAAGAGGCGGCAAAAGACGATGAGCATGGCGTGATGGTCGGGATCCGGGGAGAGAATGTTGCTTCTCCCAAGATTAATTCCGGTTTGTTCGTGTCGATGAAAGAAATGGGAGATGTTCGGGCGGTATTTGTCGGGCATGACCATAACAGCGATTTTGCGGCTTACTGGAATAATATGTTTTTCATTTACGGACGGTTCAGCGGATGCGATACGGTATATAATGATTTGAAACCTAACGGGGCCAGGGTTATTGAATTAACCGAAGGAAAAGACGGCTTTCGTTCCTGGATCCGTTTATATGGCGGAGATATCACTCAGAATATACAGTACCCGGATGATTTTATAAGAAAATAAAAAAACATGACAGTCAGAAAATACGACAGAACCGGAATTATTGAATTACTGGTTAAAAGGATGCCGCTGTTAATACTGTTATTTTATTTCACAGGTACGGGGAATGCGCAGGATAAAAAGCAGGAGGCGGTCAGAAATTTTTACCTGGGGATTGATAATTCCGGGGATAAATGTAAGCCCGGAGACTTTTTTAATCCTGAAGCTATGGATTCTTTAGGGGTCGATTTTGTCGTTTATCATTACAGGGGGCCAAAAGGAACTGTTGATGATGAGGCAAAAAAGATGGAAAAGCTTGGCCAGGACTTTAAAAATGCAGGACTTAAGGTGGTTGTTAATGTGGAATGTGGAAACTGGAACCTCGATATGACAAGCACCGATGGGCACGACTGGGTAAAGCAGCCCGGCAACCTGCACCTGTTTAAGTTTCCGCCGGAGGTATTGAAGAGCCTGAACCGGTCAGATGCCGTATGGGGAATTCAGTACGATGAGCTGGAACATTCGCAGATAACAAGGAATTTATCCATTACCATTAATCATCCGGGCGTTGAACTGGTAGACCTGGCAGAGCCGACCGGTATGAATTTTAAAGAGGCAGACGAAGCTGTATATAAAGGGGCGAAATCACTTGTGGATGAGTGTAAAAAATATGGTACAAGGCAAGTACTGACAGAACACGTATGGCCTGTCCTTTTCAATAATTTCGCAAGGGCCGGAATGACACCGGTTTACAAACAGATGAAGGAAAACTGGTCGAATGTCTGGGAGGCTTGTGCAATAGGGGCCTGTTTACAGTATCGCCAGGAATTGTGGGCATGTCTCGACTTTTGGCATTATAATACTTTTCCGGGCCACTCGGCCAGCGAATTATGGGGAAATTTATTGTTTGCATACTGGGCCGGAGTGGATAAAGCCTATATCGAAAGTATAGGGCCTCATATTTATGTCTATGATGATCAGCAACATATCAAGCTGGTGGAACGGGGCGAAGTGATAAAACGTTTTGCAAAGGAATACGTGCCCAGTAATCCCCGTCCTTATACGTTTCGGGATTATGAGCCGGAAATTGCTATCATCCGTTTTGACGATACCGAATGGGGTCAGGGCCCGCACACGTATTGTACAGTCGATTACCATGGGAAAAAGATTGATTATTACTGGAAAGACTGGCTTTTCGGGGCCTATAACCTGCATACAAGTCCCGAATCGGAAGAATGGATCAGGGCCTGGCACACGATTACCCACGGGATGGTAAAGAAGGAAAGCCTTTCCTGGAATGCAGGCAATGTATACGCGGGAATGGCTTACCGGTGTTTCGCACCGGCAAATTCACCTGTCGTGTTTGATGACACAGTGACAAAAAAATACCTGAAAAGCGTGAAACTGGCATTTTTATGCGGCTTGTATATCAGCAAAACGACTCAGGACGATGTCCGTTCTTTGGTAAAGGATAATGGCCTGGTTGTAGTCACCTCTAAACGGTTTGCTCCCGAAAAGCTTGCTGCTCAATATACTTCCGGAACGAGAGAGTTCGCGGATGGAAAGGGAAAATGGATCATTACGGATGACATGGCCGGTGATGATTTGAAGAAAATTGTTGCCCCCTGGCTCGGGAACGATAATGAAATTGTACTCAGGTTCAGCGGAAACAGGAAAGTAACCCTGAAAATCTCCCCAGACGGTAATGAATTGCACGTTGTTCAGCAATACAGACATGATTTGTAATTATTTAAAAATTAAATTATTCTATTGCCATGAAACCTGAACGGATGATATTTTTCTTTTGTTATAACTTTATTTTCTTCGCGCTGTTTAGCTGTAAATTAAAAGGCCCGGAACAACTTTCGCAATCAAAAACGGAGAAAACAACTTTTCAGACCAGTAGTGAATGGAAGCCGGTTACGGATATCCAGGCCGATGTTGTTATGGTGTACGGAGCTGATGATAAAATTGGCATGACTTTCGAACAACGGGTAAAGAGCTGGCACGATCATGGTTATATCACTCATTTTATGACAGGTATTGCCTGGGGTGGCAGGTACAGGCTCTATTTTGACGGAGAATGGGATGGAAAAAAACACTGGGATGACGGGCAGGTAACTTTACAGGGAGATACCCTGTGGCATGGAAGCAGCCATACAACTCCTTACTTTGTTCCGAGCGAGAGTTTCCTGAAGTACATCAAGGAAGTTCATCTTAAACGGGTAATCGATGCCGGAATCGATGCCATCTATCTGGAAGAACCTGAATTCTGGGCAAAGGCGGGATATAGTAAATCTTTTAAAGACGAATGGAAAAAGTACTATGGTTTTGACTGGAGGCCCCAGGATGCTTCAGCTGAAAATACTTACCTGTCCAATAAACTAAAATATCACTTGTATTACCGTGCGCTAAATGAATGTTTCACGTTTGCCAAGGAATACGGGAAAAGTAAAGGTATGAATGTCCGTTGCTATGTGCCGACCCATTCCCTGATCAACTATTCTCAATGGATGATTGTCAGTCCGGAGGCAAGCCTGGCATCTTTACCATGCGTCGACGGGTACATCGCCCAGGTGTGGACAGGCACTTCCAGCGAGCCTGATTATTTTAACGGTGTTGCAAAGGAACGCGTGTTCGAGACGGCTTACCTGGAATATGGCTGCATGGAAGCAATGACTGCCCCTACCGGGCGTAAAATGTTTTTCCTGACCGATCCGATTGAAGATCGTCATTTCGACTGGGTTTATTATAAAAAGAATTACCAGGCCACTTTTACGGCCCAGCTGTTATTCCCGAATATCGGCAATTATGAAGTAATGCCCTGGCCGGACCGTATTTATGAAGGGCTTTACTATTCAAGTGCCGGCAGCGATAAAAAGGAACCTATTCCCCGTTTTTATTCCACCCAGATGCAGGTAATGATTAATTCGTTAAACCAGATACCTGTTTCGAAAAATGAAATTAACGGTTCAAAAGGGATCAGTGTGCTGATGGCCAATTCGCTGATGTTTCAGCGTGCCCCGGCACCTGTTAAAGGATATGATGACCCTCAGCTTTCCAATTTCTACGGGGAGGCATTGCCGTTCCTGATGCGCGGCATTCCTGTTAAAACGCTTCACCTTGAAAATGTATCTTACCCGGAAACGTGGAAGGATACCAAAGTATTGTTAATGTCATATTCCAATCTGAAACCTTTATCAAAAGATGCCCATTCTTATATCGCTAAATGGGTAAAAGACGGGGGCGTAGTTGTCTATAGTTCCAGGGATACCGATCCGTTCCAAAATGTCCGGGAATGGTGGAACCAGGGCGAAAACCATTTTCAAAGGCCTTCCGATCATCTGTTTAAACTGTTAGGCATTGGGGAGGACCCGAAGGAAGGAGAATATCCCTGTGGAAAAGGAACCGTTTATGTAATACGGAAAGATCCCAAGGAATTTGTCCTGGCTGAGGGGGGCGATACAAATTATGTGAAGATTGTTAAAAGAATGTATGAAGAAAAAGCAAAGGCGGGCAGCCTGATATTTAAAAATAACTTCTATCTGGAAAGAGGGCCTTTCGATTTAATCGCGGTACTGAATGAGAGCGTAAGCGATAAACCTTACGTCATCAGAGGAATGTTTATTGATCTTTTTGATCCCGGCCTGCCGGTCCTGACTGAAAAGACAGTAAACCCGGGAGAACAATCTTTCCTGTTTGATATTAACCGTGTCGAAGATAAGGCAAGGCCTCAGGTACTTGCTGCAGCTTCCCGAACCTATCAGGAACAAATAACGAACGGCAGCTATTCTTTTATTACAAAAAGTCCTTTAAACACGACAAATGTGATGCGGGTACTCTTGCCCTCAGTTCCCAAAAAAACCGAGATCAAAGATGCAGAAGGAAAAATAATTAAGGATGCTACCTGTAAATGGGATGAGAAGAGTAAAACATGTCTGCTTGGTTTTGAAAATAACCCGGAAGGCGTACAGGTAATATTTAAATGGTAAGTCAGGATTGAAATAATCAGAATATGAAGAAAGAATGTATCAACAGAAGAAACTTTATCAGGGATTCTGCTCTGGCGGCAGGAGCATTTGGACTGGCAGGGACAAGTGCTTCTGCCATGTTCCCTTCATCCGGCGAAACAGGGGCCGCTTTCTCTTTAAAGAAAACGTTGGCTCCTCCGGACCAGCACGGGAAAAATTCTCCGGAAAGGAAGCTATCCTTTAATCAGGATGGTAAATTCAGAATTGTTCAGTTTACCGATATTCATGCCGTTTATCAACCTGGCGAGACCGGTCATGCATATGATATCATGAATAAAATACTGGATATTGAAAAACCGGATTTTGTAATGTATACGGGGGATATTGTCACCGAAAACAATCCGGCTGCATTATGGGAAAAAGTAACAGGTTTGTCAGCTGAACGCAATATTCCTTTTGCCGTTGTTTTCGGAAATCATGATTCGGAACGCGATACGCCGCGGGATAAGGTTTACGGGATTGTGGTCGGTTTGAAAGGCTGTCTGAATGAACCCAAAACGGAATCGGTAGAGGAAGTGTTCGGCTATACAAACCAGGTAATTCCTGTTTTTAAATCGGATGGCTCTGATGAAAAGGCCTTTCTCTTCTATCTTTTCGATTCGAATGCTTTAAGTGACCTGCCCGGGGCTTCCCATCGCGAAGATTGGATAAGAAGTAATCAGATTGAATGGTATATGGCTAAAAGCAAACGCTTTACAGAAGAAAACGGAGGGATTCCGTATCCGGCCCTGGCTTTTTTTCATATTCCTTTGATAGAGTTCGGTTTGGCATACAATACGCCGAATCAAAAGTCATTTGGCTGGAGGATCGAACGGGAATGTTGTCCGCCTGTTAATTCCGGATTGTTTACGGCTTTTTTGGAGTGTAAAGATGTGAAGGGCGTATTTGTCGGCCATGACCATGATAATGATTATGTGACTTTCCTTCAGGGTATTGCGCTCGGTTACGGACGTTTTTCCGGTGGACTGAATACCTATCATACGCTTTGCCGGGGTGCCCGGGTCATAGAATTGACTGAAGGTGAGCAAACATTTGAGACATGGACACGTATGGAAACCGGACGGTTCCTCAACCGGATTACGGTGCCCGCTTCGTTCATCTCCGACGATCCTCAATACAAACCAAAACCTTAATAATTGTCAATTACTTAAATCCGGATAGATGGAAAAACAAACTATAACCAGACGTTCCTTTATCAGAGAAGCAGCCCTGACTACCGGTGCCCTGACTATCGTTGGTGCCGGAGCATCAGCCGGCATACTATCATCAGCAACCACAGGAAAGGATAAGGAAATATCGGAATTAAAATTGTCATACAATCTTCAACGGAAATTTAAAATTGTCCAGTTTACAGATACACATTGGAAACCTGATGTCTGGGAATCGGAGGAGGCCGCAGAATGCATGCATAATGTACTGGATGCAGAAAAACCTGATTTTGTTGTTTATACGGGTGATCATGTTACAGGAGAACCAGTTTCTGATGGAATTGATGCAGTTTTTGAGCCGGTATTGTCGCGCAAAATTCCATTTGCCGCAGTATTGGGAAATCATGATGATGAATATAGCATGACCCGCCGGAAAATTTTTGATTATATCCAGAAGTTTCCCGGAAACCTGACCGGTACTGTTGATGGCATTACCGGAATAACCAACTTTGCTATTCCCCTTTATCAGTCGAGCAGCGAAAGGATAATGACCGTACTTTACGGCCTCGACAGTAACAGGGATACAGTTGAAGCCGATCAGGTTGCGTGGTACACCCGGAAAAGCAAGGAATATACGCAAAAGAACAAGGGAATACCTATTCCGTCCCTGGCCTTTTTTCATATTCCTGTGCCGGAATTCAGAGACGCCATTACCGACCTGGATGCCCGGTTTTACGGGACCCGTAAAGAACATGTTTGTTGTTCTGACAGGAATACCGGATTATTTTCTGCTTTTAAAGAAAACGGAGATGTTATGGCGGCAATTGTTGGTCACGATCATCTGAATGATTATGTTGTTTGCTGGAAAGAGATTATGCTTTGTTATGGACGGGTTACCGGCAGCAGAAAGACCTCTCACTATAATTTGCCTGATGGGAGCAATGGTGCCAGGGTAATCGAATTGACAGAAGGAGAGCGGGGCTTTGAAAGTTGGATCCGATTGAGAACAGGCGACCGTATAAAACCGTTTATCTATCCTTTTGATTTCATCGACAAGTAAAATACAATGTTTCTTGGACCTTTGTGACGTATGATTCCGGAGGAGGAAGGCAGCAGACTAATTTTTTAGATTTGCAGACCTAAACGAAGAAAAATGTACCCTACTGGGAATTGTTTCAATGAGATTTATACACTTTATTACAGAAAATCGTATCTGTATGTAAAATCTTATATCCATGATGATCTTGCTGCTGAAGATATTGTCACGGATTCCATCATTAGGCTTTGGGAGCGAATGAAGCAGGAAGAGATTGATCCGGTAGGGCCATTCCTTTTTTCTATTTTAAAAAACAGGACCCTGGATTATTTAAAGCATCAGGCAGTAGAGCGAGATGTTCAGAAAGCTATGAAAAAGACATTGTCCAGAGATCTGGAAATCAGGACTACTTCTCTGGAATCGAGCGATCCCGCAGAAATATTTTCGGACGAGATCCGGAAAATTATAGCTTATACACTTCAAAATTTACCTGAAAGAACGAGGAAAATATTTATCCTGAGTCGTTTTGGGGATAAATCGCACAAAGAAATTGCTGATATCTATCATATCTCGACAAAGGGAGTTGAATATCATATTTCTCAGACAATAAGAGTATTACGGGTTGCCCTGAAAGATTACCTACCGGTTATTGGGGTTCTTTCCTTCCTGAATAATTAAAAAATCAGAAGAATTCACTAGGGATAAACTGTCTTCAGTCGTTTTATTTCGGAAAAAGGAAAAATTGCATATATCCTTTATTCAGCTAACTAAACGATTGAAGTATGGAGGAATTGCTTTTAAAATATATTCAGGGTGACTGTACCGATCAGGAAAAGATATCTATAATAGAATGGTTGGATGCCAATCCGGAGAACATGAAGCAGTACATGGCCCTGAGGAAGCTAAACGACTTTTCGATCTGGCAGACTTCCGAAAGCCAGAATCGGGGTGTATCTCAGGTAGGCGTTAACCGTAAGGGATTGCGAAGAATTTTTCCGGTTATCCTGAAAATTGCAGCTGTATTTATTTTTGCCTTGCTTGTCGCCCGTATTTTTTTCCCGGGAATTATTGTCGGTAATCATGATGTCGCTATGCAAACCTTGTATGTTCCTGCCGGGCAGCGTGCTGAAATGACGTTGTCTGACGGAACAAAGGTCTGGCTGAATGCTAAAACAACCCTGATATTTCCGACCTGCTTCAAAGAGAACAGGCGTGAGGTTAAACTTGACGGAGAAGGTTTTTTTGAGGTAACCGCGGATAAGAAAAGGCCCTTTATTGTTAATACAAAAAAATATAATATCAGGGTTTGGGGAACCAAATTTAACCTGACAGCATATTCAGATAGTAAAAGCTTCGAAACTTCCTTGTTAGAGGGGGTCGTGGAGGTTATGCCACAAAACGGCACCACGGGGTTAATGCTTAAACCTAATGAACAGGTGAGCCTGAAGAATGGAAAAATGGTCGTTTCTCCGATCAATAATCCGGATTATTTTTTATGGAAAGACGGAATTATAAGCTTCGATAATATCTCTTTTATTGAATTGATTAACCGGCTGGAATTTTATTTTGATGTGAAGATCGAGATAAGGAACGATCAAGTTTTAAAGTCCTGTTATACCGGTAAGTTTCGCATGAAGGATGGAATAGAACATATCCTGAGAGTGCTTCAGCTAAAAAGCAAATTTGATTACCAAATTGATAATAAACTAAATAAAATAATTATTGAATAATGGAACTTATTACTTAACTAAACTGAAAAACCGGAGGTGCGCTAACACCTGCCGGCCCATGGGTCTATACCTGACCGTCAGCTAAAACAAATCAAGTATTAACAACCTAAAAACAAATGTATGAAAAATTATTTGTCAAAGGACTTCTTTGACTCAACAAACCAATTGTTACGAAAAATGAGAATGACATGCCTGTTCTTCATCGTTTTTACTTCATCGTTGTTCGCAACCAATGTCAAATCCCAGGTTGCCAAAGTAAATATTTCATTTAAGAGTGCTCCTGTCATCCAGGTAATCAGGGCAATTGAAAATCAGACAGACTATTTGTTTGTCTATGACAAAAATGAAATTGATTTAACCCGTCCGGTGACTGTTGATGGAGGAGCTCGTCCTGTTGCCGAAGTTTTAACGGATATTTTCAGTAATACAAATGTGATTTACAGTATGGAAGGGAATAATATTGTCCTCACGCTAAAAGGAGGGGGGCAACAACCGGAACAGATAAAAATTTCGGGAAAGATTACTGATTCTTCCGGAAAACCTCTTCCCGGAGTGACAGTGGTCGAAAAAGGGACTACCCACGGAACGATTACCGATGCAGATGGTAATTATACTCTCTTTAATGTTTCGGGCACTGCTACCATTGTTTTTTCATTTGTCGGGATGAAGACCCAGGAAATCGCTGTGTCCGGGCAGTCAAAATTAAATCTGGTGATGAGAGAAGAAACTATTGGACTGGACGAAGTGATTGCAATTGGGTATGGTACCATGAAGAAAAGTGATTTAACAGGAGCGCTTGGAAGCGTTTCTTCAGATGATTTCAAGATGCAGCCCATAGTCCAGGTGTCCGATATTTTACAGGGCCGTAGTTCCGGTGTTGTGGCTACTTCTACCTCCGGAAGGGTAGGGAGTACCCCCCGGATCCGCGTACGCGGAACGAATTCGATTAATTTGGGAAACAGTCCGTTATGGGTTGTGGATGGTGTTATCGACGGAACAGTTTCCAATCCCGATGATATTGCCTCCATTGAAATACTGAAGGATGCATCTTCGACAGCCATTTATGGTTCCAGGGGCGCTAAC
Source organism: Prolixibacteraceae bacterium (assembly GCA_963676095.1). GTDB lineage: Bacteria > Bacteroidota > Bacteroidia > Bacteroidales > Prolixibacteraceae. Next base: position 7,139,309 of record OY781040.1, on the reverse strand, counting down.
GGGGTTGTTCTGGTTACCACAAAACATGGGCAAGCCGGCAGGACCCGGATCAGTGTATCGAGTAATACCAGTATCTCCAGTATTGCCAAGCAATGGGATTTGATGAATGCCTACGAGTATGCCGTGGCTTATAACGATATTATGGCTGCCGGGACTTTTGACGATGATGAACTTGCTGCATACAAGAACGGAACAGCAGGAATTGATTGGGTGGACCTGATGACACAAACAGGCGTTCTTCAAGACTACAGGCTGAGTATTTCAGGGGGCGATCAACGATCTAAATTTAATATTTCAGGGAATTATGTCAATCAATCAGGAACGATTATTACTTCAAAATACAAACGATATAACTTCAAGGTCAATTATGATACCCAGTTAACCTCATGGATGAAGGTACTTACTGACATCAGTCTGACAAAAACTTCTTATCATAATCAGGGAGACATGGACGATTTCCGGACAATCCTTGAATATTCTCCGACCATGGAATTGATGGATGAAGATGGCGTTTGTAATGAGGATACCTACAACACGATTCATTCCAACCCCTGGGCCGATAAAAATTATGTGGATGCAGACAACAAGACACATGAGGTAAATGCTTTAATCGATTTCACGATGGACCTTTCCAAAGGTCTTACTTTTTCTGTGCTGGGAGATGTCTTATACAGCCAGAATGAAGGTTATTCATTTGGGTCGGAAAAAAGGTATTCCGGGGCAGAAAGTTATATGGGCAATAGCGAGTCGAGAGGTTTTAAATGGCAAACGACCGGGAACCTGACTTATCAGAAAGCTTTTGGGGGTCACCATTTGACTTTAACCGGCGTTTTCGAGGCGACTAAATCAGAAACGCCTTCGTTAAGTGTTTCCGGAAACGATTTGCTTTCAGAAAAAGTCTATTACTGGAATGTTGGGAACGCCCAAACAACAACTTGTGAGAACGGGTATTCCGACGAGTCGATGTCCTCCTTCTTTGCCCGTGGTGCCTATAATTACGAAGGACGTTATTTCGCAACAGCAACGATCCGCACCGACGGTTCTTCCAAATTTCAGGGAGACAATAAATGGGGGTATTTCCCTTCAGGTGCCCTTGCCTGGAATATCGCACGGGAAAATTTTATGAAAGGCCGGAATCTGTTTCAGCAGCTAAAACTGAGGGTTAGTTATGGTGTAACCGGTAACCAGGGAATTGACGCCTATGAAACCTTGGGGCTATTATCCCGGCTACAGTACGTTTATGCAACACAAACTACCTTATACCCGGGTTACTGGCAATCTACGTTTGCAACACCTGACCTGACGTGGGAAAAAACCTACCAATGGGATCTTGGTCTGGATATGAGCCTTCTGGATGAACGGTTGAACATTACAGCCGACTGGTACCGCAAAGAAACGAAAGACCTGTTGTTCGAAAAAACAATTCCGTATTATGACGGCGGAGGTACTTACTGGACTAACCAGGGAGAAATCAGGAACACCGGTTTTGAATTTTCGGTTGATGCGGACGTGTTTAAAAATTCGGACTTTAAGTGGCAAAGTTCTTTGAACGCAAGTTTCAATAAAAGTAAAATTATTGATCTTGGAGGGGAAGATTATATTATTCCCGATTCGTCCCGCGGTGATTTAATGAGCCCATCGTTTATCATGGAACCGGGGCATCCGATCGGAACATTCTACTTGTATGATTATGCCGGAATTGACGATGAGGGCTGTTACCTGTACCGGACCGCTGATGGAGGTACAACAACAAGTGCCAGTGATAAATTCCTCACCGGAAACTCTATGCCTAAGTGGACTTTGGGCTGGAACAATAATTTCCGCTGGAACAATTGGGAAGCAAATGTTTTATTCAGGTCTGATTTAGGCTGTGATAAACTGAATGTTATAAAATTTTCATTAACCTCAATGGTCGGCGCTTCCCGTTTTATCCGGTTGAAAGAAGCTTATACAAAGAGTTGGGATAAAGTAAGTAACAAGGCAGACGCCCGCTATGCCAGTCTGACTAATGGGAGTGTCGATTATGAAGGGGCTTCGACCCAATGGCTGGAAAATGCCAGCTTCCTGAGGTGCCAGAATATAACAGTTGCTTATCACATTCCCCAAAGGGTTTTAAAAGCCGGTGAACTTGTCTTGTCGCTTAGTGCTCAGAATCTGTTTACTTTAACCGGTTATGACGGAATGGATCCGGAAACTGTTTCCGAGGATGATAACGATCAGCAAAGTGGTTATGACAGTGGCTCATATCCTTTAGCCAGAACTTTTAATTTCGGTGTCAAATTTAATTTCTAATAAGTATACTATGAGAACACAAGCATATAAAATATTTCTGATTGGTCTGACTTTAGCCATGATAACCTCATGTGATGATTTCCTTACGGAACACCCTAATGGCCAGTTGTCAAGCGAATCAGCCTTTACTGAACACAGTGACCTGATTTCTTCCGTAAATGCACTGTATAAACTGGTCCGGAATGTTACAAACGGGGCAATTGCGTTTACTCCGACTAATGCCGGGGATGATTTGACGACACACCCTGCAAGTAACAAGGCAAACTGGCGTCAATACGATAAATTTGATGTTTCGGCAAGCAATTCAAGTATGACAAATAATGTGGGATCGTGGAACCCGATGTGGAAATTAATTAAGTGTGCCAATTATATCATTAACGGAGTCGATCAGACCCCGGATGCCACAGATGATGAACTCATTTTTGCTAAAGGTCAGGCTTACTACTGGAGGGCTTACGCCTATTTTTTTCTGGTCAGGAACTGGGGGCCTATTCCGATGCTGCTGGATCAGACTGTTGAGTATGACGCAGAACTGTCTTCTGTTCAGGATATTTATGATTTAATCGTTTCTGATTTGACCGAAGCAGAGAAACTGCCTGAAAATTATAGCGAAACTCCCTGGGCCAATAACGGACGGAATGTTGTGGTAAGCCGTGCGGCTGCCGAAGCAACTCTTGGATATGTGTATATGACCATGGCTGGCTGGCCCCTGAACCTTGGATCTGACTATTATGAAATGGCAGTTGTTGAATTGAAGAAAGTGATTGACGGTGTGGACGATGGCAGTTATTATTATGAGCTGTTCGATAATTTTAAAGATATCCATTCAAAGAAATACAATTACGATAATAAAGAGGCCGTCTTATCCGTCTATTACAGTACAGACTATGGTACAGGTGACGATAGCCAGGCAGCCCGGGGCGGGATCAATGATATCCCGGCAGAAGCAGGCGGTTATAATGATACCCGTGCAGAAATTGGCTTCTGGTATAAATTTCCGGACGGCGACCGTAAAGAAGCTACCTATGGAAGTGTTTTGTACTGGGCAGATAATGATGAAGTGGTTAACTGGTGGGACAGTCGTTTAACTTACAGACAGCCGTATTTTATAAAATCTGCATACACAAGCTCTGACAGCGATGAAGAATATGATATCACGAAGAGCTATAGTTCCCAGGCTACCGGTTGGCAGGATCAGGCACATATCATCGTACGCCTGGCTGAGGTTTACTGCTGGTATGCTGAGGCGGTTGGCCGTTCCGGACAAACAAACGCCAAAGCATTTGAGGTCCTGAATAAAGTGATAGCCCGTGCGAACAGTACGAAAGATCTGCCTTTGTCCGGAAGTGAAAGTGCTGATATTTTGGCAGAACGGGCCTATGATGAACACGGCTGGGAAATTGCCGGTTGGTATTGGGGTAGTATTGGTGCCCGTAAGTATGATGAAGAACGGATGGATCGTTTGCAGGATCATTTTGCAGAACGTGTTCTGAATGAACAGATCGAAGTTTCCAGCGGGGTATATCTGACTGAGCCCATACCTGTAGAAGGAACATGGAACGAGTTGTATAACTATTCACCCTATCCGGAGAGTGATGTTGTACTAAATGTAAACTTTGACAATACAGGCAGGGTCAGGTGAGAAGGATGGGAAACTATTAAAGAAGCCGATGACAGGTTATTGCTCATTTAGCAGGAAATCCACTCCGAAAAGTCCCAAATGAAATCTGTTATTGGTAGTGAAGTAAAGCAATCTGTTGAAAATAAACAGATTGCTTTACTGGCTTTGCTCCGTCGTAATGACGAAGCAACATTTAATTATTGTAAATAATGAATTGTCCCTGTTTTTTTATTGTGCCCAAAACAATTTGTTATAGTAAGTATCTGTTTCCCCAGAATTGGTTGCTTCGTTATACTTTGTAGTATTGTAATCTACTTCGTCTGTTGGATAGGTAAGTCTATCGGGAACTTCAGAACAATAGCTTGTTGCATTGTCTGTTTGGAAATAGAGCTTGGGATATCCGGTTCTGCGAACTTCCGACCAAGCCTGAACCATCTGAATAATTCCAAAATGTAGCCATTTTTGAGTTGCAATAGCCTCTTCTTTTGAATCATATGCCGACCATTTTTCTTCTGCAAAAGCTTCGATTTCTGTAGCTGAAGGATCTGTAACAGGATCACGATAGTCTCCGACACTATTTAAATAATAATAATAATCGATGGATTGTTTGACTCCTGTTTCGAAGGCCTTTTCTGCATCGCCGGAGGCATATCCCTTCTGATAAGCTTCAGCTTTAATAAACGAGACCTCAGCTGCGGTCATGATTATCCCCGGATAACTTGCATTCCGGCTAAATGTAGAGGTATCTATTGCAGCATAATAGTTCCCGCCATCATCAGCAGAACGATCAAAATTAGTTTGCTGTGTCGACTCATCATCATGGGTATCAATTCCCACGTAATTACCTTCCGCATTCGGATCATAAATTACGGCCAGGCGGGGATCACCATCCATATTCGACACCATCATTCCTGAAGCTCTGTTACATTCACCATCCCAGTCCTCAAGTCCTGATTGAAATTCATCATAATAATTGAAACCATCTTCGTCCTGATCTATTTTTATTGTTTCGTCATTACTATCTACAACCGGATATGTTGTCGGATCAGCAAGCATTTCACTCAAAACAGACCTGGCTTTAGAGGTTAAATCTCCTGTCGTCGAAGCCCGTATTGCGATACGTAACCGAAGCGAATTACATAATTTTTGCCATAATGTAAGGTCTCCTCCGTTAATATAATCCTGAGACGATAAATAGCTTGATATAAAAGATGTCGTTTCGAAATTAGCCAATTGGGTATTTATTGACCCTAAGCTATCTAACATCATTCCATATAATGATTCTGCCGTATCATAGGAAGGGTAAGATGTGGATAGATCGCTTGTAATTGCTAAATACCCTGCCTCGGTATAGGGAGCATCGCCCCATATGTCTACGATTTCCTGCAGTTGCTCGTAAACAATTATTTGAGACAATAGTAATGTTACGGTATAATTATCTTTTTCGTTATCGTCCAGTTCACGGTAGGTGTTTTCCAGTAACCTGTATTGTGCTAACAGATTGTAAAAATTAGTCCAGCGGTCATTATTGTAACTATCACCTAGTCCGAGGTACATTCCTTTTTCGTTTATGAAACCCATTGTCTGGGCAAAGCGACCTATTTGCTGGGTTTCAAAAGAAAAGTAGCGGTCATAAGATGGCATTATATAAGTATTTGCTGCCACAAAAACTCCTGTCATCAATTTTTCACATGACACGGTCGATGTGGTGGATGGATCTGCATATTTATCCGAATAATCAGAATCGCTACATGATCCAAGGACAAGAAGGAAGGTGTAGCTTATGATCAACAAATATATTTTTCTCATAATTTTTTCTTTAAATAATTAACGGTTAAAAACTGGCCCGTAAAGAAAAACCATATGTACGTGTTGTTGCTGTAGAACCACCTATCCATGTTTGGGAAACCCAGGATGTTCCATCAGTCGCTTCAGCATCAAAATCTGGCATATTTTTGAAGAAGTAGAATAAATTACGTCCATAGAGAGACACTGATAAATTTTTACAGCCAATTTTGCCTGTTATCGTTTTAGGTATATTATAGCCAAATGATAATTCTCTCATTTTTACATAAGAGTTATTAATAATACTGTTTTCATAGGTAACACTTCCGGAATATCCCCAGCCATAGCAGTTTTCGTAATAGTAGGATGCAGGTATAATTTTTGTGTTTTTTTCACCATCTTCAGTGACCCCGTCAAGGATGATACCGTCGTTATATAAAGTTGCCCCTTCAGGAGCCGAAGATGCTGCAACAGTATTCATTTTACTGTATTCGTTATCCACGAAATAATAACTTTTACCTCCATGTCCTTCACGACCCCGTAATGTTTCTTTAATATTACCAGCTGCCATCATATATTGGTGAGGTGTATTCAGGACAGCTCCACCTATACGGAAATCAATAGTTGCATCTACAAAATAATTTTTATAGCTGAGTGAAGTTCCAAAACCACCAATTAATTTAGGCATTGCATTTCCAACTTTTTTCATTTCTGTATAATCAACGACATAAAGGCCATCGTCGCCAACAATTTTATTTCCATCATCATCCCTTTCAACACAATAGGCATAAAAATCACCCATCGGCTGACCGATTAACGACTTCACCTTACATGCCGAATCATAGGTTTCGTGTAAAAGTTCATCCAGCCCATTTGCTAATTTGGCTACTTTATTTCTGTTCCATGATAAATTTCCGCGTAGATCTAACTTAATATTTTCAGTCTTGATAGGTGTTCCGTATAATGAAAATTCTAATCCTTTGTTTTTCAACTCTCCAACATTCATCCATATTGAGGAAGCTCCTGCGGACTGAGGTGTTGTTGTCTGAAGTATTTGGTCTTTTACAACATTGGAATAATAAGACAGTTCATATCCTAACCGGTTATTCAGGAATTTGCTCTCTAATCCAAATTCCCATTCATATTTCGTTTCCGGCTTAAGCTTTTCATTACCCAGATCAGAATCAATATAATTGTAGACATATCCACTAACTGATTCCTGGTTATATGCCATATTGGCTGCATATACGCCGGGATCATTACCTACAATCCCATATGAAACACGGACTTTCCCGTAATCAAGCCAGGGGCATGCGGCCTTTACTGCATCAGTAAAAATATAGCTTGCATTGACGGATGGATAGTAAAATACATTATTACCTTCTGCTAATGTCGAAGTTTTTTCCTGACGAAAAGTTCCTTCCAGATATAAATTATCATTGTAAGATAATGTTAACGATCCTAAAAAGGCAGTTTTCAGATATTCCATCTTCCACATACTACAGTCGGGTGTTTCGGTAGACGCGCTCAGGTTAAACCAGTTTTCGACACTCAAACCTCCATTCGTCGATACACCAGTGTAATACTCTTCTTCGTAACGTCCTTGCATTCCGACATAGGCACTCAGTCCAATTTTATCCGTTAATTTTTTATCATAATTTAATAATAAATCGCCATAATAAATTTCATAACGTTCATTCTCCAGGTTATAACCTCCTGTCGCTGTTCCATAGGCTAGGGGTTCAGTCGAATGTTCATTTGTTTCGGTTTCTGATGCCGTCAGATCTGTTGATGCGCGCCCACGTAATACAAGTCCGTCAATAATTGTCCAACTGGGGGTTACACTTCCAATGAAGCGGTTGTTGTATTCATAACGTTCTTTTCCAAGAATATCCCAATAATATTCATTTACTAAATTCCACGAAGCCGGCTCCCAGGCAAAGGACTCATCTGGAGTCGGTGTATCAGCAGAACCACTGACATTTTCGTACCCCATACTGGTTACTGTCATCTTACGCATTAATCCAACGTCTTCAAATGAACCAAACATACCACCATAGCTATTGGTCAACCGGTGTATACGGTACGGCCTGTTTTTTACATACGTACGCATATAATTTGCTGTATAGTCCAATTTTAGTTTGTCGCTTACATTAAGACCTCCGTTTAAACTTAAGTTATGTTTTTGATAATCACTGTTGTATTGTGTGGGCCTGTTTTTTGAATACGTATAAGAGAAACGTGTGTTTGATTTTTTACCTGATGATCTGATCGACAAACTGGATGTCTGATTTATTCCTGTTCTGAAAATGTTATTCCATGGATTTGATCCCATTGATTGGTATTTTCGATAAGTTCCGTCCCAATAATAAACTTCACTTCCGTCATATTTAGGTCCCCACTGCTCATAAGTACCACGAATACTTTTTACGGTTTCGCCGTTAACAGAACGGGAATAAAATCCTCCGGTTGATTTTTCATATGCTGTATTCCATGAAGATTGTGTATAACCAGGCCCGAATTCGGTCTGCATTTCAGGCATATAAGCAATTTTGTCAATACTCATATTCATACTGAAGTCAACCGTCATCCCTTCTGCGCCTTTTCCACTTTTTGTTGTAATCATGACAACCCCATTCGCTGCTTCTGAACCATACAGCGCTGATGCCGAGGCTCCTTTCAGGATTGTAATACTTTCAATATCTTCCGGATTAATATCGACTAACCCATTTTGATTAACGCGTTGGTCTGACCAGTAATCATCCTCATTTGCATTCCCGTTACGAATAGGTGCACCATCCATAATAATCAGAGGTTGATTGTTCCCTGTGATCGAACTCAAACCGCGTACGTTGATCGATACAGCTGACGTACTACCACCAGGTGCCGCCTGAATATTAACCCCTGTCGCTTTGCCATACAATGAAGTTGCAAAATTCGGAGATCCAGAGCTTACCAAATCCTTGGCCTCAATAGTACTAATCGCGTAACCTAATTTTTTTGCATCTTTTTTGATGCCAAGCGCAGTTACCACGACTTCATCAACTCCGATGGCATCAGCTTTTAAAACAACATTTATTGTTGTTCTGCTTTCGACATTTTCTTCAATGGTTTTCATCCCCACAAATGAAAAAACCAATGTTGAACTTTTACCAACTGAAATCTGATATTTCCCGTCAACATCAGTAATTGTTCCTATTGTTGTACCTTTTACAGATACGGATACACCCGGGATCCCTGTTCCATCATCAGCCGAGGTGACAATACCATTTACTTTTGTTTCCTGCGAAAATGAAGTAGAACTAAATGCCAAGAATAAAATCAGCATTAGGAATATTTTAATCCTAACGCTGTTTTTTTTGTTCTTTTTTTTCATAATTGCTTGGTTATAAATTTAAAATACATTTCACAGTCAAAATTACGACGCCCTTGATTTTTACTGTGAAATTGATATATACAATAACGCTACAAAGCATTTAATATACGTTAACAAAATCACTACATGGTGATATAATTATCTGTATATCTATTTTTTAATTATTGACAGATCAATTGACATTTCAGGTGGACTAAGATTATTTAAGCATAAATTTTAGCTAGCCGGAGCAGGAAGAAAGTGACATCTCAGACTCCGCAAAGCACCGACCTAAAAACTTTAATTTTTGGCGTTGAACGATTTGGCAGAGGCGTTGGTTGAACGGTTATCGAAAAAGTTAGGGAACGACAGGACAGACCATCCCGAAATCCGTCAATACTCCGTCGCGAATGCAGAACGGAGCGGAGTGCTGGCCGTCAAAACGCCCGGCGGAGGGTTCGTTTTGACAAGATTTTTGCTTCCTTTTCATCGACTGGAAAAGGAAGGGCCTGTCCGGCTCAAGGACAGAAATAATAAAAAACATGGTTGTTTGTGCTTAAAAAGAATCCGGATCCGGTAAGCGGGACCTGATTGCCTAAATCAGAAAGGCCATCGGAATTTTGATTAAACGGGTATTCTGCCTGGCAGGCGATGATAAACTTATCTTTTTCTCAACCTCTTTTTGTCTCGTCTAAAAAAATACAAATTTCTAACTTTTTTTGATTTTCCATAACTCTCTAAGGTGATGAATATTAATAATAAACCAGAAATATTCATAAATTGATTCAGCGTGTTTTAAAATGAAGAGAGGTAACATACCAGATTTTCTTCTCTCTGGAGTTTCATTTTTTTGCGCAGTCGGGAACGGGCAACGTCAATACTCTTGCTGTTCTGGTAGGTTATTGAAGAAATTTCCTTGGTGGTCATATTTAAGCGGAGAAAAGCACAAAGCTTTCGTTCACTTGGAGACAAGTCTGGATGTTTTTGCGTCAGTTTCTTTATGAAGTCTTTATGGACGTTGGTGAATCTAATCTCGAATTCGTCCCAGCTATCCTCTTTCTGGTTGTTCTTTAGCTTATCTATTATCTTTTTGATTTTAAGTTTATTTTCTTTTTTCTCGTCCAGGTTTTCAAGCTCTTTTACAATCTCATTAATGAATTCTGCATTTTTCACGATGCTCATCGTTTTCGATGTTAATTCCCTGTTACGCCACTCTAACTCATCGCTTAACTGGATATTTTCATCTTCTTTTTGCTTCAGCTCCAATGCTGCAATTTTCTCTTTTTGCAAATGCCTGCTCCGTTCTTGTTTTCGTTTCATCAGGAAGCGGTATAGAATGAAAAGGAATATTAATAAGGTGAAAACAAAAATGATTATAATGTAATTCCTTATGGCATTTCGCTTATTAATTTCATTTTCCAATTGTTCTTTTTCGATATTATGCTTTAGGGTCTCAACACTAAACTGGAGGTTCGCGAACTGCAAATTATCATTAACTTTTTTCAAAGAATCACTAACCTGAATTAACTTTTGATGAAACTGATAGGCCTTTTCCAGCTGTTTGTCTTCATGATAGGTATCGGCTAAAATTCCAATAATATCTACTAAATATTGGCTACAATGATTTTTTTGTGAGTTTTTCAGCGAGATCTGTGCATATAAAATGGCCTGATCGTATTGCTTCATTTCTTTATAAACCTTCGCCAAATTCAGGTTTTCTATCACAATCCAGATGTAATCATGTTGAGTCTCAAAATATTTTAATGCTTGTTGGTATTGATTAATTGCCTTCCTGTAATTTTTTGTAGATACATAGATTTCTCCCATTTTGGAGACCGTGATCATTTGATCTTTCTCGTCATCTGCTTTTTTATATAATTCATTGGCGGTACTTAAGTGATCAATCGCGTTACCGTATTGCCCCAGGTTTAAGTAAGCATCAGACATCAACATGTTTGAATGGGCCATGTCCGAAACCGAACCATATTTTTGGCGGATTTTGTAGCCTAACTTGAAATAGTCTAAAGCCGCGTTGTAGTCTTTTGTTTTTATTTTTATCGACCCGATATTGTTATACGGTATGGCGAGACCTTTTTTTATGTTTTGATTGTTTAATAACTCGATTGCTTTCTGATAATATTCCTGGCTTCTTTCGTAGTTATTAATGATATAATACACGTTACCGATGTCGATAAGACAAAAAGGGACAGCATAAGGATCATCTAGTCCTTCCGCGAATTTTAAAGAAGAATAGAATGCATCCATGGCCAGGAAATTTAATCCCAGATCGGAATATACATTTCCCAATTTATTATAAACACTGCACCGAATTTCATCAGAAGCAATCTTGTCTGCTATTGTAATCGCCTCTTTGATATCATCGATTGCCTTGTATGGATATGAATTTTTGTTTTGATCATAAAGCTCGATTAGTGCATTCATGCGATCAATTCCTGAATGCTTTTCAACAACATTTGATAAGCTATCTGTTGTTGAAGAAAATACGGGAATCCATGATAATACGGAAACTATAAACAAGCAGTACTTTAGCATGAGACAAGGCCCTTTTAGTTGATTCAAGAGCCTAATTTACTCTTTTTTCTCAAAAAAAGTTTCTTGTGATTGCTAGTTATCCCATTTTTTGTTTTGGTAGATTTTATTTCTGATTGCTTACTTGTATCGTTTAAAATATCTGCATCTGTTGGATCAAAAAAAAGAGGCAGTCCTCTATAGAAGGACTGCCTCTTGCATGTCTTTATCGGTTCTGAAATGGTAACTTATTTTTCTGCAACTTCCTGGAATGACGGATGGACCTTTTCGACAATTTCCCGTTTTGTCAAATTAAAGTTGTCCTGCAGTTTTATGTTGCTGGATGAAGCCCCAATCAATATTTGATACAATCCTTTGTCTGCAATCCATGCCTCCTCCTTCGAATGGAATGAAGACAAATCTTTTGGTTGCAGTTTAAAAGATAAGGTCTGGCTTTCGCCTGGCTGTAGTAGACGTGTTTTTGCAAAACTTTTTAGTTCTTTTTCCGGTTTTTCTATATCGGAAGCCGGAGCCTTCAGGTACAGTTCAACAACTTCTTTACCTGCACAGCTACCGGTATTCGTTATTTTGACGGAAACAGATAGCTCTTTCGAGAACTTTTTATTGCTCAATATCAGGTCAGAATAAGTGAAACTGGTATAGGACAGCCCAAACCCGAACTCAAAAGATGGTTCAACGTGATTTTTTTCATATCCTCTGTAGCCGACAAAGATACCTTCGTTATAATATGATTTCTTCGGATCATTGACTGGTTCGCCCGGGAAATATTTTGCTGCGGGTGTATCTGCATATTTCTTAGGAAAAGTCATCGTTAATTTTCCGGAAGGATCGACCTTGCCGACAAGGACATCGGCAATCGAATTACCTACTTCCTGACCAGGCTGCCATGCCAAAAGAATTGCGTCTACTTTATTTTTCCAGCTTTCCGTTTCGATGACACCTCCGATATTCAATACGATAACGACTTTTTTACTGGCTGCATGAAAAACGTCCGATACCTTTTCGATCATTCTTTGTTCATCAGGTTTCAGATTATAATCGCCTTCGATCTTTCGGTCTGCTCCTTCAGTAGAAATTCTTCCAATAGTTATCACAGCTATATCATTATTCAGAGCCAATTTCTTCAGACAATCGTTATTAAAATCGATTTGATCTTCATTTATGTAGTTATAGTCGATACTATCATGATACGGGTATATTAAATAGGCTGCGTAATAATCGGTCAAGCTTTTATCCAGGGCGATACCCGCATCTTTTAATCCGCTATCCAGAGAAGAAACATAAGCTTTATAAACATCGCCACTTCCTAGTCCTCCGGCAACAGGTGCGTAGGAGGGGGTGCGAAATAGGGCGACCTTGCTTTTCTGGCGCAGAGGTAATGTATGTCTGTTATTCTGAAGAAGTACCATTCCTTCTGCACCTACCTCGCGGGTCAATTTAGCATGGGCTTGTAAATCAGGATTATTTGAAAAAGCATAGTCTGTTTGAGCGATACTTTTATATAGGATAGTTAAGATCCTTTCGACAGAAAGATCAACATCCTCCATCTTTAGTTTGCCGCTTTTCATTGCATTCAGCAAATCTTCACGTTGAGAGTCATAGCCTGGCATCAGTAAATCATTTCCTGAAGATATCTGGGCAATCACATCGCTTTTCTGATTGATGCAACCACCGTCCCAATCCGTCATAACAAGCCCTTTAAATCCCCATTCATTTCTCAGGATATCGGTCAGCATATCACGGCGTTCGCAAGTAAAACTACCGTCTATTTTATTGTAGGAGCTCATCACCGTCCACGGTTGTGACTTTTTGATGGCAATTTCAAAACCTCTCAAATAGATTTCACGCATAGCCCTTTCCGAAATAATTTCGTCTATAGAATGACGATTCGTTTCCTGATTGTTCGCGGCAAAATGCTTAATTGAGGTACCAACTCCATTGCTTTGGACCCCATTAATGATGGCTGCCGCGATATTTCCTATGACATACGGGTCCTCCGAATAATACTCAAAATTTCTGCCGCATAATGGAGATCGTTGAATATTGATTCCCGGACCTAACAGAACATCCACCCCATATTCCTTGAGTTCCTGTCCCATTGCTTCGCCTATTTTCTGCACTAAATCCACATTCCATGTAGAAGCTAACGAAGTGCCAACCGGGAAAGCTGTCGTGTAATATGTTTTTATATCATTGGGACGCAAGGTAAGTATCCTTAACCCGGCAGGTCCGTCTGAAACGACCATCGGCCGAATTCCTAAGCGTGATATTTCTTTTGTAGATGCTGAAGCTCTCAGTTCGTCATTCAGCATACACGATGAACCACATAAAAAATCGGCTTTTTCCTCCATGGTCATTTGTGCCGTTTTTGATTTAGCCCACGATTCACCTGGTAGTTCCTTATCCGTAGGGGGATAGCCCATGGAATTTACACTCAATACGATAAAAGCTGCAAGAAGCAGTGTTTTGAAAAATAGATGTCTTTTCATGACTAAATTTATATAACTTTAATATGATTGTTGATAATAACTTTTTGATGTTCAGTGATTAATGGGATAGTCCTTTTTTATTTGCGGGAACAGACATTTAATTACCTCGTCCGATCTTTAAACGATGGGACAAATATAAAATTAAGTATGCTATTTGATGATTCAAAAGGTCATCCGGAATGGCATGTTGTGTTTTTGTTATGATTTTTTTATGCGAGAAGAAATCGTTTATCTGTGTCTGTAGGGATATGAATTAATTTTTTACTTTTGCTAAATCGTTAAAGCAGATCTGAACTATACCTAACCCAGTAAAATATGAAATTTTTTTTCGCGCCATTCGTTTTTTGTTTTTCTCTGTTGCAGACTGTTTTTGCACAGGATAAAATAGAGGTAAATAACGGATTGGAGCAAAAATGGCCTTCAGAATGTAAAAAAGTAGAGATTATTTCTTCTGCCGATCATGCCGTACAACCGGCCTATTTTTTCAAGGTAAAATCAAGTCAGCCACGTCCGCTGGTGGTGAGGCTTCACGCGTGGAGTGCTGATTATACCAAAGTGGATGGGGTAGCGCAACTTTGTATTGACAATGATTATAACTATATCCATCCTGATTTCAGGGGACCGGACGACCGTCCTGAAGCCTGTGGCAGTCCGCTTGTGGTTCAGGATATCGACGATGCGATCGATTACGCTATTGCTCATGCCAATGTTGATACCGCAAGTATCCATATCGTTGGGGGTAGTGGTGGCGGCTATGCCACGTTACTTTGCTACATGAAAATCAAACACCGGGTCAAGACCTTTACGGCATGGGCTTCGATTACAAATTTGGTGGACTATTATTATGAATGCGCCGGGCGTCGTGTAAAATATGAAAAATACATGTACGACTTGGAAAAGGTAACTTCCGGTCTTCCCAAGGATGGATTTGTTCCCTATTTTGATGAAGCAGAGGCCGTAAAGCGTTCTCCTGTATTCATGGATACGCCTGTTGCTAAACGGGAAAACAGCAAGCTCTTTATTTTTGCTGGTATTCACGATGGGGGGCTGGAGGGAGATGTTCCTTTTACCCATAGCCTGAATTTTTTCAATAAGGTGGTTTCTGATTTCGATTATTCAGACCAAAAAATACTTTTTTCACCCGGGGAAATGCTGCGTCTGATGGATTGGCAGACAACCGGAACTCCTGTATTCAAGGATCATTTGTCTGTTTTGATCCAGCGGCATTACCTCGACAAACTCCAGATAACCCTTTTTGAAGGAGGACATGAAATGATCATGGACAGGGTACTGGATGGTGTGAAAGGACAGAATATACTTGTCATTGGAGATTCTAACGGGGCTATTGAGGAAGGTTGGGTGAACCAGCTGAAGGAGGAGCGTTTTTCTGATTTTATTTACAATACTTCTGTCTCGGGAAACACGATTGGGTTCGATAATTTAGGAAATCCGAATTTGAACACATTGCGGCAGGTAGACCGGTACATGGATGAGGCTGGTAAAGCGTTGAACGGGATGAACAAAATTTTGATCATGCTTGGGACAAATGATTGTAAGGCGGTTTATCAGGATAGCCTGAAATTTGTGCCCCAGAACCTGAAAAAACTGATCGGGAAGATAAAGGCGCATCCTGTTTTCCTGAAATATCATCCTGAAATAGTGGTTATATCTCCTCCTCCCTATGGTAACGACGACCGGTTAGCAGATAAATACAAAGGAGGGGCCCGGCGTGTTGCCTGGTTACTTCCAATGTTCAGGAAAGTTGCGGCAGAAGAAGGGTGCCATTATGTTGATATCAATTCAACGTTGTTGCCTGTGTGGGATCATGTCTCTGTTGATGGAATTCATTTAACGGCTTCCGGACAAAAAATCATTGCAGATATGGTCATTAAGGAAGCCTTTAAATAGTTTTAATAGATTGACTGTCAGGGAAAATAATTTAGCATTATTCATGAATAATGCTAAATTATTTGGTGCTTCTTCGAGAGGTTTAGCCGGAGAATCTATACCCGGGTAATCGTTGTTTTTGTTCGTTTATTTTTGCGTTTGAATGATAACTAATTCGCTGGTCAGTGGCTGCTCCAGTCGGATTTTAATGCCTTCCTCCATGAGCGTAAATCCGGAGATGGCAAATGAAATTTTCTGGCTGTCTAACTTAACCCGATAGGATTTCTCCGGGTCTATCCCGCGTGGGCGGAAGAGGTATTCATCCGGATCATCTCCTGTTTTTTCAGCAGTGGTGCGTATGAAGTCTGATAGTTCGGTATTGTTAAACATAGACATGGTTTCCCAGTCGAGACGGCCTCCGCCGCCAGTACAATTTTGAAATACCAGGCCCGGGAACTCTGCCCGTAATTCGCCGAACATCCGATAAAAGTTGTCATAATAACGCCATGTCAGGTCTTCTGTAAAGCCTTGGTATTGCCTGTTCCCGGCTGGGGTAAGCCAGGCATCCATCCCCATTGGAATCCCGGGTTTTCCACAGATAATCATCAAATTTCTGCAATGACAGATATACGTTGTCTATGAAATTTTTATCCTTGTTTAACAGGAACCAGGTTTCAAAAGCAGGAGCTGCCAGAAATAGTCCTTGAAACCATCCGTAGTGGGCAACAAGAGAATCGTTATGACAGGAAATCATTCCGGGAAACCGACCATCTTTTCGTTGATAATCGATAAATATTTCAATGTTGTTTTTTGCGATTTCCGGGTGTCTTTTTCCATACATCTAACCTCCCATGGGTTGTGTTTCCAGCCACACGTTATTATAACCGGCTCCTTCAACCAAAACCTTGTATTTTCCAAACCAGGTAATATTCCATTTGGCTTTTTCAACAGCACAGTCATATAGCTTTTGAAGGAGGCTGTCTGACGTTTTGAAAGAAACCAGTTCCTTTTTTTCTCCGGGGACCTGTGAGAGTGCCGAAAGATTACAAAGGAATACTGTAATCAGAATAATCAATAATTTATTTTTAGTCATTTTTGATTCTGGTTTAGGATTTACGGTTTTTAATTTTTTCCCATCAACAGAATTTTTTCATTACTTATTTTTTCCTGTTGTATTAATTCTCCGTTTCCGGTATATTGATTCCCGTCCGAATTAATCTTTGTTCCGGCATAAGATTCAAATCCAAATCCGTCATTATACTGTATTATGTTGTTCGTTACTGTAACGTGTTCGCATCCGTCATAAAGGTATTCAGCATAAATTCCACTGGAACTGTTTGCCTCGACCAGACAACCGGAAATCGTCACATCCAGGCAACTTGCCAGATGAATCCCGAACCAGTCATTATCATCAAAATCCCAGATGTTGGGCGACCATGCGTTGAGGATTTCTATTGCTTTGTCGGCATACTTCTGTTCCCCGGAGATATACCATACCAGTGCCGCCTGGTAGGCCTGGTTTGCATCCCGTTCAAAATTGTCAGCCCCGATACACGGGGAATTAAAGGCCCCTCGAACGATATGTTGTTCCACCTTTATCTGCTCATCAAAAGAAATCGATTTTTTTACCATCTCAAAGGCATCTTTCCAGGGTTGTTCTCCGTCAAGAACCTTTTGCTTCATGAAATCCAGATCTGCTTTTGTCTGGTAGATTCCCGGATGTACAAAAGTTTTTTCCTCCGCATGTGCCGGAGGAAAAAACAATGATGTAAAAGATAATAAAATCAGGAATCTAAATTGTATCCGCGACCATTGGTCGCTATAACCATCAGTCTTCCTTTTCCGTTTCATTACTCATGATTTATAATTTCCACGTTTTTTCCGCTAATGTGATTAATCCGCAATATCCCGCCGTTTTTAAGTTTTTCCCACTTCCAACTGTCATTGCTGATTAAATTATCGGCTCGTTTAATTTCTTTGCCGTCGATCATAACCTGTACTGGTAAGTTTTTTAGCCGAAGTACTTCGGTTGAAGCAGGCGCATAAGTACGGTAAGCAATTTTTTTCAGATCATAACTGATATTCTGAACGATACCGGTGGATCCCAACAGATGGTTTTCTCCGGCGGGGGCCCATTCGGGAACGGCTGCCAGGCCATCCATGAAATGTTTGATGTAGTCGCTGTATCCGTCGGAGAACCATGCGGCCATCCATTCCGGCCCGACGGAAACAAAACCTGAGTTGCTGGTACAATAGGTGGCCCAGTTGAAATTTTCAAGGGCTTCTGTTTTATACCACTCGTTTTTATTTAACGCATACCACATCGCGCAAACAGAAGCATATCTTGCCGTGTGGCTTCCCATGGGGGTCATACATTTTAGCTGTTCGCACTGTGCATTATAGCCGAGGGCATTTTGGGTACCAAATACGCTGTTGCACCAGTTTATTAAAACAGTTATATCTTGTTCGTAAAAATGATCATATTCAGGATGTTGGATAAGGTAGCGGGCTGCCTCCATCGGTGTAACTTGTACCCTGTTCTCGTTAATGGCGTCATATTGAACATCTTCGAAGTATCCCTTCCATACAAATGTTTTCATCGGCCCCACCCACGAAAACAGCCATTTCCAAGCTGTATTTCTGGCTTTTGTGTATTGATCAATGGCCTTATCTGTTAGTTTTGCCTGCTCTTGTATCCGGGAAAGTTCATCAAAAAGTTTCACGGGAGGTAGCACGTTGGAGCAGTATTCTTCTGAAACTGCGCCTGTTCGTGCGTGTACCCTGAAAGGCCAGGGCGATTGCGAGTAACTTCCTTCTCTGACATTTTTTGCCAAGGCATCGGCGCAATCAAGGGCAGCCCTCAGGTAAACGGTATCTTCTGTTATCTCATAGAACTGGAGATAAGCAACACCCATTTCGCCTACTTTGTCCGGTTCCAGAAAATAGTTGCCGTCGCCGCTTCCTGTGCCAAAATCGCCTGATCCTGAAAATTCAGGATCACCGCTTACCGAACTGGAATAGGGGCATTTTCCCCACATCCATCCAGTTGGGGAAGTTCCATGCTGAAGCATATAGTCAAGGCAATCTTTCACGATTTTCAGGTAAGATTGGTCTCCTGAATAAATCCGGTATTTTACAGCCAGGCTTTCGGTAAGCCCTGCAAAAACACATGCAGGGTTGTTGGAACCGCCTTTTCCCGAATAGGTGCTATGCCCGCTTTCAGGCCCATCAATCTCACAATACAGATAATATAATTTCAGACCTGTTTTCGGATCAGCAGGAACAATGTCTTTAATAAATTCGGAAGCCAGTTTTACAACGTGGTCATAAGCGGCCCCGTTTATTTCCGGTTTGTACCAGGAACGGATTTTCCCATCTGCACTCCTCACGATCCGGTGAGTGCAGATCGAGTCATTTTTTACATTGTTCGCAGCATTACTTTGAGTGTTATATAAAACAAATGTGCTTAAGCAAAGTAGGTTAATTAAAAGTTTATTTTTTTTCATATTTTATTTAACTGTTTTAATCCGTTTATCGATCATGTTTGATTTTATTGATGATAATATTCCTATTGCGGTTTCCTTCTTTATTGTTGTAGATCAATACAACAGGTAATTTTCCAATGTTAAAGTCTATTGTGGGACCGGACAATATCTTTATTTCAGAGCTGGATATACTCCATTGTTGGATTTTATCAGAAGGGAAAGAAATATTTATTTTACGGTGTCCTTTGTTCGTCCATAAAACCAATAAGCAATTCCCATCATCCTGTTCAAAATTGTAGTAATTTATTTTTTTGTCATTGCAGTTTACATCTGAATTTATAAGGCAGCTGTTTGAAACGTTTTTGGCGATAGCCTTGTACGCATATATTCCATTTTTTAATTTATATTCTTTTTCACCAATTACAAGTCCGAAAAAATCTTCGGAATCAGTTCTGGATCTTTTTTCGGGGTCAAAAAGATGATACCACGTGATTACCTTTATATCTTTTGAAAGTCCGTAAACAAGAGTTTTCACTATTTTCCCGGGAAATTTGCTTTCCGAAACGCGGGTAGGATATAATCCCCCCGTAGGATACCCTATCTCTGAGATCCACAGGTCTCCTTTAAATCCATATTTTTTTGCTGTGTTTTGAATGCGTTCAATCTGTTTCTGATACCCGGTCAATGTTACGGCATAAGGGTGGAAAGAGATCACATCAACATTTTTCATGGCATCCGCTTCAAACATTTTCTGAAGATATTTGCCATCTCCTCGGGAAAGGCCTGGAGTAGTTACCAATATCGTTGGGTCAATACTTTTGATAGCCTTTACCGTATTTTTGAAAAGGTTAATAAATTCATCGTCACTTCCTTTCCAGAATCGTTTTGTTTTCAGATTAGGTTCGTTCCAGATCTCAAAAGCTGTTACTTGTCCTTTATACCGGTTAACTGTTTCAGTTACATAATGGATGTAAGAATTATAATGTTCCGGAGAGATATATTCATGTGGCTTATTGTCATTATGTATCCAACCCGCGTCATAGCACAGAACTGCAATTATTTTTTTGTTGTGTTGTAATGCCGTTTGTGTGAACTGGTCCATTGAGGAAAAATCAAAATTACCCGGTGTTTTTTCGATGTTGTTCCAAGAATAGTCAACCCTTAACCATTCACAACCAATGTCATCCAATAGCCGATATTCTCGTTCAGTTTTCGTTTGTCCTGCATGGCAAAGCCCTATCGGTTTTTCGATATCTACTGTTCCAATCTTATTCGGATTTATGGTCGAGCAAGACTCCTGAAGAAGCATTGTGCAAGAAAAGATGAAAAAAAAGTGGAAAAAATTGAATGTCTTTTTCATGATTTTGGCATGTTTTATTTTCCGAACCCTTCAGAAACGAATGGCAGTGCCAGGTACAATGAGGCTTGCCAGTATTCCCAGTTGTGATTTCCGTCGCGGACACGTAACTCGCAGGGAACTTTTGCATTTCTCATTTCCTGGTAAAAACGGATGTTGACATCCAACAAGAAATCATCGTCGCCGCAATCGATAAACCACCGGACGGTGCGCAATTTTTCCAGGCTGGCTTCGTCGGTGTAGGCGACTAATGCAATGCAATCATTGGCCAGAACCGATTTCCCGAATTCTTCCATTTCCGGGTTCATAACAGGTGCCCGTTCTTGCCTTGGTAAGGACATTAAGGCGCTCATGGCAAATGCCGATGAAAATAATTCCGGGTGCTTCAATGCATATGCCGTGGCTCCCCCGCCGCCCATGGAATACCCGGCAATGGCCCGGTGTTGTTTATCGGCGATAATCCGGTATTTTTTTTCAATGAAAGGCATAAATTCATTAAAGAAGAATGTTTCATAAGGCCATCCTTCAGTATCAAAATACCCGTCCTTTACCCTGCCGGCATCAGGTACAATGATGATCATTTCGCAGGCATCACCGGCATCGATGATATGGTCAGCTATATATTTCAGGTTGCCGCCGTTGAGCCATCCGTTGTTGTTGTCGTTCAGCCCATGCAGCAGATAGAGGACAGGATATTTTTTGCCAGTCTGAGTAGAATAGCTTTCAGGAAGGTAAACCGAATACCTGCGTGTGACATTCAGTATTTCGCTTTTCATGCTGTCTATCATGGTTTTACTTTCAGCGTGCGCAGCGGGTGAGCCCGCGAAAGCCGGAGTGCAGAGTATTGCAACGAATATAAAGGTGAAGAATTTTTTAAGCATATTTTTAGAATTTTATTTAACTGTTTTAATCAGTTCCGGTTGTACTTTCAGATCCTTTCCTATCACATTTCTCAATATGATTTGAGGTCCTTTATCATCTTCATTGATATAAACATTGTCCATTTTTATGCCAGCAATATCGTCAAATACTAAAGCCGGCCGGTAGTCGCGCTTTTTTGCAGCCACGGCTACGTTTTTAAATGAAATGTTTTTTGCATGCCGGACATAAAAGCCCCAGGCAGGAAGCTCTCCCTGTAAATCATATTCCGGATATACTTTTTCATTTTCAGGCACATCCTTTAATCTCCAGGTGGGTATAAAACCGGTTGCTTCGTCGCCTCCGCCGGGATAGGTGATGGCCACGTTTTCAAACACAACATCTTCGATATCGTGTCCGGGGATACCGATAATTATTGCGGGAGCAATATTAGCCCCCAGGGGACAGCTTCTTCCGGGAAAACGGACTTCGTAATTCATATCAGGCCTGTTAAGAGGAACATCTGCTTTTACATTGCGAATGGTGATGTTTTTTAAGGTGCCTACTTCTCCTTTTTCGTTAGGCTGCTTGTTCCCGAGACGAAGAAAAAATACATTCCACGTGTTGGTAACAAAAAGTCCGTCAACCAGGATGTTTTCTATTTTGTGTCCATAGACTGATTCAAGAGCTAAGGCTGAGCGGTAAGTATCATAAATATAAATGTTTTTGATTGTTACATTCGTTGCGCCTGCCCCTGATCCAAATTTAATGGCATTTGCATTTGAGTGAATTCGGCAATCTTCTATAAGTACCTGATCATTCCAGGAACCCTTCAGGCAAATACCGTCATCTGCAGAATTGATGGTACAGCCCGTTATGCTTACATTCCTGCAATCGGCAATGTCCATCCCGTCATTGTTGTGAAAAGTAATGCTGCTTACCGTTATTCTATCAATTGTCAGATTTTCACAGCCAGTATATTGTTGGACCCAGCAAGCGGCATTTCTCACGGTAATCTGCCGGATAACTACATTTTTACAATTACAGACCTGGATGATCGTTGGACGTGTACTTTCATCAGGATGAGTCTGGTCATATTCAGCCATGTCCATTTTTCCAACGTGAAACAGACTGTCTATGTTCAGTACTAAACGTCTGCCTTGCCCGTCAATGGTTCCTTCGCCGGTGATAGAAATATTGTTCTGGTTGCTCGCCAGGATCAATGACTGGTGTCCTGTAAGTTTTCTGTAGTCATTCATATCAACGCTTCCCAGCAACACGGCACCGTCCTCGAGGTAAAGATTAATGTTGGATTTCAACTCGATACTTCCGGTCAGGAAAGATCCTTTCGGAACGATCAGTTTGCCCCCGCCGGCCTCATTCAGTTTGTCAATTGCAAGCTGTATCGATTTTGTATTCACTGTTCTGCCATCGGGTTTTGCCCCGAAATCCAGGATATTATATTCTTCTGCCTGAGTTCCTCCTGCAAATAGTATATATAAAGCTACAATTAATAAGGTTTTTATATTTTTCATGCATTTATAGTATAATTAGTTTATCTCTTGTTTATTTCCTTTTGATTCAGCAAATTTTTGTTCCCTGAACAATTTGTTCCCGGGAAAAAACCTGATCTGCATTCCGGGGGCCTCGTAATAAACATCCAATGAACCACTATTTTCGTGCGTGAAATATTCAATCCTGAACGGATAAGACCCTCTTGTTAGACGGATGGTTCCTTCACTGTTCGAGCCGGTTAGAATATTGTTCTCGGTTACCAGCGTGGAGTTGATTAACAATCTGTATCCACCATCTGACCAAATGTAAAATGTATAATCTGCATCGAAATCAATTTTTAGCCAACCGGTAAAACACATTCCATAATCCGTTTTGTATTTCTTTTTCAGAATATTTATTTCCGGTGTATTTAGCCCTATTTCGTAGCAAATACCTTTGTTAACAGGAGTTTTGGAAGCAAATGATGGCATATTTCTTTCTCCGGGTAAACGAAAGAATGAATAATTAACTCCATTCCCTTTTTTGCTATCAACGACTCTATATTGGGCAGAAACCATTGGGCTTTCACTATTCTTACTGAATATTTTAGCATTGACTATTGCAGATATTTCTAAAGAAAATGGGCCGGAATATAAAGTGGATTGCTGTGTAGGTGTTGTCTCATCGGTGGTATAACGAATTTCACCTTCAACACCAACAGGACGTTTTATGTTTACGATTGCAGCAGTATCAACAAAAAGACCTCCGTAAACAGTTTTTGATTCTTTTGATGGAAAAAACGGCGGTGGTAAAATGTCAATTCCCTGATAAATATTTTCCGGCTCCTCAAAACCTTCAAACGCAGCTTTAACCGGCCTCCCTGTCCATATCTGTGGTATTTTCAGACCAAGAGCAAAGGCCACATCAGCAGCTACATCATACTTATATATTTGTTGTTTTATAAGGTAACCTTTTTTTATTCCACATCCGGAATAGATGATCGGAGTAGTAAGTTCTTCATAAGTGTTTTTCCCATGTCTGAAAAAAATTCCGCCATGATCAGCTACAATCATGATCATGGTATGATCACTGATTCCTGCTTTCTTTATGGCATTCACTATAATACGGACATCGTTATCGACTCCTTGAATCGCTTTGATATACTCAGCGGACATCCATCCCGATTCATGACCAGCAGCATCTACGTCATCGATATGGACAAAAACGAAATCGGGTTTTTTTCTCTGAATGTAAGCGGCAGTCTTTTGGACATCTTCAAGAGAAGTCTCGCAAGTTTCAAACCGATTCATACTTTCTACATCCAGCAAAGTCTTAAAATAGGCCCATTGGTTAAAACAGCCTATTTCTGCGTCTGGCTTTTGCTCCCGGATCACTCTGAAAATATTTGGGAAAACGTTGTTTTCAAGAACAGCTACAGGCGAAAATTTATCAATGCCTCTCTCCCAAGAATTGTCGATTACTCCTGTAGCTTCAGGGCCGGCACCGCACAACATGGCATTCCAGTTTGGAGCACTAACAGATGGCAAAACAGAGCGAACCCTATAATTATAAGCTCCGTTTCGGAGCAAACTGTCCATACACGGAGTTTCCGCTTCCAGAAAACCCTGAACGCTCATACCATCAATTCCAATGATAATTACATGTTCGATGCCATCAGGATGTTGTTTGTCCCTGCTACAAGAAATTGTGAAGAGAAAAGCTAAAGCAAACAATGAAGTGAAAATAAATGTGTGATTAATAATTTTTTTTTTCATACGTAAATAATTTCTATTAAATGAGCCAATCGTATTAATATATTGTTTAATCAATAGTTTTTTAAAACTAAGGGCAAAAGAAGAGAGAGCACTTGTCTCTAAGGTAAATACGGTTATTGGAGTGTGTTAAATAGAAAACAACTGGGGCAAAGAAATTAACCTTCGTATGGATTTGTTGTTATCCTGTTTTTTCGACAGGTGGCACTTCTTTTAAACCTAACTTACTCAGTTCGCTTTTATGCTTAAGATAGAGGACGCGGCCAGTAGCCACGTCCTCTTTGAATTTTAGTTTTCCTTACTTTACTATTCGTCGAAATCAACTGTTTGTCTTATACTTCCCAGTTTTTTAACTTCTTCGGCTGTTAATTGTCTGTCCCAGATAGCAATGGCAGAGGCATCTATTGTGCTGTCATCTCCATCGTCATCAGAGAAAAACAAAACTCCTTCCGGCAATAAAGAAAAACGGCCATCAATAGGACCACTGGCAACATTTCCGTTATATACTTTAACACCATCAACATAATAAATGAAAGATGAACCGGCTTTTGCCGCAAGTACCACGCGATGCCATTTGCCTTTGATAAGTGTGCCATCCGGAGAATAGCCTAATCCCCCGATGCCAAAAGCGCCCGAACTCTTGATTGCAAAGTCTTGGTCTTTGGAATTATCTATGGTTCGTGTCGACATCAACGTATAATATCCAGTTTCGGGCATTCCTGCTTCATCGGGCAAACGAATATCCCACATAATGGTGTATTCGTTCACTTTTTCCTCTCCATTTTGGGGTTGAAACCCATGGATACATTTAATAAATGTCCCTGTCACTCCGGCACTCTTCGGGTCCCATGGAATACGGACTGCCTTATTATCGAAACGAGGCCCATCAATTGAAGTGATTTTTTTATTGTCTTCTACAAAAACCAAATCATTCCCAATAGTCTTTTGGGTCAGATTTGAGGCATCTTCAAATTCCCAGTAACCATTGGCGGTAAGAGAATTGATTTTGTCCTGAAGCGTTTCAACAGTATTTACCTTTACATTTACAGTAGTGCTAAGATCCTGGTAATGGCAGATAATCGTTGTTTCCCCCGGATCAACTCCAAGTATTTCTCCCTTACTATTCACTTTGGCTATCGCGGTATCCTCAGAGGTCCATGTAAATTTTTCCAAAACTTCAGCATCCCATGGAATAGGATATGGGATCACATCAGTAGTCACATCTACATCCATCGTTATATTATTCACACTTACCGCAATACCTGTCATTACTTTTTCATCATCCTTGCAACCAGTAAAACCGGCAATAAATACAAAGAGATATATACCTGTTAGAAAATGTTTTATTTCCATATTCTATGTTATTATTTATTCATATTCAGAATTATTGTTTGCTAAATTTGGATTTTCTTCCACCTCTTTACTGGGGATGGAAAGAAAATAATCGGCCTTTGTATAATCATTTTTCAACGAATATTTATCTTCTGTTTCATTCCTCCATGTTGTATTGGCCGTTTCGACCAATTGCAACCTTTGCAGATCAAACCAACGGGCAGAATACTCAAATCCGGCAAATTCGTAAGCCCTTTCCCATACAACAGCATCAATAAAGTCGTCAGTGCTAAGTCCGGTTAAAGAAGCGTCAGTAGAACCAACACCATTATAAGCACGATTACGGACATCGTTCAGGCACTGATATGCAAGATCATC
This sequence comes from Prolixibacteraceae bacterium, assembly GCA_963676095.1. Taxonomy (GTDB): domain Bacteria; phylum Bacteroidota; class Bacteroidia; order Bacteroidales; family Prolixibacteraceae. The sequence goes on along the minus strand of OY781040.1, from coordinate 7,112,654 downwards.
AGGGCCGTCGGTACGGGCCTTGGCTTCGGCGTAAGTAAGCAGAATATCCGAATATCGCATCATGACGATAGACCTTGAATCATACCATGTTGCAGCGTTATCCATATTGGTCGCCCAAAGATTTGTACTCCTATTTTCCCACGACCAATCAGATGTAAGGTTGTCGGCATACCATTTACGATACACCGGGTGTTTACATTTTAAGTCGGTATAGGAATAATGGATACCCCCCTGTACATAAAAATCGGTAATGAAAGTAAAATTTTTACGTTCGCCTTCGGGAAATCGTTTGTAAAATCCGCTTTCAGCAACCATAGATTCCCATCCACCTAATTCTATAGGACGACTTGGCATAGGCGATCTTCTCGTATAATCGTCGGTTGAATGAGCAATCCATAAGATTGCTTCATCAGGGGTGGTAGTATAAGCTTGCCAATATGGATCCCACACTTGATCGAAATGATCGCGAAGAGCATAACCATAAGTGTTTGCGTTATCTATAACTTCTTTTGCTTTATCACGAGCTTTTTCATAATATTCAGTCCCGCCATTGACCGGGAACCCGGCCATTTGTAGATACACTTTGGCCAAAACTGACTTGGCCGCACCTTGTGTTGGTGCTCCTCCTGTCTTCATATAACTTTCAGACCAGGTAATAGGGAGCCATTCTTCTGCAAACTGGAGATCAGAAATAATTAAATTATATACCTCTGCAGCTTTGGTGCATGATATAGTTTTATCAGATTGAAAAGCGGTTGTGATCAATGGTAGGTTGTTAAAGAACCTCACGAGCCAGAAATAAGAGAAAGCACGGATAAAGTATGCCTCAGCAGCATACGCATTAAGCGTTTCTTCATCGACATTACCATCAGCATTGTGATAATTGTTAATAATAGCGTTGGCCTCATTGATACACTCGTAACTGCGTTCCCAACCCGACTGAATATCATCATCAACATTAACAGTAGAACTGTTGTTAATTTCCATATCATTATATACTTGCCGCTGATTACCAGTGCCGAGAACATCATCTGCACTGGCAAATTTTATTTCCATACTTTCATAGTTACGATCCAGCGAAGCAGACCAAATCGCAAATAAGGAATTGGTCATCAGTTTCAATTCTGCTTCATTGTTTAGAAAATTATCCGGGAACAACCGACCTTTCGGATCTTCTTCCAAAAATTTGGTATTAGACTCACAGGAAGTCAAAAGGACAAGGACAAGAGAAAAAATGAATAATATTTTATTTTTCATAATGGTTTTACTTTACAAGGACTAATTAATATTCTAACGATACTCCAAAAGAAAAACTCTTAGGATTTGGGTAAGCGAACCAGTCCATACCCGCACTAATATCATCGCCTGCTGATGAACAGATTTCCGGATCATAGCCTTTGTACTTGGTAATCGTCAACATATTCTGGACACTTACCGAGACCTTAAAACTTGCAAACGATACCACGTTTTTCGGTATGCGGTAAGAGAGACTAACATTACGTAACTTCACATAGCTTCCGTTCTCCATATACTGTGAAGAAATCGGTTGCAGATTTGTTGATCCGACTCTGGCAAATTCAGCATCCGGATTTGATGGGGTCCATCTATTTCTTGCTGCACTAAGAGTATAAAGTGAAGATATACCAGTTTCAGCACCAACCATATAAGACCAATTTAATACATCACGTCCACTGACACCTTCAAATAATATATTCAGATCAAAATCACCAAATGAAAGGTGATTATTAAATCCCCAGGTAAACGTAGGATTCGCATGGCCTATCACTTGTTTGTCGTTTGAGTCAATAGCATAGTCTCCATCTAGATCTTCATATTTGTAGTCCCCTGGTTGCAGTCCGTATTTCGCCGCTTCTTCTGATTCATCTTCCTGCCAGATACCGAGATATTTTACCCCATAAATGGTTCCTATAGGTTGCCCAGCCATTAACACAAACGGACTAGTTGACGTAAGTCCGGCAGCATACGTATCTCCGTAGATAATAGATTGCTCTCCAAGGCTAATCACTCTATTTTTATTAATTGCACCGTTCAGATTGAAATCATAAGAGAACTTTTTTGTTTGCACAACATTATAGCTAATATTGAACTCAAAGCCTTTGTTCCTAACCGATCCAACGTTAGAAGTTACGGAAGCTGTTCCATATTGAGTATTGCCGCCATTATAAGCGGGAACAGAAATAGGGGCAAGTAAATTGGTTGTTTTTTTATCATAATAATCAAAAGAAACACTCAATTGATTATTGAGAGTTGACAAATCAATTCCTAAATTTGTTTGCTTTGTTGATTCCCATTTTAAATCTGTATTACCACCAACTCGCGCATAGTATCCGGAATAAGATGTAGAAGTGCCCCACGACCAACTCCGGCTGCCCAAAGTGGTATATGTTTCATAAGTATCTATAGCCTGATTCCCTGTAACTCCCCAGCCCCCTCGTATTTTTACGTTTTGGAAGATATCCTGATTTTTCATGAATCCTTCTTCCGAAAGCTTCCATGCAAGAGAGAAAGATGGAAAATATCCCCATTGGTTGCCATCCCTGAATTTGGAAGATCCATCGGCACGGAAATTTGCCGTAAGATAATAGCGCGAAGCAAAATTATAATTTAAACGTCCCAAATAAGACCGCAAAGCACCGTTGCTATAATCAGAGCCAATACTGATGTTGGAAGCTACTCCAAGATTATCCCATCCCACAGATTCAAGTGGTAGTTCATTTGCTTTTGCGTTAAAAGATCTGGATTGCGACTGGGTCTCTTCAAAACCAGCCATCAAGGAGAAGTTATGTAATTTATTAAAAACTTTACTGTAAGTAAGAATTGTATTTACTAACCATGATTTGGTTTCATACGAACTTTGAGCAGCATATGCGCTCGTTCCTGTATATTCTGCACTCTCGAAATTACGGCTTCCTCCCGTGCCAAACGAAACAGAACCTTTAGCGTCTAAGACCAGCCCGTCTATAATTTTTACCTTAATATTGCCAACTCCACTCCCGTTATTTGAATAATTGGTATATTGTGCAGTTGTCAATAAAAGAGGATTACGGATGACCCCCGTACCAATCCCGTACTTATTATATCCTCCATCTTCATCGTACACAGGTTCCGTAGGTGACCAAACCAATGCCGCCATAAGGGGAATACTGGTTTTATCACCTCCCGATGCCAAATTTGGATTCAAATTATCAGAATGACTCACTCCTGTTTCCACCTGAACGGAGATCCTGTCGGACACATCCATATCTACTTTGGTGGAAAGCCCATAATTCTCAGCTTTAGTATTCTTGACAGTTCCCGTTGATTTATTGTAACTAGGAGAAACATAATATTTTACGTTTTTACTGCCCCCTGAAATGTTCACTTTATAAGATTGTGATAAGCCTGTCTGAAAAATCTGGTCTTGCCAGTTCGTTCCTCCGTTTGCTTTATATTCCGCAAGTTCATCATCAGTAAAAGAATAATTACCAACACGGTTATTAAATTCAGCAAATTCGTACGCATCCATCACATTGTAGCGTTGAGGAATGTTTTCAAACGAAAAGTTAGTATACAAATTAACAGTAGGTTTTTTTTCGGTACCCCGTTTTGTTTTTACCAAAATAACCCCATTTGCACCACGTGAACCATAGATGGCGGTTGCAGAGGCATCCTTCAGAATTTCAATAGATTCAATGTCGTACATGTCAGGCATAGAACCGTAGTTCCCGTCAACAACAATTAATGGGTCATTCCCACCGTATAACGAGTTGGCGCCGCGAATGCGGATAGTTGCTCCCTGACCGGGAGCGCCGTTCATTCTGCGTACAGTGACACCTGGCGCCCTTCCCGAAAGTACAGAGTTGACCGAGCTGGCAGGCTGATCCAAGAAGGATTTAGCTGAAACAGAGGCAACAGAACCTGTTAAATCGCTTTTTTTCGTGGTGCCGTAGCCTATGGTAACAACTTCTTCAATGCCAATTGTTTCTTCTTTCATCACCACATTAATCAGTGATTTTCCTTCAACTGCGATTTCCTGGGTTTTCATCCCTACGAATGAAAAAGACAGGATTCCGTTGTCCGGCATATTCATAAGCGAATAATTCCCGTCGGAGCCGGTAATAACTCCCCGACTGGTTCCTTTAATGACCACTGAAACCCCCGGAAGCGGAGAGCCCGAAGCGTCAGTAACTTTCCCGGAAACCTTGATTTCTTTCTGTTCGAAATTCGTTTCTCCTTTTTTTGAAAGGGCAATTAGTCGCCCGTTAATTTTGTAGGAGATATCTGTGCCTTTAAAAACAGCATCCAGAATTTCCGGAACCGATTTATTTGTTACTTCAATAGTTACTGTTCTCTTCACATCAACGTTTAGTGCGCTATACATGAAGTAATAATCGGTTTCGTCTTCAATTTTCTGTATAATGCTTTCAACGCTGATGTTCTTTTGATTAATGCTTAACCTCTGGTTTTGAGAGAAACTGCGTGTTGCAAATGATTGCAACACGCAAAATAAACATATTGAAAAGGTTAGTCTCATGACAAATAATAATTTACATTTCCAAATCCACCTAAGCAGGTGAATCGTTGAATAATGACTTTTTTTCATAATTTTGTAATGATTTGAATTAATAATTCGGATTATTTATGCCTCTAGCTGACTGGTAATTAGTAAAGGCATGAATCACAGAAGGGGAGATGTTTACATCTCCTTTTTTCATAATTTGTTCATAGGCCTGGTTTTAAGTTGAGTTTGTTTTATTTTTTTATGTTCATTTTTTCCCTATTATCAGCTTAGTTTCCCCGTTACTTTTTGATATTGTATATTTAAAGGGAGTTGAATACTGCAAAAGATCGACTATCTGGTCCAGGTTCTCATTTTTGATGGTTGCTGTAACCGGAAAATCAAAAACGTCCTGGTCGCTGATTTCAATGGAAATATTATACCATCTGCCCAGTTTTTTCAACACTTTAGAAAGAGGGTCGTCCCGAAAGAGAAGAGTTCCGCTGATCCACGAACTATATTTGTCAATATCCACATTTTTGATTTGGAATTCAGGACTACCTTTTTTATAGGTCAATAGTTGACCTGGCGTTAAGTGAATAAACTGGTTGTCAGGTCTGTACTTTCCTTTAAACAAGTCAACCTTACCACTTTTCAGAGCGATATGAATCTGATCTTCATCACCGTAATTCATCACGTTAAAACTTGTTCCAACGACCTTTAGCCCGATTTCTCCCAGGTTCAGAACGAAAGGGTGTTCCGGGTCTTTTGAAACTTTAAAAAAAGCCTCCCCTGTAACGGAAACATTTCTGGTTTTCTTCCCTGAAAAGTCGGATGGATAGCGGAGGGTGCTTCCCGACATGAGCCAGACATCCGTCCCGTCCGGTAAAATCATCTTCTTCACTTTCTCGTTTGACAGGGATTGTTCGATGTATTGCACCTCTTTTCCCTTTTCGGAGTGGTTTATTACCATGGTATAAGCAAAGGGGAGGATCATTCCAATTATGAAAATGGCTGCTGCATTTCTAGACCTGATGAGTAATTGTCTTCTCCCTGAGAGTTGTTTTTTCCGCATTCTGTTCTCAATTTTTGAGAAAAGGGTAAAAGAGTCAATATCCTCTATGCTTTTAAATTCACTGGATAGCCATTTTTTATTCGACAACATTTCGTATTCCTGGTTGCCCTTTTCGCTGTTCAGCCAGAGAAAAAGGCTTCTCAACTCTTCGTCGGTAATGATGCCCCTGTAAAATTTTTGCAGTAACTGCATTTTGCCACTGGTATCCATAAGTCAGGTTTTAAATCATAAATAAATACACCCGTCTGTCAAAAAACTGCCACTGGGCTCTGATTTTTTTTAAGAAAAGAGTATGTCAGAAGTTTAATGAGGATAACGTGGCGCGTTTTGTGCGGGTTGGAAATAATTCCCAGTGGAGAGATTCTATATGAAGAAAATATTGATCAGGAAAAGAGAATATTTTTTGATTTCTTCCAGCATATATCTATTCGCTTTAAATAGCTGATGATCAACTGTGATAACTGAAATTCCCAGTTTTTCTGCAATTTCCTGCCTGGAAAGTCCCTCCACTTTTTGCAATAAAAAAATTTCCTTTCTTTTGGGAGGTAACCCGTTTAAAATAGCATCGATGATGTTTTGTGTTTCCTGAAGGAGAATGTATTCATCAGCAGAACCTGCTGAAAGGTCGGAAGAAAAACTAAAATTTTTTTCGAAAACAGCTCTGTTTACCCTTTTTCGGGAATAATTCAGGGAAGTGTTTCTTGCTATTCTGAAAAGCAAAGGTTCAAAAGGGTAATCTTCCAAAAAATTCTCACGGTTTTCCCAAATTTTGATGAATGCTTCCTGTACAATTTCTTCGGCGTCTTCTTTCGATTTTAACAGGTCGAACAGAAAGGAATAAAGCCGTTTATGATAGCGGTCAAAAAGCAACTTAAAAGACTCTGTGTCTCCTTTTTTAAATGCTTTGATTAGTTGTATTTCCGAGTTTTTAATTTCCATTTTTTTCAAAATGAAATTTTATAATATATGCAAATATCATATTTAATTATCAGAAATATTTCATCTTCCAACTGGTCCTGTTTTCTGATAGATAGCTGCATATAAGATTCTCCATAAAATTATATCGTGTCGTTTTATCCTGAAAAAACTTGGCTTAAAATTAATTTTTTTTACTTTTGCTAAAACGTTTTAGCAAAATTTTGTCAGAAATAATAAAAGATTTTTTAAAATAACCTAATCGAAATAAATTCTTATTGTATGAATACGCGTTTGAAATATTTGTTTGTCCAATTGACGTCCGTCCTTGTCTTTTTCCTGATAACGGGCAGTGCTTTTGCCCAATCAAGGCCTGCCCGTTATGTTGATCCGTTTATCGGGACGGCGTATACCGGCCATACTTATCCTGGAGCTACAACTCCTTTTGGAATGGTACAGGTTGGTCCCGACAATGGCGTTAAGGGCTGGGAGTTTTGTTCCGGCTACCATGACGGATCAAAGTCTATCATGGGATTTTCCCATACCCATTTAAGTGGAACAGGGGCTTCGGATATGGGGGATATTTTGTTGATGCCGGTTGTTGGCGAGGTTTCTTTCTTTCCAGGAGAAGAAGAAAATCCTTCTTCTGGCTACAGGTCTTCTTTCTCGCACGAGTCGGAAAAGGCAAGTCCTGGTTATTACCGGGTTGTGCTTGACGACTATCATGTCCTTGCCGAAATGACGGCAACTCCGAGAGTGGGTTTTCACCGGTACACATACCCTGCAAGCAAAGAAGCAGGGATCATGATCGACCTGGAACATGGAATTGGCGATCAAACCACAGAAAGTTATATCCGGGTGATCGATCCGCAGACGATTGTTGGAATGCGCCGCTCTTCTGGTTTTATCAAAGACCACTGTTATTATTTTTGTGCCCGTTTGTCTAAACCAATAGCACAGGTCCAGTCGTACCAGGATGGCATTATTGGAGATAAAGAGCAGGTTTCAGGGAAAGTGACTAAGTTGTTAATCCGGTTTTCCACGTCAGACAAGGAAGTTGTGGAAATAAAAGTCGGACTTTCTACTGCCAGTGAAAAAGGGGCCATGAATAACCTGGATACCGAAGTTCCTGGTTGGAATTTTGACAAGGTCCTCGGTCAAACCGAACAAGCCTGGAATAATTATCTGAGCCGGATTGAGGTAGACCCCATGAACGACGGGGAACGGATTTCGTTTTATACTTCGTTATACCATGCTTTGCTCATGCCAAACCTGGTAACCGATATTGACGGGAGTTACTCCGGGTGGGATCATAAGCTTCATCAAAGTAAAACGGGGGATATGTACACCAATTTTTCACTGTGGGATACCTATCGGGCAGAGCACCCGTTCCTGGAGCTGATGTACCCGGAAGAAAACAGCCATTTTGTGCGTTCGCTGCTCGAAAGGTACCGGCAAACCGGTCTGCTGGTTACCAATGAATATGGTATGTGTGAAACCTGGTGTATGATTGGAAACCACGCCATTCCTGTAATTGCAGATGCTTATTTGAAAGGTGATACTACATTTAACGCAGATCTTGCTTATGAAGCGGTCAAGCACTCACAGGTATCGGAACATAATAAAGCTGATTGGTCTAATTATGACAAATTAGGCTATTTCCCTTATGATATTAGCAGTGAAGAATCTGTTTCACGGACAATGGAGTCCGGTTACGACGATTACTGCGTGGCTCAAATGGCAAAGAAGATGGGTAAGGAAGGGGACTATAAGTTTTTTATGAATCGCTCAAAGTTTTATAAAAACTTATTTGACCCGGAATATAAATTGGCAAGACCAAAGGATTCAAAAGGAAACTGGAAAACTCCTTTTGACCCATATGCCCTGACAAATAAAACAGGGAAGAGAGATTATACCGAAGGGAATGCCTGGCAATGGACATGGCATGTGCAGCAGGATGTGCCGGGATTGATTAATCTGTTTGGAACAAAAAAAGCTTTTGTACAAAAACTGGATTCGCTGTTTTTTGTAGATGTGGATTCACTTCCCGGTCATGTGGAAATTCCTGATGTAACAGGGCTTATTGGTTCGTATGCCCATGGAAACGAACCCAGCCATCACATCGCATATTTATATACTTATGCCGGATGCCCGTATAAAACGGCTGAGATTGTAAGGGACGTATTTGATAAATTCTACCTGCCCAAACGTGATGGCTTGTGCGGAAATGACGATTGTGGTCAGATGTCGGCCTGGTACATGTTTTCTGCTTTTGGCTTTTATCCGGTTGACCCGGTATCCGGTGAATACATTTTTGGCGCACCCCAGCTTCATGAGGCTACGTTGCATTTGTCCAACGGAAAAACGTTCACGATTAAAGCCAATAACCTGTCTGTCAGTAACAAATATGTAAAATCGATTCGTTTGAACGGGAAACCGCTGGATTATTTTTCCATTAAGTATAAAGACATTGAAAACGGGGGAACACTTGAGTTTGAAATGACAAATAAAAAAATATCCTCTAAATGAAACGAACATATTATCTTGAAATATGGGCTTGTTTCCTGTTTCTTATGATGCAATCCTGTATAGTTCAGCAGGAAAAAATACCTTATTCTAATTTATATGATAAGGTGGAAGACCTGGGGCAGTATCGCCTTCCATCGTTAAACAAAGTTCCGGCTTATTGCTGGGACATCAAGGTGAACGAGCAGGACAAGGATATCGCTTTAAAAAAATACTTATTGGCCAGTTCTATTTCAGGATTAATGGCAAAAGCGGTACTGGCGGGAAAGACCGACGCGGGTGTCTGGATTGTGAATGCCAGGGATAACGGTATTGCTTATCAGGAGGAAAGGCAGTCGTTGAAAGACCGGGGGTGTCATTTTCTGGATGAAGTTGATCCGGTGGAACTGTCCACGTGCCGGATGGACTCCGTGGATGGGAAGGATGTAAACGTAAAAGGCATGTTTTGCGGGTATATCCTGACAGACATGGACAAAAACCCGGAAAGCGGTACCGTGGCGGTAACAGCTTCTCATGTTTATAATGGACTGGTTGTCGATAAATCGTTTCAGAAGTTATTTGATAAGGCAGGATACAAAATGTTGTACGATGCTTCGGCTAAGCATGTCTGTGATGCATGGACCGAGTTTAGGGAACAATGCGCCAATGACGGGTTGGTTATTATGCCTAACAATACTTGGGAATTGCGGGATGTTGCCATTCAAAACAATTGGTTTTTCATGAACCTGTACCCTGAACCCCATCGGGCCGAAAGAGGAGACTACTGGGATCTGTACAGGGAGGTTTGTAAAACACTGAAGGACCAGTCGCTTATTTACGGATGGGAAGCCGGTATCCATGATGAACGGGAGATCAACGATGTCGCCTCGTCCAATTCGCAGGCTTCGGCCATTAACGATTGGTTTTATAATTATTGCATGATTAATGCTGATTATAAAGGCCGACAAACAACTGCCCTGGCAAATGTCCTTAATCCAAAATTGTTTGATTACAACAAGAAAAAACGATTGGTTTCTTTTTTCATGAGCGACGGCGACAACAACCAGTGGATGATGGGCGGATTTATCGACAGGTGGTACGATGTGCCTGAAAGCAGTGCCAATATGGTGGCTTTCGGTATCCCCACCACTACTTTGCCCCAAATGGCCCCTGCTGCTTATGGATATTTACTGGAACATCAGCCCAAGAATTCAACTTTGGTTGAGGTCCAGGGTGGAGGGGTGTTTTATTGCGATACCTACGCGAGATTCCGGGATCGGAAAAAAGACTTGGCGGAAAAAGCGAGAACAACGGCTACCTGGATGCGGCAACACCGGATAAAAATACTGGGACTGATGGCCAAGGAATCGGTCGGTTCTGACGAATCAAGGGAAGCATACCAGGCTTTTGCTGAGGCAAATGATCAGCTGGAAGGAATTATAGCGTTGCAATATACGCCCTATGCAGGAGGTAAAGGCGATATTTATTGGGTTACCAATCGGAAAGGGATTGATATTCCGGTTATAACGATCAAATATTCCTTGTGGAACGAACCGGCTAACCGGAAAAGGGAAGGTACCCCAAAGTATATTGCCGATTGCCTGGATAAGGACAAGAATAACCCCGATTTTAGTCTGATTTGTATCCATGCCTGGAGTTCTTTTTCTGTTCAGGGAAAGGATTGCGACGAACTGGCCGAGACAAAAAATGGTAATATCATGGGAAGCGGTATCGCAACCCTGTTGCGAAATCACCTGGACAGTTCTTATGAAGTCGTAAGCTTGCAGGAACTAATCTGGCAGGTACGGATGAAGTTCAGGCCTGAGCAGACAATGAAATATCTGAAAACACTTCAATAAAATCAATCGAAACAGACTAATGGATACAACAATTAGAAAATATCCGATAAAAAAGATCCTGGCAACGGGTTTCTTTTTGTTTGTGCTGGTAATCTTCACTCATGCACAAAGCAGCCAGTACCTATCTGTACCCGGAGATGTCGGCAAATGGATCACCTCCTCTTTTGCAAAAGGAAAAGTTCCGCCTTTTTCATTTATTTATGATGGAAAAGCTTCCGGATCATTTATCCGGAAATGGAATTATTCTTTGTCCGAAGAAGACAGCGACGATCCTCGGGTGATTAAATACTGTGTTTCTTATCTCGATCCTGTCAGTAGGTTGAAGATGGATTGCCATATCAAAGGCTTCAAGGATTTTAATGCAGTGGAATGGGTAATCAATTTTACCAATACATCAGACAAAAATTCACAGACCCTTGAACAGGTAAATGTTGTCGATCTTACGGTATTAAGCAAAGCAGGAGGGGCTTTTACACTTTATCATGCTAAAGGAAGTGATGCAAAACGTTCGGATTTTCAACAAATATCTACAGATCTTAAGGTCGGTGAAACCATTCACATGCAACCAACAGGGGGCCGCTCTTCTGATACAAATGGATTCCCTTTTTTCAATATAGAATCGCCTGACCATACAGGAATCGTATCAGCAATAGGATGGACGGGGACCTGGTTTTCGGATATTGCACAAACGAAGACGAACGGGATCAATTTAAAAGCTGGTATGGCAACCATGAAGCTTTTCCTTTATCCGGGAGAAACCATTCGTACGCCAAGTATTTGCATGCTCTACTGGAAAGATGAAGATCGTATGGCCGGACAGAATCTGTTTCGCCGGTTTCTGCTGGCCCATCATTCGCGCCAAATTGACGGGAAGTTTGCAGAATATCCGGTGTCCGGAGGGTTCAACTGGGGCGATCCGTTTCCTTGCAACGAGTATTCCTGCCTGACGGAAGAATTTGCCTGCGCCCTGATTAAACGCTACAAGCAATTTGGAATCACACCCGAGGTATTTTGGCTGGATGCAGGGTGGTACACCGGTTGTGGTGAGTGGTCCACGAATGTTGGCAACTGGACGCCCGATTCAACCCGCTTTCCCCTGGGATTGAAGCCGATTTCTGACGTGGCGCATGAAGTTGTCGCGAAATTCATGGTCTGGTTCGAACCGGAGCGGGTTTACAAAAATACGATGTTTGCCAAAGAACACCCGGAATGGATGCTTCCTGATCCCGGCAATGGGGATAATGAACTTTTTAACTTGGGTAATCCGAAGGCCTGCAAGTGGCTGTCGGGATATATCGGCGATTTTATTGAGAAAAGCGGGATTGACTATTACCGGCAGGATTTTAATATCCGCCCGGCTTCATTCTGGGCTAAAAATGATGCCCCCGGGCGTACAGGGATAACAGAAATCCGCTATATAGAAGGATTATATGCCTATTGGGATTATTTGCTCGACCGTTTCCCAAACCTGTTGATTGATAATTGTGCCAGCGGCGGACGCCGGCTTGACCTTGAAACAATATCACGCAGCGCTCCGCTTTGGCGGACCGATTATGATTATGGCGAACCAAACGGTTACCAGTGTCATACTTATGGGCTGAACTTTTTCCTTCCGCTAAGCGGGACCGGGGTAACCAAGACCGATCCCTACACGTTCCGGTCGAGCCTGGGAAGCGCTGTTGTCCTGAACTGGAAATTAACCAACCGGGATATGTCGATCCCTGAAATGCAGAACTGTATCGCTGAGTTTAAGGAATTGCGTCCTTATTTTTACGAAGATTATTATCCGCTCACGGGATTGGGCGATTTGACTGGTGACGACGTGTGGTTGGCTTATCAGATGAATAAACCTTCGGATAATTCGGGAATTGTGGTGGCTTTCAGAAGGAAAGACAATATTGCAGATCATTTGTCTGTCAAGCTGGAGGGACTGAATCCCGATGCGGAGTATGCCGTTTTTAACGATAACGATAAAAGCACTATTTTTAAAACGGGCAAGGAATTGGCTAAGGGACTGATCTTGGATATAAAGGAAGCTCCCGGCTCTTTATTGTTGAAATATAAAATTCAGAAAAACTAGTTGAAGATGACAAACAAAATTGGAAAGGTATTACGGCTAACTTGTCTGTTTTTTTTGTGCAGTACCATGTTGAATGCTCAGAAAACAGCAAATTATGCTGAAAAAGTGAACACACTGATTGGAACAAAGGGAAATGGTTTAACATCCGGTTATCTGTATCCCGGGGCTTCTTATCCCTTTGGAATGGCCCAGTTTACGCGTTCCTATTTTTCACCGGGAACTGGTTTTTCCATTAATCAACTGAGCGGGGCCGGGTGTTCGAACGAAGGCAACTTCCCGACATTTCCGTTGAACGGAGAACTAACGGTCTCTCCGGACAGCATTGTCAATCTGGGCGTTAAAATTTCCAACGAGAAAGGCATTGCCGGTTATTATACTGCAACCGTTCAGGATAAAATAGAAGCTGAATTCACGGTTACGGAAAGGACCGGAATGTCGCGTTATACCTATGCACCGGGAGTTGAAAAAGGGACTGTGATCATTGGTGGCGGGGTAGCAGGGACTTCTGTAAACATAGCAACCACAGTTATTACAGGACCAAATACTTGTGAAGGTTTTTCTGATGGCGGGGACTTTTGCGGGATACCGGCTCCTTACAAAGTTTATTTCGTGGCCGAGTTTAACGGGAAAGTCCTTTCATCCGGAACATGGAAGGGAGCCAGTTTAAAACCGGGAACAACTTTTGCCGAAGGAAAAAATTCAGGCTTGTATTTCACGTTCGACGTCAGTTCTCAAAAAACGATCCGGTATAAAATCGGGATATCTTATGTCTCGATCGAGAATGCCCGGGAAAACCTGAAAACAGAAAATCCGGGTTGGAATTTTGATCTGGTAAAGAGTCAGGCTATCGGTAAATGGAACGAATACCTAGGAAAAATCGAGGTAAAAGGAGAAAACGGGGACCGTGTATCTCAGTTTTACACGCATTTGTACAGGGCACTGATCCATCCGAGTGTGTGCAGCGATGTAAACGGGGAATACATGGGGGCCGACTTTAAAGTGCATAAAGCGCAGAGAAAGCAATATACCAATTACAGTAACTGGGATACTTACCGGACCCAGGTGCAACTGATGACCATGCTGGCCCCGGAGCTTGCCTCCGATGTGGTTGTTTCCCTGGCTGATTTTGCAGAACAGTCAGGTGGCGGTTTTCCCCGTTGGGTACTGGCCAATATCGAGACCGGCGTGATGCAGGGGGACCCGACTTCCATTCTGATTGCGAATGCCTATGCTTTTGGCGCAAGAGACTATGATCCCTGTCCTGTCCTTGAGATCATGCGAAGAGGAGCTGAAATCCCGGGAACCCGTTCCCAGAAACAACTTACCCGGCCTGCCCTGGATATGTTTTTGGAAAATGGTTTTTGCTATGCCTCCATGCAACTGGAATATACATCGGCCGATTTTGCAATATCCCGTTTTGCATTGAATGCCTGCAACGACACGGTAGTTGCAGAAACTTACCTGAAACGGGCGCAGACCTGGAGAAATCTTTACAACCCGGAAACTGGATGGCTGCAATCGCGCCGGAAAGAAGGCTGGGTTCCTTTAAAGTACGATTTCAGGGAATCGACCTATAATAATTATTTCTGGATGGTTCCATACAATATTAAGGGGCTGATCGATATCATCGGGGGAAAGCAGGAAGCTCAATCCCGGCTGGATACGTTATTCCGTCGCCTGGATGCAGGATATGACGATGACTGGTATGCCTGCGGAAACGAGCCTAGTTTTGGGATTCCATGGGCGTATAACTGGGCCGGGCAACCTTATAAAACGCAGTTAATTGTTCATCGCATTATTCATGAACAATATTCGGGCAAGCAGGATGGATTGCCCGGGAATGATGATTTGGGGGCAATGGGATCGTGGTATGTTTTTGCCTGTATCGGACTTTACCCGGAAATACCCGGAATTGGTGGATTTTCGGTGAATGCTCCAAGTTTTCCTTTGATCAAACTTCATCTTAAAGAGGGTATGCTGACGATCCGTGGTGGTTCTGACAAGAATTGTTACATTCAATCTGTGAAATTAAATGGTAAGTCATATGGAGATACATGGATTAACTGGTCGGATATAGAAAAAGGTGGCACAATTGAGTATAGCCTTTCTGGTAAACCCGATTTGAAATGGGGAACAAAGATTGCTCCTCCTTCTTTCGACAATAAATAGAAATATGTATTATTGCAGATAAATTAAAGAAAAAGGATAGCACATGCCACCAAAGAAAGCATCGATTCAGGATATTGCAGATCGGGTAGGGGTCTCAAAAGCCCTTGTTTCTTTCGTCTTAAACGGGAAGGGGAAGGAACACCGGATTAGTGAGGAAATGTCTAAAAAGGTGCTGGATGTGGCAAGGGATATGAATTATAAGCCTAATCAGATCGCGAAATGGCTTAGGTCCGGAAAGACCCAAACCATCGGCTTGATTATTGCAGATATATCCAATCCTTTTTTTGGAAAGTTGGGCCGCGAAATTGAACGGGAAGCTTCCAAAAAAGGATATAAAATCGTTTTCTGCAGTTCGGATGAAAATATTGAAAAATCGGCAAGACAACTGGAAATGCTGATGAAAAGCCATGTGGATGGTTTTATCATTTCTCCGCCGCCCGGGAGCAGTGCCCAGATAGAAGCCCTGGCGAAAACCAAAATTCCCTATGTCCTCGTTGACCGTTATTTTCCTGAAATCGAATCGAATTATGTTGTCATCGATAATTTTGATGCTGCCTATAAAGCAACAGATTACCTTATAAAAAAAGGCTACAGGAGAATTGCTTTTCTTACTGTAAATGATGAACTGATTACGATGCACAACCGAACCGAAGGCTACCTTGGCGCTTTGAATGATGCCGGCCTTTTACCAGAGCATGATCTTGTTTATAAATTGCCTTTTTCACACGATAAGACAGATGTCAATCAGGCTATTATGAAGCTTACATCTGGCGAGCGTAAAATGGATGCACTTCTTTTTTCTTCCAGCAAGATCGGATTGATGGGGTTGGAATGTATCATGGAAATGGGCTTTAATATCCCCGGTGATTTTGCTCTGGTGAGCTTTGATGACCCTGATTTTTACAAAGTTTGCTATTCCCCTGTTTCGGCTATAGCACAACCGCTCGCCGAAATGGCGGGAAAAGCCGTCAGGATACTGACGGACGAGATTGAAACAGGAAAATTAAGTAACCCTTCAAAAAAAGTTATACTAAAGTCGAATTTTATTGCGAGAAAATCAACCGGGAGTTAATTTTTTTCTATTTTTGCTAAAACGGTTTAGCGTAGTTGATAAAAGTGCGGATATGACGAAGTTTTTCTTTACCAGTGTAGTTTTGTTCTGCCTTTCTTCCTGCATGAACAGCGGCAAGAATAGGGAAGAGGTAACAGGTAACAGCTTATGTCAATCCGTTTATAGGTACTGATGCACATTGGCATACATACCCCGGGGCCTTGCTGCCCTTTGGTATGGTCCAGGTAAGTCCAGATACTGGTGATAGCGATTGGGATTGGTGTTCGGGGTACCATTCTTCTGAAATCCATCATGGGGCCGGAACCCAATAAAGATTGGGGAAGTAAGGACGAAGACTGCCCGGTTCAGAAAATTATGAATTAGCAATTTTATAGTATACAAAATGATTATAGCAGGTATTGACATAGGGGGTACAAAATGTGCCGTGATTTTGGGTAAAACAGTGCAGGACGATCAGCTGTCCGTTATCGGGAAAAAAGTATTGCAGACCAGGGACTACCCGGATCCTTATCGAATGATCTCCCGGTTACAGGAAGAACTTGAGAGTTTGCTGGTGACTCATGGAATAACTGTTAATGACGTCACTTCAATTGGAATTAGTTGCGGGGGACCGCTCGACAGCATCCGGGGAATAATTCTTTCCCCGCCGAATCTGCCGGGGTGGGATGAAATACCGGTGGTTAAACTTTTTGCTGATAAATTTAAGATTCCTGCTTTCCTTCAAAACGACGCGAATGCATGCGCCTTGGCTGAATGGATTTTTGGCGCAGGAAAGGGAACCTCCAACATGGTTTTTTTGACTTTCGGTACAGGAATGGGAGCCGGTTTGATTCTGGACGGACGGTTGTATAGCGGCACAAACGATTTGGGAGGAGAAGTCGGTCACGTTCGTCTGGCAAAGACCGGACCTGTCGGTTTTGGTAAAGCCGGTTCTTTCGAGGGCTTTTGCAGCGGTGGCGGAATTGCCCAGCTAGCCCGGTCTGTTGTTTCCGATAAATTGAAAAAGAACGAGCCTGTTGCTTTTTGCTCTTCACCTGAACAGATTGATGAAATCGATACAAAAATGGTTGCTGTTGCCGCTCAAAACGGAGATCCTGTTGCCAACGAGATTATCCGGATTTCGGCAGAGCACCTGGGATATGGACTATCGATCCTGATTGATGTCCTGAATCCGCAATGTATTGTTATCGGTAGTGTTTACGCCCGGAACGAGAACCTTTTTAAACCGATTGCCGGGAAAATAATTCAACAGGAAGCAATCCCTTCTGCAACGGCGGTTTGCTCGATTAAACCAGCTGCCCTGGGTGATTCTGTCGGCGATTATGCCGCCTTGGGGGTGGCCCTTTATGGAAGCAAAATCTAAAGTTCACGAAATGAATAATCAACACGAAATAGAAGAACTTTACAAAAAATATCCGGTACTGGAACACTTGAAAGGTGTTATCGGAGAAGCAGCCGAAGTCCTTATTGCCTGCTACTCGGCAGGCGGTAAAGTATTAATCTGCGGGAACGGGGGAAGTTGCTCGGATTCGGATCATATCGTGGGCGAACTGATGAAAGGTTTTGAAAAGAAAAGGCCTCTTTCCTCAGAATTAAAAAAACGCTTGTCTGAAAACGGAGGGGAACGGGGAATTTATCTTGCCGGAAAATTCCAACAGGGACTGCCCGCCATATCGCTGACTGCGCATAGTGCTTTAATAACGGCTGTTTCGAATGATATTGATGCCAACCTTATTTTTGCCCAGCAAGTGATCGGATACGGAAATGCCGGAGACGTTCTGATAGGAATAAGCAGTTCCGGAAATTCACAAAATGTGATCGATGCTTTGATTACAGCAAAAGCAAAAGACCTGAAAGTAATCGGTTTAACCGGTGAAACAGGCGGAAAAATGAGATCCTGTTGCGATGTGCTGATCAATGTGCCGGAGCGACGGACTGCTTCTGTCCAGGAACTTCATCTGCCTGTTTACCATGCGCTGTGTGTGATGGTGGAAAATTATTTTTTTGAATCGTAATAACCGGATAATTATGGGCTTTATTCCGTACCCGTATAATCAACCGGAATTAATCAATTGCCTGACAAACCAATTAAATTTAATATTGTGAAAAACTCTGATAGCGGATTGAAGAAGTTACTTCCTGTTTTTATGTCCTTTCTGGTGATGGGATTTGTCGATATTATCGGTGTTGCTACCGGATATGTTAAACAAGATTTCGGCCTGACGAATTTTGTTGCCCAGTTTTTGCCGATGATGGTCCTGCTTTGGTTTTTTGTCCTTTCCGTACCTGCCGGTATTCTGCAGGATAAGATCGGGAAGCGGAATATGTTGAATGCGGGAATGGTTATCCAGGCCATCGGGCTGGGCCTTCCGTTTCTTCATTATTCCTTCGCCATGATGTTTGCTTCCTTTATCCTCCTCGGCATTGGAAATACCGTCATGCAGGTGTCTGCCAATCCTTTGCTACAGGATGTAACTTCACCGGAAAAGCTGGCCAGCTCTATGAGTACTTCTCAGTTTATCAAAGCCGTCATTTCATTCTCCGGGCCACTCATCACGACGTTTATGGCGGAACATTTTGGAAACTGGAAGCTTGTATTTGCCGTTTATGGCATCACGTCGTTGCTGTCTGCTTTTTGGCTTTCGGTGACGCCGATCAGGGAATCGGCACCCGGGCATAAAGCTGCTTCTTTTGCGTCCTGTTTTGGGTTGCTGAAGAATCGTTTTATCGCTTTGATGGCTTTGTCTATATTCCTGATAGTCGGCTCAGAAGTAGCGATTAATACCAATATTGCCAATGTTTTAACCTCAAGGTACGGGGTTACTCTTGAACTGGCTGTTATCGGTATCAGTTTGTTTTTTGCGGGAGAAACAGCTTCACGTCTTCTGGGGGCAATTATTCTGAACTGGATAAAACCTAAAACTTTTTTATTGTTGACGACGTTGGTCTCCCTTCTGGGAGTAGTGGGTATATTTCTGTCCCCCAGTAATACTGTTGCCTTTGTTTCTGTATTTATAACAGGCCTCGGCATCGGTAACATGTTCCCGATTATTTTTTCCCTGGCGCTGGACCGGATGCCAGACCGTGCCAATGAAATTTCGGGTTTACTAATTATGGCTGTATCCGGAGGGGCAATCATTCCCGTGATCGTGGGTTTTATTAGTACTGTCCTTGGCCCTCTGGCAAGTATATCCGTCATTGGGGTATGTATGCTCTATATTCTGGGAGTTTCATTTTTTGTTAGAAGAGAGACTCCTTCTGTTTAAATAATAACAGGATTCTAATTCTATTATTACAGTTGTGGAAGTTTCGATAGTCAAAATAATCATGAGTACAGAATAAAGATATTTTGCCAATTAAAAATTTTAACCACTAAACCTTTAACCTATATTACAGGGGTGTCTGATAATTCAGAACACCCTTTTTTACATTTATATCACAATAATTTTATTGGAAATTTAACTTTAATAATTTGATATGTTGAAAAACATGATTTAAATTTGACCAATTAAACAAAATGGTCAGATCGTAAGGTAAGCTAAATGGAGAAAAGTTGTAAGGGAAGAAGGGAGAAAATTGTTGAAATTGCGCAGGAGCGGTTTGCTCTTTATGGTTTTGACAAAACAACAATGCAGGAGATCGCTGATGATCTTCAGCTTTCGAAAGGGTCATTGTATTATTATTTCCCGGATAAGGAATCTCTTTACAAATCGATCATCGAGAAAGAGAAAAATGTGTTTTTGCATGCGCTGGATTCTCAGATAAGTCAGTTGTCCGATCCCGATGATATGTTGCGTGAATATATAAAAACAAGGATGCAGCTTTCTGAACGGTTAATTAATCTGGCGAGGACGCGGAGCATGTATCAGCAAAACCTTCATTCGTTTATGCACGAGGCTGTTCGTGATTTCCATGAGAAGGAAGATCAGATTGTAACGGAGATATTTCAGCATGGGCTCAATTCCGGTAAATATGAGATAAAAGACCTTTGCGCCACGGCATCCTTGTTTGTCAACCTGGTGAGGGGAATCCGGATGTTGTTTCTTCGGAATAAGCTTATATTCAATGTTCCGGAAGAGCTGGAACAACATGAGAAGGAGATCAACCTGTTCGTGGCAATTTTTAGCAAGGGAATACGTGTTGATAATTCAGAAGAATAGATAGAATTCATTATCAGCGGGCATAAAAATTAGCGAAAATATTTTTGTAATGTGCTGATAATCGTTGAAAATGATAACAATTGTTTTACAAACAGAAAATTTACTATGTCAAAAAAATGGAAAACAGTGTATCTGCCTGTTTTGTTGGTTTTTGCACTGGTTGTGGCCGGCGGATTGTATTGGTACATCGATTACATGAGCTACGTCTCGACTGATGATGCTTTTGTGGAATTCTACACGGTAACCACGGGACCTAAGATCATGGGCCGCATTTTAAAGTTAAATGCAGTAGAAGGAGATAACGTGAAGAAAGGCGATTTGCTTTTTGAACTGGATAGCACGGATCTTGTTTCCCAGAAGAAACATTTACAGTCTGTCATTTCCCAGATGGAAGCTAACGTGGGGCAATCTGCTGCCCGGTATGCCCTGGCAGGTCAAAAAATAAAAGAGCTTGAAATCAGCGTGAGTAAGGCCGGGGATGATTTTAGACGGGCTGGGAAACAATTTAAAGGAGAGGTGATAACCCGGGAGTCATATGATCACGCACAAAAAGATTTTCAGGCAGCTGAAGCACGTTTGAATTCGGGGAAAAAAGAGCTTGATCTTGCTGCTGCTGAACGTAAAAGTGCTATCGCTGCCGTAGAATCAGCAAAAGCTCAGGTTGGAGTAATTGAAAGCCAGCTGGCGGATACCAGGGTTTATGCCCCTGCCAATGGCGTTATTGCCAAACGCTGGTTATTGCCGGGAGATATTGCCCAGGCGGGACAGTCTGTTTTCTCCATCATCGAGACTGGTGAGTCATGGGTACAGGTTTATCTGGAAGAAACCAAGCTTGAGAATGTACATGTTGGCAGTCGAAGTAAGTACACGATCGATGCCTATCCCGGCGTTACATTCGAAGGTAAAGTTTATTTCGTAGGTTCGAGCACCGAGTCGCAGTTTTCCCTGATCCCTGCCAATAACGCTTCGGGTAATTATACAAAAGTAACACAGCGTATACCGGTAAAAATAAGTATTGATCGAACCGATAACGGAAAATCTCCGGATCAGTTTCACCTTTTATCCGGAATGTCGGCGGTGGTTAAAATATTTAAGAAGTAAGCATGCATAAAAATTTCTTACATAATTTCAGAAGTGCACTGCGTCCCCGGTCGTCTGTTTTTCATCCGAGAAAAGATTCTTACAAATGGTGGCTGCTTGCCAATGTTATGATAGGAACTTTTATGTCGGTACTGGATGCTACCATCGTGAATGTCGGCCTTCCCAAGATAATGGCCAATTTTGGTGTTAGCCTCGACCAGATCGAATGGGTGTTAACGGCATACCTGCTTGCCCTGGCTGTCATGTTGCCGATTTCAGGGTGGATGGCTGACCGTTTTGGCCATAAGCGTATTTATTTTTATGGACTTTTCTTATTTACCCTGGGATCGGCGCTTTGCGGTATGGCACAAACGGAGCAGATGCTGATCCTGGCACGGATTATCCAGGGAATGGGGGCGGGGGCAATTATGCCGATTGGTATGGCCATTGTCAGTCGGGAATTTCCTCCGAGTACCAGGGGCGTGGCGTTGGGTTTCTGGGCAATCGCTGCCGCCAGCTCTGTCTCTTTCGGGCCGTTGATCGGGGGATATCTGGTCGACCGTTTTAGCTGGCAATGGATTTTTGAGGTAAACCTTCCGATTGGTATTATCGGGCTGTTTGTTACCTTTCTGATCCAGCAGGAATATAAAAACAGGAACATCCGAAAATTCGATCCTGTAGGATTTATTTCTATCGTTATATTTCTTCCCGTTTTACTTTATGCCCTTACCGAAGGCAAGGCGACAAGCAACTCATCCGGATGGACTGCGCCGTATATCCTCTTGTGCTTTGGTATTTCTGCCATAGCATTGACCGTGTTTATAGTGAACGAACTAAGGGTGGAGCATCCGTTTATCGATTTAAAGCTTCTGTCGAACAGAAATTTCGGGTTAAGCAATGCGATCATGTTTATTTTTGGGATAGGCATGTTCGGAACACCTTTTATTTTGCCGCTTTATTTGCAGAACTCCCTGGGATGGTCGGCTATTCAGGCGGGGGCGGTATTCCTCCCTGTCGGGATTATACAAGGGATGATGGCACCTGTTGCCGGACGGTTGGTAACCAGGATAAACCCGAAAATTGTGATTATCACGGGAGTGCTGTGTATGGTAACCAGTTTTGTCATTAACTATTTCCTGTCTTATCAGACTAGCCGGGATTATATTATGCTGTCGCTTTATTTCCGGGGGTTTGGCATGGGGGTACTTTTTGCCCCGCTCAGTGCAATTGCCTTGCTGGAAATCCCCAATGAAAAAATGGCCCAGGCATCCAGCCTTTTTAACGTGACCCGACAGCTTGGAGGAAGTTTCGGCGTTTCTATTTTAAGCACGTTGCTCACAACAAGGACAATATTTCATTCCCAGCATTATGGCGAGAGTTTACAGGCTGGTTCGCCTGCGTTCAAACAGACGGTAGCCCGCGTGGCCGGGTATATTCAGCATGCCGCGGGAAGTTCCGCGTCTGAAGCGATACAGCAAAGTAAGATGTTGATCGTGACTCATGTCCAGAATCAGGCGTACATACAGGGAATTGGCGATGATTTTCTTATTGCGGGCGTTATTACGATATTAGGGATTATTCCGGTCATGGCGTTGCATACGCGCAGAAAAAAACAAAAAACGGAAAAGACTGCCAATGCCTAAAGAAGCTGTAAAAAGGTTTTGAGGATAATGATCGAATGACGGGTTTTATAGAACAACAGAAAATAATAAAAAACACATGAAGAAAATTTACAGGCACAAGTATCTGAATAATTTGCTTCTCGTAATAATCGCGCTTTGGGTGAACGGACCGGTTATGGCGCAGAATGAGAATGCCGATCTGAGGAGCTTGTTGCATCAGATGATTGAAAATAATCCTGATGTGCTTAAAGCCAGGAAATCTTTGGTTGAAGCAGATGAACAAATCCAAATTATACGGACAGCGCTTAACCCGCATGTAGATGGAAATGCATCTTATAGAAGGGTTGGTCCGATCAGTAAATTCTATTTTGAAGGATTTGGTGAAATTCCAGTCACACCTGCCAATTACTATGATGCAAATATTTCATATGATCAGACTTTGTATGATTTTGGCAAGACAGCCAGGAGTGTAGCTGTTGAAGAAGAGCGGAAGAAATTGCTGGATGCCTCCATTGACGAGTTGAGACAGGATTTGAGTATTCAACTGATAAATACTTATTTTCAGATTGTTTATCTGCAGGACGCTCTGAAAATCAATGAAGAAGAGATGGATAATTTGCAGGAACACCTGAACACGGTGCAGAAAAAACTTGACGCCGGAACCTCTACGAAGTATGCTTTATTGTCAACTCAGGTCCGGATTTCCAGGCTTAAAAGTAAACATGTTGATCTGCAATCCACAAAAGTTAAGGCCCTGGCCGTATTGACCAGCCTGGTAGGCCGTGACTTTGACCCGGGGATAGAGTTTCCTTCTGAATTGCCGGATATGACAATAATGCCGGATGTGAACCCTGCGTTGGAAAAGGCGTATGAGAACCGGAATAGTCTGAAAATAGCAAAGGAAAATGAGACCTTGTCCGAACTTCAGATTGAAGTAATCAATGCGAAAATCAACCCTTATTTAAGTGCCGGTGCAATGATTGGGGCGAAGAACGGGTTTGAGCCTGATCTCAATAAATTCCGTCCGGACTTTTCTGTAGGTGCGGGTATTCATGTTCCTATTTACAGCGCTTCGGAAAATAAACATCAACGTCTGTTGGAAGAGGCGAAACTTTCTGAATATCAGTATGCCACCGAGTCTGAAAAGCGAAAGGTAACACAGGAAGTCGTTCACTCTGTTGAAAATATGAAGGCTGCAAAGCTAAAAATCGAACAGGAGGAAATGCAGGTCAAGCAAGCTGGTGAGGCATACAAATTAGCACAGGTAAGCTTTGATTCCGGCGTAATTACCAACCTCGATTTGCTCGATGCAGATACTAATTTACAGGACAGTAAACTGGAGTTATTGAAAACAAAGATAGATTATCTGCTTGCCGGCTATGAAGTGAAACGCGCCAGCGGAGACAAATTATACGAATAGTTGTTAACTTAATGGGTACATGTTGGGGGCCGGATGGTCCCCTTTTTTATTTTGAGAACTTTGAGGCTGAATAATGGCAATAGAGAACAAGATTAATTATTAGCCTGCTCCTTTTAGTTCTGGTAAATAATTCTATTTTTGCACACAACCATATTATAAAAGTATTGCCGGATGAAGGCGAAATTAGACGAATTATTGAACGCTTACCGCGAACTGTCAGAACTGCATAAAACCTTAATGGATTTGTTTATCCTGAAGTTTTCCGGTTTTCAACGATATGATGGTGTGTCGATCATCGAGAATTCAATATCTCGAAAGATTACCTACAAGGAGTTTGAGAATCTGCTCCGGGCTTTGGTCGGGAAAAACCTGCTTCTCAAAAATGAGGGCGATTATTATGACGTTCCTTCCTCCCTGAGACTTGAATTATTTCCTGTTCTTGTTCGTAATGAACACTACGTTAAAACAGTGAAAAACTGGCGGGGCCATGCTTTATGGGGCCACTACGCGATATCCGAAGTTGTCAGGGATTATTTGCTGGCTGCCTTTACCGGTGACAAACCTCTGGCCAGTCAGGCTGCTGACCGGTTAGTTCAGAATATGAATGAGGCTTTTCGTATTTTGTACGAAATGCTTGAATTGCCTGCCTATGACCATGTGTTAACTTATTCTCCTGATTTGTTTTCAGAACTGGTTTCCTATAGTTTGAAATTCCATATATTAAATTTACTTGATTGGGAAAGGCTTTCCCGCTTTCTGGAACGTAATTCCGATCTTGGCGAATCGGATTATATAGCGAAACCGGTGAAAGCCGGGATCCTTTTCCAGGAAGGAAGTCTTGCCGGGGCAGAGGAAATTGTCGCTTCGATGGAAGGGCATGAGGCCTTGTTGCTGAAGGCGGAGATTTGCCTGTTCAGGGGAGACTTTGAAAGTTCGGTTGCTTATTTTTCCAAAGCCAGGGTGACTGATGCTGATGGTATGAAAATGCCCCGGGCTGACTTCAGTTTTTATGACGAATTTTTCTATTGGCTTAATTTTTTGTTTATTCCTGAAAGAATAAATCATAGGGAACTGAATTCTTTTTTTAAGAAAGCTGAAAAAAACAGCGATTTCAAGATCCTTTCTCCTTTATTATATATTATAAAGAAAGACATCGCTTTCGCTGAGAGGGAAGCAAATTTCATTGCCAGGTATACGCTTTATCCGAATATCATTTCATATATTTTTCTGCTGGAAGATTATGCGGTCTCCGGGAAAATCAGGGAAGGACAAGACCCTCTTGTGCTGTCTCTTGGCGAACGGCTGCACAACAACGGGCAGTGGCTTTTCCTTCGGGAATTGATTTTCATGGCTAAGAAGTCGGGAATAGACCTTGGGGCGCTTAAAGGTTGTATGGCGGGCAAAATGGAGGACATGTCCCCTTGCCTGACCGAACGCCTGATTTTTCATGAAAAATGGGAACAGATGCTTGACGGGCTTATGCACCTCGCCACAGAGAAAGATTTAACAGGTTCGAAAAAGAAGGGCAACGCTTCCCGGATTTGTTATTTTGTCAATTTGGAGAAGGAATTTATCCAGCCGGTTTTGCAGACGTTAAAGGCAAATGGCTCCTGGAGCGGGGGAAGGAATATCGCCCTGAAACGCTTAAAGGAAGAGTTTATTGAAGGCTCTACCGAGCAAGACCGTAGGGTGGCATCTTCAATTGAAGTTGATTCAGGATATTACGGGTCAGTTAGTTATTATTTTAACTTCAGTGAAGCCATCCGGGAGTTGTGCGGACATCCCCTTTTATTTCTTCTGTCAAATCCCTCGGTTCCTGTCGAACTTATTAAAGTGGAGCCTGAGATCATTACTGAAAGTACAAAAAATGGAATTCTCCTTAAAACCAATATTCCCGATCCGGACAAAACAGTTATCCTGATGAAGGAAACTCAGACCAGGTATAAGCTTGTCACGTTGACTCCTGTTCAGCAGTCGGTTATACGGATGATCAACAGCCGCGTCACCATTCCCGCCCGGGGAAAGAAAAAGCTTTTGGAAACAGTATCCCAGCTAAGCAGTGTCATGACGGTACATACCGATCTGACAGAAGTTTCCGGGACAACAGAAACTGTTGATCCTGATTCCCGGATACGTGTACAGATTATTCCTGTCGGGAACGGGCTGAAAGCTGAATTTTTTATAAAACCGCTTGGTTCTGATCCTCCTTATGTGAAACCTGGCAGGGGAAGTAAAGTGATATATGGAACGGTCGACGGGAAAAATTGCCAGACAATCAGGGCCCTTGAGACGGAGAGAGCCAATGCCATGAGTTTGAATAATGCCATTTCTGAACAGACTGAGGCTGATCTTTCTGAGGATGCATACCATTTTACAGACCCTTACCAGTGCCTGGATCTCTTGGACGTACTCGGTAAATTCTCTGCTATCGCGGTTGTGGAATGGCCGGAAGGAGAACGTTTCAGACTGAAAAAGTCCGTTTCTTTTGAGAACTTTAGTCTTCGTATTAAAGGAGTTGGGCAATGGTTCGAACTTGAAGGAGAAGTCAATGTTGACGAGAAAACGGTCCTTAGCCTGAAAGAATTGCTTGCCATGGCGAATGGTAGCAAGGGACGCTTTCTCGAGCTGAAGACCGGAGAATTTCTGGCTCTGACAGCCGATTTGAAGAAACAAATCGATGAAATTGAAGCTTATTCCAGGATAGACAGGAAAGGAATTTCGATCAACCGGTTTGCATCGCATGCTCTTGAGGAGATTACCTCCCGCGCCGGGTCTTTTAAAGGGGATAAATTATGGAAAAGCTTTCAAAAGCAGATTCGCGATACTGCTACTTTTGAGGTGGAAGTGCCTTCCACGCTGGATGCAGAACTCCGTCCTTACCAGGAAGAGGGGTTTCATTGGATGGCCCGGCTGAATGCCTGGGGAGCCGGTGCATGTCTTGCCGACGATATGGGCCTGGGAAAGACAGTACAGGCTATCGCTATGATGCTCCATCTGGCCGAAAAAGGACCAGTGCTTGTCGTTTGTCCGGCTTCTGTCGTACTTAACTGGTGTTATGAATTACAGCGCTTTGCTCCGGTGCTCAGGCCGGTTACCCTGAAATCAGGGAACAGGGAAGAAACTTTTACGATCCTGGCGCCTTTTGACGTGCTGGTGGTTACTTACGGGTTATTGCAAAGCGAGGTGAAACGGATAGCTGAAATTAACTGGGCCATGGCTGTTCTGGACGAAGCGCAGGCAATAAAAAATAACCATACAAAATCGTCTAAAGCTGCCCTGAATATACAGGCTGGTTTCAAGCTCGTACTTACAGGGACCCCTATTCAGAACAACCTGGGCGAACTCTGGAATTTGTTTAATTTTTGTAACCCGGGATTGCTGGGTACCTTTACCCAGTTCACCGATCGTTTTATAAAAAATGCTTCCCCTTTACAGACAAGACACCTTAAAAAGCTGATTACGCCTTTTATATTGCGCCGTACAAAGAACAAGGTACTCGACGAACTGCCTTCAAAAACCGAAATTACGTACAGTGTCGCTTTGAGTGAAGAAGAAATGGCTTTTTATGAAACCCTGAGGAGAGAGGCTGTCGATGTACTCGAAAGCAGCAATGGAACAAACGGGCAACAGCATCTTCAGGCGCTCGCAGAAATCACGAAATTAAGGCTTGCCTGTTGCAATACTGCTCTTGTAAACAAGGAAATCCGGATCCCTTCATCAAAATTAAATGCATTTTTGGAAATTGTTGAAGATCTGGTTACCGGTAATCACAGGGCATTGGTCTTTAGTCAGTTCGTGGGACACTTATCGTTTGTTCGCTGTGAACTTGATAAACTTGGCATCAAATATCAATACCTGGATGGCTCTGTCCCGATCCCGGAACGCGAGGTTGCGGTAAGAGCATTTCAGAAAGGGGAAGGGGAGCTTTTCCTGATCAGCCTGAAGGCGGGCGGGCTCGGGCTGAACCTCACCGGCGCCGATTATATTTTCCATCTCGATCCCTGGTGGAACCCGGCTATTGAAGACCAGGCAAGCGACCGCGCTTACCGTATCGGCCAGACCCGTCCTGTAACCATTTACAGGCTGGTCGCTAAAAATACGATCGAAGAAAAAATTGTAAAACTGCATGCTACGAAACGGGAACTGGCGGACAGCTTACTTGATGAGACAGACCGGAGCGCCCGCTTGTCAACGGCTGATTTGTTGGACCTGCTGAAAGAGGCGTCCGGATAAAATTGATTGTTGGGAATGTTCCCCGCTTCATATCGCTAGCGGTACCCCGGGCTTCTTTTTGCTTTTTCCCAGACAACGGACTGTTGCCCTTTTACATACCTGATCAGGCCCAGGTAAACGGAATAGTTCATGATCCAGAAATAATAAGGGACAAAAATGACCTTTAATTTGACCGGTTTTGATCGTAAGGTTTTTCCCATGAAGACAAAAGCGTAAAAAACGAGCTGGGCCGCCCATATTACGGAATAAATGCCCGGGCCTTTTTCATTCGCGAATAAAATATAATTTACAGGAAGGACCAGTAAAAGGAGAAAAGGGGTAACCATCCACCTTAAAACCCGGTGCGAGATATATTGAAAGGATAAAATTCCGTATTTGAAGATGTTCAGCAAGCCTTTTAACCTGATTACTGACTGAATCCCTCCTGCCGAAATCCTGATTTTTCGCTTTAATTCTTCTTTGATGTCTGAGGATGCCGATTCGATGGCATATGCTTCAGGATCATATTTGATCATATAACCATGCATGGCAACACGAAGTGAAATAACAAAGTCATCCAAAAGTGTGTCAGGTTCTACTTCCTGCCAGAGATTTGTCCTGATGGCGAATAATTCACCAGCTGCTCCTACTACAGAATATAACTTTGAATCCCATTTTTTTAGAAGCGATTCATATTTCCAGTAAATTCCTTCTCCTGAGCCGGACGCAGAATCTGCTTCATTACTGAAAATTCTTTTTTCTCCGGAAACACAACCAACCTTCGGATCCTCAAAAAGATTCACGATCCGCATGACAGAGTCCTTGCCCAGTACGGTATTGGCATCCGAGAAAACAACAATAGGTGTTTTTACGAACTGCATGCCCCGGTTCATGGCTGCAATCTTTCCCTTTCTTTCGTCTTCATGATATACCTCAATCCCGTCAATCTTTTTAAGAAGTTCAGGTGTTCCGTCCGAAGACCCGTCCGTCACCCATACCTGTTTTATTTTGTCTTGGGGATAATTCAGTCCGGTTGAATTTTTTACCTTCTCTTCAATATGCTCCTTCTCGTTATACGCTGTTATGAAAAGGGTTACCTCAGGCAGATCCCGGTCTTTTCCGATTTCCTTTTTCTCCCGGGATTTCACCTTTTTCAAATGAACAAGTATCCCCAGGATAATTCCATACCCGATATAAGTATAGAAGATGATAAATAAAAAAGACCAAAATAAAACTTTAAGAATGATCATGACTTTTATTTTTAGGACCAAAATTTATTAAATTTTGCATTACGAATTTACGGTTGGGTCCATTATCGGGAGTGACAGGCAAGCTGTTGTTCCTTTTCCCTCTTTACTGACCAGGCTGATGTTTCCTTTATTGATCCTGGCTAATTCATTGCTGACTTTTAACCCGAGCCCATTCCCTGTTTCATTATTGGTGCCGTAAGTATGGAATAACGTGTACGGATCGAATAATTTCGACATATTTTCCTTTGCAATCCCAACGCCGGAATCCTTGAAGAAAATTTTTATGCTGTCTCCTGAATTTTCCAGATCTATTTGTATTTCTGATGATTCATGCGAAAATTTACCGGCATTGGAGAGCAGGTTCCTCAGGATAACCAAAATCAGGAATTCGTCTCCCCAGCATTCCTGGTCTCCTTTGACGTTGTCCAGAATACTGATTTTTTTTGCATCCAGAAATCTTTTTAACTGGTTGACCGATTTTTGTAAAAGCGCTTTCAGATTGTATTTCTCAGGAACATATGAAACAGTTCCGGCTTGTATCCTCGACCAGTAAAGCAGGTTTTCAAGCAAGTAAAATGCGTCGTCAGCTGCATTCATCAATTCAGGAACAGTCGATTCAAAGTCGTCACTTTTAGGATCGATAATTTTCTGGTCGATAAAGTCCAGGATCATTTTAATCGATCCCAACGGAGAACGGAGATCGTGCCCGATCATGGAAAGAAGTTTGTTTTTTACCTGGTTCGATTTTTCAAGCCCGATCAGGTACTCAGGTCGTATAAGCAGCAGGTCCGGCAATTCCGGTAATTCTGCAATTTTTTCCGGACTGTCAGTTTCCTTCAGATCCGGATCGTTTAATTGTTCTTTTATCTGTTGAATGCTTTCTGCCCTGTCATTGATAAACAGAATTTGAATAGTGTCTTTTCGGTCTTTCCTGTCCATACAGATAGATTTATTGTCTTTTTGGTCCCTATTGTTTTTATTGTTAGCCGGATTCCGGTTTCTGATAGCCGTTTGCGCCAAAAACTGAAATATTTATTGTCCCTATATATACTGAAAATGTTACGTATTGTTTCGGATTCCATGACTTTGGTTTTCTTTTCATTCTCTCATTCAATCATTCCTTCATTTCCCAGTTCACCAGTTCGGAATGCTCCATGTTCTCTTCCAACAGCGAAGCTTCAAACCATTCAAACAATCAAACCTTCAAACTTCATTGTCATTACTCGTCATCTTTGGTAAAGATATGATCTTTTTTGATCAGCTTACATATGACAGGATTGTGATCAGAATAATTTAACCGGTCAACTTTAAAATCGTAACTTTCAAATAGTTGGTCATGCAGGATGTAATCAACACGGAAAGAGAACAACCATTCTTTGAATGTGTTGCAGAGACCTGTCCCCGACTCAAGAAAACTATCGGTCATATTAAGGTCATCCATGATTTTTTTGTACGAATGAGAAACCGGCGAATCATTGAAATCCCCTATAATAATAACAGGAAAAGGGCTTCCTTGGATGTGTTTCTCGAATAAGTCGATTTGTTTCGCCCTTTTTTTGATGGTCGTTTTCACCCTGGACCAGAAAAGGTGAAATTTTGCCAGGTCTGTTGTCATCAGTTCAGAGAAATGGAGCTGGTAACTTTGAAGGTGACAGTTATAGACGCGTACCGTATCATTGTTTATTTTCAAGTCGGCAAAAACAATCATGTTCGGGGTATCCTTAAACGTGATTTTCCCTTCTCCGATAACCGGGAACCGGGAAAAAATGATCAGGTTGCCGGTTTTGTCAACCCTGGTTGAATAATAACTGCAACTTTCAGGTGTAATTTTATAAGGGAAAGGACAAAACCCGGTTATCGAGGCCGAATCAATTTCCTGGAGGCACACGATATCCGGGTTTTGTTCCCGTAAATAATCCTGGATCATGATCTCGTTCCATTTTTTATCGGACTTGTTATCTATCCCTGCGAAGTCTTTAACATTATAGCTGCAAACAACGATCCCTTTATCTTCCGATTTTCGGGGTTTTATCCGGAAAAGGGTGTAAAGGCTACTATATCCGGCTAAAATTGCGATTATGGAAAAAATTACCATCCTGCTTTTGTTAACTATCCACCAGACGATAAAAATCAGGTTTATCAATAAGATATAAGGGTATGCCAGCCCAAAAATAGCTGGGACCCACATCTCCCGAGGATTGACAAACGGAGCGAAGTAGGCAGCGACTAACGCGGCGATAGCCATTAAATTAATGGCTATAAGCATATATTTAAAGAAAATTTTCAATTTGTTAAATTTTGAAATATAACCAGTTATCGATATAAATACGCATTTTGTTTATCAATCTGGAATATTTTTATATTACCACTCAAACTGCACATTAATTATGACGATAAATAAAGCTTGTTTTTAGCTAAGATCCAAAAAAAAGTTTACAAACTAATGCTCCTCAGAAAGAGATAAGCAACTTTTCTTTTAAATGGTCCGTAGGAGGCTATTATTGCTCATTTCATTTGCCGCCTGGACTCGGGAGGAAAAAGATTTGAGAAGTGCTTTTTTATTGAACAATAAATTTTCCAACATTACACGTATAACACAAACGTGTTATACGTATAACTCATTTGTGTTATACGTGTAATGCAATCGTGTTATACGTGTAATGCAATCGTGTTATACGTGTAATCGAAATGGGTTATACGCATAACATTGACGGTTATCAGGTAATTCCCGTTTATTCCTTTTTTATCAGGTTCGATTCCTGATCTTTATATTCCTCGCGCGTTGTAAAGTATTTTGCGAAACCTTTCAGCGCTTTTTTCAACTTTTTCCAGAAACTATTTAATAAAGGGCCATCTGCATTTAATGTCCCCAGGCCGGTAACAACGCGCGCTTTCCTGTCAGTGACTAATTTTATCTTTCCGTATTTTTTTAATCCGGAAGCCATGGCCCCGTCTTCGCCCCGTATAATGTTTACCCGGAACCCGACTTCCCGGGCTTGTTCAGTATAGAACCCGAATACCATTCCCCTGGCGCAGGCTTCCGGTCGTTTCCGGAACAATAACCGGAGATGAATGTCTCTTAGCAATTCATATAGCTTTAGGCCTAGCCTGGAATGATTCTGATCCGGGACAAAACTCCAAAGGGCATTGACCGCTGCGACCCCGTCCTTTTTGAGTTCATCGGTCATGACCTGAATATAATCGGGCGGGTACATCGTGTCTGAATCGATACAAAGGTGAAATTTCCCGTTTGCATGCATAAGTCCGCATGCACGGGCATGTCCCGGGCTCTTTTTTTCCTCGTAGAACCATTTTATCCCAACGGCATTGAGAACTTCGCTTGTCCGGTCTGTCGAGTGATTATTTACGGCGATAATTTCGATCGGGTAGGCACACCTGTTTTCTGCAAGCGACCAGATACAACTGAGCAACCGGCTTTCTTCATTATGGGCGATTAATACAACCGAAACCAGAGGTTGACCCGACTGAATTTTTTCCAGCTTATTCCTTATTTCCTGTATCGTGCTTTCCGGTACAGCACTAAAAGGCTTTTCAAAAACAGACAAATATTTATTATACCAGGTCATGAACATAAGTCGTAAAAAGATAAATAAATAGTAATGAATAATTATTTTTTGTTTCCAGTATAGATAGAAACAGGGACCTCCATTGCTCCATAATACGGTCCAATTGGAACCGGGTAACGTTTTCCCTTGCACGGGTCCCCAATTCTTGCCGTTTATCTTCATTTTCGATCAGGACTATTATTTTTTCGGCAAGGTCAGTCACATCATTTTTTTTTGCAAGTAATCCATCTTCTTCATCAGCGATAATATCCTTCGGCCCGCATGGGCACGCGAAAGATACGGATGGCACTCCGCAGGCCATTGATTCAATCAAGACCATCGGAAACCCTTCGTAGCGGGAACTTAAGATATAGATCGAATTCTCAAGGTATTTTTCTTCAATATTTTTGACAGGTTCATGTAAGGTGCAAACAGATTGAAGGTTAAGTGATTCAATTTTTCTTTGAAGAGTCAGGTCCCGATTACACCCGTAAATTGATAACCTCCATTCCGGGTGCTTTTCGTTTACTATTTTCCACGCTTCAATGAGCAGATCAAATCCTTTTTGATAAGTATTGCGTCCCACGGCTATTGCCTTTTTATTTACCAGGGAGGCCTTTTCTTTGGGATAAAATGGTAACGGGTTCGGAATGACACAAATTTTTTTTAGTTCTGTCCACTTATTTTGGTCTTCCGGGCTCAACACGACAAACATATCCATTCGTTTCAATTTATGGATCAACTGGAGCATCCCGATATGAGAGATAAATTTTCGGAGACGTTCGTTGGGGATGCTTTTCCGGTAGTCCCTGTAGTTATCTTTATTAAAATGAAATTCGCCGATTTTCAGACTTCCGTCCTTTAGCGAGCTGATAAAATTTATTTCGCGGCGCAGCAAGGAGATGGTTATATCCGGTTTAATCCCGTTCAGGCATTTTGTCAGTTTAATTTTATATTCCTTTTGTTTGAGAGAATAGTTATAAAAACGGGAGAGGAGGGGCATTGACCATAGCTCATCATAATTAATTCCAAGATTAATGATGTTAAGCTTGGATGAATAACTGAAAAAAGGAAGTTGTTTTTCTTTTTCAGTTATTATGATGAATACCTCGTATCCGAATTGTTCGGCCATGTAATTGGCTTTCAGGCTGAGAATACGCTCCATTCCCCCTGAACTCTCAATACTTGGGATACAATATGCTATTTTCATACTAACTGTAGTTTCATTTATGATACCTTTCAGAAATACCTCGTGTTTATCTAACGTGAAATTTCGTAAAATTGATTCAGGTACCGCTATTTTTTTGTTCCTTTTTTAATTCATTAAAGAGCCTTTCCCATCGGTGTGCAACATTTTCAAATTTAAGCCTTTCTATATTTTTTCGGGCATTTTTCCCCATTTGTTTTCTGATTTCCTTATTTTCAATCAGAAAACAAATCTTATCAGCTAATCCTGGAATATCGTCAGGCCGGACAAGCAAACCATCTGTTCCGTCTTTTATAATGTCTTTCGGACCGCAGGGACAGGCAAAGGAGACCGGCGGAACGCCACATGCCATTGCTTCTGCTATAACCATTCCAAATCCTTCAAAACGGGAACTTAAAACGAAAATTGAACTTTCAGTGTATTTCTCATCAATATTTTTGACAGGATTCTCGAGAAAGCATGATCCGCCCAGGTTATTATCTGTAATTTGCTGGAGTAAAGGTTCTTTTTCTCCTTCCCCGTATATTTTCAATATCCAGTCGGGGTATCTGCTATGTACAATCGTCCAGGCATCTATCAAAAGGTCAAAACCTTTTTGATAAGAATACCTGCCTACCGCAATGACTTGTTTGTTATCGCAAGTCGAAACCTTTTCGGGAAAAAGGGAGAGCGGGTTGGGTATCACAACCGTATTGCTTAATTCCGGCCAGTTAAGGACTTCCTCTTCGGTTAAAAGCACTAATCTCGATAGTTTCTTAAGCTTGGATACAAAGTGACTTCCCCAGTATTTTTTTATGACTTTCAGAATGTAATTCTTCTCCCGCACAGATCCTGCATGATAGGCATATCTTGTTACATGAAATTCCCCGATTTTGATACTCCCGTCTCTTACCGAGCAGATAAAGTTTAATTCGCGGCGTAATGTCGATATAACGATATCGGGCCTGTTTTTGTATAAAACGGCAGAAAACCGTCTTTTAAAAATGGAATATTTAAATGGATAGCTTATTAACTTATTAAGTGAAAAACGTTTGGATTTGGTATCAATTACAACTCCGAGATCAATCAGTTTTACCTTCCCGGATAGTTTATAATAGGGGGGCCTTCCCCTTTGTTCGGAAGTCAGGATTGTAATATCATATCCTAAATAGTCAGCAAAATAATTTGCTTTAAGCATGATGATCCTTTCCAGTCCTCCTGAAGTATAAAGCGATGGCAAATAGTAAAAAATTTTCATAACAGGTAATTGGTAAAGTAGAACTTAGAAATTAAGTTTATATAGCTCTCTTCAACTTTTTATAAAGGACGTAGATAATCGAAACGGAATTTCAGGTTCCGGTGTATCGTCCTGATTATTTTGACCAGGAAAAAGTCGGTCAGCTGAATGTATTTCTTAAATTCTTTTCTGCCGACCTGGCTTGGTTCCTGCGAGTCATTTTTCTGGTCGAAGATTCCCTGGTAATCTTCATGAATAATTGCTTTTCCCTTTTTTTTGAGGAACGAGATCATCATTAAATATTCTGCTTTATCCGAACTAATGCCTTCCTTGTACTTTCCGAATTTTTCAGTGAAGTTATTTCTTCGAAGATGGGGATGATCGCTGTAACAATAAAACTGCCAAAAGTTAGGGCGCCAAAAATGAAACTCCATTTCTGAAAATTCATTTTTCAAAGGTCTCCGGTAAGGATATTTTTTGTAGGCATAAAAGCGGACAAGGTCCAGATCCGGTTTTTCTTTCATTAACACCCATCCGTCTTTCAGGCTTCGTGGAAACTTTCCGGTTGGTACGAAATCTTCCTGAACATACAATGTATAAGGAGTTGTGATTACAGCTTGTCCCTTGTTTATATTGTTTGCCAACCCCCGGTTTTTGTCGGAATAAATAATTCTCAGCTTATATTTTCCCTCAAGTTCCTTTAACCGGTTTAAATGTTCCGGCTTGCTGCCGTCATCGGAGACCACAATTTCTTTAAAACGGATTTTCTCATTTTCAAAAGCATTAAGCAACCTTTCCAGCGAGTGGCTCCTGTTATAATGGGTTATTAAAAGGGTGATTTCATCAAAAATAACAAGCTCTTCTTCCATAATGACCAGCTTTCAAATTATACTTCACTGACAAATACAGTATCAATAACTTTTTTCATCTGTACCTTCCAGGAGAGTTTTTCCTCAATTGTTTTTCTTATTTCAAAAGGTTCGAATTTATTACTGTAAAAGAATTTTACGACATCTTCAATATTTAGCGGCGAATCGCTTGCCGGAGCTTTCATTATATAAGGCATTTCTTCAAAGTCATCATCTATTTCAGAATATACAAACGGGATTCCTCTGGCAGCATATTCTCGGTTCTTTAGCGGTTTTATGAATTTGATATTACTGCGATGCCTTCCCAGGCTGGCGATTCCCATGTCTGCTTCTTCAAATAATTGATCCAGCTCTTTTCCTGATTTGGAGCCATGAAAGCGGACATAGCTTCCCAATTGGTTCACGGAGGTTATGGCCTTTAATTTTGCTATTTCATCAGGAACTCCATCTCCGATTATATCGAAGGTAACGATTATTGAGTGGTGTTCCTTGTAATATACAGCCATACCTTCCAATACCCGGTCAAATCCATGCCAGAAGTGGATTTCTGCAACTCCTATCAGGTGCAAAAGTGTTGGATTCGCATTTACCTTTGTTTTTAGTTTTATCAGGTCAAAATCAACGCCATTGGATATGTTAATTGTGGGAATCCCAAATATATATTTTTCGTTGGAAAAAGTAACGATATGAGAGATATAACGGGACATTCTTTTGCGAAATAACTTATCCATACAGAAACGGATCCTGTCTGATACTGGAACATTTTGGTACTCCTGGTCATATGGATATGTAGGAATTTCCATAATTGTTTTAATATTTGATCGTCGTATCTTTTTTAAAAAATGTAAAAGGACAGGGTTCGTATTATGAAAAGATCTTATATAAAGCAGGTTGATGTTATTGTTTAATATATACTTAAAAAGTACCGAGTATGAAATCCTCTTTTTAATTTTTGCAGTTACACCTGAACCATAATTTTCAAGGACACGGTCATCTATCATTCTTTTATGATATCCGTTTTGATCAATAGTCATGTAACATAAATTAACATCCAGTCCACATGATTCTAATGCTTTTTTCTGGGATATTATTTTTTTACTAATTCCGGCATTGGTTGCTCCGAATCCATGGAAAACAAGAAATAATCCTTTCATCAATTTCCAATGTTTTTTATGTAAATATAATGAATTAGCTTGATTTTTTTAACTTGGTCAGGTAAGAACTTATTTGCCCCCAAAGGTCATATTCTTTTGTTAATTGTATATATAAAAGACTTAAACCCGCAAATACCAGTCCTTTTAGTGCAAAGCTGATAATCAGGTTCATGTTATTTACAAGAAGGGACAACAGGTACAATGCGCCGAGCTGTATTAAGCATAAAATAACAGGAGAAGAAAACTGTCTCCAGAAATGAAGCAAACTGATTTTGAATGTAAATTTGTACATCATCCAGTAGCACTGGACAAAATTGATTATAAACGAGATGCAAATTCCCCAGGCCACTGCTTCCAGGGTTTTAAAAAAGAATATCCCGGTCAGCATGCCTGTTATATTCAGTATGGCGGATAAAAAGCCGCTTATGAACAGATTTTTCGTATCATTCGCTGCCTGGAAGATTGATCCTGACGTCGATAAGATAATCTGGATGCCAACGGTTATTGAAAGGATCTGAAATACCGGAACTGACTTTTCCCATTGGTTGCCAAAAATCAACAGGATCAGTTCCCTGGCGCTAAACCATAAAAAGACTGATAGCGAAAGCCCCAGAAAAGCGAGCAACCTGACAATCTTTAAATAAGACCAGGACAAATGTTTTAAATCATTTTGAAATTCAGAAAAAACAGGATGCATAACCGGCGTGATCACATGGGTAATATTTTGCAGGGGAAGCATCATCAACCGGTATGATTTATCGTAGTATCCCAGCGGCGATAATCCCATATATTTGCCAATCAGTAATTTGTCCAGGTTTCTGCTGAAAAAATTGATCACATTAAAAAGAAACTGGTAAGCGGAGAACTGAAAAATTTTATTTATCGACGAAAGGCCTGCTGTCCATCTTAACCGTTGAGGATATTTCCGGTAGCTGATAATAAATATGACAATACTTGAAAAAACAGGATTGATTAACAAGGCATATAACCCGGCCCCCATTAAAGCAGCGATGACCGAAACCAATCCTCCGATTAGCTGGACGCTAAGGCTCCGGTAGGCGATGTATTTAAATTCCTTGTTTTTCATTAACAGGGCATTGGGAACGATGTTTAACGTGGAGAACAACAGGTTTGAAGCCAAAACCTGGCAAATGGGGAGCAAGATATCGGTCTGGTAATAATCTGCTATCAGCCAGGAAGCAAAGAAGAAGCAAGCCGATAAGAACAATCCGGACCATACTGTAAATGAGAAAATATTGGAAAGGTCTTTTTTGGAGAGTTCTTTGTTTTGGATAATTGCCGGAGCTATCCCCAAATCACTGAAAATTCCGAAAAATGAAATAATGACCGTGGCGATTGTAACAATCCCGAAATCCTTCGGGCTGATCAACCTGGCCAGTATTCCGGAGACAATCAACGATATAACTATCCCGATATATTTTGAAATAGCGGTATAGGTAATGCCGGATAGCAATTGTTTCTTGGTGGAGGAAGGCATCTGTTTTTATTTTTTAAAGAATGCTTTTATGCTTATCGTAACCGGAAATAATAAAACAATCAGGCTTTTTAAACTGATAAACCGGAAAAATGATTTTTGTATGCAGGTCCGTAATACATTCATCCTTTCGTGCAACGGTAATACCCGGGCATTGTAGATCGACGGGTCCAGGATAAAAAAGATCAATTTACTCGTCGATTTTTTTGTATTGGCGGAGGTACTGCGCACTAAAAAGGTTTTAAGCTGTTCAGCAACCTGTAGGTAACTGTTTATGTTTTTGAAGGAATATGCTTTGGTTGTTATAGATCCCGACCTTGCCCTTCTTTTGAAATAGGGTACCGGGATACATCCGACTCTGCCGGCCTGAATATAAAGCAGTCCGGAAAACAATTCGTCTTCATGGATGATCCCGGGATAAAATTTCAAACCGATCCGGTTTAAATAATCCAACCGGATAATACTTAAGCAAACGGAGGCTTTGTAAATTTTTTTATCGATCAGGATGTTAAGGATCTCTTCCCCTGAATAAACCCGGTCTTCTACATGTCTGGCCCTGTAGTAATCGTAAACAGAGCAATCGAATTGTTTGTCATCACTGAAGGTTTCCGCATCAAAGAAAAGGAAGTCCAGGTTGTTCGCTTCACACTTTTTTACACATTCTTCCAGGGCATCCGGATCTAAAAGATCGTCGCTGTCCATGAAGTATATATATTTACCGTTAGCATGTATTATTCCGGCATTTCTGGCTGCAGATAACCCTTGGTTTTCCTGCGAATAGATCTGTATCCGGTGATCTTTTTCCGCCAGCTTCCCGATTACGGACAAACTGTTATCCGTGGATCCATCGTTGATCACGATAACCTCGGAATCCCGGAGCGACTGGTTCAAAATGCTCAGGATGGTGTCTTTCACAAAGGCTTCGGTATTATATACCGGAATAATAATACTGACTTTTGGCTTTTTCATTGACCGATTTTTTGTTGATTTAATAAGTTGACATAAAACATACAACAAAATCTTCAATTATGTTCTGTATGAACAAATTTTTTATTGGCCCCTTTTAATTTGAACAGATTGATAAACATTAAAACAAACAGCCATGGAATTTTGCGGACTGCTTTTTCCAGTCGTTTATTGTCCAATTCCCTGGGGATAGCCAGTCCAAAAGTAATAAATAAAAGAAACAGGAGCCCCCACCATTTTATCGCCCATTCAATTTTAATAAAAAGCATGGTTATACATAATATGGTGATGAATCCCAGTAACAATAAACGGGGTAACATCATCCATTGCAACAATTTATTGGTGTAGTCCAGGTTGCCTGAAAATATTGCCGATGGTAGGTCGGAAACAGCCTTTTTTAAAGAGCCGAACTGGGCAGCCAGCCATCTCTGTCTTTGCTTGTAAAAAGCAGCAGAACTTTTTATTTTTTCATCCAGAACAACCACGTGATCCAGGTAATCGATGTATATCCGCTGTTTTAACAGAAGTACTTCCAATTCTTTATCTTCGCCGGAGGAGGATATCATCTTAATATTCTCACAGAACCAGGAGTAGTCAAAAGCCATGCCCGAGCCGCTTAGAGCTGAAGATAACCCGGCGAATACATGTCCTTTCCGGAAATAGGCATTATTCATTTCTTCACTGGCAGCATCCAGGATGGCCATATCCGTATCCGTATTTTTTGCCTTCCTGTGCGCCTGCATGGCCATTACCCCGGAATGGTAGGCATTGTTTATTTCCTGCAGAAAATTATGTTCTACGATGTTGTCCGCATCCATAATCACGACGATATCGTAATGTTCGTTTTTCAGGGAATCGATGGCCAGATTTAATGCTTTCGCTTTGGAACTATTCTCATAATTTGCCCTGATCAGGCGGATGGGCAATTTCTCCAGCTGTTGGTTGGTCACCTCTTCCATTTGATCGGATATGACCATGACCTCATAGGATTCCCTCGGGTATTCCTGTGCAAGGAAGGAACGTAAAGAGGATTCAATGACGTTATCTTCCCGGTAAGCCGGGAATAGTACAAGGACCCGGTGGTACACTTTCGATTGCGGGTACCTGTCTGTCCTTTTGAACCTTGAAAAGACCGCAAATATAAAAAGATAGATTACAGAGATTCCGAGATATAAAAACAAAGTCTTGTCAATAATGTCTGTCATTTTTAGGAGTCCCATTTTTGATTTAAATATTTGTTTTTTAAACGAAAAAAAGCAATAACGCCTTTTATTTGCGCAATAACAAGATCTGTTCTTCCCCTGATTAAATTTTGGAGGCTGTTTTTTGCCAGGGCCACAGCCGACTGGTAAATAATGGCTACCGGTTTGGTTATTCCTTTCAGGTTCCGGGCCGCGTAGAGCATCCGGTTGCGCGTCATGTAAAAAACCTTTAACGGGCTGTTTGCCCCTGTACTTTGACTTTCCTTATGATAGACGAAACTCCGGGGTTCATAATATAAAGTATAGCCAGATTGTTTCATCCGTGTACACCAGTCCAGTTCCTCGTAATATAAAAAATAGATTTCAGGCATTAACCCGACTTCCCGGATGACCTCCTTTTTTATCATCATGGCTGCTCCATGGAGAAACGGGGTGGGAGAGGCCGAATCAAACTGTCCCCGGTCAACTTGTCCTATCCCGGTTTGTTTATTCCTTAATGTAACAGGAGATAGGGGAGTGCACCCGGCAAACTGGATTATATCAGGAGAAAAGGCAAATTTGATCTTTGGAGAAACTCCTCCAATGGAAGGGTCTGACTCCAGTCTTTCCAAAAGATGGGTAATTGAGTTATCTGTGATAAAGGTGTCGTTGTTCAGCAACAACAAATATTTCCCTTTTGCCTTTTTTAGTCCGAGATTATTTCCTCCTGCAAATCCCAGGTTTTTCTCGCTTCTGATGCAGATAACGTCCGGATAATTTTGTTTTATTTTAGAGGCCTCGTCTTCTTTGGAAGCGTTGTCAACCACAATCAATTCATAAGAAAAAGGCACATAACGAATGATTGAATCGAGCATTTCGCAGGTATCCTTCAGCCCGTTGTAATTCACGGTTATAACCGATACCAAAGGATTATTTTCCATGTTCTGCCACTTTAGGTCCTGCTCCTTCAATTTCGGCATCGAATTTTTTCCCCATAAATACAAAAGCCAGGGACATATAAATAAGAATACCATTGGGGAACTGGGCAACAACTTCGTTGCTATAAGATGATACAAGTATCCCGAAAGTGCCACTAACAAGTGCGATCATCAGAAATTTAAGTTGATGGTTCTTTACTAAAAACATGGCCATCAAACCTCCTTTTACAATCAGAAACAGAAACAGACTTAAATATAATACTAATCCGACAATGCCGGTTTCCTCCCAAAGAACAACAAACCAGGAATCGGTTGGAATTTGGGCCGTAAAAAGGGTTGGCGCATTTGTAAGCGCCTTGCCGCCTCCCAGGCCAATTCCGACGCCAAACGGTTTATCAGCCATATAGGTCCGAATTTTTTCCTGGTTTTCCATCCTGATTTTGAAAGAGGCATCTTGTTCAAAATTGAATGCTGATCTCATTCTTCTGATTTCGGCATTCCCCTGCCCAATTTTTGTAAATCCAAAAAAATAAAAAATAAAGATAAGCAAGACTCCTCCCGATATGATCACTTTTATATTTTTTGACAGAATTAAGTACAAGGTAAAACCGGCAAAAGGAATAATCATGGAACTGCGTGTTCCGGCAATCATCATCCCATAGCCGGCAAGTAGTCCGACAAGGATATAATATATCTTCCATATTAATTTTTTCTCATTTATTCCGATGATTGAAAAAACGACCATGGAAAGTCCCATTCCAGAGCCGAAATTCGCAGCATCTGTAAAAAAAGAGAAATACCGGATTCCCGTC
Organism: Prolixibacteraceae bacterium; assembly: GCA_963676095.1. GTDB lineage: Bacteria > Bacteroidota > Bacteroidia > Bacteroidales > Prolixibacteraceae. The sequence continues at coordinate 7,069,333 of OY781040.1, read as the reverse complement.
GATAAGATATGAGTCTTGGCTTTTCCTTCGACATATAACCAATATAATTCTGCACTATCGAATCCAAAAACTTTTTGATAAAGTGCCTTTAGAACAGCCAGTACTGTTAAGATAGACCATATAGAAATAAAACTTTTTAGATTTTTATATTTGCTAAAGACTACCGGAACTAAAATAGCAATCAAGAATAGATAAAGAGACATAAGTCGAACTGATGTTGCCCAGGCTCTTGTGGAGACAGATAATGGATTAGTTACTTCCGCTACACAGTAAGTTAGCCAGATGGCAGCAACGGCAGTGAACAAGTTTTTTGCATTCTTCCAGTCAACAGGTTTGTAACATGATTTCAGGAAAAGAGACGTAATTGCAAAAATAAATAAGGCATCCATTGTTATCCCTATAGAAGGGACAGGAAGGTAACGCCCCAATCCCATCACGAAGTAATTCAGGATGACGATGATTATCATTATCCAATAAGGTGAATTTAGCAAAAAACCAAAGATCAATAGAATGAAGGGTAATAATGAAAAGGCCGTGCAAACGACTAACCCAAAATGAAAATTCAGATAGATGAAAATAGATATTCCAAAGATTAACCCGGCATATGGCACACTATGCAGCAAAAAGTTAATATACTTATTTTCACTTATCATCCTATTAATCTACAAGTTCGTTTGCCCTGAAACCTAATTGGAGAATACGATATATAAATTTTCTTACAAACGTATATGGAGGCAAAAGGCCTGTAAAATATTCCGTTACGTCTTTCCTCGTTTGATTTAAAACAAAATAAATGGGAGAAGATGATTCTTCCAGAAGGTTTGCATAAATTGTTTTATCTGTGTCTTTCCATGTACGATTTGCCCTTGCAACTAAAAGATTGACGCTGGCTCTTTTTAATAGTGACTGAGGTACCGTGAATTCTCGTAATGGCGGATACTCGATAATCAGGATATCTCCTTCCCCATTTTTACTTAGATCGCCAAAGTTATCTGCCATTATAAATTCTTTCGAGTTCGGGGAAAAGTCTTCATGCCAGGTAATTGTACGGACATCAAATCCTATTGACGTATAGTAATTGATTAATTGATTGGCCAGAAATGATTTTCCTTCTTGCTTTTCTATGCTTAAAAGACCAATTATTGCGGTTTGGCCTGGCTTGAAGAATCTTAATAAAGAATTACCAAATGACTTTGCTGCTATTTCGTTTATTATTTTTGTATATCCTCTATGCCTTAACTGCTTATTTCCAGGGAAAGCGGCGATAACTTTTCCGGAAGTAAGACGCTCTGTTTTGATTTTATCCCTTAACGTTCTGTCAAGGATTTCCAGTAATAAGAAATAGCCAAGTATGAAGATGAAACTTCCCAGAGTTGATGCAATAACTATCATTTTTCTCTTTGTAGGAGCAGAACCTAACGGGAAAGTAGGAGGATTTAGAACTTTTAATGAAGCTGATGTCATTTGGACACTTTTTTGACGCAATCTTGCCGTATTTAAACTGCTCAATATTTCAAGATAAGAAGCTTCTGTAAAATTAATCTCTCTTTCTTTTCTTTTTATCGTTGATCCAATGGGCGAATAGTAAACGTATTCATTATCAAGTTCTTCTTTCCATTTATTCATCTCCTCTAATTTTGCTTTTGATTCTTCATATCTTAAAAGCTCGCTAATCCACTGCCCAACTAAATCGACACCTGAATAACTTTCTTTTGTATTTCTTTTATAATTTATTGAATCTGAAAATGTTTTAAATTCATTTTCCTTTTCTTTCAATAAGTCATTGAAAGAAGAAATACTATTGTTATTAAGAGAAATAGAATCGTTTTGGAATGCTTCAATTCTTGTAATTTGTGCCGACAATTGAGCTATTTGATTGAGGTTATCGATAAAAAGTCTGTTGCTACGTAAAATTTTTGCTTTTTCCCCAATTCTTTTTTCCAAATCCTGAACAAGGGTCTTGGAACTATTGTAATCAAGTACTATTTCTTCGTTTTGAAGCTCAAAGTCACGACTTAATGCCGCAAGATGTTTTGTCTGCTCGTCATAGTTAATTATACGTTTTTGTATGTTATAATCGGTCAATGAATCCTCAACACTTTTTAATTTTGTTCCTGTTTTTGCCAATTCCATCTCAAAGAAGCGAATCACTTTATCTGTTTCACCATATCTTATGCCTTCATACTGTTTCATAAATTCATCATTTAATAAATCCAATGTGTGATAGGCAATGCCAGGGTCATCTGCAATATACTTAATCTCGACCATATCGCTATTCCCAAGACGGCTGACTTTGACCTGGCTTAGAGCATTGTAACTGTAGTAAGGGGGACTCCAGTTAAATAGCCCATACAAAAAATTTTGTGTGTTTGCATCGGCATATGCAAATAAATTTTTTAGAGTTTTTTCTTCAGAGTTTTTATCAATCAGGTCTTTTACTTCTTGGGGGGTTATATCTAATAAATGTCTGTAATTTTGCGCAAGTATATAGTCATTGTCTTTATTCGGGTCTCCGTGTATCATATCTTGGGCGAATAGCCGCATCGATACTTGTCTCAGGGTACTTTTGGCGGTAATGATGTTTATAAGATTGTCCATCGTGTTATTGATAACCGTCATATTTTGTAACGATCCGTCAGGTTCTACACTATATCCGGACATCACTCCAGTATATATTGTCGTTTTTACTTCATAAGAGCGGGTGAGATGTTTGGTTTTCTGAATAACGATTAACGCGACAATCAGCGGTACGATAATCAACCACCATTTTATGCGAAATAAAAAACGGATTATGTATGAGATGAATTCCATAAGGATCAATTTAATTACCTAAAATTTTTGTTTTTGAAAGTACTTCCAGTTGCAGAAGTTCATTTTTTAATGCAGACTTGGTTTGCTGATAATCCGTATAGGCAGAAACCTGGTAGCTTTTCCGGTTATTTAGTTCCGTTGATGTAATTTTCCCATTGATGAAATCATTTTCCGAATCCTTATACTGCGCATCGGCGATCGTTAATGCTTCTATCTTTATTTTTAATACAGCCAGCAATTGTTCGGCATTTGTATAAGCCTCGATGATCCGAAGCTTTTGCTCGTCGTGCCATTTTTCGACTTCGACTTCTGTCGCCTGCATCTCAAGCCTTTGTTTTTTTACCCGGTTGGGGCGGTCAAATAGATCGTCAATCGGCACCGATACCGACGCCCCTGCATTGTACCAACTTTGTTTTGTATTGGAATACTGGTATATGTATGAACTTTCTGAAGAGCTGGAAGAGTTGACTACTCCGGTTCCGTACTGGTAATTTGCACCGATACGGAAATATTTTAGCCAACTTCTTTTTTCTGTCTTTAGTTCCCGTTCCTGTTCTTCTTTTTTTATATTAAAATACTCGACAGCAGCGCTTTTCTTTGAGTTTTCAAAAAGTTCGCTCAGGGGGGGTAACTGCAAATAAGACAAATCTTCTTTAATAACGCTTGTCGAATCGGGTTTCTGTGCCAGAATTGGCAACCATATGATAATGAATAGAATAAAAAAAATGAAACGGTTGCTCTTCATAGGTTGAATGTTTGTCTGTTACAATGATACATTTTTTTTTGATAAATAAAGTTATTCTGGAAAAATATTCTCGCTTAGCAACTTAAACAAGAATCAGAATGTATCGCTAATACTAGGCTCATCTATTATATGTTGCAAAATTAAGGATAAAAAGTATTAGTTTCTTTATGAATCTTTATAGAAAAAACGATTTACAGAATCCTTGTAAATCGTTTTTTCTCAAATGGTAGTAAAAATTTTAATATAGGACTGAAGTATTCTTGTTGGTTTTGTACCAGTCCGTATTTGTTGCACCACCTGATTCTGCCCAGCTTATAAAGTCAGGATACCCGGTTGTGAAATCTTTATTTTCAATCATGTACTGTATGTCCTGTGGGATATCCAGGCACCACGGATATCTGTCGGTTGAAAGATAATAGGTTCCTCCGCTTATCGAAGCGTCGTCGTCCTGTCCGAAATAGGATGTGTTAACCTTTGCAGTCGGCTCATAACCGGGAAGATGAATCTCCCTTCCGCGCGTCTGGCTTACATAAAGGAATGGGTTTATACTGGTCAGGGAACTAACATCCACTCCTGTAAGGTTGATATGAACTTCTATTGGCGAAGTTGTTAGCGTCGTTCCGGAACCGTCTTTCTTTACATTTACCATATTCCCGAATGAATTTGTCAGGTTACTGTACACGATAATGGTGGTTTTTCCGTCGCTTGACTCTTCTCTGGTAAGGCTGATGGAAGAACCTGATGACGTATTGCCGGTAACTGAATTTACTTCATTATTAGGAACATCGATCGTAAAACCAAATCCATTGGAATAGTTTGCCCCAACAGCCATAACCTGGAAATATGCAACCATATCAACAACTTCATTGTTGGCATTGCTTAAATATTCGTATTGGTATTTAACAACAAGGTCATTAAAGTCATAATCCCCTAAGCTTGGCCATTGATCTTCGAATAACAAGGTTCCCCAGGTACTGCTGTTTGGATAATAGGAAACAAATGCATGATCCGGATCATCAGGAAAAGCATCTTCATCGTCTTCAATACCATCGCCGTCAGTATCCGTTACTGCTCCGAATCCCGGGTTACAGTCGGTTGAGCTGATTGCGAAATTAACCGCGCTACCGCTTGTATTGTTTCCGTTCCCGTCAACCAGGTAAATATTATTTGTAGTATAGGTCGAACTATTTCCAGATTTGCTCGATGTGTACTGCACTACGGCATATCCGTTCGTCGGACCGACAAATTTGCTGTCATTGTAAATATTGACCGATTTAAAGTATGAGTTCCTTGCAAGCGAGACATTTGCACTACTGTTTAATGTGCTTGTACCTGTCACGTTTACGTATGATCCTTCATTGAGTGTCAATGTTTTATCAATGCCCAGATTCCCTGAAACAATTAGCTGGCAACTGTTTACAACTGCAGCGGCACCGTTTATCTGCATATTGCCGGCAACATTTATCGTTCCGTAGTTATTTACGTTATTATTTACCTGGAAACTTCCTGAAATATTTGCCGTTGTATAGTTATTAAAAGTACCTCCGCTATTTATCGTCAACCCGGAAACATTAAGCGTTCCGTAATTGGTAAGTGTTCCTGCTATAGTAGAAACACTAATCGAAGAGGAGTAATTAGTAACTGTATAATTGCTTTTGATTTCCGATAAGGAATTCATGTACCCGTTGGAACCAATAATGAGGTTCAGGCTTCCGTTCATGTTAAAATATGAAAGGCTGGCAGTACCCTCAACAATCAGATAAAGAGTGCCATTGGCATTAATACCCCCTGTAAAGGAGGTTCCTGCTTTGACAATGTATTTAGCCCCATTGGATGCATTAATACTATTGCTTCCACTGATTTCTGTATATCCGTCCGTTGAATAGGATGGTATTGATACAGATTTGGTTGCCATTGATCTCGTTGCGATTTCCGTTATTGCACTTGTCCCGCTTATCGAAACAGAAGATGCCGACACAACATTGCCGCCAAGGGTAACTACAGCCCAAACAGAAGTCAGACTGGTCGGAAGCTTAAGGCTTTGAGTATAAGTATAGGTATCTGTATTGACAGTTCCTGTCGATAACAGGTTGCCATCTTCTGCATCATAAATCTTTACAATATATTTGTAAGGACTTAGTGTATCGGGATCATCTATCGATATCGTTACTGATACGTCTTGAGTCGTAGCATAGGTAAATGAAGCCGGCACACTTATGTCATCGAATGATGTTGCTGTTTCATCGGTCTTATCCACCTTATCTTTAACGCAAGATGTTGCACTTAACGTCAGAATTGCAAGTACAAGGCTTAAGTTTTTAATTTTCATATTTCTGTTTTTTCAAATTAAGTTATTACAGTACGCACATTGTGTATGCATACGCATTTATGCAGAGTTCCCATTTTTTGCAACTGTTATGAACTCGCCTGATAAACAATTGCCTGCGTAATAAAGTCTTTTTGTTCGTTTCATCCTTACTGTTTTTTAGGGTACCTTTCTGAAACAAATATACGTTGTTAATATAATAAAGGATATTTAGAATTAGTCCAAATTAGCAAAGAGCCCGTTTGGATGAGCAAACAAGGAAATGGAGGAGTCAGAAGTTGTGTTCCGGTGAGCAAATTAGTCCGGAATTATACATTTTCTTTCTGAAAAACGGCGGGAATTGTGCGCAGAATGATCCAAAAATCGATGAAAAAGGAATAAGGACTTTGCGCTATTTGAGAATATTTATTGTCCAGTTCTTTCCGTTCTTCCGGCGACATTTTTTTTGTTTTTCCCCTGGCCTCTACCTGCCAGAGACCGGTTATTCCTGCCGGTCCGAGAAACCGTTCCGACCAATCGTCGGTTGTCAGCAGTTCTGCTTCGTACAGGGGAAGGGGACGATTGCCTACAATCGACATATCTCCCTTTAGAACATTGATCAGCTGGGGCAATTCATCAATACTCAATTTGCGGATAACTTTACCGACCCGGGTAATCCTCGGATCGTTTTCAAATTTTACAAACGCCGTACCCTGATCCTGTTTTTTCTTTTCGATATAGCTTATTTCAGAAATGGCTTCATCGTCACCAATAAGGTAGGGAATGTTCTGGTTTTCAATATCGATGTCTTCCGAGATGTCTGTTCCCGCGCTACTTTCTTCCGGCTCATCGCGTTTGTATTGGTTCAGGTAGGCCAGTTCCTTAAGCCTTCGGTCGGCATCGGAATACATGGAGCGAAATTTATAGAAGTTAAATATCTTATAACCGGTACCTACCCTTTTTGATGAATAGAATACTTTTCCCCTGGATTCTAACCTGATGGCCAGCATAACGACCAAAAATAAAGGGAGCAGAATTATTAAAGTAAAAAGCGCTAAAAGAATATCAAATATCCTTTTAAAATGCGGGGTCCTGTACGGCTTGTATTTTTCTAATGATAATTTGTTGTCAGGCATTTTTGCCTGTCTTAACATTCCCTTTAATTCGATCAGGATCTTAATTCTGTTTAATAATTTATTTGCGTCGATTGGCTTCAGGAAGAAATCGTCGATCCCAAGTTTCAGCGCAATCCTGATTTCCTCCTCGATTTTTCTTTCACCGACAATCAGGAACGGGACGAGCCCGTTTTTATCATATTTTCCCTTGAAAAATTTAAAGAAGCTGAATGCATGGTCCCCCGGGATTTCCGATTCACAGATAACAACATTCGGCATTTCTCCCTGATCCAGCCATTTTTTTGCATGAACCGTAGTTTCTGAAGAATGAACATTGAAATCCGTTTTCTCAAGGGAGCTGGTTAGTAAATCATCTTTCCCAATATAAAGGATCTGCATCTTTTTTAAATTTATCGTCGATCAGTAACCAGACAATGGGGATACTCTCATTTATTTTTCCAAAACTTTTTCTATTCGAACTAATAGTTCTTCCGGATTAAAAGGTTTTGATATGTAATCTGTTGCTCCTGCTTTCAGGCACTCAATCCTGTCTTTGCTGCTTTCCCTGCCACTTAGCACGATAATCGGAATTTCGCTGAATAAACCACTTTCCTTTATAATTTTTATAAATTTCATTCCGTCCATCAGGGGCATTTGAATATCGGTCAGTATCAAATCCGGCAGGTTCCCGCTTTGTATCCATTCGATTGCTTCAAGCCCGTTGGTCTTGAGTATAACTTCGTAATGAGTATTCAAAATTTGTTTTAACAATACCAGTAGCTGAATCTTATCGTCAACCAGTAAAACTTTTTTCATCCCGCAAAGACTATTATTTTGTTGAACTTATTCCTTATTCCCTTTCATCCTGTTCTATTTCTTCCTTCAATTCTGATTAGAAAGTTAAGTAAAGATACCGGGAAATTGTTATGATAAACATTGTCAGCTATTACAAATAAGCCAAATTCATGTTTTGTTTTATTCCCTTTCTACCCCAACAGCACAAATATGGCTATTTTTTTTATACAAAATGCTTTGAAGTGAAATATTTTGATAAAGAAAAAGTTTTATGTATAATTCGTGTTTTTTTTGATGAAATTTCTTTCTGATTTTCTGAGTACTAACAAGTGCATCAACTTTTCTGAATAAGGCGGTATAATTTTGTAACTTTGAATTTCTGTGCGGAAGGCTTGAACCTGTGTCAACAAGTTCGGTTTGCTTTTGTTTTTATGAGGAAGATTGACATATCTGAATTATTCAGAAGAGACGAGATCTTATGTAACGAGTAAATAATAATTTTATTGGAATAATATAAAAATAAGAAAATGGCAAAATTGGTTTTAATCCGTCACGGAGAATCTGTCTGGAACAAAAAAAATGTATTTACCGGTTGGGTGGATGTACCCCTTTCTCCCAACGGAATAGAAGAAGCGTTGAAAGCCGGCGAACGGCTTAAGGACATCACCTTTGATGTTGTTTATACCTCGGTTCAGATAAGGGCTATTGAAACGGCAATGATTGCCCTGGCAAAAAACAAAAGCGATAAAACTCCTGCAATTGTTCATACTGAAGGAAAAATGGAGGAATGGACCGGGATATACAGTGAGGAGATGAAAAAGAGTATGATTCCGGTTTACCGGGACTGGCATTTAAATGAACGTTATTACGGTGAGTTACAGGGAAAAAACAAGGCGGAGACAGCAAAGGCTTATGGCGACGAACAAGTGCTCCAGTGGCGGCGTAGTTATGATATCGCCCCTCCTGCAGGGGAATGTCTGAAAGATACCGCAGAACGGACCATCCCGTTTTTCAAGGATAATATCATGAAACAACTTGAAGAAGGCAAGAATGTACTTGTATCTGCTCATGGAAACAGCCTCCGTTCTATTGTGATGTATATTGAAAACCTGACAAAAGAACAGGTCCTGAAACTGGAAATCCCGACAGGGGTACCGATCCTTTTTGATTTTGAGGCAGGGAAACTGGCCCGGGTTGAGGGATTTTAATGATGCATATTTTTTGAAAATATCAGAAAGAGGCTGTCCCAAAAGGGATGGCCTTTTTTTTTAGGCTGCGATTTTTGGTTGGGAAATTTTCATAATCCGCGGGAATCTGCGTCATCATCCGTGGAAATCTGCGTGAAATAACCTAAAGTCCAGGGGCCGGACCCCTATTTTAGTTTTTCTATTTCTCCTTTTGACAGACCTGTATTCTTCGATATAATCTCCAATGAAATGCCATCGCGTTTCAGTCCCTTTGCAATCTCCAATTTTTCCTTCTTCAATGCTTTTTCCTGATTAAGTTTTGCTTTCTCCCTTTCCAACTTTACAGCTTCCGTTCTGATTTTCTTTTCTTCCTTCCTTATGCGTTCTATCAACTCATATTGAGGGACCCACTTAATGCTTTGTTCCAGTTCTTCCAATAACCCGATATCCAGAAAGCTTAAATACGAACCCGCCGAAAGAATCATGTGGTCGATCACCCCGATGTTCAGGATCCGTCCCACCTGGATCAACCGGTCCGTTAAATCCTTGTCGGCCTCAGACGGTTCCATCTCCCCGCTCGGGTGGTTATGTGCCATGATCACTTTTATTGCCCCTTTCAGCACCGCGACGCGAAAAACATTCATCGGCTCAACGGTGGTGGCATTTACGCTTCCCAGGCTTACCAGTTCGATGTACAGGATCCGGTTATTGTTGGCCAGGCCGATCATCCAGAAATGTTCCTTTTCCTGGTCTATCTTTTCTTCCCGCAGAAGGATATCCTGCATTACACTGAAGACATCTTCCGAGTTCAGGAGTTTTATTTTTTGTTCTTCTGTCAGTTCAATGGTCATCTTGTTGTATATCGCGTTGTCTGACAAAAGTAAAAAATTTATTCCCATTCTCTTATGCCCTGTCCTGAATCATATTTAATTTGTGAAAGACTATGCCGGGAATGCCGGGGATATGCTTTCTCCTGTTAAGCTTTATCCGGAGAAACCGGATCAGAGAATCTTTTTTTGATCCGGGAAATGCAAAACAGAGCGGTGCGGGGGCCGTCAAAACGCCCGGGTGAGGGTTCGTTTTGACAAGATTTTTGCTTCCTTTTCATCGACTGGAAAAGGAAGGGCCTGTCCGGCCCAAGGACAGAAATGATAAAAAACGTAGTTGTTTGTGCTTAAAAAGAATCCTGATTGCCAAAATCAGGAACGCCGCCGGCACATGAAAAGCCGTCGCTGCTACTTACAGGATTGTCACGGTCTCTCGTTGGTCATCTTTTTGTATATCGGGTTGTCTGACAAAAGTAAAAAAAATTTATTCCCATTCTCTTATTCCCTGTCCTGAATCATATTTAATTTGTGAAAGACTATGCCGGGAATGCCGGGGATATGCTTTCTCCTGTTAAGATTTATTAAGAGAAACCGGATCAGAGAATCTTTTTTTAATCCGGGAAATGCAAAACAGAGCGGTGCGGGGGCCGTCAAAACGCCCGGGTGAGGGTTCGTTTTGACAAGATTTTTGCTTCCTTTTCATCGAATGGAAAAGGAAGGGCCTGTCCGGCCCAAGGACAGAAATGATAAAAAACGTAGTTGTTTGTGCTTAAAAAGAATCCTGATTGCCAAAATCAGGAACGCCGCCGCAACCCGTCAGGCTGTCGCAGTTACTTACAGGATTGTCACGGTCTCTCGATGGTCATCTTTTTGTATATCGGGTTGTCTGACAGAAGTAAAAAAATTTATTCCCATTCTCTTATGCCCTGTCCTGAATCATATTTAATTTGAGAAAGACTATGCCGGGAATGCCGGGGATATGCTTTCTCCTGTTAAGATTTATTAAGAGAAACCGGATCAGAGAATCTTTTTTTAATCCGGGAAATGCAAAACAGAGCGGTGCGGGGGCCGTCAAAACGCCCGGGTGAGGGTTCGTTTTGACAAGATTTTTGCTTCCTTTTCATCGAATGGAAAAGGAAGGGCCTGTCCGGCCCAAGGACAGAAATGATAAAAAAAGTGGTTGTTTGTGCTTAAAAAGAATCCTGATTGCCAAAATCAGGAACGCCGCCGGCACATGAAAAGCCGTCGCTGCAACCCGTCAGGCTATTGCAGTTACTTACAGGATTGTCACGGTCTCTCGATGGTCATCTTGTTGTATATCGGGTTGTCTGACAAAAGTAAAAAATTTATTCCCATTCTCTTATTCCCTGTCCTGAATCATATTTAATTTGTGAAAGACTATGCCGGGAATGCCGGGAATATGCTTTCTCCTGTTAAGCTTTATCCGGAGAAACCGGATCAGAGAATCTTTTTTAATCCGGGAAATGCAAAACAGAGCGGTGCGGGGGCCGTCAAAACGCCCGGGTGAGGGTTCGTTTTGACAAGATTTTTGCTTCCTTTTCATCGAATGGAAAAGGAAGGGCCTGTCCGGCCCAAGGACAGAAATGATAAAAAACGTGGTTGTTTGTGCTTAAAAAGAATCCGGATTGCCAAAATCAGGAACGCCGCCGGCACATGAAAAACCGTCGCCGCAACCCGTCAGGCTATTGCTGTCTCTTACAGGATTGTCACGGTCTCTCGTAATATTGTTTCGGTTACTTGTAGGACTGTCGCAGTAAATCGTAAGACTGTCACGGTCTCTCGACGGATTGTTTCAATTACTTGACGGATTGTCGCAGTAACTCGTAAGACCGTCGTGGCCACTCGTAAGACTGTCGCAGTCACTCGTAAGACCGTCGTGGCCACTCGTAGAACTGTCGCAGTCACTTGTAAGTCTGTCACGGTCACTTGCAGGATCAGTGTTGACGGTTGCTGGTACAACGCGATCTCCTGTTGGCGTATGGTTGTAACTTACCGGAACAACAACGGCATTTACTGGAACAGCATAGACGGTTGCTGGTACAACACAGACAGTCGCTGGAACACGGTTGTCGTTTACCGGAACAACAAAGACAATTATTGGAACAACATTGACAATCGCTGGGACAACACTGTCATTTGCCGGAACATTGCTGTCGCTTATGGAAATTGAGAGTGGCTGGTATTTCTTTGAAGCCCGGAGCATCAATCATTTCTTTGTTTTTGCTAATTTATCCCGGACTTCAAGGACAAAACTTGCAGGGACATTGGCGTACGTTGCTATCTCCTCGACAGAGAAACGCCCTGCCTGAAGTAGGTTGGAAACAACTTCTTGTTTCCCCTCTATTTTCCCTTCTGCCAGACCTTCTGCCTTACCTTCCTCTTTAGCCTGCTCCCTGGCATAGGCAAGAATGTTCGCCCGGTCCCACCTCCGCTTTTGTTCTATATCGTACATCGCTTTCTCCTCCTTGGTTAAATTACAGTATTCTGATACATTAAAAAACTTTTCGCTTCGCGCATTTTGCTCACGCTCGGCATACTCCAAGCAAGCTTGGCCTCTGCGCTCGCTTAATCGCAAAATTCAAATATCGGTTTTCTCAAAAATACCGGGATTTTATCCATCCATTCTTGTTGTAAACAAGGTCCGTGATCCGCTTACGGCCACGGAACAGTTCGTTAAGAAAGGAAATGAGCAAATCTTTATTTGGTTCTGATCCAAAAATTTTTTTAAACGCCACATCCGCCAAAGGGTCTATGTACTTTGTTTTCAACATAATAAATAGGTTATTCGTTTTTTCAAAGATAGCCAAATATTTGTCATATGTGGTAATTATAACAGCAAGAGGCTGTCCTTTTACTATTGGGACAGCCTCTTGTTATGAAAAAATTATTATTCGGCTGAAATTCCGGGATGGCCGGAGACTTTCTTACTTCGTTCTATTGATTGGAGAGCAAGATAGTTGTCCCCGAATTTATCCATGTTTTCCAATTCCACATCGAACTGGTCATAATGCCTTTCTTCTTCTTCAACTAAACCTTCGAAAATCTTTTTTGAGGCAGAGTCTGCATTTTGGGCACATTCATTGGCCCAAAGATTATAAGCCCGGGCACTTTCGTCTTCCATTTCTCGGGCCATCATAATCATTTCACGGACATCACGGACTTTTTTTACTTCTTCAGCGGCTGTCATTTCCACATCTCCTTTCAGAAACAATACCCGTTCGGCAAGCCTTTCGATATGGATCATTTCCTGGATTGCGGTTGTTTTAAATAAGCTGGCCAACAGATCATATCCACGGTCATCGCAGTGAAAATGGAAATACATGTACTGGTGAACGGCAGAAAGCTCGTCGGCGATGGCTTTGTTAAGCAATTCAATACTTTTTTCTTTCATTTCGGTTTTTATTTAATTTATGTAATTTAAGGTTGATTATTTGATTTCTAATTAAAAAATAAACTTAGCAATGAACAATTGTATTCAACTGTTTTTTGCTGTTCAATTTGGACTTTGAAGTTTTTGAAGTTAATCAAAAAAACATAAAGAAAAACTGTTTTTTCCCGGAAAATGTACTAAGCTATTAATATCCGGATAAACCGGTGTTTCCTTTTTCTGTACATGGCTTACAGCCCCTTGATTCTTATTTTTATCTTGATCCGGATAATTAAAATATTAAAAATATTGAGCTGTTTTATTGTAAAAAAGATATTTAGACGGCTTTTAGGTTAAAATATGATATGAAATGAATAAAATAATGGAAGTTTTTCCTGCCTTTATCCGTTTACTTTGTTTAGATCAAAAATAAAAGACCAAACCAAATAAAACTTAAAACTATGAAGTGTGCGATTTAATCAAATCAGGGGGGGTGATTTTTCCAGTTTTCAAATAAACTCTATTCTGGTCTTCCGTCGTAAATTGTTTATTCAACTATATCCCAATGAAAAATCTGTTTAAGAACCAGCTGCCACTTTTTCTCTATATCCTGTTCTCATTTACAAATATCTGTTTGGGAACAGCCCGGGGAACGCGAGAGATTTCTTTTGAAACGCGGGCCCTGGATACCGGTTGGAAAATGCAGGCAAATGATAAATTGTCGGGAGTTGACGGGAAAAACATATCTCAGTGCGGATATGACGATCGCTCATGGTACTGTGCGGCTGTGCCCGGAACAGTGTTGGGGAGCCTGGTTGCTGACAGTATTATCAAAGACCCGTATTTCGGCAGAAATATGCTGGACGTCGATCAGTCCCGGTTTCTGCAACCCTGGTGGTTCCGCACAAAATTTATACTTGACGGTGATGAATTGAAAAAAGTTATTTGTCTGCGATTTAACGGGATAAACTACAGGGCCGATCTTTGGATAAATGGAGAAAAGGTTGATGATAAAGACCATTTTGCAGGTGCTTTCAGAATGTTTTCTTTTGATATAAGCAATTATGTACGAAAAGGCGAAAACGTTATTGCATTAAAATTATGGCCGCCAAAAGACGGTGAATACTCTATTGGTTTTGTCGACTGGAACCCTCTTCCGCGAGATCGTAGTATGGGAATATTCAGGCAGGTTTTCCTGGAAATTAATCAGGGGATTAAAATAAGGAGCCCCTTCGTGTATTCCAAGGTTAATAAAAACACTTGCCGGGATGCAGACCTTTATATACAGGTTCAGCTTGAAAACAAGTCGGGCAAAGAGGTGAAAGGCCGGTTGAGAGTTGATTTCGAATTGGGTACCATCGAGAGAGATTTGACCTTAAAAGCAGGGGAAACATTATCTTGCCGGTTCTCACCTGAAGATTTTGATCAGCTTTCCGTTAAAAATGTAAAGCTGTGGTGGCCCAACGGTATGGGAAAGCCCTTCCTTTACCATATCCGGACTTCTTTTATCTCCGGAGGACAAGTGATTGATGAGGTTGATAAGAAATACGGGATCAGGGAAATCGACAGCTATCTCGATAAAAATAAAAATCGCGCATTTACAGTCAACGGACAGTTTGTGCTTATCAAAGGGGGAGGATGGGTGGATGATCTGTTGCTGCAGGATACCAGGCAGAGCGTTGAAAATCAGCTACAGTATATCCGTCATATGAACCTGAACAGTATTCGCTGCGAAGGATTTTGGGGTAAGGATGAAACGCTTTACGACCTGTGTGATGAATACGGAATCCTGGTAATGATCGGATGGAGCTGCCAATGGGAATGGGAAGAGTATTTGCATAAACCGTGTGATGAAAAATATGGCGGGGCTGTTTCTGATGCCGATATTAATCTGCTGGCTGATTCCTGGCGCGATCAACTGATGTGGCTCAGAAACCATCCTTCCGTATATGTCTGGATGCTGGGAAGTGACAAATTGCCTGTACCTGAGTTGGAACGGAAATACAGGGAGATCTTTGCACTTTATGATCCTTCCCGCTCATATATTACCTCAGCCGGAGGTGCGGGTACCGAAAATAATCATATCGTAGCCGAGGTTCCGCTTGTGAGCGATATTAGCGGGCCCACAGGAATGAAGATGCTCGGACCTTATGCTTTTACACCTCCTGTATATTGGTTCACGGACACACAGCTGGGCGGTGCCTACGGGTTTAATACCGAAACCTGTCCGGGCCCGGCTGTTCCCCCTGTTTCTTCACTGAGAAGGATGCTCCCTGAGAAAAGTCTTTGGCCGATCGATACCGCATACTGGGAATATCATACGGGCAGGAACCAGTTTAAAACCCTGGACCGTTTCAGAAAAGCTTTGTCTGAAAGGTACGGACCTTCAGAAAACGTTGAAGACTTTGCTTTTAAATCTCAGATGAGCAACTATGAAGTAATGAGGCCGATGTTCGAAGCTTTTATAGCAAACCGTCCGACAAGTACCGGGATCATACAATGGATGCTTAATTCTGCCTGGCCCGAATTATATTGGCAATTATACGATACCTATTTGCAGCCGAATGGTTCTTTTTATGCCGTAAGGAAAGCATGTAACCCGGTACATGCAATTTACAGATATGGATTTAACGATATTTACCTGGCAAGTGAAAAACTTGCAGACTTAAATCATCTGTCTGTCAGGATGAGGGTATATGATATCAATTCGAAAAAATTGTTTGAGGATGAGTGGACCGGGAATATTGCAGCCAATACATCCAGGTTTATTTATAAATTGCCTGCTATCGAAGGGCTTACCCCTGTCTGGTTCCTTGACCTGAGAATTTATGACGAAAACAACAAGGAGATCGATAACAGTTTTTATTGGTTGTCATTGAAAAAGGATATCCTGGATTATGATGCTGCAAAAAAACTTGAGTGGCCCTTTTATACACCATCGAAATCCTATGCTGATTATACGTCACTTGATAAACTTCCTCCTGTTAAGCTCGATTGTAGCTATGAGTTCAGCAGGGAAGGAAAATCAGGAAAAGTTAAACTGCTAATGGCAAATCATTCAAAATCAATAGCTTTTTTTATTTATGCGGATATTGTTAACCCCCGGACACAACAGCCGGTCCTTCCGGTTTTTTGGTCTGATAACTACGTGACCCTGCTTCCGGGAGAAGAAAGGTCATATGAAGCCCGTTTCAGCCTTGGCGATTTCAATGGGGAACCCCAAATACAGTTAAAAGCATGGAATGTGGAGAAATTGACATTAAAAAATTAAACAAGGAAAAGAGTAAAACAACTGTTAAATATATTATAAAAGGAAAAAAGAGAAGATAACCAAAGTAACAAATAGGTCCGTGACCTTAACTCTGAAAATTATGCAAAAAAATTACTGGATCGTACTGCTTATTTTATTTGTGTTTTTCGTCATTTCATTTTTGACAAATATTCTTGGACCATTGATCCCTGATATCATTAATGATTTTAAGGTAAGCCTTGCTATGGCTGCCCTGCTGCCTTTTGCCTTTTTTATTGCCTATGGGGTTTTGTCGATTCCTTCGGGAATGGCGGTTGAGAAGTTTAAGGAGAAAAAGGTGATGGCTTTTGCTTTCGGGGTTTCTTTCCTGGGAGCTGCGTTGTTTTCCCTGCTCCCATCCTTTCCGGTAGCTCTTGTTTCCTTATTCCTGATAGGTGCCGGGATGGCCATGTTACAAGTGGCAATTAATCCATTGTTAAGAGTCGCCGGGGGAGAGGAACATTTTGCGTTCAATTCGGTTGCCGGTCAGCTTGCATTTGGCCTTGCCTCGTTTATCAGTCCGCATCTTTTTTCTTATCTCGTATTAAACCTTGAAAATTATGGACATGCCGGTCAGGTAAATAATATTATACTTGATTTTTTGCACCGGGTTGTCCCGTCTGAATTACCATGGGTTTCGCTGTACTGGATTTTTGCTTTGATTTCTGTTTTGATGTTCCTTTTGATGTTGTTGATTAAGCTGCCTGTTGTTGAATTGAACGAAGAAGAAAAGACCGGGGCCTGGTCTACACACGTTTCACTATTTCATAACAGGACAGTGATCCTGTATTTTCTCGGGATATTCGCATACGTTGGAACAGAGCAGGGCGTTGCTAACTGGATTTCCCGCTTCCTGTCAGAATATCACGGATTTGATCCAAGACTAGAGGGGGCCGGTGCTGTTTCCTGGTTTTGGGGGCTCCTTACTATTGGCTGCGTGCTGGGGCTTATTCTTCTGAAGTTTCTGGATAGCAGGCTTGTTCTTAAGTTATTTACTTTTGCAGCAATGGTCTGCTTAGCTTTGGGCCTTTGGGGACCGGCAAGGGTTGCCCTTTGGGCTTTCCCATGTGTCGGTTTTTTTGCTTCCGTCATGTATTCTGTTATTTTTTCCCTGGCCCTGAACTCATTGAGAAGCAATCATGGTGCCTTCTCCGGAATTTTATGTTCTGCAATTATCGGAGGTGCCTGTGTCCCCTTGGTGATTGGCGCAATTGGCGATTGGATTGGTTTGAGGGGAGGGATGACTTTCCTTTATATAACATTGGGATATATTCTGAGTATTGGATTTTGGGCCAACCCTCTTGTAAATAATAAGACTATAGATATCAAAAGGTCGTCGGTAAAGGATTTTACTGTAGGCAAATAAATTTTCGGTTATTTATCTATTTAACTTGGGAAGACATGCATTGGGTAAAGTATTTTTTTCTGCTTATCTGCTGTTATAGTGTGCTTGGCACTTGCCCGGCAATCACTTCCGGATCAGCATCCGGAAAATCATCAGGGTTTCGCAAGCCCAAAAATGGAAACGTTTATGTAATTGCCCACAGGGGTGCCCATGAGAATGGGATTCCTGAAAATTCTCTGGCCGCATACCGTAAAGCGATTGATATTGGATGTGATTTTGTTGAAGTGGATATCCGGACAACAAAGGATGGAAAATTTGTTAGCATGCATAACCCGGATGTCGCTTCTTATGTTCGTGGAAAAACTGGGAAGGTGAGGGACTTGACCCTTGATGAAATAGAATCACTGGATATTGGTCTGAAGGTAGGAGAGACGTGGAAGGGGACCCGGGTCCCGACTTTTGAGCAGATACTCCGGTTATGTAAGGGAAAAATTGGAATTTATCTTGATCTGAAGGATGCCCCTGTTTCTGAGTTAATGAAAATTATCAGGAAGTACGGGATGGAGCAGGATGTGGTCTGGTACCTTTCTCCCGGATATGCCGGTACGCTCCAGGATAACCCCCGTATTTTTGGAAATTCATTTCCAATGCCCGATCCTCAGTCTGTTAATAATATCGATCATGTAGCTGCCGTGTACAATGCCAGGGTCGTCGCAACAGATATGGGGGTGCTGAGTAAAAGTTTCGTCCGGAAGGCACATCAAAAACACGCCATGGTCTTTGTTGATGATGAAAAAGAAACACCGGAAGAGTGGAAGCATATTCTTGAACTTGAAACTGACGGTATTCAGACAGATAAGCCGGAAGAACTTATAAGGTTTATTAAATCCGGAGATTTTTAAATGTGTAAGTTGATGTAATATTTAACCCAAAGATTACCATTTTTTAAGATATAGACATCTCAATACCCTATATTAACAATGTTTTAATTGAATGTTAACTTATTGTTCTGTTTTTCAGATTGTTAGTTTTTGTTTTAGGTTAATATTTCATCTGTTTTGATTAAAATATAAGAAGTATTGTGTTTCGTCTTTGCTAACCTTTGGTCCCTGTCAAAACGTTCAGTTTAATTATTATAACCAGATATCCAAAAAAAAGCCGGATAAGAAAATCTTCCTGTCGGGAATGCTTTTCAGGACCGGTTTTGTGTGCTTAATAAAAATAAATTATCAAATGAAAAAAACGATTGTGCAAATGCTTATGCTTGTTGTACTTACTTTTTTTTCTGCATCGTTGTATGCACAAATTAAAGTGAGTGGAACAGTAAAGGAAAAGGGGGGAGAACCTTTACCTGGAGTTTCGATTGTGCTGAAAGGTACCACAAACGGTGTTATCACCGATTTTGACGGACACTATTCCTTCGAGGTGCCAGATCCTAAATCCGTACTGGTATTTTCTTTTGTGGGTATGGAAACGCAGGAGGTACCCGTAAATGGCAGACCTGTGATCGATGTATTTCTGGCTTCTTCGACAATTGGAGTTGACGAAGTCGTGGTTACTGCATTAGGTATTACAAAAGAGAAAAAATCGCTGGCATTTTCGGTGGGAGAAGTAAACTCGGATGATCTTGTTCAGGCAGGAAATACGAGTGTGATGAAGTCGCTTGACGGGAAAGTCAGCGGTGTCAATTTTACCAGTCTGAGCAGTGATCCGACATCGTCTGTGCTGGTAAACATCAGGGGAACAACAACAATGCCTACGAAAAGCGACCGGGATGTTTCAAAAAGCGGTCAGCCCCTGTATGTTATTGATGGCGTCCCTGTAGGGCAGCAAACTTTTACGACGATGGACGGAGTTGATTTTGGAAATATTCTTTCTCAGCTGAACCCTGAGGATATCGAGAGTATTACCATCTTAAAGGGAGGAAGTGCCGGTGCCCTGTACGGAGCAGAAGGAGGGAACGGTGTTGTTATGATTACCACGAAGTCAGGAAAGGGTGGGCGAAAAGGGATCGGGGTAAGCGTGAACAGTTCCTTCACGGTTGAACAGCCGTATCAGTTTATTGAAATGCAGGATGAGTTCGGACAGGGGGAACGGGCCTATGAATGGGAGTACGATAATACGGATACCTGGGGACCAAAGCTCGATGGCAGCTATACGGCAAAATTCTGGAACGTGAAGACTCAAAGCTGGGATGAAGCAGCCCAGTATTCCTATCATGAAAACAGGGTAAAAGCATACCTGCAAAATGGGCATACAATAAATAACGATATCAGTGTTAGCGGGAACTACGAACAAGGGTCTTTCCGCTTGTCTTTCTCAGACATGGACAATACAGGAGTAATGCCCAACACGAAAACCTATCAAAAGGGCGTTTCCCTTAATTCATCCTATAAGGTGACCAATGATATCAAAGTTTCCGTTAGTGCGAATTACATTATAACAGATTCGCCGAATAAGGCTAATTCAACCGGATCAAACAGCGCATTAAACGATCTCTTGTTTAGTTTTCCGGCAAACCTTCAACCACTTAATGATATGAAAAATTATTGGTTGAACGGGTTCGAGGGGATTACCCAGAACGGGGCGATGATGAAGGATCCGGGAGATGGTAATGAAACCACCACGACCTCACTGAATAACCCGTGGTGGAGCGCTTATGAAAATATACACCGTTTTACAAGGTACAATACTTTTGGGAAAATACAGCTCGACTGGGCCTTCTCCAAACAATGGTCGGCCCTTTTCCGTACCGGACTGGAGAGCGTTACAGAGAATTATGAGCACCGGAAGTCCTGGGGCGACCGGAAAGACCTTTACGGTGAATTTTCTACAAGTCAAAATGTTTCTTCAACCTATAATACAGATCTGATCCTGACTTATGCCAACTCTTTTGGTAAACTGGACCTGTCTGTTTCCGGCGGGGCGAACTATAATTATGGTAAAACTTCCTATTCCAGCATTGATGCAGGAGATCTGGCGGTAGCTGCATTGTTTACTGTTGCCAATGCAGCTTCAGGCACTCTGACTTCCGACTACACATGGTCAACTTCCCAGACATACAGCGCTTATGGAACGGCCAGCCTGAGCTATGGCAACAAGTATTTTCTGGATATTACAGGAAGAAACGACTGGAAAGGAATACTGGAAGAAGAAAAGATTCACTATTTCTATCCTTCTGTTTCTGCAAGCTGGATTATATCACAGACATTTTCCCTGCCTGATGCGATTGATCTGCTTAAGCTCCGTTTAGGCTGGGCTGATGTCGGGAATGGACTGACAAAAGAACGGAATGTGGACACCTATACGTTCGAATCGTCAGACTGGGGAGATGTTAAGACCGCCGATATTTCCACAACCCTGGTCGATCCGGACATCAAGGCAATGCATTCGATCACTAAAGAAGGGGGAATTGATCTGTGGGTATTAAAAAAGAGGATCATGTTCGATTTTACCTATTACATTAAGGATCAGCTTGATCAGATCGGTGATATTCCTACGGTACAGGGTACGGGATATACAGGCATGACGACTAATATCGGTGATGTAGAAGGGAAAGGCTTCGAATGGGGGTTAACAGTAACTCCGATAAGAAATGCAAACTGGAACTGGGATATTTCAGCCAGCTTTACGCATTATAAGGCAAAAATCAAGAAACTTTCCGATAGTTTCGCTACCGATGGTTATGTGTTTGCCGATTACGATGGCAAGACTAAAGTTAAAATTGCCAAAGGTGAGGAAATCGGAAATATTTATGAACAGAATCCTATCCTGAAAGTGAAAACAGGCAAATATGCCGGTCAGTACCTGCTTAGCAGCGATGAAGGAAAATTTCAGGAATCGTCTGATGAACGGGACCGGAAGATGCTTGGAAATTTCAACCCTGACTATATTATAGGTTTTAATACTTCGCTGAAGTTTAAAAGGGTGACACTGAACCTGGTCGGTAGTCTTCGCGTCGGCGGAAAGTATGTTTCTGTCAACCAGCAGTATCTTGAATCGAACGGTAAGGCAAAATCAACCTTGGGGGCCGGAAAAAATAACCCCGTTTGGGTTGGCGGACGTGATGCCGATCATGGCGGCCTGGCATGGCCTTCAGCAGGATCGAGTGATTACGGGGTAATTAACGATTTTAATAATGCCAGACGTTCTGATTTTCATGATGCCAGCTATGTACAGGGTGTATTTGTGAAACCTGATTATACAGGTGATAGTCCTGGTGATGATGATTATATCGTCAACGGCGCTGATCCTAACAATACGTTTTACGATTTCCCGTACAATGCGTATGGCGATGCAATCTGGAACTTCGCTTCCACCAGAACTTTCGATGCCACGAACTTTAAAATGAAAGAGGTTTCCCTGGTTTATTCGCTTCCAAATTCGCTGACAAATAAATTGATGATGCATGACGTCGTGATATCCCTGATCGGGAGAAATGTATTTCAATGGAATAAATCAGGAAGGCATGAAGATCCCGAATCAGCCTTTAGCGGGGTCGGCACCAACCAGGGGATCTTAAGGGCTACCTTACCGAGTATCCGTTCTCTCGGGTTTAAACTTGGATTAAATTTTTAATCAATTCAAAAAAAGATAGTTATGAAGCTAAAACAGATCATGTCCGCGTTGCTGTTCCTTGGAATTGTTTCGTGTAGCAAGGATGCTTTGCGGGAATACGATACTTTACAGGAAAAGGACGCCGTCGAATCGTTAAACGATCCGTATCTGCTGTCATCACTGATAAAAAAGACGACATTATTTTACTCAGGGCAAGCCTATTCAACGACCAAACTGCCCGGTGCCGTCCAGTATATTGTCCGGAATTACCAGGGAAGCGATAATTACTATACTTCTTTTCAAAAGGCTACAGACGAAATGTATGATGCCATGGATATCATCAAGTTTGCCGATGAGGCTATCAACCAGGCGGAAGAACGAGGTTCGCTTACTCATGAAGGTATATTTACAATATTCAGGGTTTTGCTGTTTTCTTATATGACGGATTTTTATGGTGATGTTTATTATTCCGAGGCGCTTAAGGGGCGGGAAGGCATTCTTTATCCAACATATGACAAACAGGAAGATATTTATACCGGACTGCTGGAAGAACTGGATAGTGCCTGTACCCTTATTTCTGAGGGAACTGAGTCTGTTTCCTCGACCTATGACCTGATGTATGCCAGTGATAAAACCAAATGGCTGAAATTTGCTAATTCGTTGAAAGTAAGGATGCTGATGCGGGAATCAGCCAAAATTTCTGATGCCGGGACCCGGATTCAGGAAATCCTGGACAACCCGGATACATCGCCGGTTTTTGACAGCAGTGATGATGATGCTTCTATCGAATTTGTGGGGACAACGGCCGACGACTCATGGGACGGCGGCACCTTGAACTGGACAACATCGGATGAATTCGACAGGAGAAGGCCAAGCAAGTCTCTCGTTGATACGCTTCTTGCTTATAATGATCCCCGGCTGGAAGTTTGGTTTGCTCCGGTAGAAAAACCATGGACAAGCGATCCTTCCCTTGACGGGGTAACATTCACAACGACCGATCCCAATGGATTTACCTATTCCTCTACCTGGGAATATATCGACCTGAGCAACTCTGAAATCAGCGCCCAGTATAGTAATATTCTGGATTCGAATAAGGTTTATGTCGGCTTTATTGCTGGTATGCCTGGCGATTTTAAGAATGGTAACGGGCACTATGACACTGCTGCCGGAGGTACCAACGGTAATTTTAAAGTATCCAAATTTTCACAGCTGTTCAGACAGAATAGCCATGAATTGTTACAGGCCACAATAATGAACAGTGATGAAATTCAATTCCTTCTTGCTGAAGCAGCCGCGAAAGGGTTAATTTCGGGCAGTGCCGACGATTATTATCGCGCCGGGATAACCCAATCAATGGAGCGCTGGGGAGTCTCGGATGCCGATATTTCAACTTACCTTGCCCAGACTGAGGTCGCATTGCCGGAAGATCAGGCCGGACAGCTCGAGAAGATCGCGGTCCAAAAGTGGATGGCTTTGTTCCTTGTTTCTACCGAGGCTTATCTGGAACTTCGTCGTACAGACTTGCCTTATATTTTCGATAATGGATACCTGAAGAATTATACCTTCCCGGTACGTTTCCGTTACCCTGCTGATGAGTTGGGCGAAAATGCGGATGCTTATGAGGCAGGCGTAGCGACCCTTTCTCCGGCGCAGGATACAGAGTTTGCAAAAATGTGGCTGTTGCAATAGCAATTCGTTACCTTTAATAACAAATTAACGGATAGGATGTAAAAGTGATTGTCCGTACATCCTATCCGTTTTATATTATTTGTTAAAATTCTTAAATGTGAAAAAATATTTATACTTATTGGCATTGGCTGTCTCTTTTATAACAGACAATGCTTCGGCCGGCTCCTTTGAGTCGAAATCTTCCGTTTACAGGGATACTCCTTTTTTACAGAAATACAGTGTGAAATATTACTATGACAAGGAGAGTCCGTTACTGGCAGCAGGGACCGACCGGAATGGTGTTATTCAGGTCTTGTCAACCGGCGGATTGCTGGTTCCGGATGCAGGTTTTTTCCTTTATCCCGGAAGCCTTGTAAATGACCATACTTACCTGGCTATGGCAAATAAACAACTTCGGGGAATGGAGGTTTATGATAATCAATTTGTATATCTGGACAGTAAGGCGGTCTTAAGTAACGCCTGGGCCGGGAATTTATACTCCGGACATTCAGTGCCGGAGGCAAAATTATTTGCCGGAGGAAAGGATTTTATGTTCATGATATCGGATGGTAACATATTGGAATGTGTCCAGAGGTCAAAAGTAGTATGGAAAGGAAAAGCGCCTGAAGATGTTATCGCAGTACAGTATGCCGCATCTGATAATTCGTACTGGATACTTGGAAAGAATTCTTTGAGCATTTTTTCCTGCCAGTCGTTGCGGCTGTCGAAAATATATTCAGGACAGGATTTCACTTCATTCTGCCTTCTTGACGGAGAAAAGGCAATTATCGGAACAAGCGACGGATACCTGACAATTGATGCCCGTTCGTATCACCAGATAGGAGCGGTACAGCGGAAACTTCCGTCCACTTCCATTACGGCTGTGTCTGAAATAAACGGGCAGCTCTGGTTCGGATCGGATGAGGGTGCATTTATGCTTCGTGAAGATGGAAAATATGATTTTTATAATGGAGAACGGTGGTTGCCTGGCAATAAGGTTATTTCTATCGGGAAAGGGCCGGGGAACAGCATTCTTATTCTCACGGATAAGGGGCTTGGCCGGATCGTTTTTGAAAAGATGACGCTTGAGGATAAAGCTGTGCTATTCGAGAAACAGGTGCGAAGCAGGCATATCCGTTACGGTTTTAATGCGACACTCAGCGGGCTTGAGCATGGGAACCTGGCGCAGGGGCATCTGAGCGATTCTGATAATGACGGGCTCTGGACTTCAATGTACCTTGGAAGCCAGGTTTTCAGATATGCAGTTACCCGGTCAGAGGAAGCCTTACAGAATTGCGCTGAATCGCTGGACGCCATGGAAAGGCTTTATACGATTAATCCTGTTCCCGGGTTTCCTTCCCGCTCTTTTGAAAGAAAAGGGATGAAGAAGGAGCTTTCTGATCCCGAGAGATGGCAAAATTCTCCTGACCCGGAATGGGACTGGAAAGCCACAACAAGCAGTGATGAAGCGATCGGGCATATTTTTTCCCTTGGGGCACTTGCGGAACTAGTGGATGTCGATTCTCTCAGATCGAAGGCTGTTCACCTGATTGACGAGTTGATGCAGCACATTGTTGATCATGATTTTTACCTGGTCGATTATGACGGGAAGCCTACAACGTGGGGAAAATGGAACCCCGAATACGTGAATGCCCGTCCTAAGGTTGTTGGCGACAGGAAGATAAATTCGTCGAATATAATAGCCATGCTGCAAACTGCGTATCATTTCACCAGGAAAGAAATTTACAGGCAGAAAACCCTTGAACTGATGCAAAAGTATGGTTACCTCGAAAACCTGATGCGGCCGATGAAGGAAATCGGTCATGCCCCGGCTGATGCCGACGACTGGAGCAAAATGTTGTCTGACGGGTGGAACCACTCTGACGATGAAATGTATTTTCTGGGATATTGGGGACTTTACCGGTATGCATTAAATGATACGCTGAAAACAATGTATAAAAAAGCTATTATCGATCACTGGCAGTATGAGCGTCCGGAAAAAGACGGCCTTTGGGATATTATGACTGCCATAACCGGAGCGGCTGATTTTGACCTGGATGAAGCGGTATGGTATTTAAAAAGGTATCCGTTGGACCTGATCGACTGGAGTGTCAAAAACAGTGACCGGAAAGATATTGAACCCGTTCCTGATAATTTTAGAGGGCAAACGATAAAAGAGGTGCTCCCTCCAGATGAGCTTCCTGTCCGAAGGCATAATGCAAACAGGTTCCAGCTTGACAGCGACGGACATGGAAATTCAGAGAATAGCGCAGGCGATATCTGGCTGTTGCCCTATTGGCTGGGACGTTATCTTGGCGTAATCAGCAGTCCTGAATCGTAGCCGTTACATCTCCCGGGAGGTCGTTATTCTTCGGTATGGAAAAATAAAACTTTAAAAAAAATAATATTCGACATTACAGGTAGAACCAGACTGGCTCTACCTGCTTTTTTATAATATATGCTGATAAGGAAGGACTGCCTCATTCAATTGAGGCAGTCCTTCCTTATGCCAAAAATAAATCTGGAACGGTTTACCGGTGGAGCTTTTTACTTCTCAGGTAATTCAATATTTTTTCCGGTTCATCGGTCTGAATCATATTGGCGTGAAAATAAAGCAGACTATCCATGGCTTCTTCAATTTCCCCTTCCCGGATCTGCTGATCGGTTTCGCCAAGTGCATTAATCCATATCCTTGCATTTTTTTCGCTTATGAGCCTAACCGTTTGCGGGGTATAAAAAGAATCGTCGATATGAACTCCTATTGGCGTAAAAATACGGAGAGCGGAATCGGCCATTTGATAAGAGTAGGCACGTGGCATAATCATCGCTCCGGGATCGAGTGATAATATTTCTTTTAAAGACAGATAATCATCATCAAAATAAAAGACCTGTTGCTGCATCCCTGTTTTTTTTACAACATCCGTAATCGGTTTGAGATTACCGGTTTTTATGTCCACATCGATCATTATTTTTCCCCTGGCCAGGTTCAAAACATCTTCAAATGTGGGGATATGTTCTTCGGACAGGGAACCGTCAGCCATTTTTAATCTGAATTTTTGCAGATCCTTGAGTACATAACTTTCCGGGTCTCCGGTTCCATCTGTTTTATCGTCGATCACTTTGTTGTGCATTAGTATTGGCACTCCGTCACGGGTAACCCTGATGTCGACTTCTACAATGTCGAGACCAAGGTCGATTGCATGTTGCACTGCCGGCAGTGAATTTTCGGGATAACCGTTATGGGCGGCACGGTGAGCTGCTACCAGTACTTCCTTTGAATGCGGATCATGCAGGCTTTTTTCTATTTGTTCGACAACAGAGGTATTCGTGCACGCTGAAATAATAATAAAAAATAAAATTGCGATAAAATAAATATGTCTCATTGTAACAGATATTGGTTGTTTTTCAAGGTCGCTTGTATGATTATCTGATTGCGCAGTAATCATGTTAATATCCGAATTCGGGGGATCCGGGTATTATTTTTTCATATACAATCCCTTCCCTGCTGATATGAACAAGATAGGAAGGCCAGGTATTTAAATGATTGGCAAAAGCCAGGCCTGTTTCTAAATCTCCTTTTTTCAGATAAAAATGCATATTCATTTCATTGTTTCCTTTCTTTAGTTCTTCTCTGAAAACAAGTTTTTTAGCTTTCATTTTCCAGGTAGCGGCCAGGTGCTCAACAGAACAATCTTTAATAAGACTATAGCCATTATTCAGATAAATAAAGCCGTTGGATAAGGAGAATGCCGGATCATGTTTCAGATCAACCGGTATTTCTACGGCGATATTTTCGCCTGCTCCGGCTGAATAGTAAAGTCCCTGCCCCGGAGTATCAAATTCAATTTCTACGGCTCCGTCGTCAGGACGGGTGCATTTGATATTCAACTCATAGGTCAGACTGTCTATTTCCCGGATGTGTGCCTGATAGCTTTTGGCCCTGACATAAAAAGGGATAGGGGAGTAGCTTACTGTGGAAATATTTGTTTCAGATGGAGTAATTGGGGTTATTTTTCCTGTGCGGGTGTTGACAACCAGCGATTTGTCTTCCTGAGGAAGTATTTTGTGGAGTTTGTTCATGATCTGGTCGGTAAGCATCCGCGCGTTGGCCACTTCGTTTGCCGTATATTGTACCTCGACCAGTAGCGGAGTCCATCCGCTTGAGTCTGATACCTCGGAGAGGAGCAGGTGTTTCCAGGCTTCTTTGAGCATTTTTTTTAATTCTGTAACATCGAGCCCCAGGGATTCTGCATAGGCAATCATTTTCTCAGTCATTAGCACGATCCCTCTCAGCTGGTAAGAGAGTGCCCTGGTTATCCCGTCTGTTTCGACCCCGCTTCGCTGCCTGCCCATCCACATGAAAGGGCCGCAAACAGACATGTTCCAGGTCCCTTCCGGAACAAACGGATAGTCAGGTACGGCATATCCCGGTAGTTTCCTTATTTTACCGGCCAATTCGCTCATCGTTACAAACCGGTACCCTTTTGATTCCAGTTCCCGAAACCGGTCGGTACTTTTTCTTTCCTGCTCCGGTACCCGGTAGAAATCACTATTGTAATCGGTCGTGTTGAATTCTTCCCCGTCGTCGAGGAATGCCCATTGCCACTCGAGCCCGTTCAGCTTTTTTTCTCCGGACCCGATGAGGGCCAGGATGTGGTCACTCCCGTAAGATACCTTTACCAGAGGAAGCGTTTTGTCCCGGTAATAGCTGTGCGGATCTGAACTCGTTACGACCAGGTCGTATTTATCTTTTAAGATACCAGGATAAGCCGGGGTCCATTGAATTTCCTGTCCAAAGAAAACCCTCGACCGTTTTATGCCATATTGCGCCAGGATCTGATCCGAAATTTCAATCGATTTCTTAAGATCGAGTGCCGGATAACCTATGAAGAACTGATCTGAATAATGGGCGATAACCAATTCTATCTGATCCCTGGCAATCAGCTTCTTTAAAAGCTTCAATACTTCGGGATGTTCTTCCGCCAGTTCTTCGATGGCATATCCCTGGATTTCGATATCTGATTTATATTGAGGATGTTTGTCGAAAAATTGAAGTACAGGATAAAGCGATTCCCGGATAATCCTGCTTTCAATGCGGTAATCGCCTGCTACGTACTGAAGGTTAAAGTGGAAAAGCCCGATGGCATATTTTTCCTGAGCACTCGATAAGTATGTTATAAGAAGAAAAATGATCAGTAATTGGATACTCCGTCTCATGGATTGATCTGTTTATTTGATGTTTATTAGTGTGTTAATTGTTGTTTTTGATCCAGTTTTCCGGGAATGACATGTGTTTAATGGTTTTTTCTTTTCCGGAATGGTGGGAATAGCTGATATGGATCAGCCCATCCTTTCCCTGGATAACGGACGGATATGCATATCGTCCGTTTTTCGTAGAATCATTTTCAATGTATTTTTTCCATTTCCAGCTTTTCCCTTCGTCATCCGAAAGGCTGACTGCAAGCCTGTACCTTCCCTCTTCCAGGTCGTTATAAACCAGTATCCAGTCCCCGTTTGTCAATGAAATAGCATCGATGCTTGACCCGGGGTTTGGAAACTCCGTTTTTTTGGCAGCATACCATTCCAGTCCCCCGTCCCGGGAGATGCTTTGCATGATCCGTCCCGGTGCATCGCCGTTATCGCGCATATAGGCAATCAATGTTCCGTCCTGCTTTTGAAGAATGGCTGGCTGTACATTTCCCCGGCCTGTTATTGGCCGGCTGCAGGTCCAGGTATCTCCGTTATCGTCGGACATGGCAATGAGGGAAACATTAAAACCGTCGGAGTATAATGGTAGAAGGATCCTTTCCGGTGATATAATAAGCGGTTTGATCCGTGTCATCCATCCTGTTTCGCGTTTTACCGGATCTTTTGAGGCTTCAACAATCATTTTTTCATATTGCGGGGCGTACTCCGACCATGCCAGTTCTGCAGTTCCCAGCTCTTTGAACCCTGATTCCAATGTTTCCGGAAATTCTTTCCCCGGTTTTAGCAGGATAACATCCTGCCAGTCCCATTTCGGAGCTCCTTCTGACAGATAGTCCGTAGAAATTTTTGTTTTTAGTAACGAGGCTTCCCATTTGTTACCTACCACTACAATCCAGACCAGGTGCAACCGGTTGCTGCCGTCAAGGAATATGACCGGGTTGCAATCGGGATAATCCGGCGTATCGGCCATGACAAACGGGTTGCTCCACGTCGCCTGTCCTTTCTTTAGCCTGGCCCCCATTATCCTGACATCATCGGCAGTGCGTTCCCCTGACCCCTGGAACCAACAGCAAAGCAGGTCCCCGTTGGAAAGTTCTGTAATGCAACTGCTATGGACGTGTTCGTCCTGTAACGGGAAAATATATTCGGAACGGACTGCCGGGATTTTTGTTTGTTCTCCGGATTTGGCTGCAGCTGAGGAATGCAACGGAAAAACAAAAAAGTATAGCATGAATGGGATTAATATTATTTCCGGGGTATTTTTCCTTTTTGTTTTCAAGTTATTTTTTATCATTGCTTTAGCTTTTAATTTGCATTAAAGATTCTTCAATTTCCTGAATATATTTTTCCATTTTCCTTTTGTCCTCTTCCTGAAAATTGCTCAGCGGATGGGCAACATAACCATTGCAGATTCCCATTACAGAAAGGGCACATTTAGTTCCAGTAATAAACCTGGAATTGTATTCCCCTAAATTATACACGGTACAGTAGATTTTTATTACAATTTGCTGCAACTGTTTTATTTTTTCAAAGTCTCCTGTAATCGAAGCTTCGTACAAATCAGTAAATAAACGGGGAAACATGTTGGCTCCCCCGGCAACAGCCCCGTGTCCTCCACGTATGATGGTTTCCGGAATAAACATTTCGGTCCCGGTTATAACTGAAAATCCGGGGAAATTTTTAAATTTTTCAATCAGTGAATACAAGTAAAGCATGTCCCCTGAACTGTCCTTTATTCCCAAGGCCCCCAATTCCCTGGCCCGGTTAACCGTTTCAACAGATAAATGATGTTTGGTATAGCCCGGTATATTATATAAAATGAAGGGTAAAGGAAGCTTTGCAGATAAATCTTCAAGATATTTTATCATTTCCGGCTGAGAAACAGGAATGTAGTAGGGCGGGGCAACAACAACCACATCGGCACCGGCTTCTTTATAGCAATAGGCCATCTCAACTGACGATTCAAAGGAGGTGTCTGTTATTCCTGCCATTACAGGAATTTTTCCGGCAACCAGGTCACAGCTTCTTTTTACGACATTTTCTCTTGTTTTATATTGCAGGCTGGTGGCTTCGCCTGTTGTTCCCAGTAAAAACAAACCATGAACCCCTCCTGAAACCAGGTGCCTGATCAAATTATACAATCCTTCCATGTCTATTTCACTATCGGAAAGCAGTGGCGTTATAACAGGCGGGATGATCCCTCTTAATGGCATTTTCATAGATTATATATTTGGTTTATAATTGGCTAAGATTAGTTATCTTTTCTTGTTCTCTGATATTTCTGTATTTACAAAGAAAAGCTGATCAACTTCACCATGCTTATTGTAATTTGTTCATTTTATATTGAATTTTGACAGAATGCGAAAACGCGAGACTGAACGCTAGGACGCCAAGATGCGGGACTGAACACAAAGGCACAAAGACACAAGGGAGAAACAGTATGGTTGATAATGATTGTTCCGATTGTTAATCTGGTTCCTATTGTTCGGGGCTCAATCCATTGATTTTCAATTCTATCATTCACCAATTCACCAGTTCACAATATTCCTTCCGCCCCAACAGCGCAGCGTCAAACAATCAAACTGTTCAACCCATTCAAACATTTATTGTTTCGATCTGTGTTCATCCGTGTTATCTGTGGTGAACCTTCAAACCTCATTCTTTCATTCACGAATTCACCACTTTGATCCCGTTCAATCTTAATTCCTTTATCCCATAACTCTATTAGTCAAAATTTTATCAATATTAGTCAACAATTTGTGTGTTATTTTCCCCTGGCAAACTTTACTTTAAGATGATTTCATCAGAATAATTAAACCAGACTGGATAAATATTGAATCATGACGGACAAAGAAAGAATATTCCGCATTTGGGTAATAGTTTTGCTTTTGCTGATAATGTCGCCAATTTATGCTAAGAAGTTTGATCAGATAAAAATTGGGATCTGTTCAGATGTTCATCTGCCTACTATGCACGATTCCCGGCATAGGATACAGGTATTTATTGATAGTATGACGGTTGCCAGTCCTGATTTTATCATTGAACTGGGTGATTTTGGTACCCCTGCCGAAAAGTATGCTGCTCTTTTTGATATATGGGACTCTTTTCCTGGTGATAAATACCATGTGATTGGTAATCATGAAATGGACGGGGGATTTTCTGAACGACAAGCCCTGGATTACCGGGGAATGAAAAGCCCATATTATTCTTTTGACAAAAATGGTTTCCATTTTATTCTGCTTGACGGTAATGATCCGCATCCCGGTGCAGAAAAAGGATATAAACAATATATCGGTCCGGAACAGATTGATTGGTTAAAACAGGATCTGGATTTAGCCAGGCATCCGGTCGTCATCTTTTCTCACCAGGGATTAACGGTCGTTCCTGGTGCAGATGAAGTTTACGGCATTGAAAATTGCAAACAGGTAAGGAAAATATTGGACGACCATAATGAGAAAGACCCGGAAAATAGTGTGATCGCTTGTTTCAACGGGCACTCACACTATGATTTTGCTGAAAAGGTTAAAGGTATCTGGTATATTACAATCAATTCCATGTCTTATAAATGGTTGGGAGAGAGTTATCCTTGCGTCAGGTACAGTAACGAGGTTGATAAAAATTTTAAATGGATCAAATATACTGCTCCATACAGAGATCCATTGTTTACTGTTGTTGAAATTTCCTTGAAAGGATATATTCATATTGAAGGAAGGAAAACAAAATGGGTGGGACCATCTCCATGGCAGTTAGGGTTCCCGGAATCACTGAAAAAGTATATCCGCCCTGCAATTTCAGAAAGAACATTAAGGTTTAAATTGAGAAAATGAAACATTATTCTATGCTGTTACAATAGGATATACAATCACGATAGAGCAGGAGATATTGGTTAATATGTTGAATTATTATGGTTATTACAAGATCTGTTTTATTGCATTTTTATTAAATATTAACCTGTTTTTAAACCAGATTGTCATTTATAGTGTTTTAATAATCAAAAAAATATAATTATGGAGTTCGTATATGAAAAAATTTTCGTTCCCCATAAGCATTCTTTTATTACCCGCAGGTTATTGATGGATCCGGAATCCAACAAAATCCATTCTCATAAAAATTTTGAGTTGAACCTGATAACGTCAGGGGCGGGGAGAAGAATAATCGGGAATCATATTTCCAGTTACAAAAGAGGGGACCTTGTCCTTTTGGGACCAAATATTTCGCATTGCTGGGAAGTTCTTGAAAAAGACGGAGAATCTCCTCCCGAATGTATTGTTACTCATTTTTATGAAAATATAATCAATTCAGAATTTTTTAAGGTTCCGGAGCTTGAAAATGTAGTAGTGCTGCTTAATAAGGCCGATAGCGGGATATTATTCCGGGGATCGAAAACAGGTAGGGTCGCAGCTACACTAAACCGCATGGTTAACCTGAAAGGACTGGAACAATATATCGAACTCCTTAAGGTTTTTAGTCTTCTTTTGCAGATTGACGACCGGGAATACCTTGCACTGCCATCATCTATGCCCAGCTTTTATGATAAAGATCGGGAACAGATCAATAAGATTTATGAATATGTTTTTCAGAATGTCCAGGATGGAATTAACCTGAAAGAGGCAGCTGAACTTGTTTATATGGAACCCAGTTCCTTTTGCCGGTATTTTAAAAGGAAGACGAAAATAACCTTTATGGATTACGTAAAGAGTGTCAGGGTCGGGATTGCGGCCCGTCTTCTTGCAGAATCAAACAAGACAATTACGCAGGTGTGTTATGAATGTGGCTATAATAACCTGGCAAATTTTAATCATTATTTTAAGGAAATTATGAAGAAAACCCCCTCTGAATACCGAAGGGATTTCAGGTAACTTATGTGTATTCTGTCAATTTTTTTCCCCTGGGACTGTCTTTTTAACCCCCCATTAATTCTTCATAACGACAGATCTTATTTTTATTAATTATAAATTACAGTTTTTGACAAAAATTGTTATCTCTGGATAGCAAAAAAATAAGTTTCCTGTTTACTTTTGTTTGCACTATTTGTAGGCATGGAAAACTTGATTCAGGCACATCAATTATTAATCGGAAATTCTTCTAAGACCATCCGGAGAGAACTGATCAATGAGATTGACTGGTCAGAGAGGATGATTTGTATCAAGGGATTCCGGGGAGTGGGGAAGACGACCTTTCTGCTGGATGTGGTAAGGGAAAAGTATCCTGATGATAAAACCTGCCTGTATGTTAACCTGAACAGTTTTTATTTTACCAAAAGGAAAATCTTCAACTTTGCCGACGAATTTTATAAAAAAGGAGGGAAGGTTTTAATTCTCGACCAGATCCATAAGTATCCGGATTGGGCTTCAGAGCTTCGAAGTTGTTATGATCAATTTCCTGAACTTAAAATTGTTTTCTCGGCTTCACCTGTATTAAGGGTGATTGAAGGAAATGATATTCTGAAAGGGACTGTCCGGGTTTATCATCTGGAAGGGCTTTCTTTCAGGGAATTTCTTAATTATCAGGGGGGCTTTGGCTTTAGAAGGTACAACTTCAATGAAATTATAAAAGATCACGCAGCTATTGCTTCTGAAATTACGGAAAAAGTGAAGCCTTTGGCTTACTTCAACGAATACCTGAAATCAGGCTATTACCCTTATTTCTTAAATAATCCTGCGTTTTACGGGGAAACACTTTTAAAGCATGTCAATCTGGCTTTAGAGATCGATGTGACCTATCTGAACCAGATCGACCTGAAATATTTGCCCAAGCTGCGAAAGCTGTTGCAGATCATTTGCAGTCAGGTGCCATTTACTCCTAACGTGAGCAAGATCAGTAACGATGTGGAAACTTCGCGGGCAACGATTATGAACTATTTACGGTATCTGAAGAATGCCCGTCTGATTAACCTTCTTTTCTTGAATGGGAACGACGAGCAGCCAAAAAAACCGGAATGTGTTTATGCTCATGATACGAATATCATGTATGCGGTTGATCCGGACAATATTAATAACAGAAGCTTAAGGACTACTTTTTTTTACAACCAGGTCGGTTATCAGTACGAGGTTAAACGATCGGATCTGGCAGATTTTAAGGTTGAAGGAGAGTATCATTTTTCTGTTGGCGGAAAATATACGGAGCCGGTCAATGACGATTGTTATGCCGCTGCGGATATGATCGAGCAGGGAAACGGGAACGTTATCCCGTTGTGGTTGTTTGGATTTTTGTATTAGAAAACTGAATATAAATCAAAAATTAACTTGAATAGACATGGCAAAAGAAAAGAAATTTATTACATGTGACGGAAATTACGCTGCCGCGTACATGAGTTACATGTTTAGTGAAGTTGCCTGTATTTATCCTATTACTCCGTCTTCAACGATGGCCGAATATGTGGATGAGTGGGCTGCAAAGGGGAAAACAAATATTTTTGGCCGTCCGGTACGATTAGCAGAAATGCAAAGTGAAGCAGGTGCTGCCGGAGCTGTGCATGGTTCCCTGCAATCGGGCGCATTGACTTCGACCTATACTGCATCGCAGGGATTATTACTGATGATCCCCAATATGTATAAAATTGCAGGAGAGCTGTTGCCGACAGTATTTCATGTAAGTGCCCGTGCTGTTGCAGCACATGCATTATCGATTTTCGGTGATCACTCAGATGTATATGCCACACGTCAGACTGGTTTTGCAATGCTTGCTGCCGGTTCCGTACAGGAAGAAATGGACCTGGCAGGTGTTTCTCACCTTTCGACAATTAAATCGCGCGTGCCGTTCCTTTCTTTCTTCGATGGTTTCCGTACTTCTCACGAAATCCAGAAAATTGAATATCTTGATCAGGATGCCTATATCCCGTTGATTGATCAAAAGGCCCTGGCCGAATTCCGTACCCGGGCATTAAATCCGGAATCTCCGGTAACAAGAGGTACTGCCCAGAACCCGGATATTTTCTTCCAGGCAAGAGAAGCATCTAATCCATTTTATGATGCAGTTCCCGGAATTGTTGCTGCCTATATGGACGAGATCAGTAAACTGACCGGACGCGAATATCATCCGTTCTGCTATTATGGCGCTCCGGATGCGGAAAATATCATTGTGGCCATGGGATCTGTTACCGAAACAATTAAGGAAACAATCGATTATCTGGCAAAAAGCGGTAAAAAAGTCGGTTTGCTTGCAGTGCATCTGTACCGGCCATTCAGCGCTAAGTATTTTATGGACGTGCTGCCTGCTACTGTAAAACGGATCGCTGTTCTGGACCGCAGTAAAGAACCAGGGGCAAACGGCGAACCCCTTTACATGGATGTTAAGGACCTTTTCTATGGAAAAGCTGATGCTCCTTTGGTTGTTGGCGGACGTTACGGGCTTGGTTCGAAGGATACTACCCCTTCACAGATCCTTGCCGTTTATGAAAACCTGGAGATGAAGGAACCGAAGAATGGCTTTACGTTGGGTATTGTTGACGATGTTACCTTCAAGTCGCTTCCGATGAAGGAAGAGATCAAGATTTCTCCG
Source organism: Prolixibacteraceae bacterium (assembly GCA_963676095.1). Classification (GTDB taxonomy): domain Bacteria; phylum Bacteroidota; class Bacteroidia; order Bacteroidales; family Prolixibacteraceae. The sequence continues at coordinate 7,032,593 of OY781040.1, read as the reverse complement.
GACAATATCTACGAGGCTAAATTTTATGGCCTTGGATCTGACGGAACTGTCGGTGCCAACAAAAATTCAATCAAAATTATCGGTGGCTCAACAGATAAATATTGCCAGGGCTATTTCGAATACGACTCAAAGAAATCGGGCGGTTTCACCTGTTCCCACTTACGTTTTGGCGACAGTCCCATCCGTTCGACTTATTTTGTCACAACCCCGGATTTCGTGGCATGTCACGTTCCTGCGTATATTTACCTTTACGATGTATTAAAGGGTTTGAAAAAGGGCGGTTCTTTCCTTTTAAACTCGATCTGGGACGAAGAAGAAACAAAGAAACGTCTTCCCGATACCATGAAGAAGTATCTTGTCGAAAATGAGATTAACTTCTATATTATCAACGGTACTAAACTTGGTGAAGAGCTAGGCCTTGGAACCCGTACCAACACCATCATGCAGTCAGCTTTTTTCAAAATTACCAATGTAATTCCTTTTGACAAGGCAGTTGACGAGATGAAAAAGGCCATCGTGAAATCGTATGGCAAGAAAGGGGAAAAGATTGTCAATATGAATTTTGCAGCCGTTGACGCCGGTGGCAAGAACGTGACCAAGGTTGCTGTCCCTGCTGAATGGAAAGAAATCAAACTGCAGGAAGAACTTGCTGCTACCAGCCGTCCGGAATATATCAGTAAGTTTGTTGACGTAATTAATGCCCAGAAAGGGAACAGTCTGCCTGTTTCTAAGTTTGCCGGTTATGAAGACGGCACTTTTGAGGCCGGAACATCGGCCTATGAAAAGCGTGGTATTGCCGTGAATGTTCCTGAGTGGGTTCCTGATAACTGTATCCAGTGTAACCAATGTGCCTATGTTTGTCCCCATGCTGCTATCCGTCCGTTCCTTCTGACCAAGGAAGAACTTGCCAATGCTCCTGAAGGTACAGAATCAAGGGTGGCAACACCAACCAAACAGTTCCCCGATCTGAACTTCCGTATTCAGGTTTCTGTACTTGACTGTACTGGCTGCGGAAACTGTGCTGATGTTTGCCCGGCAAAGACCAAAGCTCTTGAGATGAAACCACTGGGGACTCAGGAAGACCAAATCTCGCGATGGGAATACATGGACAAAAATGTGTCCTATAAAGAATCGATCGTCGAGAAGCATAAATCTGTCAAAAACTCACAATTTGTACAGCCGTTGTTCGAGTTCTCCGGGGCTTGTGCCGGTTGTGGTGAAACGCCATACATCAAACTGATTACCCAGCTTTACGGCGAACGGATGATGGTTGCAAATGCAACAGGTTGTTCTTCTATTTACGGTGGTTCTGCTCCTTCAACTCCTTACTGCAAGCACAAAGTAAGCGGTCATGGACCTGCCTGGGCAAATTCGCTTTTCGAAGATAATGCCGAGTATGGCTTTGGTATGGCAGAGGGTGTAAGTGCCCAACGAGACCGTCTGGAAGGCATCATGAACGCAGCCCTTCAGAATGGCGTAAGCGAGGCTGAAAAAGAAGCTTTCACAGCATGGATCGAAGCAAAAAATGACGGAGAAAAGACAACCGACGTTTCAGCCAAGGTTTTGGACGCAATTAAGGGTAACGAAGCAGACTATGCAAAAGATATCCTTAGCCTGAAAAAATATCTGGCAAAGAAATCAGTCTGGATTTTCGGTGGTGACGGTTGGGCATACGATATCGGTTACGGAGGTTTGGATCATGTTATCGCCTCGGGCGAAGATGTGAACATACTTGTTCTCGATACCGAAGTCTATTCGAACACTGGCGGTCAGGCCTCTAAATCAACTCCGATAGGGGCTGTTGCCAAGTTTGCTGCTTCCGGGAAAAAGATCCGTAAAAAAGATCTCGGGATGATGGCAATGTCTTATGGCTATGTTTATGTAGCCCAGGTTGCAATGGGGGCTAATCAGGCCCAGTATCTGAAAGCCCTGCGCGAAGCAGAAGCTTATCCCGGCCCGTCGCTGATTATTGCTTATGCTCCATGTATTAACCATGGTCTGAGGGCCAGTATGGGGAAATCCCAGGCTGAAGAGAAGCAAGCTGTAGATGCCGGCTACTGGTCGCTTTACCGTTACAATCCTCTACTTGAGGCAGAAGGGAAAAACCCGTTTGTCCTCGATTCAAAGGAACCTGACTGGAGCAAGTTCCAGGAATTTCTGAATGGTGAGGTCCGTTATACTTCACTGAAGAAATCATTTCCGGAACAGGCAGATCAATTATTTAAGTCTGCCGAAGAAAATGCCAAATGGCGTTATGCTTCATACAAGCGCCTGGCTGCAATGAGTTTCGCTCCGGAGGAATAATACCGATTATGAATTTGTTTAAGCCAGAACCTCACTGCGTGCATTCTGGCTTACAAACTCTATACCGGCATTATCCCAATTTGGCAATGATTAAAAAATGACCTGATCTTTTTCAAAATCGGAATAAAAAACCATTTTCTCAATAAAGCAAAAGAGGCTGCCCAAAAAGGGGGCCTCTTTTTTATTCCGTAATTCTATTGAGATTGATAACTTTCTGATTCTTTACCGGCCTTGTTTCAACCTGTTGTTTTGTTCCTTAAAGCTGAATTTTATCCCTCAATATTTTACCATATCAGATCTGATTCCAACACTTTTTTAGGGTCCAGGTTATTTGCTTCGATCGATTTAAAATGTTTGTAAGTCCCCACTTTTAGTTCATAGGTAGCCTGTTCGTCGCAAACAATCATCCCTTTGGGGTGCAGCTGCAGGGCACTGATCGTCCACATATGGTTTACCCCTTCTTCCACGGCATGTTTCAAGGCTCTTGCCTTTCCATGCCCGTTAACAATAATGAGTACTTCCCTGGCGTCCAGGATCGTAGCAACCCCTACCGTAAGTGCCGATTTGGGAACTTGTGTCACATCATTGTCAAAGAACCGGGAATTGGCAACAATGGTGTCGTAATTCAGCTCTTTGTCCCTTGTTCGTGAAGCCAGCGATGAGCCCGGCTCGTTAAATGCGATGTGCCCGTCCGGGCCAATCCCTCCCAGGAACAGGTCGATACCTCCCAAATCTTTTATTTTTTGTTCGTAACGAGAGCATTCTTCTTTTAGACTGACCGGATTGCCGTTAAGTATATTAACATTTTCAGGAATGATGTCGATGTGACTGAAAAAATTCTCCCACATAAACGTATGATAACTTTGCGGATGGTCTTTGGGGATCCCGACATATTCATCCATATTGAATGTAACGACATTCCTGAATGAAACTTTTCCTGCTTTACAAAGAGCGATTAACTCTTTGTAGACTCCCAGGGGAGAAGAACCTGTAGGCAGTCCCAGAACAAACGGTTTATTATCGGACGGTTTTACCAGTTGAATTTTACGTGCGATGTAATTTGCTGCCCACACGGACACCTCGGTGTAATTGTCTTGGATAATTAATCTCATGCTATTATTGTTTTTTGTGCATTTTCCAGTTGCTGGATAACCCGGTTTCCAAGGTTGGTCTTTCTTTCGATGTGACTAAGTATTTCTTTTACAAAATCATTATCCTCAAACCTGCCGCGTACCTGTTCGAAATCCAATTGTTTTATTTTTTTATCACCATCGATTCCAAAACCGGTCATGGAATCCATTCTGTATTCCTTTTTTGCATCTTCGTAAAGCATTTTATCGATCAGGACAACGCTGTCCCTCCATTTTCTGATGATTTCTGTTAATTCATCAATGGTAAGTCTGGCAACCTCCTTCTTCAGATAATATTTAATGAATTCTGCAGTCCATGTCCATTCATATTCATAATAGTTTTCATGGAGTTCATTAAAAAAATCTTCAACCTGTTCAAGTTTGGTCGTTCCTTTTTGTTCTATCGATGTCAGCAACTTTACGATTTCCGTTTTTGGGGCAATCAACCCGGACAGATCGATCCAGTCTCCTTTTCCAATAATGCCTTCCGGCTCCAGGCACGATGAAATTTTTTCCTGGGACGAGAGGTCGCACTTATTCAGCCTCGTGATAATGGAATTCCCTATAAATTTCATTATCGCCAGGTGATATAATTCCAATCCTCTCCTCAGGGATTCTCTTTTTATTTTGGTGTTATTATAAGAAAATACTTCTGTGGTTTCCCCTGATATTTCCTGAATCTGGTGAAGGATTTCAATTCCGTTTGCCATCTTTTGTATGGTAAATGGACTCAGCAGGTTGAAGTTAATGCAATCGAGTTTATGCGGGTCATTTCTTTTATCCCGCCTGGGCCATTTCATCACATCCCTGATTGTTCCCACGCTTTTCAGGTTGATTCCAGGGGCCAGCCAGCTCTCGTCCTTATTTTCGATCATATATGAGAAAGGCATGTTCGAAGTATCCGAATTTTTGTAATGCCTGCCCATGACAAGGGTAAATGCACCTATTTTGGCTGGCCAAAGGAGGTATGAGTCGCTCGTGGTTTTTGATCCCCGTTCTACAATCCCGTGATGTATGGGACCCAGCTTATACATATGGTTACTTTGATTTGAGCCACTTCCTGCATTGCAGAACGAAAACATGCCGGCAATCAGCAAGGTCGATTTATGATGCGTAACGGTGTATGGTCCTGCGAAGACAGCACATGCCTCCCCATGGAATCCCTGACAATTTGCAAAGAATAATGAATTTTGGGCTGAGTATTGCGAACTTAAAATACATCCTTGCCCGATAAAACAATTAGCGACTATGGCCCCGTCTGAAATTTCCGATCCCGATGAAACAATAAAATTTTTGAGAATAGCCTCGTGTCCCAGTTTTACCGGGGCTGTTTCGTTGCCGTTCAGCGATCCGTTTTCCAGGATGCTTGCTCCATCGATTAATGTATAAGGGCCTATTTTAACATCTTTTATTTTCCGGCAGTTAAAAATTTGGGAGTGGTGACCTATAACGCCAAAGGATGAAGTAACATTTTTTGTATAATCGTTGATTAACGCTTCAAGTGTATGAATTACCTGAGTACGGTGCTTATAAAAAGCCATAATATAAGCCAGGTGAGCGGAGAGGTTATCATAGATAATCACCCTGCGTCCGCCTGTTTCGTCCAATACTTCCACTTCAGTCCCATTTCCAAACGAACATTCTCCTTCAACAGCACAGATGTCTGTATTATCAATGATTACATTATTTTCAATTATATAGTTGGCAATATAATTTTTGACATGGTTTATAAAAACATTGGCACCAATTTTACAATTGTGAATATGCGTATTGTAAATCCCGCAATTTTTTTTGACTCCGCCGTAAAGGGTAATCTGCTCAACCTGATCATCAATATAAATTTTCCCGCTGAAATGACAACAGGAAAAACGGGCGGATAAGAAATTTTCAGTTATAAAGACTTGCTGCCAATCTTCACTGCTACAGTTGTTTTCTTCCAGAAGGTCTGTTTCCTGCTTGGTTAACTGTCTGTACTTTTTTTGTTCCATATTGTTGTCTGCTTGGGTTCGAGAACTGCAAGATAATCATAATGCTCTCCTTTTATAATTTTTGTCACATAAAGATTCTGAATTTCAGCTTTTTCTTTCATCGTTTCCACGTCGACATAAAGCCAGCGAAAGGGAGCGCTTAATATCCCGTTATATTCTGTTTGGAAAGTCATTTCCCCGTAATAGTGATCCGAATTAATATTGATCCATGCTTCCTCATATTCCTCCATGTACAGGTATATCAGGTCAGTAGAATCCATGATAATCGACCCGCCCGGTCTGAGAAGTGACTTTAACCTCAGAAAAAGATTATCGAGCCGGTCCAGTGTTCCGGCAATACCACTTCCGTTCATCAAAAGCAAAATGGTATCAAAGGTCATCCCTGAATACTGGTAAATATCAGAATGAATAACATTTTTAATGCCCCTGTCCCTCATTACTTTGCAATTTAGTCCGGAGCGATCGAGAGCGTATACGTCGAATCCTCCGTTCTGGAGGTAAAGAGAATGGCATCCAGCACCGGCACCGACGTCCAGTATTGTTCCTTTTACCAGGTTCAGTGCTTCTTTTTCCAGTAAGGGCATTTCTGAGAAAGTACGGAAAAACCAGGATGGCAAAACCTCATCTTGTTCAAATTCTTCCGCATGGATGATTACAGGATCATTTTTCCTGAAAAAATGATAATCATGAATTCCTTGTGCTATCGGATCATTTAAAAGCATAAACCGGAAGTTTTTTATATTGCGGCCTCAAATTTAAAACAAGTTTCCTTTTTTTGGGAATAAATATAAAAACCTTCTGTTTCTCCTTCCCCGATAATAAAAATTCTCAAATCAGGGTAATCCTGAGAAATATCTTTTATCGCTGCCATATCGACGTGTCCTTTTTGCAGCCATTGGGAAGTTCTTATCTCTCCCAGCTTCCATCTTCTCCCGGTAATTTCCGCCCGGCGGAAGATTTCCTGTGAAGCCTGGTAATCTATGAGTTTGAATTTATCCATTTTTAGACGGAATGACAAGGAAAAGATACGTCATTTTTGCCTGGGAAAAAATAATATTTTCTTAAATTTTATGAAAGGGAAATAATCTTTGGTGAATATCGGCGGGAAATGGATAAAAGAAAAGCGCCGGTTAAAAGCCGGCGCTGTCCTCATCTTCAGTTATTAAAATCTAAACCCTAAAGTAAAAGTGATGTAATCCTGATTATAATTAAACTTACCAAGCGGTGCTGTTTCATTTGAAGGGACGCTGTATAAATAGACGTAGTCTTTCTTCTCGGTGCGTTTGTATGACAGATCAGCAAAAAGACCGTTCATTTTCCATCCGATCCCTCCGCTGTATGTATAAGTATCTGCATCACCATTCGGTTGTTTTGTGTCAAAAGAATAACTCTTATAGGGACTGGGATAATACTCGAATCCACCCCTGAGGCTGAAGTTGTCACTTACCCGGTATTCTCCACCTAAATGGAGGTTCCCGACCGACTTTAATGCCTCTTGAATGTCATCATTTACTCCGTCATAATAGTTTTTGTCATCTTCATTTTCTGCATTTGTGTATTTGGCATTGGAGTAATCAATATATTCATAATCGACACTGATCAATCCCGCTTTTCCAACAACGTAGGCCGCGCTAAAAATGGCTTTCATCGGAGTCCTTAGGTTGTAATTATAATCGTAATACGGAGAATATGCATTATAATCGTGAGTGCCATCAGAATAGGTTTTTGACGAGGCCATGGAATTGTAGTAGCTGTCGTGCAGGTCATAATAAGTTGGGGTATGGAGCGCGATGCCCAGCCTTAATTGATCGACGGGCTTAAAAATAGCCCCGATTTTGAAATTATAACCGGTACCTGTCGTTTTCATGTGTGTATCGAAAGTATAATTATTGAACCCGTCGATATTGTTGTTTGCGTCGTATTCGTACAGACCGGTGTTCTCCTTAAAATAGACATCCTGAATGCCTAATGTTGCGCCGATATATAATTTGTGATTAAAGTTGAACGCCAGACTTAACACGTATTCGTCGATGCTCCCCTTTTGTGTGAACGATTTTCGCTGGCTTTGCCCATATCCGGCATTGGCCAGTTCGTTCCAGTAAACGCTGTCTTGAGTATCATACCATAAAAGATCTGTTTGCCACGCCAGTTCTTCGTAAGAATCATCCCATATGCCATTGTTGGCATTTTCTACAAAACCATCCAACATGGATGTGGTGGCATTATCGCCTTTTACCCGTTTGTTAATGTTAAAGTCGTTCATGCGGTTATAGCCGATTCCCAGGTTTACGCTGACAAGCGGGCTACCCGTATTGGAATTGGTATTAAATGTGGCGACATAACCGATATTTGGCATGCTAAGGTGGTCTTTTGATTCAGAAACGGTGTTGCCCCACGCTATTCCGTCAGAACTATATCTGCCGTCAACATTATTTGATCCGAACGCTGTTGTAAATTCAAACTCGCTGCTTCTGTAAAGTCCTATTCCGGCAGGATTAATGCTTGCCGAAGTAAAATCTCCCCCGAGTGCCCCAAAAGCGTTTCCCATTGCAGTAGCCCTTGCTGTTCCCTGGAGCCTGTAATCCGATAAACGAAGGGCGTCGGTCAGGTTTTGGCTCCGGACTGTCTGCCCCATACAGAAGAGTAAAATGAAAATATACGAAATCTTTTTCATGGTCTATTTCATTTTTATAAAAGTTGTTGTTATTTAGGATAAAATGGAATTGGCATGTTTTGAAAATACCTTCAATAGAGTGGATTATAAATACATATCAATTCCATTTTATATGATGCTGCTTTAATTTAACGTCTGCGTCCGCCTCCGCCTCCGCTTACCGAGCCGGATGACCTGGACGGCGTATAACTTCCGCCTCCGCTGGAAGGGGCGGAATAGCTTCTCGTGCTGCTACCTGACGAGCGATAATAACTGCCACTATTGCTATTGCTTGGGGTACTGTAGCTTCTCACAGTTCCGCTGCTGCTGGATCCTCTGTTATAAGTAGTCCCTGAAGCAGATGACGATTTACTTCTGTAGGTCGTACCGGAGCTGGAAGAACCTGAAGACCGCACCTTGTAGGCTGATGTCGAAGAGCCTGTAGAGTAACTGCTGTTGTTATAAGTAGAACGTGTTACCGTACGGGGTTTTGTGTAACTTGGTGTATAACTTCTTGTATTTTCGGAAACATTGGTCCCTGAATTAGCTGACGAAGACCTGACAACAGGCGATTGGCTTACTTGTCCGCTTACGGAAATGCTTCTTCTTCCTGTTGAGCTGACTGCAGTCCGGCGTCCTTCAAAGATCGTGGCATTGCCGGCTCCCCCCGATATACTTGATGATCTTGCTCCGGATACAGATGAAGCCCTTCTCGAACTTCCGGAAACTATTCCTCCGGATGACCTGGTATCCATGCTTGTCCGGGCTCTCCCCACGGTAGAGTACGAACTTCCACGGCCTACTGTTGAGTATGAAGACCTGGTTCTGGGACCATACCTGAAGTCTCCATGGTTAAAGTGATCCCATCCATGATCGTGATAGGCATAATGGCCTCCGCCCCAATAGGAGGGACCATACCAGTAATTGTACGGAGAGTACCATCCAAGCCCCCATCCATAGGAACCGTACCAAAAGCCAATTCCCCAAGGCCAATAATAGTCATAGGCCCAGGAATAATAGGGAGAGTAAAACGGATCATAATACCATGTATCCCAGTAGAACGGATCATAAAAAGGATAGCGGTAAAACCTGTTTATGCGGTAAGCGAAATCAATATCGTCAGAGTCATAATAGTTATTTATGACATAATTAACCGTTGTGTCGTTTCTGAGCGCTGTCGTATCTGATTCTACGAGTTCCATGCCATCCATATTGTATAAATGAGCATCTGCGGAGGGATTTTTTGTCGTGAACACATAATTGTTCGTCGTTTGGGCTCCGTCCTGTTTGGAGTTGTAATCGCTCATGACTAGAGTTGAACTATCTTCCTCTGAACGTAAGGGCTGAGGAGCACTGCTTGTTGCAACAGTTTCCTGTGCAGCCACGGGAGGCGGAACATCACCGGGAGAATAATAGATGTCGTCATATCTGTCTGTTACGTATGTCCCGGTGGTACATGCACCTAATAAAAGCGCAATGGCCGAGAAGAGTGTAACTTTAAATTTCATAATAAAACCTCCTGCTTCTTTAAAAATAAATTTACTTACTTTGTAGCTCCAAAAATTATTACAAAAAAAGCAAATACCATACCAAAATAAAAGAGATGGCGAAAGAATTAACACTTAGAAGTGAAAATTATTCACAGTGGTATAATGATCTGGTTGTGAAAGCGGACCTTGCTGAAAATTCTGCCGTTCGGGGTTGCATGGTTATCAAACCATATGGTTATGCCATCTGGGAAAAAATGCAGGCAGAACTGGACCGTATGTTTAAGGAAAGCGGTCATGTAAATGCTTATTTCCCATTGTTTATCCCTAAATCTTTTTTCAGCAAGGAAGCCGACCACGTGGAAGGCTTTGCCAAAGAGTGCGCCGTTGTTACCCATTATCGTTTAAAGAACAGCCCTGATGGAAAAGGTGTCGTCGTTGATCCTGATGCAAAGCTTGAAGAAGAACTGATTGTAAGGCCTACTTCCGAAACAATTATCTGGAGCACTTACAAAAACTGGATACAGTCCTACCGTGACCTGCCAATCTTATGTAACCAGTGGGCAAATGTTGTCCGTTGGGAAATGCGTACCCGCTTATTTCTTAGAACAACCGAATTCTTGTGGCAGGAGGGACACACGGCCCATGCAACGAGCCAGGAAGCCATTGAAGAAACAGAACGGATGATTAATATTTACGCTGATTTTGCGGAAAATTATATGGCAATGCCTGTCATAAAAGGGGCTAAGTCTGCCAACGAGCGGTTCGCCGGCGCCCTGGAAACTTATACCATCGAAGCACTGATGCAGGATGGGAAGGCGTTGCAATCGGGAACTTCTCATTTTCTTGGGCAAAATTTTGCCAAGGCTTTTGATGTACGTTTTGCCACACGTGAAGGTAAGGAAGATTATGTATGGGCTACTTCCTGGGGGGTTTCAACCCGCTTAATGGGGGCCTTGATTATGGCCCATTCGGATGACAACGGGTTGGTACTTCCTCCAAAACTTGCCCCCTATCAGGTTGTGATCGTACCTATTTACAAAAACATGGAGCAACTGGCCGGTATTTCGAAAAAGGTGGACGAAGTGGTTGGGAAACTCAAGTCCAGGGGCATTTCCGTGAAGTACGACAACCTGGATACAAAAAAGCCCGGATGGAAGTTTGCCGAATATGAACTTAAAGGCGTGCCTGTCCGGTTAGCTATCGGGCCCAGAGACCTTGAAAACGGGACAGTGGAGGTGGCTCGCAGGGATACCTTCGAGAAACAGGTGGCATCTCTTGAAAATATTGATCAGGTAGTTGAAGGCCTGCTGGCCGACATCCAAAAGAATATTTACGTGAAGGCTGCTGATTTCCGGGCTAAGAATACAACGAAAGTAGATACCTACGATGAATTTAAGGAAGTCTTGAACACAAAAGGCGGTTTTATCCTGGCCCATTGGGACGGGACAGTGGAAACGGAGCAGAAGATTAAGGATGAAACGAAAGCCTCGATCCGTTGTATACCGTTTGACGGAGAAGCAGAAGAAGGAAAATGTATCTATTCCGGAAAACCTTCGTCGAGACGTGTGTTGTTTGCTTTGGCTTATTAGTTTTATACAACTTTTATTTTACAATAGTTTGTCATAGCGGCGAAATAAGTGGTGGTGTGTCAGATCTCATCTCTGCATTGGCAAAGGGAGTAATTTTACAACATTTCAATCCATATTTATTAAAAAAGGAGGCAGTCTGTATGGCTGCTTTTTTTACTTTTATAAAAAAAACGGATAATGTCGGAAAACGAGGAAACTTATCTGGAGGTCATGGTTAAAAAATCTCTTGTAAAGCAGGAGTCCTTCAGAAATACGCTGGAGATGTTTAATCTTCTGAAAGAGATATTAAAAGAGATGGTAGGGGAGTATCATACTTCCTTGAAAGGGACGATCAGCGATGATTCGTTACCTGTTTTTCATGAGAAAGGTCCATTTGAGGCGGAATTTGCCCTGTCTGCTGATTTACTGGTATTTAGCATGCACCCGAACGTGTTTGTTTTCAACAGGGAGCATCCGATGTGGAAAGTCGAATATGTAAAAAACAATCCTCAGAATTCTTACTGCGGAATTATTTATATTTATAATTTCCTTGCTGATTCATTTAAATACAGCCGGATGCAAGACCCCGGATACCTGATTGCCCGTATTTTTGTCAACCGGGAGAAACACTTTTTTGTTGAAGGGAAAAGACAGTCAGGAGAGCTTGTGAAGGATTTTCAGCGGGATATCGTTTCAAGGGAGGCTGTCAAACAGATCCTGGTGAATGCATTAAGTTATGCGTTTGAGTTCGATTTGCTTGTACCTCCCTACGACCAGGTTAAAATCGTATCGGTAGAACAGATGACTGAAGAAATTATGCATGCAAAGATGACCACCGGGAAAAGGCTTGGCTTTAAATTTAATTCAGATGACATCTAGAAAAACTCGATTTTGAATAGCCCAAAAATTATGATTTATATGGATAAGGTAACAGAACGATTTATCAGCTATGTGAAAGAACATACGACCTCTGACCCTAAAAGCAGGACCTTTCCGAGCACGGAGCGGCAGCTTCTTTTCGGGGATAAGTTGGTTGAAGAACTGGAGTATATAGGACTAAAAGATGTGGTAAAGGATGAAAAGGGCTACGTGATGGCCACCTTACCGGGAAATTGTGACAAAGAATGTCCTGTGGTCGGGTTTGTGGCGCACATGGACACCAGTCCCGATTTTTCAGGGGAAGGAGTAAAACCACGTTTTGTAATGTATCAGGGAGGAGAGGTCCGTTTGAACGATAAGGTTATTCTTTCTCCGGAACAATTTCCCGATCTGGAAGACTATAAGGGGCAGGAACTGATTACTTCTGATGGTTCAACGTTACTGGGGGCTGACGATAAAGCCGGTATTGCCGAAATTGTGACCGCTATGGAATATTTGCAGGAACATCAGGAGATAAAACACGGGAAGGTACGGGTTTGCTTTACTCCGGATGAAGAAGTGGGAAGAGGGGCCGACTTTTTTGATGTCAGGAAATTCGGTGCTTCTTTTGCATATACACTGGATGGCGGGGAAATAGGCGAGCTCGAATACGAAAACTTCAATGCAGCTATGGCTACGGTAACGATACAGGGGCGGAGCGTCCATCCGGGGGCTGCAAAAAATAAAATGGTCAACGCCATTCATGTAGGGCAGAAGCTGAACAGTATGTTGCCTTTTGAACAGAGGCCTGAATATACCGAAGGTTATGAAGGTTTTTTTCATTGTATCGCTTTTGACGGAAGAGTTGAAAAAACAGTTATTTCGTATATCATTCGCGATCATGACCGGGAGCAGTTTAACTCCAGGAAAGAGATGCTTACCCAGGCCTGCCTTTTTCTGAACGATGAATTTGGAGAAGGTACGGTGCAGCCCGAAATAGAAGACCAATATTATAACATGAGGGAAAAAATAGAACCTGTGAAGTTTATTGTCGACCTGGCAGAAGAGGCTATGCGTGAGGTAGGCGTTGAACCTAAAATAAGGGCAATACGCGGAGGAACTGACGGTGCCCGCCTGTCGTTTATGGGGCTGCCCTGTCCGAATATTTTTGCAGGAGGGCACAATTTTCACGGGCCTTATGAATATGTTCCCGTTGAATCGATGAAAAAAGCAGTAGAAGTAATTATCCGAATTGCCGAAAAAGTAGTCCACATAAAATGATTGAAGATTTCCGGGCATATATAAGAAATGAAAACCTTTTAGACGAAGGGGACAAGCTGGTACTTGCTGTTAGCGGAGGGATCGATTCGATGGTTATGCTTACCTTGTTCCAGCATCTGGAAAATGAGTTTGCCGTAGCTCACTGTAATTTTAAACTCCGCGGGGCAGAATCAGACGGAGAAGAAGTTTTTCTTCGTGATTACTGTGCAGCAAGGGGTATCGAACTTTTTGTGAAGCATTTCGAGACGCGCGAATTTGCTTCCCAAAAAGGTATCTCCATTGAAATGGCAGCCCGGGACCTGAGATATAACTGGTTTGCAGAGTTACTCGATGTGCTTTCTTATTCGTGCGTTGCTACAGCCCACCATCAGGACGACCTGATCGAAACAATGTTACTTAATCTAAGCCGGGGGACCGGTATCCGGGGACTGACCGGTATCCGTCCGAAAAACGGAAAAGTGATCCGTCCAATGCTTTTTGCAAACCGGGGCCAGATACTTGAATTTGCAAGAAGAAACAATATTGCTTACATGAATGATTCAAGCAACAATGAACTGTTATTCCAGCGCAACATTATCCGTCATCAGGTTATTCCGGCTTTTGAGGAGATGAATCCTGTATTCCGGAAAAATGCGTTAAAAACTGCTTTGATCTTGAGGGAAACCGAAATGGTATTCCGGGATAAAATCGATGCGATCAGAAAGCAGGTACAGGAGCGTGATGGTCCTGGAATCAGGATGTCGATGAAAAAGATAGCGGATTACGGAACGGTAAATATTGTTTTATTTGAATTATTGTACCCGTTTGGGTTCAATTCTTATCAGGTACAGGAAATTTACAATGCTTTTTCTGCCGAAGCCGGTAAAACGTTTTTTTCTGAAAATTACCGGCTTGTAAAAGATCGTGATTTTTTGATAATTACACCCAGAACAGAACATGGTACCGCCCGTTTTTATATTGAAGCGGGATGCCAGGATATAGATGAACCGGTACCGCTTCGCTTTGAAATTATTGAAAGGAAAGGAGACTTTCAATTTTCCCGGGATCCCCGGACAGCCGATCTGGATCTTGAGCTCCTGCATTTTCCCCTAATCCTTAAAAAATGGGAACAGGGAGAATATTTTCGCCCTTTGGGACTGACAGGATTAAAAAAGCTGAGTGATTTTTTTACCGATGAAAAAATGTCTATCCCGGAGAAAGAGGCGGCATGGATACTTTACAGCGGTAAAAATGTTGTTTGGATTTTAGGGCGGCGTATCGACGACAGGTATAAGGTGACCTCCCGTACAGCAAAAGTTTTCAGGATCCGGATGAATGAAGGAATATGAATAAACTCCTTTTTATTTTTTCCTTTAAGTCCTGGTGTGTTTTTGTGATCAGACTCCATTTCGGCTGTCTTATGGAAAGGATATCCTTACCTTTTAAATTTACTTTAAATCGCGTTGTCATGTATTGACAACATGTAGAAAGCCATTGTTTTCGTTTAATTTTGCAGCTGATTAAAAAAAGTAAAACTAAAACTAAAAAATATGACCATTAGTGCATTGCAAAAAGCCAGGGCTCTGTATCAGCCTAAACTTCCAAAATCGTTGATAGGTGCTGTTAAAATGATTGAAGGCGCAGCAACTGAGTCTGTTGCCGATCAGGCCGAAATCAAAGAATTATTTCCCAATACGTATGGAATGTCTTTGATTACCTTTGAAGAAGGAGGTAAGGCTGTCTCACTTCCTTCCATTAATGTCGGGGTTATTCTTTCCGGTGGTCAGGCTCCTGGTGGTCATAATGTAATTTCAGGATTATTTGACGGCATTAAAAAACTGAATGCCGGGAGTAAACTATATGGATTCCTTGGTGGTCCGGGCGGTCTGGTCGATCATAAATATATGGAGGTTACGGCTGAATACCTGGATGGGTTCCGGAATACAGGTGGTTTTGATATTATCGGATCAGGCCGTACCAAACTGGAAGAAGTTGAGCAGTTTGACAAAGGTCTTGAAATTTTGAAGAAATTGAATATCAAAGCTCTGGTGATTATCGGAGGTGACGACAGTAACACCAATGCTTGTGTGCTTGCCGAATATTACGCCGCAAAGAAAGCCGGGGTTCAGGTAATCGGATGCCCGAAAACAATCGATGGGGACCTGAAAAATGAAATGATTGAGACTTCGTTTGGGTTCGATACCGCTGTTAAGGTTTATTCCGAACTAATCGGGAATATACAGCGTGATGCCAATTCCGCTAAAAAATATTGGCACTTTATTAAATTAATGGGACGTTCGGCTTCACATATCGGACTGGAAGCTGCCTTGCAGACACAACCGAACATTGCCCTTATTTCAGAAGAAGTTGCTGCAAAGAAACAGACATTGGCAGAGATCGTGGATTACATGGCTTCTATTATTGCCAGACGTGCCGCTAATGGTGAAAACTTTGGAGTTGCCTTGGTCCCGGAAGGTTTGGTTGAATTCGTGCCTGAAATGAAAACGCTGATTGCCGAATTGAATGATTTGCTTGCCGAAGGGTCCGACTCTGAAAAGAAGTTTAAATCGATCGCAGATGAAACTGCCCGCCGCGAATTTGTCGCCGGTATTTTATCTCCGGAATCAGCAAAGGTTTACAAGTCTCTTCCTGCAGGAATTGCGGCCCAGCTGACGCTTGAACGCGACCCTCACGGTAATGTTCAGGTATCTTTGATCGAGACCGAAAAACTGTTGGGTGAAATGGTAAAGAACCGGTTGTCTGAAATGAAGGCTGCTGGCGAGTATAAGGGCAAGTTTGGCACACAGTTTCACTTTTTCGGATATGAAGGCCGTTGCGCTGCCCCTTCCAATTTCGATGCCGATTATTGCTATTCATTAGGGTATACGGCATCGGTATTGATCAGCGAGGGAAAAACCGGTTATATGGCCAGTGTGCGCAATACAACTGCTCCTGCGGAGAAGTGGATAGCCGGCGGTGTCCCTGTGACTATGATGATGAATATGGAAAAACGACATGGCCATATGAAACCTGTTATCCAGAAAGCCCTGGTCGAACTGGATGGCGCTCCGTTTAAATATTTCGCTAAGAACCGCGAAAAGTGGGCTATTGAAACTTCTTACCTGTATCCAGGACCAATCCAGTACTGGGGACCTGCGGAAGTTTGCGATCGTACCACTGTTACCTTGAAACTGGAAAAAGGAGAATAAAACTTCTGAAAATATTAAAGAGGAAGCTGCAGATATCGTGGCCTCCTCTTTTTTTATTAAGGTTGTTCATGAATTTTGTGGTTGCCGGATGAAAAAAGCCTGTATCTTATCGTCCGTATTCTGACCTTCTGATTGATTCCATGAAATTTTCAATATCCAGTAATATATCTTTCCTACTTTTTATCAAATTTGGAAGCAAGGGCAAACCGTCTGTCGTATAATCTTGTGTATAGACGAAGCAGTTTGTTATTTGTCCGCCTTCCGGCACAACAGAGAGAACTTCCCGCAGGTAAAGAGGAACATCTTCCCACAGGTCTACTCGCTGCAATTCGGACAAGCTGATTTCAAATATTTTTCCTAAAACTTGTTTTCCCGGGGACTTTCGAACGAATAAATAACGGTTGCCCGTGTTTATTCGAATTTCATGGTCCGGTAAACAGGCATTCCTGTATTGCGGCTGACGGTTTAGCAGCAGCTGTGCAAATTCAGGATCTGAAAGTGTACCATATGTAAAAAGATATATTTTCTTCATTTTGTCGTTTATGTTTTGTAAAGATACGAAGCCAATACAAAAAATAAGTCCTATTATTTATTATCTTTAGCAATCAGGAAAGCAGAATAAAATTTGCTGTGATATCCTGTTAAAATTTGAACAACTAAACTTTTTTAATTATGACTAACCGGAGAGATTTCTTGAAGTCGGCTGCCGCACTGACAGCAGGTTCATTTATTATTCCTTCTCTTGTGTCGGGGAAAGCACCGTCGAAGGTGATCGGGCTTCAGCTTTATACTGTTAGGGATCAGTTGAAGTCAGATTTGAAAGGTACTTTGGAGGCAGTTGCTAAAATTGGATATAACTCACTGGAGGCCGCGGGGTACGATTTGAACGAAAGGACTTTTTATGGTATGGCCCCATCAGAGTTTGCAAAGCTGACCAAAAGCCTGGGAATGAAATTGAGGAGTACACACACTGCCTTTGAGCCGGATGTCGCTGATACTGTATGCGAAGACGCCGCTAATGCAGGGGTTGAGTATGTTATTTATCCTTATCTTTCAGATCAATACCGAAAAGATCTTGACGGGTACAAGGCGACGGCTGAAAAATTTAATAAGCTGGGTGACATTGCTAAAAAGTACGGGTTAAAGTTCGGCTATCACAATCACGCTTTTGAGTTTGATAAAATGGAAGGTAAAATTCCTTATGACATTTTATTGTCGGACACAGATCCTTCCTGTGTCGTTTTTGAGGTCGATCTGTATTGGATGACCAAGGCCGGTTACGATCCAGTGAAATATTTCCATAAAAATCCCGGACGGTTTGCCCTTTGGCATGTAAAAGATATGACGAAAACAGATGATATGTTTTTTGCACCGGTGGGGACAGGAAGGATCGATTTTAGAAAGATTTTCGATACCCGTAAAATCGCCGGAATGAATTATTTCTTTGTGGAACAGGATAGTACAAAAGGTATGGATCCGTTGGAAAGTATCGAAATCAGTTATAAGTATCTGTATTCAGCAAAATTTGTTTAAATTCAGACTTTATTAATTAGTTTTACCACCCTTCCGTCAAAGTCCTTTCTCTCACCTTATCTGCGGAAGGGTGGTTTATTTTTATATAATAGGAACGTGGATTTTAAGGGAATACAAAGAATAAAAATTTGAAAATGCCGGAAAATTTGAAAATGCTGGAGCTGTTTGAGATGGGCTGTCTGGAAGAAGCGGAGATGTTGGTGAAGGAAGCTTTAGCGCGTAATCCTGATGATATAGATGCCCGTTTCTTACGGGGTAAGATTTATTGTAAAAGGGAAGAGTGGGGAAGGGCTATTAATCAGTTTCAGCGGGTGCTTGAAGAGGATCCGGACTACCCGGAGGCTAAAGAGCAGATTGAGATGATTAACTCGATTCTTGGGTATTTTACTCCGGACATGTTTAATCCTTGATTCTTTATCAATCCAGAATAAAACGGTAGGTTATTGTTCCTTTTTGAAAGGCCGGAGCATTGGAATCTTTATTGAATCTGGCTTTTAACGCAGCCTTTTTTGCAGCAGAAAGCAGGTTGGCATTATAGGTATTCGACCCCTGTGCCCCGGGGTCAGCAGCTGTAACGTTTCCGTATTTATCAACGGTGACAGAAACGACAACAACCCCTTCCTCATTTCCCGGATATTCTGGTTTGGGTAATGATAAGGCATTCCTTCCGGCCAGACTGAAGGAAGGGCCATTCCCTG
Source organism: Prolixibacteraceae bacterium (assembly GCA_963676095.1). Lineage (GTDB taxonomy): Bacteria > Bacteroidota > Bacteroidia > Bacteroidales > Prolixibacteraceae. The sequence goes on along the minus strand of OY781040.1, from coordinate 7,013,902 downwards.
AATTTCCGCTTCCTTTGGATCCGTTTCCGTAATTATCTGAACCGGCAGCCCCGCTGGGATTTCCCTGGTTTCCTCCCGGATAAGTTACTCCCTGTGAACTGCTTTTCGAATCTGAATTTTCTGAACCACCCTTTCCAAAAGCGTTGGACGCCAGTGAATTTATTTTTGCAATTTTCTTTTCTTCTTCCTCTTTTTTCTTTTTTTCTTCAGCCTCGCGCTTTAGCCTGGCGATTTCTGCCTGTCGTTGTTTTTCGAGCTCTTCCTGCCTTTGTCGTTCCAATGCCTCCTTTTTCTTTTGCTCTGCCAGTTTTTTTTGTGCGTCTTCTTGTTTTTTCTTTTTAGCAGCTTCAATTGCTGCTGTTTTTTCATAGTCCTGGGTCATGATCTCTTCCTCACCCTGGCTTGTTTTAACGGGAGCCTGTTCTTGAAGGGGGGCTTTGTTTTCTGAGACTTGCTTTTCCTTCTCCTGAGAGTTGGTGCTTGCTGGCGGGGCCGGGGCCGGTTCTTCCTGTCCGAGTCCCAGGTCTGCATTTCCTAAATTGACCAGTATCCCTTCTTCTCCCGGTAAGGGAAGGGGAGTAAAGAACCCGAAAATCAGGAGCAATATGAAGATAATTGCATGAATGACAATTGTTCCCCAAAAACCGGCCTTATGTTTCGAAAAGTAACTCATTATTTTTCAGGAGCTGTTGCAAGGATCAGTTTATATTTATTCCTTTTTGCAATGTTCATGATTTTTACAACTTCTTCTATCGGGACTGACTTGTCTGCATGCAGCGAAATATAAGCATCGGGATTATTTCCGATCGTTTTCTGCAACGCTGGTTCTATTTCGTGAAACGCGACTCTTTTAACCTGTCCGTCAATATTTATATAGTATTTCAAATCGGCTGTTATTGATACGGTTGTTACCGGTTTGGCAGCGGTTTGATTATTGCTTTGCGGTAACAATAATTTTAACGCATTAGGGGCAACCAATGTTGAGGATATCATAAAGAACAGCAGGAGCAGGAATACGATATCTGTCATGGAAGACATGCTAAAACTGGCATCTACTTTACTGCGTCTTTTAAGGGCCATAATCTGATTATTTTGCGGGTTCATTCAGCAAGTCCAAAAATTCAGATGTTGCTGCTTCCATTTTGAAAATTACTTTTTCAACATTCGATACCAGAATGTTATAGGCGAAATAGGCTGTAATACCGACAATAAGTCCGGCAACGGTAGTCACCATGGCCTGGTATATTCCTGAAGATAAAAGGGTAATGTCGATATTGTTTCCGGCATTTGCCATATCATAAAATGCCTGTATCATACCTGTAACTGTACCCAGAAAACCAATCATCGGGGCACCTCCGGCAACGCTTGCCAAAACCGGCAGGCCTTTTTCCAGCTTAGATATTTCCAGGTTCCCGACAATCTCAATCGCCGCATTCACATCGGTCATAGGCCGTCCGATGCGTGTGATTCCCTTTTCAATCATACGGGCTGTTGGCGTATCTTCCGATTTAGCCAGGGCCAGGGCGGTATCTATTTTTCCCTTAAGGATGTTTTCTTTTACCTTCTCAAAAAGAGTATTGTCAACTTTGCCTGCCTTTTTTATGGCAAAATAACGGTCGAAAAATATAAATACACCGACAAAGGATAAGGCAACTATTGGGATCATAAGCCATCCCCCCTTTAAGGCCAGATCGAAGAAGTGGGTGACAATTCCGTCCTGGGGGCTGGATGAAGCCGGAGTTCCTGTGCCGGCTGATGTAGCAACTTGAAGAAAAATGTAATTTAACATAGACCTGTTTATTTGTAGAACAACATAAAAACGAGGCATAATCAACAAATATTATGCCTCGTAAAAATAGGGAATATTTTTTAGTGACATTTCACCTGGAAAAGGGATTTTGAAATTATCTCAACGCATGGTTTTACAATACCAGGTAATATACTCCTGCTCCGGCCAGATAACCGATTATGGCCAGATATGTTATCTTTTTCAGGTACCAGATAAAATCAATCTTTTCAAGGCCCATGGCAGCGACTCCCGCAGCCGACCCAATAATCAGCATACTGCCGCCGGTTCCGGCTGTATAGGCAAGAAATTCCCAAAATCTACCATCCTGTACAAAATAACTTAAGAAATCGTTTGATCCTGGAGCTGATATTGGATACATGCCCATAGCCCCTGCGACAAGAGGAACATTATCAACAATCGACGAAAGAACGCCGATGGCCAAACCAATCAGATATACATTACCCAGCTTGTCATTTAAATATTGAGAAAGCAGATTCAGCTGGCCTGCAGATTGCAGGGCTGCAACTGCTGAAAGGATTCCCAGAAAGAACAGGATTGTCGGGACATCGATACGCTGGAGGATCGCAGTAACACGTAGTTTTTTCCTGATTTCAGTCGGTTTGCCTTTATGGATTATTTCGGAAACAACCCAGATTACGCCTAACGACAATAGCATGCCCATGTACGGGGGAAGATGGGTGATTGTTTTGAACACAGGAACAAATAGTAACCCACCTACACCCAACAGGAGCATGAGTATTTGTTCCGAATGAGTGGTAAGTGACGTTTCATTGCTACTTATATGAGGACGGTGGATTGTTTTTCCCTTTATTAAAAAACTTAGAACAATAAGCGGGGCAATAAGATTAGCCAGACTTGGAAGGAAAACCCCTTTGATAATATTCCAGGAGGTGATTTGGCCACCGATCCATAACATGATTGTTGTTACATCTCCAATAGGAGACCACGCCCCTCCTGCATTTGCAGCAAGTACAACCATACTCGCAAACAACCAGCGTTTTTCCTTTTCGTTTATCAGCTTTCGGAGCAGGGCCACCAGCACGATTGTCGTGGTCATGTTGTCTAGCAATGCAGACATGAAAAAAGTCAGAAAGCTAAGGATCCAAAGTAACTTGACTGTATTTGTGGTTGTTATGCGGTCTGTAATAATTTTGAAACCATCATGCCGGTCGACCATTTCAACAATAGTCATTGCACCGAGCAGAAAGAACAGGATTTCACTAATATCGCCAAGATGGTAAATGATTTCATGCTCGACGATAAATTCCCGTACCGATTCAAGGCTGATATGCAAACTATGTGCTTTTGAGAATGTCTCCCAGGAAGGGCTAAAGCCCAGTCCTAAAATTTGTTCTGACCCTAAAATATATATAATCCAGCAGAGCGACCCAATAATTAAAGCAGTGGCGGCTTTGTCTACCTTCAGAGGATGTTCCAGTGCAATGGCTACATAACCAAGCACAAAGACAACAACCATAAATATAAACATAATATTCGATTTTGCGGTTTTGGCTAAAGATATCAAAAAAACAAAAGTCACCAGGAGTGAAGGAAACTAAATTTAATAAAAACTGAACATTAAGATACTTTTTCAAGCTATTCCTTCTATTGTTTCTGCCTATTTTTTTTCTTTTTGTTAAATAAATGTTTTATTTTTTGCCATAGTTCATGAAAAGTGTCATAGTTTTCATGATAACTTAATCCAATTCCTTGGGTATAGGGGGAAGTATCGTAAATAATGTTGTCATTCGAATGGTTGTATGCTTTAAACTGGAGTTTCCCGTTATTGGTAATTTTCACGTTCAGATCGAAATCGCCGATAATATCACTGTTGTTGGCCGTGGTTGTCTGGGAACCATTATTGCCAATGTTACCGTTGATCGTGACCCGGTCGTTCAACATTTGAGTACTCAAAGCCAGCTCTATTTCGTCATTGGTGATTTCATCTCCCGGCCTGTAATTGACCCCAATGTCGAAATCATTGTTAATTTTTGATAACCAGTTGCTTAATTGGTTTGAGAAAAGTTCGCTGGCGGTTGTTCCCACCAGGTTTGCGTTTGATGCTTCGTAAGTACCCCTCAGATATTCAGGAGTATAAAAACGACCGAGAACCAATAATGAAAGTATCTGCTTATTCATGTCCTCCTGGTTGTTAAAGTATTGTCTTACTTCCTCTTTTATACGGTCGTCCAGCATCGGAAAATTGATATCGAACCCGATCGTTGGATTGTTCAGGTTATCGGTCAGAGCGATTTTACATTCAACCTGTACCCGTTGATTGAAATCTGCATCCGTTGAATTGGCAAAAAGTTCCTTAAGCGATGCTTTTAGTTTATAGATAGCATTGAGGTCAACGTTGGCACTGTACGGGTCTCCGTTCCAGTTGATCATACCACCTTGTTCTATCTCGAATTTTTTGTTGATAACATTTTTCAATGTGAAAAGATAATCGCCACGCTCTACCTTGAAGTTTCCGAAAAGAGATATGTTGTAATTGGGATCTATATTGACCTGCAGGTTTCCGGATCCTTGTCCCTTAATAATATCGCCCACTTGTGAGTTATAGATAAGCTGAAATTTAGCTTCAGGGGTTACGTCGATGTTGAACTTCATGAACAGCCTTGATTCATCTGTCGCCTCGTTTACCGGGGCTGTAGTTTCCACAGAGCCTTCTTTCGGGTTTACAAAGCGGAGAAAATCATAGACCTGGGCTTCTTTATCGTCGTCCAGTGAGATGTTGATTGAAGTACCGATCAAGGTACGTGCCGAACAATCGAAATAAACATCCTGGGCGTGTCCTGTTATGCTGAGAATTCCGTTTGCATATGCTTTCCCGTAGAAGCGTTCGTTATCAGCAGCGGTTGTATTTAATGCCAGAATCTTCCTGGACGACAAGGTCATATTGTAGTCCATGTTGCTAAAATTATCATGTCGCAGGGAACCGTCAAAGATTCCGCTATTTCCTTCCGGGTCATGTATCGTGATGTGGTCAAAGACAATCGAATCGCCTCTGAATTTTACCGTGTCGCTGAACTGGTAGTTTAGTTGAAGCTCTCCAATTTTGACTTCAGCATTTTCTCCGTAAACATTTCCCCGCATCAATATTTTTTCCGACTTTCCATATATTTTTAATTCTCCTGTACCATATCCTTTTACATCGTCAAATGTGTCTTCCAGCACCGGTTTCAGGATCGACAGGGGGAGTCTGTTTGCATTTATTGAAAAATCCAGGCTATCCCGGGTTGGATAATAACTACCGTACCCGTAAAGTGTCCGGTGGTTATTGTCATCAGCTATCAGTTCGGCCTGTAACGATTCTGAAGGCCGGTCCCATTTACTGACAATGCTTACGTCACCAATTTGCTGACCGGCGAAGTTCAGCCCGGAAATTCTTAGATCGGACAGAAATAAGGATTTTTCATATATATCGAATATACTTGCGGTTCCGTTTAGTGACCCTTTGAGGGGAATGCCCTCCTGTTCCAAAAAAGTCAGGTTTTCCAGGCTAAAGTTTTTAACAGCAATATTTAATCGGTCTGCTTTATCTTTCGATACGGCACCACTAAAAGTGAATGATTGGTTTTTGTTGGATATAGTGAATTTATCAACTGCTATCCTGGTCGAGTCGATCGTAATGGTGGATGGATGAATATTCCAGAGAGTATCGGCAATATAGATTTTTGTCGGAAGTATGTGCATCTCAACATGAGGGGTGCCGGTTTCCAACCTGGAGAAATTCATGTCTGCCTCTATCTCTCCGCTATATGATTTTTCTTTGTTATTATTCCATGTAAGTTTTGAGTTCAGTTCGTTGTCTTTTGCATCTGAAATGAGAGAAAGGTTGAATAATTTTTTGTCCTTATCGATTTGTAGCTCGTCCAGTCTCGTTTTCAATTCTATTTTTTCGTTGGCGTGAAGCGAAAACGAATAGCCGTTGAGGATAATATTGTTGTACCTTATCCTTGGGATATCTGTGTAGACATCCAGAAGATTTTTTTGTTCATCAAAACTGGCAAAAACTTCTGTGGGGCTGATGTTTAGCTCAGGCATGAATGTCTGAGTTATAGGACCGGCATTTTTGATATTGAGATCCAGCGTAAACCTGTTGAGGTCCGGGTGTTTCGTATATTTCCATCCCGATTCAGGTATATAATTGGTTACAAGGTTTTTAAAACTTTGTTTTAATGTGCTTAGTGAATAAGTTCCATTTATTTTTGCATCCAGGTAATCGGACTGGAGCATCAGGTGTCTTACACTGTCATTATAGGTATTTAGCGTCAGGCTTTTCAGTGCTATAGAGTCATTCTCGTTGGCATAGAAACCATCATCGAACCAGATACTTCCATTAATGTTGTCAATGTTGTTCCCGGTGAAATTAGCCTTAAGATCAAAAGCAAGGTCTGACTTTTTATGCAGTTTATCAACGTGTAAGGCAACAAGGTTGGCTTTCTCAAGCAAAAGATCGAAATCAAATACAGGAATATTCGGGTTGAAATCAACTTTTCCATCAAAATGGCCCTCCAGATTTTTATCCTTGATACTGAATGATCCGTCAAATTTTTTATCCTGGAACTGTCCGTCCAATTTGATGTTTTTGTATCTGTATGAACTGTAAAACACACTGTCGATAACTCCTGTAGTCGTAGCACGAAACAGCTTATGTTGTTTTTCATAACTCCCGTTTACCTGTCCATTGAAAGTGATAGCCCCCAGATCGCCAGATTTTATAAATTTACCTAACTTGAAATTAACTGTTTTCAGGTGACCGTCAATATCCAGCAGGTCTTCGCCTGAGGGGACAAATGAAAGATCCATCTTTAGTCGTCCGAAGTTCGACCGTACGTTTCCGTAGGCCACAAAATTGCTGAGAAACCCTGTAAAGTTTCCGTCATAACTGATCACACCAGCATCAAAAAGAAGGGATGGAATATCCGGATTTTGTTTTTTTAAACTTTCCGGAAGCCTGACTTTTGCGATATCCTTAAAGTCGATTGTCGAATTTTTTAAGTCAAGATTAATGTAGGCTTTTTCAAAATCAGGGAGCCCGTTTATATAAAAATCGAAGGTTAATCTGGTATGGTCACCTAGCCCTAGTGAAAGGTCTCTTCCTTTAAGGTCAGCAATAGTTCCAAAAATATGCCCCGAAAGGGTGGCCTGAGAGTCCATTCCTCTCAAGGATGGAACAAACTGGGCAATGTCCTGAAGGTTTACGGATGATCCTTTCATATCAATATCAACCATTGTGACTGATGGATCCTTTACTTTTTCCATCCCTGTCTGGTCAATTGTCACATCTGCACCTGAAATTTTGGAAAGAGGTGTATTCAAAATCAAGTCGTTAAGTTTTATAACATGCTGGTACGATATGAAATTGCAACTTAGGTCTTTAAGATGAAAAAATTTATTGTCGTCAAAACTTAACTGATTGATACGAAAAGAAATAGAGTCATTGTTCATGGCCATATGGGTCACATCGAGATGAATGTTGTAAAGGTCGATGAGATGTACTTCGTCTTTTTGAAAGTACGAGTACCCCAGGCGTGTTTCTTCAAAAAGAAAATCACGGCACGATATATCCCAGCTTGAATTGTCTGCTCCTGCCTCATTCTCCTGACCTCGAAATGCATCGAGCAAAAACTTGTAATTGGGAAGCCGGTTCTCATCAAGCGAAACATATATTTTTGTTTTTTGCAATGAAACTGACGATAACTTCAACTTTCTTTTTTTGATGCTGAACTTTTCAACAGATGCAACCAACTTTTCTACGTTAAGAAGGGTATCAGCTTTTTGATCTTCGATCAGCACATCTTTCAGGATAATTTTATTGAAAAAAAAGATGTTTACTTTACCCACGCTGACGCGGGCATGCATTTTTTCGGATAATTGATTGGTTACCTGTCTGACAATAAATGTCTGAACAAAGCTTAGTTGTAACGTCAGATAAAGAACGAAAAACAATACCAGGAGTACTCCCCAGAACCAAAGTAATATCTTGAATGTTTTTTTAATAATTTTGTCGTTTTATTACACGGCAAAATAAAATAAAATCCTTGGATTTATATGCTTTGCCAAAGAATTTTAACAAAAACAATAACTCATAATCAGATGAATCAGATAAAAGATATTACCATTCTTGGGATCGAATCTTCATGCGATGATACATCGGCCGCTGTTTTAAGGAACGAATATTTACTATCGAATATTGTAGCGAGCCAGAAAGTACACCAGGCTTACGGCGGGGTTGTGCCGGAGCTTGCTTCCCGGGCTCACCAGCAGAATATTGTTCCTGTTGTTGACCAGGCGATAAAGCAAGCCGGGATTAGTGTCGATGAAATCACTGCAGTTGCATTTACCCGAGGGCCCGGTCTTCTCGGTTCTTTACTGGTTGGAACTTCTTTCGCTAAAGGTTTGGCATTGTCATTGGATATTCCAATGATCGATATCAATCATCTGCAAGGACATGTTCTTGCACATTTTATCAGGGAAAAAGATGTTGAATTCAGAGCCCCTGAGTTTCCGCATATCTGTCTGCTGGTGAGTGGCGGTAATTCTCAGATTATTCTGGTAAAAGATTACCTTGATATGGAAGTTCTCGGTCAGACAATTGACGATGCCGCAGGAGAAGCTTTCGATAAATGTGCCAAGGTGATGGGGATGCCTTATCCTGGAGGGCCATTGATCGACCGTTTGGCAAAAGAAGGAAATGCCAGTGCTTTTCAGTTCGCAAAACCCCGTATAAAAGATTTCGATTATAGTTTTAGCGGACTGAAAACAAGTTTCCTTTATTTTTTACGTGACCAGTTAAAAGAGAATGAAAATTTTATAGAAGAGAATAAAGCAGATTTATGCGCTTCCCTGCAAAAGACGATTATCGATATCTTACTCGATAAACTGATCCTGGTAGCCCGTGAGACAGGGATAAGGGAAATCACGGTTGCCGGGGGAGTGTCTGCCAATTCCGGATTACAAAACACCCTACGAGCTGAGGCTCAAAAAAGGGGTTGGAACCTGTTTATTCCTAAGTTTGCATTTACGATGGATAATGCTGCAATGATCGCGATAACCGGTTTTTATAAATATCAAAAAGGTGAATTTATCGGACAGGAGGCTGTTCCTTTTGCCAGGATGAATATTAATGAGTAATGTAACTGTCTTGAACCTGAAAAAATTCTGTTTTGAATTTAAATAGCGAGGTAAATAAAATACCGGTACTGATCATTACCGGTTTTCTGGGAGCGGGTAAAACGACTTTTATCAACAGGCTTATCCATATGCACAAGCACCTGAAGCTGGCTCTTGTGGAGAATGAATTCGGGGAAGTTTCGATCGATCATGATTTAATTGTCGGGATGCGCACAGAGAAAGTCTACGATTTGAGTAACGGCTGTATTTGCTGCAGTATATTCGATGAATTTTCTCTTACTTTAATCGAACTGGCAAATAGTTCGGACAATATTGATTTTTTATTGATCGAGACTACTGGAGTGGCTGATCTTTCCCGGGTGATCAGGCCTTTTTACGCAGAAGGGCAGCTGAAAGAACATTTTTCCCTTCAGGGAAGTATTTGTTTGATTGATGCCCTTAATTTCGATGAGCAACTTAAGGGGACCGAGCAGCAGATGCAAGTTATATTAAGTGACCTGTTACTGGTAAATAAAACGGAAGGGGTTGATCCAAAGGTACTGCCCGGGATCGACAGGCGGTTAACCGTTTACAACTCTTCAGCAAAAATTATTCATACCAGTTTTTCCGAGTTGGCTGATTTCAGTCTGGAAACTTTTGAGGAAAAAGTTCACGGGCAACTTGAACAAAAATTGTCCGGTAATTTTATGTTCAGGGTAACAGAGTCGAAAAGATATACAACTTTTACACATAGGTTTTACGGTCCGGTCAACCTTGACCGGTTTCAGTATTGGTTTAATTATTTTGTCGCGATCAACCAACTTGATGTCTATCGTGTCAAAGGGATCCTTTTTCCTGAAGGACAACCTGATAAAGTTATTGTACAGGCAGTTGGCGGTGCAGTATCCTATACTGAGGGATCGATTATAACGCCTGGCGAAGAGCCCATAAATACGATCGTTTTTATCGGGAAATCGATCGACGCCGACCGGATTGCCGATGAACTCGAAAGATACCTTCATGAACAGGAATAACCCCAGTCAGGAAGTAAGGCTTGCCAGACATATTTAGTACAAGTGAAATGTTTGCATAAAAACAACAGCAATTACAGTGGTAATGGCTGCAACGCCTATTGCAAGACTACTCATGGCACCTTCTGTTTCCCCCATTTCAAGGGCCTTTGTTGTACCAAGCGCATGTGATGATGTTCCTAAACCGATCCCCTTAGCTACGGGATGGATTATTTTTAGCATTCTGTAAACCTTTGGGGCGATAGCTGCTCCCAGGATACCTGTTATCATAATAGAAAGCACCGTTACTCCCTCTGTGGCCCCCATCAGATTACTCAGACTGATCCCGATTGGCGTGGTTACGGAATGAGGAACCAGCGATTTCTCGAGAAGCCCGTTTAGCCCGATCAAACGGCATAGGAGTACAACCGATACAACCGAGGACACGACCCCGGAAATTATTCCACCTATTATGGGGTATTTATGCGCCACCAGTAATTTTCTTTGCCTGTACAACGGCAAAGCCAGTACCACCGTTACCGGTCCCAGAAATGCATGGATTACACCGCCTCCCTTCATATAATTAGCATAGGGTATTCTCATGAATATCAGCAATAAAATAATAAGGGTAACTGATAAAAGCAACGGGTTGATCCAATTTTTTCGGAGTTTGTTTCGGAAATAGGCAATTCCGTAAAAACAAGCGATAGTAAGTAAGATTCCAAAAAGGTGCGTGTTAGTTAACTTTTCCATCTTTTTCCTCGTTTCGTTTAATAAGGAATTGAGTGACCAGTCCGGTTACAGACATAACAATCAGGGTTGATAACACAATTACGAGTAAAATCCCGGCATAATTGCCTCCAAGTGCCTCGTATGAGACCATTACACTGACGCCGGCCGGGATAAAGAAGAATCCCATGTTGTTCAGGAAAAAATCAGCAGTTTCCGCGATTTGTTTTTCTTGTATAATCCCCGTCAATAGCAAGAGAAGCATCAGTAGCATACCTGTTATGCTCCCAGGCAGGGGCAGATGCAGGATATAACTTAAGAATTCACCGGCAAAATTGATCCCCAAGATGATCAGTATTTGTTTTAAAGTTCTCATTCAAAATTACACTAATTGTGCGGTAAAGGGCCTTACATCTGTCAGGTACATGCCTGCCTTTTTTGCAGCCCGCATCCCCAGGATACCATCTTCGAACACTTGACAATCAGTCGGATTAACGCGGAGCTGCTCTGCACATTTCAGGAACGTTTCGGGTTCGGGTTTGTGATGGGTTACATCATCTGCCGTGACAATGGCATCGAAATATTTCGTGAGGTTAAGCGTATCCAACTGAACAAATGCACTGCGTCGGCTTGCTCCGGTACCAACAGCCATTGGAAACACTCCATAATATTCGTAAACCAGTTCTACAACCCGGGGATGTGGTTTCAACAAGCCCGCACTTTCCCAAAAAATTTCTTGTTTCATTTTTACAATATCCTCAGGAAGTACGTTTTTTAAATTATTGTTTGCAATTATCCGTTCAGCAAAACGAATTGTCGGCATACCTGTCATTTCTTCTATAATCTTTTCATCGAACCGACACTTAAAATGTGCACATACAGTATGCCAGGTTGCTATATGTACAGGCAGTGAATCGGATAATGTCCCATCCAGATCAAAAATTAGCGCCCTGGCTTTTGAATATTTTTCCAGTTTCATGTTGAATAAATATGCTGCAAAATTAGAAAACATATTCTGAGAGAAAAGTATCGGACTACGAACTGTGGACAAATAAATAAATTCTTAAAATTAAGATGATGGAACGAGACATGAAGGCCAAACCTCTCCTTCGGGGTAAGAGGAAAATCATGATGCCACCGTCAATACCGGATCTTTTGAATGTAACCAGCCCGTATTGGCAAAAGATTTCCCGTGCAATACTGTGGATTTAAAATGAACTTGTTTATTAATATTATTTTCATCCTGGATTTTGTTAAAAACAAATATATTTCTAATTTTGCGCCACCTGAATTTCAGGTATAATTTTAATGTTTAATAAATTAGATGTTTTATGAAAAACCAGTATGAAACCGTTTTCATTGTAACTCCCGTTTTATCTGATGTTCAGATAAAGGAAGCGGTAACTAAATTCAGAGACATCATCACCTCAAATGGAGGAGAGATTGTCAATGAAGAGGACTGGGGATTGCGCAAATTGGCTTATCCCATTCAGAAAAAAAGTACCGGTTTCTATCACTTGTTTGAGTTCAAGGCAGAGCCTGAATTCATCCAGACGTTGGAAATTCAGTACAGACGTGATGAACGTGTTATCCGTTTCCTTACTTTCAAAATGGATAAATACGCTATCGAGTACAGTGAAAAAAGAAAAAACAACTTGAAAGCAAAAACTGAAAAGGAGAATTAAGCTATGGCAAACAATCAAGGTGAAATTCGTTACCTGACCCCACCATCTGTAGAAATTAAAAAGAAAAAGTACTGCAGGTTTAAAAAGAACAAAATTAAGTTCGTTGATTATAAAGATCCGGAGTTTTTGAAAAAATTCCTGAACGAACAGGGACGTATTCTTCCAAGGCGCATTACCGGAACTTCATTAAAGTACCAGCGTAAAGTGGCTAAAGCAGTAAAAAGAGCCCGTCATTTAGCATTGCTGCCCTTTTTAACCGATATGTTGAAATAGCCGGAGACTTCTTTTGAAGATTGTAATGGTTGTTCCATGCGGTAATTTATTTTTTTACTCACGCATGAAATAAGTAAAAGAAAGAAAAATGGAAATTATTTTATTACAGGATATCCAAAATTTGGGGAGCAAAGATGACATCGTTACCGTAAAAGACGGATATGGACGAAATTATTTGATCCCGGGAAAGATGGCTGTTGTTGCCAATTCTTCCAGCAAAAAAGTACTTGCTGAAAATATTAAGCAACGTGCCCATAAAGAAGCAAAACTGAAAGAGGAAGCACTGGCCCTTGCCGCCCAACTGGGAGGTAAAGAGGTTATTATCGGTGCCAAAACAAGTTCCTCTGGCAAGATTTTCGGTTCTGTTAATACAATCCAGCTGGCTGAAGCTATTGCCAAGCTTGGGTTCGACATCGACCGGAAACAGATCAAAATTACAGAAGACAGCATCAAGGAAGTTGGAAAATATACGGCTAAGATCAGACTTCATAAAGAAGTTGTCGTAGATTTCGGATTTGAAGTTGTTTCTGAATAAAAAATTAATTTTTACAACACAACACACACAGGTTCAAACGTTTTTTCAAACAGATAAGGCCGTCTGCCACACACAGACGGCTTTTTTATTCCTCTTCCTCTTCAAAAAAATGTTTGTTCTTAATAACGGCGACAATTGCATCAACAATATGGTCGTCAAGCATAGTCGAGTAATTGAAAATAAGATCGTAATCGCTGTTATTTAATTTTCTGCCTGCCATATGTTCGGTAAATAATTCCCGCTGACTGTCTATTGCCAGGATATATTCGCGTGCATCGAAATATGACATATTGCTGATTTGCATGATCCGGTGTATCCTCCATTCAAGCGGAGCCTGGAGTTTGATGCTTAATTTTCGGGGAATGTCTGCTGCGATAACTTCTGCGGCCCGTCCAACAATGATGCAATTTCCTTCCTCTGCCAGGTGACGGATAACCTTTCTGACCGAATCAATTATTTGCTGGTCTTCGGCGTCATAAATTTTTTCCGTGGAGAATGCCGTAGTTACCTCATGGATGCTGATTTTAGCTTCGGACAGAAAAACCTGTTTTATTTTTTCGGGTTCCAGTTCCAGCTCTCTTGCTGCTTCTTCTATGATTTCCTTACTGACCCATTTCCATTCAACATCTGTTTTTGTTTCAGATAAATAACTGTACCCGGTGAGAATCTTCGATAGTTTTGTCGCTATTCTTTTTGCAGAACAACCGCATTCACGGGAGATCATAATCACAGGTCCTGGATATTTTATCTTCCTGACCATATTATTCATGTTTTCGGTATAATTGCTTAAAAAGTTTTTCATGTATTTCTGTTTTAATTGTTTTATGGTTACCAAATATCTGCTTTTCCGGTTCTCTTATTCAGATCATTTTGATAGGTTCTAACAAAGCTACAAATCACGCAGTAACAAAACGTAAAAAATGTTTAACAATACCGTTTTGACAGGAATGTTTAAAAACAATTTTACAGAACATATAAATTGTTTTTATCTTAGGAAAAAAATAACTATGAGTAAAATTATTCGTACAGCCCTGGCTTCGTTCGGAATGTCAGGTATGGTTTTTCACGGGCCACTGCTGAGAGTGAACCGGAATTATAGATTGTGCAAAATATTGGAAAGGACGAAGTCCCTTTCTTCCGGGTTTTATCCGGAAGCTCATATCGTCCGTTCTTTTAGCGATATTCTCGATGATCCGGATATTGATCTTGTAATCGTGAATACCCCGGATTTTCTTCATTACAATATGTGTAAACAGGCGCTGCTCGCCGGGAAGAATGTCGTTGTCGAAAAGCCTTTCACCCAGCATGTAGATGAGGCTATTGAGCTGATTGACCTTGCCGGGAAAAAAGGATTGATTCTCACTGTTTTTCAGAACCGGCGCCTGGATGGAGATTTCTTGACTATCAGGAAGGTTATTGAGGAAAAAATGCTTGGACGGTTGGTCGAATTTGAGTCGCATTTTGACAGGTACCGCAACTATATTCAGCCAGGAACATGGAAAGAAGCAGGAAATGAAAGGATTGGTGTCCTGTATAACCTGGGATCGCATATGGTTGACCAGGTCCTGGTGTTGTTTGGTATGCCAAGGTCTGTTTGTTCTCACCTGGATATCTTACGGGAAGAGGGGACTGTGACCGACTATTATGATATCCGAATGCAATATGAAAGACTTTCTGTTATATTGAAAAGTTCTTATTTGGTTCGGGAGCCGGGACCTCGTTATAGTTTGCACGGCACGTTGGGATCATTCCATAAATGGGGGATTGATCCTCAGGAGGATGACCTGAAATCGGGCCGGTTGCCTGATGTACCAGGGTGGGGGAGCGAACCTTCCTCTCTTTGGGGACAAATAAACACGGAACGGAACGGGCTTCATATTTCCGGAAAGGTTGAAACCATCCCCGGTAATTACAATGCATTCTATCAAAACTTATACGAGGTTTTGGCAAATGGAGCGGATTTAATGGTGAAACCCGAACAAAGTCTTGAAACCCTGGTTATTCTTGAGGCTTGCCTCAAAAGCAATCGGGAAAAGCGGACGGTGGACGTAAGGTGAGGGATATTGAGGATTGGAGAAGTGGTGAACTGGAGAATTTGTGAATGATAGAATGAAGTTTGAATGTTCACCACAGATAACACAGATCGAAACAATAAATGTTTGATTGTTTGACGCTACGCTGTTGGCATTGAGGGGTATAGGCACATGTGAATTAGTGAGTTGGTGAATTGGAAGAAAAACAAAGACCTGGAACCCGCAATAATAGGAACCACAGGAACAACAGAAACTGTAATGTTTGAGTGGTTTGAATGTTTGACGCTGCGCTGTTGGGCGAAGAACATGGGGACATTGTGAACGGGTGAGTTAATGAATTGAAAAGCAATGGCGTGATACCCAAACAATAGGAACTAGAGTAACTACAGAAATAAGGGATAACCATTTCCCCCCCCCCTTGTTTAGATTTAATTATTCCTGTGTTATTTTCCTGATTACCAGCTTTTCGTTGACCTTCCCACTATAAAGAACTACCGTGTAACAGAGATGAAGGGGAACATCTTTTTGTATTTCAATCGGGATACTTCCTGGAAAAACAGCATTCTGCATACTGTTTTTTTCGCGCAGGATCCATGTTTGCGGAGATGGCTGATTATCCGGATCTGCATAAATCAGTATCCCTCCCTGTTTCCCGTCTCTACCTACCGACCCGGAAATGTTAACGTAATTTCCCGTCTCAATAGCTGTTGTTTGTGGTTTAATAATCCCTTTGGCCCCGGTAAATTTAACATCGTCCGGTAATTTCATCCGGACAGAAAAACCACCGTATCCCTTTCCGTCATCAGATCCTCCTATTTTCAAACTGTCTGTGAGGGACTTTAAGGTGATATCGATCTTGATGCGATGGTAGTTTCCTTCCTGTTTATAAAAAAGGTAAGTTGTATTTTCTTCAAGAAACGCCTCCTTTCCTTTTTTCCACCCGGGCGATTTCCAGAAAGTTTTTGTTTCGAACGAGCCATTTCCATCGCCAACTCTTTTGAATTCAATACTTTTCACATCAGCGATAAAATCTTTTAGCATCCAGGGATCGCAAATTTGCCTGTTGTTAATGAGAATTTGGTGCCACGCCAGGAAAATGCCTCTGTGGTGCATATGGTCTTCCGGCGCGTTTTCTGTAATTTCTGTTCCGTCGGGCAGATAAACAGGGTGCAGAAAATTATTCCTTCCGCTCTCCAGGCTCATACTGGTATCTTCTTTCTGGTAAAAAGCTACTTTTTTTCCACCATCGAGAATCATGAACCCACCTTTTTCCTTTTCTATGCTTATTTGAGCTTGAAGGTTAGCAGATAGAAAAAAAAATATATTGATTATTATCAACGTTTTTTTCATGCGTTATAAGTCTGTATTTCAGGTTAATTATTATTCTTTAGCCTCTTGCCGTATCTTTAGTAAGCCTGTTACAGCGACTGGAACTGAAAATTACTTTTTGGTTCAGGTTTTTTGTGTTGTAAATATTAAACAGGTTCATTCTGTTTATGTTGGCGAAGATATAAAAAATGAACAGGGTAATCGTTTTATTTTTCAAATAAATGCCTTTTAATATTATATTTCCAGGTGGATTTGTCCTGTATTTTTACAATAGACCTTTTTTAAAATTAAAAATTCCCGATGGCATTACCTGCTCTCCCTTGTTATATTTTTTTATTAGTTTCTTCCATAAATTTTCTGAAATTTCATGGTGTTTCAGGTCAAGCATGAAATTGTTGAACCCAAGTTCAGTCAGCCTTTTTTTGTATTGAAACAGGTTTACTGGCTGATCAGGGACAACAATTGTCATCCCGTCTTTTCTGATCCTCCTGTACTTTTTTTGATGATCATCCCTGAAAAATCCGTTTTTGTCCTCTATTTTTACAGGCATCCTGGAGTAAAAGAGTTCGGGATAGGTATGCAAAAGGATAATACCCTGTTTATTTTGCATCGTTCTCAGGTTTTCAAAATCGTTTTCGACAGGATAACAGAAATTCTTAATTTTTTGTGAGAAAAGATGGCGTGCCGCAGCATCATTGAAAACGTATACCTGTTCATTGCTTAAAATGATACTATCATTCCCTGTCAACAGTTTTTGAGACAGATGGCTGATAAAGAAACGGCAGATGCCAACCCCCTGAATTTTACGGATTAGTGATTCCCATGCCCGGATTTGTAATTCAGAGATGAATTTAGGCAGTTCAATATATATTTTATGACGGTTTTGCTGAATATCCGGGCTGGAAAAATCGAACGATTCAAGATCTTCTCTTCCGAATGAAAGGATAAATCCGTCTGCTTCCCCGAAACGGATCTGATTGAGCCATCCGGGGGATCCAACTCTGACATACAAGCCATGCGGACATTGTTTATTTTTGATTATCAGGTTTCGGATTATTTCGGCCTGCTGCCGTGCCGGTATTTTATTAACAACAGACTCTACTTTCGGGAGCCTGGACGGAAAAGATTGTTCTTTCCTACCTATCCAGAAGACTTCATCGCCGGGAAATAATTTGCTGTCTCCTTCATAAATAAAAGAATATTGCCCGTTGTCTTCCCAAAGGTCCTGTACTTTTATTGTGAAGGTATTTTCATCTTTCAAATGACGTATCCTCAACCTGTCACCATTTTTCAAGGAAACAGAAGAGGTAAATACGACTTCTTTTTTACTCATCCTGATAATATTGCCAACACGGATGCCTGTATTTGAGGTTTCTGCCATCGCATTTTTCAGATTTTTATCGTAAAAATATCCGGATTTGGATCTGCCGAAGTCCAGCCCAAGCATTTCCCTTGCCTGGTTGGTTGCCTTGGGATGATTGTCGATGGCCAGGCGGTAAGCCTTTGCAACCTGAAAAACATAACCCGATGATTTCATGCGGCCTTCTACCTTGAGCGAATGGATCCCCAGGTCTGAAAATTTTTGAAGTACCTCCAGTTGTTGATTATCTTTCAGGCTAAAAAGATATTTTGGTTGTCCGCCGTCTTCATAGACCATCCTGCATGGTTGGCTGCATAATCCCCTGTTAGCTCCCCGGCCCCCGATATAGCTGCTGAAAAAACATTGTCCTGAAAATGAATAGCATAAAGCCCCGTGAATAAATACCTCGAGTTCGCAGGTGGAATTACTTGCTATGCTTTCCAATTCGTGCATAATCAATTCGCGCGCGAGCACAACTCTCGAGATTCCGGTTTGCGAGGCATATATAACACCGTTCGAGTTGTGGGTACCAAGTTGCGTGCTGGCGTGTAGCCTTAGTCCGGGAAAGTATTTTTTCGCGAGATAAAAGACCCCCCAGTCCTGGAAAATAATTCCATCGACCTTCATTTTTTCAAGCCAGTCCAAGAACTCTGTTAACTTTCCTGTCTCCTGATTTTTTATAACGGTATTTAGCGTGATATAGACTTTTACTCCGTTTTTGCGGGCTTCCTGCATAATGGCCGGTAAGTCGGTTTCCCTGAAATTATTTGCCCGGATACGTGCATTAAACTGTTGTAGTCCTAGGTAAACGGCATCAGCCCCTCCATGTATTGCTGCACGAAACGATTCAACGTTTCCTGCGGGGAGCAATAGTTCAGGCTTCTTTTTGATCATAGCAATGGATATTTGTGCAAAAGTAGTATAATGATTTGGATGGATCGATGCTGGATCCTGGATACTTGATGCTGGATAATTGTGCCACCAAGGCACATTCTGAATTAATTAATTGGTGAATTTTCAGAAATCTTGGTTTGAACCGTTATCATTGTCATCTTGTTTTGCTTCAGGCTGGAAATACCAGATATCTGACGAATAATACCCATTTGAAACAAACCCCGTCAGCACATATCCTACATCATTTAATGTAAACGCAATGGCTCCTTTTCTTGCTAATCCCTCAAAATCTGTTTTTTTATGCCACAGATCAGTTGACGGATCATATTCCCAGGTAACTTTACCACTTGTACCTCTGCCTCCTGTAGTTATGTATCCTTTTCCTCCCGACGTAAATGCAACACCTTCTGCCCCGACAATGTCATTATAGTCATCATCATAGCTTTCATTTTCATTTGTGTTGGAAATATTCCGCAGCAGTATCCAGGTGTTATTTATAGAATCAGAAGGATCAAATTTCCAGAAATCATAAATGTAGTTGTTATTATTCACACCCATTCCTACATAAGCTACATTGTCAATTACAAAAGCCACGGCTTCTTTTCTTTTGTTTCCATAAAGCCCTGTTATTTGCTCCCATTTGGAAGTCGTCGGGTTATACTGGTAGAAATCCTTTAAATATGCGTTATTGTATCCGGTACCGACATATCCCTTATCATCCACCGAAAAGGCAACAGCCCCATATCTTGCTCCGCCTGGTAGATCATCAATTTGTGTCCAGGTATCATTGTCAATGTCGTATTCGTAAAAATCTGCTAATCCTTCGGTTGTTGTACCATCATATCCTGTACCTATGTAGATTTTATTTGCACAGGCAAATGCTACTGACCCTTTCCTTGCGCTTCCTGCGAAATTGGACAATTGAGTATACGTATTATATACCGGATCGTATCTCCAAAAATCATTAAGGAACCCGTTACTGTTAATCCCGGTCCCAAAATAGCCATGATTTTCCCATGCAACACCTACGGCATCGCATCTGCCAGCTCCTTCAATATCATAGAGACAGGTCCAATTTCCATTGGGTACTTTTACCTTACAGGAATCTTTTAATACGATATCCCCTGAATTGGCGGAAATAGTAATAGTCGCTTCCCCTCCCGATAAGGCGGTCACTTTACCCTCGTTATCGACTGACGCTATCTTTTCGTTATCAGAGGTCCACATGTAGCTCGGGTTCCGTGCATTTCCCGGTAAACAGACAACACTGAACTGATAACTCTCATTGACTTGTAACTCAATTTCTTTTTTATCAAGTTGGACAGATGTTGCGGGGATTTCATCTTCATCTTTATTGCATCCTGCTACGAACACAGATAGCAATGTCGCAAAGATTAATATTTTCATATAAATACACCTTCGTTTTATTCCGTCTTTTTGATTCCAAATATAAAAAATTCAGCCGTTTCCCCTTTTTACTTTTTTCATTTTTGATGGTTGGGGGCGTTGGATTTTTAATTTTATTATGTTTCATATAGGCTATGCCAGCTATACTTCACCTTCGCTCTATCTATACTCTACCTATACTCAGGTGATACTCCGGACTAAACTTTTCCATGGAATATGTAGAAATAGAATGCAATTGAATTAGTTGAATCCTTTATGAAAGAACCGGATAGCATAAAGTTTAGAATTTATATAGATAAACAGGTTGCTATAAAAAAATCGGAACGATTACTTTGATTTTATAGCAAACTTTGTACTTTTGCCCGTATTCTCTAACTAAAAAAAAGTGTTATGGCATACGTAATTTCAGACGACTGCATTGCATGCGGAACATGCATTGATGAATGTCCGGTAGAAGCAATTTCAGAAGGCGACATTTATAAAATTGATGCTGACCTTTGTACGGAGTGTGGTTCGTGCGCCGAAGTTTGCCCGGTAGAAGCAATTCATTTGGAAGAATAATACCGGACTGCATAAAAATTTAAGCCCGCTGTCGGAAATGGCGGGCTTTTTTATTGTGATAAAGACTGTGTTACAATGTAATTTCAAATTTGGCACGGATACCAAAAGTGGGGGCGCCTATTACGGAGGCAGGGTGCAAGCGCCATACTGCTTCTATCCGGAACATTTTGAAAATGTTTTCTATTCCCGCGCCAACTTCAATGTATGGATTGTCCATTTTTGTGACACCATTGGGAAACTCGACCACTTGTTGGTTTTTATTGCTGACTGATCCTATCATCATCTTGGCCGACAGCACTTCCCTCAGGTCCGTTTTCTTAAGCAGGGGCATTCTTCTGAAGAAAAAGCCGTTCATATGATATTCCAGGTACGTATGCAGGTATTTGTCATGTACATATTCCAGGTAGTTGAGCATATTAAAGTCGTACGAATAATATCCAACTGTTTCGTTTCCCCTGGGTATATCGAGCATAGTATAGGGAAGTTTGCCAAAGTAAATACCCGACTCAATGGCATAATCGAGATGGCTTTGCCCGAAAAATACTTCTTGTTTGATGGTCGAAGCCACTTTCCCATACCAGTTAGACTGGTTATCATAGAAAACTTCACCACCCCCGATCGTAAAGTGGACTATAGGATATTGGGTTCCCATGTAGAGCCTCAGGAATCCGTTATCAACAAGTTTCTCTTCCCTGGATAAGCGGGTGTCAAGGTTTATCTCTGCAGCCGAGACCGAGTTAATCGGCTGACCGTTTCTGATAAAAGGATAAAATTTGGGAGAAAAGTGGCTCGTGTAGCTGGCAGTTATTTTGTTAATAAGTCCAGGGTACCATTCACGCTCGAAGCTTGCTGTCATTCTTCGTTCGCGGAAAATTTCGTTTAGTTCATCGCGTTTCAGAAGCTGCGAAACAAGGTTGTTCTCTGTTGATGTGAATGAATTTTCATATAGGTTCAGTATTTTTTCGTTTTCTCCGGTCCTGACCATTTTATCTTCATAGGAGAACTTGAGGATCTGCCGGTCTGAGGTGGGGAATTTGTATCCAAAACCGAAGATGCCGTTTATTTTTTTATTTAGGGTACCATATCCGATACCAGCCCAGAACATCATATTTTCACTTATCTCTTCACTGGTCCTTGCCCCGAAGAAAAGATGGTATCCTTCAACCTTATTGGTATTGAAAAAACTGGTATATGGTCCCAACTCAAATTTCCCGATATCATAATAACTTGTCATTGACATTCTGGCCAGGTTATTGGCAATACTAATCGTCTTAATCTGTGTGATAGAATCAATGATGTTCGTTATCTCATGTTCTTTCAGAGATAATTTTTCCATACGGTTTTGCTGCCAGAATGCTGAATCACGATGAGTTGCACTTGGCATGTTGATGGTTTCGTAGCGGGCTTTAGGATTATTGAGCTCAATCGGCTCTTTGGGGTTTATTGTCACCTGGTCTATGTTGGCTGTCTGGGTATAGAAGATCGACAACCGCTGCTGGTCTTTCTTTTTCGTTTTAAAGGGGATTACATAAAACAGGGCATCGATCTGGTTTCTTTTATAGAAAGGTGTAGAATCGTTCACGAACGAATAATTGCTTTTTAGCCGCATCGTTTTTAAAAAGTTGATATTGTTCGTGTTTGAGAGACTTCCGTCAATTTCGGTAAGTGAGAAATTTTTATTTTCAACAATGAAATATCCTTTAAAGGTATTTTCCCCTGCACGGCGGGGCTGAAAATTGACATGGTAATGCTTAACGCCATTTATCATTGTACTATCGACGATGAAATATTTGTAGAAAAACCAACCGTTGTCGGAAATGGGGCTGACAAAGTTCTGTGTGAAGAGATTGATGAAGTTGTCATAAAAATTGACTTCCATGTCGAGGGCACTGGTATAACCCGATATTTCCAGGTCGTTCAGGATACCGACTCCATTGGTTTTGTCAGCTATGACAGTCGATTTTTGCTTGGGCGGGTCTTTCTGAACCTGGTTAAACACCAATTGTTCCGAAAAATAGAGCGGCAGATATTTCGAACTGTCCTTTTTGTCAGTTTTAAAGACTGACTGATTATTCCGGAATGCCTTTGAGTTAATAATTTTATCGCCGACATTGTTGATCTGGTATTCCCACCTGGTATATTTGCGGTACGAAAATTTTTTATACTGGTCCGGATCGTTTAGATGTTTATGACTGATTATATTTTGAAGAAGCCTTCTTACAGGGCCTTCATCCGGGGATACTTTTACTTCCGATATATCGACGGTTTCCGGTTTCATACGTATCGAGACTGTTACAGTCCCAGACTGGGGCACCCTTTTTTCTTCCGGATAATAGCCAATCGCGGAAAACCGCAACACTCCGCCGGAGGTAGCCGGGCTTTTTAATTTGTAAAAACCTAGGGTGTCTGTAATTGTTCCTATGGTCGTGTTTTTAATAACAATATTTACATAGGGAATAGGATCTCCTGTTTTGGAATCGGTTACAGTACCAGAGACCATTAATTGTTGCGGAAAGGCCTGCCCGCATAAGAGAATAAATAACATTACCAGATGAATGCCCCTCAAACCAGAGCGTTCAAATGACAAGCTGTGTTTTTGCATATTTTGTTTTCTGTTTCTGAATTAACGTTCTCCCGGAACAAATACCAAGGCTTTTTCATTTGTTTATAAATTTCCTCGAGTTGCCATATGCTATTTGCCATCCGATTATTAACATTTCAGCCATTATAATCATGTTTCTGTTTGAAACACACGTTCAAGGCTTATTCTATATTGATAAAAGAACTGTGTAAAGATGTTTAAAAAAACCGGAAAAAGTTTTCATAGCTTTCTATTTTAGTATTAAAAAAACAAAATATTCATAAAGTATCAGAGAATTAAATTTTTAGAAGTGTTAAAATAACATACTGGTCTGAAATTTTTCATGAATACTTCTCTGAAACAAAAGTTTTTCAATTTGGTTTTTGATTTTATACAACATATTGGCGTTATTTTCATCAATATTCCTTCCTGTTTTTATTCAATACTTCAGATTTTTACTTTAACTTGAACCTAGATTCCTGTCAGATTTATATGTTCTGTCTGGCTAAACAGTTTCCTGATTTTGGTCCGGATAAAATTTCCGGATTGTGCGATGGTTGAGTTGAAATGAGAAATACTTTGGACTTATGAGAATTGTTCTTGAAAATATAAAAGAATTGGTACAGGTTGAAGATCCGTCTGTTAAGTTGAAGGCCGGAAGTGAAATGTCAAGGCTCCGGGTACTGAATAACGCCTATATCGTTATGCGGGACGGCTTAATCGAAGGATTGGGGCTAATGAAAGACCTGGATCATGAAAAACTTGACAATGATGTATTGATGGAGCTCGATTGTTCGGGCAGGTTGGTTTTTCCTTCCTATTGTGATTCTCATACCCACCTGTCTTTTCCCCTGGAAATGGAGAGGCTATTTGCCGAACGGGTAGCTAAAGAGAATCTTGATGCCGGTAAATTTATGCATGAAGGAATATTAAGCTTGTCACGTATTATGAAAAAATGCACGGAGACAGACCTTTACAATGTGATGTTGCCAAGGCTCTCCGAAATAGCTTCACTCGGGACCGGAGCTGTTGAAATCAAAAGTGGTTACGGGCTTACCGTTGATTCGGAACTTAAAATCCTCCGGGCAATCAAGCGGTTAAAAGAAGACAGCCCCCTGATTATTAAATCGACATTTCTGGGCGCCCATGCTATGCCTGAAATGTACAAGAGCGAGCGGCAGAAATATATTGAAATACTGGTACATGAGATGATTCCGCAAATATCAGCAGAAGGCCTGGCCGATTTTATTGATATTGCCTGCGGAAACAGGTTCTTTTCCATGTTAGAAACAGAACAAATATTAATGGCGGGAATTAAATATGAGTTGAGGCCTAAAATCCATGTATGTGATCCAAATGCCGGAGATGCCATCCATGCTTGCATAAAATACAATGCCTTGTCAGTCGATTTTATGGGAAATTTTGCAGACGAGGAAATAAATTCTCTTAAGGGAACAGAGACGATGCCTACGATTACCCCGGGAAGTGCTTTTTTTATGAATATGACCGCTATCCCGGCAAGGAGAATGATCGATGCGGGGCTTCCTGTTGCGTTCGCTTCCGATTATAATCCGCTGTCGTTTCCTTCAGGCAATATGAATATCGTACAGTCGATTGGATGTATTAATTATCAGGTTACTCCGGAGGAGGCTATTAATGCTGCAACTCTGAATTCTGCGTATGCCATGGGAGTAGAGGGAATATGCGGTAGCCTTTGTGAAGGCAAAATTGCGAACATGTTTATTACGAAAGAAATTGAAGGATGTGCATCCATTCCGTATAATTTTGGAAATAATTTGGTAGAAACTGTTATACTTGACGGGAAAATTATCAAATAGATTTTATGGATCAGATTATAGAATGCGTTCCTAATTTTAGTGAGGGCAGAAATTCATTTATTATCAATCAGATTGCCCTGTCGATAAAGGAAAAGCCGGGAATACAGCTTTTGAATATCGACCAGGGAAAAGCTGCTAACCGTACAGTAATTACATTCGCGGGTGCACCATGGGCCGTTGCCGAAGCTGCATTCAGCGGTATAAAAAAGGCATCCGAGCTTATAGATATGCGTGTCCATCATGGTGAACATCCCCGTTTGGGGGCTACCGATGTTTGTCCGTTGGTTCCGGTTTCGGGCATTTCACTGGAGGAAACAGTCCGATATGCAAGACAACTTGCCAGGCGGGTAGGAGAGGAACTTTCGATCCCCGTTTATTGCTATGAGGCTGCCGCATTTGATGAGAAAAGAAAAAGCCTTGCCAATTGCCGCTCCGGAGAATACGAGGGGCTTCCAAAAAAACTGGCGGACCCTGAATGGAGGCCGGATTACGGTCCGGCAGTTTTTAATGAAAGATCAGGGGCGGTCACTATTGGCGCACGGGATTTTTTGATTGCCTATAATGTAAACCTGGATACACCGTCAACCGGGGAGGCTAAGGCTATCGCCTGCGAAATCCGCGAAAGCGGACGTGCCTGTTATGACCCGGATACAGGGGAAGTTTTAACTAACGAAAACGGGATACCTGTCCGTGTGCCGGGTACATTAAAAAAAGTACGGGCGATTGGATGGTACATTGAAGAATATGGTATCGCACAGGTCTCGATGAACCTGACAGACCTGACTGTAACCGCTATTCATACTGCATTCGAAGAAGTCCGGAAAAGTGCCGGAAAAAGAGGGCTTCGTGTTACAGGCTCAGAATTGATCGGCTTGATTCCATTGAAATCATTACTTGATGCCGGCAGGTATTTTAAGATGAAAGAAGGAAGTTCGCCTGATGTCCCAGACGATCAACTTATCGAAACAGCAGTCGGAGCAATGGGACTGGATAAATTAGCCCCTTTCGATCCAGGGAAAAGAGTTATTGAATATCTTCTTGAAAAGTAGCAGGGAACGATTTTGTGCAAAGGGGCTTTATCCACTCCCGTATTTTGGAATGGGACCCCTTTGATATTTTGACTATTGTTCCTTTGGGTATTCGATCCGGATGTGATAAATATTCATCAGTTTTTCAGTGAGGGTCTCTTTCAGAATATGGATGTCCCGGAGCGTCAGATCGGCAAAGTCCATCTGTCCTTCGTCTAGCTTTTGTTGTATCATGCTGTCGATCAGCTCTTTTAGCTTTTCATGCGTTTTCTCCTTCAGAGAACGGGCAGCTGCTTCTATACCATCGATCATCATGACAACTGAAGTTTCCTTATTTCTGGGACGAGGCCCGGGATAGGTAAAATCTTTCAGGTCGACTGCCTCGTTGGGATGTTCGTTTTTATACAGGGTATAGAAATATTTTGCCTGGGTGGTCCCATGATGTGTCTTTATAAAATCGATCAGTATCTCAGGGAGCTTATAGCGTCTTGCCAATTTTACCCCATAGGTTACATGATCGATAATCACTTTGGCACTTTCTTTATAGTCGAGATCATTATGCGGGTTTACCCCAGTCACCTGGTTTTCTATAAAAAAAACAGGTTGGTTGGTTTTGCCAATATCGTGATACAATGCACCTGCGTATGCGAGGAACGAATTACCTCCAATCTTGTGTATAACCGCTTCTGCAAGGTTGGCAACCTGTAACGAATGCTGAAATGTGCCGGGTGCTTCTTCTGCCAGTTTTCGCAATAACGGCTGGTTTGTGTTTGACAGCTCAATAAGTGTTACATCGGAAACAAAACCGAACAGCTTTTCGAAAATGTAAAGAAGCGGGTAAGCCAGTAAGAGGAGAACGGCATTGGCTGCAAACCATTGTAGGTCTTCCCAGTGGATGGCATCCAGGTTGCCTTCCTGTACCAGGGAAATGGCCAGAAAGGTTACCATATAACTGATGAGTACCCATAAGGCCGTAAAGACGAGGTGTGACCGGCGGTGCAGTTTAAATAGCGAGAACACGGAAATAATCCCGGCAATTAAATGCAGAAAAATGAATTCATAGTTATTAGGGGCGAAATATCCTACGATAAGGCAAGTTACCATCAGCGCATATATTGCTGTTCGAGAGTCAAAGAATATGCGTAAAAGGATAGGCAGGATAGCCATCGGAATGACATAGATGCTTAAAAAGTCATGTTGCATGATGAACCTGGAAATGCCCACCATCAAGATAATCATAAGCAGTATAAAGCTGAGGTGCCGTTTCTGATTAAATATTTCAGGCCTGAAAAATGCCAGATAAAAGATCAGGATTAACATACAAGTCATAATCAGAATTAGTTTTCCGATGATGAGCAGGTAGCTGTCGATATTCTGTCCCTGTTTTGTTTCATAGCTTTTTTTCAGAGAATCCAGGATCAGGTATTTATCAGGAGTTACAATGTCCCCTTTGAATATAATTCTCTCTCCTACCTGGACCATTCCCTGGGTAAGCGAGACAGAATTGACCAGCTTCGCCAGTTCCTGAGCATTGAATTCCTCGTTATAGCTTAGGTTTGCCTGAATGTAGTCAGCCAGGTTGATATTTTGGTTTAGCGTGTTTGCCTGGTCACTAAGCAAAATGCGGATTGTATCGCTAAGACTTTGGTATGCTGTTTTTAAGGAATAAATGCTGTCAATAGGTTCCTTGCGGGCAGTTTTTCCCCTGATCACGAAAAGAAGTTTTTTGTCTTTCAAAAGAGGGTGTTTTTCCGGGGACTGGTCTATAATTCCTGCCTTGTAAATTTTTTTCAGGTATCCTGACAGAATTTCAGCCGTTTGCGCATTTAGCCTGGAAATTTTCTGACTTGCCTGTTTTAGCCTAAGATTGAAATTTATAGGCTGTTGGGAACTAATCAGCGTGTCTTCATTATAATACGGAATGAATTGTTGTTTTATTGAGTCCTGTTCTTTTATTATTACCTCCTCCGGCTTCAGAATTGCGAAATTGAATGGTGCAATGAGTGTCTCATGACGCCATGGTGCGTTCTTTTGAAATTCATAACGAAACCTGCTTTCTCCCGGAATGATCATATAAAGTATCAAAATAGAGGCGGAAAAAGCAAATGCGATATAAAAGAAATGATAATAGCGCGCAAGCCGGGTTAATAACTTTTTCATAAATACCTTTTTAAAGACTTTTGTAAAGTATATAAAACTTAACGTGAAGTTATATCTTTGGGAAATAAAATTAACAATTTCTTTTGTGAAACGAGCCATTCGTGTATATTTCATCAGAAAATGCAACGAAGACATGTTTAAGACGGTCAAAAATATAATTTTAAGGAAATGAACTATGGAATTTCCGGATTAAGTATTATTCCGGTCAGGAAAGAACCCTCGGAGAGAAGCGAGATGATATCTCAGATTTTATTTGGCGAACGTTTTGAAATAGAAGAACAGTTTGTTGGGTGGTGCCGGGTTGTTTTGGAGTACGATGGGTATGAAGGCTGGGTGGACCAGAAAATGATTACTCCTGTAGCAGAAAGGACCTATAATAAGATGGGAAATTCGCAGGAAGCTGTTTGTACAGATATTCTCAATCTGATCCCGGTAAATGCCGAACAAAATATGATGATCGTGGCGGGGAGTACGCTTCCTTGCTGGCGTCCGTACAAAAAGGAGTTCTCGATAGGTATCGATAAATATAGAATGGACGGGAAATTTCGTTATCATAAACCTGACGATATCAGGAAGTTTATTATTCAGAACGCGCTGATGTATTTTAATGCGCCATACCTTTGGGGAGGACGTTCTCCTTTTGGTATTGATTGTTCCGGATTTTCCCAGATTATCTATAAAATGGCGGGAATTAGGTTGCCCCGGGATGCACATAAGCAGGTTCACCTTGGAACTGCTCTGAGTTTCGTTGAAGAGTCAAAACCGGGAGACCTGGCTTTCTTTGATAACGAGGAAGGTAATATTGTACATGTCGGGATATTGTGGAAAAAAAATAAAATCATCCATGCCTCGGGAAAGGTGAGGATTGATAATGTTGACCAGTTTGGTATTTTTAATATTGATACCAACCGTTATACACACAAGATGCGCGTTATGAAAAGGATTATTAACGATTAAATGGTCCGGAAGGTTATGGGGATTATTCCGTTATCTAAAACAAGCATGATGGACAATATTAAATTAGTGGCTACTGACCTGGATGGTACTTTGTTACGTGATGATAAAACAATTAGTCCGGAAGATCTGGATATGCTGGTTCGGCTGGGCCGTAAGAATATATGCAGGGTTGTTGCTACCGGAAGAAATATGGAGAAGGTCAAGGAGGTAATACCGGAAGATGTTCCTTTTGACTATGTTGCTTTTTCTTCAGGTGCAGGCATTTATGATTGTGGGGAAAAAAGGCTTCTTTATTCTCAAAATATCCCGAAAGACACAGTGAATAGAATTATCCGTGTTTTAATAGTTAAGAAATTGAACTTTTTTGTATTCCGTGCGGTACCAATGAATTATTGCTGCTGGTTTTACAGGGGGGAATCGGTTTGTAACGAGTTTGAACGTTATTATGGCTCTCATTATGCTTTTGCAGAAGAACTTCCTGCAATCGGTCGCATTGACTCTGATGCCTGCCAGTTTCTCGTTATTTTTAAACAGGCAGATGAATTTATTGAACTTAAGGAAGAACTGGAAAAGGGATTCGGAGATATTAAAATTCTGAGGGCAAGTTCGCCGCTCCAAACAGGATATGTCTGGATGGAGATCTTCCATTATAAAGTATCAAAAGGCAATGCCATCCGGTTTTTGTGCGAATACCTGAATATCGGACATCGTGCAACACTGGGGATTGGAAATGATTATAATGATTTGGAGTTGCTCGATTTTACATCTTTCTCCTACCTTGTAAAAAACGGACCTGAAGAATTAAAACTGAGATATCTTGAAGCTCCAAGTAATGAGGAAAGTGCTTTTAGCTATTGTCTGAAATGCCATCTGTAATTTTTTTTGTGAATACTTACTAATCAGAGGCAGTTGTTTTATTATGTCGTTTTTTTGAATTTACTTGAAAACTAAAAAATAAGCTCATGAAACACATTCTTGTTCTTTTGTTTTTTTCACTGGTAACATTCAGTTTTGCACAAACTGGAACAAACCAGAAAGATTTACTTCCTGTCGATCCGAAAGTAAGCAAAGGTGTTTTGGAAAACGGGATGACCTATTATGTCCGCTCGAACAGCACGCCCAAAAACAGGGCCGATTTGTATCTCGTGGTGCGGGCCGGTTCTGTTGATGAAGATAACGACCAGAAGGGACTGGCACATTTTTGTGAGCACATGGCGTTTAACGGTACAAAGAATTTTCCCAAGAACGAGTTGGTCAGCTATCTCGAATCGATTGGGATGGAGTTTGGCCCGGAAGTAAATGCCTACACAAGTTTTGACGAAACTGTTTACATGATCAAATTGCCTCTTGATAAGGAAGAGTATATTGAAAAAGGATTGCAAGTGATGTACGACTGGGCTTGCCAGGTTACAGATTCGGACGAGGAAATACAGAAGGAAAGAGGAGTTATCCATGAAGAATGGCGGGCTGGGCGTGATGCAGACGAACGTATGATGCAGAAATGGCTGCCTGTTTTTTTGAAAGACAGCCGTTATGCGGAACGTCTTCCTATAGGAAAAATGGAAATTGTAGACCATTGTCCTCCTGATGCCATACGCCGTTTTCGTAACGACTGGTACCGGCCCGATCTGGAAGCGATCATCGTGGTGGGCGATTTCAGTCAGGAAGATATGGTAAAACGGATCAAGGAAAAATTCTCAAATATTCCGGATCCGGCAAATGAACGTGTGAAGAAATATTTCGATATTCCGCCTCACGACGAAACATTGGTTTCTGTGGTTACAGATAAAGAAGCACGCTATCCTGTAGCCCAGATTTATTACAAACATCAATTGAATATCAGCAAAACGCTGGGCGATTACCGGGAAGATATCAAGCATAGCCTGTTTAACGGGATGATCAGCCAGCGGCTACAGGAACTGACGCAATCAGCCAATCCTCCGTTTATTTATGGAGCCTCCGGTTATGAAGAACTGTTTGGGCCTGCAAGCGTTTATTATTCAACTGCTATGTGCCAGAATGGTCAGATTGAAAAAGGAATAAGGGCTGTTCTTGAAGAAAACGAGCGGGTTAAAAAATATGGTTTTACGGCCACCGAACTGGAAAGGATGAAGAAGTCACTGATGGCTTCGATGGAGAAGGCTTTTAACGAAAAGGATAAGCAAGAGTCAAATAATTATGCAGAAGAATACAAAAGAAATTTTTTGATGACCAAAGAACCTATCCCCGGAATTGAAAACGAATATTCTTATTATAAGCAGTTTCTTTCAGGGATTACCCTGAAAGAAGTAAATGACCTTGCAAACCAATGGATTACTGACAAAAACAGGGTTGTGGTGGTTACTGCCCCCGAGATTGCCGGGATGAAGGTACCTTCGGAAAGTGAAGTACTGGCCCTGGTAAATGACGTTGAGAAAAGCAATATTGAACCTTATAAAGATGTCGTAATCGATAGGCCGTTGATCGAGGGAAACGTCACTCCCGGCAAACTAGTTAAAGAAAAACAACTTGATCAGGTTGGGGCAGTTGAATGGACCTTGTCGAACGGGGCCGTTGTTGTTGTGAAACCTACCGATTTTAAGGACGACGAAGTATTGTTCACCGCTTATAGTCCTGGAGGAAATTCACTTTACAGTCAGGCAAAGGATGTATCTGCAGATCTTGCTGCAACAATTGTGTCGATGAGTGGACTTGGTTCATTTGATAATATTGCTCTTGATAAATTGCTGTCTGATAAGGTTGTTTCGGTCAACCCTTATATCGGGGAACTTACCGAAGGATTTAGCGGGAGCTCTTCTGTGAAGGATCTTGAAACAATGATGCAAATGTTGTACCTGTACTTTACTGATATCCGCGTCGATACAACAGCATTTGCTTCTTATACGCAACGATTGGGAGGTGTGCTCGAGAATAAAAAAGCGTCACCCGAAGCTGCTTTTCGTGACACGTTCCTGGTTGTTTCAAACAATTATAGCCCAAGAAAACGCCCGATGACAACCGCCGTTTTGCATGAGGCAAATTTTCGGGATATTCAAAAGATTGCCCAAGAACGCTTTAGTAATGCCTCAGACTATAAATTCTTTTTTGTCGGAAACATCGATCTGAAAACATTTAAACCTATGGTTGAACAGTATATTGGAGGAATTCCTTCAACCGGGAAAAAGGAAATGTGGAAAGATTTGCATATCGAGGCCCCTGAAGGAGTGGTGCAGAAAACCGTTTTCCGGGGACAGGAACCTAAAAGTATCAGCTATACTGTTTTCCATGGCAGTTTCGATTATAATCCCAAAAACCTTATCACGATTGATGCTGTTGGAAAAATATTGACAACGAGACTTCTTGAGGTTATTCGCGAAGACAAGAGCAGTGTATATTACATCGGAGCCGATCCTTCCGTGGATAAATTCCCGGAGCCGGAGTATCGTATTACCATTTATTATGGTTCTGCCCCTGAAAAAGTCACGGGACTTCAGTCGGACGTTTTCAATGAAATTCGGAAGATAGAAACTGACGGTCCAACTGATGAGGATTTAATTAAGGCGAAGGAAAAGCTGCTTCGGGAACGGGAAACAAATCTTCGGGAGAATAAATTCTGGTTGAGTGCCCTCAGCAATGGATATCTTTATAAAGATGGGGATTTTAAGGATTTCAACAATTATGACGACCTTGTTAATCAGCTTTCAAAGGAAGATATAATAAAGGCGACCAAGCAGTATTTCGACTTCAATAACTATTTTGAAGTAAGTCTGAAGCCGGAAAAAAAATAGTTTCCTGTTAAAACGAACTCCTGTAGAATGGAGGTATTTAAAAAGTGAATTGTCATTGGTAGAAGGAACGATTGAAGTAGTTTATTGAATAACAGATTACTTCGTTTCGTTTTGCTCCCAATGACAAATTCCAGAAAATCCCATTGGGAAAAATTTTATTTACTAGTGGCTGCGGGATGGCTTTATTTTGCTGTTTGTTGCTGCATGAAGCATCTTTCCATTTTCCTTCCTAATACATATCAATTATTTGATAATCATATTGTTATTTATTTGTGTGAATATCTATGTCTTTGTTTGGCAGGATGATCCATTTCATTTAGAATCATTGACTTTTCGTTAATAATAATTAACAGATTTCCGAAGTACGGGGAGTACTTTTTATATAATTTCGATCCGATCAAAAAATTGAGTCTTTTGAGTGTGTTTCAGGAATTACGTTATTAATTAAAATTTACAGAATTATGAAAAAGATTTTTTTGATTGTTGTTTTGTGTTTTGGCGTTTTTTCTTTGACTCAGGCTCAACCAAACACCAACCAGGGAGCAGTAAAAACTGCAAGTAGTAAATCTTCCGATCCGGAGTTAGTTAATGCCGAGCATCAGGCGCAGCAACTGAAAAAAACATTGACCTTGAGCGATTCTCAAACTGCCCAGGTTAAAGTTATTTACAAGAACTACATGGATAAGAGAAAGGAGCTGACCAGTACGGCCAAAAAATCTGGAAAGAAAGTTGATCCCAAACAGATGGCTGAATTGAAGACACAGCAGAATAATGAAATTGAAGCCTTGCTGTCGGCTGATCAGAAGGCTAAATTTGAAAGTTCTCTGAATCCAAAGAGCGGAAAAACAAAGCCCCAAACTACCTCAAAAAAGGCGGACACTAAGGGTGAAAAATAATGTTTAACCAGCCCTTGAAAGCCGTTCCCAAAATTGGGACGGCTTTTTTTTTATTCTTGTTAAACTATTCTGAAAATAATATGTCTAATATGCGGTTATTCAATAACATTAAATTTTATTAATAATAAAACTGGAGAAGATATGAAAAAATTTTTATTCGTTCTGGTTGTATTTCTGAGTCTGTTTTCATTAGCTCAGGCACAGCGTGACACGTCACAGCGCCCTTCAAAATCTGAAAATGGAGAACAACGGCCTCCGCGTATGGATCCGGCTGAACGGATTGAACGTGAGACCAATCAGTTGAAAGAGAAATTGTCATTAACCGATGATCAGGTAGCAAAAGTTAAGGATATCTATACAAAATCGATGGAAAAAAGGAGCCAGGAATTCGAGAAGGCAAGGGAGTCCGGAGAGATGGACAGAGAGGCTATGCACAAAAAAATGAAGGAAGAGATGGATCAGGAAAATAATGCTATTAAAGCTATCCTGACTGACGCTCAGAAGGTAAAATTTGATGCCTATATTAAGGAAAGGGAAGAGAGAATGAAAAATATGATGGGGGGGCCCGGTCCTGGGGACAGTAATTAAATTCACAAACATAAAAAGGCCGTTTCTGTAAGGAATGGCCTTTTTAGATATTTTTCACAAGCTCTTCTGCTTTTTTGATTTCCTCATATTTTCCCAGGTCCATCCATATTGATTCCTGGTCATCGTAAGCCAATATTTTTTCTGAGGCGGCAAGGCGAAGGTAAAGATCTATTACCGAGAATTTTCCTGTTTCTGTGATTTTTGAGAACAGTGCGGGCTGAATCAGATGAATACCACTAAAAGCCAAAGGAGTCGCCGTTTTAATGGTGCCGGCCCTGCATATTTTTGTTTCTCCTGTACTAAAATTTTTCCATCCTGCCAGCTGCATATTCTTGTCTATCATTAAATAGCGGGACGTCTGCCGGTCCCGGACAACCAGGCTTGCTAGAGGCATTTGTTCGTCATGTACCCTGACAAGATGATACAGATTGAGGTTGGTAAGCACGTCTACATTAATAAGAAGAATGGGGTCGTTTCCTTCAAGAAAATGACGGGCTTTCAGCATACCTCCTCCCGTATCCATTAGCTGTCCTGTTTCATCCGAAATATGGATCGCGATACCGAAATTATTGTTCCTTTGAAGAAAATCCCTGATCTGCTGACCCAAATGATGAATATTAACAGTTATATCCCTGATGCCATAACTTTTCAAGTAGATAATACTTCTTTCCAGCAGCGTTTTTCCTCCGATTTCGACCAATGCCTTGGGCCTGTTATTGGTCAAAGGTTTTAACCTTGTTCCCAGCCCTGCGGCAAATATCATCGCTTTCATTTTTCATTATTTCATGCCTTTAAACAAGGCTGTCATTTTTATTGCAGTTATTGCTGCTTCGTCTCCTTTATTTCCAAGTTTGCCTCCAGCCCGGTCAAGAGCCTGTTGTTCATTGTCTGTCGTAAGTACCCCGAAAATAAAAGGTTTGTTGTACTTCAGGTTCAGGCTTGTCGTTCCTTGTGTAACCCCACTGCAAATGTAATCGAAATGGCGGGTTTCTCCCTGAACTACACATCCAATCAGGATAATCGCATCCGAGTCGGTATATTCGGCCATGAATTGTCCACCCAATGGTAATTCGAACGTACCGGGAACATGCTTTATTGTAATATTATTTTCGTCTGCTCCGTGACGTATCAACGTATCGATGGCCCCCTGTGCAAGAGAATGCGTTATGGAAGAGTTCCATTCGGCAACGACTATCCCGAACTTCATTTCTTTTGCAGAAGGGACTGTCGCAGAATCGTAAGCCGATAAATTTTTTGTAGCCATATTATTATCTTTTTAAAATAAAAAATCCCCTGAAAAATAGGGGATTTCCAAATATCTTACGGTTATTTTATTTCTTTTTTTCCAGAACCTCGATCCTGGCAATATCCTTGTCAATAGTTCTTCCTTCGTTTGACTCAGGATAACTTTTTTTGATCTCGTTGTAAGCTTCCAGCGCATCCCCGAATTTTCCTTCTGCTTCAAGCAACGACCCTGCTTTCATCAGATATATAGGGGTTGTAAAATTATTCTTGTAACTGTAAGCCTTTTCATATGCACTAAGCGCTTTGTTTTTTTCGTTTAATTCAGAATATGCATCTCCCTTTGCTCCTTCTGTAACCGGCGCAAGCAACATATCATCTGTTTCAAATTCATTCAGATATTTAATGGCGTCATTGAACTGGCCCAAGTGCAGATAAGAAATACCTGTATAATATTTTGCCAGGTTGGCAGCTTTGGTCATGCTGTAATTATCCATAATATCCAGAAATCCAAGATAGTTTCCATCACCATTGATAGCCAAGTTGAAAGAGTCCTTTTCAAAGTATTGTTCAGCCATGAACATTTGCGACTGGGCCTCTTTTTCCCTGGGCTGGACGTATAGCTTTTTAAAACCGAGATAACCTCCAACGATTATCACGATTGCCCCGATGACGATGGTTAATATTTTTTGGTTTCTTTCAATAAACTGCTCTGTCTTGGTCAACGCACTTTCAACTTCAGACAGGTTCTCTTCTTTCTTTAGGTCTTTATCTTTTGCCATTTTAATTAAGGTTATGCCAAATTGTGACGCAAAAATAGAG
Organism: Prolixibacteraceae bacterium; assembly: GCA_963676095.1. Taxonomy (GTDB): domain Bacteria; phylum Bacteroidota; class Bacteroidia; order Bacteroidales; family Prolixibacteraceae. Next base: position 6,977,275 of record OY781040.1, on the reverse strand, counting down.
TTTTTTACAAAACGAAAACTACAAATGCTTTATAAAATTAACTATTAAGCAACACATCATAAAATAATGTCCCGTTGATGCCTGTAGATTGTCTGGATGCCGGGCCACGTTGATTCTTAAAATTAACCGGATTTTATTAGCTTTGCCTGTATAAAGCTTGTTTCATGTATCTTGAACATTTATCCCTGGTCAATTTTAAAAACCTGGAAGAGGTTGATTTATTGTTCTCTCCCGATTTGAACTGTTTTATTGGAAACAATGGGGCTGGGAAAACCAACTTGATGGATGCGATTTACTACCTGTCGTTTTGCAAGAGCTTCTTAAACCCGGCGGATAGTATGAGCATTCGTCACGAAGAAGATTTTTTTGTTATTCAGGGGCAGTTTCATCGCTTCGATCAGGAAGAGTTTATTTCCTGCGGTTTAAAATCTGGCGGGAAAAAGTATTTCAGGAGAAATAAAAAAGAATACCGCCGGTTGTCGGAGCATATCGGGTTACTCCCGTTGATTGTTGTTACTCCTTCAGATATTGACCTGATCATGGGAGGTAGCGAGGAGCGCCGGAAATTTTTGGATGTTTTAATCTCACAATATGACAGGGTTTATCTTGACCAGCTAATCCGTTATAACAGGGCACTTGAGCAGCGGAATAAGCTTCTGAAACAGTTTGCCTCCGAACATTTTTTCAGGGAGGATATGCTGGAGGTATGGGATGACCAGTTAGTGAGATATGGGCTTCAGATCCATGAAAAACGCATGGATTATATAAAAAGGCTCCAGCCTGTTTTTCAAAAATATTATGAATTTATATCATTGGGCTCCGAACAGATCGGGATGATTCATAAATCGCAGTTGTATGAAGGGGAATTTTCCGCTTTGCTGAGAGAGAACCAGCAAAAGGACAGGGTCCTTCTGTTTACGTCAGTAGGCGTTCACAAGGACGACATCCTGTTTAATCTGGGCGATTATCCAATCAAGAAATTGGGTTCGCAGGGCCAAAAAAAAACTTACCTGGTGGCATTGAAGCTTTCTCAATTCGACTTTATTAAGGAAATGTCGGGTTTAACCCCAATTCTTTTGCTCGACGATATCTTTGACAAGCTCGATAAACACCGGGTGGAACAGATTGTGAAACTTGTCGCTGACGATCACTTTGGACAGATTTTTATTACGGATACCAACCGTGAACACCTGGACCGGATAATCCGGGAAATTTCTGCCGGATCAAAAATTTTTCAGGTTAATAATGGTACAGTAAAGGAGACAGATCATGAGGAAAAGTAATACGGAAAAACTTAGCGAGATCCTGCGTAGCTATATCGAAGAGAATAATCTTCGGAAAAAGCTTGACGAAGTAGATATTATCTCTTCGTGGGAAGAAGCTTTAGGAAAAACAGTGGCATTATATACAGAGAGCCTTAGGATGAACAACGGCACCTTGTTTGTGAAGATGAAATCTCCTGTTGTCCGCAATGAACTAATGATGATGAAGGAAGAAATTCGTAAGCGTCTTAATGAAAAATCAGGACAGGAAATCGTACATCAGATTATTTTCAGATAATGAACAGATTTACATGTCCCGATTTTTCATAGACATATTATGCCCCCTTTCAGGATACGTTGGCGTCACCCTGTTTTTAATTGGTGTTTCTAGCCGGAAGTCCGGCAGAGAGCCATATTGTGCTTAATGACTGTCTCCGGTTATTTCAACTGATCCGAACCGTTCAGTTTTGGAAAAAAAGAAGTCCGATTCTATGATTGCGTTTTCATCACTGTCTGATCCATGAATGGCGTTGTGGCTTTTCGATTCAGCAAATAATTTCCGGATCGTCCCTTCTTCTGCTTCGATCGGATCTGTAGCACCGATCAGATGCCTGAAATCAGCAACGGCATTTTCCTTTTCAAGGATTGCTGCAATGACCGGTCCACAGCTCATAAAATCGATAAGCCCTTCATAAAAAGGTTTCCCCTTATGAACGCTGTAAAACTCACCGGCTTGCTGTTTTGTCATTTGTGTTAGCTTAAGTGCTTTTATGACAAAACCGGCTTCATTGATTTTACGAAGGATTGCCCCTGCAAAATTTTTTTGCACAGCAACAGGCTTTATCATGGTAAATGTTTGTTTACCAGGCATAATTAGTTTTTTTAGGTTATTAATGATTTAAAACGAATTTAAAAAAAATTTAAGGAAACAAGCATATTGTGTGAATAATTTTTTTTAAGGAGCAGTACCGGAAATAAACTGCAAAGGCCAAGCATCTCTTATGTGTGTCTGATTATCGTGGTGATTTTCATGTGGTAACTGTAAGCAATAAGAACTTTTGGCCTGACATGTAAATTCCTTCAGAGCGCGCCTGATAATAGTAACCGGACTAACTTTTTTTCTGATGAAATCAGTTTCGGGGAGCATTATTTTTATATTTGTAGTTTCTTTTAAAAATACATGATTTGAAACAGATTGATAAAGAAACGATTACAATATTCCTTGCAAAATTGGAACAGGTTAGCTCCCCGCTCGTGATTATCCCTCATATAAATGCAGATGGCGATGCCATTGGTTCGGTATTGGGCTTTGCCGGGATACTTAAAAATGCTGGGAGAGATGTCTCTGTTATTTCTCCCAATCACTTTCCTGATTATTACAAATGGATGAGGGGGGCTAACGATATCGTTATTTACACGACTTCGAAAAAAAGGGCTGAAGCTTTGATAAATGAAGCCGGGATGATTATCTGTATGGATTTTAATCATCTTTCCAGAGCGGGTGAGATGAAAAGCCTGGTTGAGAATTTTAAGGGGGCCAGCATGCTGATTGATCATCATCCTTTTCCCCAGGGATGTACGGAATTGACGATATCCCGTCCCGACTGTTCTTCCACCGCAGAACTGGCCTTCCATGTGGTTAAGGAAATGGGATACCAACAGTATATGGATAAGAGCATTGCCGAATGCTTTTTCTGCGGAATAATGACCGACACCGGATCTTTTGATTATAATGTCTCGGATCCGCAAACATTTCAGACAGTCAGTGAATTACTTACCTACCAGATCGATCCCGAAGAGATTCACGGGAATGTATTCGACAATTATTCTGCCGACAGGATGCGTTTGCTGGGATATTGCCTGAACGAATGTATGGAAGTTTACCCGGAATATCATACGGCTATGTTGTACTTATCAAAAGAGGTGCAACAACGTTTTAATTTTGTATCCGGAGATAATGAAGGTTTTGTTAATTATCCGCTATCAATAAAGGGGATCCACTTCAGTGTTTTGTTTACGGAAAAGAACGACCATGTTAAGGCATCTTTTCGTTCTAAAGGAAGATTTGCCGTAAATGAAGTTGCCTCCAAACATTTTAACGGGGGAGGCCATCGTAATGCGGCAGGTGGAGAGATTAATCTTTCTTTTCAGGAGACGCTTGAGAAATTCAGGAACCTGCTTCCTGAGTATCTGGAAAAACTGAAAGAAAGCTAATTCGTCATTAAAAATTTCCGGTATTCAATATCAATTATCCTGCATCCGGAACTTAGTATTCAAACTATGCAACTTTCAGATCTTTTAAAAAAAATGCTTCCAGGTCTGATCCCTCTTTTTGTTTTTATCGCGATCGATGAAATTTGGGGTACAAAAGCCGGGCTCTTCGCAGCTATTGCTATTGGGGTAGGAGAGCTGCTATGGATTGGTATCCGTGAAAAACGTTTTGACCGTTTTGTTTTATTCGACACCCTTTTGCTTGTTGTTCTCGGAGGAATATCCATCATCCTGGACAATGATATTTTTTTCAAACTTAAACCGGGGCTGGTTGAGCTGATTCTGTGCACGGTCCTGGCGATGTCCGCTTTTTCAAAAGTCAATGTCGTGGCCATGATGGGACAGCGTTACATGAAGGATATCCGCCTTTCGGACGATCAGATGAAAAAAATGAAAGAGAGTATAATGCTCATGTTTTATGTGTTTCTGATTCATACAGTCCTGATTTTTTATGCTGCTTTTTATATGTCCGATGCTGCCTGGGCCTTTATCAGTGGGGGGCTGTTTTATATCTTGTTCGGGGTTATTTTCGTGTATGAATTTTATCGGCAGAAAATAATAAACAAAAGACTTTTGCTGGAAGAACAATTACCTGTTGTTGATGAGTCTGGCAAAGTTGTAGGTAAAGCTCCTCGTTCAATTTGCCATAACGGGCAAAAATTACTTCATCCCGTAGTTCATTTACATGTGTTGAATAAAAATAATGCCATCTATCTGCAAAAACGTCCGATGAATAAGCTGGTTCAGCCAGGAAAATGGGACACCGCAGTTGGGGGGCATATATCTTTTGGTGAAGATGTAAAAACAGCCCTTCAACGGGAAGCCTGGGAAGAAATCGGACTGAAGGATTTTTCCGCACGGTTTATCCGGGAATATGTCTGGGAAAGCCCGGTCGAAAAGGAACTCGTTTACGTCTTTATTACACGGGATTACCAAGGCATTCAACTGCACTCGGAGGAGGTTACAGAAGGAAAATTCTGGACCAGGGGGCAGATTGAAAAGAATATCGGAGACAATGTGTTCACCCCCAATTTTGAACACGAATACAGGATGGTGCTGAACAGCTGAGCCAACAGATAATTGTAACGAATAGCCCGGATTGACTGGCTGGAAGCAGTAGATGTTTGGTTTGATTGTTAGCTGCGCTGTTGGGAGGAGAATTCCGAACTGGTGAACTAGCGAATTAGTGAATTAGTGAATGATTGAATAAAAGAATTGGTAGAAGACATCGAGAACGAGGACCAGTTAACTATCTTTTATGTCGCCTAATGGGAGGAGAATTCCGAACTGGTGAACTAGCGAATTAGTGAATTAGTGAATGATTGAATAAAAGAATTGGTAGAAGACATCGAGAACGAGGACTTCATATAAACGGCTTGTATTCTTTTTTGAACCATCACATCTGGATAATGATATCTTTCATAATTTAGTTGAATTTCGGCTCCGTATGCCGGAGATCAAAATTGTGCTTGCCTGTTCCTGTGAAAAGTTATACGTATAACTCATTTCGATTATACGTGTAATGTTGAAAAATTTATTGTTAAAAAGATTTCTGAAGAAATCATGATCCTTGCATTATTATGACGCCTTCACATTCGCTTAAAGCAAGTGTCACTGTCTCTGTTAATTTGTTTAAATACTATTTACCTTCCCAGGACAAATATTGCCGGGCGTTTTTGTATATCCGGTTTTGATTTTTGCCATGCAGCAATCGTTTTTGTTTGGATAAATTCTGTTTCGAGCGTGATATCACAGGCAATGCATAACCGAGTTTGTGGCTGGCAATTGGAAAGCAGGTCATCTAATAGCTGCATGTTCCGGTACGGGGCTTCTATAAAAAGCTGGCTCTGGTTTTCAGCATATATTCTTTTTTCGAGGAATTGGATCCGTCTGTTTTTTTCATCTTTTTTTACAGGCAGGTAACCGTTAAAGGCAAAGTTTTGTCCGTTCATTCCGGAAGACATCATTGCCATGATAATTGAAGAAGGTCCGACCAGGGGAATAACTTTTATTCCCATTTCATGGGCTATTCGCACTACTTCAGCTCCGGGATCTGCCACCCCCGGGCATCCTGCTTCCGACATGATACCAACATGAAATCCTTGTTTTACGGGTTCGAGGTAACTGCTGATCCGGCTTTTATCTGAATGTTTATTCAGCTCGTAAAAATGTAACTGGTCGATATCAATGCAGGGATCTGTCCTTTTCAGAAAACGGCGGGCTGTCCTGATATTTTCTACGATAAAATACGATATGGAAAGGATAATATCATGTTGACTTGCCGGGATAACAAGTTGCAGGTCGCTTTCTCCTAAAGTAACCGGGATTAGGTACAAATTGGCCATCTGAAATTTTTTTCAAAAATAATTAATTCTGCTTTGTTAACCCGGATTAACCCTCGATTTTCTTCTAAATTACCTCGTCATCAAAAGAGGTAGTGGGAAAATCTATCTGTTCCCCTCATCAACTGTGGTAAAAACAGTCAGAATTTTTCGAATGATCTAAAGTCGGTCAATCCAGGCAAACATACCTGTATCAACTGAAAAGCAGGGTGAAAGGATTTATAAGTTCGCTATTGAACAAAAAGGCCTTATTTTTTGTAGTTTTGCTGTACTGCATGAATGAGCTGCACATGAATATAGAGTTTTTGGGTACGGGGACTTCCCAGGGTGTGCCGGTGGTGGCCTGTGATTGTCCTGTTTGCCTTTCCCGGGATGAAAAAGATAAACGCTTGCGTACATCTGCGTTTATAGAGGTTGGTGGTTTAAAACTGGTCATTGATGCGGGCCCTGATTTCAGGCAGCAGATGCTCAGGATCGGGTTACGCCGGCTTGATGCAATTTTATTGACACATGAGCATACCGATCATCTTTTCGGGCTCGATGATATCCGGGCATTTAACTGGGTACAGGGACATCCGACAGATATATATGCGGAAGAGCGCGTTATCGAATCGATAAAACGGGTATTCAATTATGTCTTTTCCAAAAAGAAATATCCAGGTATCCCCCAGATGAACCTTCACCAGATCGAGAATAAACCATTTTTCATAGACGAGGTGGAAGTAATCCCGGTCCGTGGTTTTCATTATAAATTACCTGTTTTTGGCTTCCGTTTCGGTAAACTGGCTTATCTGACAGATATAAAGACTATTGGAGACGAAGAAAAAGAAAAGCTTTTAGGCCTTGATGTGCTGATCGTGAATGCTCTCCGGATCGAAAAGCATATCTCTCATTTTAATCTGGACGAAGCCCTCCGCCTAATTGAAGAAGTAAAGCCACGGATGGCCTATCTTACCCATATTTCCCATTTGATGGGGCTGCATGAAGAAGTGCAAAAGCAGCTTCCTGAAAATGTATTTATGGCTTATGACGGCCTTCGGCTGACCGTTTAGTCTTTATATCAAGAAGAGGTATTGCTCCTGCTACAGTTGTAACAAGATAACTTATTCCGGCAATAATCAGGGCCGTCCTCAGACTGTAGTGGTCTGTGAAATATCCAAGAAAGGGGCCGATAATTGCAAAATTTATCCTGATCAGTAGATCCCTCAACGAGAGAATCGTTGCGCGTACTTCGGATTTAGTATATTGGTTGATGTAATCCTTCAGGATAGGATGGGCGATACCTCTTACGACATAAAACCCAAATAAGGCTGAAATCCCGGCAAAGCTAATTTTCCAAGCTGAAAGAAAATACCCAAGACTGAGACCGGCAACAATAAACATCAACGTATTTTTGCCCCCGAGCCGGCGTTCGACCTTGAATGAAAAGATGGAGGAAACACCTACCGTGAGGTTTAGCAAGGTCCACATAATCCCGAAAAGAGAAAGCGGAAGCCCGGCTTCCTGAAAGTAAGGCTGCACAAACCATGCAAATGTGAGGGAGGCTGTACCTGTAAAAGAAGCTACAAGAAGGGCGGCCCTTAGCTTTGTATGATAAAATGTCTCTTTTATAGTGAGCAGTGTCGTGCGGAAACTTTTCGTGAGTTCGGTTGACTGGATTTTGGGTTCTTTTAATAGGAGAGTTCCGGGAATAGCAGTCGAAGCCACGGCGAACTGAAAATAGAATGGCATCCTCAGGCTTAAAGCAGCCAATAGTCCTCCGCATACCCCGGCAATAGCTTCAGAGAAGTTCCCTGTTGAAGTTATCCAGCCTTCCTGTTTGATGTACTCTTTTTCCCTGTTGGCAGCTTTAAGCGTATCGTAAAGCATGGCCGTGTCAGCCCCTGATATGAAACTTTGGCCGACTCCCAAGACCACCTCGGCAACGGCAAAAGCCCAGAACCCGTATGAAAAACTATATAGCGCAAATCCTGCTGCACCTAGAATTCCACCAAGCAGTAAAGTCCTCTTTCTACCCCAAATATCGGCCATGTATCCGGAAGGTACCTCCATGATCACGATTGCCGACGAATAAACCGACTTCAGCCAAAAGATGCTCTGCATATCCAGCCCGTTACGCTGGTAGAAAACGACCATAACAGGCATCACCAGGTTAAACCATTTTGCAAATTTGATCAGGTAAAGCCCGGTAATATTATTGCGGGTATTTTTGCTCATGACGCTGCAAAAATAAGAAATTAGCGGAATCAACGTCTTCCCGGAAAGTTGTCCTGGTTGAACTAAAAATAAGGGTCAGCTGAAAAAATCCCTCTGCCCGATTGCTTTCATCGATATTTTTATATATTTGCAAGCGCAAAAAAGATGCCTCGGTAGCTCAGTTGGATAGAGCAACAGCCTTCTAAGCTGTGGGCCATGGGTTCGAATCCCGTCCGGGGTACAAAAAGAAAAACAAAAAATACTTCTGAAAGTATTGATTTTAAAAGAGAAACAGGGCCTCCTTGAAACAGGGAGGCTTCTTTGTTTCTGCACTTTCCTGGAAAAGTTTGTACCGGATCACTTTAAAAAGTTGTGGGGAATCAAAAAAAGTTAGAGATTTGCTTTTTTTAGACGAGACAAAAACAGTTAGAGAAAAAGATAAATTTATCTTTACCAGCCAGGCAGAATACCCGTTTAATCAAAATTCCGATGGCCTTTCTGATTTTGGCAATCAGGTCCCGCTTCCGGGTTCCGGATTGTTTTTAGCACAAACAATCCGGAACCCGGAAGCCATGGAAATGTACATACTGTAAATAAAAATAAAGACAAAATTAAGAACGAGGGGGCTTCTGTAAAGTTATTTTCGTCAAAGGGCGGCAACGGGATTTACCATTTCTTACCTTAAAAAATAAATAAAAAAGAGCTGTATCTTTTAATTATTCGTGGTAACTTGCATTACTTTTTAATTAAAAAAAATGTATAAAGGAACCAATGTCGTTTAGTTAAGAAAACGCTCTGAGGTGCGTTATTTTAAAGGGATTTTGATAAAAAATAGTACTTTGAAAAGTTTGTAATTCTTGCCCTAATGATTATTTTGTAGGGGAATAAAGGGGGTAACCCAAGTAGAAACAAAAAACCGGATTATCGGGAAACATTAACAGGACATATCGATGATGAAATTGATAAAGAACAATTTAGCAGCCGTTTTAAAGACGGCCAAGAAGGGGTATTTACCCGTAAGAGAAAATTACCGATCAAAACGATAATCTTGTTGGTGCTCAAGTTTAAAAGTTCCATGCAGCGGGATTTGGACCGCTTCTTCAAGGAAGCCACCCAAAGCGACTTCAACATTAGGAAAGCGACCAAAGGCGCGTTCACTCAAGCCCGGGCAAAACTGAAGCCCGAGGCATTTAAGCATTTGAACGAAATAGCCGTCAATGATTTTTATGAAGGTGCAGAATACTATGTGTGGCACAATATGCGGTTGCTGGCTGTTGATGGCACCCGGCTTGTATTGCCCAATCATCCAACAGTTGTTGAAGAGTTCGGTGTTCACCAATTTGGCCCAAAGGCCGACAGTCCGCGGTCGCTAGCCATGGGATCATTATTATACGACCCTTTAAATTTGATAACGATCGATTCGCAAATAGCCCCTTACGCTTCAAGCGAGCGGGATTTATTGATGGAACATTTGGATAAGGTCAATGCTGGCGACATGTTGTTGCTCGACCGGGGATATCCCAGCTTTTGGTTGCTGTTTTTATTGAAAGCCAGGGGTATTGAATTCTGCGTGCGCCTCAAAGAAGATTGGTGGTTGAAAGTGAAAGACTTCACCGAAAGCACCGACAAAGAGAGAATTGTCACTTTTTCCCTTCCTAAAAAAGACAGGTCAAAACTGAAAGATTTCCCTCACATGTTGGATACAGAAATAACGTGCAGGCTCATCAAAGTCGAACTCGAAAATGGGGACAAAGAGATACTATGCACATCGCTACTAGACGACAAAACATATCTTTACAGCGATTTTGAACAACTTTACCATTACCGGTGGAACGAAGAGGAGGCGTACAAGTTGTTGAAAAGCCGTATTGAACTGGAAGATTTCTCGGGTAAAACGGCCAAAGCCGTAAAACAGGATTTTCACGCCAAGGTATTTTTAATGACATTGAGCGCAGCTTATGCCCATCCAATTGAAGAAAAGGTGATTGCTGAATACGAAGCGGACAAAAACCGCAAACATGGCCAAAAAATTAACCGAACATATGCCCTTGCAACCACAATGGACATACTAGTGCCAACTTTTATCCACAAAAAATACAAGGAAGCCTTGCATGCTTTTGATTTATTGGTCTGGAACACCCGCGAAATCATAAGGTCCGGGCGAAGAAACCTCAGAAACAAAAAACAAAAGAAGCCGTACTCAATGAATTACAAACGATTATAAATAATCACTAACTAAACGACATTGATAAAGGAACTGTTAAATTTTTTAATGCAACAAAAGGTTTTGGCTTTATTAAGGATGTAGAAACCTCAAAGGAATATTTTGTTCACTCGAGTGGATTAAAAGACAAGATCCAGGACAATGACCAGGTAACGTTCGATTTAGAACAAGGGAAAAAAGGATTAAATGCGGTAAATGTGAAACTTGCGTAAGTTGTGGCAATAACCATTTAATTTTTAAGTCTCGCGAAAAACGAGACTTTTTTATATCATGAACATCGGTCATAATCCAAATAAACAGAATAAAGAGAGGATTCTTGTGTACATGCGAACGCTTAATCCTTAGGTGCTTTTTTATTCGTTTCTTCAACCGGAATAGTATTGGGCGAAGATATTAACAAGGCTATTGATGCTTTCGGGCAACCCCGAGCGGTTAATGATTATGAATTCGAGACCGAAGGAAAATCAGGGAAAAAATATACCTTTTGAGGAAATAAATTATATTTTATCGGGGATAAACTATTCTGTTACGAGATAACAAATGATTCTATTTCGATCGGCTTATACTTCGCACGGGATAAATTTCCGCAAATAATTAACAAGAGAAAGTTGAAAACTTTGTCAAGAGAGGCGTAAAATAAAAAGAGAAGCATATCAAATTAGTTCTACCCAAAATCTAAAGAAGATATGCTTCCAATAAATCTCGACGGAGCCGAAATTCAACGGCTAAATTATGAAAGATATCATTATCCTGATGCAATGGTTCAAAAAAGAATACAGGCCGTTTATTTAAAGATTATCACAGGTCTGTCTAATGAGCAGATCGGAGTTTTAGCGGACCTAAACCGGGATTCGGTTGGTTATTGGACTAACCGCTATGTGCAAGAGGGTTTTGAAAGTCTTTGCAAGGTTGGTTACGGTACGAACAAAAGTAAACTGGAAAACTATGCAGACAGCATATTGGAATCTTTTACCAAACAGCCCCCGATGAGTATCAATGAGGCCAAATGGCGTATTGAGAAGATGACGGGTATTGACCGAAGTCCTTCCCAGGTGCGTGCCTTTATGAAACGACACGGATTGCGTTATATCAAAACGGGACATATCCCGGCAAAAGCAGATGCCAAAAAACAACAGCAATGGATGAAAACAACCTTGGAACCAGCCATTGAAGAAGCTCAAAACGGGAAATGCCACCTGTTGTTTATGGATGCGGCCCATTTTATTCTGGAACCTTTTATTTGCGCCTTGTGGTGTGTTGCCCGTTTATTTATCAAAGCATCTTCTGGGCGTAACCGGATCAATGTTCTGGGAGCTGTTGATGCTATTACAAAACAAATTATAACCCTGAACAATACTACTTTTATTAATGCAGAAACCATTATTGCATTTTTTAAACAACTCCGGGAAGTTTATGTGGATTTGCCCCTGAAAATAGTTTTGGACAATGCCCGTTATCAGCATTGTAAATTAGTTGAAAATGCAGCAAGGGAATTAGGAATAACCCTCCTGTTTTTACCTTCCTATTCCCCTAACCTGAATATTATTGAACGCTTATGGAAATTCACTAAGAAAAAAATACTGTACGCAAAATATTATGAAACATCAACCCTTTTTCATAATGCCATTACCTCATTCTTTCAATCAATTAATCAAGAATACAAGGATGATCTGAATAATTTATTGACCCTAAAATTCCAATCTTTTGAAAATAAACGTGCGGAAATTTATCCCAAATGAAGTATAGTTAATAATAAACAATTCAAAATGGGAGACAAGATCCAAACAAGCGTACTCCAAAATCCCGATGGCCCCCCTACTTTGTCACCAGTGGAAACTTATCTCTTTCTGTCTCTTCCGGTAACAAAGGAAAGTGGAACAGCCAAAGGGTTCAATTATTCTTATTATGCAATTTATTATTTAAAGAATGGCAATAACAACCTTGATCTCAGGCTTGAGCTTTATTTTAATTCAGGCAAGGCACTGATTAATGCAGGGGATTGAAAATTAGGGTAGTACTCCAAATCGTAAAAATATGGTAGAAACACAAAGGCTAATATTAAAACCATTGTCGGGTAATGAACTGATAAAGCATATAAAGTTTCCATATGAATTAGCAGAAGATTTGGGGTTAATACCTTCAACATCTTTAATGGAAGAAGTAGTGCAAGATGCCATTTTGAATGATTTGTTACCGAACCTTTCCGATTTAAAGAAAGATTATCTATTTTATACAATGTGGATAATCGTTGAGAAAAATAAAAGAGCAATAATTGGCGGGATATGTTTTCATGGGGAACCGGATAAAAATGGGGAAGTTGAAATAGGATACGGAACTGATGATGATTATCGGAATAATGGCTATATGACCGAAGCAATATCGGGATTGATTCAATGGGCAACCGTCAATAAAAAGATACGGAAAATAAAAGCAGAAACAGATAAAACAAATATATCATCAATCCGGATATTGGAAAAGAATAATTTTGAAATCACCGGGCAAAATGATAATTCTGTAATAATGAAGCTTACGATTGAATATTAATATGTCAGGGAACAAAGCCAATTAAGAAGCTTAATTCTAAAAATATGCAAAACCTGTTTAATGCTATCGGAAAGTATGTATCCTTGTCGGACGCCGATATTTCTTCAATAAAACAACTGTTTATTAAGAAGGAAATAAAAAAGAATGATTGCTTTTTACAGGCTGGCGAAATTTGTAAAGAATTTGCATTTATTGAACAAGGCTTATTCAGGCATTACATAAATAATGACGGGAAAGACGAAACTTTCTACTTTAGCTCTGAAAATGATTTTGTTTGTGATTACGAAAGCTTTATAAATAGAAAAATATCAAATAAGACCATCGTTGCTTTGGAAGATACGGTTGTTTATTCCATTTCTTTTAGCCACATGCAACTTTTTTATAGTAACGTATCGGGAGGCGAACGCTTTGGGCGATTATATACAGAAGAAATTTTTACAAATGCCATCAAGCACATCCTGTCGGTACACACTGATTCTGCAGAACAGCGTTACCTCAACTTTTTAAAATCATACAAGCATATTCAACAAAGGATACCTCAGTACTACATCGCTTCGTTTATTGGCGTTACGCCCCAGTCATTAAGCCGTATAAGACGCCAGATGGTGGATAATTAATTAACCTATGGTAACCAATTTGTTCTGAATCCTTCTTTCCTTTGAGAAATGAAATTTAATTAAGCAATGGAAACAAAAGGTATTAAAGAAACAAAGTTTTGGATTAGAGTATTCCGGTTAATTTCAATCATTGGATTTATTTTATGCTTAGGAAGTATTTTTACATTCATCGTAATGAATGTCGTTTTAGGAAATGCCCCTTCAATTGACTCAATTTACTTGCAACGGCTGTTTGTATCCGGAATTACGTCAATTTTAATTATACCCGGTGTAAGCTTCATTTTTATTGGTGCTATTTTTTTAAGTTGGATGCAATACGGATTTTTCAGGAATACCTGGGTTACAATAGCTCAAATCTTGATAGTTCTCATAGTCCTCAATGCCATCAACATTACACTATTGGCCGGAAAAGTAACCGATATGGCTATTCAGCAAAAACAGATTTCTGCGGTCATCCCTGAATATATGGAACTAAAAAACTGGGAAGATGTCTTTGGAGCACTAAACATCGTTATGTTGTTGGCCAGCCTGATAATTCCATTTTTTTACACAGAAAAAACACGACTATGAATGTTTTTGACTTGCCTTTTAATCGGTTTATAGGAATAGAACCTTCATCAGATATAGAATATTTGTTGACATTGGAAGAACGGGAGGAATATCTTAATCACTTAAAGACAGTGCATGCAAGCGCTCAATTTGCCCTTGCGGAAGCGTCCAGTGGTTTTTTCTTGATCAATGAATTTCAGGAATTAACAGAAATATTCCCTGTTGTACGTAAAGTTGAAACAAAATACAAGAAACCTGCCCGCGGGAGTATTTATTCCAAGGCGGGTTTTTGGGGTACGGACAGGATAAAAATAATTGAAGAACTAAATACGAAGCAGAGAACATTGATAACTGTGAGGGTTTTATTATATGATTCAGAACGAAATAATGTTATGCAATCAGATTTTGAATGGTTTATCGCATTAAAAAACAACTAATGATTGAAGATTCAGCTTTAACGTTAAGAAAGTCCTGCGATAACGGGGAGCCGATTGATGGCGAAAGAGCAAAAATATTGCTTGGCAATTCGGTGCTCGTAAACAGGCTTCTGGCCGAGCCTAAGCAAAAGCCGGAATTATTCGTGGGCATTCGTGCATACGAGTGGCGATTGGTAGAATTATCAGAGATTCCATTTGTCGGCTCAATTGAGACAGTTCAGAATTGGATGAATCTGTTGACCTGTAAAACCTGTACCCCGGAAGGATTTTCATTGACAGGTAAGAGAAATGGTATCCTGGCCTGCCATAATGCGATGATCACAACGTTACTTATTAAACTTGGATGCAATGAGCGGAAGAAAATACAGACCGGGATACAGTGGATTCTCGCATATCAAAGTACGGAAAGAGGATTGGAGTGTAAATGGACGGGAACAGATTTATATACCCGTTTTGGCGGGTGCATGAGAAAAACGCCTTGCTTTTACGGAATTGTAAAATCCATGATTTCGCTTACAGAATACAGAAAAAAGTTCGGCAGTTCTTATGAAATTGATATGAAACTAGAGCAAGGATTGGAGTATATCTTAAAACACAATGTATTCAGGAGATTATCATCTGGTCAGCCGATAGAAAATTCAATGATAAAGAATTTCTATCCATATTCTTATAAATCCAATCTGATTGAAATACTGACGCTTCTTAAGTCTAATGGCCTGTATGATGATTTACGTTGCAACGATGCGATTGAAATATTGAAAAAGAAGAGATATAAGGATGGGCTCTGGCGATCGGAAATTTCTCAGATGAAATCAGCGTGGGTTGATTTTGACCCGCTAAACGGACCTGGATTATGGATAAGCTACATTATCGGCAGGCTTGTTGATAATGTAGCTTAAAGCAATTCTTTTTTGTATACGTTTTTTATTCTTACCTTTATCACATCCACTTTACAAGACCAATAAATGAAGCTTATGAATTCGTTCCGTCTGTTTTTTATACCAGTTCTGTTGATCCTGATTGCTTCACTTCCCCTGAATGCACAGGAGACGATTAATTATAAAACAGAAAAAGATGTACTGTACCGCGAGGGCCTGGATTTAACTCCTTATATGAAGGAACGTTGCCGGCTCGATATCTATTATCCTGAAAATAAGGCCGGCTTTACAACGATTGTTTGGTTTCATGGGGGTGGAATTACCGGCGGTGAAAAATATATTCCTGAACAGCTGAAAAATAAAGGATTGGCAGTGGTTGCCGTTAATTACCGGCTGAGCCCAAAGGTAAAATGTCCCGGATATATTGAAGATGCAGCCGCGGCAGTAGCCTGGGTATTCAAACATATCGGGGATTATGGCGGTTCAAAAAAGAAGATTGTGGTTTCAGGCCACTCTGCCGGCGGCTACCTGACCAGCATGGTCGGACTTGATAAACATTATTTGGCTGAATACGGGATCGATGCTGATAGTATTGCTGCTCTTATACCGTTTAGTGGTCATGCAATCACTCATTTTACTGTACGGAAGGAAAGGGGGATACCCGGAACGCAGCCGGTCATCGACAAATTCGCCCCCCTTTATTTTGTCCGTCCCGACGCTCCCCCGTTATATCTGATTACCGGCGACCGTGAACAGGAAATGCTGGGCCGTTACGAAGAAAACGCCTATCTGTGGAGAATGATGAAGATTGCTGGCCATAACCAAACTTATTTATACGAACTGGATGGCTTTGATCACGGCAGTATGGTTGCTCCCGCCTGTGAACTGACCTTGCGTATTTTGAAAACGCTGAAGCTGAACTGAAAAGTGTACCTCCTTTTTTCTGTTTATTAAGAAATTACTTATGGAGGGTTTTTAGTCTCCCCTTCCCGGGTTATTGAATTTAAAATGTCAATTACATTTTCATTTTCAAGAATATACAGACCTAATCTTTCGTAAGATATTCCGGTTTCTAATTTGAATTCATAGGTGGGGATATTATTGATCAGTTTTGAATCAAAATATTTAAATTGGATATTCGTCAGCTGACTGACTTTCTCTGCCACTTCCGTAATGTGAGTTGAAATGAAAAAAGTACTGTCCGGGATTTTTGCAAATGATTTTATAATTAACAACGAAGCATCGAATGCATCCTTGATATTGGTGCCTCTGAACAGTTCGTCAAATATTACGAAAAGCTTTTTCTTTTCCTTTAGTTTTAAAGCCGTGTCTTTAATCCGGTTCACTTCGCTGTAGAAATGACTGTATCCCCTGTTCATATCGTCAGATAAGTTAATGGTCATAATAATTCCATGATATACCGATGTTGTCATTTTAGCGGCAGGGACAGGGAACCCGATATGAGCCAGATAAACAGATAATCCGACAGATTTAAGGAATGTTGATTTACCTGCCATATTCGGACCGGTCAAAAAACACAGGTTCGTCGTTTCATTCATTTCAATGGAACAGGACACGGCATTTTTCAATAACGGATGGTAAAGGTTTTCGATGCAAAGAAATGGTTTTGAAGCATCTGTATAATCGGGGAAAGCAAGATTTTTCTGCCTGGCCACCTCCGCAACGGAAATATAAGCATCCAGTTTGTAAACAGATTGAATGACCTTATCCAGTTCATTTTTATATTTCTTCCGAAACAGATTATCCAGCTTATTTAACAGAGAATAGGTGATTTTTAGTTTTTTGCCGGATAAAACCTTAAAGTCAGGATTTTGTATCAATTCAGAAATGAGTTTTCGATACTGGTTCAGTTTCACCGGGATGTTCGGTTCTTCAAGAAACTCAAATTTTTCTTTAAGCTGTACAAACAAATAAACGACCTGCTGAACACCCGTTTTAATGATGTAATAATTATTGCTGGGATTGATCCTGTATGACAAATCCTGAAGGAAAGCATCCACAAAATTATTCCGGAGAGGAGCAATATTTAATCGTTGGTAATGCTCAATAAACTCAAACTGACCGGCGTTTATTTTTAATTCAAAATCAGTTTCAGAAAGAAACCGGATCAATTCCGTCCTCTGCCTTAGTTCATTTACATCAGCCGTTGGATTTTTCATTAGTTGATGAAGGAATCTTTTTCCTCCAAAGGTCTTTGTTTGCGTATAGTACCCGGCGACAGACCTAACAGATTTATCGTCCGGAAATAATTCCAGATCTTTTATTGTTTGTTTATCTAAATCAAAGTCTGTCATTTGTAAAGTCCGTACATCAATCGTCTGGAAATTTATTCGCTTTGTACTGTAACCGGTAAGGTTTCATGACTGTTTCCAATGAAAGTATTCAAAATTATTTCAGATTTCAAGATATTAATTTTCTATGAACAAATAAAAGATTAGAAGACAAAATAAAAATGGAATTCTATGTTGGCTCACACCATCACGGAGATGATCATAATTCTCAGTAATCAATCAGACTTTCAGATTATATATTTAGAAATTATAATGAGGGTGATAATGATAACAATCAGAACATAAGTATACGGATTTCCAAAATTCAGAGTCCACCCCATCATTTTATTTCTTTTCGGGACTATTATTCTCGAATCGTAACGATTAATATAAAAAGAATGGACCCACATATCTGGTTCATTAAAATCAGTATTCCCATTTTTGTCGTTTGATAATTTACTTTTTTTTAGGTCTTTATCATTTTCTTTATCATTTTTACGGTAAATGATATAGGAATAGACAACTGGAAAAAGAGCCAATAAAACAATGACCCCCATGTACATATCTGTTTTAATCCGAACAGGGAGAGCAAGTAGCATAATAATCAGAAAAATACCGGAAAAAAACCACAGCCTGCCCGTAAAAAAGTGTGTTCTTTTCCAATTCATCTCGCTTTCAAGAGTCCATGGTGTCCTTATTCCCAGGAAATAGTTTGGCCTGATATTACTCATATAGTTTCCCATTAGCAAAATCAGAACGGCAAGAACAATGTGAAAAATAGAGGTATTCAGTTCTTTTTCCTGTACCGATATGATGATGATAAAACAGATTGCAGAAAAAAACGACGATAAAATAAAACGTAGCTTTACAAAGGTATTGTCAAATATGGAAAAGTTTTTTTTGGGATCTATTTTGGGTACATACATCAAAAATAAGTATGTACCTACAGATAAAAACAACAAAGTCAATGCAATATTGAATTTGGAACCATAATTATTGGGATTTCCTTGAGCATCGAAATGAACGGGAATTTTTGCCGGTAAAGAATTCCACACATAAAAAAGATACACCAGCGGTGAAATAACAATACTCCCGATGAATAATTCTTTAACGATTTTAGTTGTTTTCATTTTTTGCAGAATTTGAATTGAATTTCAGGAACCATTTAATAATATCATCCATAACAGTCATATTTAACGAGTAATAAATAAATTGCCCTTTCCGGATATCGACAACTAAATTGGCTTGCTTTAGGAGTGAGAGATGGTGTGATATGCTGGGTTTTGTCATACTAAATTTATCCGCAATTTCACCAGCCGTCATGTCAGAACCCCGGAGCATTTCTAAAATATCTCTTCGTGTCTGATCATTTAATGCTTTAAAAAGTGCATTCATTTCATTTAGATATTTAGACAAATGTCTAAATATTATTTTATAAATCCAAATCATTATCTGAGAGTTCTGTGCTTAACAGATTCAAATATCAAAATAGCAGATTAATCAGTCAATGGATTATAGTTTAATAATCAGTGAATTATCCGAGATAAAAGGCGAAACTTCCTAAAGGCTGCAAACCTGTGTTAATTTTGATTTAAAAACGGATTCCGGTACTTTCAGGAAAGGGGGGCATTAAAAAATTTCCATAATCTTTCCTTCTTGTTATCTTTGGTCCATCCTAAATCATGATCCTGTGAAGTATTTTTATTATTTATTGGTTTTGGCACTGACTGTCCCGGCTTGCAGCAAGCCCGAAAGTCCGGATATCTCCTTAGTACCCAGTCCTGCAAAGTTGATAGTGGGGAAGGGGCAATTCGAATTACAGCCCAACACGCAATTCATTGTCAACGATCATGACCGGTTTGCCCGGGAAGCAGCCTTCTTTCAGTCTGTTATGACCAAAGCGCTGGGGCAGCCGCTTGGGAATGGGCAGGGCACAACCAGCATTGAAATCTGTCAGTCGGATACTTTCTCGCTCCCTGAATCATATGCACTGAAGATAACACCTGACAAGATTGTGCTCGCGGCAGGCGACCCGGCCGGGATGTTTTACGCCATGGAAACCTTCCGGCAATTGTTGCCGGCGGCGATTGAAACAACGCAGACATTCCCCTCGATATCTTTGCCTGTGCTCGATATATACGACTATCCCAACTATAGCTGGCGGGGGATGCACCTCGACGTATCGCGCCATTTCTTCTCGATCGGTTACCTGAAACGCTATGTCGACTTACTGGCCCTGTACAAACTCAACAAGTTGCACCTGCACCTGACCGACGACCAGGGGTGGCGTATCGAAATTAAAAAATACCCGGAGCTTACCGAAGAAGGCGCCTGGCGAACATTCAATGCCCAGGATTCGGTTTGTATGGAAAAAGCAAAAGAAGACAGCGACTATGCGCTCGATCCTGTCCATATCGTCATCCGTAACGGGAAACAGTACTATGGCGGTTATTACACGCAGGAGCAATTGCGTGACCTGGTGAAGTATGCACAGGACCGGCATGTCGAAATTGTTCCGGAGATTGATATGCCCGGTCATATGATGGCGGCTATCAACGTCTTCCCGGACCTTGCCTGTAACGGAAAGGCCGCCTGGGGAAAAGTGTTTTCAACTCCATTGTGTCCGGTGAATGAGGCTACTTATACCTTCGTGGAAAATATACTGAGTGAGGTAATGCAGATCTTCCCGTCGAAATACATTCATATTGGTGCCGATGAAGTGGAGAAATCGAGCTGGGAGGAATCGGCAGCCTGTCGCCGTTTTATGAAACAGAACGGTTTGAAAAATTTCAATGAACTGGAAGGTTCTTTTGTACGCAGGGTGGCCAGGTTCCTGGAAGATCGGGGCAAGCAGGTAATTGTTTGGGACGATGCGCTGGAAGGTGGCATTGACCCGACCCTGCACGTGATGTACTGGCGTAACTGGGTGGGGGGTGTTCCCGAACGGGCAGTGGCCAATGGCAACGATTTAATCATGGCACCAGGCGATCCGTTCTATTTCTCTCGTGCTGATGCCCGGCTTTTTGATACCTATAACAAAAAGCTGCTGGACGAGAAGTTTCCGGTCAGCCAGCTCAACAAGATTAAAGGACTGGAAGGCTGTGTGTGGTCGGAGCGGGTCCCTTCGGAAAAGGTAGCCGACGCACGGATATTTCCCAATGCTCTGGCCCTGGCAGAACGGGGTTGGACCGGCAAGCAACAGTTAAACTGGGACTCGTTCAAGCTCCGCCTGAACGGTCAGCTCAAACGCCTCGGTGATTTAGGGGTTAATTACGATTATAAACCCACCAGCGAACTGTTCCCTTTTCTGGATGTCGACACGGTGGACCGGCAAATCGGGGTCCGCTTTGAAAGCGAACAGGTGAAACCAACTATCTATTATACCACTGACGGCAGTTTGCCGACCACTGGCTCTACCCGGTACCGGGGCGAGTTTTACATTACGGGCAGTGCATTGGTCTGTGCGGCAGTATTTAAAGACGGCAAAGCTACCGGACCGGTTTTGCGCAGGCAGGTAGATTATCACAAAGCGATAGGGAAAAGGGTAACTTATCAAAAACCCTGGAACAAGGCATACCCTGCGGGAGATGCCGGTGCCCTGACCGATGGCTACCGCGGAGGGAACAGTTACGGCGATGGCAGATGGCAAGGCTTTACCAATGATGTCGATGTGACGGTTGACCTGGGAAAATCGGAGACATTGAGTTCGTTCTCGGCTACATTCATGCAAAACATTGATCCCGGTGTTTATATGCCCGACTACTTAGACGTTTCGCTGTCAGACGACGGCAAAAACTTTAAAAAGGTGCTGCACCTGGAAAATGATATTCCGTCCGGTCGAAAAGGATTGGTGCTGAAAGACTTCTCCGGATCGTTGAAAGGTAAGGAAGCGCGCTATGTCAACGTCTTTGCCCGCACGCCAAAGAAAGCCTTTGTTTTTGTTGATGAGCTGGTGATTAATTAACGAGGAAGGTGTACCCGGGGGGGTAGGGGACCGGCTGTCCTATTCCATCATATATTCATTATTGTTTCTGTTTGCATCAGGAATGATATCACTGCCCAGTGTTAGATTTGTAATTGTTCCGGGCGCATCAAAAATCACTTCGATCACATTTTTATGGTTCTGCCATATGCCCGCCGGTTCCGTTATGGTTTTAACCAGCTTTTCCTTGTTATAAAATGAAACGACGACAGGAATTGGCAAGTCTCCCTTATTTTCAATTTTAACCGTTAGGCGGTTGTTGCTTTTGATAACATTTGTTATCGCCAAATCAGGAATGCCTCCGTTTTGATAGTACCATGCCTTCCAAAACCAATTCAGGTTTTGTTTCGAAACATTATTAAATGTATTGAAATAGTCCAATGGTGTCGGATGTTTGTATTTCCATCGTTCCATAAATGTGAGTAGGCACTTTTTGAATAAGTCGTTGCCCAATTGCATTTCCAGCATCCTCAGTGCTTGTTCTGTCTTGGCGTAATTCAGGTAGAAGTAGATTTTTGCATCCAGATAATGAGTTGGGGTGATGAGCGCAGGCTCATCTTCCAATCCGGAATAAGATGAGAAAGCAGTTGTATTATGCTTTGCAATATTCAACCCCGGGGCCAGTTTTGTTTGTAACTTTTCAGGCATAAAAACAGTCAGGCCTTCGTCCATCCAGCCGTTTTTTGTTTCATTAGTGCCGACATAAAAAGGGAAATAGGCGTGCGTAATCTCATGAGAATTCGCATAAACAGTCATGTCATAATCTTTATCCGCACCGACATTGGTAATCATCGGGTATTCCATACCGAAATCGCCGTTATAAACGGTGAGATAGGGAAATGGATATGGAATTCCGGGCATATCCTCAGATAACAATCGAACTGTTTCTCTTGCTATTTCTGCTACTCTATCGAAATGTGCGGCGTTTTTATTGTAGGCGACTCCAATAATAGTCCTCCTTTGGGATGCTTTATCTACCTCCACGCTTGTAACGTCCCAGCGGTAATGATTACTGATCCCGAACGCAAAATCTGTCACGTTGGTGGCTTTATACTTCCATGTATTATTTTGGGTCGTAATATTACCCTGCTTCAGGTTTTCATCCGTGATTACATGTACTATTTCATTGGAGACAGATGCTTTTTTGTATTTGTCAAAATATTCGGGTTGTAAAACCTCATTCAGATTCTGAGGCTCGCCGGTTGCCCATACCATAAAGTTTTCGGGCACTGTAATTTCAACCTCAAAGTTGGCAAAGTCGTTGTAGAATTCCGCCATCCCGTTATAAGACCGCGTATCCCAGCCGTTAATATCGTCATAAACGGCAATTTGAGGATACCATTGCCCGACAAAAAGACTTGTACTGTCAATGGTTCCCATTCTGATTAATGTATGTTCCGGAAAATCGAAATTCCATGCTATTTGTATTTCAATCCGGCTATGCGGAGCCAATCCCTCTTCTAGAGGAACAAACATAAGCGTACCTTTTCTTTTTACAGTATCCGGATCTATTTCGGTGTTGTCTGCCAGTATCGATTTTATATTTACGCCATCATGAATGTCCAGTGGGTCAACATCGACAATCGAATTGCGGTTTACTCCTTTCTTGAAGATATCCTGATATAATCTGATAACGATTGTCGATAAAGAATCGGGACTATTATTGTAATAAATGATTTTTTCCCGACCGCTTACGATTTTATCTTTTACGTCTATTGATGCTCTGATATAATAATCAGATGTATTTTGCCAATAGTTTTTTCCCGGATTTCCATCCTTTTGTCTTGTTTGCTTATCAAAAGCAAGGACATTTCCTTTGGGGATTATCAGATTCTCCTGAGCTATACTCATTAAAGGGTGCGTTATAACAAGAAGCACACTAAACAACATTATTCTTGTTCTCATTACCTATTTTTAAATTCTGAACTTTTGATAATTTTTAAGGGTTCAATATATTTATTTTTTTCAGAATTTGAAGAAAATAACTGAAATAAAAAACAGATAAACAGTCTGATTCAGTACTCTGGTGGTAATCATTACATACAGGAGCAGCTATACGACCTGGCTGACTATCGATGTTGACATGACGGTTGATTTTTATAACTGAAAACAATCAACGTATTAAAACCTGCCTAAAAACTTCCACCAGCAGAAATTGAGGGGCAGCAGGACGAGTATAGAAATGATTGCGATTAAAATTAATGGCTTTAAAACCCTGCCTGTCTTTTCATTTGCCAGATACAATGCAATTACAATAGGAGGCGCCTCGTAGGGTAATATTACTGTTGAGAAACCAACTACCTGTTGCATTAAAACTGTACGAAGTGAAAACCCCGTTATTTTTACCAGTTCAGGAGAAAGTGGGGTCATTACTGCCGGGACGCCAGGTAAGGTCGTTAAGAGACCTGTTAAAGTTGAGGCCGTTGAAATTGAGGCATAATTGACAAAAGGAGATTGCGGGTTTAAAGGCAAAAATGAAATCAGTAACTTGCCAATTGTTGTTCCTAATCCGGAAGAGTTAATTATGCCTCCAAGTCCGATGACCCCCGCTATAAAAAAAAGTGAACCATAATTAATTTTTGTTGCGAACGAAGAGTTCGAAATAATTCCAATGCCTGGAAGCATTAAGAAAATACCTCCTCCCAGGGCAACCCATGCCGGAGAGATATGATGTAAAAAATCGGTTACCCACAATATTAGCATGATAACCAGCGCAAAGATCAAAATTTTCTCATTCCGGAGAATCGGTTTCCGAGGTTGAGCTTTCGAATGACTGTTATTTACAACCGGAATATCGGGGTACAGCCAGTTGATAACTAAAATGATTATAACAACTTTTGCTAATCCCATAAATGGAAAGTGAAGTAAAAAATAGTCACCATATAAAAACGAAATTTTCCATTGATTTTCTGCTAATCCTGCCAGTATCATATTGGGAACGTTTGATGGCAGAATGGAAAATGCCGGAATATAAGTTCCTAATGTTGATGCAAGTATTAAACCGGTCTTGCCGTTTGAACCATCCTGAAAACCAAAGTGTTTCGACAGTTCGAGTGTAATGGGGACCAATAAGACAATTCTTCCGATGGCCGAAGGCATAATGAATATTAAAAATACTCCCAGCAAGGTTGTTCCTGCAATTAATTTTAAATAATTTCCTTCCAGGTGGTTTGCCAGTTTCCTGGCTACCCGCTCACCCAGGCCGGTTTCCGAAATTGCCACGCCAACGATCATGCCTCCGAATATTAACCAAAAAGCAGTTGAACTGAACCCGGAAAAGACGGTGCCGGCCGGGGCCAGGTCAAATAGGATTGCAATAAGAAAGAATATCAGGGCAGTAAGGTATTCGGGGATAAGCGAGGTCGAAAGCAAGGCTATTGTGACAATAGCTAAGCCCGCTACTTTACTCTCTTCTGCTTTTAAAAAGTGCCAGTGACAGAAAGGAAGTAATATCCCTGCCATCACGGCAATAACTAAAAAAAGATGTGAAAAGCCTAATTTTTTTTTCATACGGACCAATTCAATTATACACTATTCTCCCAAAGATTAATTTTACCAATCCATCTTTTGCCGGTGTAAAATTAAAGGCCTGAAAAACAGCTGGGATATAATAACAGGTAATGATGGTATACTATCAGGAAATATCGCTGTTGCTCGTAGATATCTTTTTCCGGAAAGCCTCAGGTGTAAGGTTCTCGTTTACCCTAAAAAATTTATGGAAATAGGTTTTATCGGAAAAATTAAGTTCATATGCAATTTCTGAAATCGTCTTATCGGTGTAGCTTAACAGTCTTTTCGCTTCAATTAATATTCGCTGATGGACTAATGCTGAGATTGATTTGCCCATGTTTTCCTTTAAAATATTGTTCAGCTGACGGGATGAAATATTTAGGGTGTCCGAGTAGAATGAGATATTCCGCTGATCAATAAAATGCATGTCGATCAGGTGATTCAGCTTTTTGATAATTTCAACATGCCTGGGAAGTGAAATGCCGGGTTTATCTTTTTGTTGAAGATATCTGCGTGTCATTAAAATTAGCAATGACTGCAGCTGAGCTTTTATTAATTCATTTTTTGCAAAATTATTGTGTTGATATTCATATGATAATGAATGAAAAATCCAATCGGCAAATTCATCTTTACTTTCAAGATATAATGCGGGTGTACTAAATGAATGGTTAAAGAAAGGCAAATCCTTTATTCCGACCATTTCGGTTTTAAAGTAGATAATGAATCCTTTAACGTTAAACATGTCAAATGAGTGGACCTGGCCCGGAGCCATCAAAAATACAGAATAAGGCTGTACTTCATAATCCATAAAGTCGATACTATGGGTTCCGTATCCCTCAATAATATACTTGATGAAATAAGAATCATGTTTGTGAGGACCGCTTTGGTGTTTGGGCTTACTTTTATGCGCGTCTGGATTTATGGATTGTATGCCAAAACTCGTATGGCTCAGATTAAATTTACCGGAAAGGGTATGTAGTTTTATATTTTCATTGGAGTTCATAGCTGAGGCCCTTGTTCATAAACTAAGAAACTTATTTTAAGCGGCTTGCAAGTTCAATCAGGATTAAGATCAAACCGATGGCTGCAAAAACAAACTTGCCATAGAAAAAAGTAAATCTGAATTTTAGCTCAGTAGCTGTTTTAACGCGTTGCTGGGCACATATAACCGAAATCAGGTATTCCAGCAAATCAAATGCAAAATAAATAATTAAACAGAGGAACGACCAGATAAGATAGTCGGACGAAAAGTTAAAATTCGAATCCTTAAAGGCAAGGCCAAAAACGGTAAGGATAAGAGACGTTACAACCTTACGCATTACTTCGCTGGCCTGTAAACTGTTTTCTTTTATCTTAATCAGTTCTTTTTCTTTTTGGGTTTTGACCGGATCGGACATCGTATTTAGGTATCAAGGTTAAACATATCGCTTATTGACTGAGAGATCATATTGTTTGTTCCCAGTAATCCATCCAGTTTCCGGATGAGACTGGTGATCCTTCCCGGGTATTTCTTTTTGTAAAATTTGCTCCATTCCTTAAAAAATGTATCCATATCTTTATCGTAAATATAGTCTAATTGTTTATTAATTAAACCAATATAATGCGGCGATGTATTAAATGTCTTAAATTCAGAAAATTCACATGACTGGTAAAGCACATTCAAGAACAGGGTGTGCCGAATAAGCGATTGCTTAAAAAGGTCAAACCTTTCTTTATGTATGCTTTGGGCGTACCACGGGCGTATAAGATGAAAAATATTAAAACCGTCACGAAAGGTATGGCCGGCAGAAGTAAAACCAAAACTTAAATATTTGCCGAAAGCCTTATCCTTGCCGGTACAATAACTGCTGGTTGATTCGATGACAAAATATGGATCTGTAAATTTAATGAGTTCCAATTCGTTCTGCATATTTTGTATCTTAATTTGCCCTTGAGAGTCCGTTTTATATAACTTCGGTTTATGCTTGCCGGGACCTTTGACCAGCCTGCGTGTCGCCCAGTAATATTGCTTTTTCAGATATTCTGGCAAGGACGGCAGTAACAGATCTGTTTTATCGGTTACAAGATTCCTGACATTAAACAGGATTTTATTCTGGAAATAGCTAAATATTTCCAATGGAGATGACTGTTTAAAACTCTTTTTCTGGAAAGTAAAGGATAAGATATAAACGCCAAACATATTATTGCCAAAAGGAAAATCGAGTGTGCGCTTTAATCCGGTAAGGCCGGCTATGTAATTCCCGGTAAGTTTCAATCCTCTGTTAATGTGCCCTTGATTGCTGTCTACGTTCCTTTTTTTATCAAAATACCTGATTCCCCCCATGCAACGGAGAAAGCCACCGGACGGATCGGGCCAGGCCGGATTCTTAACAACTAAATTATCCTCTTCTTCAATGAGCCTCCGGCAATCGATAAACGGGAAATAGATTTCGACGTTCATAATTTAACGTGTTATTGAATAAAAACAACACGGTGAACGGACCAGCCATTCACCGCCGAAGCGCATAAGCTGTCGTGAAACAGGCTTTACCGCTTACTCATCTCTGTATTGAGTTTTAATTATCATCATTAAAACAGTGTTAAATATAAGTAAAAAAAATGAATTAGCAATCAATCAGGATAAAGTTTATATCTGATACTGAACCGGAACCGGTTGTGTCATTATCAATAATGCTTAGCCATTGTTTGTTATAAAAATTGCTTTCATAATAATTGACGATGAAATCAAAGAGAAAACCGTTCTTTTATATTTTCTTAAAATCGTAATCTGACTCAACTTTGGCAATTCTCGTTTTAAACGACCTGTACCAAATATCCCGGCCACTATTCCTTGCAATTATATGTTCAGCATTATTCTTCCATCTTTGTATTGACTCTAAATCCCTCCAATAGGAAACTGTTATTCCGATTTCGCTTCTGGCGCTCTCAACTCCAAGAAATCCATCTTGTTGCTTTGCTAATTCGAGCATTTGGCGGGCCATATTATCATATCCGTTATCAATCTCAGTCCTTATGGAGCTGAATATAACAGCAAAATAGGGGGGGTGGGGAGTATTTGCAATCATGTTTATCCTTATTATTACGTCAAAATCCCATTAACAGGCGGACCTTGTCTGCATTACTCCTGGTTGTCAGATGCTCCAACAATAATAAAGCAACATCTACTGCTGTTGATGGATTCCAGGATGTAATTATATTATCATCCATCACAACAGATTGATTTATCACATTAACACCAAATTCGCGTAATGCTTCCCGCCGGATAGCACTATTATAGGTTGTCCCCTTTTTGTCTTTCAAAATGCCGCTTTTTCCCAAAGGCAAAGCTCCGACACATATTGATGCAATTATTTTATTATTTGCCTTAAAACCCCGGATTAAATCGAGAAATTGGTCATCATAGGCATCTTTATAAAAACCATAGACCTCAAATCCACCGGGAATAGCCAATGCATCGAACGAGCTAATATCAATCTCACTGATCAGATAGTCGACAATAAACCGTTGATTAAATGAACTTTTAATCTCCTTTTTTAATCCACAGGTAAACAATTCTGTCGAACAGTCTCCTTCTACAAAATTCCAGCCAATGACATCAATAAATACGCTTGCCTCGAATGTCTCAAAACCATCAGCTAACAGTAATAATACCTTTTTCATAGCAATCAGATTATAAATGTGTATGTAAAATCTCCTCCATATAATGCACATTTGAATGATGATGCCTCATATTCAAATTCAGGGAACGGTACTCCATGGTGAAGGCATTCATTTCTTACTTTTTCTATTCCACGGCCCCACGATTCAATTAGTCCTCCATGTATCTCATCCTGATAAAGGAGGTGCCATGTTTATCTTTTGAATTCTTCAAAATTAAAAATCTTATGCGAAATAGCCTTATTGGAATTAGCTATCCCTTGTCAGCAAGAAAACTTAATGTTTTAAAACTGTTTTCTCTTTCTTAAATCAACAGGCCATGTAAACCAAAAAGTAGACCCTTTACCTGAATCAGAGATTACCCCGAGCTTACCACCTGACTGTTCAACTAATTTTTTTACAATGGCCAGACCTACGCCGGTGCTGTCTGCCCGTTTCGTTTCAGCAACGGTCTCAAACAGATTGAATATCGAATCATGATATTTTTCATTTATTCCGGGCCCATCATCAGTGACAAGGATCTTAATTTCATTATCAACTGATTGTTCAAGGGTTATTTTTATTAACCCGTTTGCTTTATCGTGATACTTAATTGCATTCCCTATCAGATTTGAGAGAACTTGTTCAAGCTGGATGTATGAGCCCGTTATGACCGGTAAATTTGTATCGTATTGAATTTTAAAGCCATCGGGTATTTCAATAAAGGTTTTAATCTTATCGAGCAATTCACTTAACCCAAATGATGTAATTTTCACTTTCGCATTCCCTGCCCTGGAATATTCCAGGATTGAAGAAATTAAATCAATGGAATGTTTGGAACTATCCTCGATATATGAACAAAGTTCTTTTAATTCTGCACTCATCTTGTCCGAATGTTCCTCTTTTGCCAATTGAATTAATAACCATATATTCCCTAGAGGATTCTTGAGATCATGTGAAACAATATGTGAAAATTGTTCTAGCTGCTTATTTATTTCTTCCAGTTGTATCGTTTTCTTCCTGATTTTTTCTAAATGAGAGTTGCTTTCTTTTACAAAAAAGAATGCAACGCTAAATACTGTTAAAAATACCAGAAGGTCGTTTATTAAACGTACCGGATAATGATAGGTTTCATTAATAGCAATAAATGGTTCAAAAACAGAAAAATGCCATTCAAGGTAAATCCAAAATGGTATTGCAACCACCGAAAGAAATATTCTTTTAATCCCGATTTCTTTTCCAAGAAAAATTAAAGGAATTCCGATGCCTCCAATTAGATAATACTGAAAATGAAGTTCCGGACCAAATAGTATTGAAAGGCTGATTATGATAGCATAAGAAGAAAAAATAAAGAACAGGCCTGATGCAGAAAATTTTTTCAACCGGTTTAAAGCAACAGGAATAAATGTAAATGCAGTCATGATTGGTAAGGATATTTTTGCTGATAATGGCCAATTGTACAGAAATGAACAGATAACAAAACTAACTGCTATTATAATTGTCATAATTGACATCGAGTTGACTAAGCGGACCCTTTTTATTGTTTCTAAATCTGTTGCGGAATTAATCCCACAATTTTGGATCTTCTGAATAAATCTTATCATTTATTTTCTGTGTGTTTATGTTTTGCCATGATAATCCTTCTCAACGGCAGTCTTTTTAAAAACAATCTCCGGAGGCGTCAAATCGGGCTTTATCCCGGGCCGGTAAACAGTTTTATGACCGTCGTTCTTCATTGTTTTTGAATCATTTGGTTTAATTGCCAAAAATAGTTTAACCCAGGCAATTTTTGAACATAGAACTGGAAAAACGACTATTCCGCTCAATTCACAATGGATAGGGAAAGCACAGAAACCTTTTTATCGAACAAATGCGGATAGTTTGCTTAACTTTGCCTAAATATGTAAAATGTTTGAATATTATAACCTGTTGATATGAATACTTATAACTTTCAACATAGAAATGTAACTAATTTTAGCGGGGTACAATGTGCTAGTTATGTCCCTTTCAGCAATAGGGATTATTACAAAATAACACTGTGTAAAAACAAAGCGAAGATTATCTATGCTGAAAAAACGGTGATGATAGACCGGCCTGCGATAATCTTCACGGAACCCCAAACTCCTTATGCATGGCAGTCTTATGAACCGATGGATGACAGTTACCGTTGTGTTTTTAATGAAACTTTTGCCTGCAGGAACAACCGGAAACTTTTGAGCTTTTCGGTTTTTCAACCCGGTAAACAAAAAGTCATATTTCCGGATGAACAACAATTACCGAAACTGGAAAATTATTTCAGGGATATAAAGGAGACGCTGGCAGCCGATTACCAGTTTTCAGAAGAAAAGGTATTTGTACTTATTCAGCTTATCATTTACGAAATATTGCCGAAATGTCCGGAGGTAGTTGACTCCAAACAGATTCGCAAGGATCAGTTGAGCACCCGTTTTTTCAAATTACTGGAAGATCAGTTTCAGTTGCTGGACTACGATAATCCTGTCCTGTTAAAAACTCCGGCAGCCTATTCCGACGCACTATCCGTTCATGTTAATCATTTAAACCGGGTATTGAAAAAGTCGACCGGAAAGACCACAAGTTTACTCATTGCGGAGCAGTTTATTTCCAAGGCGAATGAATTTTTGGAACATTCTGACTGGAGTATTGCGCAAATCTCCTATGCGTTGGGTTTTGAAAACACTTCGTACTTCAATCAGTTCTACAAAAAGCAAACGGGAAATACCCCCGGTAGCTTAAGATTGAAAAATGTTTGATTTACAACATAAGTCGTTTCTTCTGTACAATCGCCATACTTGTTAAGGGTTTACTTTTGCACAGAAATTAATACGAGTTATGTTCAGAAAACTAAATCCTTCTCACAAACAAATTGCCACTTATCTGGCATTGGCTATTATCCCGCTTTCCGGCATTGCTACGGATATTTTTATTCCGTCTTTACCGTCCATGGTCAAAGAGCTGCACAGTACCGGAAGTATCATCCGGCTAAGCATTCCGATATTCCTGTTAAGTTATGGCTTGTCACAGTTTATATCGGGCGCTTTGGTAGATGCCTGGGGCCGGTTTAAATTCAACGTGGTTACGATGTTGGTCTTTATAGCGACCAACATCATCATCATCATGAGCGACTCTGTTACAGTAATCCTCGCAGCCCGTTTTGTTCAGGGGATCAGTGCCGGTGCTATTGTGACAGCTAAGCGGGCCTTATTTATAGATGTTCATGAGGGAGAAAAACTAAAGCATTATCTCAGCATCATGAGTATTGTCTGGTCGCTTGGTCCTATCATTGCGCCGTTTATTGGCGGCTACCTGGAGCATTTGATCAACTGGAGGGCCTGCTTTGCTTTTCTTGCAATTTATACCTTCATCATTTTAGTGCTGGAACTGTTTTTCTCGGGAGAAACCATTAAACATTATCACGAACTAAAACTATCCTCTGTCTGGAAAAAATATAAGGTTATGCTGAAAACGGCTGATTTTATATACGGAAT
The DNA here is from genome assembly GCA_963676095.1 of Prolixibacteraceae bacterium. Classification (GTDB taxonomy): domain Bacteria; phylum Bacteroidota; class Bacteroidia; order Bacteroidales; family Prolixibacteraceae. The sequence goes on along the minus strand of OY781040.1, from coordinate 6,945,030 downwards.
ACTTTTATGCGGACTTTGCTATTCCATGGTAATCCTGTTTGGGTTAGTATCTCCGTTTATCATAGAACACAAAATGGGGTTCTCTCCTGTAATTGCAGGTTATGTGGCATTAATTCTGGGAATGGCGTGGATGGCGGGTGGTTTCATCGGGAAAGCTATGATTCACAAACCTTTCTTCCCGAAAATCAGAAAAAGTAATGCTATACAGTTTGTTTTTGTTGCTGCCATGCTGCTTACAGCACCTTTAGCATCGAATATTTTTACGCTGGTCAGCTTTGCATTCCTTATTCATGTTTGTTCCGGATTTATATTCAATAATTACTTCGCATACTGTCTGGGACGATTTCCGGAAATGGCCGGATTGTCAGGCGGATTTATCGGTGGATTGGTGTATGTACTGTGTTCGTTTTTTAGTTACGGACTTACGTATAGTATTAACCCGGAAAATCAGTATCAGTTGTCTTTCGCTTACCTGATTCTGGCAACGTTAATTCTTGTTTTTTTGTATTTAGCCAGGCGCTACTATAAAAAAAGATCAGCATCTTTTAAAAAGCTGTGAGAATCTTATTGAAAACTTCTGGTTGATCCATCAATGTAAATATCCGGTATTAATTAGCTGAAATTCTGCATCTCATTTTTTCGCCTTTATATGTCGGCTGTGGGTCAACCGGAATACCTTTATTCCAATCGAAATTCTTGTGTTCCTTCGGTATTTAATTTTTTTCTCATTACATAATAATCATCGTACTCCTTTTTTATCTTAAAATCGCATTTCTCATATAATTGTATCGGACCTCTATAATGTCCTTCGCATGATAAATTTCCTTTTCCAGGATAGGCCTCTATAAAGTCATAGCCTTGATCGGAATAGTCTGTACAGATTCTATTAAGGATTTTTTGCGCAATCCCTTGTCTGCGATAGTCCGGGTGTATTAAAAAACACACAATCGAACAAACTTTATCGTTTTGATTATCAATTAAATCATAATACTTTAACAATCTTTGATAATTCAATCTGTTATTTGCATTGCACCACCCAATGGGTTTATTGTCCGAATAAGCTAAATATCCGGTCATTTTATTGTCATTGATAAATCTGATTGCAGAAGAACGGTTATTCTCCCGGTTCCACTGCTCTTTTGTACCAATGAAATGATATGAGAAACAATAACATACCGACCAATCAGGGTTCTCTTTGAATATCATATTATCAAAGAAAAATAAATAATCATCTATTAGGTCTGGAGTCAATGGTTTTATTATAATTTTCATCTTAAACGTTTTTTCCCTTTTAATGGTCAATTTATTATGATGGTGCAACCGGGGTAGCTTACGCCCCCTAAGAACGGTGCGTGCCAGTTTCCCGGCATACAGCTCCGACACATTTAAGTCTGTCCCGGCGAAGAGAACCCAGGCTGTTTTTATTCGTTATAAAAATAGTCATTTGTTTGCATTCTTTAGTTAAACATGCTCTGTGCTTTATACTGTTGTAAAAGTATTGGTCGTATTTCGGCAGAAAAGGATTGGCTGTTGCCTTCACTGTCACATGATCCTGAATAGGGGTTATATTAAAAACTGAGTCTTTCATCGGGACTAGGGAAATATCTTATTCCAGATCAAAAGAACCATAATACAGCACCGGCTATTAGTTCAGGGTTACGTCAACACCCCATCCAGCCTCTGTGGTGCGCCCGAAAAAAACGATTAATTGTTGAATGAAGTCTGCTTTTTTAGATAAAAGAATATAATAGGTCAAGTATCTTTTGATTGGAGTCCAATTTTGCATTAGTAATATTTTCCAGGTAATATCTCTTGCTATCCAATACAGCTTTTATTTCCTTTGTTATATCAGGTTCATTGTCGTCATCAAGTACCCGACTATAACCTTTCTGTTCAAAAGCTTTAGCATTTAGAATTTGGTCTCCTCGACTTACTTTTCTGGACAATGGAATAAGTATATTTAACTTTTGGCAAGATAAAATTTCAAAAATAGTTGTGGCTCCTGCACGCGATATTACAAGGTCTGCCATCGCAAACATATGCGGAAGTTCATCATTTAAATATTCAAAAGTCTTATATCCTTTCTGCTGCACTGTTTTGGGGATATTTCCTTTTCCGCATTGATGACAGACTTGGTAGTCCGTTAAAAGTCTGTCAATGTTTTGAAAGATTAATTGATTTAAACGGGTTGCTCCCAAGCTACCGCCAGTTATAAAAATTACAGGTTTATCATCACAAAAGCCACAAATATTTAATCCGGCAGATTTCTTTCCTTTTGTTATTTCTTTTCGAATAGGAAGGCCCGTCAGAACTCCTTTTGAATGTGGTATTTTGGAAAGAGTTTCTGAAAACGAACAACAAACAATTTTAGCAAATGGAATAGAAAGGCGATTAGCTAACCCTGGTGTTATGTCTGACTCATGTATGACGACAGGGATTCTGCACATCCATGCTGACCAAACGACAGGACAAGCCACAAATCCTCCTTTGCTAAATACAACATCTGGTTTTATTTTCATCATTAAATATAGACTTTGGAAAAATCCATAACACGTCTTAAAAACATCTGTAAAATTTTTTCAACTCCAATAACGTCTGAATTTTCCCGCAGAAATATTGTAAAAAGGAATGCTAAGCTTACTTATCAGTGCTTTTTCCATACTATTGTTTTGACCGATATAGAAAATGGCACATTCCGATTCTACCAACTCTTCAATTAGTGCTACATTCGGCGTAATATGCCCGGCAGTACCTCCTCCTGTAAATAAATTTTTTTTCATTTCTTGCAAGTATTTAACAGATTTCTGCGTAACGCGGTCCCCGACAGCCCGCTCAAAATTTGTGTTCCGAAATATAAACATTCTGAACAGACTACCAGTCCCCCACATCAAACTGTACTATAGTTGGGTTGAAAAAAATGATTATTCCGGTTGTATTTGGGAATTTCCGGATGGTGTTCATCAAGATAATCGTCTGTTTTTGAATTTATTGACGATTTGAAATCACCGGGAAATGAAGATATTGATTTTGGGTTCCGGATGAATGGTGACGGTTGTTGTTGTTGCTGTTGTTGTAGAGACGCACGGCCGTGCGTCTCTACGTGCACCCCGGTATGCATCATTGCCCTGCGTTTTCGGCATATTGCCCATCCGGTCCCCCTGTATTATTTGGTTGGAGGATGGTCGTGTTATTGGGAATGAATTTTTTAATGGGATGGTCATCCGTTGTCCCTGTTTTCATTGTGCGTGGATTTGGATTCTTCTTTATAAATAATGGACCTGATTGGAGTTTGTTAAATGAACATAAAATATAAATATATCAATCTTAATTTCATATTATGTTCTATTTTTATTAATGATTAAATGGTCTGTTCATGTATCAAATTGCAGTACTTCGTAAAGAAAACCAGTACCTTCATCAAATAATCAGCAATTGTTATTGACTGCTACGACAGAATAGCATAAATTTAAACTTTAGTTCGCGAACAGGAAATGATCTGAAAACACTCAAAGCCGTGATGAGAAGGATTAAAAAGAATGGACAGGCTTACAGACCTGCACCGGGCAGCGTCAATATTCGTTTTAATCTGCCATGCCTTCGGTAACGGGGGCCTCCCTCTGTCCGTTCCGGACGGACAATGAATGACCGTTTGGCCATTCCATTCAAAATGACAATACATGGTGTTTCCCTGCCTTTATTCCTTCGGGGGGAACGCCTGTCCTCTTTTTTTCCAGGCTAAGGCCAATGGCCTGCAGAAGGGATTCCCGTTAGGTGTTTAACTTTAAATTTAATAGTTATGGCAACCGTTTTACATCGTGTTAAAGCATATTTATATGACAATCCCCTGACCGAAAAGGAAGATGACTTCACGGCAAGGGTCAGTTCCGAACGCAGTCTTGACATCGGCCAGATCTGCGAATCGGCAGTAAGCCGGGGCGGGGCCGATATTTCGTCTTCGTCCATGCAACACGGGGTCGGCCTGTTTCTGAAAGAGATGGGCTACCTGCTTTGCGACGGATTCTCAGTCAATACCGGTTACTTCACCGCAAGCCCGCTTATAAAAGGGGTGTTTAACAGTCCCCAGGAAACCTTCGATCCGGAGAAGCATACGTTGCTTTTCCAGTTTAACCAGGGCGATACCCTGCGCAACGAGTTATCCGATGTCGACGTGGAGATCATGGGGGTTGCCGATACCACGCTGAGCATATTGCAGGTTACCGATGTTAAGACCGGCACGGTGAATGACCAGCTCACTCCCAACCGCAACCTGAAAATAGCTGGTTATAAAGTAAAAATCTCGGGTGAACATGCCGGTAACGGGATTTATTTTGTGAACCAGACATCGGGCGAAAGTACCAAGGTGGATTCCTCCGATATTGTGACCAATAACCCTTCGGAGCTGATTGTTGTGATCCCCGAACTGGCGGCAGGTACCTATAAATTGCAGGTGACTACCCAGTTTAGCCCTAATTTAATTCTTAAAGAACCCCGGACAGTCATTTATGAAAAGATACTGACGGTGCAATAGCTTAGTCTCCGGGAATAACCCGATTTTGATTTTGGGTTGAAAACTGAGATAACCAGGTGATGCCGTGAAATTATTGTAGCGGCATCACCAAAAAAATATTTTAAACCTTAAATACATTGGAAAACGAAATAGAGGAGACACCCTCACTAATACGTGTGAGACACCCTCACTAATACGTGTGAGACACTCTCACTAACGTTAGTGAGACATCCTCCCAAACGTTAGTGAGACATCCTCCCAAACGTTAGTGAGGCACCCTCCCAAGCATTAGTGAGATGCCCTCACCAAGATGACCTGACCTGGACAAGGATTCTGAGCCGTTTTGTATAAGGGAAAAAGGATCTTCCCAATAATATAACTTATAGATAAAAGCAAAAGCGATGGAAGCTATAATCAATCAAGAAAGAGCGATACTTATTCTCGAGAAAGCGGAGGATGGGTACTGGGTTACGGTGCAGGATCTTCCCGGTTGCTATTCGCAGGGATCGACAATCAAGGAAGCTATTACAAATACGCGGGATGCAATTAAAGAACATATATCTGATCTTCCTGAGGGAGAAAAAGTACCGGATATTTTCTATAATGAAAATCCGGAATTTCAGATTAAGTATGATCTGCAAACCTTATTTGATGAATTTAAGGTGATAAACAAATCTGCTTTGGCAGAATATGCCGGTATTAATCCCAGTTTACTAAGACGCTACGCTAATGGTTTGGCTTTTGCAAGTGAAAAGCAAAAAGCAAAGATCGAATCTGCAATTCATGAAATCGGAACCAGCCTTTTGAAAGTATGTCTTTAATGATTTAAAATATTCAGGAAATCACAAAAAAAATAGGAAGTTCCTGGAAAAGCGTTCACGGATAATACTCAGTTACCTTGTACTAACTCTCGCGCCGGTCAATATCGAAACCATGGTCGGTATCCCCGGCTATAAAAGTAAAGACAGATTTATAGATGATCATTTAAAACCATTAAAAACAATGGCTTGATTAACTATACCATATATACCTTCCCCGGTACGTCTTTTCTTATGTCGGAATGACAAAAAAGCTGCCTGTATAACTCAATTGCATTTCACGCTTAACACAATCGTATTATACATGTAACTCATTTGTGTCTCATGTATAACTCAAATGAATTATAAGCGTAACTTTTGAAAATTTATTGTTTAGTGAGACTTCTTCTCAAAATTTGGAACACAGAAACAATACACTGTTCCGGCACCTGCAACAACATTAGTACTGCACCACGACAAACATTATTTCTGAACCCCTATATCCTGATCTCCGTAAAAGTTATTTTTTAACGCTTCGATGATTTACCAACAACCCTTGAATTTTTTAAAACTATTTTAACTGGTTTGCCATAGATTTCTGTGCCAGGTCGATTGCTTTATCGTTAAATTAGAAAATTTAAGCATACAGAATCACAAATCCTTGGTCAACGGAGGAACAAATTACAAGTCTACACTACTATCATTGTTAAAATTATTGTTAACTTTTGATTTAATTAAATAAAATAATATTGAAATTTTGTAAATTTGATATGATCATAAATAACTTACTAAATGAAATCTAATCTAGTGTTTTGCACAGGGTAGTAAGAGTAAAAACTATCTTTTTGTATATTCTTACGAATTACATAACCAACTATTTTTATTGTTAATAAACATCGGCTTTCTTTTGAATAAATCTTATAATGAAAAACCTAATTTTATGAAAACCAAATACTATAGCTTCACGTGGGCACTCTTTCTTTTTTCTATAACAGCCATAGCCCAGAATCCCGTAACTACCCTGGAACATAATGGTGAAACACAAGTTTTTTATGGACAAGATTCATTCGTTGATGCTTACAATGCGTCATCTGATGGAGATATACTCTGTCTTTCTGCTGGTTATTTCACTGCACCAGGTGCTCTTGCAAAAGGAATTACGGTTATTGGGTCCGGTCATTTTCCGGATTCTGTCAATATCGCAAAAAGAACTTATATTTTAAGTGGTCTAACAATTAACCAGGGGGCAGACAGTTTGCATTTAGAAGGACTGTATATTAATGGGAATGTTAACTTTGGAAATTATTCTATTAGTTATGTGAAAATTTTGAGATGTAGGTTATCTGCTGCTTCATTTTCATCATCTGAGTCAACTCCAAAAAATAATTGTTCATTTGAAGAATGCTTTATTTTTTCAGGAATAAATTTTGCTAAGTATGGAGTGAATTTGCTAATTAAACACTGTATAATTTGTGGAAAGGCTCCATTTGGTATATATACTTCAGTTGCAAACATTGATGGAGATGCTGTTATTGATGGGAATATCATTTTGAGAGATAGTTCTTTGTCTTCTGGTGATGGATTTTTTACTTATGTTTATGGATCTTTGATTCAAAACAATGTAATTTTGCAATCCTCTTCTGGTAATTTTTTAAATTCTATGAATAGTAATACTGTTCAGAATAACTTATTTAACATCTCGTCTGTTGATTTTGGAAATAACTTTAGTTATAACAATTACATTGGAGTTACCCAATCCGATATTTTTGTCAATCAATCCGGAAATTCAATTGATTACACTCATGATTACCATTTAAAGAATCCCGCAACATACTTAGGAACCGACGGCAGTCAGGTTGGAATTTACGGCAGCACCATTCCTTTTAAAACTAATGGTTTACCATTCAATCCTCAGATTATTTCCAAATCAGTAGCATCTGAAACAGATACAGAAGGGAACCTCCAGGTCAGTTTTAAGGTTAAAGCCCAGGAAAATTAGCATAACCATGCGAAAGTTGTTCCCATTTATATTGTTTCTTTGTATAGCCATGAACCTTTGGGCTCAAAACAAGATTGACCAATATGAATACTGGTTTGATGGAGATCACGAAAGTAAAACAGCGCAGACTATTAGTGCGGGAAATGATATTTCGTTGGATACCTCAATCAATACAGGCCAATTGCCCGCTGGATTGCATACCTTTCATGTTCGATTTCAGGACAATAGTGGAACCTGGAGTTCTGTATCCAATCAGTTTTTTATGAAAACAGTTAAATCGACGATTTCTCCAATTGTCAAATATGAATACTGGTTTGATGAAGATCACGAAAGTAAAACAGCGCAGACTATTAGTGCGGAAAATGATATTTCGCTGAATACCTCAATCAAGACAGGCCAATTGCCCGCTGGATTGCATACCTTTCATGTTCGATTTCAGGACAATAGTGGAACCTGGAGTTCTGTATCCAATCAGTTTTTTCTGAAAACAGTTAAATCGACGATTTCTCCAATTGTCAAATATGAATACTGGTTTGATGAAGATCACGAAAGTAAAACAGCGCAGACTATTAGTGCGGAAAATGATATTTCGCTGAATACCTCAATCAAGACAGGCCAATTGCCCGCTGGATTGCATACCTTTCATGTTCGATTTCAGGACAATAATGGAACATGGAGTGCGACTACCAATCAGTTTTTTATTAAAACATCAACCAGTCTGTCTGATAATAAGATAAGCTCTTACCGCTATTGGTTTGACAGCGATTTTGATGATAAAATCACGACGACGGTTGACCCGGTTAATCCGCTTTTACTTGACAATATCAGTATTCCAACCAGTTCTGGAGAGGAAATATCACCGGACAACTATGATTTGAGTGTGGGTACCAATAATAAATTGGTTGTTAAATATACGCAAAAAATGCTTTTCCACATTCAGTTTAAAGATTTGACTGGTCAATGGAGTGCTGTAAATACAGACACCATAAGTGTAATTAACAGTACCACTCGTGTTTCCTGTGATACGCTTGTTTCAAATGTACCTTTTGAAAAAGCACTTCCACAAGACGATATTATTCATTTTTATCTTGTTGAAGCGAATAGCAATGATAATCTAGCACTTAAAACAAGTATAAATTTGACAATTGATTTGTTTGATCCATCCGGTAATAAAATAAAGACAATTACAAAAGACGAGAGCAAAACCGGTAATAATATTTCTGCCACGCAAACGGGTAATTATTATATCCTGGTACATGGTTTTGAAACAGATACGACAACAACAGAAGAAAGTAGAGGCCTTTATACGATTACTTATATGAAACAAACCGGCGGTGTGAGGCCTGAAGACTCAGATAATGATGGATATTATAATTTAACAACATTTTCCAACCTGGTTTGGATTATGGGAAACGACAGTTGCCGGGCGTGGAATTTTGAATTAGATAACGATATTGATGCCAGCGAGACTGAAACCTGGAATTTTGGAACAGGATTCTGTCCCCTTGAAAATTATTCCGGTATATTTGACGGGCAAAGCCATCAGATAAAATACCTGCATTATAACTGGCCTGATAAAAATTATATTGCTTTATTTGGCCAGTTAAATAGTGACGGGATTATCCGTAACCTTGGACTAACTCATTGCGACATTGAAGGGAAAAACTATACTGCCCCTTTTGTTGGTTCAAACAATGGCGGAACTATTTCCAATTGCTATTCGACCGGTTCAATAAGCGGTGGTGAAAATATTGGGGGCCTTGCTGGGTATAATGCCGGGACAATTAAATTTTGCTATAACTCGGCTTTGGTGAACGGAGATAATAATATTGGAGGAATAACAGGGGAGAGTAACTCTGCTAGTTCAATTAGTCAGTGTTACAATATTGGGAAAATAATTGGTGGCAACCTGAATGTAGGTGGGATAATTGGGGCAAATAATGGGACGATTGTCAATTGTTATAATGCTGCTTCCGTAATCGGGGCAGGCGAAGTCGCCGGAATATCAGGACGAAATTACGGTTCAATATCTTACACCTATAACAGAGGATACATTAATGGTACCGGAAGTTATTGCGGCGCTATCAATGGGTATGGTGGCGGTTCAATTACCAATTCATATTGGGATAGTGAAACAAGTGGGTTAACTTCGTCAAATGGGGGAACGGCCAAAACCACAGATGAAATGAAAGCTCAAAGTACCTATTCCAGTTGGGATTTTGATACCGTTTGGGAAATCTTATCTACCATGAATGATGGTTATCCCAAATTAGCCTGGTCAGGAAATACCGATCGGATTAAAGGCTATTCCCCGGAGAAGGTTGCCAACAGTGGTTCTGCTACCATTACTTTTGAAGGAACTGGTTTTGACGAAAGTACGAAGGTCTATTTATATCGGGCAGGTCAGGATACTTTAAGGGCAGATACCATTTATACTTCAGATACTGAGTGTGCGGTGCATTTTAATTTTGAGGGAGTTGCCCTTGGTTCATGGAATATTCTGGTAGTATGTCCGGATACGACTGTTGTAATTGAAAATGGGCTAACGGTTGAAGAAAAGAAGGAAGGGAAACTCGAGATAGAAATATTAGGGGCTGATAAATTTATAAAAGGGAGGGCAACAACGGTCACTGTAAGACTAATTAATACTGGAAATACAGTCATTGAAAATCCAATAATTGTTGTTGCTATTGACAGCGATGATTCTGATTTCTCAGCGACAAGTAATAGTTATGTGAATGAAGAAACTCAGAAAAATTGTGAAACTTTAAGTGTTGACATTAATGCGTTGGATTTAATTAAGACCGAAAATGTAATTGGACATGACAATCGGGAATGCAAGAAAGGAATATATATAGCACCAACAATCCCCTCTTATGGAACATCAGATATTGAATTAACAATAAAATCTAAAGGAAATATTTCTGTTGTTGCATGGAAAGAAAATTCATCTAAAAGTGAAACATTAGATGCTATTAATCAGGAAATAAGTAATAATAATAGTTCAAATGACAATAGTAATTGTACTGCAAAATCTATTAGCTGTATTATTTCATCGGTTTTAGCGCTAAGCGGACTATCAGAATCATCCTCATTATTTAAAACTGCATCGGAGACTATTCTTGATCAATTTAATACTCAATATGAATATTTAACTGGACAAGAAGAATTAATGGCTAGTTTATTAAAGTTGGCAGGGGGGACAGCCATTGGCTTAGGATTAATATTAGGAGTTTCAGACCCTTTTATTCTTGCTGCAGAATTAGTTTCATTAATATCAGCCGGTCTTTCTTGTTATGAAACTTTGGAGGAATGCACTAAACCATATAATGCGAGTATTTTGAATTTAGATGGAGTTAGCTCTCTCGATCCAAACGAAAAATATGGTTACCGTTCTCCATCGGGTAGTACATATTTTAATAAAGACAAGACTAACTTTACTTATATTATTAATTTTGAGAACAAGGATAGTGCTACTGCCGCTGCACAGGAAGTATGGGTAACCGATACGCTGGATTTAAATCTGTTCGATATTGAATCATTTCGGGCAGGGTACGTTAAAATTGGGGAAAATATTTACAGCGCCCCGTTAAATGCTCAGGAAAATAAGTGGACTATCGATATGCGTCCGGATAAGGATTTGATTACTTATGTTACATTAAATTTGAATAAAGCAAGTGGAGTAGCCAATTGGAAATTCAGATGTGTTGACCCGGAAACAATGGAAGCTCCGGAAGATGCTGTTTCAGGCTTTTTGCCTCCTAATGATAGTACCGGACGGGGAGAAGGCAGCCTTATGTTCTCGATTAACCTAAAAGACAGTACAATAGATGATGCTATCCTTAGTAACCACGCGACTATCGTATTTGATTATAACGATCCGATTGTGACCCCAACATGGACAAACAAAAAGGACATTATAGCCCCGGTCAGCTATATGAACGATCCGGATATTGTTTCAGATAATACAGCAGTTTTAAGCTGGGAAGGAAGAGACAACGAGGATGGTTCCGGAATTTATTATTATAATATATATGCAAGGAAGGGAGATAATGACTATTCGTCTCTTTTAACTAAGACCTCTGCGACTTCAGTTGATTTTAGTTTTGAAAAGGAGGTGGAATATTCTTTTTATGTTGAAGCAGTTGATAGTGCAGGAAATGAGGAAGTAAAGGAAACTGTTCCCGATGTTACCTTGTATGAGAAAGACAAATTTATTTTATTGTCAGATGATTCGATCTCTGTATCGAATGAGGAAGGAAGCACCGCAACCGTTTTCATAACTTCCAATGCATCCTGGAGCGTGACTCCTGACCAGGATTGGATTAGGGTTAGCCCTCAATCAGGGATAGGGGATGGCACTTTAACCTTTACAGCCATTGCCAACCCGAATATAACAGCAAGGACTTCCTTCGTTATTGTTTCAGCAGATGGTGTTGATTCTCAGTTGATCACTGTCATTCAGGAAGCAGGAGATCCTGTTTTGTCAGTGTCACCTTCCTCTGTTTCTGTATCAAAGGAAGAAGGAAGCACCGTAACCGTTTCTATAACTTCCAATACATCATGGAGCGTTGTTCCCGATCAGGACTGGCTTTCAGTCATTCCGCAATCAGGGACAGGGGATGGCACTTTAACCTTTACAGCAACTGCCAACCCGAATATAACAGCAAGGACTTCCTCCGTTATTGTTTCAGCAGATGGTGTTGATTATCAGTCGATCACTGTCATTCAGGAAGCAGGAGATCCTGTTTTGTCAGTGTCACCTTCCTCTGTTTCTGTATCAAAGGAAGAAGGAAGCACCGTAACCGTTTCTATAACTTCCAATACATCATGGAGCGTTGTTCCCGATCAGGACTGGCTTTCAGTCATTCCGCAATCAGGAACAGGGGATGGCACTTTAACGGTTATTGCTGGAGCAAATCCTAATTCAACAGAAAGAACCACCACAATCACTATTTCTGCAGATGGCACTGTTTCTCAGTCTGTAGTTGTAACTCAGGAAACAGGAGATCAGACATCGAATGGGAAGGTGCTTATCTATCCAAATCCTTCTTCAGATGGATTTTATGTTAAAGGAGTAGAAGGAACTGTTATCTTTAATCTGTACGATATGAGTGGAAAGTTATGTATTTCAAGAAAATTAAACTCAAGCGAAACTTATATTTCGACAAACCACTTATCCAGAGGCATCTATATTATCCATATTCGATCTATAACAGGTATATATCTGTTCAATTTTAAATTGATAAAAGAATAGAGATGAGCCTGATTATCGTGCTGGTATTTCGCTAATTTCGATACTTTTAGGGCTATTCAATTCTGCCTTTTACTTTATTTTTTCTTCTAAGAAGTTCAAGTTATTATCAATGAGTGCGATCAGGCATTCGCGAACATCTTTTCCTGTTTGACCATGGACCTCCGTTGTGTAATTATTGCTCATCGTCTCAAAAAGGCCGAAAAACCTCTTTATCATTTTAGGTCTTTTATAAAAGATGTACCACTCCGTTGCATCTATTGCTGAAACAACAATTCCATTTTTGTTATGCATGTTTTCTACCTCAAGTGAAGGCGAATAGTAAATTTCCTTATCATTTGCAGTTCCCATTTTCTTCAAGTATTCTGTCCATGGAATTTCGTCAAACGTTTCTATGATTTTATTTTTCCCGATTGTTCCCAATTCGATAATATCAGGTTTGAAGGGATCGCAGAATGAAGCTCTGAAATTCATAATTTTATGATTTAAGTTTTTTAAGTTGCTCGGATATTTTTCTGTCACTTTTCGGACTGAGCCCTGCAGAACGGATATTAAATCGTGGATCGTTCTTAAAAATAAATTCAGCAGTCCTGCTTCGCTTTTTATTTCTGCCACAAACTACTAATATATTCAGTCTGTCTGTCATTCGCATTTCCAAAATAGGTGCTAACGGTTTTTAATTTTTTATTACAATGCTTGAACTAAAATAATCATGAATTGCTCTATGCCCCGGGTTGAAATTTATTGTTATAAAAGACAACCATCCAAGGAAGTATTTTGTAAATATCCGGATAGATCCTTGTAACAGATTTAATTTTTTATCCTTGTGTTTTAGGTTGATAACTTTTATTCTCATTATTTTATGTCCTATAGTTGCTGAATAAATCGATAAAAAAACCGGTTCGTAAAAAATAGCAACTACACAAAAGATAATTGCAGGTATCAATCTGTTTTCTAAATTCGAAGTTAGAACAAGTAAAATGCCTAAAAAGCAGGCAAGTAATATCCCATCTATCATTGATGCCTGAATTCTGGTTATTAGATAAGGATAATCAAAATTTTCGGTAGTTACATTTGCTGGCAAATCTGTGTCAATTGTGTTAATTTCCTCTGTACTTGAGAAAAGTAAATTAATCTTTTTAGAAATGTGCAAGGTAACTGCAAAAAGTATATTAAAAAGTCCAACTATCCCAAGAAGTGGAGAACCAAGCTCGAACATACCTCCGATTGACAAAATACCATTTAAAACCAAAATAATTGAGGCAGCCCATTTCGCCCAGTTATAACCTAGGTAAACAAATACTAAAGGCAATCCAATAATGAGAACTTTGACGATAGTTTCTTCGATTTCAGATTCTGCCAGATATCTAAAAATTAATTCACCTACGATTAATAGAAATGTTAGGATCATTAAATAGTTGTATCCGGAGCGATTGCCCGTTGTTTTATTTTCAGGTTGCATGTTCATATCATGATTTTGATTCAAAATTATCGTACGAAACGCCCTTCATTTCGAATATACCTTTTTAAAACCCATCCGGAACCAGTTTTAATTTGTTGATCGAGGCATTTACAATTGAGTGACTATTGAGTGGATTCATTGTCTGTTTTTCTTAAAGTTTTCGGCCTGTTCAAAAATCTCAACATACACTTCGTCTCTCTCAACTGGAGGATAGCCAAACTCGTCTAAAATCAAAATCAGATCAACTTTCAAAGCTGATTTGATGTCATCCCGTTTATTCCAGTCCGGAAATCTGGCTTGGTTATCAACAATAATTTTTACCGCCTTTGACAAGTCAATTAATTTGTCTTCCGGATAGGTGAAGTCATATTTGATACAAAGTTCTTTCAGTATGTCGTAAAAGGCTTTTTCTTCAAAGTCAATTCCTAATTCATCTCCGGCTTTAAATTCCTTTTGAACATCCCAAATCAGGATTGTCAAGGCTTCTGCCATTTCTTCATAAACTTCACTTCTCAGAATGTCATTTGCATCTCGATTGTTGTAGCGGTCGACAATGGCTTGCATTTTTCTCGAAAAGTCGATTCCTTTTACCCGGTTTACTTTTCTTATTTCACCGATTGCTTTTGCAAGTAACTGCTGTAGTAATTTAATTTTTGTATTCGGCAATTTTATTTTATCAATCTTAGCCAGGTAATCTTCATCAAAAATGTCCTGTTCCGTTTCTATTTCATCACCAAGTTTGAAGATTTCTTCAACTCCATCACTCTGCAAGGCATCTTTTATCATCTCTCTAACCTTAGCGTTCATTTGTGCCGTGTCGGGTGCGTTGCCTTTGGTCAGTTTGAAAACAATAGAACGAACGGCCAAATAAAAGTGCGTGTAATCTCTATTTGTTTGCGTCAGTTTTTCACTACCGGCACAAATATCATAAGCGGCTTTCAGCCGTTGAACCAAACCCATAAACCGGGTTTCCAGTTCTTTGGTTTGTTGCACAAATTCAGCAGCAAGGTTTAGCGTATGCAATTGCTCAATGGCACTACCTTTGAAATACTTTGTACTGTTGAACTTGTGCATCAGTTTTGCCAACAAATCTAAATGGTCACGAACAACAACCAATGACTGTTCAATTTCTTCAAAATTATCCTTGTCGCCTTTGTTGTATCTGGCAAGAGCCAGATTCATTTGTTTTTTGATGCCGATATAATCGACTGCCAAACCTTTGTTCTTACCTTCAAATTTGCGGTTAACCCTTGAAATGGTTTGAATTAAATTGTGTTGCTGAATTGGTTTGTCGATGTAGATGCTATCCAAAAATGGAACATCAAAACCAGTTAACCACATATCAACTACAATGGCAATTTTGAAATTCGATTTTGGATTTTTGAATTGGCGGTCAAGTTCTTTACGGTCATCAGAAGTACCCAACATATCCCAAAGTTCTTTCGGGTCGTCTTTTCCTCTGGTCATGACCAGTTTAATGCGTTCAATCGGTTTCAATTCCCGCTTGTCCTTGTCGGTAAGTTCTGCTCCTTTCTCGGCTTCTTTGATTTCGTTCCATTCGGGGCGAAGCTCAATGATATTTTTATAGAGTTCATAAGCAATTTCACGGCTGCTACTCACGAACATTGCTTTTCCTTTTACTGTTGCACCTTCTGAAATTCGGTTTTCGTAGTGGGTTACAAAATCTTCGGCAACAGCTTGCAGACGGTCGGGATCGCCAAGAATGGCATACATATTTGCCGTTTCCTGTTTGCTCTTGTCAATCTGATATTCGTTAGCACCCAGTTCGGCAGCTTCTTCGTAGTATTTTTCAATCTTTTCTAATTCACCATTTTTCAAAGCCACTTTTGCTGCCCTGCCTTCATAAACAATACGAACGGTGATTTCATCTTTTACCGATTCGGTCATTGTGTAGGCATCCACCACTTTCCCAAATACGTCAAGTGTTGCATCAATAGGCGTTCCTGTGAAACCAACGTAAGTGGCGTTGGGTAAAGAATCGTGAAGATATTTAGCAAAGCCAAAAGTCTTTTTTACGCCTTCTTCGGTAACTCTTATTTTTTGGTCGAGGTTTACCTGACTGCGGTGTGCTTCGTCCGATATACAAATCACATTGGTCCGTTCTGTAAGCAGTTCAGTATCTTCGGTAAACTTGTGAATGGTGGTTAAGAAAACGCCTCCGCTTTGTCTTCCTTGAAGTTTGGTTCTCAGGTCGACCCGGCTTTCCACGCTTTCCACGGCATTATCTCCGATAAATCCTTTGGCATTGATGAATTGTGCTGCAAGCTGGTCGTCTAAATCAGTGCGGTCGGTAATTAAAACAATGGTTGGGCTTTCAAAGTATTCGCTTTTCATTAGCAAACGGGTAAGATAAAGCATTGTGTAGCTTTTACCTGAACCTGTTGCCCCAAAATATGTTCCGCCTTTACCGTCTCCTTCAGGTTTTTGGGCTTTCTTGATCGTATCAAATAAAGTCCGTGCAGCGTAATATTGCGGATACCGACAAACAATCTTTTCTTCTTTCTTGCTGGTATCGGGTATGTAAATAAAGTTGCGGATAATATCACGCAGGCGGTTTTTATTAAACATCCCCTGAACGAGTGTGAACATACTGTCGATGCCATCTACTTCCTTAGCAAGTCCTGCCACTCTGCGCCAGGCATAGAAAAAATCGTAAGGGGCAAAAAACGACCCTGCTTTGTTGTTTACGCCATCGCTGATCACGCAAAAAGCATTGTATTTAAACAGTTCGGGAATATCCCTGCGGTAACGAACCGTTAATTGTTTGAAGGCATCGTAAATGGTGGCTTCCTCACGAATGGCACTTTTAAACTCAAACACGACCAACGGCAATCCATTGATGTAAACGATTCCGTCCGGTATGCGTTTTTCCGTCCCGGTAATTTCCAGTTGATTGACAAACTTGTATCTGTTGGTATCGGGCGGATATTGTGCTCCGGGGTCGGCTGCTATCGAAATTAATTGATCCGCCCCGGGCTGGCGGTGTTTATTCAGCCCTGCGTAACTGATAAGCTGAATGTAAATGTCTTTTTGTTTGCGGTCTTCCCGTTTCAGAATAAAACCGTCTGAAAGCATTTTCAGAAAGGTTTTGTTGCTTTCGTAAAGGTCGGAAGCGGGTAACGATTTTAGTTGAAGAATAATAGATTTGACTTCGTTTACCGTAATTCCCTGACTTGCGTATTGCGTTAAAAGAAAGTTTCTTAAATCTTCTTCTATTAATACTTCGTCAGGCTTGCGGGAAATTGTAATGCCTAAGTGATGGGAAAATCCTTCCTGCCCCAGCAATTCGGCAAATGCCTTTTCTAATTTTTCTTCGGTAAATTTATTCATCGTTGTTGTTTTCTTCTTCGTTGTCCCACATTTCTCTGTAAAACTGTATTTGTTGTGCAGTAGCCACCGGGTCAATATTGTAATAATAACGACAAAGTTTTTTGAATAAAAGTAACACTTCATTGTCAAAAGCTACCTCACAAAGCGCATCCAAAGTATGCTCGATTGCATTTTTGTCCCTGCTGTTGGAATTTATAATTCTTTCAACTTCCGGTTTGTAAACCGATAAAGTCTGTTTTACAGCCTCTTTTTGCAGGGCAACAATAGATTTTGCCAGGTCGTGTAAATCCTTATCCATTATTTGCCTTTTAGTTTTTTGATATCTTCCTCAATTTCTTTTAAACTCTGTTCTTTCTCCAATTTTTCCTGTTCTGTTTTATATTTTTCGTATTCTTCTCCTGATTTTTCCAATGCCATTTGATGACTGATTTTCCCTGCGTGGTTAAGTAGTTCCCTGCCATTCATTTTCAGGATTATATCCAAACGTTCAATCCAGTCTTTCATATACATTGGGGTTTGCTGTTGTGCCATTGTTTCGGCAAATGCCAGGTATTGTTCTACCAGTAACCCAAGCAATTTTATTTCGTCTTCCTGCAAATAGTTTTTGGCAATGCCGACATCCTGCTTGTTGACTTTTGCAAGACTTTTTTTATCATACGATTGCATACCCAACAAAGGCAGGGAAGCGTCAACCCGCCTGTAAACCAGCTCAGCGGCTGTTTGTTGGCTGATTGCCCAAAGCAGTTTGTTTTGAACGACCTTAAAAAACAAGATGGTTTTTTCGTCTTGGGGGTCATAGTCTATACTGGTGGCGTAAATGTCTTTAATCTTTTGGTAGAAGAAGCGTTCTGAGATGCGGATTTCCCTGATACGTTCCTGCAATTCGTTGAAATAATTCATTGAGTTGCCTGTTTTGAAACGTTCGTCGTTCAGGGCAAAGCCTTTTACGATGTATTCTTTAAGGCGTTGTGTTGCCCAAATCCGGAACTGTGTGCCTTGTTGTGATTTTACCCGATAACCAACAGAGATAATGACATCAAGATTGTAGCCTTTTACTTCACGTTCCTGTGTTTTGCCGGGAATAGCACCGTGTGGAGTGGTTGTCCGGAAATTCCGGACAACCATATTTTCGTCTAATTCACCTTCTTTAAAGATATTCCTGATATGTTCGGAAATAGTACGTTTGTCTTTTCCGAACAGTTGTCCCATTTGTGCTTGTGTCAGCCAAACGGTTTCTTCTTCGAGCCGGACATCAATTTTTATGTCGCCTTCTTTGTTTTGGTATATAAGAATTTCGCTGTTCATTATGCTTTTTTCAATTTTTCTTTAAATCTTGAATTACACAATTATCCGGATAAACTCTCATATCTATCTTATTTCTTGTGCATTATCTAATCTTCTGTGGCAGTAAGATATCATCGCTAAAATTTCGAGTGCATCTTGTTCAGAAATATTCCAGCTGATTTTTGGTTCGTGCGCTTCAGTGTTGCGAAACATTCCGCAAAGTCCTTTTAATAAGTTGCAAAATCCGGTATGCTCATCTTTTTCTGATTTGGTTTGAAAATTATTAATGATTAAAACCGGATTGCTGCTGAAAACATATTCAATTAAACGATTTCCATCCTCAGAATACGACGATAATTCTCTAATCCTTTGAAACAATCCTTTGTTTGCTTCGAAAACAGAATGAAAGTAGTTATTACTTATTAATTCAGCTTTACAGTATTTAAATATTTCAAAATGAGTTTCTCTCAACTCCAATTTCGATTTCAAATTGTCTGCTTTAAGCTGTGCTTCGGATATTGTTTTTGCCTGTGTTATTTCATTGATAGTTCCGTTTTCATTATATCGGTAGCCTACAAAGTGTAATTGTTGATTAATAAGCGACCGTTTTTCCTCAAATTCAATTTGATTATTAACAAATTTTGCGGGCGATAATGCTTCTTTAATAAAATTCAAAATTGCATTAGAGCACTGCGATTTGTTTTGGTAATTTGCAAAAGCACTGAAAATCCTTTTCCATTTGGTTATTGCAGGCTCAATATCAACTATTTGTACCTGGGCAAGTAAATTCTGTATCTCTGTACCTGATAAACCCGTTTTAGTATCACCCAAGATTTGGGAGATACCCTTCATAACAGCTCGTGGAAAACACTTTCTTTTTTCTGCCATCTTTTAATTTTCTACTGTTGCTAATTGTCTGAACACGATTACTTGATTTTTGGGATCACAAGATTTTTATTGTAAACCCTTTTAAAATCTAAACTTTTACCACCAAAGTTGATGAGTAAACCATCGGCAATGTTGTATGCTTCGCAATAGTTTATCGCTTGTGCTTTATGAACATCTTCCAGTTTTTCAATGGCTTTCAGCTCAACCATTACTTTACCCTCTACAAAGAAATCAACTCGTCTTGTCCCCACATTTTCATCCCTGTAAAATATAGGCATTTCTTTTTCCCGTTCAAATTCCAAACCTGCGTATCGCATTTCAATTGCAAGCGACCGCTGATAAATGACTTCCTGAAAACCATTTCCCAAAACCCGGTGTACCTGCATTGCACAACCTATAATTTTGTGGGTTAGCTCGTTTATATTTTCTTCTTTAATCTTGTCCATCCTGTAATCTTTAAAATCGTGTTCAGACACTTGCCAATTTCGAAAGAAGCAATTCTTTCAGTTCCGATAGCTTTTGGTTTTCTAATGATTTCAAATCCTTAAATGAAAATATCTTTTTCATTGTGCAATTAAACTCCTTGAGTCTATTAGCTTCAGGCATAACTATTTCAAATTCTTCGATTTCTGATTTTGTAATGGCTTCTCTCGTTGATCCCGATTGACTAATTCCTAACAAAGCATTTTTACTATCAGTGGAACATAGATTTAGAAGCAGGTAGTAAGAAATATTCAGATTACAAAATGGTCTAATAATCATTACGTGCTGATTAACTCTTGCTGGCAAAACATTTTTAGGCACCATACAACATCTTGCAACCGAAACCCCTGTAATATTGAAGAGAACATCATTTTCCTTGACTTCTACATTTTTCAACTTATCTGCTTGTTTGTCATTAATAAAAGCCAAATCATCATATGAGAAATTGTAGTCAAAAACATTTGTGCTTCTAATAAGAGAAATTCCTGAATCTGAATAACTTTCCTTTCCTCCAGTTGGCGTAGAGCCACTTCCGATTTTACTACAAATATTTTTAATCTTTCCAACTTTCCATCCCTCCGGAATCTCATTATCCAATTCCTCATTCCAAACCATTTTACCACCGAAACTTTTATAAGGATTTCCATTTTCATCAGGGAATTCAAAATCAATAAACCATTGTTTATAAATAGCCTGTGCGGTTTCTTCGAGCTTTTGTATCAGTTGGTTGTTGTGGTTTATGCGGCTTTGTATAGTGTTGTATTCTTTTACGATTTCACGTTGTTGGGTAATGGGAGGAATTGGTAGTTGTAAATTTTCAAAATCTTCCCATTCCAAACTTCCTCTTACACCACCCACTGCGTGAAAACAAGCCTCTCTGTCAAACTCTGATCGAGTAAACCACATCATTAAATATTCGGGCAGAAGTTCTTGTTCATCTTTTACTTCAAATATCGGGTAGGCTTGTGAAATAATGGCTTCATCCATTTCCTGCAACAAAGCGACGGGCATTTTTTTATCACGCCTTACCTGCATTGTGCTACAAGCAAATTGATTTTTTCGAATGATTTTATAATTAGCCATATCTGTTCCAACAGTATTCGCTACCGATGGGATAAACTGTTTGTTGATTGTAAGCCCTAATAGCGTTTCAACTTTCAAGTCTTTGTTTCGTTCATCTACGAGCCGAATATGTTCGCCAATCCGTCTATAATTTGATTTCATAACCTAATTCTTTAAACACAGTTAGTAAATCATTTTTAGATGCTGCTTCGGCTTTCAGCAGTTCGGCGAACTCGCTTTGCAGGCTTTTCATTTTCTCGTCGAAGTCAATATCCTCGTCCCGGTTTAAAAATTCAATGTACTTGCTCGGAACGAGCGAAAAATCCTTTTTGGCAACTTCGTCCAACGAAGCAGAATAGCAGAATTCCGGAACATTTTCAATTTCCCTGGTTTGCCATTGGTGATAAGTGCCTGTTATTTTTTTAATATCATCTTCAGAAAACTGAATGTATTTTTTTTCAAACGGAACACCCATTTGCCGTAAATCCATAAACAGGATTTCTTTTTCCCGGGTACGTAAGTTCCGGGGTTCATCACCTACTTTTTTGATCTGTGCTTTTTTGTTTTTATTGACAATCCAAAGCGTAACACTGATGTTGGTGGTGTAAAACATATCTTGCGGTAATACCAAAATGGCTTCCACCAGATTATTTTCAATGAGTTTCCGGCGTATTTTGTATTCATCGCCGCCGCCACTCAATGCGCCGTTTGCCAAAATAAAACCAGCCACACCGTTATTGCTGAGTTTGCTCACCATATTTAAAATCCAGCCGTAATTGGCATTACTTTTAGGTGGCACATCGTAGCCCCGCCAGCGCGGGTCGTCAATTAATTCATTTTCGGCCCGCCAGTCTTTTTGGTTAAATGGTGGGTTTGCCATAATAAAATCGGCTTTCAGGTCTTTGTGCTGGTCATCCAAAAAAGTATTGGCTGCTTTTTCGCCCAGGTTGCCCGAAATGCCACGAATGGCAAGGTTCATCTTTGCCAGTTTGTAAGTGGTGTTGGTGTATTCCTGTCCGTAAATGGAAACTTCTTTTTTGTTTCCGTGGTGTGCCTCAATAAATTTGATGGATTGCACAAACATACCGCCCGAACCGCAGGCTGGGTCGTAAATAATACCTTTGTAAGGTTCTATCATTTCGGCAATAAGGTTTACAATGCTTTTGGGCGTATAAAATTCGCCCTTGCCTTTTCCTTCTGCCAACGCAAATTTTGACAGGAAGTATTCGTACACTTTGCCCACGACATCTTGCCTGGGGTCTTTGGTGGTATCAATATCGTTGATGGTGTCGAGCAGTGAAGCCAGTTTGGTAACATCCAGTCCCAAACGTGAAAAGTAGTTGTCGGGTAGTGCCCCTTTCAATACTTTGTTGTTTTTTTCAATGGAGTGAAGAGCCGTATCAATAAGCAGTGCAATATCGTTTTGCTTGGATTTTTTTATCAGGTAATTCCAACGGCTGGTTTCTTCCAGAAAGAACACGTTGTTCATATTATAAAAGTCAGCCATCTCGATGTACTTTTTTTTGCCTTCGGCAATGAGCCTGGCCCGTTGTTCCTCAAACTTGTCGCTTGCAAACTTTAAGAAAATCAGTCCTAAAACTACGTGTTTATATTCAGCGGGTTCAACGCTTCCTCTCAGTTTATTCGCAGCATCCCAAAGGGTCACTTCTATCGGTTTATCGTTTCCGTTCTTTTTTGCCATTCTGTATTTTCAGTCCTTTAATTTAAAAACCCAAAGATACATCTATCAGCGGGTGCTCCGGCTATTCATTATTCGTTTTTTCTTTTTAGCAGCAAATTGTCTGTTCGTTTTTTTGTTTTTTTACCCCACGGATGTATTCATTGGTGGTCATGGTTTTAAATCAATCCATGTATGCGATCATCCGTATTTTCGATCATACCTGAATAGGATTGGGCATAACCATCATTTC
This sequence comes from Prolixibacteraceae bacterium, assembly GCA_963676095.1. GTDB lineage: Bacteria > Bacteroidota > Bacteroidia > Bacteroidales > Prolixibacteraceae. The sequence goes on along the minus strand of OY781040.1, from coordinate 6,922,012 downwards.
ATAACACCGTTTGCCGGGATATTTATTCTCAATTTCCCGGTACCATTTTTCCATCATCCGACCGCATCGTTCAGAACAGAACTCCCTTTGATAACTCCATAGCATAATTTACCGGGATGTAGTTCAACCTGCCGTTCCTGCTTAGCTCTGTGTCCACTAGAACGCCTATTTATTTTGTGCTGTATTTAATCTTGAATTCCATGTACAAAATATCTCATAATCTTATTAGAGATTTCAATATTAGTCTGTTCACTCAGTCCGTTTTGTTCACAATAATCATTTAGCTTTTCAAATAAATCAGTTACAAAAACTGATGAGTGTTTTGTGTCAAACTCAAGCTTGTATCTGTGGCCAACAATATGTTTTTCTTTTATTGGAACAAAACAAAAGAATGCAAGTTTGAGAAAACCAGAAGCTCTATCTAATGCCATTAAATATGGCCAGCAATTAGAGCGGCTAAATAGTTTTTTAATCCAACTTTTTACTTCTGTAATTTCGTATAATTCTCTTGTATCATCGTCATAATCATCGAAACTTATATCAATCTTGCTTTTAAGATTTAAAATTAACTCTGGTGTAGACTGAACTCTTTTTAATGCATTAATAATAAAATCAAATTTATTTTGTAAAATCTCTTGTTTCGGAATTCTGAAAATTATTCTCTGGCTACCTGTTTGTAATAATTGATTAAGTTTCCACTTACTCTCCAATTGTGATACATAATCAGTTATTGGACCTACAAATTTCAATAATTTTTTTTCCGAGTGATTATTTAATTGATTTCTCCGAGGAATTGTCATTTTCCAATTCTTGCCAGCTTGCTCTGTTTTTGCTCCGTCAAATACTTCCCAAAATGCATTTTTATTATCTAAATCGATAAGAATAATTAAAATCGGAATGTCGAGATTTAAATAATAGTTGAGATGTTTGCGTTCACCTCTAAAAATAAAACCGATTTCATTCTGTTCTGTAAAATAAGAACTTCCACTTTTTAATTGAAAAGCGATTGATTTACCAGTTATTTGACCAGATTCAGTTATAATATCCATATATCCATCAATTCCAAAGTCCTGCTCAAGGTGATTTTCTCTAAAAAACCAACCTAGATTGTTCTCTATAATCTCTTTTAGAATTGTTATTCCTTTCTCTCCTGTTACTGTCGAGCGATTAATTCTAGGAAAATATGAATTATCATCTATTGTCATCTTTGTTTCATACTGTCTGGTTTATATAGCACACAACTATGTAATATCACAAAGTTATTACATAGTTGTTATTTTTTTTATTTGATATAATTATTTGATTTAAAGGCGTTTCTTTTAACGTGTTTTGTATCCTGTGATGGCTTTATTACTAATATTTGTAAAATAATTGTGGTCTTTATATTCGAATGTCCCAGCAACTGCTGAATGTACCTGATATCGGTTCCCATAAATTTAGATTTAGCTTCTGTCCCCTCAATTTACGCCAATCTCCCTTAAAGTCAAATAGGTTAATGATAAAATTCGTTACGTTCATTTGTTGGATGAGCATAACGATAGTCTCAGGCCCCAAATTATATATCTGGGTGTGCAAACCTCGCTTCGGAAATACAAGCTGGTTATTCTTTTTATGAATCAGCTCTTCATTTTGTAGTATCTCTCAGACCGTTTTATTTGATGGATTGAATTGATCGTCACCCCATTTTGCAGGATTATTGAGGATGCATTCCGAAATATTTTGACAGGATTGTTCGTTCCGGATAATATGGTCGTGATAAATGGGTTGAAAAAAATGATTATCCCGGTTGTATTTGGAAATTTCCGGATGGTGTTCATCAATATAATCGTCTATTTTGGAATTTATTGCCGATTTGAAATCACCGGGAAATGAAGATATTGATTTTTGTTTCCTGATGAACGGTAATGGTTGTTGTAGAGACGCACGGCTGTGCGTCTCTACGTGCGTCCCGGTAGGCGTTCTATACATTCCATTTGTTTGCCCTGCGTTTCTGGTATATTGCCCATCTGGTTCCCCGTATTTATTTGGTGCATTTATTCAGATGTTGGTTGAAAAACTTATCAAAGGTGTCTCCTTTCATGTTTGTTAATTTATAAGCATCTCTGTAAAGAAGGTCGCCGGACTTTACTGCACGTTCAATATGATGTGCAAAAGTTATGCTAAGTCTTTTTTTTGCCGTCGCATAAAAATTCCCTCCGGCACCTTGAGACTTTTTCCTGTCAAATTCTATGGTACGATACTCTTCATAAAATTTGAAGAATTCAGCTTTTGTTATTTTTCCTAAATCCAAAGCTCTCCGGGCGATAACAATCTCGCTCACTTTAAAATATCTGGAATATTTATTTAACCCGGCAATTCCTTGCCATATTTCGTTAAAGGCCAGTTTGGGGACTAAAAATTCAGCAGCTACCTGGTCACAAAGCTTTTCAACGGGGTCATCAGCTGGTTGTAGTTTCCTGAAATCAAATCCAGCGCTATGACCGGTCCATATGTGCGCCAATTCGTGAACTATTGTAAACATCTGAGCAGATTTACTGTCAGCATTATTAACAAACATAAATGGCGCATATTCATCAACAAGAACAAATCCTCTGCATTCTTCAACATCTATTGGACGGCTCGTATTATTTTCAACAACTCCGTTAAATACAGTAATTACCCCTTTATCTTCTATTATTTCAACCAGATGATTTAATGCATCTTCCCATGTTCTGTAATTGCCGGCCCAATTCTCCGCCAAACCCAGTACGTTTCTTATATTTAGAACTATTTTTTCAACGTCACTTATCTGGTTATATGCACCGACAAATTGTAATCTTTCAACGTCATTATCCCTCAGATACTCTCTCTGCCAATCTTGGCGTTGCAGCATAAGTCATATACATTGATACTTACCCGTTCTGTTCTATTCCCATTGCTTCGAAAGTACGGAATAGGAATTTTCTCAACCGGTGGCTTGGGTAAAAATAAATACCCAAACGGAAGATGTACTTTTTTAGCGAAAGCTTCCAGTTGTTTGATTGTTGGCTTTTCTGTACCCTCAATCCAATCAGCTATTTTAGGTAATTTGGCTGTAAATTCATGCAAATCATATCCTGCCCGGGATATTACCCAGGTAAGCATATCTGCATTGATATTTACTTCAGTTCTCATTTTTCCCGTTTGTCCGCCGCTTTCGTTTCACGTAAACCGCTCCCGTTCGGCAAAGTTCAGGCAAGCTTAGCTTTGCCTTCACTTGCCCGCCGGCTTCAGCTTTTTTACTTCTTCGACACGGTCGGGAACAACTTCGCCTAATTCTGCCAGTGATTGCGATTTCTGCAGCTCGTCGCGGATAAACTTTTTGATGAGCTCGCTCAGGTTCTCTGCAGAACTGAGATTAAACACCGGTCGATAGTTAAGCCCTGTGGCCGTTGTGTTTTCTTTAAATGTATTGCCGGTAACAATAGCATCTTTAGGCTCGTCCAAGATTAGCAAATCGGTCATCTTATCATTTATTCAAATAATGAAGCCGATATGACATTATTCCGGGTGTATTTTGCCGGCTTGCCGGCTATTGCTTTTACATTTGGATTTTTCTTTAAAAAGGTGGTCAGTTCCCGGCTTTTCCAGTCAATTTTTAATGCAAGAAGAATTTCTTTTGATGTATATGTACCTTTTCCTAAAAACTCGAGTATTTCTTTTTCATAATTTCTTTGCCTGTTATAATCGGCGGCTTTGGGTTCGCTTACCGTTTGATGTGGGGACGGTTCAAACAACTGTTTGGAAACCTTTGCGTTTATATCTGTAACAATGCCGTCCATATTTACCGGAAGGGCCCCAAGTTCAATTAGTTTTTGGTTTGCATTTTTTTCCTTTGGCCCCGGGATTCTGACATAGATTTTGCGTTGCCTTTTCAATCCGTCCATGGCCCCTTCCCAGGTACCACCTTTACTATCCGATTCTGCAACATATATTTCTTTGGCCAACCCATAGATATAGGCATTCCGGGCCATAGCCAGACCAACATCCCAACCTGCTTTCGGGAAAAAGGCACTTAAAACCAGTATATTCCCATTAACAATAGGTTCATAGTATTTTTTAAAGCCCGACTGGAAGGTAAGAATACCCTGCGGCAATACAATAATGCTTTTCCCGTTTGCTTCTATTGCGCTGTCAAGAGCTTGTTTGTCGACTCCTTTGGCAAATCCGCTAACAACAACCTTTGATTCTTTAACACTCTTTTTTGCCACGTGGTTCGTAAAATCCAATGCGGTTTTACCAGCTTTTCTTGAACCAACAATGGCCACCGCATCTTCGTGCAGTAATCCTTTCCGTCCTTTAATGTATAAAACAGGCGGACTGCTTTTTATTTTCAGGTTTTCCTTTAAAACTGCAGGATAATCGGGAGAATTTACAGGAATTATCTGAAACCCCTCATTTTGTAATTGCTCTGCAATAAAAGCCAGGCGTGGTAAATCGTTTTTTGTAAACTCAATATCATCCAACTCTTTATTGGTAAAGGCAAATATTTCATGCCATTTTTTTTTGTCCAGTTCAAAGAATTCAGGCCACGCCATTTTCCTTTCATGCACAACCTGTACAATTAACCGGTTTATTCTTTCAGTGTGCCATTTGGGTAAATGAGCAATGGCAATCCAATATGTTTTATCTATAAATTCATTCATGTGCAAACCGTTTTAAATATCCCCGCCCACAGTTCTGGCAATTACTAAAGGTGCAATTTGGGCTGCACCGGAATTTGTAAGGTAGTGGCCTATTTCCTTAATTGTACAACCGCTATCAAAAATATCATCCACTAATAAAATACTTTTTCCTGCAATTTCCTCAGGATTTTGATACATAAATTTTCCCAGGACATTGTCCTTTTTTGAGATACTACTGTGAAACACCTTCTGGGGCCGGGTTACAGAAATTTTTACCAGTTTATGCGAAACCGGAATTTTCAGGACCGATGCAATTTTTTCGGCAAAATTCTTCACCAGATTTCCCGATTCTGTTGGAGGAACATACAACACCATGTCTATTTTTGGATTTCCATAGTGTTTACGAAAAGCCTTCAAGGTCAGTTTTAAAAGCCAGTCGGGGAAATCGCCGCCGCCTTCATATTTCGAATGCCGTATGGCTGCGCCAACATTTGAAACGCCATAATAAGACCCTGCAACTCCATTTACAATTTTACTTCTTTGGGTTTCAACTTCAAGGACCGGGAAAAATGTTTCACGAAATTCCTGTAAATTCTGAATATAGTTTTCAGCGATTTTAACAGGGATATGCAGTTTTTTATCATTATCGCAAACGTTACAATTGCCGGGTAATGTGTCGCCTAAATAGTTACACAGGTATTGCATGCGGCAGGTTGAAATTGAGGTATAAGCCAGCATCTGTTCCAGTTCCCGGTTCTGCGCCTGCCGTAATGTTTCAAATGCCGATAAATCCAACGCAGGGGCATCGGGATTGTAAAAGTACTTTTTAGATCTGCCGGACAACTGCTCATTTAGTATTTTTTGGTCAACCAGGTCGGCCAATATCACATTAACCTGCGTTTGTTTTAGATTAGTAGCTTTAATAATCTGGTTTTTGCCAAGCAATTCCTTTTTAGTTACTGCGATTACTTTTTCGTATTTGTCTTCTGATGGTTTACTTCCTTCAATGAAACTTCTGGGAAGTTTCTGGTCTTCATTTGGATTGTACAATAAAATAGCATAAGATTCTTTCCCGTCACGACCGGCCCTTCCTATTTCCTGATAGTAGTGTATAGGCGATTGAGGTATTTGCGTATGGATAATAAAACGGATATCGGGTTTATCAATACCCATGCCCAAGGCGTTCGTAGAAACAACACAATCGTATTTATTATTAATTGGCCATCTCCCGTTTTTAGTTTTCAAAATTTAATAAAAGGCATAACTGTCCGTCATTTGGAGATGGATCGGATTGAGGGAGGAAAGCTCTTGGGGTCATGTTTGCCAGCAATACTTTGATTATGGTGCTGATTTTATAGTAAATGAAATTGCATAGTTCATACATCTTTTCTTTGTTCAGTGTTTTTACACCACTTTCAAGCAATAGCCTTGTGTGCAGAGATGAAAGTGACGAGTATATGATGCTCATGGCTATGGTCAGTATGGCCAACATACTTTGTAGCCCTTCGAAGGTTTTGATCTGGATGTCTTCCAGTTTGTAGCATTCTTTTATATGCCGGTGGTACTCTTCAATTTTCCACCTGAAACCGTATGCCGTGAATGCTTCTTTGATTACTTCAACAATACTTTCTTTTGGCGAACGTGTCAGTAGCCAGCAATAGCCGCCATTAGTCCTTTTGGTGACAACAAGCCAAAGATCATGCGTCTTGCCCTTGGTTCTATATTGGACCTTTATGGCGCCGCATTCATAAACCAACTGACGCTTCTTGCTTTTCTGTATCCTTGTAGCTGTTAGTTTCATGAACAATGGAACTTTCCGGCTGATCTTGTTCACGGCCATTTCTTCGCCTTTGTAGACCAGCTTGGTGGTTTTCTTCAGACGCAGGTTGAAATGGCCTTCATCGGCAATAATGAAATCCCGGCAAATGGGCCGGTCCATGCCACGGTCGAATATCTTTGTGACATCTTTGTCAATTATCGAGCCCACCTCTTTGATGGCTTCAAGAACCTCCAGATTCTCGCTTTTGGCGCCACTGTCAAAGCTGTACAGCTTGTTGTAAAGTGGGGTCATTTCCTTGTCTTTGCTAAAGTGTACAACGTTCATCAGCCAATAGCCAAGGCCAATTGATCCTTTATCGCCATCTTTCACATAGTCCAGACCATCCATCATTTTGGCATATTTTTTCTGAATATCAGAACCATCGAACAGGATATAGTCACCATGGCAGACTTTGCTTTTCACACTGTTCATATGTCCCCGGAATAATTTCATGAAAAAATCTTTCTTGTTATAATGGTTCCTGAAGCGTTTAGTTGTTTGGCTCAACGATATTGTATCACCAATGCCAGTGGCTATTTTATTCACTAATACTGTACCTGTCTTTAGTATTCCGGTTGTCATTTCCCGGATACATCGGGCTTCCGGTTTTGTTAATTGACCCTCAAGTTTGAGAAAATAGCGGCTAATCTTGTTCTGTACCTGTTTTGTTAATACTTTTGTCATGAGCTGGTTTTTAGAGATTATTTGCTTTTGTTTGCACAATAAAAATAACCTTTTTAAACCAGCTTTCCTCATATCTAAACATCTTTAAACACCCGATATGACTGGGATGCAGAACTTATTCAACCCATTTTTCGGGAGATGGTCAGGTATTTATTATTAATGAAGCCGGATTCCACACGCATCCGGGTTCCCGCATCCAGGCGGGCACTGTATGCCGCTGAATTAAATTTCAGAAATTGCAGCCAATTGGAGTAAATTTCGGTATTGGCCTGGGTGCCGGTATAGATAATCCCGGTTTTAGCAAGCCTCGGGAGATACTCGGCCAGCCAAAAAAATTTCTCATCTTCACTGTTAACACGGACCACAAACAAACAGATATTAGGACGGAGCAACCGGCCCCGGACCGGTATCAGATCATCACCGGCCTGCTCAATAATGTCTGCCTGCACACGTGGAGTTGCAGTGGCAGTAGTCGCCAAAACCGGGAAGCTTTTGGGCAGTAATCTGACCAGGGTTACAATACGCCGGTAATTCGGGCGGAAACTTTGGCCCCATATAGAAATACAATGGGCTTCATCGATAACCACCATGGCAATCTTCATTTCCCGGGCAGCGCTTATCCATGCCGCATTTTCCATCCGCTCAGGGGCAATATAAAGAATGTCCAGCTCGTTTCGCTGAGCCCTGACAATGATGGCATTATTCTCTACGGCATCCTGATTTGAATTGATTGCCGCAGCACGAATTCCTTTTTCCTGCATGCTGCGAACCTGGTCGCGCATTAATGCAATAAGTGGCGTAAAAACGATGGTTACACCCTGTAGCTGGGTTGCAGGAAACTGGTAACACAACGACTTGCCAAAACCGGTTTTTTCAATAAACAGGATACGCCTTCCGGCAAGTAAATTTTCAATCACCTGCCATTGTAAATCGAAAAACTGTTTGAACCCAAATAGTTTCTGTAGTTGTATTTCTGCCTCTTGCCGGGTCATGGTACCATTTTTTCAAAAGCATCACTTCCTCTCTTTCAGCAACTTCTCCAGCAACACATTCTTCTCTTTCTCCAATTCGGCAATACGTTCATAAAGAGCTTGCTTCTCCCTGCACAATTCCAAAATTTCATCTATGGGATTATTGGTTATAGTATTATCCGTAACGTAACCAACATTATTATTGCCTTTTTCAAAAGTGTTATTCTCGACAATTACCGTCACTGGATCTTCCTCTAGCTCTTTAATAAACTCAGGAGCAACATTCAAAGCTTCAGCGAACTTTTCAATCATTTCATCGTCAATAACTTTCTTCTGTTCATAGGAAGAAATCTGGGCCTGACTGATCCCCAGGTCAATGGCCAAAGCATCCTGTTTGATTCCCAGGGTATGACGGATCCGTTTGATCGCATGTCCGTGGTGCGTGTTTTTCAGAAGGTTCTCTGTTGTTTCCATCTTTTTTTGTTAGAAATGATATAACGAAAATAGTAAAATCCTGATTATGATGATAATTATTTGTTCAAAATCAATAATTATTGGCAGGATTATTTTTCTTTCCTCATTCGATGTTGTTTCCTTTGAAAAGAAATTACGAATATGAACTTAAAATAAAACAGGATGCAAACATAACCCGGTTTTTAAATTGAAACAGTAATTTGGTGCTGAAACTGCAGTACTAAAATGACATAGCGCTTTTCTGACCTTGATGACGAAGCTGATAAATTCACAATCGTTCGCGCCTTCTTTTTTGTCATTTTTTATCACACATTTTAACCGGTTGCTGAACCTTGCAAACGGAACAATCTACAGACAGGCGTTGAACGGGACTTCTTTAAACGAGAGGGGTAAAGAGAATAAGCCCTTACCTCTTTTTAAGTACTGGGCAGATATTATTGCCCCGGGAACATTCCTTAAATCAGTCATTTTTAACCCAAACTCCTAAAGTTATGCTTTACGCGAAACCTTTTTATCACCGTCCGCCTCCATAATTGTTTTAAATACTTACCAACTGTAGGATTCACGGAACCCTGTGAATTTGATATCAACTGAACATTCACCCTAAATCCTGAAAGTATGAACCAAAATTTATGCTTACAGGCACTCTTATACCCTTTTTACAATGAATAATTAATAATTAATAATGAACAATGATCAAAATCCGCGGATGCGGGACGATTAGATTTTAACCTCCTAAACTATTTAACGTATGAAAAAACTACGACGAACACGGCTGCGTGTTTACTGTATTTTCTCCTTGTTCCTTTTTCTTGCCATCCCTGCCCGGGCCCAGGTAAGGATTACCGGCACCGTTACCGGGGCTGCCGAAGACGGGACAACATCGCCCCTGCCGGGGGTGACCATCGTGGTTGCCGGGACCACCCGCGGGGTGATTACCGACACCGACGGTACTTATTCCATCGAAGCCAGACCTACCGACCGGCTTACCTTTTCGTTTGTCGGCATGGAAAGCCGGACAGTAGAAGTGGGGACCAAACGGGTGATCAACATCACCCTGAAACCGAAAGCCGAGGAACTGGACGATGTGACCATCGTGGCTTTTGGCAAGCAAAAGAAGGAGAGCGTACTGGCCTCCATTGAAACCATTAAGCCCGACGAGCTGAAAGTGCCCAGCAGTAACCTGACCACGGCCTTTGCCGGCCGGGTATCGGGACTGATCTCCTACCAGCGCAGCGGCGAACCGGGAGAGGATAATGCCAGCTTCTTTATCCGGGGCATCACCACCTTTGGGGCTGACGCCAAAAAAGACCCCCTGATCCTGATCGACGGCATCGAGCTGAGCGCCGACGACCTGGCCCGGCTGAATACCGACGATATTGCCAGCTTCTCGATCATGAAAGACGCGACAGCCACAGCCCTCTACGGCGCCCGCGGGGCAAACGGCGTGATTGCCGTGACCACCAAGGAAGGGAAAGAAGGTAAGGTGCAGCTGAACGTCCGCGTGGAAAATTCTTTCTCAAGCCCGACCAAACGGGTAAAAATAACAGACCCGGTTACGTTTATGCGCATGCACAACGAGGCTATTAAAACACGGAACCCATTGGGACTGGCCATCTACAGCCAGGAAAAGATTACCATGACCGAAAAAGGGCTTTACCCGGACATTTTCCCGGCCACGGACTGGTACAATACCATGTTCCGCAATACGGTCAGCAACCAGCGGTTTAATATGAGCATCAGCGGCGGCGGAAAAGTGGCCCGCTATTATGTGGCCGGGAACTTCTCGCAGGATAACGGCAACATGAGGGTCGACCACCGCAACAACTTCAACTCGAACATCGACCTCAAAAAAATAGCGGTACGCTCGAACGTAAACATCAACGTGACCCCGGTCACGGAGCTTATCCTCCGGATGAGCACCACCTTTGACGACTATACCGGCCCCATCGACGGCGGAACGGCCATGTACAACAAGGTGATGCAGGCCAACCCGGTGCTGTTCAAACCCTATTATGAGCCCGACGAACAGTTTGCCTATGCCAAGCACATCCTCTTTGGAAATTACGGCGACGCCAACTACATTAACCCTTACGCCGAATCGCTGAAAGGGTACCGCGACTACAGCAAAAACACGACCCTCACCCAGTTCGAAATTAAGCAGGACCTGAAGATGATCGCCAAAGGCCTGACCTGGCGGGCGATGGTCAATATGGAACGGTATTCGGAATATACGGTCAACCGGAACTATAATCCTTTCTTCTACAACATCGACAGTTACGACCTGGTATCGGGCACCTACACGCTGGCGCGGCTGAACCCGGACGAAGGAACGGAGTATATCAGTTACAATCCGGGAGAACGGTACATTAATACCGCTTTCTACCTCGAATCGGCTGCGGAATACAACCGCGTATTCCATGATAAACATACCGTGAACGGGCTGCTGGTGTATACCATGCGGCAGGAAAAGACAGGCATTGCCGACGACCTGCAGCTTTCGCTGCCCAACCGGAACATGGGGGTTTCGGGCCGCCTGGCCTACAACTACGATACCCGCTACTTCGGGGAGTTCAACTTCGGCTACAACGGGTCTGAACGTTTCTCGAAAAACAATCGCTGGGGGTTCTTTCCCTCTATGGGCGTAGCCTGGATGCTTTCGAACGAAGCATTCTTTAAGCCGCTTACAGGGGCGGTCACCCAGCTTAAACTGAAAGCCACTTACGGGCTGGTGGGCAACGATGCCATCGGCAGCGACGACGACCGCTTTTATTACCTGTCGCAGGTGGATATGGATGCGGACAGGAATGTGAACTGGGGGACACAGCTTAATTACAACCCGGGAGGGATCGATATTTCCAGGTACGCCAATGACAAAATCGGATGGGAAACAGCCTACAAAACAAACCTGGGCCTGGAAGTAGTCCTGAAGAACGGGCTTTCGGCCAACATCGACCTGTTTCATGAAAAACGGAAAAATATCCTGCTCGACCGGGTAATCCCGGCAACCATGGGCGTGATCCCGGAGGTGAAAGCGAACCTGGGAAAAGCTGTCGGAAAAGGAATCGATGTGGAACTGAACTATGAAAAAAGTTTCAGTAAAGATTTTTGGCTGACCGGTCGCGGGACATTCACCTACGCTACCAGCGAAGCAAAAGAGTGGGAAGAACCCGATTACTCGGCTACCCCCTGGCTGTCGAGGGTGGGGCAACCGCTTTCCCAAACCTGGGGCTATATTGCCGAGCGGCTGTTTATCGATGAGGCCGAGGTGGAAAATTCGCCTGCCCAGTTCGGCAGCTATATGGCCGGGGACATAAAATACCGCGATGTAAACGGCGACGGCAAGATCTCGGAGCTTGATAAGGTACCGGTCGGGTTCCCGACCACCCCGGAGATCAATTACGGGTTCGGCCTTTCTGCCGGTTATAAGGGATTCGATGCCTCCTTCTTCTTCCAGGGTTCGGCCCGCCAGTCGTTCTGGCTCGACCTGGGAAAGGTTTCCCCTTTTCTGGATGGCGACAGCGACGACGGCCTTACCGGCCACAATGCCGTGCTGCAGGTCTTTGCCGACAATTACTGGTCGGAAAACAACCGCGACCCGTATGCGTTGTGGCCCCGCCTGGCCAATTATACCGTCGACAACAACAACCAGACCAGCACCTGGTTTATGCAGGACGCCTCCTTCCTCCGCTTAAAGTCCGTAGAACTGGGATATACCCTCCCGAAAAAGATCGCGAAACGCATGTACCTGGAAAACCTTCGCCTGTATGTGAGCGGGACCAACCTGCTTTGCTTCAGCCGGTTTAAGCTGTGGGACCCGGAGATGGCCGGAAACGGACTGGGGTACCCGGTGCAAAAGGTTTATAACATCGGACTGAATATAGCTCTGTAGGGGAAATGAGAGAATGAGAGAATGAAGGAATGAAAGAGTAGGAATATCCAATAATGACTAACAAAACGAACAACTCAAAATGAACAAGATAAACAAGCTAATTTTAATCATGGTTACGGTGGCGGCATTTACCACGTCGTGCGATTACCTGGATGTGGTGCCGGATAACATCGCAACGCTCGACAATGCTTTTTCCGACCGTTATACGGCCGAGAAATACCTGGCTACCTGTTACTGGGGGATGCCCAAATCGGCCGGGTGGAACGAGAACCCCGGCATCTTCGGGGCCCTGGAAATGGTCTTTAACAAAGACGACAGCTCGTCCGGGATGAAGTTCGGCCTGGGACAGGACAGTCCTACCCTGGCCCTGATCAATTACTGGAGCGGGACCGGCACGATGATCCGTACCTTGTATGCCGGCATCAGGAACTGCAACACGTTCCTGGAAAACATCGGAACGGTGAACGACCTGGACCAGTATGAAAAAGACCGGATGATAGCGGAAGTCACCCTGATCAAGGCTTATATGCATTTTTACCTGCTTACGTATTACGGCCCCGTCTGCCCCCTGAAAGAAAATACGGAAATCAACGAGTCGACCCAGGGCGTCCGCGTTTACCGGGAAAAGGCGGACGATACCTTCGCCTATATCCTGGAATTGCTTGATGAAGTGATCGGGAGCGAAGCCCTTCCGGAAGTGATCGAAAACCGGACCACCGAACTGGGCCGTTTTACCCAGCCTGCCGCTTACATGCTGAAGGCCAAAGTACTGGTCTGGTGGGCCAGCCCGCTTTTTAACGGGAATACAGACTATAACAGTTTTCTGGACCATAACGGGGAGCCGTTCTTTAGCCAGACAGAAGATCCGACCCGCTGGGAAAAAGCGGCCACAGCCTGCCGCGAAGCCATCGACCTATGCACCAAATGCGGCATCCGCCTGTACCAGGTGAGCGATTATATTTCAGCCAAATCGATGTCCGACTCGACCCGTCTTGTCAATACCCTCCGCAGTTCGGTTAGCGAACGCTGGAACACGGAGATCGTCTGGGGAAACTCGTCCTACCCGGTAAACTCGGGGCTGCAAAGTCCCTGTTTCCCGCGCCTGGAGCAGGGGACTTCCTCCTCCACCTCGGGAAAGATGAGCGTTACGCTGGCCACGGTCGAGAAGTTCTATACAGAAAACGGCGTACCGATCGACGAAGATCCGGACTATGACTACGCCAACCGTTATACCCTGCGTACCGGCGATGATGCGCACCGCTACTATATCCAGAAAGGCGAACAGACAGCGGCGCTGAACTTCGACCGGGAACCACGCTATTATTCCACCCTGGGTTTCGACCGCGGCAAGTGGTACGGCAACTCTTACAAGAACGAACCGGACGACGATGCCGATTGCCTGTACCCGAAGAACAGGTTCGGCGAGTATTCATCGGTATTCAACCCGGGCGATTACAATGCAACCGGTTACTGGCCCAAGAAGCTGGTTTCCATCAATTCGACCTTCCGCGATGCCAATTCGGTGACCTACGAAGACTATCCTTTCCCGGACATGCGGTTTGCCGACCTGCTCCTGCTCTATGCCGAGGCGTTGAACGAAATGAAAGATGTACCCGATGCCGAGGTATATGAATACATCGACATGGTCCGGGAACGGGCCGGGCTGAAAGGGGTCGTTGAAAGCTGGCGGGACCACTCCATCGATCCGGACAAACCGTCGACCAAAGCCGGTATGCGCGGGATCATCCACCGGGAACGGGAGATCGAGCTGGCCTGCGAGGGGGTTTACTACTGGGACAGCCGCCGCTGGAAAACAGCGCTGAAAGAACAAAACCGCCTGATCCGGGGCTGGGACATATCCAAAACCGAGGTGAACGATTACTACACAGTCACTAGTCTCTATACCCAGGCCTTTACCTTCAGGGATTATTTTGCCCCGATCCCGGAAGACGACCTGACAAAGAACCCGCAACTGGTACAAAACCCGGGATGGTGAGAAGGGGGAACGGAAAAGAAAAAAATGGTTGAAATAGTTAAGTGGTCTGATGGTTTAACGTCAAACAACCATAATAACCAGAAAACCATATACCAATTCCGGTCTCACGACTAAACGTAACCTGAAACTTAAAAAAAAGACAATATGAGAACAATCATTTTTACAATGACAGCCCTGCTATTCCTGGTCAGCGCCTGCGATGAAAAAGAGCTGGAGCCGATCTCCGGGAGCCTGGGAAAACCAGGTATCGTTACCGGCATTGAAACAGAACCGGTACCGGGAGGGGTGACGATTACTTACCGGATCCCTGAATCGGAAGATATCCTTGCCGTGAAGGGGGTTTACACCCTTCCCAGTGGGAAGACCTATGAGGCAACGACCTCTTTTTATGAGAATAAGCTGGAGATTACCGGTTACAACGATATGAATGAACATACCGTCAACCTCTTTGCCGTGAACCGGGCACAGGAAATGTCGGACCCGGTACCGGTGGCCTTTACCCCGCAGGAGTCGTCGCTAAGCAAAGTATCGAAAACCATGGAGATCATCAGCGCTTTCGGGGGGGCGCAATACAGCTGGCTGAACCCCGACGAAGCGCCCCTGACGTTCGAATTTATGGCGCAGGACTCTCTGGGGAACCTAAACACGATGAAGATCATTACCTCTGAGGCCGACACCATGAAACAGGCCCTGCGCGGCTATGACCCGGAGCCGCGGGTCTTTGCCGCCCTGATCCGGGATAACTGGGGAAATGCGTCAGATACGATCTACCCTCCAGGAAAGACGGTTCTTCCCCTCTTTGAAGAGAAACTGGATAAAAGCAACATGTCGGTCATGAAGCTGGGCAGCGATGCCAGCTTTACCAACTGGGAGGGCATGGACTCCTACCTGATCGATGACGATACCGAAACGTTCGGTCATTCTGCCAGCTCCTCGCTGCCGGCTGCCTTTACCATCGACCTGGGCGTAACCGCCAAGCTGAGCCGTATTGTCATGTTCCAGCGCGACAACTTTGTCTATTCATGGGGTAACCCCAAAAACTTCGAGGTGTACGGGTGCGACCACCGTCCAGGCCAGGACGGCGACTGGGACGACTGGACGCTTATTATGCACTGCACCATCATTAAACCCTCGGGATCGCCGGTAGGCACCAATACCGATGAAGATGTCGCCGCTCTGGAAGCCGGCCATGAGTTTGCCTTCGACCTGAACCAGGCCCCGCTCCGCTACATCCGGATCCGGATCCTCGATACCTGGGGCGGCTCGACATTTACCCATCCGGCAGAGGTGACATTCTACGGGGAGGAAGAATGAGAGGGGGCGTTGGAGGGGCGTTGCCCGTTGGTAAGGTTTGAGGCTTAGCCGTTTGAAGGGTTTGATGGACTGCGTCCGTTGAGGGGGCGTTGCCCCAAACCCCAGTTACTTTTTGTCTTGATACAAAAAGTAACCAAAAAGATCAAGGCCTGGGTTTCTCGCCGACCCATTACGGACAAGAGGATTAAAAGATCGTTTCGGATAAGAGAGTGTAAAGCCGAACTTGTTCGGGCTTTACCGAGCGGGAGAAACGACTAATGAGATGAAAAGAAACTCCTCCCTGCGGTCGTCAGACAGCTTTTCTTTTCCCTCCGGGACATCCTTCTTGTCCTATGGGTCCCCGGCTACGAAACTACAGGCCGCTCCGGAACCCCAAGGTTGCTGATCTTATGAAAGGGCTTTGTTTGGGCTATTGTTAATTTAATTGACATGAATGAATTTAATGATGGGTTTAAAATTAACGGGGATGCCGGTGTTTCCCCTGGCCCCGGAGGGGTCATGTTTTGGTAGCCCGGGGCAAGCGACGTCAGGAGCGGCACCCCGGGTAAAGAGCGAACCCCGATCATTACCTCCCCGTCCGCGGGAAACGGTGGAGCAAAGTCATCGTTTTCTCCCGGGCGGAATGGTGGTAACGATTGACAAAAGTGAAGGGGCCGGCTAAAATACGGGGCATAATTATTTTTTAAAACAGTATTTACTAAACTTATTAAAAATGAAAAGAATACATTGGAATTTATTCCTCATGCCGGCTTTGGCATTTCTGCTGTCCTGTGAGGATTTTATGGATATTCACCAGAAATATGTCGAAGGTGGCGAGATCATTTACGCGCCCAAAACAGATTCGGTCGCTTTTATTGCAGGGAAGGAAAGGGTCCTGTTTCGTTTCTGGCTGTACAATGCGCCTAACGTGAAATCGGTAAACCTGTACTGGAACGACGGACTGGATTCGCTGGTAACGGCGGTCACCCCGACAACAGGGCTCGACAGCACGGATGTGATCCTGCCGGATATGCCGGAAAAATCGTACACGTTCAATGTTCATACGGTTGATAAATACGGACATGCCTCGCTCACGACGACTGATTTCGGAACATCGTACGGGGAGGTTTTTCAAAGCTCCCTGTCAAACCGCAGGATCAAGGATGTTTCCATCACGGACAAAGGGGGGACCGTATCGTGGTATTCCGCTGCAGAGAACCTGACCGGGAATGAAGTCCGCTATGTGACCAATACCGGCGAGAAGTCTGTTGTACGGATGTCTTCCGCAGAAAATGAAGTACTATGCCCGGATGCAAAAGCAGGGACGGCATTCGAATACCGTTCCCTCTTCGTTCCGGAAGAAGGAGCCATCGATACTTTTGCCGTGGAGTGGACGACTTATGAAACTGCTTTCCCTGCAATTTATGAATACGACAAATCCGGCTGGTCAATTGTCAGTTACTCCGATCAGGAAGAAAGCGACGGCGGCGGGGTAACTGCATTGATCGACGGGGACCTGAGTAACTGGTGGCATTCCCAATATAATAACGGCGGTTCTTCTCTTCCTCACTGGGTGATCATCGACCTGACATCGTCAAAAAAGATCTGCCGCATCGATACCTGGCGCAGGTCGGGAAGTACCGATGCAAAGACGGTTCAGTATTTTGTCAGCAATGACCCGGACCCGGATGCAGCAAGCTGGGCCAAAATTGCCGAAGGGGCTTTCAGTTCGGGCGATCTGCTTACCATAGACATTACTGACCCGGAAACGACCGGCGCGGGCCGGTACCTGAAACTTGTTCTGCCCGACAGTAACCGGTCGTACCATACCAGTATTGCTGAACTGTCGCTTTACGGAAATTAACAGCTAAACTTTGGGGTTGTTTTATACCCCAAAGTTTCCAATACGGGAGATGGTCAATTCAGATTTTTATCCTGTTTGTTTAAGTTCAAAAGTTCTTATATTTGAATGCAGATTCTTAACCTATGCCAGATCCTGCTATTCAATTATCGAAGAACGGAAAAAATTGTTTCAGGAACATTTTTCAAGCTTATTATCAACCGCTTTATCATTTGAGCATCAGCTATCTGAAAGATGAAGAGGAAGCAAAAGGTGTTGTTCAGGAGGCTTTTATAAAGTTGTGGGAAATCAGGCATGAATTGCATTCCGATTCGAATCTTCGCAACTTTCTGTTTACGCTTGTCAAGAATAATTGTTTGAATATTCTGAAACGCCGGCAAATTATTCTGAAACATCATGAGAAGATTAAATGGATGGAGATGCACTATCAGTATGAGAGCTTATCCAGGATCGGAGAGAATTATCTTGAGTTTAATGAGTTAAAGGAAAAAATTGACCTTGCCATAAAAAATTTGCCGGAACACTGCCGTATCGTTTTTGAGATGAGCCGGTTTGAAGATCTGAAGAACAGGGAAATCGCTGAAAAACTTGGCATTTCGCAAAAAACGGTTGAGGCCCATCTGACCAAAGCTTTAAAAATCCTCCGGAACGATCTGAGGGATTACCTGCCTGTAATTATAGCCATCACAAAAATATTTAGTTGAGCTGATTCCTGTTTTTTCCGTTAGGGTATTTTGACTTTCGTTTGTTCATTCATAAATACCCACAAAATGGAACAGGATTTATTAGCACGGATATTGACAGGCGAAGCAACCCTGGAAGAAAAGGAACGATTTTATAAGGCGCTGAAAAGCAACGGTGAAGAAGAAAAGCTGTTTTATGAGGTAAAGGGATTATGGGTCCGTGCTTCCATGGGAAATACACGGATCGATCAGGATGCTGAGTTTGAAAATCTTTGGAAGCGTATCGCTGCACCATCCAAACGATTTGCGCTGCTGCCAGGCAGGAAGGTACTTCAGTATGCAGCAATCATTTTAATTGTTTTGGGTATTGGCGGAGCTGCAGGTTATTTCCTTTCCAAAAACAGATACCTGCATTCCGGCTCCGGGATTCAGTGTTATTCCTCCATGAAGGGGAGTGTGAGTAAAATTGAGTTCCCGGACGGGACAAAAGTATGGCTGAATTCAGATTCCAGACTGACTTATCAGGAAGATTATAAAACCAGGCAGCGGATAGCCGAACTGAGCGGCGAAGCCTATTTTGAAATAAAACACCGGGATAATTTTCCTTTCAGGGTAAAAGCCGGGCAGATCGAGGTCAGGGACCTGGGAACAACTTTCAATGTGAAAGCTTACCCGGAAGACCACTACATTGAAACAGCACTTGTTGAGGGGAAAGCCGATATTTTGACGAATAAAGGTGACCCGTTGGTATCGCTGAACCCGGGAGAGAGCGCAATGTATTACCCGGAAAGAAAAAAGATAGAATTGCGGTCGATATCAAGTAATGTCCTGTCGGACTGGAGAAACGGACGATTCGTGATACGTGATGAACGGCTTGAAGATATTTTTAAGGAGCTTGGTCGCTGGTACGATGTAAAATTCAGGTTTGAAGACCAGAAACTTAAGGATTACCGTTTTACCGGGAATTTGAAAAAATCGACTACGGTACTGCATGTTCTGGAGATGTTGAAGCTGACTACTGACTTCAATTACCGGGTTGTTGAAAAAGATAACGGCCCGGACCTAATCATTATCTATTAACCAAATAAAATCTTAAATGCTTATGTGAAAATCAACAGGATGAAAAAAACCGGGATGCATGTTGTTCCGCTTCCCGGTTCTCGTTTTTAAAATTTCGGGTTAAGGTAATTTCTCCGGTTACCAAAACCTTTGTTTAATAACAAACAATATTCAAAATTATGAAGAAAAAACGGTTTTTCCCAGACTGTAAATGGTCTGGAATTAAGAAATTATTGCTAATCATGAAACTAACAACGCTATTATTATTTCTTTCAGTAATGACATTTGCATCCAGGTCATACTCTCAGAATATCCATTTTAACCTTAGTGTAAAAGATGCTTCTATTATACAGGTTTTTGACGAGATTGAGCGGGTTACCGATTTTGGTTTTCTGTTTAAAACAGACCAGCTCGATCTGAATAAACGCTATACGCTGGATATTAAAAACACGGATGTGAACAGGATACTGAATACTGTGCTGGATAAGGATCAGTATTCTTTTAGGATTGTGGAACGGACGATCGTGATCACAAAAAACAATCCGGGTAAATTGTGGAATGAAGCTCCGTCATCTGTGAGAGGAAAAGTGACAGATGCCAATGGTCAGGCGCTTCCCGGAGTGACCGTTGTTATAAAGGGTACCAATAGGGGGACCGTAACGGATACAGATGGAAATTATTCCCTTACCGGTATTTCCAGCGATGCCACACTGGTCTTTTCATTTGTGGGAATGAGGCAACAGGAAATTGAAATTGGAGGAAAAAGCAAGGTCGATGTGGTGATGCAGGAAGAATCTATCGGGTTGAATGAGGTTGTGGCCATTGGCTACGGAACCCAGAAAAAAGTGAATCTGACCGGGTCGATAGCAACTGTCGATGAAACGCAAATAACAGAATCGCCTCAGCCGAATTTATCGAACAAGCTGGCAGGCCTGTTGCCGGGCGTAATTGTTAACTCACGCTCGGGAGCGCCGGGCGACGACGATGCAACGATCTACATCCGGGGCAAGGGAACCCTGGGAAATACCGATGCCCTGGTGGTAATCGACGGCGTCCCCAGCGACGACGGGTTCTCCAGGTTAAACCCGGAGGATATCGAATCTTTTTCCGTGCTGAAAGATGCTTCTGCCGCAATCTACGGGGCAAGAGCCGCCAACGGCGTAATCCTGATCACGACCAAACGGGGAAAAGAGGGAAAGACCAGGTTTACATTCAAAAATAATGTAGGCTGGTCGCAACCGACCCGGATGTCCGATTTGCTGAATTCCTGGCAATATGCGACTGTTGAGAATGAGTATTGCGACAACTTTTCAGGAGCTGCCCATAAATGGACAGATGAAGAAATCCAAAAGTTTAAGGACGGTTCGTCGCCGCTGGCCTACCCGAGTACGGACTGGCTGGATATTTTGTTTAAGGACTGGACCATGCAGTCGAACCATACGCTAAGCGCCAGCGGGGGAAACAACACGGTCAGCTATTACCTGTCGGGGCAGTACCTTTCGCAGAAAGGCCCCTTTGAGAACGGGAACTTCCCTTATCAACAGTTTCAGTGGCGGTCGAACCTGGATATACAGCTCACAAAAAGCCTTTCCCTGAAATTCGATATGTCTTTCCGGAAGCAGAAAAGGCACGATCCTCCCGCCGGTTCCTATTCCAGTATTATGAGTAATGCCAAATCGGCCTATCCTTACCTGGTGGCTTATTATCCGAACGGCCTTCCCGGGAAAGGGCTTCAGGATTCGGAACCTAACCTGGCCGTTGCAACTTCCAAGGAAGGAGGGCTCGACCGTAAAGTTGACAACATTGTTGACACGAAAGTAAATTTCCAGTGGCAGTCTCCTGTCAAAGGATTAAAAATGAGTGGATTTGCCGTGTATAATGCCCATTTTTACAACCGGAAAAATTTTGTGAACTACTGGGACGAATATACCTACGATGAATCGACCGGGGAATACGAACTTGTCGAAAGTGGTATTCAGCGGAACCTGACCGTATATAAGAATGACTGGACAACATCGACTTATCATGTGCAGGTGGATTATGCTAATTCTTTCGGGGACCACAATATCGATGCTTTTGTTGCCGCCGAACAGAGCCATTATGATGAAAGCAACCTGTCGGCCTACCGGCAGGGGTTTACCTCTGATCTGCTCCAGGAATTATTTGCAGGAGACGTGAATGACGCTTTAACGAATTACGGAAGTGAAGACGCAAGCGGCAGGGTAAACTATTTCGGAAGGGTCAATTATAATTTCAGGAGCAAGTACCTGGCCAGTTTTACGTTGCGGTACGACGGTTCCCAGAATTTCCCGAAAGGGCACCGTTTCGGCGCCTTTCCTGGTGTTTCGGTCGGGTGGCGGTTGTCCGAAGAGCCTTTTTTGAAGGACAACCCTTCTGTAAACTACCTGAAAATAAGGGCGTCATGGGGAAAAATGGGGAATGACAACGTCGATCCGTACCAGTACCTGGGTTCCTATCAGTATCCGGATTATAACAGTTACGGGTGGGGAGTCCAGACCGGTTATGCCTTTGGCGATGATGTAACCTATGTGGCCGGGCTGGAGGAGAGCACGCTTCCCAATACCAACATCACCTGGGAAACGGCCAATACGTTCAACGTGGGGCTGGATGCGAATTTTTTCCATGAGAGGCTGACCCTTGTCCTGGATGCTTTCCGTTCGAAACGGACCGGGATTCTGATCGAACGGACAGAATCGGTCCCTGAATATACAGGAATGAGCCTTCCGGACGAGAACCTGGGTATTGTGGTAAACAAGGGCTTGGAAGCCCAGCTTTCGTTCAGGGGAGAAATTGCCGGCGGTCTAAAATACACGGCTGGCGGAAATTTATCGTTTGTCAGGAACAAGGTGAAATACATGGATGAAGCGGTAGATACGCCCGATTACCAGAAGACAGAGGGGTACCCGATCGATTCCTGGGTGCTTTATAAAGCCGACGGCCTGTTCCAGACGCAGGAAGAAGTAGACAATTACCCGCATCTTAACGGAACCGGTCCCGGCGATGTCAAACTGGTGGATGTTAACGGCGACAAGGAGATATCGGAAAAAGACCAGGTACGGAAGAAATACGGGATCACCCCGGAAATTGTCTATGGCATAAATGCCGGGCTGACCTGGAAAAATTTTAATCTGTCCGTTCTGTTTCAGGGACAGTCACATGCCTTGCTGAACATTAAACCTTCATTGAACTACAATCCGGCCTTCTTTTACGGAAGATGGCAGAAAGAAGGGGACAACAGGTATCCCCGGGTTTTCAGGGATATGAACAGCGGCAGCGGCCCGAGCAATTACAATTCTACTTTCTGGCTAAGGAAAGCCAATTTTATCAGGCTGAAGAATGTGAATTTATCCTATAGCATTCCGGAACGCCTGTTGAAGCCGGTGTTTTTGTCCGGCGCAAAATTCTACCTGGCCGGCTCCAATCTTTTTACGATCGATAAGATCAAGTATTTCGACCCGGAAAGCAGCTCCGGCAGCGGCCTTGGCTATTACCCCATACAACGGACTTTTTCAATAGGACTGGATTTGACATTATAAAAACTGACCATTATGAACAGATTATATTATATCATCACGCTTTTATTCGTTTTGTATTCCTGTGCAGACCAGGTGTTCGAAGATACCCCGCTGGACAAATATTCGGACGAAACGGTCTGGGGCGACCCGGATCTGGTGGAATTATTCGAGAATGAAGTTTATAACGGCATGGATAACTGGGTGACCGGGGGATGTGCCCAGTCGGCCATGACTGACGATCTTTACTCCAACTTTAACTGGTGCGCCGAGCGGACAGTGACACACGGACTGCTCACTGCTGATAACTCGGCCGACGTGGCTGTTAATTACAACAAGGGAGGTTCTTATGTTACCGGTAACCAGTCCGGTAAGTGGGGCTATTTATACAAGAAGATCAGGGCGATTAATTTATTTTTCTCAAAGATTGCCGGTGTTCCCGGGGACGAGAGCGTCAAAAGCAGGATGATGGGGGAGATGTATTTTCTCCGGGCCTACTTTTATGCCCAGCTGGTTGACTACTACGGGGGAGTTCCCCTTGTTACCACGGTGATGGACCTGAATTCCGATTATTTTGTTGCGAAGAGCACCTTCCAGGAATGCATCGATTATATTGTAGGGCAGGCCGATTCTGCCATCGCATTGCTCCCTGAAACCTATGACTCCGATAACACGGGACGGGCTACCAAAGGGGCTGCTATGGCCGTGAAAGCCGGGCAGTTGTTATATGCGGCCAGTCCTTTGTATAACCGAGGTAGCTATGATGCCGGAAGATTGCAGGAGGCCCAAACGGCGACCGAAGAACTGATTGGTCTGGGCGTGTACAGCCTGTATGCCCCCGCTGATTACCGGAACATATTTCTGGATTATAACAATTCGGAAGTCATTTTTGCCAAATATACGCCTGCCGATTTTTATATCGACAGGGATAACTCGATCAGCAGGGACCTTGGAATGAACAGTATTCACGGTTATGCCGCCTATAATCCGTTACAGCAGATCGTCGATCAGTTTGAAGTGACCGACGGGACCCGGAGCGTTATCCCGGCTACCTACGATAAGACAGGCCGCACAGTAACATCAGACCCGCTGTATAACGACCAGGACCCGTATGGCAACCGCGATCCGAGGTTTTATGCCAATATCCTGTACGACGGGGCCTTGTATAAAGGGGAGAACCCGGTTGAAACTTATGTGGGGGGAAAGGATTCGCCCCAGGCGATCTCTGAAGCGTGGAATGCCTCGAAAAGCGGCTATTATTTGCGTAAATTCACTACTGAAGTGTTTGATGTTTTTCCTGATCCCCCGACAGAAGAATACATGTGGATCATTTACCGCTTGTCGGAATTTTACCTGAATGAGGCGGAGATCCTTTATGAACTGGGAACGACCGATGCGGAGGGCCATGATGCGTTATGGTATGTAAACCAGATCCGCCAGCGTAGCTGCGTGGATATGCCCCCTTATACGTCGGTCGACCGGGAGAAAATACGCCATGAACGGAGGATCGAGTTATGCTTCGAGGGAAACCGGTATTATGACGTACGCCGGTGGCAGATCTATGACCAGGCCCTCGGAAATTTTCAGATGGGGATAACGATCGAAAAGCAGGATGACGGAACAAAAACGTACGCTGTTACTGCTGTCGATAACAAGGTGGTTTTCGATTCGCGGATCTACTACCTGCCGATCCCTTCGGCTGAAACGAACAAAGACCCGGATCTGGGCCAAAGCCCCGGCTGGTGAAAGCTGGATACCACGGGGGCTTCGCTGTTTGAAGAGGTTTGATACTTCGTGTTTGATGGGTTCGAGGCTTCGCCGTTTGAGGAGTTTAATGGCCTGCGGCCTGTTTGAGGAACGTTGCCCCGTGACAACTTTTGGGGCACAGGTCGGGGCTGCCCCAAACCCCTGAAGGGGCTTCATAAAAGAGGATTTGCTTCAAGTAGCGGAAAAGTCCCCTTCAGGGGATTTAGGGGTGATAACCAAAGAATGATTCGAAAGGATCTGAGAAATGAAAACCCGTATTAAGTTGATTATCAAACTTCCCTTCTAACGGGATTGGGGGTAATGGAAAATAAAAAATAACAAACAACCAATAGTAACCAATATGAAAATGAAAAACCAACGACAACTACTGCTTCTGCTGATTTTAACAGGAGTCTGTATTGTGGCTTCTCCTCAGAATACCCGGAGGTGGTGCATGGCTCCCGGAGGTGGCATTAGCTGGGAGGTGAAAAAAGGACAAGCCCACAGCGATCATATCGAGATGAGCGGGCTCCGGATATCCGGGATCATCCGCTACGGAATTGGCCAAAATGGCGAGCTGGAAGTCAGCAAAAAACTGGTATTCCCGATGTTGCGCACCATCCCCAACAATACCCATGCCAGCCTGATCGCCGAATTCAGCGATCAGGCAAAGCTTTCCATCCGGGCAAATGGCACAGCGGTAAGGGAATACCCGGATTCTTTTACTATAAAAGGAAAACTGGTTATCCACAGCGCCACCAACACCTGCCTGGAAGTGACGCGTACGTTGTTTCCCTCGGTCGACAAGGCTGCCTTCATTGAGCTGGTTTGCCTGAAAAATACAGGGACAGCAACCTGTGGGGTCCAAGTCGGCAATGGCTATGAAACAGTAAAGACCGACCCGGACAAAGGGGTTTACGGACAGTATATCGTTTCTGCTGATTTGGTCAAAGGGCTGCAACATCCGGAAAAGCTGGAAGCGGCACTTCCCCCGGATGGAACTTATTCCTTTGCGGTGGTGTATTCCGGCAGGAAAGCCTGCGAAGAACCTTATGCGTGGGCCCCTGATTTTGAACTGGAAAAGAGAGACCGGTTTACCGGAAGTATTTTTGATAACCTGGTACTGGAAACACCCAACGATACCATTGACCGCGAATTTGCCTTTGCCAAAATACGGGCGGCGGAAAGTATTTATGATACCAGGGGGGGACTGATGCACGGCCCGGGAGGGGGCGCCTATTATGCCGCCATCTGGGCCAACGACCAGGCAGAGTATGCCGATCCTTTTTTCCCGTTCCTGGGAAATTTAAACGGAAACGAATCGGCTGTCAACAGTTTCCGGCATTTTGCCCGTTTTATGAACCCCGCATATGACCCGATACCAAGTTCGGTTATTGCTGAGGGTACCGGTTACTGGAACGGCGCCGGCGACCGGGGGGACATGGCTATGATCGCTTACGGGGCCTCCCGTTTTGCCCTGGCCTACGGACAAAGGGAGACTGCACAGGAATTGTGGCCGCTAATCTCCTGGTGCCTGGAATACCTGGAACGCAGGCAAACTACTGAAGGCGTTATCGCCTCGGACAATGATGAACTGGAAGGCCGTTTTCCTGCAGGAAAGATTAACCTGTCAACCAACAGTCTGGCATATGGCGCCTGTACCAGTGCCGCTTTTCTGGCTGAAAACCTGGGAATGGATTCAATTGCATCGTCGTACCGGACCAAAGCAGCTGAGTTGAAAGACGCCATTGAAAATTATTTTGGTGCAAACGTACAGGGCTTTAATACTTACCGGTATTACGACGGCAATACAAAGCTCCGTTCGTGGATTTGCCTGCCGCTGGTCATGGGGATTACCGACAGAAAAGACGAAACGGTTAAGGCCTTGTTTTCAGACTACCTCTGGACCTCCAACGGGATCCTTACGGAAGCGGGAAGCAAAACCTTCTGGGACCGTTCGACCTTGTATGCCTTTCGGGGGCTTTTTGCCGGCGGGGCGACGGATAAATGCATGAAATATTTCAGCTATTATTCTACCACAAGGTTACTTGGCGAGCATGTGCCGTACCCGGTAGAGGCCTGGCCTGAGGGCGACCAGCGGCACTTGTCTGCCGAAAGCGCATTGTACTGCCGGGCGGTTACTGAAGGTTTGTTCGGGATTGAACCGGCCGGTCTGGATAAATTCACCATGACACCCTGGTTGCCAGAACAGTGGGATTATATGAACCTGAGAAACATCAAGGCCTTTAACCGTACATTCGATATCGAGGTTATCCGGAAAGGAAAAGGGGAAATCATCACGGTTAAAACAGGGGTAGGGGAGCCAATTGTTAAGACGTGGAACCGGAAAAAGCCTGTTTTGATTGAGTTTTAGGCATAAAAGCGCCCTCGCCCGTAGTCCGGTCGGAACTTCGAAAGAACGGTGGGTGAGGTTTTGCCGTTTGAAAAGGTTTGGTTTGATGATGTACGAAAAACTTTTAAATGTGAAAAATGAAATTTAACCGTTCGTTTGGAAAAACAGGGTTCCTGCTTTTTCCCGTCCTTATCTTCCTCTTTCTTTCATGTCAGCAGGAAAAGAAGGGGGACTTCGTGTCCGTAGCGGATTTTGGGGCTGTTCCCAACGACAACCGGAATGATGCGGAAAGCCTGCAAAAGGCAATGGTGTTTTGCAAAAGTCACCCGGGGACTGTCTTGCAGTTCGAACCGGGCACCTATGACTTCCGGGATGAAAGGGCTGTGGAGTTAATGGAGGGTATCCTGAACGGGAAAATCGAAGGTAACCCGCAGGATTCCATTTTCAGGCCTTATTATCCTTATGCAAAAGGCCTTGACTTTAACGGACTGCGCGATATTACGATAGAAGCGCAGGGGGCTGTTTTGCTTTTCGACGGCTGGGGGGAACCGGTTTCCCTGAATAACTGTCAAAACATCCGGATTAAGGGCTTGACCATTGATTATAAAACAAAACCGCATATCGAAGGAACAATCATGGCAGTGGGGCCTGACTGGTACGAGGCCGTATTTGACAGTATTTACCGGCTGACGGATAAAATGCCCCTTTGCCGGGTGGGTTACTACAACACCCGGGCACACCGGTTGTTGCCCCGTGAGGATTATTTTCCGCGCTTTGAACGGACCGGTGCCCAAACGCTCCGTATTTACAGCCGGTTAGGCCCGGAATTTCCGGGCGACCGGGTGTTGATCCCGCAAACCTTTCATTTTCGTCCGGCCGTCCTGATGCTGGAGGCCCGGAATTGTACGCTGGATGACGTGACTATCCATTCCCAGCCGGGCATGGGTATTGTCGGGCACCGCTCCGAAAACATCATGCTGGACGGGGTGCGGATTGTGCCGCTGGCGGGACAACAAATGTCAACCAACACCGATGCCACCCATTTTACCTCCTGCAAAGGATATATCCGCTACCGCAACTGTCAGTTTGAAGGACACGGCGACGATGCCGTAAACATTCACAATTATTACCTGACTATCCGGAAACCGGGAGAAGGGGAGGGTTACAACCTGGTGCTGGAAGGGGCCGACTGGCATGCCCAGGTGTTGGATTACCCCGATGCGGGCGATACCATGGAACTGGTCCGCAGGACAACCTTGCAGGTTGTAAAAAAGATAGCCGTCAGTACCGTTAAGAACGACATTCCCGGCCTTTATACCCATGTTACCTTCGGCGAAAGTTTACCTGCTGATATCGAAAATTATTATGTGATCGATGTGACCCGGCTGCCCCGCGTAGAGATCACAGGTTGCTCGGTCGCGGGCAACCGCGCCAGGGGTTTCCTGATCAAGACCCGGAATGTACTGATCGAACACAACCTGATCCGGGAATGCACCGGGACCGGGATCCATGTCGGGGCCGAAGGGGCCTGGCATGAAGGTCCGGCATCCGAAAATGTAACGATCCGTTATAACCGGATCCTTCGCTGCGGAACAGGGGCAGGAACGGTTAACGGAACTTGCGGGGTAGCCGTTCATGTAAGCGCCCCTGACGAGACTGTACAGGGGTTACATAAACACATCCTGATCGAGGGGAACATTATTGAAGGGGAGCAGTCGGAAAGGGGCATTTCAATTTCCGGAGCGCAGGATGTAATTGTCCGGTACAATGAGATATCGGGCTGCAAGGCCCTTACGGATAGATAAAAATTAAAAGCACGTTGAGGATAAACAAAAAACAGAGCCTCCCGTGGTAACTCTTCGGGAGGCTCTGTTTTTGTTGAAAAGCTCATCTTTGCCTGATTTCCTTTACTATAGGTTGGTAACCTGTTGTGTCAATTGCTTTTCAATAGCCTGAAACGGCATTTATCCGGATCGGTCTGCCTGCAGGGACCTTCCTTTCGTTTGTAAATGCAGTACATCATTTATGAAATTTAACGTGCTATTGTTCGGGTTTTATGATGCTGACCAGCACGGTATAAATAGGCAGGAGCAGGGCTGCGAATAAATTGTTGAATAGGCCGCATGTTGCGAAAGGGCCGCCCAGGGCATAAACCCAGACAACAAAAGACAGACTGGAAATCAGGATTTGTATTTTCTTTTTTACATTCAAAACCCGGTTAAGGTAGAGCGGGATTAAAATAAGACAGACCGCGAAAATAAACCACGACATCCATGCATGACTGCCTTCTTTTTGAATATTAATAATATTGTCCAGCGTGAGGTATAATCCGACAATTTCAGCAGGGATATATTTTAAAAGCCTGTTGAAATAATCGTCTTTACTTACATTAATACTTTGAATCGCAGTTGCCGCTTCAGTATCTTTTGCTTTGCTGAGCGTTAAATCATTTTCTGTTACAATTTGTCGTCCCATGGATTTTATTTTAAAGGTTTTGGTTTTTTTACAAAAATTACGATAATTTATGCTAAAGTCAAATACGATGAGAATAATTTTTTAGCGTTAAAGATTCAAATCACTGTAATGACTGATGATCTGATCTGCCAGCCCATATTCTTCGGGATGGCTGCTGACAAGGGCAATAACATGCATTCCTGCCTGTTTGGCTGCTTTTATCCCTGTTGGCGAGTCTTCAACCGCCAGACATCTGACAGGGGCTACGTCAAGCTTTTTTGAAACGGCAAGATAAACATCCGGATGTGGTTTCCCTTTTAGCTCGTGTTCCGATGAACACCAAGCGTCGAAATACCTGATGATCCCGGTTTTTTCAAGTACTAAAGGGATTAAGCGATTTGGGGAATTGGTTGCCAGGCCTATCTTTAATCCCTTGTTTTTTAGTTTAATGACAGTCTCTTTGATCCCCTCGATGGCTCTTCCTTCTTCCTGAATTAAAGTTCCGACATAATCGATTACTTTATTTTCAATGGTATCCAGGCTATGGCTCTCCCAGGGGTGGCGTTTAAACCAGAAGCTGGTAACCTCGCGCGTGGTCATTGCTGCAGTCTGCCTGCAAAGCTCGTCGGTAAGTTTTACCCCCACGGAAGAAAATACTTCTTTTTCGGCCCTGCTCCAAAGTGGCTCCGAGTCGATAATAACCCCGTCCATATCAAAAATAATTGCCTCGAATTGTTCCCTTTTCATATACGCTGTCTTAATTACCACATAAGCTTGATCCATGGCAAAATATAAAAATTATGCGCATGTGTGCCAAAATTCGTAAATTTTGCCTGTCTTTTTCCTATAGAAAAATTGTTAATCTAAGATATCTCTACACATTTATGATCAATGTTGTTTTCCTGCTTCAGCCTTGCTTTTTACAAATATTTAATAAATAAATCATAGAATCATTATGATAATAATAATTTAAATCATAACTTAACAGAATAAAAACTATAATATTATATCTGCGTTTGCACTTTTATTATTAACAACCTAAAATAAAATTACTAATTAAAATGATTAATTATGAAAAAAATCTATTGGACATTTTGTTTAGCCTTTCTTCTTTTTGCAGGCTGTCAGGAGGGGGATCCTGTTGGAATTGACGAAACAACGAATTCTGAAGAAATTCTATCCCTTTCTACCCGGTCTTCAGTTACAGTCACAACAGAGTCAGCCCTTAAAACAGCAATTGCCAATGCTTCGGCAGGCGATATTATCACGGTCAGCGGGACCATTTACCTGACAAGTATCCTTCAGTGCCTGAACAGCGGGACTTCCAGTTCCAAAATTAATTTTACTGGAGGGACACTTGATTGTTCGAATATTTCCTCGGGATGGGGGGTGAAGGTAAATGGGAGCTACTGGAATATCACAAATATGACGATCAGAAATGCGCCGGACTGTGGTCTGGTCCTTCAGCACGGGGGACATAATTATCTTTATAAAGTTGTCACTCATGACAACGGGGATTCCGGCCTTCAGATTTACAATGATAGTCATGATAATTATGTTTATTACTGTACTTCTTACGGGAATTACGACGAAGATAACGGGGGCGAGAATGCCGATGGATTTGCCTGCAAACTTTCTGCCGGGATAAATAATGTCTTTGATCATTGCGAGGCTTATGACAATTCGGATGACGGTTGGGACCTGTATGGTCAGCCTTATACGGTGACCATTACTTATTGCGAATCGCATGATAATGGCTACGGAACCAATGGCGACGGAAACGGTTTTAAGCTGGGCAGTGCCGGACAGGATGTTGATCATACCGTTACTTACTGCAATTCATACGATAATTTGGCGTATGGTTACGACGGCAACGGGAATACCGGTCATATTACAACAACCGGAAGCACAGGTTCAGGTAATGGGAAAGGTCTTTGGTACAGAATATATTAAACCGGTCTAACAGTATTTTTCTTATTTTTTTAAGAGTGTCCAAAAAGTAACATTGATTGACCATGTTCCCTGACTTTTTGGACAACTCTTTATTCATTCTTTATCTTCTTTCACCTTTGATGGGACGAGAAGATCGAGATGAATTGCCTGAGAATTGACTGATATTAGAAGATATTTTTCTTTTTGTTTATGTAATATGTTGCGATTGCAAGTTAACGTATAATGATTGGCAAAATTCCTTGTTGAATGATGAATTGCAAATGGAGTCGCTTTGGTCGAATTGTATCCCGAAAATCAGTATTTTCCAATAACAACATGCCGGCTTGCAGTGGTATGCTTTAAGCCTCTGATTTAAAAAAGATACTGATTCTGAATTTGATACTAAGGAACAAACACTTAAAAAATTCTTTTCGTTTGGTTTTATGAATTAAGCCGTTTTGCCCAGGATCCCGGGCTTTTTTTCCGATGTCCCTTGTCTCAATCTCATAGTTGTGCTTTTATACTCAGGATATAGGCACGTATTGAATCCACAAGAAATTCATGCCAATTATCTACCGATTCCCTTTTCCTGGCAAATGGAATGTCAAGATCGAGCTGTTCCTCGTCATCGATCAGCATCAGTAAATGGAAACCGGTATCGTCGGCATACCCGCAAACCGACCGGACTCTGTCCCTTTGTTCGGGAATATCATCGAAATCCAGGTCTACGTCTGAAGAAGGGAGACAGACCCGGAGATTAAAAATTTTACCTGCTTTTAACTCCTTATAATGGCTTTCATTGTCAATAAAAGGTTGGAATGCATCAACTATTGTCAACCTCTTGTCTGTATTCATCGTGTTCATGAGAAACAGCTTAGTTAATTTTTAAATTAAGTCACCATTCATTATTCCTGCCTGCATGAGAGAACCAAAAGGCTGAAGGAATCCTCATTGTAAGGAGAAATTATTAAGACAATGTTTTGAATGACAGATTTTTCGTTTAAAAAACAAAATTCTCCTTCATGTTTTTCCTTTTTTGGATGCCCTTTTCAGTATAAGAATAAACCTCTTTGTAGCAACATTTTTATCCGCCAGTTTTTATTTATTTTTTAATTGTAATCCTGACCAAGTTACAACAAATTGCACTTAAGTCAAATAAAAGTGACAAATAATTTTGGAAAATCTGTGATGATTAAATGTTTGCCGAATAAAATAATTGGATATGAATAGTTTGTTATTATAAAACAATTAAAGCTTTTTTCTCCTAAATCCCTTTCAGAGGACTTAAGCCTTCCTCTTTAGAAAAGGTTTGTCGTAGTTGAATCAAGGAACAGCTTTCAATTTGTAAGCTGAAAATCGTTAGATTCTACTTGTAGGACCGTTCTAAAATACAGTTGTGTTATAGGAGGTTACCCATATAATGTCCCGAATGTCAATTTAAGGGTTACCATCCTATTGCATTCCAGCCCGCATCGGTATCCCATGAATATTTCTGATAGTATTCGTTGTAATAAGGTTGATAGGCGTAAATCACACTGGAGTATTGGGGGTAATATTTTAAATAAAACGACCAATAGTAGGCATCAAAAAAGTTTTCATTATTGGGGATATAGGTGGAAAC
The DNA here is from genome assembly GCA_963676095.1 of Prolixibacteraceae bacterium. GTDB lineage: Bacteria > Bacteroidota > Bacteroidia > Bacteroidales > Prolixibacteraceae. The sequence goes on along the minus strand of OY781040.1, from coordinate 6,888,998 downwards.
GCCGGTTGCATCGGCCATTGAAGACATTCCTCCCAACCCGTCGTTTGCGTAGGACGAGTAGGTGTAATCAGTGGTAAGGAAAAGAGGAACGGCAGCGTCATAGGCTGCTTTCCATGTGGTATAATTATTGTCTTCGCCGGTTAATGATTTGATGAAGCCATCCAGGTCATAATAGAAGTTATAATAGTTATCGTCATAATTCATTATGTCAGAAGTTTCAACAGAGTCACTGTTCGCAATATATGCGGTAAGAATATTTTTCGTAGCGGAAGCCAAAGCCTCCAGGTTTTCGCTGGCAATAACAGATATCGAGACCCCGTACGGATAACTGCTGCTGCTTGATGTTCCCCCCGTGTAGCCGCCAGTTCCTGCTCTGTTGGTGAAATTACCGTCGTCGCCGGCACTGTAGCTGTAATTTTCTTTATAATCATTAAAATAGGCATGGGCAACAGAATCAGCTTCTGCCGAGGCATCAGCTCCGGCATAGAAAGCCGGGACAACATCGTCGTAAGGAGCCCCGTAGGCAGGTATTTCTCCAGGCGAAGCAATAAAATAACTGGCACAGTTGCGGAGTTCATAGGCTACTTCGATACCTTGCATGTCGCAGGCGTCAAAGAGGATAAAATTAAATTTAGGGCAGGCTTCAAGAGCTGTTTTTAAATCGAGGATATCCATTTGTGTACCATCGGATGACGGGTTATTGTCAAGATCTTCGCCAAAAGCTTTGGTCGTTTCTTCATCCTGGTCCGTCCCGGGAAGCCAGCCATTCCCGTGTGACCAGAGGACCAGCCCGTAACTGTCGGCTTCATATGCGGTCAGCGCCTGGTTGATAACACCTGACATGATATCGACATCCAGCGAATTTTGTTCTGCATAGGAATAAAGGGTGTCGACAACGACTTCATCGTCTTCTTTTTTTATACGAAGCAGCCTGGGGGTACTATAGTCGTCAATATATACGAGCAGATTGTTATTGTCAGTGTCATCCAGTTTTGCATATCCTTCTTCCATTTCTGTCAAATCCAGCTTGGCATAAGAATACAAACTATTATCAGCGACAATGTAAACCAGGGTGGTGCGGGTCGTGCTCTCATCTACTGTCGTTGACGTAAGATTCTTGTCTTTTTCGCAAGCACTGAAAATAACAAGTGATAAATTCAAAATTATGAACAACTTAAGCTTCATGATAACTAGTGTTTTAATGGTTGCTACCTATTTTCTCCGTAATGTTTTTTTCAAAAAAATTATTCCCGGGATGGGGCGGTTTCCCGGGAATCTTTTCCAATAAATTTGTTACGCTTCCTCCCGATCTCTTCACGATAACGTGAAATATACTGTTCTAAAGTATTATTGTTTTATTAATCAGAAGAATAAATGATATTAGTGCTCCGATAAACTAGACCAAATGTTTGAAAAGACAGATATTTCCTGTGTTCATGACACATATACCCAAAATTGCGGGGTTCATGGCTTAATGTGGACCGGGGCCGGGTCATGGCCCGTTTGCTGACAGATATCACCAAGTCTAAAACAAATCTGCCCTGGAAGATAAATCTGCTGTTTACATGGAACTTTCTTATTGTCTATCTCCGCAGCAGATATTTAATATTTTTAGGTTTTTCACCTACTCGCCGGATTGCATAAGGCCACCAATCTTTTCCATAAGGTAAATATAGCCTTAATTTATATCCTTGTTTTACAAGATTCTGCTGGTAATCGCTCCTGACGCCAAACAGCATTTCAAATTCATATTCGTCCTTTCTCCAACCATTTTTTTGGGCCATAAAATTTACAGAGTTAATGATTTTATCATCGTGAGTGGCAAAGACCGGGTAAAATTTATTCTTTTTTGCTTCTTCAGATAACATCATCGCTGATAAATTCAGATATGCCTGGTCAATGTCTTTTGTGGAGGTTAATGCCACTTCACTTTTTTCTGCGAACGCTCCTTTTACAAGTCTTACGCATCCGCCATGGGCAATAATACGACTTAGATCTTTTTCTGTCCGGTGCATATATGCCTGTAATGTCAGTGCCACCGGCAAATTTTCCTGGTTTAGCCTTTGGTAATAACTCACAGTATCTTCGCAAACACTGGAATCTTCCATATCAATCATTAATAACGATTTTACTGTAGCCTTATCCAGGGGTCCAGAGACAGATCTTATTTTTTCTGCAAGTACCTTAAGATTTGCAATGCATCTTGTTTTATCAATTTGAAGTCCCACCTGGGTTGGATCTGCGGAAATATGAACATCTAAATTGTTTTTTGCCAGCATCCCAGAAATATTAGACAATGAGATGATGGTTTTATCGATTACCTGAAGGTTGCTGACATATTCTCCTAAAAAAAACAATGAAGCATTAACTCCCGTCTTTTTTAATTTAATGGCACTTTCCAGGGCTTCTCTTTCATTTGTTCCGCCGACGAATCGAGTTGCCAACTGGTTAAGTGTTTTTCTCGACTGGAAATAATTTTTGATCTTTTCGTTTCGTGCCAGGCTAATCATGAATTGTTGCCACATATTTTTGTTTTTAATTTTCGAATACGACTGAAATAAAAAATTATGAACCTATTTTACAAGGTGTTTGCTGTTAGTTTCTCAATGAAGATAGCCATGTCATTTTTGTTTGGATCATAGCATCAGGATAGATCGCGAATGTAGTAAATTAGTTTTTATTTCTTACTCATGTTCAGAAAATATTTTGACCGAGGTTCGGTTCTGTTTATTTTATTTCAAAGTTTCCATCTGGGGCCGGTTATAACCAATAAATTTGAAGATATATGAACTTGAAAAAACAATTCCCCATGAAGGGGGCTTGTTTATCGAAAGCAAAAGAAAATTGAAAACAGAGGTATAGACACAGAGAAACATTATTAATTTTGGCGTAAAGTCTAAAGAATCTGTTGTAACCTTAACGGTCCCGGGTGTTTTTTTTGACATTGATCGGAATGCTAAGGATATACCCAGAAATAAAATTTTAAGTATAAGATGGTAGCATGTAAAAGCCAAAAAGAAAAATACTGTTGTAAAACTGAGCTAGGTAAATCTACAATTCAGTCCGATGCCACGGCTGATAAAGGAGGAGAGGGGAATGGCATCAGGCCGCACGACATATTGGCGTCTGCATTTGCTTCTTGTTTAAATATGTCTGTTCGTATGGCATGCGATAAGAAGCAGGTTCCTCTGGATACGGTAACAACTAAAGTTGAATTGATACGTGAGGAGTCAAGGACCATTTTTTCCTATCAAATCGATTTCGGAAATCAGGTGCCAGATAATATTAGAAATGAAATCTTGAAAATGGTAGAAGATTGCCCTGTCCGGAAAACTCTTTCTAAACCAATCCAATTTCAATTGATTCAGGAGGCAGGGACCAAACCTGCATAGCCTTTGGTTTGTTTGTGCTTTGTCCGTCAGCTTCCCAAACGGATAAAAAGAGAATGATGGTATGGAATATTTCTATGGTTCGTCTTGCCATAGCAGATTTGAGGTTAATCGGTATTTAATATAGAGGGAATGGATATGGAATGGAATACAAATCTTTATGACCAAAAGCATGATTTTGTCTCCAAGTATGGAGAAGATGTAATAAAACTGCTTGATCCAAAATCAGGAGAAGAGATACTGGATGTTGGATGTGGTACAGGAGATCTGGCCGGGATTATTGGCAAAACAGGTGCGAATGTTACCGGGATCGATAGTTCGGAAGAAATGATAATAAAGGCCAGGGAAAAATATCCCAATATCGGTTTTATGATAAAGTCTGCCGACAATTTCAGCTTTGATAAAAAGTTCGATGCTGTTTTTTCCAATGCAACATTGCATTGGGTTTTAGAAAAGGAGAAAGCCATCAATTGTATTTATGACTGCTTAAAGGATAACGGCAGGTTTGTCTCAGAATTTGGAGGTAAAGGAAATGTCAGGAATGTTATATCCGCTCTGAAAAATTCGTTAAAAAGGCATGGATATACCAACCTCGCAAATAAGGCTGTCTGGTATTTCCCGTCGCTGTCAGAGTACGCTTCGTTGCTTGAACAAAAAGGGTTTCGGGTAACATGGGCAGCCCATTTTGACAGGGACACATTACTCAAGGGAAATGACGGGATCAGAAACTGGATTTTTATGTTTGGCAAACCGTTTTTGGAGGGAATGGATGCAGCGGTTATTGAGCAAATTTTGATTGATGTCGAAGCGCAAATAAAACACACCAATTTCAAAAATAATCAATGGTATGCCGACTATGTAAGACTAAGGATTATGGCAATAAAATAAACGATAGGTAAATTTTATTGACGCCTTTTTATAAAATTAACGATTTCAGGTATCAGTTCCGGTTTTAACGGCAGTTCCGGATTTGAATATGTTGCCAGATTATTTTGCATATTATCATCCGATTCTTTTAATACATGATTCATATCCTGAATAATTAATAATTTTGCATCCGGGTACGATTCAGAAAGCAATTTTGCATCATTTACAGTGACCTGCAGGTCCGTTGTGCCCTGAATTATTAAGACGGGAATTTTCAGTTTGCTTATTTCTTGGGCCGGGTCATATTTCATCCAGGAGATCATGTAAGGTTGAATGCCGGGACGATAAAGGGCGAGTAAACTGGGATCCACGTCAGAAACAGTTTTCCCTGTTTTCAGGCTATCTAATATTTTGTTGGATTCCTCAAGTAATTGCGCTGGTAATTTTTTCTCCAATTGGATTTTCAGTATCTCGTCAGCCGGACGTCCAACTCCGGCAACAGAAATGAGTCCGGAGACATTGACCTGTTCCGCTGCAACAATCCCGATTAAAGAACCTTCACTGTGCCCAAGCAGAACGACTTTAGAGAATCTCTTATCTTTCTTTAGCAGTGCTATCCATGAAACAACGTCATTGATATATGTCTCAAACTTCAAATCGACTTCACTTGTCATTGCCCCTTTACTATTGCCTATCCCCCTCTTGTCAAACCTCAATGATGAAATGCCATTTTCCGCAAGACCTTCTGACAACATCTTGTAGGCATTCGTTTTAATCCCCAGAGGAGAATTGCAATCCCTGTCTGTTGGTCCGGAACCGGCAATAATGATAACTATTGGAGATACTTTTAAGTTGTTGGGAACAGTGAGTGTTCCGAAGATATCTCCGGAAGGAGTTTTCATTATTATTTCTGATGAAGAAAAAACAGAGTCGTTTTTTACCTGGGCAAATAACCCGGTGTATAGAATATTCAGGATGACAAAAAAGAATAGATTTTTCATGTAAAAGAAAATTAAGCAAGTTCAATAATTTATGGACATTACAATAAACTCACCACCAAACCACTCCCTCATTCCTTCATTCTTGATTTTGCGCTCTCTAAGGGCCCGCAGTCGAACCGTACCTGGTTAACCAGAAAACCGCGGGCACACATAAAGATCTGTATTACGAAGTTTATTTTTTAGCTTTTCTTGCTCTCGTTTTCTTTGTTTTTCCGTTCAATAACGCATGTATATATTCATTTCCTTCTTCTGTAAAATGGTAATTCGTTTGTTTTCCCTCTTTTGAAACTTCAGATATATACTTTCCTCCTTTAGCTGCCAATCCGATCATATTTGACGGATTCGAAAGTTTTATTCCAAGCCCTTTTATTGTTCTCGTAATATCCCTTACTTTGAACGTGTTGTCCGGATTTGAAATTTGTTTGAAGTACCCGGCCAGGAAAGCTATATCTTTCGCCGTGGAATTTTTAGGTATTTTACTGAGATACTCTTCAAAAGAACCGGGCAATGTGGTGCTCGTATCATTAACTTCCGCAACAGTTGGTTTAACCTTGGGCATTTCTTCTGTAGCAGTAGGTTTAACTTCGGGTATTTCTTCGACAGTTGGACTTGTTTGCACATTTTGAGGTGCTTTTTTTTCAACAGCTTTCTTTAAGCCTGCGTACGATTCAAGATTTTCGAGAACTTTGTCGTATTGTTTGGATACAAAATCAGCTGTTCCTTCAATCGTAACTTCAATTTCTCCAATTTTAAGATTAATTTTCGATGTTGTTTCCATGATTTACTTTTTTCAATTAATTTTTTAATTACCTACAATAATATTTCGTTAGCGGAACTATTTTGTTGTCCTAGTTTCATTTTTTACATGTCATTCAGAAGATGATTTTTGAGTATTTGACAAAAAGAAATACGACACTTATTCATTCTCATTACTAAATACGAGATGAAAGTACAAATAATATCTTATTTTTTTACGATTCTATCATTTTTTCGCTCATCTGTACTTTTTTAAGCCGTTTTTAGGATGCTTTAATCACAAATAATATAGGGGAAAGCTTTTAATCTATTTAAACATATGGGATCCTATATTTGCATGATATATCAACTGTTTATCAGCACTAACAAACAAGCATTCGCTATTTATTCATTCAACATTCTGTTTGTATACCGGCTAAAAGCCAGAATACCAAGAGTTGCAATGAAAAGTAATGATAAGGTCTATTCATTGTTTTATTAAGAAATGGGATTCATGAAGACCAATAGTACCGGATTATTTTCAATCTGCAAAAGTAGAGTATGACAGTCGGATGGACGATGCATTAAATATTTTGATTGACAAAAAGAGAAACGATGGGACATGGCCTTTGCAAACAGAGCATAAAGGTCAAACCCATTTTTTAATGGAACAGGTTGTCTTCCCAAATAAATGGGAAATAATCAGTGACTTAGGGTGACTGATCTATGCTAATGGAAATCAGGGTTATTATCTGTGAAGAACTTAAATTCTTCTCGTTCTGTTAAAATGTGTTTATATCCGTTTTTCCAATAAATTTAAATGGTTTTCCATCCTTTCAGACCAGCGTAATCCATAACTTAATCGCATACAATTATTAAACTGATTCTGCAAAGAAAATATTTTCCCAGGTAGAATAGCAATATTTTTCCTCAATGCCTTTTTATACAAATTTACCGTATCAACATTTTTATTAAGTTCGATCCATAAGAACAGGTCGCTCCGGGGGGCGTCTTATTTTTGTGTCTTCCGGAAAATATTTGGTAATAGCCTGACTGCATTGTAAAACCTGATATAGGCGCTTCTTTTTTTTCTCTGTTATTTGATTTTTCATTGAAACTGTACTGGTCAAATAGGTGTATTCTGTATCTGTACTGGTGTGAAAATAGATTGTAATATTGTGTTATCAAATAAATCAGGATATAAAAATGAATAAAAAGAACATTTCGTTTCAAACGACTGATTGGTCGAATATACCAAAGACAGAGCATAAAGGTGAAACAGGTACTCATTACCGTCAGACCGTACAATCTGCTCCTGGTCGACTACCCCAGAAGATGTTTCATGATCGGCAAGAGCATTTGTAAAATCGTATCTTAGTTCAAAATGAATATGGAAAATTTTTTATCACAAAGACGTTTATTTGACATCCCCGACAATATTGTCTATTTCAATTGTGCGTATAATTCGCCGCTGTTGATTGAATCGAAAAGGCGGTTGGTTGCAGGGGCTGGGGAAAAATGCCATCCCTGGGAAAGGACTGCCTCAAATTTTTTTGACGATGCAGAAACCATAAGAAAATTATCGGCTGGTATTTTTGGAGGAAAGGCGGGCGATTATGCGATTATTCCCTCTGCAAGTTATGGAATAAGCACTGCCGCTCGTGCCATTGAGCCGAATTTGAGAACCGGCGACCAAATACTGTTAATAGACGAGGAATTTCCAAGCAACGTATTGCCCTGGCAAAGGGTTGCCAAGGAGACAGGGACAGAAATTATAACTGTTCCGACGCCCGGCGATGGTAATTGGACACGGGCAATCATCGACAGATTAGATAAAAGAATTAAGGTGGTTGCAGTATCATCTTGCCATTGGACAAATGGGGTAAAAATTGATTTAGCGGAAATAGGAAAAGCCTGCCGTAATTTAAACAGTGTTTTGGTAGTTGATGCCACCCAAACATTGGGGGCAATGCCATTGGTTATTGAGGAGATAAAGCCCGATTTTCTTGTTGCCTCGGGATATAAATGGCTCCTATGTCCGTATGGGTTTAGTTTGTTTTACGTATCGGAACAATGGCAAAAATCACGCCCCCTTGAAGAAACATGGATGGCAAGGGAGAATGCAGAAGATTTTGCCTCTTTGGTTAAGTATTCCGATGATTATATGGACGGTTCACGCAGATTTGATGTCGGGCAAAAATGTACGCCAACCATTTTGCCCGGGGCAATTGCCGCGCTGGAGCAAATAGGGAAATGGGGCGTGCCTGAGATTGCCGGCTCCCTATTGTTGATTAACAGGCGAATAGCTTTGCATCTTGAACAGTTGGGATTTCAGTTACACGACGATTCACAACGTTGCCCGCATCTATTCGGTGCGTTACTACCTGATTATTACAAAAATAATCTTGTAAATGAACTAAAAATGAGGAATATATTTATTAGTCAACGTGGCAATTCACTAAGATTTTCCCCCCATTTACACATTAACGAAAATGACGTGAACAAGCTGTTGGAGACATTGACCGAACTGATAAGAAAATAATGTGGATTGCGGATTAAGTGAAGCCCTCTATAAGAAAAAGCAGTATATTTGAATAGATTGTATCGGTTTTAATGTGGCCAGATTTGACCATTTGGGAATAATCTGAAGATGAATAAAAATGACTGATTTAAAAATTTTTGAAGCATCTCCCGATAACATTTTTGACATTCAGAAGATTGCTGAAGAAACATGGCCTGTAACTTTTGTATCAATATTATCGTCGGAACAAATCCGTTACATGATGAACTGGATGTACAGTTCGGCTTCACTTACGGAACAATTTTCAACTGACAACCGTTATTTTTTAGCCAGATCGGGAGGGAAATACCTCGGCTTTATGTCAATAGAAAATAATTATCAACAATCCGCCCGGACAAAAATACACAAAGCGTACATACTACCCTCTGCACAGAGAAAAGGTATCGGAGCTGCCATGTTCGATATGGCGACATCTGAGGCCATCAAATCAGGCGACGAAGCTATTTGTCTGAATGTGAACAAAAATAACAAACAAGCCATTGCATTTTATGAAAAATATGGTATGAAGAATATCAAGGCCGAAGTGATAGATATTGGTAATGGCTTTGTGATGGATGATTATGTTTTTGAGAAGAAGGTTTTTGGATGATTATGCCGAAGGTCGCGGTATCCGGATTGACATTAAAGATGATCTGATTGTTTACGACATAAAAGAATTGATTGGCATGAAAATGGGAACATTTTTTTATTACCTTTAGAAGGTACACGAATCTTGTTTATACGGCAGTTGCCGGAAAACACAAAGGCCCGGTAGTGACCGGACCTTTTTTATGGATAAAGCTATACTTGCTTACAAACCTGAATGTCTTCATCTGTAATCTCGAAAGTATAGGTGCGTAAGTCTGTTTACTGAACGGTGCGGGGCTGCCAAAACGCCCGGCGGAGGGTTCATTTTAATTAATAAAACCTCGGCAAATCTATAATCTACAGAGGTTTTATTTTTCCAAAAAGTGCCCAGAACAGGACTCGAACTATATTAATTTCAGCTAATCATACATACGGAATAATTTATTGAAAATTCATTATAAATTAACGCTTAACAGTTAGTTTAGGCCGATTATCCATTAATGAATATTCGCGCGCGTTAAAACCTGTTAATAAAAATTGGCTGCAAATTGGCTGCAAAATATAAACTTTCGTATCTTTGGTAAAAATCAAAGATCATGAAAGTCTATTTCTTCGTAAGGACAACGGCCAAAAGCAAAAAGAAAGATGTTACTATCCGGTTGCGGCTGAGAGACGGGCAAAAAATCAACATGTTTGCAGCAACTTCTTTGAGTATTCCGTTAAATCATTGGAATGACAAAGGAAAAACCTGCCGTGACAAGATTCGTGATCTGGCTATTTTTCCGGAAAAGGAATGGTATAAGGACCAGTTGGAAGGGCTTGAAAAGCACGTAAAGACAGCCTATCAGCAATTGAAAGAAGCTCCAACAGCCGAATGGCTGAAGGAAACCATTGATACTTATTTTCGCCCAAAGCAAGAAGAACAAGAAAAGCCTGTCAACTTATTTGAATTCATTGAGAATTTTATCGAATCATCAAAAAGCCGGATCAACCCCAAGACAGGAAAGAAAATAGCCGTTTCAACGATCAAAAAATATACTACCTGTTACCACCTTCTGGCAGAATTTAGCATGTACAAGAATCTATCATTTGACTTTAAGGATATTGACATGAAATTCTACACCAGCTTTGTGAAGTTCTTAAACCAAAAGGCAGTTCACAAAGGGAAAGACGAAGAGGGCAATGATATAACTGAGACGGGGCTGGCTGTTAATAGTGTCGGAAAGCATATCGCTGTTTTGAAGGGTTTTTTAAATGAAGCTGCGGAACAGGGTCATAACTCATTTAGAGGTCATAAAAGTAAGAATTTCACGGTTCTGACAGAGAATGCCGATGCTGTCTACCTGAACGAGCAGGAACTCGATTTGCTTTTCAATTTAGATCTATCCGGGAACCTGAGACTGGAGCGCATCCGGGATTTATTTCTTGTTGGATGTTGGACGGGCTGCCGTTTTTCTGATTTCTCCGCAATAAGCCCGGATCAGATTACAAACGGGTTTCTTCATGTTAGGCAGGAAAAAACCGGAGCCAGGGTCGTAATCCCTTTGCATCCGGTTGTTAAATCCATTCTCGATAAATACAATGGCCATTTGCCGCCAGCACCATCGAATCAAAAATTCAATGACTACATAAAAGAAGTTTGTGCTCTTGCATTGATAAATGAAGAGACGCAAAAAAGCATCACTAGAGGCGGCAGACGTGTTACGGCGAGTTTTAAAAAAAGTGACCTTGTTAGCTCGCATACTGCGAGACGAAGCTTTGCAACCAATCTGTATAAAAACGGGTTTCCTGCAATCTCAATAATGAAGATTACCGGGCATACAACAGAAAAATCATTCTTGAAATATATCCGGGTAACACCGGAAGAACACGCCATACTATTGGCTGAACACTGGCAACGGATTAATGATGTTATTGACAATGGACACAAAGGAAACGATTAAAAGTTACATCGAAAAGAGTCTGGAACGGGTAAAAGATTTTCCTGATTTGAATTACCCTACGGATTTGAGCAGGGATTATTATATCAAAGAACAAAAGAAAATAGTAACAGAATGCTTCCGGTATGGGAGAATTTTAAGCACAATTTGGATTCAGCAACCTGATAAGTTATTTCCTGATATGCCAGAAGTAATGTCGGAATTAATTACCAACAACCCACAATTTCTCAAGTATAGAAAGGAGCACAACATTGATATTTTTAATAATATTGGGCAGTTTGTTGAGTATTACACCCGTTGGCAAAACTTGGATTCTTTAATAAACGGAGTCCCTATAACCTACGAGAATATGTTTAAATTCCCGGGGGAACGTGTAAGGATAACCCAAATAATTTCTGAACAGGCTTGTAGTAATGGTGAATTTATCGGGTTTTCCGAAGTTGATGCAACTCCGCTAAATCAATTTTATCTCCTTTTTGATGTTATCAAAGAAAAATACCTGCAAGAAAAAAAAGTGAAAGGTGCGTTAGATATTGTTAAAAGGCTATTTTTCAAAAAATTTGGATGGAATCCTTATCGAGAAGAAGAAGAAAAAAGCGGAAAGAAAACAGATATTTCGTTAAAGAAAACAATCAAGGATATAATAAAGCCGGGAGCTCGAATGCAAAGTAAAAACAAGGTGGCGCGAAAGGACATTGAGCGAATTTTAGATCAAAATTAATAAAAAAATGTGGTGCAGAAACAAGTGCACTTTTGCACCACATTTAATTGATTAGCTTGCCTTAACATTGCATCATGAACAAAAAAATGATGCAATGGAAATATTAAATTCGCTAATCACAAATCCCGAACTGGCAGAGAAAATATCTGTTAATGTTTCGGCGAGAGATTTAATCTCATTTGCTCGCGAACTGGCCATTCAGTTAAAGCCTGAACCGGCAACGACACCTCCCGCCGAAAAATACTTCACACCAGACGAAACAGCGGAAATACTCAAGGTAAGCCGCGTCACATTGTGGCAATGGAACCGCAAGGGTATTCTTCGTGCTAAAAAAGTGGGGAATGTGCTACGCTACCTGAAGAGCGACATCGAGACCGCACTAATCGGGAGGGCATAACGATGGAGACAAAAGAAAAAGCGGTCAACCCCCGCCGAGGTACCGCTATCAACCGACAACTTATAATTGATTTCAGGTCTAAAGATAAGCATTATCAGCGAATTACCAAAGAAATAAGCACTAAATATTGCTTACGGATGAACGAGGACGGTAGCCACCCCAGCTTGGTCGAAAAGTACATCAAAACCTTATCCTAATGAAAGATAGCTTCATCCTATATAACTCATTTTACGATCCCCTAAAAGGGCTATCTGATCAAGATAAAGCAAGGCTTTTCGATGCGATATTTTGTTATCATATCCGCGGTGAAGTGCCTGACATGTCTCCGGTATGTCAGATGGCCTTCAACTTTATGAAAGGCCAGTTTGACAGAGATAGTGAAAAGTATCTTTCAACCATTGTCGAACGGAACAGAAGAAACGGAGCGAGGGGAGGGAGACCTCCGAAAGATACGTATAACCCAAATGACCCCCAAAAACCCACTGGGTTCCCAATTAACCCAGAAAACCCAGATGAACCCAAAAAAGCCGATAATGTAGATGTTGATGTTGATGTTGATGTTGAAAAAGAAAAAATAAAAAAGAAAAGCAAAAGCTTTTCCGCTCCCTCTCTCTCTGAAATAGAATCATTCTTTGCGGCTAAGATCACTGAAAAGGGTTTATCCCTAAATGCAAAGATTGAGGCAGAAAAGTTTGAATCATTTTATTCATCAAAAAACTGGATGGTCGGTAAAAACAAAATGGCAGACTGGGAAAAGGCAGTTTCCGGGTGGATAGCAAGAACACCCGGAAATGGCAAACCTCAACCGAAGCAATTCACCCCTAAATACGCAGAAATATGAACCCAACAACCCCGACATACGACAAAGATCTTGAGCAGATAGTTCTGGCCGGTTTGATGACAGAATCAACGGCTATAATCGAGAATCCCATAAATCCAGACTGGTTTTATCTTGATGAACATCGGAAGATTGCCAACGCCCTCTTAGATCTGAAAAAGAAAGGAACACCCGTTGATATATTTCAGGTTCAGTTTGCCCTAAGCTCAAAGAATGAGATTGAAAGCATTGGCGGTATGGATTACTTATTCCGGCTTGCTTATCGTGTTGCATCAGCCTCGAACCTTAAACACCATATCCGGATCTTGGTGGATCTTCACACACGCCGGGAAATGGCAGCCAAAGCCATGAAAACCTATCAGAAGGCGTATGACTTATCAATTGATGTTGACGACCTGGTTAAAGAATGGCAGTCGAACACCCTTGAGTTGATGGAATTCAACCAGTCAAATGTCGTTACGGTAGAAACCAGTTTACAGGAAGTGATTGAACAAGCCAAGCGGAACCAACAGGGAAACCAAATCGTTGGTATTCCCACCGGATTGGCTAAACTGGACAAGTTCACAGGAGGATTACAGGAAGGGGATCTAATCATTGTCGCTGGTGAAACCAGCCAGGGAAAAACAGCCCTTGCCGTTTCCATCATCCGGAACATGATCAAAGTAGGCCATACGGCAGCAGCTTACAGCCTTGAAATGACGCACAAACAGCTAACGGCCCGTATCATCGCACAGATTACCGGCATTTCATCTAAAAAAATATTGACGGGAATATTATCCAATGAAGAACTTGCCACTGTTCATGGCCTTAAAAACAGCCTTTCGGGGCTCTATTATGATGAACGGTCAAATAACAGCATTGACAATATTTGCGCATCTATCCGCAGACTGAAATTGAAGTATGATATTAACGTGGCTGTAGTTGACTTCCTGCAGATCGTTTCGGGCGACAACGGGAAAAGTGATGAATCACGGTTGGCCGACATAGCGCGAAAGTTAAAAAACGTGGCAAAAGAACAAAATATTACGGTTCTTGCATTATCGCAACTCAACCGGGACAAACAACGGCCAGTCCCATCTATTGCCAGATTACGAGGATCAGGCCAGATTGAAGAAGCAGCGGATTTAATTCTCCTATTATACCGGCCAGAGGTTTACGGATTGTCCTATGAAGATCCGTTTCAGAATAAACCCACTGCAGGAACCGCACAAGTTATTGTCGGTAAAGGTCGAAACGTTGGTACTGGAACTTTCTTCCTCGCATTTAACGCAGAAACGACCGGTTTTTATGACTACCGCGAAGAGTATGAAATGCCTGAGGCTTTTCGACCTGACGGCCTGATCGAACCACAGTTTAACGATAATCCATTTTAAGCAAAAATCAACATGAAAACACAACCCTTTGACATTGACCTTCAGAAAGTTGAAATAGCCCAAACCCTCTTTAACCGGTACAGCCTGAAAGAGCTTCAGGCCATTTTAGCCGAGCACGAGCAACGCATAAGCAGCGCATTGGAGGTAGTTCCTGAACAGCAAGAATTTGATGATCAAAATATTAACCCATAAATACTTTACAAAATGAGTACACAAAATGACATTCCAGTATGGGGCCAGGCATTGGCCACCACAATGAACGCACTTGTAGGCGTTGTCGAGCAAGTCGTCGCCGGGCAGCCAATAACAAAGCCTAAACCGGCAGAGCCGGAGCTTTCCGATAGCGAAAGGCTGGCAAACCAGATCGCAGGAGAGACCGCCCGGATGACCGGCAAACAGCCACAACAGGCAACAGAGGAAGACAATGATGCTGCTGGCATCATCTCCCTCATAAAAAAGGGAATAAAAATTAATCGTTAACAATTTAATAATAAACATTATGGCAACAATTACCAAAGTATTTTACGTTAGAGACAAGGCGGTTTTCAGTGAATCATTTATGAGTGACGGCTATCGTGAGCCGCAGTACCTCCTATGTTCCAACACGTCGCTAACGGATAAAGAGGTTGAAAAAATCATTGGCGAAAAGGCCCGGAAAATTTGTGAAGAATCGATCCCTTATGGTCTCGAACGGTTTTTCTATTGGGCATGGACCGCTGATCAAAGTAACTAACCAATCTCCCTGCACCTGGTTAAGTCTGGGTGCAGGGGCTTTATTAAAATAGTTTTAAATAGTAAAAAAATGGGACGACAAAAAGGAGATGGCAGAGGTAGGATTGGGGGACGACCGAAAGGCAAGCCGAATAAGTTAACATCCGAACTCAGGGGCGTACTAAATGAAGTACTGGGCAAAGAGATCACCCCTCGGCGATTGAACGCTTTATTGCGGTCGTTAGAACCTTCGCAGCGGCTCAATGCACTAACCAAGCTACTGGAGTTTACGATTCCCAAATTACAAAGTATAAGCGTTGAACAGCAAGTGGCTGCCGAATATGCAGAGATTGAGCGACTTTTAAAGGAAATGCCGGAACATGCTATTGATGAGCTTTTTGAAAGAATTAAAAAATTGAAAGATGAACAAAATACAGAAAATTGAAGAAATCATGGACATCATTAAAGGCCATGATCTGGAATTGAACATTCCATTTGACATGTGGCTAACCGATCCGGCAGAGGTTGCTAGACGACTAAACGCAGCCGCCCGGAAATTGGGTTTTGAAGCACATTTTACAGCAGATGAGGCAACCCGATTTAAGGATTAAGGCAATGGAGAACCAGCAAAAAATTCAGCAGATAATGGGCTTTGTCCGGGGCATCAAGCCGATAGATAGCCGCCTTCCCGTCTTTGACGTGGATGAGGCAGGGAACTTCATCCCGACCGGGGAATTCATGGATTTTGCGCCGATACCTGGCGGAATGATACTGAGATATCCGCTATCGGAGGCGGACAAACGGGAAATTTCAGACATCGAAAACGGAATAAAGACCGAACCTTATTTGAAATATCATTAATACAGTGGATTAACGCAATTACAACATGAACAAAGAAAGTAAAATACAGCAGATCAAATATTTCTCAAAGGGGCAGATCGAAGCTGAGGACATTGACCGGGATACATTGATCATCTCAGAAGCGAAGGGGGTTTTTATCGGCCTTGCCGTTGCTTCTCAGAATCCGGATACCAATGTCATCTTTAAAGGAGATGCGGAGAAAGCAGTCCAGGAACTCACGGGTACAGGGAGGGCATAAGCAATGAAAAATAAGAACGTAATGATAATAATTAAAGACAAAACAGTTGTACCTTCTTTCGCCCCCATTCGGGATGTAACAATAGTTCCCGACCTGACAATCAGGGATGTGAATAAGGTAATTGAAATTCAGTACCTCCTTGCAACAGAGGAGGGAGAACTGGTAATTACAGAAGACGGGTATTGTATTGATCCGGATTTACAATTGAATTTTAACAAGGCAGATAAGACAAATGGCAGAGGGGCGGGTATTTTACCCGCTCTTTTTTAGCGGGAAAAATTGTCACGATTCATTTGTATTGTAGTAACATTTGTGTTACTTTTGTGATGTGTAAATGTTCTTTGATATGAAAACATCAGAGTTTCTTAAGAAGGCTGGTAAGATTGGTTGTTACTTTGTAAGTCATGGTAAGGAGCATGATGTCTGGTATAGCCCGGTAACTGACAAGTTTTTCAGGGTACCAAGACATCCGAGCCAAGAGATAAGAAGCGGAACACTTAACAGCATGATGAAAGATGCAGGTCTTAAATGACCTGCACATTTACACAATCTAAAAAAGGAGGTTAGAATGAAAAAGGCTGTTGTAGAATTGTGGAATGACGGAACATACAGTATTTACGTTCCTGATATGAAGAGGCATAATTTAAATGCACAGGGGGGATCTGTGGCCGAGGCTAAAGAAAAATTAAAAGAAGCAATTCAGGATTATGTTGATATGTATGAAAGCATGGGCAAGCCTATCCCAGAGGAGATAGATCATCCTGAGTTTGAGTTTAAGTATGACATGGCTTCCTTCTTCAATTACTTCGATTGTCTGAATGCTTCAAAGTTGGCAGAAAAGGCAGGTGTAAACGCCTCTTTGATCAGACAGTATAAAAAGGGGATCAAATTTGCATCGGAGAAACAAAGTAATAAAATACAAACAGCTATCCACCAGTTGGGAAATGAATTATTAGCCGTGAGGCTATAGCATTGAACATTTACACACGCCAACCCCGATCCGGATTAATTTTCGTGTCGGGGTTATTTTTTGAGCAACCATACACGTTGGTTCATCGAAAAGAATTAACTTGATAGCTCTAAATCTGACTGACGTGAAAATCCTAACCTTAAGCATCAAACAACAGTATTTTGATGAGATTCTGAGCGGCAAGAAAAAAGAAGAATACCGGCAAATCAAAGCTTCAACGGTTGACAGGTATATCAGCTACAAGGTTGGTGATCAGATATTCACCTCAAACAAAGAATTAACCGCAAAACAAATCGAAGATGCTGAACTGGTACCGATAAAGTATGATGCTATTAAACTCCTTACAGGGGCTTATTCCGGTAAACGTCCCTGGGCGATCGTTGAGGTTGAGGATATCATCATTAATCACATGAATGCAGAAATGATATACTGCCTGGGTAAAGTTTTGGAACGATCCGAATATTGATGTCGCTCTGTCTATTTTTATGGCTGTTATTTCATGCCCGTCTCCATCTTCATATGGCTGCAAACATGGCTGCAATAGGGACATAAAAAAATCGTAATCATTTTATTTATATATGATTACGATTTTAAAATGTGCCCAGAACAGGACTCGAACCTGCACGTCCTTGCGAACGCTAGTCCCTGAAACTAGTGCGTCTACCAATTCCGCCATCTGGGCTTTTTATTCATATTGAAGAATTTTTGGTTTACCAACTTTTCAGTATTTCTTCAACCCTGACCTATTGTCTAAGGCGTTGCAAATATAGGAAAATTTTGTCCAGTTACTAATTTCCTGAAAAATTTTATTGTTGAAAAAAGAAAAATCTCTCTTTTTTGATTTTGATCGGCAAAACAAATCTGTTTACCGAATTTTTAAGTATTTTCTGTCAGGATATGTATCTCTTTGTAGTAAAAAGAAATAGCAAAAATTGACATGCCATGGATTATGCCTTATCTTTTATGCACATGTGGAACGAGAGTAATGACGATTTTCCTTCAGGATTAAAAACTTTCAATCTTAAGGAGAAAAAAGTAAGGGAAAAACGGTTTGAATCTTTTCTCCGGAAGCTGGATGCTTTGGCGAAAACACCGGTAATATCGGGAAAGATGAATTCGAAAGAAAAGTTTTTATCGTATTTATCCTGCTTCTTCCGGGACACACTTGACTACCCCTCAAATTTGATACAGGTTATTTTCTCCGATGAAATGGTCAGCTCGACCAGTGCATTTATCCGGGAAGCAAAACGTTTTGACCCGGAACTTGGGTTTAAGGATATTTTTCAGGCATGCCGTAACGTCTGGATCATGAACGGACTTCAGTACCTGATGAATAAACCGGTGTGCCTGACTCCGTCTGTTTTTGCTTATAGTATGCTTTATCCCTATACTGATAACTACCTGGACGATCCATGCGTATCTGCTGCCGCCAAGTGGAATTTTAGCTCCCGTTTTGAAAAACGGTTGCGCGGTGAATGGGTCGAAGCCTTCAACGAGAGGGAGGATACGATTTTCCGGCTGGTCGGCCTTATCGAAAGTTCATGGGAAAGGGAGCTCTATCCCGGTGTTTACAAAAGTTTACTGGATATCCATGATGCACAAACGCAAAGTACGTGTCTTCTCTCGAATCCGGGACTTCTTGGATTCGAAGACAGCCTGATGATTTGTATCCGCAAGGGAGGTACTTCTGTGGTGGCCGACGGTTATCTGATTTCAGGTAGCCTGACATCAGGAGAGGAAGAGTTTTTATTTTATTACGGGGCTTTTCTCCAATTACTTGATGACCTGCAGGACACAAGTGAAGATCTCTCTGATTCGCTGCTCACCGGATTTGCCAATGCTGCACTTTCTGAAAAAATCGATAGTTACCTGAATAAAACATACCATCTGGGGAAGAAGCTTACAGAACACCTTTCCCTGCTTCAAGCATCATGGGAAGAAGAGTTTAAAGCACTCCTGGAAAAAAGCACAGATTTGTTTTTGGTTGAAACCCTGGTCAGCAACAGCAGTTTGTTTAGCCTAGAATTCTCTGAAAAATTTGAGGCTTTTTCTCCACTTGGCTTTTCATTTATTCAGCAAAAGCAACATACGCTTTCCGGATTACCGGACCAACTGTTCGAACAACTATTCAGTCAGGTGTTGACCGGGGAGAACGAATTCTCAGAATACAGGAAATGATTTGTGTCCCAATCTGCAATTCATTCTGTAATAAGTTTTATAACGGACGGACGAAGAAAGATACAGACTGGTTTTATACAATGATGGAATAAAACCAGTCCGTTCCAGCCTTTATTTTTTCAGCTGGTTTTCAAAAAAGCTTGTCATCTTCTGATAGAGATGGAGCCTTGTATTACCGCCATACAGTCCATGGTTCCGGTTGGTATAAATAGCCATATCGAAAGGGATGCCGGCCTGCACCAGTTCTTCTGTAAATTCCATCGTGTTTTGCAAGTGTACGTTATCATCGGCCGATCCGTGGATAATCAGCAGGTGGCCGGTGATGCCTTTCGGGTTTTTCATGGGCGAGTTATCGTTGTATCCGTCGGGATTTTCTTTTGGGGTACGCATGTAACGCTCGGTATAAACAGAATCGTAAAATTTGTAATGCGTTACCGGAGCGACCGCGATGCCGGCTTTAAAAATATCTCCGCCTTTCTCCAGACAGAGAAGGCTCATAAAACCGCCGTAGCTCCATCCCCAGATAGCAATGTTGCCTTTATCGACATAGGGGAGTGACCCCAGGTATTTTGCAGCTTCTATCTGGTCGTCCGATTCGTATTTACCTAACTGCATGTAAGTGATCTTTCTGAAATCTTCACCTCTGGCGCCTGTTCCCCGCGGATCAACACAAGCTACCAGAAATCCTTCCTGGGCCAGGTAATTGTACCAGTCGACCGACCATGTATCCAGTACCTGCTGCGAATTCGGACCGCTATACTGGGTCATGACTACCGGGTATTTTTTAGCGGGATCGAACCCCTCGGGTTTGATCATCCAGCCGTTCAGGGTTACCCCTTCAGAAGTTGTAAACGTGAAAAATTCTTTAGGTGAAATATTATATTGGGCAACTTTGTCCAAAAGTTTCCTGTTGTCTTCAAGTGTTCTGATCAGTTTTCCGTCGCTGCTGTGCAATGTGACCGTATTGGGGGTCTGTATATTGGTATAATAATTAATATAATATTTGAATCCGGTGCTGAAATCTGCTTCGTTCGTTCCTTCTTCGGCAGATAATTTTCCCTGTTTTTTTCCGTCAAGTGAAACGTAGTAGACTTCCCTGCGAAGCGGCGATTCTTTTGCGGCCTGGTAATAAAATAGTTTCTTTTTGCTGTCGAATCCGTAAAAGCCGGTGACATCGAATTTCCCGTCGGTAAGTTGCCTGACAAAGAACCCCTGCCGGTTGTATAGATAAAGTTGAGAATAGCCGTTCCTCTCGCTGTTTACAACGAAATAATCGTTATCGGGCAGAAAGACAAAATCATCCAGAAAATCTTCAGAGATATACCGGTCGTTTTTTTCAGTAAAGAATGAACGGGTGTCCCCTGTATACGGATTTGCAAGTAATACGTCCATCTGGTTTTGACGGCGGTTGAGGCGCATAACAGCCAGGTCGGCGGCATCGGCTGTCCATTTAACCCGGGGTATATAAATGTCAGTATCTTCTCCCAGGTCAACCGTGACCGATGTTTTCGATTTCAGCTCATAGACCTTCACGCTTACAACCGAGTTGTTCTGGCCTGCTTTAGGATATTTATAGGTATAGGTCGAAGGATACTGGTCATTTTCATCCAGGCTGGGATATTCTCCCTTAAATATGGTGATGGGGAATTCCTTTACGTTGGTCTCGTCAAACCGGGTGTATGCAAGAAATTTTGAGTCGGGCGACCATGCGAAGGCTTTATTGTATGAGAATTCTTCCTCGTACACCCAATCAGGGATTCCGTTGATAATTCCGTTTTTCTTTCCGTCGTATGTCACCTGGTTTTCCGTCCCGAATTTAAGGCTTTTGATAAAAAGATTGTTGTCGCGGACAAAAGCTACGCGTTCACCGTCAGGAGAGAAAGTGGCTACCTGTTGCCTCCCTTTTTCAGACAAAGCTGTCAGTTCCCCGGTTACCGAGTTCCAGATGTAATATTCGGCTGTGAACGAATGGCGGTATATTGATTGTTTTTGAGTCATTAAAAGTATTTTTGTTTCGTCATCGCTGAATTCATAAGACGAAAAACTTTTAATCTGGGCATTTTTAATTTTTGAAAGATCGAATACAACACCGGCTTCTTCACCGTTTTTATAACTGTATTTCACAATTCTTGTACCGTCTTCCATTGTGGTGTAATACAAACCATCATTCATTGAACGCAGGCCGCTTACTGTTTCCGGTCTGAATGTGCCGTAGACTTGTATGTCTTCAAGGGTAATCCTTTTTTGAGCCTGCAGGCCCGGGATAAATCCTGCAAAAAGGATTAATAAAATGATAAAATTCCGCATAGCTGATAATTTTTGTTTCAAAGATCAAAATTTTAAAAAAATATTTAATAAAAAAGCCAAAACAAGGGATATTTTAACAGAAAACTAAAATTGGGTTAAATGTTGAATCGATTGGTCCCAATGGTTGACTGTCAATAATCGTTATGATTTTGGTCGTATCGACAGATTGAGCAATGCCCCCTAAGTATCGGGAACTACTTCTTTTTTTGCTGTTTCAACATTTTTATGGCAAACATTACGTTAATAGAACGTGTTTTAAAAATAAAAGAGGGCCGGATAGTTGAATGCTTTGATTGTCCGGGTGTTTGAACAGGACGCATATGAATTTATTAATTAACTAAATTCCTTTCGAATGAAAAAATTGTTGTGCTTGTTTGTTTTTGCAGGGGTAGGAATGACTGCCTTTGCACAGTCGGATGTCGTGAATTTCATCCGTTCGGGGAAAGAAGATGCTTCCAAGTTGTTTAAGGCTTATCTGGAGCCGTATGCTTATGCCTTTGGCGACGGACTTGGAAACGGGTGGTACAATAGTGCAGAAACACATCGCCTGTTGGGGGTAGACCTGTCGTTCAATGTCAGTGCCGTCAAGATTCCTTCAGGTGGCAAAACTTTTAATATCAGAGATTTAAATCTTTCGAATACAGTGCTTGTCTCTTCCTCCTCAAGTGGCGAAGCCCCGACAGTGGCAGGATCGGAGGAAGACGGGCCTGAGCTGGCTGTATATCTCGATCCAAACGATCCATCAACAGAAGTTCTTCGCTTTAACACGCCTCAGGGAACAGGCTGGGACGTAATCCCCGTACCAATGGTACAGGTCGGAATGGGCGTCCTTCCCAATATGGATGTTGTAGTCAGATATGTTCCGAAGTTATCTTTTAATAATGACGAAATTGAGATCGGATTGTTTGGAGTAGGTGCCAAATATAACGTTATCAGGGCAATCCCTTACCTGAGGCATCTTCCGTTCGACGCCGCAGTCTTTTTAAACTATTCAAATATCGATGCGTCGAGCGACCTGACATTTACTTCGGCTGATTATGATATCGATTCGGATGTTCCGGTTGAAGACACGTATGTACAGGACGACAACCAGCAACTTAAGATAAAAACTCATTCCTGGAACTATGGCTTAATTGTTTCAAAAAAAATCAGCGTGCTTACCGTTTTTGCATCAATAGGCCATAGCTCCGATAAGACAGATGCCGACCTGAAAGGCAGTTATCCTTTTATTAAAGAAGGGGATGATAAGTTAATCATTTATGGTGAAACTGATCCGATCGCGCTGGATTTTGATGCGGCCAATCTGGCCGTTAACGCAGGCCTTCGGATAAAACTGGCTTTCTTCAGTATTTCCGGTTCGGTTAATCATGCCGAGTACACTTCCTATAACGCCGGGCTGGGCTTCGGGTTCAGATAGTTCCCTGACACAGATAATATCAAAATGAATGGCCAGACGTTTGTTCCGGCGTAGCTGTTTTGCCTTATGGAACGAGCCTCTGGCCGTCCGGTATTCAGGCCCCAAGCATTTATTATCCGGCATTTATTAAAGAAAATTTCTTCTGCAACATATTTCCGTCATTTAATAATAATTATCTTTGCAGCCTGAAAATAAGATTCACAATATTAGACAGATGATTAAAATAACATTTCCTGACAACAGCGTCCGGGAGTTCGGGAGCGGGGTTACCGGTCTCGAGATTGCCGAGGCTATAAGTAACCGCCTGGCAAAGGAGGTTTTAGCGATTTCAGTAAATGGTGAAGTCTGGGATTTAAGCAGGCCACTGACAACAGATGCCAATATTAAACTGTTCACGTGGGACGACCGGGAAGGAAAGGAAACTTTCTGGCATTCTTCTGCCCACTTGATGGCCGAGGCAATCGAATTTTACTATCCTGGGACTAAATTTGGCATCGGACCTACTGTTGATACGGGATTTTATTATGATATTGATCTTCCGGAAGGAATCCAGTTTACGGAGAAAGATCTTGAACGGATCGAGGCCAAAATGCTGGAACTGGCCCGGGAAAAGAATGATATTGTCCGCAGGGAGATTTCAAAGGCCGATGCAATGGCTATGTTTACGAAGAAACATGATGAGCTGAAGCAGGAGCTGATCAGCGAACTGGAAGACGGAAAGATTACCATTTATAATCAGGGAAAATTTACTGACCTTTGCCGTGGCCCTCACCTGCCTAATACCGGCTATGTAAAGGCTGTAAAACTGACATCCATTGCAGGGGCATACTGGCGCGGGAATGAAAAGAACAAAATGCTGACCCGTATTTACGGTGTTACTTTTCCAAAGCAGAAAATGCTGACCGATTACCTTACTTTACTTGAAGAGGCAAAGAAGAGGGACCACCGGAAAATCGGTAAAGAAATGGAATTGTTCACTTTCTCTGCAAAAGTAGGGCAGGGGTTGCCTTTATGGCTGCCCAAAGGAACCGTGTTGCGCATGCAACTTGAGGATTTTTTGAAAAAGGTACAGAAAAAGTTTGGCTATGAACAGGTAATTACCCCGCATATCGGAGATGTTACCTTGTATAAAACTTCAGGACATTTCCAGAAGTACGGGGCCGATTCGTTCCAGGTAATCAAGACCCCCGCTGAGGGTGAGGAATATATGTTGAAACCGATGAACTGTCCCCATCACTGTGAGATCTATGCTTCGAAGCCCCGTTCGTACAAAGACCTGCCGGTAAGGCTAGCCGAGTTTGGTACGGTATACCGGTATGAACAAAGCGGTGAGCTGCATGGATTGACCCGGGTAAGAGGTTTTACCCAGGATGATGCTCACTTGTTTTGCCGTCCTGATCAACTGAAAGATGAGTTCAAGAAAGTAATTGACATCGTTTTTATTATTTTCAAGACAATGGGACTGGAAGATTACACTGCCCAAATTTCATTACGTGACCCTGCAAAACCAGAAAAGTACATTGGGACCCCTGAGAATTGGGAAAAAGCAGAACGGGCGATCATCGAAGCAGCAGATGAAAAAGGCTTGAAAACCACAACGGTTCTTGGCGAAGCTGCATTCTATGGTCCCAAACTTGACTTTATGGTCAAGGATGCACTCGGCAGAAACTGGCAGCTGGGTACAATCCAGGTCGATTATAACCTGCCGGAACGTTTTGACCTCGAATATATCGGGGCAGATGATAAACGCCACCGTCCGATTATGATCCACCGTGCGCCATTCGGTTCTATGGAACGTTTTGTGGCTGTGTTGATTGAGCATACCGCCGGGAAGTTTCCGCTCTGGCTTACTCCAGATCAGGTTGTGGTGCTGCCTATTAGTGAAAAATATAATGAATATGCCCAAAAAGTTTCAGATTTTCTAAATAATTCCGATATTCGCAGCTTAATCGACGACCGTAATGAAAAGATCGGACGAAAGATAAGGGATAACGAGTTAAAGCGCATCCCTTATTTGTTGATTGTAGGAGAAAAAGAGGCTGAATCCGGGCTGGTATCTGTGAGAAAACAAGGGGAAGGAGACCAGGGATCCATGACGATGGAGGAATTTGCGGCCTACCTTAACAAGGAGATAAAAGGACAATTATCAGCATTTTATAACTAAAAAGAATAGGAGGTTTTTCTTATCGCTTTAAAAAGACCATATCGAGGAGGAACACGAGTAGATACAACACCTCAGCACAGGATAAATGAGCAAATCAGATCTCATCAGGTTCGCGTTGTTGGTGAAAATGTAGAAAACCAGGGTGTTTATACGTTAAAGGAAGCACTGTCAATGGCTCATGAACAAGAGCTTGACCTGGTTGAAATTTCCCCCAATGCAGATCCTCCTGTTTGTAAAATTATTGATTATCAGAAGTTTCTTTATCAACAAAAGAAGAAACAAAAAGAAATGAAGGCCAAGGCTGTCAAAGTTATTGTAAAGGAAATCCGTTTTGGGCCGAATACCGATGAACACGATTTCAATTTTAAACTGAGGCATGCCGAAAAGTTTTTATCTGAAGGGGCTAAGGTAAAAGCCTATGTTTTCTTTAAAGGGCGTTCGATCCTTTTCAAGGAACAAGGTGAAATTTTGTTGCTCAAATTTGCAACCTCCCTGGAAGATTTGGGCAAGGTGGAACAGCTGCCGCGCCTTGAAGGAAAGAGAATGATCATGTTTATTTCACCTAAGAAAAAGAAGTAATTTCTTTGATAATTTAAATTTGGAAAGATGCCAAAAATGAAGACAAACTCCGGGGCAAAAAAGCGGTTTAAACTGACTGGTTCCGGTAAATTGAAAAGGAAGCATGCTTTTAAAAGCCATATCCTGACTAAAAAAAGCACGAAACGCAAAAGAAACCTGACCCATTTTGGGCTGGTAGACAAAGCTGATGAAAAAAACGTCAAGCTGTTGCTTTCCATGAAATAATCCTTTTCAGGAAGAGTGAATAAAAGAAGTTAAGAACAAGTGAATTAGCCGAAAGATCCGGTTTTACCGGACGCTGACCACTTAAAAATTAAAATTATGCCAAGATCAGTAAATCATGTAGCATCTCGGGCTCGTAGAAAAAAAATCCTCAAGGAAACCAGAGGGAATTGGGGTGCCCGTGGAAATGTCTGGACGGTTGCAAAAAATACCTATGAAAAAGGTTTACAGTATGCCTACCGTGACCGGAAAACGAAAAAAAGAAACTTCCGTGCCCTTTGGATACAGCGTATTAATGCCGCTGCCCGTATGGAAGGATTAAGCTATTCTCAGTTAATTGGTTTGTTGAAGAAAAACAGTATCGAGATAAACCGTAAAGTATTAGCTGATTTAGCAACAAATCAACCAACTGCTTTTAAAGCAATTGTTGACAAGGTGAAATAAATATTAAGAATAAGGTGTAAATAAACATAAGGCCGTCAGATCAATCTGGCGGCCTTTTTCTGTCGTTAAAGGGAAGTTATCCGGAACTTTGAAATGCTGTCGTTTGGATTTTCAAATTCTCTTGTTGTACCTTTGAAAAATGGAAGAGAAAACTTTTGAATATCTGACAGAGAAACTCACTCAAAAGTTTGGGAACAGTTTTCATATAACAGGAATGGATCATATCGGAGGGGGATGTATAAGTCAGAGTTTTAAGCTGACAACCTCTCATGGCGGCCTTTTTCTGAAAATGAACCATGCCGCGGCAGACGATTTATTTATACGTGAAGCTGAGTGCCTGGAGGAATTAAAATTATTATCAGGGAAACAATTGGTGATTCCTGAGGTCATCCTTGCAGGGAAAGGAGGCCATGATATCCCTGGTTTTATAGTGCTGGAATTTTTAAAAACCGGTTATTCGCCCCGTCAGGAAGAGAACCTTGGAACGGGCCTTGCCGTTTTGCATCAGTACCACGACCGGCAATTCGGGTTTTATCATGACAACTATTGTGGCTCTACCCCGCAGAAAAATAGCTGGTGCGACAACTGGAAAGATTTTTTTATCAACAACCGGTTGCTTTATATTCTTGAACTGGTGGATAACCACCGAAAACTGGGATTTGAGGAGAAGAAGATATACGAGGCTTTGGTAAGTAAGCTTACCGACTGGCTGCCTGCTTCATCAAAAGTTTCGTTGATACATGGAGATTTGTGGTCTGGAAATTTTCTTTATACGGAGGAAGGGCCTGCCCTGATCGATCCGGCATCTTATTATGCCGACCGGGAAATGGAACTAAGTATGATGGCTCTTTTCGGTGGTTTTTCCGATAAAACATGGAAAGCCTATGATGATGCACTTCCTCTTGAAGATGACTGGAAAAAAAGATTGCCTGTTTATCAGCTTTACCATATCCTGAATCATTATCTTTTGTTTGGCGGATCGTATGGACAGCAGGCATTAAGGATAGCCGGAAATTTTGTCCGGTAAAGCGTTGTCTGATGAAGAATTGTGGAAAGGAAGTGATTTATTTTACATAGCTTCTGAAAATAATATTCCAGGTACGTTTTTTGTGTTAGTGGAATTTTTTTGGAAGCTGGAAGGAATGTTTGGGAAAACTAAAAAATTGTGAAACGTGGAATCAGTGATTTATGGATTGCCCCATCTGGCAAAAACTTGCTATGAAAAGAATAAGGGGCTGATACTTCCGGAAAAGGTCCCCTATATCGGTATGGGATCGTCGTATTATGCTTCCCAGGTATTGCGTTATCTTGGAAAGAAGATTTATCCGGAAATAGCGTCGGAATACTATTATTACCTGGAGAGAGTAAAACAGTTTGATAAAGCGGTTCTGATTTCTTTGTCAGGAACAGGGGCGGAAACCCTTTGGTGTGCCGATAGGTTTGAAAAATTTGTCTGTGTTGTTGATGATACGAAAGGTTTTTTGGCTTCTCACTATGCTGCCGATGTTGTTGTCGATATTTGTGCTGGGAATGTTGAGAATACTCTTCTGTCAGGCTTTATCAACACGCTGGTCGTACTTTATCTCGGACATGGCGTAGACCCTTATCCTGCAATCCAGTATCTGGAGGAGCAAATGGCCCTGCTCAGACAGGAAGGAAATGATATGGCAAAGATTTTTTACTCATCGCTCAAAAGAAAAGGAAACCGTGGTTTTTATATTATCGGATCAGGACCCAATATTGGCATTGCCGGACATGCTGCTGTTTTATTGACTTCGGCTATCCGCTTTCCTTTTTGCGCGATACCGGCTGCCCAGTTCGGGTTCATGGAAACGCCCAAAAAATCGGTCATTCTGGCTATAAATCCCCCCGGGCAGGAGTCTGACCGGACCACCCGCTTACTAGACACACTTCGTGCCTCAGGAAATGAGTGCCTGGAATTAAAAGCATCCGGCCTGCCGGAACATCTTTCTCCGTTTGCACAGATGGTTGTTCTTTTCTTTATGGCAGATTCTTTGATGAAGAAGTTTAAAATAAATTTATAAATCAGATTTCTACGAGTTGGTTTTTTATGGCATACATAACCAGCTGTGCCGTATTTTTACACTCGCTTTTTTCAAGAATATTGGCCCTGTGTTTATCGACCGTTCTTTTTGAAATAAAAAGCTGATCTGCAATTTCCTGGTTTGAAAATCCCTGGCAGATCAGGATTAGTATTTCTATTTCCCTTTCAGACAGATCGACCCGCGTTTCTTTGGTCTTTGTATTTGAGCGAAGGCTGTTAACCAATGTTTGCAAAAGCTCTGAAGAAAAATAGTTTCCCCCTTCGTAGACCGTTTCAAGAGCGTTCTTTACCTCGTTCATATCTGAGTTTTTCAAAAGAAAACCCTTTACGCCGGCATCCACCATTTTATAATAATAATCTTCTTCTCCATACATCGAAAGGGTAATAATCTTCAGATCAGGGTATTTTTGCAAGGCTATCCTGGCTGCCTCAATTCCATCCATAACAGGCATATCAATATCCAGGAGAACCAGGTCCGCATCATGCTGCTTTTCAAGCAGGCTGATAAATTCTTCTCCGTCAGCTGCTTCACCTACTACGTTGTAATTGTCCAGGCTGTTTAATAAAATTTTCAACCCGTTACGAAACAAAGTATGATCATCAACAATAATTATTTTTCGAATATTTTCATTCATTGTCAATCTTTACTTTAATGTTTACCTTGGTCCCCTTTCCAGGTTCGCTTTCGATCGAAATCTCACCTTTCAGGGAATTAATCCTTGAAAAAATATTTGAAAGTCCCATACCCTGGTTCCCGTTACGTTCCACCAATTTGGCTTTATTAAAGCCCCGGCCGTTGTCTTTGTATACAATGGTAAGACTTTTTTCCTCTTTCATCAAGCTGATATCGACTTTTTTTGCCTTTGCATGTTTAATCGTATTGTTTATCAACTCGCAAACAACACGGTAAAGTACAACTTCAGTATTTGTTTCAAAACGCTCGTTTCCCAGGTTCGACTCAAGGTTGATATAAATGGCCCTGGTGGCGTTTATCTTGTTTGTGAAATTGCGAAGGGCCCGGAGCAAGCCGAAATTGTCGAGCACATGGGGGCTCAGGTTGTCCGATATTTCCTTAAGCGACTTAATGGCTTCATTGATGATCATCTCCGTATTTTTTACAATTCCATCTGATGCACTGTCGTGTTTCAACTGAGCAAGAGATGATACAGACATCTTGACGGTTGACAGCAATGGTCCAAGGCCATCATGGAGCTCTTTCGCAAACCGCTTTCGTTCCTTCTCTTCAGCCTGAATAATGGCATTCAGGAACATTTTTTCAGTGAGGCGCCGTGAATCTTCCACCCGTTTCATGTACTTGAAAATTTTTTGGATCATAAATACGCCAATGGCGAAGGTCAGCGAGATAACAACGCCAAACCAGACCACGACCTCACCAAGCTCCTGTGGCTCGAAATTGCTGATATATGGCAGGAACTCGACAATACGGCTGATGGCCATGACGATAAAGCCTACTGTGAGGAGCATCCATGAAAAGTTATACTTGGTTACCTTTGTCAGCTTAATAGCCACCCCGGCGGCAAAAAACTGGAGAATAATAGAAATTGCCAGTAAAATTTGAAGTACCATTCTCTGAATTTTTGATTTTAGCAAAGTTACAAATTCAATTCGCTAATCAGGTATTTCTGGAGGGCTGTCCTGAACTTGCAGGAGCATTTGTACCCGTTTCAAGGCATTAGCTTATAATTTTCAAAATTATAAGCTATAATCCCGGAGATTATAACCCATAATTTCTGAAATATTAACCTATAATTTCTAAAATTATAGTCGATAATTTCTGAAATATTAACCTATAATTTTGGGTTATTCCCTGGGGTGCGAAGGCGACAGGAAAGAATCTGCAACTTATGTCATATTTATTTTTAGCCTTTTTCCTTATTTTCGCAGATACGTAAGAAGAATTTTTCACGTTATTTTGTTTTTACTTTTTATTTCTGGAATTTTTTTATCATCAAAATAAAATACAGCATGAAGAGATTATGTCTTTTTTTAGCCGTGGCCCTGACAATTGTTGTGGCGGCATGTAGCGGCACCAGGAACCCCAATAATCAAAATGATGAAAGTTTGTCTAATAATCCATTAATGAAACCGAGTAATTTACCGTATGGCGCTCCGGACTTTGGTAAAATAAAAGACAGCGATTTTCAGCCCGCTCTGGAAGCCGGAATGGCTGAACAGCTGGATGAAATAACAAAGATTGCTGACAATCCGGAAGAACCGACTTTTGAAAACACATTTGTGGCCCTTGAAAAAAGCGGTCAGACCCTGCATCGGGTCCAAGGAGTATTTAACTTACTGTCAGGAGCAAACACAAACCCTGTTTTGCAGAAGGTAGAAGAAACCGAGGCTCCCAAACTGGCAGGGCATAAAGATGCTATTTTCTTGAATGATAAATTGTTTAACCGGGTCAAGACTCTATATGACAAGAGGGGAGAACTCAATCTTGACCCAGAGTCCATGAAGCTGGTCGAATATTATTATCAAAAATTTATCATGGCCGGGGCAAACCTTTCCGGGGA
The DNA here is from genome assembly GCA_963676095.1 of Prolixibacteraceae bacterium. GTDB lineage: Bacteria > Bacteroidota > Bacteroidia > Bacteroidales > Prolixibacteraceae. The sequence goes on along the minus strand of OY781040.1, from coordinate 6,857,896 downwards.
TGATAAAACAAAACTTAAAAAGCTGAATGAGGAAGCAGCCTCATTGGGCGCCCGGTTTACAAACCGGTTATTGGACGCAGCCAAGGCCGGGGCTTTGGTTGTTGACGACAAGTCTAAGCTGGCCGGATTATCAGAACATGAGATCCAGGCAGCTCAGCAAGCCGCTGAAAACAATAACCTGCCAGGCAAATATTATATTCCCTTGCAAAACACCACCCAGCAACCGGCCTTACAATCTCTTTCAGATCGTGAAGTAAGGCATGAACTTTTCCAGCATTCCTGGATCAGGGCCGAGAAAGGAGATAGCAATGATACGAGGGGGATTATCAGCCGTCTGGCCGAAATCAGGGCCCAACAGGCAAAATTGTTGGGCTTCGATAATTACGCAGCCTGGAACCTGCAGAATCAGATGGCGAAGACACCGGTTACGGTAGAAAGTTTTTTGGACAAGCTGGTCCCTGCTGCTACTGCCAATGCGAGGAAAGAGGCTGCTGATATCCAGAAGGTGATCGACCAGGAAAAGGGCGGTTTTAAACTCGAGCCCTGGGATTGGAATTATTATGCTGAAAAGGTCAGGAAGGCTAAGTATGATCTAGATGCTGATCAGGTTAAGCCGTACTTCGAACTGTTTAATGTCCTTCAGAACGGGGTATTTTATGCCGCACATCAGCTTTACGGACTGACCTTCAAGGAACGTCATGATATTCCTGTTTATCAGGATGACGTCCGTGTTTACGAGTTATTCGATCACGACAGCACGTCAATCGGGCTGTTTTACTGTGATTATTTCAAACGGGACAATAAATCGGGCGGGGCATGGATGGACAACATTGTGGAGCAGTCGAAGCTGCTTGGTAAAAAGCCTGTTATCTATAATGTTTGCAACTTTGCAAAGCCTGCGCCGGGACAGCCGGCCCTGATCAGTTACGACGACGTGACGACCATGTTCCATGAATTCGGGCATGCCTTGCACGGATTTTTTGCCAGTCAGCAGTATCCAAGCCTGTCGGGGACAAGTGTCGCCCGCGATTTTGTTGAATTTCCTTCTCAGTTTAATGAACACTGGGCAATTTATCCGGAAGTTTTCAGTCATTATGCAGTCCACTATAAGACAGGCGAACCTATGCCTGCCAAACTGGTTGAAAAGATCAGGAAATCGGCATCCTTTAATCAGGGATATATGCTGACCGAGCTTCTTGCCGCGGCCGAACTTGATATGCAGTGGCATACTATCTCTGCCAGCGATTCAATCGGTGATGTTGACAAATTCGAAGCAGAGGCATTGCATAAAACTCATCTTGACCTTCGCCAGGTGCCGCCCCGTTATCGATCAACCTATTTTTTGCATATCTGGGGAAACGGATATGCCGCCGGGTATTATGCTTACCTGTGGTCGGAAATGCTTGATGATGATGCTTATTCCTGGTTTAAGGAAAACGGTGGCCTGACCCGGGAAAATGGGCAACGGTTCCGCGATATGATCCTCTCCAGGGGAAATACGGAAGACCTTGCAAAGTTGTTCCGCGATTTCAGGGGCCGGGAGCCGGAAATTGGACCGATGCTGGAAAACAGAGGGCTGGTTGCCAGATAGCAGATGAAGATAGAAAATAAAAAAATACTGTGTATCGGAGAAATTCTTTGGGATAACCTTCCTTCCGGGAGAAAACCGGGAGGGGCCCCAATGAATGCCGGATTACATTTAAAGCAACTCGGTCACGAGGTTACTGTTGTCAGTAAAGTCGGGAACGATACCCTGGGGCAGGAGTTGCTTGAATTTGTTGATTCATCAGGATTGGATACCAGCTATATCAGTACAGACATCAGCCTACCGACGAGTGAAGTTATTGTTCACCTGGAGCACCAAACTGCAACGTATGAAATATGTGAACCGGTAGCCTGGGATAACCTGGAAATGCATGATGCACTTGATCGTGCTGCAAAAGATTCCGGTCTCATTATTTACGGTTCATTGGCTTCCAGAAATCCTGTTTCACGAGAGGTTATTCTTCATATCCTTTCCGGGGATGCCGTAAAACTGATCGATGTCAACCTCAGAAAACCTTATGACAATAAAGAGATCCTCGAATTATTGATGCAACGGGCCGATATTATAAAAATGAATGAAGAAGAGCTTTGTGTTTTCGGAAGATGGTACGAACGTAAGGAAACAGACCGGGAATTAATCCTGTGGCTATCATCATTTTTTAATGCCCGGATGGTTTGCGTGACGAGAGGAGAAAAGGGAGCCATTCTTTACGCAGAGGGTTCATTTTATGAACATCCCGGTTTCAGGATTTATGCAGTCGACCCGGTTGGGGCCGGAGACGCTTTTTTGGCCGGACTGGTTGCCTCGGTTCTGGAGGGGAAAAATAATTCAGACGCTTTAAACTTTGCCTGTGCAACGGGAGCTTTTGTCGCTTCCAAAGCCGGAGCAACGCCAAAATATAATCTGGCGGAAATTGCATCGATTCTCAATCAGTAAAATTTTATCATAGTCCCATGTGACCTTCCTTTGAAAAAATCACAGAGCATATGAAATTCCTCTTTTTATCTGCATATCTGTTTCTAATGATTGCTGTTGCATACGGGCAAGAGGTTGCTTCTTACGAAAAGAGAGCTATGAAGCATTTTAATGCGGCACGTAAACTGTATGAGGAAAAAGAAACGAGTAAGGCATTGGAGGAACTGGATGATGCTATTCGTTTGGACGACCGTTTTACAGAAGCTTACTTGCTGAAGTCAGATATCTACCAGGATTTGGATTCTGTATTTTTGCAGATCCGGAACCTGGAAAAGGCAGTTTCTGTAAGCAGCCGCGGAACCTATGGGAAGATCCCGTTAGTGCTGGCTAATGCTTATTACAGAATCGGGATTTATGATAAGGCACGCTCGGCTTACCTCGATTATTTAGAGGTGGTTCATGACAGTCTGACGGGAGAAAAAGTGAAAGAACAAATTAAGAAATGTGATTTCGCCCTGGCAAAAATGGCGAGTCCCGTTAAATTTCATGCAGAGAACATGGGAGATGCAATCAATACTGATTTTGATGAATATTGGCCGGCATTGACCATTGATGGCTCAACGCTTGTCTTTACACGCTTGCTTCCGGTTGGTCCGGCGGGCAGTAAAAATACACATTATCAGGAAGATTTTTACGAATCAAAATTTAGTGCCGGAAAGTGGCAGATGGCACAGCCCCTTGGATTGGTTAACACGATGAACAATGAAGGGGCCGAAAGTATCTCTGCCAGTGGAAACCTGATTTTTTTTACTGCTTGTAACCGTCCCGGAGGATATGGAAGTTGCGATATTTATTTTACCCGTAAAGAAGGAAACCACTGGACAGAGCCGAAAAATGCCGGAGAGCCGGTAAACTCAGGGGCATGGGAGGCCCAGCCTTCTATTGCTGCGAACGGTAAATATCTCTATTTTGTGAGTAACCGGAAAGGAGGAAAGGGAGGAATGGATATCTGGCGGTGCATGCTTAAAGGGTTCACGGAAGACGGGATACCCCGTTGGGGAGGTCCTGAAAATCTCGGGGATTCAATAAATACACCAGGAAATGAAATGTCCCCGTTCATTCACCCTGATGGCCGGACTTTGTATTTTTCGTCAGATACATGGATGGGTATGGGAGGAACCGACATCTTTTGTACCCGTATGCTCAACGATTCTACATGGCACAAACCGGTAAACCTGGGATATCCTGTAAATACATGGAGAAATGAACAAGGATTGATTGTTGATGCGACAGGCACTTATGCCTATTATTCCTCCGATCGTCCCGGGTCAAAAGGAATGGATATTTACCGGTTTGCACTGGATAAAGATTACAGGCCAACTCCCGTTTCTTATGTGCTTGGACGTGTTGCAGACAGGGAAAGTAAATTCCCTTTAAAAGCACTGGTGAAACTGATAGACCTGGATAAAGACAAAATTGTTTCGGAAACATATTCAGATGAAAAAGAAGGAACGTTTTTTATTTGTTTACCTGTAGGGAGGAATTATGCTTTTAATGTCTCGAGCCAGGGATACCTTTTCTATTCAGCCAGTTTTTTATTAAAAGAACTGTATAAGCCTGATGATCCCAGGCATATGGATATTTTTCTGGATCCGGTCGGTAAAGGCCGTTCCGTGATCCTCTATAATCTGTTCTTTGATACGGATTCGTTCCGGCTTCTGGATTCCTCAAAACCCGAACTGGAAGAGATGGTCCTGTTTATGAATGAAAATCCCGGCGTTTGTGTTGAAATAGGCGGACATACCGACAGTACGGGAAACCGTGATTATAATCAGGAACTTTCGGAGAAACGGGCCGAATCTGTATGGCGTTACCTCGTCGAAAAGGGTGTCGGCAAAGAGCGGTTGACGTTTGTTGGTTACGGAATTTTAAAGCCTGTTGCCACAAATAATACACCGGCAGGGCGTGCAAAAAACCGCCGTACTGAATTTACAATAACCGAAATCAGGGAAAAATGAATCTCCAAAGTTGGATGATCCGTTTGTCCTCAGATCATCCGGTTTTAAATCATTTCGAGAATTGCTGCGACAATATTTTCTGCCCCGTCGGCAATCTGACCGATCGTGGCATCCAGCATATAACAGGGAGTGGTTGCCAGTTTATATTTCTGATCAACAACAACTTCTCCATGAGTCGTAGGCTTATGCTTACCTCCCATGATTTCAATAGCCTTGGCTGTACCTGCATCCTGTCCTATCGTTACTTCGACATTTTTAAGGATTCTTGTGATCAGGGCCGGGGCAATACACAGGGCACCTATGGGTTTTTCTGCTGTTACCGTATCCTTTACTGCTTTTTCAATATCCGGGTTTACGTCACAATTGGGCCCGTCAAAAGCAAAGGTACATAAGTTTTTTGCAGCCCCGAACCCGCCAGGAAAGATTATTGCATCGAAATCGGAAGCGATATAATCTTTTATATCGTTAATCCTGCCGCGGGCAATCCTGGCCGATTCGACCAGCACATTGCGGCTTTCGTTCATCACTTCTCCGGTAAGGTGGTTAATGACATGCGCCTGTTGCACATCGGGTGCAAAAATCTCATAAACAGCCCCGGCCCTCGCTATGGCCAGCATGGTCAGGGTTGCCTCATGAATTTCAGATCCGTCATAAACGCCGCATCCTGACAGGATAACAGCTATCTTTTTCTTTTCTGGCATCACACTTGTTTTTTGTTTTTAAAGGTAACGATTTTTCAGTACTCTCTAAAATATTTGTATTTAACTGATATCGTCCAGGTCGTAAGGTGTTTCCTGGTAAACATAGTAATTCAGCCAGTTGGTGAATAACAAATTTGCCGAGGACCGCCACGTCATTAACGGTTCGTTGTCCGGGTTATTGTCCGGATAGTAATTTTGCGGCATTTCTATCTGTAATCCTTTTGCCAGGTCCCTTTTATATTCATTGCTCAGAGTTTCCCTTGAATATTCGGAATGTCCGTTGATGAAGAACTGTCTTCCGTTGCGTGCCATTACCATATTGACCCCCGCTTCTTTCGAATATGAAATAATCTCGAGGCCGGGAACCTTGAGGATATCTTCCGCCCTGACTTCCGTATGCCTGGAGTGAGGCACGGCATATTCATCGTCAAAACCTCTGAATATAGGAAGCTTATCGTCCGAAATACGATGTCTGAAGATGCCAAATAATTTCTTTTCCAGCGGATACTTCGGAATGCCGTAGAAGTGGAACAATCCAGCCTGGGAAGCCCAGCAGATGAATAAAGAAGATGTGGCATGGTTTACCGACCAGTCCATAATTGTTTTCATTTCTTCCCAATAGGTGACCTCTTCAAATGGCAAATGCTCAACAGGTGCCCCGGTAATAATCATACCATCGTACTTCTTGTTTTTCACTTCGTTAAAGGTTTTATAAAAAGCCATCATGTGTTCTGCCGGGGTATTCCGGTGTTCATGATCGCTGATCATCAGAAAGTCAATTTCTATTTGGAGCGGACTGTTCGAAAGTAGCCTGAGCAGGTCTGTTTCTGTCGTGATCTTTAAGGGCATCAGGTTCAGGATGATAATCTTCAGAGGACGGATATCCTGCTGGGTTGCCCGCGTCTCGTCAAAAACAAAAATATTTTCCTTTCTCAGTAGCTCAATTGCCGGAAGCGTATCAGGTATATTAAGTGGCATAATTACTATATTTTTTCATAAGGATGGGCATCCGGAAAGACAGGATTACCTTTTTAAAACCGTCATTGCGAGGGGGAAGAAGCAATCTTTTTTTTAGAAAAGATTGCCTTGGTTGTTCCATTCGCAATGACGATCAATGCTGTCTTTTGTTCAGCTCCATCCGGTTAATGTTATCCGATTTTGTTTAAGGCTTGTTCAAAATCTGCAATAATATCGTCGATATGTTCCAACCCTACCGAAACACGAAGCAAGCCGGGATAAACCCCTGCTGCAGCCTGTGCCTCTTCCGATAATTGCTGGTGCGTAGTCGAAGCAGGCTGAATGATCAGTGTCTTGGCATCTCCGACATTGGCCAAATGGCTTACCAGTTCCAGGTTTTGTACTACCTGGTCGGCTTCGGCAACGCCCCCTTTTACAATAAACGACAACATGCTGCCTGGGCCCTTTGGAAAATATCTGGTTGCAAGCTCATACGAGGGGTTACTTTTCAATCCCGGGTAATTTACGCTTTTAACCTTTGGATGGTTTTCCAGCCACTCTGCCAGCTTTTGCGCATTCTGAACATGCCGTTCCATCCGCAAAGATAATGTTTCCAGTCCTTGCAGCAAAAGGAAAGAATTGAAAGGGCTGATTGCCGGGCCAAAATCGCGGAGCCCTTCGACCCTTGCTTTGGTAATAAAGGCAATGTTGCCGAATGGTCCGTCAGGATTGAAAATATCCCAGTAAACCAATCCGTGATAACCTTCCGACGGTTCGGTAAACCCGGGAAATTTTCCGTTACCCCAGTTATATTTTCCGGCATCGACAATAATCCCCCCGATGCTGGTTCCATGTCCGCCGATCCATTTCGTGGCAGAGCTGACTACAATGTCGGCGCCATGCTCGATCGGCCTGAAAAGGTAACCGCCTCCGGCAAAGGTATTATCAACGACCAGGGGAATGTCATATTTCTTCGCAACAGCAGCGATGGCGTCGAAATCGGGAATAACATAGCCCGGGTTTCCTATTGTTTCCAGATAGATGATTTTTGTTTTTGCATCAATCAGTTCTTCAAATGATTCAGGGTTAAGATCTTTGGTCAAGCGGGCTTCCAGTCCTTGTTTTTTAAATGAAACAGTGAATTGATTGTAAGTCCCTCCATACAAATAAGGCGAGCTGACAAAGTTATCTCCCTGGTCGAGTAGGGTGTTAAATATCAGAAACTGTGCGGCATGTCCTGATGCGACAGCAAGTCCTCCGACTCCTCCTTCGAGCGCAGCCATTCTTTTCTCAAAAACGTCCGAGGTAGGGTTCATGATCCGGGTATATATATTCCCGAATTCCTTCAACCCAAACAGATTGGCTGCATGTTGCGCGTTTTTGAACACGTACGAGGTGGTTTGATAAATGGGTACCGCCCGTGATCCTGTTGCCGGATCCACTTCCTGGCCTGCATGTAGCTGCAGTGTTTCGAAATTTAAATTTTTAGTAGTCATTTGTTACTATTATTACTATTGTTATAACTTTATTTATCTGTCTTTAACCGGATAACTATCGGTCAATAACTTATTTTTCAAAGAACACGCTGTGAATCTCCTGTATCGCCTTTATCTTATCTTTCTCGTCAACAACGAGGTAACTGACCAGATCGGAAGCACCGGAGCCACTAAGCAGGACATTAATTTTATTATTGGCTACAGCCGTGAACAACTGGGCCGATATCCCGTGGTTCGACTGCATGCCATGGCCTACGATGGCAATAAGCGATACATGTTCTGCTATTTCTGTCTGGCTTACCGAAGTAAGTTCCAGCTCTCCGCAAATCTGTCTGACCTGTTGTACCGACGATTTCTCGATAATGATATTGATGCTTGTTTGCGCTGTGATTACGGAGCGGATGTTGATGTGCCGGTTGTTGAAAGCCCCGGTAACCTTTGCCAGTATCCCCGGTTTAAACCCGACACCTGGTCCGTTTAGCTTGAGAACGGCAATGTTGTCGGTATAAGCCACACTTTTTACGATCCGGGGAGTGACAATACTTTGAGAGTTAATCCTGGTTCTCAGTATTTTTTCCCCATCTTTCAGCTCATAAACAAATACAGGAATATGCCGGACAATGAGCGGTTCCACAATCCGGGGATGGATCCCGGAATAATTGAAGTAAGAAAGCTCGGACGCCTCGGCATAGGTAAGGCTTTCGATATAAGATGCTCCTGTAACATATTGTTCGTCTGCTGTTTTGAAAGGTTTCCCGATTTGCCAGAGTTCCAGGCTTTCCGCATCAAAGATGGATGCCAGGGCAGCTGCCGTATAGTCTGCAGCACGGGTCCCGATGCGGGCTATCTTACCTTGTTGCGTAATCCCATAAGAACCAGGGACAATGTTGATCCGGGCGGATATCCCGTTTATGACAGCATCATGTGATTCCCTGGCAAGGATACTTGCGTTTCCATATTCTTCGCTTACCAGCAGCCCGATCTCTTCGGGAAGTGCCACCGCCGCCTGTATCCCGCTTTTTTCAAGAATTTCCTGTAACAGGGCTGCTGTGATTTTTTCAGCATATGAGGTTACCTGGTCCTGAAGTGCGAGTGAAAAATCTCCTGTAAAATGAATACCCTCCAACAAAATTTCCAGTCTTTTTTGAAATGACTTCAAGTTGCTGTCCGGTAATGAAAAACGTGCTCTTATCTTGTCTATTTCTCCTTTAATTTCAGCGAAAACGGCATTGGCATCACAGGTCGCAGCGCAGAGGGTTTTTATGCCCCTCGTGAGAACATCCTGTAGCGAAGCAGTTGCTGATACCACGATAATGTGTTTTTTACACGGTTTGTTAAGCAACTTTGCCAAAGTTGAAATGATTTGAGGTTCTTTTAGATTATTTCCGCCAAACCTCACGACAACGCAATCTGCCATGATCTTAAATAATTGTAAAATAAAAAAACAATGGAATTTTAACCTTGGATTTTATGCGCCTTCAGCCGTTACTCATCAGAATACCGAATGAAGGCTATCGCATGGACATAGACATGGATGGCATATGAACAGCATTGCCCATTGTGTGGACATTCTTGCAGATATTGTATGTACAGCCCTTGTTCATTAAATAATGCCTTAATTGAATTCTATGTTGCAAACCTAAAAAATTGTTTCCAGATAAACAAAGACAGGAAAAGGAAAGTTCAAAAGTTCCCGGGGGAGATGGTAATAATTTCTGGTTTAACCAGAAATACACTTCAATTTGAAAAAAGAAATGATATTATTGTTATTTGCCAGTATATCAGGTCCGTGATAATGATAGCAGGAAAGAATATGCCTCTAAAAATTTTGTAGAAAAAGCGTTGGAAATCAATTGTTAAAAAAAAGTGATTTTTGTTCATTTTTATTTTTTTTGCATGGTTATAAAAAGTTATACCTTTGCGCTTTCATCATGAAACTGTGAGACCGGATTTAATTTTGATATATAATGAAACGAGACCAATTAGTTTTTGATATTATTGAAAAAGAGCGTCAGCGTCAGCTTAGCGGCATAGAACTGATTGCATCGGAGAATTTTGTCAGCGATCAGGTAATGGAAGCCATGGGCTCTGTGATGACCAATAAATATGCCGAAGGTTATCCTGCCAAAAGATATTATGGCGGATGCCAGTGCGTGGACATGACCGAACAATTGGCTATTGACCGTTTGAAAGAGCTTTTTGGTGCGGAATATGCCAATGTGCAGCCACACTCGGGTGCTCAGGCTAATGCTGCGGTACTGAGTGTGATCCTGAAACCAGGGGATAAATTTCTTGGTCTTGACCTTGCCCATGGCGGTCACTTATCACACGGATCACCCGTTAATTCTTCAGGTATTTTATATCAGCCGATTGCCTACCATGTAAAGGAAGAAACCGGAATGGTGGACTATGACGAAATGGAAGCCCTGGCCAATGAACATAAACCCAAGCTGATTATTGGCGGAGCTTCTGCTTATTCCCGCGAATGGGATTATGCGCGGATGCGTAAAATTGCTGACGGGGCAGGGGCTATGCTGATGATTGATATGGCCCATCCGGCAGGACTTATCGCAGCAGGGTTACTTGATAACCCTGTAAAATATGCGCATGTTGTAACATCGACTACCCATAAAACACTTCGCGGTCCCCGCGGCGGAATTATTCTGATGGGTGAGGATTTCGAGAATCCTTTTGGATACAAAACACCCAAAGGTGAAACAAAAATGATGTCGGCGGTGATCGATTTTGCTGTTTTCCCGGGTCAGCAGGGCGGCCCGCTGGAACATGTCATCGCTGCAAAGGCTGTTTCATTCGGAGAAGCACTCGATCCTTCCTATAAGGTTTACCAGTCGCAGGTGAAGAAAAATGCTGCCGTGATGGCGCAGGCTTTTGTCGACAAAGGCTATAAAGTTATTTCCGGAGGAACAGATAATCACAGCATGCTGATCGATTTGAGAACGAAATTCCCGGAACTGACGGGCAAGGTTGCTGAAAATGCATTGGTACGTGCCGATATTACCATTAATAAAAACATGGTGCCGTTCGACAGCCGTTCTCCTTTTTCTACTTCAGGGTTACGGGTCGGTACTCCGGCTATCACCACCAGGGGACTGAAAGAAGATCAGATGGGGCTTATTGTTGATCTGATCGACGAGGTACTCAGCGATGTCGAAAATCAGGCTGTAATTACATCTGTGAAGGGACGGGTAAATAAAATGATGAAAGATCTTCCTTTGTTTGCCTGGTAGGATTAAGTTATTGATTCGTATAATTTTTGATTAAATATTATAAAAAAGCAGGGGCAGAATTTCTGTTCCCTGCTTTTTTGGTCCTGAATGAATTTTCAGGAAACTTTTTCTTTCGATTTTTGTCCTGCCTTTTTTTGTTTTATCTCTTTCTTTTCCTGGTCATTTTCTCGGGGATCAATCTTCTTTAAGAAGAGGTCAGCTATTTGCTCCGCCGGCAAATTTTCCCTGTCATTAGAAATGTTGGCACATATCGTCACGATCAGTTTCTGGTCGGGAAAGGCAATTATCATCGAACTGCCCCCTATCGTCGAGCCTACCTGGGCGTATAGCGTTCTCCCGGCCCGGTCTTGAGCGATCCACCATCCGAAGCCGCGGTTTATTTTGAAGCCTCCTTCGAGCGCATGGCGCGTAAAAAACTGGTCCCTGGTTTCCTTTTGAAAGAAAGTAGTATCGATTATCGCCGCCTGTGCTGCCTTATTCAGGTCGTCAGCCGTTGACAGAAATCCATGTGCCGGTGCACAAAATCTTAGATCGGCAAAGGGGGCATTGGTGAGATGTGCAATATAATTCAGATCGTACGTTGCCGATCTGTTATCAATCAGGTCATATGGGCTGTCAATGAGGGTCTCCTTTAGCCCGAGCGTATCCAGTACCATCTTTTTCATAAGCTTCGCGAACCTGGTTTTCGATACTTCCTCTGCCAGCATGCCGAGAAGACAGATGCCATAATCGGATGCAGTGAAATAGGTATCCGGTTTATAAACCATTGTGTCGTTTTTTTCGTCTTGCAGATAGTCTTTCAGGCTATTGTTTTTATCCTTGTTTTTTTTCACCAATTCGCTCACTTTATCCTCCGGAAAGCCTGCTGAAGTTACCCCAAGCTGTAATGGGGTAAAGTCCCATTGTTTCTTAGGAAAGTCAGGAATATATTTATAAAAGGAGTCGGTAACCTTAAGCTTTCCTTCATCCTGGAGCCTTCCCACAAGAAAGGTCGTAAACATTTGTGAGGTCCTTCCGATCCTGAATTTTGTCTCCGGGCTTGCAGGAACTTTAAGTTCTTTATTGGCATATCCCATTCCCTGTGACCAAACTGTTTTCCCATCGATAGAGACCGATACCGATAACCCGGGTGCGGAAGAAGTAAGCAGGAGCACTTTAAGGGTTTCCCTTCCTTTCAGAATTTGGTCCTTGTAATCGCGGTCCAGAACGGTCCTTGGATTTCTTTGGGAAGGTTTACATGAAGGAAAACTCAATAATATTACAGCACAGGTCATGCTTATCCCTATACGCAGCAGTCTTTTAGACTTAGTTAAGCAACATGTTCGTTTCATATTTTAGAATGATTAATTTTCCGGAACAATTTTGAAGAAACGACAAGTTAGTATTTTTGAATTCGATTTAATCTTTTAAAAGGTTTTTGTTCGTTTCTTGCTGCGAATTTAATAAAAAACATGTTCATGCGATTTTTCCCTGCAAAAACGCTTTGACAGATCAAACATAAAAAGGGGTAATCCCAGAAATTCCGGAATCTACCATTAATGAATTCCGGATTAACTTTTGGAATCACCCCTTTTGATAAGCTCTTGTATACAAATTGCTTATTGTAAAAAAAATTACCAGGGATCGTTTTGTGTCATATTCGGGTTATTGTTGAGTTCATCTTCCGGTATCGGGTAGTACTCGAATTTTGAAGAATAGTTCTGATAGCCGGGTTGTTTGGCATTCTTAATAGTCTCATCCAGAAGGTCCCAGCGTTTCAGGTCGTACCAGTGCAATCCTTCCCTGGCAAATTCCAGGTTCCGCTGGTGCCTTACTTCAGTCATCATCCGGTCCTGCGAATAGCCTGTCATTACAGCGAGTTTATTGGGCAGGTTTGCCCTTTCCCTGATCCGGTGTACCAAAGGAGCCGCTTTTGATACCTCGTCTTTCATGGTATAAGCTTCGGCAAGCATTAAAAGAACATCGGCATAACGCATCCCATACTCATTCAGCTCCGATTTATATTCATTATCCGTTTCGTTGGCATTCCACCAGTTTTGGTTCTTTTTTAACCAGATATCGTCTCCCCAGGTAGAGACGAAGTCAAGCTGGTAATACATGCATCCTGAATAATTCCAGGCAATGGTTGCCAGGGCCCGTGGATCGTAGTTGCCGTCCTCCGTTTGTTCGACAAGAAATGAATCCCTGAGTGCTGTCGTAGGCTGCATTTCGTACCAACCGCCAACCTCTCCCGGGGCACATTCTTCTGCAATAAATGTGGTTTGTGGCTGATCGATTGCATCGCTGGCCCAGATACTTGTACCTCCGACATTGCTGTATTCCAGTTCGAAAACACCTTCCACCCCGTTTTCATGCTCGCCATCAAAAAGCTGGGCATAGTCCGCCTGCAGGCCATAACCAAACGACGACTCATTGTCAACGATTTCCTGCAGAACGGCTATTGTGCTGTCGTAATTGGCCTGGTACAGGTAAGCCCGTCCAAGATAAGCCAGTGCTGCCCCCCTGGTTGCCCTTCCTTTATTGTCAGAATCCCAGACATCCGGCAGGTATTTTTCAGAAGCCGTCAGGTCTTTGATTACCTGTGCCCATACCTCTTCTTCCGATGATTTTGCAACATAATAATCTTCTGATGTTTCTGCCACGGCAGTAGTGATGGGAACCGCCCCAAAATCGGTTACAAGAAAAAAGTAATTCAGCCCCCGCAAGAAACGGGCTTCTGCTATCAATGGATTTTTTACATCGTCGCTGAGATCCATTGCCCCTCCGTACTGGATTACCTGGTTTGACCGGAAAATTCCGACATAAGCCCCTTTATAGAGATCGGCAGAGCAATCGTTGCTGCTGGTGTTTTGAAAAACGGATATCACATACCTGTTCCTGACATCATTCCGTTCTTCAAAATTTTCCGTCTTTGATTCAATAAGCTCCCAGTTTACGGTTCCGTAATGTCCATCGTAGTCATCCGTGATAGCATTATAAATTGTGGCTACAGCAGATAGCAGGTCGTCTTCTGTTTGCCAGAAGTCATCAGTCGTGATCTGGGTCGGATCTTCTTCTTCCAGAAATGAATCGGAGCATGAGGTCCCAATTGAAATGATCAATAGTATTATTAGAAAATATTTGATTTTCATATGCTTTATCGGTTATTTTTATTAAAACTTATCATATTCATAGTCTGTTTATCACGTGTCTCAGAATTTCCATGGAATTTTTGTCCCTGTTTTTGGTCCTGATTTGCGGATATATTTCATCATCATTTAAAAGTTCATTTGAAAACCAATATGGTATGACCTGCTCAGCGGGTACTGTCTGAAATCGATACCTCGCGACGATATCGAGCTGTTACCGATGTCCGGATTGTAACCTTTGTAATCAGTCCAGGTTACCAGGTTGTTGGCTCCCAGATACAACCGGCATTTTTGAATTGATAAACGGTTTGTCCATCTTTGGGGGAAGGTGAACCCGATTTGTACATTTTTTAGCCGCAGATAGGAACCGTCTTCAAGGAAACGGTCGCTGTTGTCGACTCCGTTACCATTTGGATCGTCCAGATCGAGTCTCGGGACAGATGAATTGGTATTAAATGAGTAGGAATTTAGCAGGTCTGTCGAGTACTCACAGGTATATACAGCCGATTCAGTATAGGTTCTGATGCCATTATAAATTTTATTGCCGTGTGTCCCCTGTAAATAAATACTTGCATCCAAAAATTTCCATGCGCCATCGAGCCTTATTCCATATTCATACTTTGGGAACGGGCTTCCGCAATATACCCGGTCTTCTCCATCGATTTCCCCGTCGTCATTGGCATCGACAAAACGGATATCTCCAGCCTGTGCATTGGGCTGTATCAGTTCCCCGTCTTTTGTATATGCCTGGACTTCTTCATCACTCTTGAATAACCCGTCAGTTTTAATCAGGAAAAATGAATAGATAGGATAACCTACTTTTGTATAGGTTACAGCAGAGCCTCCATGCGTAGCCGAGCTTCCTGTAAGTACCTGCGACCCGGTAGCAAGTTCCTTTACTTCGTTTTTAACATGGGAGAACGTACCTGTAACAGAATAGGTGAAGTCTTTGTAGTTCCCGTTATAGTTGATTACCATTTCAAGGCCGTGGTTGGAAATCTTGCCCGCATTGGCATACGGGTCGTCATCGGCTCCTGCAGACAACGGCAGCGGTACCTGGAGCAGCAGGTCTGTTGTTGTTTTCTTGAAAACATCGAGCGAATAGTTGAGTTTTCCGTTCCACATGCCCAGGTCGATACCGGCATTGGTTGTGCTGGTCGTTTCCCATTTCAGGTTACTCGGAACATATTCTGTCTGGATGTTACCTACCCATAATGATTGAGATTCTCCTTTGTCGTAACTTACGCCGGAGGTAATAGCCCCGGTGTATTTATAGTCTCCTATTTCCTGGTTTCCCAGTTTTCCGTAACTGCCTCTTATCTTAAGTTCAGATACGGGAGTGTGCAAATTATCGAAGAATGCCTCGTTCGCTGCGTTCCATGCTGCTGAGATTGACGGGAAATTTCCCCAGCGGTTGGAACTGCTGAACCTGGAAGATCCGTCCCTGCGGAAGGTCCCCGTAAAAATATAGCGGTTATCATAGGAATAAATAACACGTCCCAGGTAAGAGATCATCGTGTTTTCCGATGCTGTTCCGCCGGCAGTAGGATCGTCCGACCCGGCATCCAGGACCCAGATACCGTCTGCCATCCCTTGTTTGGAGGCATCAAATTCGTCATATTTGTTTTTAAAGGTCGTATATCCGATTACCGCATTGACCGAGTGTTTGCCCCCAAATGTTTTGTCGTATGACAGGGTATTTTCGATCTGCCAGTACTTGGTAAGCGCACTGCTTTTATAGGCATAGTTTTCGCTGTTGGTAAAAAATGTCCCGACCTGGTAAGCCGCAGTAGTCGATGTATTTTTATGTTCGTTCAGGGTAACCCCGGTGCTTAATTTATATTTGAGCCCGTCGAGAATTTCGACCTCGGCATACAGGTTGATCAAAGCCTTGTAATAGTCGCTTTTGCTCTTTTTAAGGTTCAGGGCGGCTACCGGGTTAAAAACATCAAGCACCGAGCCGGAAGCCCCGCCATAACCTCCGACTGCATCCTCGTCATAAATGGAGAAAGCCGGTATCATCATGACTGTCGCCCCGATTACGTTTCCGCCCTGTCCCCCGACGCTGGGCATATCGTGAGTTGTTTCCTGGGTCAGAAGGATACTTTCACCCAGTTTAACGCGTCCTTTTGTAAAATCTGTTTTTAACCTGAGGTTTAACCTGCTGTAGTCTGTCTTATCGATAATTCCGTCCTGGTCGAGGTAGCCAAGCGACATGTTATAGTTAAGATTTTCGGACCCGCCTGTAGCTACTATTGAATAGTTCTGTACCGGGGCGACCCTGAAAACTTCGTCCTGCCAGTCAATACCGGTCCCTGCCACCTCCGGGTTTATCGCGATTTCTGGGATGTCTTCGCCTGCGGCATTGCAGGCTTCTGTGATTACTTTGATCCATTCATCGGTGGTACATAAGTTCTGCTTTTTCCCGATTTCCTGGATCCCGTAGTCGACATTGACGTCTATCTTTACGGGTCCCTTTTTACCGCTTTTCGTCGTTATCAGGATAACGCCATTTGCTGCCCGCGAACCATATATGGCCGCTGCAGAAGCGTCCTTTAATACCTGTATCGATTCGATGTCGTTCGGGTTCAGGTTATTCATCGATGTAACAGCAATGTCATCAACCAATATCAACGGATTGTTGTTATTCAGGGAACCCGCCCCCCTGATTTCAATATTCATTCCGGCCCCGGGAGCTCCGCCTGAAGATTCAACGGAAACCCCGGAAATCTTCCCCTGCATGGCCGTCGCCAGGTTGCTGTTTATTTGCTGGTCTAGCTGATCGGACTTTACAACCCCTACAGATCCAGTCAGGTCGCTTTTTTTAACGGTACCGTAACCGATTGCCACAACTTCCTCCAGCCCGATGGTTTCTTCCCTCATGACCGTGTTGATTACCTGGTTACCAGAAACAGGTATTTCCTGAGGCTTCATCCCGACAAACGAAAAGAGGAGTGTTGCATTCTCCGGAACGGCAGGAAGCGAATAGTTCCCGTTGGTATCTGTTATGGTCCCGTTGCTGGTACCTTTTACAATAACAGTAACTCCGGGGAGAGGTTGTCCGTTGCTATCGGTAACTTTACCTGTGATTTTTTTTGCCTGACTGTTGCTAAAACCTTCCGGACTGTCTTGAAACGACTTTTTTTCGACAAGAATGAGCTTATTGTCGAGCTCCCTGAAACTGTACGGTAAGCCGTCAAGGGCTGCTGCCAGGATCTGATCGATCGTTTTATTTTCTGAATCGACCGAAACTGTCTGGCTTACGTCGACGTCGTCATTATTATAAAAGAACCGGTAGTTTGAGTTTTGCTCAATTTGGGAAAAAAGTTCCTGCAGGGTTGCATTTTTGAGCTTCACGCTCATCCTTGTATTTTGCGACCATACGGATGCTGCTCCCTGAAGCGAGAACAACAGAATAAGAAACCACGTCAGTCTCATAATTAAAAAATACTTTTTAAAGCCATTTTCCCGGGTATGGGGAATGACCATTCGTTTTAATTTCATAAATTTAAATGCTTAAAAAGTTAAACTTCGGTTTAATTTTGAATATGCAGGGGAAGTGTGGGGCACTTCCCTTTTTCGTTTTTTCAATTCATAGGCAAAAGTTTTAACGGTTATTTTGAATAAAATATAATTTTGTTTCCATTATACTGATAGGCAACGTGTTTTGAAAGTCCGAAATAGGACACTGCTTCCAGGATACTTTCACGTTGCAGGATACCGGTAAACCTCCGGTCCTTTACGGCATTATCCGCAAAAACAATTTCAACGTCGAACCAACGTTCCAACTCTGGTTTCAGGTCCTCAAGTGATTCATTTTTAAATACTAATCTCCCTTCTTTCCAGTCTGTTTCCGCATGCGTATCGGTTAGCTTGTCCAGTGTCATGCACCTGCTTTTTTTTGAATAGGTTATTTTTTGCGAAGGAGAAAGCAATGCCTGTTGCGTTTTACTGTTTATTTTAATACTTCCTGTGACCAGGGTCGCGGATATGTCCGGATCATCAGAATAAGCTTTCAGATCAAATTCGGTACCCAGTACTTCCACTTCGATATCCTTTGTTTTTACCCTGAAAGGTGATTTTTTATTTTTTGTAACGGAGAAATAAGCTTCTCCCTCAAGAAAGAGATTCCTGCCGTATTTCTCAAAATTATTGTCAAAAGATAATTTGCTCCCTGAGTTTAACCAGACATGCGAACTGTCAGGCAAAACGATATCCGTCCGGTCGCCGTATGCACATGAAATGGAAATCATTTTTGATTGAACATTACCGGCATGCCTCCCGAGATAGTATGATAAAGGAAGAGCCATTATCAGGAGCAGTATAGCGGCATATTTCATAAAACCAGACAATACAAATATTTTTTTTGCAGGCTTTTCAGCGGCTATTCTTTCCCTAAAAAGTTTTATTGCTCTTTCTGTCTGATATTGGTCGGCATTACCGGGAACCCCGCAGGCAAGCCAGATTTCCTTGAAATCAGCATAAAGCTTCCTGTTCCCGGATGACTGTCCAAGCCATGTATCGATCACTTTTTTTTCTTCAGGGGTGATTTCGCCCGAAAATAAACCGATAAGTAATGCGTGAATGTAATTTGACGTCTCCATTTTTTATTCTCTTGTTCACTGGATGCAAAAACGGAGAAAACCCTGTATGAAAAAAGAAATTTTTTGAAAAATATTACTCTTTCTCGTTTATGTCCGTTTAAAAAGGATGAAAAGTAAAAATGACGGAAGGTAATCTTTCAGGTTTTCGCGCAGGTTAATCATGGCCTTCGAGAGGTGCATTTCGACTGTTTTTACGGAAAGCCCCATGATTTCGGCAATTTCCTTATTTTTTTTACCTTGAAAACGTTTTAATCTGAAGGCTTTTTGTTGCTGGGGGGGCAAATTACAAATAGCATTTTCTATTTTTTCTTCCAGATCCTCCGGAAGGAGATTTTGTTTGGTTGTTTCATCACTGGTTATGGAAAAACCGATATTATTTGTATCCCTGAAATACTGTTCAAGTCTTTCCTCTTTTTTCAGTTTTCGCAAATAGTCGAGCGAGTTGTTGCAAACTGCCTGGAAGAGGTAAGCTTTTACCGAACTTCGTATGTCTATCTTGTTTTTATTTTCCCATATTCTGAAAAAGGTCCCGGAAACAATATCTTCCGCAACATCCGAACGTCCTACAAACCTTTTGGAATATGCGCACAGACTTACATAATATTCCCTGAACAGAAAAATGTAGGTGTTTTCGTCACCTTGCCTGACCCCTTTTATAATATCAGCTTCCAGCATTATATTCGATTATTCCGTAAATTTATAAATTGTTAAAAGAAAGAAAGCTTATTCTTTTTATACAAATCGGTTTTTTTATCGAGCTTGGCAAAAGCTAATGTACTTGAGGGTATCTGGAAAACCACAAGTGATTTTTATTTTTTCACTTGTGATTTTAAAAAAATGTCAAGTGAAAATTTTTTTTTGTCTTGACATTTTCAAAAAATCACTTGTGGTTTTTTATCTCTCCCGTTGTGTGCCCTCCGGATTATTTCTAAATACGGACGCAGGCGTTGATGTTCAATAGTTCCGGAATTATTTGGAGAATCACTTTGATTATAGTTATTTTTATTTTTTATTTAATTGTTGGATGGCAAGTCCCTCGTGACAATTTCAAGCATAAAAAAAATTACTCCTGGTTAGGAGATACGATACTAACTTAATTAACCTGGAAGATGGACTTTTCAAGTATAACATTAAAGGCCGGCCTTCTTTTTATGGCTGGTGCTGCTGTTACCTCGTGCAGACATGATAAATCTGAAAATATTGAAAAACCCAATATTTTATTGATTGTTGCTGACGATATGGGCTATTCTGATCTGGGATGCTACGGCGGAGAGATTAAAACCCCGAACCTAGACCGTTTAGCTTCCCAGGGGATCCGCTTTACCCAGTTTTACAATGCAGCAAGATGTTGTCCTTCCCGGGCTTCAATTTTAACCGGGCTATATCCGCACCAGGCCGGGATGGGCGGTATGGTTGATACACCGGACGGAAATATTCCTGGACCTTACCAGGGATATCTCAATGATCAATGTGTTACCATTGCCGAAGTGCTTAAACAGGCCGGTTATTATACTGCTGCCTCAGGAAAATGGCATGTAGGAGAGGAACGTCCGCACTGGCCGACAGACCGGGGCTTCGACAATTATTACGGGCTGATTAGCGGTGCGTCCAACTATTTCGATTTTACACGGCATAAAAATAAAACTGTAAAAAGATATTTCGCTATCGACAGCACCAGCATTATTCCTTCAAAAGAAGGTTTTTACATGACTGATGCTATTACCGATTATGCAATCGGATATTTGAAGAAAGCGGATGTAAAGAAACAACCTTTTTTCCTTTACCTGGCCTATACTGCTCCCCACTGGCCCTTGCATGCCTTGCAGGAAGACATTGACAAATATCGCGGAAAATACCTGAAAGGGTGGGATGTGCTCCGGAAAGAAAGGCTCGACCGCATGGTGAAACTGGGTATTATTGATAAGGACCTGGTCCTCAGTCTTCGCGATCCGGAAGTGCTTCCTTGGGATTCGCTCAGTGACAGGCAGAAAGACCAGATGGACCAGCTGATGGCTATATACGCAGCCCAGATCGACCGGATGGATCAGGGGATCGGGAAAGTGCTCGAACAACTTGAGGCAATGGGGGCTTCGCAGAATACCCTGGTGCTGTTTTTGTCAGACAACGGGGCCTGTGCTGAAGGTGGCATTTGGGGAGGAGACTTCTGGGGAAACTTTTGGGACGGAACGGCCCGTCCGGGGGCCGGAGATTCATATCATACCATCGGACGTTCCTGGGCTAATCTGAGTAATACTCCTTTTCGCCTTTTTAAACACTGGGTACATGAGGGAGGGATCTCGACCCCTTTTATTGCCCGTTGGCCTGAAGTTATTAAAGATAAGGGCAGTATATCGAACCAACCAGGACATATTATTGATATTATGCCTACCTGTTGTGATATTGCCGGGGCAAGCTATCCGTCGACTTACAAGGGGCACGGGATTACAGCGACGCCAGGCAAGAGCCTGTTGCCAATTTTCAGGGGAGCTGACAGGCCACAGGAAACATATTACTGGGAACACTTTGGAAACCGGGCTATTCGTGAAGGAAAATGGAAACTGGTTGCTGTGGAAAATGCTCCGTGGGAGTTGTACAACATGGAAAAAGACCGTACCGAGCAACAAAACCTGATCGGGGAAGAACCGGATACAGCCAGGGTTCTGATTGGGCAATACGAGGAGTGGGCCAGTACGGTCGGAGTAAAGGAGTAACTTTTCATCCGTATTGCTGCTGTTCTGTTTGTCTACTTTGTCCCGCCTTGACAGAACGCCGTAATTATGACAGTGATTATTTCCCTGTGCTAATTATAAGAAAGGTGTATCTTTGCGTTTCTTTCTGAAAAGCCGGTATGTTTTTCAGAATAGAGAATTTGTTTGCCTGAAGCATATGACTAGTCCGAAAACAGAACCTTTTTCTATTAGAAAGATGAAGCTGGCAGGTTATTTTCCGTTATACCGGAGAAACCTGACGCTTGCATTTCCTGTTATTTTATCCCAATTGGGGCAGGTAAGCGTTGCCCTGGCCGATACAATGATGGTAGGGCATGCCGGTACTACCGAACTGGCGGCGGCCTCGTTTGCGAACAGTGTTTTTCTGGTAGGGATGCTGTTCGGTTTTGGTGTTATGATGGGATTAACCCCTTTAGTCGGTAGTGCATTTAGCAAGGGGAAGGACACGGAAGTCGCCGCCTTGCTAAAAAATGGGTTTACGGTCCACATCCTGTCAGCAATTGTGCTGGTTCTTATTATGGGAACGGTAAGCCTTTTTTTGGACCGGATGGGACAACCTGAGGCTGTTGTCCAAAAAGCTTTTCCTTATTTTCTGATCCTGGTAGTATCGTTGTTTCCTTTATTATTGTTTTATTCAATCAAACAATTTCTGGAAGGGATAGGAAATACCAGAATTGCGATGATTATCACGCTTTCTGCCAATACGGTCAACATTGTCATGAACTATCTTTTGATTTTCGGGAAAATGGGATGTCCGGAACTGGGATTGAACGGGGCAGGCATTGCAACATTAACATCGCGGGTACTGATGCCGCTTATGTTGGTTCCTTTTATATTAAAAAATAAGCCGCTAAGACATTTTTTCCGTGTTGCATGGAAAACAGGAATCCATACCGGAAGCATAAAACGGCTGCTTTCTGTTGGCATACCGATCGGGTTCCAGATTATTATTGAGGTACTGACATTCAGTTTGGGGGCCGTGATGATGGGATGGTTGGGTAAAGATACCCTGGCCGCCCATCAGATCGCTATGGGAATGGCTTCCTCCACGTACATGGTTAGTCTTGGTGTGGGCACAGGAACAACAATACTTGTAAGCCATGAATCGGGACGGGATAACCTGGGAATACTCCGGAGAACAGTTTTTGCATCCCTGCACCTGGTATTCCTGTTTATGTCGTCGATGGCTGTTTTGTTTATTTTGTTAAGACAATACTTACCCTTTTTATTTACAGAAGATAATGCTGTCGTTCAGATAGCGGCGAGGTTGTTGGTGGTGGCCGGTCTGTTCCAGATTTTCGATGGTCTTCAGGTAGTCCTTGCTTCTGCTCTCAGGGGACTATCAGACGTGAAGATACCTATGCTTATTGCTTTTATCTCCTATACCGTAATCGGTCTGCCCGTTAGTTATTTCTGCGCCTTTGTTTTAGGCCTGGGAGCTGTTGGGATCTGGACTGGCTTTTTGTTCGGGCTGGCATGTGCCGCCGTGCAATTCGGGATTCGATTAAAAAAAATAATCAGATTTCAAAATTAGATAAAAAAAAAGGCGGGCTATCATCGTCATGATAACCCGTTGTCCATAATTTAGTTTAGTTAGACCAGAAAATAGATATTGGTTTAAAGAGAAAAGGTATCAATTAAAGATTTAATTCTAAAGCATTTAATTTTAAAATGCTTCGCTAATATAGTACATATTTTACAGCTGCGTTAAAAAATCCTTAAAAAATCTAACGAATGAAAAAAAACATGAATTTTCGCTTTTGTAAACTTTTGTAATTCAAGGTATAAAAAATCGCCGTATGTTGTAAAATATGTTTCTACACCTACTGAAAACAGGCTCATTATGAGGTTATACCTGCCGGTTTTGATCCGTATAATTGATGAAAATACCATGGCAAAACGCACAAATTTTGATATACCGCGGTATAATTCTATTTTCACATAGAGTTATTTGATATAAAAAGATACTATGATCTTTTTTTTGTTGTGAAATTTTATCTTTGCAAAAAAAAGGATTATGCATTTATACAACCGCCATAGCAGGGAAGTACTACTGGAGCGTTTCCAGGAGGAAACATTTAAAAGAATTACAATTTCCTTTTATCGTTATGTCCGTTTTGAAAATCCACAGGAAGTAAGGGATTCCTTTTATACGGAATGGGAAGGACTGGGATGCCTTGGCCGCATTTATATAGCAAGGGAAGGGATCAATGCCCAAATGAGTGTACCGGAACATCACCTGGAAGAATTTTTGGAACGGCTGGGAAAGTGTCCCGGTCTGGAAAATATGCCGATAAAGTATGCTGTAGAGGATGACGGCAAATCGTTTTTTAAACTGGTTGTAAAAGTACGCCCTAAAATTGTCGCAGACGGCCTTGAAGATGATGCTTTCGATGTAACCAATGTCGGAACTCATCTTTCTGCAGAAGAATTTCACCATCTTGCCGATAACCCGGAGGTACTTGTTGTTGACATGAGAAACCATTATGAAAGCGAAATCGGGCACTTCAAAGGGGCGCTCTGCCCGGAAGCAGATACATTCAGGGAAGAGATAGAGATGGTTACCCGGCAACTGGAAAAGCAAAAAGACCGGAAGATCTTGCTTTATTGCACTGGCGGTATCCGATGTGAGAAGGCCAGCGCCTATCTGAAACATAAAGGATTTGAAGATGTCAATCAGCTTCACGGGGGGATTATCGAGTATGCCCGTCAAATAAAAAAGTTAGATCTGAAATCAAAGTTTATCGGGAAAAATTTTGTATTCGATGAGAGGATGGGGGAGAATATCAGCGGGGAGGTGATCGCCCATTGCCATCAGTGCGGAAAACCTTGCGACACGCATGTGAACTGTGCGAACGATCTTTGCCATATATTGTTTATTCAATGTCCGGAATGTGCTGCAAAATACGAGGGGTGTTGCAGCGATGAATGCCGGACAGCGCTTCATGCCTCTGAAGAAGAGAAGCATTTGTATATTCAATCGTTTCAGCGTAAGTTTGGCAACCGGAAGGCCTTCAGAAAAGGGCTGGAGCATAAACTGACCCTGATCCGGGAAAATGAGGATTAATACTTTACAAACAATCGTTAGTGTTTGTGCAGCCGGAGCTGGTAAAATGTGATATTGGATTATGCGCAATTTTTGGAGAGATATTGAGAAGCCGGTTATGGCGTTGGCTCCGATGGAAGATGTTACCGATACTTCTTTTCGCGAGCTGGTTGCCAGGCTTTCCGCTCCCGGGTGTCTGCATGTGCTTTTTACCGAGTTTACGGCAGTTGATGGCATGAACCACCCCATTGGAAGGGAAAGAGTTGCCGAGCGCCTGATCGTAAGCCAAACGGAACGAGCGGTTTTAAGAAGCAAAGGGATCCGGTTGGTGGCCCAGATCTGGGGAAACAAGCCTGAGGTGTTTGCAAAAGTAACCCGTTATATTACTGCTGAATATGAATTCGACGGATTGGATATCAATATGGGGTGTCCCGTAAAAAACGTCGTGAAACAAGGGGCTTGCAGTGCCCTGATCGGACAGCCTGATCTTGCCAGGGAGATAATCCTGGCTACCAAGGAATCGACAAACTTACCTGTTTCTGTGAAAACCCGGACCGGCATACGCGCTCATGATACTGAACAGTGGGTTTCGTACGTGCTGGAAACAAAACCCGCAGCTCTTATTTTACATGGCAGGACCCAAAAGCAGCAGTCTGAAGGGACAGCCGACTGGGACGAGATTTCGAAGGCAGTGACCGTTAGAAATGAATTGGCACCGGAGGTTCCTGTTCTTGGAAATGGAGATGTGCTGTCTTTTTCCCAGGCAATGGATTATGCAGATAAATATCATGTTGACGGGATTATGATCGGAAGAGGGATTTTTCACAACCCCTGGTTCTTCAACGCTGTATCAGAAGATCATGGGAGCCGTGAAAAACTCGAACAACTTCTTTTTCATACAAGGTTATTTGAAAAAAACTGGGGAGGGAAGAAAAACTTCAACATTTTAAAAAGGTTTTATAAAATTTATACGAACGGGGTACCCGGCGCGTCAAAGTTGCGGGGAGAACTGATGGGGGCCGCTTCATACAGAGAAGTATACGAACTGGTCGGCACCCATCTGAAAAATAATGATTTTTGAAAATTATTTTTTATCCTCTTTTGGTACAAAATCAAGAGAAACCGAATTAACGCAATACCTGGCATTTTTATTTGTGAACCCTTCTCCATAGAAAACATGTCCCAGATGGGCACCACATTTTGCACAGGTAATTTCAACCCTTTTCCCGTCGGCATCAATCGATTTTTTTATTGCCCCTTTGACTTCATCGTCAAAACTCGGCCATCCGCAGCCCGAATCAAATTTATCAGATGATTTGAAAAGAATTGCCCCGCATTGTTTGCAGGTGTAAGTTCCGTTTTCGTGAAAATCATAATATTTCCCAGAAAAGGGAGGTTCTGTTCCTTTTTGCAGGATCACATATTTTTCAAAATTATTTAATTTGGTGTCATTCATGGTTGTATCCTTTTGTTTCCCCTGGGCGCATGCCGCCAGGGTTGTGATTAATAATGCAATGCCAACAATCAGGTTCTTCATTCTGAAAATAATTTATTTGTATTTAGAGAAACTAGCCATTAAACCACTCGACCATTAACCATAAGACAATTAATGATGCTTTTTGTTTGATCCTGACCGTAAAATGGCTGATCCTGTTTTGCCCGTTAAAAAATAACTATCTTTAAGCTGAAATCAGTAAAATCATATGATGTATACATATAAATATCCAAGACCGTCACTCACTGTTGATGCCATTATTTTCAGAAAAGGGACGAACGAGTTATTGCTGGTCCGGAGGGGGAGGGACCCCTATGCGGGGAAATGGGCTTTACCGGGAGGCTTTATCGAGATGGACGAGCTTCTTGCTGATGCATGTCGAAGGGAGTTGGAAGAAGAGACCGGACTTAAAGTCCAGAATTTGGAGCAATTTAAAACTTATGATGCAATAGACCGGGATCCGCGTGGGCGGACGATATCGGTCGTCTTTTCCGGAATGGCAGATGAAGGAGCTGTCGTTAAAGGCGGTGATGATGCAGAACATGCCGAATGGTTTTCCCTGGACCGGCTTCCCGACCTGGCCTTTGACCATGACCTGGTTATCCGGGAATTTCTCCGGGACCGGCATCTCCGTTAATGCTTTTTAGAAGGATTTCATAGCTGGCCGGTCCGCAATTAAACAGGAGATCAATGATGCTGAGATTGGGTACAAAACCGAATTTATCGTCAAAAACCTGAGAATAGGGTTGAGGATCAAAATAGGGATCTGCCATTGCCCTCCCGGGTTTTGGATGAATGGCTTCCCTTGCATTCAGACATGGTGCCGGAATTCCTTCAAATGTTCCGGTAAATTTTATGTCGGCAGGGATTTCAAGGATTTCGAGGATTACCTGGAGGAGCTGGATATTAAAATCGAACAGGTACTTGAATTTTTTTCGGAACAAGGGCCTGAAGTCATATTTCAGGATATCAAAAAATGGTGATGAATTGTAAGCTGAAACAATCGCATTCCAGTGAATATGCCTCCAGTCTTCATCATAAGAAATGGCCAGGTCCTTTATCATTTGTTTTTCTCCCCGTACTTTTTCAATCGGTATCACCAGCGATTCCGGTCCATTAGCCGCAAGGATAAGCGTCCTGTTGCGGTAGGTTTGTTTGATAAAATGTTCTTCTGTTTCAATCCAGACTGTCCTGTATTTTAAAAATTTTGACAGGTATTGAATAGGGGGAAGATAAGCCGTACTCAAAAGTATTTCATTCATTCCGGACAATTAGTTGTTAAAGAAGCCTTTTTCGCTTTCCCCTGTAATTTCAATGTCATCCCCTTTTCGGGCGGATTGCTGTTCCTGATTTTGCGTCATCTTATTCAATGACTTTTGCTGTTCTTTAATTTTTGATTTTAGTTTCCATATTCTGGGAGTATAAAAAGCCAGAGCTACCGTAAAACCAAGGATTATACAAATGATTAAAGCAAGCACAAGGGGAACATCGTGTATCTCCCAAAAAAGAAGGTTCAGGCTTATTAACACTGTATTCTGTAACGTGAAAATAACCAGCAGCAATGCCAGTAAAAGAATAATGATTATACCTGCAGACATAACGTTTCTTTTTGTTGAAAAATATAAGAAAAAAAGGGTAATGAACCAACCCGTTCACCACCCTTTTTCTTTTTTTATGGTAAAAATTTTGTTAAATTACTGTAAAAAGCCTTTTCCATCGAATGTTGGCCGGGAAACTCCTGTCCTTGTCGAGCGACAGCCAGATAAATACAGCTTTTCCCACGATATGATCTTCGGGGACAAACCCCCAATATCTGGAGTCTGCCGAATTATGCCTGTTATCGCCCATCATCCAGTAGTAATCCATCGAAAAGGTATAAGTACTGGCCGGTTTCCCGTCAATATAGATTGTACTGTCTTTTACGGCCAGGTCATGGTCTTCATAAACATCAATAATTCGTTGGTAAAGGGGCAGGTTTTTTAAGGTAAGGCTGACGGTTTCGCCCTTTTTCGGAATTTTCAGAGGACCGAAATTATCGACATTCCATGGATAATTTTCATCGAAAGGAAAGATATTTCTGTCCCAGTTACCGGCTTCCATATTTACTTTTTTGATGGAAGTAACATTGTTCAGCTTTTTCATTTCGCTGACCTGCTCGTCAGTCATTGGAAAGAGAAACTGCGAACCATTGTATACCTGTTGGTCATCTTTGGCTATGCCCATCCTTTCCAATATCATCGGGTTTATTGAAGTCCCGTTGGTTGAAACGATATAGTCGAACTGCATGCCCGGAAAATGCTTTTGAGTTTGTCCGTTTACATAAACCTGTCCGTCTTTTATTTCAATCTCGTCACCAGGGATACAAATACAGCGTTTAATGTAATTTTCTTCCTTATCTACAGGGCGGCTGATAATATCGCCAAATGTGCTTTTGTCATTCCATACCCGATCATGTCCGTAATTCCGGACCAGGTTGTAATAGCTTTGTGTGGGCATGTTTGTGGCAACAGTATCTCCTTCCGGAAAACTAAAAACAACAATATCATTGTTTTTTACTTTTCCAAATCCGGCAATTCTTTTATACGGGTTCTCAATCCATTCGAGGTACGATTTTGTCTGTTTGGTAAGGGGTAACGTGTTGTGTACAAACGGAAACGATATTGGCGTATTGGGTAGCTTGGGGCCATAGGAAACTTTGCTTACGAAGAGAAAATCACCGACCAACATCGATTTTTCCATGGAGGAAGTAGGAATTGTGTATGCCTCAATAAAAAACAAGCGGATAAAGGTGGCCGCAATTACTGCAAAGATGATGGCGTCGATCCATTCAACCACCTTTGTTTGCTTGCCATTAGGCGGATTTTTCTTCTTCCAGAATGACCAGTGTACTTTTTTGGTGATATAGATGTCAAAGATGACGGCAAGTCCAATAAACCACCAGTAGCTTTCCATCCAGATCACCCAAAGGCTGTATAGTAAGCCAACAATGATAAATTTGAACCATTTGCTGGTTAATAATTTCTTCATTTTATTATAAATTTAAAAGATCGTTCATGCTTAAAAAACCTTTTTTGCCAAAACTGAACTCGGAGGCCAGTACGGCACCCAGGGCAAAACCTTCACGGCTTTTGGCACTGTGCTCTATGAGGATATGATCAACATTCGATTCATATTTTACCCGATGGATCCCGGGGACCTGCCCTTCCCGGGTAGCGGTAATCTGCATCTGGTCGTTTCGTTCAGGAGCCTCAAGTGTCCACGATTTTTTTCCGGGGATGACTTCCAGAATATCTTCAGCCAATGTGATTGCAGTCCCGCTGGGAGCGTCGAGCTTTTGAATGTGGTGTACTTCTTCCATGGTGACATCATATTCAGGACGGGCAGACATCAGAATAGCAAGCTTTTTATTTAAAGCAAAAAACAGGTTTACGCCCAGGCTGAAATTGGAAGCATAAAAGAAAGTGCCATCGTGCTTTTGCATTTCCCTGATCACTTCTTCCTTATGTTCAAGCCATCCGGTAGTCCCGCTTATAACAGGAATTCCAGCTTCAAAACATTTCCCGTAATTGGAAACAGCAGATGCCGGAATTGTAAACTCAATGGCAACGTCAGCTTTTTTGAGGTTTTCAGTTGTCAGGTCTTTCTGGTTGTCAAGATCAATTTTCAGGACGATTTCGTGTCCCCGGTCCAGGGCTATCTTTTCAATAGTCCTCCCCATTCTTCCATACCCTATAAGTGCAATTTTCATTTATATTCTCTTATGGCCGGCATCCGACCGTTTTTTCCCGGAAATACAGGCCTTTCTAATCTGCTATGTATTATGATTTTTTGTACCTGCATACTTTTAAGGTTTACAAAGATAAAAATTACGACATAAAACTATCATTTATTGCCGGGGCAGTTTGGTTTTTTTCGATGAACATGTCATCTGTGTCTGTGTAAAAGAGAAAAAGACTATTTTTGCTTTTGTCCGGATTTTGGATGCCGGATTATTGATGGAGGAATGGTGAGTTTTATAGATAATTGGAAGTAATTTATAATCAAATGAAGATGCATTTACAGCGGGTGGCCGCGATCCATGATTTAAGCGGGTTTGGCAGGGCTTCCCTTACCGTAGTTATTCCGGTACTGTCTTCAATGGGGATACAAGTATGTCCGCTTCCTACAGCAGTTCTGTCGTCAAATACGGCTTTTCCCGGTTTTCACATGAAAGACCTGACCCGCGAACTGCCGGCAATGATTGAACATTGGAAGGAATTGGGTATACAGTTCGATGCAATTTATTCGGGGTACCTTGGCGCTACCTCGCAAATTGATATCGTCAGCGGTTTTATACATAATTTTGCAGCAAGTGACCAGCTGGTTGTGGTCGATCCGGTGTTGGGTGACAATGGAAAACTTTACGCTGCATTCGATAACAAGATGGTGGAGAAAATGAAGGAACTTATCACTCATGCTGAAATTATTACCCCTAATCTGACTGAAGCTGCCTTTTTGCTTGGTGAACCTTATGATCCGGACATTAGCCTGGTTCACGTGAAAGAATGGGCGAGGAGGTTGTCTGAAATGGGGCCCCGGCAAGTAATTATTACGAGTGTGACCGATCGGGAAGAACCGAACACAACTTCCGTGATTGCCCTGAATGCTGAAGATAAAAGATTTTGGCGGGTAAGTTGCGATTATTTGCCTGCGAACTACCCGGGAACCGGCGATGCTTTTGCCAGTGTAATGGTTGGTTCCTTGCTTCAGGGCGACAGCCTGCCAATTGCCCTTGACAGGGCAGTCCGTTTTATTTCACTGGGCGTCCGGGCTACTT
Source organism: Prolixibacteraceae bacterium (assembly GCA_963676095.1). Classification (GTDB taxonomy): domain Bacteria; phylum Bacteroidota; class Bacteroidia; order Bacteroidales; family Prolixibacteraceae. The sequence goes on along the minus strand of OY781040.1, from coordinate 6,827,197 downwards.
TCGGCCACAGACAGAGCCCCGCCGAAGGGATCCTGATCGAAAAAGTATTGCCTTCGCTGAATGCTCCGGTGCAGATGAGCAGTTATCAGTTGCTGAGTTGACAGACAGAGCCGGGTTAAGATTATAAAGGAAGAAGAAACAGAAATGCAAAAAAATGGCAAACCGAACCACCAAGGATAAAGAGATGAAAAACAAGGTGGAAGAAAGGCACTTTGTGGTACAGGAAAAAGATAACGCCTGTGGTATAACTTAATCCTCCTGCCAGCATAAACCATAATGAAATTGCAGGGACATTCTTGATAACCGGGACAATGGCTATTACTACCAACCAGCCCATTATAACATAAAGCCAGGTGGACAATATTCTCCATTTTGAGGAATAAAACCAGATTTTATAAATAATCCCGGCAATAGCCAGGGCCCAGATCAGGCCAAAGATTGTCCATCCCACCCATCCCCGTAAAGCGATTAATGCAATGGGGGTGTAAGATCCGGCAATTAACAGGTAAATGGCTGAATGATCGAATTTATTCAGTTTAATTTTTAGCCTTGGCTTTTTTACCCCATGATAGAGTGTCGATGCAAGGTACAAAGTGATCATGCTGGCCCCAAATACAGCAAAACTGACAATGTGCCATGCTGTGCCGTAAATAGCCCCGAAAACAACCAACAATGTTACTCCTGCGATAGCCAGCCCTACTCCAATCCCATGTGATATACTGTTGGCAATTTCTTCTGCCTTCTTCAGCTTTATACTTTTTTTCATTCGTCTGTGAAAATTCCCCGGGGACCTGCCGGCAACCCGTCCTGCTATTTTTATTGAGAAAGATTTCTCAAATATACAGCCCCCGCTGTTTTTTGTTCATGCAAAAATAAAGAATCCCGACGAAGAAGAGTTTAAATAAATCGAAAGATTCAAAACAATCTATCCCGGATTTGGTAACTCATAGAGACAGAAAAGGCATCTTTGCCATTTTCTCTGTTTCCATGCTTGGAAAGCCAAAATCTTCAACTATTTTCCCTAGTAGAAGATAAATTCCTTCTCCTTTAAAAGGGTAATCTTTCAACGATGGCGGGAAATGGACCGTGTCGAAAAATTCGCCGGTTACATCGATAAAGGTTCCGAAATTCATCATTTCCCCTTTTGTGGTGCGCGCATATTTTATGGCCACCAGCCGGCCCAGCATCCGCACTTTTTTCCCTACAGCACGGGACATACCCGAAGATAAAACTTCTCCTCTGAACCTGGTCTGAAGCATATCGAATGCATTCATGCTTACCGGAAATCCGAGCAGGTCGATCTCATCGTATGCATCACGCAGAGAAGAACCTTCGAGGCGGGGCAAAGAAAATTCACGTTCCTGGGCCGGGAAAAAGGTTCTGTCCTTTAGCTTAGGTGCCGGTTTATTTAAAAGAAGGTGTCCCTCCCATAATAAAACGGCCTTTTCCTTTTTTGTGAAACGGAATGCTCCAAGCCTGATCAGGATGATCAGTTGTTCTTTCGGGACTGTAACCCTGGCTATAAAATCGGCCAGCGAGCAGAATGGCCCGTTATGTTCCCTTTCCTCAAGGATACGTGAAACCATCTGCTGTTCCAGATTCTGTACATGTACAAACCCGATGTAGATGACATTTCCGATGATCCGGGTCTCGTTCCGGCTGTGATTGATACAGGGAACTTCAATCCGGGCACCGCAGCGTCTGGCTTCGTTAAAGTAGACCCACGAGCGGAAAAATCCCCCAAAATTATTGATTACCCCCACCATGAATTCCAATGGATAATAAGTTTTCAGGAAAAGGCTTTGAAAACTTTCCACTGCATAAGATGCAGAATGGGCCTTCGAGAAGGAATAACCAGCGAATGATTCGATCTGTCGCCATACTTCTCTGGCCAATTGTTCCGGGTACCCTTTCTGCCGGCAATTAGTGAAAAACTTTTCTTCGATTTTTCCAAATTCAATTCTCGACCGGTATTTGCCGCTCATGGCCCTTCTCAGCACGTCGGCTTCTGCCAGGTCGAGACCGGCAAAGTGGTGGGCTACTTTGATCACGTCTTCCTGATACACCATTACCCCGAAAGTCTCTTCCAGTTGTTCTTTCATTACCGGATGAAGATATTCAAAGTCGTGGGGATGGTGAAACCTGTAAATATACTGGCGCATCATGCCTGATTGGGCAACCCCCGGACGGATGATCGAACTGGCAGCGACCAGCGTCAGGTAATCGTCACACTGCAATTTTTTCAGAAGCCCGCGCATAGCCGGGCTTTCGATGTAGAAGCACCCGTTAGTCTCTCCCTGACGGAGCCGTTCTTTTACTTTTTCGTCATGAAAGAAGTGGTCAGCCTGATGAATATCGATATCTTTTCCCTTGTTCTCACGGATAATTTTTACTGTGTCATAAATATGACCGATGCCTCTCTGACTCAGAATGTCGAGCTTTTCATATCCAAGTTCCTCTGCTACATACATATCCCACTGAGTGGTGGGAAAACCCTTTGGCGGAAGGTCAAGGGCGGTGTAGTAGGAAACCGGTTCTTCCGAGATCAGGATCCCTCCAGCATGGATACTCCTTTGGCTGGGGAAGCCGGCCATCTGAACCGACAGTTCACAGATTTTTCGTGTAATGCTGTTGCTGTTCCCTTCTTTTTCAGGGTTGCTGACCAGCAGATCGATCTCATCCCTGGGCAGGCCGAAAACCTTTCCCAGTTCCCGGAAAATTGATTTTCCCTTGAAGCTGGAAGTTGCGCCAAGAAGGGCTGTATGTTTTTTTCCGTATCGGCTGAAGAGGTATGCCTGTATTTTTTCCCTGTCCCGCCACGAAAAATCAATATCGAAATCAGGGGGCACACTCCGCCGGGGATTCAGGAAGCGTTCGAAATAAAGGTTCAGCCCGATCGGGTCGACATCGGTTATTCTCAGACAGTAAGCAACAATGCTGTTTGCCCCGCTACCCCGGCCTATATGATAAATCCCGTTCGACATGCTGTAACGTATAATGTCCCAGGTAACCAGAAAATAAGATGAGAATCCCAGTCTGAAAATAATTTCCAGCTCGCTCCTTATCCTTTCCATCGCTGTGGCATTACCGGGACCATAACGGTAGACCATACCTTCCAGTGCCAGTTGCTCCAGCAGGATCTTGTCTTCATAGGCCGACCCGCTAAACACCTTCTTATTTTTGCTGGCTCCGTAATCAAACCCGATACTGCAATCATCCGTTATTTTTTTTGTGTTGCGGAGTATCTCCGGATAAGCTTCAAAAAGGGTCCTTACCTGCCCTGGCACGTAAGGCTTTTCTGCCAGTGTCGCATATTGACCCGGCATAAGTTTGCTTATCAGGGTGTTGTGACTGATGGCCCTCAGACTTTTGTGAAGCTCCCACCCAGACCGGTCTCTAAAGGTAAACGGGAGCAAGGCTACGAGTTTATGTTGACAGGATCTGTATGCCGAGGTAAACAGCATGTTTATTTCTTCCGGACGGATACCTGTAAATTCATTTTCACGGAGTTCTTCCGGTTTTTTAGTATTGAACGGATAAATCACGTAAGCATGACTGAACCCGGGGGCATCAGCCGGAAATTCTTTTTCAAGCAGGTTATGCTTGGTCAGCCAGTCGTTTATTTCCCTAAAACCTTCTCTGTTACGGGCAAGGGTCACGTAAAGAAGTTTGTCCCCGTTCCTGAATTCACAACCTGCAATTGGTTTTATCCCTTGTTCCCGGGCGGCTTTTACGAAATCAGGTATTCCCATGGTGGTGTTAATATCGGTCAGGGCCATCGCATCTGCACCCAGTTGACGGAAGTAGCCGGGAAGTGCATCAACGCTGATTGTCCCGTAGCGAAGACTGCAATTGGAATGGTTATTCAGATACATGCCAGATTATTTTTTTTAGTGATGAGACCGAAGACTTCTTTTCGCTGTAATCAAAACCTAATGCATGGCCAATGGCATCCGGACCGTAGCGGAGCCTGATCTTGTCCATCGATAAATAAAGGCGGACCAGTTTCTCGTTGGTATCGAACAAATCCAGCTGCTGGGCCCCGCCAACAAGCCCGCTGACTTTCATCCCGACCAGTCTGATCAGCATTCTTCTGTCGTAAAGGCGTTTAAAAAGGTCCCTGGCTGCTTCCCTTAGAATATGGTCAAACGAGGTGTAGGCAATTTTTTTCTGCAGGGTGTGGGTGTCATAATTGGCATAACGGATTTTAACCGTTACCACGGAGGCCAGTTTTTGTTTCTTTCTTAGCTTGAAAGCTATTTTTTCAGCCATTCCCATCAATACTTCATCCAGCATCTGGATATCGATCGTATCGGTGTCGAAGGTGCATTCCTTACTGATCGATTTTTCTTCAGAATAAGGGAGTACAGGCCGGGTATCGATACCATTCGCCCGTTGCCAGATTTCAATCCCTGCTTTCCCAAGAACACTTTCCATCATAAACGGGGGGATGGCAGCCAGTGTTTGTATTGTTTCAACCCCCATCGACCGGAGAAGCTGATAATTTTTAGGCCCCACCAGGGGAATTTTCCTTATTGAAAGAGGGTTTAAAAAAGGCTGTACCAGTTTTTGTTCCACTTCTTTTTCCCCGTTAGGCTTGGCTTCGCCCGTGGCAATTTTAGATACTGTTTTATTAACTGAAAGGCCGAAGGAAATTGGCAACCCGGTTTCCCTGATAATCCGTTGACGGAGTTCCTTTGTCCACTTCATTGCTCCCCAAAAACGGTCCAGACCGGAAACATCCAGGTAATGCTCGTCTATCGATGCTTTTTCGTAAAGAGGGGCTTTCTCTGCGATGATCTCGGTCACTGTGCGGGAGTATTTACTGTAAAGGTCCATGTCTCCGCGGATCACAATAGCGTCACCGCAGAGGTTTAAAGCCATTCGCATGGGCATTGCCGAATGAACCCCGTATTTACGGGCTTCATAGCTGCAGCTGGCAACGACTCCCCGGTCTGAAATGCTTCCGATAATGATCGGTTTTCCGTTCAGAGCGGGGTTCATCAATCGCTCTACTGATACAAAAAATGTATCCAGATCAAAATGTACGATCGTCCTTTCCTGCATGTCAGTATTCCCTCCTTCCTCTTATTTTTTTCATCAATCATTAAACAATCTATTTTTTCATCGGCTAACTATTTGTTTTCTCGAAATAAAGTTCTATTTTTGATTATTTAATAATCACATTTGAGATTGTAATATAATCATTTTTATTGAATCGCTATGTATTTTGGTTCGAATATTCGTTTTCTAAGGAAACGGCGAAAGTTGACCCAGGAAGAAGTTGCTGGAGCCGTCAAGCTGAAAAGACCAACGCTTAATAATTATGAGAACGGGATTTCAGGGCCCAGTGTACAAGCCCTGCTCGACCTTTCCGATTATTTCCGGGTTGCCGTGGATTCGTTATTGCGCATTGATCTTTCTTCACTGAGGGAGAGCCAGCTTTATGAGCTGGAACAAGGACAGGATGTTTTCCTGAAAGGACGTAATATTCGGGTACTGGCTACCACGGTCGACCGGCACAACCGGGAAAATATCGAACTGGTCTCACAAAAAGCCAAGGCCGGGTACCTGAATGGCTTCTCAGATCCCGAGTATATATCGGAACTGCCTGTTTTTCAGTTGCCTTTTCTTTCGGGCGAGAAGAAGTACCGGACCTTTCAGCTCAATGGCGATTCAATGTTGCCAATCCCTGACGGGGCCTGGGTTACCGGGGAATTTGTGCAGGACTGGACTTCGGTAAAAGACGGCGAAAAATATGTGTTGCTGACATTGAACGAAGGGATTGTATTCAAACAGGTCCGGAACATGATCAAGGAGGAAGGGTGCCTGGAACTGATATCGACCAATACGTTCTATACCCCGTATAAGCTTCCTGTTGGCGAAATACGTGAAGTTTGGAAATTTGTGCATTACATTTCCAATGAGATCCCGGATACTGGTAATTCTGCGTTTTACCTGGCCGGGCAGATCGACAGGATCAAAAGCGATCTGGAAGAAATAAAAGAAAAAATGACCGGCATTGTTAAAAGTTGAAAACGGGCTTACTCCTTCATTTGATGAATATTAATCATTCTTATATGACACTCTTTATCCGTACCTGCTTTTTTATTTTTGTCATATCTGTTTTGCAAGCGTGCAATTCTGCAGATCACCAACAGGTTTCCCTTTCCGGGGAGTGGCAGTTCCGGAGTGATCCGGACGACGTGGGGATCAGGCAGAAGTGGTTTGGTGAAAACCTGCCCGGTCATGTCTCTTTACCCGGATCAATGAAGGAGAACGGGAAAGGGGACGTTCCTTCTCTAAAGACAGACTGGACAGGAACCATTTACGACAGTTCTTTTTATTATAACCCTGCTTACGAAAAGTACAGGCAACCTGGCAATCTGAAATTCCCGTTCTGGTTGACGCCGAACTTGTATTACAAAGGTGCCGCATGGTACCGGAAAGAAGTGACCATTCCCGGAAGTTGGACCGGGAAAAGAATTACCCTGTTTTTTGAAAGAGTTCATTGGCAAAGCGATGTCTGGTTTGATAAGGACTATGTGGGGGCCCAAAACAGCCTTTCCACCCCTCATGAGTTTGACCTGACAGCTTTTGCCCATCCCGGAAAACATTATATAACGGTCCGGATTGACAACCGGCTCGACAAGATTAATGTCGGACCGGATTCCCATAGCGTAACCGATCATACCCAGGGCAACTGGAATGGCATCACCGGGAAGATTCAGCTTCAGGCAGGCCCTCCCGTCTTTATTGAAGATATTCAGCTTTATCCGGATATCTGTAAAAAGGAAGTGAATGCTGTTGTTTCTTTGGGGAACCTGACCGGAAAGACTGTCAATGGTGAAATCCGGATTCAGGCTCACTTGTTGGATAGCAAGGATAAACAAGCTTGTCAGCCCCTTCAAAGTTTTTTCCATTTTCACGGTAAGGATACCGTCCTGAACATTATTTATCCTATGGGTAAAACAGTGCGGCGTTGGGATGAGTTCAGCCCCCTTGTGTATGGGATGACAACAGGGATTAGCACTTCAGGCGGGTGGAATGATGAAAAAGACGTCTCGTTTGGCATGCGTGATTTTGGAGTGAAAGACGGACATTTTGAGATTAACGGGAGACCTGTTTTTCTTCGTGGCACGGTTGAATGCTGTACTTTTCCGCTAACAGGTTATCCTCCTTCCGATACAGCTTCCTGGCGGAAGGTTTTCCAGGTTTGCCGTGACTGTGGTTTGAACCATATCCGTTTTCATTCGTACTGTCCTCCGGAGGCCGCTTTTATTGTTGCTGACGAAATGGGCTTTTATCTGCAGCCGGAGGCTCCTACCTGGCCCAATCACGGAACCTCCCTGGGCGACGGGCGTCCTGTTGATCAGTATATACTGGATGAGACGGCCAGGATCTTCAAAAACTATGGGAACCATCCTTCTTTTGTGATGTGGTCTTTCGGAAATGAACCCCGGGGAAATTATGTTTCTTTTCTGGATAAGGCTCTGGAGAAATGGAAAAATCAGGATAAACGACGGGTGTATACGGGGGCCAGTATCGGCATGAGCTGGACGGTCATTCCGGAAAGCCAGTACCTCGTCAGGTCCGGGCCGAGGGGGCTTCCTTTTAATTCTGAACCAAATTCAGTATTCGACTATTCGGAAAAGATAGCCGGGGAAAAACGGCCCTATGTGACCCATGAAATGGGGCAGTGGTGTGCTTACCCCGATTTCAGGGAGATCCCTGAATTCACAGGCGTTTATAAAGCGAAAAATTTTGAGCTTTTCAGGGACGAACTGGCTGTTCATCGGATGGACGGGCAGGCTCATGATTTTTTGATGGCTTCCGGTAGACTGCAGGTACTTTGTTACAAGGCTGAGATTGAAGCAGCTTTGCGTACTGCCGGGCTGGATGGCTTTCAACTGCTCGGGATCAATGATTTCCCGGGACAGGGGACTGCATTGGTTGGTATGCTCGATGTGTTTTGGAAAAGTAAAGGGTATGTACAACCGGAAGAGATCAGACACTTTTGCAACCAGACGGTCCCTCTTGCTGAAATGGAAAAATTTGTCTTTTCAAATGACGAAAAATTCGTAGCCGATATAAAAGTTGCGCATTTCGGTCCTGAGCCTTTGAAAAATGCGTCTCTGGAATATTCAATAACCGGTCAGGCCGGGGACACGCTGGCAAAAAAAGCTTTGTCCTGCAAACAAATTCCGGTCGGCAACCAGTCTGTATTGGGAACAATTGATTATGACCTTTCCGGGATTAAAAAGGCAGAAAAATGTAAACTAACCCTAACCGTAAACGGTTTCTCGAATAGCTGGGATTTTTGGGTTTATCCGAAGAAGCTTCCGGATATAAGCAATGATCGTGTTTTTTATTCAACAAAACTGGATGACAAGACAGCGAAGGTACTCAAAAAGGGAGGATCTGTATTCCTCGATATATCCGGACATGTTGAAAACGGGAAGGATATTCAGTCTTATTTTACCCCTGTTTTCTGGAATACTTCCTGGTTTAAAATGAGGCCACCGCATACACTTGGATTACTGGTACAAAATGATCATCCTGCTTTTTCGGATTTTCCGACGGAATATTACAGCAACTATCAGTGGTGGGATATTATCATCGGACAACAGGTTATGAACATCGATCGTTTCCCTCCGGGCTTTAAGCCTTTGGTACAACCGATCGATACGTGGTTTCTCAACCGGAGATTAGCTCAGCTTTTTGAGGCCCGGATCGGTAACGGAAAGATTGTTGTTTCGTCCCTCGATTTGGAAAATGATTATTCTGGGCTCGCTTCCCGCCAGTTATTTTACAGTATCCGGAAATACATGAATTCGTCTGCATTTAATCCCCGTGACACGCTGGAACTGGCAGTTGTCAGGGAACTTTCCGAAAAAAAGGAACGTGTGCCTTCAGTGGATCTTTATACAAAATCCGGCCCTGATGAGTTAAAGCCCGGCAAAGTGAAATAGTGTCACCCAAACAGGAGATATTCTCCCTTCGGATCTCAAATCTGATTAGGGTGTAGTTGACCGGATAGCACTTTCCGCGATTTCTTCAATTTACGAATCCTCTTATTTTTTACCTCAAAAAATGTGTTGTTTTTATTTCTTAAACTTTATTTTGCGGGCTACTTAATTACTACAAACTTTAGCGAACTAAAATTAACAAAATGAAGACACGACTATTGTCCGGATTTAATGTATTTTTAATATTAGTAATGTTTTCGGCTCAGGTCCGGGCACAGGTAACACAACGGGAAAGGCCTGCGGAATGGAATAATTTGGTCGATGGAGGCCGTTTTCTGGACCGTTTTCTTCCTATTGCACCTGTTGGTAAACTTGCCTGTAATACATGGGGGGTAAAAGGAGTAATTCCGAGATATGTCGACAACGGAATTGAAGATAACGAATGGTCCTATTGGGGAGGTGATATCATCGTGGAGAATGGTAAATACCATTTGTTTGTATGCAGATGGCGGGAGGATTCGCCCAAGGGACATATGGAATGGCCGAACTCAATCGTTGTCCATGCTGTTTCTGATAATTCTGAAGGTTCCTTTAAGGTACAAGAAGTGATCGGTAAAGGACATAACCCTGAAGCTTTTCGGTTAAAGGACGGACGCTATGTTATTTACGTGATCGATGGATATTATATTGCAGATAACATCAATGGTCCATGGACTTACGGCAAGTTTGAATTCAATCCCAGGGACAGAAAGATTATCGAAGGACTGTCCAACTTATCATTTGCACAGCGGGAAGATGGTTCATACATCATGGTCTGCCGTGGTGGAGGAATCTGGTTTAGTAAAGATGGCATTTCTGAGTATAGCCAGGTGACCAGCAAACGTGTATATCCTGATGTTGACGGTCGTTTTGAAGATCCTGTTATCTGGAGGGATAATGTGCAGTATAATATGATTGTGAATGACTGGTTGGGACGGATTGCCTATTACCTGCGCTCAAAAGACGGGATTCACTGGAAAATCGATCCGGGTGAAGCTTACACTACCGGAATTGCCATTTATAAAGACGGAACAAAGGAAGATTGGTTTAAGTATGAACGGATCAAAATTTTTCAGGATAAATATGGGCGGGCTGTTCAGGCAAACTTTGCAGTAATCGATACATTGAAGTCCGAGGATAAACCGAATGACAGGCATAGTTCGAAAAATATCAGTATCCCGTTAAATAAAGGACTTTTGATGACTGTACTCAATCAGGATAAAATCGATGAAAAGACAAAATCCATAAAGGTAAAAATTGAAGCAGAAGACGATTTTGATCCGCAAGCTTCCATTGATTTGGGGTCGTTACGTTTCGGGGCATCCGAAAAGGTAAACTTCGGACTGGGAAGTAAAGCGGTTAAGTCTGAAAATGTGGGAAAAGATTTGATTGTGACTTTTAAAGGAGCAGGAAATGGGCTGAATGAAGATGATTTTGCAGCTAAGCTCGTGGGCAGGACAAGAGATGGAAAGTTGTTGTTTGGTTTCGCCCGGCTTCCCGGTCTGAATTATCTGGAGCCAGAACTTTCGTCATGCTTGCCCTTGTTGGTAAAAACCAGTTCCGGTTATGAACTCGATGTCGAAGTCCAGAATTTTGGGCAGGTAACTTCTAAACCGGGCTCTCTGAAAATAGAACAAGCCTTGGGAAGTAAGGACAATATCACATCAGGGGAAATCCCGCCTCTCAGGCCTTTTGAGAAAGTCACCTTAAAGCTTCCCTGCAATAAAACTCCGGACAAGAACGGTCAAATCCGGATAATATTATTTTCAGAAGGACAACCACAGGAAACGCTGGAAGGAAAACTGAAAACAGGAGAATGACGGGCCAAGCCTGATATTTTTCAGACAGGCTTGGCTAAAATGAGTTTATTGGACAAAAATATTGAAATGCCGGATGATAATTTAAAAGAGTATCATCCGGCATTATTCTTTTATTTCCTTTTAATACCAATTCCACTTTGGTTATCGGACAATGTGTACAGGGGATCGTTAAATACGGGGCCGCCTGTAAATGGTTCCTGATCCGGATCGAGGTGCGGGTCCAGGTCGATAAAGCTGAATCCTCCCAGTCCTGCCGCCAGGTGTACCGATGTTCCCAGTCCCAGTCTAGATTCGAGCATACAGCCGATCATGAGCCCGATATTTGCGCTCCGGGCAATGGCTGAGATGTCAAGCGCTTCTACAATCCCCGATTTCATAATCTTGATGTTGATCAGGTCTGCACATCCCGTTTGTACCACTTTGATGGCATCGGCGCTGGAGAATACTGTCTCGTCTGCGGCAACAGGTACTGAGGTGTGGTCTTTCACGAATTTCATACCCTGCAGGTCATATTTTACCACAGGCTGTTCGAACAGTTCCGGGCGGATATTGTTTTTCTCCAGTTCTTCCAGAAAATGAACTGCCTGACTGGGCGAATATCCCTGGTTGGCATCAAGCATGATCCCACAGCCTGGAGCCCCGTCCTTGATTGCCAGGATCCGGTCGATGTCATCAGACAGCTTTTTGCCTACTTTGGTTTTGATTACCCGGTAACCTTTGTCTTTTAGTCTAGCCGCATTTAACCTGGCTGTTTCCGCAGGGACGATATCGACGGTGTAATCTGTCTCAATCTGTCTGGTCGCCCCGCCCAGGAACCGGTAAAGCGGGATATCGAGCGATTTTGTGAATGCATCCAGCAAGGCCATTTCAATCGCGCACCGGGCGGTAACCTGAGCCCAGAATACGTTTTTAAGTTCCCTGGAAATTTGCCTGTATTGAGAGACATCCCTCCCCTTGAGAAAGTCCTTGCAGCTGTTCATTGTAGCAAGGGCTGTAGCCTGGCTTTCCCCGTTTACCGGTTCCAGCGGGGCAGCTTCACCGTATCCCACGGTGCCATTGGCGAGGTACACGGTAATCAGAACATTTTCAATATTGCATTTTGTACCGGTCGCTATTGTGAATGGCTCTTCCAACGGGATATTAATGGCCTCGACCGTGACTTTTTCGATAATTAAAGGGCCCATGGTACACAAATTTAAAGTTTAAATTTACTAGTATCTGTTCAGGATGTCCAAAAAACGGGAGGTCTGTTCCCGTGTATGACCGGCAGAGACCGTTATCCTGACTATGAATTTATCCGTTTTTACCGGGTAATCGACAGCTGGAGCTATGATGAGGTTTCTTTCAAGAAATGAAGACAGGTTCCGTGCCTGCTCCTGCTCCCTGAAAAACACAGGAATGATCGGTGTGATTTCGTTGGAGGTTTCGAAACCGGCCCTGATGATCCCTTCCCTGAGAACCTTGGCGTTTTCCATCAGGCGTTTTCGTAGTTCTGGATGTAGCATGATGTAGCCAACCGAAGCATGCCCGGCAGCGACAATAGGCGGGGGAAGGGCTGTTGATGCCCCGTAAAACGCTGATGTTGACCGGATATCATGGATAAATTCTTTTGTCCCTGCAATAAATCCGCCGTAAGAACCAAGGGCCTTGCTCATCGTTTCGGACTGGTAAATATTCCGGGCATGTTCCAGCCCGAAATGCTCAGGGCTCCCTTTCCCCGTTTTTCCAAGTACTCCTGTGGCATGGGCATCGTCTACAATGATGAGGGCATTGTATTTTCTCGACAACTCATAAAGCCGGTCCAGAGGGGCAATCTCCCCGGTAAGTGCGAAGACCCCGTCTGTTACTATCAGCGGTTGTTTGCATCCGGACTTTTTCAGTAATTGTTCCAGGTGAGTAACATCACAATGATTATAGTAGAATGTTTCTGTATCAGCCGGGATTCCGTCACGAATACTGGCATGGGCCATCGAATCTGCAAATATTCCGTCATATTTCGATTTTAAGGCTTGCATCAGGATTCTATTACCGAGATATCCCGATGCGAATACCATCGAACTTTCTTTTTCCTTAAATTCCGCCAGCCGTTTTTCAAGTTCCAGGTGGATATCCGAAGTCCCCGTTGTTTGCCTGGATGCGGCAAAATTGATTCCGTATTTTTCCAGGGCTGCGATCGCTTCCTTTACCAGAGCGTGATGATTGGCCAGCCCCAGGTAGTTATTACCTGCGAAATAAGAATAAGCTTTATCATTCAAGGTAATATATTGTCCGACTCCACTGTTTAATGTTATCATACTCAACCAGAAAATTATTGAATTTAAAGGATGCAATATTCTGAATATTATCGCATTTTTTAATTTTGTATGACTGTATTTTGTCATACCAATTGTATGTTTTCAAAGATAAAAAAAAGATTACAAAGTGATCCTTTTGGTGGGAAGGAATCTGCAATAAATAATACAGAAAGCAAAACCAAATCAAGAGCACGGGAGCATCTGTATCTTATTATTCTCCGGATGGACAGGGGACAATTGTAATCAGAAACTTTAACAGCAAAGGAATGACAACAGGTACGGTCTGGTGCTTGTTTCTTGCCTATTCATCTTCATTTATTACAAAGGCCTTGCGGGATAATGGGAAGATTGGCAAGATCATGCAAAAAACAAGCGGGTTAATTTACATCGGCCTTGGCATTAAAATCCTTACAGATAAATAAAAGTACCTGATATTGAAATACCGGGACCAGATCAGGGCAATACAGGTAGCGGGCCAATTTTATACATGTTTAAAAAAATGATTTCATTGAAGATGATTTCAACTTATTATATTTACCTCCTGATTGATTATTATTAATCACTTGTTGTTTTTATACTCGCTTAAGTTGGAAATTTATAAAAATCAGGTCAGTAATTGAAAACAGGTGCTTCTCATATTGAGCTATTTAAGGCTGTGGTCAGTGGTGAAGAGAAAGCGTTTGAAGAATTATACAGGCTTTATTTTCCCCGTTTATATTCATTTGCCTGTAAAATTATTAATGATCAGAGCCTGGCGAAAGACGTGGTCCAGAACGTTTTTATCAGGCTGTGGGAGACACGTTCTTGCTTTAATTATGAACATCCGGAAGCGTTCCTCTATAAAATGGTAAGAAATGCCAGCCTTAACTATATCAGGCACCTGAGGGTAGTTGATAATTTAAAATCAAACGTGAAAAACCAGTATCTGGGCGAAGAATTGTACTATATTGACCTGGTCGGCGATGAACCTTATCTTTTAATTGAAAAGGAGCTCGAGGAAAAAGTTCTGGGCGTAATGAATTCCCTTCCCGAAAAATGCCGGACAATTTTTTATCTAAGCAGAGTTGGTGGTCTGAAAAATCATGAAATAGCCGACCGGTTGGATATTAGTATTAAAACTGTCGAAAAGCATATCACAAAAGCATTGAATGTTTACCGGGAAAGATTTTCAGGATACCTTCCCTTGTCAGTTATCGTGTTAATCATCAGAAATCTGAATTAGAGATTATTTTGATGTTTACTTTATTTCAATTTTTAGGAGAGAAGAGGTAGGGTAAAGTCGTTTAGGAAGTGTTCCATGATTGAAAAGAATCAAATATGGACATACCCGGTAAACACGACCAGATCATCTCCTACTTCAATGGCCAGTTATCCCCTGAAGGGGAAGCTGAAATATTGGACTGGATCAAAGAGTCAAAGGAGAACCTTTCCAGTTTTCTTGAGATAAAAGAAACGCTTGATCCGGAAAAGATTACACATCCTCTTTTTGCGGGTTCTTATGCCGAACTTCAAAATAAGCTCCTGATTAATCAGCAATTTCATTTAGGCGCAGGAAAACACAGAAGGTTACAGCTTTCATACCCTTTGGTTGCAGCTATACTTATTTTGGCTGTGATTCTGGGCTTTGCCGTTGCCTCCCTGGTAACAGGAAACATGGCTGCAAGACCGAAAGTTGTGTGGTTTGAAACAAAGGTTTCCAGGGGCCAGAAATCTCAACTTCAGCTTCCTGACGGCTCCAGGGTATGGATGAATTCAGAATCGAGCCTGTCGTACCCCAGTAATTTCATGGAAGGAAACCGGCAGGTAAAGCTGAAAGGGGAAGCTTACTTTGAGGTCGCCAAACTACATGGTTCTGCATTTACGGTTGAAGTGCCTGATTATGACGTAAGGGTGCTGGGTACCCGGTTTAACGTGATGGCCTATGCCGACTTTAACCGGACTGAAACAACCCTGATTGAAGGAAAAGTCGAAATTTTGAGAGGAGATCAGGTTTACGCCGTGAAGCCCGGGGAGATATTTACCTATAAGGATCATCAATGTCTGACAAAAAAGACTGACCCTTTGGTCTCAGCCAAATGGAAGGACGGTATTTTCGATTTTGACCGGATTACATTTCGGGAGCTTGTTGTCCGTTTGGAACGATGGTATGATGTCGATATCGAAATTGAAAGTCCGGAGTTAAATAATACGATCTATTCCGGGGTATTTAAAAATGAGGAAACGATCATGCAGGTGTTAAATACACTGGAATTAACCCTGCCGGTACATTATACTAGAACCGATTTTCGGAAATTCAGTATTGAAATAAACAAATAAAAATAGAGCCTATGAAAAAAACGGGGAATGCCCACCATTCCCCATTTCAGATTTGATTGTCTGTGTTAACATTTATTTAATCACAAAACAAAGTAAAAGTATGAAAAAAAACGAATGTATCAATGGACGGGCTATGCCTTTCCGACAATGGAAAATTTTCCTGATTATGAAACTACAATGCTTATTTATTATGGGATTATTAATACAATCCTATGGTAATGTATCACAAGCTCAGACCAAGCGTTTGAATCTCCAATTTCAAAACAATTCGCTGAAAGAGGTTCTTCAAACACTTGAAGATCAGACCGACTTCTCTTTCATCTACAAAGATGAACTGATCAGTTCCCAAAATAAAATTTCCGGCGATTTTAAGGATAGGCAAATAACTGAAATACTTGACAATATTCTCAGGAACGAAGGCTTAACTTATACGATCAAGGGAAAAGCGATTGTCATCCTTCCCGGAAACCAGCAAGAGGGGCAGGGGATACAACAACAGGCCATAAGCGGAAAAGTAACAGATCTAAAAGGTCAGCCTTTACCGGGTGTTACTGTTGTGATTAAAGGAACGACCCAGGGTACGATCACTGATTCTGACGGACGCTACTATTTCTCGTCAGTACCGGGTAATACCATCCTTGTTTTTTCATTTGTTGGCATGAAGACACAGGAAATTGATCTGGACGGAAAAAACCACTTGGATGTATCGATGGAAGAAGAGACTGTCGGTATTGAAGAAGTTGTTGCCATCGGATATGGAACCAGTAAAGTTAAAGATCTGACGGCCCCGATTGCCTCTGTAAAGTCGGAGGACCTGGTAAAACGGACGACTGCTTCCCCGATGGATGCATTGCAGGGAAATACTGCCGGCGTACAGGTCATTTCCAGCGGGGAACCCGGGGCAACTCCATCCGTCAGGATCCGTGGGGTAGGTTCGTTGAACAATGAGAGCCCGCTTTATGTGGTGGATGGAATGTTTTTTGACAATATCGACTTCCTGAACACCAATGACATTGAGGACATGTCTGTTCTGAAAGATGCTTCAGGCGCAGGTATCTACGGTGTAAGGGCTGCAAACGGAGTGGTAATTATCAACACCAAAAGAGGAAAGTTTAATTCAAAAACGACAGTCACCTATAACGGATATGTCGGATTCCAAAAGCCTGTAAATATGCTGAAAATGGCTAATGGAAAACAATATGCAGCCATGGAACTTGCTAAAGGAATTGCAGCAGATTCGGCACATGTGACAAGTTCTGTTGCAAAATTTGGAGGGAGTGGACTTAATCCTTCTACGGACACTGACTGGTATCAGGAAATATTAAGAAATGCAGCGCTGATCCAAAACCATAGTATTGATTTATCCGGAGGGAGCGATAAAGCAGCCTATTCTGTTGGAATGAATTATTTCTTCCAGGACGGGATAATGGATTCCAAGAATCAGTATGAACGCTATAATATTCATGGACAGACCGATTTTCAGGCATACTCCTGGTTAAAAGTAGGTTATAACTTTATACTGACAAATTACACGACTTTTTCGGCTAATAATGGGGCTTTTTTCTATGCTTATGTTTCCTCGCCACTGTACCCTGTTTACGATGCAACCAACACAAGTGCTTTCCCGACCGATTATGCCTCTTCGACAAGTATCGGGTATGCCAACGGGGCCTATGCTAACCCGGTAGCAGCTGCAAATTATTATTATAACAGGACCAAAGGATTTCAGTTTTTGCCTTCATTGTATGCAGAAATTTCTTTTGTTAAGGATAAATTGACATTCAAATCACAGCTGAGCCAAAAGTATTCTTCACTGAGTAACCTGGATTTTACTCCTGCTTATTATGTCGATGCTTACCAGCTATCTACCGATCAAATTTCTCATCTGACCAGCACTCAGGACCGTTATACAAATTTTGTTCTTGACAACTTACTCACATACAGGGGCAGCAGTAATGATCATCACTGGTCGGCGCTGCTTGGCCAGTCGGTCAGGGACGAACGGTGGAGAGAATTGACCGGAACGGCAGATAATGTTTCCGGAGCCAAGGAAGA
Source organism: Prolixibacteraceae bacterium (assembly GCA_963676095.1). Lineage (GTDB taxonomy): Bacteria > Bacteroidota > Bacteroidia > Bacteroidales > Prolixibacteraceae. Next base: position 6,809,704 of record OY781040.1, on the reverse strand, counting down.
ATACATGTACCTCGACTTGAGTAATTCGGATAACCGTACACTGGACGAAAATGGCACTGATTACCGGGGGCTTTCCTATTTTGTGAGGGGAACCTACGACTATGATTCGAAATATTTGCTGACAGCGACTTTCCGCGCAGATGGAAGTTCAAAATATCAGCAGAAATGGGGATATTTTCCATCTGTTGGATTGGGGTGGATCATCAGCCAGGAAAATTTTATGGCAGACCAGCATCTGTTTGATTTTTTTAAGGTCCGCGGCAGCTGGGGACTAATGGGTAATGACGGTATCCCGGCAAACAATGGGTTCAGCTCATACACTACAGGTACAAGTTCATCGGGTATATTCAATAATTACGGTTCTTCATCGGGCGAGTATGTTGACGGTTACATCACACAGGACTTTTTCCGGAACCTGGATTGGGAAGTCGTGAACGAGTGGGATTTTGGCCTCGATTTTACCATGCTCAAACAACGGTTGACCGGGACGTTGGATTACTACAGGCGTCAGACCCGAAAACTGGCGTTTAGCAAACCGCAACCCATGGGAGCTCCGGATATATACGGCAACTGGGGAAAAATGATGAACCAGGGTGTCGAGGTTACATTGTCGTGGGATGATAAAATAAACAAATTTGGGTACCATGTGGGATTAAATGTTACCACGCTGAAAAACAGAGTGCAAGACATCAATGGATTGTCTTATATTGATACCGGAACCTCTGAGTTCCCGACCAGGGTTGAAGTTGGTAAACCTGTTTATTACTTTTATGGGTACAAGGTTGAAGGGGTTTATCAGACAGCTGATGAAATTGCTAATGACCCGATAGCCGTCGCCAATGGTGTTCTTCCAGGATACCTGAAATACAAGGATATGAATAACGACGACACGCTGGATGAGAACGATAAGGTCATGCTAGGGAATTACTTGCCAAAAGTTGCCTTCGGCTTTAACTGTGGCTTCGATTATAAAAATTTTGACTTTAGCATCATGTTTCAGGGACAGGCAGGCAATGAAATTTTGAATATGAACAGGGCCAGACGTTTGTGGTACAGTGATATGAACGGCGACAGGGAGATGGTAAGCCATCTGTGGACAGGAGAGGGAACTACGAATAAATATCCTTCTGCTTACGCGACAACACAATCCTGGAATAACCAGGCAAGTTCGTTTTTCGTTGAAAAAGGTTCTTTCGTGCGAATCCAAAACATCCAGATGGGCTATAATTTTAAAATTGGGTATGGCCCGACCCCAGTCAGGTGCAGATTTTATTTAACAGCCGACCGACCAGCCATCTTCACCCGTTATAACGGCTTTACCCCGGAAATTTCAGGGACTGGTTATGATACAAATACTTATCCTGCTTCAGCTACTTACAGTATTGGATGTAAAATCACCTATTAATTGAAAAGACAGATGAAAAACTTTAAATATTTCATAGCAGTAATTATAGCTCTTGGTACAGGAGGTTGTTCGGGGTACCTGGATAAATCGCCCGAAGATACCCTTGATACTGGCGATATCGATTATACAGATCTCTCGTTGATGTATGAACCTGTTTCCGGGATCTATCGCGTCGCCGAAAGTGCCAATCCCGGTTTCGTTCACTGGATGGACTATGGGATCCGGGGAATCCGGGGAGACGATTTGGATAAAGGATCTTCTGCAAGCGATCAGTCAACATTGAACGATATCAAGTATTTCCACAATTCCTATGCTGCCGTTGAAAGTTTCTGGGGACTAAATAACAGCTGGAACGATTATTACGGACTGGTTATCGATGCAAACTCAGCTTTAGGCGAATTGGATAAATTTGCCGCTAACATTTCGTCGGATGATGCCACAGACCTGGCCCTGAACAATCGGTATAAGGCCGAGATCAGATTTATGCGGGCTTTTGCACATCTCATGATTTCCAGGGAATTCGGGGCCGTTCCGGTCCTGACCGATAACAGCGAGCTGACCACGATCGGGAAAAGTACTGTGGATGAGGTCCGGGAATGGATCAGCTCGGAGATGGACTTCTGTATTGAGTATCTCGACGATTGTCGCCCGGACCAGGAGACGCCGGTTGGGGCCGTTACCAAATATTCGGCTTACCTGCTGAAGGCAAAAGTTTGTGCCGACCTGGCTGGCTCCGATAACAGCAGTTCCTATTGGAACGATGTTATTTCCGCGACCGGCGAAATTATCAACAGCGGGTTATTCTCGTTATACAGTGACTATTACAACCTTTATAAGTACGACGGACGATTGTGCGACGAATCTCTTTTCGAGTTGCAGTATGGAACAGAGAATGAAGTTCAGCCAGACGCTTTCTGGTCTTTTCAGGGCCCAAGCGGAGATCAGCACGGTAGCCCGATTTCCGGGTGGGGATTTATGACCCCCTCTGATGCAATTGTCCGGTTTTTAAAGGACAGGGGCGATTTAATCCGTTTAAAAACAATGGTGCTTTACTGTAATACAGATACTATAACTACTGGTACCTATGCAGGCACTGCCTTTGGTGTGACGGCCAGCGGGGATACGATCTGGAATAACACACAAGGACTGGATTATTTCAACGGGAAAGCTTATTTACCCGTTTCAGATATGCACGATCCCAGTGCAAGTTATGGTGAAAGTAATAATATACGCGTGTTGCGGTACGCGGATGCACTGCTGTTAAACGCTGAAGCCAGGATCAGGCAGGGGGCAAGTGGTGATTCCCCTTTGAACATTGTTCGTAACAGGGCGGGCCTTTCATCCATTTCTGGCGCCACATTAGATGATGTCCTGGACGAAAGAAGGGCCGAGTTTGCCTGCGAATGGTGGGGCGAGCGCTATAACGACCTGATCAGAACAGGAACAGCAGCAACAGTGCTTGCAGGTTATGGGTTTGTTGAAGGGATAAGCGAGTATCTGCCGATTCCTCTTGCTCAACAGGAATATAATACAAACCTGAAATAATACCGGAAGAAGTTGTATCTAGTTGGGGTGTTTGATACAGCTTCTTTTTTTTAATTTTGAATGACTTTCTTGTTTATTTTTAAGACTTGGCCGAAGATGAGACGATATTCCGTTTTTATTGTGTTGGCTATTCTGTATTTCGGAATCTTTTCCCGGGAAATAGCTTCAGCCCAGGGTAGGCACCAGCAGACATATTGCAATCCTGTCAATATTGATTATGGTTACACGCCAATCCCTGATTGCACGAAATGGGGCAGGCACCGGACAACTGCCGATCCGGTAATTGTGAACTACAAAAACGATTTTTATCTGTTCAGTACAAACCAGTGGGGCTATTGGTGGAGCAGGGACCTTGCTGACTGGCATTTTAATTCCCGGAAGTTTCTGCGTCCCTGGAATGCCGGATATGACGACCTGTGTGCCCCGGCTGTGGGCATAATTGGCGATACGATGCTTGTTTTCGGTTCTACTTATACAAGCGATTTTACAGTATGGATGAGCACTGATCCAATGGAAAACAAGTGGAAACCCTTGGTTGACCGGTTCGCTCCGGGAGGATGGGACCCTGATTTTTTTACCGACGACGACGGAAAATTTTACATGTACAACGGTAGCGGTAACAGGTACCCAATTTATGGAGTCAGGCTAGACAGGAAAACCTTGCAGCCTTATGGTTCCAGAAAGGAAATGTACCTGCTTGAACCGTGGAGATACGGGTGGCAACGATTTGGTGAACACATGGACAACACCTTTCTCGATCCGTTTATTGAAGGTCCATATATGACCAAACATGACGGAAAATATTATTTACAGTACGGTGCACCAGGAACAGAGTTCAGCGGGTATGCAGATGGCGTCGTGGTTGGAGATAATCCGCTTGGTCCCTTTACTCCCCAGTCTGATCCTGTGAGTATGAAATTGGGGGGATTTATCCATGGGGCGGGGCACGGAAGTACGTTCTCTGATAATGAAGGAAACTACTGGCATGTTAGCACGATGGAAATCAGTGTTAAAAACAACTTTGAACGGAGGATCGGGATTTGGCCGGCTGGTTTCGATGCCGACGGCGTGATGTGGTGTAATACTTCTTTTGGCGATTATCCGTATTATTTGCCGGAGGAAGCAGTGCGGAGGCATCTTTCCCGTCCCGGCTGGTTTCTTTTAAATTACAAAAAACCGGTTCAGGTTTCTTCTACGCTTGGGGCCCACTATGCCAACAATGCAAATGACGAGAATATAAAAACATGGTGGAGCGCTTTAACTGCCAACAAAGGAGAATGGGTTTCATCTGATTTGGGAAGCATCTGTACCGTTTATTCCATTCAGATCAATTATGCTGATCAGGATGTTTCGTTCCCTGCTTCCATCGATACCGTTTTTCTGGGCAAACCCCTTGGATTATATCATCAGTATATTCTCTATTATTCTGCCGACGGCAAGAAATGGCAGGTCCTTACTGATAAAAGCAGGAATAAGACAGACGTTCCTCACGACTACGTAGAACTGGAAAAACCCGTGCAGGCCAGGTACCTGAAACTGGAGAATATTCACATGCCCACCGGAAAATTTGCAATTAGCGGGTTCCGGGTGTTCGGTATAGGAAGCGGACAAAAGCCCGGTCAAGTGAAAGATTTCATGGTGCTGCGTACGGAAAAGGATAAGCGAAGCGCCTGGATCCGCTGGAGCCCTGTTGATAATGCTTATGCATACAATATTTATTATGGGACCCATCCCGATAAATTGTATAACTGTGTTATGGTGTACGATTTAAATGAATACTGGTTCAAGGCGATGGATCGTTTGAAAACCTATTATTTCACAATAGAATCTGTCAATGAAAACGGGACCTCTGACAGGTCTGATATATTGAAGGTCGAATAGATATTAATTTCTGAGTCTGAAAAAATTTTAATTATTCTAAACCCTGAACTTATGAAGGTATTACCAGTAGTTTTTATTGTTATAGGCATCCTGTCCGGTTGCCGGGCAGGAAAAGAGCATTCAGGGAACGAAAAGATGGATGCTTTTGTTACCAATCTGATGAAACAGATGACCCTGGACGAAAAGATAGGACAGTTAAATCTTGTTGCCCCAGGGGGAGGTGTTATAACTGGGGCCGTGGTAAGCAAAAATGTGGAAGCTGAGATCCGGGAGGGTAAAGTCGGTGGTGTTCTGGGAGTGACAGGTGTCGGCAGAATACGAAAGGTCGAGGAACTGGCTGTTAACGAAAGCCGTTTGAAAATTCCTCTGTTATTCGGGTTGGATGTGATCCACGGATACAAAACGACCTTTCCGATCCCATTGGCATTATCATGCAGCTGGGATACGGCTCTGATCAGGAAAACTGCAAGGATTGCCGCAATTGAAGCTACAGCCGATGGCCTTTGCTGGACTTTTTCCCCGATGGTTGATATTTGTCGTGATCCCAGGTGGGGAAGGATCGCTGAAGGGGCCGGAGAAGATCCGTACCTCGGTTCCATGGTCGCAATGGCAATGGTCAGGGGCTATCAGTCAAATGATTTGAGGCAGTCAAATACAATGATGGCCACGGTAAAACATTTTGCCCTTTACGGGGCAGCTGAAGCCGGCCGCGATTATAATTCAGTCGATATGAGCCGGATGAAAATGTATAATGAATATTTGCCTCCGTATAAAGCAGCCGTTGATGCCGGGGCGGGTTGCGTGATGTCTTCGTTTAACGATGTCGATGGGATCCCGTCGAGCGGGAATAAATGGCTGCTTACCGACTTGCTTCGTAATTCCTGGGGCTTTCAGGGATTTGTGGTATCCGATTATACCGCTGTCAACGAAATGACTAATCATGGAATGGGCGATTTGCAAACGGTTTCGGCCCTGGCCCTCAATGCAGGGCTGGATATGGATATGGTTGGGGAAGGTTTTCTTACTACCCTGAAAAAATCGTTGGAGGAAGGAAAAGTTTCTGAGGGGCAGATTAATCTCGCATGCCGTCGTGTGCTGGAAGCCAAGTATAAACTTGGTCTGTTCGATGATCCGTTCCGTTATACTGACAATGAACGTCCTGCAAAACTCATCCTGACAAAAGAAAATAGGCAACTGTCACGAGAAGCTGCAGATCATTCATTTGTTTTACTGAAAAATAAGGATCATCTACTTCCTCTGGATAAGAAAGAAACCATTGCCCTGATCGGTCCACTTGCCAATGATAAAAATAATATGCTGGGGGCCTGGGCGGTAGCGGGCGATCCTAAAATGGCCATCCCTGTACTCGAAGGACTGGAAAACGATTCTGTAAAGATTTTATATGCCAAAGGGGCAAATATCTCCGATGACGAGTACCTGGTCCGGCATGTCAATATATTTGGAAATGGAATCAGTATAGATAAACGTTCTCCCGAAGAAATGCTCAAAGAGGCTGTCTCTGTCGCTGCAAAAGCAGACGTGGTAGTTGCCGTTGTGGGTGAATCGTCAGAGATGAGCGGGGAATCTTCCAGCCGTTCAGATATTTCCTTGCCGGAAAGCCAGCAGAAGCTGATAACCGCATTGGCTGCGACCGGAAAACCTCTGGTCCTGGTTTTAATGACCGGCCGTCCGCTGGCGATCCCTGATGAAACAAATCTGGCAGACGCGATTCTACTGACCTGGCACCCGGGAATTGAAGCAGGAAATGCAATCGCTGATGTTTTATTCGGGAAATGTGTCCCATCGGGAAAACTATCAGTCTCTTTTCCCCGTAGCGCGGGACAGATTCCCGTTTATTACAGGATGAGGAATACCGGCCGCCCTGCACCTGTTGACAAATATGAAAAATTTAAATCGAATTACCTCGATATTCCCAATTCGCCGTTATTTCCTTTCGGGTACGGACTTAGTTACACAACTTTCAAATACAGTAACCTGACATTGGGTAAAGATTCAATCAAGCCCGGCGACAAACTCGAAATCTCGGTGGATGTATCCAATACCGGCGATTTTGACGGAGAGGAAGTTGTGCAGTTGTACATCCGGGATTTGGTTTGTTCGGTGACCCGTCCGTTGAAAGAACTGAAGGGATTCAAAAAGATATTGATTTCCAAGGGGGAGACCCGGAAGGTGACCTTTTTTCTGAATGCCAGCGATCTTGGGTTTTATCGTACTGATGGTTCTTACACCACGGAGCCTGGTAATTTCATGATTTTTATCGGCGGAGACTCAGATACAGCTTTGTTTAAAGAAGTTACGCTGGCTTTTTAAATCATAAGATATAAAAAAACGAACAGGCCATGGTAATCCTGCTCTTGTTGAGAAGACGGAGGATTATCATGGCTTGTTTTATTTATTGACTAAAAAGTATTTATATTATCGCTTATTCAGTGGCAGATAGGGGCGGGGTTCGAGTACATTTTTGTATGCCGGGCGGATAATCCTGCGCTGCTCGAAATTCAGTTCCTCAATGCGGTGTGCGGTCCATCCTGCCATTCTTGACATGGCAAACAAAGGGGTATAGATCTCCTTTGGCAGCCCGGTCATTGAATAAACAAAACCTGAATAAAAATCGACATTGGCACAAACCGTTTTATTGACCTTTGCCCCTTTGAATTCCATGAACGTTTTGATCGCTTGTTGCTCTACCCGTTCGTAGAAGTCGAATTCCTCAGCCATATTTTTCTCCGCAGCCAGTTCTCTGGCTTTTTCTTTCAAAAGAACGGCACGCGGGTCAGAAACTGTGTAAACAGCATGACCAATACCATAAATTTTTCCGGTCCCGTTATAGGCCTGTTTATTCAGGATCTTCATCAGGTAACTGCCAATTTCTTCTTCGTCTTTCCAGTCGTGTATTTCCTTTTTCAGATGATCCATCATCCGGATTACTTCCAGGTTTGCACCACCGTGCAGCGGACCTTTAAGCGATGCAATGGCTGATGCGACAGAAGAATAGGTATCGGTCCCGGAAGAGCTGGTTACCCTGATCGTAAAGGTTGAATTGTTTCCTCCGCCATGCTCCGCATGAAGCACCAGGGCAAGGTCGAGTACATCAGCGTCGAGCGGGGTATAGTGGTTCGAGCCCTTTAGCAGGTATAACAGGTTTTCAGCTGTCGAAAGTTCAGGGTTCGGGTGCCTGATCGACATGGTTTCCCCCTTGAAAAGATGTATATAATTATGGTATGCATAAGCGATTACAGTCGGAAATTTGGCTATCAGGCCCAGCGATTGCTTGATCAGCTGTTTGGGAGAGGTATCGTCCGAATCATCGTCAAAGTTATACAGTACAAGTACTGAGCGCGCCAGTATATTCATGATGTTTTTCCCCTGGAGGCTCATGAGCGAATTTTTTAGCTTTTCTGGTAAGGTACGGTTTTCTGCCACGTACATCGAAAATTCCGACAACTCGGTTTTGTTTGGTAACTCACCAGTAAGTAGCAGGTAAACAGTCTCGTCGAAGCCATGCCTGCCTTCCTTCTGAAAACCTTTTACAAGATCGGCGACATTAATTCCTCGGTACAGCAATTGCCCGTCAATGGCTTCCAGGGAACCGGTTTCTGTTTTGCGGTACCCAACAACGTCCCCGATACGGGTTAATCCAACCAAAACTCCTGTATGATCAGCATTTCGTAACCCTCTTTTTACATTATACTTCTCGAACAGTTCTGTTTCTATGTGGCTGTTCTTCTCTATAGATCCCGATAGCTTGTTTATCAGTCCTTTAAATTCGATTGTATCTGTATTCATGCTTATTGTATTAATTTTCATTTTTTTAATCATCCTAACCCCGATTCATATCCTTTCATTAAAGGATCATAAGAAAAAATCAGAATTGACATTCGAAAGTTAATAGAATAATCATAAAGTGCATCAGTTTATTACTAAAAATATTATTTTCTTTACGAATATTAACTCATTCTGAATTTTTGGATTTCCGGAATTTAATGCTGGATAGAAAAAAATAGGGAAAGCCTACTGTAAAATGAATTGCAAACTGATTTGTTTTTGTTTTGCAATAGTTTGTTTATCAATGTTTAATCATGTATTTACGTTTTTGTTTAAAAAGCAATTTTAATGGCGGTTTTCTCTTGTTACAGCGAATAATTCCGAACAAAGACAAGCAGTGAATAAATATTTTGCATAAATATTCATTTCAAACAACTTCATTTCCGATAATGGGATCAAAACCATAACTGGTTGTTTTGTTCACTGTCTCTGTTTTTTGCTCGTCTATTTTTTTTAGGGAAAAGACAATCTTCCCGCATTGAGGTTAGGATACGATCTAAGTATAGGAAGAGTATAGGTGAAGCGAAGGTGGAGTATAACTAACATGGTTTCTATAAAACATAATAAAAAATTAAAGATCCACCGCAAAGGGATACCGGTTAATCCTATCTCAACAGGTTGTAAATCCCAATCTGAGTTTTCTTCTGTTTTTCTTAATTTTATATAATTAATTGAATTATTAAATTTTAATATATTGTTTATTAACATTTTGCGATGGAATATATTTTATTTTAAATTAAAAAAAAATTATTTATCAAATAAATTAATCGTTTTTTATTATAAATTTTATCTATCTGATGGCACAGTTGATAATTTTTTTATTGAAGTTCAAAAAAAAACGGCATTAAGAGAACAATCGAACAAGAAATACTCTATACTTGGGAAATATTTTATAAATGAATTAACAGTAGTTAAAAAATTATTATTCAATGTTTTATCTGATATATTTAAGAAAGATTTTAGTAAAAATTTATGAACGTTAGCGCATTGCAGGAAACTGTCTCTTCAGATAGAGATGTTCCTCTTGGGTTTCTTGTCACAGACAAGAAGAAAAAGGTTTTACCACTAAACCCGATGCCTCATGAAATTTCAGGTTTTATTCAACCTAACGAGACGTCAAAAGTGTTTCTGCAAAAGCATTTTCCAGGGGCTACCGTCAATGACTGGAACGACTGGAAATGGCAAATTCGCAACAGTTTTACCTCCCTTAGTGAACTGGCTTCCGTGGTGGATCTTACAGGAGCCGAAAAGCAAGTGTTACTTTCCTCAGGTGTACATCTTCCGCTTCGTATTACACCCTATTATGCATCCCTCCTCACAGACCGGGAAAATGGATATGCTATACGTAAAGCTGTGATTCCTGGAGTGGAAGAACTGGTGACTTCCAAGGGAGAACATGCCGACCCCTTAAATGAGGAGGCAACCAGTCCTGTACCTCACATTGTACACCGCTATCCAGACAGGGTATTGTTCCTTGCAACCGGTTTTTGCTCGTCTTACTGCCGGTATTGTACAAGAACCCACATGGTTGCAAAAGAAAAAGTTCATTTTAATAAAGATTGGGAACAGGCTATCCAGTACATCAGGGACCATAAGGAAGTCCGGGACGTGTTGATTTCCGGAGGGGACCCGCTTACCATGCCTGATAAGATGCTAAAATCTCTGCTTACCGAATTGCGAAATATCCCGCACGTCGAAATTTTACGGATAGGTACAAAAGTTCCGGTCGTTTTACCCCAGAGGATCACTACCTCGCTTACCAGGATGTTGAAACAGTTCCATCCTTTAATGATCAGTATTCATTTTATGCATCCGGCAGAACTTACGCCGGAAACAGCTGAAGCTTGCGCCCGTCTTGCAGATGCAGGTATCCCGCTTGGGAGTCAGACCGTTTTGCTGAAAGGGATTAATGATAACCTGGACATAATGAAAAAACTGATGCAAGGACTACTGAAAATAAGGGTAAGACCTTATTATTTATACCAATGCGATCCGATCCCTGGTTCAGCGCACTTCCGTACCCCTGTAAGGAAGGGAATAGAAATAATACAGGGCTTAAGAGGGTTTACAAGCGGTTATGCTGTTCCAAATTACGTAATCGATGCCCCTGGCGGTGGCGGCAAAATTCCTTTATTGCCCGACTATTACCAGGGAAAGGAAAACGGGAACCTTGTCCTTAAAAATTATGAAGGGAAAACGTTCTATTATCCTGATGCTGAATAAATATTTTTTTATATTTTAAATCCGCACGTTCCGGAAAATAATCCTTAAACAGCGATGAAACCTGTTTAAGGAGTTGCTGCCGGGACATGCGGTTTATTAATTGTTTTTTTGATGAAAATAGGATTAACATATGATCTGCGTTCGGAATACCTGGCGATGGGATATTCTGCAGAAGAAACAGCTGAACTGGACAAAGAGGAGACAATTGAAGGAATTGAAAATGCTTTACGAACGATCGGTTACGAGACAGAACGGATAGGACATGTAAGGTCCTTGATGCAACGTTTGCTAAACGGGGAAAGATGGGACCTGGTTTTTAATATCTGCGAAGGAATGTATGGAGAAGGACGGGAATCTGTAGTCCCTGCCTTGCTTGATGCATGGCAAATTCCATACGTATTCTCAGGTCCTGCAACCCTTGCCCTTTCGCTGGACAAAGCTTTGTGTAAACGCGTTGTACAACAGTCCGGTATCCCTACCCCCGATTTTTGTCTGGTCCGTTCCGAGGCTGATCTTAGGAAAGAAAAACCGGATTTTCCGCTTTTTGTAAAACCCGTTTCCGAGGGAACAGGGAAGGGGATCAGTGAACGTTCCCTGGTTCGCAGGGAAAGCGATTTCCTTGCCGTCTGTACCGATCTGCTTAAACGCTTTAACCAACCGGTTCTGGTCGAGACATATCTACCGGGAAGGGAATTTACTGTAGGCGTTGTGGGTAACGGTAAAAATGCCCGGGTGGTCGGGGTCATGGAAGTAACCTTCAAAAAAGATATCCAGAGAATATACTCTTACGAAAATAAACAGAATTATGAAGAGGTAGTTGACTACAAAAATGTCAATGGAAAATTATACTGGAAATGTGCCGACCTTGCCCTGCAGGTCTGGGAGGCTGTAGGTGCCCGTGACGGAGGCCGTGTTGATATGAAGCTGAATAAAGAGGGAGATCCTGAATTTATCGAAATTAATCCGCTGGCCGGGCTGAATTTCCATGATTCAGACCTTCCTATACTGGCCGGATTGAATGGGATCAGTTTTCAGGAGCTGATTACAATGATTATGCAGGCTGCTGAAAAGCGGATATTCGGCCATGAACTTAACTTTATAAAAACACCTGTGAAGAGAATCGTTTGATCAATTTGAATATGTCTAAACAGGTAGCTGTTATTTTGCATAACCGACTTTCTGCAACTCCCGCACCGGATGAAGCAGATGTACTTGCACAGGTTGAATTGGTTGATGAAGCCCTTGGTGAACTCGGTTATAAGTGTATCGTCAGGGATATTGGTCCTGATTTATATGGGGATATCTTAAAAATCAAGAACTTGTCGCCTGTTTTCGTTTTTAACCTCGTTGAAACAGTATTTGAAAAGAGCGAATTATTGTCTGTAGTCCCGTCCATTCTTGGTGCCATGGAATTGTCTTACACCGGTGTTTCCGACGAGGGATTATTCCTGACAACCCGGAAGACTCTGGCCAAAAAAATCATGAAAGAAAGGGGGATCCTTACCCCGGAGTGGTTTTCGTCTGTTGATACCGAATTTAAGCTTGATCCGTCCCGGAAATTCATTTTTAAACCGGTATCTGAAGAGGGATCGGTTTGCCTTGATGAGGATGCTGTTTTCCGGGGCAGCGATGCCGGAAGATTATTCGGTAAACCAGGAATGGACCTGCGTAATTATTTTGTTGAGGAATTCATTGAAGGTCGCGAATTCAACCTGAGCGTTACGGGTAAACCAGGCAATTACACGGTTTATCCTGTTGCAGAGATGCTGTTCAATAATTTTCCGGAAGGAAAGGAACGTATACTGGGATACCGCGCAAAGTGGAATGAAGACTCATTCGAATATAAAAATACATGCAGAGAGTTTGGAACCCTGGAAAATGATCCGGAGTTGCAGCAAAAATTAATTGCTACAGCTTGCAGGTGCGGCGATGTTTTTAGCCTTTCAGGTTACTTTAGGATCGATTTCCGGGTTGACGGTAATGGGCAACCTTATGTCCTTGAAATCAACGGGAATCCATGTATCTCGCCTGACAGCGGGTTTATTGCTGCAACTGAAAAGGCAGGCTTAAACCGGACTGAAGTAATCAGGAGGATTATTGCATATTTAAATTAAGGAATTATGAGATTTGATTTTCGAAATAAGTTAGTGGGTAGCGACCGGATTGCTATTCGTGAGATTCTTGACTCTACCAACGTTTTTTATGACTTTGAAGTAGATGTGGCACTTGATATCGTTGATTTGTTCCTGAAGGAAGAAGAACGGACGGGGTATTATTTTATCATAGCAGAGCAAGCAGGAAAAATTGCAGGATACGTCAATTTCGGGCCTACTCCCTGTACAAAATCCAGTTGGGATGTTTATTGGATCGCTGTAAGAAAAGATCTTCAGGGGGAAGGATTGGGAAGTACGCTCTTGAAAATGGCTGAAGATAAAATTGCCTCGCTGAATGGAGAAAATGTCTGGATAGAGACTTCTTCTCGTATCGATTATCTTCCCACGCGAAAATTTTATCTTAAAGAACAGTACGCGGAGATGTGCGAATTGCCCGACTTCTATGGCCCGGATGACCATAAAGTGATATTCCGGAAAACAGTCGGGCCTATGATTTAACCGTCCTTTTGACGGCTTGAAAATAAACCCTTAATATCTAAAAGCAACCAACATATTTTTTATGCAATAAACGGGTTAGCTTTTTTTTAAGGCTTTTTTCTTTCCGGAAATGGCAACCAGTCCAATTAAAACCACGCTAAAAGCAAAAACGAGATAGCTAATCCTGAGTTGTTCTTTCCGGTCAAGCAGGTAAAATGAAAATTCGTTGATTTTTTGCCAGTACTCGATACTGAGCAGTACCATCAGGTTATTAAGGGCATGTCCGGCGATACAGGCAAATATATTCCGGGTAATTACCATGACCCAGCCCAACAACAGCCCTAACAGAAATGTGGCAGGAAACTGCCAGGGATTCAGGTGAAACAAGGCAAAAAACAGAGCTGAAATAAGAATTGCAACAATTTTAGGATAATTACGCATAAATCCATGCATAATAATCCCCCTGAAGATAGATTCTTCGATGACCGGGGCAATGATCACAACTTTCATAAAAGCTCCGTAAAATCCGTAATCGTTCTCAAAAATCTTGTTAAACAGTTCCCAAAACCACGGTGGAGGCGGCATAACATGATCCACTGCTTTATTTATTTCGTCGAGAAAAACATGCGCACTGGCAAGGAAAAGGATCATTGGAATAAACAGCAGCGGGTTGAATTTTTTAACCGGGAAAAGATCTGTTAGGCGGGTGTTTGCTTTCCTGTATGCGAAATACAGGATGAAGCTAATCGACCCAACTCCGGTCACGATTTTTTTCATCGGATTATACAGGTATCCTGTTCCATGATAATAATCCCAAATAGCAAGGGGAAAATCGACGAGTGTTTGTATAAAGATATACAAAATAACCAAGTGGGCCGCACTTAGTATTGTCGGATAGTATTTTAGCTTCTCCTGGTCCATCCCTTCGATTTGGCACCTAAAATAAGTCGATTTCGTCTAAAAAAACAGGATTATGTTATAAATTTTTAGCTATTGCAGTATTTTTTACTTTTTTTGGTTAGCATTTTTATCCTATTTTTTCATGCTGTATATATCTGAGCGGGAATGAAAATATTTCGCATCTTTTTGTTCCCGGATCAATTGATTGGCTGCATGAAAAAAACAGGGGTATGCCTCCAAATATAAACGGTACATTGTTCTTCTACTCTGTTTTTTCAATATAATTTGTTGATTTAATGTGTATTGATGAATCTGTTGCTTCACATGAGGGACCAATTTTTATCAAAAGAACTTTTTGATTTATAAACAATTACTTGTTGAAAAAAGATGAAAAATATTCTCAAACAATTTGATATTTTCATAAAAAAGCACTTATTTTGCGGACTGTTTGAAAAACGTGTGATTCTGTAAAAAAATAAGACAATGTCGAGAATTTGTCAAATAACCGGAAAAAAAGCAATGGTTGGGAACAATGTTTCTCATTCCAAGAGAAGGACTAAACGTCGGTTTACTCCAAACCTGTTCAGTAAGAAACTATATCTTCCCGAAGAAGATCGCTGGGTTACATTGACCGTTTCTGCTGCGGGTATGCGTACAATTAATAAAAGGGGACTTGGGGTAGCATTGAAAGCAGCCCAGAAAAAAGGTCTTGTTAAAAACATTTAAAGCATAAGAGATGGCTAAGAAAGGTAATAGGGTTCAGGTTATTTTGGAATGTACCGAGCAAAAGGAGAGTGGAGTTCCCGGCGCTTCGAGGTATATAACAACCAAAAACAGGAAAAATTCCCCTGAACGTTTGGAGTTGAAAAAATACAACCCTTTTTTGAAAAAAGTAACTGTCCACAGAGAAATTAAATAGTTTTAGATATGGCAAAGAAAGCAGTTGCATCATTACAAAAAGGAGCTGGTAAAGGTTATGCCAAAGTGATCAAAATGGTAAAATCGGAAAAAACCGGTTCCTACACATTTCAGGAAGATGTTGTTCCTAACGAAATGGTTAAAGACTACTTTAAAAAGTAAAATATTATTTGCTTACTATCAAAAGCTTTTACCAAAAGGTAAAGGCTTTTTTTGTGGGGAAAACCATTGATCCTGACGACCTTAATAAACCAGGATCATTCGGAAAGAGTACTTAAAACTATAAATCAGGCCATATAAGTCAGCACCCAATATCCAATGGTCTGTTTATCTGGCTCAAGCTATCCGGACATTCTTCCATTTAAGGGATTTTTTTCAGGCAAAAATTTCCAGTATCGCCGGGGCATATGCTGCACCTGCTGTTTCAGGTTTTTTCTTTCCTTTATATTGACGTGTTCGAAGTAGTTGTGCCAAAAGGACTGGTATACAGCTTCCTCTTCGTGTAGTAGTTGTGCAGATACTTTCCCGTCCGTAACAGAAAACATCTTATCTGATAGCACAATTTCTTCCACCCTGTGAAGGTCGTAATAAAAGCCATAATCGCGTCTGACATCATAAACCAGCCACCGCTGGTCTGCAAATCGGTTTCTGAAATGCTCTGTAGAAATAGGCAGTACGTCGTATTCCGGTTCAATAGCGGCGAAAAATAACCCGTCTTTAATTTGCTGGAACCGTAAAAACTGTTCAATACGCATCGATTCTTTTAAAACAACCCGCTCTATTTTTTTCAGTTCCAGAACGTCGTGGTCTCCAAAATCAGTTTCGATACTGCGATCCGAATCAAACATCTTTCTGGCGAAATGATAGAGCTTCATTTCTATTCCTTTGCAGCCCGAAAGAAATGTAATAAATGGTAAACTTTTGTTTCGCGGGTGTAGTTTTTTCCGTAAGGCGGTCCAGACCCTTTCGGCTTTTGTATTGTCTGTAATGATTCTTGTTTTATCAACAAACAGGTTTTCCTGGAATGCTTCTTCCTTACAGATGTCCGTTGGTATGATCCGTTTTGAATAACATTCGAAAATGACAGTAAGAAAACCTTCGAAACTACCGTCGTATATTAAAAAAGCCATTTTCGTCAGGGTTTAGGAATTGATGCGTGGCATTGTGAATTGGCAGGCAAGGCAGGCATGTCCGCGAAGAGTGAAAGTTGGGTGTCGCAAGCCTTTTTCGTTTTCCCGTTTTTTCCCGAAATCAGCTGGGAACGAAGCCTGTCTGCATCCCAAAACCGGGAATGCGGAGGCAGTTCATTGCAGGAAATAAAGTACTGGGCTCTTTTCATAACAACTCCTATTTTTTTTAGGTTCAAACTGGTCAACTTTCTGAAACGGCGGGCATCGACTATCATTTTTGCGGATTGGACTCCTATTCCGGGGACCCTGAGGATCATTTCATAATCAGCTTTATTTATGTCTACAGGAAATAAATGCAGATTACGTAGTGCCCAGGCCAGTTTCGGGTCTATTTCAAGATCAAGGAAAGGATGTTCATCGGATAGGATCTCGTCAGCTTTAAACTGATAGAAGCGCATAAGCCAGTCACTCTGGTAGAGCCTGTTTTCCCTTACGAGTGGTGGCGACTGAAGGGCCGGGAGCCTTTGATCGTAGGTATTTACAGGCAGGTAACCTGAATAATAGACCCGTTTGAGCTTTTGCTGTTGATAAAAGCCTGATGCGAGCTGAAGGATCTTCATGTCGCTTTCGGGTGTTGCCCCCACGATAAGTTGTGTGCTCTGACCTGCAGGAGTAAAGGCCTGCAGTTTTCTGTATTTTTTCCGTTCTTCCTGATATATCTGGATACCTTCCCTGATCTGGTTCATGGGCCTGTACACCCCGGCAAAATTTTTTTCCGGGGCCAGCCGTTTCAGGTGCTGTTCAGTAGGGATCTCGATGTTGACACTTAACCGGTCCGCATACAATCCGGCTTCTCTGATAAGTTCACTCCCTGCCCCCGGGATAGCCTTCAGGTGAATATAGCCATTGAAACGTTCCTCGTGCCTTAACTTTTTCGCAACCAGCATCAGCCGCTCCATGGTGTAGTCCGGATCTTTGATAATACCAGAGCTCAGGAACAATCCTTCAATATAATTTCTTCTGTAGAAATTGATGGTCAGGTCCACTATTTCCTGAACGGTAAGGGTAGCACGGGGCCTGTCGTTGCTCCTGCGGTTGATGCAGTAGGCACAGTCGTAGATGCAATAATTGGTCATCAATATTTTAAACAGGCTGATACACCGTCCGTCTTCAGTGAAACTATGACAAATACCCCACGCGACTGCATTGCCGAGCCCTCCTGTTGTATTGCTGCGGTTGTTGCCGCTCGACGAACAGGAAACATCATATTTTGCTGCGTCAGCCAATATTTTCAGCTTTTCCAGTGCAGTATCTTTCATCAGAAAAAAATTAATTTATATTCGATACAAACATTCTGTCTATCATCTGGTTATATTTTTAGACTTATTTCTCGTATTTTCTATAATCAATCTGGATTTTGGGATTGAATTGTTCCGTTAGACAAAAATACTAAAATAAATAGTTTGTTACTAAAAATATTGGAATTTGTTTTTGCGTATTTTTGTAACAGAAAATTTAATTATAAAAATTAATCACTATTTTTATTAAAAAATATTGTAACGTAACTAAGTTCTTTTCGAATGAATAACCTGTCGGCAAATATCAGATATCTACGAAAGCTGAACCTGCTTACCCAACAGGATTTGGCAGACAAGCTTCTGTTGAAGAGGTCTTTGATTGGTGCTTATGAAGAGGGAAGGGCAGTACCTAAGATACCTGTTTTGCAGGATTTCGCATCTCTTTTCGGGATAACCGTTGATCAATTGATCGGATCGGATCTGGAAAAGGAGGGAGGGGCAAAAACTGGGAAAGGGCAGTCACTGCAAATTTTGTCGGTTGTTGTGAATCCTTCTAACGAAGAGTTGATCCCGATAGTACCTGTTAAAGCTTCGGCTGGTTACCTTAACGGGTATGCCGATCCTGAATATATCGAAAGCCTTCCGGTATTCTCGATGCCAATCCCTGAACTTGGA
The DNA here is from genome assembly GCA_963676095.1 of Prolixibacteraceae bacterium. Lineage (GTDB taxonomy): Bacteria > Bacteroidota > Bacteroidia > Bacteroidales > Prolixibacteraceae. The sequence goes on along the minus strand of OY781040.1, from coordinate 6,791,292 downwards.
CCAGGGAAAACGTACCGGGTATTTCAGGTGAAGGGAGACAGCATGCTTCCTGTTCCCCCCGGGGCTTATTTGTTCTGCGAGTTTACCTTAAAGGCTTCAGAAGTAAAGGATGGTGAAACCTATGTCCTCATTACCAAAGATGACGGCCTGGTCTATAAACGTGTTTATCTGGAAAATGGTGACCGTTTATTACTTAAATCAGATAATCCGGAATATGATCCGTATCACGTGAACGGAAAATCTATTCTTGAAATGTGGAGGGCAAGGGGAGTACTCTCGTTTGACTTGCCAAAGCCACACAGGAATGAAATGAACCACATTTCGGAGGTGCTTGGAGAAGTTAAGGAAGAGCTACGAAAACTCAGAAAAAAAGACGGAGGAGACCAGATAAATTATGCGTGAAAGGTTTCTGTTTTATTAGTAGCGTTTAACCGGCATTACATCTGTAATATTCATATTTTTCGTAAATTGCACCCCTTAAGTAATTGATAGGTTATAATTGATCAATTTATGAAGGTGTATCATCGCAATTAATTTTTATATTCTGGCTGATACAACATTATTTAAAAGAAAAAAGAACAGAAGAAAGCTTTTTTTCAAAGGTTATATCTCTTGCTGTTTTCTGCAGTTTTGTGGCAAAATAACGCTAATGGAGGAAGCAGGTTAAAAATAAAAGAAAAAATTATGGGTCTTTTCGGATCTTTTTCCAAAGCAAAAAAGGAAAGTCTCGACCAGGGCCTTTCCAAAACGAAAGAAAGTGTTTTTAAAAAACTTGGTCGCGCTGTTGTCGGTAAGTCCAAGGTTGATGACGAAGTTCTTGATAACTTGGAAGAGGTTTTGATTACCTCAGATGTTGGCGTCGATACTACGTTAAAAATAATAAAGCGCATAGAAGATCGTGTATCCAAAGATAAGTACATGGGGATAAGTGAATTGAATAATATTCTTAAAGAAGAAATCGCTGCCCTTCTGGAAGAAAATAATACCGGTGATGTACTCGATTTTGACTTACCCCCGGGAGATAATCCTCATGTAATCATGGTTGTCGGGGTTAATGGTGTCGGCAAGACCACTACGATCGGAAAACTTGCTTATAATTTTAAACAGGCCGGCAAAAAAGTTGTGCTTGGTGCTGCTGATACTTTCAGGGCCGCAGCAATCGATCAGCTTCAGGTTTGGGCAGAGCGGGTAGATGTTCCGATTGTCAGGCAGACAATGGGGGCCGACCCTGCATCCGTAGCTTTCGACTCGTTATCATCGGCCAAAGCCAATGGAGCAGATGTTGTAATCATTGATACCGCCGGACGTTTACACAATAAGGTGAACCTCATGAATGAGCTGACAAAAATTAAGAAAGTCATGCAAAAAGTTGTTCCGGACGCCCCTCATGAAGTGTTGCTGGTACTGGATGGATCTACCGGACAAAACGCCTTTGAGCAGGCCAAGCAGTTCACCAAAGCCACAGAAGTCACGGCTTTGGCTCTTACAAAGCTTGACGGGACTGCTAAAGGGGGCGTCGTTATCGGTATTTCAGACCAGTTTAAGATTCCTGTGAAGTATATCGGTATCGGCGAAAAAATGGAAGACCTGCAAATCTTCAGGAGAAAAGAGTTTGTCGAATCATTGTTCTCCTGAAATAATAAATTCTGATCGATACAAAAACCAAAAATTAACCTCCTGTACTTCAGAGGGAAGGGATAATATCGCCTTTCCTTACTGAAAACCATTATTTTTGTGGCAGATTTTAACAGACACATAATTGTATAAATGAAGATGAAGAGAGGTAAGGTCAACATAATGACCCTGGGATGTTCAAAGAATCTGGTTGATTCGGAAATGTTACTCAATCAACTGGATATGAATGGTTTTAAGGTGGTTCATGACAGTGAAAAGGATGACGCCAACATCGTAATCCTGAATACTTGTGGTTTTATTGCTGATGCCAAAGAAGAATCGATAAACACGATACTTAATTTTGCCGGTGCCAGAAAGGCAGGCAAATTGGATAAACTTCTGGTAATGGGATGTTTGTCCGCCAGGTATAAAGATGACCTGGAAAAGGAAATTCCCGAGGTCGATAAGTTTTATGGTAAATTTGATATTAAAACGATCATCAATGACCTGAATGCTAACTTCTTTGAACAGAAGATTTACCACCGGGTGCAGACTACCCCAAGTCATTTTGCATACCTGAAGATCAGCGAAGGTTGTAACAGGAATTGTTCGTTTTGTGCAATCCCCCAGTTCACAGGAAATCATAAATCGCGCAGTATGGAGAGCCTGGTCGGGGAAGCAGGGGAACTTGCTGCAAACGGGGTGAAAGAACTGTTGGTTATTGCCCAGGACCTTTCTTATTATGGAATTGACCGGTACGGAGAAAGTAAACTTGCAGAGCTGGTCGATAAACTTTCCCGGATAAATGGTCTGGAATGGATCAGGCTGCATTATGCCTATCCTTCGAAATTCCCGGTTGATGTGCTTGATGTGATGCATAACAATAACCATGTTTGCAGGTACCTGGATATCCCTCTTCAACATATCAGTGATCGCATGCTGGGAATGATGCGCCGGAAAATTACAAAGAAAGAAACAATCGAGCTGATTCGTAAAATCAGGGAAAAAGTACCGGGAATAGCTTTACGTACAACTTTTTTGGTAGGTCATCCCGGTGAAACAGAAGAAGATTTTGAAGAACTAAAGGATTTTATCAGGGAATACCCTTTCGAGCGGGTGGGGGTCTTTACCTATTCCAATGAGGATGACACGTATGCCTGTAAAATGTACAAAGATGATATACCCCAGGAAGTGAAAGACAAGAGGGCCGCCGGGTTAATGGAAATACAGCAGGATATTTCGGCCAGACTAAATAACCGCCTTATCGGCAAGAAATTGAGGGTACTTATCGATCGCGAAGACGCTGATTATTATGTCGGGCGTACAGAGTTCGATTCTCCGGAAGTAGACGGCGAAGTTCTTATAGATAAAGCAACCTCGCTTGAGCCCGGACAATTTTACACGGTTACGGTTACCGGCTCAACCGATTATGATTTATTTGCTAAGATCTGAAAAGTAATTTTTAAAGCTGTCCAAGAGCAATTTTAGTCGTAATGCTTAGAGAAAATGAATGAAGCGGGTGCCAAAATACTTTGAATCCCTGTTTTCATTCTCCTCGGTCCGTTTTCTCTGGCCTTATGTCATATTCTCAGAAGACGATTTTTTTGTCAATTATTTTCAATTGCAACAAACAGCCACATAACCATTCAACCATTAAGTCATTTTGTAATACAGCTACATTGACCTTAGAGACAATTTGTAAGCACAATCGGTTTAATCTTTAATCTTCATTACATGTTCTGCGAAACGGATGCATGACTCTTCTACTTCAGGCTGTGTTTTTGAGAACATTTTGCAGCCGATAACATGCACCCCTGCGTTAAATGATTGTTTCTCCTTCAGTTCAGCCGGAGTTCCGAGCTGGTCGAACATTTTTAGGGCAGCATCCACTTTTACCACGGGATCCTGGTTTTCTTTATCCTTATAATAATATCCCAGGAACACCGGTGCCTGCACCCTTTCAAACACTTCCTTTTTCATGGTGGCATCAATTAGTTGCTGCAGGTACACGGTTGCTTCAAGTCGGTAGAAACAGTTCCAGTAGCGGCATTCTTCTGCTGACTGGTCATTGTTTGTGTACCTATATCTACTTCCAAAGACCATTCTTGCAATCTGTAACCCCCAGGGCCCGTCTAAAAGAAATGCGGAGGGGTTGTTTATCCGGACATTAGGAGAAAACAGGATGAGCCCGTCAACAAGGCCGGGAAATTCTGCTGCAAGTTTCAGGGAGAGTGTTCCTCCCGTTGAAGTACTCATAATAATGACTTTCTTTCCTAAAATATGGACTATTCGCAGGGCTTCCTTTGCTGAATCATATAACCGGTCGGGCGTCATGTCTATCAGGGGATCCTTCACATTCAGACCATGCGACGCCAATCTTGGAATGTATGCATTCATGTGAAAATGACGGGCAAAATCGACATGGGTGGGATTACCTTCATAACCTGAGGCTGAAAACCCGTGCAGGTATAGCAAACAATAGGCTGTTTGGTTCTTTATACTGTCGTTGTTCCATATAATTTTGCTTTCGTTATCTGGCTTTACTGGTAGTAGCGCTTCTTTATCCCTGATATACTTCTCTAGCTGCTCTGTTTTGAGGTTGATATCCGGAAGTTTATTAGGCAGAACCGGCTTGTCCGGTTCTGGGCCCAGCAGGTAAACCAAAGAGAGGACCACTATAAAAATGGCCGAATATGATAAAAAGCGTTTCATCCTGAAGCTATTTTTTATAAATTATTGTCCATCAATGGGGACTTCTGTATTCTTAATCGAGCGAGTTAAGATAATCCCAACGGTTTGTCAAGATAATATTTTTGGTCGATTTATAGCCCGACTTTAATTTGTTTAATTTTCAAATTTGATCATCAATACTTAAGGTGCTCTGTACCATATTATTAATGCGGAAACCACTCGTCCATTATTGTGGCATAACTCTTGATGTACTTTTCATATTTTTAAGACCCTTTTTAATCCAAAACAAGAGAATCGTCCAGTCCTTTTCATTTTTATCAAATAGGCTTGAGAATTGGCAATTTTTCTAAACTTTAAAAACGGATATTTGTTAAACATTAAACATTTTTAATAAAAAAATAAAAGGTCGGATTAACCTGTCATTTTAGACTATGGATAAATTTTCACAAGTGGGCAATCAGGAAATTGCCGCGGTAGATGAGCTATATCAGGATTATCTGAAGAATCCTGATAGTGTCGATGAAAGCTGGAAAAATTTTTTCCGGGGTTTTGAACTAGCCAGGACAAATTACCTGGGCAAGCAGGAATTTTCAGGAAATGATATTGATAAAGAATTTTCGATTTTGAACCTGATCAATAGTTACCGGCAGCGTGGACATTTGTTTACAAAAACGAATCCGGTAAGGACGAGAAGAAAATACCTGCCGACACTGGATCTTGAAAATTTTGGCCTCGAAAAAAAAGACCTGGATACCGTTTTCCAGGCAGGGAACAATATCGGGATAGGCCCGGCCAGGTTGAAAGATATCGTTGCCCATCTTGAAGCGACTTACTGTGATTCGATCGGTGTAGAGTATATGTATATGCGCCATCCTGAGGTCATTCAGTGGCTTCGGGAAAAAATGGAAAGCAGCAAAAATTCGCAAAAATATTCTGATGAGAAAAGACGGCATATTTTTTATCATCTGAAGGTTGCTGTAGGCTTTGAAAGTTTTATCCATAAAAAATTTGTAGGACAGAAACGCTTTTCGCTTGAAGGGGCCGAATCGCTAATCCCGGCATTGGACGCCGTTATTGAACATGGAGCAGAACTTGGTATTTGTGAATTCGTTATCGGAATGTCACACCGCGGAAGGCTGAACGTGTTAGGTAACATTATGAAAAAGCCCTATGAAAATATTTTCAAGGAATTTTATGGTACCGAGTATGAAGAAGGTATTTCTCTTGGAGATGTAAAATACCATCTGGGGTTTGAGAATATCGTAAAATCGGATACAGGAAAGGAAATCAAACTTAGCCTGGTCCCGAATCCTTCTCACCTGGAGGTAGTTGGCGGTTTGGTCCAGGGAATGGCACGCTCAAGGATAGATTCCCTGTATGACGGAGATGAAAATAAACTGGCGCCTATTGTTATTCACGGCGATGCAGCCATTGCTGCGCAAGGTGTTGTTTATGAAGTAATCCAGATGTCCCAGTTGAAGGGATACAGAACTGGCGGCACGATCCATCTGGTTATAAATAACCAGGTAGGTTTTACCACGAATTATCTGGATGCACGCTCAAGCACTTATTGTACCGACGTTGCAAAGGTCACCCGTTCTCCTGTGTTTCATGTAAACGGCGATGATGTTGAAGCTTTGATTTATACCATACGGCTGGCAATGGAATTTAGGCAGAAGTTTCATACTGATGTGTTTATTGATATTTTGTGCTACCGTAAATACGGGCACAATGAAGGAGATGAACCCCGTTTTACCCAGCCGTTGTTATATAAGGCAATCAGTAAACATAAAAATTCCCGGGATATTTATGCCGAAAAGCTTGTCGGGCTCGGGATCGTATCTGATGAAGAATTAAAACAGGAAGTATCTGAATTTGATGAATTTCTAGGGTCCAAATATGAGGAATCCGAAAAAATTGAAAAGTTAAAAATCAAAAAATTTTTTTTGGATGAATATCTTCCGTTCCAGAAACCTTCCCAGACAGATTTATTTAAGAAAATAGATACAGGAGTGCAGAAAGAGAGGCTCGTTGCGTTAGCTGAAAAGGTAAATTCTGTTCCCGGCGATAAACCATTTTTTAATAAAATAAACCGGATCTTGTCAGACAGGAGGATGATGGTGCTCGACAATAAGCTGGACTGGGCAATGGCCGAGTTACTGGCATATGCTACCTTAGTTGACGAAGGGCATCCGGTACGGATAAGCGGACAGGATAGCGAGCGCGGGACCTTTGCACATCGTCATGCTGCTTTCGTCGTGGAAGACATGGATGAAAAATATTTTCCGTTGAAACATGTGTCCCCTGGACAGGCTCCTTTTCATATTTATAACTCCCTGCTGAGCGAATATGGAGTGATGGGATTTGAATACGGCTATGCTATGGCCCAACCCAATGCACTGACAGTCTGGGAAGCACAGTTCGGAGATTTCAGTAACGTGGCACAGGTGATTATAGACCAGTATATTTCTTCTGCAGAGGAAAAATGGGGACTTATGAATAATCTGGTACTATTCTTGCCTCATGGATATGAAGGGCAGGGACCGGAACATTCAAGTGCGCGTATTGAACGTTTTCTTAATCTTGCAGCCAATGATAATATGCAGATCGTTGTTCCGACAACTCCTGATAACCTGTTTCACTTGCTCCGCAGACATCTTAAGTGGGAAACCAGAATGCCGCTTGTTGTTTTTACTCCCAAAAGTCTTCTCCGTCATCCCCAGGTAACTTGTACGCTCGAAAAATTGGCACAGGGACACTTTAGCGAGGTTATTGACGATAATCAGGTGAACCCAAAGAATGTACAACAACTGGTGCTTACTTCCGGTCGTTTGTACTATGACTTGTTAAAGAAACGCGGAGAAACCGGTGACGAAACAACAGCCATTGTGAGGATTGAGCAGTTGTATCCATTGCCGGTTGCACAGATCGAAGCTATTCTTAAAAAATATAAAAAAGCAGGAAAACTGATCTGGGCACAGGATGAACCGGAAAACATGGGGGCATGGACTTATATTTCCAGAAAACTGCCTCATGTTAGATTTGAGGTAGCTTCCCGTCCTGAAAGCGGAAGTCCGGCTGGTGGACTTATGAAACAGCATAATATGCGACTCGATAAAATTCTGACAAGCATTTTTAAAGAAAAGGTATTAGCTTAAACAGATATAAAAAACCAAAATATGATTATTGAAATTAAAATCCCCACCCCCGGAGAATCGATCTCTGAGGTCGAGCTGGGCAGGTGGCTTGTTGAAGACGGAGAAATAGTAGATAAAGACCAGGAGATTGCAGAAATCGAATCTGATAAAGCTACTTTGATACTCGTTGCCTCTGAAGCAGGAAAGATTAAATTTCAGGTTGGAGAAGGAGACACTGTTGCCGTTGGCGCCATTGCCTGCTCGATTGATACCAATGCTGCAGGGACCGATCCTGTGAAACAGAAAGAAAGAGCAATGAAGGCAAAAGCCGAAGAAAAGAATGAGAAAGGCCAGGATGAAATAAAGAACAAGGAGGAGGTTGTTGCAGTATCCGAAAATGGATCTGCAGATGCAGAACATCATAAAATAAAGACTACTCTTGTCGCTGAAAAGATGATGGAGGAGAACAATCTTTCTGTAGATGATATTCTCAACGGGTTACGGAGGATTTCGAAAAAAGAGGTCAACGCTGTTTTGAACGGGCCACAGGGAAAAAATTCGGAGCCGGAAGTAAAAAGAAAGGACTTTTCAAGAGAAGAAACACGGCAAAAGATGACCATGCTTCGGAGAAAACTGAGTCAAAGACTGGTAGCAGTAAAAAATGAGACGGCGATGCTGACCACTTTCAATGAGGTGGATATGAACCGGATTATGGAGATCCGGAATCAATATCAGGGGAAATTTCTTGAGAAACACGGCTTTAAGCTTGGCTTTATGTCTTTCTTTACGAAAGCAGTTGCTACTGCCATGAAATTTCACCAGGCAATCAATTCAATGATGGACGGTGAGGAAATCCTGACCCCCGACTATGTGGATGTTGGAATTGCGGTGCAAACCCCTAAAGGACTCATGGTACCCATCGTCCGAAATGCTGAAAGCAAGTCTCTTCCGGCAATTGAATTGGAAATTAAGGAACTGGCAGAAAAAGCACGGACTAAAAAAATTTCGGTTGAAGAACTCACTGGCGGAACTTTTACGATAACGAATGGCGGGACCTTCGGCTCGATGCTGTCTACGCCGATCATTAATCCGCCACAATCAGCAATTTTAGGGATGCATAACATCATTGAACGTCCTGTAGCGATAAAAGGGAAAGTAGAGATCAGACCGATGATGTACGTTGCCTTATCGTACGATCACCGGCTTATTGATGGAAAGGATTCTGTCGGCTTCCTAGTAAAAGTAAAGCAGCTTCTGGAGAATCCGGAACTGTTACTTACTGACGGCAAATCGCCGGAGACGAAGTTGCTGGAGATTGAATAACACAACTACCCAAAGCCTAAAAAGTAAAAATTAGGTATAGATTTTGTATTAAATAGAGGAACTTCTTTTTTTAGAGGAGTTCCTTTTGCTTTTTTTGTCATTTCATAATTAAACGCAAAAATTTTGAGTTTTTCTCAAAAAGTTCAATTTTTGCACTAGCTTTCTCATTTACGAGAATTTTTAGATGAAAGAAAAGATAGTTTCAATTGGGGAGAATGGTATACGGTTCAGGAGCAGATCTTTAAAGATTCTGTTCAATTTTTTCATATGGATTATTTTTACGTTGGTATTTCATTACGTTTCGGGCTTTCCTGATCAATCAGACAGTTACCTCAGGTTAACGAAAACAATAATAATCCTTGCTGGAGTATTTTATCTTAACTATTACGTTTTTATCCCGCGTTTTCTTTCGCAAAGAAAATTCAGGGAATACGCTTTTTCCATTTTCGGCACATTAATTGTTGTATTTATAATTAATTATTTTGTAGAGAATTTTATTGGACCTCCTGTTCGGGAGATTCATCCAGGATTTGAAAAAAGATTGGAGAGAGGTGATTTTATCCCGGATATTCCCCCTGAACCTTTTTTCGTAAACTTTGGAATACTGGTCTTGTGTATAATTTCGTTTGCAGTAAGTACAAGTATTAGGGGTACCAGTGAATGGTTTAAAAATGAAAATCAATTAAAAGAAATTGAGAACCAAAAGCTTATGGCTGAGTTGTCGTATTTGAAAGCGCAGATCAATCCGCATTTATTTTTTAATACGCTGAACGGGATTTACGCACTTGCCCGTCAGAAGTCAGATAAAACAGCTGATGTTATCATGAAGCTTTCCGTGATTATGAGATACATTATTTACGACGCCCGGTCGCCGAAAGTACTTCTGGTTAAGGAACTGAAACACATTGATAACTATATCGACCTCCAAAAGATCAGGCTCACGGATACCGTGAGGATCCGGTATGAGGTTCATGGAAATCCGCTGAATATTATGATCGAACCGTTGCTCTTTAGTGTTTTTGTTGAAAATGCCTTCAAACATGGTATCGATTATTCAAAAAAGAACACAATAAGCATTATTCTTGATATCTTAGACGAAGAATTAAAATTTACTGTTTCAAACCCGATTGTCCAAACTTCCGGACGAATCTCGTTGTATGATAACGAAGATTCTGGAGTTGGTCTGGAAAACATCAAGAAACGTCTGGAATTACTGTACCCGGGAAAGCATGTATTGAGAATTTCTGAAATAGATCAGAATTATATTGTCGAATTAACTTTAAAAATGGAAAGCTGATGAAGTGTATTATTATTGATGACGAGCCTTTGGCCCAACAAATTATTGAAGACTATATTAATCATATTCCTTTCCTGAAGTTGGAAAAAAAATGTAGTTCTGTTTTTGAAGCACTTGATATTCTTCAAAAAACAAGTATCGATCTGATCTTTTTGGATATTCATTTGCCTAATGTTTCCGGTGTAGAATTCATTAGTAGCCTGGATGTGAAGCCAATGTTTATATTTACTACCGCATATTCGGAATATGCGATTGAAGCGTTTGATTTAAATGCGGTCGATTACCTTCTGAAACCTATTCCTTTTAAACGGTTCCTGAAAGCTGCAAACAAGGCTTACCAGATTTTCACAAGTAACCGGAAAGGAAAGAAAGAAGAAATGGTTGAAAATACTGAATCGGAACATGATTTTATTATGGTCAAGTCTGATTATAAATCGGTAAAGATCCAGTTAAGCCAAATCCTTTATATAGAAGGGCTTAAAGATTATGTCAAAATATATGTACAGAATGAGGACAAGCCAACTATAACACTGAATTCGTTAAAAAAAATGGCAGACAGCCTTCCTTCCAGTCATTTTCTCCGGGTACATAAGTCATTTATAATTAACACCAATAAAATAAAATCTGTTACCAAGAACAGAATTATTATTCATGACAAATGGATCCCTATAGGGGATAATTATAAAAATGATTTTCAAAGTTCCGTAATTAATAAATTTACGCTGTAAAGGCAGTTCAGCTTTTCATGAAGGCAGGGCACACGTGTAACACCGTGCCCTGCCTTTTTTCGGTATCCCTTGATGTCCTCTATAAAAAAAATGCCCATCCTTTTTGAACGGGCATTTCTTATCTATGCAGAATATTAATTGTATTTTCTTTGCTGGAACCAAAGGTCTATCAGGCTGAAACCGATACGGAACCTGATAAAATTCTCCTGAATTACCTTAACTGTACCAACTTGTCCTTTTGTTCCTCCTTCCAGACTGATGTCGATTCTTGAACGGTCGTTATTTAAAGGAAGGCCAAACCCCAGGGAAATAACATTCTCACTGCTTTGGTAAGAGCGCAGGCTTAAATAGGATTTATTGTACTGGTATCCCAGGCGGTAGCTGATTCTTTTATAATAGCTTTCAAGAAAATGCCTGCTGGGAGTATACTCGACGCCGGCCCTTATATACGGACTGTCTTTTAATTTTACACTTTTTACTGTTTCAAGGTTATCATCATCATATTTATGTTTTGACCACATTTGAATGCCTGCGTCCAGCAGGTACATCATTTTGGTAGATGAATAAACAACTCCTAATCCATATTCCTGTGGAATTGAAAAATCATGTTTGTTTTCAGTATTCTGGTCATAGATAAGGCCGCTGGTGTTATATGTTTGTATTTTGTGTTGTGTTACGAGATACTGCCAAGGGTTAAAAATTGCCCCGATCGAAAATTGTTTCCCGTTTTTTAAGTCAATATTATACTGGGCGCCAAATTCCCAGTAAAAATTTCTGAAAGAATCGGTGATTTCGCTGCTTACCGACACACTTGAAATCTTAGACAAGTCATGGTATTGCGTTTGTACGAGCGAACCAAACAAGTAAGAAGTCCTTACCCCAATAGACAAATTTTTGACAGGGACAATTGCAAATGAGAAATAGGCCCGGCTGATGTTCCCGGAACCGATAATCTCCAACGGATAGGTATAGGTTGAGCCTTCTATTGTTGCCGTGGTATTGATATCATATCCTGCTGTACTATAAGGGTTAATCCCTAAACCCAGGCTCAGCCATTTATTTACCCTTAACCCCATTGCCAGATAACTTAAATTGCCATTAATTGCATTGGCTGTCTTCGAAGATGTTTTAAACTGGGAATATTTGTATTCGCCTCCAATGTTAAATACAAAATTGGAGCTATCCAGTCCGCTTGTTGATGCCGGATTTAATATATTAATAAATTTATTAGTAGATAAACCTATTCCCGTGTTTCCCATCCCCGTACTTGCAGCATTGGTTTGCGTCCGTAGTTCGCCTAAACCGTACATAGAATAAGGGCTGCTGGTAAAGTTTTGTGCCGTTGAATAAAACGGGGCCAAAAAAAATGAACAGAATATATAAAAATAAATCTTTCCACGATTTTTATTCATCATATTTCAAATAAAAGAGATTCAACTTGGGTTTATACTCGCTTTGTTTTTGACCGTTAAGGATAACAACATCTGCATTGCCTTTTAAATTAGTAAGTGGTAGCGTAAGGAGCAAACCATGATTTGTATTATAATAATTTTCTGAAGTTTCATCAAGCAGCCAATCGGTAATGTCTGCTGCATAATAGGATCCCTCATCAATTCCCTGTTGGTAATTAAGCGTTGCAGTTACGCTCACGGTCTGTCCTCCGGATGTTGTCGTCAGGTTATCAACAAATTCGTTGGGGGAACTTGTCGTATAAAACTGAAGGGAGCTTGGAAGCACATCATACTCTATTTCTGAAATGGTTTTTTTAGGAATATAAAATACGACTTCTGCTTTAAATAAAGACATATTTTCAAAAAATGACTGGTTGAGGGTCGGGAAATCTATCCTGGTAACAATTCCTGCGGTACCCTGAATGTAACTCATATTATTGGTCTCTATGGACGGGATTTTTTCTTTTTGAACTGACAGGGCAGAAAAGTAGCCATTCGACCTGTCTGCTATAACCTGATTATAATTGGTCCCTTCACTGGCAAGCATGAATTCGTATTCTCTGTTATCCTTGATTTGCAAGGAACGATGGGTATATAATTTCAAACGGATACTATCAGGCGTAAATCCAAGAACCAGGTTACCGCTTCCTGAATTTGTTTTCAATACAAAGCCGCGAAGGTATTCATTGAAATTATCATTATTTTCTATCTCCGTTGCCTTAGTCTTTACCATCTTGATGATTTCCTTCCCGATGTCATCGCTTAGCCTGAACTCAAGAGTATCGTATTGTAATGGACGCGCTCTGAAACGTACAGAGCCAAGAGGCGTTTCGTCATAAGGGAAAGAACTCGTATTATACAGGTATTCTTCATTTGCAGAGTTTTTTTCCAGTTCCAGTCTTTTTGTCAACCGGTAAAGACTAAACGACATCGTTTGTGTCGTATCCCCGATATAATAGTTCGAGTAATTTAACCGTACGGTCAGCGAATCAAAAGTATCCGATTCATTATCTGAATAAATTTTTGAAAGATTACTTGCCATGTCGACATTAAAATAATCCAAAAATTCGGCGGATCCGATGTTATCATTTTCATATTTGCCAACCATAGCCTGTTTTGGCCCTGAGGTAGGGAGCGAATCGATTTTTACAGTTGATAAATCAATAGAAAAGGTGTCGACAAGGACAACCTGTGATTTTACGTCAACCAGATCATACCCGAGATCAAAACTCCCTACATCTGCATTACATGCCGTAAAAAAATAACAAATAAATGCCCATAAATAAATATGCCTGTTCATATAGCGTTTAAACTTCGGTTTTTAAAATGAGTAAAGCTCAGAAATTAATTATTTTTCTAAATTGCAATTGCACAAAGCAATCATTTAGCATGACTCAATAAAAGAAATATAGATATTTTCATATAATAAATCTATAAAAATATAAAATTTATATATAAACACCCAATAAATCCCTTTTGTCGCTTAAGTTTTGTTAAAATGATTGAATTTATTTAACATTGAAACATTTTTTATAGAAAAAATATGCTATTATATAGATGTTTTGTGTTTATATATATAAAATTTATATCTTTGTCTATCATTTTTTTTTAGATATCGTTAGCCTTATATGTTTGCTTTGAAATCATTATAAAATAGAGAAATGTTTGTAAAAAATTTATTCATGTACCATAAATCCGTTCCTTTTATAAAAGGAGGGATGGTTTGCTTGGCTTTATTGAACCTGATGTCTTGTAGCAGTAATGACGATGATCTGGTTGGTAACTGGGTTTCCAAATATGAAATCGAAGGTGGGGGAAGAACTGATGCTGTCAGCGTTTCCTACGATAATTACGGCTATTTCGGAACTGGGTATAATGCAGATAATACAGATGAGTATTATAATGATTGGTGGAAATATGATCCGGTAAATAATACCTACACTCAATTAACCTCTCTTGAAGGAAGCGCAAGACAAGATGCTGTGGCTTTTGCCTGTGAAAAAGATGGGAAAGGTAAAATTTATGTCGGTACCGGTTATGACGGAACAGACCGGTTGACTGATTTCTGGGAATATGATATTACAGATGATTCATGGAAAGAAATTGATACTTTTGATGGAGCAGCCCGTTACGGGGCTATAGCTTTCACAATTAATAATAAAGGTTACGTGGGTACTGGTTACGGAGAGAACAGTACGTATTTAAAGGATTTTTATTGTTTTGATCCCAGTACGGAAACATGGTCAAAAGCCACAGCGCTGGGGGGTAATAAAAGGTCTGAAGCAGTGGTATTCGTCATCAATAATGTTGCCTATGTTTGTACCGGATATAATGGCGGTTATGTGTATGATTTCTGGAAATATGACGGAAATGCTCATCCTGATACTGTTAAATGGGAAGAATTGAGGGATATTTATGATTCAAACGAAGACGAATCCTATGACGATGATTATGATAATATTATCCGTAATAATGGTGTCGCTTTTGTTTCGGGAGGAAAAGGTTATGTGACAACCGGAGGAAAAGGTTCAGCTGGATCAGTTACGTGGGAATACGATCCGTCGACAGATCTCTGGGAGGAAAAAACCGGTTTTGAAGGAACCGGAAGAAAGGGCGCTATTTCATTTTCTTTAAATGATTACGGTTATGTACTTACCGGAAGCTCAGGAAGTAGTTATTTCTCAGATATCTGGTATTTCCAACCGGATGCAGAACAGGATGATAATGACAATGGTAGTTCCAGCAACTAATGGTCGTGAATATTTTTTACATAAATTTAAAAAAGACAGTACTCCCGGCAGTTTTAATGGGAGTACTGCTTTTTTCATGTAACCTGGATTCTGATCCGGTAAGGGTGCAGGTCTACAAGTCAGGAAACGGATGGGGTTATGAAATTGGAAACAACAAGAGAAAGATAATCGACCAGCCTTTTATCCCGGCAGTATCAGGGGCGCAGCCTTTCAAAACCAAAGAAGAAGCGATGCGGACCGGACGATTGGCCCTGGAAAAGATGAGGGATACAAAAAGACTTCCCACTATTTCCAGTCTTGAGCTTGATAGTTTAAATATCTCTTATAGAAAATAAATTTTTTTGTAGAAAGAAACGGTAAAAGAATTTCTGAACGAAGTTCTTTTCTTGTTTTATCAGGATTTTACCCAATTAAAAGGTCATTATGAAGGCTGTAGTTTTGGATATAAATATCGCAGCTTCTAATTTTGAGGCTTACCTAATGGTAAACCTCAAAATATTGTTAACAGACCTAATAACTTTTAGAAATTAAAGCATATAAAAGGAATCCCAAGACTAATAGTCTTCTTCCTCGTCGAAAGAATCTTCATCTTCAGATTTAAAATCCAGGTCATCAAAAGATTCTTCGTCAAACTCATCATAAATCGATAATCGTCTTTTGGCACTTTTGTCTTTCTTTACCCCTTTGCCTAACTGACTACCAATGTCGTTTTTCTCAATGTCAGAATGTTTAAAATCCTTTTTTGAGTGCTTGTTCGATTTCATTTTAAAATGCTATTAGCTTAAAAAACAATAAATTATAAAAAATGATAACTACAAATTGGTTTTTTGTAAACTACTAGATTTTTTTTTATTTTTCCAATACCTAAGGGTAATTTTTTTTATATAACTGCTTGTAGAATGCATATTTATATTAAAAAAATATCTTTACTTTTTTCCCAGTGCGTATCCAGGAATAAAACCTGGATTTATAAAGCCTGTAGCGAACCAGATTAAACAGGCATTGTTTAGATTAAAAGTAATTATTAACTCACTACATTATGAGATTTACACTTGAACCTGGGGACAAGGCAATCATTTTTGTTTTACCCGCAACAAACGGAAAAAGTTACACTTTAGCTGATTTTTATAACTACAAATATCTGGTGATTTTTTTTACCTGCAATCATTGTCCTTATGTTACCGGCAGCGATGAAATTACCAGAAGGACAGCTGAAAAATATGCTGATAAAGATGTTTTTTTTGTTGGGATAAATTCCAATAGCGAAAATACCTACCAGGAAGATGATTTTAAACACATGGTGGAGCGTATGGAAGAATACCATTTCCCGTGGGTGTATCTTCGGGACAAGAGTCAGCAAACAGCACTTGCTTATGGTGCGCTAAGAACGCCTCATTTTTATCTTTTTGACGAAAACAGGACACTTGTTTATACCGGACGGGGTGTTGATTCACCAAGGGATCCGTCAAAAATAACTGTTAATGATTTGGACCGGGCCCTTGAAGAGCTAACATCAGGAAGGACCATTTCTGTTCCGGTAACCAATCCGATTGGCTGTAACGTAAAATGGGAAGGTCGTGATAAACATTGGATGCCTGAAGATGCATGTGATTTGGTTTAAGCTTTAGATGAACTTTATTATTTTAACGACTCCAAAATACTGGTTGATTTTATACGAAGGAGAGCAATAGTTAAGAATGTTTTTCGTTATTTTGTATAAAACTAAATATGGACTAAATGAAAAAATTTGCTTTGTTACTGATATCTATGACTACTGCCTTTATGGTAAATGCTCAGTCTCCTGTTAATATTGGATTAAAAGCTGGGGTTAACAGCTCCAAAATTAAGACGGATATGAGCCAGTTTGATGAAGGTAACGTGAATAATTTTTTTGCGGGGGCATTTCTGAGGATAAACCTAAGGAAACTGTACCTGCAGCCTGAGGCTTATTTTAGCTCAAAGGGGGGTGATCTTAGCAGTACTGCAGAAAATGGCTCATTCGATTTAAAATCGGTAGATGTACCTTTACTTTTAGGGTATAAACTTATCGATAAGAAAATTGTCAATCTCAGAATACACACAGGGCCAGTAATGTCGTTCATGACAAATTCAAGCGCGGACGGGTTAACGGAGTTTAATGCCGACAAGATAAAAGACCATGTATTTGGATGGCAATACGGGGCCGGGGTGGATTTTTTATTTCTGACCCTGGATGTACGCATGGAGAACAGTTTTGGCGATATTTATTCAGGAGAAGGAGATGCGAAAAACCGGACATTTCTGGTTAGTCTGGGCATTATGTTATTATAGAGACTATTTTTGCCCGAAAAATAAAAAATCGAAAATGACTGTCGAGCGATCTCTGGAGATCTCTCCTTTTATTGTTATGGAGGTGCTTGAAAAGGCAGCTGAAATGGAGAAACAGGGGAAACATGTTATTCATCTCGAAGTAGGCGAACCTGATTTTAAAATCCCTGAATGTGCCAGGGATGCCGCTATCCGGGCGTTGAAAGATGGACGTACCCATTATACCCACAGCCTTGGAGACCCGGAACTGCGTGAAACGATCTCTGCGAAATATAAGCTGGAATATGGCGCAGATGTAGATCCTGTCCGGATTATTGTTACTTCAGGAAGTTCTCCTGCAATACTGATGGTTTTGTCTGTTTTGTGTAATCAGGGAGATGAAGTCATAATTTCAGATCCGGCATATGCCTGCTATCCGAATTTTATTCGTTTTATCGGGGCTAATGTTATTCGGGTCCCGGTTTCCCCGTCTGACGGGTTTCAGTTTCACGCAGAACATCTTTTGCCATATCTTTCTGACAGGACAAAGGCTGTAATGATAAACAGTCCTATGAACCCAACCGGAAACCTTTTGACTCCCGAGTCTATGAAACAACTGGCAAAATTGCCCGTTCCAATAATATCAGATGAGATATATCATGGCCTGGTTTATGGCGAAAAAGCTCATTGTATGCTGGAATATACTGAAAACACATTTATATTGAACGGTTTTTCCAAGCTATATGCAATGACCGGTCTCCGTTTGGGATACCTGATTGCGCCACAGGAATATATCAGGTTGTTGCAAAAAATACAGCAAAACCTGTTTATATGCGCCAGTTCAACAGCTCAGAGGGCTGGTATCGCTGCTATTAAAAATGGTTCAGGTGAAGTTGCCAGAATGAGGAAAATTTATAACGAACGCAGGCTTTATATGATCCACCGGCTTCGGAAACTTGGTTTTCACATACCCGTTGAACCTACAGGTGCTTTTTATATTTTTGTTGATGCATCTCATCTTTCAGATGATTCCTATAAACTTGCGTTTGATATCCTGGACAAAGCTCATGTCGGAGTGACCCCGGGGATTGATTTTGGCCCGGGAGGAGAAGGATATTTACGTTTTTCTTATGCAAACTCTCTTGAAAATATAAAGGAAGGACTTGACCGTCTGGAGCGATACCTGCTCCATTAGAGAAAATCAATTTCAACATTTTGTTACCTGTTATACGTTTCGTTTAACGGTTGGATAGGTATGTTCACCCCCTATTTTATATTGTTTGTCCAAATGTGGGGACTCACGTGTAATAATCCGGGAGGAACATCGTCTTTTATACAAAACGGTTATCCAAACATCGTTAAAGAAAACGCAAACCAACAATTAAAATTAAAAGTCATGAAAACGAATTTCTTTAGTGTATTATTTGTGTTTTTCCTGTCCGTAACAGCATTGACTGCCGGTACCACAAAAGGGGATTTTGACAGTTATGTAATTACTCCAGTCGAAGGCCAGAAATTAGGAGAGGGAGTGGAACAAGCATGGAAAATCTCTTATGGAGAAGGTCATAATCCGGTGATGATCGAGTTGTACAAGACCCGCAAATGCAAAACCTATGTAATAAGGACTGACAATTTTGAGGTCGCTTATGTCTGCACATCCAGAGGTTTTGGCGCCCGCAAGTTGAAAGTATCGGAAAGCAGGATCCCCTATGAAATTACCAATCAGGTGATCAACTCGCAGGAACTTGAACGCCAGCGTATCATTTCGGCGACCCCTATGGAAGAAAACGAGGCTGTCGATTTAATCGCTTCATTTTTACCCGACCTTGTCAATCCTCGTTATAAGAACCTGTTGTCCTGAGCAGATTGATAATCGACTCTGTTGGTTTTTTACAATAATTAAACAGTTCAATTCCTGGCCGTTTCCCATCCATGGAAACGGCTTTTTATTCCTGGCCCTTTTTATTCTACTTTTTATCGAGGCTTCCCCCCGCTTTTATGTCAGTAAATCACCCCGATCATGAAAATATGTCCTTATCTTTAGTGCTAAACCTTTGTGGCACGATTATTATTAAAAAAACGAAAACTGAGTGTAATTACTTCTACATTAATAATTACTTTTGTGTGCGTCAATTTGAAAAATCAGAAAATATTACATAATGGCATTTGTTAGCAAGATTTTAGGCCAATTTCTTGGAAATAAGTCCGATCGGGACATCAAAGAAATTACCCCAATCCTTAATAAAATAAGAGTTGAATATGAAAGGATCAAAGACCTTTCGAATGATGATCTTAGGGCTGAAGCCGTAAAGCTAAAGACAGTCATCAGAGAAAGGATAAAACCAGAGGAAGACCAAATCGCATCATTAAAGCAGCAAGCAGAAGAAGCAGATATTCAGGAAAGCGAAAAGATGTACCAGGAGATCGATAAGCTGGAAGAAGAAATCGATATAAAAATGGAAGAGGTTCTGAATGAAATACTTCCGGCAGCTTTTTCTGTAATAAAGGAGACTGCAAAACGTTTTGCAGAAAACGTGAAGGTCTTCGTTACGGCTACAGATTTTGACAGGGATATTGCTGCAAAAAAAGATAATGTTGAGATCAGCGATAACCAGGCGATCTGGCATAATTCCTGGATGGCCGGAGGAAATGAAATTGTTTGGGACATGATCCATTACGACGTCCAGCTGATCGGTGGTATCGTACTTCATTCAGGTAAAATTGCAGAAATGGCTACAGGTGAAGGAAAAACACTTGTGGCTACCTTGCCTGTTTTTCTTAATGCCCTTGCCGGGAGAGGCGTCCATGTCGTTACTGTGAACGACTATCTGGCCAAACGTGACTCCGAATGGATGGGGCCGATTTTCGAGTTCCACGGGCTTAGTGTTGATTGTATCGATAAACATCAGCCAAACTCAGATAACCGGAGAAAAGCTTATAATGCAGATATTACTTACGGGACAAATAATGAATTCGGTTTCGATTACCTGAGGGATAACATGGCAATCAATCCGCGAGACCTCGTACAGCGTAAGCATCACTATGCTATCGTGGACGAAGTCGACTCTGTTTTGATCGATGATGCCCGTACTCCGCTGATCATCTCCGGACCGGTACCCAAAGGGGAGAACCAAAAGTTCGAAGAATTGATGCCTAAGGTCGAAAAACTTGTGGCCGCCCAGCGGAATTACGTAACACAGTGCCTTACCGATGCCAAGCGTCTTCTTGGAAAAGAAAATGCAAACAAGGAAGAAAAAGAAGAGGGATCAATGCAATTGCTGAGAGCTCAAAAAGGGTTGCCAAAGACGAAGGCGTTGATCAAATTTTTAAGCGAAGAGGGCACAAAAGCTGCCATGCAAAAGACAGAGAACTATTATATGCAGGACAATAGCAAGAATATGCATGTTGTTACGGACCCTCTGTTTTTTATTATTGATGAGAAATTAAATTCGGTAGAATTAACAGATAAAGGAATTGATCTGATTTCTTCAGATGTGGATGATCCGGAATTTTTTATCCTGCCTGATGTCGGTTCTTCTATTGCTGAAATTGAAAATGATCAGTCTCTGGACCCTAAAGCGAAAGTAGAAAAGAAAGATGAGCTGCTTCAGAATTATGCTGTTAAATCGGAACGCGTTCACACAATAAACCAGTTGCTGAAGGCGTATGCCATGTTTGAGAAAGATGTGGAATATGTAGTGATCGAAAACAAGGTTAAAATTGTTGACGAGCAAACCGGACGTATCATGGAAGGGCGCCGGTACTCAGACGGGCTGCACCAGGCTATCGAAGCCAAGGAAAGGGTCAAGGTTGAAGCTGCAACCCAGACTTTTGCCACCATCACGCTCCAGAATTATTTCAGGATGTACCACAAACTTGCAGGTATGACCGGTACTGCAGAAACGGAGGCCGGTGAGTTCTGGGATATCTACAAACTGGATGTTGTGGTTATTCCAACAAATAAACCTATTGTCCGAAAAGATTACAACGATAAAGTTTACAAGACAAAACGCGAGAAATACAATGCCGTTATCGATGAAATTGTCGAGCTGAACAAGCAGGGGCGTCCTTCTCTGGTTGGTACTACCTCTGTCGAAATCTCGGAATTGTTAAGCCGTATGCTGAAAATCAGAGGAATCAGGCATAACGTGCTGAATGCCAAATTACATGCAAGGGAGGCTGAAATTGTTGCCGACGCGGGGAAAAAAGGTATGGTAACCATTGCAACCAATATGGCAGGTCGTGGTACCGATATCAAGCTGACCCCAGAAGTAAGGAAAGCCGGAGGATTGGCAATTATCGGAACAGAAAGGCACGACTCCCGTCGCGTAGACCGTCAGTTAAGGGGCCGTGCCGGACGTCAGGGAGACCCGGGAAGTTCTCAGTTTTTTGTGTCACTTGAAGATGATTTGATGCGGCTTTTTAACTCCGAACGCATCACAGGTATCATGGACCGGCTCGGACTGGAAGAGGGGGAAGTAATTCAGCATTCCATGATCACGAAATCGATTGAGCGGGCCCAGCGAAAAGTTGAAGAAAACAATTTCGGCATTCGTAAACGATTGCTTGAATATGACGACGTCATGAATTCGCAGCGCGAGGTAATCTACAAAAAGCGCCGGCATGCATTGTTCGGAGAGCGTCTGGAAGTAGATGTACTGAACATGATGTACGATTCGCTTGAAGCTATTACAAACGACTTTTACGGAGGTGACTTCGATGAATTCAATATGGAACTGATGCGGCAAATGTCGCTTGATTCGCCTGTACCCCAGGATGATTTTCTGAAACTAAAACCGGAGGAAATCGTTGACCGCATTTATCAGGTCATGATCGATAATTACAACCGTAAGGTAGAAACCATTGCAAAACAGGCTTACCCGGTAATCAAGGATGTTTATGAAACAAAATCGCATATTTACCAGAATATTGTTGTGCCTATTTCTGATGGCAAAAGAATGTTCCAGATAATTACCAATCTTGAAAAGGCCTATCAGAATAAAGGGAAAGAGCTGGTAAAATCGTACCAGAAACAAGTTGTCTTGGGAACAATTGACGAAGCCTGGAAAGAACAGCTCCGGGAAATGGACGATCTGAAACAATCGGTACAGAATGCAGCCTATGAACAGAAAGATCCTTTACTGATCTACAAGTTCGAATCGTTCAATCTTTTCAAACAGATGATCCAGAAGGTGAATAAAGATGTTGTTTCGACACTGATGAAAGGACATATTCCTCTTGCAAATCCGGATCAGGTAAGGGAAGCAGATACCGCAAGAAGAACAGATATGAGCAGGTATTCAACTCAAAAATCTGAAATGCCTGAATTCTCGTCAGGAAGAAGACATGCTGCAGAACAAAGACAGACACCACAAAAGGTACAACCAATAAAAGTTGAAAAGAAAGTAGGACGAAACGATCCTTGTCCTTGCGGAAGCGGTAAAAAGTATAAAAACTGCCATGGCAAAGACATGGAATAAAACTAATAGACATGCAGCTAATCCTTGCGTTTATTCATTGGAATGTTAATCCTGAATTTTTTCATTTAGGACCTTTTTCCGTCAGATGGTACGGACTTTTGTTTGCAATTGGCTTTCTGCTTGGGTATTACCAGGGAGAGCGAATGTTCCGTTTTGAGCATATCGACCCCAAGTGGTTGGAAAGTCTTTTTATATATCTGATCGTTGCAACAATTATCGGTGCCAGGCTGGGACATGTTTTGTTTTATGGCTGGGATTATTATTCAAAACATCCGGCAGAAATCATCAAGGTATGGCACGGCGGACTGGCCAGTCATGGCGGGGCACTGGGAATTTTTGTGGCCCTTATCTACTGGAGCCGTAAAGTGTCGAAGCGGTCTGTATTATGGATCCTTGACCGGGTGGTTGTGCCAACAGCTCTTGTTGCCGCTATGATCAGGACGGGTAATCTTATGAATTCTGAAATATATGGTATCCCGACCAATTTACCGTGGGGGTTTATTTTTGAAAGAAACGGCGAAACTGTTGCCAAACATCCCACCCAGATCTATGAAGCGCTATCTTATCTGTTGACCTTTGGCGTAATGCTCTACCTGTACTGGAAAACAAATATGCGCAAAAGGGAAGGATTTATCGTGGGCGTATTTTTTGTAATGGTATTCCTTTTCCGTTTCCTGATCGAATTTATCAAGGAAGACCAGGAAGCTTTTGAATCAACAATGACCCTTAACATGGGCCAATGGTTAAGTATTCCATTCATAATCGGTGGTTTGTTTTTGATTTTCAGGGCGCTGAAACGTCCGGAGATTAACTATCCTGATAAATAAAAATAAATCGAAATAAAATATAAAAAGACAGGGGACGGAAATAGACTTTTCGTCCCCTGTCTTTTTAAGTCAATAATCTAATCCGGTAAAAAGATTACGGGTGTATTTCCTTTGGGGTTATGTGAAATTACCAGGAGGTTCTAAGTATAAGAATGAAGTTTGATGCGCATCAAGCGATCGGGTTATACGTATAACAGAATTAATTTATACGGAAGACTTTTTCATTTGATGCGCATCAGATTTCAAGGTTCCTTTGATATCCGGATAAAAATACCGGACAAAGCGGGTGATGAATCTTTATCTTTCTGACTATTTATGCATTATATAAATAATAGTCAAATGCTGTGTCATTCTTATTATTTAGTTCAGCTATTTTTGAAAAGGTTTCTTAATTTTAACAGTTCCGGGAGAAGAAATGCTTTATTGCTGACAGATCCGGATTTTAAAACTGGATAACATGAAGATACTTCATACTTCAGACTGGCACCTGGGCAAAAAACTGGGCGACTTTCTGCGAATAGCCGAACAGCAGGCCATTCTGGAAGAAATAGTGCAGATAGCTGACCGGGAAAAAGTCGATGCTGTTTTTGTTGCCGGTGACCTTTTTGATACTTATAATCCTCCGACCTGGGCGATCGATCTTTTGTACAAAACGCTGAAAAAATTATCTTCCAACGGGGAAAGACTGGTTATAGCCATCGCGGGAAACCATGACTCGCCTGACCGGATAAGCGCACCGGACCCGCTGGCCCGAGAATGCGGAATTATTTTTGCCGGGTACCCGAATGTCCTCGTGCCGGATTTCATGCTTGAGTCCGGACTGAAGGTCCTTCGCAGCCGGGAAGGGTTTGCTGAGTTCCGGCTGCCAAATGTTCCGGAGCCGTTAAGGCTTTTGTTAACGCCATATGCCAGCGAATTCAGACTGAAAACCTGTTTGGGGCAGGAAGACAGTGAAGAGGAACTCCGTCTTCTTCTTCAGAAAAGATGGCAGGAACTGGCAGATTGCTATTGCGATAAAAATGGAGTGAATATGCTTATCAGCCATCTTTTTTTTGTGAAAAGGGGAGACGAGTTTCCGGAAGAGCCGGAAGAGGAGAAACCTGTTCTTCATGTGGGCGGTGCCCAGGCTGTATTCACCGAAAATATTCCTTCACAATTGCAATATGCAGCATTAGGGCACTTGCACCGGATGCACCGGGTAGCCGCAGTCCCCTGTCCGGTTTATTACAGCGGCAGCCCACTTTCTTACAGCTTTGCCGAAGCCGGACAAAAGAAATATGTCATTCTGATCGATGCATTACCCGGACAGGAGGCGGATATCCGTGAAATAGAATTGAACTCGGGAAAAATTCTTCTCCGAAAAAGAGCAGAAGGGATAAGCGAAGCTTTACAGTGGCTGAAAAATCATGCGGATTGCCTCGTTGAACTGACCATCGTAACAGACACCTTTCTGACGGCCAACGACAGAAAACTGATGTTACAGGCCCATCCCGGGATTGTAACTATAATTCCGGAGGTAAAGAACAAGGATTTACTAATGGCAGGAAGTGAGCGTAAAATAGATCTTTCCCTGGGGATAGAAGACTTGTTCCGTGACTATTTCAGGCATGCAAAAGGCCAGGAACCTAATGCTGAAATCATCGGTCTGTTTAATGAGGCCCTTTCCGAGGAGGCTGAAGAATTTTAAAATTGTATTCAAGCTTATATGATACCGGTACAACTAACGATAGAAGGTCTTTATTCCTACCAGAAAAGACAAACAATAGATTTTTCGAAACTTACAAATGCAGGTTTATTCGGGATTTTCGGGACTGTCGGGTCCGGAAAATCTTCTATTCTGGAAGCAATTACTTTTACAGTCTATGGCAGGACTGACCGGCTTAACCTTTCCGGGGATAACCGGAATTACAATATGATGAACCTGAAATCGAACGAACTCTTTATCGATTTTATTTTTGAAACAGGAAAAGAGCAGACCTCTTACAGGGCTGTTGTAAAAGGACGCCGTAACAGTAAACGTTTTGAAGATGTAAGGGCCCTAGAAAGGCTTGCTTACCGGAAAGAAAAAAATGACTGGATACCGGTAGAGACGCAGGTATTGGAACAGGCGATAGGGCTTAGCTATGAAAACTTCAAACGTACAATAATCATTCCCCAGGGACAGTTTCAGGAATTTCTGCAGCTTGGAAGCAAAGACCGGACACAAATGATGAAAGAGCTTTTTCATCTTGAGCGTTTTGAACTTTTCAATCAGGTTAACGCCCTGGAATCTAAAAATAGCTTTAAAAAACAAAACCTGGAAGGACAACTTCATCAACTCGGAGACCTCGATCCTGATTTGCAGGAAAAATACCGCGGGCAACTTGAACTGCTGAAAAAAGAATTCGAAGAGCAGACAAAAAAACTGGAAGAAGATCAGAAACAAGAAATTACATGGAATCAACTGAAGGATTTATCGAAAAAACTTTCAGCCACAGAAGTGACCTTGAAACAACTGACAGAAGAGGAACCGGCATTTCTTCTTTTGGAAAAGTCGATTCTTGAATTCGAAAAATGTAAGTTTTTATTCAGTAACCTGATTGATAGCCTGGATACGAGTGACCGAAAAATCGGTAACCTGAACAGGCAAATAGGGCAGGAGGCAGCAAAACTAAAGGAAACAGAAACGGAAATCCTGGCAACGGAAAGTATTTTTGAAAACGTAAAATCAGCTTTCGAAAAAAGAGAAGAGCTGAAGGCCAACGCAGAAGAACTTACAAAAATTCTTCGTATCAGGGCCCTCCAGCTACAGATTACAAAAGGTCAGGAACGCTTAAAGAAGGGCAACGCCATACTTCAGGAAACCATCGACTTACAAAAAAGACAGAACGAGGAAAGAGAAAAAATGGATTTGCTGGTCCGTCAGGAAAAAGTAAATCTTCCGGATTTGAACATGCTTTCCAAAATAAAAACATGGCATGTTGAGAGACGTAGCTTCGAACGTCAGGCCGGGGAATTGGACAAAGAACAGAAAAGACAGGAGACTGAACGGGAAAAGCTGAACAGCGATTTCCAGTCTATCCTGAAGGACGATTTATTTGCTGACTGTACTGTAACCGGAGATATAGAGAAGCTAATCCAATGGCTCCATACTGCCCTTAACGGTATAAAAAAGTCGGTTAAAGAACTTGAAAGTGAGGCAGACCACTTTCGTCTGCAGGAAAAACTGGAAGCTTATGCCGTCGTGCTGAAGGACGGGGAAGCTTGCCCCCTGTGCGGAGCCCTTCACCATCCTTTGGTTTACAGCGCTTCCGGTATAAAAGAAGAAAAGGACAGGTTAAAAAAGAAACGTGAACTGCTGGATTTGAAAAGTGAACGCATTAATACCCTGATCATTTCCCTTAATGGATTGGTCAACCGCCGGGAAATAGTCTCAGGGCAGTTAAAGCAGCTTAATGACAGACGAAAGGAACTGGAAAAAAACATGACGGCTCATCAGTTATTGTTCCAATGGAACCAATTCAAGGAGGAACAGGAAGTTGAAAAGGCATTTACTCTTGCTGAAAAAATGCAGCTGGAACTGAAGCAGAAAGAGAAGAACCTGGATCTTATTTCCAAACAGTTAGAGAAAAGCTCCAAAAACAAGGATATTTATAAGACTGAGCTTGATAAGATTAACATGGAACTCACTGTTAGCGAAACGGAATATAAAATGCTAAAAGAACAGCTGTTGCTTCTGTTACCTGAACAATATAATGATGCTACAGACGAACAGATAGAACGTGAGCGTAAAGACCTTCTCGATAAATATGACCGGGTTGAAAAGCAGTATAAAGCATTAAACAGCAGGATGACGGGTCTGACTGAAGTAAAAAACAAACTGGCAGGCAGTATTGAAACCTCCAGAAAAGAATTGGGCTTTGAATATGAACAAAACAAAAAAAATCAGCAACAGTTTGCAGAAAGACTTGTCGAGAATGGATATTCCAAAAGGGAAGATGTTGTAACGGTTTTAAACCAGACATTGAACCTGGACCAGGAAAAGCAAAGGCTTTCCCTATTTAAGCAAAACCTGGCCGTAACCAGGTTACAGGTATCACAGTTTAAAAAAGAAATGGGTGACAGGAGCTATGATGCCGGTGCCCATCAAAAATTATTGGAAGAAATTAAACAGTCCGGTACAAAGATTGCCGCCCTGCATCAGGAAAAAGGCCGGCTGGACAGCCTGATATTCAAACTGGAAAAAGATATTAAAACCAGAAAAACATTGATTGATGAATTGGAAAAACTTAATGCCAGGTCGGAGAACATAAGGACACTGAAGTCACTGTTTAAAGGCAACGGTTTTGTCAATTACATCTCTTCCGTGCACCTGCAAAATTTATGTCGTGCAGCAAATGACCGTTTTTACAGGCTTACAAGGCAGAAGCTGAGCCTTGAAGTTTCTGAAAACAATGATTTTCAGGTACGTGATTTCATGAATGGAGGAAAAGT
Source organism: Prolixibacteraceae bacterium (assembly GCA_963676095.1). GTDB lineage: Bacteria > Bacteroidota > Bacteroidia > Bacteroidales > Prolixibacteraceae. The sequence continues at coordinate 6,763,235 of OY781040.1, read as the reverse complement.
GAGGAATGTGAAAACCCTTTCGGGAGGGCAAACATTCCAGGCTGCATTGTCCCTCGCTCTCGCATTAGCCGATAATATCCAGCAAATTACCGGATCTAACCAGAACTTTTTCTTCCTCGATGAAGGATTTGGATCGCTGGACAAGGACTCCCTCGCTGTTGTCTTCGATTCCTTGATGTCGTTAAGAAAGGAGAACCGGATCGTCGGAGTTATATCACATGTCGAAGAGATGCAGCAGGAGATAGATGTTCATCTGAGGATTGACATCAGTGGGGAAGAAGGCAGCATTATTCACCGTAGCTGGCAGGAATAAGGAAATTTGTAAAAAATTATGTTTCTTTTTTATTAAACTTAATTTCGTTTAGGGTGTCTTATTGTAAAGTCACGGGCCTATTTGTTATTTTTGTTATCACTTCTTTTATAATCTATTAGTTAACTGATACTAATGAAACCAACCAGCGGCAGTACAGACAATGACCTTTTTGAGTTATTTAAAAAAGGAGATGAAAAGGCTTTTGAGCGTATTTTTAAGTTAAGTTACAACCGGGTAACCGGATTTTGTAACCTGTTTATCAATGATAAGGATAAAGCGAAAAGTCTGTCACAGGAGGCCTTCATTCACCTTTGGCTAAACAGGGAAAAAATAGATACGATAAATGGTATTCCCGCTTTTCTGTATACTTTCGCAAAGTCGGGATGCTTAAATTATATACGGCATGAAAAAAACGTTCTGAAATACAAAGAAAAGTATTTACAGGAAACAGAAGGCAGGTTAAACCAGGAAATACTGGAATCTACAAATTTTAACCAGCTGGAATTTACCGAACTGCAAAAAATTATTCAGGACACCATTCAGGAATTACCGGATCAATGCAGGAAGGTATTTCTTCTTAGACGGATCGAAGGAAAAAAGAACCGTGAAATAGCTGATGAGCTTGGAATTACAGTCAAAGCTGTTGAAGCAAATATGACACGGGCATTGAAACTACTCCGTAAAAATCTTTCAGCATATCTTCCAGCCATATTGGTACAGATAATCCTCAATTTTTTTTGACACACTGATATAGGGTTTCTTTCTTTTCGCGTGTACTTACTTTATATAAGGTCAAGAAAATGGACAAATCGGTCATTGTAAAGTATTTATGCGGAGAAGCTTCTGAAGAAGAAGTTAAGCTTCTTTTTGAATGGGTAGAAGCAGATCCCCTCAATAAGAAAGAGTTTTTTAATTACAAGAAAGCCTGGGCTTTATCTGCCACAGTTTCAACTAATGAAAACAAGGCATGGAAAGAACTGAAGTCAAGATATCCGTTATGGCAAAATAATCGCAGGCGATTTATTTCTTATATGAAGTATGCTGCAATACTTCTGCTTGTTTTTATTCTTGGGGGACTTTTCGAATATATTATTAACTCAAAAGAGAAAACATTGGCACCGCTTTACTCTTCAGAGATTCATATTGAAGTTCCCGCAGGCCAAATGTCAAATGTTGTTCTTCCTGACGGCACGACCGTACAATTGAACTCCGATACGAAACTTTTTTGTTCCGGGAATTTTAATAAGGGAAACCGGACTGTCAGGCTGGAAGGAGAGGCCTTTTTTGATGTGGCCAAAGACCGGGAACATCCTTTTCTGATTGAGACGCCATCCCTCAATTTTAAAGTTTACGGAACTTCTTTCAATATACAGGCTTATCCTGACGATCCTGAAATCAATACCACGCTGGTGGAAGGAAGCCTGGGGGTAATGGGAAAAAACGGAAAAGAGCTGGCCCGGCTCGTCCCGGGAGAAAATGTAAAATACGAGAATGAGACACATAAGCTGATCATCAGTGCGGTCAAGTTGGATCTGTATACTTCGTGGAAAGAGGGGCTGATCAATTTCAGAAATGAAAGCCTTAAAGATATCGCCCGGCATATAGAACGGTGGTATAATGTAAAGATTATTATAAAAAATCCGAAACTGAACGATGAGCTTTATTTTGGAACGATCATGAAAAATAAACCTGTCGATCAGATTCTGGAAGTCCTTCAATTGACTTCTTCCCTGCATTACCGGATCATACACCGTCCCGATAAACCGGCGTTGATTTACTGGGAATAAGAAAATCAATTTTGTTAAAAAGAACGTAACCAATAACCGAAAAACTTATGATAAACTCAAATTCCTCCTAATGAAAACAGGCCGGAAATACCTGACAGTATTCCCGGCCTCCTGCAGGATTGATGTTACCAGCATCAACAGCTGCATTTTAAATAAAAGCCTTTTGTTCAAGGCCATTATTCATTTAAAACAGTTCAAATTTATGAAAAAAACGAATTGTATCCCATTTCATTTGGGATTAAAAAAAATTATGCGGATTATGAAAATAACTGCTGTTATCGTTCTCGTCTTCAGCATGCAGGCATTTGCATCTGTTTCTTTCGGACAGTCGGAGAAATTAAGTCTGTCCATGAATGGTACTTTTAGAAATGTCATTGAGCAGTTGGAGCAGATTTCAGGATATCATTTTGTCCTTAAATACGATGAAAGTATTCTGGACAACAAGGTAAACGTAAAGTATAATAATGAAAGCATTGACAACGTGCTTGAAGATCTGTTAAAAGGAACAGGATATACTTACAAGATCATAGACCGGTATATCGCGATTTCCAGGATCAGTGAGTTTTCCATGATCGCACAACAGGAGAAAGGTATAACAGGACACGTGACCGATGCTTCTGGAAATTCGTTACCGGGGGTGACGATTGTTGTTAAAGGAACTACAAACGGAACAATTACCGGGGCATCCGGGAACTTTACGCTTAATAATGTCCCGGCTGATGCAATTCTTCAGTTTTCATTCGTCGGGATGCAGATGCAGGACATTCCCGTTAATGGAAAAACAACTTTTTCCGTAGTTATGAAAGACGAAACTATCGGACTGGAAGAGGTTGTTGCCATCGGTTATGGCATTCAGAAAAAAAGTCTGGTAACCGGTGCTATATCGAGTGTTAAATCGGATGACCTTCAGACTGTCCCGTCTTCCCGTGCTGACCAGGCTATCCAGGGAAGAACTGCAGGCGTTTCTGTTCTGTCGACATCCGGCTCTCCTGGCGCTGGCACAAAAATCCGGATAAGGGGAACCAACTCAAATGGAAAATCGAATCCTCTCTTTATTGTAGACGGCATGAAAGCCGGCGACATTAACAACATTGATCCGGCAGACATCGAATCGATTGAAGTTTTAAAGGATGCAGCTTCTGCGGCTATTTACGGAACCGAAGGTGCAAACGGAGTTATTATCATCACCACCAAATCGGGAAAAGGGCAGGAAGCCAAAATTAATTATGATTTTCAATATGGCCTGCAGAGTTCGAGAAGTAACATGGACCTGATGAATGCGGCGGAATATAAACAATGGATGGAGGAATCAGGAGCTGGTACCGTTACGCTGGATGGTACCGATACCGACTGGATGGATCAGGTTTTTGAAACTTCTCCTATGCAAAAGCATTACCTGAGCTATTCCAGCGGAACAGAAAAATCGACATATATGATTTCCGGTTCTTACTTTGATCAGGACGGGATTGTTGGCGGTGATAAGGCCAAGTATAAACGTATTACAGCCAGGACAAACGTCAGGAGTAATGTAAAGGAATGGCTGGAGGTGGGTAGCAATATCAGTTTTATGCATTCAAAAAAGAAATATATAGGCGAGGATGATGAATACCGGAGCGTGGTAAATAATACCTTGCTTATTGATCCGCTGACGCCGGTAACCTACAAGGGGACACCTGATAATGTACAGGCCCTGCTGGATGAAGGATATACAATACTGAAAGATAAAAACGGCAATTATTACGGACTTCCCAAATATGTGACAGGAGAAACGGCAAACCCCCTGGCATTGCTTCAAACATACCACAACAGTATTGTGGAAGATAAAATACTGGGGAGCGCCTATGCTACAATAACTCCGTTGAAAGGGCTCTCTGTTACCTCCAGAATCGGGCTGGACCTGGCTTACCGGACTCAGCATTCGTGGACCCCTGAATATTATTTTTCCTCCGAGAATCAGAATACCATGACTACCGTTGACGATGATATCTACAAGTATTATACCTGGTTGTGGGAAAATTTTGCCTCTTATTCCAGGTCATTCGGGAACCACCATTTAACCGTGTTGGGCGGATATTCCGCCCAGGAATACCAGGCTCCGGATTATTCCCTGCATTCAGGGCCGCTGATTGCAGAAGGAGATCAATATGCCTATCAGGGATATACCACTTCCAGGGATTATGACGAAGTTGGAGGCGGTTTTGTCGATCAGACGATGACGTCTGTTTTCGGAAGGGTTTCCTATGACTATCTAAATAAATATTTATTTGAAATGTCGCTAAGACGGGATGCAGCAAGCGTGTTCCCGAAAAATAAAAGAGCGGCCGTTTTCCCTGCCGTATCGTTGGGGTGGGTTACTTCCGAAGAAAAGTTCTTTCATATTAATGGAATTAGTTACCTGAAGTTGCGCGGTAGCTGGGGAGAGAACGGAAGCAAGGCCAATCTGCCGGGAAACGAAGACCAGGAATTCTGGGTTTTCTCCGGCATTCGTTATCCTGATGCGACAGATAATTACCAGTCGGGGGCAGAAATAGATAAGTTAATCAATAAAGATCTGAAATGGGAGCGTACCCAGCAGCTTGATATCGGTTTGGATACCCGTTTTTTTAATGATAAACTTTCATTCTCGGTCGATTATTACCATAAAAAAACCAAGGACCTGATCGTTCAGGGAACAGGTCCCCTTTCTGTTGGGAACGAATATCCATATGTAAACGGGGGAGACGTGACCAATAAAGGTTTCGATTTCGAACTGGGGTACCGGAATGACGACCACGAACTAAAATACAGCATGAATGTCAACCTGTCGACCCAGGATAATAATGTATCCAGGCTGGCTGTTGACGCCCCCGTTGCGGGTGATAACCTCCGGGGTTATAATCTCACCTGGTTTGAAGAGGGATATCCGATCTGGTATTTTAAAGGATATAAGACCAATGGAATCGATCCGGAAACAGGAGACCCCATCATTGTAGATACAGATAAAAGCGGTGATATTACGGCCGCAGATGAAACTTACATTGGAGATCCCCATCCGGATCTTTTATATGGGGCGACTTTTAATTTTCAATATAGAGGATTCGATCTGAACTTATTCCTTCAGGGCGTTCATGGAAATGACGTATTTATGGGCTGGTTCCGTTCCGATCGACCCTTCTCGAATAAACCAGAGTTTATGTACAAGGACCGTTGGACGGAAACGCATACCAATGCAAAACGTCCCAGAGCCAATAATACCAGCGATTATGTTTATCGCAGCGATCTGATGATCTCTGACGGCTCTTACCTGCGGATTAAACAGATACAGCTTGGATATACTGTTCCTCAAAAAATCTCGAAGAATTACGGTTTCGACAGGGCCAGAATATATGTGTCGCTGGATGACTATTTTACTTTTACCAACTATAAAGGGCTTGATCCGGAAGCGGGAAGTGATACGGATGACAGACAGGGCGTCGACAGGGGAATTTACCCGGTAGCAGGGAAAGTCATGTTTGGTATATCTGTCAATTTTTAGATCTAAACCGTTTTTCGATCATGCAAATTTCATGTGCCAATAAAAAATTTAAAAGTAAACGAATGAAACGATTTAATCAATATAAAAGTATCCTGATACTCGTTATTGCTCTGGTCTCCTGTAATGAAGACAAATTTTTGGATATCGATCCGACAGGCAGACTGACCAGCGATTCGTTCCTGAATACTGACGACGAGGTAAAATCAGCTATTGTTGGCGTTTATAACGCCATGCAGAATAACTTCTCAAACGGCAGTTGGGCCAGTGTGTTTTTCATAAAAAATCTTCCTGCCGACGATTGCCTTGCCGGTTCTTCTGAAGGAGACCAGCCGGGATACCAGAATATAGATGATTTTACAATCCAGACCGATAATGAAAAGCTGGAACTCATCTGGTCAAATTTCTATAAAACAATTAGTTCTGCTAATACAATTATAGAAAAGGTTGACGCGGATACTGAAAATAAAAAGATTATGGTAGCTGAGGCGAAAGCAATCAGGGCGTACAATTATCTGGAGCTGGTCATCCTGTTCGGTGGCGTTCCGCTGATGACCGTTAATCCGACTGACGAAGCCGACTATAGTCTTCCGCGCTCTGCGGTTGCCGAAGTATACGCTCAAATTGAGAAAGATTTTACGGAGGCAATTCCTGATCTTCCGTTGAAAAGCGAATACAGCGATGCCGATAAATACCGATTTTCGAAAGGTACCGCCCAGGCTTATCTGGGGAAAGCATATTTATATCAGGAAAAATACAGCGATGCAGTAACTCAGTTCGCGGCGGTTATCACTAGCGAAGAATATGATCTCGAACCAAATTTTGCAGATATATGGTCTGTCTCTACTGAGTTTGGGAAAGAATCACTTTTTGAAATTTCCTATACGGCAAAGGAAGCTTACGATTGGGGAAACTTTCCCTGGGATGGCGGAAATGAAAGCAATATTGAAGTCGAATTACAGGGACCACGTTCTGATTTGTTCGATATTACCAATTCTACACTGAAAAGCACTCTTCTGAATGGCTGGGGTTTCAATATGCCTTCGGCCAAGATCGGACATGCCTTTGAAACGGCAGGAGATTCGGTACGGATGGCTTCCACGTTGATGTCGGCATCTGATTTTGAGGCTACAGGTGGTGTCATTAAAGATCCTGATGCACACGACTATGAAGGTTATATGCGGCTAAAATATGCGACTATGTCTGCGGAAACAAGCAGCTCCGGAATTCAGGAACTCAACTATTCCACAAACTGGCGGTTGCTGAGATATGCTGATGTCCTTCTTATGGCAGCCGAAGCTTACCATTTCGCGAATAATGATCCACAGGCGCTCATCGAAATGAATAAAGTACGAGAACGGGCTCAAATGCAGGATATTGAAGCTTCAGACGATATTTTTAACGCTATCGTGAAGGAACGGCAACTTGAACTTGCCTTTGAAGGATCACGCTACTGGGACCTTGTCAGATGGGGACTGGCAGTGCAGGAACTGGGTTCCCTTGGGTATAAGAGCGGGAAAAATGAGCTTTTCCCGATTCCTCAAAATGAAATTATCGCCAACAAATCGATGGATGCATCGGATCAAAATCCCGGATACTGATCTTTTCAACAAAAATTGAAAATAGTGACATGTAATAATTTATCATTTAATAAGATCCGGAAAAAAATCCGGATCTTATTTCTTTTTGTTTTTATACCTTCAGTTTTTCTAGTCACATTCTGAATTTTCCTCTCCAGGAGTACCATAATCACCTGTTGAATACAATGCTGTTGCCGCACACCAGTTCGAGCCGTCCTGAGCGGCTTCTGCATCCCTGACGGATGGGGCAAGCTGGATGGATTTTCCGTTGAAGACAGATGATGAAGCAGAAGGAAAACCTTCTGCTGTAAAATCAACATCGAAAATGACAAAGCCATCTGTACCGTCGGTTCCGTATGTTGAAACAGATAGTTCAAAGCCACTGTTTGTCAAGGAAAAACCAGTTCCATAGACATAATCTACATTTGCTGCAGCCGAATCAGTTTCTGCAAGTAAAACATAACCGCCCGGTGCAACAAGAACATCCGAGCTGATCTGCTCAAGATCACTTCCTCTTCTTATTACCAGTCCGTTCAGGTTGATTTCTTTTTCTGAATTATTATAAAGCTCCATCCACTCACCATAAGCATCGCTCATTGATTTTGGATTATACATCACCTCAGTAATAAGGATATCCCCAAAATTATAGTCGCTATTTTCGTGAAAACCATCATCCGTCAGGTCGAATGAAATAGTTTCAATATTATCATCGAAAGAAATGGTTAGGGATACATCCCCGGCTTCAGCATCAGGAGAGGTATCCACGGTGATTTCGTAATGTTTTCCGGTCTGTGGACCGGAAAGCTGCCCGCTTAGCGTTTTGGTCCTTGTTTCACCTTCCGAAGTATATTTCAGGTCAACCGTGATATTCAGCGGACCCGAATTAAAATATCCTGCCCTGGTTTCATCTTTGCTGAAGGTAAGGCTTCCAGAGGTATTGCTTACAGTTGCGCTGTAATCAGAAAAGAGAGAAATGACCTGATCAGAATAGGCAATTGTAACCACTATATTTGCGAGGGAACAGGTAAGGCTGATTTCAGAGGTTTCTCCTGAAAGAATGGTAAAAGAATCAGACTTTCCGCTGTAACAGGGCGATTCAAAAGCCGCGGCCGGTACGTCTGAAGACGCGGCACTGGCATAATACTCTCCTTCCGGTAATTCAATTGATTCCGGCAGTTCTGTAATGCTTCCGTAAGTATATTCCGGATCTTCGCTACCGCTTTTGTAAATCCCGATAACAAGATCCTGAACCGTACTGTTTTTTGTCTTTGCCTCACTCGTTTTATTGGTGATATCTGTCAGGTATACATTGAGTTTAAGATTTCCTTTCAGGTAATTATCCAATTCCTCCGATCCGGAACAGGACCAACAGATAACGCCAAAAGAAATGACCAGAAGAAAAATTGCATCCGGTCTTTGTTTTTCTACTTCTAAGTTTTTCATATTAGCTGCCTGTTAATGTTAGTACTTTTGCAAAACCAACAAGGAAATGAAAACTCCTGCTCGAATTCTATTTATCCTTATTAGTCGTCTGAAATACACAATCCAAAATTTCTTACACCGGGTTTTATTTGCTTGCCTGAAATCCTTTAATTAATTTTACTCAGTGACGTTGATCGTTAAGTGTGACGACCGTTTTTTGTTTGGAATAGTATTGTAAAATTAACAGGTGAGTATTATATCTGTCAATATTCACAATTCGTTAGTATCTTTTTAATTCGGAATTTTGATTAAATATATATGGATATTCAGCTCCGGGAAAGCGGGTCTTTTTTAGCCGGCTGATATTGATCCTGCTAACTTGACTGGAGTTATAAGATTACTTTAAATTATGCGCAGGAAAGGTTAACGGGGAATCTTGTATCTGGAAAAAATACTTATTTCGCCCACGATTTGAACAAGGGAAAAATGGTTTATTCTAAAGAAGAAAAGGTAAATGAACTCTGTAAACTGTTACTTGAGGTAGGGTCGCTGTTGATGAGTGCAGGGGCAAACACGTCAAGAATTCGTACGACGATTATGCGAATAGCCAACGCTTATGAATACAGCGCTGAGTTGTTAATTACGCACCGGGCCTTAATGTTAACCGTATATGACGATGAAAAGGACTATTTTTTTAGCCGGTTAAAAAGGACATCGCCTCATGCTGCTAATTTTAAGATTGTCAGTGGCATTAGCAGGATGAGCTGGAGCATTGTGGAAGAGAGATGGTCGCTGGAAAAAGTACAGGAAGAAATTGAACGGTTAAAACAATTGCCTCATTACCATCGTCTTGTTACATTATTGATGGTTTCGCTGGCTGGAGCATCGTTTTGCCGGCTTTTTGGGGGTAACTGGTTTGAAATGCTCGTCGCTTTTATCGCTACGTTTGCCGGTTTATTTGTCAAACAGGAGGCGACCCGGAAATCGTTTAATCCCTATCTGTGCATCTTTTTTGCTTCTTTTGTTTCATCAATGATATCGGGTTTGGTCGTGTGGCAAAAGATTGGCCTCCATCCCGATTACGCATTTGCTACCTCTGTTTTATACCTGATACCGGGGATCCCGTTGATCAATTCGTTGTCTGACTTGCTGGACGGGAATATCATGAATGGGATTGTCCGGGGGATTAACGGGTTAACGATTGCTTTTGCCATTGCGTTGGGCATGCTTGGGGCCATTTTAATTTATAACATTTAATTATGGATCTTGCAGGATATTTCGAGAAATGGATCTGGCTGGGATTTGCAGCTGTCGGCTTTGGTATATTATTTAATGTTCCACAGCGGACCTTATGGGTTATCTTTTTATTGGGAGCTTTGGGCGGGGCATTGAAACTATTGACGCTCATGCTGGGAGGAGGAATTGTCCTGGGATCATTCATCGGAGCAATGCTTGTCGGATTTTTAAGTATAAATGCAGCCCATTTCAGGCATGCGCCTCCTTTTGTTTTTGCCATTCCTGCCGTTATACCAATGGTTCCCGGGGCCTTCGCTTACCGGATGATGTTGGGTATTATCCGTCTGACGGACACTCTTGACCATAGTACATTTTTACAGTTAATGGAAGACACTGTTGATAACGGATTAAAAGCATTTTTTGTATTGATGGCCCTGGCCCTTGGAGTCTCTGCACCAATGTTACTGACCCGGGCCGAATCTGCAAAGAATCTGAAGGTAAAAGTTCCGCTTAAACTGGACGGGGTAGGTAAAAAACAGGAACAGACAGAATAACTGCAACCCGGGGCAGGAGATAATAGCCGGTCACCGGTCATTGGAGACAGCTGATTAAAAAAACGAGGGCTCAGGAGGCAATTGAACTGTTTCTGAGCCCTCGTTTTTTTTCAGATAAGTAAAATTTATTCCGTTAGAGAAAGTTTTTAATTTTTTCTTCGAGAGAAGCAATATCTGCAGCAAAGCGCCTGATTCCCTCTGAAAGCTTCTCTGTGGCCATTGCATTCTCATTTAGCTGCCAGCGGAAGGCTTTTTCATCGAGGAACTGTTTTTCCATTTTAAAGTCCATGACATCCTTTTCGTCGAGCTTCTTTACGAGTGTTCCTTCCATTTGGCTCAGTTCCTGAAGTAATTTCGGAGATATCGTCAGTAAATCACATCCTGCCAGTTCGATAATCTCTTCTGCCTTTCGAAAACTTGCACCCATTATTTCTGTTTTGTAACTGTATTTTTTATAATATTTGAATATTTCAGTTACTGATTGTACCCCGGGATCTTCAGTCGCCGGGATATCTTCTACTCCCCGGTCCTTTTTGTACCAGTCGTAAATCCTTCCGACAAAGGGAGAAATCAGCTGTACTCCGGCTTCTGCACAGGCAATAGCCTGGGGCAAGCTGAAAAGAAGTGTCAGGTTACAATGTATTCCTTCCTTTTCCAATTGTTCGGCAGCTTTTATCCCTTCCCAGGTGGAAGCTGTCTTGATCAGTATTTTTTCTTTCGGTATTCCAGCCTCATTATAAAGTCCGATAAAACGGCGTGCTTTTGCAATTGTTCCCACTGTATCAAAAGAAAGACGTGCATCTACTTCGGTCGATACACGCCCCGGTACCAGTTTCAGTATTTCCGTGCCGAAGTTCACCGACAGTTTGTCCATGCAGATTGCCAGGCGTTCTTTTTTCGTTCCTTCATGCTTCTTTGCGTATTCTACCGCGTCATCAATCAGGTACCTGTACCTGGCATCACCTGATGCGGCCAAAATTAAGGACGGATTTGTCGTGGCATCCCTTGGTTTAAATTCTTTCATTGATTCGAAATCACCGGTGTCGGCAACGACGACAGTCATTTGTTTAAGTTGTTCCAGCAAATTCATGTTAAAATCTCCTTATTATTTAATTGTTTCTATATAACAGACCAGAAGCAGTAGTGTTTTTCGACAATTGAATTATATGCCGGAACTTTTCCAAATTCGATAAGCTTCCCGGGAAGCGTCGGAACCCTTTTCCAAAATGGATAAGCTTCCCGCAGGGTCGGGGGAACGTTATCCAAATTGGATAAGCATCCCGCAGAGTCGGGGGAACGTTATCCAAATTGGACAGGCTTCCCGCAGGGTCGGGGGAACGTTATCCAAATTGGACAGGCTTCCCGCAGAGTCGGGGGAACGTTATCCAAATTGGACAGGTTTCCCGCAGAGCCACGGGAACATTATCCAAATTGGACGGAACCATCCTGTTCTAAATTTAATTATGACGATTGCCATTTTTATGAAACATGCCCGTTTTATCTAAAGAAATGATTATTATCTTGCGTTCAGTTTTATCCGGATATGGATTTTCTGATTGAAATTCTGCTAAATTTATGAATCATTAAAGTTGATTAACCAATGACTACAATCGAAGAACTTGAAGAAAAATATAGCATTGAAGGAGAGGTCGGCTTTTCAGAGATGGAAAATGACCTGATTTTTGTTTCAGTTGCAAATAAGTATGCAGAAGCTGATATCTGTCTTTACGGGGCGCACGTAACAAGTTTCAGGCCGTACAGCACCATGGACCTGCTTTGGATGAGCCCTGACAGTAAATTTGAAGAAGGAAGTCCTATACGGGGAGGTATTCCCGTCTGTTTTCCCTGGTTTGGGCCTCATAAAACTGATCCGCAAAAGCCTCAGCACGGGTTTGGCCGGTTGATGTACTGGGATATGCTCGAGGCATCTTCACTGCCAAACGGGGAGACATTGATCCGCATGAAGTTAAGTTCTTCAGAAGCCACAAAAGAGTATTGGGCATCCGATTTCAGTGCAGAAATGCAATTTGTGATAGGCCGGACCCTGAATGTAACGCTAAAAGTAACGAACACATCTGCAGAAACATTCGATTATACCTGTGCCCTGCACTCCTATTTTAATCTGTCTTCAATAGAAAACATAGCGATTGAAGGCTTACAAAATGCCCGGTACCACAGTCAGCTCGAACCGGGAGATTTTATACAGGAACCTCCATTGCTTAAGATTGAAAAAGCCGAAACCCGTCATTATTATGATACAGAAACGACCTGTATTATCAACGACAGCATTTTCAGAAGGAGAATCCGTGTAGCGAAGACAGGCAGCCAAAATACTACTGTCTGGAACCCATGGCAGGAAACCTGTGTTCAGATCCCTGATCTTCCCGATGACGGCTACCAATCCTTTGTTTGCATCGAAGCAGTGAATGCTTTTGATGGTTTTATCCGGCTTACTCCGGGAGAAAGCCATGAAACTTCGGCAATACTTGGGCTGGAAGAATAACATTTACCTCAAAAGGATGCTATGAAAAAAATCTGCCTGTCTTCTTCTGGGAGCGATAAAAAACAGGCAGATTTTTCTCAAGGCCCGGAATATGTTTAGTCGAGGTCATCCAGATCAAAAGGGATTTCGTCATCCGGATCATGATCGAATGGGCCAACACCAGGTGGATTAAACAAGCCCCATCGGTCAATAACATAGTTCCCTTTATCAAATCCAGCCACCCAATAGATAAAGAGTATCCGGTATTCGTCAATCAGGTCCCTGACAATATCGAAGTATTCCACTTCTTTAAAGCCATAAACTTCCAGCCCATGGTAATGTACCATTAAATCCCGCGCAGCTTTCCGGATAATCGCAGCAGCCTCCATACGCAGGTCGTACAAATCGCCACCTTCGGCTCCCGCAACTTTAACAGTCAATTGCATGGCATCATTCATCATCGTGGCTTTTATATTCTGAAGATACTGATTATCTTCATCAATGAGATCGCCAATCCGGCAAACAACATCCAGTATCTCTTCGCCTTTTCTGTAAATAGGCATCTCTTCTACATTTACTTCATGTTTATCATCATTATTAAACATAACCAAACATTTGAGATCGTTCAAATTATAAATAAAGAAGGGGTGGACGAGTAAATATAGGTAAAAAGACCGGAAAAATAAAAGGGACGCGTTTATTACATTTGGTATAGCCAGATAAAAAGAATTACAGCCAATACAATGCGGTAATATCCAAAAATAACAAAACTATGTTTTTTTATGAAATTCATCAAAAATTTGATAACACCCATTGCAATAAAGAAACTAACGACGAAACCTGTCATCAGGATTAAAACATTATTCATGCTAAGATGTGCCGGATTCTTCATCAAAGAATAAACTGAAGCCCCCAGAATAGTCGGTATAGCCAGGTAAAAAGAGAATTCGGCAGCCAGTTTTCTCGAACATCCTAATATCAGTGCACCAATGATGGTTGCTGCGGACCTGGAAGTACCAGGTACCATAGCAAGGCACTGGAAAACACCAATAAACAAAGCTGTTTTATAAGACATTTCCTGTACTGAGGATATATTTCCTTTTCTTTTCTTGCGATCAAGGAAAAGGAGCAAAATTCCGCCTGTAAAAAGGCTAATGCTGACGGTTGTTACATTAAACAGACGTTCTTCAATAAAATCAGCAAACAACAATCCACAAATTACAGCAGGCAGAAAAGCGATGAGTATTTTAAGCCAAAAATTAACATAACTCTTTTCCAGTAATAACCTGGGTTCCGGGGGGAAAATATCTTTCCAAAAATAAATAATGACAGCCAAAATCGCTCCCACCTGGATAAACACATCGAACTGAACCGTAAATTCCTCAGAGAAGGAAAGCCATTGGTTAACCAGTATCAAATGGCCCGTAGACGAAACCGGCAAAAATTCAGTTAATCCTTCTACAATTCCAAGTAAAATTGCTTTAATAAATTCCCACATCATTGTTCTATCTTGTTTTAGTATATATAAACTTATTTTCCAGGAGTGTCTTACCTGGCACTGTTAAGGATTTTGTCGATTTTAATGACGCTTGAAAAATAAGAAAATAATCTCATCAAATTCGATTTATTTCCAGATCGCCAATGTTATTTTTCAATTTTTTTACAACGGTCGGACGCCTGATAGTAACTTTTTATTTTTACATAATGATAACAAAGAGGTTATATCCCTAATTGAAAAATGTAATGTAGCCCCGGATAAAGTCAGACGACCGCTTCACAGTTGGTATTGCAACACTTTTCAATCTTTTCATTTTCGATCTGAAAAGTAGTATGTCCTATTCCAAACTTGTTTTTTAGTTCTTTCTGAAGCCCGGCGATAAATTGATTATTATAACCTTCCGGCATGATCAGGTGGGCAGTCAGAGCGATCTGTGTAGTACTCATGGCCCAGATATGTAAATCATGAATTTCGCTTACACCATTTTGGGACAAGAGCAGTTTCCGGACTTTTTCCTGGTCGATATGGTTGGGAACTGCATCCAGTGCCAGATCGACAGAATCTACAAACAAATTCCATGTGCCCCATAAAATCACGGCAATAATAAGAAAACTGGTTACCGGATCGATCCATTGTAAACCGGTCATGTTAATCAGAAAACCGGAAATAACAACTCCAAGCGAGACCGCTGCATCAGCAGCCATATGCAGAAAAGCCCCTTTTATATTCAGGTCTTCTTCCCGGCCTTTCATAAAAAGCATGGCGGTCAGAACATTTATTGCAATTCCAATTCCTGCAACAATCATCACCTGACCTCCGGCTACCGATTCGGGATGTTTAAATTTGCCGATAGCGTCCCAGCCAATGACCGTAACCGCCCCAAAAAGCAAGAGCGCATTCAGTATGGAAACTAAAATTGTTGTTTTTCGATATCCGTAAGTGAATTTACCAACAGGTTTACGATTAGCGAGCCATGCAGCCGTCCATGCAAAAACCAGGCTTAAGACATCGCTGGCATTATGCCCAGCATCTGCCAGCAAGGCTGTAGAATTTGCAGCAAGCCCAAATACAATTTCAATAACCACAAAAATAATATTCAGCCCGATCCCAAAAGCGAAGGCCCTGTTGTTGACAGAATAATGGTCATGATGATCGCGATGGTGTATATGTTCATGAGAATGCGCCATACAATTTTCTTTTATCCTGGTCGTGAAAATAAACAATAATTAAGTCAATCTGTGTAAAACATCTGAACGATCTAAAAGTTTATCACCAAATTGAATGTGACAAGGAGTATATAATTATTGGGGTCAAAGTTTTCAACAATATTAATCTTGTGGCATACAAATAGATATGTTCAAGTAAAGTAAAAATGTTTATAACTCTGCAAAACATTTTGGGCCGGAGATTCCTTGTTTCCACAAACGTTTGCTGGTTTATCGGAGGTTATCACCCGACGATAATGAAAAGGGAATCCCGTGCAATCCGGGAGCTGTACCCGCAGCTGTAAGTCCGGCAACTATTCCTGGAATATCATGGCCACTGTCAGTCCTTATTACTGATGGGAAGGCATCCGGGAATCGGACGAGCCAGAAGACCTGCCGCAACCGGTTTTATAAATTAGACTTTCGGGAGTTAGAGTCTGGTTCGGGACAGGGCCCGCCATTAATGATAAGCAGGGAATATACCGTCTTGTACCGCTTCTTCTTCCTTTCCGATGTTTGAATTACTTAATTTTTGGAATTATGAAATCGAAACTGATTGGCCGTACCTCGGTACGGGAAAACATTAAACTGGACGGAAACCCTGCGTATCCTGTTTTCAGGGAGTTGTACGAAAAGCAAAAAAAGGCCATCTGGTTCCCGGAGGAACTGAACATTCAACAGGATGCATTGGATTATCACCGGCTTACACCGGAAGAAAAGGACCTGTTTGACACGGCTGTCGGGTATTTTTGTTCTTCAGAGCTCTTGGTCCAGAATGTCCTGGTAAACGCATTTTTCCCTTTGCTGACCGATCCGCATGCGAAAATGAGTTTCAGTACCCAATTGTTCATGGAAAATATTCACAGCGATTTTTTCGAGACCGTATTGCAGTCATTTGGTATGGACCGTGAACGGATGTATGATGTAGCCTTCAGCGATCCCTTTTTACGAAAAAAACAAAACCTGGTTGTTGATGTAATCGACCGGATCAGTTACGGACAGATTGACCCGGAAACACTTGACGGCCAGAAGACGGTTCTTCGTGCTATTCTGCTGAACAATATTGTGCTTGAAGGTATTTTCTTTTATTCTGCATTTGCGCATTTCTTTGCCATGAAGGAAATGGGTAAAATGAAAAACGTAGCGTCCGGGGTGGAATTAATCCTGATTGACGAGTCGCTGCACCTGCAAAATGGCATCGAGGCAATCCTGATTATGCTGGAAGAAAGTCCTGAAATTGTTGACGACGAAAACTTCGTAAAGGAAATGAAATCTGTTATACTGAATGGATTACAACTCGAGCTGGATTCCATCCGTTCGAAATTTGGCCAGCGGAGCCTGGTCGGAATGTCATACCCGGAGCTGGAGAAATACCTGAAATACATCACCGACCGAAGACTACTTGAACTCGGTTTCGAACCGGAATTCAGGATAACAGAGAATCCTTTGCGGTTCCTTCAGAAGGAAGACGTTAAAAAACTGATCAATTTTTTTGAAGTATCTTCAACAGAATATACCAATTATTAGAATTTCATCAGGAATCAAATCAATCACTATTTAGAAATTATCGATATGTTACGCACAGTTATAAAGCGGGACGGCAGCGAGGAACGTTTCCGGACACAGGAAATCATCAATGCTATTTTTGATATTATCAGGGGAATGGAAGTGGAAGACGACTATGAACTGGTCTTTAAGATTATCAAAGAACTTGACCTTAAGGTACCGGAACGGGTTACAACCGAAGAATTGGATATCCTGGTGCTGAAGGCCATTGAGCACCTGATCCCAAAGCATCCTGTTTTCGACAGGCTTGCATCCTGCCAGTTGCTCAAGCTCATCAATAAAAGAGTGGACCGGATTTTTGACAGTTTTTCCGGTTATATTCATTTTAGTATAAAAAGCGGCCTTTTGAAGTCGGAGCTTGGTGCGTTCAATCTTCCGCTGCTGGAGGAAGCGTTGAATTACAAAAACGACCAGTTGCTTGATTATTTCGGACTGATCACCCTGAGGGACCGCTATCTGTCGAAAGACCTGGATCAGGAAGTTTGTGAGAAACCTCAATGGTTTTTTATGCGGGTAGCGATGGGGACCGGGAGCAACGAGCAGGAGATTATTGCTGTTTACCGGAAAATTGCAGCATTGGAATACCTGCATTCGACACCCACGCTGTTCAATTCCGGGACAAACGTGTCCCAGTATTCGTCTTGTTATGTAAACGTTGTTAACGATTCGCTGGAGTCGATCATGTCCAAGCTGACAGAAACGGCCTTTCTTGCAAAATATGCAGGGGGTGTCGGTACAGACGTTAGCCGGGTCAGGGCGACAGGCTCGCGTATCCATTCGCTGAATGCCCAGTCTTCAGGGGTGATCCCCTTCCTGAAAGTGTTCGATACCCTGGTAAACTCAATCCAGCAAGGCGGACGAAGGCGCAGTTCCCAGGTCATTTCCATTCAACCCTGGCATTATGATACCGAAGCTTTTCTGGACCTGAAGGAGACAAACGGGAATCCGTATTTCCGGACCCCTTCGCTGAATACAAAGCTATGGATGCCGGATGAGCTGATGCGGCGGATAGAACAGAATGAGCCCATTTACCTGTTTGATCCGGGGGAATGTCCGGAACTGGTCGAAGCAATAGGGGAGGACTTCGCTGAAAAATACAGGGAACGGATCGTTCAGGCAGAAGCAGGAGAGATAAAACAGTTTAAGGTTCTTGGAGGACGCGACTTTTTCAAAAAATACCTGTTTAAGCTGGCCAAAACCGGTCATCCTTGGCTAACATTCAAGGATGCCCATAACCGTAAAAATCCGTGTCCGGCTTACAGTATAATTAACAGTTCAAACCTGTGTACCGAGATTTCCATCCCGAATTCCCCGGATTCGACAGCTGTCTGTACCCTGGCGTCAGTCAACCTGGCACGACATATTGATGCCGGGAAAACCGGTTTTGACTGGGTAAAGCTCGGTAAGACAATCGATATTATGGTGAGGGCTCTGGACAACATCCTTGACAAAAATTTTTATCCCACAGAGGCTGCAAAAAAAAATACACTGGACCTTCGTCCCCTTGGAATAGGGGTAATGGGCTTTGCCGAAGCGTTGATTGATTTAAAAATATCGTATGACTCAGACGAAGCCGTTGAAACAGCACAAAAGTTAGGGCATTTCATGAAAGAACATGCTTACCGGACTTCGGAAGAACTGGCAAAAGAAAAAGGTGCTTTCCCGCATTATGAAGAAATGAGAAGACAGGGAAGGCCTTACCCGTACCTTCCCCGAAGAAACGCAGTCCTTTTGGCAATAGCACCTACGGCTACCATTTCGATTATCGCAGGGACCACATCCTCGATCGATAGCTATTTCAGCAATATCTACTCGAGAGATACGCTATCCGGAAAATATATCGTGATCAACCGGCAGCTTGTCCGCAACCTTGAGGAAAAGGGAAAGTGGAACGATGAAATGGCCGGGTACATCAAACGGGACAATGGTTCCGTAATGCTGGCCGATGAGCTGGAAGGCCTGATTGACCGAGATCTTTACAAAACGGCATACGAGATACATCCGCAACGCCAGATCGATATTGCCTCTGCATTTCAGGAATCGGTCGACCAGGCTGTTTCAAAGTCTGTTTACATCGATGAACAACTTCGTCAGGAGATGGAAGCTATTTATCTTTATGCCTGGAAAAAAGGGCTCAAATCGACTTATTACTGCTTTATAGATAAAGTAATAAAAGGTGAAAAATATACTTCTGACGTAAACAAGCGCGGTGCAAGAAAAGGGTTCGCCCGCCGGGAAGATCATTCAACCGTTCAATCAGGGACTTCTCTCGCAGAATCCTCCGGTGAACTTAAACAAATCGAACAGGAAGCCCGTGACAGGTACGGAGACGATCTGGTCGATCTGGTGAAACAGGGAAACAACGAAAGTTGCCCGTCCGATCCCTTGCTCGCCCGTCTTTGTCCAAGCTGCGAATAGCCCTTCCTGCCTGTAAGTTTTTACGTACCTGTAACTAAAAAGCCCTGTTTGCCGCATTTCAACGGCAAACAGGGCTTTGTTCCTGGTTAAAGAATTACCCCAATCCTCTTTATTATGTAGCATTCCAAATAATTAACAAATCGTTTCTTTATCCAATTTTTTTTGTTTTTTGCGTTTTTCGGTTACTTTTGTCTCCACGTTCATTAATCTTATTAAAATAGGATACCCTCTAAAAGGGGTTTAATAGGGAATCACGTGCAAATCGTGAGCTGTCGCGCAACTGTAAAGTCCGCTGCTTTGTTTGCAACCGAAGTGCCACTGTCCGGCTATTGAAGGATGGGAAGGCGTTGCAAACGGACAAGCCAGGAGACCTGTCTTATTTTTTGAACGGCATTGCTTTCGCGGTATAAGGCAAATGTCAGGACCGAAAAACAGCTTTTCTTTTGTTATTCGAATTCCCTGCTGTTGTTATATTCGCCTAAGCATACAATTAATATAATTATTCATTAAAAAATGCATGTATGCTTACACAAACTCTCGGCTTCCCGCGTATTGGAGCCAATCGTGAATTAAAAAAAGCCTGTGAGCTTTACTGGAAAGGGAAAATATCTCAGGATGAGCTCGAACTGGCTGGTAAAAATGAACGAATAAAGAACTGGACTATCCAGAAAGATGCAGGGATAGACCTCATTCCGTCGAATGATTTCTCCTATTACGATCAGGTGGCAGACATGATGTTCATGCTGGGGGTTGTCCCGGAACGTTTCCGCAAGTTCGAAAACCGCCTGTCAAAAATCGATTTGTATTTTGCCATGTGCAGAGGATATCAGCATGAAAACATAGATGTTACTCCTCTTGAAATGACAAAATGGTTTAATACCAATTATCATTACCTGGTACCTGAATTTGAAAAGAAACAATCGTTTTCGTTGTCCCCGGAGAAGGTTGTCGGCGAGTTTAGGGAGGCGCTTCAGTCCGGCATCAAAACAAAACCTGTATTGCTTGGTCCCCTTTCTTTTTTAAAACTTGGGAAAGAGAAAACAGAAAACTTCAACAGGCTGGAACTTATTCACATCCTCCTCCCTGTTTATATCGAATTAATAGGTAAACTGGAAAACGCAGGAGCAACATGGATCCAGATAGATGAGCCTTGCCTGACAACCTGCACCAATGATTATGAAAGACAACTTTACCGGTCTACCCTGACAGAATTGTTTGGTTCGTTTCCGGGGATCAGATTTGTGCTGGCGACTTATTTTGAAAGTGTTTCAAAAGTAGCAGACCTGATATCTTTGTTACCTTTGGAAGTTATTCATCTGGACCTTGTAAGCGCCCCGGAACAACTGGATGTTTTTCTGGACATGGTCCCTGATAACATGTCTGTTTCACTGGGGATTGTAGATGGGCGAAATGTCTGGAAGAATAATCTGGAGGATTCACTTGGTGTCATTAAAAAGGCGGTTTCACGCCTGGGACGTGACCGGGTTATTCTTTCTCCTTCCTGCTCGTTGCTTCATGTCCCTTATGACCTGAAAAATGAAGACGGCAGGGAAGGTTTACCCATAAAAGTGAAGGAAAGAATGGCTTTTGCCTTTCAGAAGATAGAAGAGCTGGCTATTCTGAAAGATTTGTCTGGTATTTCACCCACAACCGGGGCTGTTTCAAAACTGGAGAGGGAAAAAAGAGAACGGGAAAACTGGGAAAAGCTACCTTTTGTGGCAGATGAGCAGGTAAGAAAAAGGCTGGATGAAATTAATCATCTAAAGCATAACGTTTCCCGGGGATTGCCCTTTGAACAAAGAAGGGCAATCCAGCAGGAAAAACTTCAACTTCCACTTTTTCCCACGACAATGATCGGATCGTTACCTCAAACCGCAGAAGTGCGTAAAACCCGCTGTTCTTTTTTTAATAATAAAACCAGCTGGGAAGAATACGATAATTTTATAAAAGAATGTATCCGGAAAGCCATCAGATGGCAGGAGGAACTGGGAATCGATGTTTTAGTCCACGGGGAATTTGAAAGGAACGACATGGTCGAGTTCTTTGGCGAACAGCTTAATGGTTTTGCCTTTACCCAAAACGGGTGGGTGCAAAGCTATGGATCGCGTGCCGTAAAACCTCCTGTAATTTATGGCGATGTTTCCCGCAAAGGACCTGTAACGGTCGACATTGCCCGCTACGCGCAATCGTTAACAGATAAACCGGTAAAAGGGATGCTCACGGGACCTGTCACCATTCTCCAGTGGTCTTTCGTCAGGACCGATCAACCCCGAAAGGAAACAGCCGGGCAGATTGCCCTTGCTATTCATGATGAAGTGCTGGACCTGGAAAAGGCCGGTATTTCAATTATTCAGATCGATGAGCCGGCTTTTCGAGAAGGCCTCCCTTTAAAACAGGAAAAATGGGACGAATACCTTACGTGGGCTGTTTTTTGTTTCATGATAAGTTCTTACGGGGTAAAAAATGAGACACAAATTCACACACACATGTGTTATGCCGAATTTAATGATATTATCCCGGCTATTATCGCTATGGATGCCGATGTGATCAGTATCGAAACATCGCGTTCACAGATGGAACTTCTGAACGCCTTTACAAGAGTCCGGTACCCGAACCAGATCGGGCCCGGCGTGTATGATATCCATTCTCCCAGGGTCCCGGGGACCGGTGAAATGTGTGATTTGCTATTTGCCGCTTCACGCTATATTCCTGTAAAAAATCTTTGGGTTAATCCTGACTGTGGTCTGAAAACAAGGGGATGGGATGAAACCCGTTCCGCAATTAAAAACATGACCGAATCAGCAAAGAGAATGAGGGATGTTATCCTTCATGCTGAAAATTAGATAGATTGCATCAGAGGAGGGAACCAGCGGGTTTCCTCCTTTAAAAAAAACAAAAATGGAACTAATTAACCTTTTTTTTAAGCCTGGGATTGCCTCAACCCTTATTTTTCTCAGCCTGACAGGTATTTCCGGGATCTTGATTGGGAAAATAAAGGTTTTCCGGATCAAATTGGGAATTGCAGGTGTTTTGTTTTCCGGATTATTTCTCGGACATCTCGGTGCAAGCTTTAACCCGGAAGTATTGCATTTTGTTAAAGAGTTTGGCTTAATCCTTTTTGTGTATTCCATCGGACTGGAAGTAGGGCCGCGCTTTTTTTCATCGCTCCGTCATGATGGTCTGAAAATGAATCTCCTTGCCATGATTATAGTTGTTCTTGGATTTGTTATTGCGGTCGTTTTCAAGCTTGCCTTGGACATTCCATCCCCGGTTATTGCCGGAATCATGTGCGGGGCCGTCACCAATACGCCAGGCCTGGGAGCCGCACAACAGGTTATTTCAGAACAAATGGCAGGGCAGGAAAGTCTGTCCCAGCTTACCGGTATGGCCTACGCTGTTGCCTATCCGTTTGGTATCCTCGGGATTATCCTGGCAATGATCCTAATCCGTTATATTTTTCGGATTTCCGTGAAAGACGAAAATGAGAAGTACCAACGGGAAATATCCGGTCTTTCCGGTAGGCCGGGCGCTGTAAACCTGAAAGTTGTAAATCAGGCGTTGATAGGAAAATCGATATCTTTTATGCGGACAACACTTTCCGGCGAATTCGTATTATCAAGGATGTGGCGGGATGGTGAATTTTTTATGCCTGAAGAAGATGAAATTCTAAGAGGAGGAGATGTCTTATATGGTGTTTCCACAGAACAAAATTTTCCCGGACTGGAACTTAAAGTCGGTACTTTATCCAAAACAGGAGATCTTGACATAACCGGTAAATTGGGGATGAAGCATGTCGTCTTCACAAATAAAAGTATGGCCGGAAAGACTATCGGGCAAATCGGGTTGTCCCGTCGGTTCCCGGTTAATATTACCCGGATTTTCAGGGCGGGAATGGAAGTTATGGCTACAGATGAAGATTCTCTTGAATTTGGAGATACCTTAAGAATTGTCGGAGAACGTAAGGCATTAAAGGAGGTATCCGGGCTTCTTGGAAATTCTGTCAAAGAACTTTCCCACCCCAATATTATCCCGGTACTGATTGGAATTTTAGGTGGCGTACTTATCGGTAGTATTCCTTTTTCTATTCCGGGCTTACCGGCACCCGCCAAGCTGGGGCTTGCAGGAGGGCCTTTACTTGTTGCCCTTTTTCTGGGGTATAAAGGACGTGCAGGAAAGCTTAGTTTTTACATGACACCAGGAGCCAACCTGTTTATTCGTGAACTGGGAATTGTGCTGTTCCTTGCCTGTGTCGGTTTGTCGTCGGGACAGAATTTTGTACAGACCATTGCTAACGGCGGATATATCTGGATGATATACGGCGCTGCAATTACGTTGCTTCCCATTCTGGTTACAGGAATAATTGCCAGGCTGATGAATTTTAATTATTTGTCTGTTTGCGGGCTTTTATCCGGCTCAATGACCGATCCTCCTGCCTTGGAATACGCTAATTCACTGGCCCCGGGACAGGCACAATCGACAGCCTATGCAACTGTTTACCCATTGGTCATGTTTCTGCGTGTTTTATTGGCCCAGGTACTGATTTTGATTTTTTATAAATAGATAAGTGAGTTTTGATGAAATTAAAAATTTTCGCATTTATTGGGTTATTTTTTCTGTTGGTGTCGGGCACTATTTTGGGAGCTTCTCCCGTTAAGGTTGATCAGTTGTTAAAAAATGAAATCAAGTTTTACCTGAATGCTGACAGTAGTGTCTGGTCTAAAATTTCATTTGCGACCCAATTCTGGATAAGAAATACCACCTTAAACGATGGAACGGCTTCGCAAACGGGTGAAATGCTTAACTCAGAAACCGATTTTGCTCTGCGGCGCACCCGGTTTTCGATGTACAATAACTTTGGAGACAGGATTTTTTTATACACCCAGTTCGGATTTAATAACCTTTGTACTACCAGATCAAAACCACAACTCTATTTTCATGATATATGGGGCATGTTCCGGGTTAGTGCAAATGTTTGTTATGTTGGTTTCGGTCTTAGCGGATGGAATGGCATTTCCCGATTATCGAACACGAGTTTCCAAAAAACACTAACCACCGATAACCCGGGATTCAATTATCCGTCTGTTAACCATACGGACCTGGAATCCAGGCAGCTTGGCATTTTCATGAAAGGGACAGCCGGTCCGGTTTCATACCGTGCTGTTGTCTCTAAACCTTTTGTTTATGATGGCGTTCCCGATGTTCCGGAACCAGATACGGGATATGAATTTTCCTCACCTGATCTTGAATACAAAGGATATGCGGCATTCCATTTCTTCGATAAAGAATATTTCAACACACCATACGTGGATATGTCCTATCTCGGGAAGAAACGTCTTCTCAATCTCGGCGCAGGGTTTGATATTTACCCGAATTCGATAGCAGAATTCAGCAAAGAGGGTGTAAAACAGTTAAAAAATAGAATATTGCTTGGAACAGATTGCTTTTTTGAAATGCCTTTTGAAAGGGGGAAAGCCATTTCTGTTTATTCGGTTTTCTATAATTTCGACTTCGGGAAAAATTACCTGCGCACTTTCGGGACAATGAATATCTGGTCAGGAGGTTCAGGGCCTGAAGGTGCCGGGAATAGCGAATATAAAATAGGGACAGGTTCCACCTGGTACACTACGTGCGGTTATCTCTTTTCTGATCATTTTCTGAATGTTCCGGGACGGGTCCAGCTATTTTATGCACTCTCTGAGAAAAATTTAGAGGCATTACCTGTGATCCTTTGGAATCATGATTTTGGTATGAACTATTATATTGCGGGACAAAAATTTAAACTTAGCCTGCAATACTCTTTAAGACCTGAATTGAATGAACAGGCTGATGAGGTTGACAGGCATCCAGGAACAATGATTTTTCAGATTCAACTGGCTATTTAATAAATAGATATGGCACATGATCACAGAAAAACATTTATGCGCTTTAACGAACGGAACGATAAGTTACGTGAGCAGTATGAATCAGGGTATGAATCGCGTCAGCATTCGAAAGGAAAGCTGACAGCCCGTGAGCGGATTATCTGAAAAAATTTAACATAAATGGATAATGTTGCCTTATCGAAATATGAACAACGGGATTGTCCGAGATGCGGTAAGCCGGTAGCGTGTACCGGTGGCATGGATTGCTGGTGTTTATCCCTTGAAATCCCGGAAAAAATACAGGATTATATTGCGGCCACCTACGATGGGTGCCTGTGTAATAACTGCATTCAGGAGCTGATCCGGTCAGGGGATATTAAAGGCCAATGACTATAATTAATGAAAAGCCAAAATATTCGAGTGCAATTTACCCAGGTTCCCGTCATTGCGGGTATTTTGCCCCATTTCAACAAAAGACAGGTACACGCTGGATTTTGTTGAATAGAAAGCGTGTACCTGTTTCCTGATTTCGATAACTTTTTCAATTCTTTGTCAAAGTTTTCCATAACACTTCAGTTTGCCACATGAATGGGTTATTCATACCTTAGCGCTTCCACCGGGTTTCGCGTAGCTGCTTTCCATGACTGAAAAGAAACCGTCAGCAAAGCAATTCCCAATGCCAGTAATCCTGACAGGGCAAATATCCACCAGCTTAAAGTAGTTTTGTAGGCAAAATTTTCGAGCCAGCGGTGCATGATGTATCCTCCAACAGGGCAGGCAATCAGGAATCCAACCAAAATCCAGCCAGTCAGCTTGTTGTTTATCATGATCAATACCTCAAACACATTGGCACCGTTTACTTTGCGTATGCCGATTTCTTTCACTTTTCGCCGGATGGAAAACAGTGATAACGCCAGTAGCCCCATCGATGAAAGGAGAATGGAAATGATGCAGAAAAAGGATATGAATTGAACCAGCATTTCGTATTTTTTGTGTTTGTCGTTAAATTGTCCACCAATAGTATAATATTCAAAAGGATAACCTGGTATCAACTCTTTCCAAACCAACTTTATAAACTGAATCCCGGCATCTGTTTGACCTGCTTTAATCTTTACCAAGAGGTTCCTTCCTTCGTTATTTACAACAACAACAGCGGGGGGCACCAAACTTTCTAACCCGTTCCAATGAAAATTTTTTACAACCCCTGCAATTTTCATAGTCGAACCGGGAACCATTTTTCCAATTGGATCTTTCAACTGGTGAAACCTAACCATTGCCTCATTGATATAACATAGATTGTTCCGCCCGGTAATTGTTGGGGTAATTTCATTGCCTTCAATAAGTTCTATATGAAGTGTATTGACATAATTTTCATCACCTTGGAATAGCAGGGTGGTATATTCTTTCTTCTCTCCATTATCGTCGTATTTCCAATTGACCATGGCAGCCTCTTTCACAGGCGACGCACTGCAAACAGAAACCTTTTCGATAGACGAATGTCCGAGAAGATTGTTTTTAAAGGCTTGTTTCTTGTCGCCGAATGATGCCGGGAGTCTGAATTCAATCACTTCCCTGTCGATACCAATTGGTTTATTATGGATAAAATTCACCTGACGATAGAGCGTAATTGTACAGATAATAAGTGCAATTGAAACGGAATATTGAACGGTATTGACAATCGAAAGTTTCCGGTTTTTTCCCATTACGAGACCGGATTTAATGAGGTTTGTCGTTTTTTGTATTTTTTTTAGAAACAGGTAAACACTAATGTAGCTTAGTAACACCACAATACAAACTATTCCAAGGATAATGAATAATAGTTGGGGCTGGAAGAAACTGTTGAATGACAAATCGCTCCCGTTTAACTGATTGAAAAAAGGCAACAAGAACTTCAAAAATATAATACTTAATATCAATGAGATAAAGATCATAATCAAGAATTCTACTCCCAGCTTATAGACCAGGGTTTTGTTGGTTCCCCCGATAATCCTGATCAGTCCCAGTTCTTTTCCTCTGTCCATAATCAGGTTGATGAACAGATTGATAAAATTGAAAAAAGCTATAAACAATACAATAGCGGCAATAGCCAGCGAGACAACTATTTTGCTTTCAACTTCGGGTGTAATATTTATCGACTTTAAGTTGTTTAGATAAAGATTCACCGTCTTGCCTTCCCAGAAGAAAGGGATCATTGATTTTTTGAGGAGCATTTTTTCTTCCAGTTTTTTTTGATCGGTATTCTCTTTCAGCAACAAATAGGCGTCGGTGCCGCGCAATTGCTTCCCGTTGATTAATGTCAACAAATCAAAATGAATATGAGATTTTCCGGGCTGAGTTACTACTGCAGATACAGTGTACCCCTGGTCGCCCCCTTTTGTTTTTATAAGTACTGAATTGCCGAGGGCTTTTTTATCTCCAAAAAACATGCGGGCTGTTTTCTCCGAGAGCACAATGCTGTTACCAGATAAAGCGCTGGCCGGGCTTCCTTCGAGAAACTGATAAGAAAAAAGGTTGAAAAATCCAGGGGTTGTTTCAAACAGATCGAGGTTTTGGTAGTAGGTATTGTTATTGGCAACCACCTGATCATAGCCTTGTTTATTCCATTGGCAATAATCCTGAATTTCAGGAAAGTTGCTTCTTAAATATTCGGGTGCGGCATACGTGATGTGGTTCATTTTCTGGCCTGCAACCCAGGGGTCGTCCGATTGCAGACGAACAATTCGGTTTTTGTTTTTGTGAAAACCGTCTACTGCATACTCATCGAATATAAAGCCAGTAAGTAAAAATACTGTTGTAAAGCCTACCAGAAGGCTCAATACAATAATTCCAAAGATTACTTTTCGTTTCAGGATTATCCGAAACGCGTTTTTAAGTTGTTGCGTTATCATTTTATTTTGTATTTATTCATACCTCAGCGCCTCCACCGGGTTCCTCGTTGCAGCTTTCCAGCTTTGCCAACTCACCGTCAGCAACGCAATTCCCAACGCCAGCAAACCTGCCAGTGCAAAAATCCACCAGCTCAGTTCTGTTTTGTAGGCGAAGCTTTCCAGCCATTTGTTCATGGCGTAATACGCAATGGGTATGGCTATTACAAAAGCAATGACCACCCATTTTACGAAGTCGCAGTTAAGCATGGCAAGTACTTCTGAAATAGTGGCGCCATTTATTTTGCGGATGCCAATTTCTTTGGTGCGGTTAATGATAAAATGTGATGCCAGTCCATACAATCCTAAACACGAAATTAACATGGCGATCAATGTCAGATAGGAAAAAATGGCCATCTCTTTCTCATTTTTCTGGTATAAACTGGCCATGTGTTGATCCACAAACTGGTATTCAAAGGGTTCATCGCCAAAAATGCTTTTCCATTTTTTTTGAATAATTCTCAGATTTTTAGGATCAGTCTTTAAGAAAAGATAGGACGGATTTCCGGTCAACAGTTTAAATTTCAACGGTTCGATTGGATTGCTCAACGCATCGTAGTGAAAATTTTTAACCACACCGATCACTTTTTGTTTCGGGGTTTCATCCAATATCTTTCCAATGGGATCCTTCCATCCCATTATTCCGGCATAGGATTCGTTTATGATCACCGGGGTTTCTGCACTACCAGGCACAGCCGATCTAAAATTTCTTCCTTCGAGTAATTTAATCCCAAATAAATCGATATAATTTTCGTCAATTTCTGGCTGGTTCAGGACAAAATGAACATTGTTGCCTTCACCATCTTTTACCACCATAATTTCTTTCATCCAGTTTTTAGTTTCTCCAAGTAATGTTCCTCCTCCTCCAAAAGAGAGTGAAGATATTTCGGGAAGTGATGAAAATTCCTGCCGTAAAACTTCTTTCCCCGGAAATTTTTCTGGTTCAGAAGGAAGTGAGATTGCCAGTAACTGGTTTTTGTTAAAACCCAAGTCAGCATTTTTCATAAAATGAACCTGGTTCCAAATAATGAACAATCCTACGATCATTACAATGGCAACTGCATTCTGAAAGGTGACCAATGACTTTCCGAACAGGCCAAATCCGGATTGTTTGATAGTTGAATTTTTTGCAGTTTTAAATGCAGGGTAGGTACCGGCGATTATCCCTAAGACAATGAATGCTGCCAAAAGGGGCAGGGCTATTTTAAAGATAGAAACGATAGCGAATTTTTTAGCAAACAAGACATTAAAGTAGGGTAGCAAGATTACGGCAAGTACCACTGAAATAATAGAAGCTATTAGCAAATTGAGAACCGACTCGCTAATAATGTGATAAAAAATCCATCGCTTCCCGCAACCAAGTGTTTTACGGATTGAAAATTCCCGGTCCCTTTTTTCTAGTTGCGCCAGTGTCAGGTTGGTATAGTTAATTCCGGCAACAAGAAGGATCAGTAACGCAATCATAGAGAAAACATAAACACTTGTTTTATTTCCTTTGGGCGTGTCGGCCAAAAGAAAGTTTTCAAAATGAATATTTTTTAAGGGTTGAAGGTGATGAACCAGCTTGAATCTACCAATCCCTTTTAAAAAATTAGCATATTTTTCATCAGTAATTCTTTCAATTTTTGAATTTAATTCGGACACATCTGAATGGATTGTCCTGATATAGACATAGTAATCTCCCCAAAAGAATATTTGTCCTGTGCCATTAAAATCAGATGGGATTAATGCATCAAACTGAAGATCGGTATTGCCTGGCAAGTCTTCAATCACGCCGGTCACCTGGTAGTCGGTTTTCCCGATTACTAACTTTTCGCCAATGGGTGAGTTCTTTCCAAAAATGCTTTTGGAAAGCGACTCCGTCAAAACGATCGTATTTGGAGCAATTAAAAACTCAGATGAATTTCCCAAAACGGCAGGATAGGAGAACAGCTTGAAAATCGAAGGGGTTGCTGCCCTGATAGTTAAGTTTTTATATTCATTTTTATTGAAAGTGACGGTATAATTCCCATTTGCCTTTACACATGCAAATTCTTCGATTTCGGGACATTCATTTTTTAAAATCTGTACAAATGGAGGATTAGCGAGAGCCATATCAGAACTTTGCCCTGCTGGTGAAGTAAGCGAAGTTGTGACGCGGAAAATACAGTCGGCATGAGGATGATAGGTGTCGAAGGTAACTTCATTTTTAACATACAAGGTGATAAAAATAAATACCACCATGGCAACAGAGAGACCAACCATGTTCAGGAAAGAATCAAGTTTGTTTTTTCTAACGATTCTTAGTAGGTTTTTTATTAATTTCATCGTAATTGTTTTATTACTTATAATTGACTATTCATACCTCAGCGCTTCCACCGGGTTTCTCGTAGCCGCCCGCCAACTTTGCCAACTCACAGTCAACAATGCAATCCCCAATGCAAGCAAGCCAGCCAGGGCGAAAATCCACCAACTCAGCGTGGTTTTGTAGGCAAAGTTTTCGAGCCATTTGTTCATGGCGTAGTAAGCGATGGGTGTGGCGATGACAAAGGCGATGGCTACCCATTTCAAAAAGTCGCGGTTGAGCATGGTTAATATTTCAGATATTTTGGCACCATTCACTTTTCGTATGCCGATTTCTTTAGTGCGTTTTTCTGAACTGTAAGAACTTAACCCGAATAAACCTAAACAGGATATGAGAATTGCTATTACCGCCACAATGCAAAAAATAGTACCGATCCGTTTATCATTTTCATAGAGATTGGCATAAGTCAAGTCTAAGAATTGAATATTAACAGGGGCTTCAGGATAAATCTCCTTAACTGTTGTGCCGATTTGGCCTATTAAATGATTGACTGAAATAGTGGGATTGTTCCCGTATTTCACAAAAATGTAGTGTGGGTCGCTTACATATGTATAAAGCTCCGGTTGGAGGCTTTTATTCAGCGATTGGAAATGAGTTTCCCCAATTACCCCAATAATTTTAAATTGCCTGTTCCAAAACTTTAAAAACATACCAACAGGATTATCGACCGCCATAAGCTCTTTCGCTTTCTCGTTGATAATAACTGTCTGTTCCCATTCGCTTCTGTTATCTACAGAAAAGTTTTGCCCATCTGTAAAATTCACCTTCAATAACGAAAAGAAATTTTCATCAATACGATTCTCTGAAAACATATTATCCATTTCTTTTCCCGGCAATCTGACCGCTGTCGTATTAATGATTGATGGAGAATAATAGTCTTTCCCGGCTACCATCTCAATCCCTGGAATTTTCATTAACCGTTCTTTCAGTATCTGATAGCCTGAATTCTCTGTTTTCAAAGGGAAATAAACTGTATGTTCTTTGTCAAAACCTAGATTTATTTGCCGGAAATGATTGAACTGTTTAAAACTGACAAGGGTGGCAATAATCAGGAAAATAGACAGTGAAAACTGGAAAACAACCAACCCTTTCCGTTGCCATTGTACTGTGTGTGTCTTTTTTATTTTATTCGCCCCGATGGGAGAAAATGAAGTCAGGTAAAAAGCAGGATACAGCCCCGAAAGAATCCCTGAAAAAAGAGCTACGAAAATAAGGACAAAGAGATGTAACGGGTTCTGAAAATCAAACGCGAGACTTTTCCTGGTTAATGCATTAAGAAAGGGAAGTACCAAGAATAAAAAGCCAAGCGCTATTCCGGTAGCCACGACGGAAATCTGCACAGACTTTAGTACTGATTTCCCTAATAATTTCCTTTTGCTGGCTCCCAATATTTTGCGGATACTGTTTGCTTTGATGTCTTTTTCGGAAACTGCCGTTGACAGGTTAATGTAATTGACACAGGCCAGGATCAAAATAAACAGTCCCATAAACGAGAAAATGTAAACATATCTTTTATCGCCAAGCTGGGTGTAATCTTCATCAGCCAGTCCTTTGTGAAAATGAATATCTTTTAAAGCCTGCGGAAACAACTTAACTTTCCTTTCAGGATTAATGTTTTTCTCGATAAAGTTGTATATTTTGGAAGCGATGAGTTGCGATGATACATTTGGCATAACCTGGACATAAGTGTACAGGCATTGGTTATTCCAACTTCCTTTTTTCCGGCCAAACATACTTATCCCTAGCTCTTCCGGGATAGCCATATCAAAACGGATGTGTGAATTGTAATTGATATTCTTGAATATTGCAACAACTTTTACCGGGATTTTATTGATTTCTAATTGTTTGCCAAGTCCATCTTCTTCTCCAAAATATTTCCTTGCCGTTTTCTCTGAAAGTACCACGGCATATTTCTCCGAGTCTAAAAGCCCCGGGTTTCCTTTTACAAAAGGGAAAGAAAACAAATCGAAAAAGCTTTTCCCAACTACCGCCATCCCCTCTTCGTTCAAATAGTTGTCGCCAGCTTTTACCACAACCTGCCAGTCAGCTTCGAAGTTGGTTGCTTTTTCAACTTCAGGGAGTTTCTCTTTCAAGGCTTCAGCGAGAGGTGGCATCGTCATAGCCGAATTTGTGTATCCTTCCATCCCGTTCTCTTCCGCTAAAACCCGGTATATCCTGTCAGAATTTTTATTGAATGAATCAAATTTTAATTCGTCGTCAACCCACAGCATAATGCCCAGAACACAAGCAATTCCAATAGAAAGTCCTGCAATATTTAGTAATTTGTAGTTCCCTAAGTCTTGAAATTTAAATGGTTTCATAGATTATCTTTTTAATCTTATAGCAAAACAGCTACTCATACCTCAACGCCTCCACCGGGTTCCTCGTAGCCGCTTTCCAGCTTTGCCAGCTAACAGTAAGTAGTACAATTCCCAGGGCGAAAATCCACCAACTAAGCGTGGTTTTGTAGGCAAAGTTTTCAAGCCAATTGCTCATTAAATAATAAGCAATCGGGCATGAAATGACAAATGCAATGCTTATCCAAGTTATGTAATAGGAATTTAATACCATCAGTACTTCAAAGACTCTTGCACCATTGACCTTGCGGATGCAAATCTCTTTGGTTTTGTTTAATAAAAGCAGCAAGGTCAAAGATACCATGCCGAACGATGATAAAATTATTCCAAATACGGCAAACCAGACTACCAGTTTTAAAGTTTGATAATCTTTAGCATAAACCTGATTTATCTTGTCGTTTACAAAGGCATACTCAAATGGATACTCAGAGGAAAAATTAACATATGATTGTTTGGCCTGTGAAAGAAATTTGGGTACTTTCGAGTTTTCAATTTTCACTAATAGATAATCGATAAACTTTGATGTGTTTAGTTTACTGAAAATGGTGGGTTGGGCAGTCTGGTACAGCGAATGAAAGTTCATATCTGCCAAAACACCTTTTACTTTTAATTTCCGGGATTCATTAAATTCTTGAAATTCGATAAAACCCACTGATTCATCATAGTCTAATTCTTTAGCAGCCGAACGGTTAATCCAGCATTCGTCATCGGCCAGTTCTCCATGACTGCCATCGGGTATTTCCATGGTTTTAAAGAAATCGGCATCAATATTGAATAAATCAATGTTCTTGGGCTTTCTATCCTTCTCAAACCGGAGATTAAAAATACCCGTACCGGGCATTCCATTGCAAAGTGATACGGATTTTACTCCGGCAATTTTTTCAATTTCCGATTTAAAAGCCACGGCCTTTCCTACAAATTCACGATCTAACTTTATATAAAGAATGTTGGTTTTGTTAAACCCATAATTGAAATTTTCGATAAAATGATTCTGCTTAACAATTACAAGCATCGAAATAATCAATGAAATAGACATGGTATATTGTGCTACTAAAAGCGCTTTTTGTACTAAACCAATTTCTGAATTGCTTTTTAATAAAAACTGGCGTTTTGCCGTTGCCCTCAACAAAATCAATAACATTACAACGGTTCCTGAACTTATCACCAACAGGGCAAATGCTGCAATTGTCTCAAGAAAATATTCCTTTTGTAGAATAGATGTAAAAGTGAGGTGATAATTCAATAGCTGATTATAAAATGGCAAGCTCAGCAATATAAAAAAAATGGACACAACCAGCGTGACTGATACTACCAGGATTTGTTCGACCAAGAATCTAAAAACAAACGAACCAAAACCCGCTCCGTTAATACGTTTAATACCGAACTCAGGTAAGCGGACATTGGCTTTTGAAATGGTAAGGTTAATAAAGTTGATAAATGCAATTACACAAACGGCCAAAACAATAAATAAAATCAGTCGCAGTACATTTTCGTTTCCGGACCGTACATTGGGATCGTACCCATATTTAACCGGGTTAAGGTATGCCTTTTTTAAGGGTTGAAAACTAAGGTTGGAATTGGGATTATCGCTAAAAAGCCAGTACCATTTATTTAAATCGTCCAAAAGGGATTTGCAGGTTGCTTTGGAAATTTCATGATCGGCTTTAACATATAACGCCGGCAATAAAAAACGCCAGGAGTATTGCGACAGGTAACCACTTTTTTCTCCAAACAAATCTTCCATGGCTTGAAACGGGAAAATAACATCGACGGATTTGAAATGGGTGCTTTCGTTAAAATCGGCAGCAATACCTGAAACATAATAAGTAAGCTTGCTATTAAAAACCACTTTCTTCCCCATAGGGTCCTCTTCTTTAAATATGGTTTTGGCAAAACTTTCGCTCAAGACAACCGAGTTACGCAGATCAAGAACATGTTTTGGATTGCCCACAACCATCGGGAAAGAAAATAGGGTAAAAAAATTGGGATCAGCATAAAAACACCGATCCGATTGCCCCAAGTTGTCTTCTGTTTTTATAACTCCCGACGAACAAAAGGTTCTGCAATATGAAGTAATTTCACCTACATGATCGTCCAGATACTGGCAAAATGGAGGTGAAAAAGCACATTCATCTGAATGTAAAACCTGATAAATTTTATCTGCGTTTGTGTGATAGGCATCTACATGGTATTCATCGTACATGTAGTTCAGCAATAAAACAATAAGTGTTAAAGAAATGCTCAATCCCAGTACGCTGGTAAATACATAGTTCAAGTTTCTTCGCAAAAACCGTATGGCTTGTATAATTTGGTATAACATGATGTTACTCTCTTTTATTAATGACTTATTCGTACCTCAGCGCCTCCACCGGATTCCTCGTAGCTGCCCTCCAACTCTGCCAACTAACCGTTAACAATGCAATCCACAAAGCCAACAACCCTGCCAGGGCGAAAATCCACCAGCTGAGCGTGGTTTTGTAGGCAAAGTTTTCGAGCCATTTGCTCATGGCATAATATGCAACCGGAGTGGCTATTACAAAGGCGATGGCTACCCATTTTACAAAGTCGCGGTTGAGCATGGCCATCACTTCGGAGATGGTGGCGCCGTTTATTTTGCGGATGCCGATTTCTTTGATCCTATTCAGGCAAATCATAAAAATCTGACCAAGAATGCCCATACAGGTAAGCACAACCGCAATCAGCGAAAAGAAAGTAATGGAGCTTGCCATCTTTTCCTCTTTGGAATACATAGCCTGAAAATAATCATCGTAAAAAACAAGGTTCATAGGTTCGTAGGGCGAAATGGTTTTCCATACTTGCGCTATCCGGCTAATTTGCTGCCCGGTATTTCCGGGTGACAGTTTTACCGAAAGTACATTTCCAGAAGGTGCTCCGTCGAAAACAATTGCCAGTGGTTCAACTTTTGAATGAAACGATTCGAACTTAAAATCTTTCATAATGCCAACCACATTATATCCGCCATCTTCTCCGTTTTCATATTTCTTCCCTTCAAAACTGTCCCACCCGTATTGTTTCAGGGCTTCTTCGTTTATCAGGCAGGCTCTTTTGATTTCGCTTTCCATAAAATCACGACCAGCTATCAATTCTATTCCCATCGTTTTCAAAAAATTGCTTCCAACCGGAATGATGTTGATGTCGAAATTTTTCCCTTCGGAACCTGTTTCCATTTTGTGATTAATCATTCCCGGACAGCCTGAGCTTAAGGCCGTAGCAGTAACAAACGGAAGTTTCCCGATTTCCTGGTTCAGCGCTTCTGTTTTCTGAAATTTAACGGGAATGTCGATCCGAACCAGCATTTCACGGTTGAAACCCATATCAGAATGTTGTACAAAACTGAGTTGTTTGAAAATAATCATTACAACGGCAATAAGCGCTATTGACACAGTGAGCTGAAAAGTGAGCATGACCTGTTTGCCTATCTGACGGCTGTTTCGTTTTCCCTTGAACCCGGAAAGAAACTCGGTAATCCTGAATTTCGACAGAATAAAAATAGGGGCGAGACTGTTTATCAGAATCACGAAAACTACAGTTATCAAAAAGAAAGGGGCAACCGAAATCCAGGAACTCAATTCTGAATTGATTGCTTTCCCAAACAGTTTTTCGGAATAAGGAATTGCAAAAAGCGTGATAATTATCGAAAATACAAGTGAAATCAGAATCCCGAGGGTGACTTCGGCAAATGTGGATTTTACCAGCTCTTTCCATCCGGCGCCGTTTACTTTGTGAATGCCAATTTCTTTCAGTTTGGCGTATTGCATCGAAATCGAAAAATTCAGATAATTGATGCTCGAAAGCAGTAGTATGAGTGCTGCAATGGCCAGAAATATTTTTAACAAAACGGGGTTTCCTTTGGCATGGCGGCTTTTTATCGTGAGTTCAGAAAGGTAAATATCGTCGAGTTTTTGCAGTGCCAGGCTGTCGGTATCCAATGCTTTGAGTGTTGCCGATTTGTTCAGTTCACCGGCAAAAAACTGCGGGTCGGTTCCCTCTTTCAGCATCACAAAATGGTTGCTGGGATTGTATCTTTTCCCATTGCTGACAGTGTTTGACATCCTGAACTTCTGGTTTTCGCTGTTCAGGATAACATCGGCCTGAAAACTCGAATTGGCGGGCAGTTTGTCGAAAATTCCGGTTACTGTTCCTACAAAATAATTGCCCACATTCACCTGTTGTCCCAGCGGATTTTGCGAACCGAAAAGCTTCTGTGCAACCTGTTTTGAAATCACCACAGATTCTTTATCTTCAAAAGGTTTAACACCCACACTTTCTGTCATTTCAACCGAAAATATCTTAAAGAAATTATTGGTCGTGGCTAATAAATACTCAATTTCGGTATAAGTGTGAGCTTGTTCGTTTTTTACTGTAAACGGAATTCCTGAGGAGTAATCGAGCGGGCAGGCATTTTCAACAGCAAAGTAATCGCTTGTAAGTACCGGATACAAGTCCCAGTTGAGGTTACAACGGTTCATTTTAACGTCGTAAAGTCTGTAAATCCGACGGTGATTGGCAAAATTTTTGTTCACGCTTGTTTCGGTCTGGTAGTACAAACCGATGAGTATGCAGGCTGCAAACCCGATGGCAAACCCTCCGATAATCAGAAACGAATAGACTTTATTTTTTGCCAGGTTGCGAATGGCTAATTTCAGATTGAAGCGATTCATTTTTTTCTGTTCTAAGTTGTTAAAAATTACTCATACCTCAACGCCTCCACCGGGTTCCTCGTTGCCGCTTTCCAGCTTTGCCAACTTACAGTAAGTAGTGCGATTCCCAGGGCAAGCAAGCCAGCCAGGGCGAAAATCCACCAGCTAAGCGTGGTTTTGTAGGCAAAGTTTTCGAGCCATTTATTCATGGCGTAGTATGCAACTGGCGTAGCAATGACAAAGGCAATGGCTACCCATTTTATGAAGTCTTTGTTGAGCATAATCAGTACTTCTGATACGCGGGCACCATTAACTTTGCGAACGCCAATTTCCTTGGTGCGCCTGACGGTTGTAAACGAGACCAGACCCAATAAGCCCATGCAAGCAATCAATATGGATACCAGCAGAAAAGCAAGGATGATCTTACTGAACTGCCTGTCCTGCTTATAAAGCTCTTCATAAGTTTTATCCAGGAAATGATATTCAAACGGAATTTCAGGTGAAAATTCGTTCCAAACATCATTGATATATTTGATGGTTCCCTGAATATTGTTCCCGCTTATTTTAATGTTTACAGTACCTATAGATCCCGGATGATAAAACAGCATAAACGGATCAAGCTGATGATGGAACGACTGAAAATAAAAGTCTTTGACAACACCAACTACCTTTGCAACGTGGTCATACATAAATATTTCTGTCCCGATTACATTGGAGCTGTCAAGCCCGAAAGCTTTTACGGCTGTTTTGCTGATAATCAGCGTTTGGTAAGGATCGGTCTGCATATCCCACGAGAAATTTCTTCCCTGAACAAGCTTCAGCCCCATTGTTTCAATGAAATCAGGGTCAACAGGTAATTCCTGAAAGTATCTTTTGGTTCCGTTTATTTCGCGGTCGAGTGTAACACATATTTGTCCCAGTTCGTTTTGCGAACCACTTACACTCTGAACATTCGGGCTTTTCAGTAGTTTCTCTTTAAATGTACGATACGATTTCCCATACATGTTCCCGTTTAGTTTGGCATAGACAATTTGCCGATTGTTGAACCCCAAATCTTTCCGGTTAAAAAAGATAAGCTGTTTAGATATAACAGAAGCACTGATTATTAAAGCAATGGATATGGCAAATTGAAATACGACCAATGATTGCCGGACAAAATTCCTGTCTCTTTTGATAAACCCTGCTTGGGCAAGATTTGCAGGAATATCGGAAGTAAGTTTTAATGCCGGGTACAAACCAGCCACTACACCTATCAATAATGATACGAATAAAAAAGCGACGAGAATGCCCGGGTTGTCAAAGAAATTGGTTGTCAAGTCGATATTTAGAAATTTGGTCAGTAATGGTCTGAATGCCCAAATAAAAAGTAAGGCAACAAAAGATGCAAGTATTGAATACAGTACCGATTCGGCCAGGATATTAAAAATCAACCTCGACCGGTTTGCCCCGTTAATCTTTCGGATGTACAATGATTGACGGGCTG
The DNA here is from genome assembly GCA_963676095.1 of Prolixibacteraceae bacterium. GTDB lineage: Bacteria > Bacteroidota > Bacteroidia > Bacteroidales > Prolixibacteraceae. The sequence continues at coordinate 6,724,033 of OY781040.1, read as the reverse complement.
AGAATAATTTGGCAATGGACAGGTTAGCATAGTTGATGACGGCAATTAGCAGGATAAGAAAACCAATAATTGAGATATAACCCACCAGTTGTTTTCGGTTATTCTGAAAAAAGTGCAAATCGGTTAAATGAACCAGTCCCAGTTTTCGTTCTTTTGCCTCCGGACTTTTCGGGTCGAGGTCATAAACCTTTTGTTCGAGCTTGCCCCCAAATTCTTCGAGTTTATTTGCAAACAAATTGAAATCTGTCCCTTTTTTCAGGAGAATATAAAGGTTACAATAACCATCCCGCCAGTTTTCATCGGGGTTCATCCCATTGGGTTTTAATTTATTTAAAACTTCAAATGGAATTATTGCATCAAATTTCAAGGTCGAATTGGAGGGTAAATCATCTATCACCGATTTAACGGTCAAGGTCAGGTCCCGGGAAGGAAAGGTAGTCCTGTAGCGGACTGCGTTTCCCTCAACGTCGGTTTTGCCGAATATTTTAAGGGCCGTATTTCGTGTTAAAATAATGCTTTCAGGATCGTTCAATGCCAGGATTGTGTTACCACATATTGTTTTAACAGTGAAAATATCGGGAAACCCGGCACTGGTATAAAGTACATCTTTTACTTTTACCTTTTTGTCCCCGTCAACACAGTTTATAAATGCTTCGGCATCGTTTGAGGTTCGTATAATTTTCTCTATTTCAGGAAACTCGTCGCGAATGTGATTAAATAAAGGAGGTGCTGTTGAGAAGTTTTTTCCCTGGCTGATTTTGTAAATCCTGTCTTCATTTTTGTTGAACCCATCGTACCCCAATTCGTAACCTGCCCATAATAAAGTCAGTATCATGCAACTGATCCCGATAGCTAGTCCGGAAATATTTATTACCGAAAACATCGGAGTCCGGATAACTTCCCTAAATATGGTTTTAAAATTACTTTTCATATTCTTTGCATTTAATGATTCTTTGCCTATCGTTTCTATTGTTCAGATAATTAAGAATTCCTTTATTCATATCTGAGCGCCTCCACCGGGTTTCTGGTTGCCGCTTTCCAGCTTTGCCAACTCACGGTTAGCAATGCAATTCCCAATGCCAGCGCACCGGCCAGGGCAAATATCCACCAACTCAATTCAGTGCAGTAGGCAAAACTCTGAAGCCATTGGTTGATGGCATACCAGGCAAATGGCCTTGAGATAGCTACCCAAGTAAAAATTCTGCTTCACTTTTATAAATATTTCGACCTTCATAATCCTTAAATAAATATATCTGCTATTTTTCTCGCTAATTTCTCTGATTCCAAGCTGGCATCCGGTGATGGCGACATATTTTTAAGGACAATAACTGTTAGGTTATATTTTGGGTATCTTAAAATGTAACTGCCAAATCCGAGTATCCCTCCCCCATGACCAATGGATTCCAGGCCATTTGAACTTGTTATAAATAAGCCATATCCATAACCAGATCCATTTTTAAGGCTCGCAGGATGAGGTTTCAATGCAAGTTCGAGGGTCTTCTCATCAACAATTTTTCCGCCATAGAGGGCTTCATTCCATTTAAACAAATCACCTACCGTTGAGGAAATATTCCCACCACCCATTGCCCAATCCATATACCAGTTGCCGACAGCTTTAAACTCATTGTCTTTAAATCTGTATCCAAGTGCATCGTTCCCAAAAAGCGAGTTTCCATTAATTACATCAGTGGAATTCATACCTAAAGGATCAAAAAACTCATCTTTTAAGAATTCCGCATAGGATTTTCCACTCAACATCTCGATTAATTTTGCAAGCAGTACATAGCCTGAATTACTATATGCCCAATTTGTTCCGGGATCAAAATCGAGAGGTTTATCCTTGAAAAGTCCAATTAATTCATCAATTGAGGCTGGCCTTGAAGTAAGATCAACCATTACAGAATCACCCAAACGGGTAAAATTAAATATACCGGAAGTCTGGGCTATTAAGTTTTCAATCTGAATCTCATTGCTTCCGGGAAAATTTGGCAGGTATTTGGACAAATAATCTTTTACATTTATTTTTCCTTCTTTCTGGAGTCGGAGAATTGCAAAGGCGGTAAATTGCTTGGTCATAGATGCAATTCGAAATCTGGTCATAGAATTATTTGTTATTCCTGATTCAATATCTGAATATCCATACCCTTTGTTCAATAATATTTTACCATCCCTTGCAACTAAAACAACAGCCCCCGGGGCTTTTTTCCCTATGATTTGGAAGAACAGGGAATCAACGCGCTTTTCTTTGGCATAAATAGAGTCATTATCCATTATTTCAGTTTTGCCAAATATGTTGTCAACTTTTACTTGCCCACAGGTGTTTAATACGGAAATCAAATTTATCAAGATGAAAACTGAAGTTATCCGATAAATATTTATCGTTGAAATTCGAATCTTATTCATTTTGTTGTCTTTTTTAGATTTAAAAGTTTATATATTACTCATACCTCAGCGCCTCCACCGGGTTCCTCGTGGCTGCTTTCCAGCTCTGCCAACTTACGGTTAGCAGGGCAATTCCCAAAGCCAGCAAACCAGCCAGGGCAAAAATCCACCAGCTTAAAGAGGTTTTGTAGGCAAAACTTTCGAGCCATTTATTCATGGCGTAGTATACAACGGGTGTGGCTATTACGAAGGCAATGGCCACCCATTTTACAAAGTCTCTGTTTAGCATTGTCAGTATCTCCGATATTTTGGCGCCATTCACTTTGCGGACACCAATTTCCTTGATTCTTTTATTAATGGTCAGCTTAGCCAGTGCAAATAGGCCCAAACAGGAAATGAATATGGCAAAGAAGGAGAAGTAACCTAGCAAATGTGAGGCTTTAACTTCGTTAACGTATTGGTTTTGAATTTGATTATCGAGAAACTGTATGTCGAAAAACGCGTTTGGAGCAACTTTTAAAATGCTTTTATTAATTGTTCCTATAAGACTGGAGACGCCCATAAATGTTGAAGATTTTGTCCTGATCATTAATATGTTGCAATCCTCATTATTATAACGAATGGCCAATGGCTCAACCTCTTTATACAGCGAACTGAAATTGAAGTCTTTTACAACGCCGATAATTTTATGTCCGCATAAAATACTTTCGTCCAAATTGTTAAGTCCATACTTCTTTACAAACGACTCGTTTACCAGGAAACAATATTGATCGGCTGGTCGTGTCGGATCAAAATTTCGCCCCTGCAAAATCTGGAGTCCCAGTGTTTTTATATATTCGTCGCTAACGCCCGTATAATAAAACCTGATATCTTTTTCTTCTCCGTTTACACTATATTTTTGTCCCCATTGGGCAAAAGTCTGCCCGGGGATGCGGTCGCTGGTACTCACATGTTCAACTTCAGGAATGTTTTTTAACTGATCCATTATAATTCCTTTCTTGTTTTTCAATTCATCAGTAAGTGGAACAAACAATACCTGCGCTTTATCAAAGCCCAGTTGTCGTGTCTGAATAAAGTCCATCTGACGGTTCAGGAAAAGAGTTGATATAATCAATGCTATTGCGATGGTAAACTGAAAAATTACCAGGCGGTCACTCCATTTGTCCGAACCGATTTGTGAATAGTATTTATTGCGGATAAAGGATGTGAGCGACACACGTGAAAATTTGTAAGCAGGATAAGCCCCTGCAATTAAACCTGTCAACAAACCCATTCCAGCCAAAGCGAAATAAAACCAAAGTTGTCTCAACTGAGCCCGCTCCAGAGAATTGCTTAACAAACGGTTGAATTGTGGGAAAAACAGTTCGATAAGAAAGGCAGCAACTACTGCGGCTGTCAGGCTAATTAATACCGATTCAAACAGATATCCGGCTATTAGTTGGAGCTGGCTTGCCCCTTCAATTTTCCTGATGCCGTTCCCTTTGAACCGTGAGGATGAAAGGGCAACGTTGAGGTTGATGAAGTTGATCGTAGCAATAAGCAATACAACCAAAGCAACTAGAAAAAAAATATACAGTTCTGTTTTGCTACTGTGTTTGAAAATGGAATCAAAAGGAGAATCTTGCGAGAAATGAATTTCGGGCAAAGGCACGAATGAAAAAGAAGCTGTAAAATCAGGAAAATCCTTTTTGACCAAAGAATTGACTTTTTCGGATAATGTATGAATATCGGAATTTAGAACTATGAAAGTCTGATAAGAACTACTTCCCCAATTTTTTTCGTCGAAACTTTGGTAATCGGCCATGCTTAAAATGGGCAAAAGCAAATCGAATTGCATGGATGAATTGGGCGGAGATTCTTTTAAAACCGCAGTGATTGTGTAAGTTTTTTTTCCGCAGAAAGTTATAGTCCTTCCAATCGGGTCCTCCTTACCAAAAAGTTTTTGGGCCAGCGACACTGTTAATACCACCGCGTTTTTATTGCTAAAACCTCCTGTTTTATCTCCGTATGCTATTGGAAAAGAGAACATCCGAAAAAAAGTGGAATCAACAAAAAGAGGGTTCTTCACTTCCACCTTGTTATTATCCGCTGCAACATATTTAATGGCTTCAAACAAAGGGGAAATTCGTGTTGTGAGTTCAACATCCGGGAAATTGTCTTTTAGCCACCCAGCCATTGGAAGTGGGGTAAGCGGAGCCGATTGCGATTGAATATGTTCTCCAATCCGGTAAATGTTTTGGGCGTTTTGATGGAACTTATCGGCCTGAAGTTCATTTCGAAGGTAAAAGGCAATAAACATAACCAATGTGAGGCCAATACTTAATCCAATGAAGTTTATAAACGCAATGAGTTTCTGTTTGCGAAGACCTCTGAAAATAGATTTGAAAATAATAGTGTTCATCGTTTTCTGCTCGTTTTTATGATTTGTTTAGGTTATTCATACCTCAGCGCCTCCACCGGGTTCCTCGTAGCTGCCCGCCAGCTTTGCCAACTTACTGTGAGCAGCGCAATTCCCAACGCCAGCAAACCAGCCAACGCAAATATCCACCAGCTTAGTTCGGTTTTATAAGCAAAGTTTTCGAGCCATTTATGCATGGCGTAATATGCAATTGGCGTAGCTATTACAAAGGCGATAACTACCCATTTTACAAAGTCGATATTGAGCGTTATCAGTACTTCGGAGACGCGTGCACCGTTAACTTTACGGATGCCGATTTCTTTGGTGCGTTTGTCGAGTAACATAGAACTTAGACCAAATAATCCAATACAGGCAATGAATATGGCAATGAACGAAAGCGTTTTAATAATTTGTACCAACTGAACCCATTTATCAAATTGCTTTTGGTAATGTTCATCAATCCACAGGTATTCAAAGGCATTGGACTGATGAATTTTACCCCAGAGTTTTTCAAGTGCCTTTATTTGTTCCAGCGGATTCGTTGCACTGATTCTTAGCAGGCAATAGCCATTGGCCAAATCCCAGAACTGAAACATGGTAGGCTCCACCGGCATATCGGCCGATTGATGATGAAAGTCTGCCATTACCCCAATAATATGCCTGTTTACATTCTTCGATTCCCAATAAATTTCTTTTCCGATGGCCTCATTCGGGTTGTTAAATCCATAGGCTTTTGCCAGCGTTTCGTTAATGATGATTCCTGTTGCATCGGTTGGAAATTCTTTAGTAAAATTTCTTCCGGCCAAAAGTTTATGCCCGAAAAGCGGGATATAACTGTACCCAACAAAGTTCATCCGGCAATTGATATTTGCCTCTTCATTTTTACCGGCAAGTCGTGTGGGCATTTGCGATGAGATGGTACTTCCGGGAATGTAGCTTGCCGATGCCACAGTAGTTATTCCGGGGATTTTTAAAGCTTCCTGTTCAAATACTTTTCTGTCTGAACCGATATTGCCGCCAACCGAGTAATACGGGCTTCGGATAGCCAGTACCTGGCTGGTTTCTATGCCTTTATTCATATTCATAAGCCCATTCACCTGTTTGTTGGAAAATAGGGCAAAACAGATTAACACGATGGAAGCGCCGAACTGAAGCACAAATAGCGTAATCCATGGAGAATGTTTTTGTGTTGCCGGCTTCGAACGATTGGAAAGTGCATTGGACAATTTTTGTCTGCTTATCAGGCCATAGATAACTAAACTGACTAACAAAGTCCCAATAATTAGCACCCCTGATATGGTTGTCCACAAACCAAATTGCCAGGCATGGGGAAGGGTTATCGATTGCAAAATTCCTGTTCCCTTTAATGTCGAATTCAAAATTAAAAACAAACCCACCGCAACTGTTAGTGCGATAAGATTCAGTATAAAAGATTTTTGAAACAATTCTCCCAAGATATTCCGGGGTGATGCACCCAGTACCTCTTTTACACTAATCGTCATTTTGTTTTTCAGCGCATTGCCAATACCAATGTTTATAAAATTGAGCCATGCAATAGCCATGATGATGAGCGCAATAAATATTCGAAGGGACACATCCCGCGAAGTGGGATTGTTGTCCATGTAATTGGACTGTCCGTTAAGGTGAATATCGCAAAGAGGAAAAACACCGCAAAGTTCTCCTTCATCCGACTTTTTAATCTCGCCATTGTTTAAGGCCAGCGACGACAAGTCATGTCCAAGCCGTTCCGCATCAACCGGATCTGATGTTTTTATGTAGGTAAAGAAATTCTTCCATCGCCAAGGCGGATCCTGGGTGTACATCCGGTGGGCCAGTATGTTTTCTATCGAAAAAAGTATGTCGAACTGCACGTGGCTGTTTTGTGGAATATCCTTAAAAATACCAGCAATGGTGTATGTTACATCGTCCTCATAAGAACCATTTACAATGACGGTTTGCCCTACCGGATTTTCGTTGCCAAAATACTTCTTCGCATAGCTTTCAGAAATGGCCATTTGGTTTTTATGGATCAACGCTTTTTTTACATCTCCTTTCACCACAGGAAAGTCAAGAATATCGAATAACGAGCCATCGCCAAAGTACGCGTTGGTTTCGAAAAAACTTTTCTCTCCCGCAACAACTGTTGCACCACGATAACATGGGTGTAAACGTGCCGTCTTCACGACATAGCTCAACTGCTCTTCGGCTAAGGATGCCAAGAGTCTTCCCTCCGTACCCTTTGTGCGGTATATCCGGTTGGCATAGGTGTTAAATCGGTCGAAACTGTATTCAAAAAAAGCATAATGCCCTATGAAAATGCAGGTAACAATTCCCAAAACCAATCCGGCAATTTGAATAATCTGATTTTGTTTAATAGGTAAAAACCATTTATATTCCAGCATCTTCATAATTTATTCCTTCGTTCGTATATTGGTGAATATTAGGTGCTCTTTGAAAAATTTGAACGGGTTTATAAAATACTCATCCAGTTCCTCACGGCTCATGCAAAGCCAACTGGCACAACTGTAATCATCGATCCTCTTTTTGATCTCGAAATGCAGATGGTCGAAATTTCCGCCGTATTTTAGCGCTTCGGTTTTGGTGTACAGCAAACCAATTTTGCTCGATTCATTTACCATTTTGCCTCGTTCCGTATATATTTCTTTCAAATGGATGTACGAACTGTATATTACCGTGCTGTCTGTCAGTCTATGCTCTATTATAACCGTCTTTACGGGAGCTTCCTGATTAACGAAACAAACAACTCCTTTGGCAACTGCATAAACATCAAGCGAATTCTTTTTGTCGGCGGGCACAATGTCAATTCCTGAATGTTTGTGCCCTTTTACGCGGGTTGACCGGTTCGCTCCATAGCCACTGATAAAGGTGATGTTGCCCAGGTTGGAGCGGTCGGGCAAATCGAAAGGCAGAAACCATCTCTCAACAGATTCAGGTGGATCGACCTCAACGTACAACTGTTTTAAGAGCGGACTATATTTTTTAATACTGTCCGACCGGATAACTTCAAGTGTAGGTTTAGCAAAGGGTTTGACCGTACCTGCATTTTCTTTCATAAAATTACTGTTGCTGTTTGCTTTTGAAGTGCAGGAACAATTCACCAGCAACAACGAAATAATGAGGAATACTAAGTATTTATTCATATTATAAGCTTTCAGTTTGATTTTTAGTTGAAGTTTTTCAACTCTGCTTATTTACTGTCAGTCAAGCAAAATACATAAAATCAATAAATTGGCCAAAGCAATGATTCCCGGATCAATGTGGATTGAAAGGTGCCAATATAACTTCAAATCCATGATTTTTATCACGCCTTCTTTCATCCACCATAACTATACCAAACAAATAACAATCTTTAAATAAATAACTTAACAGTTATGGATATTCATTTGCTGTCAATATTTTATACAGTTGAGTGTATAATTATTTGGCAAACCATTATTTTTTGTATCAGTTCTGTTTATTTCCTATTAATATCCCTGTTTAGGTCGTAAGTAAAAATTGTTCCTGACTGGAGTATATCTTTCGACATTACTTTTCCTTGCATCTTGATATAACAGTATTCCAAATTATTATCCACCAATTGGCTGTTACTGCTTACCATATATTTCCACACAATGAAAGAAAAATAAGTAACGCCATTGAGATAATAGAAATAGGGGCCTCATTAACCTTGTTAATCGAATATGCCGAAAAATTGAAAGCGGTTCCACGATTTACCCCTCCAAATCCCGAATTTGCTTCGGAAGGTTTTAAGGATGAGAAACGGAACATATACTTACAATCTGATAGTCTCAAAAAAAATGTCGGACTTTTCGGACAGCCTCCAATAATAGATGGTATTATCTGTAAATTACTAAATATAAGTAGATTACTTTCCGATACAAAAATTTTTAAAAATGTGTCCTAACACTTCATCGTTGCTTATTTCACCGGTTATCTCGCCAAGGTATTCCAGGCATTCACGGATATCCTGGGCCAGAAATTCTCCTGAAACCTGCCGGTCCATTCCCGTCTGTACCCTGCGGATAGCTTCAAGGGCACGGGTTAATGCCTCGTAGTGACGGGCATTGGTAACAATGGTTCCCTCTTCTCCGATATTGTCCAAAGCGATTACTTTTTGCATCTTAAGGATCAGTTCGTCCAGGTGCGACCTGTTTTTTGCAGAAATAAAAACAAGCTCTTCCTCGTTTTTCAAGGGCAGGCTTTTGAGGCCTGCAATGGTTTCTTCTTTTCCTGTGTCCAGTTTGTTGGCAGTAATGATCAGATGCTGATCGCTAAGGTATTTCCGGATTTTGTCAATCCTTGATAAAACCAACTTCAACGGGTTGGTTGTGTCGACAACAAGAAGGACAATCGTGGCTTCTTTCAGCGTATTATACGAGCGCTCGATGCCGAGGTTCTCGATCTTATCGGTAGTTTCCCTGAGACCCGCTGTGTCGAAAAAGCGGAAGGCTGTCCCCTGTATGTTGACGACATCCTCGATCACGTCGCGGGTAGTGCCGTGAATATCAGAAACAATAGCCCTTTCTTCATTGACGAGGGTATTCAGCAGGGTCGATTTACCAACATTGGTCTCACCTATAATAGCAACAGGGATCCCGTTTTTGATTACGTTTCCTAGCTGATAGGATCCGGTGAGGCGGGAAACGACCGACGCGATCAGGTCAACCAAAGCCCGAAGTTCTTTCCTGTCGGCAAATTCCACGTCTTCCTCGCTGAAATCGAGCTCAAGCTCAACAAGGGCAATAAAATGCAGCAGTTTTTCACGTAAAGATGAAATCTCGGATGAAAATCCCCCGCGCATCTGGCTGATAGCTACTTTTTGTGACGCTCTTGTCGTGGAAGCAATCAGGTCGGCAACAGCTTCCGCCTGAGAGAGGTCCATTTTTCCGTTTAGGAAGGCCCGCTGCGTATATTCTCCGGGACGGGCCATTCGTGCACCTTTCGAAATGAGTAACTGAAGGATCCGTTGCTGGATATAGACCGACCCGTGACAGCTTATCTCGACTACATCCTCGCCCGTAAAAGAGTGAGGGGCCCGGAAAAGAGATATTACCACTTCATCAATAATTTCGGGACCTTCGCAGATTGTTCCGAAATGAATGGTGTTGGCCTTTTGAGCGGACAACATTTTACTTCCGACCGGCGATTTATAAACCAGACCGGTAATTTCGATAGCCCTCTCGCCCGAAAGACGTATAACGGCAATTGGCCCCATTCCCGGGGAGGTAGCGATGGCACATATTGTAGATTGATCGAGCATTTTCAAGAAAATTACAACATTGCAAAATTAAGAAATGTATCGTTTAAATGAAGCAAGAAGTTACCCTCTGAAGACGATGGAGGTCATTTACGAGTAAATCGGTAAAAGAAACAAGCATGTGGCAGAATTAGATATAGAAAACTTGTGCTCATAATTATGTAAAAATTTATTTTAATTAAATTGTTCATATAAAACATTTTTATACATTTGACAGGCATTCTTGAGATAAAAAATTATTACCCATATTGTTCTGTATCTGACACTTGATGTAAATGAAACATAAAATATTAATTTGCCTCGATTTATTGAAATATCCAAACCGGGGGCTAGGGCGGGTATCACTTGATTTTAGACAGGAAATTGGAAAATCAGATGATTTCGATTACACACATCTTGTTCCATACCGTATTCATACTGATCAGATAAAAAGTCAGCAGATTATTGAATTGAATGCTCTGAGGAAACTGTCATCGAACTTTATGAAAGAATTCAGTGTCTGTCATATTGTCCATCAACTTCCAAAATTTTCGTACAAAAAAGCCAGAAAAGTTGTTTTGACCATACATGACCTGAATTTTCTGTACACTAAAAGTGATTGGAAGCAGAAAAAATATGGACACATTGTCCAGTCGGTAGTCGATAAAGCTGATGCTGTTTGTTTTATCTCAAATTTTACTCGGGATGATTGCTTCAATCATCTTTCGATATCACCGGATAAAATAACCAAAGTGATTTATAATGGGGTCAGTGAGTTGGCAACACCTTCAAAAAAGCCGGATTGGTGCCCCTCTTCAGACTTTCTTTTTTCTATTGGACAGTTTCTTTCAAAAAAAAATTTTCATGTCCTGCTGCCGTTAATGAAGCAGCTTCCCGATCTTTCATTAGTGATTGCAGGTGAAAATAATACGGTTTATGGCCGCGAGTTACGGTTATTGATCCATCAGAACAAACTGGATAGTCAGGTTATTCTTCCAGGACCTGTTTCGGAAGCAGAAAAAAGTTTTTTGTACTATCGCTGCAATGCTTTTGTATTTCCGTCCCTGGCTGAAGGTTTCGGGTTGCCGGTTATCGAAGCGATGAAATGCGGTAAACCGGTTTTTTGTTCCGACAGTACCAGTCTCAAAGAGATTGGAAACAGATATGCTTTTTTCTGGAACCATTTTGATCCAGGATATATGTCGGATGTTCTTACCCGGGGCTTGGATACCTTTAGTTGCGACAGTTCAATTAAAGCAGGACAGATACAGTATGCTAATTCGTTTACCTGGGAAAAAAACGTGAAAAGTTATGTCGACATTTATAAACAGTTAATTTAGCTGTTCTAGGAAAAACACTGCATGAAAAATCTACAGAATGAAAACAGGAAAGGCAGTTCCGAACAGCAATAAAAATAGATGCTTATGAAAATTGGGTTCGATGCGAAACGGGCTTTTCAAAATACCCGCGGGTTGGGAAATTACTCCCGAAACCTGATTGATGGACTGCTGGATTATTATCCCGAAAATGAGTATTACCTCTTTGGCGAACCTTCTGAAAACGAGGTGTGCGCCAATTGGTTCCGGACTGTTTCTGATCGGGTGCATTTGATTACACCGAATACGACTTCTTCAATAACGAAAGCTCTTTGGCGCAGCTATTCAATGGGAAAATACATTGAAGGAAATCATCTTGATGTTTATCACGGGCTGAGTCATGAAATTCCTTTTCGAAAAAAGAATAAATCAACCAAATACCTGGTTACAATACACGATTTGCTGTTTCTCCGGTTTAAGGAGAATTTCAAATGGGTGGATATCCAGATTTATTTATCAAAAATAAAGTACAGTTGCCGGAATGCCGATCTTATCCTTGCTGTCAGTGAGCAAACCCGCCAGGATTTGATCAATTTTCTTCATATCCCGGAAGAGAAAATTATTGTAAATTATCAATCCTGCTCCCGTCTGTATTATTCAGAACGAGAGATACAGATGGTAGAAAAGGTAAAGAAAAAATATTGTTTGCCGGAAAACTATTATTTGTTTGTTGGTGCACTGGTGAAACACAAAAATATTGACAGAATTATTGAAGCATTGGCAATCCTTCCTGATGAAATTCAATATCCTCTGATTATCGTAGGTAATACCACAAGGTATAAAATAGAGCTAATCAAAAAGATAAGAAGATTGAGGCTCGAAAATCATATTCGTTTCATGAACTATGTTGAGCCGGAAGACATGCCTGAAATATACCGATTAGCGAAAATAATGGTTTGGCCTTGTCTCTTTGAAGGATTCGGTATCCCCATCATTGAAGCATTATTCAGCGGTTTACCCGTTATTACAAGTAAAGGGGGATGTTTCCCTGAAGCCGGAGGTCCAGGTACATGTTATGTTGATCCATTACGTCCTGAGGAAATTGCAACAGCAATTCAAAAAATAGCAACTGATAATAAATTGCATCTAAAAATGAAAAATGATGGATATGAATATGTTTCCAGATTTAAATTATCTAACACGACTAAAGATTTAATGAATATCTATTCTTTAATTTAAATAGAATTTCAAGGATAAATACCTGTCCCCGTTTTTCAGTTAGAGCATTATTAGGGAATATAATCTTTCAATTTTTAGTGAGATAAAAGAAAAAGAAACTGCTTTCTCTGAGCCATTAATATCTCTCACCATTTTGTAAAAACTAGCTACACGTTAACTCCTTAACAGAGTCAGGCTTGTTTCATCAGAATTTTCTTTAACAGGAAATTTTTAATGATTAGCTTTAAGGAAAATTGCCATGGACTTGTTTTTCCGGGAAAGATAAGCTTGATAAGCATCCATGTCCTATTTTTGATGAGATACAAATAAAACCATAATATTATCAACAATGGATTCTTTAATCGAAGAAGCAGCAAAAATCATTAAACGATCGCATTATACCATTGCTTTTACAGGAGCAGGGATATCGGTAGAAAGCGGTATTCCTCCATTCCGGGGAACAAACGGGGTCTGGAATAAATATGATCCCAAAGTGCTTGATATTGATTATTACCTGTCAGATCCAGCCCATTGCTGGACATACATCCGTGAAATTTTTTATGATTTTTTCGCGAATTCGAAGCCTAACAAGGCTCACCTTGTCCTTGCAAGGATGGAACAGAATGGTCTGTTAAAATCAGTAATTACACAAAATATCGACAATCTTCATGAGGAAGCAGGAAGCAAAGTCGTCAGGGAGTTCCATGGAAACTCCAAACAGCTGATTTGCCTTAAATGTGGCGCAAAATATAGCTCAGGAGAATTTAATTTCGAAAATATTCCTCCACGTTGCAAAAAGGATGGGGAAATTCTGAAACCCGATTTCGTATTTTTTGGTGAAGGAATTCCTTCAGATGCTTATTCCCGTTCATTTGAAGATGCAGAAAAGGCAGAAGTATGCCTGGTTGTAGGTTCCACGGGAGAGGTTGTTCCCGCTGCCTATGTCCCAAGGATCGCCAAACAGCATGGGGCAACAATTATTGAAATAAACCCGGAAAATTCGACTTTTACCAATGAAATTACCGATTTTCACCTGAAAGGAAAGGCAGGAGAAGTTCTGGCCCGCATGGAAAAGCTTTTGTTTGAATAGTCTAATCATTTGTTTAAATTTTTAGCGGGCACAAAGATTTTGTTGCCGGATAATAAAGGATTATAGTCATGTCTTTTTGCCGGTCCCGAAGAAAAAGTATATTTGTGCCATTATTTTTGGAAGAATCAGGTAATGATTTTTTAGTTTACTAATTTCGAAAGAATTAACATATCTTTTTGCAGAAAATATATTAACTAAATATTTTTCCGTATGAAATTACTTGAAGGAAAAACGGCAATTATAACCGGAGCCTCCAGAGGAATTGGAAAAGCAATCGCTTTAAAATTTGCGGAGGAAGGCTGTAATATTGCTTTTACGGATCTTTTCGATGATGATAACATGAAAGCTGCGGCAGCAGAAATAGCTGCATTGGGCGTAAAAGCGCAAGGTTATGCATCAAATGCAGCCTTGTTTGCTGATACTGAAAATGTCGTTGCCAGGATTGTTGAAGATTTTGGACGTATCGATGTACTTGTCAATAATGCCGGGATTACGAAAGACACATTGCTGATGAGAATGTCAGAAGAGCAATGGGATGCCGTTATTAATGTAAACCTGAAGTCGGTTTTCAATTTTACAAAGGCCGTTCAGAAAACCATGCTGCAACAACGTAGCGGTTCTATCGTCAACATGAGTTCTGTTGTAGGTGTTAGCGGAAACGCGGGACAAGCGAATTATTCTGCATCTAAAGCGGGTATTATAGGCTTTACCAAATCGATTGCCAAGGAGCTTGGTTCGCGGGGCATTCGCAGTAACGCTATCGCTCCCGGATTTATTATTACGGAGATGACAGCTAAAATTCCGGAGGATGCCCGTAAAGCCTGGGAAGCCAATATCCCGATGAAACGGGGCGGAACTACTGAAGAGGTAGCCAAAGTCGCATTGTTCCTGGCATGTGACCTTTCTTCTTATGTAAGCGGACAGGTAATCAATGTTTGCGGGGCAATGAATACCTAAAAGTCTTTTTTTAACTATTATTATACAAAGCCATCTTGTTCCGGATGGCTTTTTTGTTGATTATCTGCAAAAAAAAAGTAAGCAGTCTTTTCAAATCGTTTATATTTTCGACTTTTTTTGTAAATTGTATTCCTTTTATAAGTCAGGATCATCGAGATGAGCAATAAAAGCATTGCATATCAGCTTGGTATTTATACATTGTCTGCAGTAGCTGTCGTTATTGCGGTGATCGTTTTTTTGAACTATGACTTCAGCAAAAAAATAATTACAGAACGGATAAAGCAAAATGTCATTCACGAATCCGGTATGATAACCAGTCAAATAGCCCGAAAAGTTTTGACGGGAAAAGAAGTTACCAGGAATGTTGCTTCCCAGGCCAACTATTATGCATCACATAATGACCTGGAATATTTTTTAAAAAAGGTGCTCCGGTTCAATCCTCTTATTTCCGGTTTTTCTGTAACAATAACCCGAAATAGAAAAGGACATGTATTTTCTGTTATAAGGGGTACTGGCAAAAATGATCCTGTCGTTTTGGAAAAGGCGTTTTTCCAGTCTGAAGACACGGCAGGCTTAAAAAAGAAGATTGATGAAACACATGATGGAATCTGGTCAGAGCCTTTTTATTGCCCGACTGACTCTTCTTTGGTTGTATCGTATACCTATGAAATCAAGGACCCTGAAGATACCTCCGCCAAAGGATATATTTCCGGTCTCATTGGCCTTGACTTTCTGAATCAGGCTGTTGCAACAATCAATCAAAGAGAACATAATTACGCTTTTATTATTACCCATGATGGTTTTTTCCTGACTAACCCAAATCATAGATGGATCATGAAAAAAAGCATTTATGACATATCTGATCAGATTTTTTCAACACATCCTCAAAATAAAAAGATGCTACATTCCGGGCAGGCAAGCTCTGGAATCGTTTATCCTAAATTAAATAATTACGAGCAAAGCTGGTTTCACTTTTCTCCTATTCCCAATACAGATTGGGACATTATTATCCTTATACCTACAAGAGAATTGTTTCACGATCTGGATTTAATACTGAAAAAAACAATTATTGTTTCAATATTAGGCATGTTGTCTATATTGCTGATTATATTTTTCATCTATAGAAGGACACTTCTTCCACTATCAAATGTAGTAGAATCAATCCGGCTGTTCAGTGATGGTGAGAAAAGAAAAACCAACAGAAAAAACGAGATTGATCTTTTAAATGACAGTCTTTTTCATCTTCAGCAGCAATATTCAGGTTACAAAAAGGAGCAGGAACAATCTCAGAAATATCGCAGAAAATATGAAAAAGACCTGAAATCGGCCAGAGACATACAAGCAGCTATTGCCCCCCATGACAAATCTCCTTTCTCCAGGCATCCCGCGTTCGATTTATATGCATCCATCCATCCGGCCGAAAGCATAGGCGGGGATCTGTACAATTACTTTTTTATCGATCCGACTCATCTCTTATTTGCAATAGGTGACGTATCAGGAAAGGGAATACCCGCAGCGCTTTTCATGGCTGTTGCCAGTACAATGATAAAGAACAAGGCGACTAAGTTGTCTGCCAACGATATTGTCAGTGAACTCAATATCGAGTTGAGCCACCATAATCCGAACCAGCATTTTTTGACTCTCTTTTTAGGAATACTTGATACAGAAAACGGCACTCTTAATTACTGCAATGCTGCACATAACTACCCGTTTATAATAAAGGCAAACAGGGGCATATACATATTGGACCAGGCCAACGGACTCCCTTTGGGAATTTATGGGAATAAGGATTACACAGGGAGTTCCTGTATCCTGAAAAAAGGAGATATAATCGTTTTGTATACTGACGGAGTTATTGACTGCAAAGACCTGGATGATCATTTCTATGGGATAAACCGGCTTAAGGAAAACATTAGTAACCTGTATGAACTATCTGTCGAAGAAGTCGTTAACCGACTGCTGAAAAGCCTGGAGGTTTTCCGGGGAGAGGCGCCTCAGTCAGACGACATTAGCATCATGGCTCTCCAATATCGTGGAGGCAGCCGATGAACATTTTGCCCAGAGATTTTTTTTAATAAATAGAAACACTTAAATACCATATAAAGATGACAATTTTTCAGCAGATTATCCTGACAGGGACAGGAGTGGTAGTCGGAACAGGACTTGCCGTTTTGGTTTACCGCTTCTTGCTTAAGATTATCAGAAATCAACAATATGAACAGGTATGGCTCCGGGTTCTCAAAAGATTAAGCCTTCCACTGGGGGCTATGATCATTGTAACAGTTGTTTCCCTTTCCCTGCCTGCTGATATCACAAAAAAAGTCCCGGTTGATATTCATACGATTATGACTGTCGCGTTCAATATATGTCTGGCCTGGCTGAGTATCGTAGCGATTAGAAACATCCGGACAGTCGTTATGGCAAAATATGATTTGACATCAAAAGACAACCTGAAGGCTAGAAAGATTCAGACACAGCTCGTTGTCATCGAAAGAATTCTGATTGTTCTCGTGATTTTGCTTGCTTTCTCGGTAACCTTGCTTAGTTTTCCTAAAATCAAACAAGTAGGGGTAAGCCTGCTTGCCAGCGCCGGTATTGCCGGAATTATTATTGGTTTTGCGGCGCAGCAAAGTATTTCCCTTTTTCTGGCAGGCTTCCAGATTGCTTTTACGCAGCCAATCCGGCTTGATGATGTCGTAATTGTGGAAGGGGAGTGGGGATGGATCGAAGAAATAACACTAACTTATGTCGTGGTACGGATCTGGGATAAACGGAGGCTTATTGTCCCGATTAATTATTTTATACAAAAACCATTTCAAAACTGGACCAGGACTACCGCAGAAATCCTTGGAACTGTTTTCATTTATGTAGATTACGGTTTTCCTGTAGATGAAATGAGAGAAGAGCTGACCCGTATTCTTCAGGATGCAAAAGAATGGGACGGACAGGTAAACGTACTCCAGGTAACAGATGCAACTCCACATTCCATGGAGTTAAGGGCGCTCATGAGTTCAGCCGATTCTCCAACATCGTGGGACCTGAGGGTGAAAGTCAGGGAAAAATTGATTCGTTTTATGGAACAAAAATACCCTCAGTATTTGCCAAACTCACGAATTTTAATGGAAGGGAAAGGTTAAAAAAATCCCCGGAAAATATCCGGGGATTTCTAATTTATGCCTTTTGAGTTGCCCCAAGTATCCTCACTTTTATTTTTTCGTTTTTCTTGTCGAACCCGATAGAAACAGTGTCTCCTTCAGAAACAGACGCTTTAATGATTACCTCAGCCATCTCATCTTCAAGGTATTTCTGAATAGCCCGTTTTAGAGGCCTTGCCCCGAACTGGATATCATATCCCTTTTCAGCGATAAATTCCCGGGCAGCTTTCGATATTTTAAGCTTGTAATTTAGGGCAGATACCCTTTCATATAATCCCTTGAGCTCGATGTCGATAATTTTGTAAATATCATCCTTCGACAAACTGTTGAACATGATCACATCGTCAACCCTGTTAAGAAATTCAGGCGCAAAAGCTTTTTTCAAAGCCTTTTCCACGATGTATTTTGCATGTTCCGTCTCATCCTCGGTTGTCTTACTTTTTGCATTAAAACCGATTCCCGTTCCAAAATCCTTTAATTGACGGGAACCGATATTCGAAGTCATAATGATGATGGTATTCTTGAAATCGATATTACGTCCAAGACTGTCAGTCAACCGTCCCTCGTCGAGTACCTGTAAAAGGAGATGAAAAACATCCGGATGGGCCTTTTCTATTTCATCAAGAAGGACTACCGAATATGGTTTCCTTCGTACCTTTTCCGTAAGCTGTCCGCCTTCTTCATAACCGACATATCCAGGAGGAGCACCAACGAGACGCGAAACAGAAAATTTTTCCATGTACTCGCTCATGTCTACCCGGATTAATGAATCCTGACTGTCAAACAGGTACTGCGCGATCACTTTTGCAAGCTGCGTTTTTCCTACACCGGTAGGTCCAAGGAATATAAATGAGCCAATCGGTTTATTGGGATCTTTAAGACCGGCACGGTTCCGCTGAATCGCCTTTACAATCTTCTGGATCGCTTCATCCTGTCCGATTACGCTACCTTTCAATTTATTTCCCATGTTCATCAGCCTTTTTCCTTCAGCTTGAGCAATACGCTGAACGGGAACACCTGACATCATGGCAACCACCTCTGCCACTTTTTCCTCGTCCACCGTTTCACGGTGACTAAGCAATTCTTTTTCCCACGCTTCCTTCTCCTGGTCCAACAACTGAAGTAAGTTTTTTTCCTTATCCCGGTGACTGGCAGCCAGTTCAAAATTCTGGCTTTTCACAGCCTTAATTTTTTCTTCACGTGTCACTTCTATTTTTTGTTCCAGTTTTAATATCCTGTCCGGAACATTAATATTGGAAATATGGACTCGTGATCCTGCTTCATCAAGGGCATCGATAGCCTTATCCGGCAGAAACCTGTCGGTAATATATCTTGATGTCAGTTTGACGCATGCTTCTATCGCCTCCCTGGTATAAACAACGTTGTGATGGTCTTCGTATCTTTCCTTGATATTGTTCAGTATTTCAATAGTTTCGTCGATAGAGGTCGGTTCGACCATCACCTTCTGAAACCTTCTCTCCAAAGCACCGTCCTTTTCAATTTGCTGACGGTATTCATCAAGTGTCGTAGCGCCGATGCATTGTATATCTCCTCGTGCCAGTGCCGGTTTCAGCATATTCGCCGCATCAAGCGAACCGGTGGCCCCTCCGGCCCCGACAATTGTATGAATTTCGTCGATAAAAAGGATCACGTTGTTTACTTTCGAAAGCTCATTAAGTATGGCTTTCATTCTTTCTTCAAACTGTCCCCTGTACTTTGTTCCTGCGACAATTGACGCAATATCCAGACTAACCACTCTTTTATCAAAAAGCACGCGGGAAACTTTCTTTTGAACGATCCTGAGTGCAAGTCCTTCAGCTATAGCAGATTTGCCAACACCCGGTTCGCCGATCAGAATCGGGTTATTCTTTTTCCTTCTCGACAGGATCTGGGCAAGGCGTTCTATTTCTTTGGTACGCCCGACTATCGGGTCTAAGTTATTCTCTTCTGCTGCCTTGGTGATATCTATTCCAAAATTGTCGAGAACAGGCGTATCCGATTTTGTCACACCTGGCTTCTTTGATGATCCCGGGGTATTCGGCTTTGAAAACGGATCGTCAATATCATCGTCTTCTTCGCCAAAATCAGCTTTATTTTCCGGTTGTTTGTAATCTTCTAATCTTGATTTCAATATATAATAATTTATGTGAAAACCATTTAATATTTCAGCAATCCTGCTATCCTTATCTTTTAATATTGCAAGCATTAAGTGTCCTGTATTAATAGTTTGACTATTCAATGCTCTTGCTTCCAGATAAACAAGTTTAAGTGCTTTTTCTGCCGATTTCAAGAGTTGTATAGATGCCTGCGGATCAATTTCTTTTCCCGTACGAAGCGAATTTTCCACTGCTTCTTTCACTTCTGACAAATTTACACCCAAATTAGCGAGTATATCTATCGCTATTCCCTCTCCATCTCTCAAAATTCCCAGAAAAATATGTTCAAGGCCAATTTGTTCATTTCCCAATCTTATAGCTTCTTCCCGGCTGTAAGTGAGAACATCTTTTATTCTTGGTGAGAATTGAGAATCCATAAGTTATATCCTATTTTTTATTATCGTTGTGTATAATAAACAAAAACTATTCCGAAATGTTGCACACCTTTCCTTCAAGTAAACCAGTGATGCTTCAAAGTTTAAAAATACATATTATATTAACAAAAAATAAATTCAGAAGATCTATTTTTTTGAACAGATAATTGTTAAAATTTAATTGGGCCTAAAGGATTAAAATACTGATAAGATGCGGGCTGTTATCAGTATTTTTATATTTTTGTATGTCAATTTTTTTGTTATTTTTTAATAGTCTAAAAGGAGAAATAAATGGCTGATGGCGAGAAAATTATAAAGATTAATATCGAAGAGCAAATGAAATCGGCCTACATCGATTATTCGATGTCGGTGATCGTTTCAAGAGCTTTGCCTGACGTTCGTGATGGTTTAAAACCTGTTCACCGAAGAGTATTATTCGGAATGTATGATTTAGGGATATTGTCAAACAGACCCTATAAAAAGTCTGCCAGAATTGTTGGGGAAGTGCTTGGTAAGTACCATCCGCATGGCGATTCTTCTGTATACATGACAATGGTGCGTATGGCACAATCCTGGTCGCTTCGTTATATGCTGATCGACGGCCAGGGAAATTTTGGTTCTATTGATGGTGACAGCCCTGCTGCAATGAGGTATACTGAGGCCAGGATGGCAAAAATCGCAGAAGTGATGCTGAGTGACCTGGATAAAAGTACGGTAGATTTCCAGCCGAACTTTGACGAGTCGCTGAAAGAACCCACTGTTCTTCCTACACGTATCCCGAATCTTCTTGTTAATGGAGCGTCCGGAATTGCAGTTGGCATGGCGACAAATATGCCTCCCCATAATTTACCGGATACGATAGATGCAATTATTGCATACATTGATAATCCACAGATAGATGTCCGTGACCTGATCCCGATTATAAAAGCCCCCGATTTTCCAACAGGAGGCATTATCTATGGATACAGGGGTGTTGAAGAATCGTATGAGACAGGGAGAGGACGTATTATCGTACGGGGGAAAGCCCATGTTGAGCCACACGGAAATGGACGTGAAAGGATTATTGTTTCAGAAATACCTTACATGGTCAACAAAGCTGAGCTTATTATAAAAATCGCAGAACTCGTTAATGAAAAAAGAATCGAAGGAATTTCAAATGTGAACGACGAGTCTGACAGGGAAGGGATGCGCATCGTTATCGACCTTAAAAAGGATGAGATTGCCAATGTGATACTGAATAAGCTTTATAAATATACGCCGCTTCAAACCTCATTTAGTGTTAATAATATTGCGCTTGTAAACGGCAGGCCGAGGCTGCTGAACCTAAAAGAACTGATCCGTCATTTTGTAAACCACCGCCACGACGTTGTTGTGCGACGTACCCAATTTGAGTTGGATCAGGCTGAAAAAAGAGCCCATATCCTTGAAGGATTGATCATAGCAAGTGATAATATCGACGAAGTGATTGCCATTATCCGTGGATCCAAGACTCCCGACGAGGCAAAAGACGGCCTGATGGGCCGTTTCTCGCTTTCAGAAGTACAAGCAAGGGCTATCGTGGAAATGAGGTTAAGGCAACTGACCGGACTGGAACAGGATAAATTACACCAGGAATACAAGGATATCTTACTCTTTATCGATCGTTGCAAGGAAATCCTGGCCAAGGTTGAATTAAGAATGAAGATTATAAAAGACGAGCTGATTGAAATAAAAAATCAGTATGGTGATAAAAGGAAGACTGAAGTCGTCCCTAATGCAGAAGAATTCAACCCGGAAGATTTTTATGCAGATGAAGACATGGTGATTACCATTTCTCACCTCGGTTATATAAAAAGGACTCCTTTATCCGAATTTAAAACACAAGGCAGAGGAGGAGTAGGATCAAAAGGTAGTAATACCAGGGACGAGGATTTTCTGGAACACATGATTATTGCCTCGATGCATAATACGTTGTTATTATTCACAGAAAAAGGAAAGTGTTTCTGGAGGAAAGTCTATGAGATCCCGGAAGGGACCAAAACTTCAAAGGGAAGGGCCATCCAGAACCTGCTCAATATCGAAGCAGATGATCAGGTTCTTGCTTACATTAATGTAACAAAGCTGGACGATTCTGATTATATTAATAACAATTTTATCATTCTCTGTACAAAGAAAGGGGTCATTAAGAAGACGTCACTGGAAGCTTATTCCCGCCCACGTCAAAATGGAATAAATGCAATTACGATAAGGGAAGGTGACCAGTTGCTGGAAGCATTATTAACAAACGGGAATCATGAAATCATAATTGCAGTGAAGTCGGGGAAAGCGATCCGTTTCCATGAAAATACCGTCAGGGCTGTGGGCAGGACTGCTTCAGGAGTCCGCGGAGTTACCCTTGGTAGCGAAAATGACGAAGTGGTTGGAATGATTTCTGTAGAAAAAGAATCAGAGGATGTCCTTGTCGTTTCCGAAAGGGGATACGGAAAACGTTCCAGTATCGCAGATTACCGTGTTACTAACCGTGGTGGTAAAGGTGTGAAAACCATTAATATTACGGAAAAAACCGGTAGCCTGATTACCATTAAGAGTGTTGTTGACGATAATGATCTCATGATTATCACTGAAAAAGGTCTGACCATTAGGCTTCCGATCTCGGAACTCCGGGTCATGGGCCGGGCCACCCAAGGTGTACGGTTAATCCATTTGAAAGAAGATGATGCAATTGCGTCCATTGCCCGGGTTTCATCTGAAAACAATAATGAAAATATCGTTGATGAAAAACCGCTTGATGACAACAATGAAGATAGCGATTATGATGCCGATGTTGACTTGTTAAATGAACCGGGAGATGACGAAGAATAACTGTTAATCGTCGATAAAGCACCGGTCCCGTTAATTCGGACAGTTTTATGTAAAAACTGAAAGTAATATATAAAACCACATGATATATTGGTTTAAATTTAAATCTTAAAAAATATCTTAAATTAACTATGATGATGAAGAAAACAATTTTACTATTTGCCTTTTTAATTTCTGTTGCAGGAGCAGCCTTCGCCCAGAAAGGGAAGGTAGCTAGTGCACAGACGTTAAAGGATTCCGGGAAACTGGATAAGGCTCTTGAGGCAATCAATGAAGCGGTTGATCCAAAGAATGAAAAGTCGGAAAAATCAATCGAGTGGGCAAAGACATGGGAAGTACGCGGTGATATTTATCGTGCAATTTACCAATCCAAGGACGAAAATATCAAAAAATTAGCCGACCAGCCGTTGTCAACTGCATTGGAGTCATACGAAAAAGCCCTGAAACTCGATGAAAAAGGACATGATCATAATGCTGTAAAAATCAGCCTTACCTTGTTAATTTCTGATTTCACAGATCAGGCAGTCAAAGCATTCAATGAAAACAGCTATGATAAAGCACTGGCTTCATTCAAAAGCATTTTAGAGATTGAAGGTTTGCCTGTAATGAAAGAAGCGGATAAAGAAGCAACTGTAGATACCGTAATTATTTTTAATGCAGGACTTGCTGCTTACAATGCAGAAAAATATGACGAAGCGGTGAAGTATTACAAGGAAGCTGCCAAATATGATTATAATGGTTCCCGTACTTATGAGCTGATTGCTTCAAGCTACATAAATATGAAGGACACGGCCAATGCATTGGTCACGTTGAAAGAAGGTTTTGAAAAATATCCTGAAAGCAGTTCTATCATGGTATTACTGATCAACATTTATCTCAATGCCAATAAAGTTGACGATGCAATGAAGTATCTTGAACTGGCTATCAAACAGGATCCGCAGAATGCTTCTTTTTATTTCGCACGCGGATCACTTTATGATAAAATAGGTGAAGGAGATAACGCTATAACTGCTTATGAAAAAGCAATCGAATTGAAACCTGATTATTTTGATGCTTACTACAACCTTGGGGCCATTTATTATAACCGCGGGGTTAAACAAGTTGAAGTTGCCAACTCAATTCCAACAAATCAGCCGGATAAATATGAAGTCGAGAAAAATAAGGCTGATGAAGAATTTAAAAAAGCAATCCCATATATGGAAAAAGCTTCGGAAATAAATCCTAAAGATACTTATTCTCTTGAATCTCTTAAAACGTTATACTATCGTTTGAAGATGATGGACAAATTTGATGAAGTAAACAAGAAGCTTGAAGATCTTAAGTAAAATGAAAGAGGGACCTGTTCCCTCTTTTTCTGAAATATATTATTTATCATAATATCAACTATGGGACAAATAAAGCTACTAAAATTCATTAGACTTTTCGTAACTCAAAACTCAAAAAAATTTTAGTTTGTTCTTGGAAAGTAAAATTCTTCAAGGCTCAAATCGATAATATCTTCGACTTCTCCAATGACCTTGGATTTTGGTCGAAGCCTGAAAGCCTTATCATCTTCATTTTTTTTCAGGAGAATCTCCCTGAGAAGATACATGGCCTTGATCATTTTTCTTAATTTTTCCTGTTCCATTTTTTAATAAAATTACGACAGGAATGGAAATACTCGGATTACCGGATTTTTATCAGATTCTTAATTAAATGTAAATTACATCTCTACATCTCGCTTGATATAAGAGGAATAATCCTTAAGCAGAGGTGTGTATTCAAGATGAAATAAACGCGAAGAGACCATGAAATCAGCAGTTGACCGGTTTGTTGCAGTTGGTATATTGTACAGGGCTGAAATTCTGAGCAATGCTTTTACATCAACATCGTGAGGCTGAGGTTGCATAGGATCCCAGAAAAAGATCAGCATATCTACTTTTCCTTCACTGATCAGTGCACCGAGTTGCTGGTCCCCTCCCAACGGTCCGGATTTGAGTAATTGTACTTCAGGCGGGATAACATCGTTTGTCCTGCATTTCTCAGCAATAGTCTCCGATACGAGTTTCCCTGTGGTCCCGGTACATACCAGGCTGTGAGCCAAAAATTCCCTCCAGTTGAACGCGACCCACTCAATCATGTCTTTTTTGCGGTGGTCGTGAGCAACAATTGCGATAACTTTTTTCTTTTTCATTCTTCATAATGTATTTTCAACCGCAAATATAAATTTTTTCCCTGCTGATTTTTGATGAAAGTCCGTTCTTGCATCAAAATGATTGTAGAATTTAATAAAAAAGGCAGGTATTTCGCCTGCCTTAACATTTCATAAATCTCACACTTATTGTTTTAACTCGCTTTTTAATTGATCCACCCATTTTTCAATTCTCGCTTTCGAGAGGCGGGCCTGATTTTCCTGATCAAGGATAAGCCCCATGAATTTATCGTTCTCGAAAGCCAAAGAAGATTCAAATTCGTATTTTTCATTGTCGGTATACCCAACAAGATTGGCTCCTCTTTCACGTACTAAATGTCCTAAAATACCAACTCCGTCAGCAAAATTTTCAGAATAGCCATACTGATCCCCAAGCCCAAAGATTGCCACCTTTTTTCCTGTAAGGTCCAGATCTTCCAGGGCAGGAATAAACTCATCCCAGTAATTTGGTAATTCTCCGTCAAACCAGGTTGGTACGCCCAATATCAGGTTGTCATAACTTAAAAATTCATCTTCCGTAATATCTTCAGCATTTACGGCCTTAATATCAAAGTCTTTACCAAAAGCCTCAATAATTTTCCCGGCAGCTTTAGCTGTTTTATTTGTGCTGAAACTGTAAATAATTGCTGTGCTCATAATATTCTTTTTTAATAGGCCAGGCTAACTTTGGCAGCGTTATAAATCTTTTCAGTATTTGGCAATATAACCTTCTCCAGGGCCCTGTGAAAGCCTACCGGAGTAAAGGGAGAACCTACCCGGTGCACTGGTCCGTCAAGGTATTCAAAAGCTTCTTCCATAATCAGAGAAGTAATCTCGGCCCCAAAACCGGAATGTACTTTATCTTCGTGTACCACAAGTACTTTTCCCGTTCTTTTTACTCCGTCAAGAATAGCTTCTTTATCCAGGGGAATGAGTGATCTCAGGTCAAGCACTTCACATTCATAACCATCTTCTTTAGATAATTTATCCGCAGCTTCCAGGCACATATGAGTTGTATTTCCATAAGTAATCATCAAAAGATCTGTACCCGGCCTGCGGATCCGTGCTTTTCCGAAAGGAACTTCAAAATCGTCGGGAACAACAGTTGCTGCCTTGGGGTCGTTGTACAATGCCTTGGGCTCCATAAACATAGTCACGCCTCGCGAACGAATGGCTGTGCGGAGCAAACCGGCAGCATCATCGGCAAATGACGGATAAACAATACGGACCCCAGGTATTGAGGTCAATGCGCCTTCAATCGTCTGTGAATGATAGAGTCCTCCCCCGATATAACCACCCGAGGCCAAACGTATCGTTACATTGGGTGTAAACTTTCCGTTCGAACGCCAGTAATCGTGGCTGCATTCAACATATTGCTCCATAGCTGGCCAAAAATAATCGGCGAATTCTGCGCCTTCTACAACCACTCTGATTTTCTCATTATACCTGGACATCCCATTGGCAGTTCCCACGATAAAATCTTCTGCAATCGGAGCATTAAAAACCCTTAGAGGACCAAATTCTTGCTGAAGTCCTTTGGATACATTAAATATACCTCCTTTATCTTTGTTGGCCATATCCTGCCCGTAAAGAAAGGTGTCAGGATTATTCGTGAATTCGGCTTTCAGGGTTTCATTCAATGCTATAATCAATTTTTTAGGTTCCCCTTGCTGATTGTGTATCCCTTCCGGATATTTTTCTGATTTATATGGTTCAGCCAGAACAAAATCAAGGTACGTTTTAGGATCAGGATCCGGTGCTTTTAAGGCTGCTTTATGTGCTGCTTTCAGTATCTGTTTTGCTTCTTCCTGTATCTGTGTAATTTCCTCGTCAGTCATACGCCCATATCGTTTCAATAGCCGTTCGAACTTGGATATGGGGTCATATTCCATGACATAATTCATCTCGTATTCAGAACGGTAAAGCTCATGGCGGTCCGAATTAGAGTGAGAATGAATCCTGACGCAATTTGCCTGAACGATTACCGGGCCGCCGTCTTCAAGTACATGTTTCTTTGCTTCGGTCATGGCATTCATAGAATCGAAAACATCTTTCCCGTTGCAATGGATAATCCGAAGATTTTTAAATGACTGAAAGTTGTTGGCGACTTTGCGGGCTGCCGTCTGATCTTTTTTAGGAACGGAAATACCATATCCATTGTCCTGCAGCACAAATATTACAGGAAGTTTTTCCTTGCTTGCGCCATTGAAAGCTTCGTAAACGAAACCTTCTGATACAGACGATTCGCCTTGCGAACTGATTGAAACGGCCTTTTGCCCGTAGTATTTAATGGCCCTTGCAACACCAACTGCATGGAGTGTGTGGTTCCCTGTAAGAGAAGAAACGCTGTGGATGTTCCAGTCTGCCTTGGCAAAATGATTAGACATATGCCGCCCCCCACTGGATGGATCTGTAGCTTTGGATATTCCGTTAAGAATAATTTCTTCTGCAGTTAATCCGGCTGATAACGCAGAAAGCATATCGCGGTAATATAAAAATAAATGGTCAACTTTCTTTTCAAAAACCTGTCCGATAGCCAGCTGGATGCCATCATGACCTGCATATGGGGCATGATAAGACCAGCCAATAGCCTGTTTCAGGTAATTCGGGGCCTTGTCATCTATTGCCCTTCCAACCCTTAGCAAGCGGTACCAGGAGGCTAGCGTCTCTTTTGGTGTAGTCTTTATTGAATATACTTTAGGTACTGTTGTCATGCTATATTAATTAAAAATGAACAAGCTTAAATTGTTCTGTTAATATCAAAATCTTCAAGAATATCGGCAATTCTCCTGAGAAAAGCCCCCCCCAGGGCACCATCAATTATCCGGTGGTCATACGATAACGAAAGAAACATCTTATGGCGTACGACAATTACATCTCCGGTCGGGGTTTCCATAACTGCCGGCTTCTTTTCGATGTTGCCTGTTGCTAGGATTGCTACCTGGGGCTGATTAATAATTGGGGTACCAATGATATTCCTGAACGAACCAAAATTTGATATAGTAAATGTACCACCCTGGAAATCATCCATTCCAAGTTTATTATTCCGGGCCGCGTCAGCCATCCGGTTCAGCGCTTTTGTCAGTCCAAGCAGGTTCTTTTGTTCTGCTTCTTTGATAACCGGAACGACCAGGTTCCCGTCAGGTTTGGCTACAGCAATTCCAATATTGGCATTTTTATGCAGATAAATTTTATCTTCGTCAACAGAAGAATTAAGCAGGGGATATTCGCTTAAAGCAAGTGCCACCGCTTCTGTAAATACTGGCATGAACGTGATTTTTTCTCCATATTTTCTAAAGAATTCATCCTTATTTTTTTGTCTCCAGAGAACCAGGTTGGTCACGTCTGCTTCAACGACTGACGTTACATGCGGGGAAATATGTTTAGACTGGACCATCCGTTCGGCAATAATCTTCCGGATGCGGTCCATCTCGATGATCTGATCTTCAGCTCCGATTGAAGGACTAATTTTGGATGCTGGTTTCGCCAGAGGTATTTCTTTCTTAATATCTGTAACTTCCGGTTGTTTCAAAATTGTTTTCCCTTGTTTTTTATCTTCAATATACCTCAGGATATCCGCTTTCTGAACCCGTCCGTTTTCTCCGGATCCATTAATACTTTCAAGCTCATCAAAACTAACTCCTTCTGCGGTGGCAATACTCATAACCAGAGGGGAATAAAAACGACCGGATGTGACCTTTGTTGTTTCTGTTTCCGAATCAGAAGTCGTTTTTTCCTCCGTTATCTTTTCCTGCTCTATTGGGGCCTGCACTTCCTCTACGGATTCGGAAGCAATCTCTTCTTCGCCTTCTATCGTTACAATAGCCACGATTTCACCTACCGGGACAAGCGCATCTTCCTGAAAAAAAATTTTTGAAATTACCCCGTCAACCGGAGATGGAATTTCAGAATCAACCTTTTCCGTCGCCACTTCAAACAAGGCATCATCTTCTTCTATCTTATCGCCTTCCTTCACAAACCATTTTGTAATAGTAGCTTCCTGAACACTCTCGCCAAGTTTTGGCATTTGAATTTTAAATTCAGACATATTCGAATCTATTTATTTAACACGTTATTATCCTCGAAAAATTTCACCTCTAAAAACAAGCTACAGAATGAAAAGTTCAAGGCTGTCATTTGTTTAAATAAACAGATTAAAAAAAACTCTTAAGGCTACACGACTACTATCGTGTAAGGAAAGGGAACCCTATAAAAATTCAGTTAAAAAGGAGCTATCTGATAATAATTTTATTAAAAACACTGACAATATCTTTCGGATCGTTAGTGGCTCTTAATTCAGCCTCTATAGGGCTTGTGTCCCTTGCAAAAATCTGAATGCACTTATCAAGTATATTTTTAAATTGATTCTCAGCCTCTTCCTTAGATATAATTCCTTTTTTAAGGCATTTACAGTAATATTTGGATAATTTTTGCACAGAATAATAAAGATCTGGTTTTTTAATTTCCATGGAAGGAATAAAACGGGAACTGTTCGGATCGATCGTTTTTGTATAAATTAAATCGAATTGAGCGAGCTTTACGCGGACATCCTTACTTAGATACTCATCACGCGGACACTCTTTCACCTCTGGATACTTCACGGGCCGACTGTCAAACACATATTGTTCCTGGCACCATCCGGCAAACGAAAGAAAAGTAAAGAATAAACAAAGGAGCAGTAACTTCATATTTTCCAAGGATTTCACCTTTTAAAGTTAAGCCTTAATTGTTTATTCGATACATTTCGAAATGTTAAAAAAATTAAAAATATCTAAAAAAAAAGGGCTAAATCTTTCAGTGTTCACCTCGTTTATTCGCAATAATTATTTTATTTACAACTTATTAGCGACAGATAATGAATCGATTGGATAATACTTGAACAAGTCTGTATCGGTCCAGTTTTTTACATTATTGGTTATTTTAGTCATTATACGGTTAATGTCAGCAGATAATTTATATCCTTTCCAACTGCTGGTATTGGAAAGGAAGACCCAGGTAATGCCGTCCCGCTGCCTTTTTATCATAGCCGAAGTCCCGGCCATGCTTCCGGTCCTGTACCAATCACCGTTATCGGATGTGTTCTTCCATCCCAGCGGACCTTTTGCATAAGTATGATTGGTCATTTCCCGGATCGACCTCCTCGACAAAATATCCTTAACGCCCGATTCCCCGTCAATTAAAGCTACCAGTCTTGCCATTTCGATAGAAGAACAAACCCATCCGCCTGCAGCACTTAGCAAATCAATAGGATTGCCGCCATTTGACCGTTCCACCATAGTGCCTGAGCCATTATATTCTGGAACCTTCTGGTTATCTTCCTGTTCATAGTACTGAACCTCATTAGAAAATTTGTTTTTACGATAGGTGTTGCCAATATGCATATCTACAATTCCGTTAGGAACGAGAATGTTCTTTTCAATATAGGATTCATATGGTTCACCTGCTACAGTATGAATAACTTCACTGAGAAACATGTATCCCATGTTGGAATATACAGACCGTGTGCCGGGATTGAACGATAAGTGCGTTGCCGCTATATATTTATAGTAGGTAGTGATCGTTGCCGGAGGTACATCCCCGACGATCTCGGCTATACGCAATGAATTGAATGCCGGGTCTCCAAGCCGCAAGGTCCATCCGCCCGCATGTGCCAAAAGGTCCCTCACCGTTATTTTAT
The DNA here is from genome assembly GCA_963676095.1 of Prolixibacteraceae bacterium. Taxonomy (GTDB): domain Bacteria; phylum Bacteroidota; class Bacteroidia; order Bacteroidales; family Prolixibacteraceae. Next base: position 6,693,045 of record OY781040.1, on the reverse strand, counting down.
AAATTCTTTTATCACGCACGTGATTTAATATGGTATCCTTGATAATCCCGTCCGGCCCGAATACACACTCGTCCAGAGATAATTTATCATCCTCCACCAACTTCATAATGGCAACAGCAGTGATCAGTTTCGATACGCTGGCAACACGAAATATATTTCCCGGAGCTACTGTAACCTGACTATCATCAGCAATTCCAAAACCATGAGCATACACCAAACGATCGTTCTTTACAATCGCGATAGACACTCCCTTCAATCCCCAGGTATGCCTGAAATGCTCAATTTCCTTGTTAATATAAGCGGAATAAGGAAAATCTGAAACTTTATTTGAGAGCCGGTTATTCAATCCTGCAACAACTAATTTATAATAAGGCGGTGTTTTCTGTCCGGTCTCATATCCCTTCGATCCATAAGAAAAAATAAGAACCAAAGCGATCACTGTGTACTTAAAATACTTCATTTTACAAATGTAAATATTATGATTTATATTTGTAAACTGCCAATTAATTCATAAACGGACCTGAAATGATGACGGTCCAGGTATTCATTTATTCCTTCAGCTATCTTTACAGGAGATAAAGGATCTATAAAAATGGCCGTTCCCACTTGAACAGCGGAAGCCCCGGCCAGGATAAATTCAATCGCATCAGTAGCATTCATAATCCCTCCAATTCCAATTACAGGAATCCTGACTGCCTGATAAACCTGCCAAACCATCCGGAGTGCAATCGGTTTTATTGCAGGACCGGATAATCCGCCTGTAATTGTTGATAATACAGGTTTTCTTGTTTCCGCATTAACGGCCATTCCAAGGAATGTATTTACAAGAGAAACACTATCTGCCCCCTGGTTTTCAACGGCTTTGGCAATCTCCGCAATGTCGGTAACATTTGGAGACAGTTTCACGATCATTGTTTTATTATAAACATCGCGTACGGCCCGGACAACTTTCTCAGCAGAAGAACAACTTACTCCAAAAGCCATACCCCCCTCTTTAACATTGGGACAACTGATATTAAGCTCTATTGCAGGGATTTTTTCCAACTCATTTATCTGTTCAGATAGCTTCACATATTCATCAATAGTTGAGCCATTTACATTAACAATAAAATTCGTTTCGATGTCTTTTATTGAGGGGTAAATATTTTTGACAAAATTATCAAGGCCTTTATTTTGTAATCCGACTGCATTTAACATTCCAGAAGGGGTCTCGGCCATTCGTGGATAATCGTTTCCCTGCCTTGGTAGTAGTGTTGTCCCTTTCATTACAACGCCACCCAAGGCCGAAAGATCTACAAAATCAGCGATCTCTTCACCAAAGCCACAAGTTCCGGAAGCTGTCAGTACCGGATTTTTTAAGGATAAACTTTTTATTTTTACACTTATTTCTGCCATGTCAGTTCATTGATATTAAAGACAGGTCCTTCTGTACATACGCACCTGTTCCCTGAAGTTGTTTTTTCTACACAACAAAGACATACGCCAAATCCGCATGCCATCATATTTTCAAGCGAAACCTCACAAAAGATGCTCTTTGCCGCAGCATCCCTGGCCACAGCTTTCATCATAGGGGCAGGCCCGCATGAGTAAATTTTTGAAAAAAAGGATAGTTTACTTTTGTAAATAGGATGATCTGTAACATAGCCTTTTTCCCCCAGGCTTCCGTCTTCCGTTGTAAAATAAAAATTCCCATACCCCATGTATGAACCGACATCGATATGGTCAGCATTACTTTTTGCCCCAAGCAGGATATGTACCTGTTCCGGTTTTAGCCCGCTCGTCTTCGCGAAAAACAACAGAGGTGCAACACCACTTCCCCCGCCAATCAAAAGAATCCTATCCTCCTGACCCGGTCTGCTGAACCCCTTTCCCAACGGGAAAATGGTACTGATCCGTTCCCCCGCTTTATAGGTTGTAAGAATCCGTGAGCCCCGCCCAAGAATCTTAACAAGCAAAGAAAATGTTTTCCTTTTGTAATCAGCATCTAGTATTGAAAAAGGTCTGCGGAGCAAAATTTCGGTTGATTTATCAATCAAGACATTTACAAACTGGCCCGGGGCCATTTCAGGAAGGTCAGTGTCCGATTGTAGTACTAAACGAAAATTATCATGGTTTAATTGTTTATTTTCTACCAATAATAACTCCCGGACAAATTTTTTCATAGCCATTATAAATTTGCCTGCAAATATAGGGTAAAAATCGTTTAGGGAAAGCCTGCCTGTAAGTATTTCTGCATTACAAATAGCACATCTACTGCAATTTATATTTGTTAATTACTTCATATCCATAGAAGAGAATAATTGTATATGAAATTTTAATTTATGTGTTATTTTTTTCATTTTCAGCGGTGAATTAAGATGAAGGCAAATACTGTTTGAAAGTCTGATCAGTAAAAAATACGACAATCCTTTCAACTTCCCGATCATTTTCATTCATCACAGACAAAACGCGTTCAGATAATGGTTCTTTCTTTCCTGGAATCCTGGCTTTTGAAGTATCCTCTTTTCTTTCAACAGTTTTTTTTTCGTCAGGTTCTTCCTCCTCCTGAAACAGTAACTTTTGTTTGACACTTTGTTTAACGGAAACCTCTTGCTGCTTTTCTTCAAGCATACTTCCTTCTCCTGTAATTAACCATTTCGCGTTTATTTCAGGAAAACTTTCCAGAATTTTGACTATAAACTGAAATCCCGGCTTGTTTCTGCCATGCAAAATGTGCGTGATATTGGACCGCTGAACACCAATCGTATCTGCGAATTCTGATGGCGTTAACCCTCTGTGATCCATGATTTGTTTTATCCGGGTATTCATTTTTGTGACGTGTTTCTATTTACAAAAATAAAGCACAAAAAGATATTTACAAAATACATTTGTAAAATACCGCAATATTACAAATGTAAATTCAGCATCCTACATAGACTTCAATATCTGTAACTTACTAAACTAAAGCTTTAATAGAAATATATTATAACACTGATATTAAATAAATTAAATTGAAAATAAATGTATTTTATTATTGATTGCTAATATTATTGTCATATCTATTGTCCCTTAAATCAAAAAACTCTATTAAGTTATTGTTTTTATGAGCTTTAATATTATATTTTAATCCTTTGTGCAGAAGGATTATTTTGTAAACTATCCCCTACTCTTTCCCCAATAAATAATTAAATTATTTGCATTGCAGTTGTTAATTTTTGTAACCCTGACAAATTTCAGTCTGTTTACTTTTGTGTATTTATGCGATTTTACTTTTGTATATTTTAGAATGCGATGATTTAATGCAAATATTTTTGGCCTTTCTGGAAATGGTATTCTCCATTTGAATATTTTCAGGGGAAGGAAAAAAGTAATTACTCAAAAAATCTTTCTTGAAGGTATTTATTTCGAACCAGGTCCCGTTCTCTGAAAAAATAAGAAATGCTTTTAATATTTCTGTCCTTTATCCGGGGATTGATGAAATATTCAATTCTCAGGGAGGTAAAAATTAATATTCATTTATGTAAGGACTTATATGAATTAGGGATACAGGCTGGTAAATACCCACTGGCATATTGAAATTTTAATTCAAAATTGAGCTGATTAACTGTAGTTCATCGAAAAATCGGTTAAGTTGATTAAATTAGTGCCTGACTTATTAACCCATAAAGATAAAGCGATGAGAGGCATTCCTGCATCAGGCGTTTACTTGTTTATAATAGTCATTGCTCTGATAGAGATTTCAGCTTACCTGGGAATTATCCAGTTGATAGATGGTAAAAAGCAAAGACGACTGGTCGGCATAATATATTGGTTTATTACAATCATGTTCCAGTCGGTATGGTTTACCGCTTTTTTTAACCCGGAAAAGATCAGGCATACTTCTGCATATGGTTTTTTTTACTTTGCCATCATAGTGTCCCTTCTTAATCTTTTACCCAAAACAGTTATATCTCTTTTCACAATAGTCTCGTTACCGTTCCGGATTAAGAAGGGCTATCATTTGCAAAAGACAATCCTGCTTGGCGGAATAATAATTAGTTTAGGTATAATCCTTGATCTCGGATATGGCATTCTTCTTGGACGAAAGGAAATCCATGTGGAGAATGTAAAATTGAGATTTACGGCCTTACCCCAAAAACTCAATGGACTAAAAATAATTCAGATATCAGACCTTCATCTTGGAAGTTTTGAAAATGACCATTTTCTTTCTGATATAGTTGACAAAATTAACAGCTTACACCCTGATCTGATCCTTTTCACCGGAGACATGGTGAATAATTTTTATCAGGAAATGGAGGGTTTTGAGCAACAACTTGGATCAATAAATGCCAGATATGGAAAGTTCGCCATCCTTGGAAACCATGATTACGGCGATTATACTGATTGGGATTCTAAAGAGGAAAAAGATTATAACCAGGACATGATCGACCGGAAAATTGAAGTTGCAGGCTTCAGGCTGCTCCGGAACTCGTCTGTAAAAATAAGCATAAACGATACGGCCCTTTATATCGCGGGGGTTGAGAACTGGGGCCATAAACCTTTTCCTCAGTATGCCAATCTGAATAAGGCAATGAAGGACGTGAAACCCGGATATTTCTGTATCCTGATGACACATGATCCTGCTCATTGGACCAGTAAAGTATTGCCCCAAACAAAGATTCCCCTGACCTTATCAGGGCATACACATGGCGGACAGTTTGCCCTTAAAATTGCTGGCATATCCTTTAGCCCTATCTGGCTGATAGAAAAAGACTGGGGAGGATTATATTCTAATGGTAACCGATACCTATATGTAAACAGGGGAATCGGTTGTATAGGTTTCCGTGGACGGATCGACATGATGCCTGAAATTACTGTATTAACCTTGTCGGGAAAATAATTGTATCCTGCATGATTTGTTATCTTTCGATCAAAAGGAATCAAAACTGACCGAGAATAAAAATTCAAATCTGAATTCTTTGCTGTCAGGCAGGTAAATTCCCCTGGTACCAACCGAAATCGGCGCCGATAAAAAACGCAGGAAATAACCGTCTCCTGTCAGTTCAATGCCTGTTGAACTTAAGTTGCCGGAATAACTTCCAACGACAGTATTATCTTTATAAATGTTGGCTCTGATGTTTGAGAAATCATAGAATAATGACGAACGTAGCCGTTTAAGATAGAAAAATTTCCCAAGGCTCAGATCCGGGTACCCCAGGGGCATAATATAATCGGCCGCAAAAGAATAGAGTTGTTTATTCTGGTAATGGCTGATCCCCCTGGGAAAATTAACAACATCCGAGAAATTGAGGCTCTCGTCAGTGTTCTTTACCTGAAAACCATTATACAGGCGAATAGCCTGATTTCTGTACAATCCCGGGAAATATAAATAAGATTCTGCAGCCTTTAAACTTCCAATACTGGTTCCTCCGCCAGGGTCATGTCTGAAGATAAGATCAAATGCCTGTCCCCAGTCAGGAACAACATCCAGTTCGGCCTTTCTGATCATATTCTGAAAATACAGCCTGTAACTGAGGGAATGGTAATACCCCTTGTAAAAATTAGAAGGAGTTGTATTATCGTGAGAGATCCTGTTATAGCTGTATTCTATTTCCGGCTGAAAAAGACGGGTATATTTTCCCCTGCTAAAATATAACGGGATCCTTAAATTTAATTTCCACTCCATCTCATTCCATGAATATTTTTGGAGTACGGTATCTGAATCAACGACATTTCCCTGGTTATCAACATAATTACGGATGAGCCGATAGGTAGATTTTCCCTTGCCATAGGATATTTCCGTTTTTATGACAGGAAACAACCCTGTATATTCGAATTCGGCCTTGTATTTCCCCGTTTTATCAGTAACATTATAGGCATAGCCAAGCTGGGTTGTGGCTGTGCCCAGTTTATTCTGGGAAAGAAAAGAAATGCCGGGTTGTATTTCGTAATCACTGGCATTAATATACAAAGGTGCCCAGCTGTGAAAATTAAACAGATGAGCTATTTTCCGATAAGGTTTTACTGGGTAGCTAACGGTCGAATCAAGGGTTAAGTCAGGCATCCCTCCTTCCTGTGCAGCAATAGATTCGGCCAGTTCATATTTTTTTGGTACAATTTTATTCCCCGGTTTATTCAGGGAATCGGATAATTTCATCACGGCGACCGAGTAACCGTCGGCAGAATAATTACTGAAGAATAAATGATTGCCTGACAAGGAAGGATAATCGGCTCCAAAAGGAACCGAAGAAACTTGCTTGCTTTTCATGGATGACAGGTCCAGACTGAAAATATTGTCGACACCTGTAACAGATGAGCTATAATAAAGCTTTCCGTAGTAAAATTCAGGGTTCCGGATATCATAAAATGCCGGTTCCGTTAAGCTGTGAAAAGAACCGTCAGATAAGTCGAGCGAACCAATATACTTTCCTTTTCCGGAAAGTGCAACAAAATAAATCTTGTGTGACTTCTGGTTCCACGTTGGGGTAAAAAAATACTGGTTGTCCGGCGTACTGTACCGAAAAAGTCTTTTTCCTGTTTTCAGGTCAAAAACAGAAAGGCTGTAGTTTCCAGAGTTATCTGTTTCCACTGCTGCGAAAGCCTTGTGATCCGGAGAAATCGTTGGTCCCTCAAGATTATTTTCCGGATAAAATACCCTCTTTTTCCTTTTCGTTATATCATAAATAACAATGGCCGTACGGTTGGCAAGCGTCCACCTCAAATCATGGCGGTTTTCCGACCAAATAAGCATATTCCCTGCTGCGGAAAGAGACTCATCGATCACATTTCCAGGGGTAAATAAAGTCCTCTCTGATGAAGGTGAAACGATGACAATACGTCCAATATCATCCCTGCTGTCCTTATAGGCAATAACGGACGAATCAGAAATTGCGGAAACATACAGGTAATTGGTATAGGTACAGCTCTTTCCTGTCAGTCTTTTATAGCTTGTTTTTTTTATTGAATCAGCTTCAGCTTTCCACTGATTGGAATAATTATCGAAAAGCCCTAAGTACAAATTTTCTTTTTTCATACCCGTTGTCCTTTTCAGTTCCTTATTAAAAGGAGTAACGGAAAATGGCATTTCCCCGATTTCTGTCAAAACATTATCCCACACTTCAGCCCCGTATGTACTTCTGATCCCTCCAGCCAGCCAGTATCCCAACATATACCTGTTCGGAACATAATCTTTATACGACCCCAAAACGGCTTTATCATATGAAAACAGCCCCTTTTCAAGTACCTGGGCTTTACTCTTCATCAAAAAATAGGGTTGTCTGCCCCTGCCTGAATTGGTCAATGCTGTTTCTGTCATTACTGCATCTCCCTCAAGAAACCAAAACGGCAGATAAAATCCAACGACCGCAGCAGTCGCCTGCTCTCCGAATAAAGCAGGCAATATGTCCGGCAAATCTGACTGGATTTTATCCATCTGGACAACATGCCTGAATTCATGGACAGCCAGCTGTTCCAACCAGTCCTGGGCATACATATCCTGAGACGGAGTTACAAATAATTCCATCCTTTTCGGTGCCCATGCGACCATTCCATTTGAAGTGACCGTGCGGGCATGAATGATTACCGAAATTTTACGGGGAGGATGTCCTAATGTCATGTATCCGTATTTGTATACTTTTTCAAGGACATAGGCCAGTTGTTGTGCCTTGGCTTCATAGTCTCCGGGGAAAATAATCTGAAAGTCATTAGTATTTATTTCCTTCCATCGAATGGTTCCCGGATCTTCTCCTGATGAATAATACTGGGCAGCAGCATTTAATGTTGTTGCAAAAATGATCAAAATGACGAAAACAAAGCGCATAAGATAATCCTGTTAAACTGAAGTTGAATATAAAAAAAAGAAGCTTAGTTTTTATGCTTCCTGTTTTTTATTCACAGATATAAACGAATAAATCGATATTAAAAAACTGTTTATGGATAAATCCCAAACCAGGCCTGACAAAAAGGATTTATCTGTTGTTACCGAAAAAAATTTTACATTTATCAGGTGTCTTTTTTGTTTTTTGTTATCCAAATATTGGTATGCTTTTAGCCCTATTATTTTTATTTAACTCATTAAAAATAAAAAATAAAACACAGTACATCTAAAACAAAAATTCAGGTAGTGTTAAAAATAGCTGTCCCAATATATTTCCTTCTCTTTTCAATGTATAATATACTATGAATTAGTAGGATATTATGTGCATCCCAAATAATTTATAGATTAACGGTATCTTTGTGTAAAATTGCTTTTTTTATAATAATTTTGGTCAGAATTTTGGAATAATTTTTGTCAAAAATTTAAGGCCTTGATAGATAAAACTATGATCAATAAAATTAATTTCAAACTGGTATTCAGGCTGATGACTCTGATGATCTTGGTTTCATCATGTGTGGAAACTTATAAAACAATCGTGATCGAAACAGCACAGCCTTCTCCGGATATCCTGCCTGCGAATATTAATAGTCTGACGTTGATGAACCGTAGTATCAACAACGAATTCAAAAATTTTAATGAAGATAGTCTGCAAAAATATTTTTATTCAAGGAATTTTAATGCCAATGTTGTGGTCCTTGACAGTGCAGCTTCTGATACTACCTTGAGGACACTGGGGCACTTGCTGTATGATTCTGGCAGGTATGATATAGTAATTCCCCAGGACCGGAATTTTGCGCGGGAGCTTAAGTTCTACAAGGTCCCGGATAATCTGGACTGGAACGAAGTAAAATATATCTGCAATGAATTCAATACGGATGCCTTGCTGGTGATCGAACGTTACTATAACAAATTGATGACCAAATATGTAATTCATGCTGCAACACCAGAGACAAGAAGATATGTATCAGCCTCTATCGATTCAAAATATGATGCTGTCGTGAAGATATACGATCCTTCAACCGAAACAATCATTAGTCAGTTTGTTATTTCAGATACGATCAATTGGGCTGATGATGACCTAACGACCAGGGCTCTGTTTAGCAAACTTCCGCCAATAAAGAGTTGTCTGCTGCAAACAGGAATACAAACGGCAATAGATATCTCAGATAAACTTTCACCGAGATGGATAAGGGAAAGCCGGGGATTTTTTGCTTTTGATGAAAATGACAATGAAAAAATAGGTAACCTGATTAAGAAAAATGACTGGCAATCCATTTATGATTACTGGCTTCCCGATACAAAATCCTCAAAGAATACAGTAAAAAGTAAAGCCGAATACAATATGGCACTGGCAAGCGAAATGCTTGGAAACATCGATGAAGCCATAGAATGGGCCAATAAATCTATTCAAGGCCAATATCGCATTCAAACGGAAAATTACTTGCGAAGATTACAAAAACGGAAAAAAATCATGTCGGAATTTAGCGATATAAAATAGGCACATTGATTAAAGTCGTAAACTTTTATGTAAGACCATGGAAATGAACTGATTCAGAGAGAACTTCTTTTGATTAACCTTGGAGAAAGCACCTCAAAAATCTTGACCTTACTTTCGATAAAATGCGCTGCCTTCTTGCCCATCTCATTGAAATCTACAGAGATTGTCGTGATCCCTGATCCTACAATCTCTTTCATCGGGCTATCATTATAGGAAATAAGTCCGACGTCACTGCCTGGTTTAAAGCCTTTTAGTTTACATTGCTTAATAATATAAACTAAGTCGTCATCCTTGACAACAAGAAAGGCTTGCCCTGCTTCTACCTGGAAACTGCCTGTTTTCCTAATCACTGAATATTTTATGTGATTTGAAGAACAGAAGTAGGCAAACGAGTTAATCAATTCTTTAGGATGGGGAGTTGTTTCGGGAAAGACAAGATGAAAGTCCGTGTATCTTTTTATCCGGGACAAGCCTTCCTTTAAGCAATCAAGGACACCCAAGGTAAAATCCTGTGTCAGAAAGGAGACATCAGGGCTGTCCGGTTCTCCCATATCTAAAATAAGAAGTTTGTTAGGGTCAATTTTCTTCACCACATTCTCAATCTTCTGGTGATTGATATTCATCACGATATACATACTGTAGCGTCCCAGACTATTCAAAATCAGCTGCTCAAATACATCGGTATTATAATGATGAAACAAGAGATCCACAGCATAATTATCCGGAAGATTTGTTCTGAAACTATTATATAGTTGTTCCTTGAATGCACTGAAATCATCGAGCAGCATCATTACTTTAAAGGAAACAGAGTTGACAAAGTAGCCTTTGGTAGGGGTCGAAGACAAAATGCTCCTTTGTTTCAGCAGAGAATAGGCTTTAAAAATAGTATCGCGCGAAATTCCACTTTGCCTGCTCAGCTGATTCACTGAAGGGAGAAAATCACCTTCTTTTAGAATGCCATTACTAATAGCCTCATTCACCGAGTGAATCAACTGTTGTATTTTTGTTTGCGTCGATCCTTTGTCAAGTTCAAAATGAAAGCCCATATTTATAATTTTAAAAGAGGCTGTCCGGAAAATAAAACTCTATTTATTAACTACAAATTTAGAAGCATCAAATAGAATTCAAGATATTTTCAGGACAGGCTCTTGCTTGTTTGTATGCCATGCCAATTTAATATTCCTGCAAATGTACTGTATACGTTCGATACCCGTATATTCCGATAATTATAAAGCAAAGCAATGGCATGATAAAAGAAAAATTTACGGCAGGCAACGAGAAGATTCTTCCAAAATCGATAATCCATGCCTGAATTTTTGGAAGAAATGTTCCGCCAATAATTGACATAATCAACCCTGCTGCCCCAAATTTTGCATCTTCACCCATTCCTCTTAAAGCAATCCCATATATAGTAGGGAACATGAGTGACATGCATGCAGAGATCCCGACGAGGCAGTACAGTCCAAAAATATTCAACAGTAAAATTGTACCCACGGACAGTAGTATCCCCCCAAGCGAAAGGATCATGAGTAGTTTTCCTGGTCTTATATATTTCAAAAGAAAAGTACATATAAACCTGGATACCAAGAATATGCTCATGGCAATGATATTATATAGCTGCGCTTTCTGTGCTGCATCTCCGGCAGACATGCCGTATTGTTCTTCAAAGATCCGTTGGCCATACTGTACAATAAATGTCCAGCACATAATCTGGGCTCCAACATAAAACAACTGGGCAATAACCCCTTCCCTGTATCTTTTAACCTTTGAAAGGTGCTTTATAGCTGCACTAAAATTCAGAGAGTGATTGGATTCTTCATTTTTCGGCATCTTCGCAAAAAGGATAACCAAAAAAGCAAAGATAATAACCCCTCCAATCGCGATATACGGAAAGCTGAGTGTATGCAGGTCTTTCATTTTTACAAGATCAAATTGCTCGGGCAATAATAAAGCCCTTTCTTCTGCCCCCCGTGGATCAAGCCGGGCCTGGATCAAGTTTTTTGCTACGAACATACCGGTAAGTGATCCCATAGGATTAAAAGCCTGGGCAAAATTCAAACGCCTTGTTGCTGTACTGTCTGGTCCCATGAAAAGGATATAGGGATTTGCACTGGTTTCCAAAAAAGAAAGGCCACAAGTCATCACAAAATATGCAATCAGAAACGGATAATACAAACCTATAAAACTCGCAGGGATAAAAAGCAATGCCCCTGTTGCGTAAAGCCCCAGTCCCATCAAAATGCCCGCCTTATAGGTAAATTTTCTGATAAAAATAGCTGCAGGGAATGCCATAACTCCGTATCCGCCGTAAAATACGACCTGCACCCAGGTACCTCCGCCAACTCCCATGTCGAAAATGCGGGAAAAAGCTTCAACCATAGGATTTGTTACATCATTGGCAAATCCCCAAAGCGCGAAACAGCTGGTTATTAGCGCAAAAGGAAGAATATAATTCCTCGGCACAACACTATCTTTTCTTTTCATGTGTTCAGTTGTTTGTTTAGTTTATTGTTCTATCAGGTTTATTAAAGAATTTGAAAGTTTTATTTTTTGGTTAACCTAGGATAACTCATTTTTTCATCCGAAAGCTTCTTTAATTTGTTTAAGAGAAACATTTAATATTTTTGCCGCAATCTTGTCAAGATCTTCTTCCCTCCCTTCAAAATGATAGGTACGTTGAATATGAAAACGGGCTTCTCCAGGTTCCAAATTAAAGGCAGGAGAGGAAGATTCCAGTTCATAAAATGGTCCAAGCTGGCCCCCATCGTCCAATGGACCATCATTATAGGCATTGACAACATCCCCAGAAAACGGATCGTCCTGATGCTCAATCCATGAGGAATTTACATAACAGACTGCATTGGGATCGATTGAGGTTTCCAAGATAGTTAAAACACCTTGCGATGCATCGTAGCTTCCCATAACCGGAAGGGCCAGACCGGCAGGAAACCCGATTTTACTCCGATATTTTCCGTCGGCCTTAAAAAAAACGACTCCTTTTTCATTTTTTAGCCTCGACGACGGGACTTTGCCAAAATAGTTGTCATTTACAGTCCCCTTTTTATGCTGATCATATGGAATAACAATTGTTGCCTTCGGGGAAGAATTATACATGGAAAGCATCCATATAGACAAAAGGCCTGATTCTTTCTTCCAAGCGGAATCTCCCACATTTTTTATTTGGTTCAGCGATTCGTAAGCGACAGGCTTTATCGTACTGCCAAGTTGAATATTGAGTATTTCTTCGACCTCTTCTTTAAAAATAATGCCGACCCGTCTTTTGGCCTCTACCTGAAATCCGGTACCGGAATAATTTATAAGGGAAAATCTCCTTGACAAAGTTGCCATTTCAGGCATTACCTCTTCAATATTCCATTTTTCCGTATCTATTGCAGCCGGGACCTTCCAGTTATTAATTGTCATTGGTTTTCCTCCTTCAAAAAAAATGGAAAACTGTCCCCCCTCCGGACCTATCCAGAAACGCTCCTCTCCACCAAAAGCGTTAAAAGCAGGAGAACGTTCATACGCTGCTATCAATTTATGGTTGATCCATCCGAATGAACGCCCTTCTCCGCCAGCACTGGTACTCGTCATGACCCGTCCCTGGAACTCGGGAACCACAATCACGCGTGAATTACCGGCCACCAGTTCTATTGTCGTAACATGGTTTTGGAGCCACTCCAGGTCATATCCATACTGGCCTTTTCTATAATTCATGTCTTTGTATCTTGATTTTCCTAGTACGTTGGAAAAATACTAAAACTTTAACAAAGTTCGTTGCCAATTCAGACATGAATTATTTGTAAAGTGGACCAAATACAGTACAAGCCCCATAATCGGCAACTTCTCTATTACTCCCGAAAGCATTCCATGCAGCGGGCCTGAAAATATCCTTTTCTTCAACATTGTGCATGCATACAGGGATTCTGAGTATCGAAGCCAGCGTTATCAAATCGGCCCCTATGTGCCCATAGGAGATAGCACCATGATTGGCTCCCCAGTTTGCCATAACGCTGTACACATCCTTAAATGGCCCGACCCCGTTGATCCTGGGAACAAACCATGTCGTAGGCCATGTCGGATCGGTTCGTTCATCAAGAGTTTTGTGTATTTCATCCGGAAGTTCCACCGTCCAGCCTTCTGCAATCTGCAGAACAGGTCCCAGTCCTTTAACCAGATTCATCCTGGACATGGTAACAGGCATTTGCCCTGCTGTCTTAAACTGAGAAGAAAAACCACCTCCCCTGAAATATCCGAGGCTGGCAGGACACCAGTTTGTTTGTTCCAGACAGGCTCCTACATCCTCGGATGTTACCTCCCAAAACGGTTTCATGACAGGTTTACCTTCACAATCTTTCTGTTGTGCTGTGGCATCTAAGGTAGTCGATCCTGAATTAATCAGGTGGATAATACCGTCTTTTGCAATCCCTGTCAACTCTTTTCCCGTAACCCGTTTTACAGATTCCGGGCTCCAGAATGTACGGACATCTGAAAATATTTGAGCAGTATTTGTTAGCAGATGTCCAAACAACATGCTTACGCCATTTAGACTATCATTTTCGGTAGCAAAAACAAATGCCTCACGAATTCCGTTCCAGTCGAACGATGAATTCAATATTGTTTCGGTAAAGTCTCCATTGGGATAATAATCAGTCCACTGACGCTGTCCCTGGAACCCTCCGGCAATGGCATTGTGTCCCCGAGCTTCTTCTCCAAACCCAAGCTCAGCCAGCCTTGGATTCCCAATCATTAAGTCCCGGCATATCAAGGTCATTTTTACAACAATTTCCCATTCCTGATCTTTTCGTTCACGACCAGACTGTTTTTCTGGTTCATTATGGTCCTTGCCTTCCTTACAGTTCTTCTTTACCCATGCAAGGGCCTCTTTATATTCTTCAGGATCAAAGATATCCTGATCGATTCGGCGTTTCAGCTCGACCATATCGACAAACTCGTTTCTCATACCCAGATATTCCTGAAAAAAGTCAGAATTAACCATAGAACCGGCAATTCCCATGGAAGTATACCCAATAGAAAGGTAGGATTTTCCTTTCATCAGTGCCGCAGAAAGAGCCGCCTTTGAGAAACGCAATATTTTTTCCTTAACATCGTCCGGAATAGAAGTATCATCTTTGTCCTGAACATGGCGGCCATAAATACCGAATGCGGGCAGTCCCTTTTGTGCATATCCGGCCAGTGCTGCGGCCAGGTAAACAGCCCCCGGACGCTCCGTTCCATTAAATCCCCAGACAGCTTTCGGAGTAAGAGGGTTGCTATCCATTACTTCAGTTCCATAACACCAGCATGGTGTAACGGTAAGGGAAACACCAACTCCTTCCTTATCAAATTTGTCTGCACACCGGGCAGCATCAGCAACACCACCGATAGTAGTATCGGCAATGATACATTCTACTTTTTCACCTGAAGGAAAACGTAAATTTTCTTCAATTAATTCAGCCGCAGCTTTAGCCATACTCATGGTCTGGCGTTCAAGTGATTCACGTATTCCACGTTCGCGGCCATCAATGACAGGACGGATACCTACTTTAGGCGGACGTCCGATTAAACGATTGCTCATATGTATAGTTAAAAAGTTAATTTAAATTCATATTGTGCTGTACTGTGCTGCTAAAATAAAAAGAAAAATTTTACAATGGTTTATGTTGGTAAACATGTTTTTATCTGCTAGATTTGTAAAAACACTTGTTTTTGTTGTAACAACAGGTAAAATCCAAACGTTTTGATAAATTTTTTTTTCAGTTTTCCAACTAATTTATTTCAGAGTGAAAGCCATAAAACTTCACTGGCAAATTTTGATTGCCCTTTTTATCGCAGTCCCTTTTGGATATTTTTTCAGAAATCAGGTTAGCTATGTAAGCTGGATGGGTGATCTGTTTTTACGGGCCATAAAAATGATTATTATTCCACTTATATTCAGCTCTATAATTAGCGGTGTAACAAGTATTGGGAGTGGTAAAAATTTAGGACGTTTAGGAATAAAGACCATTAGTTATTATGTCGGAACTTCGTTAATAGCTACCATTACGGGGCTTTTTCTAGTAAACATTATTCAACCCGGCTTTGGGGCAAACCTGGGTTTTGAAAGAGAAGTCACAGGTCTTTCTACAGAAAATGAACCCCTGGCTTCAATTTTCACCCGGATGATACCAGAAAATATCTTTGAATCAATGGTCCAGGGAAATATTCTGCCAATTATATTTTTTGCTGTTCTTTTTGGTTTTTTTATCCTGCAAGTGAAGGATGATTACCAAAAAAGCCTGACTACTTTTTTTAGTGCAATCTTTGATGTAATGATGAAGATAACTTTATTCATTATTCGCTTTACTCCGCTGGGCATCCTTGGAATAGTTGCCAGTGAAGTAGCAAAAAATGCTGATCATCTTAGTGCGGTGGCAGGCAGTATGGGAATTTATATGCTGACGGTTTTATTGGGGCTGGCTGTCCACATGTTTATTTCACTTCCTCTGCTTGTCAGATTTGTTGGAAAGGCCAGGCCTTATGATCATTTGAAAAATATGATCACTCCGCTCCTCACGGCATTCTCAACGTCCTCGTCAAGTGCAACACTCCCTCTCACGATCGATGCTGTCGAAAATAAAAGTGGTATTTCCAATAAGATTACCAGTTTCACATTGCCTCTGGGGGCAACGATTAATATGGATGGGACCGCTTTATATGAATGTGTTGCCGTGATGTTTATAGCCCAGGTCTATGGAATTGATCTGAGTTTTTCAGATCAATTAGTCGTGGTCATTACTGCGTTATTAGCATCTATTGGGGCTGCAGGAATCCCTATGGCAGGACTGGTTATGATGACTATCGTCCTTACAGCAGTAAAACTCCCGTTGGAAGGGGTTGGGCTTATCCTCACTGTAGACCGTATCCTGGACATGTGCAGAACTTCTGTAAATGTCTGGAGTGACACATGCGGTGCAGTGGTTATAGCAAAAAGTGAAGGTGAGAGTACGAATGTGTAAAACTCTCCTTTTGATTCCCTCTTGTTCCAGAAACCATAGATATAACTCTGTATCTTTCTAAAGTATGCAAAAATCCTTTAGGTTTAGTATATACCAATTACAAGTCTCAGGATTTTTAACCTAAAACTTGTAATCGGAAAACACGGATAAGAATTCTCTAAGTCTATTTTTCCGCGTTACTGTAAAATTCATTCAGGGTTATTATATCCTTCGAATTACAAACCGGACATGCATCTTCACTGCCTGTTAATAAGTTAAACTTAGCCTGACAGTTTTTACAATAAAACCAGTTATCATCGAAATGAAAATTCCCTCCCCTGATGACCAAATCTTTCCCCTCGACCATGGAACGGGCCACTTTATTCCGTGCCGCTTCATAAATACGGGTTAACGTGGGACGCGAAACATCCATACAAACAGCTGCCTCTTCTTGCGTCAAATTGTCATAATCCAGCAACTTGATGGATTCATATTCTTCAAAACAAAGAATAATTTGCTCCGATCTGTTCTTTGGTCCGTAAACAGACAACCCTTTTATGGCTGGTGGAGCTAATAACCGACGATCTCTCTTCTTTCTTGGCATTTATATATGATTAGTTTTATTTAATAAAAAATGATCTGTTATTACTAATGCGGCCATTGCTTCAACGATTGGCACCGCTCTCGGAAGAACACAAGGATCATGACGGCCCTGAGGATGGATTGTTACTTCATTTTCATTTTTATCAATAGTATGTTGCTCTTTTAGCAAGGTTGCTATTGGCTTAAACGCGACATTAAAATAAATATCTTCGCCATTGCTGATTCCTCCCTGAATTCCCCCGGAATGATTAGTTCGGGTATGAACTCCGGATCCGGTTTTTATGAAGACATCATTATGCTCGGCCCCGGAAAGCCTGGTGCCATCAAAACCGGAACCATATTCAAACCCTTTTACTGCATTTATGCCAAGCATAGCATATCCCAGATCAGCATGAAGTTTATTAAACACAGGCTCACCAAGGCCAACGGGCACGCCGGTTATAACACATTGGATAACACCACCGACGGTATCATGGTTTTTCCCCGCCTCTTCAATACGTAAGATCATTCTCTCGGCAGTTTCGGGATCAGGGCAACGCACTATATTTGACTCAACAAGGTTCAGATTAAGCTCTTTATAATTTTTTTCAATGCCTATTTCTCCCACTCTTGCGACAAAGGCACGGATACTGATACCTTCCTTCTTCAGTAATAATTTTCCGATAGCCCCCGCAACAACCCGGGCAATCGTTTCCCTTGCCGAAGAACGTCCTCCTCCCCGATGATCCCGGCTACCATACTTTTTCAGATAGGTGTAGTCGGCATGAGAAGGGCGGAATACATCTTTAAGAGTATCATAATCCTGAGAGTGATGATCCTTGTTCCAGACTACAAATCCGATTGGTGTACCTTGCGTCTTTCCTTCAAAAATGCCAGATAAAAACTCGACTTGGTCCGATTCGTCCCTTTGTGTTGTAATTTTAGACTGTCCGGGTTTACGCCGGTTTAGCTCATTTTGAATAAAATCAAAATCAAGCTCTATGCCGGCGGGGCAACCATCGAGAATCCCTCCAATCCCTCGACCATGAGATTCTCCAAAAGATGTTAATCTAAAAATCTGACCAAAAGTATTCATTCTTCATAATTAAAAGTTGTCCGAAATATTTCAGAACAACAGAAAAGATTCAAAACATCAACATCCACAACCACATCCGGAACCATGCGAATGGCCTTCACTTCCACATCCACAAGTTTCTCCGTCTTCATGATCACCACAGCCACATCCTCCTCCACAACTACAGCCGCTTTGC
Source organism: Prolixibacteraceae bacterium (assembly GCA_963676095.1). GTDB lineage: Bacteria > Bacteroidota > Bacteroidia > Bacteroidales > Prolixibacteraceae. Next base: position 6,674,883 of record OY781040.1, on the reverse strand, counting down.
ATTGTCGCTGAAATTTCCTCGTCTGTAGCATCTCTCACTTCCAGAATTTCACCACTAAAAAATAAATCCTCTCCAGCCAATGGATGATTGAAATCCATTCTTACAACATCGTCTGTAACTTCAAGGACCAAACCATTCATCCTCTGACCGTTCGTACTCATCATCGGAACAGTGTTGCCGACTTTAACAATCTCTTCATCGAAGTTCCCATCAATAATGAAAATATGTTTGGGAAGATCAACAATGGCGTTTTCGTCTACGTCTCCATACGCGTCATTACAAGCCAAATTTATCTCAAATGATTTCCCTTCTTCAAGGCCTTCCAGTAAAGCTTCAAACTTGGGAAGCATGATACCAGCTCCATAAACAAAGCGTAACGGTTTCCCGGCTGTTGCCTGTTCTACCAACTCTCCTTCTGCCCCATCAACCCTCAGGTCATAGGTTAAAGAAACCATTTTGTTTTTTGTTATTGCCATAACAAGTTCTTTAAATTGATTTTGTATAATTAAACTGCAAAGAAATAAAAAACGTTTCTATAATAAAATACCTTATTATCTTTTTATTGATAACACCTAAATTTACAGTTTAGTTTACATTGGGCATTAATCCTTATAGTATCTTCTATTTTTGCAATTTCTTTCCTTATTAAAACATTTGATCAATGTTTTGGTTAAGCTTTTTTGAAGAAAAATTAAAAATAATAAAATTAATGTATAAAACTCTTTACTGTAAGCGCAAAATCTTTCTGGAAGTGCTAAGATAAATAATTTTCAGGATAAAAAAGAAAACTGGTAAATTTTCCTTATTTATTTGTATTACATATTGAATATTGAAATTATCAGCAGATTACAAAAAGCTGGTACTTTCCGCAATTGAGAAATTAAGTTCAGTAATCAAGTTAAGAGATAATTTTTTATCAAAATTTTTAATTATCGTACCAGCTTTTCTTTTTATCGAGTTTAAGATCTTTCAACATCGAAGAAGAAGCATTGATTGTAAAGCTGTAGCTTCTTCTTGTTCCGAAGGGAACAAAGCTAAAACTCATGTTAAAACAGTGAAGGCTCCTTGAAACATTAAATGTTGTATAAGAAAAGGTACCGGCATCGATATCAAAGTTGGTAGTCATTCTCATCTTCCATTTATCTGTCAGGCTCATATTTCCGCTAACATTCAAACTCTGACTGATCGTCGGCTTTTTATAAGGGTTAGAATGGCTATAACTGAGACTATAATTGAAATTTAAATTCCAGGGAATATTAAAATCATAATATTCAGGACCGTTCATTGTATTTACAACAGGTTGAACAGGAGGTTGTCCCGGTTGTAGCGACGGAGACTGCTGCTCTTGTCCCCCACCCTGTTGTTGGGGCTGTCCGCTGTTACCCTGTTTCGATTTAAATGACATTCCAAAGGAAAAGCTGGCACTGGTAAGGCGTCCCAGTTTTCCGATCCCGTTTCTTTGATTCCAGCAAAACTCATTGTACCTACTTCCTGTAGAATCGGCCATATAAGGGTCAAGGGTCCCGCTAAAATTAAAAGACACCCCCCTAATGGTTGTCCTTGCCCTTAAGGCAATCGTACTTAATTTCATCGTGTCTGCAACAAAGTTATAAGAACCGCTAAATCCAAGGTTATCCAGGATCTTCACCGTTTTATATTTATCGCTGCTTGCCGTGTCGTTTTGGGCAGTATTCATTATCTCCCGGCTCTGAGCACCCGATTTTTCAGCGTTACTCTTCGCAAGAACCTTTGCTTCCAAAGTATTGGTCACACTAAATGACATAGACTCGCTTTTCCCTCTTCCTGCCGATCCGTAAACGCCGTCTTTATATCGGTTATAAAAGACTTCATCGCCATCATGATCAACGTAACTTCCCCAGAATCCATACTTGGGAGCACCAAAATCGGGCTGATAACTAAAACTCACGGACGGGGTTATCTTATGCCTGATCACTTTTAAGCTTGAGTTGGGATTTTTTATCACGTACATCCCGTAAATAGTGGTTGAGGAACTCAGGCTAAATGAGTACTGATAATTCCGTTTAAAACCATATAAAGTATCCACATCAACTGTGCTTGTCCGGGAAATCTGATCAAAATAGTAACGTTCGTTCAACTTGTGCGTATACCATCGTTCCGTATAACTAACGCTAGGAGTTACATTTATATATTTCAACAGATTAAAACTAGGCAGGGAAATAGATGTATTATGCTTCCATCCGTTGCTCCAGTCCTTGAGCAGCGATTTTTTCAAAATTGAATCTTCTCTGGCAGAAATTGTGTTCTTTATATTCCCTGTATAACTAAAACCAATCTTTTCATACCACTTCAGTGCTCCCGATCTCTGTTTTGCCCGGAAAGGGTATATTTTTGTCATGGTAAAGGTCATTACCGGAAGGCTTAAAGACATAATAGAATCGCTCGAATTTTGCGAATGGGTCAGGTTTACTGACATACTAAACGGCGTATTCTCCCATTTTTTGCTGTACGAAATACTTGACGACTTAGTTGTACTCAGGTAACTCTCATAATCGTTGGAATTTTCCTTATCGTAGCTACTTGTCGACAGGTTCACACTTGCGGAGAATGATTGGTAAGGATTTGCCTTACTATCTTGGGAATGAGACCACTTTATACTAAATCCCTTGGTTTTATATGCATCAGAAGCACCGCTCTCTCCGTATTTATTTACATTGTATGAAAAATTAAAACTCCCGGAAAACTTATACCTTTTCTTATAGTTCGAACTAATATAAGTGGCCCATGAACCTTTGGAATATATATCCCCTTTCAAGGTTAGATCGTAATAAGGACTTGCAGCCCAGTAATATCCTCCTTCCCGAAGAAAGAATCCCCTGTTTGTTTCTTCCCCATATGAGGGAATGATAATGCCGGATGAATAAGTCGGAGAACTCGGGAAAAACCCAAACGGCAAAAAAGGGAAATAAATAGGGAAGTCTTCGAGCACCATATAAGCTGGCCCGGTAACGATTGTCTTATTGGCAATTACTTTCGCCTTCGTCATCATCAAATAAAAATCAGGGTGTTCTTTATCGCAAGTAGTATATTTACCGTTCTTCATGATAAATACATTTTTCCCGACTTTCTTGGTCCTCTCCCCTTCAACATATCCCTCACCCTGTTGCGTCCTTACATCTTGGATAATCCCTTTACCTGACTTAAAATTATAACGCATAGTACGGCTTTCATACTTATCAGATCCCTGTGTAAAAACAGGCTCACCCTGCATTACGCCAGTAGTATCAGGCAAGCCTTCTGCATATACCTCCTTTGCATTCAGATCAAGCTGTATATAATCAGCTTTGAGTTCAATATCCTGGTAGGTCACCACTGCATTTTTGTACAAGTACACCTTTTTTGCATCAAGCGACATGACAATAGAGTCTGTCGCATTATAGGCTATGGGATCTTCTAGAACAACAGGAGTTGACTTTTTCACCGTATCTACTGCAACAGAATCCTTGGGTGAAGTCTTAATACTGTCAGGAACTGTTGATAAACTGTCGGGGGTAAGTGTTCTTCCCACGATTTTTCCTTTACTGGTGGACAGAACACTGTCCTGTAATAAGGAAACTGTTGCAGGCATTGCTATCTTGCCTGCATCTGTTGCATTCTGGGCCACCGAAGTATAGCAGACCAGTACGAGCATATATGTTGTCAGTTTTCGGATCAAATTTAATGTAAAAAGCCTTCATGGCTGATTGGATTGCAAAAATATAAATTCATCGGCCACAAAAGAGTGAACAAGTGCAAATTTATATTAATATTTTTATTTTTGTTTTGCTTTAGATATTATGCGATGAATAACAAACACCGATTTGCCTTTCATATTGCAGTGCTTATTTTCATTATCCCCATTTCTGTTTATGCCTGGAACCCGCCGGATCAAACATTTACAGTTGTCATCGATCCCGGACATGGAGGTGAGGATCCCGGGGCTGTATATAAAGGTATCAGCGAAAAAGATGTGGTTTTAGGAATCGGGCTGAAACTCGGAAATTATATCAGGATGGAAGCCCCTGATGCAAAAGTTGTATTTACAAGAAATAAGGATGTTTTCATTCCCCTTCATCAAAGGGCTGAAATAGCCAATAGTTGTAAGGCAGACTTGTTTATATCGATACATGCTAACTTTTGCAATGCTCCATCCATTTCAGGAACAGAAACTTTTGTATTGGGCTTGCATCGTTCAGAGGAAAATCTTGAGGTTGCAAAAAAGGAAAACTCGGTCATTTTACTTGAAAAAGATCATACTACCCGTTATGAAGGATTCGATCCAAATTCGTCAGAATCGTACATCATGTTCGAAATGGCCCAGGATGAATATATGGAGCAAAGTATATTTGTTGCCGATCTGATACAGAATCAGTTCAGGCATTCAGCTATGCGACGGGACAGAGGAGTAAAGCAAGCCGGGTTTCTGGTTCTTAGAGAAACCGGAATGCCCAGTATCTTAATTGAAACCGGTTTTATAAGCAATCCGAGGGAGGCAATATTTCTTAATTCAGAAGAAGGACAATCAAAGTTAGCTTTCGCTATATTCCGTGCGTTCAAGGAATACAAATCATCTTTCGAAAGCAAAAGCGAATTCAAGGTAAGCCCACAAAAAAAAGCAGAAGAAATTGTCGATTCGACGACTGAAAGAGTAAAACTGCCACCGAATAACAAAGATTCGGTCGGGCCAAAACTTCTGGAACAATCCACAAACATAAAAAATGGCAAAAATTCGAATGCCCCAGTCAAGCCAATTCCACCCAGTGTCTATTTCAGTATACAGGTTGCAGCGACAGTTAAAGATATCGGCACCGATCCTTCCAATTTTAAAGGAATGAAAGATATTTACAGCCGGCAGCAAAATGGGATGTATAAATATATGTATCTTAAGGAAGGCTCTTATGAAAAAGCTAAGGAACAATTGAAAGAAGTCCGGAAAAAATTTCCACAGGCATTTATCGTTGCTTTTGAGAATGAGAGTCAGGTACCGGTAAAAGATGCCTTACAAGACGCCAAACCGTAGTTTACAGACGATTTTCTATGAATAACATGAAAAAATGTCTCTAATATAGACAGCAAAATGGACCAATTAATTAAAAGTATTGTATAATCATTTGATTCCCAATAAACAAAAAAACATCTCGGGGTTGTTGTATTCTCGGATAATGCTTCTTAATATTGCATATCGTTTATTTATAACAGGTAATTTTGTCATTAGTCATAAATGCTGGTTAATATTTGCCGGCTATTGAAATTAAAAGTAAAACAATTATGAAGGTGTCCCGATATACCAAACTAGGCATACTTGTGATATTCAGCATCGCTATCTTGATCTGGGGGATTAATTACCTAAAGGGTATCGACTTTTTCAAGAAAAATACGACTTATCATGTTATTTATGACCATATAGACGGCCTTCTCAAATCAAGTGCCGTAAATATAAACGGGTATCAGGTGGGACAAGTGAAAGATATAGAATTCTCAGACAGGAAAGACGGCAGCCTGCTCGTTAGTTTTTCTCTGGAAGGAAATTTTAAGCTCCCGAGAGGGAGTGTGGCCCGCATTGTTTCCAGTGATATTATGGGAACAAAATCGATCAAACTGCTGATCAAACCTGGGAGTAACACCTTTTATCAGGATGAGGATACGATTCCCGGAAGTATTGAAGGAGACTTGAAAGAACAGGTAAGTATGCAGGTACTGCCATTAAAAAACAAGGCAGAACAACTGCTGGCATCGCTCGACTCTGCTATAACCGTTTTCACCTATATATTTAATAAAGAAGCACGCAAAAACCTGTCGGAAAGCTTTGCGCACATTAATGAGACAATTCAAAACCTAAGGGATGCATCCGGGCAGTTAAATAATATTTTGCAAGCGGAATCAGGCAATATACATACGATTATGGAAAATCTGTCTACTGTAACAACCGCCTTAGGTTCCAGTTCAGGAGATATCAGTAATATTTCCAAAAATATTTCAAGCATAAGCGATAGTCTGGCCAGAGTCAATATGACACAAATACTTGATGATCTTGCCCAGTCGGCACAAGGTCTAAACCAGATTATTCAAAAGATCAATAATAGCGAAGGAACTGCAGGGATGCTTATTAATAATGATGAATTGTATACAAACCTGACCCAGCTTAGTCTAAGCCTGGATAACTTGCTTAATGATATCAGGAACAACCCCAAACGGTATGTTCATTTCTCGGCATTCGATTTGGGAAAAGAAGTTTATATAACTCCAGGAAAACCGGAAAAAAAATCAGAGCCCTATATTTTTAGGATAAACCTGATATCCAGTTCGTCCAGGCTTAATCCTAAAAATGCGGTATTCAACGATTTTCAACCTGTAGAGGAAGTTGAAATTTCAGGAGTTTACAATTATCTGACAGGTTCTACAACTGATTTTAATGAAATCTCGAAATTGAGTGAGAAAGCAAGAAAAATTTTCCCTGATGCGGGAATTGTGGCCTTCAAAAATGGCCGCCAGGTTAATCTTGAAAAGGCTCTTCGAAAATCTGGAGAAAAATAATGAACATAAGAATTATTTATAGATATATCTGTAAGATACTTACCCATCGAAGGTTGCGCTTAATTTCAACGTAAAACATTGATTATAATACAATTATACAACATGGTTTTTTTTTCAAAATTTAAGTGCCTGACAGATAATTAAGTTGTACTTATTTTGAAAAAGTCAAGTCATTTTTCATTTTTTTAATAGTTTTTTTTTGAACAATTTTGTTCCCGGGAAAAACAACTAGGGAAAATTTTTGTCGAATTTTATAAATCCTGCTGTTCAAAATGAGTAACAATCATCTTGCTGTATGGAATTGTTGTCTCTCCATTATTAGGGATAACGTTCCTGCAATTAGTTTTAAAACATGGTTTGAACCGATCGTACCGCTAAAATTGGAAAAACAGGTACTCACGATTCAGGTGCCAAGCCCTTTCTTTTACGAATATCTGGAAGAGCAGTATATTGATTTGCTAAGAAAAACCTTGCGAAAAGAAGTTGGTCAGGATGCAAAGCTGGAGTACGTAGTTGTAATGGGAAACAATCAATCCAACTCACAACCATACACTGTAAAATACCCGACAAACAACAATTCTAAACTTCAAAACAAGCCGCTTTCAGTCCCTATTAATACGGAAGGGAAACCTTCTATTAAAAATCCTTTTATAATTCCCGGGATACAAAAGTTGCAGGTCGACCCTCAGTTAAAGGCAGATAATACTTTCGAGAATTTTGTGGAAGGAGAATGTAATCGTCTTGCCCGAAGCGCGGGATATGCAGTGGCCCAGAACCCCGGAGGTACTGCATTTAATCCATTAATGATCTATGGAAATTCAGGACTGGGTAAAACCCATCTGGCCCATGCCATCGGTATTGAAGTAAAGGATAAATATCCGGATAAAGTTGTCCTTTATGTTAATGCCAATAAATTTCAGATTCAGTTTACTGAAGCTATAAGAAATAACAACAGAAACGATTTCCTTCATTTTTATCAGATGATCGATGTCCTTATATTGGATGATGTACAGGAGTTTGCCGGGAAAGAGAAAACGCAGGAAACTTTTTTTCACATTTTCAACCATTTGCATCAAAGCGGGAAACAACTGATATTAACGTCAGATAAACCCCCTATTGAGCTGAAGGGTATGGAACAACGATTATTATCGCGTTTTAAATGGGGACTCACAGCCGATCTTCAGGTACCTGATTTTGAGACAAGAATGGAAATTCTGAAAAGGAAAACGTACAAAGACGGCATTGTTATCAGCGATGAAGTGCTTGAATACATAGCATCTCACATCACCAATAACGTACGTGAACTTGAAGGTGCACTTGTTTCGCTTTTAGCCCAGTCGACCTTAAATAAAAAGGAAATTACACTGGAACTTGCCAGTGAGATGATTAATAAACTGGTTCAAAATACGACACGGGAACTATCGGTTGATTATATAACCAAAGTTGTATGCGACTATTTCAACATGCCGGTAGACCAACTCCAGACAAGGACCAGAAAACGGGAAATAGTCCAGGCACGACAACTTGCCATGTATTTTTCAAAGAACCTGACTAAATCGTCTCTGGCCTATATTGGCTCTCAGATTGGCAAAAAAGACCATGCGACTGTTTTACATGCTTGCAAAACAGTTAGTAACCTGATAGATACAGATAAGAATTACAAATTTTTCGTTGACGAAATAGAACGGAAACTAAGAATGTAATAATCTGCTTTTTCCGGATACTGATCGTCCATTAATAAATTCAGGATGATTGATTCTTTTTTAACCATAGCAGAAAAATCGGAAGGTTCGTTCAAAGATAAAGGGAGTAAATTTCTTGCCTATGCTTTTCCCGTTGATAATGAGAAAGAAATTAAAAAACACATTCTGACCTTGAAAAAAGAGCACTATGCAGCGCGTCATCATTGTTATGCATGGCGGCTAGGTCCGGATAAAGATTTATTCAGAACCAATGATGATGGTGAGCCATCATCGACCGCAGGCAGGCCGATACTCGGACAGATACAGAAATTAGACCTTTCGGATATCCTTATTGTTGTTGTCCGTTACTTTGGCGGCACGCTACTCGGAACAAGCGGACTGATCCAAGCTTATAAAGAGGCTGCTGCAGATGCCTTGTTGCATTCCAAAATTATTGAAAAAATTGTCGAGACTTCATTCTGGATAGAGTTCGATTATGGACAAATGAATAATGTTATGAGGATAATTAAGGATCTGGGCCTTCCGCTAAAACAGAATGAGTTTGACCTTCGCTGCCGCATTCGGTCATCGATCAGGAAAAATGAAGCCAGACAGGTGCTTGGAGCGTTCAAAAAACTAGAAGGGATACGTATACAAGTTATTTCTTAAAAAATACTTAGATCTGATTTATTGATATTTAAATAAAATAAGATACCTTTCTTATTCTCCCTGCTTAAAATATCTCTCCCAAAATAAAAATGAGCCCTGTTAATAAATACTTCATCTGCTCATTCTATTTAAACCATATAATCATTAATTTTGTATTTTAATGAAACGTTTATTTCTACAATATGAACCTTTCCTGAGTGAAAAATTTCGCTCTTGTGATTTTTTTTCATTTTATAAACGTGATACCACCTGTTTTAATTACAGTTTTAATTTATTCCCGGTTAAACCATTTTGTTTCCGGTCAAAAAAGCCAACAGTAATTTTTTCTGTTGGCTTTTTTCTATTTCATAAAACCATAAACAAAAATAAATGAAGAAAAAAGATTTAATTTCCATCATGGACTATACGAAGGACGAATATCTTCGTATTATGGAACTGGCTGCCGATTTTGAGCGTAACCCAAATCAAAAGCTGCTTGATGGGAAAGTTGTGGCCTCCCTGTTTTTCGAACCCTCTACAAGGACCAGGCTTAGCTTCGAAACAGCAATTAACCGTCTGGGAGGAAGGATTATAGGGTTTCAGGACTCCAATTCATCCAGTGTAACCAAGGGTGAGACCCTGCATGATACGATCCGTATGGTTTCCAACTATGCAGATCTCATTGTTATTAGACATCCGCTGGAAGGCAGTGCCCGCTATGCTGCAGAAATATCAAGTGTTCCGATCATTAATGCCGGAGATGGTGCCAACCAGCATCCAACCCAGACGCTGCTTGATATGTACTCGATCATCAAAACGCAAAAGACACTTGATAATCTGAATATTTTTATGGTAGGCGATCTGAAATACGGAAGGACAGTCCATTCCCTGCTTATGGCTGTTTCTCAGTTCGAAAACCCGATATTTAACTTCATCGCGCCTGAAGAACTACAGATGCCTGAAGAATATAAAATGTATCTAAGAGATAAAGGAATACGTTTTTTCGAGCATCGTGAGTTCACAGATATTATCTCGGAAGCCGATATTGTTTACATGACCCGTGTGCAGAAAGAACGCTTTTCCGACCCGATTGAATATGAACAGGTAAAAAATGTTTATATTTTAAAAAACAGCATGCTAAAAAATACAAAACCAAATATGCGCATTTTACACCCTCTTCCCAGGGTTAACGAGATTGACACGGACGTTGACCAAAACGAGAAAGCCTATTATTTTGAGCAAGCCAGGAACGGTGTTTTTGCGAGGGAAGCTATTATTGCACATACATTGAATCTGAAATGAAAAATCGGACAGGACTTTTTATCAAGACAATAAAAATTTATATATCAAATTAAAAAAATGAAGGATCCAATAAAGAAGAAGCTGAAACTGAAAGTCAGTGCAATCAGTGAAGGTACAGTAATCGATCATATTCCATCTGAAAATTTATTCAAAGTAATTTCTATCCTTGAACTTGACAAAACTCCCAACATGATCACATTCGGGGCAAACCTCGACAGCGAAAAATTGGGAACCAAGGCAATAATAAAAGTATCGCACCAGTTTTTTGAAGATGATGATATCAACAGGATAGCCCTGATTGCCCCAAATGCAAAATTAAATATTATTCGGGACTATGAAGTTGTTGAAAAAAAGGTTGTTAAGGTTCCGGATGAAGTTGTTGGAATTGTTAAATGCTTCAATCCCAAGTGTATAACAAATCATGAAGCAATCACGACCTCTTTTACTGTTGTGAGCAAAGATCCATTGGCCCTGAAATGTAAATACTGTGAAAAAATAACCAATAAAAATCAGATCGTTATTAAATAACTGGCGGAATGAAAGAACTTTTTCAGGAAACACTCAGGCAAGTCGAGAAAATAATAAATGAAAATCCCGATGATCTGCTTTTACGGATATGCAGTCTGTTAAAGGAAAAAATATATCATTATGACTGGGTTGGTTTTTATACGTTAAAACAGGGAGAACTTGTCCTCGGACCTTATGTCGGAAAACCCACTGAACATACCCGTATTAAGGTAGGGAAAGGTATTTGCGGGCAAGTAGCAGAAAAAGGTAAAACAATGGTCGTTCAGGATGTAACAACAGAGGATAATTATATAGCATGCAGCCTCGAGATCCGCTCTGAAATAGTGGTTCCTGTTCTTAAAGACGGAAAATTTTTGGCAGAACTGGACATTGACAGCCACTCTCCTGCCCCGTTTTCGCCGGATGATATCCAGTTTCTCGAAAATGTATGCATAATACTAACACCAAAGATTATACAATCTTTGTCTGATAAATCCTCATGAACTTAAGGATAGGCCCTTGGAACAATGAATTACCGGACACGTCCGGAGTGCCGTTTTTAATAAAAAAGCCTTCTTGAAAAAGCTGTCTGACAAGTATCCTTTTCTCCGGATATAGTTGATTCCAAAATCTATCCATGCGGAAATTTGATCTTCTCAGACAGCCTCTGGCGATAAAAAGAGGTCAACCACTATAAATAAGGCAAAAATTTGCCTGAATTTTTTTGCTTGATCTGATTTAATAACGTTCTCTTCTCTGGGGTCTTTGGGAATAACCATTTCCTGAAGAACGGTCCTGTCTGTCAAACCTGGGGGCACGTTCTGCCTTTGGTTTCGCAGGATTAACTTTCATATTCCTTCCTCGTACTTCAGCGCCATCGAGTTTTTCAATAGCTTCAGTACCTTCTGAGTCATTTGCCATTTCAACAAAGCCAAAACCTTTGGCCTTACCTGTTTCTTGATCCTTTACAATCTTAACAGAAACTACTTCACCGTACTGCGAAAAAAGTTCTGCGAGTTCTTCTTCTTTTAGGTTGTAGTTCAGATTACCTACGTAAATGTTCATAATTGAAAAATAAAAATTAAATAAATAAAAGAAAGATTAAAAACTAATGCCGGATCGTGAAATTCCATTTAAACAAGATGTTCCCGATTGAAACACAGGCAAGACAGAAAAACAAGATCCTGGCCTTGGAAACTCTGATATTTCAAAGAAACGGTCATGAAAAGTAAACCATTTAACATGAAAGGCAGGACCATTTACATGAAAATTATTACAAGTCATTACACCATAGCTTTATACAAAAATAGCTATTGTTTTGAATTCGCAAGTAAGCTTGTCGGTTTTTTTTTATATTATATGTTTAATTTCCAACATCGATTCCGAAAATTCAGACGACGGCTTAAATGTTTTAATCTAAATATCAACGACATATAACTATATAATCATACATTAACATAAGGCAGACTCTCGATCTATGACATGGATAACTCAAAATTAATTATGCTACTCGACATACAGGACAAGTCCTTTTAGATATTCTCCTTCGGGATGATAGATGTTTACGGGATGATCAGCCGGCTGGTTTAATTGATGTAAAATCCTGACGGAACGGCCCGATATCGCGGCAGCAGAAAAAACAGCCTCCCTAAACTTTTCTTTGCTCACAACCTGGGAACAACTAAATGTAAATACGATCCCGCCAGGCCGTATTTGCTCAAAAGCTCTTGCATTTAACCTTTTATAAGCCTGAAGCGCTTGATGCAGGGCATTTCTGTGTTTAGCAAAAGCCGGGGGATCCAGGATAATGAGGTCATACTTATTTTGGATATCCCTCATAAATTCAAAAGCGTCTGCCACATATGCCTGATGTCGGGGATCTTTGTTAAAGTTGAGTTTCACGTTCTGGTTGGTCAACTCAATAGCCTTTGCCGAAGCATCCACCGAGTGGACCATTTTGGCATCTCCCCTCATAGCGAAAAAGGAAAAGCCCCCGCTATAGCAAAACATGTTCAACACCTCCCTGCCTTTCGCATATGATTGCAACAATCGACGATTTTCACGCTGATCGATAAAAAAACCTGTTTTTTGTCCTTCAACCCAGTCAACATGAAAAGCATTTCCATATTCTTTTACAATAACCGGTTCACCGGGCGCATTCCCCGCCAGATAACTGTTCAGCAGATCGATCCCTGCTTTCGACGGAAGCGTTTTATCACTTTTGTCGTAAACAGCACACAGTTTATCACCTAAAAGTTCAAGAAGAAGCTCTGCCAGTTCATTCCTAATCTGGTACATTCCAATCGAATGGGCCTGAAAAACAGCTGTACCGTTATAAAAGTCGATAACCAAGCCGGGCAGACCATCTCCTTCCCCATGTACAAGGCGAAAAACATTTGTATCCTGATTATTGAATAATCCAAGTGCTTCCCGTAACCAGATAGCATGGTTTAACTTTGCTTTCCAAAAATTGCGGTCTATTCGCACGTCGTCAAACGATACGATCCGTACCGATATAGACCCTATCTGGTAATGACCTATTCCCAGAAATGAATATTCTGATGAAACCACCCTCACAAGGTCACCTTCTTTTACTTCACCCTCAATTTTTTTTATTGCCCCGGAAAAAACCCAGGGATGAAAGCGTTTCAGTGACTGCTCCTTTCCTTTGCCAAGAACAACTGTTGTTAATATATCTGTCATAATTCAGCTCTCGTTAAAGAATACAGGATCTCGTATGATACCCATGCATCGGTAGCAGCATAACTTTGTTGTGCTTCGGTAAGCTCATCCGCCTCCCAGTTTGAGAGCCGCTGCGATTTAGAAATGCGGACTCCCAGAACGATCCCTGCAAGTTTTTTCAGGCTAAAATCGCTAATTCCAAATCCTTTCACTTCTTCCTGCAATTCTATGAATCCTTCAGCCCGAAAAGGGCTTATCTTCTGAAGCCCCTTTATATCGTCCCGGATGGCCACACCAACTTTAAGGATCTCGGAGTCTGCAAGTAAAGATTTCAGGGGGGCGGGCAGCCCTATTCTATTTATCCGAAAAAGGAAAGCTTTATCTTCAGTCGACAACTGGAGTAAAGCAACAGGATTAACCTGGCCTCGCTTAAAAGACGGCTTTGTTTCAGTGTCAAATCCTAGAATCCGGACTTCGGAAAGATATTTCACAGCCGAAAATACAGCCGTCATCGTATCAATAACAACAATTTCTCCATCAAACGCTTTTAACGGCAAGTCATCCAGTTCCTCCTTGCTTATGCTTTCCTGAAACATTTTCTCTATTCTCTCTGATTTTTAAATAAATTATTCAGCCAGTCCGGTTTATTGCTGTCCTGGCTTTCCGAATCCGGTATTTCCTTTTGATCGTCAAAATCGACCTGATTATTGTATATAAGATTATGTATGGCGCGAAGGACATTTACCAGTTTTTGCCCCCAATAATTCTTAAAGTTGTCAAAACATTCCCATAAGGCTTCCTGCATGACCTGTTCGTCGCCAATACGGTATGACATGATAAAATCCTTTACATCCTGATAAATATCAGTCATATTTTCTGAAATGCTGGCAGTCAGCGGTGTATCGCTAAATTGCATACCCTGGTCAAAAACCTCCTGATAGTCGTCGTATTCTCCAAACAAATTCACCAAACGCTGCTGCAGGAAACTATAATCAACTTCCGTAACATATTTTTCAAGCACAAGCTCTTCAGAACTGTCAAAATCAGGAAGCATAGCCGCCTTCAAATACAATAACGGAAGTATTTTTTGCGCTTTCGAAAGGACACCTCCCGCCTGTTCATTTCCTGCACCTTCAATAAATCTGCAGTACTCATTCGCTACCGTAACAAATTCGATAACATTTCTTGAATATACAACCGGATTTAAACCTGCCTCTGCCATAAAACAATCTTAATCCTGCAAAAGTAATAAGTTTTCAGAAGTGAAGAAAAACTTATTACTAATTTATGGTTTCGCGCGCCAAACCACACCTTTTTATTTAATTTATGATTACCACCTCTCCGTCAATCTTTCCATTCCAGACGATTATCGATCCTGTGGATAATTTTTCCATTGTCAATCAGCCAACGGATAACCCGGATAATTTCGTTCTCATTCCTGTCAATCCTGAAAATAAGTTCCTCAAAAAAACAAGGCTCTATCAGCATTTCCTTCAATTGTTTGCAGATATTGTCAAACTCAAGCTGGCTCAGTTCCAGCTCATTTCGTTCCAGACAAATGTCGCATTTTCCACACCTCACAGAGTTCTTCTCCCCAAAATACTCAAGTAGCATCTGGCTCCGGCACTTTAATCTATCTGTAGTATAATGCAACATCGCTTCAACGCGCTCAATATAATCGGTCTTCCGGTCCAGATAGCTTTCCTTTGAAATCTTTAATCTTCCTGGTTCCAGCCGTTCTTTGCCAAAGATGATAAAAGGTGTCTTTTTACGGGGGATATAGTGAATAATCTTTTGGGACGACAAATGGTTCAGAAACCTGTAAACCGCTTCAATGTTTATCCCAGCGCGTTTTGCGAGCAATTCTTCGTCAATTCCCACGTAATTTGAAAAAAGACCTGAATATGATCTCAGCAACAATTTAATAAACCCATCGAAACTGGCGTTAGCCACCTGGAAACGATAAAGGTCGTCCCGTCCAACAAGGAAGAACACCCGGGAGGGGTTGTCAACTTCCTCCGTTAGTTCGAGGTAGCCATCCCGTTGAAGAATTTTCAGGCAATTAAGCACAGTTGTTATCTGCATACTATACCGCCCCGCAAAATCGCCGATACCAAAATCGAAAATCTGGTTCTTCCCAAAACCAACGGCCAACTGAAGATAATTACACAGAGCCTCATAAACCCTTTTTATCGTTTCTATAGGAGGAAATGCTTTTTCAACCTGCTTTTTTAAGGCCATCTGATCCGATTTGCCGGTTATAAGCACGGCATAAGCCATTTTTCCATCACGCCCGGCCCTTCCGGCTTCCTGAAAATATGCTTCAGGAGAATCCGGAGGACCAAGATGAATAACAAAACGGACATCTGGCTTGTCAATCCCCATTCCAAAGGCATTGGTTGCGACAATAATCCTGGTCCGCCCCTGTTTCCAGTCTTCCTGCTTTTTTGACCTGCTGAGTGTTGTTAATCCGGCATGATAATAGTCTGCAGATATTTTATTTTTCATCAGGAACTCTGCTATTTCTTTTGTTTGACGGCGACTTCGCACGTAAACGATCCCTGTCCCCGATGCTTTTCGAACTGATTGCAACAGGTATTGTGCCTGGTCTTCCCTGGTACGGACCAGGTAGCCGATATTTTCCCTGAAAAAACTTCTTCTAAGAACATTTTCTTCCTTAAAATTCAACTGTAGCTGTATATCCCCGACAACTTTTTCTGTTGCAGTAGCAGTTAATGCCAGAACCGGCACATCCGGCAATAAGTTCCTCAGTTCCCTGATCCTGAGATAAGATGGTCTGAAGTCATACCCCCACTGCGAAATACAATGGGCCTCGTCAACGGTAATCAGGTTTACCTTCATTTGTGGTAATCTTTCCCTGAACCGTTCTGTAATAATTCTTTCAGGGGACAGGTAAAGGAACTTGAAATCGCCCCAGGCGGCACTGTCAAAAGCAAGTTTTACTTCCTGCGCACTCATTCCTGAATGAATGGCCAATGCCCTGATCCCCTTTTTCTGAAGGTTCTCAACCTGGTCCTTCATTAAAGAAATAAGGGGCGTTATTACCAAACATATACCTGGCTTCGACATTGAATAAACCTGAAAGGTTATCGACTTTCCTCCCCCGGTAGGCATCAATCCCAAGGTGTCTTTTCCTGAGGCAACAGAAACGATAATTTCCTCCTGCAACTCGCGAAAACGCGGGTACCCCCAGTATTTGGTCAATATAGCCTGATATTCGTTCACCTGCTAAAATTTATACATTAAGCCCCAAAGGTTTTCCAACTTAACAAATTTTAATGAAAATTATATCTTTAATAGCTGCATACCAAATGTAAATAAAAACATTATCCGGTTATTTTTCGTAGTTTTGGCAATTAATTAAAATAAAAATCACGGCAATGTCATTTTTAACGGACAAAGTAGTTTCTGAGGGACTGACATTTGACGATGTTCTTTTAGTCCCGGCGTATTCAGAAGTTTTACCGAAAGAAGTCGACCTCTCATCTGTTTTCTCCCGGTCTATCTCTCTGAATACACCGATTGTAACTGCTGCCATGGATACGGTTACGGAAGCCCCGATGGCCATTGCCATTGCCCGGGAAGGTGGTATTGGTGTGATTCACAAAAATATGTCTATTGAAGAACAGGCCAAACAGGTGATGACCGTGAAACGTGCTGAAAATGGAATGATTTATGATCCGATCACCATCTCCCGTGAAAAAAAGGTTCGTGATGCCCTGGAATTGATGCATACCTATAAAATAGGTGGCATCCCTGTTGTAGATAGTCAAAAAAAACTTGTCGGTATTGTCACAAACCGTGACCTTCGTTTTGAAACGGATATGAGTAAACCGATTGAAGAAGTAATGACTTCTGAAAATCTTATTTTTACAACTGAATCGACCGATCTGCAACGGGCTGCGGAAATCCTGCAGAAGCACAAAATAGAAAAGCTGCCTGTTGTCGACAAATCGGGCCATCTGATCGGACTGGTTACTTATAAAGATATAACCAAAGCGAAGGATAAACCCTTTGCCTGCAAGGATCAGAAAGGAAGGTTAAGAGTCGCAGCAGGCGTAGGTGTTACGAATGATGTTGAGGAGCGTATCGATGCCCTTGTTGCCGCCCAGGTCGATGCGATTGTTATTGATACGGCACATGGACATTCGAAAACAGTACTCGATACATTAAGAAGGGCTAAGGCAAAATATCCTGAAATAGATTTTGTTGCGGGCAATATTGCAACTGCTGAAGCTGCCACTGATCTTGTTCTTGCCGGGGCTGATGCTGTAAAAGTGGGTATTGGGCCTGGATCTATCTGTACAACAAGGATCGTTGCAGGCGTTGGAATTCCTCAATTATCAGCTATTTATGCTGTCAGTAAAGCATTAAAACACAGCGGGGTCCCGCTTATTGCCGATGGAGGTATCCGTTATTCCGGCGATATTGTTAAAGCTATCGCTGCCGGGGCAAATTCAATTATGGCGGGTTCTCTTTTTGCGGGAGTGGAAGAATCGCCGGGAGAAACCATTATATTTCAGGGAAGAAAATTTAAAACCTACAGAGGAATGGGTTCCGTTGAAGCCATGCAAGCCGGTTCAAAAGACCGTTATTTTCAAAATGAGGAAGATGATATTAAAAAACTTGTACCGGAAGGGATAACGGCCCGAATGCCCTATAAAGGATCGCTTTACGAGGTGCTTTACCAAATGACGGGGGGGCTTAGGGCAGGTATGGGATATTGCGGGGCACATAATATTGAGGAACTGATGCAGTCGCGTTTTATAAGAATTACTTATTCCGGCGTACGGGAAGGCCATCCGCATGATGTGACAATTACCAGGGAAGCACCTAATTATAGTTCGCGTCAGTAAAATATTACACTAGATAACAAAAATATTGTAGTCAATACCCGAAGGACACGAGAACAAAATTGAATGAAATGTCTGAAAACCTGAATGCTGAATGTATAAAGAAACGGGCATATCGGCTCCGAATACAAAAGATAATGGATAAATTCATATTCGAACCTGAACAAACCGAAGATCCGCCAGTTCCTGGCAATACTTTTAAAAGCATCGTTATTAACTCTAAGTTTTTAACCCCTTATTTTGGAATAAACGAGTGAAAAAATTATTATACAGTGCCGTTGCCTTTTTGGTTTTATTGGCTTCATGTCATCAGGAAGAAAAGGAAAAGATACCACTTGCCCAGGTCGGTGATAATATTTTATATAAAGAAGAAGTGGAGAAAGTGATACCGAATAACTTATCAGGAACCGATAGTACATTGTGGGTCGATGATTTTGTAAAAAAATGGGTGTGTTCGGAACTTGTCGTGCTCAATGCGGAGCAAAACCTCTCCCCTGAACAAAAAGACGTGGACAAGGAATTAAATGAATACCGGAACTCATTGCTGACTTATCGCTATAAAAACGAACTCATGGCGCAGAAAATGGATACGGTGATAACATCAGATGAGATCAGTGGCTATTATCAGCAACATAAAAACGAGTACCTCCTGAAGAACAATATTGTAAAAGCTATCTTTATGAAAATTCCGCTTGAACTCGCCAATCCCGAGAATATCAAGCGACTTTGCAAGGACGATGATCCCCAGAAACTGGCACAGCTCAATGAATATTGCATGCAATATGCCAAAACATATGACCGGTTCGGGGATAAATGGATTAATTCTTCCAGCGTGTTTTATCAACTTCCTGAAGGAATTGGAGACGAAGATCGCTTTTTGAAAAGAAACAAGTTTGCGGAGAGCAGCGATACAGATTATTATTACTTTATTTGCATCCGTGATTACAGGATGACTGGCGAAATTGCCCCTGAGGAATATGTTGAACCTGAAATCAGGAACATCCTGCTTAATGACAGAAAGATAAAATTTTTGAAAGATATCGAGGAAGATATTTATCAGGAAGGTTTGGCTTCGAATAAGTTTAAAATTTTTAATACTAAAAAATAGGAAAATATGTTCAGAAATTTTCTAGTTGGTTTTGTCACATTATGCTGCATCACAAGTGTTACGGAACTACAGGCACAGGACAAGATCATCGACCAGATTGTCGCGGTAGTTGGAAGTAATATTATCATGAAATCTGACATTGAAAATATGTATATGCAAGATCAGGCTCAGGGTATTACTTCTGACGGGGATATGAAATGCGAGATACTGGAAAATTTTCTCGTTGAGAAGTTGTTGCTTGCAGAAGCAGAGCTGGATACAACCATCGAGGTTACTGACAGCCAGATCAATCAAAACATGGATCAAAGGATTCAGTATTTTGTGAAAAATCTTGGATCTGAACAAGCGGTAGAAAATTATTTCAAAAAATCAATGCCCCAGATTAAGTCAGACCTAGAGGAAGTAATCCGCAATCAGCTTATGACCAGTCAAATGAGAAATAAAATTGAAGGAAAGGTAACCGTAACACCAGCTGAAGTCCGTTACAATTACAGGAATATGGACCAAAGCAAAATCCCGATGATAGACACACAAGTCGAATATGCCCAAATTTCTGTTTTTCCGCCTATTTCTCTGGATGAAGAAAACAAGATCAAGGCCCGCTTGCGTGAATTCAAAAAGAGGGTTGAAGATGGCGAAAGCTTCGCGACACTGGCTGTCTTGTATTCAGAAGATGCTTCTGCCCCAAACGGAGGAGAACTAGGCTACATGGGAAGGGCACAACTTGATCCTGCATATGCAGCTGCCGCTTTTGCTCTCAGGGGGGACAAAGTATCTAACGTCGTTAAAAGTGATTTTGGTTATCACATAATTCAGCTGATAGACAGAAAAGGAGAACAAATCAATACCCGTCATATTATCCTAAAACCGAAACCCACTCCTGAGGCAATGCAAAAGGCAAAAGTCAGCCTTGATAGTCTTGCATCCCTGATCAGAAAGGGAAAGATATCGTTTGAAGAAGCCGCGTTGCATTACTCATCCGATCAAAATTCAAGAAATGGCGGAGGTATCGCAATCAATCCATATTCAATGTCATCCAAGTGGAAACAGGACGAACTTGATCCGGAAATCAGCAAAGTGCTTGACAAGCTTAAGGAAAACGAAATTTCAGATCCTTTTTTAACTGTTGACGAAAAACAGCGGAGTGTTTATAAAATTGTAAAATTAATTAGCAGGACTAAGGCACACAAGGCTAATCTGCAGGAAGATTATCAACAGCTAAGCGACGTGTACCTGCAACAAAAGAAGGAAGAAGCCCTTGATAAATGGATTTCAGAACAACAAGCCAAAACATACATACACATTGACGATTCGTATGCGAACTGTAACTTTAAGTACAAAGGCTGGATAAAATAAACAAAAAACACAGAAGATTCCTTCCTGCCTTGACAGAAAGGAATCTTTTTTTATTTGATTATAAACTGTTGTGAATGGATATTTTGATCAGTTCATATAAAAAATTTGGCCTGGTATGTTTATTTTTACTCCCTTTTTTTGTTCTTGCCCAAAACAAGAGGGAAGTCAAAATTGAACATGCGAATTCACTGCTTCACAACGCTGAAATTGTAGCCAATGCTCAGCGGTTAATAGGTGATGTACAACTGCGGCATAATAATGTTCAAATGTGGTGCGACAGCGCTTATTCCTATATCGACACCAACGTTGTCGATGGTTTCGGTCACGTGCATATACTCAAGGATGATACGCTTCATTTGTATGCCGATTTTGTCAACTACAACGGTGACACAAAATTAGCTAAAGCCCGGATGAATGTCCGTTTGGTCAATAAATCGACCACGCTGACTACAGATTCCCTGAACTATGATATGAACACAGGAATTGGGTATTACAACAATTATGGAACAGTTAAAGACTCTACCAGCACGCTTAACAGCAAAATCGGAGAGTACTATGCAAGGGAAGATAAAGCCTATTTTAAAACAGAGGTAAAAGGAGATGCGAATGGCTATATACTAAACTCAGATACGTTGATTTATCAAATGGGCACGGGTGTTGTCTCTATCGTTGGACCAACTACAATTTACAACGAAGAAAATAAATTGTTTGCTACGGACGGATTTTATAATACGAAAACAGGGAAGGCAGATCTTTTTAAAAGACCTGTTATTACCCGGGCCAATCAGAGGATTACAGCAGATACGGTCTATTATGATAAAATCTCCGGGAATGGTCTTGCCCTGGGAGATGCCGATATAAATGATCTAAAAAATCATGTAGTCGTAAAAGGGAATAGAATTGAATATGATGACAAAGCTCAAACGGCAATGGCCATAGATTCTGCTCAATTCTGGTATTATACAGATAAGGACACCTTATTTCTCCACGCAGATACCCTACGCACGCTTCCAGACAGTATCCCCGATAAAAAAATCATGAAAGCCTATTTCCATGTTCGCTTTTACAGGGAGGATATCCAGGGAAAATGCGACTCTCTTGTATACTGGTCAAGGGACTCAACAACTCAAATGTTTCACGATCCTGTGATCTGGTCCGGGGCTAACCAGATGACTGCGGGATATATTAAGCTGGTCACTAAGGATAAAGATACCCAGAGGGCCTACATGGAAAATAATGCCTTCATTGTTGCCCAGGAAGATTCGGATAAGTTCAACCAGATAAAAGGCCGTGATATGACTGGTTATATCCACTTAAGAGACCTCTATAAAGTGAATGTCGACGGAAATGGGGAGTCTCTTTATTATGCCCGTGACGATAATGGAATTATTGGATTGAATAAAGCAGAGAGCAGTAGTATTATCATTTATCTGAAACAAAGCAAAGTTCATAAAATATCTCTTCTCACTTCTCCCGACGGACAAATGACTCCCTTGGGGCAAATTACTGAGCCAGATAAATCACTCAAAGATTTTAAATGGCTCGATGATATCCGACCCAAATCTTACAAAGACATTTTTTTAGAAATAAATCAAAAAAAATAGCAGGAAATACCTGCTATTTTTTATATGTCTCGATTACTCTTAGTATTCATCTTCGTTAAAAAAGAAATCGTCTTTGCTAGGATAGTCAGGCCATATATCTTCAATGCTTTCGTAAATTTCCCCTTCGTCTTCGATCTCCTGTAAGTTTTCAATTACCTCAAGCGGGGCTCCCGAGCGGATTGCATAGTCAATCAACTCGTCTTTGGATGCAGGCCAGGGTGCATCTTCAAGTTTTGATGCTAATTCTAATGTCCAGTACATATTCGAAGGTATTTTTAGTTTGATTCATTTTTTTGATTTTGCGAATATATAAAAAAATATATCACAACATACAAAAAAATCATCGTTGATTATTCTCAGGAGCCCAAGGAATTTCATCAAATTTTTTATCATGATTTATTTTACGAGCCAAAACAAAAAGATAATCAGAAAGACGGTTTATATATTTTATCAGGTTTGTGTTTACGTCGGCCTTTTTTGCCAACTCTACAATTCTGCGTTCTGCCCTTCTGCAAACGGTTCTTGCCACATGAGCATAAGCCGTACCAATAGTCCCCGCCGGCAGGATAAAATGATCCAGTTTGGGAAGTTCTTCAAACATATTGTCCATTTCACCTTCCAGCTTCTCGATATCCTTTTCAGTACATGGGATTTGCTTCCTGAATTCTGAAGCATGATCGTCAGTTGCCAGCTGCGCCCCAATAATAAATAACTTTGACTGTATCTCTGTGAGTACTTCCCTTGATCGACTGTCAATGTCGGTAGCCAGTATAAGGCCAATATGGCTGTTCAGTTCATCGACTGTACCATATGCCTCAAGCCTGATATCATATTTTTTTACACGGGTACCGCCAATCAGGCCGGTAGTGCCGTCATCTCCTGTTTTTGTATAAATTCTTACTTCCTTTGCCATCTTTTACCGGTTTCTATTAATAATATCAGATTCAATCTGCCCGTCTTTCAACCGGATAATCCGGAGTGCATGCCGGGCGATATCCTCTTCATGGGTAACCAGGATTAACGTATTTCCCTGTTTGTGTATTTCCGAAAACAACTGCATAATTTCTTCAGAAGTTTTCGAGTCGAGATTTCCGGTTGGTTCATCTGCAAGCAAAATTGCAGGGTTGTTGATAAGGGCCCTTGCAACTGCAACTCTTTGCCTTTGCCCTCCTGATAATTCATTTGGTTTGTGATCGGTCCGCTCGGCCAAGCCAACGCTATTCAGCATCTTCCCTGCCCTTTCCTTACGCTCCTGTTTTTTTATCCCAGAATAAATCAAAGGTAACATCACATTCTCCAGCGCCGTATTGCGGGGTAATAAATTAAAGGTCTGAAAAACAAAACCGATCTCTGAATTCCGGATAGCGGCCAACTCTTCATCAGTCATATGGCTGACATCTTTTCCGTTCAAATCATACCGGCCACCTGTTGGTGTATCCAGACAGCCCAGAACGTTCATTAGCGTTGACTTTCCGGATCCCGAAGCTCCCATGATGGCGACATATTCGCCCTCATTGATTTGCAGGCTAACTGAACGGAGGGCGTTAACAACCTGGCTCCCTACCCTGTAGTTCTTCACGATATTGGTTAAGCGGATGACTTCTCTCATCGGGAAATACCTGTTAAGTGAATAAATGAATAATCTTTTATTTATCTGAGATATCTTTTTAAACAGTGGGTAATACTGTTATTCAATATGTACCAGTAAAAATAATCATCTCCCGTTAAAATGTCAGTATAAATTTAAAAAAATAACAGGATAAAAGGCCTGTATTGAACAAAGAACCATCTCAAAGAAAAAAATTATCTGACTCATCATAAATTTTTATCTTTGTCTCATGCCTGAATTTTTGGAGCAAGATATAAAGTTTTTGCCTGGCGTAGGCCCCAAACGGGCCGAATTGCTAAAAAAGGAACTGGGGATTCTGACTTACCGGGACTTGTTGTACTATTTTCCTTATAAATATATTGATCGCACCCGGTTTCACAAGATAAAAGAAATTAATGCGCACCAGGCCTATATCCAGGTAAAGGGCAAGATCAGGACATTCAACCTGATTGGAGAGCAGCGTAAACAAAGGCTAGTAGCTGACTTTTATGACGAAACAGGTAGCCTTGACCTGGTATGGTTCTCCGGGATCAAATACATCCGGGAAAATCTGTTACCCGGGAAAACGTATGTTGTATTCGGAAAACCATCCGTATTTAACGGAAGAGTAAATATTATCCATCCCGAGCTGGAAGCGAATGAAGGAGAACAAATCTTTACGGGAGTGTTGCAGGCTTTTTACAACACTACGGAAATTTTGAAAAAAAGATTTTTGAATACAAAGGCGATCAATAAGCTGCAATATAACCTTTCGCTGGCCGTCGAGGGAAAAATCTTTGAAACGCTTACTCCGCCAATCAGGGAAAAATTAAGGCTGCTCCCGTTAAACCAGGCATTGAAACAAATTCACTTTCCGGAAAGTGCCACATTGCTGGATAAGGCTACTTTTCGCCTGAAATTCGAGGAACTGTTTTATATCCAGTTAAAAATACTTTCGTTAAAACATAAAAGGACCGAAGCATTCAGAGGATTTGTTTTTGGCACCATCGGGTACAACTTCAACAAATTTTACCAGGATAATCTTCCGTTCGAACTGACCAATGCCCAAAAAAAGGTAATCCGGGAAATAAGAAAAGACCTGGGTAGCGGTACTCAAATGAACAGGCTTCTGCAGGGAGATGTTGGCAGCGGTAAAACACTGGTCGCTTTAATGATTGCTTTAATTGCTTTCGATAACGGATTTCAGGCCAGTCTGATGGCTCCTACCGAGATACTGGCAATCCAGCATTATCATACCGTTCGGAAAATGGTCGACGGACTCGGTATCAAAGTTTTTCTGTTAACCGGGTCGACCAGGACCAAAGAACGTAAAATCATTCAGGAGGGACTGGGAAACGGTGAAATACAGCTTTTAATTGGCACACACGCCCTAATTGAAGATACCGTAACCTTTAAAAAGCTTGGCCTGGTCATTATAGACGAACAACACCGGTTTGGAGTAGCTCAACGGGCGAGGCTTTGGAAAAAGAATCCGGGAATCCCGCCCCACGTGCTAGTAATGACAGCTACCCCAATTCCAAGAACATTGGCCATGACCTTGTACGGAGACCTCGATGTATCGGTTATCGATGAGCTTCCTCCAGGACGTAAGCCGATAGAGACCCGCCATTACTATGAAAGCAAAAGAAAGGAAGTCTATCAGTTTATGAGGCAGCAGGTAGATGCCGGACGACAAATTTACGTTGTTTACCCGTTAATCAGCGAATCTGAAAAACTCGACCTGAAAAATCTGGAAAACGGGTACGAACTATTAAAACAGGTCTTTCCCCATTACCGGCTCAGCATGGTACACGGGAAAATGAAACCGGCAGACAAAGATAAAGAAATGGCTTCGTTCAAGGAGGGTAAAACGCAGATTATGGTAGCAACTACGGTAATTGAAGTAGGAGTTGATGTGCCAAACGCATCAGTCATGATAATAGAAAGTTCTGAGCGATTTGGATTATCCCAGCTACACCAGCTGCGAGGCCGTGTTGGCCGGGGGGCTGAACAATCATACTGCCTGCTAATGTCATCGTATAAAATAAGTAATGAAAGCAGAAAACGATTGGAGACTATGGTCAGGACATCAGACGGCTTCGAAATAGCCGAAGTTGACCTGCAGCTAAGGGGACCGGGAGACCTCGAGGGCACACAACAAAGTGGCCTGGGGGTGAACCTCAATATTGCCAACCTGGGCAAGGATGGCGAAATACTTCGTATTGCCAGAAATATGGCATCCGATATTCTGAACGATGATCCCAAACTGGAAAAAACAGAAAATCAATTATTACGCTATCATCTGCAACGAATGAAGAATACCGAATTCGACTGGAGCGTAATTAGTTAATCACCTCATTTTTATCAATTACTTTACCGTGCAGATAACACGTTAACAGGAGGTATTTTTTATATCAAAAAAGAAACATTTATTTTTGTCGTGCAATCGATTACACAGATTCGAAAAATCAAACAATGATTTTTGTCATATCGCATTGTATTTGCTTAAAATACAAATATTTAAAAAAATAAAATGATCACGCTTATTTAAAATTAATATAAATAATGAAAGATGATTCAAAAATGATTTTACAACACAAACAAGTTATTGAAACATCTATAGTTTTGCACCAAAATTTAGTTTTGGAGAGAATTTAAGGATGTCCGGAGAAATTTCACATAAGGGGGTTATAAAAAGGCTTTCGAAAGAGGAGATAATTGTAGGCATCATATCTGAATCGGCATGTACATCCTGTCATGCGAAAGGTGTTTGCACAGCGGCTGATATTAAGGATAAAGAAATCGAGATCAGTCACTATGAAGGCGAATTTCATGAAGGACAGCAGGTTCTTGTTGTCGGAAAAACAGCCCAGGGTTTCAGGGCTTTGTTTTATGGGTATCTTCTTCCCTTTCTGCTATTATTGACAGTTCTTGTCATTTCGACGAATATGACTTCCAATGAGGGACTATCAGGGCTTCTTTCCCTGGGGGTACTTATTCCTTATTATCTTGTTCTTTATTTATTCAGGAATAAATTTAAGAAGACCTTCGGTTTTGAAATTAAGCCTTTAGAATAACAACTATGAATATGACCATTGTCTATACGATCATTACTTTAAGCGCGATAGGAACGCTGGCTGCAGTGATCCTCTATTTCGTAGCTAAAAAGTTCCAGGTATATGAAGATCCACGGATCGACGATGTTGAAAAAGCCTTGCCGGGTGCGAACTGCGGGGGATGCGGCTTTGCCGGGTGCCATGCTTTTGCCGAAGCATGCGTAACGAGAAATGACCTTGCCGAGGTATTTTGTCCGGTAGGAGGAAATGATACGATGCATAACATTGCAGGTATTTTAGGGCTTCAGGCCATTGAAAAGACGCCTAAAGTCGCTGTAGTCCGGTGTAACGGTTCTTGCGAGCACAGACCAAAAACAAACTTGTTTGACGGAGCTTCATCCTGTTCTGTCGTATCCTCTCTCTACAGTGGTGACACCGGATGTCAGTTTGGATGCCTGGGACATGGAGATTGTGTGAATGCTTGCGATTTCGATGCTATTCATATGAACGCGGCAACAGGCTTACCAGAGGTTGATGACTCCAAATGTGTCGCTTGCGGGGCTTGTGTCAGTGCGTGTCCGAAGAGCCTGATTGAATTAAGAAAAAAATCGCCTAAAGACAGAAAAATATACGTCTCGTGCCGGAATGAGGAAAAAGGAGGTATTGCCCGGAAATCGTGCGAAGTTGCCTGTATTGGCTGCGGAAAATGTGCCAAAGTTTGTCCTTTCGATGCGATAACAATTGGTAATAATCTTGCCTATATCGATCCGGATAAATGTAAACTATGCCGGAAATGTGTTGATGAATGCCCGACACATGCTATTGTCGAAGTAAATTTTCCACCCAGGAAAATAAAAACCGATCTTCCGCCCGATCCGGAAAAAAAAGAAAGCACAGTTGTTCCTTCTGGCGAGAGAATATCAGAGATAAGTGAACCAGATAATATCCAAAATAAATAAGGAGGCCAGTCGTGTTAAAAACATTCAAACTTGGAGGGATTCATCCGGCAGAGAACAAACTTTCAGCCGGAAGTGCCATTGAAAAACTGGCCCTGCCTAAAAGCGTTTTTATACCCGTTGGACAGCATATCGGGGCTCCGGCTGTATCCCTTGTTGGTAAAGGGGACCGGGTCAATACCGGGCAGCTGATTGCCAGGGCAGGTGGTTTTGTTTCCGCAAATATCCATTCTTCTGTTTCCGGAACCGTGAAAAAGGTAGATCTGGCAACCGACAGCAGCGGATATCCCAAGCAAGGCATTTTTATCGATGTGGAAGGTGACGAATGGGACGAGAATATCATCAGGGATGAATCGCTTGTTGAAGATTTTTCCTGTGACAGCAAAACAATTATCGACCGGATCAATGCGGCCGGTATTGTAGGAATGGGCGGCGCAACATTTCCGACGCATGTCAAGCTTATTCCCCCCCAGGGAATGAAAGCAGAGATTCTGATCATTAACGGCGTGGAATGCGAACCGTACCTGACTTCCGATCACCGGCTCATGCTCGAAAAAGGCAAGGAACTACTTGTCGGTATCCGGTTATTGATGCGAGCCCTGAATGTAAATAAGGCATATATCGGCATAGAAAATAATAAACAGGATGCGATAGTATACTTATCGGGAATATGTAAAGGTACTCCCGTTGAAGTTGTCCCGTTAAAGGTAAAATATCCGCAGGGAGGAGAAAAACAACTGATCAAGGCCATCACAGGCAGGGAAGTCCCTTCTGGGGCACTTCCCATAGCAGTGGGCGTTGTCGTGGACAATGTGGGCACAGCATTTGCAGTTTATGAGGCTGTGTTAAAAAATAAACCGCTTATCGAACGGGTTGTAACGGTAACCGGGAAGTCTTTAAAGAAGCCTTCCAATTTTCTGGTACGAATAGGAACCCCGGTTAGCGAGCTGATTGAAGCAGCCGGAGGGTTGCCGGGCGATACCGGAAAAATAATCAGCGGAGGCCCAATGATGGGCAAGGCTGTTACAACAACAGACATCCCTGTAACCAAGGGGACTTCCGGAATACTGATAATGCAGGAAAAACAGGCCCTTCGCAAACCTTCGCAAACCTGCATCCGTTGCGGAAGGTGTGTTTCCGTTTGCCCGATGGGACTGGAACCTTACCTGCTGATGACTGTTTCTGAGAAACAAATCTGGGACAAAGCAGAAGAGAATAAGGTTATGGATTGCATCGAATGTGGTTCGTGCAGTTATACCTGCCCTGCCGACAGGCCCTTACTTGATTATATCAGGCAGGGAAAAGGGAAAGTGGGCCAGATTATCCGCAGCCGGAAAAAATAACCATCAGATAGAAACAAAAAGTCAAATGTTGATCATTTACACCGGAATATGAACAAATTGCTTACCATATCACCTTCACCGCACATCCATACCGACGAATCGGTGAATAAAATCATGTACAGGGTTATCGTGGCCCTTGTGCCCGCCCTGATCTGGTCTATTTTCATGTTTGGCCTCGACGCCATTCGGGTTACCCTGATCGCTGTTCTGTCAAGCATGGCGTTCGAGTACCTGATCCAGCGTTTTCTCATGAAAGAGGAACCCCACATCACCGATGGCTCTGCCGCATTGACTGGTCTTTTGCTGGCATTTAACGTCCCTGCATCTATTCCCGGATGGGTATTGATACTGGGATCGCTGATAGCCATTGGGGTTGGTAAAATGTCATTCGGAGGACTGGGCAACAATCCCTTCAATCCGGCATTAGTCGGACGCGTATTTATGCTGATTTCTTTTCCCGTTCAAATGACAAGCTGGCCTGTAACCCTGTATTCGACAGTAGATGGCGTAACTACCGCCACCCCCCTCGCAGTACTAAAAGAAAGTATAAAAAACGGGCAGGCTGTCTCTGATGTCGTTTCCAGGCTACCTTCAGGGACCGATCTACTCTACGGGAACATGTCCGGATCGATAGGTGAAATCTCAGCCCTGATGCTACTCCTCGGATTTGGATATATGCTTTGGAAAAAAGTAATCAGCTGGCATATCCCTGTTTTCGTTCTGGGAACGATCTTCGTTTTCCAGGGAGTCCTTTGGCTGGTAAACCCTGACCGTTTTATCGAACCTGTATTTCATTTGCTTACCGGAGGAGCAATGCTCGGGGCTATTTTCATGGCAACCGACATGGTCACTTCTCCAATGACACACCGGGGGCAATTTATATTTGCTGCCGGGATTGGCGTTATCACGATACTTATCCGCAATTTCGGGGCATATCCGGAAGGTATTTCTTTTGCAATCCTGATCATGAACGGTTTCACCCCGCTGATCAATGCCTACATTAAACCGAAACGATTTGGAGGGAAAAAATAATGGCTGGAAAAAAATCGACATTTTTAAGCATGGTACTGACCTTGTTCCTGGTCACTTTCCTGTCTGCATCTATCCTGGGATTTGTTCACAGTGTAACAAAAGAAGCAATCGATACTGCGAAAATGAAGGAACAAAATGATGCTATAAAAAAAATCCTTCCTCAATTTGCAGAGCTTGGAAAATCATGGAAAGTCGCACCAAAGGAAGGTGGCGACAGCCTGGAATTTTTTCCTGCATACAACGGGGCCAAAGAATTGGTTGGCGTTGCCGTAAAGACTTATTCAAAAAAAGGTTTTGGCGGCCTGATCCAGCTGATGGTGGGGTTTAAACCGGATGGAGTTATATCCGGATATCAGGTTTTGGATCATAAAGAAACCCCGGGACTGGGATCGAAAATGGTAAGCTGGTTCAACAACCCTGATAAGCCCAAACAAGACGTCATCGGAAAAAATCCGGGAACAACCAACTTTACCGTCAGCAAAGACGGGGGTGACATCGATGCCATTACCGCATCGACTATTACATCAAGGGCTTTTCTCGAAGCCATACGAAGGGCTTTTGAAACCTACAGGGATTCTGTCCCTCAAACACAAAACCAGGATCAAAAAACAGAAGGAGGTTCACGATGAATCAATGGAATAATTTAACCAAAGGTTTTCTAAAGGAGAACCCGACATTTGTGCTGCTGCTGGGAATGTGCCCGACCCTGGGGGTTACCTCTTCAGCGATTAACGGACTTGGAATGGGACTGGCTACGACTTTTGTGCTGATCATGTCCAACATGGTCATCTCTATGGTCAAGAATGTCATTCCGGACAAAGTGCGCCTTCCAAGCTTTATCGTTATTATTGCCGCTTTCGTAACCGTCGTAGAACTTTCCATGCAGGCCTATCTTCCGGGACTTTTTAAAAGTCTTGGATTGTTTATCCCCTTGATCGTGGTGAACTGTATCGTGCTGGGCCGGGCTGAGGCCTTCGCCTCCAAAAACGATGTTTTTTCATCGATCATAGACGGGCTCAGTATCGGCCTGGGGTTTTCCATGTCGTTGACGATACTTGGTGCTGTCAGGGAATTCCTGGGCAGCGGAAAAATTTTCGGAATAACTGTTTATCCCGAAAATTACGGGATGCTCCTTTTTGTACTTGCCCCCGGGGCCTTTATCGTACTGGGATACCTGATTGCCATTGTCAATAAAATAAAAAAAGCATAGGAGACTTTATTGATGCAGTATTTTATCATCATCATTTCAGCCGTTTTTGTCAATAATATTGTCTTGTCCCAGTTCCTGGGAATATGTCCTTTTCTGGGCGTATCAAAAAAAATATCAACGGCCACGGGAATGGCGGGAGCTGTCACATTCGTAATGGTACTTTCCACCATTGTCACCTACCTGGTACAGCAATATATCCTGGTCCCCTTGAATATCGGGTACCTCCAGACGATTTCCTTCATCCTTATAATTGCGTTCCTGGTGCAGCTGGTCGAAATCATCCTGAAGAAAGTTAGTCCGGCCCTTTATCAGGCACTGGGAGTATTTCTTCCTTTAATTACAACTAACTGTACGATACTGGGGGTCGCCATTCTGACTGTCCAGAAAGAATTTAACCTGATGCAGGGAGTCGTTTTTGCCGCCAGCAATGCGGTCGGATTCGGGCTGGCCCTTCTCCTGTTTGCCGGGATGCGCGAATATCTCGACATGATGAATGTCCCCAAAGGGCTCAAGGGAACCCCCATTGCCCTGATCGTTGCAGGAATCCTGGCTATGGCCTTTATGGGCTTCAGCGGAATGGTCTGATTCCTGCAAGATGAAAAAACGCAGATGACTCGGAAGAATTACTGATTTTATAGAAAGGAAAGTGGATGTCCCTTCTCTGAAAAAAACTGTTTTGCTATAAAAACGAAGAAAATTTTTCTTAACTCAGGTGGATATGATCATAAGCATGAAGAAAATGCTGCCTGCGCTGGGCTGAAACATATAGCGTATGCTGATCCTGCATCTTTATTTCCCAGGGCGCATTTTTTCGCGAAAACAGTTTTATTTGTGACAAATTTATTAAATCGTGTTTGCTAATCCTGCAAAAACCATAATCGCTTAACCGGTCTTCAAATGACTTCAGGTTGCCGTTAATAAGAGAATGGCTCTTATCGACAAAATAAAAATGGGTATAATTTCCCTGTGACTCGCAACGAATAATATTTTTAATTGCAATTGGAAAATAGTCATAGCCTGACTGAAGTGAAATTTTTGCATCCTGGATTTCACCAACATTTACATTATGCCTGAATAATTCCAATTGATTATGATTATTGCCCTGCGAATTATTTATTGTATCAAATACTTTTCTAATAGGTAATTCGAAATCCGAAATTTTAGTTGGTTTAACCAGATAGTCAATACAGCTTAATTTAATGGCTTTAAGCAAATCGTCCTGTTCGCTTTTTGCTGTTACAAAAATAATTTTAAAATTTTGTTCCACTTTATCAAGAATATGAAAAGCGCCATACCGGTCTCCGTTTAGTTCGATATCCAAGAACAATAATTGAGGCTGATGTTTCCTGATTGAAAGAATAGCCTCTTCTTCGTTACTAACCGAATCGATCACTTCAACATAATCATTATAATAAGTTTCCAGAATCTTTCTAATAACTTTTTGGTCATACAATTCATCTTCAATAATGACCGATCTGATTTTTTGATTAGCCATAAGTTAAACAATTAAAGTTTATAAACCCTTTCCGGAAAACCTGTTTGCGGGTTAAAATTAAGAGGCATCGGAAACTTTAACGTAACCTTTGTTCCCGGATCTTTCTCACCCGGATGGCACTCTTCGATTGACACGTTAATATGAACGCCATATAACTTTCGGACGATTTCAATCCGTTTTTTTGTATTTATGATCCCAATATTGCTCCGCTGAACTTTTGATTCGGACTGAAGCTTCTTCGATGCTTTAATTCCGATGCCATTATCCATAATACAACATTCCAAATGGTTTAATTTAAAAGAAAAGGCAATAAAGAGGGTACCCTTGGATTGTTTGGGTTTTAGTCCGTGTTCTATGGCATTTTCAATAAACGGATGGATCAGCAACGGGGGCAATAGAAAAACTTCGGGATTAATATTTTTAGCAAGCTGTATTGTTGGTGTGGCGTCCTTTGAATACATGGGAACATAATCGAATTTATCACTGTGCCTTAAATGCTGCAGTTTAAGGTATAAATCCAAAAAGTCAAGTTTTTCTGAAAGGGTAATGTAATTTTTTTTGGAAAAAAGAAGGATATCCTCCATTAAAGTTGAGAAATCACAAAGATAATCGCTGGCAAGTTGCTTTTCGTTGTTTAAAATGAACCAGTTTATTGCCTGCATTACATTTTTAATAAAGTGCGGGTTTGTATGACTTTGAAAGGCAAGTAAAGCATATTGCAGCCTTTTCTTTCTCCATTCTTCAATATTCCTTAAAAGAAAGTAGGTTACTGCAATGGTTAATAAAATGAATATGATCACGGCCATTATATTCATGATGGAACATTTTACTTGTTTTCCTATATCCGCTGCTCACTTCTAATACCGAAATTCAATCTTTAAAATTAATAGAAATACGTTGAAAAATAGTGTTAATACATTTATAAGTTATGGACATACTTTTACTTCTTCTCTATAAATAAAGAGAATTTAAATTCGTAGAAAAATAACAAAAATCTTTATGGCACATTTTCATCCTGTCGACCTTGTTGTTTTAGGTCTTTTTGGACTTGCATTAATCGGCATTATCATATGGGTAGCACGGAAACAAGAGAATACCTCTTCTGACTATTTTTTAGCCGGACGTGATGCGACATGGCTAACTATCGGCGCTTCAATATTTGCCTCGAATATCGGCTCGGAACATGTTGTCGGCCTTGCGGGATCGGGTGCCCAGAGCGGAATGGCTATGGCTCAATGGGAATTTTCAGGGTGGATCATTTTAATCCTCGCATGGGTTTTTGTTCCCTTTTATTCACATAGCAAAATATTCACCACACCTGAGTTTCTGGAAAAAAGGTATAATTCGGCAGCACGTTCTTTCCTTTCTGTAATTTCGTTAATCAGTTACGTGTTTACCAAGGTAGCCGTTACTGTTTATGCAGGAGGATTGGTATTGAAAGAAATAACCGGTATTCAATCCATATTTGGAATTGACTTTTTGTGGGTCGGGGCAATTGGGTTGGTTGTTATAACCGCAATTTACACGATCATAGGTGGCATGAAATCGGTACTTTATACTTCTGTTTTACAAACTCCTGTACTGCTGATAGGTTCAATGGCTATCCTGGTAATTGGCTTAATGAAATTAGGTGGCTGGGGAGAGATGATGCATATTTGTGAACTGAATGTTACCGAACATGGAGATTCAATGACCAGCCTGATCCGTTCAACGAAAGATTCCGTCTTCCCGTGGCCCGGTACCGTATTGGGTTCCATGATTATCGGTTTTTGGTATTGGTGTACAGATCAGTATATTGTTCAGAGAGTACTGTCGGGAAAGAATATGACACATTCCAGAAGAGGGGCCATCCTTGGGTCGTATCTGAAACTTACCCCGGTTTTTATTTTCCTTATACCGGGAATGATCGCTTACTCATTAAACCAAAAGGGATTGCTTACGCTTTCATCACCCGATGCAGCTTTTCCGGCAATGGTTTCCCAAATTCTTCCTCTTGGTCTGAAAGGACTGGTGATCGGGGGATTGCTGGCAGCCCTTATGAGTTCACTGGCTTCACTATTTAACTCTTCAGCAATGTTGTTCACCGTCGACTTCTACCAGAAATACCGTCCCAAAGCAAAAGAAAAGGAATTGGTACTTGTAGGCCGGGTAGCCACGACAGTAATTGTTGTGCTGGGCGTTTTGTGGATTCCAATGCTTAAAAATATTGGCAATGTATTATATGAATATTTGCAGCAAATTCAAAGCCTGTTTGCTCCAGGGATTGCAACAGCATTCTTTTTAGGTATCTTTTCTAAGAAGATAACGGCCCAGGGAGGATTGTGGGGAATGGTTAGCGGCTTTTCCGTCGGAATGGTACGTATGTTATTCCTGATCTTTAAATCCTCTGTAAACCCGGACTCGATCTTTTATACCGTATTTATTAAATTGAACTGGCTGTACTTTATGCTTTACCTGGTCGGATTAAGTGTGGCTGTTACTGTTATAGTCAGCCTCTTTTCCAAAAAACCAAGCCCGGAACAGCTCGAAGGGCTAACCTATTACACAATCACTCCCGAACAACGGAAAGAAACGCGTGCCAGCTGGAATAAGTGGGATGTGGTACATAGCATTATCATTGTATTGATCATTATGGGGGCTTATTTTTATTTCTGGTAGATTCACTGACGCCCTTCTACCAGGTCGGCCAGGGTTTCTATCCATCCCGGATGATCATTGAGGCTCTCTACGAGTTGTACCTTTTCCCCACCGTACCTTTCAAAAAGCTGTTGGTACTCGATGCCTATTTCGACGGTAGTCTCTAGACAATCGGCTACGAAGGCAGGGGCTACTACCAGTACCCGTTTAACCCCTTCTTTGGCCTTTCTGATCAACGTTGAATCGGTAAAAGGCTCCAGCCAGTTCTTGTCGAGCCTGGACTGGAATGAAACGGAATAGCTGGCTTCGCTCAGACCAAGTTCCCTGGCAAGCAGGCGTGTCGTGTCGTAGCAAGTAGCCCGGTAACAAAATTTTCCATGTTTTGGCAAGGCCTTCTCACAGGTACAGGCTGAAGAATTAACACCGGGATGGACCTTATCTATTTGCCGGAGCGGAAGCCCGTGATAGGAAAAGATAATATGGTCCCACTTTTCCGGCCCGTATTCCCGTATCCGGTCAGCAAAAGCTTTTATAAAACGGGGGTGGTCGTAAAACTGGCTGACAATCCTAAGCTCAGGCATGACATTCCAGCCAGACATTTCCCTGTATACAAACTGGGCAATGGTCCCTGTTGTCGAAGAAGCATATTGCGGGAATACAGGTACGACCACCAGCCTTCCAAACTGCCTGTCACGTACCTCCCGGAGTACTTTCCCGAGGGACGGGTTCTGATACCGCATAGCCACGAAAACTTCACAGCTGCTTCCTAACCTCTCCTGCAACCGTTCCTTATTTTTTTCGGCATTCACAATCAACGGCGATCCCTCCGGGGTCCAAAGCATTTCGTAAAGCTTCTTTGACTTTGGAGCACGAAAAGGAACGATAATCAGGTTCACCAGTATTTTCTGTGGGATCAATGGCAAATCGATTACCCTCCTGTCGTTCAGAAACTGGGACAAATATCTCCTGACTGCTGGGACTGTCGGTTCATCCGGCGTACCTACATTGACCAGCAATACAGCTGTTCGTTTTGAGTTATCCGGAGTTGTTGTGTTCATGGTTGAATGGGTTATATGGTTATGTGGTCAATGATTTTATTGTTGTATGGTTAAAAAGCCAGCAGTGCTTCTTGTATATTGGACCAATCGATCCCCTTTTTTAAAAGGGAAAGGGTTTCTGCTTCCCGTGAACCTTCCTCCGGCTTAAAATTATATGCCCAGGAAGCGAAAGGAGGCATACTCAAAAAGATCGATTCGACCCTGCCGTTAGACTCCAGTCCAAACTTCGTTCCCCGGTCATAAAGCAGATTAAACTCGACATACCGGCCCCTTCGCAGGTATTGCCACTGCTTTTCTTTCTCCGTAAACGGCCTGTTCCTGTTCTTTGCTATCAATCCGGAATAAATCCTGGGATAGGCCTGCGCCAGTTCTTCCGTAAACGTAAAAAGCCGTTCGAAACTGCTATCATCCGCCGAATCCCTGTGATCGAAAAAGATTCCTCCGACTCCCCTGGTTTCAGCCCTGTGCGGTAAATAAAAATAGTCGTCCGCCCACTTTTTAAACTCACTGTAACATTCCGGATCATACCGATGGCAAATTGTCTTTAACTCGCCGTGAAACCATGAAGCCTCCTGAACATCGATATAATGAGGGGTGAGATCGATCCCTCCCCCAAACCAGGATTTTCCGGAACTCAGTTCAAAATAGCGAACATTCATGTGAATGATAGGCACATTCGGATTCTGAGGATGTATAATCGAAGAAATTCCACATGCAAAATACTCCTGTCCATCTTCAATCTTTAACGCTTCCCGCATTGTCACGGTAACGGGTCCCCCGACCGATGAAAAATTGACTGCGGCCTTTTCAATGGCATCACCATCCGTAAGTACCATCGTATGCCCAAAACCAATTTCCTTTTTCCAGTCATCCGAAAAAAAAACAGCTTTTCCATCAGCCTTTTCCAGTTCTTCACCTATCTGTTGCTGTAATTTCCTGTATATCCGGGTTACCCGTTCTTCCCTCATAATATCAAATATCAAATAATAAATCACAGGCTTTCAGCCACACTTCTCCCCTGTTTGATCCGGTCGGCCATTCCTATCCCATCGCAGATATTACCGGCCAGGGTTATCCCCGGGAATTCTTTTTCCAGTTCGGCAACAGCCTTAAGCTTTTCCTCCGACTCGATCCCGTATTGCGGAATAGCGTGCTGGTAGCGATTAATAACTAACAAGTCGGGCTGCCATTTTGTTAGCCCCAGCAACGATTTTAACTCGCGCCCGACAATTTCTTCAATCTGCCGGTCGTCCAGTCCAACCATTTCCGGTTTCCGGATCCCCCCCAGGAAGGTAGAAATCAGGGCTCCTCCTTCCGGGGCCCTTCCGCTCAGAAAAGAGGAGAGGAACAAGGCCCCTAATACCTGTCTGTTTTCACGAAAAGGGATCAGGCCGCCAAAAGCCTTCAAATCAATCCCTGTCCACTTTCTGAAACCAACAGAAACCTGTACCACCCGGGCATATGGCATTTGTTCGATAGGCACGAGCTTCTCCTTTGGAAAAAAACGGAAGATATCCCTGAGGGCATATCCCCCGACAGTTGAGATAATTTTATCAAAAAAAGCAGGATCAGCACTGTCCGAACAGACCATATATCCCTGATCATGGGGAATTACCTCCAGCCCACTGGTATTCAGCTTAAAATTTCCCGTTCCTGTTTTTGCATATAAAGCCTCTGTTAAACGGGACAGTCCGCCCTTCATTGAGAAAACCTCCCTTTTCAGGTTCTTTTCCCGGTCAGGCTTAGGTTCCCTCGCTTTTTTTATCGATCCTCCAATAAAACTGCCATACTTTTGTTCGAGGTTGTATAGCTTCGGTAAGGCATACCTGGTTACCAGTTTTTCAGGATCGCCAGAATAGATACCCAGGATAAAAGGATCAACAGCATAATTTAAAAAGCTCTCTCCCATCCGGCGCCTAACCATACAGGCAAGGGTTTCATCCGGGTTATTCCCGGGAGCACGGAAAGGCTCGCCCAAAAGTCTCAGCTTGTCAGAAAAGCTAAACAAAGGAGTGGTGATACCGCCTATCAAACCTGAAGGTAATGAATACCAGCGACCGTTCTTCCAGATCCATCTGAATTTTGCATTTTTATCTGCAATTTCGAGAGAACATAAATCTTTAAGTTCCCCGATCAGTTCTGCAGCTTCGGGTGTGCTCAGTACTCCTGTACTGGGCCCGTTTTCATAAATAAACCCATCTGCACAGACAGATCTGATCACCCCTCCGGGACGCTCCAGTTTTTCAAATACAGTAACATCCATACCTTTCTTCTTCAGATAATAGGCAGCAGTTAAACCGGTCAGACCGGCCCCTATAACAGCAACTTTCGTCATGGTTCAAACAGCTTTTGAATATTTACGGGTATGATCATCAATATTGGGATCGAACAGTGCCGCGATATTCCGCAGGAAAAAACGTCCCAGATCGTGAATAACCAATTCGTCATCAGTATAATCCAGAAGGCGGTCGTTACAGAACGGATCCAGTTTGTCGTTGCAAAAGTTCAATAGTTTTTTTATGTTTCCCGGGGACGATTGAAAAAAATTGGCAACCTGAGTCCAGGAAAAATAATTATTACACATGATCTCATTGATTACGTGACGGATAATTTTTTCTTTTTCAGAGAGGAAATATCCCTTTTCAATTTTCAGTTCCCCTTTTTTCAGGCTATCGATATACTCATTTACGTCCCTGATGTTCTGGATATAACCTTCATCAAGCTGGCTAATGCCGGTAACCCCGAAAGCATAAACCTGCCCTGTTGTCCCCAGGGTGCAATATCCCTGAAAATTACGGTGAAGGGCCCTGTTTTGCAGTGCTTTTGCCAGGTCATCTTCCGGTTTGGCATAATGATCCAGACCGATAGGCACATAACCTGCATTTTTCATTGCCGACCAGGCCTTTTCAAACATCTTCAACTTTTCATTAGCTGAAGGAAGCCCGTATTCTTCCAGCTTTTTCTGGGCCTGCTTCACCCATGGCACATGGGCATATGAAAAAGTGACCAACCTGTCCGGGCTTATTTTCAGCGCCTGATCAATCGTCTCGGAGAAAGAATCTGCTGACTGAAAAGGCAGGCCATAGATAAAATCGAGGTTGAAAGACATACCTGCCGTACGGATCATTTCGGTAAGCTCCGGCACCGGGATAACAGGCACTTCGCGGTTTACGGTACGGAGCACCTTCTCCCTGAAATCCTGAATGCCAAGGCTGATCCTGTTAAAACCATAAGCGGCAAGATCATCGACATATTCCCTATTCAGATGGGCAGGGTTGCATTCCATCGCTATTTCCGGATGGTCCGTGTAATTAAATTCTTCTTTCAGTAAATTCATAACCTCCCCGATATAGCCGGAAGGGATTACATTCGGGGTCCCGCCTCCCCAGTGTACCTGGGAAACCTTCCTTCCATGATCGAGCAATGAGCTGATCATCCGGATTTCCTGAAGCAGGGCTCTCATGTAATCTTTCATAAGGGCCCCATCTTTTGTGATGTAATTGTTACACCCGCAATACAGGCAAAGTTGGGAACAAAAAGGGATATGGATATAAATTGAAATATTTTGGGGATCCCTGCTATTCGACTCCTTCACTGACTGAAGATACTCCGGGACAGAAATATTTCCGCTGAAAAAATTGGCAGGGGGATAGCTGGTATAACGGGGAACCGG
Organism: Prolixibacteraceae bacterium; assembly: GCA_963676095.1. Classification (GTDB taxonomy): domain Bacteria; phylum Bacteroidota; class Bacteroidia; order Bacteroidales; family Prolixibacteraceae. The sequence continues at coordinate 6,634,520 of OY781040.1, read as the reverse complement.
TACATTATATTTTTCCACTAAGGACAACGGGATTTGCATCAGTATAAATTTTTATAAAATATCGACTACAAGTTTCGCACTCATATTGGTACTTTTCATCAAAACGAACAACGGGACGAGATCCTTTTCATTGCTATCCGCACGTAAAAATACTCATCCTAATTAAGCATTGAGCATCAATATACCCAATTCATTTACATGAGGTGGAGGACGGTTAACCTGCTTTTTCCCATATTTTTCAGACCGGACCGGGAGGGAAAGCTTATAACACTCAAACCCGGAATCAATTTTACAGAGATGTAGTTGTTCCGGATTCGGCACCATCTGGATGTGTACCTTTCTATCTTTTTTACAGAAAGAGTGTTGAAAAAACAAAAGAGACGAATCTGTTTCTGAATAATGCAAACATGTAAAAGCAATTCTTTTTTCAGAAGAAATTGCTTTTGCCTCAATCCTTTTTGAACTGCACGGGCATAAAAACAGGAACAGATAAAAAAAGGAAAAAAACAAATACGGAATATGTGTTGTAAATAAGCCGACCGTAAACATGTGCTGTTTATTCCAATATTTTCTCAAAGATAGTAATTATAAAAAAGAAAACCAGCCTGTTTTTTCAACCGAATTAATTATCCAGCTGTTTATAGGACCGGACTGTTTTTTGAGAGATATTATCCGGGTAAGTGGTATAATTAAGGATAAGCCCATCCTTGTCCAGTTCAAAGGTACAATTATCAAAAATAATCCGCTGCTCATGTAAGGTTATCGGATTAAATCCCTGCGAACTTTCCCATGATGTAAGTTCTGTGGAAATAAAATTTAAGCTGTCTTTGCTTATTGAATAGTTACCGGTATAAACAAACCATCCGGACAGTCCTGCATTTGCCAGACTGTCAGAGGCAGAATATGAAGAAGTCCTCGCGGTAAAAGATTCGTCATCATTAAATGTAAGCTGATAAACGTAATAGGCGTCAGACGATGTATGGACTGTATCCACCCACGTAGTGCCCGTCAAAGAGCTGTATATGCTGTTTTTTAAATGAACATCGTTATCTTTATCCTCACATGCATATAACAGAAGCAAAATAAAAGGAAGTATAACAAGCTTTTCCCCAGGATTCTTCATCTGTTTATTGTTTCAATTTGGCAAAGTAAAATTTTTATACCTGAAGTTTTAACATTAGTCAGATATGTTTTTATTAAACAGCAAAAATCATGCCTCGATTTCCTGTCGAACGCTTCTATTTCTGACAGAACGGAGTTGGGATCACACGGCATTTTCAGTCCGTTGTCTTCTTTCAAAAGCATTGCGCAGTAATTATGAACTTATTACCCCGGACAAATAAGATAAGCTGGAAGGACACAGCAAGAAAATAAAAACTACAAGTGATTAAAAAAAAATGTCAAGACAAAAAAAGATTTTCACTTGACATTTTTTTTAAACCACAAGTGAAAAAATAAAAATCACTTGTCGTTTTATAATTCCTAAAAAGGGAAAAACGGGAAGAGCTTATAATCAGCAAACTAGATTGTAAAAGGAACCTGATTTTCGAAAACACTGTCGGCAGTTCCATATATAAGGTAATTGGGCGACTGGTAAGCAGGCATCAGGCTTAAAATCTGTTTGTGAAAGATCCGGTAGTTCTTATTGAACTGTCCCCCGTTCCAGACCCGTTTTAATGCACCGGTAAATTCGCCGTTAAAAGTCCCGTCATAGGAATACTGGTTATCCTGGCACCCGGAGACCAGGATGATACTGGCTTTTATATCTTCCGAAGCGACTGCCTTTACTTTTAGCAACAGCTTATTGTAAAAATCACGGTTCCGGCTGTATGTTCCCAAAGCCTGCCGGCTATCCATAAAACGGGGAGGCAATTTTGTGAACGGTTTTACATTGGACCCCATGGCTTCTTTTACAATAGTGCCGCTGTGACAGCTGTCAGAAGTTACAAATATCCTCACCCCTTCCTTAAAATCTGTCCATAACTGGTTTAACTCGTCATCGATCAGTTCGCCATCGTAAAGGCACCAGGTTTCATCCTGTCCGTCGGGTTCATCCCCGTTTAAATCAGGAAGTTGTCCTCCATGACCGGAATAGGAAATATAAAAGATATCACCCGGGTTAAGCTGCTTCGCCGCATTGCTGATATTCCCGGTAACAGCAGCGCGCGTGGCATTGGCACTTAAAAGCATTGTTGTCTTAAACCCCTGGGAAGAAGCGATCATCTCCATGTCATTTGCATCATTCTCGCAGGCTGCGAGTTCTCCTTTCCACCCGTTATAATGATCCGGGTCGACCATATTTAACCCAATATGCAACGATAGTCCTTTCGTCATAATTTATTCATTTAAAGTTTAATAATACATCTAATTTAATAAAACCATTTACCATGTAAAAAGGGTTGCTATGACTTACAACCCCTTAATGCCTCCGACTGGCTCATGGTTAAAACGATAGCTAAAAATATAAAATATCCGGGATTGCAGAAAAATAAAGCCAAACATTAAAAACAAAATAAGGATGTATCAAAAATATTTTTATCCCCTGGAATATTGAATATTTGAATCCGGTCCTGAATGGGGCAAATAAAAAGAGGCTGCCTAAAAGTTTAGACGGCCTCTTAAAATGTTAAAGCGATTAGTTGGTTAAAGTCTGGGTTCCCAACCCGGTTCATATTCGCGGTCCCAAAGTTTCATAGCATCGCGGTCATAGATATAACCAGAATCCGGATCCACGTCAAATGATTTCGCGGTACGGTACCCGATATTGGCATAATGAACAAGCATCTGGCTGATAGCTCCTTCTTCTATCGGCGAGTTCAATTGTTTTGATTTTCCACGGATATTGTCAAAAAAGTTAACAATATGGGTATCTGTCATATCACCGCCGCCTCCGAGGGCGGTACCAGCCTCGCTGGTAGCCGACTTACTGTTGCGTACCAGTTTTCCCACACGATCGTACAAACGGTATCCGTCGCGGTCGACATAAACGGTTCCGTTAGTGCCGTAAATAACAGTTCCCCTTCCAGAGCCATAGGTATTATAGCCATTACGGCTTTTCCCGTCCCATACAATAATTTTATTTCCAGGAAAACGGAAAGTTGCATACATCGTATCATACATTTCCCACCCGTCGTCAAGGAAGTGACGTTTGGCTGCCTGCACATCGACATGCTCCGGATATTTTCCCTGCAGGGCCCAGCGGGCGATGTCCAGCTCGTGGGTGGCATTATTCCCGGTCTCTGCTGTTCCCCATTTCCAGCCATACCAATGCCAGTTATAATTCCACGTATCATGCCTGTAGTCTTCATGCGGGGCCGGCCCCTGCCACAGGTCCCAGTCCAGTCCTTCCGGAGCCGGGGCTTTCTTCGGGACCACCACTTCTCCCCGGTTATTCGAATAAAAGGCAACGGCACGGTACGGATCGCCGATAACGCCATTATGTATCTGGTTTATAATATCGATCGATTCTGCGGCAGAACGTTGCTGGTTCCCCATTTGCACCACCTTCCCGTATTTATTCCGGAAAGCGACAAGAAGCTCTCCTTCCCGGGGATTATGACTGCAAGGTTTTTCGATATAAACATGTTTCCCGGCTTCCATGGCCATCCAGGTGCCCGGTGCATGCCAGTGGTCGGGCGTGGCATTAAACACGGCGTCTACCTTTTTATCTTCAAAAATTTTACGGATATCATTTTCCAAAACAGCTTTCCCTGTTACCTTGCCTGCAAGATCTTTAGCCACCCGCTCGCGCTGGGACTTCATTACATCGCAGATATAGGCCAGATCAACGTTATTGGCAGGATTTGATACGGCACTGTAATAGGCCCCAACTCTTCTTCCGCACCCCATCAGGGCAACCTGGAGCCTGTCATTGGCACCGATAATCCGGGAATAACTTTTTGCGGACATTCCCATTGCCGATCCTCCCAGCGTAATGCCTGCAGCTCCGGCCGCTGCCGTTTTCAAGAAGTCTCTTCTGTTTGAACTCATTTTATTTGTTTTTCAGGTTTATTGAATAGCTGCCAGCATGCCTCTTATATATCCAACGGATTCGGCAGTTCCCGGCATCGGGTTATCCCCGTTTTCTTCATATTCGAATTCGACCACTCCGGAATAACCAAGGTCGATCAAATCGCTGAGAAAAGTTCTGAAGTCAATAACTCCGTGACCGACTACGCAGGCAGTCCCCTCGGCATCCGGTCTTGTAACATCTTTCATATGGATATCGAAAACCCTGTCGAAGAAATCTCTTACGTCCTGGGAAGGACTACGGCCAATCCGTTCGGTATGGCCTATATCAATACAAAGGCCCATCCGGGGATCCATATTTTTGATCAGCTCGTAAGCGCTCTCCGCACTGGGGTACCGTTTATCGCCCGGCCCATGATTATGAATCGCCATTTTGATATTATATTCTTTTACTTTGCTTTCCACATAAGGGAGTAGTTCATGTTCCGGAACGCCAATAATCATTTTCATCCCGGCTTTGCGGGCATATTCGAAAGCCTGGTCGACTTCTTCCCGGGTTGTCATATAAATCACCCCTCCTGCATAAACATTTATGCCGGCATCCTTGCATTTCTTAACAGCTTCTGCTATTTCAGCGTCGGAAGCATCCAGTTTCAGGTGAAAATTTTTCAGAGATAGCTCATCAATGTCAAGTTGCCTGGTAAAAGCAATCGTTTCGTCCAGTGAAAATTTCCGGAAAGTGTATGAGGCGATCCCCAGTTTAAATTTAACCTCTTTTTTTGCCGCTTTTCCGGCATCATTTTGTTCTCCGCTGCTACTGGCACACGAGGGCGCTAAAAAACCGACAAGGCTCATGAGAACAAACGTCATTTTTCTTATTCGTTTCATTTTCAGTTCGGTTAAACGGATGTCATCCTTCATAAGTTTTTTCCGGGACGACATCCCGTTAGTTTAGTTTAATTTTCTGATTTTGATACTTCTGAAATGAACTTCGTTTCCATGGTCCTGCAAAAGGATATGGCCGGACTGCCATGCGCCGAAGCCTTCCCATTTCGCATACTTACTCCGTGCAACAAGGGCATAGAAAGCCTGTGTCCCCCTTTCGTATTCAAGAATTTTCCTTTCGTTTAGCCAGTGCTCTACATAGGCTCCGACAAAATCTGTTGCAACCAGGTTATTCCCTTTCAGCCATTCTTCATGGCGGGTACCCTCAACAATCAGGAGGGCATGGTTCCACTCGCCCGGTTTGTTCACGATTTTATTCTTATTGGCAGGAATAAGGTCGTACAAAGAACCAAGGGTCCGGTTGCCGTCGGTACCCAGTTTTGCATCCGGATGGCGTTCATCGTCCAGGATCTGGTATTCCAGTCCAATAGCCGACTGGTCCGAGTTATATTTCTCGGTAACAAAATATTTAATACCGCTGTTTGCCCCTTCCGAAATCATAAAATCGAGTTGAAGTTCGAACGTCGAATACTGATCGTCGGTAACAATATCCCCGCCGTTACCGGATTCAGCACCATTAGCCGCTTCAACGACCAGTTCTCCGTCTTTTATATGCCAGCCTTTCGCCGGAAAAGCGTCCTTCCCGGCCCCTCTCCATCCGCTGGTTGTTTTACCGTCAAACAATAACTGCCATCCCTGGGCACGTTCCTGGGGCGAAAGATAATTCGGGATCAGGTTGACAACAGGAATATCAGTCCAGGGACTTTGTTTCAGGTTCCCGGTCTGTATCCGGATATTTTTCCACCGGATTTGCTTGCCTTCATGGGATGCGTCCCCGATCTGGTGTACCTGCAGGGCGATAAAACCTTTCGGGGTCATGTCGTCAACCAGGTCGGCACACGGTATACCATTAATCCAGGTGCGGATCGAATTGCCGATTGCCTCGATACGGTAATGGTTCCATTCGCCATTCCGGAAAGCCTTTCTTCCTTCGGGGTTCTGGTCCAGCGAATACAACCAGCCCCGCCTGGCTTCATCATAAATTCCGCCACTCCAGGCCCGGGACGAAGGATCGACCTCGCACTGGTACCCGTGGACCCGTCCGTTATTATAACCGGGCGAACTTTCGCTACGGATCTGGATACCCGAATTCATACTGTTATCCACCAAAAGATCCAGTTCAAGGATAAAATCTCCGTAATCCTTTTCTGTAGCCAGAAACGAGTTCGGGGTATTCATTACTGTCGTCCCGACAATTTCTCCGTTTACCACTTCATATTTTGCCTTCCCGTTCAACTGTTTCCAACCTGTCAGGTCTTTCCCGTTAAAAAGGTCGGTCCATCCTTCTCCGGCAAATACGCCGGAACTGATCAGCAGCAAAAAAATAAATGAAAAAATTTTCATGATTAATTGGTTTAAATTAGATATTAGACTCTATCCAGTTTAATTTTACATCGTCGCAAACGAATTTATGAAAATTCAAATTTTAAGGTATATTTGTTATCTTTAAAATGGTTTTATAACAGTTATATCCACGTTAAAACTAAATCGGCTAAATTGGACAAAAACCTAATAAATAAACACTTAGAAAAAATTCTTCAAAGCGGGTGTTTTAATAAGTCAAAGGTAAGCTGCGATTTGCTCGAATACCTGGTAAAAGCATCCCTGGAGGGAAACAACCCCAAGGAATTCACGATTGGCGTCGAACTGTTCGGAAAAAAATATGACGATGAGGCCAAACAGGATTCCAATATACGCGTCTATATCCACAACATTCGAAAAAAATTAAAGGAATATTACGAAAATGAAGGCTCGCGCGATGAAGTTATCTTTGAAATAGAACGGGGCAAGTATATCGTAAATTTCAGGACCAGAAAAGAAATAGCTTCTGAGAAGCCCAAAAGTTATCTTACTTTATTTCTGCTGACATTAGGGTTGCTGATCATTGTGTCTGTTTTATTCTTTTTAAGGGAAAAAAGAAAGGCCTCCCCCTGGAAAGGGCTTCCTGTATGGCAGGAATTCGCGGATAACCGGAAGGAAACCTTACTCGTACTGGGAGACTATTATGTTTTTAACGGCCTCTTACCCACGGGTAACAGCGGTGTTTACCGGGACTTCTCCATCAATTCAGAAGTCGATTATGAGCATATGCTTGACAAAAAACCGGAACTGGTTAAAACATTGTCCAAATCGAACCTGACCTACCTTTCGAAAATGGCAGCATTCTGCGAAAGTGATATTTACAAGGTATTTGCCCAAACGGGCGGAACTGTTAACGTAAAATTGCTGTCAGATATCCAACCGACAGATTTGAAACAGTATAATATTATTTTTATAGGGAACTATAAAAACATGGGCATTTTTGAGAACGTGATCCATGAAATGAAATTTGCTTTTGGTGTAGCTAACTCCTCCATTCAGTATATTTTTGCAAATGACCCGTGCGCCCAGATTTATGAAGCATCGGGCAATAACCTGAAAGAAGAGGATTTCGCCCTTATCGTGAATACAAACGGGTATAACGGGAACCGGCTCCTGCTGTTCCTCTCAAGCCAGGATATCGGTAACATCGCTTCGGTAAAGCAAATGACCAATCCGGCCTCGCTGAAACAGTTCTCTTCAGACAAGCTGAAGGAACTTGATCCGGAGAATTTTCACGCCCTATACAAGGTCGAAGGGATTAACAAAACAGATCTGTCAATCAAACTGATCAGGGTGGAGTAGCAATTTTAATATTTTTCCGGTACGAATGTCTGGTCGGAATAAGGGATACGGATATATTTCTCATCTTCTGTCCTTGGAGGGAGAATAATCTTCTCCTGTTCCAGTTCCTGATAGGGTATTTTGCTCAGCAAATGACTGATACAGTTTAACCGGGCCCGTTTTTTATTATCTGCCGGTACGATGTACCACGGCGACTGTTTGGTATCCGTAAATTTAAGCATCTCATCCTTTGCTTTGCTGTATTCTACCCAACGCTCGCGCGATTGCAGGTCCATCGGGCTTAGTTTCCATCGTTTTGTGGGCTCGTCGATCCTTGACTGGAACCTTTCTTCCTGTTCTTCATCAGATACTGAAAACCAATATTTTATAAGTATAATCCCTGAACGGATCAGCATCCGCTCAAACTCAGGACAAGTACGCATAAACTCGTCATATTCTTCATTCGTGCAGAATCCCATTACATGTTCCACTCCTGCCCTGTTGTACCAGCTGCGGTCAAACAGCACCATCTCTCCGCCGGCAGGAAGGTAGGCGGCATATCGCTGAAAATACCATTGGGTTTTCTCCCTTTCGGTGGGTGTTCCAAGAGCAGCCACCCGGCAAATCCTGGGGTTCAGCTCCTGTATGACCCGTTTAATAACACCACCTTTGCCAGCGGCATCCCTCCCTTCAAAAATGACCACCACTTTCAGCTTTTCGTGCTTAATCCAATCCTGGAGCTTCACCAACTCAATCTGTAGTTTTTTCAGCTCTTTTTTATATAACTTTTTTTTAATCTTCCTGTTATCCCTTTCTTTAGGCTCGATATGCTTCATGTTTTTGCCAGGAACTTCCGATTCTTCTTTTGTGTGTTTATCCTTACCCATAAAATTTATTTTCCAGAAAGTTAGAAAAAATAACTGAGTTTTTTGTCCCATTCAACAAATTACGTCCTCTATTTCAGCAATAAAGACAAATAAATAAGTACTGCAATGATGGAAAGAATTGCTCATTTCCTACATAGCGGGACCTGTCCAATTTGGACAGGTTTCCTGCTGCGCACCGGGGACGTTATCGGAATCCGACAAGCTTCCCGCGGAGTGCAGGGAACGTTATCGGAATCCGACAGGCTTCCCTCAGTGTGCAGGGGACATTATCGGAATCCGACAGGCTTCCCGCTGAGTGCAGGGGACGTTATCGGAATCCGACAGGCTTCCCGCGGAGTGCAGGGAACGTTATCGGAATCCGACAAGCTTCCCGCTGAGTGCAGGGGACATTATCTTTATCCCAGGCATATATAATTATTTTTTGTGTAATTTTGAAAATAAATATTTATAAAACAAGGATAAAATAGCCATTGTAATAAATGAAAAGCATACCCGACATGGCAAAAAAAATATGGAGAATTTGATCAAAATAAAAGACAAATACGTTGAACTGGCAAAGGACTATATTGACTATGAAAAGTTTAACAGGTACCATATAACCCACCATTCAACAGCAATTGAGGGCTCTACCCTCACTTATCAGGAAATTATTATGCTGTTGGAAAGCGGAATGACGCCGGTAAGCGGAAAACCGTTTACCCATCTTCTAATGGCAAAAGATCACCTCGAAGCTTTGAGGTTCACTCTGGATATTGCTGAAAGAAAGGAAAAATTGTCTGTTGGCACTGTGCAGACAATTTCATCGTTAATTTTGAAGAATACAGGAGCACAATATAATATGATGGGAGGTTCCTTTGATGCTTCTAAAAGTGATTTCAGAAAAGGCGGTGTTCATGTTGGTACCCGGTCATTCGCGGACTTCAAAAAAGTACCGGTACTGGTCGCTGAACTTGTTGACTATATTAACTCAGAAATTGGTAATAGCAAGGATTTCATAAAAAACAGCATATTGGCATTTGACTCACATTTTCAAATGGTTTCCATTCACCCGTTTGCGGATGGTAACGGAAGGTTGTCCCGACTGGTCATGAATTACATTCAGCATTATCATAAACATCCGATAACACCGGTGTTATCAGAAGATAAGGTCTCTTATTTTGAGGCTCTCGAAGAGACCAGGAAGCAGCAAAATCCGGAAATATTCAGGAAGTTCATGTTTAATGAGTCTGAGAAATATTTCGAAAGAGAAACAGAAATCATGGTCAGGAGCCAGGAGCTAAGGAAAACTGACGGGGAAGGATTATCTTTTTTATTCTGATTTTAGTTTCAAAAATAAAGGCAGATAAATCAGCACCGCCGTAATGGAAAAAATCAGCCCCCCCATAGCTCCGGCAGCAAAGGCAAACCAGAATACTTCCTTCTGTCCCGACCAGATAAAAGGCACCAGTCCCAGCACCGTTGAAATGATTGTCAGAAAAATCGGAATAATTTTTTGGTTGAAGGCTTTCAGGTACAGGCGAAAGCTGTTTCTCAGCTGATATCTCCGGCAAAAGTTGTTATAGTCGTTGATGATATACAGTCCGGCATTAACCACAATCCCCGACAGCAGGATAAACGAGGCAAAGCCTCCCTGGTCAAAATTGAAATCGAACAGGTAAAAGGTAAGAAATACCCCGATAAAGGAAACAGGGATCATGCAGATGATGGCCAGCGGCTCCAGGAGTGATTCCAGTAAAACGGAACAGATAAAATAAATGATCAGGATCACCAGCAGGATCAGAAAATATTGCTTTTTGTCGTTCCTGTCCCACCCCCAGCTCCAGTTGTCCTCCTTAACGCTGTAACCCAAAGGCAGGATCTGAGCCAGTTCCTTTTCATTCCGTTCCCGTACAATCTTTGACAAAGGGTCCGGCCCCACAAAGTCGTAGGCAACTACCAACCGGTACTGCTGATTGGTCTTGTAAATGTCGTTCCCGGATTTTTGCCTGCTTACCTGCCCGAAATTCGATAGTTTCAGCTGTTTATCGCCAATGCCAACCGGAACGTTGTTCAGGTCCCACACGTTAAAATGCCCATACGAATCGGAAACCAGGGAAACGGGCTCCAGCTCGTCGTTCAGGTAAACGGAATTCAGGCTGGCCTTGTAAACCTTATCTTTCAGAAATGTGTAAAACTGGCTGACCTGAACATCGTTCAGTCCGAAACCTTCCTTATTGAACTTCAGGTAATATTCGTACAGGGTGCTGCTGTTCCACCCGGTCGAACCGGTAATCTCAGGATCTTTTACCCGCTCGTTCTCCGAAAGTTTCGATTCCAGCAGCTCTGCATACCGGTACAACTCGTCATAATTGTACCCTTCCAGGATAATCCGGCTGTTTTTGAAGCCTGTATTCAGCTCATTCGAGAAGCCGCGCCCCACCCCGTAAACAGACCAGTCGAGACCGCCCAGGCTGATCGCTTTCGACGTGATTTCTTCCTTCAGAAAATACGGGAATGAGCTGTCTTCAAATTCCGGCTTAAACTGGATCACAATCGACGAATTGTTGTAGGAATTTACCGAGGTCTGGAAAAGCTCGATCTCGTTAAACTGGCTGAGAAAATTTTCCATCTTCCCGATTGCTTCGTTTAACTGCTGTACCGTACAGCCTTCCGGCATTTTTCCCCGTACATACAGCTTCGTCCGGGTCGGTTCCGAATAAAAGGAACTTTCGAATACATATTCTGAAAACAGACGGAGGGAACCGCCCAGGACCTTTTCAAGAACGGGTTTGGCATCTTCCGTAAACCAGCTGCTCCCCAGCGTCTTGTTGTACCTGTCCGGCCATTTTCCTTCTTTCTCTATTTTTGCAGGAAGCCATTGTACCGGGATCCCGAAACCGAGGATAAACAACAGGATAAAGGCCCACTTAAACCGCTTGCTGAACAGGATAAACCGGCCATAAAACCGGGTCAGCTTAATTGTCCTCCGTTTCTGCCTGACAAAGCGTGCCGTTTTTTTCTTTTTCAGCTTTACCTTTTCCATCAGTGCCGGGATGAAGAACAAAGCCACACACATCGATACCGACAGGTTAACGATGATTACCTGGGCAAATTCGACCAGGTTGACCCGCTGTTCCTCCTTCAGAAAAAAGATGATGCACAACGCCCCGATCGTTGTCAGCGTAGCTGCCAGGATGGCCAGAAAGGCCTTTCTGTTTCCCTGGTTCCGGATATGGTCGATCATGATAATGCTGTTGTCGATGATCATCCCAAATGAAATGGTAATCCCTGCCAGTGAATAAAGGTGGATCTCAATACCCAGGACATAGTAAAAGATACAGGCCACAACGAGGTTTGTCAGGATGCTGACCGTAATCAGGAACAAATATTTCATCTGACGGGTAAGGAGCAGGATGAAGGTCAGCAGAATTGCCATTGAAAAAATGGTACGGGTAAAAACCTTGTCCAGTTCGTCCCGGATGTATTCCGTGGTATCGTTGGCAAGAAGCAGCGAATAGCCCGGCGGCAGGGTCGTTTTAAGCATGGCAACCTCTTCCTGCACAGACTTCGCCAGTTCCAGGTTGTTGATATGATCTTCCGGGTAGATGACCATGTTGATCGTATTCAGCCCGTTTATGCGGAAATAGGACGAGGGTTGCTGTTCTTTAAACTTAATGGCAGCAACATCTCCAAGTTTGACAATCCGGTCCCCGACCTTTTTAATTGGAATTGCCTGCCAGACAATACTGTCCCCTGTTTCATTTTTCAGGTAGATCCCCGTGATGGTATTACTTGTTTCATCGATACCGGAAACAGCCCCTTCTCCCAGGTATTCCTCGTTGAAGTAATCCTGGATACTATTGGCAATCGCTGAAGATGTAATCCCCAGCGTCCGGATTTTATCGCTACGGAACATGATCTCCCACTCAAAAGGGGTGGAACCATAAACCTTTACCCCGCTCACTCCCGGTAAAACGGACAATGCCGGCACCAGATGGGTTTCTGCATATTTCTGGATAAAGTAAGGGCTGGCACTGGCATTAAGCGTGTAAGTCATGATCGGCTCGGAGTTCTGCCCGCTGGTACTCATCGACAATTCCGGGAACGAAACTTGTTCAGGCAACTCACTGTAAACCTGCCTGATCAACGAGGCAACCTCGAAACGAACGGCATCCAGGTTAACTGTCTTCTTAAACGAAAGATCGATACGCCCCGATCCCTTGGAAGAAACCGACGAGACATCCTTGATGCCTTTCACCGAGCTGAACAGGCCTTCCAGTTTCGATGTGACTTCCTGCTCGACCACCCTGGCTGAAGCATCCGGCCAGGTATAGCTGACCGACAATTCAGGCAATGAGCGGGACGGGTTTAGCTGGACGTTCAATAATGGCATCATGGCTACTCCCATAATCACCAGGAGGATGAAAACCATGATCACGGAGAAAGAAGAGAGGCGATATGTGCTACGTTTGTTCAAGGGAAGAGGGATTTTGTTTTATTACTGTTGTTTCTATTGTTATTTTTGTTTCTATTGTTTCCACCAGTTCACCACTTCACTAATTCACCAGTTCTCAATGTACCTATTGTTTCTGTTGTTTGGGGCTGCGCCGTTTGAAGGTTTGATACTTCGTTATTTGAACGTTTGAGACTTTGTTGTTCGAATCTGTTTTCATAATTCTATTTTATCTATCCTGTAAAATTATCTTTAAGATACTATTTGTAAACACATTAACTATCCAACCACACAACCATTAAACCATTTTGGCCCTCCTGTCCCGTTTCAGGTAATAATACCCAAGCGGTACCAGGTAAAGGCTGATCAGGGTCCCAAAGGTCATGCCCCCGATTACGGCCAGGGCCAGCGGGCGTTGCAGGTCGGACCCCAGTCCCCCCATAAACAGGGTCGGGACCAATGCCAGGATTGTCGTGAGGCTGGTCATCAGGATCGGTTTTAAACGACGATGACCGGCTTCGGCCATGGCCCTTAACAACGGATAGCCCTGCCGGCGCAACTGGTTGATCGTGTCAATCTTCAGGATGGAATCGTTAATCACGATCCCGCTCATCACAACGATACCGATCAGCGACATCAGGTTGATCGTTTCCCCGTCAAGCTTCAGGGCGAGAAAGGCCCCGAAAATATCGATCGGAACTTCCATCAGAACAATCAGCGGGAGTGTCAGCGACTCGAACTGCGATGCCAGGATAAAATACAGCAAAGCCAGGGAAACCATCAGGATTAACGCCAGCTCTTTCATAAGCTCCCGGTTGGTAAGGATGCTGCCGGTAAAGCTAACCTCGTAATTCCGGTCGTCAGTAACTACCTGCCTTACTTTTTTCATTACCTCTTTAACCTGCTTGCCATCGATATCGAACGGCACCGGGTAATACTCCCCTTCCTTTCCTGCCGTGATGGTCTTCAGGTCATGCCCTTTCGTCTCCGTAAGCAAATCGCGTACAGGGATCAGTTCATCCTTTCCGTTCCGGATAAACAGCGTTTTAATAATATCCTGAATTGTCTTTTGCTGATCGCCTAAAATAACAGGGACGAAATCCTGGTTATCGGTAATCAGGAACAGCTGGTTCTCGTTAAAGGCACTTTTCAGCTTACCGTAAACGGCATCGAAGGTTACATCGTACAGTAAAAGCTTTGCCGGGTCGGTACGTAAAACGGTGTACTCGTACAACGGCAACGGGTCGATAGCCTGTTTGGGAAAAGCCACCCGTATCCGGGCCAGTATATTCTGCAGAAAATTCACCCGGTTAGGCCCGAAATCATCCACGGCACGCAGACGGGCTACCAGCGGTTTCCCGTCGTCCGAAAAGATCATGTTGAAGATATTCCCGGCCTCCTTAAAGCTGAAAAAACTTTCCGGGTAACGGTCGCGCAAAAAGCCGGCAGCCTTGTGAATGACCGGCTCCAGGTCACGCGGATGTTTTGTCTTCAGGTAAATAACAACTTCCGACGATGTGGCAGCATTACTCTGCTCCAGGATAAACTGCTGTTCCCCGATCAGGCAAGTATTGTCTGTCAGGAAACTGTCTATCCGGGAGATGAGTTCTTCAGTCCTGCGCCTGTTTTCATCGATATGTATCCTTTCGTTCCAATCGACCAGCAACAAGGTCTCATCCCTGGTGATTGGCGGCAGTTTCGATTTCTCCAGATCTTTGTACAAAACAATGGCGCCCAGCAGCATCAATCCAACGATAAGCCACGACATTCCCTGTCTTTTCATGACAAAAAGGAACCCTTTCACATAAAGCTTTTCAAAATCATACGAACCCAGCCGTTTCAGAAAGCGGCTTCCCGCCCCTTCCTTCATTTTATTTTTCCCGTAAAGCAGCCGGTAATAAACAGGCAGCAAGGTAACCGAGACTGCCAGCGAAACCAGCAGCCCAACCGTGATGGCCATTGCCTGGTCGTAAAACAGCGCACCGGTGATGCCGCTGATGAAAATAAGGGGAATAAACACGGCGCAAGTGGTCAGCACGGAACTCAGCATCGGACGAAAAACTTCATTGGTCCCGTTTACGCAGGCCGTATCCAGGTCCTGTCCGAAGCTTCCTGTCTTAATGGTTTGATCGTTTAGTACTTCTTGTCCTTCCGTACTTTCCGGGGGGCCGGCCAACTTTTTCTGTCTCTTCAAGCGTTCACGGTGTTGCGTGATGTTGTCGATCACAATAATGGAATTGTCAACCATCATTCCTACCCCCAGGATAATCCCGGACAGGGATATAATGTTGAGCGAGATGTTCATCAGGTAAAAGAACAGCATGGAGATCACCAGCGAAGTGGGTATGGTAATCCCGATAAGCAACGGGGCTTTCAGGTCCTGAAGGAACAAAAACATGATCAGAAAGGCCAGTATAGCCCCCAGTACCAGGCTTTGGTCGAGGTTAGAGATGGAATAATCCAATAACTGGGTCTGATTACGGGTTATATTAAACTGAATATCCGGATAATCCTTTTCAAAATGGCCGATCAAATCATTCAGTTTTTTCTTCAGGTCTGCCATCCTGGCGTCGCTTTGTTTGATCACCGCTATGGTAACGGCATCCTGCCCGTTGTACAGCACTTTTCCCTTTTGCTTTTGCGGGTGCTCCACGACCCGGGCCACATCTTTCAGTTGCAGCAAGCGGTCGTCGACCTTCAGGTAAATGTTCTCGATGTCTTTTTTATTCTGTAGGGTGGACGAAAAACGAATATTGTACTGGTACTGTCCGTCGCGGATAAGCAGGTTTCCCAGCTTGATGTTATTGTTTTCGATCTGGTTTTCCAGGTTGTCCTGGGTAATGCCCAGCGACTCCAGCTTCTGGTTGTCGGGGATGATCAGGAGTTCGGGGCTTACCATCCCGCTCATGTCCACCATCGCGACTTCGGGCAGCTGTTCGATACGCTTGCGGATGACGTTCGAGGCAAACCGGCTTAGCTCCGTGAACTTCTGCGAAACGGGGAATAACTCTGCGTTGGTTTCGCGTCTGACGCTTTGCATCTGATCGCCTCCTGCGGTTTGAGTCGGTGTACCGGATGCCTCGCCGTTTGATTTCGGAGATCCGGGTTTTGTATTGTGGACCTTGGACCCGCTGGTTGTCAGGTTCAGGTAAAAAACAGGGATATCCGATGCATTGGCCTTAATTACCTTTGGCCGGTCAATATTCCGGGGAAGGTAATTCATGGCCCGGTCGATCTTCTCGTTTACCTCGATAAAAGCAAAATCGATATCGGTCCCGTAATCAAACCGGAGGTTAATAATCCCGCTCTCGTTGCGCGTCTCGCTGGTAATGTCGGCCAGGTGGGACACCTGCATCAGCTGCCTGCGGATAGGTTGGACCACCGTACTTTCCAGCTCACGGGCCGGTGTGTTGTCGACACTGATCTGGACCGTGATCTCCGGGATATCGATATCCGGCATCAGCGATACCGGGATAAACTTCATGGCAAAAACCCCAAGCACCAGAATGGCGATGAAGGTCATGCTCACTGCTATCGGACGTTTTATTAAGAATTCAACCATTTCCGGATACTGTACTTGTTTGATACTTCGTATTTGACGCCATGCTGTTCGATGCTGCGCTGTTTGAAAATAGTTTCTGTTGTTTCTGTTGTTCCTGTTGTTGACATGGTTTTAATCGTTAATATTGTTTCGTTTCATCTAATTCAACCATTTCCGGATACTGTACCTGTTTGATACTTCGTATTTGACGCTGCGCTGTTCGATGCTGCGCTGTTTGAAAGTAGTTTCTGTTGTTTCTGTTGTTGGCATGGTTTCAATCGTTAATATTGTTTCGTTTCATTCAATTCAACCATTTCCGCATACTGTACTTGTTTGATACTTCGTATTTGACGCTGCGCTGTTCGACGCTGCGCTGTTTGAATGTTTCACCTCCAAGACTAACTGTTATTTATCATTTATATTTATTCCCTTTATATTCTGTTTTGTTCAGATAACTGATGAAATGTTTAATCCGGACACTCGATTTCTTCAGATCATTATATAGAGAATTAAATTCTTCTTCTGATATATACTCCTGGTCTTTTGCCCTATACAACTGGGAACGGCATTCCCCTGCTGAACCTTTTGAGATGGACAGAAACTGAATAAATTCTTTTTTCCCCTCCCTCTCGAAGCCCTCGGCAATATTATCCATGATAGAACCGGAAGAACGGCGGATTTGATCTTTCAGACTATAATCTTTTGCAAAAAGATCGTTCTGCGTTAACTGGTAAACATTTTTACAAATGGATCTGGCATCTTTCCAGATATCCAAGTCTTCAAAACAATTTATTGTCGCCATATATACCTATTTATTTATTAGTAAAAAAGAGTGAAGTTTCTCAAACGCCGAAGGCAATCAAACGGAGAAGCATCAAACATTCTAACGCGTAGCCAAAACACGAAGTCATTTAATCACCACTTCGCTCTCGTGGGCCAGGTTGAGGTTACCGGAAATGATGACGGTATCTCCCGGCTCAAGGGTCCCGCCCTTGTCGGGATCGGCTATCACGGAATAGGATGTGCTGTTCTCTGCCTGGGTCTGAACGTAAGTCCAGAAGGCTATGCCATGGGTATATTTGAAAAGGACTTCCTGGTTCTGACGGAGCACAACAGCGGCTTTCGGGACGACCATCTGCCCCGGGACCTCTTTCTCGACCAGCACCTTTACATTCATCCCCTCCATCAGACCGCCCGGATTGGCCACCAGCGCCTTTACCAGGATCAGCCCGTTCTCGTCGATCATCGGGTTGATCTCGGAAATCTTCCCCTTATAGTTTTTGCTGTTGTCTGAGAAGGGTATTACCTGCACCTCGTCGCCAATGGCAATATCGGGAATCTCGTTTTCCACCACGCTGAATTCCACCTCGAACTCCGAATCGTCGATCAGGGTACAAAAAGCATCTGCTGTTCCGACCTGCTCATATTTTTTCTGGCTGATGTTGGCGACCACGCCTGTGAAAGGGGCGGTAAGCCGGGTCGATTCCATGTTGAACTCCGCTGTCTGCAGGTTTTGAAGCGCCTCGGTATATCCCGACTTGATCAGCGCCATCTGGTAAATATGCCGGGGGACCTGGATACTGTCCATTGTATTATATCCCTGACCGATCAGCACGTTCTGCATTTCCAGTCGCGCCTCCTTTAGCTTGATTTCTGCACTTTTTAGATCCTGCCGGTAAGTAAACGGGACCAGGGAAGCAATTAACTGCCCGGCCTTCACATGGTCGCCGTTTTTTACGTTCACCTGGTCGAGCTGGTCGCTTACCCGGAACTTAAGCTCGCTTTTACGTACAGCAACGAGCTTCCCGTTATTGACCATTTCTTTTCTGAAAATGCCCTTTTTCAAAATGATGACCTCCACAGGGTTTTCCTGTTTAATGTATTGCCGCTTTTCGGCATTCTCCGTTTCTTTCGATTGGGTACCGGAACAGGCGCCCAGGGCGGTTAGCAAAGCCACTGCCACAAGTCTGGTCAGTATATTTAATCTCATCATCAGCTTGTTAGTTTTCGTCTCTAAATTTAGAAAATTTTATCGATTCATATTGAATAACAACATATATTTTAACTTTTTTTATTCATAAGTCATTTTCCAAAATCGCTCCGCCCCGGTCAGTGGAGCCGAATAATTATTCATCTTAATTCGAGGTTGGCACATTCGAAAAATCTGCCTGTTTTTACTTTGCGCCCTGAATCCGAGAGCTGCGGAACCTTAGTCTTTCTTTTCTTCTATTTTATTGACCGAACGGATAACGTAATCATTCGTCGTTAGGAAAATACATGAGGGTAAAAACCACTGTTGTTTCTTATGGCCGGAGAATACCATTTTGTCTTTATCGATAAAATAAATTTTTACCGGCGCTTTTTTGACCAATCCGGCCAGTTTATCCTTCATTTCCGAACTGGCAAGGATAAAAACATCGGCATCAAAATTCAATTTTTGCTCAGATCCCAATTTCGAAATAAATTGACTGATCCCATCTTCACCTGCCGGGAAGTCCTGATTAAGCCAGAAAATCATCCTGGTCCCATCGCGTCTGAGCTCAACGCGATTATTACGGACCGATCCCGGAAGTTCCAACTTATCACCGACCAGGACAGAATAATCCTGGGTAGAACAGGAAACAACCAGTAAGAACAACCACACTCCTGTAAAAAAATGATGGTGAGAATAATTTCTATTTTTCATCTTGTTAACCCTGAAAATTATAAACAGGCCTCAATTTAATTTCAACTTTACCAGGTTGTATCCCGTATCTGTTGTAATGCAATAAATGTTTTCGTCCCGGTCCACAGCAATTCTGACGGCAGACTTATCCAGGTGATATTTTGCCAGGGGCTTTCCGTCCATTGTAAATACCATCACTGTTCTGGGATTATATTCGTCAGACATACTTGTATAATAACGAAAATCTTCCCCCTGATATAAAAGATAAATTTTATCATTAGTCAGCGCCATATTCATGGTCCCTGTTTTATTTGCAGGAGAAAATACGATCCGTTGTCCATCCAGGCGGTATTCCGGCTTTGACAGATGAAGTTCCCATTTGAGGACTGGACGTCGTTCGTTACCCTTTATTCCATAACAAGCCAGATACCCGAATTTATCAGTCGCGATAACTAAATTATTTTTATCCGGAGTTAAAAGAATAGTGCCATTACTAGCATCAGAAATATTCAGATTATTCGTTCCCTTGGGTTTAAACGGGAACTTTCCAAAATATTCATAACTCTTATTCTCCGTATTAACGGCTACCAGATAACCTTCTTTAAATAATCCGGTCCCGTAAAAAATATGGTTGTCAGGCTGAGTAACAAAAAAAGGGCCATAAGTATCTTTTTTATTAATCGATTTCAGATCAAAGATCTGATCCGGAGAAGATGAAGATTTCTGAATATCAAAAGTATGCATTTTCTGTAAATTTGGGTCATAGATATAAACCTCATATGAGTTCATATCCACATACATGAGGTAAGGAGTAACCAACTCGCCCGGGCCTTTCCCTTTATGTCCAAATTCGGTAAGCAGTTCTCTGTTTTTAAGATTATAGTATTTTATATATTTTTCCTCCGCAAATACATCCTGAAAGATCAACAGTGAGTCTATTACAAACATACGGGAAGGTAGTTTTATAATCATATCCTTGAGTATAATCTCAGATTTGACGTTCTTATCAACCGGGAAAATAATTTCTTCCTCACTATTCTTGCATGACTGAATGCAAATAGTAAAAATTAAAAATATCTGTATTGCTTGTATTTTCATACGGTTATAAAAAGACTATTTAAGTTCAAATTTTACAAAGGGAGATTGTGCATCTTCAAGACGATGACTATACCCAATAAACCTATTATTAGTCGAATCATATGTAAAATTACTTATCTCTCTATCAAGAATATATTTCTTTATAGGGTTTCCATTCCAATTTATAACATAAATCTCTGAATTAGTTTCATTATCAAGATTAGGATATTTCTTAATTGTATAAAGCGCATATATTCTATCATCATAGCACTGCAAATCAGTAAAATAATAAGATATATTAGGCGTTTCAAAAATCATTTTGCTATAGTGCGCATTTTTAACTTCATCCGACCTTTCTATTATACTGGATCCTAAATAATTACAAGACATGTCAAAGAAATCCAGCTCTCCTAATAGACAGGGTGTTGCAACAAAACAGTGCCTTCTGGCATTTACACATGAACTGTGAGTATTATAAATTGCATTTAAATTATTTGGATGTATTTTGAACCCAAGATCTGGAACATAAGGGGTAAATGTCCTTTCCCCTGACTTGAAATTATAGATACAAAAACGGCCGGGAGATTCTTCATCGTAAGGAATATATAATGCTATTGAATCATTTCTAAAAATGATATTTGATACATTAATCATTTGCTTGGGAAGTAATTCAGATTGAACTTTATATCCGGGAATGGTTAACTCATCAAGTAATTTAATATTGCTTATACGTTTTCTCATCCAATCATATATTAATAAGTTCACCCCGTCAGGTGTCCGCGCCATTTTTTGGCCTGTAAATACGGGTGCAATAAATTGCCCGGGTCCTCTTCCTTTCGTCCCAAATTTTTTAATTAAATTAAAAGTCTTTATATCGTAGATATGAAAAAAATAATCATTATTCGGGCTAATTACGACAAGCAATGTGTCTATAGCTAAAATACCTGTAGGTTCATAAACTCCAGGTATATTTATATTTTCACCTTTTATTATTATTGAGTTTATATTTCTGATATAATGAAGCTGACTTTCATTATCTTTAATAACATTACACGAATAAATTACAAATGATAGAGATAATATACAGATTATATTTTTTATTAGAACGTTATTTGCCATTGAACGAACAGCACCATTTAACGTTGTCAGTTGGAAGAGAGTACCAAGCGGTCTGGACTCGGATAACCCGACAACAAAACGGCTAAAAAGATCGATAATTGGCCCCGGATACAAATTACCATGTTTTATGTGACCAATCATCTGTTTGAGGCGGTCGATTCCAAGGTACCTCAGCAAATAGGGATACCCTGAATACATTGACAAAAAGCAAAGCAATAATATTGGAAATTTTTTCATCTGCTATAAATTATTTTCAGTTGTCACTTGAAACTTTCTAATCCATTCTGCAACTACCGGATCCCCTGTATTACGATTTATCGGACCAGGCCGTTTCATGATTAAAAATTAAACGAGAATTTAAATATGAGGGGGTTGTCCGTATCTTTTATGTCTGATATGTTTTGATCTTTCAGCAACTTGTGATATTTCTCATAGAATTTTCCTCCTTTGGCAAACAAATATGAATCTGCGATGGAAAAGAAAGAATTACCGATTATTCCCCCGATAGTTGTTCCCGGATATGGCAAGCTATCATTCATAATATTCAACACTATCACTTTTTTGGTATTTTTATTGTAAACGGCCTGATATCCGGTTACCCCATAATTAAAAATAAAACATAAATATCTTTCATCATCGTAGATATACCGTACCCCACCAAGTAACTTATCTTTATCAACTCTGATATATAAGTCTTTTCGATTACTGATAATATAAGAATCTGTTATCTTTTTATCTCCAAAGTCAACAACCATGTAAGGTTTTAACATCGAATCATGAACTTTAAAAATCGTATCATTTTCCATCGTAGATGTAACGTAAACATTACTATTTGATATGCTAAACGCCTGATGAATGAACGGATATTCAAATTTTACCGGAAAATATTCTGAAATAATTCGGTCATAACGATCAATGCTACATAGACCAAAGGGATGTTTTTTGTTAAAATCTTTTATCGCAAAAGATCCCCTGAATAAAAATGTGTATTGCCCGTTTAGTAAAAAAAGTATTGGATAAAACAGCTCGTTATCCTTATCCGTTATTTGAAGTTTCTTTTCCTTGATAAATTTAAGAGATGAGTTATAAATTAATATCTTTTTATATGAGAGTATATAAATATTTTCATTATCATCGACATCAAAATCTATCAGATCCCAATATTCTCCATATCCACGCCCTTTTCGATCCAATTTATTGATAAATTCACCCTTTGCGTTAAATCTCAATATCGATTGAGTGGTACCATCAAAAAAATACAGATTATTATTTTTAACCAATAGTTTTCTTATATGTCCAATACGAGATTGATCATTCGTCTCCAGTTTAATTACATGAATTGAATCAATTAAATTAGAATAATCAATATTACGGTCAATATCTTTTTCCGAAACTTTTATTACAGGGACATCCTTAATATTATCATTTGCTAGTTTTCATGGAGTGCATCCAATTATAAGAAAAAGGAACAATGAGATTACAATTTTATGCATATTACCCAATCAATATAATTGTTTGTCAATAAGTTCGTTTTAAAATTAAACAAAACTTAATTAAAAGGCTGTTCAAAAAGTAGATTCTATCGATTTTCAACTTACAAATTAAAAGCTGTCCCGCGATTCATCCCTAAATCCTCCCGAAGTGAATTCGGGAGGATTTAGGGATGAGAATTACAACTATTTATACTGGCTGATATCATGCATAAATACGGCATCGCGAACCAGTTTTTCCTCTGGTCTGATAATTCCCAGGTTAAGCCAGGGACCAATCCGGTAACCGGCGTCTCTTACCAGCATGTGCAGGCCCTTTTGCTTTTCAATCAGCATATCGGTATTCATGTTTGTGATGTCTTTATAGTAACGCTGGCTTTTCCCGGCAATAGAAAGCCGGTTATTGAAATGCAGATCGTTCAGGTTATTCACCCGGACTGAGATCTGCCTGTTGGTTCCCAGAAGATAAAGCCGTCCTTCAACTAAATGGTAGCTGGCCTGGTTATAATCATCTTCAAGCCGGACTTCATCATTCATGGGGTTTGACTGCAGATAGCTGACATAACTCACGTGTTCCCGTTTATCGGGCGAGGTGTTCCAGGCAGCATAACGCAATGCCCCGGTTTGTTTGCCAATATAAAGGATACCGCTTTGCAGGGCAACTACCAGCTTATCATTCTGACGGAACCGGATTTTATAACACAATTCCCCGTCATACTCTACCTGGCCAACTTCTTCATAATCGAACTGACCGGTTGTTTCCAGCTGCCAGAATTCAGGAGCCGTTAAAAGGACATCGGCTTTAAGCGGGTAAAACAAACTACGGTGGTTGGGCTTCAACATCATCAGCCTGTGCCCGTTTTTGTCTTCCATATTTTTGAACTTAACCGTTTCAAAACGAATGGAAGAGGGAGAGCCCGGATAGCCAGAATTGGAATAATTGAAGGCCATTTCATAGATACCGTAAATATCGTCATCTACAGCCACGGTTTCGCGGTTATACCCCTGAAAGCCCTCTTTGGAAGCATAAAGCCCGTCCGATTTCCGGATAGCATCGCGTACAATACTTAAGGCTTTTACTGATTTCTCAGCTTTTAGGACCGGAGCTTTGACCAGTGAGACTCGTATAACCGAATCGATACTGAACGGGAGGCTTACCTGCCGGCTTTGATAGCCCGGGCAGGACACCACAATTTTCCGGTCTTTATTTAATCGACTGGCAGCTATGAAAAACCCGCCGTCGCTGTTGGTACATTCGTGGTAATAGGGCGAATCCTGTAAGAAATCTGCAAACGGCAAGGGCCGGCCGGTTTCGGCATCTGTAACCCGTCCGGAGTACAACCCTGATTTTTTATACGAATCGATGGTTAGCTGAATTGTATCGGTTAACTCTTTCGTCAGTGACAGCCCCATCGTTGCCGTTTTGTCTTTGGTGCCGGGAGAATAGACGAATGTGCCTGAACCGCTCTTGCCATCCAGTGAAACCCCCTGAACCCGGACGATCATATCCTGTTCCGCCAATCCTAAAGGAAGAGTTACCCTGGCTGTTCCGGTGCTGTCTGTTTTTATTTGTGGTAACCAGCAAATGGTCTTCCGGTTTATTAGCGGAGTTTGTTCAGCCTTGTATTTTGGAACATAAAACTGCCGGGTGGCAGTAATCCCCTTTAAATACAAACTCTGGATCCCTTTTGACTTTTTGTAGAATATCCCTCCCTTCGATTTGGTGGTAATAAACAGGAAGGCAGGAGGGGCTGTGCTTCGTTGTATCTTCTCCATAAATTCCGTCTGGTCCGGAAACAGGTTTCCCTCCTCATTCTCCTGCAGTGAAAGATTATCACGGATAGTTTGAAGGCTAACATCTGCCAACAGACTGGTCGACTGAATGTTAATATCATAGTTTTTCGGTTTGGCAATAAAATTGATTGATTCGATCTCTCCCGGATCCATATAGCTTAGAAAATCGAACAAGGGAATCCCGGGGTTGTTCAGCAGGTCGTGATCAACAAAGATATACAGATAGCCGTCCGGATTTTCCAGGACCCGAAAATAAACAGCAGGCAAATTAGCGGCAAAAGTATCAGCGCTAAGATTTTCATCCATGGTATCGGCAATAACAAGGTTATATTTACTTGCAACGCCTGAATCATAAGGACCCTGGGTAATCTGAAGTCCCGGGACCTGGTCGGACAGAAGGTCCCAGAGATTGGAGTACCAGGCTTTTTCTTCCGTTAATTTTTTCAACTGAGCCGACTCAATAACAACATCGGGCTGACCGCTTTGGCTGATCATTGAATCGCGCTGGTTCAGAAAATTGGAGCGGGCTTCAACTTCTTCTATCAAAAACGTATCCTTCCCCGGGAAATAGTAATTATCAATTCGTAGCTTCCTTGCTGTTCCCGGCTTTACTTTTTCAACGGACTGCTGCTCTGCCTTTCTCTCGCCAGCCCGGTTTTCGGCTTCTGTTACAGGCAGGTTTTGTACTAACGGTAAAGCCCCCTTCCTGACAATCTTATCAAAATCCAGCGAGTTGAGCCTGAAATGTTCCAGATTGGTATTCAGGTCGATGATGTAATCCCGTTGCTGGTCCAGACGGTTCCTGGTCTGGATGGTTAAACTGACAGAATCGCTAAAATCAGGCAAGTCAAAACTGAATTTCCCGTCTTCACCGGTGTAGGTTTTATCAACATGCACTGATTTATTTTTTTGCAGGATGATGGTTACCTCAAAATTTTTAGGCACAGGTTTTCCGGTCAGTTTCCGGCATATTCTCCCGTTTAAATAAAGGCCTTTTTCCAGGGAATAAGGCAAGGGCCCGTTGCCCCGGCTGGCTACATCTACCCAGTTAAAACGGCGCCAGCCGTAAGTGAGCAGCATCAGTTCCCGTTTCCGGTTATATTCCTGGTCATCAGGATTGAAAACTGTTGTATTCCGCAAAACTTCCCCTTGCAGATCAGAAGAAAAAAGCAGGTAATTCCGGATGTTTTCCAGCGTGTCCAGCGAGTTTTCCAGGCCGGGGTCCCAGCCTTCAAGCGAAAAATTCCCCATTACCGGGCTACTGTCTTTTCGAAATGCTTTTAAGATAAAATCCTCGGAAGAAGATGACTTTCCTGTCAATTCCCGGATCAGATTAAACCGGACGTTTTCTTCCTT
The DNA here is from genome assembly GCA_963676095.1 of Prolixibacteraceae bacterium. GTDB lineage: Bacteria > Bacteroidota > Bacteroidia > Bacteroidales > Prolixibacteraceae. Next base: position 6,608,542 of record OY781040.1, on the reverse strand, counting down.
TTCGAGATAAACCAGTCGTTCTGCCCGGGGGACCCGGTTAACAAACAAGGTGAAAGTAAGGATGCCCTCTGGAAAATTGCGGGTTGGCACACTCACCTCCGATCGTTGAGTTTCAAGGATACCTGTGCCCATAAATCTGGTATCTCCCCGGCAGTGCCCGAGGAGCAAGTAGCCGGGAGTCTTGTTCCCGCTTTTTAACAGTGCAAAACAGATGCTGTCTGCGTCCTGTTTTACCAACTGCAAGCTATAAGCTTCTTCCTGTATTTGCGGCAGATCGTATTTAAAAACGGAATCGCGGTAGCTGATTCCCGCCGTATATAATTGACCGGTCTGAGGCGTTATCTGCATACTTCCCATTCCTTCATATTGGGTAGCGAACCGTACCAGCATTTTCCCGTTATTGTCCAGCAATTCTCCCTGAACATCTGTTGGATTACCATCTGCATCAACACAGCGAAAAGCCAACTGGTTTTCCTGTCCTGCCACCAACTCGCCTCCTTCGGGCAGGAACTGGAGGTCGGGGCGCTGCACAGACAGTTTAACCCTGTATTTCCCGTTGGAGCCTGCTTCCCCGTTTTGTTTTACAGTCAGCAGGGCAACCGGCAATTTCAGTGAGTCGGGTACAAAAAAACGGAAACTCCCTGCATTACCGGTAACAGGACAAGGAGCGCCCAGCACAGTCCCCCGGGCCAACTGCACCTGGACCGTAACCTCGTTATTCAGCTCCCGTCCATTAACGGGTTGGCCATACATGTTTACAAAAACAGAATCTCCTCCGGGCAAAGGGAAAACTTTTGAGCTAAACTCCCATTTCGTTTGATTTTCCTGACCAGGCACGAGCTCAATCGTTCTTTGAAACAGGAAATCCGTCGGGAAATTCCGCATATAGTTGGTATAGGCAAGCAGCTTATACCTGCCGGGAACCAGTGCCCTGCCAAGTACCAGAAAACCATCGGAAAATCCACCGTCAAGGATAAACAATTGGTGCCCAGCCAGCTTGTTTTCCGGAGAAATCAGGTCGACGTAGCACAAGTATTCTATCGTTACAGGCTTGTGGTTGATTGCGTTGACAAGGCTGGTCTTAAACCAGACCGTATCACCCGGAGAATATTGGTCCGAGTTGGTCTGCAGGTAAATTTTCTCTTGCACATTACCCAGAATATACTGGTTTAGCTGGCGGTTTACTGCCTGGGGAAAATTAGTTTGGGCCTTTGCTGTCCAGGCAAGCCATAGCAGTATGAAAAATATTAGTTGATGTTTGGGTCTCATATTCGGGTATTAGAACTTCAGTGTTCGTTCGCTATTCTCAAAGTTCGGAAATTATCGGTTAGTTTATCCGTAATTTTGTACATAATTACCCGGACAAACTGGTTTTCTACTGGAAAATAGCAATATTAGGGCCGAACGAAGCATTTATTGGTCGCAATTTTCATAACGCTCCTATTTTGACTTATTTTCAAGAAAAAGTATGATTGGATTATCTTCATCTGATGCTTCCGATGCTATTTCCTCCAATATGGGCAATGACTCTCCCAATTGCTTTTTTGCAAGAGGAATCATTTGCCTAAGATTTAGCTTCAATTTATATGGTTCAACAACAAGAAGCATATAATCGTTATCATAAAATGGTAAAAAACTTCCAATCGGATCAAAATTTGACGGATTATGCTGAATTCTAATTTGTTTATAGTCATTATTCGAAATGATATTCGTTGAGATTTTTTTCCCTTTGGTATATGTTATTGCGTAATAGCGGGCACTTTCGTTAAAGCTCACTATTGAACAAAAATTATCTTTCTGCATTTCCGAGGCTAACCCATAACAATCGTGGTGGTATTTTTTTACTTTGTCAATCTCAATATTCCCTTTGTCGAAAGAAATCACTTCTCAAACCTAATTCCAGGATGAATCAAAATAACCACTTTGAACCGCATTATCGAATGGCCTGTCATCCCATACTTTATAATCATACCACCCATAATCAGAAACGTCGTCAAATGGTCCCGTGGTTTCAGACCCCAGTGAGATATAAGCCGGGTTATTGTAACCGATAATAGCAATATAGTTGTCCCGGTTCAATGGATTAGGGTAGACCATGTAAAAACAAAGTTTGTCCCCGCCGGTCTCTTTTCCTTTTATGGTAATGCCTGTTGCTGAAACCGTTATCGGAATATTTTTCTGTACCCTGCCCAGGAATAAATTCGATGCCGGGTTTCCCAATAAAACAAGGTTCGAATGCTCAATATCTTTGGGGGTAATATCGTAGTCGTTTTTGATTCGGCAGTTGACGAAATACCGTTTATACCAGTACTTATTAATGGTATCGGCCAAAGCGCCAATCGCTTTATTTTCGATCCGGGTCCCTGAAGTTCCCTTCACGATGATAAAACGATGGGCAAACACATGTGCCAGAGGACCTGCTACATTCCGGTTCTTTTTTAAAGTGCCGGGAACCTCCCGGGGACCGATATGCAAAACAGAATCCTTCACAATCGCACCGAACATCCGGTCCCCGTTATCGATTATTCTTAAAGGCTTATTTCTGTCGTACGGTAATGTTGTCAGATCAATATCATAAGCTGTAATATTCTCTTTGTGAACGGTCAATTTGTTCCTCTTGATTTCTGCCCGGATGCGGGCCTCACCCGGTACCTTCATGTCGGTAATCGTGACCCAGAACGATTTGTTGTAAAGCATCTGGCTGGTTGTTAAACCGACCTGACGGGGACTTCTGTTCAAGGTATAATTCCGGGTGAACTTAAAGATGTCGTCATAAAAATCGTCCGGGTAGTACTTAGGGTATTCATTCGGTATTTTTATGTAATGAAAATTTTCGAGCCGGAAGTATGCTGCCAGCTTGTTCAGGTTTTCACTGGATTCAATGGGAACATGCCGGTCGATAACGCTGTGCGTATCAAAAATCGGTAACTGTCTGTCATTGCCCAGAAACATGACCGGGAAGTTTGCTTTTCTCCACGGATTTTCATGTTCATCAACATAGACAATGTCCGGGGCAACCACGCCAACCGCAGCAAACAGGCCGGGATATTTGACGGTCATTTTTATCAGTTCATTTCCGCCGCTGCATGTCCCGGCTAAATAGAGCCGGCCCCGGTCTGTATCATAATCCGCTTCCACATCTTTTAAAATTGCAAAGAACTCAGTCTCCTCGATGGAATTGTAATTTGCCTTATCTTTCCGCCTTGATCCCGGTTCAATGATGATCAGGTTATATTTTTCGGACAGGTCCTGGAAAAAGTCAATCAGTTTACTGTTGGCCACCCGGAAACTCTGCAGGTAAGGAAATTTGTCGTAAACATTTACAGGGACCGCTACGCCTACCGCTATCGCGTTCCCTTGTCGGTACGAAGAAGGGACATGCAGAATATAGTATTGCAGACTTGAATCGATCTCAGAGATATAAGACCTGATAAAGCAGCCTTTGGTCTGTTTAAACGGATCAATCCCCTGTTTTAAATTAGCGTAGATATCCTTTATCTGAATAAATAAGCTGACATATTTTGGGTCGCCCCACCAGGTATTTTTTTCCAGATGGTGAAACCTGAAATCAAGCGCGTCAATGTTCCGTTTAACTTTGTCTGACATCTCAACAGACCGGAGTCCATCCAATATGGTTTGGATCGAATCGGTAACCACCCCCCGGTAAATATCCTGAACAAGGGTAATAGTCCCTGTTTTAAACTGCACCAGATAATTACCTTTTTTAAACCCGGCAATCGAATGGGCCCATCTTACCCCCTCATGAATTGAATCTTTAATGAGCAGATTGTTCTCACTGTCAAAAATAGCTATTTCACCATTTTCCGGGGGCAACAGACTACTTAGTTTCACCGTATCTCCCCAGATAAATACGCTGCCGTCTAAAATACCATGATTCCGCAGACCATAATACCTCTCCATCGCGCGCTTGCTTTCATTCTCCAACCGGGCATACATTTCCTTGCCTGGATTTGGATTGCAGACTTTTATCAGCAGGAAATTGTCCCCTTTCTTCAATTCTACAGGCCTGAATTCGCGGTAGCTCAAAAAAGGAAGCGTATAATCGGCGCGGCACAACAGTTTGTTGTTCAGCCATATTTTTGCCCTCGCATTGCTTGAAAAATGCAACCTGGTCGAAATGTCCCTTTGGCACCGGACCTGACAGGCAAAATAATAATTCGCGTTTAACTCTTTATCCTGGACTCCCGGTATATCTTTAAACTCGATTGGGGTTGCACCGGAAAAAATGTACTTGTTCGTGAAGGTTGTATCCAGCCGGCAAGTATCGTTTGCATCATTCCTGGTTATCTTTAGGAAATCCATGAAAGAAATCTCAGCTTCTTTCTGTCCCAGGCATGCCAGACTGTTTACAACAAGCGAATTCCCCTGGTCTCTTACCGGGAAAGGCCCCAGCATCTGCCATTTACTAAGTACAACACCATCCTTCGGAACCTTATGTACCTCTATTATCGGCTCATCCGGCACGACCTCTTCCCGGCAACTGATTATTGCGAGGATACAAGTAAATAAAATAATGACCCGGATTTTCATCTTTTCATGTAAGTTTTAGGTTATAATTCTATAAATTAAAATACTTTACTTCGGGCATACCGCGTCGTTATACTTTGGCAGATGATCTTTCTAGTGATTCACCCCATACCAGAAGAGTGTCAGAAAAAAACCTGCTCGTTTCCTTCAGCATGTAGGGTAATATCAATTTTTGCATTAGTTAAAAATTATATTTCACTCTGTTGTGATCTGTATTCAAGAAAAAGTATGATCGGATTATCTTCATCGGATGCTTCCGATGCTATTTTCTCCAAGATGGGTAATGACTCTCCCAATTGCTTTTTGGCAAGAGGAATCATTTGTCTAAGATTTAATTTCAATTTATATGGTTCAACAGCCATGAGAATATAATCTCCATAATAAAATGTAAAAAAGCCACCAATCGGATCAAAATTCCTGGGCCTGTGCTGAATCCTAATTTGCTGATGATCATTTTTCAGGACAATATTCGTTGAGACATCTTCCCCGATTGTATACCTTATAATGTAATAGTGCTCCGTTTCATTAAAACCCACAATTGAACGAAGTTTGTTTTTCTTCATTTCTGACGCTAACCCCAGGCAATTGTGGTCATATTTTTTAAGCTTCTCTGTATCAATATTACCTTTATCAAAAGTGACACGGTAACGAGGGACTAGTTCGTCCTGCGGAGTAAGCTCATAGATCATATCGTCCAGACTTTTCCGTAGATATTGCCTGTTCCCATAAGTTGGGAAGTTATCACCGCTATCGATACAATTACCTAATTCATTTGGATTTATGGGTAATAATTGTTTTATATTTTTCCAATTTGAATCTGTCAGGAAAAAAGTACATTTTTTACTTTCTTTAGTAACATAATTGGAATAAAAAATAAACTTATTTGATTGGGTCCAGCAAAGATTAGTTGCATACCGTGGATCAATTTTTTTTGATTCCAGCAAATTTCCGTTTTTATCAAACATGAAAATACGCTCTCTGTAATTATCCAAAATAGCAATTTTTTTACCATCCGGAGACAACGCGAAATCAATAAGGTATAACATCTCACCCGGACCTCTCCCCTGTTTACCTATTTTTCGTATCAATTTTCCTTTCTCAGACCAAACATATACGTTTCCATTGCTAAAGGTATACATTATATCGTTTTGAATCTTAATTGCGTCTATTCGCTTAAGCAAAGATTCCGGTGATGTCTGTAATGGCACATACTTCCCGATCTTGAAGACATCTGTGATATAAGGGACTGACTTAATTTCCGATTTTACGACAATATTTTTATAAGGCTGTTCAATTGAATCAGAACATGCAAAAAGAAAAGTCAGCAGCAGGATTAGTCCCGATATTACTTTATACATGATAAACTTATTAGATTACAAGACGACATTAACAATTGTCAAAGCAACAAATCCTAATGCAACTATAATTAAACTCATTTTTTCTAAAAGAGTTTCTCCGGCCTACTTATCCGGAATAGTTTTTCCTTCTTTAAGCTGTACTTCAAAAATAGTTGCAAGTCCTTTACAACCAAACTTTTTTATAGCTTCTTTTTTGGGATAAAGCGTCAGACTTTTGAGATCTGAAGGATGAAAATAATCTTTGGGCACGAGTTTTCCGTCATAAAGAAACAACATAAGCATGTCCACAGCATATTCACTCCATGATTCTCTGTCTTCCCGGGTCATTTCTTTAACATTAATACATTCCACTGTCGAGACGGAACAACTGTCCTTATTAAATTCAAATTTGGTTACGTCCTTATTATCTATATGATAAGTCGTTTTAATGTTGGCAATCTCACGATCTGGCATTTTGTACAAAATGTCATTGATAATGATATTAACATATCCACTACTTCACCAAGATCAACACTCTCAATTTTTGTATTGGTGCTGTTTATATTAACGACCTTGTTAAATTCTGAAAAAACAGGATCTGCATTTTTTTTGGAGCAACCGGCAAATGCCGTTAACAAAATCGGGATACAGAAAAAAACAATATAATACTTTAAATTTCTCATTGTTAAATAATTTACGAATAGAACGACCAGCGAATAAAAGTCTTAAAGTTTATAAAACAGAGAGTCACCATTCTCTTTAATTGAGAATGCTCCTTTCATCGAACAAGTTCGTGAGTCTAATTAAAAATTGATATTTTGTAACACTACCACCAGATCTGTTTTCCATTCTCGTATGTAAAAATACGCTCGTCATGCCCCCGCGTATGATTCTTCAGGTATAACAGAGCCCCGGAAGGGACATTCGTATAAACCAGTGAATCAGCTTCTGCGATTTCCATTCCGAGGGAAATCCATTCTTTATCTAAATAATACAGTTCATATGCATCTCCTTCCCGGATAAAGTTATCCCGGTTCCTCGGAACATAGATGACCTTTGACACAGAAACAGGCCTGCCAAAATCCAAACCGGCCCATCCCCCGCTTGCCTGTTGGTAATGAAATGAAGTGTACGGATCTCCGTCGAATGCTTTCGTGTATTCATTCTTACCGGTAGCCGGATCATTACCGGGCGTACCGATCACCTTTCCGCTGCAGGCATCAGTATCATTTTTATTTTTAAAAAACCGGATCTCTGCAACATCACAATGGGAACCTTTAGGCCCCAGGTAACGGATATAACGGTACTTTTTCCGGGAGACCGGGTACAGGACAGTTTTCAGGCGCACAGGTGGCTCGCGGATGACTGCCATGGTATCCGGGTTCCTGAAATCCGCATCATTGCTTCCCTCAAAGACTCCGTTAACCATTCGCCTTGTAAATCCTTCCGAATCATAAATCTCATACTTGGAGAAAAGACAGACCGTTTCTTTTGGCTCTCCTGCCTCAATGCTGCGTACTTCATTGTCCGGCCCTGTTATTTTTAGTGCTCCTGTCTGAAAATCCAGCTGTCCATTCTCCCAACCGGCAACCCGGAAAACAATATCCGACTTGATATTTTCAAACCTGGTCTGTTTCTTATCGTACCGGGCCCAGGCTACAGGCACCCATCCTTGCCTCTGTGAAATACACAGGTACACAACAGAAAAATCTGCGTGCCGGTTATACCATACTGAGTCAGGAACCAAAACCGACCGGACCGGATTCCGTCCGGTATACAAACTGGTAACGTCGGTGAAATGAGGATAGGAAAAGAACGGGGGAACCGATTTGGTCAGGGAATGTAACTGACTGTACAGAGAGTGGTTCAGTCCGAACATTGTCCGGTATATTTTTGAAGTAAAATGCTGGTTATCCTCAGCCCGGAGAATTCCGATACCGGCATCCAGGTAGTCGGAAGTATAGGTATTTTTGTGAATATCCAGGATGAATGTCCAGAAATGCCCCGCATTTCCCCTGGCATGTACCGGCATAAAGTCAATTCCACAGGGAATACCCAGCGAGCGTAAAACATAAACTGTCAGATCTGTCAGTTCCCGGCAACTGCCCGTACGCCATTGTGCGCACAGGTCTGGTCCGATATGGGGCAGGTCCGGCAGGATCGTGGTAAAATGCTTTTCACCCCGGCTTAACGAGTCCAGCACGATCCGGGCAGCGAACATCGGATCTTCAGCCTCAGTCAGAGCCCGGTACGGGTCAAGCAGGTGGTTATATTTTTCATAGAACTTCTGCCGCCATTCTGTCGGTCTTTCATCCCCGATCCGGTAAGGAAGGATGTACTCACAAAAGTCACCGAATGAAACATTTTGTCCCCACGGCTGTTCCTGCCAGACTTTAAAGGACCATTCGATATTGTTGATCAGCAGGGAAGCTTTGATCTCCCGGATATCCTGCTTCTGCTCAACACGCTGCCGGGAAAAAGGGCCATAGCGCCGGACAAAGGAATCCAGCACGGCCTGCGGATCTTTTCCGCTTGCAGCCAGATCCTGGTAGATCGGAAGGTAATGATCCATCAACTCACCTTCATAATAACCGTAATAAGGCATATTTTCAATTAAAAAGCAGGCGGCCCGGAATTTCAGACTGTCTTCCGGCTCTCCGGAGTAATGATCCAGTACCTTTTCCAGTTCTTTCCGGTTTTCTCCCGCAAGCTTTAGTGCACTCCTCACTCCGGAAGGTACCTCCGGCCTGCAGGAACAAATTATCCACAGGATCAGGATATAAAAGAAAAAATGTTTCATGAAAGTCTGACTCTAGATGGCCTGTTTATGTATCTTTCAATTAATTTTTGCCTGAATAAGAAATCCTGTTTTGACATCAAAAGCATATAAGGTTTTATTGTCTTCAGATACAACCAGCCCTTGAATATATCTGTTTAATATTAACTTTCGGACTGGGTTTCCATCCCAATCGTAGACATAGATGCTACTGCCATAATAATAATCTGAACTATACCTTTTTCTACCTGAATATGATAAGTAGATATATTCATTTGTCACGGTTCCATGAACGAATGCAATTCTCGTTTTTTCGGTTTTAGTCATCTGGTTTCCCATTGGACTATACGCCACATCATATCCTTCAGGGCCATGTATTGCAACACTCGACTTTGTTTTTATATTATAGATTTCGATCGCATCCAGAAAACGATAAGGCAAGACAATTTTATCGCCTGTCGGTTTTGTGAAAATAAAAGATTGATATGCTGATTTAAATAGTTGTAGTGATATATCTCCTGGGGTTTTTTCGATTTTTCCATACTCATTAATCACTTTACCTGTTATCAAATCAATTTCCTGGATTTTATATTCGGAATTTGCAGATCCTACACCGAAATAATGAAGGCTATCCTTAAACCCAATCATATAATAACGATCTGCAATGGGGTATTCAATAAAGGAAACAGGTGTAATTTGATTAATGACTTTATTTTTGTCAATGATAAATACTTTATTTAATACAACATCCTGCACCCATAGGATATCGCCACTGGCTCCGATCATCATCGGCCCTATTGCTTCACCAGGACCTCTCCCTTCGCTCAGGTATCCATTTGAGAGTATTCCATTTTTTAAAGAGTAGCAGTTAAGAAAGTTCTTTATTCCAGGCTGTTCATTTAATATAACTAAAGTAGAATCAATCAAGATAAGCGTTCCTGCAATACCTTCTTTATATTCACAAACATCTTTGAATACAACGGTCTCTTCTTCCGGAAATTTGGAAAAATACCTGGAGTTTTTATTCAATATGCTATTTGCAGGCTCGCATCCAATGGTTATTAAACAAATAATAACAAATACGACAATTTGATCCAAACCCGGATAAAATTTTTTCATTGCCCTAAACACGGACATCCACAAGTGTAAGATCATATTGTCGACAGCTACCGGACCAAAATAGGTATCGCGGGTTTGCCCTTCAATCGAATGGATCCCGACTCCGTTACCTCTTTTGTCCTCCACAATAACAGGCAAGAAATGATCCGGACCATGCATCCGTTTTATTAGAGTTCCGTTGGAATCATAAAACTCGATCAGATCAGTCCGTTTATACGATAGACAGATCTTTCCGTCATCCGGATTTACCAACATATTACACAAAAAACCTTCAATAGTCCCAATGGCCGCCGGGTTCAATTGACAATCAGGAAAATCTTCAACCGTTTTAAAAAATGAACCGTTCATCTTATATATACTATTTGTTTTCATTCCTGACAACATTAAAAACTTCGAATTTTAAAGAATCTGCATTGAACCCTTTATTAAGGTAATGATTGGTTGATAGATATAAACCATCTCTGCCAGCAAAAGCCATGTTCATATTATAAGTATTTTTAGGCATCAACGTTTCTCCAAGGATATTTAAATCAGTATCCAGTATCATAACTGAGAATAGTGGCTTAAATTCATTCATATTCATCAGGTTGTCTTTATTTGTCAAAGTAACTCCGGGATAACAAAACCGGTAGATCAAGTTTCTGAATGGATCATACATAAAATTTTCATAACTTGAATGTTCCAGAATCACCCTTGGAATATCCAGTATATTCCCGGAAGTAAAATCAGCCATTTTAAAACCGTTTACGGCATAACGACTTTTTACAGTTTTCGTCTCAACATTGACATGGTCCTTCGTTATTAAACAATCATGCGAATTGAGGAATAAGTAAATAAATTTGTTCTTTACATACAAAATAGAAAAATAAAGATAACGTGGTTTTCCTTTCTTATCACAAATCTTTGGAAAGCTCATTGGCAATAACGCTTGTCTTTTGTTCTGCAAATCAATCTCCAAGGTGGTTTTAAATAATCCCAGTTTTTTGGGATCAGGAATAATCGGGATACTCACCCCGGCAAAAACTTTCTTATCTACGAAAACCAACGATTTTGAGAAGCATAATGAATGTCCAATAAGGTTATCCGGAGTATTCATATCCCCGTTCAAATATTCGTGTATCGGAATATCATCAATTAACTTACCTTGCATGTTAATGATAAACAATTTATTCATCTGCCCGGTCGTTAGAAAAATGGTGTCCAAATTATGAACAATCAGACTTTGAAGGTTGCCGACGCCCAAAGGCCCCTCATGCATCATCTGAATTTCTGAATGGATTTTCAATGAATCAAGATTGTAAATCAATATTTTATTCTCACTATCTTCACCAATATAAAAGAGAAATTGGCGGTTATCAGGCGTCATATAGTATTCCAGACATTTACTGACATTCCTGATATCTTTCGGGACAACCAGGGAGATTGAACGGTTTGTCGTCCGAAGCGTATATTGATCACCAGGGATCTCTTTTTCGGAGCAACTGCTAATGATCACCAAAATAAAAAGAAAACAAAAAATCAGTTTTATAATTTTCATATTTGCACCGACTAATGCAGTAGATATATCCAGTAGTTTTTGAATGTAATTCTTCTTATATCCATTAAAATCAGGAAAATACTCAGAATGAAAGCAGAAAATATTAAGAAAATCCTGGAAATTGAAAAATCAAAAATTGACTCAACGGTCAAAATGAAAATCATTTTAAAGTTACAATTCTTAAAACCAAATGATTATCATTGAAAGAGAGAGAATCCAACAATGATGAAATCCGGGAAGATATCTTATTTTTTTCCAACAGATCTTTAATTTCATAACCATACACCACCTGTACTGCTTGTCGTCCATAACAGGAATTCGGGAAAAAAGGAATAACATGGTCAATATCATCAGTTAATCCTATAAATTTCTTGTCTGACGAGACTGTAAATATCTGATGAGTATATTTGTTGAAAACAAGTTTATATGCTTTGCCTCTAAAATAAAAACTAAGCCAGATATATTTTCCGAAATTTTGAGCAGATAATTGATAAATATACTTATTTAAATACTTGTTATATAAATTGTAATTGGAACTTATTTCTGAAGGCAATTTATATTTTCCCTGATCGATCTTAACATACTCAATAGTTTCATATTCAAAATCCTGAAAAATGCGATATATTCTGCCATCAAAGGCAAATGAAAAAAAAATTTCGCTACCAGATCTCTCCATATACGGGACACTAAACATATTTACATTCATCTTAGGCCCGTTGCTTTCCAGGGAGAGTTCTTTTGATATTGATCCTTCCTTATCAACAATACAAAGTTGTGGGTAGGAATGATTCTCCTCTTGGAAATATTTTGGTAAGTAAATCATAAATTTTTGACTGGAAAGTTTAACGAAGTTAAGCGCTCTCCCCGGAAGCTTGATTTCATATAAATATTTGCCATCAGATGTGTATGTCAAAATTTTTCCGCCACCAGTATCTAACAAATACACTTCCTTCAACACTGTATCTATATCAAATTTATTTAAGCTGATATATTCTCCTGGTCCTCTTCCTTTATTTCCGATTTTCGTACGAAAGTTACCATTTGCATCAAAAACATACAGGTTACAGCTCTTATCGAGACAAAATATTTCATTGTCAGCTATCCGGACACTCACGATCTGATCAATTGGACTTTTATCTGGTAACTTTAGTAGGACATAATCAATATGATTTGCTACATCACTTAATCTCAATGCCGGATTTGAAACATACTCTTCCGGATGAGACAGATCAATTTCCAATTCTTGATTCTGGATAATATATCTAAAAAAGGCAGAAAGTGATCCCGGGTCTTCCGGTGAGGCGAACTTGATGCCAGATATATTTTTCCCTTTTAAATAAACAAGACAAGGATATATCGATTCATCTATATTTGCTGGAACTGAATATTTATTTTCTAAATCAACCACAACATTCGGACTCTGTAATACCTTGTCTCCCATCTTCAGCTTCAATATTTTCATTGAAGGCACAGATGTGAAAATGAAAAGAACGTTAGGTTGATTAAAGTTTTCTTTGACAAAGCGTTCGGCTTTTGTTATACACCCAGGACATCCCAACCCAGGTATAATAAAAATAGCATCGTAATTTGACTTTGAATCAATTAAGCTATCAACAATAAATTGACAATGTTTATTAATTGAACTCCCGGTACATGAGAATAATAAGAACAGAATTAGAAAACACTTTTTCATTTTATCTTTGGACTATACTCAAAAACATCATAAACTGCAAAATCTTCACCTTTTGCTTTTCTTAAGATATGAAGCCCGTAACGGTTAATGAACAAATTCGTATAGATATAATCTGTTCCTAAATAATGTTCCCCCAGAATTTTCAGGTTTTCATCCATTATTATAACAGAGACCGGCTTCTCGAAAATGACACCGGCTCCTTTTCTGATGTCAGGTTTTTTCAACCGGTGCAAAACTATTCTGTAAAATAATTTTCTCCATTGGTCGAAATAAATATCCATATAAATTGGATTTGAATAATACTTTTCATAAAAATTTGAATCACCTACATCTTTTGTGAAATTTTTAAAAGGGGGAGGAACCGTATCAAAATAACAGCTTCGTACTGAATGAAAAGATTCTTTTCCTGTCAGCGTATTGTATACACTCAGGACAGAAGATGCCTGGAAATTATAAACTATATTTTGCGAAACAGGATCAAATGCCTGACTTATTTCATAGTAGTTTAATCGTCCCAGGTTTTGCTGAAGATAATCTTCCGGATATCCTGAAAAATAGGTACCCTCTCCCGTTTTTATATTAATCCGGAGTGCGACAGGCCTGTCCCTTCGTCCTTTCACAACATCATCATATTGGCCTATTTTCCAACAACACAGATACCAAAAATCTTTCGTAACAATAACCGGGCGACCAAAATTTATATCAGGCATTCCTGGCACTTTTATGGATCCATTTTCTCCGGATATATATATCTTATTTTTAATTTGATTATCAGAACTAAACAGATACAGGTTTTTGTCAGGCATCGTGAAAACAAAAATAGAATCTTTATTCAGAACAAAAATTCCACTGACATAATTAAATTTATTCAGGTCAATATTACATACAAGTTTTCCGGATGTATACTCATGAATTTTTATTTTCTTTTCATATCTGTTGTAAATAGCCACGAAGTCAGAATCACAGGATGAAAACGAAGAGACAGGGAAGCACGAAGGAGGAGTGTTCTGATCTAAATAGATTATTTTCTCTCCTTTCATTTTAAATAAAGACCCTTCATTATTAATTGTTTTCTGATTACACGAAAACAAAAGACCTCCTCCCATTCCGAGAAAAAGCCAATAGAATATTTTATTCATAGATACAAATTGAAAGAATTTCTCTGTTCAATATAGATTGACCGCAAATAAATGTTACCTATCAGACTAAAACCAATCACAGTAATAAATAATATTCTAATTTTTAATATCATAAATAAAAATTATTGGATTGTCATTTTCGTTTACATTCTTAAGTAACCTACGTAAACTAGAAGTCCTTTCTGCAGAATATTTTCTTTCAATACTTTCTTTAAGCAGCTCAAATAATTTCGACGGATTTGGAGCACTATACAGCCTATTTTCTGATAACAATAATGGCCAGAAAAAGGTTTCATAGCTATTTTCTTTGAAAATATTATTATGAAAAGTTAATCCCTTTTTATTTGCTTTATTATAGAGGGTTGAAGTTCCCTGAAATGGTGTAAAAAGATAGATCCAATTATCATTTTCAAAAAAACGGATGAAAAAGAATATGTAGTTATCTATAATATCATTAACCTTTTTCGCACTTGAATTTTCCTTGCTGTTTAATTCCCTTATTTGGGATAACGCTTTTGGGGGAATGAATTTACCACCAAAGTTTATTTCATAATCAGGAGCAATCTTTTCCCCGTCAAAAGAATAAATTTTTTCGCTATAAGGCTCAATAAAATAAATCTTATCTTTATATTGGCTTGTGATATAGCAATCTTTTAAATATAAATTATCGATTACTTTTTCTCCTTTGTAAGTTTGTACCTCCTGACCATTTAGAGTAAATTTTATAAATTTAACTGCCTCTTTTTGCCCTTTTCTAATGTCTTCATTTAAATCACCCGCGCAATACCCCCAATAACCAGATCCATTATTCCATTCTCCAAATGATGAAAGATATTTGTTTATGTAGATTTCGCCAATAAACCTTCCATAAAAGTTATAAGATATTATCTTTCTAGTCGCTGAATCATATACTTTTAACAAAGAATCTTTTTTATTAATAATAAAATTTAATGGACGAATGTATTCCCCAGGCCCCTTTCCTTTTGATCCAATTTTATTTAAAAAGTGTCCCCTTGCATCGAATACAAAAATATTTTTAGTATCCTGATCTAATATGAAAATCTTATTTGAAAAAAAATCTATTTGTGAGATCTTTGATATCAGGCAATTATTGTTCGTTTCTAAAAAAATAGTTTCGGTCCTACTAAATAGTTCTTCATAACGTGCATTGTCATTAAAGACTTTCAATGTTTCTTTCGGCATTTGTTTTATGGCTTTGTTATTGCATCCAATTACAATGAAAAGAAATAAAAAACAAAATATATTTTTCATAAATCACGATCAGTTTAATACGAATACACTATTTAATTAATTGTTGCCCGAATAAGAAATCCGGTGTTCACATCAAAAGCATATAAAGTTTTATTATCTTTTGATACAGCCATTCCTTGAATGTATTTGTTCAAAATTAGTTTTCGAATGGGATTCCCGTCCCAATCATAAATATAATATCCGTTTGAAAGTGCCCCACTTTTTAGAGAGTAGCTATTAAGGACGTTATTTACCCCGGGCTGCACATTAAATACGATTAAAGTGGAGTCAACCAACTTAAGCATTCCGGCAATTCCTTCTTTATATTCGCAGATATTTTTAGAAACAATAGCATCCTCTTTCGGAAATTCAGAAAAATACCTGAATTTTTTATTTAGTACGCTATTGGCAGGCTCACATCCAATGATTATTAAGCATGCAATGACAAATACGACAAATTGTTTTAAACCGCGATGAAGTTTTTCCATTACCCATAAACTTAATATAAACGATTACAAAAGTGCCAAAGAACCAGAAAGCAAACAATTAATAATAAGTATTTTAATATCCGACTTATATTCAAATAGGACAATATGGTTCCTGATTATAACAACATTGGGCACTAACCTTAAAACACAAATTCAATGAATTATTCTCAATAATCGTCCTCATTTAAAGCCTTCACAATTGATGGGAAACAGGATCCGGCTGGCTTTACCTACGATTTATCTTCCGGCACAAGGCCCTGTAATGCAAATCATGGCAAGTGTCCCTGTCTACTCTTATAATAATAAATTACCACCAGATCTGTTTCCCATTTTCATAGGTAAAAATTCGCTCTTCGGTCCCTTCTGTATGGTTTTTTAACCAGAAAAGAGCATTTAAGGGTGCATTATTATACTCCAGATGATGATCGGTTGCTATTTTTTTCCCTAGCGATATCCAACCATTATTCCAATAATACAGTTCATATTCGTTCCCAACTTGTATCGCGTTCATATCATTTCTGGCAATAAACCTGATCTCTCCTATATTCTTCTCCTGCCCAAAATCCAATCCGATCCAGATGTTATCTGCATCTTCAGAATCCATGTACGTGAGTACATTTCCATCAAACGCAGAAGTTTTGGTCGATTTAGTGTTATTTACCCAGACGCCCTTTGTTCCGATTATATCTCCCTCAAGCTTTTTAGTTGATCCCGGATTATTATAAAATTCTATTTCAGCAACATTGCAATAGGAGTCCCTTGGAGAAAGATACCTGACATACCGGTACTTTCGGACAGGCTTAAGCTTAATTGTATTAAAATACTCGCCGGGGTTTGAATTAATCCGGTAAAGTAACCGGGCATCACTAAAATCAGGATGGTTGGCCCCCTGAAAAACACCACCAATCATTCTTTGCGTAAAAAGTATTTTTCGTTCGTCAGTAGGATATTTGCGTAAAAGATCTAAATGTTGATGCTGGGCCGTATCAACAGACAGGTATTTGAGTTTCCCCGAATCACTTAAAATGAACGGTGTATTCAATGGGCGCATTCCATCTGCTTCTATCGATACCGGAAGATATACACCGCCCCGTCCTATATTTCTGAAAGGAAGAGAATGCTTTTTAATCTCAGTCCAACAAACCGGGTTCCACCCGTTACGGGTAAAAACAGAGAGGTAAGCATAGTCGATTTTCCGGGGTAAACAGTATTTTACAGGCACATCTAAATCAGATGTTTGAACATAGCTTGTTGTTACATCTTTATAAAACGGAGAATTAAACATCGCTGGTAAAAAAGGACATATGCCCCTTGCTGCCAAATGAGAAAAATTTTGAGGTTCAAATGTCTGGCGGTAAACTTTAGACAGCTTAAGTCTCTCATTGGAGTATTTATACAGGGTATCCGAACTCGAGTCAAACGGGATAAACCGGGTACTGTCAAGGACCACAACATTCCAGGAATGCCCGCTTTTAAAGTTCAGGTAACAGGGCACTATATCTATTGTGACCGGAATGCAGAGCGCCCGCATACAAGCTGTTGACCTCCGTGTCAATTCGGAACATGACCCTATTAATAGCTTGTCAAGTATAACCGGCGACAGGTAATCCAGATACAGCAGATTTTGTCCATACCGGAATCCATTGGTCTTCCCATGCAACCATTTATGGATCAGGACGGTTGCCTCAGGAAGGCTATGTTTCAAATAGGAGCTGTCATTTAGGACATAGTAATCCTTTCTGAAATAGTCAGTCCACGGACTGATTTTCTCGTCCTGAATAACATAGGGCAAAATATAGTTGCAAAAATCGCTGAAAGAAACTTGTTTATTCCAACCTGTTCTTCTAAAATAATCAACGACCTTACCAACATGTTTGATAATAGAGTCACTGGTCAGCTCAAAAACATCACTTTGAAATTCATCATACATGAACTGACATTCCTTCTCCAGGTTTTCCAGATGTTTTTCCTGTTCAAAGGAATTATGTGGCAAAGCAGAAATATCCTTGCTGTAAAGATCGATTCTTCGCCCGTATGCATGTGAATGAAAAATACAGTTCCTGGCCAAAAAAAGGGCTGCCGTACACATTAAAGAGTCCGGATTTCTTTTGTAATAAGCTTTCAGTTCCTGCTGCAACTTTATGGAATAGGCCTGTAATTCTTTTTCCACTGCCGGCAGCTTGTTTCCGGATTTGCAGGAAAAAATCAGGAGGATAAGGCTGAAAATTAAAATAAATTTATGCATCTCCGTTGTAATAAAGTCAATTCTGGTATTGTAGTCCTATGCACCATAATGGAAACAGATGTAATGTTTTACTTTACTGTACAATTATTAAAAATGGATTATCGTCCCGATCAACTTCGATTTTATGTCCGGCAATTTGAATTTCTTTTGAATCCATATTGATCTCTGGATCAAAAAAATCAGAAGGATTACCTTGAAAGATGATTAGGTTGTCCTGAATTCCACACGGGAACTCAATGGATTTTTTCTTGGGAAGATTGAAGTAGGAAGATAAGACTCCATTGTTATATATCTTTTGATCTTGCATATTTAGTGCATAACAATTTAAATCTTCATCGTCAGCAATAATGAAATAATATCCTTTAAAAGGAAAGGCATAGAGCATGTATGGCATAAAATGCCTCGACTTGGCTTCTTCTCGCAAAGCATATCGATTTTGTTTTTCAAATTTATTTGACAAACTCGGAGGAACAGATCTTTTGCCTACATTAATGGAAAGTATTTGTTGAAAATCCGAATCTCTGTATTCAAACAAACCAAATACATTAGGAGTATAGAAATAGAGCTTTCCATTATTTTTTACGAAATTATTGGCTGTTATTACCGTGTTCATTGGATATGGACTCTTCTCTGCTGCAATGAATTTGCGAACTATTTTTTGTGCAGAAACGTTATAAAGACCTACAAAATATTTTTCTTGGGCACCAACGAAATTGCGTAATAAAAAAACGTTATCGTCATTTTGAATAGAAATATCGCAACTGCTGAAATCTTCAATATTATAATTGTCAATCATATTTCCACCGTAATCTAACACACAAAGTTTTTTTGAATTATCAATGGCGTAAATTAATTTTTTTGTCGTATTCACCGCAAAAGACATAATGCGGGTGATCTCACCAGGCCCTCTTCCTACATTTAATTTACGCAGGAACTTACCATTCAAGTTGAATATATAAATATTGAAATCCGACAGGACAAAGATCCTATCGTTTGTAAAATCGACATTAACTTTTAAAATAAAATTGAGCACTGATTCCGGTTTCGTTTCGAGTTGGACAATCCGCGAGGAACTGCTTAAAGTTAGCTTATCATTTTGAGTTGCTCTTAATTCTATCGCTTTTTCTTTGTTGTCAGAACAACTCAACATCAGACAAACGAGCAAAAGCAAATATATCGGGAACTTTATTTTATTGTCCATAATAAGGTATTTATCATCGTTTTAATCGTTAACAGGGAAATATTACCAATGTTATTTGGTCTGGATATGTTATAACCATCACACTGGAAAACTTGATATTGGTATCCCCCAGAAATTTGCGTATCCGGTTCTTTCAGACTATTTGTCCGACTACTTCCTATTACCACCAAACCTGTTTACCATCTTCAATCGTAAAAATGCGTTCTTCCTGTCCGTAGTCCAAGTTTCTTAGCCATAACAGAGCATAAGCAGGGACATGATCATACATCAGATAATTATTTTTGGCCGTCTGTACTCCTAAAGAGACCCACTGAGCATCCCAGTACAATAATTCATATCTGTCTCCCGGTTTTACGGTATTATTATCATTTCTTGGTAAAAAACGGACCTGGCAGATCCGTGAAGGAACGTTAAGCTGCAGGCCAAGCCATTCTCCACTACCGGATTCTGCTGTTGCAAAAAAGGAATCGATATTTCCGTCAAAGGCATCTTCTTTTATAGGCCATTTAGATTGCCCGATTATCTGACCCGAAAGCTTACCTTGTTCACCGTAAAATTCAACCTCAGCAATATCTGAATATCCATTTTCCGGGCCTATATATCTGACATATTTAAATTTCTTCTTGACCTCAATATTTACGCTTTGCAAAAATAATTCAGGACGTTCCTTGATGCAATACAAATCGGTCGCATCCTTAAACGTTGGATTATCAGCTCCCTGAAATTTCCCGCCAATCATGTAGTCAACAAATTTTAATATATGAGGATATAAAGGATACTTCCGGGCTAACTTTATTTTTGTTGTTTTATCATGGTTCGGAATTAAAGGAATCCGTTGTCCTGCTTCACTCAAAATAAAAGGATTATCTACAGGAATATTTCTATCATCGTTAAATACAGTAGGCAGGTATACAACTCCTCTTCCCATATTTTCAAAGCAAACCTGCCCCGCAGTACTGATCTTTCCGATACAGATTGGATTCCATCCACTACTCCTGCTAAAAACACTTAAACAGGCATATTTCTCCGGGAATCTGTTCCTGTCAATTTCCAATACAACATTTGAAACAGCAGTATATTCCCCTGTAACATCTATTTGGTTATTTGTCAGAAACAATGGCGGAATATTCTCAGTTCTTTCGTTTAATAAAAGATTCCGTCTCCAGGTGATCCGGTATATTTTTGCAGGAATATTGTTAAAAAAGTAGGAGCTTTCCTCTCCCGGGTTACTTTCAGCCCCCATAAAAGGAATGGCTTTCATGGAAGTATCAAAAACAACATTCCATAGATGCCCCTTTTCTTTATTTCCCCATTGTGGTGTATAGTCAACAGCTACCGGTATCCCTAAAATCCTCATTGTAACACATGCAAGGTTAGCCATATCCCGGCATATCCCTATTCTCGACCGATACAAGTCGGATATGGAAATATCTGTTGGATAATTATTTAAATAATATTCAAACCGGAACCATGACTTCAGATCATCATTCACAAGCTTGCACGCTTCAACCGGATCAGTTTTATTTTTCAGACTATCAGAAAGCCATGAATATCTTTTCTTAATAAATACATAATTATTTTCACATTTTTCATGATTACTCCTGTATGGAAGAATATATTCCTCAAAATTATGAAAAGAAAGATATCTGGAATAAGGAGTATTTTCCCAAGTTTTGAAAGATTCATCGATCACTGTTTTCAGAAAATCGGAGCCAACAGTATCGATATCCGGGACAATGGTAATGTCTCCAGAGCAATGCTGCCGGATAACATACCAATATGCCTTCAATTTCTCGATATCAGGAAGAGCCTTTCTTTTAGCCAGGACATTCTCTACGGTATCAAAAAATGCTTCCAGACAGGTAATCCGACTGCCGGAACAGGAAAATTTGCCGGGCAAATTTTCCAGCAAAAAGCAAAGTGACCGGTATTTTAAACTATCTTCTTTATTTCTTCTATAGTAGGTCAACAAGTGTTGATATTCTTCTCTTTTGGGTGCCGATCTCAAAATGGATTGAAGTTCCTTCGGATAAAAAAGAAATTTCCAATGGTTCCATAATAAAAAAACGGAAATCCCGAAAAGAATAATTATCGTAAAACTAAATATATACTTCTTCATTCATAAGTTTAATTAGGGTCCACTGAATCAAAACTGCGGTTAATACTTAAATATTTATTTGATTTACAGCAATATAACTACTATTTTATTTGTTTAAAACCGCAGGGATTTGTGTTTTTAAAGTATTAATAACCAATTAATTACTTTAATTATGGCCACCCCTATGATTTGTACTCAAATATGATGCTTCAAGCTTTATCCGCTTCTAAAATAAAACTCAACAAATGCAAACGAGATTTTATGATTGAGATTTTCATGCTATACCTGATCCCTTCGCGGATTAACTTTCTCCAATTGGACCGTGGTGATCAAAAAACAGATCAAACTGATCTTCTCCATTACCAAATATGTTGTTGTAGATGTGTATTTCTCCAAGGAAAAAATAGAATTTGGGTTTAGGGATGCCAGGCAATTCACAGGACTCGAAAACTCGCAGGCGCGAAGTGGAAATAAACTCAACTTTCATTTCAATACGGCCTTGACAATTGTAAATATTGCCAAAATAATGCAACTGAGCAATATCGAAACCAAAGAAAACTCATTCTCTATGTCAACTTATAAGATATTATTTCACAATACTTTGCTATTGTAAAGATTTTTAAGACTGTTCGATATCACCCCAAACTCAATCAGAAATCGCCAACATGTCAATGAACTATTAATTCTCGGAACTATGGCCGCTTTATTTCCTCTATTTTTTGAACGAACTATTGCTGAAAAACTCAGATTATAAAAAATTGTTGTCATGTACTTAGATTATTCTTATTACTTATCTTCCCATTTAGATATGATTTTATGCATTTCGGCCTTCATCTCATCAATTATTGATGATTCAATCTTCACTTTTTTATCAAAAAGTTCTTTCGCTGTGAGAATAGCTT
Organism: Prolixibacteraceae bacterium; assembly: GCA_963676095.1. Classification (GTDB taxonomy): domain Bacteria; phylum Bacteroidota; class Bacteroidia; order Bacteroidales; family Prolixibacteraceae. The sequence goes on along the minus strand of OY781040.1, from coordinate 6,586,208 downwards.
TTTCTCTTTGACCCGTTTCATCATATAATCTGGCCAACTGATATTTCGGGAAAAACAGACTAGGATTCATATGCCAAGCATGTAAATAGCATTGTTCTGCCTCTTTGACCTTTCCGACAGCTTTATAACTATCTCCAAGGACAAGACATGCAAGCCTGTTTGGGTATAATTTCGCAGCCTGGCATGATATCTTAATAGCTAATTCATATTTTTCATTCAGAAACAGTGCTCTTCCATAGTTAGTCAAAAAAACACCATTGTTTTTTAACGACGGATATGCCTTCTCATAATTTTCAAGACAATTGTAACTACTCAGGTCATTAAAATTAATAAGACTGACTTCGGCGGAATTCATTTTTGCCGGCAGCAACAGCTATTGCAAAGCGGATTGATTCAAACGGATTTCCTCCTTTTTTGATGATGGAGTCAACAACAGAGCGCAATACTGCAAATATTTCAGCGCCTCGCTCCGAGCGGAAACTTCCCGATACCTTCTGCTTGACTTTGACATTACGGATTGCCCTTTCCGAACCGTTATTATCATAAGGAACATCGGGATAAAACAGGAAATTGAATACCTGATGCCTGCGTTTTTTCAATCGCTTTTGGAAAGGAAGTATTTTTGAAACAGTATCAGGCAATGTTTGATTTACCAGCATATCAAATTCATTGATCACTGCCCCCCGCTGATCAAATGATCCGGTGTACTGTTTTAGTGTCATGGTATCTTTCAGCTTAATGGCCCGGGTCAACAAATCCTTCATTTCAGTTGCCCACTTGTGGTGATACAGCTGCTCAAAGAAATTCAATTCCCGAAGCAGGTGTGCAAGACACAGCTGATGCTCCCTGGCGGGGGTCTTTAACTGGGCACTCAATGAATCACTGACAAAGGTTGCATTGGCAAACCCGTCAGGAAAAGTATTTTCAACCGTTACAAAGCCGCGGCTCTTTGATATGACGATGTATGTTGCCCGCATTGTTTGCCAGGTCCAGGCCCAAAATTTATTCTTTTCAACTTTCACGCCCGTTTCATCTCCACCTACCGTAGTGGCATTGGATATTTCCTTTTTTATCCCTTCATAGATGGGAAGCACCATGTTGGCTGCTTTGTTTAGCAGGTTAAAGATGGTGCCTTCGCTTATGGAGATATTGGTTATACTCTTTATTAATTCTTTCAAACGTGAATATGGAACATACTGTCTCGAACTCAAATAAGCCGTAAGTGCAATCAGATTGTTTCCGTACTGAACAGGCGCTGTTACTTCTGCCGGGAAATTCCCCGTACTGACATGGCCACAGCTACAATTCCTTTGATAAACCTGGTGTTCAACCACTCTGGACTGAATAAAGGGAATGTCGATAACCTGTCTTTTGCCTATCAACTGCACCGGTTCATCGACATAGATCTTTCCGCAACAGGGACATGGGCCTTCTGGCATATGAACCTCTATTTTATCCGGAGCTGGCGACATCCGAAGTGTTTCTCCTTTGTGACCCGCTTGACCACCGGATTTCTTATCACTTTTTCCCCGGAGGCTTTGGTTCTTACCCCGGAACAGGTCCTGAGCCGGAGGCAGTGAACTGTTACCACTGTTCTTTGGTGTCTTCAGACGCTTTATTTCCTCCTGAAGTACCTCTACCATACGGGTTAAAGCATCAACCTTCATGGAAAGATCATAAACCAGATCGACCAGTTCTTCCTTGTCCAGCTTTCTAAGTTCTTCTTTCGATACCATAACCCTTTTGCTTTTAACAAAGATCTTGTTCTGAGATTCAATACACAAATTTAAACCCCATTCTTTATGAACATCCACGATCCCTGTTTTCAACAATTTGAAAAATAAGTTTGAGTTTCGAGAGTTAAACCTCATGTGAAGCGCATGGATGAATATAAAATCAAAAAACTTAACCCCTCCTACGGAAAATGAGTTGAGCAAATATTAAATCTAATATCCTTTTCCAAAATCTTTTATCCCGCAGGTACATGAGTAGTTACAGACAATTTCCATATCCACCGTTTTCTTGCAACAAATAAGCATCCTTCCAAAACCTATAGCCACTATAAAAAGAATAAAGTGATTTACAACAAACAGACACACCTATAAATAGAATAAATGCAAGTATAATTTTTAATATAGTAATGACATAACTTTTCTTTTTTCGCCCAGGTACAACATTCTTTCGTGGTATTAGACCGGTAGCCAATATTGAAAAGTAAAGCACTAAACTTATCTTAATGGGTAATATTTGTAACGGATAAGAGAAAAGGGAAAAAACAAAAATACTGATGATGCTAGCCCTTGCAATAACAGATAGCTGATGCATCAAATCGTCTGACATCAGAGTCTCCCCTTCTGTTGAGTGAGTTATTATATGCTGATTTTTTCTTTTTGGGATCGGATATAAAAAAATAGTGATAAACACCGGTAAAACTAAAATTAACCCTATAATTCCATGTTATGCTGTTTGTTGCAACACCTCATTGAAAGCATAATTAACATCTCCGGCAACCATTGCTTCTTTAGACTCCGGATGTGTCTTAAAATAATTGGCCTGATAATCCATATAATATGCCTTAAATTGATCCGTACCGACTCCGGTTAATAAATAATCGCTGATCATTTCTGATGTAACTTTCCAAATCAACACTCTTCCGGCAGCCGAACCTTGCTTAAACCGGTATAAACAAAAAACAGAGATAACAAACAAAAGAATCCCAATAAAAAAGACAATCCCTTGTTTGAATTTTCCATGAATATACTCCTTAAGTATTGATTTAACCGGGTATTTCACTGATAAAAGATAGCATGTCGACGCTATTACAGCTATCCATGCAGCCCGAGAACGTGAAACCAATATTATTAATAGTACAAGAAATATTACAGATGAAATAAAAAAGGTAAATCCAGGAATATTATTTTGGAGATTCAACTCTGACTGATTTTTTGCCCTTTCCTTTTTAATTCTAGTTATTTGTTGGAACAAAATAAAAAGCCTTGGCTGTTGTAGGTTACTTCTTCCAATTATTATATTTCCAAATAACGCGGGAAATGGATTGATCCGAAATAAATAAAAGCCCAATGCTATGGGAAAGATACCTACCAGATATCCGGCATAGGGGCCCGGGTTAGAAAAACTACCTGTCAAATTAAACACGTTATTGGATGAAGGGAAAACCCCCCATAATTGCAGGCCACCGAACAGAGCCTGGATTATCCCACCGATTAGTAAAACAAAAAATAATAGGATAAAATATTTTTTATTGATTTGACGTAATGCTACATACAAAAAGATAAGTCCATAAAAATCCAACAGCCCCAAGGAAACCGGCACTGATTTCAAATAATCATTCAACAACAAGTAACAAGTCCCAATAAACAGGAAAAAATCTAGAAAGCTCACTTTTATCGTTCGGGTATTAGAGGAAAGAATAAACCGAAAAAGCAGATTTACTACAATCACCAAAATCACAAGCAAAAAGAAAAATGTTTTACCACTTTGAGTCCCGTTCATCAGCCAGTTCATACTTATTGAGCTTATCAACAGGAATATAATTTCGACAACAGCAAGTAAAACGATATTATTCATGATCCATACTTCCTTTGACAAATAAATTATTCGCTTATAAAATCTGTGATAACGGAAATTGATATTTTTCATTTTATTATGAATTATAGGAAATTCTGTCAGAAAGCTATCTAATCTGCATGAAGGACCTTCTCCACTTAAATTTCGGATGATGATAGTTATAAAGTACCAGGACCGCTCGACCTATGACATCTTCTTCCGGTATAAATCCCAAGCTTCTCGAATCATATGAAATGTTACGATTATCCCCCATGAAGAAGTAATAATCTTTTTGAAATGTGTAACTGGTTATTAGCTTATTGTCCATTACAGCATGTCCGTTCTTAAATTCGATTTTTTGCTTTTCGTAACGGTTGATAGCTTTTTCGTACAAAACATAATTATACGGCGTTAAAGTAATCTTCATCCCTTTGAAAGGGATAATAACTGGTCCGAAATCATGTATTGTCCACAGGAAAAGACTATTATGGGGATAAATATAAATACTTTCCAAATCTGTATCCTGTATCAAATAAGAAATGGAATCAATACAGTCAGCATTCTGAATAATCAGACGATTATGCTGGCTCATCGATAATTCCATATAGTAATTTTTGGCATCTTCAATAAGATCAAAATCAGAAACGGGAATCTTTAGGCTATCTGCCATTTCATAGAATGATTTGACATTATTTATCCATAGCTTATACATACTTTTAATCTGTTCCGGAGAATCTATTTTCTGGTTATTACAATAAATTGCTCCTCTTCTTATTTCAAAGGTTTCACCCGGCACCCCAACGCATCTTTTTATATAGATGTTTTTTTCAAGACTGGTGTAACTAAGAACAGCGATCTCCCCTCTTTTCAATTTTACGTCAGATTTGTTTACCAATACCCGATCATATGGCAATAATGTATCTTCCATGGAACCACTTGAAACACGATAAATATCAAAGAAAAATCGTAAAGCTATTCCCAGCAGGAAGGCACATATTACAAAACTTAAAATGCTTAATTTAAATTTGACTCTCCTCACAAAACCATCTAATTTGATGCTATTACCTTTTCTATCTTTTTCAAAGTCGGATATTCCACCGTTTCAGAAAATACAACTTTATTGTTCTCGATTAAAAATATTTTCGGATTCCCCTCAACCAGATTTCTTTTTATGGAAAGTTGCAATGTATCTATTATTACCAAATCCCTGTGAATACCCAAATCCTCTAATGTATTAATAACAACACGTTTATGAGAGTTCGTCATAATAATTAATCCTTGCTTTTGTGAAACTTCCGGGATTAATGCAACAGCTTCTTCAAAACAAGTGATACATCCATCAAAAGGAATAATCAGGGCGAACTGCTTTTGTGAAAAATCAGTGTCCGGCGCTAATTGTTTTAGAACTTTCAATGTAATAGATTCCTGTGCATTGTTTATTCTATTGGCATTCGTACAAGAGAATAGTAGCACAAATACGAATACGACTATGTTATTTTTCATTCTTTACTAAATTAATCAATTGAAATTCAAGTTTATCAACGTCATATTCTGGGTTAAACGGGGTACTGCGCGATAAATACAAGCCATCTTTATCTATAAAATACCCATGCATATCATATACATCTGCAGGGAAAAGAGTCTCTCCGATAATATTCATATCCTTATCAAGAATGATAATCGAAAACTTTTGTGGGTACTGGATCAAATCCCTTTGAGTTCTGTCTTTAACATGAAACTGTTCGTGAACAACAAATCTGTAAAACACATTCCGGTATGGATCTGGCACAAAACAGAAGTAATTTGGATTGATTACACCAACCATCCTGCTTTTTTACCACTTTTTTCACATCAATATATTTGCTTGGAATCAGATAGGTTTTCCAATTTTTGGAATCAACGGAAACAACGATCCGGTCATCACACAAATAATGGACATAAAAACTATTTTTATAAATAAAAAAGCTAAAGAAAGTTGGATAAAAATTAGTATCCCAGTAATCAGCAGGGAAACCAATATTCAAAACACCTGCTTCTTTTTTTTCTAGATCTATCTCTGCAATAAATCGTATCTCTTCAGGATGGACAAATTTATAATTTCCCTCGTCATAACCAGGATAAAAAGGCATGTAAATTTTTCCGTCCTTAAACCCCAAACGCATATTTGCAAATGTTTCACTGACACCTGGATTGACCAGATACTCCTGCTTAAATTCTGAATAATCAACAGTAGAAATAACCTTCGCATCACTGTTCACAATGAACAACCGGCGAATGAAGGATGAGGTGACATAGATACTATCAAAATTGATCACTTCAAATCCACTGACCATGCCTCCGACACCATTAGGTCCTTCTGTCACTAGTTTAATGGTTTTAACCAATTTGGCAGAATCGATACTGAAAATATAAATATCATTTCCCTGCCCGTTTAAATAGAACAGATATTTAGAGGAATCAGGTGCCGTATATGGGATGATACAGATCGATTGGTTTACAATCCGGTTATTTAAATGAAAAGTCAATTTTTTTGTCCCGGGTACAAGATCTGTATGATAAGATTTCTTTATTTTAATAATCTTTTCCTCTTGAACTCTGTTTTTATCTCCGCCCATGCTACAGGAGACCAACAATATACAAATTAGAATGGAAAATAGAATCCGCATCTTTTTTAATTTTTAAAGAATAAAATCAATTAAATAAGAGGCAGTCCTCGACTACCTCTTATCATTCTTGTTATTCATCAAGCAGACAATAACAAGTACTCCCGCTAACGCGACAGACTCCCTGAGTATCCTTCCCACAAAGTTGAGCATTAGCATTCTTTTCGAATGGCATCAAAAAAGTACCACATGCCAATGCCATAAATAACAATACTACATAAACTTTTTTCATAAGTAAAACGTTAAAAATAATATCCTCAAAACTATGCATAAATTCTGTAGTTTAGTTCTGGAATATCCGGGTGATGTATGATTCGTTTTTCGTTTATATCTGCCTTGTCTACCTTAATGCCTTGGGGGTATTCTTTTAAGTTTAACCGAACCACCACGCAAAGGCCTGTTTTGGTCGAAGTTCGTTCAATTAGCTTTTGAACAGTTTGATAATCTGAAAAAACAACACCTTCCATCGCCCGGTGTACATGGCTAAATAATCGATGTTCGATCGGATTCCATTTGGAACAATAAGGCGGATAATGACAGACAATAACCGATAAGCCTGTTTGTGTTGCAAACTCCATGAGCCGGTGTTTAAAGATGTGATGCCGGTAAGAATTGGCCCCACCTGCATCACATAAAATCAGGATATTTTTAGCATCCGGATACTGATTAATACCATATTCCCACCACCACCAAAGTAAATTATCCACGATAAAATCTGCTGTTTCACTGCTGCTCCCAACAGAGATGTACCCTTTATTTGCCTGCAAATCATAAATCCCATGTGGAATAACTTTGCCTTGGGCTAAATACTCATAATCATGGTCATATACTTTAACAGCCTGGGTGCAAAAGCATTTCCCATCGCGGTAAAGATTACCCAGCCGTTCTTTTTTCTTGCAATCGATGCTCAGAACGGGACTTTTTAAACTCATGGCCAGTACCAACGTACAAATAATTTGAAACTGCCTGTCTCGATTGGCATAGCTGCCTAAGGCCAATTGTTTGGTTTGCCTGCGATAACCATACCCCAATTCTTTAAGCAAGCGCTTTACCATTCCATTGCTGATCTTAATCTGATGTTGTTCCCGGAAAAGTTTGACGATCGAATATGGCTTTAGACCTACCCAATAAACCTCACTTTGGGTTGGACTGCCCGCTTTATACTTTTCGATCAATTCAATCAGCAACTCTTTTATTTCAGGTCTGGTTTCAGTTTTTTTTTCTGCCCCCGCCCGTTTTGCGTTGCCGCCCCGGGGGAATGAAAACATCCGATTCTTCGGTCAATTCCTTCCTTCCCTGCAGAATGGTTTTCCGATCAACCCCAAGAACTTTACTGATATAGGTAATACCTCCCCTTCCCAGCTTCAGGGATTCCAATGCCGCATATTGCCTGCGGTCTTTTTCTGATAACCGGCTGTAGTGCAATTGCATCAGCATAACGGTCTTTTCCGGGAATTCTTCTTTCATAGAATGTAAAGTAACATCCTTAACACATACAAAATCAGCCAAATCGTATATTTTTATCAAGAATGGGTTGTTAATAACCACCCCTGACTTATCACTTCAAGTTCAAAACAAATATCAATCATCGTTTTGGGTAAGTTATTTTGAAAGTTTCACTTGGGAAGATTGGATATATTTAACTTAATTCATTTAGATAGTCGTTTTATTCTATTAATAATGCCAATTATATCTTTACTTTTTTCTTGATTACTAATGCAACTAAATGCAATATTCCCATTCTCCTTTATAACGATAACATTGCCTAGGGAAAGACTATCTATTTGTCTCTCAATGAACCTATTATAATCCCAAAATATATCTTTTTCAATGTTTAGTAGCTTCAGATTATTAATTAATAATTTTTTATTACATTTTTTAAATATATAACTAACATCAATATTATTTTTCGATGAATATTTTGTTAAGACATCATACCATACCTTTAATTCTCCTAGACACATCGAACACTCACCATCTTCAATAAAGTAAATTAAATGCCAATTGCCTGAATGAGTATTAATTTTAGTATTTTTTGAGAATATAGGTACGAAACTTTCATTAGAAATTCTTAATTTCTCTAATTTATTTTGTTCAATAGTACAACCTTCAAATAAAAAAGAAAAAATAATTATTTTCAAAATAATCTCACTTACAGTTTTCAATTATATGTTATATTTAATTTATACCTTAATATCTTTACATCATTCTCAATAATTGCAGTTGCAAAAAGATATTGTCCATCCTGAGAAACTGCTATTGTCCTAACAGAATAATCAAGCAAGAAAGTTTTTTTCAGATTTCCTGACCAATCAAAAACAAACAAGTATTTTCCATTTGCAGTCATTGGAGAAGTCTCCTTGATTGATTTCTCACTATAAGTTGCATAAACATATTTATCTGAGACGGCAAGATTTTTAAATCCAAATGAATTTTCTGATTGAATAGCCATATCCCCATCACCAATAGTTTTTCGGGAAACTGGTTCCATTGACCATTCATGCAGCCAATTATTTTGTATTTTCCCTTTTATGATTGAATATCCTTCAATAATTTCACTATTAAAAACAATATTTGCAAATTTATTACCATCAGGACTTATAGAAGAAAAATTTTGATATGCCATATTTAAAAAAATGGTATCATTATTTTGTTTTAAAATTGTTGGAAACTTCTTATACGTATCGATTAATTTTCCATCTTTGTATAGTTTAAATCTTCCATCAGGAAAAATTCCATTACTGATACAGAATTCATTATCTTCAACAAAAAAAGCCTGATAACCACTTTCTTTTAAAGTTATTTGTTCTCGTAAAATACCACTATCTACTTTCAATTCATAAACACTCTTTTTTATAATATCATAGACATATATATTACTCTTATCTGAAATATTAAAACTTCCAATCATCATTAACTCATTTGGTCCATTACCTCTATCAATAAAATCTGTAATTACTTTCTTCTTATCTATATTAAAGCACTCGATCATTTTTTCATTATTTTCTGTACTATATATGAGCAAAGAATCAGAATAAACCATTCGTAAAGGTTCACTCAAAATATCATTTTTTTTAGATATAATTTCTGCCTTAATTTGTTCTGCTGTTGCTAGTTTATCAATTAATTCAGAAGATTTATTTTGACAAGAAAACAACATAGTAGTCAATAAAATTATTATAATTTTTCTTTTCATAATTTTTTAATTAAAATAAAAAAATAAATTAAAAGCAGAGGTCAAATATGACCTCCGCATATACTAGATTAAGTATGACGAGACACACATGTAACATATGTATCATTTGAATAATGGATAATGCAACCCAGTCCAGAATTTGGACAAAGCCTAGAACAATCTGAACCAGATTCGGCATTTGCAGTCGATATTTTAATAATAGAATACAAAAAAGAGGATCCTTGCGTCTTTTTATTAAAAGAGGATGAAATATTGAACAACAAAGCACTAAAAATAAAAGCGATAGACGTTAATTTGATAATCTTTTTTTTCATTGTTTTAATTTTTAAGTTTAACATTAACTATTGTCTGATTTATCATCTTACAGGTAGAAACACCTAGTTTCTTCAAATATTTATTTTCCTATCTTTGTCACACCACCTCCTTCCTTTTTTAAGATTATAAAAGAGCAGAACAGGGGGCGAATTATTTGCTGTTAGGGTTCCTGTTCTTTTCCTCTTGATCATTCTGCTTAGTACTTTTATTTTCATTACCAGCGTTATCTATTTCAAAATTAAACCTGTTAGAGTGCCATTTCATAGCACTTTACAAAAAATTAATATGGAAATTGAAATTATTTTCGAGGTAATAGGTTTTTTTTGTTTTTGAATAACCGATTACAGCCCCGTTTATCCGTAATTCATCCAGGTAGCGAAATACGGTCCGTCTCGAAACATTTAACTTCCCGGCCAGGTCTTCCGCCGTTCCGGTATCTCCTTGCTTGAGGAGGTCATTCAGAAATGATAATTTTTTCATATAATCAGAATAGTTCATAATCTACGGTTAATGAATTGTTTTCAATAATCGTCCCCACTTAAAGCCTTCCCAATCATTGGAGAATAAGATCAAACCGGCTTTGCCTACAATGTTCTCTTCCGGAACAAACCCCCAGTAACGCGAATCATTCGAATTATTCCGGTTGTCCCCCATCATGAAATAATAATTGTGCTGAAAGGTGTATTGGCCGGTCTGCTCTCCCCCGATAAAATACTTTCCCTGCTGTTCCTTTAGCCCTGCATGTTCCAGATGGTTGATCGTTCTTTCATAAAGCAGATAATTCCGCCGGTTCAGCGGAATCGTCAGTCCTTTACAGGGGATCACCAAAGGTCCGTAGTTGTCAATTGTCCAGCGAAACAGGCTGTCTCCCGGATCCACCCAGTGGGCCGGATCATCCTGACTGATTTCCGGGACAACCGAATCAATACCTTGCTGCCTGAGCAATCGTTCTTCCTCTGTCCTGGTCAACGGAAGTTCCAACATCCGGTCATTCCGGCTCACCGAATGATTCCAGGCAGGGATAATTTCCAGGCTGTCGATCAACCGGAACAACCTGGCCGGAGATGCCGCCCGGACCCGGTAAAGCCGTTTAACCAGTCCGGGTCCTTCCGTCTGCTGTCCGTTTGCCCATATTACCCCGTTCTTAATTAAGAAGGTATCGCCCGGAAGGCCGACACAACGCTTGATAAAATAATTGTGCCGGTCGCCCCACAGCGGGTGGACAAATACCAGCACGTCTCCCCTCTTAACTCCGGAAAATCCTTTTAGTCTCCTGTATTCCCAGTACACCGAATCCGTATTGGTCCCGGCACGGGCTTTCAGGTACCATACCAGGTTCACCCAGGGAATATCATAGGGCGAAGCAGGTAACTTCGGGCCATAAACCAGCTTGTTCACGAAAACCTTATCCCCCGGGACCAGCGTGTCTTCCATTGAGCCGCTGGGAATGGCAAAGATCTCTGCAAAAAAGACCCGGAACAGGATGGCCAGCGAGAAAACCAGAAAGAAAGTCCCCAATGCCGATAACCACTTGTACTTCCTTAACTTTCCGGGAATTCCAAAGCGCAAACAGACATAACCCGATATCCCAAGTAAACACAGGGGTATCCCCAGCCAGAACATTCCCTGGATAAGCACGAAAAACCCGGAAACCAACAATATTCCGATGATCCCTTTCCTGCTCATGGGTTCTCCTTTTCCTGGTCATCAGGATATGCAACCGTTCCCTGGATCTTTAATACAGCAGGTGAACCGGGACCATTATAATAAACAGTTATTTCCTTATGAAAAACCCCGGGAAAGGCGGCATCATATTCGACGTTAATGGTCCCTGACTTACCAGGTTTCACCGGCGTTTTAGTCCATTCCGCCACCGTGCACCCGCAGGAAGTCCGGACATCGCTGATCAGCAAAACAGTGTTCCCCGGGTTGCTGAACTCAAACCGGCATCCGGTAGCTTTTTTATAGGGAACAGCGCCGAAATCGTGCGTTGTTTCTGTAATCCGGATCTGTGCATCGTTATGCATTGAGGGGGAAGAACAGGTAAAAATCAGAAGCGATACGACGCTTAAATAAAAATATTTTTTCATGTCTCGTATAATTTAAAGTTGGATAATTACCACCAGATCTGTTTTCCGTTCTCATAAGTAAAAATGCGTTCTTCCTGGCCTGCCGTATAATTTCTTAGCCAGAAAAGGGCATTGGAGGGCGCATTATCGTAATAAAGCTCATAGGTTACGGCCATTTTTTTCCCTAACGAAACCCATTTGTTATTCCAGTAAAAAAGTTCGTACTCATTCCCTTCCTGGATACTGTTCAGATCATTACGGGCAACAAACCGGATCTTCCGGACAGCCGTTTTAACTCCAAGGTCCAGACCGGTCCATGCATTGTCGCCTTGCTTTGCATCAAAATAAGTTAACGCATCCCCGTCAAAGGCGGCTGCCCTTGTCGTACCGGGATTATCACCCCAGGAACCCTCAGTCCCGATGGTCTTGCCTGTCAGTTTCCGGATGCCTGAAGTATCTCCGTAAAATGCCATTTCGGCAATATTTCCATAAGATGCCAGGGGGGAAAGGTAACGGACATAGCGGAACATTTTCTTTTCTTCCAACGTGACCGTGTTGTACCGCTCACCAGGATTTTCCTTTATTTGGTAAAGCACAACGCCATCCCGGAAATCCGGCCGGTTGGCCCCCTGAAAGGCCCCACCGATCATCCGTGTTAAGAAGAGTTCTTTCCGGCTGTCAAACGGAAATTTACGGATCAGTTTCAGTGTCTGTTTCCAGGCAGTATCCGGCCTTAAGTAATGCATGGTGCCGGAATCGCTTAGAATAAAAGGCGGACGAAGGTACCTGGTCCCTTTTGCATCAATACACATGGGCAGGTAAACGCCGTCCCGTCCGACTTTCCGGAAACAAATGGCCCCGTGCCTGATTATTCCCCGGGAAACGGGACTCCACCCGTCCCTGTGAAACAGGGCCAGGCAGGCATCAGATCCGTTTCCGGCCATTTCCCGGTTAATGGGGATGACAAGATCTGATGTCGTGGTATATTGATCCGTAACATCCCTGTAAAAAGGACTATTAAAGAATTCAGGTAATAATGAACCGCTCCCTGGCGATGCCGGCTGACTGTCTTTTTGAACGGAGAATGCCAGCCGGTAAACTTTGGAGATCTTATACGTATTATTCCGGTAAATGCCAATTTCTTTCGTGGTGGCATCAAAAGGGATGGAATGCATACTGTCCAAAACGGCAGCACTCCAGAAATGCCCGATATCCCTGTTCAGGTAGCCGGGGATCATATCTATGGCAACGGGGATTCCAAGGGCACGCATCATGGCCGTACTCCGAGCCGTGAGTTGCTGACAGGAACCTACCCGCAGGTGGTCCAGCACAACGGGCGACAATTCAGGAAGGTTCAGTGCATTTTGTCCCCATTTCACGTTAAATCCCAGTGTCCGCTGGTAGATCCATTGATGGACCAGGCTGACGGCTTCTTCGATCTTCTTTTCCAACAGGGAACTGTCCTGTTCTGCAAAGTAAATATCCCTGAAATAACGGTCCCAGGAACTTGCTGCTTCCTGACCGGTATTGTAAGGCAATAAATATTCGCAAAAAACGGGAAATGGGATCTGGCTGCACCAGGATGCATTCCTGTAAAAATCGACTACGTTGTTTACATGATCAATTATTTTCCGGCTATCGAGCGTAAAGATATCGTAGACCAGGCTGTCCTGTTCATAGCTAAACTTATCCTGAATTTTACGCAGGGTATCTTCCTGTATCCATGAATTTAACGGTAAAGAAAGGATCAGTTGACTGTAATCCCGGACCCGTTTCCCGCTTTGATGCAAATGGTACCGGCTGTTATCCAGTAAAAAACGGGCAGCTTTCTGTTTCAGAGAATCCGGATGTTCCCGGAAATAAGCTTCTACTTCTTTTTTGATTGTTCCCGCCCTGTCCTGTACGTTCTCAGGAATCCGGGGAAGACCTGGCTGGCGACGGCATGAATACAGCAACAATAACGGAATAAACAGAAAAAGTATTAGTCTGTGTACCGGCCAGCCTAAGTTATTATGACAGAATCCGTTGTTCATAATTATTGCTTTTGGGATCCTACAGAAGAATATATTGGGGATCAACGGAATCGATACTATTTTTATTAAAATCATTTAATGATGAACGGTTTATAGTTTTATTAACAATAAAATTGGGTTATCATTAATTCCAACAGTTATTTCATGATTTCGAATTGCAATTGTCTTTCTTAATTGCTGCTTTCATCTCCAACATAATTATTTAATAGAAGATACTTTTTACTATTTATACAAAAAGCATCCATACTAAAAAATCCGTTGAGAGAGCGTTTTTCTATGAAATTTCCGTAATAATCAAAAAAAACCAATTCTCTGCACATATTTAGTACGGCTATTCTTTTTTTCTCAACATCTACCGTAAACGAAGGAACCTGCATAACTTCAGAGGGACCAACCCCGGTTCTCAGCTTGAACAGGTAGTTGCCCTTACTATCGAAAGCATAAAATTTAAAATTTGATAAGATGAAAATCCGGTCATTCTGTTGGTCTATAAATACTTTCTCAATATAGCTTAGCGCTGCTTCTTTATTTACCTGGAGAGGAATAAGGTCAACAGGAATTCAAATACTTTTCTTAAAGGCATCGTACGCTGTATGTCAACACGGATAATGCCATTTTCTTTTTTATTTTCCATGCAACCCGTCTGCACAATGAATAAAAAAAGAATAAAAAATAATGGAGATGATATATGTTTCATTGAAATGTATGTAAGCATTCGGTAAAGACCGTCTTGTTTTAACGGGAAAAATAACCTACTATCAAAGTTTCTCCAAAATATTCAGAGAACTTTGATAGGTTTAAGAGGTGGTACTGTTACAATTCTGGATTCGCAGCTTGAAGTTATGAGGAAGCAGTTCGGCCAGATCTTTACTGTAATTGTCATCGTATTTATGGATATTATTCAGGAAAAAGATGAGCCATTCCCGGTAATTGACTCCGTGTGCCTTGCAGCAGCCAAACATGGAATACATAATGGCGGCATCCTCAGCTGCACTATGGTTCCCGCAGAACATCCAATTTTTTCTTCCGATCGCAAGAGGCCGGATGGCATTTTCCCCTAAATTGTTGTCCATTTTTAACCGTCCATCCAGGTGATACCGGGTCAGTTTATGGTAGATTCCATAGGTGTACCTGATGGCTTTCCCAATACGTCCTTTGGGCAGAACTTTAGGATACTCTTTTAACATCCATTTTTCAAAAGCCACCATAATAGGGTACGACAACCGGGAACGCAGTTCTGCACGCTGTTCAAAAGAAAGGTGTTCCTGATCGGCACGCCTTTCCACATCATAAAGCAGACCTATTTGTTCAAGGGCATACTCACCCCTGACTTTGTCTTCCTTTAAAGATTCATGGAATAGTCTCCGGCAATGGGCCCAGCACCCAATGGGGAGAACTCCCTTTTTGTTTTCGTAAAAATCGTAAACGGCGTATGCATCTGATTGGAGCACTCCCTGGTAATCTTTAAACAGGTGAAGCGCCACTTTCTGTGCCCTGGACCCGTGGTCGTAGTAAAAGAAGACCAGGTCCGGCATAACCGCTCGAACCATCCAGATGTATCCTTTAACGGTCTGGTGTTTCTCTTTATTTATTACAGGAACAGTTGTTTCGTCGCTCTGGATATAATCACTGCTCAGTACCAGTTCCATGAGCCTGTACCAAGCAGGCCTCAATAAATCAGCCACGGCCTTGAACCAATCATTAATGGTTACTGCGGAGATCTCAATGCCCAACTGCCTGAGCATTTGAATCTGGCGGTAGAAAGGAAGATGATACACGTATTTATCAATCGTTATATCAGCCAGGATTGTAGCTCCGGCATAGCTCTTCGGTATTGGCAGCAAGGGCATTGGGGCTGTAACAACTTGTTTTTCCACATCCAGGTCCTTGTCTTTTAACGCATATTTGTGGCGGATGATCTTGCGCACATAACATCTGGCCGGTTCGCGTTCCAATACTTCCGTAATTTCCGGTTCCAGTTCCGTCCAGTTCTCCAGGTCAATGTGCTCAGGATAAATATGGCATTCTTCTCGGGGAAGGCTTTCCGGAAGCGGTTTTCGCACCGGATGATTTTTCTCCTTTACAAGAACACGGATTGTTTTGTATTGCTTTATTTCCTCTGCTGCGCTGATGGCAAGTTCTTTTTCTTCCGGAAGCAGGTCAAGACCCTCAAAATCGAGACAGCGCTGCCAGGGGTCCTCATTGATATGCCGTTCACTGGATTTTCCCCAGATCCTCCGCTGGAGCATCTCCACCTGCTTCTTTAGCTTGCTGATGATCTCGTCTTTTTCTCCCAGCAGCTTTTGGTAAGTGCCCCTTTCTGTCTCAAAGTTTTCATAGCCGGCAAGCTGGCTTTTAAGCCTGGATGTCTCCCTGAAAAGAGCATCACGGTCTTCCAGAATTTGCTGTAAAAAAACGTCTTGGACAGTTGTCATCTTCACTTGCTTTTGATGACATGAAGATACTAAATATCAATCTTATAACCAAAAAAAACACCAAGATATTATGCTTTATTTTAAAGGTTTTCCCCACCTTTTTTTATTCACTTTTTTATCGGGAGTAATCCCCTGAACCATCATCATCAGATCCTGCCAACTGGTTTGAAAGGTGTTGGTATTTTCATCAAAAAGGGGAAGTTTGAAACATCCTGATTCCAGCTTGAGATGATAGATTACAAGACCGCCACATTCCATGTGCAGGATTTTCATGCTTGTACAGGGACGATTAACAAAAATGAACACGTCCCCGTCCTGTACGTTACGTCCCATCTGGTTAGTTACCATGCCGCTGAGGGTGTAAAAACTCCGGCGCATATCTGTCGGGTACGAATACAGATAATACCGCATGGACGATGTAAGACTGAACATGCTATGGCTGTGTTAAAAGCAACAGGGACCTGAGCATCTCCGGATTTGACACACCCTCCAGTTTTACCCGTACTCCGTTGGGATAGTTGATCTCACAACAAATCGTTTGGTTGGCAGCCGGATTTGGAAAAGCTTCCGGACAATTCTGTCCTGGCGATGGAAGCCGGGATGCCTGTGGTCCGTTTCCAAAAATCACCGGTACAAATCCTCTTTTGGGCGGAAGCTGTCCTTTTAGCTTGTTCTGCCAATAGAAGAACTTAGCTTCACTCATATGCTGATTCGCACAATAATCACGGATGGATAACCCGGACGCCTGAAAATCGTCGTAGATAGCCCGGAATTTTTTCTCGTTTAACATGTCGCTGTCTGTATTGATGCAATTGACAAACTTAAAAAACGACACGACCACTTAAAATACGGGGTTTACCGAATGCTTACAAATGTATTGCTTTTTCGCTATTCCTTACCTTTATTATTTTTACTTAAACTCATTAGTAATTTGTCAAAATTTGACATAGTAGGATTTGTGATCTCAATAATCTCATTCGTCTCATTTACAACAAAACAGATTAATCCATAGTCTTTGTATTTACTCTCTGTATCCCAAAACACTGGCAAAGGGAAACAAAAATGCTTTAATCCTTCAATTACATATTGAGGATTTCTCGAATTGAAATAAAAAATAAATGATATATCCGGATATTTCTTAATATAAGGAATCCATCGGGGAATTTCGGAAATGGCATTATCTTTAAGATAAGTTACAACTTTAATTCGTTCAGAGAAAGGATCGACCCTAAATCTTATTGAATCATTGTAAACTAATATTTTTTTATTAGTTGGCAAAATCAGGATATGATCGGTTGATTTTTTGGAAATTATAAGATAAGAAAAAATTATAAATACAATCAAAAAGCAGATGAGGAAAGTATTAATTTTTAATTTCATAATAGTTAGAAATTAGAAAATTTACAGGATCAACAGCCTTCGATTCGAGATAAGGAATAATGAGTTGTTGCCCCGGTTTGCAGATCAGAAAAAGCGAATTTTGCTTTAAGCCAGAGAGGAGCGATCCTTTTCCCAAATTCTCAATTGGACATATAATAATACCTTTCAGCTGTTCCTTTTCTAAATATAGTCTTAAATTCCTTAAATGATGTGAGGAACTGACAATAAATGGCTTAACATGAAATTTATTTCCAATTTTTTCAAGATCCTTTATATATCTACTCAAACAATTCCAGCATGCATCTTCAGGAATACACATAATCAGCTTTTCATCATTTGTATCTCTAAATTCTTTTGTTCTTTCTATTTCTGACAATAGTGAAGGTATCAGATCTGCAACTCCTAGAAATAATGAATCCCTAACTAGATAATCTTTCACGAACTTCCTGTTCTGAATTTCAACAGAATTCATTATCGAATTTTTATCAACTTCATTCTTGCTATAGAAAATGAGAGTTAAAACTACAATTATGCATATCCCCCAAAGATAAGTTATTCTTATTCCGTGTTTCATTTTTTCTTGATTTTGCAAAAAAACAGAATAGGATTGTCCATCTCCTGAATATCATTAATAATTTGAGGATTAACGATAGGTAAACTTTCAAAATCTTTTTTTCTCTTTATAAAGATACTGGGATAAACCGAATACACTAATTCATTATTTGATGTCACAGAAACTAAATTAGCTAAACAATGATCATCATTTTCCGAAAATGAACGGCGATATAAGCATTCACTCCCCTTATCATATACCACATCATATATCAAGGTTTCCTGTTTCTGTTTCTGAACCGTAACTTCAAAAATAAAAAAATCATTTGTTGCATAAAAACTCTTGATATTGGCGAAGCCATGCTTATTTAGCATTTCAAATCCTTTCATAAGAGAATTATCAAAAAAATCTTTAGGGATGGCATATTTGTCAAAGTCTAATAAATAAATTTCCGTCAAACCTTTTTCACTAAGGGAATAAACCTGATTATTGAACGACTCCTTGATATAAATCAAAGAATCTGTTTTAAAAAAGTTATTTTCAAAAACAGGCAAATTTATCTCCGTTTTATTGGGTAAAAATGTTTTCTCTGTTTTCCCGTCTTCACTAGTAATATACATTCGGAATTTATGAAACTTCTTATTATATCCGGTATAAAATATATATTTAGACTTTAATTTTTCAAAGGATGTTGCAATTAGTTTTATTGTTTGGGAATATAAAAAATTACCATCCGTAAGATATCCGGTCACCATTGAATTAGCTCCCATTCCTGATAAAATATCAATGGTATCACCATGAACAATAAAATCAATCAAATTAAGATATTCCTGTGGCCCCTTGCCTTCTGTTCCTATTTTACAGATGAATTTTCCATTGGAATCAAAACGAAAAATACAATGCTGCACCCCCAAATCGGCAATGAATATCTCGCCATGATTTAATTTCATTTTTAACTGGTCACCAAGCAAAATGTCTCTTTCTGATTCAAGTCTCACAATATTAATTGAATCATAGTCTATTTTTGATACCTGATGGCTAAAAATATCCAAACTTTTTATAGCCGTATTGGTCGTAGTTGTACGAGTACACGAAAACATTATTACTACTACAAAAATGGTAACTTTTTTCATCTTTGCGTCCTTTAAAGAAGCTGTCCAAAAAGTAGATTCTAACGATTTTCAACTTACAAATTGAAAACTGTCCTGTGATTCACCCCTCCAAATCCCTAATTAAATTCGGGAAAATTTAGGGGCGAGAGACTGAACCTGTACTTTCAATCTGGTAGTCTTCAAAAAACTTGTCGGACTTTTTAGACAGCCTCCACCGTTATTACTTTAGTCCACAAGACAGGCATACAATCGGCAACTTTCTGCGGTATAATGTTTACAACATGCGTAATTAATACTCCAACCATAATATGCCATTGTTTGGTATTTATAATTTGAATCATATTCTGGTGCAGCAGTTGCAATGGATCCAAACAGTTTAACAGACAAATCAGACTGTTGTTTTGATTCCTTAATACAAAGCTCCACAAAGAACCGCCTAGCCTGCATATAAGCCAGGGCTTCTTTGGTGTATTGCTCCAGGTTGGCATTGGTGAAGGAATATTTTTTTGTGTAGAGTTCCGCTTTATCAAAAAAATGTTTGGTCCTTTTACGAAATACATGCTGATATACAGCAATATGAACCCAAATCATCCGATCTACTGAGGCCAGTGTTTTTCATATTCCTGACTTCTTTTATGCACCGTTAAGCATTGCTCGGAACGATAAATCTGTTTTTCAATTACTTCTCTAGAATACTAAAAGAATAACTACATATAATATTGAATAAAAGATACTTAAATCATTTATTTAATCTATTAAAGTAGAACTAATAGCTTTATATATAAATATTTATTCTCCTTGTATTATTTTAATATATTCTTTATATTTTTTATCAGTAAATGGTGGCCCAATGCACAAAACTTTATTATCCTTATTCACTAAAAATGTTAAATCCTCTGGAATATTACTTAAACGATTTACTATTCTAAATCTTTCTTTGGTATCCAGTAAGACTGGAAAATTCAGTTTTGCTTCATTATTTAATTCGTCAAAATCTTTTGGTGAAGCATACACATAACATAAAAAAGTCACTTGAGAAAATTTTTGAAATCGTGGTAAGTATTCTTTCCATTTTAATATTTTTTCCCAACATGGGCGGCAATATGCATTACCATAAGTAATTATTCTAAATTTAAAATCATTATTACTGAATAAACTATCTTGCTGATTATATCTTATAACTGAATTTAACATTAAATTTATCGTATCACCTACTTGAATTACTAGCTTATCTTTATTATCATTATTTGTTATACATGAAGTGAATACGGGACTCAGCAACAATAATAAAATAGATTTATAAACACATTTTTTAATCTCCATAATCACCTAATTATCATGTATATATTTTGAAATATTGTATCTGATAATTTGGGGGAATCCTGTTTTTATATCTACGCGCATAGCATATAAATAATTACCAGAAGTATCTATTTCCAAAGAACCTTTTATTGGATTATCCAACTCAAATTTACCTATAGGATTACCTTTCCAATCAGAAATAAGGATATAATCATATTCATTTTCAATTCCTAGTTTCATTGAGCTATAAAAATCATACTTTGAAAATGAGATGAAGATATATTTATTATTTGCAGTAATATCACCTGCCCCTAACATTAGTCCTTGCCCTTTCTGGGAAACAATTGGCTTCCCATCTTTATAGGTAGCCTCACCTATCAGAGGTTTATTCCAAATTATTTTTGAACTTTCATTAAGATTCTTATCAGTAATAGAGAAACCTGCATGATATATATAGGCAATTAATTTATCATTATTGCCTATAAAACTGTATGTTGGTCCAAATATATAACCGAGCTCATAATTATCAATGGATTTACTATAATTAACACTTGGGTATTGACCTATTGTTTTAATATACTGTCCACTTGTATTATATATATTAAATACTCCATTCTTAAATTGTCCACTTGTAATAATATTATTATTGAAAAAAAAACATTGATCAATTTGTTCTCCTTTATTTGGTGATTGAAATATAATTTTTCTATCTGGCAAATTATTACAACTTTTTATTTTTGAATGTGAAAATATTTGGCATTCACGCGAAAAAACTTTCAACACCATAAGCGAATCATTTCGCCAAGGAAATATCCTTGCTCCTAAAAATTCATTAGGTCCTTTCCCTAATTTTAAAAATTTCCCAATCAATTTTTGATTATGAATATCATACACTGAAAAGATATTATTATCAACCTTAACTATTTCCTCAACCAATAACACATCATTAAATATTTTAAAATCAAAAGGATTCATCAACGTCAATGTATCAGACAGGAAGTTTTCTGCCTTTACTTTTATTGTTTTATTGAAGTATTTTAGTACTTCATCAATAGTTTTAATTTCATTCTCTGGTTGCCTTTTACATGAAAAAGCAACGAAACATATAATTATATATAATATTCTTTTCATTTGAATAGAGAACTTATAAATATAATATATTAGTTTTTAAAAACTAATATATTATATTGTACTTAAAATAATTAATAATAAATAGGTCCATAATATACTGCACCAGATCCCATTTGGCAGCTACCAGATTTAACTTTACAACACTGATATATACCAAAATAAAGTTCAGCACAAATATTAGCTGCTTCTGCCTTTTGTACCAATGTCACATCTGATTTTGCGACTCCTGTCTTTTCATTATTAGAGACGAAGTTTACTGTCATTGCAAAAACGGCAACAATTACCACTAATACAATGATCCCAATTTTTCCAAAACTTTTTTTCCTTTTCATTTTGATTAATTTTAAGTTAATGCTTATTGATTAGCCTCTTTTATCTTTTTTTATCTTTATCTAAGATCCTAAAATACAAAGAACTAAACCAGAAGAGAATTAATTTACATCTAGACTTTTTGTTCTTTTCTTTTTCATTACCTGTTTGTTTATTACAAACATAATCTATTCAAAATTAAGCCAATCAGAGTGCCATTTCATAGCACTTTACAAAAAATTAATATTGAAAATGAATTTATTTTTGAAGTAATAGGTCTTTTGGATTTTTGAGTAACCGATAACTGCCCCATTTATCCGTAATTCATCCAGATAACGAAATACGGTTCGTCTTGAAACATTTAACTTCCCGGCCAGGTCTTCCGCCGTTCCGGTATCTCCTTGCTTGAGGAGATCATTCAGAAATGATAATTTTTTCAGATAATCAGAATAGCTCATGATCGATGATCTTAATAGATTATTTTCAAATTACTTTCAATTATCCACATGGAACTTGCCATCCACCATTTTCACCAAGTGATTTCCTTGCGTCATTATAAAAAAATAAAGACTTTGATTTTCATGCTCCCTTTTCACAGCTCCGCCTCCTCAGTCCCATGCCGAGCTTTTACAAACGTCATAATATCGCTTCCCCTCAATCTCCCCCGGGCCATAAAGTCCTACTTTGCAATGATCGTCTCCATCTCTACTTTAATTTCCTCAATGGCAGTCGATTCAATCTTAATTTCTTTATTCAGTAATTCTTTCGCTGTTTTAACAGCCTTTTCCCGCTGACCGGTTTCGTCATATAATTTTGCCAACAGGTATTTCGGATAGAAGCGGCTGGGGTTCATGTACCACGCATGCAGGTAGGACTGCTCGGCCTTTCCGGCTTCGCCCAGGGCTTTATAACTGTCCCCCAGTGCGGTGTAGACCACTGTGTTCGGATAATGAACAGCAGCCTGATGCAAAACGTCCACAGCGTTTTGGTGCTGCCCGGCCATGGACAGGGCTTTCCCGTAATTAGTCAGAAAATCCCCATCGCAGCGCAATTCCGGCCAGGCTTTCCCGTAATCTTCAAGGCAGGCCTCATAGGCCCCCATCTCATAAACCCGGAAAGCCCCCTGCCAGTCACGGTAAGCCTGGTTAAACGAGCATAGTGTGCGAAAACCGGTAAGCGTAACCAGTAACAGGAGGATCCCTGCAATAACTTTAACCCCCGCTACAACCCGTTTTCCGGCGGCATTGGAAATCCGGGGGAAAGAGACAGTCGCCTGGGGAGACAAACCAGATAATACTGCCAGGTAGAAAATCAAATTCATCTTGATCGGCAGGATCTGGAACGGATAGGAAAAAAGGGAGAAAGCCAGGATGCTCAAAACCCCGGCTTGGGCAATGGCCCGCATCACCCGGTACTTATCCGTTTGCTGTCCTGCGCCATAGTTAACTATTCGTTTTCCGGAGATGGTTGACGAAGGTTCGTCATGGTTACTGCCCTGCTGAAGCTCCTTTGCCGGTTTAAATGGCCCAAAAGTGACTGGAATAAAAACACAAAGGAGGACCAGCATCTCCAGGAGCAGGCCAACAATCCCGTTCTCGGCAGTTTGCTGTAGGGACTCGTTAAATGCATAATTGGTATCCCCGGCGACCATGGCTTCCGCCGATCCCGGATCCTGCATGAAATGAGCTGCCTGGTAATCCATGTAACAGGATTTAAACCGGTCAAAGCCGACGCCGGTCGCCGGATGGTCCCTGATCAGGTCCAGGGTTACCGTCCAAACCAGGGCCCTTCCGTCCGCAGAACCCTTTTTCAGAAAGTACAAACCGGAAAAGCAGGCCCCAACGATCGCCGCCGACAGCAGCAAAGCCCCTGCCCGCTTCAAGCCGGAGTTCAAATATTGGGAAAGAATATTCCGGACCGGGTACTTCGCCGGCAGGAGATAGCCAGCCGAAACAACTACTGCCAGCCAGGCTGCCCTGGAGCGGGAAGCCGGCAGTACCAGTGCAATAGAAATAACGGCCAGAACGGCCACCGTACTGGTAATATTATAATTTTCACATGATAGTCCGTCGCTTTTTTTTATTTCAGGCCTGTCTTTCCTGTTTTTGAAAAAAGGCAACCGGGACAGATCCACTCGTTTCAACAAACGATTGCACCAGGTAAAAAGCCTGTCTATTTCATTTATATTAACACGGAACAGGTAAAAACCTAGCGCAACGAGCAGTACACTGACCAGGTAACCGGCATAAGGTCCCGGGTTAAAAAAACTACCGGTCATTATAAACAGTCCGTGATGGGAGGGATAATACCCCCATAGCTGCAAGTTTCCGTATACAGCCTGTATACCCCCTCCCAGTACAAGCGACAGGAATATCCAGGGGTAATAAGCAGGAGCCGACTTCCGGCAAATCACATACAGGAACAAAAGCCCGCAACATTCGAATACCTGCAATGAAAACGGAATGTGCTTCACAGCCATATTCAAAAACAGGTAAATACTCCATATAGCGATGGCAAAATCCGGAATACTCAACCTGAAAGACCAGGAATGTTCTGAAAAGGCAAACCTGAAAAAGAAAAGGAACGCCAGCAGCAGGATGACAGCCAGAAACAGGATACTCTTACCGCTTTGCGTGCCGTTCATTAATTGACCGGCATCAATAGATGGCAGTAATGCATATATTATCCCTGCAATAAAAACAATAACACCGGTTAATATTTTATTCAGAACAGACATGATAACGGAACAGGATTAGTTGCAGGTACCGTTACAGGAACCGGACCAAAGCCAGCCACAGCCGGAAGAAACAGAACATCCGCCTGAGCTGCAGGAATAACTTCCGCAATAATCAGAAGAAGTATTACAATCGCAACCGGAAGATTCCGAACCTGCTGAAGATTTCGTCCGGAAGGCCCTGAGTTCAGACAGTTCGGTTTCAAACTGGTAGGATTCGGTATAAAGGCGGTAAACAAGGAAAGCGATAAACTGATCTGTCCAGCCCAGGTTATTCTTTGCCTTGTCCAGCCACTCGTCGGCAAACAATATATTGGCATCCCCGTCTTTCTGAAGGTTTTCCGCCTCGAAATATCCGGTCCGGATATGGCTGATCAGCTTCCGGATATGGGCTGCCCCTTCTTGTGTTAACGTATCGGATGCGATTACCTTCTCCAATTTACCGATCCATGCATCCCGTTTTTTTTGCGGGTCCCAACTTGCAAATACCGCTTTTTGCAAGGGTAACTCGTAAGTAACCAGATCCTTCACACTGATCTGGGATAGTTCATCTTCGTTCTTTGTTACAAATTCATTAATCTCCGGGTCGCAGGAAAATTCGTATTCCTGATCCTGGCAGGAATAGAGTATGCCCAATAATAAAATACTGAAAAAAAATTTGTTCATTTTCGTAAGATATAGATCACATAAACATATACAATTATTTTATTTTTACAAAACAAATCATACATTTTTAACAGCAATAATTAGACGACAATTTACCCGGAAGAATAAGATCACACCACAGATTACCCAGATAGTCTCAGATTAAAAATTAAATCCCGGATTTTTAAGATCAGGCATAGAGTTTAAAAGAGCATGGCTAATGTTCGTCAAAGGGTGGCAAATAGTAATTGACAGGAAGACCGGATCAGTTATGCTGCCTTTCAGGGAGTAACCTGCTTAAATATGGAGAAACTAGAGTCTGCTTAAAATTTTGTTTTCCTGTAATACTTAGAAAACAGGACGATAAACCCGGAAAAAAGGATCAAAGGGAACAGATAATCGAATCCACTGATTATGGCATAGAACTTATCCTGAATAAAGGAATCCCCTCCCAAAAACCTTTTTGAAACGGGCAACAGGCAGGTTTCCGTTATACAAAGCACAAAGGCAGTCCCAATAAGCCCCAGTACCTGCTTCGCCGTTAACCTGAAATTATCGATAAAGTTAATTGTCCGCTGTTCCTGCCTATAGACGCTGATCATGAGCAAAACAAAAACAAAACCTGTCCCGATAAAATATCTTAAGAGCCAGTTAACTGAGGTACCAGGCTCAACCTGAAATGAACGGATGATGATAAAGAATAAATCAGAGCTTGACTTGACCAAATAGTAACATAAAAAATAAAACGGCACACCTGCCAGTATAAGCAGGGAGCGCCTCACCGGAATGAGCGAACGATCATCCGGTCCGTTTTCCTCGCCCCAGTTAAAAGAAATTAGCCCCAGTCTTTTGCAGCCAATCCAGTAGGCTTCTTCCTCTTCCAGTCCGGCCCGGACCAGCTCATCAATCTGTCCTTTCAATTGAAGGATCAACTCTTCAGGATCGGCCCCGCCAACAGGAGGATGCTCCCGTAACTCACGGGCCCATTGCCCGATCTGTTTTTGCAGATCGAATTTTCCGTCTTCCCCTACCGGAGAATTTTCTATTTCAATATAACCTTGCATACCTTCTTATTCATTAAAATTTACAGATCTCCGACAGGCTTTAGCTGCTCTCCGGAATATTCATTATTTCGACCTACTAAAACAGAAAAAATATAACAAAATAAGGACCAGACACAAAACCAGGGGAAAAAGAAACCAGAAATAGAAAAAAATATCAAATACTGTTCCCCAAATGTAATGATCGTGACCAATTTTTCTTACGACTGGATAAAGCAGGTGCTTTCCTGTTGCAAAGATTACAGTCAATAATAGAAGTCCTATAAAATGAGCTGTCCGGATCCGGATGTTACTGAAACTGATCCTTTGTTTCTTCAAAAGGAAGATATATCCGCTTGCTGCAACAAGGGGAAATACAGTGAGGCCATACAAGTACCAACGGACAATCGTTATGGTATTGTCCCCGTCTGTTCCGGCAGTCATGAGTCCAATGAAAAGCAAATAGGAGGAAAACAGGAGAAAGTAATAAAAAACAAAATAAAAAAATCCTCCTGCCAGAAGGATCAGCGATTTCCGCATCTGAATCAACGGACGATTAACTGTTTCATAGTCTTCATCCAAAGAAACACAAACCCCAAGCCTTTTGCTTGCCACCCAAAAAGCTTCTTCATCATCCAGCCCTGCCGCTTTCAGATCATCAATCGTATCCAGTAAATGGCCCTTAAGTTCTTCCGAATCGGATTCTGTCAATGACGGACTTTGAGTCAGACGATTACACCACCGGCCAACTGCATGCGGAAGGTCAAACGGTGCATTCTTTTCTATATTGATCTTTTCGAATGTCATCGGGTTAGTTTAAGACAAACTCATGATCAAAATTAGAAAAGAAATAAAAAAAATAAACGAATTTCCGCTAAAGATTAAAGAATTTAAGCTGCTCCCCGGAACTGGTTCCTGATGAACAAGATCCCGTGGAGCACCTAGCCATTATCAACAACTACAAAAGCCCCGGATTCACTTTCCGGGGTTCAAAAGCATTGCAAACATGGAATGTACCAGTTCCCACTCGTGAATATTTTGTTCCAGTTGCAGCTTACCATCCGGAAGGATCGTGTAATACCTGCGGGGACGCTCCGTTTCCTGGACCTTCCAGTAAGATTTGATCATCCCGCTGTTCTCAAGCTTTTTTAATACGGGGTAAATACTGGCCTCCTGCCATTTTATCTCACTGTTTGTCAGTTCCTTAACTTTTTGTACAATCTCATAGCCGTAACTGTCCCCGTGTTTCAGGACAGAAAGGATAATCGGGGCTGCTGATGCCCCCACCAATTCTTTCGATATACTCTTCATTCTTCTTAAGCTTTATTTTATCTTGCAAATATAAAGAAGTAAACCATTATAAAAAAATGGAATATCTATGTTTTTCAGTCTGTTTTGCTTAAAATAACATAAACACTGAAATCTTTTACGTGGCACTTTCGTTATTCTCCCGGCAAACCGTTTCTAAAATTCGTCCTGTCCGGAAAACAGAAATAAACCGTTCTCTGATAAAATAAAATGAATGTCCGTTTATTTACCTAATATGTGCATTGATCATCTCTACTCCCATTAGGAATAGATGGTAAACGAATTGATATTCAGCATATAATATTTTTATTAAGTACATTTCCAGATAGTCATTAAAATAAATAACGTATCACGATAAACAACCAGCTTATAAATATAAAAAATGGAATAATCTTTTCCGAACCTGAGAGGGATAAAAAGAACAGGATCATACGGCTACAGTCTCTGGACTGAGAATCTTACCCCTGCAAAAGCTAAAACCAGGGCAGGATTTATTTTCAGTTATCGGATGGTACCAATTTTATAAATGTCAGAACAGGATTTCCACCCGTCATTTCCGAATAACGGGGTATCTGTTTCCCCAAAATCCGTAGCTGCTGTTCCGGTGTCAGCTCATCCGGGGACCATGCACCGACAAACCAATCATTTTATTCTGATGCTGAAATAATTTAACGGACCGGCTGAGGGATCCCTGTATCTCTTTTCTCGTTACGGGACAAAATAAGGACAGCCTTTCCCCTGATATTTTCTTCAGGGACAAATCCCCAGGAACGGGAATCGCTTGAGATGGTCCGGTTATCCCCCATCACGAAGTAGTAATTATGCTGAAAAGTATAGCTGCTTACCGGCCGCCCGTCCAGGTAAAAACGTCCGGATTTTTCTTCAAGCTTCCTTTTTTCCAGTTGTCTGACCGTTTTTTCATAAAGCAGATAATCCCGGTGGTTTAACGAGATGGTAATCCCTTTGCCCGGGATAAGTAATGGTCCGAAATTATCCGGAGTCCAGCCGATCTTTTTATCCTTTGGGTGGACCCAATTGGCCTGGTCCCCGGGCAGAATATCAGGCCGTACGGAATCGATACCAATCCTGCCCGCCATCTCCACCTCCTGCTTCCGGGTCATAATCACGCTAACCGATTGTATCCCTCTTCTTGTCAGGTATTTCCGCCAGACAGTAACACCAAGGCTATCCGCTGTTTTAAAGATTCCCTTCGGATTATGCGGCCAGACCCGGTATAATTTTTTCACCTGCAAAGGATCGGTTAAATCATAGCCATCGATAGTAATCTTTCCATCTTTAATGATTAGTGTATCTCCGGGTAAGCCAATACAGCGTTTTATAAATAAACTTTGATTTCCGTTCTTCTCCGGATGTTCAAAAACGATTATATCATTCCGTGAAACCGGTTTGAATGCCAGTTTCCGTATCAAAACCTTATCCCCTGAAAAAAACGTATCTTCCATTGAAGCACTGGGGATCCAGACAATCTTAAAAAACAGATGCAGCTCGATAAATAAGAGTATAACCATTCCGGAAATGAACCACGAAACCCGGAACCATCTTTTTCTCCTGATCAGTTCACGAAACTTTCTGAACAGTGCCAGAGAAAACGTCAGGGCCACAAAAATCAACGGGACTGCCAACCAGTACAGGTGCAGGTGGGCAAACCACACTGCCCACAGATCGAGCAACGATACAATTATTTTTCTTCTTACGGAGCTGCTTATCTTCATTCTTAATCCTGTTGAAAAAGGATAAAGAGGTATTCCTGGTAAAATGCAGGAATACCTCTCTTTTTGTATTCTTTGAATAAAGTATTTTTATTTTAACGGGTCAGCTCCGATTGTTCCGAAGAGCTCGTCGATGTATGCTTTTGAACTAACATGGGCCAATTGTTCCCTGGCATTCTTCAGGTTCGGTACCAGGTGCAGCTTTTTCGATGTTTCTTCATAATTCTTGAGTTCCAATACATGCTCAAGGTAACTGATATTGGATTTCCAGAAGTTAACATCACGCTCCTGTTTTATAAGTAACCTTTTCCGGTACCATTCGCTGCCCAGAACATAATCACGGGTGAAAAGGTTCCGGATATCCGGATGTGTACGGTCTTTTCCTTCAAAATTTCCTTCAACCATTATTTTCAGCAGGGCCTGGAGCGGAGGGCACAGCACCTCGTAAGTTCCATCGGTCATCAGCCCTTCGGCAACCCTCTTCTGGGTAATGGTCAGGTTCTTCATGGAGAGGACAAACGTTTCCATATCCTGCAGTTCCGGGCGCAGCATTTCCTCGGTAAATACCGCATCGGGATTCGTAAATACCCGTCCCAGAAAATGATGAACAAATTTGATTGTGATCCGGTAACCGAGCAGGCTGGCTTCGACCAGTTCTCCGTTATACTCAAAATTTTCCACCTTTTCAAGGTAATCGTTATCAATCAGGTATTTTGGGTCCCGTTCAGCCACAGACATCCGGGAAATAACTTCAGGCATAAGCAGGCTGATATCATGATCGACCTTATATTTCGGCCCGACATACCCGGCTGCCGAGGATAAAGGGTTATACCCTGTAAGAATGTAGGATAACAAGGCATTATTGAGATCCGCAGCTACCTGCAGGTTATTGAACGGTCCTTTGGTCAAAGCGCCTTCCGAACCGAAACCGGTCGTCGATGGCGACTTTCCGGTAATACTGCAAATAAAATCGATAAACAGTTCAGGCAATTCCTGATAATGGACCGGATTATAGATAGCCAGGGGCGGTACATTACTTTTCGGGTCGGCCGGGTTGTTCCGGCGGCCAGGCAGTACGGCATTTACCGGCAGGTACAATGGTTTGTCCAAAGGTATTTTGCGGAAAATGCGGATACAGTTCTCTGCCAGGTATTTTCCAACCGGATTAACCAGATCCGGACGGACCTGCAAGTACCGGGGGTTAGCCGAAGGCACTCCGTTAACCAGACGGGGTTCTGATGGTACAACAAGATAGTCGGGCTGACTGCTCCCAAGGAAATTATTGATCAGTTCCTTTACCGGAGAGGTATAATAATCGAACCCGATGGTATCATCCTTTATTTTCCGGACTTCGTCCCTGCTAAGCGGTTCAAAATTAGAAAGAAAAGTATTCGGAGAAGAAAGATCTTTCTCCGCCTGCCTGTCGTATCCCTTTACAATGCAATCGTCGGGACGCTGAAACAACCGGGCTTCACAATTTGTCAGCATCTTAACGCTCGGGTTATGATAATTCGGGTTCAGGTCGGATAACTGGTCCGCCCTCAGCACAACAGACGCGGTTATGTCATCTTCCACCTGAACTTTTTCTGCCGGGTAAAAGTCCTGTCGGACCTGGAAAATACGCCAGGAGCCGTCCAGATCGTGCCCTACCCTAAGGTAATTCGTTATCAGCCTCAGGTTCTGGAACTTTAATTCATTTCCCGGAATACCGTTAACCATATCAACCGAAAAATAATTACGCCAATGCTGGTCCCATTCATTATGATAACGGCGTTTCACTATATAAATCAGGTCTTTGATTCCTTCCGGAAGCGATTTCAGCCAGTTGTTATATTCGTCTGAATACTCGGCTGATGGTGTAAGCAACTTTATCACAGAACCAAGAGTCCGTTTCGGATCGAGTATTTTACGGGAAGGAACCGTATAAACAAGGGGAACTTTAAACCTTTTGGAAAAGTCCATATTCATAATTTCCTCGACTACCTCCAGTTCATGAGGCAAATCGGAAACAATGACAGATCCCTGTAACATCGCATCCTTGATCGATTTCGAGATTTCTGATTTTCCTCCGCCTGAAACAGTGCAAGGTTTATGGCACAGGGTCCCTTCAGCCACTATTCCGGTGAGGTGCCACCGTTTCCCATTGAGCCTCTTTCTCATCTCGACCTTGTATCCTGATGGGAATACATAATATTTGCCGGGAGCCAGCCTGATCGATTGTTTCTGCCCGTCGGTGGTCCAGCTTACCGACTGTTCGAAGATGTTAAAGTTTGCATCTTCAGGCACATAAATAATGTTATCATATTTTTTGTCTATCCCGTAACCTTCGGGCTTAACATGCATCATACCGCCAAAGAGCACGGACATATCTTTAAAATTCAGACCATTTTTTGGGAGCCTGTCATCGGCATGAAATCGCTCCCCAAGGTCGTATGCAGGAAAAGCCAGCGCCCCTCCGGCATGTTCTTCTTCCGCCAGCCCGTACAGGTTGGCAGAATAGCTGATCTGGGTTTTAACTTCTTTCTTGCAATATCCAAAATAATTGTCGGCAATAATGGTAACAACGACTCCCCGTTCATCCCGTGCAGTAATCTTGAAGGCATTCCCGTCGTTGTACAATTCGTTTTCGTCTTTCCAGCACATCCCATCCAGGCGCTGACGTTCTGTAGCCTCGTCATAATTAGGCAGCCCCAGGTCTTTCTTCTTCAGCGTAACCAGGTGGGTTGCCAGAATGACGCATCCGGTATGACCGGTCCAGCTTTCAGCATCCAGAGCAGCATCGTTCTCAGGAAGATAAGGATCTCCTGCATTTCCGAAAATCGACTCCACAAAATCCAGGTTTCCGATCAGGTTTCCGGGTGCGAGAAAGAGAATTTCCATCGATTTTTCCCGGATAAAACCTTCTACTTCAGGAACGACAACCGGACGGAGCAATAAACTTACAAACAACTCTGCTTCTTCTTCCTGGCCTGAGGTATAAGGAAGCAGCATCAGGTCACTGGGGGGGTTAAACGCTGCTTCGAGTAACCGGGTAAAAGTAACCTTGGGTACAGCCTTTTTGTCATTCGGTACAGGAAGTCCTCCCTCACAAACGTGGAATACCCCCTTGGTAGTCCGTTTGTCATTCTTGGGGTTATGCAAAATCCCCTGTCCCGTGCGATAGGTCTTCACAATGTCTGTCTCGTAGATGTCGGCGTGCGGCGGGATCGACATAGTCCTCGCCAACCCGTAAGTATCCAGTACAAAAGAGTTTGACGGCAAAGAAATGTCTTTATCGGGTACATCAGCCAGATAATCTGTCAAAAAATTCTGGATGCGGTACCCTACCGGTGACAAATGATTTAACAGTAACCTCGACTGTTCTTTATAATTGCTGAGTAACGGAGCTGCAATCTCGAGAAACTGGGTGGTACGTTCATCCTGATAGCAAGGAAATCCGAGAGCCGCAAGTTTCAGGTTAATATATTGAATGATTTTTTTCCGGTTAACGACACTCTTATCCCGATCTATCCCAATGCCAAAAGTCTTCTTCATGTTATAGCTTGTTTAATTTACTTTTTTTCCAGTTTCAAAACTAAAAATAAACATTTCAAATCAGTTTAAATTAACATTATTGGATGTTAATAGATGAAATAAATAACATTCTAACAAACTAAATCACCATAGTGCTCAGATTTTCAATAAAAGATAATACAGAAAGAAAATAAAGGCAACATTTTCCCCCATAAAAAGCAAGTCAACAAAAAATAAAGGCTGGAGGAAACAAATATATTTTTCTATCTTAGCCGCTCATTAGCTATGAAATTCACAATTCTCATCCTATATGGAATTACGCTGCTCATCATCGGCGTGTATTCAGCACTGAAGATAAAAACGCCAGTCGACTACTTTATTGCCGGGAAAAAAAACGGAGTGCTCCAGATATCGGGAAGTTTACTGGCAACCATACTGGGAGGTTCCGCAATACTGGGAACAGCCAACCTTGCCATAGAGCAAAGTTGGGCAGCATCATGGTACCTGTTGTCCGCTTCTATCGGGTTATGGCTTTTGTTGCCACTGGTCGGTAAAGTGAGTAAGTTTGGAAAATTTACCCTTACTGATATGATCGGTCGCTTTTACGGCGATAAGGCCAGAAAACCTGCCTCTGTGATCATCCCTGTTGCGTGGACCGGCGTTGTTGCCGCCCAGATCATTGCTGCGGCAAAAATCCTTTACAGCATTTTCGGGTTAACCTATGAATACGGAGTTTTCATATCCGGTATTATTTTTATCGGCTACACTTTGCTGGGGGGGCAAATATCGATTCTGAAGACAGACTTTTTTCAGGCAATCATTATCCTGGTCGGCATTGTTGCTGCAGGAATATTCCTGGCCCGGGTTCCCGGGACCCACAGCACTCCCCTAAAAGATTCGTTTCCTTTTAACCCGGCTTTCAGTCCGATCGACCTGCTGATCCTGCTGCTTACATTCTCGAGCACTTTTGTTGTAGGGCCAGACATTTATTCCAGGGTATTTTGTGCAAAAAACGAGATTACAGCCCGCAGGAGCATAATTGTTGTTGCCTCCATTCTGGTTCCGTTTGCATTTGTCCTTACCTACCTCGGAGTATTTGCCCATGAAAACCTCCCGGCAGAAGAACTGCACGGTTCGGTCGCCCTGATCGAGCTTATCGATTATTTTCTGCCAGGCTGGATGGTTGGGTTAATGGCGGCGGCATTACTATCGGCCGTTCTTTCTTCTGCAGATACCACGCTGTTGACGGCATCGATTATCCTGAGCGAATTTTTTGCAAAAGGAGATATCGATAACCGGAAATCGCTGAACAATACCCGGATTTTCATCGTCCTGACAGGTATTATCAGCATGATAATCGCCCTAAAAATCACCTCGATCATAGGGATGCTGCTCCTGGCCATGACTGTCTATTCCGGGGCATTCATCGTCCCGCTTATAGCGGCCCTGGCCAATATCCGCATCAATCCGGCGATGAGTGTCCCGGCCATGCTTACCGGGGGACTGGTTGCCCTGGCCGGCAAACTTATAATCACGTTATCCGGGGCCCCATGGGGCAACTGGGTCATCATCGCTGCATTTATGATTAACTTTATTATGCTCAAGCTGAATGTCAGGACGCCGCCGGTTCTAAAACAGAACGCGAAGACGCAAAAATAGTTCCTATTGTTAATATGGTTAACATTGTTACTGTTGTTTGAGGCTACGCCGTTTGAATGTTTGATACTTCGTCGTTTGAGGACTGTTTCGGTTCCCATGACTTTGTTTTTCTTTCCATTCTCTCATTCCATCATTCTTTCATTCACTAATTCACACCTTGCCAGTTCTCCAGTTCACAACGTACCTATACACTCATCCTCAACAGCGTAGCGTCAAACATTCAAACTTTCAAACTTTCAAACATCTATTGTTTGAGGCTACGCCGTTTGAGTGTTTGATACTTCGTTGTTTGAGGACTGTTTCGGTTCCCATGACTTTGTTTTTCTTTCCATTCTCTCATTCCATCATTCTTTCATTCACTAATTCACACCTTGCCAGTTCTCCAGTTCACAACGTACCTATACACTCATCCTCAACAGCGAAACGTCAAACATTCGAACATTCAAACTTTCAAACATCTATTGTTTGAGGCTACGCCGTTTGAGTGTTTGATACTTCGTCGTTTCTAAACTGAACGCGAAGACGCCAAGACGCGGGACTGAACACAAAAACACGAAATATAGTTTCTGTTGTTAATATGGTTAACATTGTTGGTCGGTTCCCGGTCTTGATTCTCTTCTTCCAATTCTCTCATTCCATCATTCACGACTTCACCAACTCACCAGTTCACCAATTCTCAATGCTCTTCCCCAACAGCGAAGCGTCAAACATTCGAACATTCAAACTTTCAAACATCTATTGTTTGTGGCTACGCCGTTTGAGTGTTTGATACTCCGTCGTTTGAATGTTATTCCGGTTCCCTGAGCTTTGTCTTTCTTTCCACTCTCTCATTCAATCATTCTTTCATTCACTAATTCACTAATTCACCACCTTGCCAGTTCTCCAGTTCACAACGTACCTATGCTCTCAGCCCCAACAGCGAAGCGTCAAACATTCAAACTTTCAAACTTTCAAACATCTATTGTTTGTGGCTGCGCCGTTCGAGTGTTTGATACTCCGTTGTTTTAATGAGGTTTTTGTGCAATCAATTTTTTCCGGAAATCTCTTTAACAATAATTTTTTCAATATTACACGTATAATAGAAATGAGTTATACGCATAACTTTTCACAGGAACAGGCAGTCATATTTTTGATAACAGGCATAGGCGGTATAAAAGATAGTTAACCGGTCCCCGTCCTTCACACTCTTCGCCCAACAGCGAAGCGTCAAACATTCAAACTTTCAAACATCTATTGTTTGTGGCTGCGCCGTTTGAGTGTTTGATACTCCGTCGTTTGAATGTTATTCCGGTTCCCTGAGCTTTGTCTTTCTTTCCACTCTCTCATTCAATCATTCTTTCATTCACTAATTCACTAATTCACTAATTCACCACCTTGCCAGTTCTCCAGTTCACAACGTACCTATGCTCTCAGCCCCAACAGCGAAGCGTCAAACATTCAAACTTTCAAACTTTCAAACATCTATTGTTTGTGGCTACGCCGTTTGAGTGTTTGATACTTCAGTTGTCTGAATGAGGTTTTTGTGCAATCAAGTTTTTCCGGAAATCTATTAAACAATAATTTTTTCAACATTACACGTATAACACAAATGAGTTATACGTGAAACACGTTTGGATTATGCGTGTAATACAATTGCATTACACGTATAATAGAAATGAGTTATACGTATAACTTTTCACAGGAACAGGCAGGCATATTTTTGATAACAGGCATAGGCGGCATAAAAGATAGTTAACCGGTCCCCGTTCTACAGGCTCTTCTCCAACAGCACAGTGTCGAACAATCAAACCATTCAAACTTTCAAACATTTATTTTCACAATATACCTCTGCTCTCCTCTCTCTCCAACAAACAGCGAAGCGTCAAACATTCAAACCCCATTCTATCATTCCTTCATTCAATCACTCTTTCATTCACTAATTCACCACTTCTCCACTTCACCAGTTCTCAATGTGTCTATAATCATGGTTCCTGTATTATCCCAGTTCCACGATTGTTATTCCAGAACCTCCAAACTGAATATGTTCATCCCTGAACGAGCGGACCACAGGATCAGATTTCAGATAATTCCGGATCACTTCTTTCAGTATCCCGTTGCCTTTGCCATGAAGGATCCGGAGTTCATGAACATCCAGCATAACCGCCTCGTCAACAAACGCCTGAATATTCGCAATCGCCTCTTCTGCACGCTGTCCGCGAATGTCAATGTCCGGCTTAAAGTTCAGCTTCTTTTCCGAAATATCCTTAAAGACATTGGCTTTAGTCCGGTTAACGATGTTCTGTTCCCTTCTCGCCTCATTATTGCTGACCAGTTCAAGTTTTTCACGGCTTACTGATGTACGAAGCTGCCCAAAGGCCACGACCGCATTTTTATCGCCCAGTTCCAGGAGCTCTCCAATGGTAGTTTGTCCTTCTATCCGGACTTTATCGCCAGGTGTCATTTCTTTCTTTTCCACGACAGAGGCCCCAGCCTGAACATCTGATTTTTCTTTTTTCCGCTTTTGGCTCTGCTTCTCCTTTAACTTCTCGATCTTCCTGTTAATCCATTCATCATTACCGGTATCCGGTTTAACAACTTCTTCCCTGAATGTCTCGAGTTCATGGCGAATAGCCCGCGTTTTCTCTTTTTCAGCCTGATTTTCCCTGATCTCCCTAATCGTATTCTCGACCTTCCGGTTCGCCTCAGAAAGAATCCGTTCAGCTTCAGCCTTGGCATCGTCAAGGATTTTTCGTCTCTGCTCATTCAGCTTCTCCAAATCAGTCTCATACTTGGATGAAACCTCTTCCAGTGTTTTCTCTACCTGACGGATACGCTGCCTTTTTGATTCCCAGTAACGTTTATCCCGGAGAATATCCCGAAGGTGTTTGTCAAAGTTAATATGATCCTTCCCTATTTTATTCGTTGCCTCTTGCAGTATCGGTTCGGGCATGCCTATCTTCCGTGCAATTTCGAAGGCAAAAGAGCTTCCCGGTTTACCGATCTGCAGCTGAAATAACGGTTCCATCCGGTTGGCATCGTACATCATAGCCCCGTTCTCTATCCCATTGGCAGAAGAGGCAAAATGCTTAAGATTGGTATAATGGGTAGTAATTACTCCATAAGCACCCTGACTGTTAACCTGTTCCAGAACTGCCTCAGCAATGGCACCTCCCAGCATCGGCTCCGTTCCTGTTCCGAATTCATCAATCAGGATCAATGTCCGGTTGTTCGAATTCTTCAGGAAGAATTTCATGTTTACCAGGTGAGAGCTGTACGTACTCAAATCGTTTTCGATCGACTGCTCATCGCCAATGTCGATAAAAATATGCTCAAATATCCCAGCCCTGCTCGTCTCGTCAATCGGAACCATAATCCCGCATTGCAGCATGTATTGCAACAATCCGACAGTCTTCAGGCAGACAGACTTTCCTCCTGCATTCGGACCAGAGATCAATAAAATATGCTTTTCCGGAGTAAGCCGGATGTCCAGCGGAACAACCTGCCGTTTTTCCTTTTCAAGATTAAACTTCAGCAAGGGATGGACAGCCTTGTTCCACTCAAGCAGACAACCTGCGTCAATTACCGGTTTAATGGCTCCCATCCGGTTGGCAAGGACCGCTTTCGCCCTTATAAAATCGATGGTTGCCAAAAGATCATATTGTCCGCACAACTCCTCAAGATATGGACGGATGTCGTCGGAAAACGCCACCAATACCTTAACGACTTCCCGTTTTTCGGCATATTCCAGCTCGCGGATCTCGTTATTCATCTCGACCACCTCTGCCGGTTCAATATAAGAAGTTTTTCCACTTGCCGATTCGTCATGAACAATACCGTTCATCTTCCTTTTCAAGGCTGAAGTAATCGGGATAACCGGTCTGCCATCGCGAATGGATACGGCGGCATCTTCTTCGACCAGCCCTTCGTGCCGGGCCTGTTTTAAAATACTCTGAAGCTTTTTTGATACACTACCCTGCAGTGAGATAAGCTCTCGTCTGATCCTCGCCAGTTCAGGTGAAGCCTGGTCTTTAATTTTTCCGTACGGAGAAAGGATCTGGTCGATCCGGTCCCGGATATAAGGGAAAATATTAACATCTTGTATCATCCGCTTCAAATTGGGATACAAGTCTTCCTTTTGACTGTTGAAAAAACGGACAATAGCTGTTATTGTTTCAAGCGAGCGTTTAAGATCAAATAATTCATGCACTTCCAGGAAACGCCCCTCAATACGGATTTTGGACAAAGAAGGCCTGAGGTCAAAATAATGATTGGTTGGAAAATTGTCGGTTATTGCCAAAAGCCTCGAAAACTCCTCCGTAACCGAAAGGTTGCGGAGGAGTTGTTCCTGATCCGC
This sequence comes from Prolixibacteraceae bacterium, assembly GCA_963676095.1. Lineage (GTDB taxonomy): Bacteria > Bacteroidota > Bacteroidia > Bacteroidales > Prolixibacteraceae. The sequence goes on along the minus strand of OY781040.1, from coordinate 6,547,181 downwards.
TATAAACCGGACTTCATCAACCTTTTCTTTTCCAAGAGAACTCAGGCAGCTCCCCTTGATTAATTCACGAATTTTATCGAACCCTATTTTCGATTCAAAATTATCTGGATAAATTTTTGTCATAACTAATTAAATATCACTGCCAACAAAAATCTTGTTTAACCTATAAATAAAGATAAACAGATAAGAAGCCGTTGACCTGCTATATGTCGTTTTAAGGAACAAAAATACAAAGATGTTATCTATTATTCCAAAGGTGGGACATTTTGCTATAAATTAAAAAATGAGAGCATTCACAAAAATTATTTTTGGGTAAGTTTTTTAAGTACATTCAAAAACCGCTGCGCGGAAAAAGGCTTGCCAAGATAAGCATCCATCCCGGACAAAAGGCACCGGTCAATATCTTTATCTTCATCACTGGCAGTCATAGCAACAATTTTTGCCGTATTTTCAAGTCCTTCTTCTTTTTCATATGAACGGATTGCAGAAGTTGCCTGAAAACCATCCATGACAGGCATCCTTGCATCCATCAGAATGACATCATAATGTCTCGCCCTGTATTTATCGATACCCTCCTGACCGTTATAGGCACTGTCTATTCCGGCAAACTTATCTTTAAGGGATAATGTTACAACACGATGGTTAATCGGGCTATCGTCTACGATCAATAACCAGAAATTCAAAAAATTAAAATCAGCTGACATTTTATTCAATCTAGAAAAACATACCTCACTGCATACTGCAGAAAACATAGGGAATATAACAAAACAAAAGCAAAAATTCCCAAAAAATTTTACGGATGCCTGCACTTCTGTTTTTGCCCCTGCAACTTAAAAAAAAATCATAAAATATTTTTCTTTTACTGCAATTATTAATCAACAGGTACTTTTTCTCCGGGAAACCGGGAAGCATATTCCTGCCAGAAACTCTTTACTTCTGACTTCATTTCTTTCCTTAATAAAAGGATACCAAACAAGTTCGGAATTGTCATAAATGCGACAGTAATCCCGGAAAAGGTCCAGACAAGCGTTGTGTCGGTAAATGAAGCCAGAAAAAATCCTGCGACATAGATAATATGGTAATATATTTTCCCTTTTGTCCCGAATAAATAGATGATGGCCCTGTCGCCATAATAAGACCAGGAGATAGCTGTAGAAAAGGCAAAAAGCAGCAGTCCGATCGCTACGATATACCGGCCGTAACCACCAAGCCAACTCCTGGTAAAAGCTTCGGCACTTAAGGGGGCACTATGTATTAAAGATTTGCCGGCATATGAAATCTGGTCATCATTTACAGGGAGCCCGTTAACTACCTCAATTGTTCCGGAAAAGAGACTGTCTCCGGTCATCACCTTTACATCTTCCGCCACCGAACGGGCATGAATAATAGTCAGATTATTACTGATCCTTCCGTTTTCCACATCAAGTTTTCCGGAAAAAAGAGGGAGTACCTTCTTTCCCTGGATAAAATCATGAAGGTCCTGTTTAATCTCCGGCCTTGATTCATCGTAATACGAAGAAAGTATTTCCAAATCGGATTTTTGAAAAACATTTTCCATTTTTTCATTCCAGACCCCGGACGATAAAATAACAAGGCCTGTAAGCATACAAATAATAATGGTATCGATGAAAGGTTCAAGTAAAGCGACCAAACCTTCAGATACAGGTTCATGTGCCCGGGCTGCGGCATGTGCAATCGGGGCAGACCCCTGTCCGGCCTCATTGGAAAACAGGCCCCGGTTCACCCCCCTGTTAAAGGCAAAAGAAAATCCGGCACCAAGGAAACCTCCGGAAGCTGCAGTTCCCGTGAACACATCATGAAAAATAGAGATAACCGAAGGAATAATATTCTGGTAATTGTAAAAAATAACAGCCAGTGCTCCGAACAGATAAAACAATGCCATAAACGGCACTAATGTAGCCGTAACCTTGGCAATACGTTTTATTCCACCGATAATGACAAAGCCCAGAAGAAGGGCCAGCACTGCCCCTGTCAGGATCTTATTAATACCAAAAGTTGTAAAAACAGAATTGGAAATGGAATTGATCTGAGGTAAGCTTCCTGTCCCAAAAGAAGAAAAGATGGCAGCTACTGCAAAAATAACAGCCAGCCATCTCATGTTTAGCCGGTTTTTCATGTAAAACATTGGCCCGCCGGCGATCGTTCCGTCAGAAGCTTTTTCACGATACTTATGAGATAAGGTCACCTCGACAAATTTTGTGGTCATGCCAAGCAAGGCAGTCATAAACATCCAGAAAAGGGCAGCGGGCCCTCCAAGATGGATAGCAAGGGCTACACCTGCAATATTACCGGTCCCCACAGTACCGGACAAGGCCGTTGTCAGAGCCTGGAAATGGGAGGTATCTCCAACATCTCCCTCTCGGTCAAACTTTCCCCTGACAATTCTCAGGGAATGCTTCAGATAACGAAACTGTGGAAATTTCAGATATATCGTAAAAAATAACCCGGTCCCCAGCAAAAGATATACAAACCAGTTGCTACCGCCAATATGACTATCGATCACAGAAAGGAAGTCGTTCAATTTGCTCATGAAAAAAGGCTTATTGTTTCATTTGATGCCCTCTAAAATAGTACTTAGTTTCTTTTTGATAAAATTAATTGTTAAAAAACTTTCAAAAAATCCGAAAGTAATAATATTGAGAAGAAACATTGAAGCCGATAAAAGATTTTTTTCTGAATTTCTGATTTTGATCTTGTTTTTCCCTACATTTGCTTTTATACAATTAAACAATACTTTATGCTACCAAAATTTTTACTTGCGGACAACTCACAGGAATATCCGAATACAATTTATGTGGTTCATACAGAAGAGCCTAAATTTATTGTTGAGAGCGATATTGAAGATTTTTGGTCAAACCAGGAGATCCACTGGCTGAGCGAGGCCCCTGAGTCAGAAGAACTGATCAAATCGTTATTGGAAGAAGCAGAAAGCTTCCTGGAAGATGAATTTGAAAACCAGGATGAACTCTATGATGAAGAAGATGAGGAAGACGAATAGTTTTAAACAAAAAGCCGGAAAGAGACCGGCTTTTTGTTTAAATTAAATTATATCCTTCATGCTTAACTGTATCCTTTCCCTTGGGATATCAACTTCCAGTACTTTCACCTGTACCTGTTGCTGCAGGTGCACCACCTCTGAGGGATCTTTGATGTACCGGTCGGCAAGCTGGGAAATATGGACGAGGCCATCTTGTTTAACCCCCACATCGACAAACACGCCAAACTTGGTAATATTGGTAACGATCCCTGGCAATATCATTCCTGGTTTCAGGTCTTCAATTTTAAAGATACCATCAGCAAATTCAAACGCTTTTATCTCTTGCCTGGGATCCCTTCCCGGTTTTGCCAGTTCGGAAAGAATATCTTTCAGGGTAGGTAAACCAATCTTATCCGTGACATAGTCTTCCATTCTGATTTTTTTTAACAAATCTGGTGAGGCAACCAGTTCCCCGACAGAGCAGTTCAAATCTTTTGCTATTTTCCCGACAATATGATATGATTCCGGGTGCACCGCTGAATTGTCTAATGGATTAACAGCGCCGGGAATCCTGAGAAACCCGGCTGATTGTTCAAAAGCCTTTGTTCCCATACGGGAAACTTTCATTAAATCTTTTCTTGAAGTAAACGGCCCGTTCTCCCGGCGGTATTCGACAACGTTTTGTGCAAGCTGGGGTCCCATTCCCGAAACATAGGTAAGCAAATGTCCGGAAGCAGTATTCACGTTTACGCCGACCATATTCACAGCAGACTCGACCACCGTATCCAGGCTATCCTTAAGCAGCTTTTGGTCAACATCGTGCTGATACTGTCCGACGCCTATCGATTTAGGGTCTATTTTAACCAGTTCTGCAAGCGGGTCCATCAGCCGCCTTCCGATAGAGACAGCCCCCCGTACCGTGACATCATACTCCGGAAACTCTTCCCTTGCCACTTTTGATGCAGAATAAACAGATGCTCCGTCTTCCGAGACCATAAAAACCTGCACATTTCGATCGTACCGAAGGCTCTTGATAAAAGTTTCTGTTTCCCGACCGGCTGTACCATTTCCAATGGCAATAGCCTCAATCCGGTAACTGCTTACCATGGACGTTATTTTTCCCGCAGCTCTTGCCGTGTCTTCCTGTGGTTTATGAGGATAAACCGTATCATGGTGAAGAAGGTTACCCTGTTCATCAAGGCAAACAACTTTACATCCTGTTCTGTATCCCGGATCGAGGGCCAGTACCCTTTTCTGACCGAGCGGGGCTGCCAGGAGCAACTGTCTGAGGTTTTCAGCAAACACTCTGATCGCTTCCTGGTCTGCCCTGAGCCTGGCTTCCGAAGCGAACTCTGTTTCAATGGATGGAGCGAGCAGGCGTTTGTAGCCATCCTTTATGGCCATTTGGACCTGATTTCCTGATTCATTGTTTGAACGCACAAAAAAGCGTTCGAGCCGTTCGATCGTCTGATTCTCATCCGGTTCGATTGAAATACGGAGGAAGCCTTCATTTTCTCCTCGTTTCATTGCCATCAGCCGATGCGAGGGACAACGTTTCAATGGTTCTTCCCAATCGAAATAATCACGGTACTTCTCTCCTTCCTCTTCTTTATTTTTGACAACTTTACTTTTAATCCTCGCACGACTGTCAAAGGCACGTCTGACAATATTTCGTGATTTTTCATTTTCATTGATCCATTCCGCAATGATGTCCCTTGCTCCGGCAAGCGCTTCTTCAGGCGATGACACTTCGCCTCTGATAAAAGATAAAGACCGGCCCTCCGGATCACGTTCGTCCTGTTTCATGATAATCCTGGCTAAAGGTTCCAGTCCCTTTTCCCTGGCAATCGCAGCCCTGGTCTTTCTCTTGGGTTTATACGGAAGATAGATATCTTCCAGTTCTGTAGCGTCGAAACAATTTTCGATCCGTTGCTTCAGGTCCGAAGTCAATGCCCCTTGTTCGTCAATTGTTTTTATTATTGTTTCCCTGCGCCTGAGCAGTTCTTCCATCCTGGCCTTTTCGTCCTTTACCAGGCCCACCTGAATTTCATCAAGGCTACCGGTCCGTTCTTTTCTGTATCTGGAAATAAACGGGATCGTAGCCCCTTCATCAAGCAGTTCAACTGTATTTTTTACCTGTAAGGGACGCAGTTGGAGCGTTCCCGAAATACGTAAAATAATCTCTTCAGATATCATATACTCTTTTATTTGGGATGACGAAGATACGGAATTATTCAAAAATCGATAGTCAACTGTACCGATCCCTTTTCCGGAAGATTGAAGTTTGAAAAGGTAAGTCCCAATAAACGGATTCCCTTAACAAAAGGAGCTTCATTGTTTAGCAATTCGATGGCTGCCTGAAGAGTGGCTTCTTTCGATTTTACCGGATGCGGGAAGGTTTTACTGCGGGTAATCTGTTCAAAATCGGCAAATTTAACTTTGAGTGTCAACGTACGACCGTAAATCCCTGCCCGTTCGACTCGTTTCCATAATTCATCTTCAATATCAGCCAAATGTACCTGCAACTCTTCCAGTTCCCGATAATCCCTGCTAAAAGTATTTTCCGCCCCGAGCGATTTTCGCTCACGTGAAGGCATAACCGGCCTGTCATCAATCCCCCGTACAATCTGGTAATAATAAATACCCGATTTTCCAAACTGCCTGATTAATTCAGACTGGTCGATACGTTTCAGGTCTGCCCCTGTATAAATCCCCTGACGGTTCAGCTTTTCTGCTGTAACTCTACCTATTCCAAAAAATTTGTGTACATCGAGCTTTTCAAGAAACGCTTCAGCCTGATCCGGCAAAATCACAAAAAGGCCATCCGGTTTGTTTACATCAGAAGCAACCTTAGCAAGAAATTTACAATAAGAAACACCGGCTGAAGCAGTAAGTCCGGTCGACTTCAGTATCCTCTCCTTGATCTCCTTTGCAATGAGTATCGCAGAAGGTTTTCCTTTTTTAATCATAGTTACATCAAGAAAAGCTTCATCAAGGGACAGGGGTTCAACCAGATCGGTATACTCATGAAAAATATCACGAATAAGGTGGCTCACCGCTTTATACTTATCAAAGTCACCCCGGACAAAGATTAATCCGGGGCACTTGCGCCTGGCCAATACAGACGACATGGCAGAATGAATCCCGTATTTTCTGGCTTCATAGCTTGCCGCCGCAATTACCCCTCGCTCGTGATCCCCACCAACAACCACAGGTTTTCCTTTCAGTTCCGGACGGTCTCTTTGCTCCACCGAAGCATAAAAAGCATCCATGTCAATATGAATAATTTTCCGTATGTTTGTATTCTCATTCATAATTTTCATAAGTTTCAGAACATCAATCCGAACCAATTCCCCATCTCATTTCTCTATCAGAAGCGTACTGTTCTCTCTTTATATATCATTTTATTACAGGTATTTATTTCTACCATGCAAAAAAATGTCTGTTTTATTGCGAAAGATTCAATTTCCAAAAATAAAACAGTGTAAATAATTAGCAATTATATCGTCATTTTTTAATTCTATATTTGATCAGAATAAAATAATCTTCAATCTTTTGAATTTGTCAAAGCAGCGTTAAGATAACTCAAAGATAATTTCTTTACTTAATGTTCAAAATAACAATATGTTCAATAAATCTGTTAAAAAAAATACATTTATCAAACATACTGTTTCAAATATCAAACAATACATCTAAATTAGCAAAACTAAAATATCAATTATCAGAATAGCAAAAAATGAGGCAAAAAACAGATAATGAGCATACGAAATTATACTTTGTTCCCCCAAATATATTTTTGTTAATAGCAGATAAATATTAAGTATAATTCATTAATTTTCGGGGGCAATTAATTCTGATTACTATAAATAAAAACTAAAATGAACCAATTGACAGGCCATTCTGCTAACACAGAAATATTCCTTTCTGAGCCAGGCAGAATAAATAATGATTCCCTGACTACAGCATCTTCCTTTATAGGATTTTTTGTTTACCAAACCTCATACGGAAATTATTTGCCTGCAGCCCGTTTAAAAGAAGCGACTCTGGAATAGAAAGCTTTTACAGAAAAAGGCCTGTTTCTTAAAATAACAAACCGTACGGCAGGATCCATATCCTGGTATTAAAATAGCTTCCTAAATTGTGAAAAGATTAAGAAATGAAAGATTTATTGTTGAAAAACTGTAGAGAGATATTGATCTTGTCACAGGAAGACTGGAATATAATGGATTCGGCAACTGCACATAGCGTTAATTTAAGGACAACGGTATCACAAATAATCAAATCAATAAAAAAATTTGCGAAACAGTAAGACAAATATCTATCATTATGGATGAGACAGTATCAAGAAAATATACTATCAATTTAGGCTTTGAAGAGATCAGTTTACCACCCTTTGAAGACATCCTGATTATTGGGAAAAAATCACCCCATGGCAGAATCGGATTATCAAAGTCTTTTCAGTATCTCGTCCCGAATGAATTCGATGCTTTTGAAATTACAGATCCGATTATTGATGCTATTTTTATCAATAAAAGATTATTAAAAAAAATGGACAAAGACCGTATCATAAACATTTTGAAGAAAAAAGTATTTCCATTTGTTTGTGAGGGTGAGATCATTAAAGTAGATTTTAAAATAAAAATTTATTATGAATCGATAGAAGGGGAATTTTAGTATGCTCGTAAAAAAGTATTTATCAGACTCATATCCTAAAATTGATGCATTTTGTGCTGTCAATTCTATTGAAGATGAACTGATTAAAAACAATTTTCTTGTGGTATTTGAAGAGGATAAATACTATGGACTTCTGATTCCTTCCGATCTTATCAAACATCCCAAGAGGATCGTGGTCGACTGTCTGACAGAGAAAAGTAAAATTAATTCTGATGATACGATCCTTTTTGCTCTGGATCAGCTAAACGAGAACCATTCCTGTGCATTGCCGGTATTTGAGAATAATCAATTTATAGGGATTGTTCAGAAGGAAACGATTGTCTCCGCGCTAAAGAGAATAATGAATGAGCTGAATGAAAAGTCTCAGGTATCTCAAAAAGTAAAAGCAGCATTTATAAACGGGATTTCACATGAAATAAGGACCCCTTTAAATGGGATACTTGGTTTTATGAACCTTCTTTCGGATATGGACACGGATCATTTAGAAAAAGATTACAAGGAATTTACAGAAATAATTTCAGAAAATGCCGACCGGTTCCTGTTAACCATGAATGATCTGATTGAACTTTCATTAATCCATTCCGGTGAAAATATCAGACTTAGGATAGAAAAGGTTGATATAGAAACATTACTGAAAGAGTTAAAATGCTTCTTTCAAACAAAATCGCAATACCGGCAAAAAAATTTATCCTTCGAATACTCTGTCGAAAGGGGGGGGCAAATAACGATACAAACTGACCCAAAAAGGCTAAAACACATTTTTTACCATTTAATTGACAATGGTTCGAGACTCGCAGACAGTGGCAGTATCATTTCGTTTGGAGTAGAAAAGACCTCCGGTATGGGCATTCATTGTTTTGTCCGAAACACAGGAACGGCAATCAGCCAAGAGGACCTACAATCAGTTTTCAGTCTCTTTGATAAAGGCCACAGCGGAAAATCGACATCTGTTGGACCGGGAATAGGCTTAACCGTGGTCAAAGATTACGTAGAGTCACTATGCGGGTGCATTGAACTGGTAACCGGCATAAATTCAAATACTTTCCATTTTACCATACCGAATGCCGCAAGCGCAGTCCCGGACTTATAAATCAAATCAGCGGATCCGGTCAATCGAACGGATCAGGGCTTCATCTTTTCCAATGCCGTGTATAGCCAAGTAGTCGAACACAATTGCAACAAGAGGAAAGGCAACTGCAATTTTAAAGCTTACGCTTGCATCGCTGATGCTGTAATAAGTAAAAAAGTAAAAGAGACCAAAAAGCCCGAGTAAAAGAATGATTGAAAAAATCAGGATCCGAATTTGCAGAATCCGTTTTTTAAAAAGGAACAACGCAACAACATGCAAAATAAAGATAAGCCCTGTAAAAACAGCAATAGGCAGGCCACTCTCCTGAACTGATCCTTCCTTAAGGATCCCTTGTATACAGAAAACATAAACCTGTCCGTTTTGCACAATTTCGGCAAAGGGTAATGCAAACAGAAGCCCTGTCAAAATCACGGATAATAATATATAAAGTGTTTGTATCCTCTGTATCATTTCTTATTCTTTTCGGCAAATTTACATTTTTGAAAGGAACAGGCAATAGTAAAATCAATAAATTACAAAAGTTATTCAATCATTCAGTAATTCACTCATTTATCACTTCAAACCCTGACCCTTTTATTCATTCTGGTGTACCAGATATAACCGGAAACGGTTGAATAACCACAAGCTTTCAACTCGCGCATATAACTTCGTACCTGATACTTATATTTATCCAATTCTTTCTCTCCCGATTTATAATCAACTACGATCGCCTGGTTCCCGTTTAACATGATCCTGTCGGGACGCTTCAGGCCATTTTTCCCTGTTATGATATTTCGCTCGTTAATAACCCTGTATGTCCCGTCAAACCAGTTTCTGACCTCAGGATCGTTCACAAGGTTCTCTATCTGGCTACGGATCTCTTCTGCTTCTCCCGGGGAAAGCATTCCCTGTAGCAATAATTTATCCATGGCCTTATCAACTTCTGAAGCTTCATTTATTACAGACAGGACTTCGTGGATTAATCGTCCCCTGTTAACTTTTGTTTCCGGGGCCCCTTCCTGCTCAAAAAAGTATTCATAGTTCTTCCTCAGCTGAAGAGAATTGCTGAAATCAGAAAAACAAAAATCATGGAGGAGTACAGTTGTATCCTTCGGTCTGTTGTCTTTATCAGGTAACCTGAATTGCCCGAATTCGAACAATTTCTCCTCATTATTATAATAATCGAAAAGCCGTACTGAAGGGAAAAGTCCTTCATCGCCCTTATTTATATCCTGCTGTATCCCGGCGTAAAGCAGGTCGCCCATTGTTGATAAGTTGTTTCCAAAAAACGACCAGGTATACAAGGCCTGTTTTGCCCGGGTAAAAGCGACATAAAGCAGATTAAGGTTATCGATATAGTTATTCATTTTCTCTGAAAAATATTCACTGTCGAATAGGGAGTTCCCCATTCCCTGTCCATATTCCACAGGAACCAGTTCCAGCAAGTCAAACGGTTTTTCCTTCGGCCTGCACCACAGGATAGGGGCATGACGAGGCTGAATATCCAGCGACCAGTCACAGAACGGGATGAATACGTATTCATATTCAAGCCCCTTGGCCTTATGTACCGTTTGTATCGTAATAGCATCCAGCTCTTCAGACACGGCTATCGTTTTTTTCCTTCCCTGATCGTTCCACCATGATAAAAAGGATACTATATCCGTTGTACGGTTCCGCATAAACGTACTCACCTGATCGATGAATGCCTGCAGGTAAGCCTGTTCTTCCTTTAGTTCAAACAGATGAAAGATCTCACATATCCTGAAAATAATTTCCTGCAAATTTTTCGACCCGACAATATCGTTAAAGCTGCTTCCTTTCAGGAAAACAAATAATTCATTCTGGCTGTTGCCGATATCTTCAAACTGGGCTGAAAGACCGGGCTTATACAATTCCAGAGGCATCATAAGCTGGGAAGACCCCCCTTGTAAAAAAAGCGGCTTTATTCCCATTTGTACCAAAAGGGGATTTATCCGGCTATAATACTGGTAATTCGCAAAAGCCAAAGCCAACTTATCATCAGGGTCGCACAACAACGCAAGCAGCGACAGGACAAAAGCGACAGAAGAAGCGCTGTCGACATAAAGCGATTCTCCGGACAAAACATTAAAGTTATAGCGGGGATCGTTCTTCGCTTTCTCACCGAGCAATTTATCCGCAATAATCCTGGCTTCTTCTTTTTTACGGACAAGGATCGCCATATTTTTCGCGATTACCCCCTTATCCTGTAACAAACAAATCTGATCAATAAGATCATCCAGTACTGCCTCTTGCTCTTTCTGTTCAAGTTCTTTATCTTTCCGGTGTTCGGCAAACCGCATCCGCACATAACCGCAATCCGTCAGATCCTTGCGTCCGATCTCCTGCATGCTTTCCTTGTATATACCGGCAATCTGATCTTTTTGCAGCAATTCTGAGCACTCCTTACCTTCAAGGTCTCCGGCAAAATGATCCTGTAAAATATCAGGAATAAGCCTGAAAACCCGGTTATTGAAACGGATGATATTACCAGAACTCCGCCAGTTACTGTTCAGCGTTTGTTCTGAGAACCCGTTTGCCGGGAAAGCCCTGGCGACATCTGTAGCCAGCAGGTTCCAGTCGCCGCTCCGCCAGCGGTATATCGCCTGCTTAACATCTCCGACAACCAGTCCCAGATTATTTTCAGCCAGAGAATTACCGATCAGCGGTTTAAAATTGTTCCACTGCAGCCCCGAGGTGTCCTGGAACTCATCGATCATGTAATGCCTGAAAAAATCGCCGGTTTTCTCATAAATAAAAGGAGTCTCGGAATCATCGATAATTTTTCTGAGCAAAGTTCCTGACTCGGAGATCAATACGACCCCCTTCTCCCTGCAAACCTCTCTTACCTTCTCCTGCAGATCGACCAATATGCCAAGCGTATAAAGCTGATTACCGATCAATTTTGCCGTATTATAATGTCTGATATGCTCCTGATAAAAGGACAGGGCCTCTGCAAACAACGGCTGGATACTGGCAGCAGTATCCCTTACATTGGCGTTGTCTGACGCTTTATATAACGCGGAAACATCTTCCGCTGCAGACAAAACCCTTGCCCCGGGGAGAAATTCAACGGCCAGCATTTTATTGAAACTGTTGGCAGCACTGCTTGTTCCGTATTTAAAATCGGCCACAGTCAGCCCGGCTTTCCCGATCAGGTCCAGTCCCGCTTTTCCGATCCGCTTCATTCCGTCTTCATAGCGGGAAATGATCTGGTTTAGTTCTTTTCTGTAAGAACGTATAAAAGTTTTATCGTTCAGCTTTTTATAAAGCGACTGGTTTAGTTCCTTGAATGTCTCGTTATAAATTTGCTTTCCCAGCGTCATGATGTCATTCTTCAGGTTCCACCCGGCCCCCTGCCTGATCTTTTCTCCTGCAAACTGTTTAAGCCACTCCAGCAGGTCCCTGTCATTGTCAACAGACAGAAGCAAGGCATCGACGGCTTCCTGAAGAATCTGGTCATCATCGAGATCGATCTGATATGACGTATTTATACCCAATTCCCGGTTAAAAGCCCGGATCACACGCTGAAAAAAACTATCGATGGTGCTAATGGAAAAACGGGAGTAATCGTGCAGGATATGTTTAAGACAAGTACCTGCCCTTGCCGAAATTTCGGTAGCACTCAAGCCTGTTTCTTTTTCCAATACGTCAAGATATGCTGAAGGCTTCTCCTGCCCTAACCTGTACAGTTCCTGCACCACCCTGTATTTCATTTCCGTTGTTGCCTTGTTGGTAAACGTCACAGCAAGTATATGCCTGTAATTCCATTCATTTTCAAGAGCAATTTTCAGATATTCGACAGCGAGACGAAAAGTTTTGCCTGAACCGGCCGAAGCTTTATAAATACGTAACTGGGACATTGAAATGTTTTCGTTAAAAATACAACGTATTAATGAAAAAACAGATAGGAAACGAGGATGGCGGCAATTATTCCCGCTAAATCGGCAATCAGGCCGCAGGTTACGGCATACCGCGTATGTTTTATCCCGACAGAGCCAAAATAGACGGCAAGAATATAAAAGGTGGTATCTGTTGCTCCCTGAACCGTACTGGCAACACGTCCGACAAAAGAATCGGCCCCGGATGTTCTCATGGCATCGACCATCATTCCGCGGGCGCCACTCCCGCTGAGAGGTTTCATCAGGGCCGTAGGTAATGCCCCGATAAAATCGGTATTGATCCCCATGTGCGAAAAAAGCCATCCGATCCCGCTGATCAGCCAGTCCATGGCCCCTGAAGAACGGAAAACACCAATAGCGACAAGAATGGCAATCAGGTACGGAATAATTTTTACCGCAGTGTAAAAACCATCTTTTGCACCATCGATAAAAGCATCATAGATGTTAATCTTTTTCCGGATGCCTAACAAGATAAATGAGATAATAACAGAAAAAAGGATCAGGTTACTGGCAATATTTGAAATGGTTGTAATCTGATCCTTATTCAATGTCGAGAAATACCAGATAATCCCGACAATAAAAGCAGTCAAACCGCCCAGGTAGGCCATAATCGTTTTGTCGAGCAGGTTTATTTTCTGATACAAAGAAACAGAAATCAGACCTGCCAGTGTCGAAAAATAAGTAGCCAGCATAATCGGGATAAATATGTCGCTGGGATTTGCCGCTCCCATTTGCGCCCTGAAAACCATGATGCTGACCGGCAAAAGTGTAAGGCCTGATGTATTCAGCACCAGGAACATAATCTGAGCATTGGATGCCGTATCCTTGTTTGGGTTGGTTTCCTGCATCTCCTTCATGGCTTTAAGTCCCATCGGCGTGGCTGCATTGTCAAGGTTAAGCATGTTTGCAGCGATGTTAAGCATGATCGACGCATGGGCAGGATGGTCTTTTCCAAGCTCGGGGAACAACTTTCTGAAAAAGGGGCCCACTACTCGCGAAAATACCCTGACAGCACCTCCTTCCTCCCCGATCTTCATGATCCCCATCCATAAGGTTAAAACCCCGGTAAGTCCGATTGATATTTCAAAACCGGTTTTGGCCATCTCGAATGTAGAATTCATCATCGATGAAAAAATTTCGGTATCGCCAAACACAATCAACTTAAACAAACCAACAATAAAAGCAGCTAAAAAGAAAAATATCCAGATGTAGTTCAACGCCATGACACAGGTATTACTTGTGTTTTTCAATAGTTCGTGAAACTACAAAAAATGTAGCAAAAAAGAAGCATTTTTATAAAAAGAGAGGAGGCCGTCAAAATAAATTGCGGCCCCCTCAAACTAAAAAGTAAAACTAATTTATAGTTACAACAATGGGATTACTGATTTTTTCAGCTTCATCAGAGATATACTCTCTGAAGTTGCCAAAGTTGTTCCATCTGGAATTCTCAAGTCCCCATACAGCAAAGAAATAATGCCTGGCAGACTGGTCATTCTGTATCTTTTGGGCGACATAATAGGTCGAAGAGATAACATTACTGAATTCCTTGGCAGGGACTGTCTTATATCCTTTTTCATAATAATTGACATCGGTCGACCGGGCCACTTTCGTCTCTTCGCCGGCTTTCAGCATCACAGCCATGCCCAGGGTATCATTATTTAATGATTGTTTGTCGAGCGTAGCGATCACATCGTAATCATTGTCCGCTTTAAAGTGGTACGGCTCGTTTTTCAGCATGGTCGTCACAATTCCGGTAACAAGTTGCTTTTCCCCCGTAAAACCGGAAACGGTCACATCTGACTGAAACCAGTATTTCCCGGGATAGATGCTGATGCGTTCCACTGCAGAAAGGTCCTGTCCCGATACATGCCATCCTCCGTAAATCAGCTCAAATACTGAACGCACGGGGCCTTCGGTGATTTTTTTGTATTTATAGGATTCGGTTGACCCGAGCCTGTAAAGCGAATCGTTTTCAAGCATTGCCAGACCACCGGCACCAAGCGAGTTGCCGCAGTGAAGGATATCCATTCCCCAGTCAGCCAGCTCGTGATAACTCCCCATTTCCGGGGTATTGATCTTGTCGATAATTAATCCCGGTTTAAGTTTTCCGAAAAGGTCTTTCACATTCCTGCAGTCAAAGTAATCGCGGAAACCCATTTTATCATTCTCCCAGCTTACGCTCTCGCCCTGGGCTATGATACGGAAACTATCCCGGTAACTTGGGGCTTCGTATTCATCGACCTCCTTATAGGTATGGTCCGGTTGTTCGATCCCGAGACGGACATTTGTCCTCTTTTCGAATTGAGGATACTCGTCAGCCTTTACATACCCGATCTTCAGTGAAAGCTGTTCCCTGGGTTTAAGATTGACGTCAAAAGCCAGTTCGTCCCATTTTCCGTCCCCGTCCAGATCGTCAACCTGGGAAGGGATAAAGAGGTCGCCATCTTTGACCACCGGGAGCAATGTCGAATCAGAAGAAGGAAAAGACGCCTCGACCGTTTTTCTGTCGAGTACAAGTACTTCATCGTGGCGTTCCTCGTCGGAAGGATTGGTCACAATAACCTTCTTTTCAGGCTGGCATGATGAAAAAGCAGCAAACAAAAGAACGAAAGATAGGATTTGCAGGTATTGCTTCATTGTCAGTGTTATAAATCGTTTTCGCCTTTCACATATCCGAAATTGGCCAATATTCCTCCGTCGACATATAAAACATGGCCATTCACAAAGTCGCTGGCTTTGGAAGCCAGGAAAAGAGCGGCATTGCCCACATCTTCCGGTTCGCCCCAACGTCCGGCAGGGGTGCGGGTCATAACAAGGTCATTGAACGGGTGCCCGTTTTCACGGATCGGAGCGGTTTGCGCAGTAGCGATATAACCCGGTCCTATGCCATTGATCTGGAGGTTATACTTCGCCCATTCGCAGCACATATTGGCAGTGAGCAACTTGAGCCCGCCTTTGGCCGAAGCATATGCCGATACGGAATTACGCCCGTAAACGCTCATCATCGAACACATATTGATGATTTTACCAGCCCGTTTATGAATCATTCCAGGAGCCACACGTTTCGAAACGATCAGCGGGGCGACCAGGTCAACCTCGATAACCTGTCGATAATCGGCAACAGGCATATCCAGGATCGGGATCCTTTTAATAATGCCGGCATTGTTAACCAGAATATCAATTGTTCCTACATTTTTTTCAATTTCAGTAATGCCACGGTCAACATCAGCCTCATCGGTAACATCGAATTTCAACGTATAAACATCGATGCCTGCTTTTTTGTACTCTTCGCGGCATGATTCCAGTTTTTCCAAAGAAAGATCGTTAACACAAATTTTTGCACCTGCGTTCCCCAGTACTTTACCGATAGCCATGCCGATCCCGTGTGTTCCACCCGTGATCAGGACTATTTTTCCCGATAAATCGAATAAATCATTCATTCTAGTTGTTTTAATGATAAAAGTCAGTTTAATAATTTTACCTTAACTCGTCCGGTTTCACGATATCCATATCCCCGTAATCAAGGTTTTCACCAGCCATGCCCCAAATAAAAATGTAGTTGCTGGTGCCGGCAGCTGAATGGATTGACCATGCCGGAGATATAACAGCCTGTTCGTTTCCCATCCAGATATGACGGGTTTCCTTCGGTTGTCCCATAAAATGGCACACAGCCTGTCCTTCCGGTACATTAAAATAGAAATAAACTTCGTTCCTGCGGCTATGGGTATGGGCAGGCATCGTATTCCAGACACTGCCCGGTTTCAATTCAGTCATTCCCATCTGTAGCTGGCAGGTCGGGACAATGGTGTTAATCATCAACTGATTGATATTTCTTTCGTTTGACAATTCCAGCGAGCCCATATGCAGGACATTGGCATCTTTCAGTGTAACCAGTTTATTCGGATATTCTTTATGGGCGGGTGCTGAATTTAAATAAAAATGAGCTGGGTTATGTTTATCTGACGAGTTAAAAATGATCTCTTTTGCCCCTTTTCCAATATAAAGGGCATCCTTAAAATCAAGGAAATATTCAGTTCCGTCGACAAGCACGGTTCCGGCCCCTCCGACATTAATAACACCCAATTCCCTGCGTTCACAAAAATATTTTGATTTCAGGGCGTCCACCGTTTCAAGGGTCAGTGGACCGGTAGCGGGAACGGCCCCACCTACAATATAACGCTCAATATGAGAATAAACCAGGTTAATCTGGTCGTCTTCCATCACTTTTTCAACCAAAAACTCTTTTCTGATCCTGGCAGTATCATACCCTTTAAAGTCGTCGGGATGAAAAGCATGCCTTTCTTCAAAATTTACAGCCATAGTATTAAATATTTAATCGTATTTATGTAACCCGTACAACAAAAGTATTATAAAATTTCAAAAAATGCAATCGATTGCGCAAAAAGTTGTATTTTAGCTGAAATTCAAAATATTTAGCATATTTGCACTTGATTTAGCAATATGGACAAAAAAGCATCAGTCACAATACACGACATTGCCAGGGAATTGAAGATATCAGCATCAACTGTTTCCCGGGCATTAAACAATAACCCGAGGATCAGCCAGGCTACGAAAGATAGAATCAGGGAACTGGCCCTTAAAATGGGTTATCAGCCAAATATAATTGCATCAAATCTCCGGAACAGGAAAACCAACACCATTGGAATTGTTGTTCCGCTTATAAACAGGCATTTCTTTTCAACATTCATTTCCGGAGTAGAAGACGTGGCATTCCGGGCCGGGTATAACGTTATCATTTCCCAGTCAAACGACCTGCTGGAAAAAGAGAAAAAAATTGTCCACTCTCTCTTTTCAAACCAGGTTGACGGGCTGATTGCTTCCCTAAGCATGCAGACCAACGAATTCGATCATTTCGAGCTTTTTATAAAGAAAAACATCCCGCTCGTATTTTTTGACCGCGTTGTTCCCGAACTAAAGGCCCATAAAATAGTTGTTGACGATTTCGCCGTAGGCTTAAAGGCTACCCAGCACCTCATCGATCAGGGTTATAAAAGAATAGCCCACCTCGCCGGACCTACTGTTTTGAATACCTACCGGGCCCGGATGGAAGGCTACATAGAAGCATTGAGAAAAAACAACCTGCCGGTCATTGAAGATCTCATCATTTACAACCGGTTAACCCGGATTGACGGACAGGAAGCAATCAGGCACCTGCTAAGCATAAAAAATCCGCCCGACGCTGTGTTTTGCGGGAACGATACTTCCGCTTTAAGCATGATTGTTTACCTGAAAAAAATCGGCATAAAAATCCCGGAGGAATTCGGGATCATCGGTTTTAGTAACGAACCTTTCTCCGAAGTTGTTACTCCCTCCATGTCGACCCTTAAGCAACCTGCTTTTGAGATGGGGGTAAAGGCCGCAGAATTGCTTATTGGGGAAATAGAAAATAAAGACGGGTCGAAAAAATATCAGACGATTACCATGCCTACAGAACTGATAATAAGGGAATCATCATTCAGAAAACAGTAGCAAAAGGATCAAATTAAGTTACTATTGTTTGAAGCTACGCCGTTTTAAACAGAATACGAGGGCACAAAGACACAAAAAGATGGTTTCTGTTGTTTGAGGCTGCGCCGTTTGAATGTTTGATACTTCGTTGTTTCTGAACTGAACACGAAGACACCAAGACGCGGAAAATTGTTTCTGCAGTTCCTCTAGTTCCTATTGTTTGGGGTTCAAGCCATTGTTATTTAATTTCATCTCTCACCAATTCGCCAATTCACAAGTTCACAACATGGTTCTCCCCTCAAATCGCGTAGCATCAAACATTCGAACCTTCAAACCATTCAAACATCATTCCTTCATTCAATCATTCTTTCATTCACCAGTTCACTAATTCACCACTCTCCAGTTCACCAGTTTGCCAGTCTGTGTTTATCCGTGTTATCTGTGGTGAACATTCAAACTTTCAAACCACATTTGTTGATCAAACAAACAATAGTATTCATCGAACTATTTTTATTGATAGATAATTTTATGAGGTTCAACCAGAAAAAACATGGATTCCTCCAGACAAAAAGAGGCATAAATTTTGCTGTGAATCAGCAGTTTATCTACAACTAAACAGGAAATTTTAGTTCTGGATAAACGGTAAAAAACAGCAATATTTAAGTATAACCGAATTCAAATAGTAATCTATGTTAAAAAAAAATTTCATGTACCTGTTTGCCGGGGTTTTTCTGCTGGCCATATCTTCCTGTACCAAGGAAGATTCAGATGATTCGAGTGGAACGGACAGTGAAACCGGTGAAGCAGTGGAAGGTACAACAGTCGCCGAGGTTATTTCAGCAAATGCAAGCAGTTTTGAATCAAGCTCCGATTATACATGGGACAGTTCCAGCGTTATCGCGATAAACCTCAACGGGAGCAGTGCAAGTGCCTCGGGGACAAGCGGGGTCACCATAAGCGGCACCACCATTACAATTACAGACGCAGGAAATTACAGCTTTACCGGTACTCTTAGCGGAGGACAGATCATTGTCAATGCAGACGGGGCACTCGTAAGGCTCATTCTTTCGGGTGCCAGTATCACCAGTTCGACCAATGCCCCTGTTTTCATAAAAAAAGCAGAAAAGGTAATTCTGGTCCTTGCTGAAGGGACAAGCAATACATTGACTGATGTTTCCTCCTACTCCGACCTTGACGACGACGAACCCAATGCCGCCCTGTACAGTAAAACAGACCTTGCAATTTACGGAGAAGGATCGCT
Organism: Prolixibacteraceae bacterium; assembly: GCA_963676095.1. GTDB lineage: Bacteria > Bacteroidota > Bacteroidia > Bacteroidales > Prolixibacteraceae. The sequence continues at coordinate 6,527,790 of OY781040.1, read as the reverse complement.
TACTGTAACCGGAAATTACAACGATGGAATTACGTCCAAGGACGGGCTTATTATAAAAAGCGGTACAATAAATGTGACGGCCAGTGATGACGGAATACGTGGAAAGGATTATCTGATTGTTGAAAGCGGTACGATCAATGTTTCATGCGGGGGTGATGGTTTTAAATCGGACAACGATGATGATTCGGAAGACGGGTATATTTATATAGAGGACGGTACGATTAATATTGTTTCGTCAGGTGGAGATGGTATGGCCGCGGAAACGGACGTTGCCATCGCGTCGGGAGACATTACCATTACATCCGGGGGAGGAAGTTCGAAAACAGTAAGTTCCGATACCTCCACTAAAGGTATTAAAGCTGGCGACAACCTGGTAATTGAAGGAAATACCATCAGCATTAATTCATCGGACGACGCCCTTCACTCGAATGCCTACCTGAATGTCAATGACGGAACCATAACTATTTCCTCTGGTGATGACGGCATCCATTCCGACACTTCGCTCTCCATAAACAGTGGAGATATCACGATATCCAAGTGTTATGAGGGAATCGAAAGCGCATTGCTTTATATTAACGGAGGAAACATAAGTATCGTTTCCAGCGATGACGGGATTAACGGGGCCGGAGGAAATGACGGTTCTTCTGTAAACGGAAGGCCTGGCCAGGGATCCTTTTCAAGCAGCGGCAATTATTATCTTTATATCAATGGTGGATATATTTATGTTAATGCTACGGGTGACGGGATCGATGTAAACGGGGCAATTGTTATGACTGCAGGCACGGTTATCATTGACGGGCCGACATCGAGTTCAAACGGAGCCCTCGATTACGATTCTTCTTTCAAAATCTCGGGAGGATTCCTCGTTGCTGCGGGAAGTTCAGGAATGGCGCAAGCACCCAGTACCTCCTCATCCCAGTATTCAGTTTCAGTAACAATCTCCAAATCGGCAGGAACCCTGTTCAACATACAAAGCTCTGACGGCAATACGAACCTGCTGACTTTCTCCCCTGCGAAGACTTATCAATCCGTGGTATTCTCTTCCCCTGATCTGACAAAAGGGTCCAGTTATAATATTTATTATGGAGGAAGTTGCACCGGAACAGAAACAAATGGCTTATACGATGGCGGAACTTACAGCGGCGGTACAAAATACGCCAGTTTTACGGTTTCGAGTGTTGTAACTTCTGTTTCTTCAACTGGAAGCAGATAAGTGGTTGATTATATTAATACGCTTGACAAACACATCAATTATGTAAGAAGATATTATTTTATTTTTATTGGCTAATTTGATCGATTCGAAAAAATCTGCTTGTTTCACCATAGGAACATGAAGGAAACAGGCAGATTTTTCTTCCTCCACTTTTCCGCTTTTGTTTTTTCTACGTAAACTTTTCCTTCAAAAAACCCAAAAGTTTTATTTAGGAAAAAATAAAGAATATGTTTACACTTTGAACTCATATCTATGAATCAGTATAAACATTACAGGGAAAATCCGATGTATCCTTTCCTGGCGATGCTGGTTATTGCTTCGGCAGTATGTTTCCAGGGATGGCGAACCCTTTTTAACAACTATGCGGTCGATACGGTTGGCATTAATTCCGTACAAATAGGTATTATACAGTCAGTCCGGGAAATTCCGGGATTCCTGACATTTTTTGTCATCTACCTGCTCCTTATTTTTGCGGAACACCGCTTTGCTGCCGTATCGCTCATCATACTTGGAGCAGGGGTGGCTCTGGCCGGGGCCCTGCCTTCATTTGAAGGGTTATTAATTACCACGGTAATCATGTCAGTCGGTTTTCACTTTTTTGAGACCTGCAATCAATCATTATCGTTGCAGTATTTCGAAGGCGACCGGGTACCCCAGGTCCTTGCCAAAATGAAAAGTTTCACGGCAGTAGCAAATATTTCTGTGGGAATTTTTATCTGGATCATTTCAGCGTTCCTTCCCATCAATGAACTGTTTTATATTATAGGGGCTTTTGTGATTATTGTGAGCATTTATTCCTTCACTAAAAATCCGGTAGATAAAAACCTTCCTCCCCAACAGAAAAAACTGGTACTAAAAAAGAAATACTGGCTGTTTTACGTGCTCAACCTGCTAAGCGGCGCAAGACGGCAGATTTTTGTTGTTTTTGCCGTATTTATCCTTGTTGAAAAATACAAATTTTCTGTTACCTATATCACCGTACTTTTCGTGATAAACAACGTGATCACTTATTTTCTCAGTCCGGTGGTCGGACGGGCAATAAACCGGTATGGCGAACGCTTTATGCTTACCATCGAGTACGCAAGCCTTTTCATTGTATTCATGGGTTATGCCCTCATTGAAAACAAAAATGTCGCCACGGCCATGTATCTTGTAGACAACCTGTTTTTCAGTTTTGCCATTGCAATAAATTCCTATTTCAGGAAACAGGCAGATCCAAAAGACATTGCACCTTCAATGGCTGTAGGCTTTACGATCAACCACATCACTGCGGTTATCCTGCCTGTAATAGGCGGAATATTATGGACTGTAAACTGGCGGATACCCTTTTTAGGAGGGGCGTTTCTCGCATTGTGCTCCCTGACCTTCTCCAGGATGATCAAAAAGGAAACGGTTGTAGTCCGTTAAATCCCGAAGGTTTTCAGACCTTCGGGATTTAATTTATTTACCCGAGAAATTTTTTACGTAGTGCTTCAACCTGATCGGGGTTGATCGGGACAAGTTTTCCCAGCGAAGCCCCCAATGTCAGTGACTTCGCGCTAAATTCAGCGACCTCAAGCCGGTCGAATGTACCCAACAATTTATCCCCGGTAACCAGGACCGAATCGTTATTGATAATCACCGCCGGGCATTTATCCGACAGAATGTTCAATATAGTTTCCTCTCCGGCAAAGTGTGATCCGAATGGCACATTGGGAACATCCTGCAGGAAAATCCAGCTTTCGGGGATCGTCCTCACGTCAAACTTTTCGTCGGTTACACTATAGGCCATCAGGTATGGCGTCTGGGTCAGAATAACAGAATTAACCTTTGGAAAACGCCTGTATATTTCCTGGTGCAACCAGGTCGACCGGCTGGGTATTTTTCCGGGTTCCCTCTTCCCTCCCCTGATCTGCACGATATCTTCGTTTTGAATATCCCAACGGGATACATTGGGAGGCGTGATCAGAAAATCGTTGTTACGCCAGCGAACTGAAACCGTACCGTATGAGCTGATCATCAGCCCCTGGTCGCATGCCCGGTGAACGATCTTCTTAATCTCTTCCCGGATAGCCCTTTCATCTGACGGGTATTCCACTGCATCCATTTCCGGAAGCAACCGGGGTATCTGGTTTTCGAATTCTTCAATCTGTTCATCGCTCAGATATCGCGGCGTTCCGATCGTGCTCCCGTAAATAATGGTCCGGCAACAGAACTCAAGCGTTTCAAAACGTTGAAATGCATCCGACAGATCTGATCCGCCAACCACAGTTCCGTGATTTTCCATGATCACGGCATTAAAACCTTTTTTAAACTCATCGGCAATCTTTACACCAAGTTCCTCACTGCCGGGAAGTTCGTATGGGGCATAGCCAATATCGCCGCAAATAGTCTTTGCCTGAGGAATGATATTCGTGTTTGGTATCTGCCTCACAATACTGAATGAAACCAGGGCCGGCGGATGAGCATGGATCACGGCCTTAATATCGGGACGGGCCTCATAGATAGCCCTGTGAAATGGATACTCTGACGATGGCTTATGCCTCCCGATAATAGTCCCGTCTTTTTTAACCAACATGATATCCGACGGGCGGAGCGAACCTTTATCAATTGCGGAAGGGGTAACCCATATATCCCCGTTTTCATCAATAATCGATACATTTCCGCCGGAGGTCGTCGTCAACCCCCCATGATAAATTTTGTCAATGATCATCGTGATCTGGTCACGCGGATGCATTAACTTAGTGTCTAATCTTTTCATCTTTAATTTATTAACTAAACCAGAAAATAACCTTCTCTTTTCCCGGTGTTTCACCGGTAATTATTATTATCCAAACTTACCTTTTCTTTAATCCCAGATCCGGATATACTTTCCCGGCATTTTCCGCAGAGCCTGCCACCACAAGAGCCGCCCCCAGGGCGCTCGAGTTGTCAATCTCCGAAGTATATACTTTCTTCCCGGGAAAATGTTCCGTCAGAAGCTTTATAAATATTTCATTGCGGGCAAATCCGCCGGAAACGTAAAGGCACCTGGTTTCATCTTTTTCCGGCACCACCAACCGTACAGACTCTGCACACAAACCGGTAAGGTCGGTCATCAGTTTCGTATAGGCTTCTTCATAACTTTCAAAGATTTCCAGATCAACAAGATCTTTTCCTAGCTCAAAGCTTTCTTTTCCACCCGGGAAAAATACAGATTTATTTCCAAAACGGAGCCCGATTTTTTCAATCATCCGTGCATTGTATCCGGTCCTTTTAAACAGGCCCGGGTCTGTGTTGAAATGAGCAGCAAGCCGCTCGGCCCAGACTTCGTGGAAATGTCCCATGAACAACCGGGACGATTTTATCTGCCTTTTGTCCGGGCTCAAAAAGCACAGGCAATCCTGCTCCAGCTGGTGCGCAGTAAGCGGTTCCCCGTTAAAAGGGTTCATATTGATACACCAGGTACCCGTTGAAATCAGAATAAATTTTTCACTGCTTCCTTTCAGATACGGAACCAGCGATGCCGAGCTGTCGTGTATCCCTGTCCCTACCTTGAGTTTCTGTCCCTGAATAACGGTATCATAAACAACATCATTGGTAACAGGGGCAGGCAGTTCAATACCATTATCGGCAATCCACCGGTGATAATCCATCTTGTCGAAATTCCACATAAAGGTATGGCACCCGACAGAGGTTGGTTCCGCGACAACTTTTCCCGTCAGCACATACGATAAATACTGGGGAAAATGAAGGACCGACCTCGCCTTTTCCATTACCTGCGGCTTCTCCCTGAGCATCCACAGGATCTGGATGCCCGAATTCAGGAGCAATCCTAAAGCAGGACTGGCTGTTTGCCTGCAAAATTCATCCCTCCCGCCATACGCGTTGAATAAGTCTTCAGCAATAGCCGGAGAAACAGGTTTCAAATAATTATATACCGGAGTGAGCCTATCTCCCTTTTCGTCCAGGAACATCAGGGAAGCGCCGTAAGTAGAAAAATTCACGGCAGTAACATCATATTTACCTTCCGTTATTAACCGGGACAATTCACCATTAATCCATGAAACGATAAGCCCGATGTCGTCACATTCGAACCCATCTTCATCTGCGATTACCGGAAATTTTTGCTCCTCCTGAAAAACAATACTGAATTTTTCGTCAAAAAGTAAAAGTTTCTTATTCGTTTTCCCGATATCAAAAACTGCAATTACTTGTTGCATCAGATAACTATTTAATAGTCGTTCGCGATCCCGTTAAATAAAAATGCGGGACCGCGACGACAATCATATAACATGTATTAGCGTTTGCAGAGAACTTCCTGTTCGTATTTCTGAATTTCTGCAATATACTCCATCCCGACAGGAACCTCTTCCTTCATGCAATAATAATCCCATACGGCATTAAAAGGCATGGTTTTCAGCTCCTCAAACATAGCCAGGCGTTCGAAGTTTTTACCTGTTTCTTCCAGTTCCACCAACATTCTCGTAGGCTCCAGAAGCGCAATCAGGAAAGCTTTCTGAGCAGCTCTGGTTCCAATCACATAAGCGCCGATCCGGTTAATGGAAGCGTCAAAAAAATCGAGCCCGATATTTATGCGGGGAAGAAAATTATTACGGACAATTTCAGCGGCGATCAGCTGAACTTCCTCGTTCAGGGTAACTACATGGTCCGAATCCCACCGTACCGGACGGGAAACATGAAGCAACAATTCATCGATAAACTGAAGACAGGCCGATATTTTATCCCCGACCTGTTCTGTCGGATGAAAATGCCCGGTATCGAGCGTGATCAGCTTGTTGTTTTTAATGGCATAGCCCAGATAAAAATCATGGGAACCAACAGTCATCGATTCGGCCCCGATCCCAAACAGCTTGCTTTCAACAGCATCCTTCATATACTCTTTGGGATAACTGACAGACATCGCTTCATCGAGCGATTCTTTCAGCAAAGTACGATAGCCGTTCCTGTCAACAGGTACATCCTTTGAACCGTCCGGTATCCAGGTATTATGCACACAGGGAGTCCCCAGTTGTTTTCCTATCTCAGCCGAGATAGCCCGGCACCTCTTTACATGCTCAACCCAAAACCTGCGGTTTTCTTCGTTTTTGCTGGAAAGTGTGAATCCATCAGCAGCTTTGGGATGAGAAAAACAGGTGGCATTGAAATCCATTCCCATGCCCCGTGTTTTACACCAATCGATCCATCCCTGAAAGTGCTCCGGCCCGATCTGGTCGCGGTCAACCTTTTCCCCTCCGAATTCACCGTAAATGGCGTGAAGGTTCAGCCGTTGCTTGCCGGGGAGCAATGAAAGCACCTTATCCAGGTCGGCCCTCATTTCAGCAATATTCCTGGATTTACCCGGATAATTTCCCGTAGCCTGTATCCCTCCTCCTGACAATGAAGAACCGGGCGTTTCGAAACCGCCGACATCATCGGTTTGCCAGCAATGAAGAGAAATAACAACATCCTTCATTTTGCCTACCGCGGAGTCCGTATCAATGCCAAGAGCAGCATATTGTTCCCTGGCCAGAAGATAGGCCTTTTCAATCTTGTCTTTATTCATTTTTAATCAGTTAATAGAATTCGCAAACAATAGTTAAGTCATACTTACTTTTTCCCGGAGACCGGGTACCGGAACTGGTATTTACCAGAGCCCAGGTCTACTTTTATACCCCCGTCATACGGTCTCGCCGTTTCTTTCATTTTCCCGGTCAATGCAGCAGCGTTAACCATTACCGACCCGGCATCTGCACCGGGAAGGCTAACTGTAGCTGTCGTATTCGCCGGGATAACAACATCGTAAATAAATTCATTTCCTTCCTGTTTCCAGTCCGACCGGATAGGTCCGTACATCGATAAAAATTCAGCGTTGACATAAGTCAGGCCGCCTCCTTCATGGGGACTGAGAAGGATATGTTTGTACCCTGGATTTGCCGGATCGATATTGATCCCTGCAACGTAGGTATAGAGCCATTCGCCAATTGCACCATAAGCGTAGTGGTTAAAACTGTTCATACCGACATCCTGAAACGAACCATCCGGTTTCTGGCCGTCCCAGCGTTCCCAGATTGTTGTGGCGCCCTGTGTAACCGGATACAGCCAGGAAGGATACGCTTTACGCATCAGCAACATAAAGGCCAGGTCGGCATATCCGTGATCGGATAATGTTTTACACAACAGGGGGGTCCCGACAAAACCTGTTGTCAGGTGGCCAAAACTTTTCACGTCATTGGCCAGGTATCCGGCGGCTTTCGGGATAAGTTCATCCGGCAACAGGTTAAACGAAAGCGCCAGGGCATAGGCTGTTTGCGTATGAGAAACCAGCCGTCCGTTGGGCGTTACAAATTCAGCATTGAATGCTTTTTTAATTTTTCCGGCCAGGGCTGAATATTGTTCCGCATCGGCCTTGTTTCCAATTATCCCGGCTATTTTCCCCAGCAATGTAGTTGAATAACAGTAATAGGCGGTAGCGATCAGGTCTTTCTCTGTAGTCGCCCCGGTATAGTCCGAACGGGTACTGGCAAAAGCGAGCCAATCGCCAAAATGGTCATCTCCGGTCCACAGGTTGTCGTCGCCGGCGCGGCCCTTCATGTATTCCACCCAGGCTTTCATGCTTGGATATTGTTCTTCCAGGATCCTTTTATCGCCATACGAAAGGTACATTGTCCACGGAACAATAATGCAAACGTCGGCCCATGCGGTAGAACCGCCACTTTTCTTCAGTACATCAGGGATAACGTGGGGGACCCGTCCGTCAGGGAGTTGATCGGCCGCCACGTCTTTCAACCATTTCGTGTAAAACGGGGCGACATCAAAATTATAGGCGGCAGTCATGCTGAATACCTGGGCGTCACCGGTCCAGCCAAGCCGTTCGTCACGCTGGGGACAATCGGTCGGGACATCCAGAAAGTTACCTCTCTGCCCCCACTGTATATTATGCTGCAACCGGGTTACCAGCGAATCGGAACAGGCAAAAGTCCCGGTCTGTTCCATATCCGAGTGGATTACAATACCGGTAACCGCATTTAAATCCGGAGTACCCGGAAATTCGTCAAGTTCCACGAAACGGAAGCCATGAAAAGTAAAATGGGGCTCATAAACTTCCTCTCCGTCCCCTTTAAGGATATAGGTATCTGTTGCCTTGGCTGAACGCAGGTTTGCCGTATAGAAGTTTCCTTCTTTATCAAGCACCTCCGCAAACTTCAATACGACACGGTCGCCTTTTTTCCCCTGTACCTTCAGTCTGATCCAGCCAACCATATTCTGTCCCATGTCGAATACTTTCTCTCCTTTTGGGGTAACCAGCAATTTTACAGGTTTTATTTCCTGAACGGCCCTTACCGGGACTCCCTGAGGTGCCACCAGAATATTCACGGGAAAAGATACTTCCTTTACATTCGCCCAGTTGCTGTCGTCAAAGCCGGTCTTGTTCCATCCGGGCATCTCCATCCGGGCATCGTAGGTTTCCCCGTTATAGATATCAGACTCCAGGATTGCTCCTGTCTTTGACTTCCAGTCTTTACCCGTCGCAATTATTTCCGTGCTGCCATCCGAGTAGGTAATCACAAGCTGTGCCAGAAAAGCCAGCTGATCGCCATAGTAATTGTGTTGCCCTGCCCATCCTATATTTCCGCGGAACCATCCGTCGCCCAGGATGGCACCGAGACAATTCTGGGAACGGAGCATTCCCGTAACATCGTAAGTCTGGTACTGTATTCGCTTGTTATAGCTCGTCCACCCCGGAGTAAAAAGATCCTGGCTTACTTTTTCGCCATTCAGGAACAGCTCATAAAGTCCGCGGGATGTAACATAAACCCTGGCACTTTTTACCGTTTTCCTTACCGGAAACTCCTTTCTGAAATACGGGCACGGTTTCGACCAGGCTGTATCGGTCTCCAGGCTGCTGATCCATGAGGCTTTCCACATTCCGGGATCAAGGATGCCCGTTTCCCAGAAAGCGGGTTCGCTCCAGCTACTCAACTTATTCCGGTTGTCCCATACCCTGACCTGCCAGTACACCCGTTGCATGGATTTCAGGGCAGGACCTCCATAGACGACATCGACCGACCGGTCGCTGTCAACTTTGCCGGAATCCCAGATCAGGCGCGATTTTTTCGAAAGATCGGAAACAGAGCCTGCAACCCTGATCTCATATGCTGCCTGCATAACATTTTCATCAGACGATGCTGCGCTAAGCTGCCAGCTAAGCCTTGGCTGTCCGGCACCAATCCCCACCGGGTTATCCAGATACTCACAAACCAGTCCGGCAACCTGGACAGCAGCCATTAGCTTAAAATGTGCGACGCTGCAGCACATCATCGTAACAATCGAAAATATCAGATACTTTTTTTTCATAACATTAATTTTTTAGTTGGTTGGGTCAAAAAATGTCCATAAAAAGAAATCAGTTTAATTCATGTCCTTTTCAAGAAAATTATTCCATATAAAAAACTTCCTCGAGGGGGATACTTACCGGAGAATTGTCCGGGTTTGTTTTCATAATGTCGGCCATAAACGCCCACCATTTTTTCACGATCCCGGTCTGTCCCAGATCCTGGGACCCCCCTTCTCCGCTCACTTTCTGAAAAGCAAAAAGCACGTTGGTCTCTTCGTCGAGAAATATAGAGTATTCACTGACACCCGAATCTTTCAGTAACTTTTTAAGTTCGGGCCAGATTTCATTATGCCGTTTCCGGTATTCTTCTTTTTGACCTTCGTCGAGGTACATTTTAAAAGCCAGTCGTTGCATAGGCAAAAATTTAAATAATGAGAATGAAACAATGTCATACCAGTAATCTATCTGAAGCTATACAATTGAGTTTCCTATCCCGACCAGGGCGACAGACAGCAAAATAACCACAATTCCAAGGGCAATGGTCCCTTTTGTTTTACCTGAAGTGCCGTTCCATTCCTTCTGAACAATACCCCACATGTTGGCAGTCAGAATGATGGTCGACATATGAAGGATCCATGAACTGGCCCCGTTGCCGAGTTTGCTCTCCCCCATTCCGTAAAAGAAAAACTGCAGGAACCAGGTTGTCCCGGCCAATGCTGAAAACAAAACATTTTTAGCGATCGGGGAATTCCTGTTGACAAAATCGCCGTAGGATTTATTTTTTATGCTGAGGATCGCACACCAGATCATGTTGGTGGTTAAACCTCCCCACAGAATGACAACATAAGCGACATTATTCTGGAACAAGGGGTTATAGCCTCTCGAAACGGCCATATCGGCCATTGGCTTACCTGCCTCGATCCCGAAATTCATAAACGAACTCAGGATGCCGGAGATGGTAGCAATAATCAATCCCTTTACCAGGCTAAACTCTGCGATGCTTTTTCTGCTTTCTTCTTCCGAAATTTCATTTTCCTTCATCATGCCTGCCCTTCCTGAAATCGCAATCCCTACGAGACAAACAAGGACCCCCAGGAGTACAAGCCTTCCTCCGGGCGAAGCCATCATATCGGTAAAGGAAACTTTGCCGGGCGTCGGGTTGATGGAATAATAAATGGAAGGAACAATGGCCCCGAAAGCTGCGCAGAATCCCAGGGTAACCGAGTTTCCAAGAGACATTCCCAGGTAACGGACCCCAAGCCCGTAAGTTAAACCGCCAATACCCCACATTAACCCCATAAAAAAAGTAAAATACAGAACGCTGGATGTCGTGTTGCTTATAATATCGGCAAATCCGGGAACAGTAAACCAGGCTGCAAGCGGAGGAACGATAAGCCATGAAAAAATTCCACCGACAATCCAGTAGCTTTCCCACGACCATTTCTTCACCTTATTAAAAGGCATGTAGAAACTTCCGGAGGCGAACCCTCCGATTGAATGATAGATAATCCCAAGAATAGTTTGCATAGTTTAATCAGATTAATCAGGCATTTGATTTATTATTGATGAATTATTATTGTTTCTCCGGTTATTTTAGCACAACAAGGTCACCAACATATTCTCATTACCGTTAAGTAAATTTTAATAAATTTGTTCCGGTTTTATTTCTTAAGTCAATTCAAAAGTAGCTTGATAACGAGCTTTTATCAATACACAATTTGACAGATTGTTTGCACTTTTTGATCCTGAAAAATATGAATGACTTTATAAAATATCTGACCCCCGGCGACCGCGACAAGGAATGGGGCATTTATCTCAATGTTGCCGGCATGTCGAGGGTCTCCCCAAATAAAATTTATCCTTCGCCCGAACACCCGACCGGCTACCACTTCAGCTGGGAGCAAGGGAGGGTGCTGAATGAATATCAGATTAATTATATTACTGAAGGAAAAGGCATCCTGGAAAACGAAAACGGCAGGTTTCAAATTAAACCGGGAAGCGTCATCATCACCCTTCCCGGCATATGGCACCGTTACAAACCGTTAAGAACAACAGGTTGGAAAGAACAGTACATCGGGTTTAACGGCGACATTGCCGGCGAATTCATGTCCCATTCATTCTTTTCGCCGGCACAACCGGTTGTCTATGCCGGAATCAGGGAAGAAATCCTGGATACTTACCTGAAAATTTTTGATCTGGTCAGGGAAGAAAAACCTGGATTTCAGCAAATAGCTTCCGGACTGATTGTCAAAATGCTGGGATACCTGCTCTCTTTCGAAATGCAGAAAGAATTCACAGGGAAAAGGGTCGCTGCAATTATTGAAGAAACGAGATTTAAAATGCGTGACGAAGTCGATCGTTCTCTCGATATGGAAAAGCTGGCCCGGGAATACCATATTGGTTATTCCTATTTCCGGAAAATGTTCAAAAGCTATACCGGGGTCGCTCCTCATCAATATCATCTGGAGCTAAAAATAATGAGGGCTAAGGAATTGCTGTTATCGACCGACAAAAGTGTCAAGGAGATCAGCTTTGCCCTTGGTTTTCAGTCCATCCACTACTTCAGCCGGATCTTCAGAAATAAAGTCGGCACCTCTCCTTCCGAATTCAGGAAATAAATATAATGGCAGAAACCGGAATGCTTTCTGCCATTATTGGTAATCCTTTTACTTCAGTCCATTTTCCTGATTAAAAAATATTTAAGGTTGAACTGAATTTATTACTTGTATTCAGGATTTTGTTCAATCGCCGGGTTCAGGTCAATCACATCAGAAGGTATCGGGAAAAGCAACTTGATGGTGTTATAGGATGATGTGCCAACAGCCACGGGGCGTTCCTGTTTTTGCCTGATCCCGTGGGCCAGCATAACGTCATTTGCCTTTCCGGTGCGTACTAAAACATCCCAGCGATCTGCCTCACAGAAAAATTCGACTCTCCGTTCCTGGATAATATCATCCAACGTAACCTGACCGAGATCTGTCAGCCCGGCCCTTTCCCTTACTTCATTGACCAGCGGTAAGGCTTTCGGTTCTTCTCCTTCCCTGACATAACATTCAGCCAGCATCAGCAAAGCAAGAGGATATCGGAAAACAGGAAAATCATTGCCTGTCTGACCTCTCACCGTATGGTCCGGATCCATAAATTTTATCGTATAAGGGACCGTTTCACTGTTTTCATCCACATAATAGGCAATCATGTTTTTGCGTACATCATTCGCTTCAAAGCAATCCAGCAAATCTGTAGTCGGTATATTCTCCCCTGTCCTGGCCTGGTACTGACCTTTGGCGATCAGGTCGGTCCCCGAATTCCACGGAAGGAAGCGGTACATATAAAAACTGCCCAGTCCTGAATTACCTCCGATATATTGGACAGAAAAAATAATTTCGTTATTCTCTTCGTTGTTTAGATCAAATACATCCGCGTAATCAGGCAGCAGGCTGTATCCTAAAGCCTGTACCTTTTCAAGTTCTGTTATAGCGCCGGCATAATCCTCCCGCCACATATAAACGTCGGCCAGTAAGGTCCGTGCCGCCCCTTCGGTAGCCCGGCCCCAATCACTACTCGAGTAACTGGACGGCAATTTTTCCTTCGCATCATTTAAATCATCAATAATCTGGGTATAAACGGAATCCACAGAAGTCCTTCTGTCTGTAGAATAAGCTTCTTCATAAGACTGGACCAAAGAGGTCGATAAAGGAACTGCCCCAAAATACCGGACCAAATGCGTATAATATAAGGCTCTCAGAAATTTTACTTCTCCAACAAACCGGTCTTTCAGGTCAAAGTCTTTATCTGCGATATAATGTAAAACGCTGTTGCATTTTTCAATGCCGATATAGGAATTATTCCAGCAAGAGCTTAACAGGTCATTGTCTGTATACATGATAAATTTATCCATCTCTTCGTAACGTGACCCGGACAAATCGACTGTGTTATACTGATAAGTCGTGTTGTCCGAGCGCATCTCCGAGAATGCCCAGTAAGAGCCGTTCCAGGCATTTGACGTTGAACCGTACAACTGTTGCAAACTTGTGTAGGCCGAGTTTACGGCATAAAGGAAATCGGATTCTGTATTATAGTAGTTATTGGCTGTCAGCGAATCGACAGGGTTTTCCTTTAAAAAATTATCCCAGCATCCCTCTAAAATGAAGACTGCCGAAAAAAACAGTATTATATATTTTTTCATAATGTTTCAAATAATGAGTTTGCCATTAAAATGTAATACTTGTACCGAGAGAAACCGTACGGGAAAGAGGGTAATCATAGCACATCACGCCCCGGGACAAGGAACTGTTTCCGTAATAATTTACTTCGGGATTTCCATAGGGAAATTTGGTAAATGTATACAGGTTCTGAACAGAACAATAAACCCGGCATGAATCGAAATACCTGATCTTACTAAAATTATAACCGATATTTAAATTCTGGATTTTTATAAAGGAGCCGTCATAAACCATCCGGGAATTATTTGCCCTGTCTTTTTCAGTATTATAAACAGAGGTTGCATATTTTCCGTTTCCCGGCTGATCAACCGACCGCCAGCGATCTTTTACGTTTTTAAAAACATTGAAGACCCCATCCAGGTTACGGGTTGTCGATTCAGGGTCGATCGCCAAAACGTCAAAGCCGCCTGCAAAGCTCAGCGTCAAACTCAGGTCCCATTTTTTATAACCCAACCGGTTAATCATACCCCCGGTGAACTTCGGATTGGGATCCCCGATGGGAACGCAATCCAATGCATCAACAGTTCCGCTCTTATCCGTATCTGCATATCGGGCGGAACCAGGCAACTGATTGGCATAGTGCGGCGCAGCGTCGATCTCTTCCTGTGTCTGGAAAATCTTCACAAATTTGTATCCGTAGAACTGAGCCATCGGTAGTCCCACTTTTGTGACATTGCAGTAGTTATCGTAAAACCAGTTCGAATAAATCGTCTGGACATCACCTAAATCCAATACCTTATTCTTATTAAAAGAGATATTAAAATCAGTCTTCCATGTAAAATTTTTGCCGGCAATATTTGTCGAACTGAAAGAAAACTCAAAACCTCTGTTCCTCAATTTGCCAATATTACTTTGCATAGAGTCGAACCCGGACGAGATCGGGATATTCACGCTCCAAAGCATGTTGTTTGTTATCCTGTTATAAAAATCGGCAACAACACTCAGCCTGTTCTTAAATAAATCAAGATTAACACCTGCGTCGAACTCTCTTGTTTTTTCCCATCCCAGTTGTGAATTACCTAATGAAGAAAGTTTGCGCCCATTCACAATCGTACCTCCAAAATCATAATTGTCGCTTGCAATAGTCGCCTGGTAAGTATAATTGCCAATGTTATTGTTCCCGTTAACGCCATAGCTTACACGAAGTTTCAGATTTTCGAGCCAGTTTAGTTCCGGGAAGAAATTTTCCTTTGAAACGAACCAGCCTGCAGAACCTGAAGGAAATACACCCCAGCGATTATCCGATCCAAATCTTGAACATCCATCGCTTCTCAGGGTTCCGGTCACCAGGTATTTATCCAGATAGGCATAATTCAGACGGAACAGATAGGAGACCATCGACCAGTTCTCCCCGTTTGTATATCCATCATAGCTTGTAGCTGCATTAAGGGTCCGGATGGCATCATCAGCAAAACCTGTTCCGTAAAGATAACTTTTTGTCCAGTTGTAGTGTTCCATCGTTAAACCGCCGACAGCGTCCAGTTTATGATCTGCAATCTTTATGTTATAACTCAAGGTATTCTCGAATATCCAGTTTCTGTCTTTTATTGTCGTATAAGTTCCGTAAGGATCATCCGGAGGGGCCGACATCATCCCGGTTACAGTAGAAGGATTAAAATAATTATTCGTTTTGTCTGAATATTGCATGTTCAAGCTGGACTTAAAAGATAATCCCTTCAAAAAATTGAACTTTACATATGGCTGTATCTGTAAATTATTTTTCCGGGTTTTATCAGTGGTTTCTTTTAATGCCACGACAGGATTTCCGTTATTAAACATGCCGTCGGAAGTAATATTGGTTGTATATTCCCCATTTTCATCCCGAAGAGGGACTAAAGGACTTAACGTCGCTGCTGTGCCCCAGACAGATCCGCGTCCGCCGCCGGCATTCGGGCCCCAGTTCTGAACGGAAGGGTTCAGGTTTAACCCCATCTGCAAAAATCCGTTATCAGACGTGTAATCGAAATTAGCCAGAATGGATAACCGGGAAAACTTTGTTTCCATAATAACGCCCGTCTGATCCAGATAACCCACGGAAAAATAACTCTTGAATTTTTTGGAACCATGAGAAACACTTACATTATAATCCTGGACAACACCCGTTTGCAATAACTCCTCCTGCCAATCGGTCCCTTTACCGTAAGCATCAGGATTTGCATAATCGTCTTCAACATCGAATGCGGTTCCGTAGTAATTTGCAAAATCCTCAGCATTTTCGTAGCGCCAGGTTGCAAATTCATGAGCATTCATAACATCCAGCTTGGAATTCTTCATAATATTCTGTATTCCGACGCTTGCATTGAAGTTAACGATGGTCTTTCCCTCCTTTCCTGATTTTGTCGTTATCAGGATCACGCCGTTTGATCCCCTTGAACCATAAATAGCCGTAGAAGAAGCATCTTTTAATACTGTAACCGACTCAATATCATTTGAATTCAGCCAGGACAGAGGGTTCTGGTCCTTACCATATGATTCCGGCATCGGATTGCCATCAATTACAAACAGCGGGTCGCTTCCTGCCCCGACAGAACTGCTTCCCCTGATCCGGATCGAGCTGCTCCCTCCGGGATTACCCGTAGTTTGCTCGACCTGTACCCCGGGAATCAATCCTTGCAGCGACTGATCCAACGAAGAAGTCGTTTGACGGCTTAACTGGTCGACATTAACTTCGCTGATTGAAGAAGTAACATCGCTCTTCTGCATCGTTCCGTATCCGATTGCGACGACCTCTTCCAGTCCTATTGTCTCGTCCTGCATCCTGACATTAATATTCATCTTTCCGGCAACGGCAACTTCCTGGTTTTTCATCCCCACAAAAGAAAAGAGAAGTACCGCATCTCCGGGGACTTTAGCCAGGGAATACCGGCCATCAGAATCGGTAATCGTTCCCTGTGAAGTACCTTTCACCACAATGGTTACGCCAGGCAAGGGACTCCCGGAGGAATCGGTAACCTTTCCGGTTATCGTTCCGTTTTTGTTTTGCTGACTGATTTGAACGGCAGGGGTCAGAACAATATGCCTGTCCCTTATCAAAAATTCGACATTTTCATCACGAAAAATCATCTTAAGGATTTGATCAATACTTTGATCCTTCACGGAGACATCCACTTTTTTTTGAACATCGATTAGCTTGCTGTCATATAAAAAGTAGAAGTCGCTTTGTTCTTCGATTGCAGACAGGACCTCTTTAATCGTGGTATTTTTCAGATTCAATGAGAGCCTGGCTAACTGGGAATAGCTATTTTCAGCAATAACCTGAAATGCGCTGATCAGGAAGAGAAAAACAGTAATACGCATAATAACAAAAGTTTTTCTATGCCCGCAAAAAAGAGGGCATAGCTGATTCGTCTTTTTTTTCATAAATTTGAATTGTTAATTAATTACTTTTATTGGCCCGTTTCGGGCTAAAGCGGAGGGAGGTGTTGGAGCACTTCCCTCTTTTTTTAGTTAAGTAGTTTACATAGGCATATCTGTATTAGTTGGTTTTTCCGGATATAATAACTTTTGATTTTACCTGTTCCCCTGTTTTTGTATTAATTGTTGCAGGGACATAATCAATCTTTAGCGGAGAGGCCAGTTCCAGAAGTTCCAGTACCTGCCGGAGCGGTTCATTTTCAAACGTGGTTGTAATCCTTGAGGATAACAGTTGTGTATCCCGCACAGAAACATCAACGCCGTACCACCGTTCAAGCTTTTCGACAACTTCAGGCAACGGCGAATCGTCGAAAACAAGAAATCCCGTATGCCAGGCAATATATTTATCTATATTTTCCTTATTTATTTTTATCTGCCCGGTACTATTGATCACTGCATGCTCACCCGGAGAAAGGATGTAGTCTTTTTTTTCCGAATTTACCGGATCGGTCCCCAGGCGGACTTTACCCTTTGCCAAAGTAACTTCGGTTTTCTCTCCCGGATAAGCTTTGCAGTTGAACATGGTTCCCAATACACGGACCGTTGCATGGGGCATGCTGACCAGGAAAGGAGACTTCGGGTTCCTGGTTACATCAAAAAATGCTTCTCCTTCCAAATCCACATTACGGGTCTGGTTATTAAAAGGCAGCGAATATTTTATCGTGCTCTCTCCATTCAGCCAAACCTGCGTTCCGTCGGGTAAGGTTACCTGCGAACGTACCCCCGCCGGACTGGTTAGTTGCTGGACCGACATTTCCGGAAAACGGGATTTATCTTTCAGGCTAAGAAAATATAAAACCGAAACAAGCAACAACGGAAAAAACAGGATAGCAGCAATCCGCCTGAACTGTTCGAAATAAACAGACCGCCGGTTGATCCCGGAAATTCTGCTTTTCACGCTTCGGTAAGCGTCATCGGTATTAATGCTGTCGATAGCTGAAATAACGGCCCTTGATTCACCAATCTGCTGATCTGGCTGCATCTGCCGTCTGGATGAAATAAATTCTTTTAGGCTCTGTCCTGTTCCTTCTTTTGCTGGCATCTGAAATTACACCTTTTTTTAACATCAACACTCTATATACAACTAAAAGAAAAAACATACGTACGCTTAACGATCATTTTTATGATCATGAAAGCGAGAACCTGCCGCAATTATAAAATTCCCAGGAAAAAAAGAAGCCCGATATAGTCTTTTAATTCGACTTTCATCACTTTTATTGCCTTGTAAATCTGGGTTTCCACGGTCCGTTGGGAGAGATCAAGGGCCAGGGCTATTTCTTCACTCTTCATCCCTTTAATACGGCTCATAATAAATATCTCCCGGCACTTTTCCGGAAGAAGGTCAATAGCCTTCTCTATTTTTTCCTGAAGCTCAGAGGTAATATACAGGTCATGATGATAAATCAGGTTATCCGATTCTGAAAGCTGTTTTAATTCTTCGATGTAGACACGTTCAACCTTCTTATGTTTCAGCAAATTAAGACTACTGTTCCTGACTGACGAGAAAAAGTAATTTTTTAAAGAATCCGAAGGTTTCAGACAGGAATGTTTCTGCCAAAAACGGACAAAGAAATCCTGGACAATTTCCTCCGCTTCATCCCGGTCAACTGTAAATTGCATGGCATAAAGCACCAACCCGGGATAATAAAAACGAAAAAGTAACTCAAAAGCGGTCTCCTCGCCCCGTTTAACACGTTCGACCAACTCTTTCTCCTCTATTCCGTTTATTGATTGCATGAAGGCAAATGTAAAAAAATCCCTTCATTAAAAAATAATTTTCATATTGAACCTGTCCAAATTGGACAGGTTTCCCGCAGAGTGCAGGGGACGTTATCCAAATTGGACAGGTTTCCCGCGAAGCGCAGGGGACGTTATCCAAATTGGACAGGCTTCCCGCGAAGCGCAGGGGACGTTATCCAAATTGGACAGGCTTCCCGCGAAGTGCAGGGGACGTTATCCAAATTGGACAGGCTTCCCTCGGAGTATAGGGGACGTTATCGGAATCCGACAGGCTTCCCGCGGAGCGCAGGGGACGTTATCCAAATTGGACAGGCTTCCCGCGAAGCGCAGGGGACGTTATCGGAATCCGACAGGCTTCCCGCGGAGCGCAGGGGACGTTATCGGAATCCGACAGGCTTCCCGCGGAGCGCAGGGGACGTTATCGGAATCCGACAGGCTTCCCGCCGAGTGCAGGGGACATTATCGGAATCCGACAGGCTTCAATAAAAAACAGGGGCCTTTAGACGATTGAAGAGTCAGTAATTCAACTGTAAACGGTTAATACCATACTTCTTGAACCACCGTAATTACGAAATTCGCACAGGTATATTCCCTGCCAAATCCCCAGGTTGAGCCGCCCTCTCGTTACAGGGATTGTCAATTCAGAACCGATCACTGACGACTTTAAATGGGCGGGCATATCATCGCTTCCTTCGTCGTCATGGGTATATACCGGATCGTTCTCAGGGATCATCTTATTCATAAACGACTCAAAATCGTAACGTACCGAAGGATCTGCATTTTCATTCAGCGTAATCCCTGCCGAGGTATGCTTCAACAGGATGTGAAGCAATCCTGTTTCCGGCAGTTCCGGCAATTCTTTCATGATAATGTCTGTAATCAAATGATATCCCCTTCTGAAGCGGGGAAGCGTTATTTCTTTTTGTCTGATCATTACGGATGCTTGATATTCGATATTTGATACTGGATTATTGGACTGGCATAAAATCATTGAACGCGTTATAGGTCCCACGGTCCCGAACGGACTTTTGTTGTTCTTTCCATTGGACCGCCATCCCGGAAAGCACGGGATCGGCATGACTAAAAAACATTTTATAGGAACTGCAAAACCTGGGTTTCCGGTGGTCCTGCGGATCTTTTATCCGGTCCTTCGTACAACCTCCGTAGCACTTGGTGATCCATCTGCATTGACGGCATTCCCGCGGCAATTGCGCCTTGGCCATACCAAACAGGGTTTGCTTTTTCGAATTCAACATGTTAACCAGCTGGTCGTACATAACATTTCCCAGCTTCCATTTGGGTTCGACAAAGAAATCGCAGCTATACACATTTCCGTTATGTTCGATCACCACATAAGTGCCGCATTCCTTCATCATTGTACATTCAGGGGCCTGCATCCCGACATAATTATAAAATACCGATTCGAAATGCCGTATGGAAGTAGCGGGCCGGCCATCCTTAAAATCGGCAAGCCACAGGTCGAACAGTTTATTCAAAAATTGGCCATAATCTTTTGCCGAAACAGAAAAAGCGGCGGCTTTCGACGGATCGTCCCTGTCTGTCTCCACAATCGGGATAAATTGCATATAAGTAAGCCCCAATGTTTTAAAATAGTTGTATAATTCCTCCGGGTATTTCACGGAGTGACTGGTCACACAACACATGGCATTGGCAGCAACCCCTTCGTCAAGCAGCATTTTTGCATGGTCTTCCACGCGCTGATGGGTCCCTTTTGCCCCATTGTCAAGGCGGAAATGATCATGAATAAAGGCTGGTCCGTCCAAAGAAATCCCGACAAGCCATTCGTATTGCTTCAGGAATTTTGCCCATTCCCGATCAAGGAGTACCCCGTTGGTTTGCAACCCATTCCCGGTCATCTGTCCATGCCCGTATTTTTGTTCCAGTTCGATTGCCCGCCGAAAAAACTCAAGTCCCATCAAGGTAGGCTCTCCTCCCTGCCAGGCAAGGGAAACGCTGTCGCCCGACTGTTGCATGACCTGCCTGATTGTCTCTTCCTGTATTTCCGGGCCCATACGATGAACCGTGTTTTGCGGAAATAACCCGGATTTGTCCAGGTAAAAACAATACCTGCAATTCAGATTGCAATCCGGTCCTGACGGCTTGATCAATACAGAACTTAAGGGTTTAAATTTTTTCGCCATACCCCTCTTTTTTTATCTGTTGATTTTTATTTAACCCTTAATCAGGCCTCCTGGTTCAAGGTCTGAGTCCCAAAGTTCGTTTCATAGTATTTACACACACCGGTCAGTCCGCATTTCGGACATTTCGGATTACGGGCCAGGCAAACATATCGTCCGTGGAGGATTAACCAGTGATGGGCCTGCGGGACCAGCTCCGGCGGAAAATGTTCCATAAGCTGTTTTTCCGTTTCCAACGGGGTCTTCGCATTCGCGGTAAGCCCGATCCTTGCCGCCACCCTGAATACGTGGGTGTCGACAGCAAAGGCTGGCTTCTCGTAAACAACCGAAGCGATAACATTAGCCGTTTTCCGTCCGACGCCGGGAAGTTTTTGCAGTTCATCGATATCGTCGGGAACAATTCCGTTGAAATCGCCAATCAGCATCCTGGCCATTCCGACCAGGTGCTTCGCTTTATTATTGGGATAGGAGCACGACCGGATATAATCGAATACTTCTGCTGGCTCTGCTTCCGCCATTCTCTCCGGTTTCGGAAACCGCCGGAACAGTTCGGGTGTAATCTGGTTGACCCTTTTATCCGTGCATTGCGCTGAAAGGATCACGGCAACAAGTAATTCGTAGGGGCTGGAGTAATGCAGCTCGGTTTCGGCAACAGGCATTGTTCTTTGGAAATATTCTATTACCCGCTGATATCGTTCTTTCTTTTGCATAATCAGAAATTGTATTGAAAAACAAAAATAAGGATTATGACGAGAATAAGAGTATCGAAATATTAAATGATAGAATGATAGAATGATAGAATGAGGGAATGATAGAATAAGGTTTGAATGTTTGAATGTTCGAATGTTTGACGCTACGCTGTTGGGGAAGAGCATTGAGAATTGGTGAACTGGCAAGGTGTGAATTAGTGAATGAAAGAATGATGGAATGAGTGAATTGGAAGAAGAGAATCAAGACCGGGAACCGACCAACAATAGTAAACCATCCTTTGAGTCTTCGTGCCTTAGCGTTTAGTTTAGAAACAACGAAGTATCAAACACTCAAACGGCGTAGCCTCAAACAATAGATGTTTGAATGTTTGACGCTACGCTGTTGGGGAAGAGCATTGAGAATTGGTGAACTGGAGAACTGGCAAGGTGTGAATTAGTGAATGAAAGAATGATGGAATGAGAGAATGGAAAGAAAAACAAAGCTCCGGGAGCCGAAACAACATTCAAACGACGAAGTATCGAACTTTCAAACGGCGAAGCCTCAAACAACAGTAACAATGTTAACCATATTAACAATAGGAACTATTTTTTGCGTCTTTGCGTTCAGTCTGGTAGCAACAGAAATCTGCTTTCCGGTTTCCTCCGGTGAAGCAAATTATTCCTATTTTTGCACAAAATATTTTTGATATGGTTCCCTATCTTCAAGCAGAACAACTATCGAAACGATATGCTGATTACATGCTCTTCGAAAACATCTCGTTTACTATTTTTAAGGATCAGAAAGTAGCTTTAATTGCAAAAAACGGTGCAGGAAAATCGACGTTAATGGAAATACTGGCAGGGAACGAAACCCCTGACGAGGGAAAAGTTACCCTGACAAACGATGTTAAGATCGGGTACCTGAAACAGATGCCGGAGATGGATCCTGACCAGACCGTGTTGGCAAGGGCACTGAAATCAGACAACCCCGTATTAAAGGTTATTGCTGATTTTGAAGCGGCAATAAAACACAACGACCAGGAGGCTGTCACACGCCTCTCTGGGAGAATGGACGAGCTGCATGCCTGGGATTTTGAAGTAAAGGTAAAGCAGATCCTTGGACAACTGAAGATTGATAACTTCGACCAAAAGGTTGGCGAATTATCAGGAGGACAACAGAAAAGGCTGGCTTTGGCCAATGTTCTGGCCAATGAACCCGACCTCCTGTTACTTGATGAGCCAACCAACCACCTTGACCTCGAAATGATCGAGTGGCTTGAAAGTTATCTGGCAAAATCGAAGTGCACCCTTTTTATGGTTACGCACGACCGCTACTTTCTCGATAGGGTTTGTAATGAAATCATGGAAATCGACGAGGATCTGATCTATTCGTACCAGGGGAACTACAGCTATTATCTCGAAAAACGCCAGCAACGGATCGAGCAGATGCAGGCATCGGTTGAAAAAGCCCAAAACATGTTACGAACGGAGCAGGAATGGATGCGCAGGATGCCCCAGGCCCGGGGCCATAAGGCAAGGTACCGCATCGATCAGTTCTATGAACTTAAAGATAAGGCTGCTTATAAAAGAAAGGACGAAAACCTTGATCTGAATATATCGTCGGCCAGACTGGGAAGTAAAATAATCGAACTGGACCATGTATCGAAAGCATACGGAGACCTGGTCCTGATCGACGATTTCACCTATAAATTTTCCCGGTTTGAAAAGGTCGGTATCGTCGGAAAAAACGGATCCGGAAAATCGACCTTGCTGAATGTGCTTACCGGCGCAATCCCTGCCGATAAGGGAAAGATAGAAACAGGACAAACAATCAGGACCGGTTACTACCGGCAGGAAGGGATCGAGTTTAAACCCGATGAAAAGTTGATTGATGTTATCAGGAATATTGCGGAAGTAGTCCGGTTTGAAGACGGAAGCCAAATGACCGCCAGCCAGTTACTGACCCGTTTTTTGTTTCCCCCGGAGACCCAGTACAGCCCGGTTGAGAAACTCAGCGGCGGAGAACGAAGAAGGCTATACCTGTGTACCATACTCATGCAAAATCCAAATTTCCTGATCCTTGACGAACCTACGAATGACCTGGATATCATGACCCTTGGCGTACTTGAGGAATATTTATCGGCTTTTGACGGATGTGTTGTTATTGTCTCGCACGACCGTTTCTTCATGGACGAGATTGTTGACCACTTATTCGTGTTCGGGGGAAATGGAAAAATCAAGGATTTTCCGGGAAACTACACTATATACCGGGAAAGCCGCATCGAACAGGAAAAACAACAGAAAAAGGAAGAGGGAGAAGAAAAGCAAAAAAATAAACCGGTACCGGAGGCCCCCAAACAGCAATCATCCAAAAAGCTTACGTTTAAGGAAAAAAAAGAGGTTGAGCAACTGGAGATTGAAATCGGTCAGCTGGAAGCTGAAAAAAAAGAGCTTATGGAAGCAATGAATTCCGGGGAACTAAACAACGATTCCTTGTTACGGAAAAGTCAACGTTTTGCTGTGTTGTCCGGTGAACTGGAAGAAAAAGAGATGAGATGGCTCGAATTGAGCGAAAAGTCTTAAAATCTGCACGGAATAGATAAAAATCCTGTTTCCGCGCTATTAACTAACTTTTTTCGACGAATTTAAATGCATTAAATATGGCTATCAACCTAAAAAACAAAAACTTTCTGAAGTTGCTGGATTTTAATCCTGAAGAAATCAATTACGTTCTGGACTTGGCGGCAGAATTAAAAGAGGCGAAAAGGAACGGAACAGAGAAACAGTTTTTGAAAGGTAAAAATATTGCCCTGATTTTTGAAAAGACGTCTACCCGTACCCGTTGTGCATTCGAGGTCGCCGCATACGATCAGGGGGCAAGGGTAACTTATCTGGGACCGACCGGCTCTCAGATAGGAATAAAGGAATCGATGAAAGATACAGCCCGGGTACTTGGACGAATGTATGACGGTATCGAATACCGCGGATACGGACAAAAAATTATTGAAGAGCTGGCCCAATATGCAGGAGTTCCCGTGTGGAACGGTTTAACAACGGAATTTCACCCGACACAGGTCCTTGCCGACCTGATGACCATGAAGGAACACCTTGACAAACCTTTTTCAGAAATGAAATTCTGTTTCCTGGGAGATGCCTGTAATAACATGGGAAACTCGTTGATGGTGGGGGCTGCCCAGATGGGCATGGATTTCAGGGCCGCTGCCCCGGCCGGATACCAGCAATCGGATGATCTGGTCACTACCTGCCGTAAAATAGCGGCAAAAACTGGGGCAAAGATCACGATCACGGATAATGTTGCCGAAGCTGTAAAAGGCTGCGATTTTCTTTATACCGATGTGTGGGTCTCGATGGGCGAAGCCGATGAAGTATGGGCCAAACGGATCGAATTGCTTTCGCCCTACCAGATAAACCGGAAAGTTATGGAAATGACTGGGAACCCCGGTGTAAAATTTATGCATTGCCTTCCGGCCTATCATAACCGGGAAACCAAAACAGGCGAGGTTATTTATCAAAAATTCGGGATGGACGGACTGGAAGTAACAGAAGATGTGTTTGAAAGCCCGGCATCGATTGTATTCGACGAGGCAGAGAACCGGATGCATACCATTAAGTCGGTAATGGTAGCCACCCTTTCCTGAAAAAATCAGGCCTGGCAGGTTCAGGGACTTGCCAGGTCTGAAAGAATATTAAAATTAATCTTCTTTATTACAGTTGTTCGAAGAAATCGTTCCCTTTATCATCGACAATAATGAACGCGGGGAAATTTTCAATTCTGATCTTTCTTACAGTTTCCATCCCGAGTTCTTCAAAATCGACAATCTCAACCGATTTTATGCTCTCTTTCGCCAGGATTGCTGCAGGTCCCCCGATCGATCCAAGATAAAAACCTCCGTGTTTTTTGCAGGCATCGGTCACCTGTTTTGTCCGGTTACCTTTGGCCACCATGATCATCGAACCGCCCAGGCTCTGAAACAGATCGACATAAGGGTCCATACGTCCGGCCGTTGTAGGGCCAAAGCTTCCTGAAGGCATTCCTTTCGGGGTTTTGGCAGGGCCCGCATAATAAACGGGGTGCTTCTTAAAATATTCAGGCATAGGCTTACCTTCGTCGATCATTTGCTTGATCCGGGCATGGGCAATATCACGGGCAACAATCAACGTTCCGCTCAGGTTTAACCTTGTTTTTATCGGATGTTTTGTCAGTTCTGCAAGCACTTCATCCATTGGCCGGTCCAGATCGATATTCACAGGCTCTGCCAGTTCCGGCGCATGTTCGGGCAGGAAACGGGCCGGGTTCTTTTCCAGTTCTTCCAGGAAAATCCCTTCTTCTGTGATCCTGGCCTTGATATTCCGGTCGGCACTGCAACTAACCCCAATTCCCACCGGACAGGAAGCTGCATGCCGGGGCATACGGATTACGCGGACATCATGAACAAAATACTTCCCGCCAAACTGGGCGCCAATACCGCTTTCGCGGCAGATTTTCAGGACCTTTTCTTCCCATTCTAGGTCGCGGAAAGCCTGACCGCCCTCATTCCCCTGGGTAGGAAGGTAGTCGAAATAGCCGGCAGAAGCTTTCTTTACCGCAGCCAGCGTAGCCTCGGCGGAAGTTCCTCCAATGACCAGCGCGAGATGGTATGGCGGGCAGGCGGAAGTTCCGAGGTCCCTTATTTTTTCCTCGATAAATTTTGTCAGGTTCTCCTCGGTAAGCAATGCCTTGGTCTGCTGGTACAGATAAGTTTTATTCCCCGATCCACCGCCTTTTGTCAGGAAAAGAAATTCATATTTATTTCCTTCTTCTGCATAAATATCAATCTGGGCAGGCAGGTTGGTCCCGGTATTCTTTTCGTCAAGCATGGTAAGGGGAACGACCTGCGAATACCGAAGGTTCCTGTCTTTATAGGTCTCATAAATTCCTTTTGAAAGATAACGGGCATCGTTAGCCCCAGTCCAGACATTCTCCCCTTTTTTCCCGATTACGATGGCAGTTCCTGTATCCTGACAGGTCGGAAGCTCTCCCTCTGCTGCAACCACCTGGTTTACCAGCATGGTATAAGCGACAAAACGGTCGTTATCTGTTGCTTCCGGATCGTCAAGGATGCTTCTTACTTTTTCCAGATGGGCAGGCCTCAGGTAAAAAGACACATCGGCAATAGCCTCCTTTGCAAGAAGTTCCAATGCTTCCGGAGCTACCTTCAGTATTTTTCTTCCGTCAACTTCAATAGCTGATACATAATCTTTTGTCAGTAACCGGTATTTCGTGGTATCCTTTTCAACCGGGAATGGTTTTTGATAAATAAATGAAGACATCTTTTTATAATTCAGATTTTTAACAATAAAGGTTCTTTGATTTTTGCTTGTTTCTTAAACAGCGTATAAAGATATACAGAATCAGGAAAAGAGCCGGACCGTCCGGATGAAAATTCGTTTCCGGAAATAATTTCTTTACACAAGCTAAAACCTGACCAATGAGAACAAAATCGATTATAAATTTTCATTGCTGTTCCAGGTACTCGTCTATAAACCTGTCAAATCCGGACTGTATTTTTCTCAACAGCGGATCATCCACATTAAACGAAACTTTTCCAATCCGGGAAAGTGGCAGCACATTTGGGGAAGTACCCGTAAGAAAAGCTGCACTATAAGCAGAAATTTCCTGCTCCGGAACCGTTTTTTCAACACACTTCAGGCCTTCCAATAACATACACTCCATCACTTTCATCCGGGTAATTCCCGGTAACACGGAAGCAACCGGAGGAGTATAGAAATAACCATCTTTTATAAAAAATACATTCGAACGGCTTCCTTCTGTAATATAGCCATCATTATCGACCAGCAACACTTCGTATAGATGTTTCTCCCGGATCATATTATTGGCCCGGTCCCTCAGCTGTTGCTGCACAATCTTTGCCTGCGGATTTTTTCTCATGGCATAAAGCAGGTCTGCCTTAACCCCCAGCTTATATTCGCCGGGCGAAGGATAATGATGAGGAATGAAATAAAACAGCAGGCTGGTTTCCCCGTTCTCAAGGGTTAAATCGATCCTGATATTTCCGATGGATACAGCATTGACTTTTATCAATTCATGCAACTGACTGAAAAAAGAATCCGGGGACAGGTCGTATTGAAGTCCGGCGATCCGGATTGAAGAAGAAAACCTTTCATAATGTTCTTCCCGGAATAAAACTTTTCCGTTGATAACACGGAGGACTTCATAAACCTGAATGAAAGAACCGGAAGGAGTTTTAAAATGATCTGCAGGACGGATTGTTCCGTTCTCTGCAAAAAACTTTCCTGCAACTATCATAGTTCACAAAATTAATCTTCGAAGATACGAAGTATTCGGTGAAATTGATTAAACGGAACGCCAAGACGCGAAGACGCGAGACTGAACAAAACAGAACGCCAAGACGCGAAGACGCAAAAAATAGTTTCTATTGTTAAGATGGTTAACATTGTTACTGTTGTTTGAGGCTTCGCCGTTTGAGTGTTTGATACTTCGTTGTTCCTAAACTGAACGCCAAGACGCGAAGAATTGTTTCTGTTGTTACTATTGTTGATATGGTTTCTATTGTTCCGGTTCCCAGGTCTTTATTTTTCTTCTATAATTCACCCCACCAGCTCACTAATTCACCAGTTCACGAATATCCAACCGCGCAGCGTCAAACACTCAAACTTTCAAACATCTATTACTTCTGTTCCTGTTGTTGCGGGATCCCATTCTCTCATTTCTTCACTCAATCATTCTTTCATTCACCAGTTCACAATGTTCTTCAGCCCCAACAGCGAAGCGTCAAACAATCGAACATTCAAACTTTCAAACATCTATTACTTCTGTGACTATTGTTCTGGTTCCAATTCTCTCATTCCATCATTCACTAATTCTATCATTACTCCGTTCACGAATACGCGCGGCGACATTTGCATTTGACGCCAGGGATAACTAAGTTTGCTATCTGCCTAAGAATAAAACTAATCGAGATGAAGAAACCACGCAAGCAAAATGATGAACTGCTCAAAGGGGCATTTGAGGACTGGTTTACCGAATTCCTCCGGTTCCTTTACCCACAAGCCGACGACCTGTTCGACTTTGCCCGCGGATTGACATTTATGGATAAGGAGTTGTATGCCATTATTCCCGAAAGGGAACGCAGGAAAGGCAAACGTGTGGCAGACTTGCTGGTAAAGGTCTATCTGAAAGACGGCACCGAAAAATGGATCCTCCTGCATACGGAAATCGAAGGAGGCAGTCAGCACGATTTTTCTTTCCGGATCTTTCAGTACCATTACCGTCTGCTCGACAGGTACCATGTGCCGGTGGAGACCATAGCCGTATTCACGGGCGACAGGAACCAGCCCCGTCCATCGGAGTACTGCTACCAGGGTATTGATACTTCCATTCGCTTCGTTTACCGCACTTACCACATCTTTGACCACGGGGAGGCAGAGTTGCTGGCGATGGACAATCCCTTTGCCCTGATCGTGCTGGCCTGCCAGAAGTCGCTGCTGGAAGGTAAGGTTCCCGACCGGGAGTTGGGCGATGACAGGCTGACCATAGCCAAAGCATTGCTGGACCGCCGTTATGAACATGACCGGATCATCAGCTTTTTGGTATTCCTGAAAAACTTCCTTTACATTGATGATCAGGAAATAAATCGTATCTTTGATAACGAAATTGAAAAGTTAACAGGAGGAACCATTGATATGGGAGTCATAGAAGTAATAAAACGGCAGGAAAGACAACAGGGGAGACAGGAAGGCCGGCAGGAAGGCCGAGAGAAAGGCAGATCGGAAGGCCGGAAGGAAGGCAAACATGAAAAGGCGATTGCCATAGCCCGGGAGATGAAAAAAGATGGTGTTTCGATTGACCAGATTTCCAGGTTTACCAAGCTTTCCATCAGCGAGATAGAAAAACTGTGAATGGAGTTCTTTAGTCGCTCCTGCCTAAGACGCGGGACTGAACAAAACTGAACGCGAAGACGCAAAAAATGGTTCCTATTGTTAATATGGTTAACATGGTTACTCTTGTTCTTGTTGTTTGAGGCTACGCCGTTTGAGTGTTTGATACTTCGTCGTTTGATTAAACTGAACGCCAAGACGCGAAGAATTGTTTCTGTTGTTACTATTGTTGGTTCGATGCTCTTCTTCCAATTCCCTCATTCTTTCATTCACTCCTTCACCAGTTCACAATGTTCTTCAGCCCCGACAGCGAAGCGTCAAACACTCAAACTGTTCAAACTATTCGAACATTTATTGTTTTAATCTGTGTTTATCCGTGTTATCTGTGGTGAACATTCAAGACGCGGAAAATTGTTCCTATTGTTAATATGGTTAACATTGCTCTTATTGTTTGAGGCTACGCCGTTTGAGTGTTTGATACTTCGTCGTTTGATTAAACTGAACGCCAAGACGCGAAGAATTGTTTCTGTTGTTACTATTGTTGATATGGTTTCTATTGTTCCGGTTCCCAGGTCTTTATTTTTCTTCTATAATTCACCCCACCAGCTCACTAATTCACCAGTTCACGAATATCCAACCGAGCAGCGTCAAACACTCAAACTTTCAAACATCTATTGCTTCTGTTCCTGTTGTTGCGGGATCCCATTCTCTCATTTCTTCACTCAATCATTCTTTCATTCACCAGTTCACTAGTTTCCCGGTTCACAATATTCCTTCGCCCCAACAGCGCAGCGTCAAACAATCGAACATTCAAACTTTCAAACATCTATTGCTTCTGTTCCTGTTGTTGCGGGATCCCATTCTCTCATTTCTTCACTCAATCATTCTTTCATTACTCCGTTCACGAATACGCTCGGCGACATTTGCATTTGATGCCAGGGATAACTAAGTTTGCTATCTGCCTAAGAATAAAACTAATCAAGATGAAGAAACCACGCAAGCAAAATGATGAACTGCTCAAAGGGGCATTTGAGGACTGGTTTACCGAATTCCTCCGGTTCCTTTACCCACAAGCCGACGACCTGTTCGACTTTGGCCGCGGATTGACATTTATGGATAAGGAGTTGTATGCCATTATTCCCGAAAGGGAACGCAGGAAAGGCAAACGTGTGGCAGACCTGCTGGTAAAGGTCTATCTGAAAGACGGCACCGAAAAATGGATCCTCCTGCATACGGAAATCGAAGGAGGCAGTCAGCACGATTTTTCTTTCCGGATCTTTCAGTACCATTACCGTCTGCTCGACAGGTACCATATGCCGGTGGAGACGATAGCCGTATTCACGGGCGACAGGAACCAGCCCCGTCCATCGGAGTACTGCTACCAGGGTATTGATACTTCCATTCGCTTCGTTTACCGCACTTACCACATCTTTGACCACGGGGAGGCGGAGTTGCTGGCGATGGACAATCCCTTCGCCCTGATCGTGCTGGCCTGCCAGAAGTCGCTGCTGGAAGGGAAGGTTCCCGACCGGGAGTTGGGCGATGACAGGTTGACCATAGCCAAAGCATTGCTGGACCGCCGTTATGAACATGACCGGATCATTAGCTTTTTGGTATTCCTGAAAAACTTCCTTTACATTGATGATCAGGAAATAAATCGTATCTTTGATAACGAAATTGAAAAGTTAACAGGAGGAACCATCGATATGGGAGTCATAGAAGTAATAAAACGGCAGGAAAGACAACAGGGGAGACAGGAAGGCCGGCAGGAAGGTCGGCAGGAAGGCCGAGAGAAAGGCAGATCGGAAGGCCGGAAGGAAGGCAAACATGAAAAGGCGATTGCCATAGCCCGGGAGATGAAAAAAGATGGTGTTTCGATTGACCAGATTTCCAGGTTTACCAAACTTTCCGTCAGCGAGATAGAAAAACTGTGAATGGAGTTCTTTAGTCGCTCCTGCCTAAGACGCGGGACTGAACGCCAAGACGCTAAGACGCGAAAAATGGTTCCTATTGTTAATATGGTTAACATTGTTACTGTTGTTTGAGGCTTCGCCGTTTGAAAGTTCGATACTTCGTCGTTTGAATGTTGTTTCGGCTCCCGGAGCTTTGTTTTTCTTCCCATTCTCTCATTCCCTCATTCTTTCATTCACTCCTTCACCAGTTCACAATGTTCTTCAGCCCCGACAGCGAAGCGTCAAACACTCAAACTGTTCAAACTATTCGAACATTTATTGTTTTAATCTGTGTTTATCCGTGTTATCTGTGGTGAACATTCAAGACGCGGAAAATGGTTCCTATTGTTAATATGGTTAACATTGTTCTTATTGTTTGAGGCTACGCCGTTTGAGTGTTTGATACTTCGTTGTTCCTAAACTGAACGCCAAGACGCGAAGACGCGAAGAATTGTTTCTGTTGTTACTATTGTTGATATGGTTTCTATTGTTCCGGTTCCCAGGTCTTTATTTTTCTTCTATAATTCACCCCACCAGCTCACTAATTCACCAGTTCACGAATATCCAACCGCGCAGCGTCAAACATTCAAACTTTCAAACATCTATTACTTCTGTTCCTGTTGTTGCGGGATCCCATTCTCTCATTTCTTCACTCAATCATTCTTTCATTCACCAGTTTACTAGTTTCCCGGTTCACAATATTCCTTCGCCCCAACAGCGCAGCGTCAAACAATCGAACATTCAAACTTTCAAACATCTATTACTTCTGTGACTATTGTTCTGGTTCCAATTCAATCATTCCATCATTCTCTCATTCCATCATTCTTTCCTTCACTCCTTCACCAACTCATCAGTTCACTACTTCATCAACTCACCATGTGCCTATTCCCTCATTCTATCATTCCTTCATTCACTACTTCACCAGTTCAAAATGTCTCCTTCAGCTCCCGATATTCCCTATAAAATTCAATGCGGTTAAAACAACTGACTTATAACTCCGGCCAATGGGAAGTTCTTTTCTTGGAATTTCTATTATGTTGGCAGTAAAAGCCTCGATCCTGGATACGGCAACAATATATGATTTATGGATCCGCAGAAATTGTCCGGAAGGAAGCTTTTCTTCCATCTGGGTCATGCTCATTTTTGTAATGATCCTCTTTTTATCGGTATAAATCTGTACATATTCGCTAAGCCCTTCAATATACACGATATCATTCAGCAGCACCTTAACGATCCGTTTGTTTTCTTTCACGTAAATATATGAATTCTCCTGTCCGGCAGCTTCTTCCCTTCCATCCGGAGAAAGCATTGTTTGTTCAGTTTTCATCTGAAAATATTTATTCACTGCCTTCAGGAAACGTTCAAAGGTTACCGGCTTTAAAAGGTAATCAACTACATCCAGTTCATATCCGTCGAGGGCATATTCCCGATAGGCCGTGGTAATAATAACTTTGGGAGGGGCCGTTAATGTCCGCAGCAGGTCAAGACCGGTTATTTGGGGCATCTGGATATCCAGAAACATCAGGTTAACCTGGTGCTCGCGAAGTACCTGAAGGGCTTTGATCGCATCAGCACATTCAGCAACAACTTCGAAATTATCCAGTTTTTCCAAATGGCTCCTGATCAGGTCCCTGGCCAGGGGTTCATCGTCTACTATCAGACATCTTGTTTTCATTTTACTACTTTTTTGTTATCTGCTCATAAAAATATCTGGCGCATAACGGTTCTCCGGTTGCCTTTTCAATCAGCTCGTCCCAGGGTATGGAGTTACCAAATTTAAAAATACTGTCTTTCATAAATCTTCCGATATACTTTTCATTTTCAGCAAAGGAAAAGAACGGACCGTCCATACGGATATCAACGCTCAATTTATGATCAACCTGGGCTGCTATTAATTCTGCAAAGATATAATCCTGAACCAAAACCGGTGTTTTGATAAAATAGGTCAGGATCGCCCAATCATATTCATGAATTTGAGGGGGCCTGTTAATGCCAAGGATTTTCTCATTCAGTTTCCACCACAGATCGCCCAGATTCTGATCCGGATTCCGGTATAATTCCTTTTCAAAAAGTGCATATATAAGGTATCTTCTGGTCCCGTAGAGTTTATTTGACCGGTAAGCATGGTTGCAGATGCTTACATAATCAGCAGAATCGGAAGCTGCAATACCGAACCAGTTATTCAGCCAATTAAAGTTCATCGTATAATCAGTAAAAAAACGGGCTACTCCAACAAGCATAATATCACTTGGTTCCTTCAGCAAATAAGGCATATCATGGTCAACATTCTTATAATAACAGGCATAGGCGTATAATTGCATCAGTACTTTTAGTCCCTGGTAGTTATCTTTCACACTGGCAATTATCCGGAAATCGTTGTCCACATCCATCGGGACGAAATAATCCGAACGTATACTTACTGCAGGATCATTAATCCGGCTCACAGAGGCAATATCATCTACAGGAAGGCTAATTGAACTAAAAAATTTTGGAATAAGGGATGGAACTGATTTGTGTTCAATAATCCGGTCAAGTTCTTCGACATCATCCTGCGGCATATAGACATAACGTTCATCGGTATAATGCCAGGGCATTATATCCTTTTCCTTTATTTTAAACCGTGAGGCAATAAACTGGTCTATCTCGGGCTTTAGATCGTGATAAGCCTCTTTTGTAACGGAATCCACCTGCTGGAGCAATCGTTCCACTTTGACAGGCGATTGTTCCTGTATGGCCAGGTAAAAATCATAAAAATTATCATATCCGCAATCTTGTGCATACTTATTTCTAAGTTTGATCACTTTCAGAATATCCTGATAGTTATCCTTCGTAAAGCGGAGTTTCTCGTCATAGATTTCTTTGTAGAGGGAAGGATCTGAAGAAGCTTTCCGGATTGAATCGATCTCTGTTTTATCATATCCTCTTCCCCGTATAAAAATCCGTTCATTTTCTATTTTATGCAGCAACCCGTAACAGCTCTGTATCAAATCGTCGTTCTGCTGCTGGTCTGAGAGGTCCTTGCTTAACCTCAGGTATAGAATATCGAGTTGCCTTTTCAGGAAGGAGTCCCTCACCAGGCCGGAAGTTCTTAGTTTTTCAATAAAAGCCAGGTTTTCCTTTTCAAAAAGGACGCTTTTGGTAAGGTCTAATTCATTTACAGCCAATGTCCGCTTATTGGAATTATCTTTTCTCAGATAATCCGAAGTTACATCTGCAACCTTCTTAAAATCTTTTTCTTCTCCGGTAAACGATGCCTTCCAGAAAGCCAGTGCCTCTTCTCTGTCATAATCGTGGATTTCCTTTTCCTTCCTGTTGATCAGATCGGTCACGATATTTTCGGTTTTCTCTTCTTCCGTCATACAGCCAGACAAGAAGGAAAGGATAACCGCAAAAATCAGCGAACAGGGTTTAATCTTCATTTGTAATGGTTAACGTAACACAATAATAATTCTTCTCGTCAAAAATCTGAAAATTGTAATTTCCTTTGTAAAGCAGGTCCAGGCGTTTCTTAATGTTTGCAAGACCGACTCCCTCCTTTCCGTTATTACGTAACAGTTCTTCAGGTTTACTGTTCGATGCTTTAAAATCAAGGACGTGACCTGTCTGGTTTAGCTCCAGCCGTATCCAGGATTGTCCCGGGTCTTTGCTCGAACCATGCTTAAAACAATTTTCAGCAATGGAAAACAGCAACATCGGAGGAAGCTGAAAATCCTGGTTCTCCAGTTCACGGGTAAACGTAAACTTCAGACGGTCAGAATAACGCATCATCTCGAGATCGATATAATTTTCAATCAGTTTTATTTCATGACCAAGCGGCACTTTTACGGCATTACACTCATAAAGAATATAGTAAAACATCTCACTCATTTTTGCTATCACCTCGGGAGTTTTATCACTTTTCTTCAAAGCCAGTACATACAGATTGTTTAGCGTGTTAAAAAGAAAATGAGGATTCAGCTGGGCCTTAAGCAGCTGTAATTCTGAAGCGAGCTGACGTTTCTCTATTTCACTTTTTTCTTTCCTGTTAGCCGATAAATCTTTATAAAACTTTATGGCAGAAAAGAAAATAGCCGGAACTAAAAGCCACATATAAGCAGAGACCAGCAGTTCATAATTGAACCATTCTTCAGGACGCAAAAAACGCGGGATGAAAAGATCGTAAAAAAGAAACTTGTTTGCCAGCAAGCGAAGGACTGAACAAAAAAGCGACCATAAAAAAAACGAAGGGAAAAAGATCAAATAATTCCTTTCCCGGAGAAGGTTCCCAATAAGAATATAAACTGTCAGATAGGTATAAAGAAGATAAACCGGCAGGTTGACAATCAAATTATACAAAAAAAACCGGAACGGATAATTCTGGCTGTAGCTCAGGATAAAAGATGCAGCTACAGCCCAAATAATCCAAAACAGCGCATGCAGCAGGAAGCGTATTTTTCTATAGGTGATCCGTCCTGGACCAATCATGATGAAAACAGTTTTCTTGTTATACTTACAGTCAAATAAAGATAACCGATAGCTGAAGCCATATAAATATATATAGTACCCCTAACCTGTTAAGACGCTGTTTTACAGGGTCAGGTTAGTAGCCTGCACTTCAGAAATCCGTTACCTAAGCGGAAACATTACTTTACAGCGACCGTTTCGATTTCTACCAATGCCCCCAGAGGAAGGTCTTTAACCGCAAAGGCTGCCCTGGCCGGAGGATTTTCTGAATAAAAAGCAGCATAAACCTCGTTCATTGCCTTAAAATTGCCAATGTCGCTCAGCAAACAAGTCGATTTTACAACGTCACCGTATGAATAACCTGTAGCTTTCAGTATGGCCCCGATATTTTTCATCACCTGAGCTGTCTGTTCGGTTATACCGCCCGGAACAAGCTTCCCGGTTGCCGGATCGATCGGCACCTGGCCTGAAATATAAAGGGTGCCGTTTACTTCAACAGCCTGACTATAGGGCCCGATAGCTGCAGGCGCATCCTGAGTGGAAATAATCTTCTTCATAATTTTAACTTTTCTGTATTAAGCATTAAAACCTCCGATCGATAGTCAAATAAAAATCTAAATATCAGAAGGCTTGATCGTTTCAACTAATCATACATCTGACAAAATCGAGCTGTACCACAAAATAAAAACTCTTCTTTTTATGATGTCATTACAAAGAAACTAATTTTCTTTATGAACTGTTTTAGTATTTTAGTGCAAATTTTTAGTTATGGACAAGGAATCAATACAACGCCGGATAGATTTGCTGAGGAAAGAGCTGGAAGAATACAATTATCAATATTACGTGCTTTCCCGGCCAACCATCAGCGATTATGAATTCGATATGAAGCTGAAAGAACTGGAACAGCTGGAGAACGCAAATCCCGAGTTTTTTGATCCCAATTCTCCTACACAAAGAGTTGGAAGTGATATCAACCAGGAATTTGTCCAGGTAAAGCATCAGTATCCCATGCTTTCACTGGCGAACAGTTACTCGGAACAGGAGCTTATCGAGTTCGACCAGCGTATAAAAAGGTTGATCGACGAACCTTACGACTTTACCTGTGAACTAAAATTTGACGGAACCTCGGTTAGCCTCATTTATGAAGAAGGCAGACTGGTCAGGGCAGTCACCCGGGGCGACGGAGAAAAAGGTGACGATGTAACCAAGAATATACGGACTATTCGCACCATTCCGCTCAACCTAAAGGGGATCGGTTATCCTGAGAGGTTTGAAATCAGGGGGGAAGTTTTGCTTCCTTTCCAGGTATTTACCGAACTAAACCAGGCAAGGGAAGAAATTGGCGAAGTTCCTTTCGCCAATCCCAGAAATGCAGCTTCGGGGACATTAAAGATGCAAAACTCGTCTGAAGTTGCAAAACGTAAACTGGATGCTTATTTCTATTATTTGCTTGGAGAAGAATTGCCTGCCGACGGACATTATGAAAACCTGATGATGGCGAAGGAATGGGGGTTCAGGATTTCCGGACATATGCGTAAATGCGCTAACATAGAAGAAGTCTTTGATTATTTAAGATACTGGGACACGGAACGGTTTAATCTTCCAGTTGCCACAGACGGTATCGTTATCAAAGTCAATTCCAAACGATTGCAGAACAACCTTGGGTTCACTGCAAAATCACCAAGGTGGGCCATTGCCTTTAAATTTAAAGCAGAACAGGTAAGCACAATCCTCGAATCGGTCAGCTTTCAGGTGGGACGTACCGGGGCAGTTACTCCAGTGGCCAACCTGACGCCGGTATTACTTGCGGGGACAGTAGTGAAAAGGGCTTCCCTGCATAATGCGGATATTATCCGGAAGCTGGACCTTCATCTGAAAGATACCGTATTCGTGGAAAAGGGCGGCGAGATTATTCCCAAGATAGTGGATGTAAACAGCTCGCAACGGGACACCAACGCCCAACGTGTCGAGTTTATCAGCCGGTGCCCGGAATGCGGGACCGAGCTTATCCGGAGAGAAGGAGAAGCGGCGCATTACTGCCCCAATGAGACAGGTTGCCCTCCCCAGATAAAAGGAAGGATAGAGCATTTCATCAGCAGAAAGGCCATGAATATTGACGGGCTCGGCGAAGAAACCATAGAGTTGCTTTATAATAAGGGATTGATCGCAAACAGCGCCGATTTATACGACTTAGAGGCAAGCCAGCTGATCCCATTGGAAAGAATGGGAGAAAAATCGTCCGAACGAATTTTAAAAAGCCTCGAACAATCGAAAAATGTTCCTTTCGAACGGGTCCTGTATGCGTTGGGTATCCGTTTTGTTGGGGAAACAGTGGCCAAAAAGCTGACCAAAAAGCTGACCGGTATTGAGATGATACAAAACGCCACATTCGACGAACTCACAGCAATTGATGAAATAGGCGATAAGATCGCCGAAAGCATCATCCTTTTTTTTAAGGACACAAAAAACCTGGATATCATCCAACGCTTAAAGGATAAAGGATTGCAATTCGAACTTGGTCAGGAAGTACTCGATGCGAGGACCAGCAAGCTGGAGGGCAAAACTATTGTAATCTCCGGTACATTTGAAAAGCATTCCAGAGACGAGCTTAAAAACCTGATTGAAAAACACGGGGGTAAAAATACCGGGGCCATATCAAAAAATACCTCTTTTCTTTTAGGCGGAGAAAATATTGGCCCCGCGAAACTGGAAAAGGTACATAAACTGGGAATTAGCATTATTTCAGAAAATGAATTTCTGGAAATGATCAACGAATAAAGACAAATGATGGTACCTTTGTACAATATGGAAAACATCTGCAGGGAACCGGGAAAGTTCAGGTTTTCTTATGGTGATATGGATTGGATTCACTTCTAATTTTTATTTTTGAAACATCTTATGGGACTAAAAAATAAATTGTGTTACTGGATGATCGATAAAAAGATCAAGCTTGTAAAAAGGAAAAAGCAATACCGGGGCCTGGATGCATTAAAAAGCGTAGGTATTGTATGGAACGGGAAAGATCAGGACATACACGAACGGTTGGTCAACCTGCTGGATGAAAAACAAATAAAACATACGGATCTCTGTTTTTCAGAAACTTTACCAATTGAGGGTATCGTTAATATCGTAAACAAAAAAGATTTCAATTTCTGGGGGATGCCGAAAAACAAAAATATCGAACATTTTATAAATACAGAGTTTGACCTGCTGATCGATATGAGTTTATCAACTTCGCTTGGGGCACAGGTAATACGTTCTTTATCCCGTGCGTCGCTAAAGGCGGGATGGTCTGCTGCCGTCCCTGACTATTTCGACCTGAGCATTGATGTCAGTAAAAACCCGGATCCCCGGTTTCTGGTTAAACAACTGGTCCATTACCTGAACGCTATAAATTAAAAATAATGACACACCTTTTTAAAGGGGCTGGGGTAGCCATGATTACCCCGTTCAAAAAAGATTTTGCAATTGATTATTCGTCTCTTGAAAAATTGGTTGAAGAACAAATTTCAGGAGGCATGGATTATATAGTGGCACTTGGAACAACTGCCGAAACCCCTACCCTGTCGGTAGAAGA
This sequence comes from Prolixibacteraceae bacterium, assembly GCA_963676095.1. Classification (GTDB taxonomy): domain Bacteria; phylum Bacteroidota; class Bacteroidia; order Bacteroidales; family Prolixibacteraceae. The sequence continues at coordinate 6,488,164 of OY781040.1, read as the reverse complement.
ACAAAAAGATATTATCAAATGTATCAAAGCAAAGGTAAATAAACGGGTCCCCATCATGCTGGGAATGGGGGGAAACGACCCTATTAAGGTTATTAAGAATATCGAAGATACCGATTTTGAAGGGATTGACGGGATTTTGTCTGTCACTCCTTACTATAACCGGCCTTCACAGGAAGGACTTGTTGAACACTTCAAAAAAATTGCACATGCTTCACCGGTACCGGTCATTCTTTATAATGTACCTTCGAGAACAGGAACAAATATGCTGGCCGAAACATCCGTAAAAATAGCAAAAGCCTGTCCGAATGTCATCGGGGTTAAAGAGGCATCCGGAGAATCTTCACAGGTTGCCAGGATGGTGAAACACGGACCGGATCATTTTGCTGTTATCTCCGGGGATGATGTTTTAGCACTTCCGGTTATTGCCGTAGGGGGAATTGGTGTTATCTCTGTAATCGCCAACGCATTGCCAGACAAACTAAGCCAGCTTGTTCATTATGCCAACGACGGGAAATTCATGGAAGCCAGAGAATTGCATCTCTTGCTGATTGACCTGTTCAAGCTTTTGTTCCGGGAAGGAAACCCTGGCGGCATAAAGGCCCTCATGGAAATTATGGGTAAATCGCTTAACGTAATGAGGTTACCTCTGTATCCCATCAGCAGGGAATTGTATGAAGGGATTGAAGAAGAACTGAAAAAGATACAGGACGCTGGAAACATACAGGTACATTAGTGAATTGGTGAATTAGTGAATGAAGGAATGATAGAATGAGGGAATAGGCACATGGTGAGTTGATGAAGTAGTGAACTGATGAGTTGGTGAAGGAAAGAATGATGGAATGAGAGAATGGGAAGAAAAACAAAGCTCCGGGAGCCGAAACAACATTCAAAAGACGAAGTATCGAACTTTCAAACGGCGAAGCCTCAAACAACAGTAACAATGTTAACCATATTAACAACAGAAACCATCCTTCGCGTCTTTGTGCCTTTGTGTTCAGTTTAGAAGCCTCAAACAACAGGAACCACAGAAACAATGTTAACCATTTTAGCGTCTTTGTGTCTTCGCGTTCAGTTTAGTAATCATTTTTAGTGCCTTAGTGTTCAGTTTCGCGTCTTCGCATTCAGTTTAGAAATTATTGACCAACAATGTTAATTAGAGAATTTATATGCAAATAGAATACCCGGAAATTCCTTCGCCTTGTTTTGTACTTGAAGAGAACTTGTTAAGAAAAAACCTGCAGCTGATTCATGAAGTTTCCTGTCAATCAGGGGCAGAGATCATCCTTGCATTTAAAGGCTTTGCCACGTGGAGCGTGTTTCCCATTGTACGGGAATATATTTCCGGGGCAACAGCGAGTTCTCTCAACGAGGCAAAACTTTGCGTTGAAGAAATGAAAAGTGCGGCACATACTTATGCCCCGGTTTATGACAGGGAAACATTCCCCGAAATTATAAACCTTTCAAGCCACATTACGTTCAACTCGCTTGGGCAGTACAAACGGTTCTATCCGATGGTCAGGGAATCCGGGAAGAAGGTAGCACTGGCCCTTCGCATAAATCCGGAGTTCTCCGAAGTCGAAACAGAGTTGTATAATCCATGCGCACCAGGATCAAGGCTCGGCATTTTGGCCGAACAAATAGGCGATCAGCTTCCTGAAGGAATTGACGGGTTGCATTTTCATACGCTTTGTGAATCCTATTCAACCGATCTGGAAAAAACATTAGCCGCTGTTGAGCACAAATTCGGTCATTTGCTAAGACAGGCCAAATGGTTAAACATGGGAGGCGGTCACCTGATGACAAGAAAAGGATACGATACACAACACCTGATTTCTCTGTTACAGAATTTTAGGACCCGCTATCCCAATCTGCATATCATACTGGAACCGGGAAGTGCTTTTGCTTGGGAAACAGGCTTTTTGAAAGCTTCTGTTCTCGACATCGTCGAAAACAAAGGCATCCAGACAGCCATGCTAAATGTTTCTTTTGCGGCCCATATGCCCGATTGCCTCGAAATGCCTTATCAGCCAAGGATCCGGAAAGCAAGTTCGATTATTATCCCGGGACAGCCGACCTACCGGATGGGAGGAAACAGTTGCCTGAGCGGGGACTACTATGGCTCCTGGTCATTTGACGATGAACTCAAAATCGGGGATGACCTGATCCTTGAAGATATGGTCCATTATACCATGGTAAAAACCACTTTTTTCAACGGGGTACAGCATCCTTCAATCGGAATGATCCGTTCTGACGGCAGTTTTCAGTTGATCCGCCGGTTCGGATATGAAGACTATAAGAATAAATTAAGCTGATAACCATCAAGATTGTTGAATTGTTGAATTGTTGGTAATAAAAAAACTATTGCTTTCAAAAATATATTTGGCTCTGGTTCGTCTATCCAGACATGGAACCGTTAATAGTTGAATCGTCGTCAATGGCAGCACCCGTGAAATTAAACATCAATGAGATCGTTCAAAATTACGGGAAACGTTTGCGCGCTTTCATCCGGAAAAGGGTTAAGCAAACAGAAGATGCCGACGATATACTCCAGGAAGTATTTTACCAGCTTTCTGAAGCAGACAAAATGATGAAGCCGATCGATCAGCTCTCCGGATGGCTTTTTACAGTAGCCAGAAACCGGATCACCGATCTTTACAGGAAGAAAAAAACAGAGTCAATTCCGGAATATGCTGATGACAGCGATGAAGACCTGATGGAGATCAGCGACATTCTTTTTGACAACGGCAATACTCCGGAAACAGAATACCTAAAGTCCGTTTTTTGGGAAGAACTTGACAAGGCACTTGGGACGCTTCCGGAAGAACAGCGGGAAGCTTATGAAATGACAGAGCTCCAGGGATTATCGTTCAAAGAACTGTCGGAAAAAACCGGCGTTCCGGTTAATACGCTTATCTCCAGAAAACGTTATGCAGTGCTGCACCTACGGGAATGGTTCCATCTTTTTTACCAGGAATTTATTAACTTTTAAATATTCAGGCCATGATGTACACTTCAAAACAAAAGAAATACTTCATACCGCTCTTTTTCATAGTGGTTGCTTCTTTATTGAGTATCGTTGTAATGTTCCTTTGGAATGCAATCCTCCCGGATCTGTTCCACTTCCCGGAGATCAGTTTTTGGCAGGCATTGGGATTGTTAATTCTGTCTCGCGTACTATTTGGTGCAGGGCATTTTAAGCATCCGGCTTATTCTCATTTTTCCCTGCATGAAAAATGGGCAAAAATGACCCCTGAAGAACGGGATGAATTCAGAAAAAGAATGAGCTACAGGCATTATCACTGGCAAAGCCCCCCGTGTTCCGACGAAAAAAACGACAACGATAACGCCGAAACAATCTGAACCGGACTACAGGCTGTTTGTTCCGGCAGAAAAGACAGAGACAATCTTTTCAGGTTAGAGGGTCGAATGAATAGAAGAAACAATGGAAAACAAGAAAACAAGAAATCGCATCAACAAAGCATCGCTGAAGAAAACATGGAGATTATATTCCTTCTTAAAACCTTACCGGTTGGAATTTTTCGGCGGACTTATCTTTCTTTTGCTTACGAGCATTGCTACATTATTACTACCACGCCTGCTGGGTATCCTGGTCGATTATGGGAACAAGGGAAAACCGGCGGGAGAAATTAACAGGATTGTCATCCTGCTGGGAATTATGCTCGTGCTCCAGGCGGTATTTAGTTTCATGAGGACAAACCTGTTTGTCCGGGTAACCTCCAAAACACTGGCGGCTATACGGCAAAAAACGTACAGTCACCTGATCAGGCTTCCTATGAGTTTTTTCCTGAAACGACGAGTCGGAGAGCTAACCAGCCGTATCGCTTCAGATATATCCCTGCTCCAGGAAACATTAACATCGACTGTAGCCGATTTACTAAGGACGCTGCTGCTTATTGCGGGAGGTATTGTCTTTTTGGTATTTATCTCGCCAAAGCTGACTTTATTCATGCTGATGGTTGTACCGGTAGTTGTTGCAATAGCGGTTATTTTTGGCCGTTTTATACGCAGCTTCTCAAAAAAGATACAGAGCCAGGTTGCAGATTCGAACACAATAGTCGAGGAGACCCTTCAGGGAGTCCAGAATGTTAAGGCTTATGCAAACGAGTATTATGAAATAAGCCGGTATACCGACCAAACAAATGAAGCGGCAGCCACCGGAATCAAAGAAGGTATATACCGGGGGGCATTCTCTTCCTTTATGATTATCGGCATGTTCGGATCAATGATCGCCGTTATCTGGAGGGGAACAATACTGATCTCGAACGGGAAAATGGATGCCGGGGAGCTGTTCTCGTTCGTACTGTACAGTGTATTCATTGCCGGGATGATGGGCGGTCTTGCCGATGTTTACGCCAGGTTACAGAAAACAATCGGGGCCACTGAAAATCTTCTTGAAATTCTTGACGAACCAACAGAAGTCGTATTGCCTCAAAGCCAAATCCCGAAAGAAGATGCTCTTACCGGCGACATCCGCTTTCGGGATGTTTCGTTTCATTATCCTTCCCGTCCGGGAACTTCTGTTCTTAAAAATATAACGCTTCATATTCAGGAGAACCAGCAAGTAGCCCTTGTTGGTCCAAGCGGGGCGGGAAAATCAACCATGGTAAACCTGCTTCTGCGTTTTTACGCTCAATCGGCGGGAAGTATCCTCTTCAACGGGCGCGACAGCCGGAAAATACCGATGACAGTGCTTCGTTCCCAAATAGCAGTTGTACCCCAGGACGTTTTCCTTTTCGGGGGGACCATCCGCGAAAATATTTCCTACGGAAAGCTGAATGCAACCGAGGATGAAATTATACAGGCCGCCAGGCAGGCTAATGCATGGTCGTTTATACAAGCAATGCCATCCGGCCTGGACAGCATCGTCGGCGACCGGGGTATACAGCTTTCAGGCGGTCAAAGGCAACGCATCGCAATTGCCAGGGCTGTACTAAAAAATCCAAGAATTTTGATCCTTGACGAAGCGACCTCTTCGCTGGATTCTGAATCGGAAAAACTGGTCCAGGAAGCATTGGAAAAACTCATGCAGGGACGTACTTCGATCGTAATCGCCCACAGACTGTCTACCATCAGGCAGGCCGACAAAATTATTGTACTTGACCAGGGACAAATCATTCAGGAGGGAACACATGAAGAACTGATCGCCAACCAGGAAGGACTTTACTTTACGCTCAGGGAACTTCAATTTGCAGGATAAGTAAACCGGACGCTAAGGCGCTAAAACGCGAGACTGAACAAAACAGAACGCTAAGACGCTAATACGCAAAAAAATAGTTCCTATTGTTAATATGGTTAACATTGTTACTGTTGTTTGAGGCTTCGCCGTTTGAAAGTTCGATACTTCGTCGTTTGAATGTTGTTTCGGCTCCCGGAGCTTTGTTTTTCTTCCCATTCTCTCATTCCATCATTCTTTCCTTCACTCCTTCACCAACTCATCAGTTCACTACTTCATCAACTCACCATGTGCCTATTCCCTCATTCTATCATTCCTTCATTCACTAATTCACCAATTCACAATCTCTCCGGTTCACAAATATCCAACAGCGCAGCGTCAAACAATCGAACATTCAAACTTTCAAACCTCATCTCTTCATTCTTTTATTCCGCAAATATTTCTATTCCCGTGCAACATATCTTTTTCAGGTTCGTCTATTAGTCAGAAAAGCAGATAAAAAATTTGGAATCGCTTTACAAAAATATTCATCAGGATATCATCGACCGGTGTAAAGAAGGAGATCGCGAAGCACAGTTCCAGTTGTACAAACTTTATTATAAAAGCATGTACAACACGAGCCTGCGCATTGCTGGCAGCCCTTCCGATGCGGAAGATATCATGCAGGAAGCGTTTCTGAGTGCTTTTCGTAAAATTGGAACCTATGAAGGGAAAGTAAGCTTCGGGGCATGGCTAAAAAAAATTGTAATAAACCGTTCGCTGGACTATCTGAAAAAAAAGAAGATCAATTTTGAAGATGTGGACGACAACCTTAATTTACCCGATGAAGAAGAAAATCCGTTCATTGAAAACAGGGAAGCAGATATTCGGAAAATAAAACAGGCCATGATGAAACTACCGGAAGGATATCGTGTCGTTTTCAGTCTTTATTTTCTTGAAGGATATGATCACGAGGAAATTGCCGGTATACTAAACATTAGTACCGGTTCCTCCCGTTCTCAGTTGCTTCGGGCCAAAAGGAAATTGCAGGAGTGCCTTTTAGGCGAATTCTTTTCAATTAACTAAAAGAGGAAAAAATGACAGACTTTTTGGAAAATACAATCAGGGAACAAAGAGATGACTTCGACGAGGAACCGCTCGACGGCCACTTCGACCGGTTTAAAGAGAAACTGGAAAAGGCGTCTGCAAGAAACAGGAAACAGCCCTTAAAATATTACCTGCAAATTGCGGCGGTAGTGTTGATCATGCTTTTGGCAGGGAACCAGATAAGAATGTATCTCGACCAAAAGGAAAGCCCGGCCACGCTGTCTTCCGTGTCTCCCGAATACAGTGAGGTTGAATTCTATTATACCTCTGCAATCAGTCAAGGTCTGAGCGAATGTAAAAATCTATCATCCGAAGGTTTGCTGTCGGGAACCGACCAGGAAGCAATAACCAAAGAGATGAAAGAATTTGATCAAACCTATGCGCGACTGCAAAAAGAACTTGAAGCAAGTCCGGGAGACAAACGGGTGATCAATGCCATGCTTGAAGTCTACCAGGCAAAGCTGAATATTATCACCATGATTATAAATAAACTGGAAAGTGTTAAAAAACAAAAAGAGAAAAACGATGAACACAAAATTTAAAATTTTGCTGATACTGCTGGTCTTTGTCCAGATCTCTGCCCATGCGGAGAAATACAAGAAAAAGATCTATCAGGGATACCTTAAATCCCAGGTAACAGCACTTAATATTTCCAATAAGTTCGGCAATATTGAAATTAATGACCTTGGCGGGGATTCTGTAACACTGGAGGCTGTTGTTTCGGTCGATGACGTTACGGAAAGCAAAGCCAGGCAAATTCTCGACCAGATAAATATACACATTGAAAAAAATGGCGGACAGATTGATGCCGAGACTGTAATTACTGATAATTTCAAAACAAAAGGAAACTTTTCGATTAATTACAAAATCAATATCCCGAAAGACAAAAATCTTTCTGTCTCCAATAAATTCGGAAACGTGGTAATGAGCGACCTGATTGGTAAAGGACGTTTTGAAATTGCCTACGGGAATTTGACTGCCGGTAATCTGGAATCTCCGGCCAATACCAATATCTGGCTTGATCTTTCGTATGGGAAAGGCGATATCGGATCGGTGAACAAGATGAACGGGGAAATAAAATACAGCAAATTATATATTGGCAATGCAGGGAATATGGACCTGGAAAGCAAATATTCAGGGCTTAATGCCGACAGAATAAACGATCTTCATCTCGATTCGAAATATGACGGCATCAGTATCGACGAAATTTCAGGGATCTCTTCCGTATCGAAATATACCAACTACACATTTGGAAAACTTTTCAAAAAGATGGTCATCGACACGGAATACGGCTCAATCCGTGTCAATGAAGTCAGCCCTAATTTTGAAGATATTGAAATAAACAATAGTTACGGAGGTATTACAGTCGGGTTGAACGGAAAATCATATATGCTGGATGCTGAATGCGATTACTGTGATATAAAATATCCTTCCGAACAGTTCAAGGGGAACCGGATAAAAAACAGTCATGTTCTGCAGGTAAAAGGCTCTGTCGGATCAGGCAGTTCCGGTAAAAAAGTTTATATAAGAAGCCGTTACGGCGGAATTAATTTAAATAAATAACGCAGGCATCAATAGGCTTTTTCGTCAACATAAATAAAAGAGCGGTATCCCTTCTGATATCGCTCTTATTTTTTATAGCTTAAAGTTTTGTTATTGAGGCGAAACTGATGTCCGGGTCTGCTGAAAGGAAAAAGCGATCAGATCATTGTCAACCGGGACATATATCCGTATATAACCGGCATTCGGCGTGGCCGGGAAAAAAACTTTACCATACATGGTATAATTGCTGTTCAGCGTAGTCTTCCGGATGACAGCTTTAGACCAGGTTTGTTTCAAATCACTCAGGTTTTCGGCCTCAGCCTCATTTTCTATGGCAGAAGCAATAATAGCTGCATGTACCCCGTCTGCAATCGGCATACGGATAAAATCATTCCTCGGATTACGGTCAGAGGCCACAATTATTCCCGAAGCAATATCTGCCCCGATAGCCAGCAATGCAACGCCGAACTGATTTTTCCGTTGTGCATCGTTTCTGGCCATTGCTTTGTCGATTTGCTCAATCTCCTTTTCAGGATCGATAGCCAGGACCTTTCCGGGCACAATAGAATTCATTGCCCCATCCAGCGGACAATAATAGAATTCGGCAGGATTGATCAGTATTGGCATATTAGACCGGTTGGTTACGTGAAAATCAAAAATATATTGATTATTCTCCACCCTGTCAAAACTGACTTCATAACTGACCCCATAAAGCGAATCACTTACAAAGGCCTGTCCCTGAACCCATTTTACAGGCTCTTCTTTGGGTTGAAGCTTTACAATACTCTGCGGAGCGTAGCAGGATTGAAGTATGAAAGCTGAAAATACAGCCAGCGCAGGAATGATAATTTTAACTTTCATAACTGATAATTTTTTGTTGCAAGGTACCAAATCCCATGCCAAATCAATTATATTTTATACATCACTTTTTAGTAAATCCCTGATGACAACAGAAGCGCAGTAACATCCAAAAATCGGGGGCATATAAGATATGGTCCCCACCGTGGATTTCTTATTTCGTCCATCTTCCTGAATAACTCGTTCCTTATCGACTTCTTCAGGGGAAAAGACCACTTTTATCCCTTTCCTGATCCCCATGGTGTAAAGCCTTTTCCGCAATGCCCTTGCCAGGTTGCAGTTATAGGATTTGGAAATGTCGCTCACTCGGATAAGGGATGGATCAAACTTTCCTCCTGCCCCCATCGAACTGATAACCGGAAACCCATGATCCAGGCTCCTCTGTATCAGAAATGCTTTTGGGGTAAGCGTATCGATCGCATCGACGACATAATCGAATTTTTCACGTTCAAGAATTGACTGAATCCCGTCATCATCGAGATATTCACAGACAATATGCAATTCCAGGTCAGGATTAATATCCAGAAAGCGTTTCCCCAGGACTTCCGCCTTGGGTTTGCCTTCATTGCTAACAAGGGCTGGTAATTGCCGGTTCCTGTTGGTCATGTCAACCACATCCCCGTCAACAATTGTCATATGCCCGACGCCGGCACGACAAAGTTGCTCGGCAGCGTAAGCCCCTACGCCTCCAAGACCGACAACAAGCACACACGAGTTTTTTAATCTTTCCAGCCCGTCAGCGCCTACCATCAAGGCAGTCCTTTCCTGCCAGTTTTTATTTTTATCTTCCATTATACGAGCTATTTAAACTCCAAATACACGCCCGAAATTCGACCTGACAACCGCCTGCAGTTCATCTGTCTCCATTCCAAGCTCCGAAGCCGCAAAAATATAAATACTTTCAATAGGAACTATGCTCTCGTCTGTTTCAAAAAATAAGAGTTCGCGGGGTACCGCCCGAAGAGATTTATTTAACTTTTCCCTGTCATCAAGAATTGCCTTACCAAAAGAAAAAAAGAAGCCATAACGGACCAGTTGTTTTGTAGTCTCTACATTTCCCTGGTATCCATGCAGTATCCACGGAACACCGGAAACACGTTCCTTCTTCGTCTGTAAAAGATCGGAATAGGTCTTCACTGCATGAAGAATTACCGGTTTATTATATTTCTCGGCTATCCCGATTTGCCGTATAAAAGCCTTCTTCTGAATATCAACAGGAATCTCGATAGTCCGGTCCAGGCCGCATTCCCCGATAGCCAGTACAGCCTGTTCCCGAGCCAGTTTTTCAGTTATGCCGGTCATCTCGTCTATATTGGACTCATCAACAAACCAGGGATGAAGCCCGGCGGAATAATACTGCCCCTGTTCCGGATCAAAATTAAACTGGACCTGATGGTTCCTCAGTCCGGTCTGATCCTCTGATAATCTGAAATGAGTATGCAAATTGACAATTTTCATAAAAGAATTATTTAAATACTTCCCGCCTACAAATCTGCCCAGATCCGGGCCAGCGAATATCCCGGTGCATCGATCTTCAGGTTAAGAAAATACCCAAAAGGAGTCTGCGCCGTTTCGAAATCAGCGTTTTTAAGCCGCTTTTCAGCCAGGTTGAAAAGTTCGTGCGTAAAATTCACCGAAGCTTTCGATTCAGACAAATGGGCAAAAGAATGTAAAATAACCTTTTTGGTATTGTTTTTCCGTGCCGTCCACTTCAGATGGTTTACCAGTTTTTTTTCGCGGCTTTGCACATCTTTCTCCTCATCCTTTTGCTCTACCTGGATAAAGGCCAGGATTGCATCATTAAACGTTGCTCCTTCTGTAACTTCTTCTGCAAAATCGAGGTTCTTCTCTGCCGGTTCGTAACCAAATTCATTTACATACATCACAAGCACCTTCATTTGAAGCCTTTCTGTTCTTATTTATCTTGCTAATTTAAAACAAAGTATATCCGAATGTCAGAGACAGAGTTTTATAAATAGCATCCCAGTACGGATAATCATTTAACAGTTCTCTTCCCGTTTGATACCGCACTTCCAGGCTATATCGGCCTTTATAGTTGTAACCTATCCCGAAAGCCAGGTTATTTCTGGAGTTAATATCCATTGAATCAAATAATAAAGTTTCATCAGGCCGGGTGTACTTTATCGATGAATTAAAGCTGAAATCCAGGACAAACAAAACGTCTACAAAGACTTTTGATTCATTATTAAGAAAAGAATAATACCTAAACCCCACCGGCAATTCTATAGACTGATAATTTACTTTCGTAAATAAAACCCCACCGGAAACATTACTCGCCTCTTTTGATTTTTCAGATTTGAAATACTGATAAGCTGGTTCTATGAGGATACTCCATTTATTTTTATTGTATGGTAAAATAAGCTCTGTCTCAGCTCCCAATCTGAAAGCAAATTTAGGATCAAAATCAATGTCCCACGTACCCGTAGGATTGTGTATAGATAAATTGCTGATATTTAAACCCGGACGGATTGTCAAATAAAAAAAATCCCTTTTCTTTGTTTTATTATACTTAACACGATCAGAATCAATGCCTCCATTATATTTCAGGAAGAATCGTTCCAAATCTTTTCGGTTGTAATTAATATTCTTTACATCATTCAGTGTACTATTTTCATATTTTAAATCATTAAAAATCTGTTGCTTATAATAATTATTTTCGCGTATATCTCCATTGATGGTATATCTTTTATAAATCAGCTGACTAATTCCGGAATCATTTGTCTGATAGAAAAATCGTGTCAAATTTTTACTTTCATAAAGAAATAGGGAAGCTTTACCTTCAATAAGTACTTTAAGGAATAATTGTTCTTCATGGAAGATTGGGTTTCGCCCGGGAGTCAATTCATTTACATTGTCGCCAGATCTGTCTATTTTTACTGATGCACTGATATACCTGGAACCATTATTTACTCCAAACTCTTTGACAGTCATGGCATCTGCACGCTGAATACCGGAACTTGGAGACAGCTTATATTCAAAATCAGTCGGATTATCTTTCCAATCAATATTTTTAATTAAACAATCAATTTTTTGATTATTCTCATCAATAAAATACCCATTTTCAAAAATAATCTGAGAATAAGATTTGATACCCATGACAGCCCCAAAGGCAAAAAGAAAAACTAGTTTTTTCATTAGAATCGGCATAGACTAAGTGGAATTAAGTAATTTTTATTATGAACAAAAAGAGATGTTATATTTTATCAAAAATGAACATGGTATAAAAAATTATTCCAATTAAAAACTCTTTCAAATCGTAAATTTGAAGATGTCAATTTAGTACATTTCATCCAATATATTCGTGGCATTTGAAGAAAAATGATTCTAAACTCGCGATCAGAATGTATATTTCAATAGACATTAGTCGATAAATTGGAAAATAAAAATATTTGATAAATTCAAACTGACAGATAAGTCCATGACCTTAAATTACTGACCATACTTTTTCCTGTAAAGTAAAGGAGTAATCCCTGTAATTTTTTTGAATTGCCTGTTAAAATAAGAAATGCTGTTAAACCCGCTTGTCATTGCAATATTGCCAAAGCTGTCATTACTGCCGGCGATGAGTTTGCCAGCATATTCAACTCTCATCTCGTTTAAAAAACCTGAAAAAGTTTTTCCTGTACGGTTCTTAAAATAACGGCAAAAAGCGTTGGGCGTCATATTAGCTACCGACGAAATCTGCTCCAGGCTAATTTCATTTCTGAAATTACCGGACAAGAAAGTAAAAACGATATTAATCCGTTCATGTTCAGAGTCCTTTGACGGGGAATCATACCTGACCGTTGAGAGTGTCTTCAGCGTGTCAGAACATGAAAAAAGATTTAAAATTGACAGAAGGCTCTGAAACCGATGAAAAGCATCCTGAGACCTGGCTGTAGCAATCATTTCTGCAGCGCGCTTACTATCAGTACCAGAGATTTTAACGCCCATCGAAGCCAGTTCCAAAAGACGCTTTATATGCGCCATCTCCGGGATCTCAAAAAACCGGGGACCAAAAGTCTCTTCTTTAAAATAAATAGATATGCTCTTTGATTCCAGTTGCCGGTCCTCCTGGTAATAAATGGCATCCGACCTGAAAACGTGCGGAACATTTTTCCCGATAAAATAAATGTCACCCGGTTTGAACCGTTCAACATTATTACCGATAAAACGGGTCCCCTCTCCCTTCTGTATAAAGGTAACCTGATGTTCCGGATGATAATGAATAGAGTCGTAAAAGTAATAATCCCTGTCCGTCTGAACACGGAAGGAATTTCCACTTGTCTTCGGAATAACAAAACGAACTGCCTTCATGCCAGTTTTTTCCTGTTTTTTAAACTATAAATACACAAAAAGGATAAAATTGTTCAAAATCCGGCTAAAATCAGAAAAATAAAAGATTAAAACATCCGGTAAATTTGTCAAAGAAAAAGAGATAAACGAATGGTAACCGGAAGGTGGTGAATTAGTAAATTAGTGAATGAAGGAATGATTGAATGAAGGAATGATGTTTGAATGGTTTGAAGGTTCGAATGTTTGATGCTACGCGGTTTGAGGGGAGAACCATGTTGTGAACTGGTGAACTTGTGAATTGGCGAACTTGTGAATTGGCGAATTTGTGAGAGATGAAATTAAATAACAATGGCTTGAACCCCAAACAACAGGAACTAGATTAACTACAGAAACAATTTTCCGCGTCTTTGTATCTTCGTGTTCAGTTTAGAAACAACGAAGTATCAAACATTCAAACGGCGCAGCCTCAAACAACAGAAACCATTTTTTGTGTCTTAGCGTTCAGTTTAAAAACAACAGAAACATAACAAAAAACAATACAATATGAAACCGACATGGACAGGAGTTTATCCTGCAATAACAACAAAATTTACAGAAAAGGGAGAACTGGATATCCCGGCTTTCCTGAAGAATATCGATTTTCAGATTGAATCAGGTGTCAGTGGTATCATTATCGGCGGATCGCTTGGTGAATCAAGTACCCTCAGCGCTTCCGAGAAACTGGCACTGGTTGAAGTGCTTCAGCCTTACAGACAGAAAATTCCTGTTATTATGAACATTGCCGAATCAAGCACGTCCCGGGCCATAGATGCAGCCATTCAGGCTGAAAAAAACGGGGCGGACGGATTAATGCTGCTTCCCCCGCTTCTGTACAAGGCAGACGCTGACGAAACAGTTGAATATTTCAGGGAAGTGGCTTCTTCAACAGATCTGCCTGTTCTCCTTTACAATAACCCGGTCGATTACAAAATCGAAATTACAATTCCCATGTTCGGGAAACTTTCAGATGTACAAAATATCCAGGCAGTAAAGGAATCGACCAGGGATGTGACCAATGTTATCCGGATGAGAAATGCATTCGGGACCCGCTTTAAAATAATGGGAGGGGTCGACACCCTTTGCCTTGAAACGCTAATGCTGGGGGCCGACGGTCTGGTTGCAGGTCTTGTCTGCGCTTTTCCAAAAGAAACAGTCAGGCTTTACAACCTTGCCCGGGCGGGCAGGTATGACGAAGCAGTGGAACTTTACCAATGGTTTATGCCCCTTCTGGAAATGGACATTCATCCCAAGCTGGTACAGTATATTAAGCTGGCAGAGGTATATACAGGCATTGGAACAGAATATGTACGGGCGCCAAGGAAGATGATATCAGAAGAAGAGCGAAAGAGAATTACAGAAATTATTGAAAGAGCACTGGAAAGCAGACCCATTGTAACTGGTTGTTGAAGAGGTGCCCATATTGAAATGAAAAGGTAAAATTTCTATCATGCGCAATTTAAAACAAGAAACAGATAATGCATTGAAAAATGCAATGGAAGCTTTCCCTGTTTACAAAGCAACCTCCGGGAAAAAGAAAGCGAAGTTTTTAAGGCTTATTGCCGAAGAGATTGACCTTCTGGGCGACAGGCTAATCGAAACGGTTATGAAAGAAACCTTTCTTCCGGAAGCTCGCGTACGCGGTGAAAAAAGCAGGACTACCGGTCAGCTGAATAAGTTTGCAGACTTGCTGGAAGACGGCTCCTGGGTGGAAGCCATAATCGATACAGGAGATTTGTCGCGTAGCCCTGCCCCCAAACCAGACCTGCGTAAAATGCTTATTCCCCTGGGCCCTGTTGTTGTATTCGGAGCAGGAAATTTCCCGCTTGCATTTTCAGTGGCAGGTGGCGATACCGCCTCTGCCCTGGCCGGTGGTAACCCGGTAATCGTGAAAGGACACCCGGCCCATCCTGAAACAGGTAAAATGGTAGCCGAAGCAATAAAAAATGCAGTACGAAAGGCAAATGTCCCGGAGGGGGTATTCGAACTGATCCAGGACGAAGGTATTGAAGCAGGGAAAATGCTGGTAGTCCACCCAGGTACGAAAGCCGTTAGTTTTACAGGCTCCTATTCCGGGGGAAAAGCATTAACGGAACTTGCAGCCCAAAGACCTGAACCGATCCCCGTATTTGCAGAGATGGGCAGCATTAACCCGGTTGTTATCCTGGAAGGCGCCCTGAAAAACCAGGCAGCATCCATCGCAGAAAAACTTGTAGCTTCGGTCAATCTTAATGCAGGCCAGTTTTGTACCAACCCGGGGCTGATCATTACCACCCAAACAGAAGGGTTCAATTTATTTATAAAAGAAACAGTCCGCCAAATCAGCTCTTCATCCGGATCGAAAATGTTCAGCGAAAGCGTTCTGAGAAATTACCGGTTGAATTCCGGCAAAATGCTGGAATATTCAGATACAAAAATTATTGCCAAAGGCAGTGAAGAGCCCGGATCACCGGCAGTCGGACCAATTATGGCCATGGTTGCAGCAAAAGACTTCATAAATCGCCCGGCATTGCATGAAGAAGTTTTTGGCCCATTCAGCCTGGTGGTCGTCTGTGACTCTGAAGAACAGCTCAAACAAGTCATTTCTTCACTCAGGGGGCAACTTACAGCCACAATATTTTCAGATAAAGAAGATAACGATAAACAAAAGGAAATAACCAGTGCCCTCCTTGATAAATGCGGAAGATTATTGTTTAACGGAGTTCCGACAGGTGTTGAAGTATGTGCTGCCATGCAGCACGGAGGGCCCTATCCGGCAAGCAGCGATTCCCGGTATACATCTGTCGGGGTTTCCGCAATCAAAAGGTTTGTACGTCCGGTAAGTTTCCAGGATTTTCCGGATGATGTGTTACCTGACGAACTAAAGAACAATAACCCTCTAGATATCTGGAGATTTACGAATAACCAATGGACAAAGGATAAAATTTAACAGATTAATAAATGGCAAAGAAAACCTTTTTCTGCATAGACGGTCATACCTGCGGAAACCCGGTCAGGTTAGTCGCGGGCGGTGTTCCACACCTGCAAGGGAAAACAATATTCGAAAAAAGGGAGCATTTCATGCGCGAATACGATTGGATCCGCACCGGGCTGATGTTCGAACCAAGGGGGCACGAACAAATGTCGGGAAGTTTTATTTTCCCCCCCGAAGACCCGGAAAACGATGCCGGGATCCTGTTTATCGAGACGAGCGGTTGCCTCCCCATGTGCGGACATGGTACGATCGGGACAGTAACAATGGCTGTGGAAGAAGGGTTAGTAACCCCCAGGACTCCCGGACAGTTAAAACTTGAAACGCCGGCAGGACTTGTAACCGCCTATTACAGCCAAAATGAACAGGGCAAAGTGACCTCTGTAAAAATTATTAACGTCCCCTCTTTCCTGTATAAAAAAGAACTGACAGTAGAAAGTCCTCATTTGGGTGAACTGACCGTTGATGTCGCTTATGGCGGTAATTTCTATGCAATTATTGACGAACAGCCAAATTTTAAGGGACTTCATCATTATTCGGCAGACGAGCTCATATCCTATAGCGGTGAAATCAGGAAACGGCTGAATGAAAAATACCAGTTCGTCCATCCCCAAAACGAAAAAATAAAAGGGTTAAGCCATATTTTATGGACAGGCAACACCATTTCTGCTGAAGCCGATGCCCGCAATGCTGTCTTCTACGGGGAAAAGGCAATCGATCGCTGTCCCTGCGGTACCGGAACATCCGCCCGGATGGCACAGTGGTTCGCGAAAGGAAAACTGCAAACAGGTTCACGGTTCCTCCACGAAAGTATTATCGGAAGCCTGTTTACAGGAACTGTCGAAGACCATGTGACCGTTGGTGAATATGATGCCATCATTCCCGGGATTGAGGGATGGGCAGTCGTTACCGGATACAATACCATCATCATTGACGACAAGGATCCCTATGCCCACGGGTTCCGGGTAACAGGGAAACTGAACCAGATCTGATTTTATGAGAAAAAAAGTAATCATCACAGGCGCCGGCACCATTGGGCTGCACTGCGCCTACTTTTTAACGCGCGAGGGGCACCAGGTAGAAATCATTGAAGCAACGGAAGAACTGGATATGAATGGTTGTTCATACGGGAACTGTGGATTTGTTGTACCCAGCCATTTTATTTCACTTGCATCCCCGGCAATGCTGCATTCCGGACTGAAACTGTTATTCGATGCGAAGAGCCCGGTATATCTTCCACTTAAGAAAAATATAAAAAATATTTCCTGGTTCCTGAAGTTTTTAATGGCCGCAAATAACAAACAGGTACAAAAAAATGCACCTGTTCTGTATCAGCTCAACGAGGCGAGCAGAAAACTGTATTCAGAAATCAACAGAGAACATCAGCCGTCCTCAGAGTTTCGCGAAAGTGGTTTATTAATGGCTTCAGAAACAGAGAAGGGCTTTGAAGAAGAGACCGCCCTGACTTTTTTGGCTGAAGAACTGGGTATTTTAACCAGGGTACTGGCTCCGTCCGAAATGAAAATAATTGAACCGGACGCTGAGTTTAATATCAAAGGGGCTGTTTTATATAAAAGCGATGCCATTATTCAGCCGGGGAAACACATGTTTTGGCTCAAAAATTGGTTAAAAGGACAAGGGGTAATTTTCCATTACGGAGAGCCTGTTGAAAAGATAAAAATAAACAACGGTAAGATTACGGCAGTTCGTACTAAGTATGACAGTTATCAGGCCGATGAATATGTTCTGGCAGCAGGATCCATGACATCCGGACTTGCCAGGTTAGCCGGATTATCCATTCCGGTCATTGCCGGAAAAGGATACAGTATTGACTTTCCCGTTTCCATCCGGAAATTAAAAACTCCGGTAATTCTTACCGAGGCCAGGGTTGCCATATCTCCGTTTAAAGATATGGTCAGGGTTGGAAGTGGAATGGAGTTCAGCGGGATAACCGGGCAGATCAGGCATAAACGGGTTCAAACAATGCTAGACCGGACACTTCAGGCAATTCCGATGCTGTTTGAACAGGCCGATTCGAGGCAGCTTCCGGTTTGGGAAGGTTTACGTCCGCTAAGCCCCGATGGCATACCGTATATAGGTAAAACTGCCCGTTACCGGAACCTTTCAATCGCAGCAGGTCATGCCATGATGGGAATGAGCCTGGCGCCGGTAAGCGGGAAAATCATAAGCGATTTAATTTCAGAAAAACATCAGGAATACGCATTCAGGGAAATTCATCCTGACAGATATTCAGGATAAAACGATGAACGGTTATTTGCTTGTTTATAATATTTATCTGAAATTTGGAGAAATGCATTCATTTTTTCAACATGAATTATAAAGACCGACCATTGCTTTTATCTTCTGCGTTGCTTTTGAGCACAATAGGCAGCAGCATAGCCGTGCTGGCTTATTTTTGTGCAGTCATTTTTTTCAATCAGACTGGAAGGCTGATTGAAACACTCACAAACACCCAGACCATGCAAAAGATAACCCCTCTCTACTTTACGATCTTTTGCGGACTTTACCTGCTGTCGCTGATTGGAGTTATAAAAATGAAAAAGCAACAAAAGGCAGGATACTTCTTCTACACGGGAGCCCAGTTATCACTGCTGGTTGTCCCTGTATTATGGCTTGGGCCAAATGCCTTCTCGGCAACCAACACCATCTTTACCCTGCTTTTCATTGCAATTTACTCTGTCTTTCTGAAGTCATTCCATTAGATGAACCTCCAGGCAAATTCTTTAGTCATGAGACAGGGTACGCATAGTATGCCGGTAATTTGAAAAAACCCTTGCCCTGGAGATAAAACCGACATATTTGCCATTGTCGATAACGGCCAGGTTAAACCGTCCGCAGTTTTCAAATTTTTCAGCAACCGTATGCATCGAATCATAAGGAGAAATATAATACTCGGGCATATACATCAGATCCTTCACGTATACTTTGTCATAAAGGTCATGATTGAATATGATTTCCCTGATATCGTCCATCTTTACCATTCCCTTCATCATCCCGTCGCTATCTACAACAGGGAACAGGTTCCTCTTCGAACGTGCGATGACCTTGGTCAGGTCGCCCAGCGTTGCGTCAGAAGGTACGATTTCGAAATCCTTCTCGATCAGTTCACCTACTTCCATAAAATGAAGCACTGCTTTATCCTTATGATGAGTGATCAAGTCGCCCTGCAAAGCCAGACGTTTGGTATAAATAGAATGGGGCTCGAACTGCATGATCGTCAAATAAGAAGCAATAGCGGCAATAATCAAAGGAAAAAACAATTGATAGCCCCCGGTAATCTCCGCAGTAAGGAAGATCCCCAGTAACGGAGCGTGCATCACCCCGGCCATCATTGCCCCCATGCCGGCAAGAGCAAAATTATCGAGGGGCAGGTTAAGTCCGAATATATTATTTGAGAAATAAGCGACAAAATACCCGCCAATTGCCCCGACAAACAGCGAAGGAGCAAAAATTCCCCCTACTCCGCCCGATGCTGTAGTCACCGTCATGGCAATAACTTTGAAAACGATCAGCAACAGCAGGAAGGTTATAAAAAACCAGGGGTTATTCTCAAGGCCAAAAAACAATGAATTATTCAACAAATTAGCTCCCAATCCATTAAAAACCTTATTAATGGAGGTATAGCCTTCACCCCATAGCGGTGGAAACAAAAAAATCAAGAGTCCAAGTCCCAATCCGCCAATGGTAATTCTCATAAACTGGTGCTTGATCATTTTAAACTTGCCTTCCAGGTACATCGTCATCCGGGTAAAATACAATGAAACAAACCCGGAAAAAATACCAAGGGCCAGGTAAAAAGGAATATTCGAAGCATCAAAAGAATTCACAAGATGAAATTTGAACAACACGGCGTCTCCCATAAAATAATTGGCAAGCACGGCAGCCGATATACCTGATATCAACAACGGTATCAGCGAAGCCATAGTCATGTCAAGCATAAGTACTTCCAGCGTAAAAACAATTCCGGCAAGCGGGGCCTTAAATATGCCGGCAATCGCCCCTGTTGCCCCGCAACCTAGAAGGAGCATGGTATCGGCGTATCCCAGCTTAAAAAAACGGGCCAGGTTTGAACCGATAGCCGCCCCCGTTAACACAACAGGCGCTTCACCTCCCACAGAACCGCCAAAGCCGATGGTAAAACTACTGGTTATCATGCTCGAGAAAGTGTGATGGGCCCTTAAATGCCCTTTTTTCATACTTATAGCAGATAATACCTTGGTGACACCATGTCCCAGGTCGTCCTTGACCAGGAACCGGACGATAAGCACCGTAATAATAATCCCGATTACAGGAAAAGCAAAAAACAATATGTTCCCGTGTGAAATCTTTAAATTACCGACAAGTGTCTCTCCTATAAAATGAATCAAATTTTTAAGGATCAGGGCGGCAGTTCCGCTCAACACTCCAATCAACAAGCTCAACCAATAAATCTTTTTGTCATCAAACACCTGCTTCTTCAGCGGGTTTAACTTTTTCTCAATTTCTGACATATCTATCTAAACTTAATCGTGCGAAAACATGCTCATTGTTTTCCTGTAGAACGAAAAGACGCGGGCCCGGGAAATAAACCCCACGTATTTGCCATTGTCGATAACAGCAATATTGTAGCGTCCACTGGATTCGAACTTTTCAACAACATCCTTCATCGAATCCTTTGTCGATATATAATATTCCGGATGGTACATCAAGTCGCTGACACGAACTTTATCGTACAGTTCCTGCTTAAAAATCAGGTGACGTACATCATCCATTTTCAACATCCCTTTCATATAACCATTCTCGTCCACAATGGGAAACAAATTCCTGTGAGACCTGGAAATCGCATCGGTTAAGTCGCGCAGTGTGGCATCCGGGTGCAGGGTGACAAAATCTGTCTCAAGTAATTTGCTCACTTCCATCATCCTGAGTACATTTTTATCCTGGTCGTGCGTCATAAGTTCTTCCCGCTGGGCCAGCTGGAAATGGTAAACAGAACTTGGGGAGAATATTTTCACGGTCAGATACGAAAAGGTTGCAGTAATAATCAAAGGCACAAAGAGCTGATAACCGCCTGAAATATCCGCTATTAAAAAGACGCCGGTGAGCGGTGCCTGCAAGACACCTGCTATCAGACCTGACATGCCAATTAATGCAAAATTCTCTTTATCCAGATATGTAAATCCTAATTTTCCCAGGCTCATGGCAAAAAACATCCCGGTATTGGCCCCGGTAAACAAGGTTGGAGCAAATACTCCGCCTACCCCTCCACTTCCAAAGGTAATCGAAGTGGCAACAACTTTCAACAAAGTAACGGCAATCATCAATACGAAAATAAGAACGACATCTTCCTTAAAATTAAAAAACATGGAATTATCGAAAAGGTAATTCATATTCCCTTTCAGACAGGCATTAATCCCGTCATAACCTTCCCCATAAAGAGAAGGTAAAATAAAGATAAGCAACCCCAAAATGATTCCCCCTGCAAACAGACGGGTCCAGGCACTTTTTACCTTTTCAAATACTCCGGCTATAAAAATATAAACCTTGGTAAAATAGGCAGAAACCAGTCCTGCAATTATTCCAAGGAGGACATAAAAAGGCAGCTCACTAATCAGGAAAGATTGTTTTACTTCAAAGGGATAAAGGACTTCCTGCCCCATGAAAAAATAGGAAGTTACGACAGCCGAAGAGGTAGCCATTAATAACGGGACCATCGAAAATGTAGTCAGGTCAAGCATAATTACTTCCAGAGCAAAAACGATAGCCGCAATCGGTGCTTTAAAAATAGCTGCCATTCCTGCCGCACTGGCACACGATAGCAAAAGAATCGTGTACCGGTAATCGAGTCGGAAAAGCTTTGAGAACCAGGAACCATAGGCCGCACCGGTTGCAACGGTAGGTCCTTCCAAACCGACCGACCCGCCAAAACCGACAGTCAGGGCACTGGCCACAATCGAAGAATAAAGATTATGCCTGCTTAATTCACCTTTTCTCCTTGAAATACTGTGTAAAACATTGGGGATACCATGTCTTACAGGTTTCCTGACTATATATTTTACAAAAAGTACAGTTAAAAGAATCCCCATAAAGGGAAGAACAAAATAAATATAATTGTGAACATCCTGATTGATCAGATGGCTGATCATCCGCTGAGTAATCCGGACTGCATTCTTTATAATAGTAGCCCCCATTCCGGCTATAATGCCAATCAAAACGCTTAGGATAACAACAAACTTCCGTTCACTGAGATTTCGTAAACGCCAACGGTGAAATCGCACAATTATAGGTACCTTACTTCGCATCCGGCGACAAAATTAACATTTAACAGAACGTTTAAGATAAGAAACTATTTTTTCTTTTTGAAGATATCTTTAATTGCATCCCAAACTTTTTTCTTTCCCTTATCCTGGGATTCCTCCTCCTGTTTTTCTTTCAGTTCATCCTGCTGAGACTTGTCGTTTTTTGAAAAAATACTATGGATAATATCTCCGATACTGCTCCTTTCAAGCATTTCCCTGTACTGGGGAATGTCGAGTTCGGCAAGGATCTCCGGATCCGGCTCATTGAATGTAGCATACCGCATATTTGCATAGCGAGGTAACTGATACAATTTATTGAAAAATTTACCGACAACGGGCAAAGCCATATAGGCCCCTTGTCCATATGTAATGGACCTGAAATGGATTCCAGGGTCTTCTGCCCCCACCCAGCAACCAGTAACCAAACGGGGATTCATCCCGACAAACCAACCGTCCGATTGATTTTGAGTAGTCCCTGTTTTCCCTGCAAAATCGCCGGGAACATTATACTTGGAACGAATTGCTGTTCCTGTCCCGCTATCGACAACAGCCTCAAGCATATGCACAAGGATCCTGCAATTGTCCTCGTCGACAGAAACACGGTGAGGTGCAGGTCTGTTAAAAGTTTCCATGACCTTGCCCTTGCTATCACTGATCGATACAAGATAATAAGGGTCAAAGCGGGTGCCCCCGTTCAGGATCGAGCAATATGCTGTTACCATTTCCCGAAGGCTGACTGAAGCAACCCCCAGGGCAAGTGAAGGAAAAACAGGCAAATCATGCTCAATACCCAACTCGTGGGCCAGAGAAACAGTGTTGTCAATACCCGACTGTACCAGAACATCAACAGCAACAGTGTTTACGGATTTTGCCAGAGCCCCTTGCATCGTATAATAGCCTTCATACTCGTCATGAGAATTCCTTGGTGACCAATCGTTATACTCATGATAAACCTTTCGTTCATTCGGATAGTAGACATATGGGCTCATTCCGTTCTGAAGAGCGGACAAGTAAACAAACGGTTTAAAGGTAGATCCAACCTGACGGACTGCAGTTGCATGGTCGTATTTAAAGTACCGGAAATCCGTGCCTCCGACCCAGGCCTTTAAATCACCCGTCATTGGGTCAACGGCAATAAAGCCGGCATTGAGCATCCTCAGATAATATTTGACTGAATCGAGAGGTGTTGTGATAACCTGTTTATCCCCATTCCATGAAAAAAGGGTTGTTTCTATTTTTTGACTGAAAGCATTTTTGATCTCAGCCTCTGTTTTTCCGTCGGCCGCCATATTACGGTACCTATCGGTCCGGCGTATGGCACGTTGTAAAATAGAAGGATTATTGTACCAAGGTTCTTTATTTTCCCAATGTTTGTCAAAAACCCCTTGTAAATCTTTCATGTACTCAGTTACAGCCTGCTGTGCAATAATCTGATAATCATAATTTAATGTCGTTTTTATTTTCAGTCCGTCCGTATATAAATTATAGGGATCGCCATTCTCCTTTTTGTGAGATTGGCACCAGTCTGTCAACTCAGGCCGGAGCATTTCCAGAAAATAAGTTGCGGGTCCTTCATTATAGGAAATCCTTTGATAATGAAGGGTCAAAAGTTTTTCCTGAAAAATCTTCCCCTGGGCTTCAGTCAAATACTTATACTTCACCATCTGGGAGATCACCGTATTTCTGCGTTCAAGTGATCTTTTGGGATGAAGCCTCGGGTTATAGGCATTATTGGCTTTCAGCATACCAACCAGAACCGCAGCTTCATCAACGGTCAGGTTTCTGGGAGCTTTACTGAAATAACGTTCTGCAGCAACTTCAATACCAAATACATTCTCCCCGAACGGAACCGTATTCAGATATAAAGTCAATATTTCTTCTTTTGTATAAATACGCTCCAACCGGTAAGCGATGATAGCTTCCCTTATTTTATTAACAGGCATTGAGAAAATCCACAAACTATTACGAGGAAACAGGTTCTTGGCAATCTGTTGGCTAAGTGTACTTCCCCCGCCCGCGCTGTGGTCCTGTAGCAGAATTGTTTTCACAAGTACCCTGAATAAAGCAACTTCATCAATTCCCCTGTGTTCATAAAACCGGGAATCCTCAGTAGCAACCAGTGCATGGATAACATTCGGAGATATATCTTTATAGCTCACATTGCTCCGGTTCTCAATATAATAACGACCAAGAAGTTTTCCCTCTGCTGAAAAAACCTCGGATGCCTGAGGATTTTTAATATCATGCAACTGGGCCGTACTCGGAACATAACCCAGAAAACCAAAATATACTGCAAGAAAAAGAAGAACCAGGAAAATAATTCCTGTCGCTGCTACTTTAAATAATAAACTCACAATTTCCCGGGAAGAAGATCGTTTTCTTCCTGGTTTATTGCTCTTTTTATTTTTAGTATTCTTTTTCTTTTGCTGATTTTTCGTCTGTGGCATGTCCAAAATTTTCGACCAAAACTAACTAATAAAATCAAAATTTATTCATTCAAATTTTATTTACTGAGAAAACTTTTCAAAAACATAATTGTATTAATAATAAACGAACATCATTTAATAGCTGGAAAAGAGAGCCGGAAATAAAAAAATGAATATTGCAATAACAGGAGCAAACGGATACATCGGAAGAAACCTTAGCCGGTATCTCGAATCGAAAGGATTCGTGATCAAGCCGGTAAGCAGGATATTTATCTACGGAGCCCAGGAACAATTGTCATCATACCTGTCAGGGACCGGTGCAGTGATTAATCTGGCAGGAGCACCGGTTTTACAAAGGTGGACCAAATCAAACAAGGCAATCATTTATAATAGCCGTATCCAGACAACCTGGAACCTAACAAATGCGATCAACGAACTGTCCCCCGGCTTACGTCCGCCTGTTTTTATATCGGCATCGGCTACCGGTATTTATACGAACGATAAAATTCATGATGAATCAAGCCGTGACTTTAATAATGGCTTTCTTGGAAATGTTGTGAAAGATTGGGAAAACTCATCTTCCGGCCTCGACAAAAATGTCAGAAGGGTGATTTTCAGGCTTGGAATGGTGCTTGGAAAAGAATCTCAAACAATAAAGAAGCTCCTTCCTGTATTTAAAGCCGGGCTCGGTGGTTGTATCGGCAGCGGAAAACAATCTTTTCCGTACATTCATATTGACGATTTAACGGAAGCTATCTATCAGAGTATCACGGATCAAAACTTTGAAGGAACCTACAACCTGGTTGCCCCGGATCAGATAGACAATAAAACATTTACAAAAACACTCGCAGGACTTCTTAAGAAGCCGGCTTTTCTTAAAGTTCCCGCGTTTGTACTGAGACTGATTTACGGAAATGCAGCTTCCCTAATGTTGAGCAATCCGGTTGTTATTCCTCAAAGGCTTACAGAACAAGGTTATCAATTTATTCACGCCTCCATTTCCAGTGCGCTGAAAGATGCCACAAGCAAAAACCAAGATTACAGTATTCCGCAAAAATGAATAAAAAAGCCCTGTGCTTTCGACAGGGCTTTAGCTATAATAATCTAAATATAATTACAACTGAGGACCGGCAGCTACAAGAGCTTTCCCTTCTTCATTGTCTGTATATTGAACAAAGTTCTTGATGAAACGTGCAGCAAGATCTTTTGCCTTTTCTTCCCATTCCTTTGCATCAGCATAAGTATCACGAGGATCAAGGATCTTCGGATCAACTCCCGGCAGAGAGGTAGGAACTTCAAGATTAAAAATAGGAATTTGCTTTGTTTCAGCCTTCTCAATATCTCCGTTCAGAATAGCATCGATAATTCCACGGGTATCTTTTATGGAAATACGTTTACCAGTTCCGTTCCAACCAGTATTTACCAGATATGCCTCAGCCCCGTTAGCTTCCATCTTCTTTACCAGTTCCTGACCATATTTCGTCGGGTGTAATGAAAGGAAAGCCTTACCGAAACAAGCCGAGAAAGTAGGCTGAGGTGTTGTTACACCACGTTCTGTTCCAGCCAGTTTTGCCGTAAATCCGGAAAGGAAATGGTACTTGGTCTGTTCTTTGGTCAGTTTGCTGACAGGAGGCAGTACCCCAAACGCATCGGCACTCAGGAAAATAACCTTTTGGGCAGGTCCTGCTTTTGAGACAGGCTTAACAATATTGTCAATGTGATAGATAGGATAAGATACCCGGGTATTCTCAGTAACCGACTTATCAGTAAAGTCAATTTTCCCGTTTCCGTCAACAGTAACATTCTCTAGAAGAGCATTGCGTTTAATAGCCCGGTAGATGTCCGGTTCTGCTTCCGGGTCAAGATTGATTGTTTTGGCATAACAACCGCCTTCGAAGTTAAAGACACCGTCATCATCCCATCCATGTTCATCATCACCGATCAGCTGACGCTTAGGATCGGTTGAAAGGGTAGTCTTTCCTGTTCCGGAAAGGCCGAAGAAAATTGCAGTATCGCCATCTTTTCCAACATTTGCAGAACAGTGCATTGCTGCCATACCACGCAATGGAAGGTAATAGTTCATCATGGCAAAAATACCCTTCTTCATTTCACCGCCATACCAGCTTCCTCCGACAACGTGCATTTTTTCAGTAAGGTTGAAAACAGTATATACTTCTGAATTCAGGCCTTGCTCTTTCCATTTCGGATTCGTGGTTTTGAAGCGTTCATTGAAACGAAATCAGGTTCACCATAGTTGGCCAGTTCTTCTTCACTCGGGCGGATAAACATATTCTTAACGAAATGAGCCTGCCAGGCAACCTCCATGATAAAACGAACTTTCAGACGGCTATCTGGATTCGCCCCGCAAAAGGTATCAACCACATAAAGCTTTTTTCCGGAAAGCTGTTTTGCACTAAGTGCTTTCAGTTCTTTCCATACTTCAGGCGTAGTAGGTTTATTATCATTCGGAGCTTCCGGAGATGTCCACCAAATCGTATCTTTTGTTGTGTCATCTTTTACAATGAACTTATCTTTTGGAGAACGCCCGGTAAAAATCCCGGTCATTACATTAACAGCACCAAGTTCGGTTACCACCCCCCTTTCATATCCCTCAAGACCAGCCTTGGTCTCTTCTTCAAATAACAAATCGTAAGATGGGTTATAAACAATTTCTTTGACGTCGGTGATACCGTACTTAGATAAATCTAAATTTTTCATAATCACGAATTAAAAATTAATATTTCCAACAAACCATTTTTCTCGGAAGACAAAATTAATTTTTTTCCTGGATCAGGCCGGGTTAGCGGTTTTAAATTACCCTGATTTCATGATTACTATGCTAAAATGCAGACAGGGCGTTTATTAACACCCTGTCTCCTAATCAATAAAGGATAATACCTTTAGCAATTCATACGTTAAGAAATCATTAACCGCAAAAGTTAACATACTGGTGCCTTGCAGTATACTGATTTCAAAAATCTCTCTCCAAAATACAGTTCCTGACTATGAACGGGGATGAAAATGGGCAATTGTATTTTTCAGGTAATCCCGGTCCAGATGAGTGTATATTTCAGTTGTAAGAATCGATTCATGCCCAAGCATTTCCTGCACAGCCCGTAAGTCGGCACCACCCGAGATCAGGTGAGTAGCAAAAGAATGCCTGAAAGTATGAGGACTGATTTTCTTTTTAAGCCCAACCTTCTCTGCCAGGTTTTTAATGATAGTAAAGATCATAACACGGCTCAGCTTTTTACCTCTCCTGTTCAGGAACAGGACATTTTCAAATTCTTTGCTTATTTTCAAAGATTTACGATATCCCTGAATATATCTGGTAATTTCCTCGATTGCTTTGGAGCTCACCGGGACCAGCCTTTCTTTTTCCGATTTCCCTTCAACTTTAATGAACCCTTGATCGAAAAACAGGTTTGTCACTTTCAGGTTGACAAGCTCAGATACACGTAAACCGCAACTATAAAGAGTCTCAAGCATCGCTTTGTTTCTCTGTCCTTCCGGTTTTGCCAGATCTACTCCATCAATGATAAGGTCGATTTCCTCCATGCTCAATACTTCCGGAAGTTTTCTTCCAATCTTGGGCGACTCCAGTAAAGATGTCGGATCGCTGTTGATTTTTCCTTCCATCAGTAAATACTTGAAAAAAGATTTGATACCGGAGATGGTCCTTGCCTGGGTACGAGGAGAAACGCCTCTTTCATTGATATACTCAATAAAACTTTTCAGGTGATTGAGTTTTACCTTTTCAGGTGTTAATCTCTTGAAGTTCTCGTCCAAAAATGCCATCAACTTATTAATGTCATTAATGTAAGCGGCAACGGAATTTTGTGATAATGATTTTTCCAACCTCAAGAAATTTTCGAAGCCTTTTTTACTATCTTCCCATTTCATAATTAATTAATTTTTTTCTAAAAACAATTTAAATAATTTTGGTTGATGTAATAAATAAATATGCTACCTACATGATTGGAAAATAGTTTCTTCCCCAAGATTACATAATTTTCAATACGTAGGCAACAAAGCGAAAGATAAGATATTTTTTTAAAATAAGAGAATAAAAATGAAAATATTGTTAATTAATGGTCCAAATTTAAATTTACTGGGAAAGAGAGAAAAGAATATTTATGGCGATATGCCTTTTGAACTCTACTATCAAACGTTGGTCGAAAAATATTCTGAAATTTCGTTCGAATATTATCAATCGAACGTTGAGGGCGAAATTATAAACAAAATCCACGAAGTCGGGTTCTCCTACGACGGGATTGTACTTAATGCAGGGGCCTATACGCATACGTCGGTAGCCATCAGGGATGCTATTGCCGGAGTAAAAACACCGGTTGTGGAAGTTCATATTTCCAATATACTAACCCGGGAAAACTTCAGACATGAATCACTGATAGGCCCGGTTTGCAGAGGCAGTATTATGGGATTCGGACTCGATTCATACAGATTGGCTATAGAAAGTTTTGTCAAAAGATGATCTTTAGATTATTTTAAGGTTCCATAACCCTGCATTTTATTTGTAGAAAATAAAAAAATCTATCTTTGTGCCCCCATAATTAGGTTTAGAAATAAGGGAACGAGCATGATGTTGAATTTTAGAAACAAAATTGCGCAAAAAGTAATTTGTGAGGTTATTATCAAAGATTGACGGCAAACAGGTCAGTCGACATGCTTGTTTCTATACGAAATGCAGAAATAGATTAAATTATTTAAGTTTTTCCGAATGAAACACACAAAAATCGTTGCCACAATCTCAGATCAAAGATGCGAGCCTGAGTTTGTAGAAGCATTGTTTAAAGCAGGAATGAATGTGGCCCGTTTAAATACCGCGCACATATCGACAGAAGGTGCATTGAAGATGATTGAAAATATAAGATCTGTCTCTGATACCATCGGAATTCTAGTTGACACCAAAGGCCCTGAAATAAGGACAACTAACGTGGAACCCACAATAGAAGTAGAGCTTGACCAGCTCATCGAGGTATCAGGAATTGATAGGAAAAGCGAGGAAAACAGAAAAACACTTTCTGTTTCTTATCCTAACTTTCATATTGAAATACCTTCTAACAGTAAAATACTCATAGATGATGGAGAAATTGAATTAAGTGTTGTTGAGAAGAAAAAAGATTATGTCTTATGCCGGGTAGAAAACCATGGCACAATCAAGAACAGAAAGAGTGTGAACACTCCGGGGTTCAGCGTGAAACTTCCCTCTGTATCGGAAAAGGATGAGAAGTTTATCGAATTCGCAGCAAAAAACAATGTCGATTTTATTGCTCATTCCTTTGTGCGGAACAAGGAAGATGTAATCAAAGTACAGGAACTGCTGGATAAATACAATAGCCCGATAAAAATTATTGCCAAGATTGAAAATTTAGATGGGGTAAACAATATTGACGAGATACTTGACCACGCCTATGGTATTATGGTAGCCCGAGGAGACCTTGGCATAGAAATAGCAGCAGAAAAAATTCCAGGAATTCAGCGCCTGCTAATAAAAAAGGCCGTACAACGCAAAAAACCGGTTATTATAGCTACCCAAATGCTCCACAGCATGATCGAGTATCCCCGCCCGACCCGCGCGGAGGTAAGCGACGTGGCCAACGCGATCTATTCCCGGGCCGATGCCATCATGCTTAGCGGAGAAACTGCCTACGGGAAATACCCGGTTGAAGCAGTACAGTATATGTGCCGGATTGCAATGGAAGTTGAATCAGGAAAGGATAAACGTAATGATATTACCATCCCTGCCGTGGAAAATGAGGTTGTCGCTTACCTGGCTGAAGCAGCAATTCAGGCATCAAATGAACTGAAAACCACAGCAATAGTAACCAATACGCTTACTGGAAAAACAGCACGCTACCTGGCAGCATTCAGGGGTAACAACCCGGTTTATGCCCAATGCTATAATATGAGAGTAGTAAGACAACTGGCACTGTCGTACGGTGTCCGTCCGAGCCTCATTGTCCCCAAGAAAAACCGGTTCAAGATGGTGAGATCCTCTCTGATATCTTTACTCGACAGCGGAATGCTCAAGGGTGAGGATGTCGTTGTCTATATCGGTGGCAGTTTTGGAATTGGAGGAGGATCTACCTTCATGGAAATTTCGACAGCCGAACGTCTGACACAAAAGGCAAACTAAAAAAAAGAAGAGGCTGAACCTTTTTCAGCTTCTTCTTTTTTTTATCTGATTTAGAAATTGAATTCAACTATTCAATTCTCCGGAGGATAAAGAGACTTTTGATACATCCTCTTTTTATCTCAGATCGACGGTTTCAACTCCAGGATATTTTCCCGCATCAAAAACAAATAATTTGTCATCAACAGGAACATCCGTTTTCATATCGTTTATCCTGATAATATAATTATTACCTTCCTTCCCTGTCATCTCGGCCTTCTTGATTAACATCTTCTGTTTATCTACATAAATCCGGATCTTCGAATATTCAATTGTCTCGTTGCTACTCTCCGGAAATAAATCAATCACGTAAGCAGGTTGCCCGTCAAGCATGCTTTCTTCAACAAATTTATAGGTAAAACCGTGTTGGTATATGGTAAATAATTTGGATGGGTTCATCATCTCCTGAGAGCCATCAGAGGCAGATGCAATACTCACTTCATTGGCATCTTTCATATAGGTCCAGACATTCTTTCCATTGTTATATACTTCAAGTCCGAGCTGAGGCATTTTAAGCTGATATTTATCCCCGGACATGATTATTTCCCCCTTGTTTTCTTCATGGATACTCTCAGATTTATTATCCATAACATAATTAAAATCAGCCCTGATTGTTTTAAAAGACTGCGTGGTCTTTGTAACATTTTCCAGTATCGATTTTGCCTTTTGATCCTGCTGTGCAAATGTCAGGATACCGCTAAATACAAAAATAACTGCAAACAATAGTTTTCTCATACATTTAAAAATTCATCAAACAAAAGTATCATTACTGCCTGGTTTCCTAAGCCTTAAATGTGCAGATTGCCGATCAAAAAACAGTTTCGGCACAACTTTCAAGGCCACAGATAACCATTATATTTTGATTACATTTTACTCAATAACTGTTCCAAAGTATATTCATCCTGAATCATGACCTGTCGGGCCTTGCTTCCCTCGCCGGGACCGACAATTCCGGCAGCCTCAAGCTGGTCCATAATACGGCCTGCCCTGTTATAACCGATAGAAAATTTCCGCTGGATCATAGATGTTGATCCCATCTGATTCATAACGACAACACGGGCCGCCTGTTCAAAAAGTTCGTCCCTGTTGTGCAAGTCTGTTTCCACAGCTCCTCCGTCACCGGAATCTCCTTCATACTCGGGCAACATCAATGCCGTCGGGTATCCCTGCTGTGAAGCAATATACTGGCAAATGCGCTCCACCTCCGGGGTATCGACAAAGGCACACTGCAAACGGGTCATCGTGCTCCCCATCGATATCAGCATATCCCCTTTCCCTATCAACTGGTTTGCCCCCGGAGTATCCAAAATGGTCCTCGAATCGATCATGGAAGCAACTTTAAAAGCAATACGTGTCGGAAAGTTTGCCTTGATCACCCCCGTAATGATGTTTGTCGAAGGACGCTGAGTCGCAATAACCATATGTATACCAACAGCGCGGGCCAGCTGGGCAATACGGGCTATCGGCAACTCGATCTCCTTTCCTGCCGTCATGATCAGGTCGGCAAACTCGTCAATAATAACAACAATATAAGGAAGGAAACGATGCCCCTTTTCCGGATTTAACCGCCTTCCGGTAAATTTTGCATTATACTCCTTAATATTCCTCGCCTGGGCCTTCTTCAAAAGGTCATACCTCAAATCCATCTCTATATTCAGGGAATTGAGTGTATATTTCACTTTCTGTATATCCGTAATGATAGGCTCTTCATCATCAGGAAGTTTAGCCAGAAAATGTTTCTCTATGGCTGAATACAGGCTAAGTTCGACTTTCTTAGGATCGATCATTACGAACTTCAGCTGCGACGGATGCTTTTTATACAAGAGAGAAGTTATGATCGCATTCAGCCCGACTGATTTTCCCTGCCCTGTTGCCCCTGCAACAAGAATATGCGGCATTTTGACCAGATCAATCAGGAATGTCTCGTTCGAAATCGTCTTCCCAAGCACGACCGGCAGGTCGGCAGTGCTTTCCTGAAATTTCTTGGACGACACGATAGATCTCATCGAAACGACTTCAGGTTGCTGATTAGGCACTTCTATCCCAATCGTACCCCTTCCCGGAATCGGCGCAATAATACGGATACCCAGAGCGGCAAGGCTCAGGGCAATATCATCCTCCAGGTTTTTAATCTTGGCAATACGGATACCAGGAGCAGGCACAATTTCATAAAGGGTAATGGTCGGCCCGATGGTTGCCCGTATTTTCGTAATTTCAATTTTATACTGACGAAGTGTTTCTACAATTTTGTTTTTGTTTGAAATCAGTTCCTCATTGCTCACTTCAGCACTTCCCGCAGGATGGTCATCCAAAAGGTCAATCGTTGGAAACTTATAATTCGACAAGTCCAGCGTCGGGTCATATGCCTCCAGTGAACCGTCATGCATATAATCTTCGTCATGTTCCTCTTCAATCTTTTCGATTGTCATCTCCAGGCCGCCGTCTTTTTTATGGTCCCGTTTATCTCCGGAGATTTGCTCCCTCACATGATCTTCAATCCCTGAAATATCGATCTTATTATCAATTTCAAGTTCCCCTGTATC
Source organism: Prolixibacteraceae bacterium (assembly GCA_963676095.1). GTDB lineage: Bacteria > Bacteroidota > Bacteroidia > Bacteroidales > Prolixibacteraceae. The sequence continues at coordinate 6,454,720 of OY781040.1, read as the reverse complement.
CGGATCGAACACCGTTTCGACCTGATCATTCTCATTTACGATCTTGGCTATCCGTTCTTCTGTCTGTATATCTTTTCCCTCTTCAGTACTTTCATTAACAACAGATGCTGTCTTCCTGGCAACAGGTACCTTGTTCTTCCTTGCAAAAATTTTTTTAAGCCAGGGGACAAAGCTATTTGTACAGGACACGATGATCAGGAAAAGGCTAAGTGCCAGGATGAAAGAAGTACCGATGCTACCAAACATGGAACTAAGCCAATAGGCCATAAACAGACCGTTTTCACCTCCCAGGTACAGGTAACTGTCACCCCCTGTCAGTGAAACAACAAGTCCCATCAGGATAGAGGTCCAGAAAAGAAAAATAAGAGAAAACAGGATAGCCCGGCTATACCTGACCAGAGGTTTTTTCCAGAACTGAAAAGCCGTGACAAACAGCATATAGATAAAAAGAAACGAAGAAATGCCAAATCCCCCGTTTATAATATATTCACTTAAGAAAGCTCCTGTTTTTCCTGCCTTATTCAGCACTTTTATGTCCGGATCCGTCACCAGATCATACCATGAAAGGTCAAGCTTACTGTGATCGGCTGCACCATAGAAAAGAAAAGAAATAAATGCGGTCAATAGATAAAGAGCAAATACAAACAGAAAAAATCCACTTGTATATCTGAATTCATCTCCGGTAAAGAATGACCACACCCGGGAGAAAAAACCTGCTTTTTTTGATGTCTTTTTATTCTTGGTCTGTTTAGCCATGATGAAAAAATTCGGATGCAAAGTTAAGGATTTTTAAACAGAAAACAGATTTCTTCTCCTGGTCCAAAATATAAATTTCACCAGGGATACCTGGCAACAAGCAATAGATAAAATTGATTAATCATCTATAAATCAAAATAAAACACATAAAAAAAACTGTCCAAAAGTTCTTTGACGATGGATCATATTACTTCCTTAACGGTCCAACAAAATAGTTTTCCGTTCCTGCCATAAAAATTTCCGGTTATTTGACACTGAAGATTAAAACCGTCCCAGACAAAATATCTCCACAAAAATTAAACCTAATTCAGGTTTATCTCCACGTATCCCGTGCTGACTGTTTCCAGGGTATCGTATGATTTTGCAAAATCCAGGATTTCCTTAACCAAACTTTCCCTTGGAGAATATGTCTTTGAAACATCTTCTTCCGGAGAATATATTTCTTTTGAATTCTTTTTTACCTCTTTCCCGAACATCCCTGTTATTCCTTTTTATTTAATATTACCCGACTATGCAAAAAATTATTCTAAAAATAATCATAAAACAACGAATACACAATTCTGAGTACTTCAAAGCGGAAGTACAGTTCTATAACGCCACAAGATTTAAGATATTATACCAAACCTAAATAGAGGAAAGAAATATATTCTTCTTATCCACAATTTTTCGGAGGTTGATCAATCCATATCTCATCCTGCCCAGCGCTGTATTGATACTCACATCTGTCCTTTCTGCAATCTCCTTAAAGCTCAGGCCTAGATAATACCGCATTATCAATACCTGCCGTTGATCATCAGGCAACTCTTTTATCAGCTTTCTGATATCTCGCTCTATTTGTTTACGTATTATCCGGTCTTCAATGTTTTCATCGGAATACCTTGAAGAATTAAACATGTCATAATCAGAATCCTCATTAGAAATCATACTTAGAAGTCTTTCCTTTCTGAAATGATCGATAATCAGATTATGGGCGATTCGAAGAACCCAGGAAATAAATTTCCCGTTATCGGTATATTTCCCTGTCTTCAGAGAGCGGATAACTTTTATGAACGTATCCTGAAAGATATCTTCAGCTAAATGCTGATTTTTGACAACCATGTATATATAAGTAAAAACCTGATCCTTATGACGACGAACAAGAATTTCTAACGCGGCCTCATCCCCATCAATAAATTTCTGAACAAGCTGGTTGTCACTCATTGTTTCAATAATGAACATTTTTCTCTGATTTTGTCTTTTTAAAGTAGAAATTTCCGATAGGCAATGTTTTTTTTAATGAGTTAAACAATTTGTTATTTTTGTGGCAGGTAAAATTGACTGATTTTTATCAGAAAAACAAATTTTCCTTTTTTAATTTGAGATATTGAGATGACGAAAGAGAAAAATAATTCAAAGGAAATCTATATCAAAGGCGCCCGTGTTCATAACTTAAAAAATATTGAACTAAAGATACCAAGAAATAAATTTATTGTAGTTACAGGACTTTCCGGCTCAGGAAAATCATCACTTGCTTTCGATACTTTGTATGCCGAAGGCCAACGCAGATATGTAGAAAGCTTGTCATCTTATGCCCGTCAATTTCTGGGAAGGATCAATAAACCGGAAGTTGACTTTATAAAAGGAATACCGCCCGCCATTGCCATTGAACAAAAGGTAAATACCAGAAATCCCCGTTCAACGGTAGGCACCTCAACTGAGATTTATGACTACCTGAAGCTTCTCTTTGCCCGGATTGGTAAAACTATTTCCCCCGTTTCCGGCAGGGAGGTAAAACGGCACCAGGTAAGCGATGTTGTTAACTATATCTGCTCTTTTCCTGAAGAAACCCGTGTACTGATTTGTTCTCCGTTAAAAGTAAACAACGGAAGATCGGTTAAAGAACAGGCAGAAATACTCTTGCAACAAGGCTTTTCAAGATTGGAGTTTAATGGTGCAATCGAAAGGATTGATGACCTGCTCTCGAAAGAAGAGGAAAAATTACTAGATTCAGGAGAGTGGAACCTGATTATCGACAGATTGCAGGCGAACAGGGAAGAAAGCAATAAATCCCGTATGGCTGATTCCATTCAAACGGCCTTCTTTGAAGGACAAGGCAAGTGCATCGTCAAGGTTTTTCAGGGAGAACAGGTACAGGAAGAATTATTTTCCGATTTGTTTGAAGAAGATGAGATCACCTTTGAAGAGCCTACGGAACATATGTTTAGCTTCAACAATCCAGTAGGGGCTTGTCCTACCTGCGAAGGATACGGAAAGGTAATAGGGATTGACGAAGACCTTGTCATTCCCAACAAGTCACTCTCTGTTTACCAGGATGCCATTGCCTGCTGGAAAGGAGAAAGCATGAAAAAATGGAAAGACCGGTTAATCCAAAATGCAGAACATTTTGCTTTTCCTATTCATAAACCATATTACGAATTATCAGAGCAACAAAAACAGCTCCTGTGGAAAGGGAACTCCTCGTTTAAAGGGATTGATGCTTTTTTCAGGATGCTTGAAGAAAAGAGCTATAAAATTCAGTACAGGGTAATGCTGGCCCGCTACCGGGGTAAAACCACCTGCCCGGAATGCAGGGGTACCAGGCTTAAAAAAGAAGCAGGCTATGTAAAAGTAAGCGGTGCGTCAATCCAGGACCTTGTCCTAATGCCGGTAAACGAACTTTATAATTTTTTTAAAGAACTCCGGCTTAGTAAGCATGAACAGGACATCGCAAAGCGTATATTGATTGAAATTAACAGCCGGCTGAATTTTCTCCGGGATGTAGGACTTGGTTATCTGACTTTGAACCGGCTATCATCGTCACTTTCGGGAGGTGAATCCCAGCGGATTAACCTGGCAACCTCCCTTGGATCAAGCCTCGTAGGATCACTTTATATCCTGGACGAACCGAGTATCGGGCTTCATCCAAAAGACACGGAAAGGTTGATTAATGTTTTGCTTAAACTCAAGCAAATCGGCAATACTGTGCTGGTTGTAGAACATGACGAAGAAATTATCCGCGCCGCAGATGAAATAATCGATATTGGGCCTAAGGCCGGAACACATGGAGGGGAGCTGGTTTTCCAGGGAAACCACGATCAGCTGCTTTCTGCAAAAAACAGCCTTACTGCCGATTACCTGAACGGGACAAAAAGAATCGAGGTCCCGTCATACCGGAGAAAGTGGACTGACTATATCGAGGTAACCGGCGCCAGGGAAAATAATCTGAAAAATATTAATGTCAAATTTCCCTTGAATACCATCACCGCAGTTACAGGTGTTAGCGGATCTGGAAAATCAAGTCTTGTGAGCAGGATCCTTTATCCCGGGCTCGCAAAGATTTTTGGAGGGTACAGCGAAAAAACGGGGCTGCACGATACTATAAAAGGAGACCTGAACAGGCTGACAGCCGTCGAATTTGTCGACCAGAATCCGATCGGAAAGTCATCCCGTTCAAACCCGGTTACTTACCTGAAGGCTTACGACGAAATCCGGAAACTATTTGCAGACTTGCCTGCTTCCAAATACCAAGGATTCAAACCTGCTCATTTTTCATTTAATGTTGACGGCGGGCGTTGCGAAGAATGCCAGGGAGAAGGGGAAATCCAGGTGGAGATGCAGTTTATGGCAGATGTCCATCTTGTATGTGAAAGCTGCGGAGGAAAAAGGTTTAAGGATGAAATACTGGAAATTGAATACCGTGGTAAAAACATTTATGATATCCTTGAGATGACAGTGAATGACGCTATCGATTTTTTCAATAGCGGAAAAAGTTCCACTGAAAAAAAGATTGCAAGGAAGCTGCAACCATTGCAGGATGTAGGATTAGGATACGTCAAGCTGGGACAAAGTTCATCCACCCTTTCCGGAGGTGAAAGCCAACGGGTAAAATTGGCGGCTTTCCTTGCGAAAGAAAAGGACAGCCCCACCCTGTTTATTTTTGATGAACCGACAACCGGGCTTCATTTTGATGATATCCGAAAATTACTGGATTCATTTAATTCATTAATATCCAGGGGTCATAGCATTATTGTTATCGAACACAACCTGGATGTTATCAAATCGTCCGACTGGATTATTGACCTGGGTCCTGAAGGTGGAAAAAACGGTGGAAAAATAATTTTTGAAGGGAAACCTGAAGATCTGTTAAAGGTAAAAGAATCATATACAGGGAAGGCGCTCTCTGATAAACTGGAAACCCTTTAGCCTAATTTAGAATCAATATTAACACTTATGATTGGAAAACCTTTATCTTTGCCGCCAATTGAGTGGAAACAGAATGGTGTTGATTGATTGTGAGATCTGGTTCGTTAAATTATTTTTTTCTTGTGTAGGGAAAGATCAGTTTTTTCGAATAAAGCAGCGTAAATTTTGCGGGATAAACCAGTATAATTTGCAGCCAGAACTTCTGCTATTAATCCTCCTTCTTTTATTATTTCTAAAATGAATTTTAAACAGCACACATTTCATATTCCGGTTATGGGACTGGGATATACTGTAGATACGCCATTAAAAGTGGCACATCTGGGAATTTCTTCGGTCATTTCAATAGTAGATGACTTTCTGATGGAAAAAATGCGTAAATTCTATAGCCTTAAACTGGATCTTCCTTTTAAGGAAATTGCGGAAGGCTCGGACGACTCACGGGCTAAAAGGATTACCGCTTACCTGAATATGGTGGACCAGTTGGTTTCCAAGAGAATTGAAGAGCTTATCGATAACTTTCAGAAAAAGGGAAGCGAGCTAGAACGATATTTCGACCTGCTACCGGATGCAGAGAGTATTCGTTCCAGGTTTAATCAGTTCGTTCAGGGTAAAAGTCTTGATGAAGTTAAAAACTGGCTGAGAGCAAACCTGATCAGAGGTAGCATCGATGTAAATATCATGACTAAACTGGACAAAGTTAATTATAAAAACAACGAACCACTCCCCATCGAATATAACGATGCTCATGCAGCATTGCGAGGTTTTGCCAATAGCACGCTTTCTTCATCGTTAATCCTTTCTGCCGGGATGAATCCCAGGCTTTACAGCTACATCGAAAAATTTGAAGATTTTTATCCAAACGAAGAAGGCTTTCTGAAAAAGAAAATTATTTTGAAAGTCAGTGACTACCGGTCAGCTTTGGTCCAAGGCCTCATGATGGCAAAAAAAGGGATCTGGGTATCAGAATACAGGGTTGAGTCAGGACTGAACTGCGGCGGACATGCATTTGCCACCCAGGGAAACCTGATGGGGCCAATTCTGGAAGAATTCAGGGAAAAGAAAACCAGCTTGGTCAATGAAATTTTTCCTGTCTATATTAAGGTACTTGAAGCGAAAGGTAAAACCTGGCCCAATAAGGCACCTGTAATAAAAATCACGGCACAGGGAGGAGTGGGAACAAATGAAGAACACCAATTTCTGCTTGACGAGTATCATCTGGACAGCATTGGCTGGGGAAGCCCTTTCATGTTGGTGCCGGAGGTCTGTAACATCGACAGGGAAAGCCTTGAGCTTCTAAAAAATGCTGGAGAAGAAGATCTCTATCTAAGCAATGCATCCCCCCTGGGAGTTCCGTTCAATAATGTGAAAAATTCCACACAGCAAAAACAGATCAGTCATTACCTTCAGGAAGGAAAAGTTGGATTTCCATGCACAAAACGATACCTTACTTTTAATACAGACTATAGTGAACGGCCAATCTGTACTGCATCCAGACTTTATCAAAGGCAAAAGACTGAAGACATAAAAAATAGCGGTTCTTGTGAAACCGAGCAACGTGAAACAATAGAACTTTTGCATCAAAAGGAATGTCTCTGCGAAGGATTGACCAATTCAGCTTATCTGGCAAACCAGATCGCCCCGGATAGTCCCCGTACTGGAGTTAGCATCTGCCCCGGACCAAATATTGCTTATTTCAGCAAGGAGGCCACCCTGATAGAAATGGTCGGTCATATTTATGGAAAAACCGATATACTCGGAAGCGCGAAAAGACCGAATCTTTTTGTGAAGGAATTAAAAATGTATATCGATTATCTTGACGAAAAAAAGCAGGAGCTAAACAAAAATAACAGTCAGAAACAAATCGCTTATTATACCTCTTTCAAAAAGAACTTACAGGACGGAATAATTTATTATAAAGAACTATTTTCCAGACATAAAGATACACTAAAAGAAATGAAAAGGGATGTATTTTCAGATCTGGAATTTCTTAGCCGTAAACTGGAAAATATCAAACTATAAACCACGAAGATAAATCTGCGAATTAAAAGTTTAAAAGAAATTTGTTTTACCTTCTGCCAAAGAGGTTATAAAAGTACCTCTTCCAAAAGCAAAAGGAATCATAAAAACAGGGATTTAGATTGTTTATCCTGGTTAATCTGTCTTTGACGAATTTTTCTGGTTCGTCTGGGTTCCCTGTTATTCCTCTTTCTGTGGTTTTCTCTGGACCAAATCCTGCTCCTGCATTTTTTCTTTCAGTTGCCTCGTTTTCAAATGAACAACGTGGTTAAGCCTTAAGATTGCGAAAAAAAGTAACACCCAAATCAAAATTAATCCTACAAGCATAATCAAAATAGTTAATTTCATTAGTATAATACCTTAATCATATCTGCCATACACGATGCTGTGCAAACAATCCTTTTCCTGATTATCGATACGAATATTTTATTTTCTGTGTCTTTCTGAAAATTATTTTCTCCACCCTCCTGCCCATAGGAGATACCGGTTCTCCCTTTTGATTAACGACTTGATCCTGACAATTACGGCATAAGCCTTTTCCCTGCTCCCGAAATATCCAATCCGTACGCAATAATACGCTTCCCTTTTCACCAGATAAACACCTTTTCCCCGATACACTGACAATACCAGTAATGAATACACTTGTGCCTTTGCCAGCTCCCGGAATACACCTACCTGTACCGAGTAGCATTGCCCGGCAATCTCTAAGACCAGCATTCCCATGTACAGCTCATACTTACAATCAGCTCCTTCTTTCTCATAAATTGTCGCAGTATGGATAATTCTCCCGTTCGTAAGGGTATTCTCTTTCTCCTTTTTTTCCTTTATTTCATTCCTTTTTATTTTTTCCCTTTTAATCATTGTGTAAATTATTAAGCAAACATATTTCTCCCGTTTTGACATCTTCTGGATTCTTACAACATTAAGGCTGACATAATATCCCGTCTTCCAACGGGCTTCTACCCATTCGAAAAATTTTCTTCCGGAAACGCCGGAAAATATTATCGGATCTCGTCCAGCAACGGCTAATCGACAACCGCCAATAACAATCTTAAATACAATACTTTAATTCATAAACAAGTAAGACACCACAAATTAATTTGCTACAAAAACATCAAAAGCAGGCCGCCTCAGGAAAAAATCACTCTTTCCGCGCGGCCTGCCGCTGGTTAGCTTCGCCAATCCGTCTTCCGTTTCCCGCTCTTCCCCTGCGGGTCCGGTCAGGCTAAGTGCATTTAATATCTCTTCCCGATTATCCGTTCTCCGTTTTTTGTTTATGCTGTTAATTTTGTTTCTATCTTTTTCTGTTCTGACTTCTTAGTTCTGCAATTCGGAACTCTCTTAACCCAAAAGGGTCACGATCTCCTTAAGGAACGGTTCCCGCTCCGGAGGTTTCCGAAAGTATTTCCGGATAATTCCCGATTTGATATAGGGCTTGAGCTCCCTGATATCACTACTGTCCGATAAAATAACGCCAATGATTCCGGGATGGAATTTATGAACATGAAGCAACAGGTTAAGTCCGTTTTTTACCGGCATTTGCCAATCGCTTACCACCACCCTGACTGAGGGAGTATTTTCAATATAGGAAATGGCCCTGTCCGCAGAATCGGCAAATGCAAGATCGAAAGTACCTTCAAATATCTTCCGGAACAGCAACAGGTCTATCGGATTATCGTCAACATACAGAATTTTTATTCGTTCCATTAGCTTGAGGTAAAAAGGTCAAATTCGTTTTTTAGGATCATTGAATATCTTTGTCATTCTGTTGCCTGGCCCTAAGCCTGTTCCAATCCGTAGGCCGGGTCATCCTGCGAAGGCCTGTAAGTCTGGTCAACCTCATGTTTTTCAAATACAGAACATTGATTTATAGTCCTATATATAGTTCCTTCCACAACAAATGGTTCATTATTGATGAACAGAAAGATGATCCTGGGAGATAGATTACTCCCGACTTGAAAATTTCTTTTCCCCTGTTTTCTGATGTGATGTCTGTTTATCATCTCGGAGGTTCGGCTTTAAAAGTTATACATATTTCCCATTTCCGGTTCTGTCCGGAATAAATTCTTTCTATCTTTATCATCACGAATAATTCTTTGTAAGAAATCCGGCAGTGGCGGCCTACTTTTCACAAAGATCCTTTTCAATAAAGCATCCATTAAAAAAATGGTTTTTCAAGTTAGCCCGTCACATTTTTTATAGTTTGTAAATCTAATTATACCCATCTCTAGCTAAGAGATGCTATTAATTTATTATATTCTATAAATCAGCAATTTATAATTCTATCATGAAATTATTTTATCACTTAGATCATATACTTTTATATGATATTAACTAAATAGTTAACAATAAATTATTTATAGATTTAATCATGAAATTCTTTATATATATTTTTTTAACATTCTAAAAATCAAAAACGTATTACCAGCATTTATTCGAGCATCTGGCTAAGGAGTGACGCTTCTAAAAAAGAGATTTAACTTTTGTCAATCTGGATAAAGTACGCGAAAACAAATCTGATCATTTGATTAATAGAAGGATATATAAAAAACAGTATTAATTTTTTACTTCATTTGGAGAATCAAATCATTTTATCTATTTTTGTCAAAGTTATAATATCCTGTTTCTTAGCTAGAAACAGTATTTATATATTCATTTTTAATTAATCTTTTGTTAATTATTTTCGACTTCATCTTTGACTGTTAACCCTCTGATTTATATCCTAATAGTTAGCTTACAAAAGAGATTGCAACCCCGGGAAATCCAATTTTACCGAAAAATATTGCAAAGAAGAAGTTAATGCATCCAATGGGACATTGTTTATATCGGAATCTTCTTATAAATTGGGAAAAATTTCAGAACAGGCAAAAAAACTATCACTTAACAACAATGAAAACACTTTGGCATATTTCCCGTGTACTCCTCGGGCTTGTATTTATGTTTTCCGGTTTTGTAAAAGGGGTCGACCCATGGGGAACAGCCTATAAATTCGCTGACTATTTTAATGCCTGGGGCATGGAAAGATTAAGTCCGTTCGCCTTGACTTTCGGGATCTTGCTTATCATAGCAGAATTTTCTATCGGGACGGCACTTATTTTCGATGTCTTTATTTCTTTCTTTTCTTTGACGGCATTACTCTTTATAATTTTTTTCACAGGTATCACCCTCATTATCGCTATCAGTAACCCGGTAAGCGACTGCGGCTGTTTTGGCGACGCAATTATACTGACCAATTGGGAAACTTTTTATAAGAACATTTTCCTTATCTTGCTGGCACTTATTGTTTTCAGCCTCAGGAACCGTTTTAAACCGACCAAACAACCTGTGGTCCCGGCAACACTCAATGGAATTATGATAGTCGCTTTTGCTTACCTGATAAACTATTCATTCAACCACTTGCCCGTCATCGATTTCCGCCCGTACAAAATCGGCACCAATATTCCGGAAGCAATGGCTATTCCTGAAAATGCAGCCAGGGATATCTACAAAAATACCTTTGTATATAAAAACAAAAACACGGGTGAAGAAAAAGATTTTACAGAAGAAAATTATCCCTGGAAGGATAGCCTTAACTGGCAATTTGTTTCAATGGATTCAAAACTTATCAGGAAAGGATATGAACCGCCGATACATAATTTCATAATAGAATCGGCAGATGGTGAAGATGTCAAGGATTTCTATCTTTATGACAAGGGATATACCTTCATTCTAGTCGTCTATAACCAGGACAAAGTCGATCCGGCAGCGATGCCTGCAATCAAAAAGCTGGCGGAATATGCAATAAACCACAACATGAATTTTATAGGGCTGACTTCTGCCATCCAGGAAAAGACAGAACAATTCAAAGAAAAAAACGGGCTCTCGTTCGATTTCTTCAATGGAGACGAAATTACCCTGAAAACAATGATCCGGTCCAACCCGGGCCTGATCCTGCTCAAAAACGGAACAATCCTGGGAAAATGGCATTATCATGACATTCCAAGCCCACAGAAATTAGAGCAGGAGTTAGGCAAATTACAGTTACGGACTAACGAATAGCGGTCGAAGAGGCTCCTCTTGAAAAAGGAAGGATTACGATAGTCCGGTTGATTTCCGGCTTCTGCTTCGATGGTTTGTTTTTTCATCTGTGTCCATCCGTGTTATCAGTGGTGGATCCACTAAATATTACGTCAAAAGGCTCCCCTATGGCTAACGTTTAAAACTTAGCAACATTCAATTTTTAACAGTATGTTGGTTATTTTCGCATCATAAGTGCCTATATTTACCCAATCAATATGGGAAAGATACCTTTAAATACAGACGAAAATTTATTACTCCGGATCAGTGAAGGAGATCAGGTTGCCTTTGAACTTGTTTTTCTCAGATACAAAGGCCGTTTGTACGATTTTGTAAATAAAAACCTGCAAGACAAAAATGATGCTGAAGAAATTGTACAGGAAGTCTTTTTAAAATTGTGGCAAAACAGGCAACACCTTGACCCCTCCAAATCGCTCAATGCCTTTTTGTACACGATTGCAAAAAATGAGTTGTTCGGACATTTGAGAAAAATGTTACACAAAAGAAAATATATGGAAGAAATATACTACCTGGCAAATAATAGTTCCGATATAACAGAAAAACAGGTAGAATACAGCGAACTCCAACAAACGCTGACTGCATTAATTAATGACTTACCCGAGAAAAGAAAGAAAATTTTCCTGCTCAGCCGTGAAGAAGGATTTAGTTACAGGGAAATTGCAACTGAACTGGGAATAAGTGAAAACACAGTCGATACACAAATCAGGAAAGCACTTGCCTCTTTAAAGGAATCCCTCCGTAAGAAATTGCTGCTTATCTTACTTTTTCTGAAATACAGCATTGCCTCTCCGGGACGGTTCAAATAACAGAATATGTTTCTGTGATCCCTGTTGTTATTCTTTTTTGCTTTTGTATTGCGTCCGGTAGAAAAAAGATTAAAAAAATTTTGTTTACGGTCACGGAACTTTCATTCTCATGCATATTACCAGGTATAAAAGCAGTAAAATGGAAATTCCAAAACAGATTGGACACATTATAGAAAAGCTATACAGCAATAAATTGCTGGGAGAAAAGGAAATCGGGAAAGTCGAATTCTGGCTGAACTCAGTACAATATAACCCTGAAACGGAGGCCTGGTTAAAAACGGTATGGAACGAATCGCACAACGATGATGTCGCTATTTCTTTCGGGGATATCAGGCGACGGATAAAAGAAGGCAACAAGAGAACGAAAAAACTAAAGATGCGCACATGGATGCTCCTGGTTCAAAAAGCTGCTGCCGTATTATTACTTCCGTTGCTGGCATTGTCTACCTGGCTGTTATTTTTTCATCACGATCTTCCCGACCAGTGGATGAGTTTGTTCACGAAACAAAAGGAAAGGACACATATCGTTTTGCCTGATGGATCTGAGGTCTGGCTAAATGTAGACACCAAACTGGAATATCCAGCCAGGTTCTGCATGGGAAACAGGAATCTGAAACTAGAGGGAGAAGCTTACTTCAAAGTTTCCAGTAATAAAAAATCACCATTTATCGTTCAAATCAAAGATTTCAAGGTAAAAGCAGTCGGCACAGAATTCAACATCTCCGCCTATGGCGATAATTACTTTGCCAACACATCGCTTAATAAAGGTCTTGTCGAATTTACCTATTCTCCAGAACATAAAACCGCCCACACCTTTTCCATGATGCCGGGAGAAAAGGCTATTGTAGACAGGGAAAACGAATCTGTGAAACTAATAAAGACAGATGGCACAAAATCTTCGGGCAGTTGGAGAAACGGCGAATTAAATTTTGAGAACGAGCCGATGACTGAAGTTTTCAGGAAAATGGAACGCTGGTATGGTATAAAAATACATTTCAGCCCAAAAGATTTTATGGGAGAAACTCTTTTCGTAAACCTGAAGGGAGAAGAATCTGTCGATAAGCTTCTCCTGATTATTAACAAGGCTATTGGAATAAAAATTAAAAAGGAAAACAATGAATACTGGATCATGAAAGAACAAAAGAAATAAAAAGGCAAACAGCGTTGGTGGAACAATGCTGCCTGCCTTTTTGAATTGCAAATTTTAAAAATTTAAAGTCAACCAAATTTATGAAGAAAAAGTATCAAAACCTAACCAGGGATAATTATGCCTGGTTACGAAAGATGATTAAAATTATGAAACTAACTATCTGTCTTCTTTTGATTTCATCAATGTTCGTTTCTGCAAAAAGTTTCTCTCAGGGGGCTAAATTAAACCTCGACTATCAGCAGATTTCCATTGCTGAGCTATTCAAAATTATCGAAGAACAAAGCGACTACCGCTTTGCCTATTCCCAATCCAGATTAAATCCGGAGGAAAAGATTTCCATCGATGTAAAGAATGAAAACCTGGAACAAGTATTGAAAACAGTACTTAACCAGGATAAACTGTCTTACACCATCATCGACCGCTATGTGGTCATTTCCGACCGTCAATCGTCCGATATGTTAATCCGGTACGGCCAACAGCAGAAAATATCGGGTAAAGTAGCAGATTCCCAGGGGCAGCCCCTGCCTGGTGTTACCGTTGTTGTAAAAGGCTCTGCACAAGGTACCATTACCGACACAGATGGTAATTATTCGATTAGTAATGTACCTGAAAACGGGACTTTGGTATTTACATTTGTAGGAATGAAAATGCAGGAGATCCTTGTCTCCAAAAGAACTGTTATCAATGTAACGCTACAGGAAGAAACAATCGGCCTCGACGAAGTTGTAGCCATTGGCTATGGTAGCGTTAAAAAAAGCGAACTGACGGGGTCTGTCTCAAAAATCAGCGCCAACAGCATCGATGAACGTCCGCTGACCCGCGTAGACCAGGCCCTGGTAGGCCAGATGACCGGCGTGGTTGCCAGGACTGTATCGGGAGAACCCGGGAAAGCGCTTGAAATCCGCATCCGCGGAGGATCATCAATCACTGCAAGCAACGATCCGCTATACGTAATTGACGGTATGCCAATCGATAATCTGAACGACATTAATCCTGACGATATCGAATCGATCGAAGTACTGAAAGACGCTGCTTCTTCGGCCATTTATGGTTCACGCGGATCAAACGGTGTTGTGATTATTACAACAAAAAAAGGAAAGGCAGGTAAAGCTAAATTTCAGTTCTCAGCCTATTACGGATTACAAAAGCCGGAAAAGAAACTCGATCTGCTGTCTTCAGAAGAATGGATCGATATGGCGACGGAACTTATCAATAAAAAATGGGAAGCAAAAGCTGACGGGAACTCCGCGTCAGACAGCTATGCCGTAAGGGCTGCGGCATTAGGAATTACGGATATTACAGATTATACCCTGGCTAATCCCTCCTACATGCTCGATCCCCGTTGGGAATACGGAACAGACTCGCTGGCCTTTATCGACTGGCAGGATGAATTTTACCGTACAGCCCCGATCAGGAATTACCAGATGTCGGCAAGCGGGGGATCAAAAGATGTCAGCTACATGATCTCGGGCGGATGGTTCCAGCAGGACGGGATTGCTATTGAAACCGGGTATAAACGGATGAACCTTCGCTCAAACCTGGTGGCCCAGATGAACGATAAGCTCAAGGTCGAATTCTCGATTGCTCCCACATTCGCCTGGAAGAATGGCTACTCAATAGAGGGAAAAGACGGGATCTCGCACAAATTACTGTCAATGTGCCCGGTTGCAGAAAAAGATGCCGGGGTTTATACGAATATATATGATAACGAGAAGTACACATGGGCAAGTTCATCAGTGAGCCCGGTCGGCTACATGGAAAGTGTCACAGATAATACCGAACGGTTCAAGTTATTATCGAACCTGTCGATCACCTATACTATTTTAAAAGGATTAAACATAAAAGCATCAGGAGCCTGGACAAACGAGGGCTATTCCCAGAAGAGGTATATCCCGACTTATGACTATGACAATGAAGAAGGATCGACCAGCAGCGCTTTTAAAGATACCCGGAGATCCAATACGTTCCTGGGGGAAGGACTGCTGACTTTCAACCGCACTTTCGGGGACCATTCATTTAGCGCTATTGCCGGTTATTCTGTCGAATACTACAAATACGACAGGCAGTATAATGCCAACAAAGGGTTTGCCAACGACGACCTGGAAACATTCACCTACGCAGGCTCTACAAGCGTGACCAACTCCTACATCAGTGAGACGGAACGGATGCTGATCTCTTACCTTTCAAGGGTCACTTATTCTTATAAAGAAAAGTATCTGCTCTCCGGCAGTATCCGGCGTGACGGATCTTCCAAATTCGGGTGGAGCAACCTCTGGGGTATTTTCCCGTCCCTTTCTGCCGGATGGAAAATGGATAAGGAAAACTTCATGAAGACCCTTCCCTGGATCAGCAATCTGAAACTACGTTACAGTTGGGGTAAAAACGGGAATAACTCCATCGACGATTATGAAGCTTTCGGGTCGATGTCGACCGGTGTTTATTCCTTTGGCGGAGAAACTGTTTCTGCCTCACAACCCAGTTCTATGACCAATACCGAACTGAAGTGGGAAAAAACAAGTTCGTCAAATTTCGGCATTGACCTGGGCGTATTAAACGACCGGATTTCTCTGACTGCCGATTATTATTACAAAAAAACAACAGACCTGTTGCTCGACGAACCGCTTCCTTATGTTACAGGTTTCACGAGTAGTTTACAGAACGTCGGTTCGGTAGAAAACAAGGGGCTTGAGTTTGAACTCACTTCCCATAATATAACCGGAAAATTCTCCTGGTACACAACGGCAAACCTTTCTTTTAACAAAAACAAGGTGCTCAAACTGGGTGCAGACGGGGAACCCATCTATTCCGGATGGAGCGACGAAACTAATATCATTCAGGAAGGGAAACCGCTTAATTCGTTTTATCTCTACGAAGCAATCGGGATCCTTTCCCAGGCAGATATAGATAACGACGAAGTTGCCAAGACCTCCGGAGCTAAAGAAGGAGATATCCGCTACCTCGATTATGATGGCAGCGGCTCTATCGATGAAGACGATATTCATATTGTGGGAAAACCAAATCCGGATTATATCTGGGGTATTACCAACACGTTTTCGTTCTTGAACTTCGATCTGTCTATTTTATTCCAGGGACAGCACGGGGGAAACAGCCTCGCCTTGCTTGGACGCGCCATCGACAGACCAGGGATGGGGGTAACCAGTAACGCGTTGGGAAGGTGGAGAAACCGCTGGCGGTCGGAAGACGAACCGGGCGACGGCCATACGCCGCGTATCGACGGAACGACCGGAACCAGGCTCGATACACGCTGGCTATATGACGCCAGTTATATTAAACTGAAAAACCTGACCTTAGGCTACAATCTCCCAAAGAAAATAAACAGGAAAATTGGCATCGATCAGGCAAGGTTTTACATCAGCCTGGAAAATCTTTGGAGACACGATCATTATTACGGAGGTTTTTCTCCTGAAGCCAGTAATACCGACGGGACAGACTACGGGGCATACCCGGCAGCAAAAACTTATACACTGGGCGTAAATCTTAATTTTTAACCGTTTTTTAATTGTATAAAATGAAGAAAATATTTTATTCCGGCATAATCATATTCTCGCTCCTCAGCACTGGATGCGAGGACGATCTGAAACTTACCCCGCTCGATTCCACAACCCAGGAAACGTCTTACAGCTCGGAAACAGATATCGAACAGGCCGTTAATGGTATATACAAGGGTATGGTAGATGGAGGAACAGTCGGCGGATTTGCCATTAACATCTACACCCTATTATCAGAGATCAGATCGAACAATTACGAATCGGTAACCACCGACGGGGCGACGGACTGGTATGACATTGGAAGATTCCAGGAAACTTCGTCAACTGATGTTCTGGATCAGGTTTGGGAAGACTGTTACCAGGTAATCTACTATGCGAATGAAGTTATCGAAAATATAGATGCCGTTTCTTTCGACGACGAAAACCTGAAAAGCAGGTACAAGGCAGAGGCCAGGTTCCTGAGGGCCTATGCACATTTCGAACTCCTGCGTATCTTTGGAAAAGTTCCCCTGATCGATCACGTCGTTACAATCTCGGAAGCAAAAACAATCGACAGGACAGACCTGGATACTTTATACGACTGGATTGCCAGTGAACTGGAGGCCGCTTCTGATGACTTGTATGCCAAATATGACGACGAAGACCTTGGCCGGGCAACCAAATGGGCGGCCCATAGCTTACTGGGAAGGGTTTTCCTTACCAGGGCAGGATACCCGCTACAGGAAACCACCTACCTCGATTCGGCAAAGGTCCACCTGAAAACGGTTATCGACCAGGAAGGGACGTATATTACCTGGTGCGACAATTATGCTGACCTGTTCCAGGTTGACAACGAAAATAAATATGACATTTTTGAAATCGAACACGAAAGCGGAGGGCTGAATGCAGGGACATTCCTTCCGAGTTATATCGGGCCGTCGTTCGGGACTGCAGATCCCAGGTACAACGTAAATGGTTCCATTCTGTATTCGTCTGATAGAATTCCTGTAACAGACGATTTGATAGAATCTTACGAAGAAGGAGACCTGCGCTTTGCAGCAACAATTGATACTGTTTACATTAACTCAAACGGAGTTGAAGCAAAATCACAGTTTTTTGTGAAATATCCGAGAGAAGGGCTGACAATTTCCAGCCGTTACGACTGGCCCAATAACTTCCCGGTAATCCGTTATGCCGATGTATTGCTCATGTATGCCGAAATTTTGAATGATGAAGGTAGTACGGCAAGCGCTGTTCCTTACCTGAACCGGATCAGGGAAAGAGCCGGACTGTCGGATTACTCCACCTCCATTTCCCAGTCGGAATTTCAAACAGCGCTCGAAAAGGAACGCAGGATCGAGTTTGCAGACGAAGGAATATACTGGCACGACCTGGTCCGCTGGGATAAAGCCGTTGATGTTATGAACGACTGGTTCGATGAAATAGGCGAAGATATCACAATCGACCAGGATAACTATATTTACTACATCCCGCTGTCACAGATACAGGCTTGCGGATACGAACAAAATCCATGAGAAATAAACAAAGTATGATAGATTCATTTTAGGTTTCACCAAACGGCCGTCACAATTTACAGGACGGCCGTTTTTTGAAAATCTCACCCCTCAATGCAGTTGAGAGAAAACAAAGTCTAACCGAAAACCTGAGGTACCAGGTAAAAACATTGCTTCAGCATAAGCGGAAAATGCAAAATGGTTCGTATTTTTACAATCGCTGGTAACAAATCAATTTTGTTTATAACACTTAAAACCAACTTGCATGAAAGTCTTTTTTGTTACGGGTATGCTGTTTTTATACAGCATACAATTTTTATTTGCACAAAACAAAACGGTTAAACAAGAAAAATTATCCTGTTTCGAACTACAGTCTTCCGAACTGATCAGTGAGCCAGGAGAAGTTCTCTCCTCCCCGGGTTACCAGTCAAATGTATATTGGTTTCCGGTAAAAGTCCCTTCTACTGTACTGACCGGCCTTGTTGCCAACGGCATTTATCCCGATCCGTACCAGGGGATGAACAACATGCTGATCCCGGACGCTTCCGACCGTTTTAACAAGATGTACCATCTTGAACAATACAGTCATTTGCCCAATTCGTCCAATCCCTGGAAGAAGCCGTACTGGTACCGTACTTCATTCCGGGTCCCTTCGGGTGACCAGGGAAAACATTTCCAGCTAATTTTCAAGGGGATCAATTACCGGGCAGCAGTTTGGCTTAACGGCAAACAACTAGCCGACTCAGCACAGATGGCAGGAATGTTTGCCGAATACAGCTTTGATGTCAGCGACAAGATAAAGGCAGGTGACGAAAATGCGCTGGCCGTGAAAATTTATCCGCTGGATGATCCCGGCTTCCCGGCACAGGAACAGCTAAAGGCAATGGGCGACTTTTTTCTGAACGGAGGGCCTACCGGCGATATTGGTAAAAACGTGACCATGCTCTGTTCTGTAGGATGGGACTGGATGCCCCCGGTACGCGACCGCAACATGGGGATCTGGCTGCCGGTATATCTCCGCACCACAGGAAATGTGACCATTACGCGCCCGCATATCGTAACCGAACTGCCCGACCTGCCCGATACCTCGGTCGCCAACCTTTCGTTAAGCCTTTCTCTTTCAAATTACGGAAAATCCGTTTCGAACGGAAAACTGAAGATCAGCATAAACCCCGAGAATTTTGCAGGGCAACCGATTAACTTCACCAAAGAGGTAACAATCCCTGCCGGATCGAAAAAAGCAGTACAGTTGAATCCGGACAATACAGAAGAGCTGGCCGTGAAACAGCCCCGTCTGTGGTGGCCCAATGGCTATGGAAAAGCAAACCTGTACAGGCTTCAGCTTAAATACGAAATAAACGGCGAGGTATCCGACGATACCACCTTGTTTTTCGGGATACGCACAATCAGTACCGAAGCTTCCGAGGTCCCCGGGAAATTCGTCCGCCGTTACTTTTTTGTGAACGGGAAGAGGGTGCACCTTGTTGGCGGGGCCTGGGTCCCGGACATGATGCTAAACAGGGATTCGGCACGATACGATGCAGAACTTCACCTTTGCCGGAACGGCAATGTCAACCTGGTCAGGATCTGGGGCGGAGGAATTACCCCTCCCGATGTTTTCTTCGACCTTGCCGACCGTTATGGCTTGATGGTCTGGTCCGATTTCTGGATTACCGGCGACACCAACGGGGAATTCAAAGGTTCTCCCGACTGGCCCCTGGAAAGCAACGTTTTCATAAAAAACATGACGAGCACGATTTACCGCATCCGCAACCATGCGAGCCTGTTGCTGTGGACCGGCGGAAACGAAGGGCATGCCCGGAAAGAATTATATGACGCCATGCGCGACAGTGTTATCGCCCTTGACGGGACAAGGCCTTTCATCCCCTGCTCTTCGGGAAAGGCAAAACTTCCTGAAGGATGGAAAGGGTCCTGGCCCGACAACAAAGCCTCGGGCGTTTACAGCGGCGGACCTTATGCCTGGCAGGACCTGAAACAGTATTACCGGCTGGCAGATGACGCCAAAGACTGGGTATTTAAAGATGAAACGGGTATCCCTTCCCAACCGCCCTACAGCATCCTTCCCAGGATTATTCCCGACCTGGTCTGGGACAAGACCCTCCCCTTCCCGCTCAATAATTCGTGGGGATATCATGATGCGGCAACCGGAAACGGAAGGTACGACCTGTATTATAATACCATGGTCAGTCGGTACGGAAAACCGGCCTCCATGAAAGAGTTCTCGGATAAAATGCAGCTGATGAATGCTACCGGATACCAGGGTATTTTTGAGGCCGCCGGTCATAAACTAAACGACAACGGCGGTATTATGCTATGGAAACTGAACGCTGCCTTGCCCAGTGTCATCTGGCAGGTTTACGACTGGTACCTTACCCCGAACGCCGGTTACTATTTCATGCAAAAGGCATGCGACCCGCTGCATGTACAGCTAAACCCGCTAACCAATAAGGTTACGGTTGTTAACAGGACGTATAATTCCTGTCAGCACCTTACTCTGGAAGCGGATGTATTCGGCGTAAATTCAGCTCCCCTGCTTCATGAAACAGACAGCATCAGCATGGCGCCGGCGTCTGTAAAAGAATCTGTTTCCCTGTCGCCTGTACTTGAAGGAAGAAAAGATGTCAGTTTTGTCGTACTCCGGCTGAAAAATACTGAAGGGAAAGTTGTCTCAAGGAATACCTACTGGCTGTCGGACAACGATGATTATACTTCGATGAACAGGATGGACCGGGCAAGTGTTACGGCCACCGTTCAGAAAACACTGGAAAGCACAACTGAAAAGACGTGGACCCTCCGGTTTTCCAATACATCCCAAAAGCTGGCATTCTTTATCCATCCCATGTTGACAGGCAATGGGGAAGAAATTCTTCCCAGTTTCTGGTCGTCAAACTATTTCTCCCTGGCCCCGGGCGAATCAGTAACTGTCACGGTCAGTGTGCCTGTAAAACAAATAACCAATAAGGAACTGAAACTTCAGTTCGATGGATGGAACTGTACAGAGCAGGTTATTTCCCTGGATCCGGGGAAGGATATGGAGAATTAACAGCTCATATTGGAATCTTTGGCAAGTCGGTAAGTCGGTAAGCAAGGATTGGTTATCAATATTATAAATCAAAAAGCCCGGTTTTATCAGACCGGGCTTTTTGATTATTGTACAGATGCAGGACAGCCCAACCTGCTATTGTACGGTCAGCATTTTGTCAAAAACAACCGTTTGGGGATTTTTAAGCAGGGTATGCTTGTTAAAGCGTGTGGTTACCTGCAATTGATATGTGCCCGCCTTCAAGTCGGGAATAACAATGATCAGTTCCGACGGTTTATTAATGATCAAATCGGACGGATCGACCGGGATGCTTTCTCCTGAAACCTGGTTTACAAAGTAAACGCCCGCTTCTTCGTTATCCCCGGCCACTTTTATTTTGCGGCCTTTTATGCTCAGGTTGCGGTTAGGAGAAAGCAGGTCGTTTACCGAACCTGTTTTTATGTCGGTTACCTGGAAAATGCTCAGGCTGGTATCAGCCATTCCGGTAATTTCCACTTCGACTGAAGACAGCCCGTCGCGAAGTTTTTTTCCTTGCTCTAACCGGAACAGGACGCGGTGCCTTTCCGGATCAAAAGCTTCGTCAGTACTATTAAACACTCCCTTTATGTGCGGTCTTGCCTTAAAATAGCCTGTGTTTACTGAATAACCGTCACAAAGCTGGTAGGCCATTTCTTTCAGAAAAAGGTTTACCCCGTGCTGCATTAATGTGGAAGAGATGTCCGCCCCGCCGCGGTCCACGGCCGAGTCGCAAATTTCAGCAATATCCAGGCTGCGTTCAGAACTTATACGCGCGATATAAGTATCGGGATCACTGTTCAGCGAATTGTGGTATAAATATGCTTTAATCCTGTGAAGAATAGTTTCCATACGTCTGATCATTAAAAGTTAGTCGTTTTATGCTGAAGGTTTTTTATTCTTTGTTCACCTTACCTGTCTCAAATTTATAAAAAAAGAAGCATTTTGCGTAATGAAAGAATAACCGGCATGTTGAGTGACATTGTAATCAGTCTGTTACAACACAAGCAAATGCATTCGTTCCGGCGGTTAACAACTATTAGTTTTGCTACGGGATATGTACTAACACCACAGAGGGATATGTGTTAACACCATAACGGGACATGTACTAACACCACTAAAGGATATGTACTAACACCACAGAGGGACATGTGTTAACACCATAACGGGACATGTGCTAACACCACTAAGGGACATGTGCTAACACCACAATGGGACATGTGCTAACACCATCGCATAACATGCACTGGCCTTGTTATCGTAACAGGATATATCCTTTCTGTTTTGCCTGTAATGGGGGAACAATTCGAAAACAAGTTTTCAAAAGGCTTTTACAGCTCCGAGATCTCATACTGGTCTTTACCGGTAAACAGCAGGGCGGCATCCTGTACATTCTGGGAAAAGGAAACCTTAAAATCATCTTCGGTTGCGGTATTGATCCCTGAAAAATTAAACGCCATCACAGCATAACTGTTTTTACGGGGTGTGGGTTTTTTGCCGATATATAAATCGCCGAACAGCTTTTCGAAATCGCCGGCCCGGTTCAGATCGTAATAATGCAAAAGGGTAGAAGAGAACAGGCTCTTTCCAAACTTGCGCGGGCGGATAAAAAACTGGTACGGATTGGATTCGTTTTCCAGCAGTTCGATAAACCGTGTTTTATCAATGTAGCAAAAGTTTTCTTCGATCACTTTGCCAAAGTTGGAAATACCGTATGGAAGTCGTTTGAACATGATAAACAGTTTTATTCCGGGTTGAATAATGCAATCCAAATTTAGGAAAAATTATCCTGTTATCATGAAACTGTCCCAAAAGTAGATTCTAACGATTTTCAACTTACAAATTGAAAGCTATCCCGTGATTCACCCCTCCAAACCTCCCCTGAATGGGGAGGCTTAAGTCCCCTTCCGGGGATTTAGGGGTGAGAAACGTAGCTTGTACTTACTAGCTGATAGTCTCAAAAAAATTGTCGGACTTTTTAGACGGCCCCTGTATAATAAACTTCTGATAAGCCGAACCGGATTATTTCACTTTCAGCGTCGAATTTAACTGTACTTTCTGAATTGAAGAGGCCGAAATATTCATCGCTTTCATAACGGCATTATAATCTTTGATATCGAGCGATTTATTCTGTGCCACCAGGTCGGCAGGGATTACCACAATCCGGAAAGTCTGGTTGTCGGTGTCGCCTGTTGAAAGCGAGGACGGATCGAAATCCGTATCCAGGAAAATCTGAATATCAGCTACGGTGTAGTCAAAATTATACTGCAATATTCCCTGATCAAGGACAATTGTTTGAGGCAAAGCGCGCCATATGTCCAAACCGTCACTTTGTCCCCAGAGAATATAAACCATAACGACATCTCCATCTACCAAATTCCCGGAAAACTGGTAATAGAGCAGGTAATCATTTGCGGCATTAAACGTTCCGGTAACCTCAGAAGCCGTTCCCGTAATATTAATGCCATCTTCTCCGGGAGGGCCCATTGGCCCTTCATCGCCTTCACAGGCGGAAAGCACGACAATACTAATCAGTAAAAAAAAGCGACTAATTGTGTTCATAGGTTTTATCATTATAAGTTAAAAAACAGATACTACACTGGTAAACAGAGCAGTATCAAATAAAAAAAGTTCTCTGTGTTGTGGTCAATCAATAAATTGCACTTGTTTTAGTTCTTCTGCGAATTTATGCAATCCTTCCTGTATTTTCAGTATTGTAGTTTTCGTTGGTTTTCGTTTTCCTGAAGCATAGTGCCATAACTGCTTTTGATTAATGCCTGTTATTTTCTCCAGTCCCGATTTGGATAATATACCGGCATAATAATTGAGGAAAGAATCCACATCATATTCAAATTCAAATTCAAGGTCCGGTATTTCCTGTCCTTCGTCTTTTTTCATTTCCTGCAATTCTCTATATCCTGTAAAAAATTCATCCTTTGCATCCTGAACGGTATCCCCCTGCCCGTTCAAACCAAAATCAAAACGATCCTCATCCATGTATGCCGAATAAAATCCATCTGTTCCCTTTTCAACGATCACTTTCACCTTCATAACTTCATATTTTATTCTGTGGTTATTTAATCCCTGCCTGTTTAAAAATCTTATTTAATGTACCCTTTGGTACTTCTTTCGATTGGTGCCTGCCGACCGGAAAACTTTCCTTTGTAACCGGACTGTAATACCAATCATGATTTGCTCCATGTCTTTTAATGTAGCATCCTGCTCTTTCAAGAATACTTTTCAATTCTGCAAACGTCATAATACAGAAGGAATAATTGACCTGCGGCACTCAAAGATAACTATTTTTCTACTTTTTCTGAAAATATTTCATTTCATAAAAGAATCTTTCACGTCCGCTGTTGATTAGATTAAAAAAAGGGTGCCTCCAATGGATGAATCGCCTGGTGACACCCTTTAATAAACAGTTTTTATACGGTCAAATCTTCTTGCAGATGGCTAC
This sequence comes from Prolixibacteraceae bacterium, assembly GCA_963676095.1. Lineage (GTDB taxonomy): Bacteria > Bacteroidota > Bacteroidia > Bacteroidales > Prolixibacteraceae. Next base: position 6,430,192 of record OY781040.1, on the reverse strand, counting down.
CCAGCCACCGCCACCCGCCATGGGTATGCTTATTTTTGAATTTTTAGTTACTTTTTTAACGATGTGCGTGTAATCGACTGCTGCTTTTCCGGCATTGGGACCATCCTGCATAATTTCCATTTCATAATCTCCGTCATCCAGGAATGACAGGTCGATGTCGAGCGTCCGGGCATCGAAATCGGTAATGGCCCCGATATACCAATCCTGACCGCTCCGGCGGGCTGTAACGATATAGTCGGCCACTTTGGCATCCAGTATTTTAGTATCGTCCCACAAGGTTTTCATCTTGCTGATGAATTCCGTGCATACGGGTTCATGATAATAATCGGAAGGGCTGTCGGCCAGCATCTGCAACGGGGCGTCATAAACGACATACAAAGCCATCTGGTGGCAGCGGGTACCCATGCTCATCGGGTTGGAATAGCTGGGAAAATAATCTTTTTTATTGGCATTTTTCATGGCGCCCGGGGTATAGTCCATCGGGCCTGCCAGCATGCGGGTAAACGGAAGGGTAACATCGTGCTCCGGTGTGATCAGGTCGCTCCATTTGCAGTTCTCGAGCCCTTTCACGCCCTCATAGTTCACCACATTCGGATAGGCCCTGCGAAGGCCCGACGGTTTGTAGGCTCCGTGAAAATCGACCATCAAATGACGGGCTGCGCATGCCTTAGCCATGCGCTCGTAAAAGTTAACCATGTACTGATCGGAACGGGCCATAAAATCGACCTTGACTCCTTTGGCCCCCCATTTCACAAACTGGTCGAGAATACGGTCCATATCCTGGTCGAGGGGGCCCCATAACGACCAAAGGATAACGCTCACATTCTTTGTTTTGCCATAATCGACCAGCTCTTTGACATCAATATCCGCTTTGGGTTCCATGACGTTTGTGGTTGTCTTTGACCATCCTTCGTCCAGGATGATGTACGGAATGCCATATTTCGAGGCAAAATCGATGTAATATTTATAGGTCCGGTTATCTATTCCCGATTTAAAATCGACATCATACAAATTATTGTCGTTCCACCAGTCCCAGGCGACCAGTCCCGGTTTAATCCACGAGGTGTCTTCTATTTTGGCCGGCCTCGAAAGCAGGTATACCATCTGATTTTCAACCAGGCGGGCATCATTCTCACTGATCATAAAGACACGCCAGGGAAAGGTACGGGTACCGTCTGTGACCGCAATATAATCTGCTTCCTGCTTTACATTGATCCCCCGGTCCCCTTTTGGTTCAGATTTCAGTATTACATGCGGATATTTGCTGGTAAACGCGGCTTTGCCGGTAGCCTGCAGGAACAGGCAGGGATAATCGAAAAGGTCGGCTTCGGTAATACCGACTTTAATATTGTTATCCGCCTTGACCAGGGCAGGCAGCGAGCAAAAATGTCCTGCCCCCAGTGAAGAAATCTTCTGATCCAGGTAATTTCTTTCATAGTGGGAATACACGGTTTCTTCTTCCGGGAAAAGGACAGAAAAATCCCCTGCAAAATTCAAATCGACGGCTTCATTTTTTACCGTTATCTTTCCCTTCTTTTCGGTCTCGAACCGGTAAGCCAGTCCGTTATCGAATACGCGGAATGTCACGGCATATCCTCCTTTGAATTTTAACGTCAGCTGATTATAATTATCGCTGACTGTCTTCGATTTTACAGGGACGGGCATTTCGACAGTCCCGTTTTCACTGCTTCTTTTGGCAGAACTGACTTTCGGACCGGTACCCAAAACTTCAGATCCCAGATCGAGCTTCATTGAGCTGTGGTCAAAAACAGGAACGCCATCGACGCTCGATGACCAGCTGATTTCCTGATCGACAGAGATAGTTACTTTGATTTTTCCATTGGGGGAATTTACAGGGTAATCTTTCGCAGATACCCCTAAACTAACAGCCAGAAGGAGAACGAAAAGCCCCTTCTTCCTTGTTACTTCTTTCATGTTTAGTTCTTCAATTTAGGTTTTTGTAATTGTGTAATAGTAAAAATGTCAATACAGGCATTCGCCTGCCCGCAATTTACATGCAAGATAGTTATTCTATCTTTCCGGTCTGCAGTGAAATTAAAAAAAACAAAATTCTGCGGGTTTAGAGAAGATATTAGAAGTAACCTATTGGGGGAAGAGGTCTTCGACGAGGCTGTTCAGATAAACCTCCAGATTGGTATATTTTGCATCCAGCGTTTTCTTTACACCATCCGATCCGTCAGCAGGATTAAGCCCGTTTTTTGTTTCCCAGCTATCCGGCATGCCGTCGCTGTCCGAATCGTCGGGAGGGGTAATCGATTCAAGGTTAGGGTAACCGCCGGCATCGGAAGGGGTATCGATAATTCCCGGTTCCCCGGAAATACTGCCCGTATAGGTGTATGTTCCGTTCCTGGTCTCTTCGATAATCCGGAGATCGACCTTGTCCCTGACCAGTGAACACCCGGCATAATCGAGTACCTGAGAATAAGCCGTTTCTGCATCGTAGGTTTCGATATCTCCAAAATCGAAAGGTACGGATTGCTTCATCGCCGACTTAACGGCATCTGTAACGGTATATTTGCTGTTAAACTGGTTATAGACGCCATAGTCCCAATTGTCGCCTGTCGCATTATTACAGGCGGCAATATCGCCAGAACTTGTGCTGGTCGAAGCATCAACCACATTGCCTGATATATAGAATTGTCCCCAGACATTATTGATCGGGTAGAAATCGTCGTCTTCGGCGAGGTCCGTCTTTTTATCAATACTGATAATCCTTCCCCGTTTCGACCCGGAAGGAGTCGCTGCCCCCGGTTTATAGAAATTATTGACAATGTTTACATGCATAGCTTCCGCACCGTAGCATCCGTTACCGCTCCAGTTATAAATCACGTTATTGCGCATGTCTGTGTATTCGGTCAGCTGAGTCGTGGTTCCCGGTCCAAAGCGCGGCGTACGGCTACCATGATGGGCCAGCAGGTTATGGTGGAAACTGGCCTTGTTTCCTCCCCATATTCCGCCATATCCATGGGCACCTTTCTCATGGACCGAATTCTTCAGGCTCTCGGAAATCAGGCACCACTGAACTGTTGTATTCTCGTTCGAATACACGGAAACACATTCATCGACCGACCAGCTCATCGAACAGTGATCGATGATGATATTTTTATGGAAACGTCCTCCCATAGCATCATCCTCCACATCTTTTTCGTCTCCCAGACGGGACCGGATAAAACGGATAATCACATTACCGGAATTGATCATCAGGGGATAATTCCGGATACAAATTCCATCGCCCGGTGCCGTTTGTCCTGCAATTGTTATATTTCCTTCGGTAATTTTAAGGTACGACTGTAATTCGATTGTTCCGGAAACCCGGAATACGATGATCCGGGCACCTGATTTACCGATAGCGTTGCGAAGGCTGCCCTCACCACTGTCATTTAAATTGGTCACTTCATAAACCGTTCCTCCCCGGCCACCCGTTGCATAGCGGCCGAATCCTTCAGCTCCGGGAAAGGCATCAGCAATGCCGGCCGATATTTCCAAAGTCTTGTCCTCCCCGTTACCCTGGATATCTGTCGCCTTAATCGTCACGCCTGTCGTCCTGCTGTTGACCTCTATTTCCGTTTCCATCTCGTACAAAGTCGAATCACTGAACGAATTCGTTTGCATTACCTGAACCACGTTGTCCCCGTCAACCCGGCACAAAATAACAGCAGATAATTTATTGTAACACTGAACAGTCGCTTTTATGACGGCTGTGACCGAATCGACTTCCAGCGGGTCGTCGCTCACAAAGGTGATTACGGGAATCCCCTGTTCTGACTTTTCCGGGCCCTCATCATCATTTCTGCATGACAAAACCAGCAGGAATAGTATTATAAAATAGCTGAATATCTTCATGTTTTATTAATCTTTTTAATAACAAAAAAACAGGGGACGCTAAAATCCCGTCCCCTGTTTCACATTTAACCATCATTAGCCGTAAAATCTACATTAAATATTATCCCATAATATTCCTCATCGCTAATTTTCAGATGTTACCACCAACGGGGGTCCCCGACACTTCCATCCAGGTCTTTATCCAAAAGTGTATAATCATTATTGTCAGGATCTGTAAAAATGGCATAAATGTCACTGCTAAGCTGGTCGATATCGATTGGAGCAGCAGGGCTCCCTGATGTGCCGATAATCCAGTTACAATCGCTGGTACGGTAATTCTTGTCCAGCTTAAGGCTGGTGACGCTCTTGTACCTGATCCCGTTGATCGAATCGACACTCCAACCTGTTCCAAACAACGAATTGGTAATCGAAATCTCAGCCGGGGTTTGTCCGTTCAGATCGAAAAGATAATTTGTCGAGTTCGGCACAAAACAGGTTGTTACATGGTCAAAGTTAAATGTTTCCAATGTTGCTGTTTTTGCGATTACAACGAATTTTTCACAATGGGAAAAAGTCGAATTGGTAATGAAAACATTTTTTACCATAACATTATTTGTGCTGGGATTTACAACCCCGTAACCGCCAATCGAGTCGGCAACACAATCGTCAATCAAAATAGTATTTACGGTACCACTGGATTGGATCCGGACAATCCCCCGTTTGTAGTAAATCCCGCACCCGGATATACTCACGGTATCCACATTAACCCCGGAATTGGATATATTCAGAATATACTGTCCTCCATAATTCGCATCAGTCCTGGGCTTATCCGGATGATCAATGAAGTTGATCGATTTAAAGGAAATTTTATTGATAGCGTTATCTGCCAATACATTACATGCTCCGCTAACCTGAATAACCGCCTTTCCGTTAAGGCTGTAACCGGTTACAAAACTGATATTTTTGGATAGTTTCAGTCCTGTAAATTCATAGTACACGCCACCGGCAAGTACAACTGTCGTCCCGTCCTCCAGTCCGTCGAGGTAATCCTGGGTTAAATAGCTGTAGGCGACATCTTCGTCGAGGTCGCGAAGATCTTCTACTGCCCCGCTAAAAACCTGGGCCGTCAAAGTCTTGAAACTCTTCTTCCCCATGTAGTCTCCATTATAATATGCCTTTACCACATAGCTCGTATTTTCTGTCAGGCCGCTTATGATCACCTTTTTACTTTCATTGTCCTGACCGGTAAGCACAGCCGACTTTACCAGCGTATCGTTCCGGAATACCGTCAGGCTGTCGTAAACATCTTCTTCCCAGCTTACGCGCACCTGGGTATCGATCACATCGTCAGACGTTATCGGGTCAAGGTTTGTAGCTATATCCGAAGTTTTGATCACATCGTTGACAAAATATCCCGATTCGATATTGGTCCCGACAGATTTTATGCGGACGTAATATTCGGTATCGTACGCCAGGTTTTCAAATTTGTACCAGGTCGTATCTGTCTCTACCTGCTGGACAAATGTCTCAAACGAGTCGAGTGAAAGGTCCAAGTCGAAGTGGTCAGCCCCTTCGTACTTATCCCATTCCAGTTTGATCCACGTGCCGCCGTAAGTGTAATCGTTAATGATTGGCCGGAACAAGCGGTCGGCTGTTCCCAGATTGTCGTCGTCCTTGCAAGCGGTGAATAAACCCGCAAACACGATATAAATTAAACAGGCCCAGCCTATTTTGTATTTTATCTGTCTCATTTTCTATAATTTTTTGTTGCCATGGTTACTGTTTATCAAACAATAGCTGTTATAATCCAAGGTTATATCCGTCGTTATTCAGGTATGCACTTGCCTGTACCGTTGTCTCCGATATCGGGAGCAAATAGGGCACTGCCGACAAACCGGTCTCGTCGGTATATCCCCGCCAGCACCGGGTTGTATAATCGGCACTTTCGTAAGTTACATTGCCTGAAGAATCTTCATTCTCCTGGTAAAGGTTCCTGGTCCAGTTCAGGTAGGCATAAGCATTCTCATTTCCCTCGGAATCCAGTTCGTCGACATCGACAATTGTTTCGGGAATTTCATCCGGCTGGTATTTATCATTCAGAAATACCACTGTTCCGTTCTTTTTCTGATAATAGAGCCTTTGTGCATAGTTTTCGTACTGCGCAACATCCGGGTCGCTCAGGTCCTGTTCGTAGGCTGCCTTACCCAGGTTATCCAAAGCAGCTTTTGTTTCCACGATCTTTTCGCCATAGTTATTCCACCTGACCAGGTCAAATTTACGGATACATTCACCACCGAATTCCCATGCCCGTTCGTTAACAATGGCATTAAAAAAGTCTTCTTTAGAAGTGAGGGCAGCAATGTAATCCGTAACCTTTTCAGTATAATCTTCAGAATCGAATGCCCGTTCGCGTACGCGGGTAAGCGCACTAACGGCCAAGGCGTCCGGCCCGCCATTTATTTCATTCTCGGCTTCGGCCAACATCAAAAGAACATCTGAATAACGCATCACCGGCCAGTTTATTCCGGTCCCCTTGGATGAAGATTCGCCGGGCGAAGTAGTCAGCCACAGACGGTTCCATTTTCCCACAGAAAGGGATGTAATGGCAGATACATACTGATTATTGTCCCCATAGGTATCGTCTGCCTCATAATAAACCTTCGAGACTGTTACATCACGTCTTTTATCCTTATCGTCAAATGAAAAATAATAGGCAGGCGTTAAATTTACCTGGATTGTTGTAGCGCCATAACTACTGCTGTTTACAGTGGTACCGATACACCAGCCTACATCGCCGCCGTAACCGGCAAGAAAAGCGACTTCATACAATACGTCGTCGTTAACAGGGGTAATGTATTCACATTCATTTTTAAAGATCTCCGCAAAATCTGAATTCAGGCTCCTGTCCTTAAGGGTCATCAATTTCCGGCAATAACTGGAGGCCAGCCTGTAATAGTCTTCTGAAGTACTGGCTTTTGTCACGGCTCCGTCAATATTGGTATAGGTAACAGTCAGACTGTCGTTTGTAACATCCAGGTATTCATCAGCCTTCTTCATCGTTCCTTCATAAGTCATCCCGTAACCTGCACGGAAAAGGGCCAGCCGGGCGATCATTCCCAATGCAAATTCCCGGTTCATCCGCTCGATGCCATCGGCATACTCATCGGCAAAATACATGTTCTCCTCACAATTCACAAGATCCTGGATACAACCTGTATAAATATAGTTTTTGTCGGTTTTCGGGATATCCAGTTCCATCCCTGCTTTCGCGGCTTCCGTAAAATAAGGGACATCTCCCCAGTAATTACACAAGAGCCAGTACCAGTAAGCCCTCAGACAGTACGACTCGCCCAGGAGCATCTGCATATCGCTGTCACCGGCAATATCGCTGGCCTTGATTCCTTCGATACATTGATTGGCCCGGTCGATGGCCAGATAGGCAAGCTGCCAGCCATTGTAAATATCGCTGAACCCGGTCAGATTATACGACTGAAGCGACCAGATATCCCGGCGCGAACCATCCGGGTTTGCGCTTGGCTGACAGGCTTCGACATCAGTGTTCTGCATCCAGACACACGACATACGGGAAGTATAGCGGTCGTTCCCGAAGCAGGAATACGAGGCCATAACTGCTTTTTTAGCATCGGTTGCGTTTGAAAAAACATAATCCGAATCAAATGACGAAGGGGAATCCACGTCGAGGTATTTATCACATGACGTCAGAAATAACGCCAGGCAAATAATTGGTAAGATATATTTTCTTTTCATAATTATTTCAATTTTTATATGCCACCGGAAACTCTCCATTTTACCATATTAACTGTATAGCCACAGAACCATTTATCCATTATAATCATGCCTTTGTTTGCAATCGCGGTATTCATGGTGTTCCATATTAAATGAATCAAAATGTTACATTTAAACCCAAAGTCCATGAAAAACTCTTTGGATAAGAAGAATAGTCGACACCCGGGGTCAGGCCCGATGTTGAAGAACCGCGTACCGGAGAACTTACTTCAGGATCATATCCTGAATAATTGGTCAGGAGCCAGACATTATCGAGCGTACAGTATAAACGGAACTGATTGCACAAAAATCTCCGGGTAAGCCTCGAAGGTAGTGTATAACCCAGCGTAACATTCTGCAGACGAAGGAAAGAACCGTCTTCAATAGCCCAGGAGGTAGGCAATACGACTGCATTTCCGAAAGAAAACGGAGACCAGTATTTTTTTGCATTTTTTCCTTCGTTCATCTCTTTCAGTGTCTCAAGATCGGTAACCAGTTCGCCTGTCTCGCGGTTCAGATAGGTATACCGGTTATCTGCATTCATTATATTCAGCATGTTTGGATAACTGGTGCGGTATTGTTGTGAAGCAGCAATTTTTGTGGCATTATAAATATCGTTGCCATAAACAAAACTGAACAAAACAGAGGCATCAAAGCCATGAAACGTGGCATTCAGTCCAAATCCTCCCGTAAAATCAGGGTTGGCATCCCCAATGACACGACGGTCATTTTCATCAATTGTCCCTGAATCGTCAAAATCTTTAAGTTTAATTGTTCCCGGACGGACACCGATCCTTCCTCCAAGTAAACCGGTGGTCGGAACTCCGTCTTTCAAAACATATTCCTCGTTTGCCGCATCATATTCTGAAAAATCATCCGTTGTATAATACCCGTCAACGACCCAGCCGTACATCAGGCCGACAGGCTTTCCGACCATAACCTTATAATCATAATAGCCTTTATTATCCGTTCCGGCCCATCCCGAAGCATAGCTCTGCTCAGTTATACCTTCGGCAAGTTTATCGACATTCGACCTGTTGAAACTGATATTAAAGTTGGCAGACAATGAGAAATCCCTTTTATTGATAAGAAATGCGTTCAGGGTCAGTTCCATCCCTTTGTTCGAAGTGGCGCCTACATTTTCGATCGTCGATTCGTAACCGGGAGCGACAATATCCCGTTCAATCAGCAAATCGCTCGATGTGTTTTTGTAAACTTCCAGTGTTCCGGACAGACGCTCGTCAAAAAATCCAAAATCCAATCCAATGTTACGGGTTGTTGTCGTTTCCCATTTCAGGTTTGGATTTGCCAGTTCTTCATTTGCCGTAGCATAGTAAGAACTAAGATTGTCGTCCACACCATAGGCTTTAGTCGTACTAAGACTGTATTCGGCTTTATAAAGGGCATCCGCAATACGGTTATTCCCGGCCTCTCCATAACTTATCCTGAGCTTCAGGTTGGACAACCAGTTACTGAAAGGTTTCATAAAAGGCTCTTCTGTCAAACGCCAGGCCAGAGCGGCAGAAGGAAAATACCCCCAGTGGTTTTTCTTCGGGAATTTTGACGATCCGTCAGCCCGGAACGTTGCCGATAACAGGTATTTGTCCTTATAGTTATACCCCAAACGGCCAAAGAAAGAGGCCAGGTTATCGTCGGCATCCTCATTGCTTGTCACAGAAATATTTCCATCAGCCAGGGCAATATTGGCAAATATTTTCTCGGCAGACAGATCTGAGCTATACCCAGTGGCATAGATGTAATTGTCATCGCTCTGATCTGAAACAGTTTCCTGGCCGACCATCACGTTAAACTGGTGATCTTTGTTGATGTTGAAGTTATAAGTAAGGGTCTGTGCTTCCCGTACATTCCGTAAATTGGTCTTTCTCCAGTCGATTAACGGCTCTCCATTAACATATGAAGCCTGGGATGTGTATTCCCCCCAGTAATTTTGTACCTCATTAAAACCATACTGGTAGCCCCCCTCCAAACGGTATTTTAATCCTTTAATAATTTCCCAGTCTATACTCGATGTAAAATTAAAGGTTTTCCGGTACTGACGTCTCCAGTATTGCGCCGCCTGCTCCGACAGTGTCAGGTTTGCCCGCACCCATTCATCATATTCTTCTTCTGTTAATAAGGTAGGATCGACTTCCGTATAATCAGACAAGCCGTTTGTCGGTCCGTTTACCAGCGCATCTGAAGTCCTTACTTTATAAGTTCCTCCCGAAGTGCCGCTACCGTGAATAAGGACGTCCGACACCCTCGCATTCAGGTTAAAAGTAAGTTTGTCCGATAATTTATGATTGAGTTTAAAATTGAAGTTATAACGTCTGTAATCGTTGTTTTCCATCAGGCCTCCGTCTTTATTATAGGTGCCGCTCAATAAAAACTTCGTTTTCTCATTTCCCCCGTTAATGGAAATATTCTGCTGCTGTGAAATAACGTTCGATCCGAACATATCCTTTTGCCAGTCGGTCCCTTTTATATACTTATACAATTCAAGGTCGTCATACACCCCAAACCGTTCTGTAAAGCTTTCAATATCATCGTCACCGCCCAGTGCTGCAAGCTCATAATTTGTCATTACATATTCGTAGGTGTCCATTACCTTCATTTTCTGGGCAAGCGTTTTCGACTGCATAAAGCTGTTATAGGAAACCTGGGTTTTTCCTCCCTTAGCGCTTTTCGTAGTGATAATGACCACACCATTCGCCCCCTGTGAACCATAAATAGCTGTAGAGGAAGCATCCTTGAGTACATCGATCGATTCGATATCGGTGGGGGACACGTCGCTGATACTCGAAACGGGAAACCCATCGACAATATACAACGGCGAATTATCGCCGGTAATCGATCCGCCCCCCCGTACCCGGATAATCATCTCTGCGTCCGGTGAACCATCGGCCGTGGTTATCTGGACTCCGGCAAGACGTCCGGTCAGGGCCTGGGCCGTACTTGCCACCGGGATCTGCGCAAGTGTTTCGCCCTTTACGGAAGACACCGATCCTGTCAGGTCCCTCTTTTTCGCAGTACCGTAACCAATCGCAACTACTTCGTCCAGACCTATGGTTTCATTTTTCAGGACCACATTAACCGTTGAACTGTTTACAGGAACCTCCTGCTGCTGCATCCCAACGAACGAAAAAACGAGAACAGCATTGCCGGGGAGCCCTGTAAAGGAATATTTACCATCTACGCCGGTAATGGTGCCCCTGGTTGTTCCTTTAATTACTACGGTCACCCCGGGAACAGGCTGGCCATCCTGGTCCTTAACGGTCCCGCTTACCGATTTAGGCTGCTGAGAGAGTACCGTTGGAAGGTCTTCTTCGAGATAAAGAACATAATTGTTATTAAAAGACCTGTATTTTACATTAGTCCCCTGAAACAGAATATCAAGCACTTTTTCGATATTCTCGCCCTGACAATTGATGTTTATTTTTCGCTCCACATCAATATTATTCCTGTTATACATAAAGGTGTAATTAGTCTCATCCTCGATCTGCTTCAGTATTTCACTGATCGATTCCTGATCTGCCTTTAGGCTGAGACGCCCGTTTGTCTGAGAAAAGACGCCGGCGGAAACATGGACAAGCATTACGAAGAGAAAGAAGGTTGTCAGTTTCATAATTCTACAAATTTGTTTCAGACAGGGTATTCGCCTGCCGGAAAAGTTCAATCGTTTTTTTTTCATAAATTTGAAGTGTTTTATTATTAAAAAATAATGACAGTTATGCTGTTATTATTGAAGGAAGGTGTTCCCGCACTTTCCTTCTTTTTTACCTGGCATAAATAGTCACTTTTTCCCCGTTTATTCCATAACTAAAGTTTGAAGTTAATTGCATCATTTTCAACAGCTCGCGAAGGCTTTCCGTTTTGATCGTCATCGTAAAACGATCCTCCTTGCCTATTCCTGGTCCAAGGGTAATTTTAACTCCGTACCAGCGCTCGATTAACGGAACCAGTTCGCGGAATGATACATCACGGAATCTTAGTTCGTTATTTTTCCAGATAGAACAAGCTTCGGCAGATACGTTCCGTACTTTAAGGCTCTTGCTGGCTGTATCGTAACTGGCCTGTTGCCCGGGCCGCAGCGTTACCGGTTTTTCACTGTGGATCCCGGTAACAGTAATTATGCCCTCTTCAAGGGTCGCTTCAACATACCGTTCATTTGAGAAACTTCGCAGGTTAAACTTTGTTCCGAGCACAATTACTTTCAATCCGGAAGCCGTGGATACTTCGAATGGGTGCTCCGGGTCTTTTACAACCTCGAAATAAGCTTCCCCGTCAAGGACAGCCCTTCTGGGATGAACAGCATCATAATGCAAAATTGTCAGGGAATTCAGCCAAACGAGGGTCCCGTCGGGCAACACTACTTTCGATTTTTCTCCCGGAGGGGCCTCCACCCTGATCATTGCCGCTACCGGTGGTGCAATAAAATATTTGTGCACCCACAGGCTTCCCGATCCTATGACCAGGAGAACAGCGATACAGGCCGCAACCTTCCAATATAAAATACTGCTGTTAATATTTTCACTTTCCCGCCCAGGCAACCGGTATGATACCTTTTCCCAGGCCCCTTCTGTATCGACCGTTTCACCGTCGTCCATACTCATATGGTAGGTTTCATGGAGTGTACGGAGCTTCGTTTTGTTTTTCTCGGATCGTGAAGCCCACCCGTAAACCGCCTTGTTCTCTTCCCGGGTAGTCTCCTTCTTTAAAAAACGGACAAGAAGCCCTTCGTCAATCTCCAGAGTCACATTTCGATCCCCATCTGTTTTTTCTACTCGTTTCATTCGAAAAAATCATTTAATCAAATTTCTGCATGTTGATGTTAATACAGGTAAAACTAAAACTACCCTGACAGGTACACCTAAATTTTTAAAAAAAAGATAGAATGGCTGAAGGTTCACCACAGATAACACAGATGAACACAGACTAAAAAAATAAATGTTTGAATGGTTTGATTGTTTGACGCTTCGCTGTTTGGAAAGAGCGCATGCTGAACTGGTGGATTGGTGAACTGGCAAGGTGGTGAATTCGTGAGTTGGTGAATGAAAGAATGATTGAATGAAAGAATCGGGAGAAGATGCCGGGAACGGGAACCGACCAACAATAGTAACAACAGAAACCACAGAAACCAGAAAAACAAATATCAGAGAACCATCCTTCAGGGCTTTGTGCGTTCTGTTTAGAAACTACGAAGTATCAAACGCTCAAACGGCGCAGCCTCAAACAATCGATGGTTGAATGGTTGAAAGTCTGAATGTTCGGCGCTGCGCTGTTGGGGTGGAACCCAGGCACTACCTGTTTAATAGAAGGCTTATTATGAGAGCTGTCAGGAAATCTTTCAGTTCGAACTTAAGTTTTGCAAGCGCCCGGCTAATCTGTGTTTCAACAGTTTTAACCGAAATATTCAGCTTTTCCGCAATTTCGGAATATTTCATCCCTTCCTGCCTGCTCATCCGGAAAATTTTCCGGCACTCGTCGGGTAAGGAATCGACTGCTTTATCAATATTTTGCTGAAGTTCATTAAATAATACAGATTCATATACATTAAAGTCCACATCGTTATTCTTATATAAAAGCTCAATTACCTCATAATAATTATCCTCAATTTTTCTATGTTCAATAAAATTTAAACACAGGTTTTGCACCGATTTAAAAAGATAAGACGAGAGATTACTATCCAGTCGTAATTCATCTCTTCTTTTCCATATTTTCAGAAATACTTCCTGGACGATCTCTTCAGATTCAGGCATATTCGAAATAAACCTGTTCGCGAAGCAACACAAACGCGAATAGTATTCACGAAACAACAATTCAAAAGCCTGTTCATCAACCGATTTCACTTCTCACTAATTTTCTGATGCAATTCAGCAATTTCAGTCGTCTGCCCCGGCCAAAAACGACAGATCTGCTGCCTGTTTAAAATATCATGACCTGGTTACCTGGAACCCGTACCGGGAAAGGGCCATATCAACAAACCTGGCCCGGTCGTTCGGCGGATCAGACTGGAGAACGGCACGTATCCTTGACGCTGCTTCAGGATCTTTAGCCAGGATCAGTAAATAACCTCCGCCACCTGCACCCAGAAGTTTCCAGGCTGCGGCATAATCTTCGAAACGACGGATAATGGCATCGACTGGCTGAGGGTTTGTTCCTTCATCCAACCGGCAGTTAAGCATCCAGGAATAACGGATTTTTTCGGCAAGCGCCTGGTAATTGTTCCCCTGAATTGCGTCGAACGTGTTGTGGGCGTGCCCTTTCATTTCCCGGAGGATATCGAGATGTTTCTGTGAATTCAGGAACATTCCCCTGACAATTTCGGCCAGGATATTCTTGGCGACCCTGGTAATACCGGTATAATACAGTAACATGGACCCCATCGTTTCAGCGTTGGCAAACAGGTAATCGGGCATCCAGCGGGCCACAGGCACCTGGCTTATCCCGGCATTGGTTTCAAGATATTTAAGTCCCGGAAGAAGTCCCCCGAACTGATCCTGCCATCCCCCCCCTGTGGTCAACAATTGTTCGAGCGCGAGCGTCCTGTCACCTATTTCTGTTTTATCCCAGTTCAGGGATGCAAATGAAGAAAGGGTCCCCAGGATCGTAGCAGCCAGGATAGAACTCGTTCCCAAACCGGAACCTTTAGGTATTGCAGACAGCAGGGATATCTCCATGCCACCGCCAAAATCCTTTAACTGCTGTTCAAGCGAAGGATACTGCACCTGTCCGTATTCCGGACAAAAGCCTGCCAGCATTAGGGCAGCCCGGGGAATGGCGAAAGCAGAACCAACTCTGCTGATTGCCGTAAGCTCTTCATAAGTTTTTATCTCTTCCCGTTCACCAAGGTCGATCGAACGTAAAATGACCGAGTATTTTTCGGAAGGCCGGATAAATACCTGTAAGGGAGGCTGTCCGTTTAACTCGACCGCCACGTTCACAACCCTTCCTCCTTCAATCATGCAATAAGGAGGCGTATCTGTCCACCCTCCGGCCAGATCGAGCCGCGCCGGGCTCCTGCCCCAGACAATCTGGTCGCTCAACACATTTCTCCGGGGAAGAACCTTGTTTGAACGGTATCTGTCCAGAATGGCTTCCCGCAATACACCAAAAGCCCGGCTTTCGTCTTTTCCTCCTTCTTTTCCCAGGTAATGAAGCACACGGTCCCTGAACATCAGGTTATGCATTTTCAGGAGCGGACTTTCGTCCGGACAAAGCGATTCAGGAAGTTCAAGCCCTGTTTGGGCCCATTCTCCCGCCGTATGATCGAGGTCCAGCTGGTAGAATACACTTTTCCTGTAATTTGCAGCCAATTTTTCAAATGAGTTATACCTGAATTCTTTTCGCTGCTTTTCAAGTGCAATTAAATCGGCCCTGCTGCTGATCTGTTCTGCCGACAACCGTACTGCCGATAAATATTTATCACGGAAAGAAACCGGATCTTTTGGCAACAGTACCATATCACGGATCCATTGTCCCAGGTCGTCATCCTTATCCAAAAGAGGAAAAACAGGAGCTTTTTGAATGTCAAAACCTTCCATTCCGGCATCAGTCAGGCTCATTCCCCGCTGCTCCATCCAACGGACAAGGGGCTGTCCCATCCATAGGGTAGACAGCTTATCTGTCAAACCGCTGAATGTATCTGTAAACCCGTAGGGCCGCAGGCAAAGTTTACCGGATACGGGGACCACGTCCAGGCATATCCCTTCCGGAAGATCAATATTCCAGTTATTTTCAGGAATGCCTGTCAGAATATGGCAATTATGTAGCGTCCATGTTCCCGGGATGCAGGAATTCTCGATCCATATCTGGCGGTTATTTTCCCTAAAAGAGACTAAGGTAGCGGCATTCTGAACAAAAATCGATGGGTGCGGTTTCACGTTGCGGCTCCAAATGGCGCGCTGGTCCAGTACCCTGTTTTGGATCTGAAGCATCGACTGTAACATGTCGTTTCCCGTACCAAAATGATAAAAGGCCCCGCCTTCAAGAGACACGATCTTCACAGTAAGCTCCTTGATACCGGCATCTTCAAGAACAGGATTCACCCCCATGGAAGGCCCGAACGTACTGTAGAGGTCATAATTTTCAGGATAGGTATTTTTAAACTGTTGCGAACCTGGTACCCAGCCGCACCGTTCCTGCAAAAGGTTCACGGCACGATCGCTCAGCAGCCAGATACCAATATCCATCATGAAATAATAATCCGGCGCAAGTTCCCTGATCTGCTCAACAGAAGGTTTCTGGAGCATAAATTCAAGTGTTGACGGATGCTGCCGGTCGCAAAAAAATACACCATGGTTGGTCGATTGTTCCGGGCTGATCCAAAGCCCGAAACAGATCACATCGGCTTCCGGCAAAGGTTTTATCTCATCCCCGGCAGTAATCAGGACATCGCCGCTCGCCACCAGGGTATGTACTCCTGATGGGGCCTGGTTTAATATTTTCCGGTACAAGGGAACCTGCATATCCAGCAATGTCTGATCAAGCCGTTGTCCCCGCTGCCAGCGAAATACAGGAACAGGGGTCAGTATCTTCCCTGAGGGAGCATAGGCCGGTAACCTGCGGCTTTGCCCCCCTGCATGAAGGATCATCCGTTTTTCCCTTGACAACCACGATTCGAAAGGTATCTCCGGGGACTTTTGCTGCCATGTCCGGTAGAGCATCCAGGTAGTACCTCCACCCGATCCGACCCGCGCCTCACCCGGATCAGAATCAACAATCCAGTCGGAAGCGTCTTTTCCCGTTAACTCATGAAAGGTTTCAATTAAAGATTTTGGAATGGAAAGCAGGTATTGCATGTGTTTATTTTTTCTGTTTCGTAACCGTGCTCAAATATAAAAAAAGATTAAAAATCCAGGGGCATGATTCGCCCGATTAATAAGGCTTTTCCTTGTCAAAATGCTTTTTAAGACCGGAAGATTCTTATTTATAACCGGGTAACAATAATGATTACACAGATAAAATCAGACAGCCTAATCATTGCATAAAATCACTCCGGTATTATTTTTTCTCATCACTTTCCCCTCTTAATCGTATTTTTGCAGCAAAAAAATTGAAAGAACAGATACAGGTATTTCATTTCAATCCGACCTGCGAAATGGCTATAGCCAACGGATCGCCTTACTACATGGCGCCGGCCCTGCTTCAGGAACTGGAAAATGAGCTTTCGCCACTTATGCTTTTCTTTGCAAATCCGGAGGACATCGTCATTACAGAAAAACAGCCAACATGCTTTTTCCTGGAAAAATTAAATAACTGCGGCATTCCCATCCCTGCTTTCTCAAGTCCCCAAAGATTTACCGCCCGCGCAAAAAAAATACCAGGCCCCTGTTATTCCCCCGCTCCGTGGGGGCAAAGTCCTGCCGAAGCCTGTCTTTATCAAAGGTTATTACCTGGAAACAGTTTCCGGTGGACACACGAAATGCGGCTGTTATATGAAAGAAAAACGTCAATCTCTTTTCTGAAGGAATTTCTTATGAAAAACCGGACTGAAATATATCCGGAGTTAGCCGGTTTACCGGTTATCGCCAGGTCTGAAAATGAGCTGGACCTTCTCCTGAAAAAATGGAAAAATATTGTGATAAAAGCTCCACTCAGTTCAAGTGGAAGGGGGATCAGGATGGCTGGTCCCGGAAAGGCAGACACACGATTAATCAGATGGATTAAATCGACATTGAAACAGCAGGACTATTTTATAGTCGAACGCAGGTATGAAAAAAAGGCAGACCTTTCGTTCCAGTTCAGAATTGATGAAACCCATAAAACACATTATCTGGGGACGAGCTTTTTTATGGCCTCGCCGGAAGGCCGTTACGAAGGGCACTACCTAAACCCGAAACCAGGTATGCCTGGCTTTTACGATATGCCGGAAATAAATGACACAGGAAAAAAGTTGGGCGAAGAGCTTGAATTATCAGGAATTTTCAATAATTATTCCGGTTTTGCAGGCATCGACGCCATGATTTATGAAGAAAACAACAGAAAAAAAATCCACCCGTGCATAGAAATAAATCCCCGTTACAATATGGGCCTTTTAAGTATGTTCGCAGAAAAACTAATTCATCCTGAATCGAAAGGCTGCTTCATGACCTATTATCATCCGGCCTATTCTTATCATAAATTCGCGGGGGAACAGACAAAACTATTTCCTCTCATCATTTCGGACAACCGGATTTTTAAAGGTTTTCTTTCTCTGACGGATCCTTCCGGCAATAGCAGGTTTGGGGCCTATCTCCTTCTAAGATAAATATTTACTGACGACTTCAAGCAACACACTCAGGCGGACTGGCTTGACCAAAAATTCATCACAACCAGCTTCGTAACTTTTTGTTTCTTCATCGGACAAAATGAATGCGCTTTGCACAATAATCGGAACTGCAGGATTAAGCATCTTTATCTGTCTGGTTGCTTCAAAACCGTCCATCTCCGGCATATTCAGATCCATCAACACCAAATCGATATGGTTTCCATTATTCTTAAAAAAGTCGATTGCCTCCCGGCCATTCTTTGCCCAGATTGTTGTTGCATTGGTTTTTTTCAGAGCAGCCGTATAATAAAATACACTTGTTTCATTATCTTCGACTACCAATATGTTCTTTCCTGTCAAATTGATTTCAATATCAATCATCTGTTAAATTTTGCGAACGAAATTATAACTAATTCTCCTTTTTTACTACATTTTTTTCAATGACAAGATCTAAATCAACAGGTTTAAATGGTTTTCCCAGAAAATCGTTCATCCCGCATTCCTTGAACCCCTCTATATCATTCCGATACAGGTTAGCCGTCATCGCTATAACCGGTACCGGATTCTTAACATTCCTTTCCCTTTCTATCCGTCTGATCTCTTTTGTTGCCTGTACTCCATCCATCCCTGGCATTTGGACGTCCATAAGGATAAGGTCGAAAGAACCGGAAGAAAACTGTTCTACAGCTTCCAGCCCATTTCCGGCCAGATGGACCCGGTGTCCCAGCTTCTGTATATTCAGGGAAGAAACTTTCTGATTAATAACATTGTCTTCAACAAGGAGTATATCCAGATGTTCATCCAGATGCTTCTTTGCCTCAACATTAATCTCATGAATTTCAGAAATATTTGATTTTTCAAGGCAAATAGTAAACCAGAACAGCGCTCCTTTGCCCTCTTCACTGATAACACCAATTTTCCCATCCATCATCTTTACCAGGTTTTTGGAAATAGCCAGGCCAAGGCCGGTGCCTCCAAATTTGCGGGTAGTCGAGGTATCGGCCTGGGAGAATGATTTAAATAACTTTTTCTGATTTTCTTCAGATATTCCGATTCCCGAATCTTTGACCTCAAAACGAAGCCTGCATTTTTCCCCGAGATCCTCTGCCAGGCTTACGCCTATCGAAACAAAACCCTCTGACGTAAATTTGATGGCATTATTACAGAGGTTAATCAGGATCTGTTTAAGCCGCAAAGGGTCCCCGATAAAATTTTCAGGCAGTTTCTCATCCAGGCTGACAAAAAAATCAAGGTTCCTCTGCTTAGCATGATAAGTCAAAAGTTTATATACTTCATTCACCTCATTGCGGATACTAAAGCCGATGTGTTCGAAAGTAATCTGGCCTGCTTCGATTTTCGAAAAATCAAGAATGTCATTTATAATCATCATTAATGTTTCACTTGAGATATCGATAATCTCCAGAAATTCCTTTTGCTGCTCATCAAGAACTGTTTGCCTCATGATATCAATCATCCCGACAATCCCGTTAAGCGGAGTCCTTATCTCGTGAGACATATTTGCCAAAAAGAGGGCTTTTGCCCTTGCAGCTTCTTCTGCAATATCCCGCGCCCGCTTAAGCTCTTCCTGCGTTTTTTTTAAGGATATATGAAATTCGACACGGGCCCGCAATTCTTCCGCGCTGAATGGTTTCAAAATATAATCGACAGCCCCCAGATGAAATCCTTTCACAATACTTTCCTCGTCTCTCTGGGCAGTCAGAAATATGACAGGAGTATCCTGGTTCGCCGAGCCTGCTTTTATTTGGCGGCAGACTTCAAAACCATCTATATCAGGCAAAACAATATCGAGCAAAATCAAATCGAACTGATTTCCCTTGATTTTTGCAAGCGCACTTTTCCCGTTTTTCGCTGAGGCAATCAGATAGTCGCTTTCCTGAAGAATTGATTTCATCAGGTCGATGTTCAGAGGAACATCATCAACTATAAGAATCTTGGAATATTGCTTTTTTTCAGTCATTCCATTATGAAAAATTATTCATCCATTCTACAATTTCACCAGGAGTTCCTATCACGGTAACCGCATTAAGTGCCACGGCTTCCTTAGGCATTCCATAAACCACGCACGATTTCTCGTCTTGAGCAATACATATAGCACCCCGACGCTTTAATTCCAACATTCCCCTGGCCCCGTCGGCCCCCATTCCGGTGAGGATGATTGCCATTGCATTTACAGAAGCAAGAGCTGCAACAGAATTAAACAAAACATCGATTGAAGGACGGTGGCGGTTAACCAGTTCTCCGTCAATTAAATCACAAACATAATCATTCTCAACCTTTTTTACCAGTAAATGATAATATCCATTGGCAATATAAACATGACCATTTTTCAATACTTCATTTTTTTCAGCTTCTTTGACTATCAACGGAGATTCTTCATCCAGCCTGTGCGCATATGCTCCTGTAAATTCGCCGGGCATATGCTGCACAACCAGTATAGGGGGAAGATCCGGACGCAATGACTTCAGCATATCGGCTATCAACGAAGTACCGCCTGTCGACGCACCAATAAGAATCAGTTTTGTAACCTGGACATCAATCTTTTTGAAAACAAGATGTTCCTCTCTGGGAACCGGTATCGCCTTACCCCGTATTTCTTTTTGTCTAAAAATATTCTGCATCGATGCAGCATAGACTGCTTCTCTAAGTTGTATGGAATAATTTTTTATATTCTCGGAGCCGCCGGGACCCGGTTTCGAGACAATTTCCGCAGCACCAAGGGATAAAGCCCTTATTCCCAGATCTTTTCTTTCTGAAGTAAATGAAGAAACAATTACCACAGGCACCGGATGCTGGTTCATCAGCTTTCTAAGAAAGGTCAAACCGTTCATTCGCGGCATTTCCAGATCAAGCGTAATTACATCCGGAACTTCCCGTGCTATTTGCCGGGCTGCTTCATATGGGTCCGAAGCCGTTGCCATTACCTGAAATCGCGTGTCACTCTCCAGTATCTGCGATAAATTATCCCTGACGATTTTAGAATCATCCACGATCAGGACTCTGATTTTTTTATTTTTCTCCAAGGATTTTCAAATTTATGATTGACAATTTATTAATGATGACTTTTGGTCATAAAATGTAATCAACAACCATTTTCAACGATACCGGTCATTCGCTTTTTTTACATATTGCTGTAAAACCTCCCCCGTCGAAGTATTGAATAAAATCCTACGTCCCCTTTCTCCTCCCGTACTTGAAGCTACGACAGGAATCCCGAACTCTTTAAGCAACCGCTCTGCAACGGAAATATTTTTTTCTCCGATCTGGAAAACAGAATGCCCCTCCCATAAAACATTTCCGCCACCAAAAATCTTTGCTACCAGGTTCTCCTTTTTACTACCCAGATCAATCATCTCAAATATCAGTTTAGGTATAGCAACATTACCGTATCTTGGCGTTTCCAACCCTTCGCCATTCCAGAATGGCAGCATATAATGGTTCATGCCTCCCCTTCTTGCCCGGGTATCATACAGGCATATCGACACACACGATCCAAGTACTGTTGAAACCCAACCTTCATTTCTGACAATTAAAGATGAAGGATGTAAATAATATTTTACCAATTCCTTCAATCTTTAAAACACTTCTTCCGGATTAAACAAAAAATCGTCAAAATCATTATCTCCATCCGGCAAAACAAGTTCCGGTATCCTAACTTTAATCTCAAAACCTCCCTCGTCCGGATCTTCAACGTAAATCTCACCTGAAAACAACTGCTTTACAAAAGCACTAACGATGGAAAGTCCTAATCCATGTCCCGTGTTTTGAGAATGGATACTCGTCTCCAGCTGTCTAAACCGGTCAAAAATTAATGAAAATCTTTCTTTGGGGATCCCTTTCCCAAAATCATGGAACGATAATTCCACATAATCTTTCCCGACAAACATCCTGACTAAAATTCTACCTTTCTCCGGGCTGAATTTTACTGCATTATCAAGCAGGTTCTTCATGATTAATTCCAGGTGCTGTTCGTCAGTTACAAATAATCTTCGTTCATCAGTCCTGTTGCCATCATCGTCAATCTTCAAATCCACTTCCAGTTGTTTCTCCCGGATACGATATCCAAAATAACGGATCGCATTCTCCATCATAACGGACAGATCAGAACGAACCGGCATCAGTTTATCTGTCCCTGCCTCGACCAAAGCCGCAGCAAAAATATTTTTAAGTTGAAAATCCAACCGAAATGCCTCCTGGTGTATCAGCTTTGCCATTTTCCATACCTGATCTATTTCATCCCCACCAAGCTGTCCTACATTTTCGGAAAGAGCAAGGATACTGGTAACCGGATTCAGTATTTCATTGGTAATATTGCTGATAAAATGACCTTTGAAGGCCTCGGATTCCTTTAACTTCTCGTTCACTTCATATAGTAACGAAGTCAGCTTCTCGTTCCTTTCCAGCAACGCGGCAACCGAATTTTTATCTGCCTGTTCTTTCATTTGTTTTTAATTTGTTTTTAATTGCCACATATAACTCTTGCCAATGCACGGAACTTATCTAAAAAAATTATCCATCTTACTGGCGTTTGGTTCAGTTTTACCTGGTCCGTATCATCCCGGCATTTTTTGATACACACTTGGACCAACAAGTTTTAACGGAAGCTCCCAGTCGATTAATGATTCGGAGTGCCCCACAAACAGATATCCTGAATTTTCCAGGCACTTCAGCACTTTCCGTATAATTTCCATCTGCTCTTTACGATCAAAATAAATCAGAGTGTTACGGATAAAGATAATCTTAAACGGGTGTAAATGCCCGTAATGCGAATCGACCAGGTTTCCATAGTTAAAAGTAACTTTCGACCTGATAGACGAAGCGATCTTTATCCTTGAAACCCGGACATCCTTACTCTTCAAAACATACTTTTTAAGATAGGACGAAGGGATAAAAGCAGATTGGCTAAACGGATAAATACCACGTCTGGCCACGTCGAGTACTTTTCCAGAGACATCGCTGCCGATAATGGAATAATCTGTAGCCTCCAGCTTATTTTGGATAAACTCTTCAATTGTCATCGCCATGGAAAAAGCTTCCTGGCCTTCGGAACAGCCGGCACTCCAACACCTGATCATATGGTGCCTCTGATTTTGTCTGCTGTAAATCTCCGGAAGCACCCTGGATAACATCAGATCGAAATGCTGTTTTTCCCTGAAGAATTCTGTTTTATTGGTAGAGATATAATCGATCATTTTCCCGAGTTCCGCATTAATGTTTACAGGATTCTTTACGTATTGTGCATATTCTCCGAATGAATTTATACTCAATTCCCGCAAACGGCCTTGCAGTCTGGACTGAAACATAATTTTTTTCTCAGGAGGCAGTTTAATTCCATAACGTCTGGTCAATAACTTTCCAAGTTCGTTAAATTCATTTTCAGAAATATGTATTAACTGGTAATCCACGTCAAAAATGATAAATATTTCCCTATAACCGTAAAACCGGTGTATATAAACTATCAATTATGTTTTTTCCTTTACAAAGTACCGGGATCAGAAATGTTCAAATTCATCGTCATGATCATCATCCAGGTTCAGTATTATTCCCTTTGAGCCTTTTCCTTTTTCATGCTCAACTGGTTTTAATTTTGGAGCATCGGACAACCTTGACAAAAATCCCCCCTCATCGCTTTTAACTACTTTGAAGAAAGAGACGATCTTCTGAAGGTTTTCCGCCTGAGCTGATAACTCAACAGCATTGGTGGCCAATTCTTCCGAGGCAGCAGCATTTTGCTGGGTTACCTGGTTTAGCTGCTGAATAGCCATATTAATCTGATCAGCACCCGCACTTTGCTGTACGCTGGCTGAAACAATTTCCCGGATCAGGCTGGATGTTTTCTTGATCTCGGGGACTATTTCTCTCATGATGGCCCCGGCATCTTCGGCA
This sequence comes from Prolixibacteraceae bacterium, assembly GCA_963676095.1. GTDB lineage: Bacteria > Bacteroidota > Bacteroidia > Bacteroidales > Prolixibacteraceae. The sequence goes on along the minus strand of OY781040.1, from coordinate 6,406,410 downwards.
TTGCTGACACTTACTTTTGCTAAAAGGTTAATCTCCTGAGCAGCAAGTTTACTTCGCTCAGCAAGCTTACCTACTTCAGATGCGACAACCCCGAATCCACGGCCGTGTTCCCCGGCCCTGGCTGCCTCAACGGCAGCATTTAGCGCCAGGATATTGGTCTGGAAAGCAATTTCTCCGACTATTGAAATCTTTTCTGCAATCTCACGGATCGCATCAAGTGTTTTGTCAACTTTTTCCTTTCCCTTCACAATATCAGCTTCAACACCAGAAGAAATCCCGGCCGTCGATTTCGCATTTTCAGAATTTTGTTGTATGCTGGCTGCCATTTCTTCAATAGCCGAAGAAACTTCCTCTGCAGATGAAGCTTGCTCAGAAGCTCCCTGTGAAACATTCTGGGAGGTAGCGCTAAGTTCCATACTTGCATTGGCCATGTTATCGGACGCAGCCGTTACCGAAGCGATAGTCTGCCTCATAATTTCACTCATATGCTGAAGACTTTGGGCCAGTTCACCTAATTCATCTTTCCGGTCCACATCCATACGCACTGTCAGGTCACCCCGGGAAACAGAATGGGCAAAATCGATCCCCTTAAACAACGGGGCAGTTATTACTTTTCCAATATAAATGGCGGTAAACAAAGCAATCAGTATCGCAATCACAACAGCCGTAATATTCTTCACCATCTCACCGGCCAGTTTTCCTTTAAAACTCATGGAAATTTCAGATGAATCCTGAATTCCGGTCTTCCTGATATCAAAAGCAGTTGCAACCAGTTCCTTCGATAATTCCTGATGATTAGCATACAGCCGGGCTTGTTTATCCAGAACATCCCTCATTCCGGAATAAACATTTTTTATATTGTCAAAAGTGACTTCGACCGATGTTATCAAAGCCTGGCTTTCTCCCTGACGGACCAATGTTTTCAATGTTTCAATACCTCTGTCGATGCTGGAAATAAAAGAGGAAACCTCGTTTAAATTTTCAGATCCGTTCAGCACATCGACCTTGGAAAGATGACGACGGATTTCATGCCCGTTATCGATCACTGTCCCAATCGTACCCAGAATCTGTGTCCGCGTATTGTTTGCAGTTTTTCTTGAGATTTCCTGTTTCAACAAATTTTCCTGCTTTTCCAGCAGTGTCCGGGATGTAGTCAGGTAATCGGCACAATCCTTTTCAAATTGATCTTCCAGACCCGTCAATTTTTTGTTGTTTTCGTAAGACTGACGAATAACATCCTCATATTTTGGAATAAGCAATTCTACGTCGCGCAGTTTATCGTCGAGATTGCCCAAATAACCCGACGACAAAAGATTCCGGCCCTTCATCAGTGTTTTTTTCAGAGAATCAAGTTCTTCTTCAGACTTTCTGTAGTACTCAGAACGACCGGACAAAATAAATCCTTCCATGAAGAGGGCCACCTGCTGCGACTTGTTGCTAATATCGCTGCCGAGCTTAATCTCCGGTAATATATCCATCGCCATCGAATTCAACCCTTTTTCGACACGGTACATCGAAAAAATAGAGTTCAGGCCAAGAAGCAGTGCGATTAATACCAAAGATGCAAAAGCCCACAAAATTTTCACTCTTAACTTTAAATCGGCAAAACGCATAGTTATATCAAGTTAAATGTCCATACTTACAAGATCAAGTTTATCTCCTTCAAACAATTTCTCAATATCGAGGACAAGGATGAACTCTTCCTTAATCCTGGCGACATAGGGAATAAAATCCTTCTGAAATCTTTTACCCACATCCGGAGGAGAGCTCAAATTTTCGTCTGAGAAATCAACAACATTCAATACCTGGTCGGCTACAAATCCCAGCGTTAAGATTTCTTCTCCAGATGGGACCATGAATATGACAATTGCAGTATTCGGATCCACATTTTTCATTTTCATTCCCATTTTTGTACGCCCATCAATAACAGGAATAACATCTCCGGATAAATTAATCATCCCCAGATAAAGATCCGGCGTATGAGGAATCTTCGTGATTTCAGTCATCTCAAGTACTTTCTTTACATGACCAATATTCACGGCAAACTTTTCGTTCCCAAGCTGAAAGATCAGGTATGACCTCAATCCTGAAATAATCTGACTGTCCATTTATTCCGCGTATTTTTGAATAACCATTTTAACATCTAAAACCAAAGAGACATTTCCATCTCCCAATATGCTTACTCCTAAAAAAATATCCTGATTTCTCATCAGTTTCCCTATAGGTTTTACAACCGCCTGATATTCACGCAGGACCTCATCAACGACCAACCCAAAAACAGAGTTCTTGTATTCAACAGCAATTAAATACTGCTGAAGCTTATTTTCCGAAGGATGATAGAATTCCACAGGCAAATCAAGGTAGGGGATTTCCATTCCATCCAATAGTTTCACCTGCCTGATCTTTTCCTGAGATTTATTGCCAATTAACGGATAAATCTTCCTAACATCCGTCAGGGGAATGATATAATAATTATCACAGATTTTGACTAACAGGCCATCCACGATAGATAATGTCAGGGGAAGCCTGATCGTAAACCTTGTACCTTTTCCCTTATGCGTTTTTACAAACAATTCACCTCTAAGTTCCCTGATTATTTTCCTGGCAGCATCCATTCCAACGCCTCTGCCTGAGACGTCAGTAACCGTTTCAGATGTAGAAAAGCCCGGCATAAAAATAAGTTTTACCAAATCTTCCTCTCCAGGTTTCTGATCTTCGGAAAGAAGCCCCTTACCGATAGCGGTGTAACGTATTTTTTCCAGGTCAAGTCCCTGACCATCGTCTTCAATATTAATCTCGACAAAGGTCCCCACATAACCGGCACTGATCGTAATTGTTCCAGAAGACGGTTTCCCCATGGCAATTCTTTTTGCCGGAGATTCAATACCATGGTCGATACAATTCCGGATAATATGCATCATCGGGTTTACCAGCTTCTCGATCATATTTTTGTCAACCTCGGTATCGAGGCCCTCCAGTACCAGTTTTACTTCCTTATCCAGCTCCCCGGATAAATCCCTGACCATCCGTTTAAAACGGACCACGATAGTAAAAAGAGGGACCAGGCTCATATCAAAAGCATTGTCACGCATCTGCCTGATCAGCTTGTTAAAATGTTCAGACAGTGCTTCAATTTCTTTGTCTTTTCGTTTTGAGGCAAGATTAAACAACCTGGATTGAGCGATAATCATCTCACTCACCAGGTTCATATAACCATCTATTTTGGAAGAACTTACCCGTATTGTTGATAAGGCTGCTTCTTCAGCATTCCGGACATTAAATGGTTTATTTAAAGGTTGAACCGTCTTATTTGCTGAAGAATTGCTTTCTATACGCTCAGTCACTACTGTCGGACCATTCAGAAAAATCTGTTTCAGCAGGTCCTCATTTTGCAAGATCTGCGGATCCGGGATTTCATGTATATCAACTTTCGAATTGTCCTGTACAAACAAGAATACATCCTGAATTTCATGTTTGTCAACGTTCGTGTTCAAAATAGCCTTCCACGAGGTATAGCATTTTCCGACCTGAAGGGAATCCAAAGACGGAACGTTTGACATATCTGCCTCGATCCGGCATTCGCCCAGTGAATTTAGCTCATCAATCAGGTACAGCGGGTTTATCCCGTTATCCAATACATTCTCACCCGGTATAAAACAGATATAATAACTCTTTTTGTCCCTTTTATCAACCACTGCCCCTTGCTGATTTTCGACAGCAGAAACCGCAACATTTTGTGGCGCAGGTTCGGAAATAAATCTTTTTATCTCAACCTTCATCCTGTTTACCTGTTCCCTGTAGGCTTCAGTTTCTTCCGGATTCAAAAGTTTTTTTAATAAATCAATGCTCTTCAGCGTAAAATCGAGAATAACCAGATCCAGGTTCAATTTTCCTTCCCGCAGCAGGTCATAAACAGATTCGAGATCATGTGTCAGTTCACTGACCAACGAAAAACCGAACATGGCACCACTTCCTTTGAGGGAATGCATGATACGGAATACTTCAGCAATGATCTCCTGATTATGCGGATCCTGTTCCAGATCGATAAGATCCTGTTCCAGTCTGTCACAATATTCCCTGGCTTCATCGATAAACCGTTGCTGAAACTTATCCATCACCGAATGAAACGTCTGATTGTTTGTACTAATTTATCAACAGCAAATGGCTTTTGAATCCATCCCGTAGCCCCTGCATTTCTTGCTTCCAATATGACATCCCGCTGTCCCTCCGTTGTCAAAACGAGTATTGGCAGATGCTTATATATCTCTTCCCCCCGTACCCATCTGATCAGGTCCAGTCCATTCATCTCAGGCATATGATAATCTGTAAGCAAAAGGTCAATTCTGTTTTTATCCAGAATAGCCATCGCTTCCAGACCATTGGAAGCTGATAGTACATCATAGCCAGATTTGCTCAAAGCGAAAACAATCGCTTCCCTCACACTGACGGAATCTTCAACGACAATAAGCCTTTTTTGATCTTTTGACTCCATAATAAATTAAAGGTATTTCGAAAAACCTGTACTATCAAGCAATTTTAGCTGATCTTCGTCCAGACGCCAGCAAACGTTAAAGATAACATTTTTAGTTTTTAATAAACATATAAAAGACTTCATTAACTGTAAAAAAGGAAGATCCAGTTCTGTTACATCCGTTACCCTTACCTCCAACGGGGAGGAAAAAGCAGGCACCATCTGTACTAATTTAGATTTAATCTCTTCTGCATTTACCATAGTAAGCCTACCTGACAGGATCAGACGACCTTTTTCCTCGCCAGCAGGAAGTAATATGACCTCATAATCTTTCACACATTAATATTTATGATGTAAGATAAATGATCCCGATCTAATACAAACAGGTTTGATTACCCTGTAAAATTATCACTATTTTTTATTACTGGACAACGGGAATAAACGTAAAACATCAGAAAATTTATTCTCCGGGAACTTTTTAATTAAAAAGGCTGCATATCCTTACCACCCCAGACCGCAGGAATCAACATATTGAGAACAAAAATTCCACTAATTCCATACATTTCTACGCTTTTCCCGTGAAATACAGATTTTACTCAACAGACCCGGACCCTGTTAATATTTTCTTCTTATTTCCCAGATCAACAAAACCTGGCACGATATTTCCTGTTTCCAACAGCAAAGCCTGTTGTCTTATCAAAGACGGCACTTCGTCTATGATCTAATGACAGGGCGATAAACGTATAAATGGAAACATAAGTTACCTGACAAAGGGTACCGTTTACCCGGACAATATCTCCCACACTAATTTTTTTCTGATTATGAGAAGGAGCATGGAGCTGCTTCTTCATTTTTTGATACTCCAGGTTCAGTTCCTGCATCAAAGCGTCACTACCTCCTGTATCCGGATGACAAACCCTCGCCAACCGTCTGTATTCCCTTTTAAGTTCTTCGGCAGAAGTTGTATTCAAAAGCAAATTCATTTTTAAATATTTTTACAATAAGCAGTTAGAATAAATAAACGCCGTATTCCCGAACTGATATCCCCTAAAACAAAAGGGAATCGGGATGAAAAAACAACAGCTAATAGTCCCCATTACCTGTATATAATAATGTTATGTAAAAAATAAGACAAAATATTCATAAAATCCAAATTTAAGCATGTACCTGATTGAACTTTTTTTCTTCATAATTGTATTTGATAACCCACCTTAATAACAAAAAATGAAATCGATGCTTAAAGATATCAGAAACAATTATACTCAATACAGTCTTGATGAAACTGATCTGGACAATAACCCGCTCGAGCTGTTCAGAAAATGGATGAAAGAGGCTATCGAACATGGACAGGCTGAACCAACAGCAATGACGCTGGCAACATGTGAGAATGGTTTTCCGGACACAAGAATTGTATTGTTAAAGGAAGTTTCGGACAAAGGCTTTGTTTTCTTCACAAATTACCTTAGTGCAAAAGGAAAACAAATCGAGAAGAACAATAAAGTGTCCCTGAACTTTTTTTGGCCGGCGCTGGAAAGACAAGTGAGGATAAAGGGGATAACAGAAAAGCTTAACGAGAAAGAGTCTGTAGCGTATTTTCACTCTCGTCCCAGGGAGAGCCAGATCGGGGCATGGGCTTCCCGGCAAAGCGCTCCTATTCCCGACCGGGACACACTCGAACAACAATATCTTCTCTTTCAGGAAAAATACCGTGATTCAATCATTGAAAAACCCGATTACTGGGGAGGGTACGTTGTTTTACCCGTGGTGATCGAGTTTTGGCAAGGAAGGCCCAACCGCCTTCATGACCGTTTCAGATACACAATGGAACACAGCGCATGGACGATCAAAAGATTGTCACCCTAAAAAATAAAAACAGGTAAAAAGCTTGTTAATGCCCCTTCTGCAGGACAAATCTTTACGCGTTAAATCTCAATGAGATCATTTTTCAGGGCATAAATAATGACTTCCACTATATTTTTGGAACCTGTTTTCTCCATAAGACTGGCCCTGTGTTTTTCTACAGTTCTGTCTGAGATACAAAGCTCGTCCGCAATAATTTTAATTGGCAACCCCTTACAGGATAGTTTAAGGACTTCCTGTTCCCTCTTTGAGAAAATATTTGTAGCTAACATTCTCCCGGTTACAGATGATTTCATCGCCGGAAAATCAAAAGCCCGCTGTAATTTTTTAGCTAGCTCCCCGGTAATATCAACTTTTTCTTCCGATAGAATATTTACAAGCCGGCCATATTCGGAATAATGCACGACTTCAACAGGCTCGATCAATCCTATTAACAGTGTAAACCCCCGGAATTTCTGGCTGGTAGTAACATATAGCTTGCACAGGACCGGTTCACTGTCAGATCTGAGAATATTAATCTGTTCATCGAAACTTTTCTGCAACCCGTTAATACATTTCAATATTTTAGACTGTACCACCACATAAGACTTTTCGTCAACAATATCCCTAAAAGTCATTTTTCGAAAATCGTCTACAGAAAAACCTGTTGTCTGCGAAAACGAATTGTTAATCTCGTAAATCGTTTCTCCGTCGAAAATAAAAATACCATTGGGAGAAAGTTCGACAAGCGCTCTGTAATCACTCTTCCCGAGGTTAACCAATTTTTCATATTTCGCCAGTCTCACCCGGATCGACTTCAGCAACTCCTCGTTACTGAATGGCTTTACAATATAATCATCAACCCCAAGTTCCATTCCTAGCCGGATATCTTCAAGATCAGATTTTCCGGTAATATAGATAAAAGGAATCTTATTGGTAACAGAACTATCATTTAGAATATTATAAACCTGATACCCATCGATGGGGCTCATATTAATATCACATAAAATCAGGTCTGGTGAAAATTCATAAGCTTTCTGGATTCCCTCTGCCCCCGAATTTGCAATAACGGCCTCATAGCTATAGGCAGTTAATACGTTTTTTAATGTTTTGGACAGCAATAAATCATCCTCAATGATCAGTATTTTTTTTGCACTCATCGTTAGGAATTATTACATTAAATTTAGTTCCTTGTTTAACCTGAGTAGCAATTTCGAATCTACCACCCAGCAATTCGATACTCTTTTTCACAATTGACAAACCAAGTCCGCTTCCCTGAATAAATTGAACATTCTTAGCCCTGTAAAAAGGATCAAATATCCTGTCTAACTCATCTCCAGGAACTCCAGCACCTTCATCTTCCACAAAAATTTTCAGATCCGTTGCAAAACATGAAACCCGGATAATCACTTTCTCCGAAGAGAATTTCAAGGCGTTATTAACCAATTCATTCAGTATCTTTTTTAAAACAAACAGATCCGTTGAAAACGCAAAAGACTGAAAATTTTCTTCATACACAATGCGGTCCCGGTTGATAACGTTCTTTTGTTTCATTTCCTGAATGAAACCTGTGAAGAAATCGTTGACAAGGAAACAGGAACAATTCTTTTTAATCCCCTTCTTATTGAGAATATTTAAAAAATAAATTTCTTCAATAAAATTGCTCATCGATCCTACTGCTTCTTCACACAGCATAAATGTCTCCCTGACCACACTGCTATCCAACCCATATGTAAATTCTTTCAAAAGCTGAATATTGGAGCTTATGATGGCTATAGGAGTCCTCAATTCATGCGACAATAAACTGATGATCTCTTTCTCATGGACAAAATCAACTCTCGTTTCTTCAAGATCATGAGTCTCTGAAGACGTTTCATTCTGGTTCTGTGACATAAACTATAAATCGCAATTCAGACTATTTAAAAAAAGGATGAATATCTCCATCCGTTAATTAATACAATTTATTTCTCCCAATGTTTACCTTAATCCCTCTGGGAACATTATCATGAAAAATAAATTTCTAAACTCCGCTTGTGAAATACAAACGGTGCTAAAATCAACATTATTAATGTCTTATAATACCCCATCAAGTCAGGCTGGTCTTCAAGTCCTAAAAACCACACAATACATCTGCCTTTCTGAAGAAGAGAACTATTTAATAGTATTAGTCATATAACGAAGAACAGGACATTTAGTTTATGCACATGAAGAAATTCATTTCGTTTATTAAGTTATTTAACGATTTCTACTTATTGAATTAACAAATTATTCATTTTCAGCTATTCAGATCCGAAAAAAGAAGGAATTTAAACAGGTATCCTCCCGCTACATATTATTTCGTGCAGGATCACAACAGGTTAGAATTGGATGGTTGTCATGGAAGATGGCCTTGGACACATTACGGTAAAACACCTATTAGCAACGAATAACAGTCATACTTCTGAAAAATGGTTTTGCGCTTACATACAGGATGTGTATCAGATCTGTATTTTCACTTGACATTTTTTCAATTTCTCACCAATTAATACAAATCTTCACAATACCGGCCTTCATCAACCAGCTTCTGCAATATTTTACGGGAATCCTCCTGGTGAATATTTAACTTTTTTTCATACAATGAAATAACAGCATTCTTTACACCGCGCCCCATTGCCATAGAACCACAAACATAAACAGAAGCTCCTTGCTCCATCCATTCCAGAAATTCTTTCCCGTGTTCCAGTATCCTATCCTGAACGTAATATTTTTGGGCACCGTCGCGAGAAAAGGCTGTATGAAGGTTCGTTAATACAGATAATTTCTTCCACGTTTCCAGTTCACTCCTGTAAAGAAAATCATTCTCTTCCTGTTTTTCTCCGAATATTAACCAGTTTCTCCCGTTCCCGGTAATAGCCCGTTCAAGCAGGAAAGCCCGAAATGGGGCAACACCCGTTCCCGCCCCGATCATGATCAGGGGAATGTCACTTTTCCCGGGTAAATGAAACCCTGCAGACCGTACTAAATAAAATTTTAATTTGTCACCTATTCTCAGATGGCTTCCAACATAAGAAGAACAGGCGCCCAACCGGACCCTGTCCCTGTGGACAAATGAAACCTGCTTAACAGTAAGATGGATTTCTCCCGGATATACTCTTTGACTTGAAGCAATCGAGTAATACCTGGGCCTGACCCTGCGTAAGACTGAGATAAACTGTTCCGGACTTAGTTGCGCCGGAAAATCTTTCAGAAAATCCAGAAGGTCATGGCGGACGAAACAGGATTTCATGCCTTCTTCATCTTTCATCTGTTCCGAAAGCAAATCGTTACAGGCCAGTTTCTGATAACGAGCGATAACATCCCGGCTAAGAGTAGTTATTTCATAGTCATGAAGCAGGAGATCTCCGATACTTCGTTCCTGTCCGTTCACGGCAACACTGGTTTCACAACTATACTTCAGGAATCCAAGAATTTCATTTACCAGTTCTTTCGGATTTTCAGGGAGCAACCCAATGCTGTCACCCGGCAGGAAAGAGACATCTCCGGAACTACATTTTATCACGACATGGAACACCTCGCCCATCTCTCCTTTATTCAACTGATACTTTTCTGTAACAACTGCATCGAACCAATCCGTCTGGCATGATGCCTCCAGCTGTACCGGCACATTATTCCCGGCAGCCAAACGGTACTCAAGCACACCTTTAATCCAGGTAGCAGCAGTCACTTCAAAGTCAGCATCACAATCAATACGTCCAAAGATGCACTTAGCCCCAAGTTCCTTCAACCTGGCATCAATGTTTCTGCCGGTCTGACAAAAAAACTCATAACTGGAATCACCGAGGGCACATACGGAGTAACTGAGACGGGTCAGGTCGTAGGCTGAAGAAAACAGTTTACTGTAAAAGCCGGCAGCTGCAGGAGGAGGATCCCCTTCACCATGGGTGCTTACAACAATAAAAACCATTTTTTCTTCTTCGAGCCGGCTAATATCATATCTCGACATGTTCTGCACCGCAACCTTGATCCCGTTCTGATGAAAATACCGTCCTGCCTCCTTTGCAACAAAGGCAGAATTTCCTGATTTTCCCCCGTAAAGAATGGTTATCTCATTTCCGGAAGATGAAATAGTTCCTCCCGTAAAGACTTTGCGAAAAACTGTTTTGAACATTTAATATAGCTTCTGTTATTACTGTTGTTATATAGTCAAAGACGCCCGCTTCTTTCTTGTTCGTTTCAGCCACATCAGAAAACCGGTTACCGGCAAAGAAGCGCAGATCAAACTAATTATGAAAGCAATGATTTTACCGGGGATTCCCCATATCGCACCGACATGGATATCATAATTTGCCGTAATCAGCTTTTCGCCCAAATTTTTATCGGAATGTCTGCGTTCTTTCAACAATCTACCGGAATACTGGTCGAACTGAAGTTCATGAGCCACCGCATAACGACCTTCCCGTTCCTGCACATAAACATGGATAACATCAAGGCTATCTGCCGGAGGAGAGAACCGAAAAGCGGCGGCTTCTTCATATTTATCTTTGGCCTGATGATAAACCGCGTCATACACATTAATAATTTTTGAAACAGCCGGATCTGATTTTTCGACGCCTTGATCGGGAGGGACCACTGTTCCTGAAGCAATAACATATACTGCTGCCTGAAACCATTTAAAAGACCAAACCATACCTGTCAGTGCAATAATGAGGGCAAACAGTAAACTGTAAAACCCTAAAACATTATGCAGATCATACAATTTCTTATATATGCCTGACGATCTTTTCCAGATAATCAGAAAGCTATTTCTGACACGTTTCTTTCCCATTGGCCACCAAAGGGTAAGCCCGGAAATCAACAGAATGACAAAAATAAAAGTACTCCATCCAACAATAGGTTGACCAATCGGCGTATTTAGCAACAGGCTCCAGTGAATAAACTTGACAACATTAAAAAAATCTGTTTTTTCATCGTATACAGCTTTCACATTCCCGTTATAAGGGTTAATGTAATATGAATCGTAATAATCAATAGCCCCCCAATAGCTGAAGGCGTCCGGATTGCCCTTATAAGTATAAAAACGCCAGCTTTTACCGGGGTCATGATAAATATTGGCCCAATTGATCTTTTGTTCTGAAGGCAGCTTCGCCTGTACATTTTGCCAAAGGCTGTCAAGGGGTATCACAGAAGAAGGCTTAACCTCGACATGAATGGCATCTTTCCGCCGCCAGTCTGTAATCTCCTTGCTAAAAACAAAAATACACCCGGTGATGGAAACGATAAAAACGATTATTCCTGAAATAAGCCCAAGCCATAAATGAATCTTGGTAATTGCTGATTTTATCATGATATCCTTTAAAGTTTACGTCCTCAGTTTTATACAAAATCTCCTTCCCGCCTTGACAGGAAAGAGATTATCAAAACATTCCCTAACTAAATATTATAAATACCTTTTCCGGCAAACCATTTTTTATCCCGGAGTAAATATTGCGACAAATTTAAAAGCAGTCGCCATGTGCATCAATCCCAATAAATAGTGATTTTGGAGATAAGGCGACAAGGTTAGATCCCGAATTCAGGGTATCTCCCCGGGAGGAACATGTCAAACGCGTTATTGTTAAAATGGTTTCTGTTGTTTCTATTGTTTGAGGCTGCGCCGTTTGAATGTTTGATACTTCGTTGTTTGAATGTTGTTTCGGTTCCCATTATTCTGTTTTTCTTCCAATTCACCAGTTCTCCACTTTACCAGTTCACAATATTCCTTCGCCTAACAGCGAAGCGTCAAACAATCGAACATTCAAACTTTCAAACATTCATTGTTTTAATCTGTGTTCATCCGTGTTATCTGTGGTGAACATTCAAACTTCATTCTATCATTACTTCATTCACTAATTCTCTAATTCTCTAATTCACCAGTTCACCAATTCATTTATACCTGAGACCTGGGTTCCCGCAAAATTTTTTCTTCATCTGTCCGGTTTTGTGCCGAATATTGTATATTCGTCTAAAAATTAGATTATGATCCCCAAATTAAAATATCCCGGAAAAAATTTCATTTTACTGGCAGGGCCATGTGTTATTGAAGGAGAACAAATGGCTTTTGAAATCGCCGGAGAAATTGACCGGATTTGCAGTAACCTGGAGATACCTTTTGTTTTCAAAGGTTCTTACAGAAAGGCGAACCGTTCCAGGCTTGACTCATTCTCAGGAATAGGAGACGAGAAAGCTCTTTCCATATTAAAAGCTGTGGGTGAGAAATATTCTGTTCCCACAGTAACAGATATCCATTCTGCAGCAGAAGCCGGAATTGCCGCCCGTTATGTCGATGTTTTGCAGATCCCGGCTTTTCTTTGCCGGCAAACAGATCTTTTAATTGCCGCTGCAGAAACAGGAAAAGTTGTCAATGTAAAGAAGGGACAGTTCCTTTCTCCCGATGCCATGAAGTTCGCTGTAAATAAAGTCCGCGACAGTGGCAATCCCAATGTCATGATCACTGAGAGGGGCACTACTTTTGGGTACCAGGACCTCGTGGTTGATTTCAGGGGAATTCCCGAGATGAAAAAGAATCATTGTCCTGTTATACTGGACATAACCCATTCGTTGCAGCAGCCGAACCAAAGCACCGGAGTAACGGGAGGAAAGCCCGAACTTATCGAAACAATAGCCAGGGCCGGCATAGCTGTCGGTGCCGACGGGATCTTTATCGAAACTCATCCTAATCCTGCAGTTGCCCAATCTGACGGGGCCAACATGCTCCGCCTTGATCTGCTCGGGAACCTGCTCACGAAGCTGGTAAAACTAAAACAGATTGCCGACTCATTGTAAAGGGACAATCACAATACAATAATCAACACAAAATAAAAAGGAGCCACTAAGGGCTTCATGAACCGAACACCCTAAAAACTCACCCATACCTGCAAGCAGGAATAAAAAGCTACAGTATTATGCATTTGAGTACAAACTATCCGATAAACAGAAAAGCATGGATCCGACAATTAATCAACTCATCAAAGAATTCACCCCCCCGTTTCATAATTCTGTACTGATTTTTACAGTAATCCTTGTTATTATATTGTTATCGCCTCTCGTATTGCGAAGGGTCCGGATCCCGGGCATTATTGTCCTGATCATATCCGGCATCTTTATCGGTCCGCAGGGATTTCATCTTATCGAGAGGGATAATGCAGTAGCCCTTTTCTCTACCATTGGGTTGCTATACATTATGTTCCTTGCCGGATTGGAACTGGAACCAGACGAGTTCATCAAAAATAAAAACAAAAGTATTTTATTCGGGACCCTCACCTTCTTTCTCCCGCTGGTTATCGGATTTCCCGTCTGCCATTTTATTTTGGGATACAATTTTCTAACCAGCCTCCTTACAGCCAGTATGTTTTCCACCCATACCCTGATCGCGTACCCGATTGTAAGCAAAATGGACCTGACCAAGAATGAAGCGGTGGCCATCACAGTAGGCGGTACGATCATTACCGACACCGCTGTTTTGGTAATCCTGGCCCTGATTAACGGGATCCAGTCAGGAAATACCGACTGGTTCATGTGGATAAACCTGGCCGTCAAATTCCTGCTTTTCTTTCTCTTCATGTTCAAATTGGTTCCAGTAGTTTCGAAGTGGGTTCTCAAAAAAGTTGAAAACGAACGCTATAGTCACTACATCTTTGTACTGGCAACTGTATTTTTCTCGGCTTTCATTGCCGAACTTGCCGGATTGGAGCCAATAATCGGGGCTTTTATGGCAGGTTTAGTATTAAACAGGCTAATACCCAAAACTTCACCGCTCATGAACAGGATCGAATTCGCAGGAAATGCCCTTTTCATTCCTTTTTTTCTGATCAGCATAGGAATGATTATCGACCTGAATGCCATAGTAAGCGGCCCTCAAGCTATTTGGACAGCAATAATCCTGGCAGCAGTAGCCTTCCTTGGAAAATGGCTGGCAGCTGTTTATTCATCGCGCCTTCTCAACTATTCGGCATTGCAACGAAACCTGATTTTCGGTCTTAGCTCCTCTCACGCCGTAGCAACACTGGCTGTTATCACTGTAGGTTATGAAATGGGTATCCTGGACAGTAATATCCTCAATGGCACAATTATCCTGATCCTGATCTCCTGCATCGCCTCTTCCCTGATAACAGAACATGCAGCGCGCAACCTGGCACTTCAGCAAGAAACGAATTACTACCATCCGCGGGAAATTCAACCGGATAAAATACTGGTCACGATTTCCAATCCTTCAACGATGACTTTCCTTACAGATCTGGCTTTAAATATATCTGCATCCAAGAGAAAACCTCCGGTCAATGTACTTTCTGTTGTCCAGGACAATCAGCAGGCAAAAGAAAAGCTGGCAGAAACGCGGGCAATTCTGAATAAGCTGATCAAACACGCAGCAGAAACGGAAAGGGAAATACAGATTATAACCACGCTCGACCAAAATGTAGCAAATGGAATCAGGCGGATAATCACCGAAACTTCATCAACGGACATCATTATGGGGACCTCTCCCCAGTCAAAATTTGCGGATGTGATTTTCGGAAACCTGATGCAGCACCTGATGCATTCGACACGGCAGATGTTGTACTTTTATAAACCGCAGCAACCGGTTTATGCGTACACTTCGCTGCAGGTTATCTGCCCGCCTCATTCAGACAAAGAGTATGGATTTAAAAACTGGCTGGGGAAAGTAACCCAACTGTCCAAAAACCTGGGTGTCCCCTGCTGCATATACAGCGACAAGGAAACCGTTGATGCCATCACCCAGGCGGCGCTCCGTATGGAAACATCCGGTAATTTTGATTTCCAGCCGATGGATATCTACAAAGAACTGATCCCCATCAGTAATGGGTTCAGCATGACAGACCTGATTATTTTTATTCAGCCCAGGGAAGGTTCCGTATCCTACGATACCGACTATAAAACACTGATAACAAAGGTAGATGAAGAAAAAGCAAACAATCCTTATCTGATTATTTCGCCTAACCAGCACGATGATATTTTATATTGAGATCCGGAGCCCGAAAACCAGGTACCCTTTTGATCAGATAGTTCAGTTCAGGGGTCGAAGATTTTCCAGAGCTCCAGGTAAATACTGATGAATATCTTAAATCATTTCAATTCCGGCTTTGTTAGAGACCAGTGAGAGTGTATGATTTTCCAGTCTCCATTTTTTTCCTTTTCGTACACCTCCGTACAGTTCCACAGAGAAGTACGTTCCTTCGTATTAGCACGAAAGTTATAGGTCAATACAGCCATATCGTCAACGGACCGGACAAGAGGATCAATCATTTCATAACTATTGGTGCTGATTTTCCCCTGAATCGGTTCGTAGTATGCTGTAAGCTCATCCAACCCGTCCATTCTTTTATCAAGCATCGGATCGAAATAGGTAATCTCCGGGGCATATAAATGAAGGTAACCGTAAACATCCCCGTTGTTCCATCGCTCGAGTGCCTTTTTCTCCAAGGAAATAATCTTTTCGGAAACCTCTTCAGCGTTCTGTGAAAAAGAAGGAATTGTTACCATAACCAATAAAATTAATGTTAGTGTTTTCATATACAATTTTTATTCAAAATTAGGAAAGGGATATATCATGCATGCTGAAGTAAACAAGGACAAAACAGTACTTTTCACGGATTTTTTGTTTCCCTGTAAGTCAGCGGGGTAACTCCGTTTGTCTGTCTGAACTTCCGGACAAAGTAGGATGGATCATCAAAATTAAGATAGGATGCGATCTCTGTTACCTGCATATCTGAATACAACAGCAATCTTTTAGCCTCAGTCATGATCCTGTTTTGGATGTAATGCTTGGCACTTATCCCAAGGTGCGCTTTGCACAAATCATTCAAATGCCCTTTTGTTATGTTTAACCGGTCTGCATAGTAGGAAACAGCATGATGCCTGCAGAATTCAGAATTAACCAGTTTTGTGTATTCGCGGATATACCGGTTCAAATCTTCCGTCCCTGCTGGATCGTATGCCGAGGTATATTTCCGGTTGAGCCAGACCAGAACCTGGTACAACAAAGCCCTCAGTATATGCTGATCGTTTGTACCAAAATCTTCTATTTCCTGCTCCATATTCTGCATAATATTTATCAGATAACCGATATCCGGTCCGGAAAGTGTAAGCTCCGGAGGAGAGGAATGAACATTGAAATACTTAAGATGGCTTATAAAATTAACATCGTTCAGAAAGCAGCTCAGGAACTCTGCTTCAAAAATAAGTACGTAGCCGGTAGGTAGCCGATCGAAATCCCAATACCGGATCTGGCCCGGAGATGAGAATAACACCCTTCCCTGTTCAATCGGGTAGCTGTACTGGTCAAGGCAAAAAAAGCCACGGCCTCCTGTCAAAAAAGTAATATCATAATAGGTCAGATAATGCGGACAGCCTTCAGTAATATACTTTTCCAGTGATTCCAGCCTGATAAGATCGATCAGAAGCTCATCACCATATTTTGTTTTAAAAAAATCATATTTTTTGACAGTCCCTTCCCGCATTCTGATTTTTAATAAATTCTTTCCATGGAAGTCTATTGACATCAACAAAAACACGGGATAACCGATCACAGGCTGTTTCCCCGATTTTTCAATCAATCTTTGGATACAACAATGTTGCTGTACACCAAACTTACTAAATCATTCGGTAACTGAACAGGATTTCTTCTTTATTTTTCCGTAATAACAGAAAACCCTCCTCTTTACCATTTGTTATATTACCGGAATTAAAAAACATATATCAAATGGACAATACAGCACAACATATCTCGGAATGGATCAGAAACAGGAAATCGACCTTCGTGAACGGGTTGAAAGAAGGTGGAAAAATAGACGACCCGATTATCGAGGAGTTACTCGAAAATGCCAGTTGGGCCCCGTCTCACGGGTTAGTACAAGCCTGGCATTTCAAAGTGTTTGCCGATGAAGGCGTAAAAAAGTTTTTTAAGGTACAGCAGGAAATATACAAACAGATAACCCCTCCTGATAAATTCTTCGACTTCAAGTATGATGCCTATAACGAAAAATGGAGGCGCGTATCGCATATAATTGCCATAATTGCCCAAAGAGATCCTCTCCGGCGTTTTCCAAAACAGGAAGACCTTGTCTCTGTGGCCTGTGCAATAGAAAATATTTATCTTAGCCTTGAAGGTTTTGGCATTGCGGGATACCTGAGCACGGGAGATATTTGTTATTCGCAACCGATGCGAGAGTTTCTGGAGTTGAAAGATGATGACGAACCTGTGGGTTTCTTTATTCTTGGTTTTCCGGATGAATCAGCCAGAAGGCCTCCCCGAACAAGAGCGTCCGTATCGGAAAAAACAGAATGGATAAGGGAATAGGATGATTCGTTATTGCAATAAACCGGTCATTCCTATAAAGCATTTCCCTGATAGCAGCAAGCTCATCCATGGAAATGTCAATCCCATCCATCAATTACCATACAGATAAAGGGGCTGCATTTTTTCCCATCAGAATTACTGCCGGCATAGGGGGGTCATTCTTTTTCAGGAATTCATCGCACGCTCCAAGCAAAGTAGAATAGATTTTCTGTTCCGGATGGCAGGCCCTGCTAATAATCTGGACAGGAAGGCCGGCATCGACTCCTCTGAAAACCAGTTCTGCTGCCATTAATCCCAGGTTCTGAAGTCCCATATAAACAATCACGGGGGCATTGGTCTTTAAAACGGCGGCAACCTCCGGCAGTCCGTCAAAGCCTCCGTTTCTTTTATGCCCGGTATAAAAAAGGACCATGCTGTTCATTCCCCTAAGCGTTACGGGGATATGAAAGGCCTCTGCAGCGGCCAGTCCCGAAGTAATTCCCGGGATCACTTCAACCGTTAAACCTTCAGCCAGGCAAAACCCGAGCTCTTCCGCACCTCTTCCAAAAATGAAAGGATCTCCGGCTTTTAAACGGACGACCTTCCTGCCTTCAAGCGCGAATTGTTTAAGCCAGCTGTTTATTTTATCCTGGCGTTCGGTCTGATGTTGCCCGTCCTGGTAATATTTTCCTGCATATACTTTCAATGCTTCTGCAGGTGCAAGGTCCAGAATTTCATTACCATGTAGGGCATCGTATAAAACGACATCCGCCTGTTCGAGCCTGCGAAGGGCCTTTACTGTAAGCAACTCCGGATCGCCCGGTCCGGCGCCGGCAATCGATATAAGATGATTCTGATTCATGGATTCTGGATATTGGATGCTAGACACTAGATATTGGATACTCGGTATTTAATGCGGAATGACCTGTTCCATACAGATTGGCCTTTATTGTAAAAGCCAATCCAAAGGACTCGGGTATTTAAACCGGTAATTAAGCCGGTTAATAAGCTTTGAACTATCAACTATCTTATGGCCGGGAACCTGTTCTGTATCCTCAAACGTCGGGGCTTTAATCCCGGAAACAGCCGAAGCCAGCCCGTAAAATTCTTTTTTTAAAGGATGCACAGGCCCGCAGGCATTAAAAACATCTCCCCACTCCTCGTTTTCGATCAGTCCGAGAATTATCCTTATACAATCTTCCTGATGGATCAGATTGACCGGGACATTTCCGTTAATAATCTCTTTTTTCCGTGTCAGGAACCGGGACGGATCCCGTCCCGGGCCGATCAGTCCGCCAAACCTAAGGACAGTCGTTTTAAAGCGACCATTTTGCATCAACATCTTTTCGGCCTTCAGAAGTGCCCTTCCCGAAGCTTTTTCAGGAGGCAGGTTACTGTCTTCTGAAACAACAAAGCCTCCTGTATCCGGGTAAACCGATGTGGATGAGACAAAGATTACTTTACCGATGCCATACTTCTCCAGCAAGAAAATCAATTGTCCGATCTGCTCAGGAAACACCGTTTCGATGTCAGGGACCCTGCGGGGCGGGATATTCACGATCAGCACCTCCGATTCGAAGAAACGGGGACTCGAAAGCTCAACATGCCCGCGTTCCAGGATCAACAGGAAAGGTTCAATCCCCAACGTTATAAGCTGGTCTGACTTTTCTACTAAGGTTACTGATCCCTTAACTGAAAATCCCGACCTGACCAAGGCCTCCGCAAGCGGAAGTCCAAGCCAGCCACATCCTAAAACAGACACATTCCTCATACCCTTGTTCCGGCCTCTGCGAGGGAAGCTCAATAGATTATTTTATGTTTCAACTCGGGTTCACTCATTTTTTTGATGATGCGGCCTACCGAATTTTTCACAAACGATAATTCCTCTTCATCCGATGAAACATTTACGGCGTTCGGGAACATCTTCCATGCCGTCATGGCCGTGTTTTCGCCAAAAGCCATAATCTGAGCTCTTGGTGAAGGAAAGTTTCCTGAAGCTTTATAATTTTCAATAGCACCGGGGCTGAAAAACAAGTATGCGTCAAATGCCTCATTAATCCATTTTTCTATTGGCGTATTTTTGTAAACTTCCATCTCGTGGGCCTGTATTCCAAGTGCGAATAACCTTTCATACAAGTCATTCAATGATTTATCCCCCCGTAAATAGACAACCCTCTGCCCGTTATTATTTTCCGAAACCAACTTTGCCAGCGATACAACGGTCGGTTCTTCAGGCTGGTGTAACTTCATCTTCGTTTTTTGTAAAATCTCCCTTTGCCTCGTAGAAATACAAAAAACTTCGTGTTCAGATCCAAAATGTTTTCTGAAACGTACCAGCCAGTGGGCAGCATAAGAACTGGTTACAACCAGACTGGCCGGTTCATTCCTGATCAGTTTCAGAAAGCTTACGTCCGGCTTTCTGAACTGGATCCTGATCAATGGGTGTTCGATAAAACGGATCGGCTGTTTTCTAAGCCACCTCCGGGTAGCTGCCGATAAACTTCTTCCGATAAAAACTGATGGTAATTCCATGGCTTAATGTTTAAAATATTTTCCTGCAACTGTTTCCTTCACATATCCTTTCCGGATTACAAAATCTCCGAACCGTTCGTCCTTCAGCCTCGTTTCTGCAAAATCAGCAATCAAGGGACGAAGTTCTGCAAGAATTTCTTCCTCGGAAAGCGTTTCCTTGTAGAGCGTATTCAAGCGTGTTCCATTAAAATTTCCCCCCAGATAAAGGTTATAGTGACCATACGATTTACCGATGAACCCAATCTCTGCCAGATACGGCCTGCCGCAACCATTCGGGCAACCGGTCATTCTGATCACGATTTCCTCTTTCAGAAGGTTATATTCCTCAAGTATTTTTTCCACTTTAGTAACCAGGTCAGGCAAGTAACGTTCCGCCTCTGCAAACGCCAGGCCACAGGTATTGAGGGCCACGCAGGCTATCGAATTTTGTCTGAGCCCTGAGATCTGCAACGGCCATACGCCATAATTTCCCAATATCCGGGTTACCTTGTCCTTTTCATCAGTTCCTGCAATAATCAGGTTCTGGTTTCCTGTTAGTATAAATTGGGCCTCGACCTCCTTCGCTACTTCACGCAAGGCTGATTTTAATTTCAAATCGTTGGTATCTTTCACCCTGCCCCCTTCGATAAACAGGTTCAGGCTCCATTTACCGTCAGTACCTTTTATCCAGCCATACCGGTCACCGTTTCTCGAAAAGCTGTAAGGGCGGGCATTTTCCAGCTCATATCCCAACCGCTTGTGCAGCTCATCCCTGAACCATTCTGTCCCCCTGTCGTCGATAGTATACTTCAGACGCGCAAGCTTCCTGTTTTTCCGGTCACCGTTATCGCGCTGGATCAGGACTATCTTTTCTGTTATGTCAACTGCCTGCTCCGGGGTACAGAAGCCAATTACTTCGCCCAACCGGGGATAAGTTTCCGGTACCCCAAAGGTTGACCCCATTCCTCCTCCGACTACAACATTATAACCGGTAAGCTGACCTCCTTTCTGTATAGCTATAAAACCAAGGTCCTGAGAAAAAACATCAACATCATTATAAGGAGGCACCGCGACACCTATCTTAAACTTACGGGGTAGATACCGGTCCCCATAAATCGGTTCGACATCTTTTTTCCCGTCTACCAGTAATTTTTTATCCAGCCATATTTCATGGTATGCCGTTGTCTGAGGTGTCAGATGGGCAGAAAGTCTTCCTGCCAGATCATAGGCCTGACGATGGATTTCCGATTCAGAAGGATTGGCATGCGACATCACATTCCGGTTTACATCTCCGCAGGCAGCAATCGTGTCCAGTAAAACCTGATTAATCCCTTGAATTGTCGGTTTTAGCTTCTTCTTTATCACACCATGCAACTGAAATGCCTGTCTGGTAGTTAGCTTAAGTGTTCCGTTTGCATGTTCATCAGCCAGCTTATCCATCTGTAACCACTGTTCCCGGCTCGCAACACCTCCCGGTAACCTCACACGGATCAGGAAAGAAAAAGCAGGTTCCAGTTTTTGCCTCTTGCGTTCTTTTTCAATATCCCGATCCTGTTGCTGGTAAATACCGTGGAATTTAGACAATTGCGTGTCCCCATCGGCAATAGCACCGGTAACCGGATCTACAAGGCTCTCTACTAACGTTCCTCTCAGATAATTACTCTCATATTTCAATTTCTCCAGCTCCGAAAGAATGCTCCAGTCAATTTTATCGCTCATCACTTAATTCCTTTCTTATTGCAATTACCGGTGGTAAGTCTTTGTACCACCAAATATACGCATTTATACTTATTAAAACTTTATTTTGTTTCGACTTTTTTAGAATCAATCTAAATTTATTTGCAGCAACGCGATTAATGAGTTGATTACAAACAACATAAATGATAATAATTAGAGTTTCGATTGCTACTAAACTAAACGCAAAGGCACAAAGACACAAAAGATGGTTTCTGTTGTTTGAGGCTGCGCAGTTTGAATGTTTGATACTTCGTTGTTTCTAAACTGAACACGAAGACACCAAGACGCGGAAAATTGTTTCTGTAGTTCCTCTAGTTCCTATTGTTTGGGGTTCAAGCCATTGTTATTTAATTTCATCTCTCACAAATTCGCCAATTCACAAGTTCACAACATGGTTCTACCCTCAAACCGCGTAGCATCAAACATTCGAACCTTCAAACCATTCAAACATCATTCCTTCATTCTATCATTCTTTCATTCTTTCATTCTTTCATTCACTAATTCACCAGTTCACCAATCCAGCATCCAGACCTCAATAAACATCAGCCTGAAAACGCTTCTCCCTCTTCAGTTTCTTTAAATAGGCCTTAGCCTGTTCTTCACTCAGTCCTCCCTGCACCCTGATAATTTCCAGCAACGTATCCTGAACATCTTTAGCCATATATTTCATATCACCGCAGAGGTAAAAGCTTGCCCCATTCTCGAGCCACTGAAAAACTTCAGCCTGACGTTCTGCAAGACGGTGCTGTACATAAATCTTTTCTTCCTGGTCCCTGGAGAAGGCCAGCTCTATCTTTTCCAGGAATCCCTTCTTCAGGTACTTCTGCCACTCAGCCTGATAGAGGAAGTCAGAATAAAAACGCCGTTCACCAAAAAAAAGCCAGCTATTGCCTTTCAGATTACCTGCCTCCCGATGCTGAAGAAAAGCCCGGAAAGGTGCAATTCCTGTTCCTGCCCCAACCATGATTATGGGGGTTTTCCCGTTTTCAGGCAGCCTAAACCCAGGGTTTCGCTCAATATAAACCGGTACTTCCTGATCCACCCGGATACGGTCGGCAATAAAAGTTGAACATGCGCCTTCCCTCAGGCGTCCCTTATTCTCGTAACGCACGGTCGATACAGTAATATGTACTTCCTGTCCTACCACCTCCTGGCTTGACGAAATTGAATACAAACGGGGAGGTAACGGACGGAGCAAATCGACAAGTTCCTGCGCCGTCAAAGGAAACGGAAATTCCAGCACAAGATCGAGTATATCGTGTCCCCATAAATACCGGTCGAGTACCTCGGGATTATCCAATATCTGCTGAACACCTCCAAGTTTTGTCCTATCGGCATATTTTTGAATAACATCCCTAGTAAGGAGGGTAATTTCCAGATAATAAAGCAAGGCTGTACGGATATCGAATTCTCCCCGTTTTAACACAACTTTGTCTGAGGGGGCCAGTTGTAATTTACTGATCAACTGATCGGCCAGGGCCGGCGGGTTATCGTTCAAGATCCCCAGCGAATCTCCAGGCTGGTAAGTTATCCCGGAACCATCAAGAGAAAGTTCGACATGGTAAACTTCCTTATCGGAGTCCCTTCCTGTTATTTTAACCTTGTCGATCACCTTTGCCCGGAAGGGGTTTTTCCGGTTATAAACCAGGTTATCTGTTCCATCTACAGGAGCAGTGGAGACAACCTTATTTTCTGAAGGTACCGCTTCGACCAATCTTTCAATAACGGCATCCATCCACCTTGCAGCATCCTCTTCATAATCCACATCGCAGGTTACGATCGGGAACAATTCAGATGCACCGGCTTTTTGCAATGCCTCATCAATATCTCTTCCCGTTTGACAGAACAACTTATAACTCTTATCACCAAGCGCGAGAACAGAATATTTCAGTGAAGGTAGTTTTGGAGCTCTATTCCCCGTGATAAACTGGTGAAAATCTTCAGCCATTTCCGGTGGTTCCCCTTCCCCGTGCGTGCTTACAATTATCAGAAGGTTCTGTTCTTTCTCCAACTGACGGATGTTATAATCGCCCATTGCAAATAAACCTGCATTGATTGATTTCGCTTCAAGCAAGGTTTTCAACTTTTTTGCCAGGCCCTCGCTCCTTCCAGTGTGGGAGCCATACAGTACAGTCAACTTCATCTCATTAGTACTGTCAGCCACCCCTGAATTATTTTTAATCACTCTTTCATTCAGGGCAATCTCATCCAGGCCGGCAGTAAGCCCTTGAAAATAACCGCTCAGCCAAAATAATTGTTGCTGCCCTGCCTGTTCCAGCAGCTCTTTGAGTGCCCTGGCCTGCAACTCGTTCAATGGGTTCAGTTTAATACTCATCGTATATCTTTAATTAATATTATACTTCGGATTTTATCAGTCGATAAATCAGATCTGGTATTCAATATCGGAATCTTCGGCCTTGCCGAATTTTATTTTGTTCCAGGCCCTTTCATGCAAGTAGTAAAGCAACATTTTGGTAAACAATTCGATACCACCTATCGTCACTGCAAAATCAAGTTTCCCCACCACTAACCAGGCAATCAGAATTGTATCGATTGAGCCGACCGTTCTCCACGAAATCGCCTTTGCCAAACTGCGATATGCTTTTTCCTTCATCTTTCATCTTTTTTGATTTTTCCACATATGGACCCGCTACAAACGAAAAAGCCCCTCTGCTTTTGCAGAAGGGCTTCGTTTATGATCCTGATATTTTTATATACCTAACCTATTTCCTTCTGCAAAAAAAAGATTACAACACATACACATCATCATGTTTGCGCTCATCATTATTAATATTGCAGAAGTAAAATTCTTCATTATTCAATTATTCATTTCTCATTCTTAATGCTGCAAAAATAGGTACTTAGTCGAAACTACCAAATAAATTCTACGTTTTTTTACTTAGTCTAAATAAAAAATTAAAATAAGCATTTAAACTGAGCCATTTTTACTTTTCTTTAAATTATTTATAATTATCCGGCCCTTTCTTTTTTTTATCAAGAACTAAACTATTTTTGTCAAAAATCCATCTGCCGTAACAAAATTTATCGGGCAGTACTATATTGAAAATACATGAAGCGAACATTTAAGGAATATCTGCTGGTTACCCTAAAAGGGATCGGCATGGGAGCAGCTGATGTTGTTCCAGGGGTTTCGGGTGGTACCATTGCATTTATTTCCGGGATTTACCAGGAATTAATAGACTCAATAAAGTCTGTCAATGTATCTTCCTTAAAGCTATTGTTTTCAGGAAAAGTCAAAGACTTTTGGAAAGCTATAAATGCAAATTTTTTGTTCAGCGTAGTTATAGGTATTGGAATCAGTGTTTTGTCGCTGGCCAAATTAATGAAATACCTGCTCGACCATCAACCCATCCTTATATGGTCATTTTTCTTCGGGTTAGTTATAGCTTCAGCAATTTATGTCGCCAAAGACATCAAGGGATGGAAAGCGGGGACAATTATTTCGCTGGTTGCAGGGATCGCCGTGGCTTATGCCATCACGGTTATTACCCCGGCGGAAGCCCATACCGGATACGGATTTATTTTCATATCTGGTGCAATTGCGATCTGCGCCATGATCCTGCCAGGCATTTCAGGAAGCTTCATCCTTGTGCTGCTGGGGATGTACAAATTTATACTGGGGGCGGTATCGGATTTTAATCTCCCCGTGATTATTGTTTTTCTGTCGGGTGCAGTTATTGGCATAGTTTCCTTTTCGAATGTATTGTCCTGGCTGTTAAAAAAATATTATAACCTCACGATCACCCTTCTTTCGGGATTTATGATCGGATCGTTAAACAAAGTCTGGCCATGGAAAGAAGTCGTTAAAACATTTACAGACCGACATGGAGAAATAAAACCGCTGATAGAGAAAAATGTCCTGCCGGGACGATACCTTGAAGCGACCGGACATGATTCACAGCTGGTTTTTGCTGTTTCACTGGCTATTTTTGGATTCGCGCTGATTTTCCTTATCGAAGGAATTACCAAACAGATAAAAAACAGACAGGAACTGAAAGAGTCAAAAACAAAAGAATAGCCGAAAAATTACTTTCTTTCAGTTTCCCTCATATTTATAGTATTAAAAATGAAGACATACGGGTTAATCGGGTACAGGCTCGGACATTCTTTCTCGAAAAAATTTTTCAGTGAAAAATTTAAAAGGGAACATCTGGATGACTGCGAATATGTCAATTTTGAGCTGGATACGATCAGTGAGTTTCCTGATCTTTTTAAACAGAACGATCATATCTACGGGTTAAACTGTACTATCCCCTATAAACAACAGGTTATCCTTTACCTGGATGAGACAGATCCGGAAGCGGCAAAAGTAGGGGCCGTCAATACTATAAAAGTGATCTGCAACAACGATAGAATCAAGCTTAAGGGATTCAATACAGATGTGTATGGTTTTGAATACTCATTCAGGCCACTACTAAAAGAGCATCACAGAAAAGCACTCATCCTCGGAACCGGAGGTGCTTCAAAAGCTGTAAAATATGTGCTTGAAAAACTGGGGATTGATTATCTGTTTGTTACAACCAAGCCGGTTCCAGAAAAAGGACAGATCAATTACAGTGAAATTACCCTGAAATTATTAAACGACTATACCATAATCATAAATGCGACCCCGCTTGGAACCTTTCCCAATACAGAAACATGCCCGGACATTCCCTACCAATACCTGACGGAAAAACACCTCCTTTACGATCTTGTTTACAACCCGGAGGAAACCCTCTTCATGAAGCAAGGAAAAAAAAAGGATGCCATTGTTAAAAATGGTCTTGAAATGCTCCACCTTCAAGCTATCAGGGCCTGGGAAATCTGGAACTGCTAAAAGACTATTGCTATCGTTTCCTATCCTTTATAAAAACAGATTTGTATTTCTTCAGTATTCTCTTTTTGACTGACCGAAAATTTACCTGACGGGGTAAACGTCATTTTATATTTTTCAAATAAAGGACGCAATTTCCGGATCTCACTCTCTGTATATGCAGTATCCATTTCTGTGTTAAAATAAATTTTCAGGTTACTTACATGCTGATCGTCAAACTGAATAAGATAGGCAGTATGATCAGCAAAAACGAGATCGTCGTATGCATAAGAAACATCGCTGCCAGCCTCTTCCAGTATCATCTTCACTGCAGCAAAAGGTCGAAAAGGAATCTTCATAAACTAATCTTTCAATGTAAATTTTACAATAGAAAATACCGGGGATATCCGGTTAATTACAGGAAGAACAACTGCTACATCCGGAACTGCACCCTTTTGGAGATTCAACGGAAGCTGCATCATGTTCCTTTAATTGGTTATATTTAAACAGCAAAATATTTTCATCAACATATTTTCCAAGAGGTTTCAGTACTCTTATTCCATTGTCAGAAAGTATTTTGTATGCCATCGTCCTTATATTCGGACTGATCACTATTTTTATAACATTGTCCTGATCTGCCTTTAAAAGATCGATGCCGAAAACTGCGGTTAGCTCATCCTTTGTCATAACTTCTTTCAAGCCTGAGTCCGGATCAAACACACAATAAAAATTTGCTTTGTAAAAATCGTCGTCAATCAGGTTGGCAAGTGCCACATTTTTGCCAATAACCGGGATACAGATCTTCATACGCTACTGTTTTTTTGAAGCTATAACAATCGACATGCCTTTTTTAACAGTCTTCTGATTATCAAAGAAAAACAAAAATAAGTAATCGAAAAAGTTACATTTCTGTAGTACCGTCTTACATCCCGGTAGTAAAAACAGGCTCATTCTGAAATTTCTAAATTTTTATCAATGCTTCCCGCACGCGGCCGTCCATAAGTATCTCCAGGTCTTGCTGAAAACGGACATGCCTGGAGTAAACCTGCTCTTCGACCATATCCTGTTTCTCAAGCATTTCCATATTGATAAAAGTCTCCTGAGAATGATAAGGCACAGAAAAATAGCCGATATTCATGGAAGTAACATTATGAAAGAAATGAGACCCCAGGGAACCGTCCAGCGGAAAATCCGGCAGTCCCATTTCCACGATGATCCTGGCACGCGATATCTGGGCCCAGGTTACAGGGATGCCGGTGTAAGGATCCCTGGACCCCCAACGTCCCGGCCCGACAAGGATATAATCTTTACCGGCCATATCCATCTTTCGGTTAAACCGGCTAATCTCTGCCGCGATTTCCCTTGTCTTCATTTTATCAAAAGTAGCGGGTGAAACATAAATTACATCCCGGATTCCATCCAGACGTCCGTTTCCCATTCCTTTACGGGCATACAATAAGGTGTTTTCAGGAGCGTGTTCTCCTGTCAGGTCCAACTCCAGCTCTTCCTCCTGACGGATTAGGGGTTTTATCTGTAACAGATAAAAGGTCGGCAAGCCGTTATCTCCAGCTTTAAGATCTACCGCATACTCAATTTCAACTGGCGACCCCATGGCTTCACGGAATAAACCGAGCAATAAACGCAACGTATCAGAAAACGGGATATAATTATATTTCAATATATCTGAAAAATCAACAACACGGGGGCCCTTGCCGGCAAGCCCGGGCAATAGTTGATCGTTTTCCGGATCGTACACAGAAACGCAGTGCGAAATTGTTCCATCTGCTTCCGCTTCGCGGATGCTTAATTTCAGGATGGCAGCTTCTTCCCCTTCCTTTTCCAGATCGAACTCATTCCTGGTCATATCCAGTGCATAAAATTCACGCTGTGAGTCACGGACCTGATCCTGTACCGATCCGTGGTTAATCTGAGGATACTTTGGGCAAAAACGATAACTCCGTTCTCCCCCAACCACATACATCCCCAGACCGATTGCAGCTACTGCATAACCATCTTCCGGCTCCATATAGGAAACAGGATAATAGTTGTACGACTGGGCGATACCACTGACCGAAGGATAATAACGGCCATTGTATTCGCATCCTGCAATCGCCTGGATAATGATAGCCATCTTCTCTTCCTCAATCTTATAGTTAACCGCATCGAAATAAGACACGGCAGAATCGGTGAAGATGCTGGCATAAACCAGTTTTATTGCTGTTTCAAGCTGGCGGTATCTGACATAGATATCAGGATGATTATTTGGGATAAGATAAGTAGCATAAACGCCGGAAAAGGGATGAAGCAACGAATCTTCGAACAAACCGGATGACCGCACTGCCAACGGTACATTTACCCGTTCCAGATATTTGAACAGCTTCTCACGAAGCCCGTCACTTAAGTTCGACTCCAGAAATATCATCTGTATGTGCTCATAGTCATTGTTGCTGTATATTTCTTCATACAGGTTATTCGTTTCCAAAAACTTATCAAACTCATCATCGCCAATAACAACCGTCGCGGGGATCCGGATATTCATTCCCGGGATAAGTCTTTTAAAGTCTATATTACTGATGAAATTGCACATGAATGCCACTCCTCTGCCCTTACCTCCCAACGAACCTTTTCCAAGACGTATGATAAACTCTTCATTACCTAACAAAAGTGGATCAAAATTAATTACCAGTCCCTGGAGTTCTTTAGTCCTCACGGTATCGAATACATTCAGACAAAAGGAACGTAGCTCGGAAGGATTTTTAAAATCTTCAAGCTGATATGGAAGAAGCCGCTCTGCCATGTTAATCTCTCCCCTGGCCATCAACCAGGTAGAAAAGGAGTTACGTCTTCCATGGTAAGCTAAGACTTCTTCGGGCACCAGTTTGAACATCTCCTGAAATTCCTGCATATTATGGGCAACCATAACCGGACTGCCCTTTTCGTCTTTAAATACAAAATTTCCGAACCCCAACCGTTTATATATAAAATTGTGAATGTCCATCGACAGGCTTTCAGAATTCTTGTTAATAAAGTCTGCTTCGATCTCCTGGGCACGTATAGCATTCCGGACGTCATGGCTTTGCAGGAGAAGGGGAATGGGAAAATGGAGGATTTCCTTTACATACCTGAGCAACCTGATCCCGGCCTCTTCATCTTCCTTCCCATTGTGTAAAAACTTGACATCAGAAATAACAGCAAGCAGGTAATCCTTATAACGGTTTATCATATAATGGGCAGCCTCATACGAACTAACCAGGATCACCTTTGGACGTGCCCTCATTTTCAGGATCAGGTGCAGATCATCTGCGGCTTCATCCTGAATGAGGTTTTGCGTCTGCGTCATTATATTGGTATACAACATAGGAAGATAACGCGAATAATATTGGATCGAATCTTCTACGAGCAGGATTACCCTGACACTTCCGTTCCTGGTATCTGCTTCAATATTTTTCTTATCCTCTATATATTTTACCATCGCCAGGAAAACGTTCGAATTGCCGTTCCATACAAAAACGCGGTCGATCGATTCAAACTGCCGGGCAGTTTTCTGAAAATAGCGAAGGTCCCCGTTGTTATTTACCAGAAGTAAAATGGGCAGCTGTTTATTCCGGGCATGGATCACATCAGCCATCCTGACAGGAATATTCTTGTCTACCCCGACCATGATGATCACCAGATCAAAGTCCCTCCCGTTCAGGCGCATCAAAGCCTCGGCCTCCGAATTGACGCTGGTAAAGCGTGGATAAGTATAAAGGTTAAGCTGCAGGAATTCTCCGTATATCTTATCCGAGAACTGTCCTTCCTGAACGATCGAGTAACTATCATATAAGGTAGCGATCAGCAGTACTTCTTTCACCTTGGTCGGCATAAGCTCTTCAAAGATATCACGGTCGCTTTTCTTATATTTATAAACAGACGATAGGGTTATATTTTCAAGCTTATCCATAATTTTATCTTACATTTTTCGATGAAGTTAACTAAAATAAAAAAGGAGGCCTAAGCCCCCCTTCATATTTTATAACAACAAGGTTTATTCAGCAAGTACACATTCCCTCTTAAAAAAAGGAACAGGATCACTGCTCCCGGGTTCATTTACTTCCCATGTATTACCGGAAAGGAGCAATTCCCCGACATTCGAAATTTTACGTTTTGCCCGGACGTCACTTATCTGTTTTTCCATTTCCTGATCGTATATTGGGGCATCAACACTTCTGATTACGCCCATCGCCACCGGGAAATCAGGAAGAGACATATTGATCAGGGCAATATGGAGCATTGGATCAGGATTCTTTGCATCGTGCACCAGGATATCGTTCATCGAATAACCATCCTCTCCGATAGTCACAACCTTCAGATGTCCTTTATAAAAAACCAGCCCCTTCTCGTTATCCTTACCGAAAATCATTGGTTTTCCATGCTCAAGGAACAGTTGCCTTTCAGCCCTGTATTTCGGATTGGCAATTTCATCATGGATCCCGTCATTAAAAATGACACAGTTCTGCAACACTTCGACCACCGAAGTTCCTGCATGACGGGCTGCTTTGGCCAATACGGCTTCTGTATGTTTGACATTGCTGTCAACGGCACGGGCAAAAAAAGTTCCCCTGGCACCCAAAACGAGCATACCGGGAACAAACGGATCTTCAATAGTCCCAAAAGGAGAAGTTTTTGTAATAACGCCCCGGTCTGATGTCGGAGAATATTGCCCTTTGGTCAGACCGTATATTTTATTATTGAAGAGAACAACATTCAGATCGATATTTCTGCGAACCAAATGAATAAAATGATTACCGCCAATGGCCATGGAATCTCCATCACCCGTGATTACCCAAACATTCAAATCGGGGTTGGCCATTTTAACACCAGAAGCGACAGCTGTGGCCCTGCCATGAACTGAGTGGAAGCCGTAAGTACTCATATAATAAGGAAAGCGGGAAGAACATCCGATTCCTGAGATGACAGCAAATTTTTCATGGGGAACATCCAGATCGGCCATTGCCCGTTGAACGGCATTCATGATCGCATAATCTCCGCACCCCGGGCACCAGCGTACTTCGTTATCGTTTTTAAAATCTTTTGCAGTATAATTATATAAAGACATAACTTATTCCTCCAGTAATTCTTCAAAATTTTGTTTCAGTTCAAGCACCGTAAACGGCAACCCTTTGACCTTATTTATCTGTTCATACTTAAAGTCAGGCATTTTATCTCTTAAATAAGCAACAAACTGTCCCATATTCAGTTCACAGACCACGATCTTCTTAAACCTGCGAAAAACTTCCTTTGTGTTTTTAGGAAGGGGGTTGATAAAATTGAAGTGGGCCAGGCTGACAGATTTTCCTTCTTCTCTTATTTCCCTTACAGCACTGAGGGTATGTCCATAAGTTCCGCCCCAACTGACAACAAGCAGATCTCCCTGTCCTTCTCCATAAACTTCAAGAAGCGGGAGCATATTCACCACACGCTCAACTTTTTCAGCACGGAATAATGTATTTTTCTGGTGGTTGTCCGGGTCATGGCTTACCGATCCTTCCATATTTTTTTCCAGACCACCGATCCGGTGCTGAAATCCATTGGTTCCAGGCAACGCCCATTCGCGTGAACAAGTTTCAGGATCCCGATGGTATGCCTTAAATGTATCTTTCGATTTTGCAATCCTCGGAGTAATGTCAGGAAGTTCATCCATCGACGGGACACGCCATGGTTCGCTTCCATTGCCCAGAAAGCCATCAGTAAGCAAAACAACAGGGACCATACGTTCGAGGGCGATCTTAGCCGAAAGATAAGCATAATAGAAACAGTTGGAAGGTGTGCTGGCGGCAATTACGACCAGCGGACTTTCCCCGTTCCTTCCGTACAAGGCCTGTAATAAATCCGATTGTTCAGTTTTGGTAGGCAATCCTGTAGAAGGGCCTCCGCGCTGTACGTTAACGACAACCAACGGGAGTTCGGCCATTACCGATAGTCCCAATGCCTCCGATTTCAGAGCAAAACCTGGCCCGGATGTAGAAGTAACTGCCAGGTCTCCTGCAAAAGCAGCACCAATTGCAGAACAAATGCCGGCAATCTCATCTTCGGCCTGAAAAGTCTTCACACCCAGATCTTTTCGCTCGGACAGGGCAGCCAGTATATCTGTAGCCGGGGTAATCGGATATGAACCCAGAAAAAGTTCGAGCCCCGCTTTTTCTGCTGCAGCCATCAGGCCATAAGCTGTTGCATGGTTCCCGTTGATATTACGGTAAACGCCCCGTTCAATCGCCGCAGGATGAACGATATAACGGGGGGTCATATGCTGCATGTTCATACCATAATTGTAACCGTCGTGTAAAACCTTCAGGTTACTCTCGACAATTAATGGCTTTTTCGCAAACTTCTTCTTTAAATATTTCTCTATGTAATCAAGCGGACGTCCAAACATCCAGCAAATAAGCCCGAGAGCAAACATATTTTTGCTTCGAAGCACAGATTTGTTGTCCAGCTGAAAACTGCTCAGGCTTTCCTTTGTCAGACTTGTAATTGGAACTGGAATTTTGAAATAATCATCCAAATGACACTCAGAAAATGGATCCGATGTCTTAAAACCAGCCTTTTCCAGATTCTTTTCATGAAAAGCATCCACATCAAAAATAATAGTTCCCCCGGGATTCATAAACCGGGCATTTGCTTTTACTGCGGCAGGATTCATGGCAATCAGTACATGCGCATAATCCCCCGGAGTATTTATCTCAGTGTTTCCGAATTGTACCTGAAATCCGGAAACTCCTCCGACAGTTCCCTGCGGAGCACGGATCTCAGCCGGATAATCAGGAAAAGTTGAAATATCATTTCCGAAAAGAGCAGAAGCATCTGAGAACAAAGTCCCGGTAAGTTGCATCCCATCTCCGGAATCACCAGAGAAACGGATCGTTACCTCTTCCAGTTCAATTACTTTAGTATCTTCCATTCCAACAAAATTGGTTAATAATTGGTTTTCTATTATATAAAAAGCAAAAGCTACATGGATAATTATACAGAGAAACACTGTACCTGGCAAATCACGCACCCTCTGCTTACATTTTTTCACAAAACAGTTCCAAAAATAATAAATTATAAGAATGGAAACATTTTAAATTATACACTTCATTCCGGCCTGCCTCCTGCCTCAGTTCATTGATCAATTATCTGACCGCAAAAATGGTACTATGCAATGAAAGACCTGAATACAGAAGGGCCTTCTCCTTAATCCCATACCCCGGTAAAAATAAATAAATCAAATAAAGCGTTTCATGAGGTTATTCAATATTCCCCAGGTTTTTTATCTTTGTTTATAAATTAAAAAAATCAAAAGATGGCTTTAATAAAATCACTTAGGGGAAAAACTCCCAAAATCGGAAAAAACTGTTTTATCGCGGAAAATGCAACAATAATCGGAGATGTAGAAATTGGAGATAACTGTAGTATCTGGTTTAATACGGTGATCCGGGGAGATGTTCATTATATTCGTATCGGGAATAATACCAATATTCAGGATGGCGCAATCATCCATGCCACTTATCAAAAATATCCTACCAACATTGGCAATAATGTTATTGTCGCCCATGGGGCCATCGTCCACGGATGTACCGTAAAGGATAACGTGATGATAGGAATGAATGCCGTCATACTGGATGACGCTGACATTGAAAGCGACACGATTATTGCCGCGGGATCTGTTGTTACCAAAGGAACAAAAGTTGAAGGAGGAAGCGTTTACGCGGGAATACCGGCCAAGAAAATTAAAAATATCAGCAAGGAACTGATGGACGGAGAACTGCACCGGATTGCCAGCGCCTATAATATGTATGCCAGCTGGTATCAGGAATAAGTATAAATAACCTGTTTCAAATTCACGCTCTGCTTAAACAACGATCTGGTCTTTGATTCTTTCAACGATTGGTGAGGGGAAAGTTATGGTTCCTTATTTATAACCCTTTAATAATCGGCATAGCAATAAAACAATAAAATGAAGCCAACACTTTTAATACTGGCTGCCGGGATGGGCAGCCGCTACGGAGGACTAAAACAAATAGAACCGGTAGGTCCTGCCGGGGAAACAATTCTGGAATATTCTGTGTACGATGCTATCCGGGCCGGATTTGGCAAGGTTGTCTTTGTTATCAGGGAAAGTTTTGCTAAAGATTTTGTTTCCCGCTTTGAAAACAAACTCAAAAAGAAGATTGAAGTAGGATATGCCTTTCAGGAACTGGACAATCTTCCGCAAGGATACTTACTCCCTGGGGAAAGGCAAAAACCCTGGGGAACCGGTCATGCCATACTTACGGCTAGAGACAGCATCAGCGAGCCATTTGCAGCCATTAATGCCGACGATTTTTACGGAGCTCCCGCATTCATGAAAATAGCCGGATTTCTTACATCACAGGTTTCGCCGGATCATTATGCCATGGTAGGATACCTTTTGAAAAATACCCTGTCGGAATTTGGAACTGTATCAAGGGGAATCTGCCAGACAAACAGCAACGGCCATCTGACAGAAATAAACGAGCGTACTAAAATTTCCAGGGAAGGAGATAGTATCTATTACTCTGAAGAAAACATCAAAACAAAGCTGGATGATAATGTCCCGGTATCCATGAATTTCTGGGGTTTTCATCCTTCTTTGTTCGGACACCTTGAAAGCCAGTTCCGGTCATTCCTGGATGAAAATATTAATCAGCCCAAATCAGAATTTTATATTCCAAACGTAATTTTTAACCTGATCAGGTCCGGAAAGATAAAAGCCAGCGTATTGCAGGCAGACTCCCCCTGGTTCGGGGTCACCTACCCGGAAGATAAATCATTTGTTGTGGAACAAATCCTCCAGTTGACAAGGGAAGGGATTTATCCTGAAAAACTCTGGGAAAACTAAGGCTCCTTCCCTGCAACCACGGTATAAAAACTTTCCGGGTTCAAATAGGTTACGGCTAATTGCTGAAGTTGTTCAGCCTGAATATTCATGATCGTATCATAATATTTTTCGTAAAAGCCGAAACCAAGTCCGAATTCGTGAACATCCCTAAATGACTGGGCCAGGGCAAAAGGGCCATCCAGGTCACGGACAAATTCTCCCAAAAGGTATTGCCTCACCCGGCCAAGTTCTTCTTTTCCTACTTTTTCCAGGCAAAGTTTTTCCAGTTCTTTTTTTATTTCGGCTAACGTATCTTCGACATAAGTTCTGTCAACTTCCGTGGCAATCACTAAATAACCAGTTTCCCCAAGACTGATCAGGGAGGCTCCTATCCCATAGGTAAACCCTTTTTCTTCCCTGATATTCGACATCAGACGGGAACTGAAATATCCGCCAAGAATAGTTACAAGAACCTGCAAAGGAAGATAATCAGGATGATCTTTTTTTACCATAATCCTCCCGGTCCTGATAGCGGACTGAATCGCATCCGGCTTCCCGATACGAATTTGTTTCTCAGCAGAGGAGATGATTTC
The DNA here is from genome assembly GCA_963676095.1 of Prolixibacteraceae bacterium. Taxonomy (GTDB): domain Bacteria; phylum Bacteroidota; class Bacteroidia; order Bacteroidales; family Prolixibacteraceae. The sequence continues at coordinate 6,370,275 of OY781040.1, read as the reverse complement.
AAAAGAAGCCGCTGTTTTCTTCATACCGGCCCAATCGCTTCCGCCTACATGACGGTTAAGCAAGTCAGTCACTCCCGTCCCAAATTGCCCGGCAACCAGGACCTCGCAATTCCCCGAATGATAGAAGTCTTTATAAAAATCGATCAGGGTGCGGAGATTCAGGTTTTTGAAATCGGATAAAGTCACCGACTGGGAATACGGATGTTCCTTTCCAAATAATATTTCCGATAATTTCTTCTGGCACAAGACTTTTACCTTCTCGTTTTCAAGGGAAAATCTTTGTTTTCTTCTTTCAATCAGCGTCTCAAATTCGGATCGGGGGAAAACTGACCTTTTCAGGAGGTCTTCCAATACAGGGAATAACCGGGGCAGGTGTTTCGACAAGGAAATAACACTCACTGTCCCGAAATGCTGATCGGAATATAGCTGCAAATAAGCCCCGTGAAAATCAAAAACCTCGGCAATCTGTCCGGACGAATAACCGGACGTTCCTTCCTGTAACATGGCATTGGTCATTGCCGACTGCAGTGGCACCTGTTGTTCCCATGTACCGGCCCTGAACATGAAATCGATGCGGCATACATCCTGGTTTCCTGCTTTCAGCAAGTAGACGGGGATGCCGTTATCCAAAACAAATTTATCCGGAGATGGCAATTCCGGCCTTTCCGCAGGTTTTATATTGGGTTGTCTGTTTCTGTCAATCATTTGGCAAGATAATTTAAGCGTGAACAATTTTCTTTTCGGAACAGGACTTCAGACATCCGGCAGATATCACCGGACGATACCGACTTGTAGATATTCATCTGCTCGTTTATTCTTTCTGCCTTGTCGATATCTTCATACATAGCCAGTTCCTGCGCCATGGAAAGATAATTCATCTGGGAGTAGGTATGATTGGCTTCCAGCCTGTTCTTAACCTTTTCCAGTTCCAATGGTTCAACAGGATCCTGCCGTAACCTTTCCAGTTCCTGCCAAACAGCTGCCTGAGCTGTTTCAATAGATACATTTCGGGAAAGCTTTCCCGAAATCATGAACAACCCGGCATCATGATCCCCGGAGACATAAGCATCAAGTTCAGTAAAAAGTCTTTCTTGTTTGACCAGCTTTTGATATAACCTCGATGAATTTCCGGCAGACAAAATATCGGAAATCAGGTCGCAAACATAATAACCCGGACTCCGCCGGTCGCTCATGTGAAAGGCCATGTACAGACAGGTATCCGGCACCGGACGTTCAACCGTTTTTTCCTGGTACCCGACCTGTTCCGGTTCCTGCGGGAGCTCGCACTTTTCAACATGCCGTGAGGGAATCGGGCCAAACCATTTTTCGGCCAATTGAAAGCACTCGTCAGCATCCACATTCCCTGATAAAATCAGGGTTGCATTATCCGGTGCATAAAAGCGGTAAAAAAAGGCCTTGACTTCCTCCAGCGAGGCATTTGCAATGTGGCTGATGTCTTTCCCAATCGTTGCCCAACGATAAGGATGCACCTTATAAGCCAGGTCCCTGATAAGCGCCCAGACATCTCCGTATGGTTGGTTCAGGTTGCGCTGCTTGAATTCTTCGATCACCACATTCTTCTGGATATTCAGGCTTTCTTCAGAAAAGGCCAGCTCCAGCATCCGGTCTGACTCGAGCCAGAATCCAGTCTCAAGGTTTGCCTTAGGAATGGCCAGGTAGTAATTTGTCATATCGTTGGTCGTATAGGCGTTATTCTCGCCCCCCGCCTGCTGTAGCGGTAAATCGTAATCAGGAATATGAACCGATCCTCCAAACATAAGGTGCTCAAAAAGATGGGCAAATCCCGTTCGCTCCGGGTTTTCATGTTTTGCTCCTACATGGTAACAAACATCAAGGGCTGCCATAGGAGTTGAAAGATCCGGATATACAAGGATTTTCAGTCCGTTTGGCAGCTTATGCCTATAAAAATGAATCATAAATTAAAAATGAAAGTTTGCACCTTCAACAAGTTCCTTCCGGGCTTGTTCAAAGTCGGTGATTAATTGGTTCATGATTTCTTCAACAGTCGGAATGTTGTCGATAATTGACGAGACCTGTCCTATCTCAAGTTCGCCTTCCTTCAGGTCTCCTTCAAAAATACCCTTTTTAGCACGTCCTTTTCCCAAAAGTTCCTGAAGTTGTCCAACTGTTGCCCCTTCCATTTCTGCTTTGTCAACTTGATCAAAGAACTCATTTTTGATAAGGCGAACCGGGGCAAGCTTCTTCAAGGATAACTTTGTCCCGCCTTCTCCCAACGACACGACAAGCTCTTTAAATGCCTGATGGGCTGAAGATTCCTGAGATACGGCAAACCGGGATCCGATCTGTACGCCTTCTGCACCAAGGGCCATCGCAGCCAGCATAACCCGGCCCGTACCAATTCCACCCGCTGCCATCAATGGCAAATTAGTCGATCGCCGTACTGAAGGGATCAGGGTCATGGTGGTAGTCTCATCCCGTCCGTTATGCCCCCCCGCTTCAAAACCTTCAGCCACAATAGCATCAACTCCTGCATCTTCGCATTTCTTTGCAAAAAAAGAACCGGCTACCACATGAACAACAATAATGCCGCGCTGGTGAAGCCAGCTTGTCCATGCTTTCGGGCTCCCTGCAGAAGTAAAAACAACAGGGACCTTCTCTCCTGCAATAATTTCCATCACCTTTTCCAGTTCAGGATAAAACAAAGGGACATTCACCCCATATGGCTTATCTGTTGCATCTTTTGTCTTCCGGATATGTTCCAGCAAGGTTTCCGGATGCATCGATCCGGCCCCAATCAGTCCAAGCCCGCCGTTGTTGCTTACCGCAGACGCCAGTTTCCATCCGCTGCACCAGACCATTCCCCCCTGTATTATCGGGTATTTAATATTGAACAATTCGGTAATCCTGTTTCCCATTGGTTAATGATTATTTCTGCAAAAATAGCACAAAAGGATTTTTTCCTTCCATAAAAATTTAGTTTGTCGGTTATAAAAGATAGATCCGGATTTGAGATTTATTCCAAACAGTGACACAGAAACATACAAATAAGCCACTTATGCGGAAAACCATTAAATCATCCTGTAGGCAGAAGCAAGCTAATTAAAGTCTTTCGATTTAAGGTGCAGATCCCGCTGGGGGAAAGGAATTTGTATCTGGTTTTTACGGAACTCATCATCAATAGTAAAACGAAGGTCACTTTTTATGTTCTCAACAAGAAAATCGTTTGCAGTCCAGAAATACAACTGGAAATCAAGCGAAGATTCCCCGAAATCATTAAACCGGGCAAATGGTTTAGGAATTTTTACAATCTGATCATGTCCATCGGCCGCGGCAAGTAATATCCGTTCAACCAGCCTCACATCAGAACCATAGGCCACTCCAACCGCAACATAAAAACGGGTAAGTTCCTCGTTATGGGTCCAGTTGATGATTTTCTCGCCGGTAAAGCGGGAATTCGGAACAATAATAACCACGTTGTCCCTGGTAAGTATCTTTGATACCCGGAGCCCGATCTCCAGTACCCGCCCCACGACACCTTCCACTTCCACGACATCGTCAACCTTGATCGATCCATCAAACAGGATAATAATCCCGGAAAAAAAATCATTAAAAATATGTTGTAATCCGAAGCCAACACCGACCAGCAAAGCAGAAACACTCGCTATAACAAATGTCATCTCAAATCCCATCGAGCCACAAATAATGATTATCGCAACCGACCAGATGAAATATTTCAGTATCTGCATAAAAGATTTACCTCTTCCCCGGTCCATTTTTTTCAGGGAAATTCTTAAATCCATCAGGTGCTCCATTAAAAACACCAGTATCCGGGTAAAATAGACAATGCCAAAAATGATAAAGAAATTGTATACCCTGACTGTAAATTTTTTAGTGCTGTACAAATCAAACCGAAGGACCTGGCGATAATCGGTATCAACAATCTCAAGGATGGCAACAACTGCCGCAGACCAGATCAAAACCCGGATTCCAAGGATAACAAAATGAGAAAAGCGATCAGGTAACCGTGACTTTTTGCTATAGCGTGAAATAAAACGGACCAATAACCGGCTAGCCATTACAGCAAGCAGCAGAATAACCAAAACTGACACCAATTCCATCGCGTTGACTTCATGTCTTCCAATATGAAACAGCACCAGTTCTTTCATCTGCAAGTTTTTTCCGGTTAAACAAAATAGCCCATATTCTTTTAATTCAAATACAGGATCATTCACTGTCTTCGTCATCCGGATGAATGGCGAACTCAAGTATTTTAGTCAACTCGGCAAGGGACACGTTCAACCTGATCTGACCTGCCCTTGCAACAGAAATTTTTCCTTTTTCCTCAGAAACGACGATTGCCAAGGCATCCGTAATTTCAGTAATTCCCAGGGCTGCCCTGTGCCGTAAACCAAGCGTCGGATCCAGATCACGCTTGTCTGTTATTGGCATAATACACCTGGCCGCTGCAATTTTATTCCCGATAATAATAACAGCACCGTCATGCAGAGGTGTATTTTTAAAAAAAATAGTTTCCAATAAAGCATCAGAAATTCTGGCGTCAATCTTTTCCCCGGTCCTGACAAACTCCCGTAACTCCGATTTTTGAGCGATCACGATCAACGCTCCGGTATAGGTCCTGGCCATATTCTCACATGCCTTTACAAGCATTTTCAGGTGCTGACTGGAAGCAGATTTGTATCTATCGGATGCGAACAACTTTTCTGTGCCAAGTAACCTGTTTACCTGGCTGTTACTTCCGATAAGCAACAGAAAACGTCTGATTTCCTGCTGAAAAACAACAATCAGGGCCAGCACCCCAACACTGATAAACTGCCCCATCAGGGTATCGATCAGCTCCATGTTCAGTGCCCTCACCAATAACCAGAACAGGTAAACAACAAAAATACCAATGAAAATATTGAAAGCAACCGTTCCCTTAATCAACATATAAAGTTCATAGAGGAGAAAAGCCACCATCAGGATGTCCAGAATATCCAGAAACCGTATTGTAATAAAAAGGATCATTTGTCTGCAACCTCTTTTAATTTCACGAATATCTTTACAGACTGCACTGCTTCCTTCACGTCATGAACACGCAAAATGTCAGCCCCTCCAAGCAATGCCATTGTATTTGCAGCAATTGTTGCAGGTAAACATCCTTCAGGATCGGTTTCCAATAACTTATATAACATCGCTTTCCGGCTGATCCCCACAAGAAGAGGCAACTGGAATACCTTGAACGAATCCAGCCGGTTCATCAGGTCATAGTTATCTTCAAGATTTTTCCCGAACCCAAAACCGGGATCAATAATTACATCCTTCACCCCAGCTTTTGCAAGCTTACGAACTTTATCAGAAAAATATTTCGAAATATCTTTCACTACATCATCATAAACCGGATTATCCTGCATCGTTTTAGGATTGCCGATTATATGCATTAAAATATACGGCACACCGAGCTTAGCAATTGTATCAAACATATGATCATCGAAATTTCCCCCCGATATATCATTCACAATGCATTCGCCTATTTCATCAATAATTCGTAAAGCGACCCACGACCTAAACGTATCCACAGACATAGGGATATCCGGAAATCTTTTTCTCACTGCGGTTACAGCTGGCAAAAGGCGGGTCAGCTCTTCCTTGGTTGAAACGATGTCGGCCCCGGGACGGGTAGATACAGCCCCGACATCAATGATATCAACCCCGTCACGTACCATTTCTTCAGCCCTGGACAATATCGTTTCTTCTGTCGTATATTTTCCCCCGTCGTAAAACGAATCAGGGCTGACATTCAATATTCCCATGACTAATGGGTTGGTTAAATCAATGAGTTTGCCGTTTAGGGTGATAGTACTTTTTCTTTTAAAAAATTTACTGGCAGAACTTGTGATCAACATAAACCATTCAGATTTGAGAAGTTAAACATTGCTTCCTACAAAAATAAAATAAAGCCGTCAAAATACGCATTTAATTTCTATTTTTATCGCCTGTGATAAAACAAAAGGATCAGAAATTTTCCCGGGAAAATTTCTGATCTCCTTAAGTAGATAAAATTCAACATTATCGACATTTGTAAAAATATGAAACAAGTATAGAGTGCTTGTCCCCGCATGAAGGAATCGTGAAAGGGCTCTGTAATTTCAAGATCAACCATCAGGTATGAAAAATATTGATACTCTGTTAAAAAAAACGCTATTGGGAAAACAAATGAAGAAAACAATACAGCAATACGATCAAATTATACGCATTTGTCAGGATATTTTTATAAAAAAGATGAACGACTATGGTGTTGCATGGCGGATACTCCGTCCAAGTTCGCTAACAGATCAAATCTTTATAAAAGCACAACGCATACGGAGTATCGAAATGAAAGGAGTAATGAGGGTTGAAGAAGACAGCCGTTCCGAGTATATCGGGATCATTAACTATTGCATCATGGCGCTGATCCAGCTGGAAAAAGGGACTTCAGAAAAGGATGACATGTCCCCTGAAGAAACGCTGAACCTTTACCTCGAAAAATTTAATTGTGCAAAATCGCTCATGCTGAATAAAAATCATGATTATGACGAAGCCTGGAGGAGTATGCGTATCACGTCGATTACCGACCTGATCCTGATGAAGATAAAACGTACCAAGCAAATTGAGGACCATGCAGGAAAAACGATCATATCAGAGGGGGTTGATGCAAACTACCTCGATATGATCAATTATGCTGTTTTTGCTTTAATCCTGATGGAAGAAAAGGGGACAGTATCCTAAATCGTATTTATCTTGAAAACGTGTTTACTGACATGCTCCAAGAATATTTCCGGTTATGCTTTTTTGATTAAAATCCTTTTCTGCAGGTTGCAACCCCAATTGCTTTTCCAGATTAAGCCCCCTGTTCCGAAGCGGAGATTAACGATTTATTATCGGATCGCTAAAAAATCAGATCGCAAGATATCTTTTTTAAGATAAGAATAGAAAATTTGATTTTAAAAGTTTAATTTTATTATCACACTAAAAACAAATCATTATTAACCCTTTAAAATCGATAACTATGGAAGTGAGTGCCCGTAACAAAATCAAAGGAGTCATTAAGGATATCAAGTTAGGCAACGTGATGGCAAAAGTCACCATTGAGATAGCGGGAGGTACTATCTTAAATTCTGTTATAACCGTCGACAGCGTAGAGGCCCTGGACCTGAAAGTTGGAGATGAAGTTACCGCCCTGGTGAAATCAACTGAAGTCATGGTCGGAAAATAGTTTCGTTCAAATTTTCATGAATCAGCATAAAATGAGGAACGGACTTTTCCTGTCCGGGATAAAATCCGTTCCTTATAGCTTCCGGTTTACCTTAATGCGCTGATTCCTTTCATAAATCAGGCAATTGTAATTTTATCATCCAGATAAACAGACTGTACAGCCTGAATAATTTCAACTCCCTTTTCAAATGGTTTCTGAAAAGCTTTTCTGCCGAGTATTAGTCCGCTGCCCCCTGCCCGCTTATTTACGACCGCCGTTCTTACGGCATCAGCAAGGTCGTTGTCGCCTGAAGCACCACCTGAGTTAATCAGGGGAATCCTTCCTGAATAATTATTAATTAACTGATAACGTGCCAGATCGATCGGGTTATCCGAAGAGAGTTTCGTATAGATCAACTCATCGTACTTACCAAATTTATTGCCATTGCTGTTCAGTGCTTTATATCCGCCATTGTTTTCCGGAAGCTTCTGCTTGATAATGTCAGCTTCAATGGTAACGCCCAAATGATTAGCCTGTCCTGTCAGATCGGCTGAGCTATGGTAATCCTGGTCTTTTTTAAAATCGCTGTTTCTCAGATAACACCACAAAATGGTCAGCAACCCTTTGGAATGGGCATATGAAAACATCTTGCTGACCTCGATAATTTGTCTGTCCGACTCCGTCGATCCGAAATAAATGGTTGCGCCTACTCCCGCGGCCCCCATATCATAGGCCTGATCGACCGAACCAAAAAGAATTTGGTCATATTTATTAGGAGAAGTCAACAGCTCATTATGATTTAGCTTCACGATAAAAGGTATCTTATGGGCATACTTCCGGGATACCAGTCCAAGTACGCCAAGAGTGGAAGCAACCCCGTTACATCCGGCAGTCAAAGCTAATTTTACAATATTTTCAGGATCAAAATAAATCGGATTTTTTGCAAACGAGGCCCCGGCAGAATGCTCGATACCCTGATCTACAGGAAAAATAGACAAATAACCTGTTCCTGCAAGGTTACCGTGGCTATATAACCAGGTAAGATTTCCAAGCACCCGGTTATTCCGGTCTGACGTCATGAAAATTTTGTCAACCATGTCTGGCGTCGGAACAGTAATTTCATCTTTGGAAATCCTGGGTGTAGAAAATTCCAGCAAGGAAGCTTCTTTTCCCAATAACTGCTGAATTTGAATTGTGCCTATCATAGCTTTTCGTTTTTACTGTCTGTCCCTAATCCCAGCCTAATCAGGAATGTTCCTTTTAAACAAGATCAGGAAAGTTTAACCAGCAACAAACGCTTTCTGAATATATAGAAACACTCCGTCCAGCCGTAAATAAAAACAGACACTGTTTTTATTTAATCCACTTAAATTACAACTTTCATACCAAAAGAAAGCATTATCCCTGTAAATGATTTGTTAAGTTTTTTGACAGCTATGTTCAACAAAGCAAAAAAAGAGCCTGTCATGCTCTTTCGATAACAGGCTCTTTTAATAACAGTATATCTTTTCGCTACGCCTGAACAGGTTCCTGAATTTCAACCCCCGCAGCCTGAAGCATAAAATTGTGCAATTCAATGTTCTTCACGAATGGCTTAAGCGCCTCGCTTCCTGTGCCAAACATCGTCAATTCTACAAAATCGCCGGAATGGTCCATCCCGGACCAGCCGATTGACGTATAGTTCTGCTGGATCTGCGCCAGTAGACGGTACGGAAGTTTATAGGCATTATAAATTCCCCCATTATCAAGGTCAGCGTAATGTTCAAGGATTTGTTTAGCCTCATCGTTCGTAATGGTATATCCCTGTGCAAAATTAATCTGTTCGATGACCTTTGCCGGAGAATCATTTCTACTGATACTGTTCAGTATCCATTCATTGGTATATTTAAAATTCTGAACCAGGTCAAACTTGGAATCGACATCTTTGCTTTTGATTAGTCCAGGGTTGGCATTTCCGTGATCGGTGGTAATGATCACTAAAGTATCGTCCCTTTTTTCCGCAAAGGCCAATGCCACAGCGATAGCATCATCGAAAGCGATCTGGTCGTAAATCAATGCTCCTGTATCATTTGCATGGGCACCCCAGTCAACCTTTCCGCCTTCAACCTGAAGGACAAAACCTTTGGAACTTTTACTAAGCCGGTCAATGGCAAACTTTGTCATTTCTGCCAGGGTTGGTATTTGCGCGAACTTATCGCCATCGGTATGCTGATCAAGCGAATAAGGTAACCCGTCTTCATGGAATACGCCCAATACCGGTTTATCAGCTCCCGGGTTATTCATCTCATCCTTGGTTTGTACAACCGTATAGCCATCAGATGCAAAAGCGGCAAACATGTCCTTTCCATCTTTTCTTTTTTCCTTACTAAAATACTCGGTACCACCTCCCATCATAACATCAAAGTGTAAAGGAAGATATAACTCGGCAATTGCAGACTGGTCTCCCCGGCTCTTTGAATTAATACAAAATCCTGCAGGAGTAGCGTGTGTTATAGGGACTGTTGTGACGCACCCCACTGATTTCCCGGCCTCCTTGAATTTTTGGAGGATCGGTTTGTGCAACGTCCCATCTGGTCCGACATTCAGTGAACCATTATTAACCCGGACCCCTCCGCCCCAGGAAGAACTTCCGGCAGCTGAATCTGTGACCAGGGAATCAGCAGAAGCCGTATCCATAAAGGCCTTTCGTCCTTTTTGTTCCCGGTAAAGGTTAATCCAGTTACTTCCCCGTCCTTCCTTTCTTTGTAAAAGGAGATCGGCCATGGTCAGGGTACCGGAACTCATACCGTCGCTCACCATAAAAATGATGTTCTTTGTTTTCCCCTGTACTTTCTTTTTTTCGTCCGGGGAACACCCAACAATTCCTGACGAGACCAAGGTACCGCCAACGGTAGCCATCATCCCGAAATTAAGAAAATCTCTGCGCTTCATGTGTCTAAAAGGTTTTTATAGCAGACCTGGAGCTTTTTAAATCTCAGGATCCGCAATCTGTGTTCTATTGGAAACAAATTTAATGAAACATGTCTTTTTATTGGTATATAAAAATTAAGTTTTGGTGAAATGATATTTATGAAGCGTGAATATCATCAAAAATAAGTCACCAAATGAAACTCACCCCATATGTACACCCGATATAAAGAGCATTTCCCTTTTCTTTATTTAGGACCCAACCTGGAAATTCATCGGTCCATTTTGAATCAAAGACAAAGTTTACTGAGGGACCGGCAAAAAGGCCAACATGATGTCCAAGCCGCAAACCCGATAGAAATCTCAGCGAGTTCAGGGATTGGTCTTTTTTTTTCAGATCTGTATTTTGCCGGTAAGCCTGCTCGATGTCAAACGAAAAACTTTTTGTATTGAGGACATGAACGCCAAAACCGACATCGTAGGCATAAGGGGTCACCTGATCATCAATATTATATCCCATACCCAGGAGACTATACAAAACCCTTCCCCCGGAACGGAACACAATGCTGGTTACACCTGACTCGCATGATTCGACAGAAAAGGACTTTCTTCCTTTCTTAATAATATTGATAAGACCGATAGGATAATCGCAGCTGTCGGCAATATTCAATAAACAAGCGGCCTGGATACCTTTCACCTTTCCAGCAATATTGAACACACCTGAAAATTGAGAACCTGTTTTTCCTGAAGAATGGTTCATTACACCGGCAATTTGCACCCCGGATATTTCTTTTGAGGTATTACAGACTCCACCCAGTTGAATCCCTTTAACTTGTCCGCCGGCATTAATAACCCCGGATATCTGGGAACCTGTTATTCCGGAGGAATGGTTCATTACACCGGCAATCTGCAGACCATCTAATTCTTTTGATTCATTGACTACCCCGGAAAGTTGTGCGCCCGTTGTCTTTTTCGCGCTGTTCCAAACCCCGGCCAATTGGGCGCCAGAAGTATTTCCCATGACTGTATTGGATACTCCCGCAACCTGCAACCCGCTCACATTATTCCCGACAATATTGAATATCCCCGCCATTTGCAGTTTTTTAACATTCTTCTGGTTGATGTTGAAGCACCCGGCCAGTTCGACCCCATTGACGCCCGCTGTATATCCCCCAATAACATTCAGGGAAGCGTTGTTTACAACCTGGCTGCTAAACATTCCATGAGAACTCAACCCGGGAATTAACGAAACCTGATAGGGACTATGTGCAAAAAAACCGCCCAAATTGATCCGCTGTATCATTTGCTTCGAACTTATAAAAAAACGCGCAAATACAGATCTTTCCACCCCTTCCTCTGATTCCTTGTCATCCGGATAATAAAAGAATTTGTCCTCTCTGTCTTTACGATATATTTCAATTGGAAGAAGAAAAACAATCGTTGTATCCCTGTAATTATTTTTATTTACCGTTATGTAGATTGATTTATCCGGATGTTTGATCTTCAATTCGAAATTCCCTTCTCCATCAGTTAATGTAGAGACAAGGACCTTCCGTTCATATACACTGGCCTGTTCGATTCCGTTTCCATTCTCCAGGTCCCGGACACACCCGGTCAATACCAGACGTCTGGCTGTTCCCTGTTCATCGTTAAGCGTAATATCCAGACTTTTGGGTACATAGCGTATAATCACATACCCGGGCATTTCTTTAAAATCATAATCAGGCCCCATTAATTTCTCAAGAAAATTCAATAAAGTACCTTGAAATTCAGGCATGGAAACCAAACTGTCCGATGAAACAGAATGGCTTTGATAAGAAAAGTAAAAGCCATTATTTTTTTCTGTCTGTTTTAATATTTTACCCAGGGGCTGAGCATGAATATCCTTCACTGAAACTGGCCTGCCAAGATATGACTGGGCCATCAGGGAAGTTGGGAAAACAGAGAATAAGACAACACAAAACAGGACCACGATGACTCGCTTTTTTTCAGAACGATACATCATTTGATTGTTTTCTTTAGAATGATGGTTTTACCTTTTTTTTCTACAGATAAATCAAGCGTTTTTGAAATAACTTCCAGCACGTCGTCAAGTTGCCCCATAACCAGGGTAGTCGTCATCTCAAGCGTTGCAACGTCGCTGTCGGCAATAGAAATTTCGACCCCATAAGCCTCTTCCAAAACATTAACGACACGCCAAAGAGGGGTATTATCCAACTCGACATGATTATCCACATAATAATTATACAAATTATCTGTAACCTTTTCTTCTACGAATTTACCGGAAGTTCCGTCAACCAGCAACTTTTCTTTTGGTCTCAGCTCAATTTTTTTTCCACTAGCTTCAACCCTCACCAATCCACTCTCGACAATAACTTCTGTCTTTCCGTTTTTTTGTTTCACATGAAAAGAAGTTCCCAGCACCGTGATCGTAACACTCCCTGATTTAATAATGAAAGGTTTGCGTTTATCATGTTTAATCCTGAAAAATACCTCGCCATCATACATTTTCACAATCCTCTCCTTTCTAAAAGCAGGCTGCGAAAAAACAAGCTCAGAATACCTGTTCATCGTAATAACAGACCCATCGGCCAATGTGTCCGTACGGATCTCGTCCTTTGTTCCCAAATCCGATGCGAATAAGAGACTACGTTCCGGGAAAAGAAGACTATTCACTGCAAACAAAAAAATCAAACCGAAGAAACAGGCAGCAGCCAACTGTAGCCAACGATACTTATGGGGTTGAATGACAACAGGAACCTTTTCCCTTTTTCGCTGGAAACGGGACCATACCTCCGTTGTATCAGCCTCACTTCTTCCTCCTATTCTCTGGCTTGCATTCCATATAATCCGCAAGTCCCGAAGATAATTCTCATTTTCAGGGCTTAGCCGGCTCCATTCTTCAACAGCTTCCGTCTCAGCTTTAGTCGTTTCCTTTAAAAGATATTTAACAAGAATTTCATCAGTATAAATTTTCATAAGATATTGGCTCCATGTTTCGTATTGCGGTCAGTGCTTTTCATAGTACTCAATATTAGACAAATAATCCTTTAAATCATTTCTGAGAATACGTAATGCTTTCCCCATCTGCGTTTCAACTGTTTTTACAGAAATACCCAACTGCATTGCGACCTGCCGGTATGTCAATTCTCCAAAACGGCTCAGCTGAAATATCGTCCGGCATTTTTCAGGCAGCCGGTTCAGACTTTTATGGATCCTGTCTTCCAGTTCATTTAACTCGACCGGGCTTGTTGTATGGGTAATGTCATCTTTCATCGTATAGGAGGTTCTGTTTTCATATTTAAGACGAACTTTATTATGCCTGATTATATTTAAACTTTCATGGTAAACCGACCGGTAAAGAAAAGATCTCATGGATACCTCCACATGAGTCCAGGTATCATTTTCCCACAGCTTAAGGAACAAAGCCTGGACAACCTCCTCTGCCATATCCCAATCCCTTATGATCGAAAAGGAATATTCATGAAGCTCTCTAAAAAAAAATTTAAATATTTTTTCAAAAGCAGCATCTTTATCTACTGATAAATAAACGTCTCTTTCCTTATGATCCGGTTCCGCCGGATTCTCCAATAACAAGTCTCTATTTCTTTTCATAAATCGAAGGGTGTATACTTCCCGGGATACACCATTGGAAATAAAATACTGTTTCTTTAACTCATTTCTCTTAATGACACGCCAATTTCATTTTACCCTGATCCCAATATAAAAAATATTCCATAAAACTTAGGCAGACATCCAATAAACAATAAACAGAATGTAGCAGGATTGGATTTTCTTAATTAAGGGATTCCCCATGACCGAAAGCATACAGGGAAAAAACGGGAATGGGATAAAATGGGATGTCTTCGGGATAAAACCCTTTTCAGAAAGCTTGTGGGAAAGTAAAGATCAGATGCGGCAAGTACAATAATAAGCTGAATCTATAAAAACTAACCGAAAAGACGAAGTTTCATTCAGTCCGTATCAAACGGATTCACCGGCAACCAGCATTTGCATGCTGGCTGCCCTTTCGGGAGGCGGCGGGTAATTTACTTTTTTTCCAAAACCAGTTCCATTTCAATCAGGACCTGGTCCCGAAGTACGGTATCGTTCTTTTTAATATGGACTTCCGTCACTTTGGCATTCTCCGAGGACAACACCTGGTTTTGCATCTTCATCGCTTCCAGAATTAACAACGGCTCGCCCTTCTTTACCTGCGACCCCTTCGTGACGAAGACCTCAATGATCTTACCCGGCATCGGGCTCTTCAGTTCATAACGCCGGTCCTCTCCCCTTATGGCAGATAAGGCTGCCTTCCGCAGAAACGATTCTTCCCGGTCGATCAAAAAGTGATAGGTATTCCCATTCACCTTAACTGTGTATTTATTCTGTTTTTTATGGATTACCGCCCCTTCAAAACGGTTCTCCCCTATACTCACCTGGTATAGCCCCTGCTGTTCCCTGATTTTCCTTTTCTTACCCGGCCTTATCGAAAAATCACGCGTTGTAAACAGGTACTGCTTTCCGTTACCGGATACGATATATTTCTGTGTCCCTTCCTTTGTCATTATCCTGTTTTTTTATTTTTGTTCCTGCATTATCACCCTGCTTTCCAAATTCCCAATGAGAAGACTCACCGGCTAAAACAACCGGTTCCACATCCGCGAGATCCACGGCGTTTCATTCTCCGGACCCACCTCTTTCTTTTCCAGTTGTTCCAGCTCTTTCAGGTAGCTCTCCAGGGCGATCATCGCCGCCGCTTCCTCCTCGTTTTCCTCCTGGTAAAACAGGTGGTCCATCTCGCTGATGAACGAAGTGGTCACATTACCCGCTATAAATTCCGGGTGACGGAGCACGGCCTTGAAAAACGGGATAGTCGTCTTGATCCCTTCCACATTACTGTGCTGAAGCACCTCCATCGAAGTCCCGATTACAGAGGAACGGTCCTTCCCTGAAACGATCAGCTTCGCTATTAGCGAGTCGTACATCACGGGGATTACTGAACCCGGCGTAAAGCCCGAATCAACGCGAAGTGCCGGGTTCCCGGGAAAGTTCATCTCGTCGATGATCCCGAAGTTTGGAGAAAATCCCGATTGCACATCTTCGGCATTCACCCGGAACTCCATCGCCCACCCTTTTTTCTGAATGTCTTCCTGCTTGAGGCTCAGCTTCTCTCCCATGGCGGTCCGGATCTGCCATTCCACCAGGTCCAGCCCGGTGATCGCCTCCGTGACCGGGTGTTCTACCTGGATCCGCGTATTCATCTCCATAAAATAATAATGCCTCTTCTGATCGACCAGGAACTCAACCGTTCCCAGCGTATAATAGCCGGTCTCCCGTGTCAGGGCCAGCGCCGCTTCGGTCATTTTTTCCCGGAGCTTATCATCAAGCACGACGGATGGCGCTTCTTCCAGTAATTTCTGATGGTTACGCTGAACCGAACATTCCCGCTCATACAGATGCACCGCATTCCCGTGCCTGTCTGCCAAAACCTGGATCTCGATATGGCGGGGTCGTTCTACATATTTCTCGATCAGCATCAGCCCGTTATTAAACGCCTGCACGGCCTCGCTCACCGCCAGCTTATAGGCTGATGCCAGTTCTGTGGATTTCCTTACTACGCGCATACCCTTCCCCCCGCCGCCGGCCAGCGCCTTCAGCATAACCGGGTAACCAATCTTTTTTATCTCCTCACTGGCTTCATCCAATGTCGAGATCGGACGGCTACTCCCCTTTACAACCGGAACACCTACCCGGGAGGCCAGCTGACGGGCTTCGTTTTTGTCCCCCATCTTCCGGATGATCTCTGCATCCGGTCCTATGAATACGATCCCTTCCCGGGCACAACCCTCCGGCAACAACGGGTTCTCTGCCAAAAATCCATATCCCGGATGGACCGCATCTATCCGGTAATCCTTCGCATAACGGACAATTGCTTCCGGATCCAGAAAAACCGGTTTACCCGTACTTTCTTCCGGTAAACGGATCACTTCATCCGCCCAATCCAGGTAACACGCATTCGCTTCCTGTGGTGTCTGGAAACAATACGTCTTCAACCCCATGCGCCTCGCTGTCTTCATGATCCGGATCGCTATTTCGCCCCGGTTAGCTATCAATATCGTTTTAATCTTTTTCACTTTCCTTCAATTTTCTTTTTTTATTTCTTTCCCTGATCTGTTCCTGCCTGAACCTTCAGCTATGGTTCCCGACTCATAACGGTATATTCCCGTGCTTGCGGGGCAGTTTCTCCAGGTACTTGTTCTCCAGAAGGTCAAAAGCCGTGACCAGTTTCTGGCGCGTTACCGCCGGGTCGATCACTTCATCGATATACCCATATTCATCCGCAATATAAGGATTGGCCGTTGTTTCACGGTATTCCCTGATTAGCTGTTGCCGCAATTTTTCCGGATTCTCACTCGAACCAAGTTCCTTCCGCTTCAGGATCTTGATCGCCCCTTCCGGTCCCATTACCGCTACTTCCGCTGTGGGCCATGCAAAATTAAAGTCACCCCCTATGTTTTTGCTGTTCATCACAATATAGGCACCACCATAGGCCTTGCGCGTGATTACCGTTACCTTCGGGACCGAAGCCTCACCAAAGGCATACAACAATTTCGCCCCATGACGGATCAGGCCCAAATGCTCCTGCTCCGAACCAGGAAGAAAGCCCGGTACATCTTCCAGTACCAGCAACGGAATGTTGAAGGCATCGCAAAAACGGACAAAGCGTGCAGCCTTCACCGAAGAGTTTACATCCAAGACCCCTGCCAGTACCCGAGGCTGGTTCGCTACCACTCCGATCACCCGGTTATCCAACCGGCCAAAACACGTAATTATGTTAGGGGCAAAGGATTCGCTGACTTCCAGAATACTGTCCTGATCCAGTAAATGGTTAATCACATCGTACATATCATAAGGCTGTACCGCTTCATCCGGTATAATCAACCGTAGCTTCTCCGGGCGTATCGGGGCAACGGGAGCCTCCTTCCCTCTCGGGGGAAGTTCCACATTGTTCGACGGAAGGTACTGCAACAGCTTACGCACCCCCAAAAGCGTATGTTCTTCATCTTCATAGACGAACTGCGCAACACCGCTCTTCCCTGCATGAACATCTGCCCCGCCCAGCTGTTCAAAGCTGACCTCTTCATTCAGTACCTCCTTGACGACTTCCGGTCCTGTTACGAACATGTGGGAGGTATGCCTTGTCATGAAGATAAAATCCGTCAGTGCAGGAGAATATACCGCTCCCCCTGCCGCAGGGCCCAGGATCACCGAAATCTGGGGAATAATCCCCGACGACTTGATGTTGTGCATAAAGATCCCCGCATAACCAGACAGGCTCGCTATCCCTTCCTGGATCCGCGCGCCCCCCGAGTCGATCAGCCCGATGATCGGGTGCCCCATTTTACGGGCCATATCCTGTACTTTCACAATCTTTGCCGCGTGCGCAGAGCCTAACGAGCCTCCCATAAAATTAAAATCCTGGGCGTAAACAAAAACCTTACGCCCGTTGATCCGCCCGTGCCCGCAGATAACCCCGTCGCCATATGCCCCCGGCTTGTCCCCCTCTGTCCGGGAGCGGACAAAAGCGTCAAGCTCCTCGAAGGTTCCCGTATCAAACAACAGGTCGATCCGCTCACGGGCTGTCAGCTTTCCTTTCGAATGCTGACGCGATTCATACCCTGATTCATACTGCTCACGTAACTTATCGTTCCGTTCGTTAAAGCGCATAAATGCTGTCCTGTTATCCTTCATTTTATAAATTTTAATTTGAGGACAAAAAATCAATTAACTCACTTTATTTATTATATAAGGAAGGACGAATTAGCTCTAAATATCCCGAAGGCCAATACCAATCTCCTTGCCTGCCAATACAGAAGAGCATAAAAAAAACCTTACAAATACTCTTTTCCAAGGCAATCAATATGTATTTCCAATTATGAATTTTCCCTTCCACTAAATGCATGTTGCTATTATTATTTAGAAAAACAGATATCAATATTTCTTGCATCCCGAATTTTTTTTCTGATACCTGATCCTGAAAAAAACGGATACAACAGGTAAGTTTTGCGATATTTCTTGAATAAAAACTAACATTGACAATGCTACAATTTCTTTTGCCATGACAATTAAAACGCTTATTCCAGGCCATTCTAAACTCGAAATCAGTATTAAAACGTTTCATAATATCAAATTGCCGCAGGAATCGTTCCCGAAATCACAGTTCTTAAACACATGAAAGAAGGAAATGTTCTCAATGCTTTCCGTGAATATGGAGAAACATTTATTTTGTACATTTATCTTCTGAACGAAAAAATACAGTAATGCGTTTAGTGAAATTAATGTCGTTAAGCCTGCTTTTCCTGGCCCCGATCTTTTTAAAAGCCCAGGGAAAAGAAAAACTGTTTAACCGGAAAAACCTCGAGGGATGGTATGCCTTTGAAACGGAATCAGGAAAACACGTCCATGCCGGAGACTTGTTTACTGCCGATCATAAAATGATCCGCTTATATGGTTCACACGCAGGATATCTGATGACAAACCGGTCGTTTATGGATTTTCAACTCACGGCAAAATTCCGGTGGAACACAGATAGTTCTTTTGTCCGGAAAAGCAACTCGAAAAACAGCGGGCTCATGTACCTCGTTCCACAGGAAGTTGCAGATACGTTGTGGCCCAGAGGAATACAGTTCCAGATAAAGGAAGGGTCATCTGGTGATTTCATTCTGCTCCAGGGAGTTAAACTCAACGTGCAGGGCAAAATCCAGGGACCGGGGAAAAGTGTGGTTGTCAAACGTCTTGCCGATGCAGAAAAACCTGTCGGAAAATGGAATACGCTGCAAATATCGGTCAGAAACGGCACAATTAAACAGACACTGAATGGCGTCCTAGTAAATGAAGGATCTTCTCCATCTGTCAAAGAAGGGCGCATCCTTTTACAGTATGAAGGGTTTCCGATCGACTTCAAAAAAATAGAAATAATTTTATTTAAGTAAAAATTATAAATTTCAGGAATGAGTAATTGGAAGAATAATTCCGCTATGGCACGCACGATCCTTCTCCTGTTATTGTAACTGTCGTATTTTCCCGGATTCAGATATGGAAAGCCTCCACAGCCTGGTATGGAGGGTCTCCATCCCTTCGTATGGAAGGTTATCATAGCCTGGTATGGAGAGTCTCCACTCCCTCGAATGGAAGGTTCCCACAGCCTCGTATGGAAAGCCTCCATATGAAACGATCCCATCAATGCCTTGGTGCAATTTTTTTTAAATTAACCGAAGGAACTATATTCAGAATTTTAAGGGTTTTACTCAATAAAAAAACTAAAGGCAGGTACTGTCCTGCCTTTAGTTTTTTTATTGAGGGTTTATCTTTATTCCCTATTTTACAGAAAACTTGAAAATAGTTGTCGACTGCAGGGTATCACCCGGGTTAACAATTGTAGTCGGGAAGTTCGGATGGTTTGGAGAATCCGGATAATGCTGGGTCTCGAAACACATTCCATAGCGGTGTTCATATGCCTTACCGCTTTTTCCAATGAGAGTTCCGTCAAGGAAGTTGCCCGTGTAAAACTGAACAGCCGGCTCTGTCGTATAAATTTCCATATAACGGCCTGATTTCGGATCATAGTCACTGGCACAGAAAGTCATTTCATGTCCGTTCTGATCTTTATTCAGGATATAATTATGGTCATATCCTCCGGCAACCTTTATTGGAAGGAAGTCAGAGTTGATACGTTCTCCAACCGTATGGGGAGTTGTGAAATCCATATCTGTTCCTTTTATGGAAATAATCTTCCCGGTCGGGATTAAGCAACTGTCAAGAATTTCTGTAGTAGAATCGGCATCGATTACAACAACTTGGTCCAGAATATCCCCATTTCCCTCTCCTTTCAGGTTGAAATAAACGTGATTGGTCAGGTTAAACGGACAAGCTTTATCGGTTACAGCCTGGTAATGGATTTTCAGGGCATTATCGTTCATTAAAGTATAAGTAACAGTTACCTGTTTATTTCCAGGAAAACCGGAAGCACTGTCCGGGCTGAACAAGCTCATCTCCACAGAAGGGCCATCAGGTGTATCAATCTGTTTTGCGTCATAAACCTGACGATAAAAACTGTGTGTTCCCGAATGCAGGTTTGCTGTATGGTCATTAGCTTCCAGATGATAAACCGTCCCGTTAAGTTCGAACTGGGCATTGGCAATGCGATTGGCAAACGGGCCTACGACTGCTCCCTGCCCTGCATCCTTGCTCATATAATCAGCTATCGATTTAAATCCAAGAACGACATCAGCAGTATCGCCGTCTTTACCCGGCACATATACAGAAACAATTTTTGCCCCGTAATTTGTCAGGTTTACCTTCATGCCATTGGCATTTTTCAAGGTGAATAACTCTACCTTTTTCCCATTAACGATCGTATCAAAATCGGCTTTCGTGTAGAGAGCATGTTCTTTTTTTACGGGTTGTTGACAGGATAAACCGATCACGATAAAAAGAAAAGCTAATCTTTTCATAAGTTCAAGTTTTATAATTTTATTATGGTTTTTAAGATCATTGTCTTATCAAAGGTGAAAAATACTTTTAATAATCCCAACTGTTTGTCCTGTTTTTTACTCCGATATTTTCAGGATGCACCTACCACGCATTAAAGATATTTATTATTTTAGAAAAGTAAGATTAAAAAATATTTAACTGATTATTCATCTTACGATAAAAAAAATCAGTTAGTCGAATACACAACTAACTGATTCTGTGAGCGGGAAACGGGATTCAAACCCGCGACCCTTAGCTTGGAAGGCTAATGCTCTATCGACTGAGCTACTCCCGCTTGTTATTTAAATTCCAAAATTTGCCTTTTGAAATTTGTTATTTTTCCTTTGTGGGGAGAGCAGGATTCGAACCTACGAAGGCATGAGCCAGCAGATTTACAGTCTGCCCCAGTTGGCCACTTTGGTATCTCCCCTAATTAAATTTCAAAACTCTTTATGTAATTCAGAATTAATTCACTAACTCCATACTCTACTGAGCCGGATCTCAGATTCGAACTGAGGACCCCGAGATTACAAATCACGTGCTCTGGCCAGCTGAGCTAATCCGGCAAAACAACTCAAAAATTTATCCATAAAAAGTGGGTAAGCTACCTGTATCGCACCGCTACAACCGCCTACCCTTGCTGCCTTCCGACCCTGGGGGGATTCAGCAGGAGCTGGTCGTACAGGACTTACCCGGCGACAAAAGTAGAAAAATTTGTATTCCTGACAAACGAAATCTCAAGTTCAGGTTGTTTTTTTCCATGGTTCCTACACTAAATAATTAGCGATCAAAGGAATATTTATGCTATTTTTTTTGTTTTTCCCTGATCGGGGATGCAAAGAACAACGAAAATGGCGGCAAAATGGTCCCAATAAGTGACGTACCGCAAAAAAATTATCAAAAACACCACATCCTTAATTCATGCTTCTTGCAAAAGACCATTCTTCATCAAAAAAATTATAAATACATTAAAAAATCAGATATATTTGTCACAAACTCCATAAAAATTCAATACAACAATGGAACAAAAATCAACTTTCTGGAGAAGTGCCATGATCTATGGCTTGTATTTAGGAATTTCATTAATTGTTTATAATGTCATTCTATATATTATGGGTAAAAACCTAAACCCGTCACTGGCATGGATCACCTACCTGATCATTGCCGCCGGGGTGATTTATTCTCAAATCGGTTATCGTAACAGGGATTTGGAAGGATATATCAGTTACAGTACCGCCCTTGGCTTTGGTGTTGCTGTAATGATCTGCGCAGGGCTGATCCAGTCGGTTTATTCGGTCATACTATTCAAATACATCGACCCGACCCTGCTGGACCAGCTTCGGACCATGCAGGAAGAAGCCATGCTCCAGCAAGGCATTCCGGAAGATCAGATCGAAACGATAACAGACATGATGACAAAATTCAGAAGCCCGATATTTCTGGCTATTTCAAGTTTGTTTGGATTCGCACTTTTCGGATTTGTTATATCTTTGATCACTTCTATTTTCGTTAAAAGGAATGATGATGGAAATGCCTTTGACGATGCAATGGAAGAAGTGAAAAAAGAAGAATAATCATGATCAACATTTCTGTAGTTATTCCTTTACTCAATGAGGAAGAATCGATTCCGGAACTGACAACATGGATAAAGAATGTCATGGAAAGCAATGGCTATTCCTATGAAGTTCTGCTAATAGATGACGGGAGCAGTGATTCTTCCTGGTCTGTAATTGAAAAAACACATAGTGAGAATCCTTGTATAAAAGGAATCAAATTCAGGCGGAACTACGGAAAATCTGCCGCATTACAGGTTGGTTTTGCCGATGCACAGGGAGACGTTGTTATTACCATGGATGCCGATCTTCAGGACAGTCCGGAAGAAATACCGGAAATGTACAGGATGATCGCAGAGGAGCAATTCGACCTGGTGTCAGGATGGAAAAAGAAAAGATATGACCCCCTCCTATCTAAAAATATTCCCAGCAAATTTTATAACTGGATTGCCAGGAGAAGTTCAGGCATAAAGATCCACGATTTTAACTGCGGATTAAAAGCTTACAAAAAACAGGTCATAAAAAGTATCGAAGTCTACGGAGAAATGCACCGCTATATTCCCATTCTTGCAAAGTGGGCCGGTTTCAAAAAAATTGGAGAAAAAATCGTCCATCACCAGGAACGCAAGTACGGGGTTACAAAATTCGGATTTGAACGCTTTATCCGAGGGCCCTTAGACCTGCTTTCCGTTATTTTTATATCAAAATTCGGTAAACGTCCGATGCATTTTTTCGGAGTAATTGGCAGCCTTGTATTTATGGCCGGTTTTATTTCGGCTCTTTGGGTAGGGGTTAGTAAATTGATTGCTGTATCCCACCACCTTGCTGCCCCCAAGGTAACAGAGAGCCCATATTTTTATCTTGCACTGACTGCAATGATTATCGGGACACAATTATTTTTAGCTGGTTTTATCAGTGAATTGGTTTCCCGTAATTCGGCGGACCGGAACAAATACCTGATCGACGAAAAAATTTAGTCAATTATTGTTTCCGGTTGTTAATCGGGCCCGGATATCGTTTACCCCTCTTTATAGTGCCTTCCGGTGCCTTTCACGGCCAGGCATAAATGCCAATGCAGACAAGGGTTGGTTATTCCTCATCTATTTCCATATAAAAACTATATCCATGCTTTTTGAAGCCCAGTTTCTCGTAAAACGCATGAGCCCGGTCGCGTGATAAACGGCTTGAAAGCGCCATTTTTGAACATCCCGCATCCCGGCACAAATTCCGGGCATGCTCCATCATAGCCTTTCCGACCCCGGCAGACCGGTAAGCCGGAGCAACAATTACAGATTCAACATACGCCGATGGCATTCCCAGATGTACCAGATTATCGGCAACCAGCAAGGTATAAGTTCCTATTATGGCTCTCTTTTCCGGATCAATTGCAATAAAAAGTTTATACCAGGGATAATTTTTCATCTTACTGAAAATTTTTAAGGCTTCATCATGCTTTAACCTCTTCCCGTTATCCATATCAGGCAGGGCATAAAGATCAAGCACTCCTTCCAGGTCTTCTTTTTCTGCTTCCCGTATTTCCGGTTTCATATATTTACTCTTTGAAATTATACACAGTTTTAATTCCGGTACCATATTACAAATCATTGGATTATCGTGATCATTATAAGGTACGGAAAAATCTCAGGCATAAAAATACAAATATTTACTCCGGTTCATCTTTCTGAAATATATTTGGCTCTAAAAATCGACCCTGCCCGACTTATATGTGGTAAATATCCAATAAGACAAAATTAAGCTCTTAACCTCCAAGCCAAACCCATTATTAAAATCTATCAGTCATCATTATTATCGAATACGGAAATAAAACTATTTTTTAATAGTTTCTGTTTAAGTTTTAATAAATAAATACAAACAGATCTTTTATTAATCAGCATGTCCCTAAATCAGACAAAGCAAACAGATGAAAATAAATAACCGGTTTAAAAATATAATAAAATCAGATAAACCTGTTTTGGTTGATTTCTATGCAGACTGGTGCCAGCCCTGCAAGGAAATACAACCGGTATTAAAGGAGGTAAAAAACACTTTTAAAGAAAATATCCGTATTGTTAAAGTAAATGTGGACAGGAACCCCTATATCGCATCCCAGTTCAAGGTAAAAAATATCCCGACATTAATTTTGTTCCGGGCAGGCAGTATAAAATGGTCAAACGAAGGAAGAGTAGAAAATCCTGAACTAACTGTCATCCTCAAAAAATTCATCATATAATAAATTAGCTAATCTTTGAAATTAAGATGATCATATCTATATTTACCTCTCATAGGATAAGTGAGAATGGAAACCATTACTGATAATCCGGAAACGAAAGATTCACTTGAAGAAATACTCGAAAGTAATGCTACGATCGACCATATTTTGTGCGTAAAGGACCTCTTAACCTCCTTTTCGGGTGTTGTTTGTATCCTCAATGAAAAGGACGAGATTGTTTTTTCAAATTGCTGCATGTTATCTCAATATGGTTTAAACCTTCTTGACCTTATCGGCTCTGATTCCAATAAAATCTCCAATGTCAAAGTGGGTGAGAACATTTTCGTCTCACCGGGATCGACTAAGGGGATAAAGCACCTAATCGATAAATGCCATAGCGAAAAAAAAATACAAAAAGAACAATGTAGGGTAATTAAAAATGATAAATTTTGTTCACTTCAGCTGGATCTGGAATTTACGGTGACCCCCTTTGCGGAAAACAGGTATATTATAATTTCAGTTAAAGACATCACTGAAAAGAAAAGGAAGGAATTGCTTGAACGAATTTTTTTTCATGACATAATTAATATCGCCGGAAGCCTGAGTGGGGTCTTAAAACTTTTTCCGTTGCTTATTGCTGAAGAGAAGGAAGAATATTTAAAAATTGCCAATTCCCTGACGGGACAAATTATTGATGAAATCAAGGCCCAGCAACAAATGGTAAAAGCCGAAAGAGGAGAACTGGAAATACATCCCGAGAAAATCATGATGGCCCCATTCCTTAGAAAGATCAGGGACCAGGTCCGCTTCAACCAGGTTGCTTACGAAAAAAAGGTAGAAATCGAGGACCATACCCAAAATATTCTTTTCAGGACTGATGAGATCCTTCTTACCCGGGTATTGATTAATATGGCAAAAAATGCGCTGGAAGCAGTTCCCCACGGTGGAAATATACTCATTAAGGCCCGAAGTACAGAAACTCTTGTTATTTTCGAGGTATTTAATAATTCTTACATGAGTAAGGAGGTGCAGATGCAGCTCTTTCAACATTTTTATTCCACAAAAGGTAAAAACAGGGGAATAGGTACCTACAGCATGAAATTGATCGGAGAAAGATATCTGAGAGGAAATATTGGGTTTACCAGCACCGCGGAAGATGGTACGCTTTTTTTTATTGAAATTCCGATATCGTTATAAATGACAAACAAAAAGACCCGGCACCAACATTCTACCTGCTTTTTCGTTTATCATTTTAAGTTTTGCTACTTTTTTGTTAAAAAAGATATCACACGGTAAAATCTTCATTTTTTATTCTTTTATTTATATCCGGGAATAGTTTTGTATTTAATTAGTGATGAACAGAGAACCATATTTCGCTGAGGCTTTATTGCCTATATTGATATTAGTACTTTTACTGTCATTGAACGTATTTCTTTTTGATGATACCTTGTCCGGTTCAAACCAGGTAGCCTTGTTGCTCGCTGCCACGGTAGCAGGAGTTATTGTCAGAAGAAATGGTCAAAAATGGGAAAGGACGAGCGAGAAGATTGTCGAGACGATAGGATCTGCAATGCCTTCTATATTAATCCTTCTTCTGATTGGTTCCCTTGCAGGAACGTGGATGATCAGCGGGATTGTACCGACCCTGATTTATTACGGGCTTGACATCATCAATCCAAAATTATTCCTGCTTACGGCTGTTGCCGTATGCTGCGTGGTTTCTCTGGCTACAGGAAGTTCATGGTCGACGGTGGCTACAATCGGGGTAGCCCTGCTGGGAATAGGCAAGGCAATCGGAATAAATGAAGCTATTGTAGCCGGGGCAATCATCTCCGGGGCATATTTTGGAGATAAGATATCGCCTTTAAGCGATACGACTAACCTTGCCCCTGCTATGGCAGGAACCGATCTGTTTACCCACGTCCGCTACATGCTTTTTACCACGACTCCGAGTTTAATACTGACCTTGTTAATCTTTACAATTATCGGCTTTAATTACGATTTCGGCCATGCAGTCGTAAATGTCTCAAGTGTAAAATCTGCCATTGGCGGGACCTTTAATACATCTCCTCTTTTATTTTTGGTCCCGGCTATCCTGTTCATTATCATTATACTGAAAGTCCCTCCTGTTCCTTCACTAATGATAGGGACCTTGCTGGGTGGAGCATTTGCAGTTTTGTTCCAGCCTCATATTATCAGGGAAATTGCCGGAAATGCCGGTAGTTATGCGGAAGCTTCCTATATCGGATTTATGCAGGCCATGTTTGGAGATGTTGCGGTAACTACACCCGATAAAAGCGTTAATGAATTGCTGTCAACTTCCGGGATGAGCGGTATGCTCGACACGGTTTGGCTGATCCTTTCCGCATTGATTTTCGGGGGAATCATGGAAGCAGGCGGACTACTGGAGCGCCTGGTCCGTCCGATTATAAATTATGCGAATTCAACCGGATCGCTGGTTGCCTCGACCGTTGTAACGTGTATCTTTTTTAACGCGACTGCCTCCGACCAGTATATTGCCATTGTTGTCCCTGGTAGGATGTTCCGGAAAATATACAAAGACAAAGGGTTTAAACCTGAACTGCTAAGCAGGACTTTGGAGGACAGTGGTACTATGACCTCGGTGCTGGTTCCCTGGAATACCTGCGGGGCCACGCAGGCTCGCGTTCTGGGAGTATCGACCTTCAGCTACCTTCCGTACTGCTTTTTCAATTTGATCAGTCCGTTCATGTCTGTACTTTTTGCATATTTAAATATCAAGATCAGAAGGATTGAATCAAAAGAGACAGAAGTTGCAGAGGCGTAATCCATCTTTTTGTATACCTTAAGGCGCTCCGAAAAAACACTTTTCATGCCTATTATGAGCTGTTCCTTTTTTAGTTACACCAAATATTCATTATCAGCCTAACCCAATCAAAAAAGTTTTATCTTCGTTTCTCCGGATATTCATTAATGCCAAACCATGCCCCCAATAAAAAAACTTTTTTTACTGAGCTTTATTTTTCCTTGTCTGCAATTGGCCGCCCAGGAACAAAAGACAAACGATCTGATCAAAAAAGGATGGAACATGGGAGCCCTGCCAGCCCTGACGTACGATGCCGATCTGGGGATCCAGTACGGGGCTTTTACCAATTTATATCATTATGGAGACGGAAGCCGTTATCCCGAATATAATCATTCCTTTTACCTGGAAGTTTCCCGGTATACCAAGGGAAGTGCAGTTTATCGCTTTAACTATGATTCCGACCGGTTAATACGGGGTATCCGTATTTCAACAGACTTAAGTTTTCTGACAGACCAGGCTTACGACTTTTTCGGGTTTAACGGATTTGATGCTGTCTATAACAAAAGTTGGACAAAAGACAATAACCCGTCATACAAAAGCAGGATGTTCTACAAATATGACCGAAAACTTTTTCGCTGGAAGATCGATCTACAGGGAAAACTTGGACAAAAAAATTTAAAATGGATTGCCGGGATGAACCTCCTTTCATTCGAGGCAGGCCCTGTTAACATTGAAAAGTTAAACAAAGGCAAAGATGAAAAAGACAAACTGCCGGATATTGACGGATTGTACGACAAGTATATCCAATGGGGCATTATCCCTGATAATGAAGCAGACGGGGGATTCGTCCCTACATTTAAGGCCGGTGTCGTCGTCGATACCAGGGACAACCGCCCCAATCCAATGAAGGGGGTATGGACAGAGGCAGTCTTCTTGGTTTCACCAAAAATCTTTGGCGCTGAAAGTTCCTTCTCTAAAATCAGTTTTACTCATCGCGAGTATTTTACAATTGTTCCCCGTGATTTATCGACCGCCATCCGGATTGGCTGGCAAACCACACTTGGAGGCCAGGTGCCTTTTTACTATGAGGGGCAAGTGATTACATCGGTTATGAAAGGTTCTACCTCTGAAGGATTGGGGGGGTCAAAAACGTTAAGGGGAGTTCTACGCAACCGGGTTATTGGGGATGGTATCCTTTATGGAAACCTGGAATTCAGATGGAAATTTGCACGTTTCAGGTGGCACAACAATAACTTCTATCTTGGCCTGAATGGATTCGGCGATTTTGGAAAAGTAATGAAAAAAATACCTGTAAATGTAAATTCGGAAGCCTTTGAGGAATATAGTGCAGGTGAAAATTCCAACGATTACTTCGACAAAGGAGCCGAAAAAATGCATTTTTCATTTGGCTCCGGATTACGTGTGGCGATGAACGAGAATTTTATTGTCGCTTTCGATTATGGAATTGCTGCTGATTCAAGGGATGGGGATTCCGGATTGTATATGGGACTGAATTACTTATTTTAGAGGGATCTGGTTCTAAAAGTCCTGGATTCCACAGGGATAAAAATTCCATTTAAGAAAGAAGAAATGGTTACTGTAGTTACTATTGTTTAAATAGTTAGGAAGAGTTCCAAAAAAATTTGATAGTTTAACGGATGATGGCTAGTATTATGTTTTATACGCACTATCTTACCTATACTCTACCTATACTTCACCTATACTTAAGGTATACTCAGGCAATACCCTGATCTAGAGAGCACGTCCATTACTAAAAAACTATTCAGTTTTGGAGTAATCACTAAAACAGCGATACTCTCACAACGTTAAATACTTAAGCCATAAGAAAGGAAGAGGCAGCAATTAACCACCTCTTCATAACAGACCTGCTTATTTCTTTTCGCAGGAACCCTGGTCCTTCATCATTTCATTATCGCCACGGTCATATTTACAACATCCGGGCAGCTTGCCGTAAGCCTAATCCGACGCTTTTTGCATCGGTGTATCATAACCGGCACGGGCGATTGCCGTTTCAACCTTTTTCAAATCGGTTTTACTGTCCTCAAAAGCAAGCTCCATCATTTTTGTATCCTTGTTCCAGTCGGCTTTGGAAACCCCTTCAACAGAAAGTGCTGCCTTCTCGATACGGCTCTCACACGATTCGCAATTCCCTTTTACTTCAAATTTCTCACTTTTGCTTTTTGCAAATACGCTTCCGGCTCCCAGAACTACCAGGATTACCAGCATTGATAATTTTCCTTTCATCCGAAAAAAATTAGTTAAATTACTATAATTACGAACATTATGTCAGAGTCAGTCCGTATAACGATCCCCTGATAAGAGGGCTGACTCTTAAGATTCGTTCTTCTTCCTTTTTTGATTTATTTTTATTTTTCTTCCTTTCACAGAGAATTAACCACTTCCGTAAGCATAGCCTTTACTTCCCCGGCGACTGTTTCCAACCCCGGGGTTTCAACGGCCATCATGGAAGCAACTGGATCAATGGCCGCCACTTCTGTCTTATTTTCTCCTAATTCCTGGACAATTACATTACACGGGAGCATCGTCCCGATTTTATCTTCCTTCAGTAACGCCTTGTAAGCATATTGCGGGTTACAGGCACCCAAAATCTTATACCTTCGAAAATCAACATCCAATTTTTCTTTTAACTTTTCATGAATATCGATTTCAGACAATACCCCAAAACCTGATCTTTTCAGTGCTTCTTTCACTAAGCTTACCGTCTTGTCAAAATCTGTACTGACCGTTTTACTGATATAATACTTCATAATACTAAGTTTTTAATAATTGATAATCTGAATATGGATACGCTATCCGCAGATCT
Source organism: Prolixibacteraceae bacterium (assembly GCA_963676095.1). Taxonomy (GTDB): domain Bacteria; phylum Bacteroidota; class Bacteroidia; order Bacteroidales; family Prolixibacteraceae. Next base: position 6,340,227 of record OY781040.1, on the reverse strand, counting down.
AAAGGTACATGAACTTTTCGTCGTTATTTTCACTTGGAAGACCCGAATGTCTGACAAAATTTTAGGAGAAACTGGTGAAACCGGAAGGGACAAAAGCCCCTCTCCGGTGTATTACCCCCCTTTATTCCAGTGTTTCCCTGGTCTCTCCACAATTTTCCATATCTTTTCCCAGGTAAGGATTCCTGATCTCTTTCGTATCACTAATCCAGTAAGCTCCTTTATTTTCTTCAGCCATCGGGCAATACTGATAATAAGCCGTTACATGATCCAGGCCAAAAGTTTTGACACATTGATAAAGGGCCTGGCTGAATCCGGAAAATTCATTTCTTTGTTTTTCCAGGTCAGTTTGTCCTGCAATTTCCTTTACTGCTTTTCTCAGAACCGGAAGCTGTTTCATCCAGACTTCCATCCCAGTTTTATCCGTCAGCAATTTCATATTTACTCCATCCAATGCCTTACCTGTTTCCATGGCCTTGCTTCCTGCCTGCTTTGCATCAGAGGCAACAAGAGCATCCTTCAGTCGAAAATAGGCCCTGAGAACCCCCGTAAGCTGAACTTTAAACTCGCCGTGATTTGTCTGTTCATCCTTTGCAATTGTACCATCTTTAGCTTTTGAAACGGTACTGTCCATATCCATCCCTTCCATTTTCACGGGATGCACATGATCGTTTTCAGCAGGGTTCATCATGCTGGTTTTACCTGCCAGCTGGGCAGCAGCATCGATTTTAAATACGCCGTTAACAGCAATTTCCTCACCTTCGTTCAATCCGCTGTCGATTATGTAAAAGTCACCGGCAGAAGGCCCAAGGACAACTTCCCGGTAACGGAAGGTCGGTTGCTGCCGGTCCGGTACCTTTACATACACAACAGCCCTTTTTCCTGTCCAGAGTACCGCCGATTTTAGTACCATCAGATCTTTCTTATTTCCTGAAATATAGGAGGTAACTACGCCATTGACAAACATTTCCGGTTTCAGCAGGAGTCCAGGGTTTTGCGCTTCTATCCTCACCTTGGCAATTCTGCTCGCAGGATCAATGACAGGATCAATGAAGCTGATGCGTCCCTGAAACTGTTTCCCGGGAACAGACTGAACTGAAAAACTAACCGGGTCCCCCGTTTTAAGCCAGGGAAGATCGCTTTCGTAAGCATCAAACATGATCCATACCTTTGACAGGTCGACAACCTGGAACAGAGAACTTCCTTCCTTGACATAATCGCCCAATGCTACATTTCTCCGGGTAACCGTACCCGATACAGGGGAAAGTACTTCAAAAGAAGTTTGTACTTCGCCGTTTTGCTCAATCCGGTTAATTTGCTCCTCTGCCAGGTCCCACAATTTTAACTTTTTCCGTGCGGCATTATAAAGGTCCGGGTTATCCTTTTTGTATTTCAGGGCCTCCAGCAACTCCCGCTGGGCAATTACCAGTGAAGGGGAATAGATGGTTGCCAGCCGTTGCCCTTTTTTCACGCTCTGTCCAGTAAAATTAATGTCGAGCTTTTCGATCCTCCCTCCAAAACGGGCTGTCAGTTCTGCAATATTCCTTTCATCCGGCTCTACCTTCCCAAGCAAATAAACCTGTTTCTCCGGAGAATCTTTTCGTACTATAATCGTCTGTACACCTGCGATCTTCATTGCATCATCAGACATCTGAATCTCGTCGTTGGAAACCGGTTGCTGCAAATCGCTTTCATCTTTCAAAGGTATCAGGTCCATTCCGCATATCGGGCACTTTCCAGGGTGGTCCATCCTGATCTGGGGATGCATTGAACAAGTCCAGACCGTTTTTTTTTCAGAAACCTGTTCGCTTTTTTCCGGTTGAACCGGTGCTTCTTCATTTTTCCCATGGTGAAAAAACATCCAGCCAAGAAGAAGCCCGGCAATCAGGGTAATCCCGATCACCTTATAATCACGTTTACTAAAAACTATCTTTGTTTTCATATACTCAAATAATTATTTACTGTCATTTCCCTGCCAGATAATGAATAAACGCAATAGCAGCACCTTTATCCGATCTGGCTTTCTCCAATTCAAGCTTATATTTCAGGAGCTGTTGTTCCACATTCAATACATCTTCAAAATCCTTTCCGTCTGTTTCATACTGCGCTTGCAGGATCTCCAGGGCCCTTTCCGCTCTATCAGACTGTGCCAGGTAAAGGCCAATCCTTCTGTCGGCATCCCTGTAATCCTTATTTGCTTTTTCGTATGTCGTCTCCAGTACATTGATCTTATCCAATTTTTTATTTTGTAAAGATTCCTGCATTAGCGCTGCCTCTTTGACCATGGCTGTATACTTTTTCCGGTAAAGGGGAATACTGATTCCCACAGTAGGAAAAATAAAAGCATCTTGCCCCGGATTGGAAACACTTGCCATAGAATTCCGGTCTTTGCCTACCACCAGGTAATCAAACCCGACTATGAAACTTGGTTTTCCGGAATTTCTGGCAGCAATTACCTGTTTCTGATAGGATGCTTCAGCAAAGTCCAGCTGAAGAACTTCCGGGTTCCTTTCCCTGATACTATCCAGAACAGCTTCCCTGCTCATTTCAGGCTCCACGTCTGACAACGAATCAGGCAGGCTCACTGCCCGGCGGGCTTCCACATTCAACAGGTTATTGAACCCGGCCTGGGTAGCAAGGAAATTATCCCGGAGCAAAGCCAGCTCATCTTCCAGGTCAGCAATTTTCATCTCTACCCTCAGAACATCAGCTGATGAAGCCTTTCCCGATTCAAGCTTAGTCAGGGATAATTTCCTGAAAGTATTGAGGATACTTATATTTTCTGTTGTAATACCGATTGCTTTCTGTATAAAGTACAGGTTGTAATAGGTCGATTTCACATCGTAAAATAAACGGGACCTGGATTCACGGAACTGTTCATATTTCGACCTGGCCATCTCTGTTGCAGCATCTTTTCGTGCCCCAAGCGTTCCAAACCAGGGAAACATCTGAGATGCAGAAATCCTTGCTTTCTGCGGACCGGCTTTAGTCTCGACTGGTTGTATAAAGTACCCAAAAGAAATTTGGGGATCGGGCAGCGCACCTACCTGCGGAACTTTCTGCAGCGTAGCCATATACTCATTGAACGTTCCCTTTAAGCCAGGATTGTTTTCAGCGGCTTCCACCAAATAATTGTCCAGTTTGTCCTGTGCAAAAGCACCAACATTAAAGGACACCAGTGTCAGAATGAGTAGAAGGGCCCGTATTTTTATCTGTTGTTTCATGCTTTTCATGATATTCATTTAACTCGATTTAAACGCTTAACCTTACCTTCCTGCCACATGGAGTAAAGGACAGGAACCACAAACATGGTCATCACCTGAAGTGCCATTCCCCCAAACGAGGGGATTGCCATAGGAACCATGATATCAGCTCCTTTTCCTGTAGAGGTCAATACCGGGATCAGGGCAATGATCGCACAGGAGGCCGTCATCATGGCGGGCCGCACCCTTTTTATTCCTGCGTGGAGCACAGATTCCCTGACGGCTTCGACCGTTGCCGGTTTTTCTTTTGCAAATACCTGCATCAGGTAGGTACCCATGATCACCCCGTCGTCTGTAGCGATCCCGAAAAGAGCTATAAATCCTACCCATACCGCCACACTCAGATTAATCGTGTGCATCTGAAAAAGGTCACGCATATTTATTCCGGCGACAGAAAAATTCATGAACCATCCCTGACTATAAAGCCACAACATCAGAAATCCTCCTGAAAAAGCGACAAAAATCCCGCTAAAGACCATTCCTGAAGTTGGAACCGAGTTAAACTGAAAATAAAGGATCAAAAAAACGAGCATCAGGGAAAGCGGGACAACGACCATCAGACGCTTAGTTGCCCGGACCTGGTTTTCATAGTTTCCGGTAAACTTATAACTCACTCCCGCAGGCAACATGAACTCTCCTGTCTTTATCTTTGAATCCAGATAATTTTGGGCATTCTCAACAACATCACCTTCCGCATATTGCGGCTTCTTGTCAAAGATGACATATCCGACAAGAAAGGTATCTTCGCTTTTGACCAGTTGAGGCCCCCGCGCATAAGTAATTTCCGCAAGTTCACACAATGGGACCTGTGCTCCCGTAGGAGTAGGAATCAGAACATTTCCTAAAGCCTCCGGCGAATCCCTGAATTCCCTGGCATAACGCACACGTACAGGGAACCGTTCCCGTCCCTCAACTGTATTGGTAAGTTTCATCCCGCCAATGGCAGTGCCTATATACATCTGCATGTCATCGACAGTAAGTCCGTAGCGGGCAATCGCTTTCCTGTCAATTTTTATTTCCAGATAAGGTTTGCCTACTACCCGGTCGGCAAAGACTGAAGATGGTTCAATCCCGGGAACGTTCTTCAATAGTTTCTCCAGTTCAAACCCGGTTTTCTCTATTGTTTCCAGATCCGGACCGTAAACCTTTATTCCCATGGGGGCCCGCATCCCGGTTTGCAGCATGATCAATCTCGTCTGGATCGGCTGAAGTTTCGGAGCGGATGTCAGGCCCGGCTCATTTGATTGTTTCACGATCTCCTGCCAGATATCATCCGGAGAGTGGATCTTATCCCTCCACTGCCTGAAATATTCGCCATGCTTATCCGGGACCAGGTCTTCCTGCTTTATTTGACGGAAACCATCCTTTTCCGGGTTGTACAGGCTACCGTCCTTCAGGATAAAAGCCCCGGCCCTGTCAACCTTGAACCGCATCCGGTGACCATCTTCATCGATCATGTATTCCGGCTTATAATTAACGATATTTTCAAACATGGATATCGGGGCCGGATCAAGGGCCGAATTCACCCTTCCCCATTTTCCTACTACCGATTCGACTTCAGGTATCGAATTCACCTTCATATCCAGCAAACGGATATCATCTATGTTTTCCTCAACGCCGGAATGGGGCATTGTCGTTGGCATAAGCAGAAATGACCCTTCATCCAGAGAGGGCATAAATTCTTTTCCAATGCCAGGAAAAACCCCTGAAAACTTCGCCCACCCGCCTGTCGCTTTTAACCGGTCAGGAAAAAAACGGAACATTTTGTCTGCCCCCAGCCAGATAAGCATCCCCAGCACAATTGTAATCACGGGCAAAGACAAAAATTTCCATTTATTGGCAAGGCACCATCTGAGTATTGCCGGGTAAAAATGAACAACCGACATCAACGCCCCCAAAACTATCGCCAGGATAGCATTCACAAAGAGAAAATTAACAAGCAAGCTGTTTTTTGCGCCAAGCGGCATCCATTCGGAGGTCAGAAAACTCACCACGACAAGCAAGGCAATTAATATATTAATCAGGGTTACATACTTCCGCTTATTATCCGGCCATTTTTGTTCAAAAAAATTGTTTATTCCAAAAGCGATCAAGGCCAGGGCAATCCAGCTATGATAAAAAATGATGAACATTATCCCCGCAGCAACTAAGGCACTGTTCCAAAACCGCGACACCCGTTTCTTATCGAAACGGATAGAAAACACAACATGCGCCAGGGCAGGAATAATGATTATCCCGATAACAAGGGAAGCCAGCAGCGCAAATGTTTTTGTGAAAGCAAGCGGCTTAAATAATTTTCCTTCTGCAGCCTGCATGGCAAATACAGGCAGAAAGCTGACAATAGTCGTGGCCAGGGCAGTCACAATAGCCGATGCAACCTCCGTTGTTGCCTGATAGATTACGTTCATCAGGTGCCTGCCTTTAATCCCTCTATTTTCTGGCAGGTCGAGATGCCGGACAATATTCTCGGTAAACACGATCCCCACGTCGACCATCACTCCAATAGCAATAGCAATTCCCGACAAAGCAACAATATTCGCATCGACATGAAAGTTACGCATGACGATAAACGTAATAAGCACGCCTATTGGCAGAAGACTGGAGATAAGAATTGAAGCCCTTAAGTTCAGGACTAAGATGATCACGACAATAATACTGATAAGTATTTCATCGTTCAATGCCGATTCCAAAGTACCTAAAGTTTCCTTAATCAGACCGGCCCTGTCGTAGAAAGGCACGATGGTCACTTTTGAAACAGTTCCGTCACTCAAGGTTTTACTGGGCAAACCCGGAGAAATTTCCGCAATTTTTTGTTTTACATTTTGAATGACCTCCATCGGGTTAGCCCCGTATCTTGCAACAACAACTCCACCTACCGCCTCGGCTCCACCCTTGTCGAGGCCGCCTCTTCGGGTTGCCGGACCGAAACTTACATGAGCAACATCTTTTATCCGGACCGGCACATCATTATTTACAGCGACCACACTTTCTTCCAGGTCGTCCAGGCTTTTAATGTACCCAATTGCCCGTATCAGGTATTCAGCCTTATTAAACTCCAGGGTCCGGGCTCCTATATCCAGGTTACTTTTCTTGACGGCGTTCATCACCTGGGCCACATTCACGCCATAGGCTTTCATCGCATTTGGATCAATATCAACCTGGTACTCCTTAACAAAACCACCTATCGAGGCAACCTCCGATACTCCTTTAGCCGAGGTCAGCGAATACCTTACATAAAAATCCTGTATTGTCCTTAACTCCTGCGGGTCCCATCCGCCAGCAGGATTACCTTTTTTATCCCTGCCTTCAAGCGTATACCAGTAAATTTGTCCCAGTGCAGTGGCATCAGGACCGAGAGATGGCGTAACTTCAGAAGGCAAAGTTCCGGCTGGTAATGAGTTCAATTTCTCCAGAATACGGGTACGGCTCCAGTAAAAATCGACGTTATCGTCGAAAATGATATAGATGCTTGAAAGCCCGAAAATGGAGCTGCTCCGTATTGTTTTTACACCAGGAATACCAAGCAGGGACGTCGTAAGCGGATAGGAAATCTGATCTTCTATATCCTGGGGAGAACGCCCCGTCCATTCGGTGTAAACAATTTGCTGGTTCTCCCCCAGATCCGGGATCGCATCTACCGGTACAGGGTCCCGCGGCAGGAACCCAAGGTCCCAGTTAAAAGGTGCAGATATAACTCCCCATGTGATCAGCGAGATCATCAAGAGAAAAGTTACCAGCTTATTTTCCAAAAAGAAACGTATAATTTTATTTAACATATCTGTTTGCAATTGTGAATTCTTGATTTACGATCTTCAGCAGGGATACCATGACAGAAAAGGAAAATCAGCACCAGCTATTTGTCTGGACCAGACAACATCGCCATAAAAATTCCTTTCCGCACAACATGCAACGAAAGCTTATAAGCCTTATCTCTTCATGTCAGAATTGAAACATGAACCCCTGAAATCAAAAAATCATAAACGAAAAACCTGCAAACCGGATAATGAAGCTTGCTTATATGGCGGAGGCGGAGACTCTCCAGACAAATTACTCAATAAGAACTCCTGCCTGTCAAAATAAAATAAAACTTCCTGATAATTAAAAGCATCTAACAAAAATTCAAAAAAAGGAACATGGGCCGCGACAACAGGCGTTGTATACTTTTCATTCAAATGATAAATATGGTGCTCGTTCCGGCAACATTTTCCCATCATACAGGAAGAACAATCTTCGGAAGCAGAGTGAGAAATAATTGAAGATAAGGATACATCGACCAGCTGTCCCCTGCAATAGTGCCGGGAAACCGAAAATCCCACTGTCAAGATCAACAACAGGGCTATAATTAGAATATGGCCGATTTTTCGAATCATTACTTATCTTTATGAAAACAAAGAAACAATTTTTTTTGTAAATTGGTATTATATAATTTTTCCCGGAATGTATAATATTTTAAGAATTTATCCGCTTGAGGGAAACTGGCTCCTTGTCTCTTTCCCTAGCTGATCGATTGAAAATCGCTGTTTTACAGATGATTTTTTATACTGAGAAGGACTCATGCCTGTAATCTTCTTGAATTGTGCACTTAAATGCTGTGTATTACTATACCCCAGTAAATCAGCAATCTCGCCAAGAGACAATTCATCATAAGATAAAAGTTCCTTGGCTTTTTCCGTTTTTTGAAGAATAATGTACTTCTCGATCGTAGTTTTTTCATAAGAAGAAAACAGGCTACTCAGGTAAGAATAGTCTTTTTCTAGCATCGCTGAAAGATATGTTGAAAAATTTTGATTGCCGGGAACTTTCTTACCATAATGAACCATATTGATAACTTCTGTTTTTATTGCAGCTACAATACGTTCCCTTTTTTTTGAGATCAATTCGAAGCCTTTCGATTCGATCGCCTCCTTAAAAAGTTTTAATAACTTTTTATCAGGCTTCTCATATAAGGCGAGTATTCCCAGATCAACCGATTTTACCAGGAACCCCGCTTTTGCAGCTTCTTCTTTCACCGACTGTATACACCTCGGGCAAACCATGTTTTTTATGTACAAAAAATGTTCCTGTCCACTCATCAGAAACAGAATTTAATATTTTAAATTGTCCAAATACGCATAACATTCACTCTTTGTGAAATGATCTAAAAATTAACATGAAAGCAACGGCCTTTCTGTTCCGAAACGGAAAAAGTCAAAGACTCGTTTCTTTCGTAGGGCTAAAAAAAAATTTAGAACCAATTTAGTCCATCAAATTAATACATTATCTTCAAAAAGAGAAACATTATGTATTAAATATCAAAAAAACGGAAGAAATAGATATTTTGATTCCAAAAAAACAGAGATAAAATCAGGCACAAATGATCTGATAAATTGTTCTTTCTTTTTTTGTTAAAAATATTATTTTTGATCAATCCAAACGGACAGGCAATAATGCAGAAATTGATTATCCATAACGTTTTTCCTCGTGCAGATCGAAAAATCGGAGAATTTCTGAAGCCTGAATTTGAAATTTATATGTGTGAAACCCATTAACCTATGAAACAACTGAACTCTAATTTGTTGATTATTTGCAGTCTTTTCGCTATTTATTCGTCAGCACAGTCAAATAAAATATCTCTTCAGCCAACGGACTATGAGAATTGGAGAACCATTGAAAATGTCGAATTTTCCAATAATGGTCAATTTGTCGCTTATGAACTGGATCCGCAACAGGGAGATGGATGCCTGATATTGAATGAGATCAAGGCTGAAAGAAAAGATACGTTCAAACTTGGAGCCACACCTTACTTTACTGCCGACTCCAGGTTTCTGATCTACCGAATAAAGGTCCCTTTTGACAAGATGAAGAAAGCCCAAAAGAAAAAGGTAAAAGAAGAAAAAATGCCATTGGACAGCGTAGTCATATACAACTTGAAGTCAATGACAGAAAACAGGTATCACAATCTTTTATCATGGAAGTTCCCTGAAAAGACAACAGATTGGGGCGTTTTCCTACAACGACCTGACAGTCTGGAAAAAACGGAAGACGATATCAAATTATCAAATCTTATATTATACCGGTTCACCACCGGAGACACAATTCTGGTAAAAGGAGTCACGGAATATAACTACGCAAAAAACGGACAAGCGATTATTTACAGTTGTACGGGCAGAGATTCATCGAAAATAAGCAAGCTTTTCCTGTTTAATACCAATACCGGACACTCATCTAACGTATTTGAAAAAAAAGGGACAATAAAAAAATTAACATTAAATGAAAATGGAGATGAGTACGCTTTCCTCTTTTCGCAGGATACCACAAAAGAAAAAACATACAGCCTGTTTCTTGGCAAATCGAGCGGAAAATTCCCCGAATTAATTGCAGACAGGAGTACTTCCGGCATTCCCATAGGATGGTCGCCAAATGAAAACAGAGAAATGTTTTTCACAAAAGACGGATCACGGATTTTTTTCGGGACAAAAGAAATCCCGAAACCAGAAGAAAAAGACTCTCTTTCAGAAAAAGATAAACCGGTGCTGGATATCTGGAGCTGGAATGATAAGGTAATTATGCCACAGCAAAAAGTAAACCTGGATAAGGAAAAAAAGAGAACCTACCTGGCTGTTTATGAAATAAATAAAAAAAGGATGACGCAACTCGCAGATCCAAATATCCGGGAAATACTGCTCACAATGGATGGAGATGGTGACCTTGCTCTTGGGGAAGACGTTAATCCTTACCTCTTGTCTGAATCATGGACCGGCAGGAATGCTGCCGACTATTATGTTTTTGATATTCCCCACCAGCAAAAAAACCCTATATTAAAAAATGCAGTAAATGCCCGTTTATCTCCCAAAGGGAAATACCTTATCTGGTTTAATCCTTCAGACAGTGCCTACTTTGTGCGGAGTACAAGCGATCTGACAAAAGAAGCCTACCCGGTAACAAAACGTATCCCGGTGAATTTTTACGATGAACAACGGGATATTCCCATGGAAGCATCACCCTATGGTATTGCCGGATGGGCTGAAAATGACAGTTATGTTTATATTTATGACCGCTATGATATCTGGAAGATCGATCCTGCAGGCAACAAACTACCCGTAAGCATAACCTGTGGTTTTGGCAGGAAAAACATGATCAGGCTGCATTATGAAAAGACGGACCCGGAAGAAAAATTTATCCCCGACGGCAAAATCTTTCTACATGGGACTGACGAACGTAACAAATCGGAAGGTTATCTTATGTGCGATACAAAAAACATTGCTATTCCGGAACTACTTATTATGTCAGACAACCATTTCAGTGGCCTGAAAAAGGCTAAAGATGCAGAAGTGCTTGTCTGGAGAAAAGAAAATTGCGAAACCTTTCCCGACATATGGACAGGCGATTTGAATTTCAAGAACATAAACCGGTTATCTGACGGGAATCCGCAACAGGAAAAATTTCTTTGGGTAAAAAATCAACTTGTGCACTGGACCTCCTTTTCCGGAGAAGATCTTTCAGGCATCCTGTATCTGCCGGAAGATTTTGATCCCTCAAAAAAATACCCGATGATTGTTTATTTCTATGAACGGAGTTCCGACCAGTTAAACCGCTATTCCGTTCCTTCTCCAAGCAGATCAGTCATAAACAAAACATTCTATGCCAGTAACGGATACCTTATTTTTGTTCCGGATATTACCTACAGAACAGGTTATCCGGGTGAAAGCGCATTTAATGCGGTGGTTAGCGGCACAAACTTTCTCATTAACGCCTATATTTTTATAGATAAAAAAAAGATCGGCATCCAGGGCCAAAGCTGGGGCGGGTATCAGACGGCATATCTGGTTACCCGTACCAGCATGTTTGCAGCGGCAATGGCGGGTGCTCCGGTAAGTAATATGACCAGCGCCTATGGTGGCATACGCTGGGAAACAGGTTTATCCCGCATGTTTCAGTATGAACACACGCAAAGTCGCATCGGTGGTACACTCTGGGAAAAACCAATGCAATACCTGGAAAACTCTCCCTTGTTTCACGCTCCTGACATTACCACTCCCTTGCTGATCATGCACAACGACAATGACGGAGCAGTCCCCTGGTACCAGGGAATTGAATTTTACATTGCTATGCGCAGGCTTCAAAAACCGGCATGGCTATTAAGCTATAACAATGAACCTCATAACCTGAAGAAGGAAAGTTGGGCCGACCGGATGGACCTGACCTACCGGATGAAGCAATTTTTTGACCATTACCTGATGGATAAGCCAATGCCAGACTGGATGAAAAACGGCCTGCCGGCAATTGATAAAGGGAAAAGACTGGGATATTAGCGGAGAAGAAAGGGAGAAGGTATAACAACAAGAATAACGATAACTGGCTGAGAGTTCCCTACTGGTCTCCGGAGTCATCCTTACTCCGGAGACCAGTAGGGGACCGTGCTGGGAACAAAGAAAACAGGAACTCCAGGGTTCAGTTGTTTCAGCCACTTTGAAAAATAATCCATACCAGCCTCCTCCGAATTAATATGTCCAAGAAAAATAACCGCTTTCCTGTGTCCCTCGAGAACAGCGTCGTTCACATACTGGTATGTTTCCCACTCCTGCGCCTCTCCGGCTATCAACACGTCAATATCGCCCTGAAGAAGTTGGATATGCCTTGCCGCACCGGTTGCTCCTAAAGCCAGTCCTATCTTGGAAACTTCCATTGTAGGATCTCCGATGACACGGATCCCGTCTGTTAAAAAGATATTATAAAGGTAATCGGCCAAATCTTCAAGTTTCTGCTTATTTACCCTCACAAAATGAGGGTCATTTTCAATCATCCTGTTGGTCCATCCCAGCTTCTCGAGCATCCCCGTATATATTCCGTCTGCCTGATAACGGTGCCAATGATCATGAAAACGCCAGATTATCAAACGGTGCTCATCTATAAATGCTTTTTTCTCCTGAAATACAGGATCATCTTTCAAAAACGAAGTATCATCTGCATGATTGTAAAATACCGGCTCATGTGTAATAATCAGGTTACATCTTTTTGCAACTGCTTCCTGAAGGACAGACATATCTGCAAACATACAGGATACAACACCAGTAACGGCATCTCCGGGGTTACCACACTTAAAGGTATCAACGGTCCCGGCCGACCATTCCAGATTCAAATGATTTTTAATTAATGTAATAATTTCATTTGCGGAGGGATGTTCTGTGGCAAAGATACCGGAAACTGAAAAAATGGAAGAAACAAAAATAGTTATTATTTGCTTCATAAAGGCTTAAATTTTGTCCGCTAAAAGTACACTTTTAACAAGCACTTTAGCTTTTTTTACGCTTATATTTTTTTACACTTTGCCTAAATACGCCAAAGTGTTTTATCTTTATTGGTCTCTAACCAACTATACTTACTGCTATGAAAAAGTCAATATTTCTGACCTGCCTGTTTCTTTTCATCCTTACATCGTGCAGGAACAAAGAAGATAAATGGATCAATCTATTTAACGGGAAAGATCTTTCCGGTTGGACAGCTATTGAAAACCCCTCATCGTTCCATGTTAAAAACGGGATGATTGTTTGTAGCGGTCCCAGGGCTCATCTATTCTATACCGGTAACCCGGGAAAAGGTATTTTCAAAAATTTTGAATTCAAAGCCTTGGTCCAAACAAAACCCGGAGCAAATTCGGGAATATTCTTTCATTCAAAAGAACAGGATCATGGCTTTCCCTTAAAAGGTTATGAAGTTCAGATCAATAATTCTTATGAAGGGAATGGTGATTTCCAGGAATTAAAAAAAACAGGTAGCCTTTATGGGATCAGAAATGTTTATTACCCAACAGCAAAAGACAATGAATGGTTCGAAATAGCTGTCAAAGTGATGGAAAACCATGTTGAGATCAGGATAAACGGAACGAAAGTAGTTGATTATATCCAGCCCGACAATCCGTACAGGCCCCACAATGGCAAGTACAAAGTATTTGACAGAGGGCGCATCGCTTTGCAGGCGCATGATAAAAACAGTACAACGTGGTTCAGGGATATCCGGATACGTCAGCTTCCGGAAGGAAAAAAGCTTGAGCCCTATGCCTCAAAAGAATGGGACACAAAGATTACCAAACTCCATATGGCAAATTTCCCGGTGATCGATTTTCATGTTCATCTCAAAGGGGGGTTGACTATAGATCAGGCTATTGATAAATCTGCAAAACTGGGTATCAATTACGGGATAGCTCCGAATTGCGGATTGAAATTTCCAGTCACAGACGACCTCTCGCTCTATGCTTATATAGACACAGTCAAAAATAAACCGGTATTCAGAGGAATGCAGGCTGAAGGCAGGGAGTGGGTGACTCTTTTCTCACCGAAAGCAATTTCTGAATTCGATTATGTATTTACAGATGCCATGACCTGGACAGACCATAAGGGGAGACGTATGCGGTTATGGATTCCGGAAGAAGTCTTTATCGACAGTGAACAGGAATTCATGGACGAATTGGTCAATAAAATTGTTGCTATTGTTTCTCAGGAGCCGATCGATATTTATGTAAATCCCACTTTCCTGCCTGCATGTATTGCTGATAAATATGATAAACTATGGACCGATAAAAGAATTGACATGATAGTCAATGCCCTGGCAAAAAATGGGGTAGCCTTGGAAATCAATTCAAGGTACAGGATCCCTTCGGAGAAGATATTGCGCAAAGCAAAAGATGCCGGAGTAAAATTTACCTTCGGAACCAATAATACGACAAGCGACACCGGTCAGCTTGAATACTCACTGGAAATGGCAAAAAAGTTAGGCCTTACCTATAAAGATATGTTTATGCCAAAACCTGAAAATATGAAGCCCGTCCTAAAAAAGGGACTTCCCTCTCATATTATAGGTTAACCGAAAAAAGGGACTTTTGATTTTATTGTTTCAGGAATCCCTTTGAGTTCAAAAGAAGCAATAATAAGCTTCACAACACTGTCAGCAGGGAATCTCGAAATATCGATCACTAAATCGATATTTTCGACAGCATTTTTATCTTTCATAAAATATTTCCGGAATATATCTCTTTCCTCTTCTGTAACGCGGATATATTTTGCAGCTTCTGCTTCCGAGATCCCCCTCTTTTCGGCAATTCTTTTTATTCGCCACGGAAGCGGAGCGACCAGGCGGATATGAAGAGCATTGGTTAAATCGGAGGTAATAATGTGGCCACCTCGTCCTAAAATAATACAACAACCGTCAATCGCCATATTTCGAATTACTTCCCGGACTGTTTTTAGGATCACCCTGTTACTTTTATAATATTTATCTGTAAATGCAGCCAGAATCTCATCAAAGGTAAAATGGCCTTCTGCTTTAAAAAGACGCATAACTTTTTCAGGGACCACTTTCAACTCATTAGCGCTTTCTTTTAATATTTCCTTGCTGATCACAGTCCATTTTTTACAGAACACGGTTTTATTGAGTTCTTCAGCCAGTTTGCGGCTTATGCTCAGTCCCCCACAGCCAACCTCCCGGGAGATAGTTATCACAGGTCCGTCTGTTTTTGCTCCGGAACCCTGCTTCTTGTGAGATTCATCTAAGCGTTTATTCATGTAATTCAACAAATTGCTTTCCATAACGGCGGGGTTTTATGTTATTCTTCATTAACATTACTGATAAATCAAAATCCTGCATTTTTTACATTATTACGCTAAAAAAAAAAATCCGTTATATGTTTAGCAGTAGGCTCACCTTCGTCCCTATTTTGTAATTTTATTCTTATTTGTCTAAAAGTGCGAGTTTCAGAGCCATTAAATTTTTATCTTTATGGAAAGGTAGTAAATTTATAAAAATAAATCTTATGTTTAGATCTGAAATTTATGAAGGAAGAAGAGAAAAATTAAAAAAACGTATCAAAAATGGCATTATCCTGATTCTTGGTAATATCGATTCTCCTATGAATTACACAGATAATACCTTTCATTTCAGACAGGACAGTTCTTTTTTATACTTTTTTGGAATTGATAATCAAAACCTTGCCGGAATTATCGATGCAGAAGGTGGAGAAGACATCCTTTTCGGGAATGACGCAGATATGGATGATATTATCTGGATGGGGCCACAGTCAAGCCTTTCTGATAAAGCTGCTCAAATCGGGGTACGTCAGACTTTACCATTCAGGCAGTTAAATAATGTGATCCAAAAGGTATTACAAAAAGGGAGGAAAATCCACTTTCTACCACCCTATCGGGCCGAAAACAAGATGCTGCTGCAGGAATTGCTCGGGATAAACACAGACAGGTTATCTGATTATGCTTCACTGGAACTGGTAAAAGCTGTTATCGCTTTGCGATCGGTAAAAGAAGACTGTGAAATTGAAGAGATAAAAAAAGCCTGTGCTATTGGCTACAAAATGCATTTAACGGCCATGAAAATGGCCCGGCCCGGAACTTGGGAGCAAACAATTGCCGGCACCATCGAAGGAATTTCCGTTGCAGGAGGAGGCATGCCGTCCTTTCCTGTTATTCTTTCACAGAACGGAGAAACGCTTCATAATCACAATCACCAGAACATATTGCAAAAAGGCAGACTAATGCTTGTGGATGCAGGAGCTGAATCTGATATGCATTATGCTTCAGATTTCACACGGACATCACCCGTTGGTGGAAAATTCACACAACAACAACGTGAAATTTATGAAATCGTTCTAAAAGCCAATAATACCACCAGAGAATTAGCAAAAGCAGGTGTTACTTATTTATCGGTTCACCTCACTGTTGCCGAAGTTATTGCTACCGGGTTAAAAGATCTCGGACTAATGAAAGGAGATATCAAAGAGGCCGTTAAAAATGGGGCTCATGCACTTTTTATGCCTCATGGACTTGGACATATGATGGGGCTTGACGTACATGATATGGAAGATCTGGGTCAGGTTTATGTTGGATACGACGAGGAAGTTCGGCCAATAAGTCAGTTCGGGACCTCATCTCTCCGTTTAGGAAAAAGACTTCAGTCAGGATTCGTTCTGACCAATGAACCCGGAATCTACTTCATCCCTGCATTGATTGAAAAATGGAAACAGGAAAAAATCGGCACCGATTTTATAAACTTTGCAAACCTTGAAAAATACATGAATTTCGGAGGGATACGGATTGAAGACGACCTTTTGATAACTGAAACAGGATGCAAACTACTCGGAGAAAGGATCCCTGCCACACCGGAAGAGGTCGAAGCCGCCATGTTATAACATCCATGTGGGTCAAACAGCCAATAATAAAAATTGAATAAAGCTAACGGGACAAGGAGGTTTAGAGCCTCCTTGTCATATTTTCAAAATGGCCTTTCTTTTGCCTTTTGAGATGGCCTTAATATTAATCTCAGCGACTGGTCGAATGTGAAGTACTTCCACAACCAGTTTATAAATATCAATAACCTGTTTTTTACCCCGACGATCGACATCAGGTGAACAAACATCCAGGTAAACCAGGCAAGCATCCCGCTAAAACGCAAAAACGGAAGATCTACAACCGCTCTGTTACGGCCTACCGTAGCCATCGACCCTTTATCTTTATATTCAAAAGGAATGAGATTTTTCTCTTTCCCTTCTTCCAAAAGCACCAGATTTTTTCCAAGAACTGCTGCCTGCTGAAGGGCTACCTGCGCAACCTGGGGATGCCCTCCGGGATACTTCCCGGTAGTCATGAACGAGATATCACCAATAGCAAAAATATTCTCAAACCCGGAAACCTGGTTATACCTGTTAACCAGTAACCGGTTGCCCCGGGTGATCGCATTTTCACTGATTCCTGCAGGTAACTGTCCCTTCACTCCTGCCGCCCAGATCAGTGTCTCCGACTGAAGCCGTTTCCCGTTTTCGAGTACAACTTCACGCCCGTCATATTCAACAAGCTTATGATTAGGCAATACATTAATTCCCATTTTTTCGAGATAATATTTTGCTTTGACCCCCGATTTTTCACGCATTCCGTGAAGCAGGTGAGGATTTGCCTCAATCAGGGTTATCTGCATCAAATCGAAGTTCAAATCCGGATAATCCTTGGGCAAAATAAATCGTCTCATCTCTGCAAGGGCACCACAGATCTCCACTCCTGTCGGCCCACCCCCGACAACAATCACATTCAGCAAACGACGAAGTTCTTCTTCATCCCTGATTGTCACTGCCTTTTCAAAATTAAGTAACAGGGTATTTCTAAGAAAAACGGCTTCTGAAACTGATTTCATCGGAATTCCAAATTTTTGAAAGTTTTCCATTCCAAAAAAATTAGTTGTCGCTCCTGTGGCCAACACCAAATAATCATACCACACATTCCCAAACGATGTTTCAATCATCTTCTGGTCTGGCATAACTTTTTTTACTTCCGTGATCCTCACAAAAACCTGCTTTTCTTTTTGAAATACCTTTCTCAATGGGAAAGAAATAGCACTCGGTTCAAGCCCTGAAGTTGCAACCTGATAAAACAATGGTTGAAACTGATGATAATTATTTCTGTCGATCAGGACAAGCTGAAATCCTTTTTTCTTCAGTTTCCTTGCCAGCTTCAACCCTGCAAAACCGGCCCCGACAATGACCACTCGTTTATTTCCCGTTTCCGGAACATTAATTGGCATAAACTTTTTTTTATAAAAAACAGTGATGTTCTGGTTATGGTTCCAAAAGATCCGTTAAAAGAATTTAAAACTTGAACCTAAACCTTTTAATTACTGAAAATTAATGAATAACGAGATAAAAAACGTCATTAATGACATTTTTTTTTCTTTTTACAGATTAAGTTGAGGTTATTTTCTTATATCCCGATTATTTTGCTATAGCCTTAGACTATTTAAACCGGATCATCTGAGTTCACGGACCAAATTGATCGGAAATTTTGCCCCGGCATTGGCCCCCATGAAATTTTAATTGGCCGGTAGCGGGTATGATGCACCGGCCTGATCCTTAAAATTTATCTTCAAAATATTTAATTAAGGTTCTGACCACGCCAAAGTCATGATTTTTTATTTTTCCGCCGGCAACCGATTCGAAACATCTGCGTAAGCCATAATAGTTCAATTTTTCAGATACAATCCGGGACCTGCCGGATAACCTCATTGAAAATTCTCCCAAATTTGTGAAGAAAGCTATCTTTGCCTTTGGATGTTTTTCAGAAATATAAAAAGACATGGCTGATTATACACGGATCGACTCTGAGTCTGAGATGCCCAAATACAGGCAAGTGGAAGACCTGATTATTTCTGATATTGAATCAGGAATTTTTAAACAGGGGCAACGTATCCCTTCGATTAATGAAACCAGCGAGGAATTGTTGCTTTCGCGGGACACAGTAGAAAAAGCCTATGTCAGCCTTAGAAAGAAGGGGATTCTTTCGTCTGTGAAAGGGAAAGGATATTATATAAGTAATACCAATACCGGAAAGAAAATAAAAATCAGTCTCATCTTTAACAAACTGAGCAACTATAAAAGAAGTCTTTATAATTCATTTGTTCAGACACTCGGATCAAAAGCCAGTGTGGATGTCTTTATTTACAATTACGATATCGGCGAGTTCAAGGCCATTATCGACAATAACTTAACCCACTACGATTACTTTGTCATTCTTCCTCATTTTAAAAATGAAAATTCCAACGTGGAAGAGGTTATCAAAAAAATTCCCAAAGAAAAAGTACTTATTGTCGATAGAAACATGGAAGAACTAAGAGACTATCCGGTTGTTTACCAAGAATATGACAAAGATATCCAGAATACGCTCCAGCAGGCGGTTTTCCTTTTAAAGAAGTATAAACGGCTGAATCTTATTTTTCCTTTAAAAGAATACTATTCGACCTATATCAAAAAAGGATTTATTATTTTTTGCCAGGTCAATCAATTTTCGTACAGGATTATCGATAGTCCCGACGAAAAAAATATAAACAGGGACGAGGCTTATATCATAATCTCTGACAATGACCTTTACTCCTTTATAAAAATGATCAAACAACGGGGATGGATACCCGGCAAAGATACAGGAATCGTTTCCTATAATGAAAACCCGGTTAAGGAAATACTTTGCGATGGAATTTCTACAATATCGACCAATCATGATGAAATCGGACAAATAGCTGCAGAAATGATCCTGAAAAAAGATTTCAGAAGAATCAAATGTCCTTTTCAATTTATTCAAAGAAACTCGCTATGAAAAGACAATAAAGCATACCCAAAAGCATGACAGGTACCAATAGAGAAAGAAAAAACACAATATTCCAATTTTAAAATTCAAAAGTATTAGCTTATTTTTAGATTCTTATCTTGTAGAAGGCTTTATTACGTATTAATAAAACGAAAAATATTATGTGCGAAAAAAGTGGAATAACCCCTGACCATCTGAAAAAAATTAGTGTCCTAATAGCCGAAGATGAAGAATATAACTACTTGTTTTTAATTGAAATACTCCGTGGATATAATATAAGCCCGATAAGGGCATATAATGGGAAGATGGCTATCGATATATGTGCTTCCAACCCCCAAATCCATCTTGTACTGATGGATCTCCGCATGCCGGTGATAGATGGATTGGAAGCAACCAGACAAATCAAAAAATTAAGACCTAAACTTCCGGTTATTGCACAAACTGCTTATGCCATGGATTCGGACAGAGAACTGGCCATGAACGAAGGGTTCGATGGCTATATTACGAAACCTATCAAAACAAAAGAATTATTTGATTTTATTTCAAGATATGCACCGGAAAACTGTCCCCTTTTAAAAAATCACAATTAAAACTTCATGGGACCCAAACTCAGGTTTCCGGCCTCCGGCCACAAAGCTTTCCACTCTTTAGCGATAGATCATTTTCCTGGTCATTCCACCGTCGACTATAAAATTCTGTCCGGTAATAAAACTATTCCTTTCATCGATCAAAAACATGACTATGTTGCTGATATCTTCAGGCTTCCCGACCCTTCCTGCCGGATGCTGCGCATGATCTTCCGGTCTTATCAATTCCTGTTCCGCTTTCGATTTTTTTCGGATAGTCGAAACATCAATCCATCCAGGGCTTATAGCATTAACCCTGACATCAGGGGCAAGACTCATTGCCAACGCATGGGTAAGCGACAATAATCCTCCCTTTGATGCAGAATATGCCTCTGTTCCCGGTTCCGATTGCAATGCCCTGGTGGAACACATATTTATGATTGTACCTTTATTTTTCTTCAGTTCTTCCGCAGCATAACGGGTACATAAAAACGGTCCAGATAGATTGACCGCCAAAACCTGGTTCCACTCTTCTAGAGTCAGTTCCAAGACTGGCTTATTGGCTTGGATCATAGCATTATTAACCAAACCATTTATCCTTTCAAACCTTTCGGTTGCATATTCCAGGGCCAAACTAACCTGACTTTCCACCGCAACGTCTGTTTCCAGAACAAGTAAATCATCCCTTTTTTCATCAAACTCTTTCTGCATTTCAGCGACAGCTTCCCCATCAATATCAAGAACCGTAACATAATATCCGGATGAAAGTAAATCCCTCACTATAATCTTTCCTATTCCTTGAGCTCCTCCCGTAACAACAATGTTCTTCTTCATCACAATTATAATAATTATAAAAAACAACAAATTACCGAATTGTCAAACTAACCAGAGGCCTCCCTGATTTTATAATCCTAAAATTAGGCAATTTTATTTTCCAGTGTATATACAAAAACTTATTAAATACCGTTTAGTAAATATTACGACAGGCGGGAAAGTCTCCTTTCTCAGGAAAAAGAGAACCAGCCGGACAGTCTGATTGTTGCTGATTTATGTAACAGAAATTATTTAACAGGTACCTGTTTTTTATTTAAATTAAATACTTCACAAGATAGTAGTCGCAAAATATATCCGGAATTGTTTAATTAGATTCATTTTAAAGGATAACCAAACCATATTAAACGAAATGATTTTGTAACTTCATTGCATTATTGAATAAGAAATCAAAGAAGAGCTGGCGTTTATTTGCATGGATTTCCCATGATACAGATATAATTCCCGGCTCGGTGTCTGTTGTAGTAGGCAGGCTTTATAAAATTAGCATCCTGCATACTTTTTATAAATAAAACCCTGTACCGGGAGGAATTCTCAATACCACACCCGTTTTTACTATGGAAACAAAATTACATTGGCAGAAAAAATGGTATGAAAGCCAGTATCAGCTTTTTTTAGGGAATGAACAAATAGGTGAAATAAGCCCGATTGCTTTCAGTAGTAAAACCATTGCCTGTATTGATGGCAATAAGTATATCTTTAGACCTTCTGGTATCTTGCTTAACAAAGTACACATATTGAAGGCTGGAACACAGGATCATCTTGGAAACATACGCTTCAGCAGGTTTGGAACCAGGGCCTCCATCATTCTGGACATTGGTGAAGCTTACAATCTCAGATGCGCCAACATACTGACTCTCAAATGGAAAATTTATCAACAAAAGAAAGAACTGATCAATTACTCAGGAAATAATACCAGCGGAAATATCAGCACTGCAGTTCCTCATAAATTATTACTTCTAACCGGACTATATGCAAGTATCTTCCAATGGAGAAAATTTATTTTCCTTATTATCGTATTTATACCGATTATTGTCATTCTTGGAAGGACACTCCATTATTAGCGGTAAAATAAAAGGCACAGCATTTGCTGAAGTCATCCGAAGATTCGTCTTTAATAAAAAAGGTACATAAATGTAACTTATATCCATAAGATAAATAAGAACAACTAATACTTTTTGAAATTAGATATGTCATTAAACAATGCGATGAAATTTATCAGGGAGTCCCAGTCTAACCTTGAACTCAGAAAAAAGATCAATAACTGTACCCCCAAAGAAGTTTTTCCCAGACTTGCAGAGCTCGGATATGAATTCACGATGGACGAATTTGCGGAATCGGTTAATCTTTTGCATGTAAAATGCCAGTTTCAAGAGGAAGGGAACCGACTCATGCAAACAAAAATGTGGTTTGAGATGCTCGTTTCCTGAAAAAACACTACAGGCCCAAAACGTCTGGGCCTTGCTCAAAGAAGATATCTTTTGGAATACCCGCAGCATTAATTCTGTCCAAATCATGCTGAAGATCTTCCATGATGACACCGGATTGTTCAATCAGTACCTTTGCTTTGTCGTAATCCCCATCTCCCTCTATACCAAGTATCAATGGGACCAGTGTATTCACTGACTGTTTCATTTTAGCTAAGTTCACCCGGTAAGTTTGTGTTTCCGGATCCCTTTCAAAAGCGCCATTCTTTTTAAAATAATAAAACCGTATCATATTGGCTTTTCCATGTGCACTGGCTGCCCCAAAACGAACAGAACGAAAAATACCAGCCATAAAAGTCACAAAATTATCCATGAGATCCTTGTCCTTAAACTCCCCCATTTCATTTAGCCTTGTGATGCACCATAATCCCAGGATATCGGCCTTCCCCTCCTCCATGGTACTATAAGTTTCTTTCAACGCTTCCCGTACTGTCCGATTGCCACCGATTGTATTTCTCATGCCTAAGCCATGCGCCACCTCATGAAACATAGTATTTTCAAAAAATGCATCAAATTTAACATTAATACGCTGGTCTTTGGCAATGATCATATTGGCAATAGGAACAAGTATTTTATCGAACTTTGCCTTCATTGTGTTTTTCAGCTGTAACTTACGGCTTCCTTTGCAGGCCCTTACCTTTTCATCATTGGGCAGGTTAATGGCAATAGTTTTGCTCCCGGCATTGCAATCTCCGGCATAATAAATGACATTATAAACATTCAGATCAGAATCAATGCCTGGCTCTTCCTTCTTGTAGCCGGGGCTGCAAGGCAAATCTTTTTGTAAAGCGGGCAGCAGGCTGGCATAATGCCCTATTTTTTTACTCCAATTTTTGTCTTTAACCAAAACAAAAGCCTCATGTGCAGCTTTGTATCCATACAACTGGTCTTCATAATACTCAACAGGTCCCACAACAAAATCGATGGTATTATTTTTCATTTCCATCCACGCGACATCACTATCATAGTAATTGTCCGAAAGAAGAGCTTCAGCCCGAAGCAACAGATAATGTTTCAAACCAGGGTCATCAGCAAATTCAGCAGCCTGACGAATATAACCGGCAGCTTCTTCCACCTCCTTCTGAAAAGTCTCATGATACGGAACGGCCTGTAGTTTTCCATCATTATTCCTGATAATTCGTGTATAATGACTGGTTTTAGACGGATTATCCCATGCCGAAAATTCACGATGCTCCATGTCTGCCGGATAAAAACCGGCACCGGCAGGCTTCTCACCATATCCTTCAACGAATGGTTCGTTCCCATTCAGTCTTTCCCATGGACCATAATTGATCCGTATAAGCTTCTCTTCAGCCGGAGACGAAGCCTTAGACAATATCGCCGCCTTATCTCC
This sequence comes from Prolixibacteraceae bacterium, assembly GCA_963676095.1. GTDB lineage: Bacteria > Bacteroidota > Bacteroidia > Bacteroidales > Prolixibacteraceae. The sequence goes on along the minus strand of OY781040.1, from coordinate 6,316,623 downwards.
GAATGCCTCTTTCCAAAAAATATCGTCCATAACTTTTGCCGCCTTAAATAAATATGGCAACATTCTTTTCTCGTTCTCAGACAAAAGAGACAAATCTGTCGTTAGTTTAAACGGTGCAAATTCAGCCGCTTTCATTTCAATACCTCTATCTTCATGCTCCTTCTCTCCTTGCTTGGAGGTACAGGAAAAGAGAAGCACTCCGGTGAATATGATGGGAAAAATAAATACCCGCTTCATGACATATGCAATTTAAAACACATTAAACCTCAAATTAGTTGTTTTCATTCAACAAATGAGGTTTAATGCAACGGATAACTATCTATAAATCATACCTGTAAGACTTACAGGTTACCGTGATATTATTTTTTAGGAAGTTGTACTCCCCTCTCTTTTGCCATCAGTTCTAACCGCTTTTGAAAATTTGATTTTTTTACGGGTTTCTTTTTATTGGTATGAATCTGGGCTCTGATTTTATCTTCATCAATCAGTTTACGAAACAGGAACATCTGACCAATAGTAATCAGGTTGGCCAGAAAATAATAATAACTAAGCCCTGCAGGATAGCTGTTCAGGATAAAAAGGAACATCACCGGCATCAGGTACATCATTGTTTGCATCCCCGGCATAGATTGATTACTGGTTGCCTGAGAATTCAACTTCGTCGAAATGATTGTCGTGACAGTCATTAACAAGCAGAAAAGGCTCACATGATCCCCGTATAACGGAATGTTAAGCGGCAAATGCAGAATTGAATCATACGACGACAGGTCGTGTGCCCATAAAAAGCTCTCATGCCGCAACTCAATGGATGTCGGGAAAAAGAAAAACATCGCGAAAAGGATAGGCATCTGCAGAATCATTGGTAAACATCCCCCCATCGGGTTAACCCCCACTTTCTTGTACAGCGCCATTATTGCCTGTTGTTTTTCCATGGCCTTTTCATTTCCCTTTCCATATTTTTCATTGATCTCATCCATTTCAGGTTTCAAAGCCTTCATTTTCGCCTGCGACATGTACGACTTAAAAGTAAACGGAAAAAGAATAAGCTTAATAAACAAAGTAAGCAAAAGGATAATGATCCCGAAATTGGCAATGTGGGTCCTGAGCAGGTTGAATACAGGAATAACCAGGAACCTGTTAACCGGACGCAAAATAGAATATCCCAGGTTAATAAGCCTGTCAAGCGAAAGATTATACTGTTTTAAAGTACTATAGTGATTCGGTCCAAAATAGAGCCTCATTCCCAGCGTCTGATTGGCACTGTTATCATATGGCAAAGCGATATCTGCATAAAAATCACCTAAGAGAGAATCGCTTGTTGCATTGTAATCGAATTTAACGTCAGCTGTTGGAAAGGCATCATCGGCGATAAGGGTCGAATTAAAAAACAAATGTTTGAAGCTGATCCATTTCACCTTGGTTTTAAGTGATTTCTCGCTCGACTTTTCCGGGCTCAGTTTATCAATTTCATCCTCAAAATATTTATAAGTGACGGAAGTATAGCGATCCTCCCCGTATTTAGATTTTTTTTCCAATCGCGGGGCCTTTTGTGCCCAGTTAAAATTCACATAGTTGGAATTGGAGGAGATAACGTCGTTCATTCCGGTAAGGTTCACCTTGAACCCAACCATATAGGAGTTATAATTCAACGTGTATTGATATTCAAGAAAACGACCGTCTCCAGCGGAGAGCTTCATCACCAGAGTCTGGGGGATACCGCCGTTTTTCTCATTATAGTTCTCATTTCCCTCCTTTCCTTTCTTCACTTCGGGACCTGTTGAAATGAGGATACTATCGGAAGTGGAAGGGGTAAAATACAGATCGTCTGTCCGGATGCTCCTGTTATGAGAAAAAAAGTTCAGTCCAAACACATTTCCGGGACCTGAAAAGAGGATCAAAGGCAGAGAATCATAAGTTTCATAATTTTTCAGTTCAACAGAATATATTTTCCCACCTTTGGTAGATATCTTTATTCTCATCAGATTGTTTTCCAGGGTAATCAGTTTCTCCTCCCCCTTGGCATCTTGGGCAAAAACGCCGAACCTGTCAGATATCTCCTTTGAAACATCAAGTGAATCAGAAGATTGGACTAAAGAATCCTTTTTCTGTTCTGCTTGCTGTTTTAACTGAGCTTCAACCTTCTGCTGTTGCTCTGCAGCCACCTGGGCGATAGAATCCTGATGCCGTTTAGCCGCTTCAATCTCCTCCTGAGACGGTTTATTCAGGTAACTAAAACCAATCAGGATGGCAAAAATCAGCACAATCCCGACAATCGTATTTTTATCCATAAAAACTAATTTTCAAAAATTAACTCATTGCTGCTTTAACAAAAGCCACAAACAAGGGATGAGGGTTCAACACGGTACTACTGTATTCCGGGTGGTACTGAACACCAACAAACCATTTGTTCGAAGGAAGCTCGACTACCTCCACAAGATTTGTATCCGGATTAATTCCAACCGGAACCATTCCTGCCTTTTTAAAATCGTCCAAGTAATGATTGTTAAACTCATAGCGGTGCCTGTGACGTTCGTATATCTCATTTTTTCCATAGGCTTTATATAACCGGGAATTTTTATCGGTAATCCGGCACAGGTAAGCGCCAAGCCGCATTGTACCACCTTTCTCAGTTATGCCCTTCTGTTCTTCCATCAAATCAATCACAGGGTAGGCTGTCTTTTCGTTCATCTCGGTCGAATCTGCCCCTTCAAAACCGAGAACATTTCTTGCGAATTCAATAACAGCAATCTGCATTCCCAGACAAATCCCTAAAAAAGGAATATCATTCTCCCTTGCATATTTAGTGGCCAGAATTTTACCCTCTATCCCCCGGTGACCAAAGCCCGGGGCAACAATAATCCCTTTCACCCCTTCCAGCTTAGCGGCGACATTATCCTTGTCGATTGTTTCCGAATGGATCCATCTGAGATTAACCTTCACCCTGTTTTCCGCACCCGCATGGATCAATGACTCCGCTATCGATTTATAGGCATCCTGTAATTCCACATACTTGCCCACAAGTCCAACTGTAATTTCGGATTCAGGATTTTTGAGTTTTCTCAGAAACTCGTTCCAGTCGTCAAGTTGAGGCTCATCTCTCAGAGGCAGCTTTAATTTTTTTAGCACCGTGATATCGAGTTTCTCCTCGAGCATTCTGTTGGGCACTTCATAAATTGTCGAAACATCAATCGATTGGACAACTGCATCAATCTCGACATTACAGAATAAAGCCACTTTCTTGCGGATGCTTATCCCCAAATCATGTTCAGTCCGTAAAACCAACACATCCGGTTGTACTCCATTTTCCAGCAACATCTTTACAGAGTGCTGAGTTGGCTTGGTTTTCAACTCGCCTGAAGCAGAAAGAAAAGGGACTAGCGTCAGGTGTATTACCAGTGCATTTGTTCCCAATTCCCATTTCAATTGCCGGACAGCTTCAACATAAGGAAGTGACTCAATATCCCCGACAGTGCCTCCGATCTCTGTTACTACAATATCATAATTTCTCTTTGTTCCCAGAAACTTGATCTTTCTCTTGATCTCATCCGTGATATGTGGGATAATCTGTACTGTTTTACCAAGATAGTCACCCCGGCGTTCCTTATTTATAACTGACTGATATATCCGACCTGTAGTAACATTATTGGCCTGTGAAGTATGGACATTAAGAAAACGTTCATAATGTCCCAGGTCCAGATCGGTTTCTGCCCCGTCTTCCGTGACAAAACATTCGCCATGCTCATATGGGTTGAGTGTTCCCGGATCCACATTGATGTACGGATCTAACTTCTGAATAGTAACAGAATAACCTCTTGACTGTAATAATTTAGCCAAAGACGCAGCTAAAATGCCTTTCCCCAGTGAGGAGGTCACACCTCCGGTCACAAAGATATACCTTGTTGCTGACAAAATCGTAAATTTTAAAGGTTGTTATAAAAACGCCCAAAGTTAAGCAATAAAATTATTGCACTAAAAAAATGCAAAGGATATAAGAGAACAAAATTACTTAATTTAATCATTAGCCTGTAAATAAAGAACAAAATTGAATAACAAAAGAAACAACTCAAATTACATTATCAATAAACTAACAATCAAATCATTAAAAATGACTCAAAAAAAACCAGTCTGAAAAAATAATTAAAAAACCCACTGAAAAAACAGCGGGTTAACAGCTCACGGCGAAGCTAATCCTCGTCTTCCATATCATCTATAATTCGTATTTTCTCTTTCAAAAGTTCAATTTTTTCTTGCGTATTCTGAATTTTTCGATTGACATCATCGATCAGAGATTCTGCATTCTTGGTATTGGCAAAAAAACCGATATTGTTATTCAGCAATGCCAGGTCATTCTCCATCTGTTTAAGTTTTGTAATATACTTATCCCGTTCAAAACGCATCTTGTTTTGACCTTTGGAGGTCGACGAGAAGTTAGACATCTTTGATTTAAACTTAAGCAGATTTCTCTGCTGATCATCAATTTTTAAGTGATCGAAATGAATATTTATTGCATCACGGAATTCGTTTTGTACAGCATCCTTTTCCCTGAATGGCACATGACCGATTTCTGTCCATCGACGCTGGAACTCTTTCATCTGTGTCAGGTCAACATTTTCGTCCCTTGTCAGATTATAATCTTTTATTTCCTCGATCAATGCCTTCTTCAAGGCCAAGTTCTCCTCCTGTTCATGATCAACAACCGAGAAATGTTTTGATTTTTCTTCAAAAAAATAGTCGCAGGCAGCCCGGAACCGTTTCCAAATGGCATCAGATTGTTTTCTCGGCACAGGGCCAATTTCCTTCCATTTTTTCTGAATGCGTATAAACTCGTCTGTTGTCTTTTTCCAATCAGTACTATCTTTTAAAGCCTCAGCCTGAACGCAAAGGTCAATCTTCATTTGCATGTTATTCTGCTGCAACTCTTTGTTTTGGGCGTAAAACTCGCGTTTGGCATCAAAAAACATATCGCAGGCACTTCGGAAACGTTCATAAATACGGTTATTATCCCTTTTCGGTGCAAAACCAATAGTCCTCCAAACTTTCTGTAATTCAATCAGTTCTTTCGATTCTTCATCCCATTCCTTGTGCGTTTTCAGTTCAAGGGCAGCTATTTCTTCTGCTTTTTCGCATAATACAGTTTTTGCCTCAAGATTCTTCTTTTGTTCGTCCTTCCGGTCTTCGAAATATTCCTGATGCTTCTTGTTTATTTTGGAAGTAGCGGCTTTGAAACGTTCCCATAGTTCATCCTTTTTATCTCGTGGAACTGGTCCTATTTCCCGCCATTGCTCATGATACTTCTGCAAGATATTGAAAGCCTTAATAACAGAAGGTTCTACAAGCAATTCTTCAGCCTTTTCACACAGGTTGATTTTAGCTTCGAGGTTTTTCTTAAGGTCAAGATCACGAAGTTCCTTATTTATCTTGATATAATCATAAAAATTTTCAACATGATGATGATATGTTTCCCAGAGGTCTTTCAGCTTTGATTGTGGCACCAGACCTGTATCCCGCCAGCGTTGCTGCAGTTCACGAAACTCCTGAAAAGTTCTGTTTATCGATTCCTTTCTGTTGACCAGGGACTTTATTTCTTCAATAATCTCATATTTGATCTGTAAGTTTCGCTCCTTTTCTTCTTCCTGCTGTTTGATCTGGTCACTTTTCAACTGGCGAAAATCTTTAAGAAGATTCTTCAAATCTTCTTCATAAACAATATTCCCGGGCTCAAATTCAGCTTCGTTTCCCCCGTCTTCGAGAAATTTAGTTTTTTCCTCTGCAGCATTATCTCTGTGCTTCTTATAAAAATTAATCTTAATCCGATCAACTTCATCCTTAACATCCTCATCGCCGGTCGATGTAATCAAATTTCTCAGGGCATTGATCAGTTCAACCTCTGAATATCCTGAATAATCAATTTTCCCTTTGGCAATAACAGCTGCGGCAGTCACCTCGTCGTATTCTTCGTCCTCGTTGTCCTCTGCATCAGATTTTTCAGACACTTCTCCTTTTTTTTCCTGAATTTCAGGTTGATCTGCAGAACTTTCTACTTCCGGCGCAGTTTCTTCCTGTTCCAGAACTTCGGAATCATCTGAAGTTACATCAGAAGGAGCCTCTCCTCCTGTTTTTTCCGGAGCAGGTTCTTCCTTTTCAGGCACAATTTCAGGAGTTTCATCGATTTCAGCACCCTGCCCTTGGTTTTCCTGAGGCATAGCAGCAGCTCCGTTATCATTTTGTTCCGGAGTTGTTTTCAACTCATCATTGGAGTTTGTCAGATCTTTAGGTTCCATGTCATTTATTTTTAAATCACCGAATCATTTTTCAGAGATTTATGTCTCATATTTGTGCCTCTACCAGTAGAAATGGATAGGCGTAGAACAAAACTGTCCGGGAAATACCCGAATTCGTAATTCTACCTTCAACATTTCACTGCCTCGACACTAAAGTACGAAAATATAACTTTCGGCACGAATACTCAAAGAAAACCAATAATTAATTCAACAAATCATCAATTTATAAATATAAAAAAGGCCGTGGTTAAATTTCCCCGGCCTTTGGAAAACATGATCTCTTCTGATTTAAGCTACCTCGATTTCTCTTTTTTGAGGTACAACTTCTTCCTTTTTCGCAACTGTTATTTTCAAAATGCCATTAATGATTACAGCATCAACTTTTTCAGAATCCAGCTTTTCGGAAAGTCTGAACTTTTTTTCAAAATTTTGTTTTCTGAATTCGATATGTGAACTACCAGAGCTTTCATTCTCCTGGCCTTCCTTCTTTTCGGACGTTCCACTCACTACCAGGTTATTATTCTCAACAGAAATTTTCACCTGTTCTTTTTCATATCCGGGAACAGCAATTTCAATTTCCACAGCCTTTTCGTCTTCATAAATATTCGTGGCCGGTTCAAATGACACTTCCCTATTCCCATACCCGTCGAACGCAAATTCTGAACTAAATAAATCGTTCAACAAACGGTCAACTACATTTATCGGATATACCGGATTACTAAATCTAACAAGTTTCATAATTATTTTCCTCCTATTAATTTTATTGTTCTGCCTCTTGTATTTCAATTCCTGTTCCACTCCAGGCCCCCGGACAAAAGAACAGACAACGCCTCTTTTTTTAGTGACATAATTTCCGAAAAACGAGATAAAAGTAATGACAAATTGTCAAAATCATCATTATAAAAATAAAACTTCCTGCCTTTAAATCGATCCTTCTTTGCTCCCGCATAAATGTTTTTATTTTTGCAAAAAAATCAGGTTATGCGCATCGATATTTTAACGGTCGTTCCGGAACTGCTAAACGGTCCTTTCAGTCATTCTATTTTAAAAAGGGCGCAGGAAAAAGGACTTATTGAGATTTATATTCATAATATCCGTGACTTCTCAACCGACAAACACAAAAACACAGACGATTACGCCTTCAGCGGGGGGGCAGGGATGGTCATGACAATACAGCCTATAGAAGCTGCTATTAACTGGCTTAAATCACAGCGTAACTACGATGAAGTGATTTATACAAGTCCTGATGGGGAAATATTCAACCAAAAGATGGCCAACCAGATGTCGATGCAGGAGAACCTTATTATCTTATGCGGACATTATAAAGGAGTAGACCAGCGAGTAAGAGACCACCTGGTCACCCGGGAAATATCTATCGGCGACTATGTCCTTACCGGGGGAGAACTGGCGGCCGCGGTCATGATAGATAGTATAGTAAGACTGATCCCGGGAGCAATCTCGGATGAGACCTCGGCCCTGACCGACTCGTTCCAGGATAACCTTCTTAGCCCGCCGGTTTATACGCGCCCGGCCGATTATAAAGGATGGAAAGTACCTGAAATTCTTATCAACGGGAATGAACGCCAGATTAGCGAGTGGAAGGAAAAGCAAGCTTACGAACGGACACTCAGTCTTCGTCCTGACCTGCTGAAAAATGAATAATCAGATCCTTCTGCAAATTTTATTGTACGGGCATGTACGGCACTTGTCAATATCGCTGGTTTGCTCATACAAATCCTGACCACTAAAAATTTCTTCAAACAATAGATGGAGGCTTTGCCTGAATTCATCGGCTATTTCCCTATAGTCTACCATATTCCCGTTTCTCCTGACTTCCGGATGAAACTCATCCCCGAAAAATTCGTCAATCTTATATATTGACGGAAAAATAGGCTGGACTCCCTTACACCGGGTATAAATCTCTGAATAAACAAGTGTTTGAAAAATCTCCTTAGGCCGGTTCTTTTTACCATGCTCATAGAATTCAGAAAAATCCCTGAATTTCAGGTTCAGGTTCCGGCCTGTTTTATAGTCGATAATACGGATACCTTTGGCGGTAAGATCAATGCGGTCGACAATCCCTCCAAGCCGGATCTTCGGACCTTTTTCATCGGCACCTATCGAGAAATCAGCCTCATAATTACTCTCCAGATCAATAATTGAAAAAGGGGCAAAAGCCATATCGTTCTGGAGCATCTTTACAAGATAAGTCATCAGGTTCTCGGCAATGAGAATATTTTTACCCGATATTTTTACGTCTTTTAATTCTTTATCCTTATAATATTCAAGTCCAAAAGCTTTATGAACAGCTCCACCAATCAGATTGGCATTGGTCGCTGCAGTTTTCAAATCATCCTTGGTTACCTGTCTGTTCCCTCTGAAAGAGGAATAAATAATCTCTGCAGCATGATGAAAAAGATTTCCAAATAACCGGGGATCAACATCTTCCTGCAATTCGTCAGTTTCTTTTATCCTGGCTATATGCCGAAAGTAAAATTTCAGTTTACAATCCAGATAAGTATTCAATGCACTCGGACTTAATTTGTTCCCTGAATACTGATCCAATAGTTTATGAAGATGCTGCTTGTTACCGTCAATGGAAATAGGCTGTACAGATGAAGCTTTAAAGTCAAAATTCAAATGAAAGAATTCAGGATCCATGGATGAATCATACTGAAGCTGAAACAGATAGCGGCTCATTTCCCCTGTATTCAAGCCATCTGAAGACGAATCATATACCAATGTTATTTCTTCAGCCCGGTGAATCAAACGATAAAAATAATAGGCGTAAATGGCATCCTGTTCCTCTCTCGCCGGCAAACCAAAGGCTTTCCGAAGATTATACGGGATAAAGGAATGTGCAGGCACTGACCTTGGAAATTTTCCTTCATTCACAGAAAAAATGACAAGTTTTTTAAAGTCCAGGGTCCTTGTTTCCAGAACCCCCATAACCTGCAATCCGGAAAGCGGCTCTCCTTCAAAAGGTACCGATATATGCTGCAAATGCTGAATAAAGATCCTGTAAAACAAAGAAAGAGAAATATTCTCCTTTTCGTACCTCTCCAAAACCCCCGTCAAACGTTGAAGTACAAGGAAAGTTTGATACAGAAATTCGGATTCAAGCCTGACAGGCTCCTCTTCTGCCCCCTGTATTTGTATTGCAAGTGCCCGGATAATCTCCATAAAATAAGCTGCAGCAGAACGCCAGTTTTCCTGCCGGGAAAAGATAAGGTTATTCAATTCGTTGCTTTTCAGATCGGTCGCCCGAACGTAGATTTTGTTCTGCCGGTAGATTTCCTGTACCAGAGCGCGTGAATCTTCTCCTGCAAGAAGCTGATGATTAAGAATAGCAAGTACCGGACGGTGATAAAACATATCTTCCCCATCCATCTTCCTGTAATTTTTTTGTAACCCGATCAGTAACCCGATCAACCCAAAGACAGGTGTGTCCTTAAGCGGGTACCCCATCGTAATGTTTATATTGCGGAAACGGCCACCTGCGACTGAAATGACAGGAATAAGAAGACTTTCATCAGCAAGTACCAGTGCTGCATCGTCAAAAGAAGCCAGACCTCCGCTATCTGATAAAAATTGTTTTTGGTTTACCACCTGCGCCTGAGCAACCTGTCCCGGAACAGAAACAACTTTTACCTGTTGCTTAATCCGTTGTCCTTCATCCGGATTGAATCCGGCAGGTGGAGAAAACTCAACAAGGTTCTTACGAATGAAAAAACCGGCTTCATGAGAAGGGTCAGAAACAAAACGTTCGTCATAATCCCAAAAGAAATCGCCTTTCCCTGAAGATTTAAACCAGCGGAAGAGCTTATTTTCACAGGCATTAAGGGCATTGAACCCCGCAAAATAATAATGCTCCGATGATAGGGGAAAATCCGGATTACCCGCTATTCTTCCGACGAGATCACGGTATATCAGACCGCTGTACCCCATTCCTTTTTCGAGTAACTCCTTCCTGTAGCGATCATATATAACCAATAATTTAGTCCAGATATTCAAGAATTTTTCCCTGTTCACTGAACTTCCTGCTTTACCGACATTTCCCCAAAACATTTCAATGGCATGCTTCTGTCCGGGGGTCAGGTAATCGAAAAGCCTATCGATCTCTTTTAAATCCGAAATATTCCGGAAAAGGTCATGGGCGTCAATAAGGTACTTATCCAGGTCATTAAAGTCGTTAAGCAAAATCTCGCCCCAAAAATAGAACTCGTCAAGCTCTTCCAAATGACCTGTTTCCTGCATATATATTTTATGAAGCAGAAGAATCAGACTAATCTGGTCTGATATTTGCATTCCCGACATTTGAGAAATAAGTTCATTGATCGTGATAACCTCAGGCCCGAGTACAGGTTTTTCAACAAGCTCATTCAGGTAAGCATTGAAAAAGACACCTGACCTGCGCCCAGGAAAAATTACCGATACGCGGTTAATATCATCACCATGCCGGTGATATAGAAAAGCAGCAATCTGTTTCAGAAACGGTTCCATGAATTTTATTTTCGCTAAAAGTAATACAGAAAACAAAACTAAAATAGAAACATATGAAGACAATCCACTTATTTTTAGCGTTATTTTTGTTTAGCAATATTACCGGGGCACAAACCATTATCAACCCCATCGAATCGACACCGTATATCGAAGTTACAGGAGAAGGGTCAATGGAAGTTGTCCCAGATGAAATATTTCTTCAATTTACACTGAAGGAACGCTATGATGGCAGGGATAAAATTTCCCTTGACGACCTGGAAAAAAAGCTTTATGCTCTTCTCCGCAAAAATGGTTTTAATCCAGAGGATCTTTCCCTTGCCAACGCCAATGCTGACTACGTTACCGTAAAGTGGCGCAAAAAAGATGTCCTGGCATCAAAAGATTATGTATTGAAAATAAAAACAACCGATGAACTTTCAAAAGTATGGCAGATATTGGACGAGATCGGAGCTGACAATGCATTTATCCGTAAGGTTGACCACAGCCAGATGGAAGAATTAAAAAAACAGGTTAAGATTGATGCGGTTAAAAATGCAAAAGAAAAAGCGGGCTATTTACTTGCGGCTGTCGGAGAAAAAGTGGGGAAAGTATTATTTCTGCAAGAACGGGAAAACTTTACACCAGTGTATACGATGAGAACAAAACAGGCGAATACAGAAGTACTGGATACAAGTGCGGATACAGGGCTTGATAATCCGGAAATATCATTTCAGAAAATAAAACTTAACTACAAAGTTTTTGCACGTTTCGCGATCGAAGAAAATTAGAGATGTCTCCTCATTCTGCCCGGACCTGGTTGGCTTGGCTTTTTATCCGTGACAGACAAGATGCTTCACCGGTTATTCCATAGATGAGGCTGTAATTAATGGAATAACCGGTGAAAAATGCTCCTTATCAAGTTGTCCCAATTCATTTTTTTCTAAACGCAGCCACTTCTTCCTCCGAAACCGGATCCAACTTATTGCCAAAAGCAGACCTCACATAAGAGATCACGCTGGCTATTTCTGCATCTGTAAGCATATTAAGTGAAGCCATATAGTTATTGTAGGTCTCACCGTTCACCTCAATTTTGCCCTTCATTCCTTTTAATACAATCAGTATAACTTTTTCTTTGGAAGCGATATACTCGTTGGGGGTCAATGGCGGGTACATACGGGGCACTCCGGTCCCGTTTATCTGGTGACAAGCTGCACAATATTGCCGATACACACTTTCTCCCGGATTCCCTTTCTCCGCTTCCTTTCTTTCTACGGATATATCTCTGCCCGTAACTGAAGTATCCGAAGATTGAGGTTCATCATTCTTTTTGTTCTTCCCGCAACCGTAGGCAATCAACAAGAAAGAAAGAGCAGTTACCAGTAAAATATTTTTTTGCATCGCTATAAATTTAATTACCATTCTTAATTAAAAAAAATTCATGAAAATAACACTTTCGGTAGCCAGGGAGTTCAGTCGAAAAATCATTCTATATAATTTACCCATGCTACAAATAAAATATCTGCTTTTTTCGTCAATATCAAAAGAAATGCAATATATTTACTATTTATTGCCATGAATAGAACACAATAATCATTTCGCACCCTATGTCAGATATGAAACTCCTTCATGACGATGAGTTTTTAAGACTGGAAAACAAGGAGCTAAAAGAAGAGCTCAACATTCTTAAGGAAAAATACCAGCTTAAGGACTATTTATTGAATCATATCCCTGCGCCAGTATGGATGATCGATAAAGAATACCGCTATACCTATCTGAGCCCGTCTTTTGTTTACGAATATGAGAACCTAACCGGAATAAAGCCGGAACTGGGAGTTTGCTTGTTTGATACCATAAGAAATGATTATTATAAAAAATTATGGAAAGAAATTCTTCAAAAAGTATTTGCAGGCGAAAAGCAGGAATTGCAGGACATTCACGAAAAAAATAACACCCGCCGCTATTTTCATATTGTTGCAACCCCTATAAATCCAGAAGGGAAAGAAATAACCAGCGCATTTGTTTACATCCAGGAAATCACACTGCAGAAAGTTGCCGAGGAAAAATCGCTGGCATCAGCATTCATGTTTCAGCATTTTATCCATCAGTCCCGTGATTGTTATTACGAAACGGACCTTGGAGGGAAAATACTCGAAGTGAGCCCCGCCATTAAAAATCTGATTTCATATACGCGAGAAGAACTGATCGGGAAGGAAGTATTTAACCTGTATAAAAATATAGAAGACAGGCAACTGTTTCTAAAAAAAATTATTCAGGATGAAAAAGTTTCAAATTACCAGCTTGAACTCCTGAAAAAAGATGGCAGGGTGAAAAACATCGCAGTAAATGCGTCATTGATAACAGACTTGGAACAGGGACAAAAAAAAATAGCCGGGATCATTAGGGATATTACAGAAACAGAAAAAATCAATAAAAAACTTACCTGGTTAAAAAGGGCTATTGAACACAGTCCAATATCCATAATTATTGTCAACACTTCCGGAATTATAGAATATGTAAATCCCTTTTTTACAAAAATAACGGGGTATAATGAAGAAGAAGTTATTGGACAAAAACCATCGATACTGAAATCGGGTATGCATGACGATATCTTCTACAAAAATATGTGGAATACTGTATTATCCGGAGATGTATGGCAAGGAGAAATATTTAACAAGCGCAAGGATGGCAGTTTTTATTGGGAACAGGCATTAATCGCCCCCGTAAAGGACAATAAAGATAATATCGTCAATCTGATAGCATTAAATGAAGATATTACAGAGAAAAAAAAGCAGGAAACCGAGTTTAAACAATTGAAACTTTTCAATATAAAAGTTGTCAACACGATCAACGAAGGGATAATGATGAAAAATGAAGCGGGCATCATCAGTTTTATAAATCCTTCGTTTTCCCGGATGACCGGTTATCAACCTCAGGATCTGTACTGTTTACAATGGGATCACCTCATTCCGGGAAAATACCATGACGCAATAAAGGGACTGGAACACCGGGAAACCCAAAACATAAGAGAATCCGTTGAAATAGAAGTAATAAGAAAAGATGGCAAAATAATTCCCGTATATATGAGCAGTTCCCCGATCATTGAAAACAAACAATATAAAGGGTCCGTCATTGTGTTCTCAGATATTAGCCAGTTGAAACAAAAAGAAACAGAACTAAAAAAAGCATTAAAAAAAGCAAGGACTTCAGATAAATTAAAATCCTCTTTCCTTGCAAACATGTCGCATGAAATAAGAACCCCGATGAATGCCATCCTTGGTTTCGCGGAAATATTAAGGCAGGAAAGGGACCTGGAAGAACCGAAGAGAGAAGAATATTTCTCGATTATTGAGCAAAAGGGAAATGAACTCCTTCAGATTATTTCGGACATCATCGATATATCAAAAATTGAAGCCAAAATTATTAATGTTAAGGAAGAAACTTTCGATCTGCGTTGTTTGCTCAACTCAATAAGGACCAGCTTTCAAAAAGAACTTGAGATTAGTGGCAAGGAAAATCATATAAAACTAAACTTATCCATTCCTGATCAATCGTCAGAAATACTAATGTATTCTGATCAGTACAGGCTCAGGCAAATTCTGGTCAATCTGCTGAATAATGCAAAAAAATTCACGGAAGCCGGAGAAATAAATTTTGGATACATCAGAAAAAAACACAAAATTGAATTTCGGGTAAAAGACACGGGGATCGGTATCGCTAAAGAAAACCATAAGATCATATTCAAACGTTTCAGACAGGCAGATGATAATTATACCAGATCTTTTGGCGGCACAGGCCTTGGTCTGAACATTTGCAAGAACCTGGTGGAAATGCTTGGAGGAGAAATTTGGGTAGAGTCCGAGCCCGGTAAAGGATCTGTTTTTTATTTTACTATACCAGACAAAGCTGAACATTGTTAAAAGATGGACACAAACATAGTTCTTATTGGAAATAACCGTTATTAACATATTCTCTATAAAAAACACAGGACGAGATTCTTCCGTTACATGGCAAACAAGACCTTTACTGAAAACCATTATGCCCTATTGCAAAAACAAAACGTTCCGTCAAACATTATTGAACTTTTTCTTTGAAGATGAAACTTTTTTTCATAAAATTTAGCTGTTACTTTTGAATATGATATGGCAGGAAAAAACCTATCAAAGAAAACAAAATTATTATTCTGGGTTTTAACCATCTGTCTGTTATTGTCAACAGGGGCGGCTATTTTAACGAACGTTATTCTGTCGAAACGCCTTAAAGCTCAGCTCCAAAGCTATACGTCCCCTAGCATTGGCAAACAATATACGCTAACTATCACAAATTTACACTTTAACCTGTTCTCCCGTCACCTGACAATAGATTCTCTGCAAATCGAAACAGGAGAAAACCGTGGGCAGCATATGACTTTCAATGCTCCTGAAATATCAGCAAAAGGGATATCCCTTCTAAAACTGCTCCTGTTCAGGGAATTAAAGATAAACAAGTTGGACATTACAAACCCCACCCTGGAGGTTTACGGACAATCGCAGGAAAATGACGGGAAAGAAATTAAAACAGAATTCGGGGAGAAAATAAATCTGCTTTTCGAGCAAATCCTAAAAAACATCAGTATCCGGAGAATAAACATGAACAATGCCCGGTTAAACCACTTTAAATTCTCCGGATCCCTTACTCCTTTCGGTCCGGCGAATAAGCTCAACATCGAAGTCTCTGACTTTTATGCAGACAGGAATACGCTTAAAAAAACTGAATTATTCGAAGCCGGGGAAATTTACCTGAAAATTAAAAATCTGGAACGTTCTCTAGGAGACAGTCTTCACCATGTTTACATGGATGAACTGACATACTCCGTGAAAAACAAAAAAATACAGGCAGTTAATATCAGGATGTTTCCGGAAGACACAACAAATACCCGTAAAACCTGTTATTGGGTCACTGTTCCTGAGATTGAATTATCGTCAGACGATCTAAGGCATTTCCCCGGAAATGATACAATTATGATTAAATCACTCAACCTCCGCCATTGCAGGATAAGAATCCGGCCTCCTGTAAATTCGAGTGAGTTCAGTTTCAGAAAACTCCATGATTTCGACTTGTACCAACTCTTTAAAAACGAATTCAAACTTATAAGAATCGGACACCTGTCATTTGAAGGAACCAAAATGCATATTGATTCAAGATGTAATGATCCGGATATATACCAGGAATTCAACAACATAAAAGTCGATCTAAACAATTTCACATTGGATTCCTCTGCCTGCACTCAACCCGATAAAATCCTGTATTCAGACGGATTCAACCTATCAGTTGGCTCTTACTTGTTAAGGTTCAATGATAAGGTGCACCAATTTAACGCCGAAAACATATATGCATCCAGTACAGACAGTCTAATCCAGTCTGGCAGGATTAAGCTATTCCCCGTGGCTAAAGACAAAAGAATACCAACAACAGTAGACCTTAGTTGTGACAGTGTCCGGCTGTTATCTGTCAACTTTCACAGATTATTCCATTTCAGAGAGATGCCGCTAAACGAAATAGCTGCGTTTAGGCCTGTTGTTACCATTAATCAGTTTCATAAACCGAAAGAGAAAGACAGTGAAAGCCTGCTTTACCAGTTTATCGGAAATTATATCAAGGGGATCTATGCCCATGTGGTGGCATTGGAACACGGACATTTCGAAATCAATGACTTTCAAAACAGAAAGGATCCGGGTAAGATCCAGTCCGATATAAGTTTCAGACTAACTGATTTTTCATTGGATTCTGTTACTGCAAAAAAATCAGATAAGTTGTTCTATGCAACCAACATCGACCTCTCCTTCCGCAATTACAGGATGAAACTGGCTGACCAGCTTCACCGGCTGGAGGTAGAACAGATCAACGTATCAAGTATCCAAAGATTGGTGACAATCAAAAACCTGCACCTTTTCCCGGATAAACGGGTTAATGTACAGGAAATGATGGAAAGACTAAACAGAACAGAGCTCTACGAGATAAGAATCCCGTTGCTTCAGCTTAGCAACGCTAATATTAACTACGCTTTTTTCAGAAAAGAATTGCTTATAAAAAATATATCAATAACCAACCCTGATATTTATTTTGAACTTTTTGCAAACAAAAAAAGGGAAGAAAAAGAGTTTAGTCCGGACGAATTTTACGAACTATTAAATAATTACATCACACACATTGAAATAGGACAAATTAATGCAACAGACGGCCAGTTCAGACTGGTTAACCACGGGAAGAAGGGAAAGGTCATAGACCTGACCAATAAATTTAGCCTGAAACTGGAGCATTTTGTCCTTGATGATGCTGAACTTAAAAAGAAAAGGCTCCTTTTCTCGGATTCATTCGATCTTAAATTAAAAGATCATTTATTTAAGCTTTCAGATAACGTCCACTTTCTAAAAGCAAATGAAATAGACCTGTCGTCAAAGAATTCGTCCGTTTCAATTGAAGGAGCCTTACTTTATCCGGACATAACCAGTCCCGGTTATAAGAACCTGCCGTGGCACCTGCAAATCAGTATCCCCATGATCAGGCTTGACCAGGTCGATTTAAATCAAGCCTATTTTGATGAAATCCTCCGGGTTGGGGTTTTATCTGTAAAATCACCTGTCATCGAGATATACCAGAATAAGAAAAAAGAGACAAAAAGGGTAAATTTCAAAGACATTACAATTCCGCTTCCTGGAGAACTCAAAGAGCTTGTCGTAGAAAAAGCTTCAATAGACGAGGGCCAGCTAAAGATATACAATGTCAGTCAGATGCAGCAAAAAATGGTTGCATCGGCCAACATCGCGTTCAGTATGAAGCAAGCCCGACTGAAAAGAACGGGGAATAATTCGACCGCAAAATTTGCATCGGACGATATTGACGCCATAATTACCGACCTGAACCTTTCTCCGGAGGAGGTTCCCTATAAAGTGAATATCCAAAAAATCAACTTTTCATCAGGGAAAAAACTTTTGGATATGAAAGGACTGGATATCAGGTTAACAAACTCCAGAGAAAAAAAAGCTATTGCCAGTATACAGATGCCGGAACTTAAGTTCGAAGGACTGGACCCGATCAATGCCTTCCAGAACAATTTGTTTCATGCCGACGTAATACATGCGACAAAACCAATCTTTACGATAAATTATATTGAAAATAAAACAAGGGCTAACCCGTTGCTGATAAAATTGCCACAGGACATCTTACCTGTAATAGACGTTTTATCAGCCGAAAAAGTAACGGTAGACGATGCCGGATTCCTCTTTAAAAAGGACAGCACCACAAAAGATCAGCACCACATCAACATTTCGCTCGACAAGTTCCGGCTGGACAGTACATTGTCGTCCGACCCGCTTGGAGCAAGCAACTTACTGGTTTACAAAGACAACAATACCTTTACCGATAAAAACCGATATTACAATATCGGAATCAGGAGAATATCTTTTTCCAGCAACAATAATCAGCTCTCATTTGAAGGCATTAATATCTCTCCCCGGTACTCGCGAGCTGATTTTCAAAAGAAAATAAAATGGCAAACCGATTATTACACGGGTGATATAGAAGATATCGACCTGACAGGAATAGACCTGGCCCGGTGGTTTTCGGAACATGAACTGGCAGGAAACAGCTTAATCGTCAACAATGCCAGGATCGACATATTCAGGGATAAACGAACGCCATTCAATGAAAAAAGGCGGATCGCCATGCCCCAAAAAGAGATTAAAAACTTCGATCTGCCTTTTATGTTCGACTCTGTCAAAATAAACAATGCCTCTGTTTCCTATTCTGAACAGTTGGAAAATATGCCAGGCCCCGGGATTGTTTGGTTCGACCAGATAAATTGCAAACTCCATCCGTTTACGAATTTGCCGGGTTACCTGAAGGAGCATCCGAATGCCTTACTTTCGGCCACGGCCCGCTTCATGGATGCCGGCACATTAAACGTAAATATGAATTTTGATATGGCCTCTCCTTCCTGCGAGTTTGAGGCAGAGGGATCCCTTTCTCCCTTTGATCTGACCGCCATAAACCCAATAACCGGGAATAACGCCCAAATCCTGGTACGCTCGGGTCAATTAAACCAGTTTGATTTCAACTTCAGGGCAGACTCCGTCAATTCAGAGGGCGAATTAATGTTTGCCTACGATAACCTGAAAATATCAATACTCGAGCAAAAGAATGGTGATACCAAAGAAGCCAGGTTTCTTAGCTTCCTGGCAAACAGTCTGATGCTAAAGTCAAAAAATCCAAGAACTAAAATTCTTCTTCCTGATGAAATTTACTTTGTCAGGGACCCCCGAAAATCAATTATCAACTATTGGTGGAAAACTGTCTTCAGCGGGGCAAAAAATACCTTTGGCATCCGTGAAGAAAAAGATTAATAACAGGGGCAATAAGGGAAAAAAGCACCTAAATAAAAGAGATACTGTAGTTTTCGTTGTGATTATTGTTCGTTCTTTTTTGTTTTAATCTGCGTTCGTCCGTGTTATTCTGTGGTAAACAATAAAATGTTGTTAGTCAGAATCCCCCTGCGCAAATACCTCAGGCCCTCTGTACATCCTATTCTTCAATGGTAGAACCAATCTTCCGTATCCGGTAAGGAGTCTTTTGCTGTGATTCAAAATAAGTACGCATCTGTATTTCAGCAACAATCCCGATTGTGATAAACTGGATCCCGGCAATAAAAAGCATCAGTCCCAGGATCAGGATCGGCTTTCCCCAGATATCGTGCCCCAGAATTTTTAAAGCGAGAAGATAAAGATTAATCAAAATCCCGATAAAGAAAAAGACCAGTCCCAATGCTCCAAAAAAATGCATTGGCCGCTGCATATATTTTCTGAAGAACAACATCAGCAGCAAATCGCTGAATACCCGGGTTGTCCTCCCCAGGTTATATTTTGAATGTCCAAATTCCCGGGCACGGTGATTAACATCGACCTGCGTCATTCTGGTCGATCCTTCAAGTGCCAGCAAAACGGGAATAAAACGGTGCAGTTCACCATAGATATGAATGCTCTTGATCGCGTCATTGGTAAATACTTTCAAGGTACACCCAAGGTCCTTCATTTTGGTTCCTGTCGATTCGCGTATAATATAGTTGGCTATTTTACTTGGGATTTTTCTCAGAAAAGCCCCGTCTTTACGATTTGCCCTTACGCCGGCAACCATGTCCCAGTCTCCTTCCTTAAGCATGTTCAGCATCATCGGGATATCGGCAGGATCGTTTTGCAGGTCGCCGTCAATCAGGGCAACATATTCTCCGCTAGCCTGGTCAATACCTGCCTGCAAAGCTGAACTTTGTCCGTAATTACGTTTCAGTTCCAAAAGCAGGAAATGCTCATCCCTGATATTCCGTATTTCCTCACGCGTTTTATCGGTCGAACCGTCATCCACAAAAATAGCTTCATAGTCCATTCCCGCAAGGGCCCTCTTTATTTGTTCACTGAGCGGTCTAATATTCAATTCTTCGTTGTATACACAAATAACCAGGCTTAATTGTTTCATGATTTTCTTTTTATAATGTTTTGCCCTAAAATTTTTGTTATTTAGCGACACGAAAATAAAAAAAAAGGCAGTAAGTATTCTGTCAAAATTCCATTATTATCTATTTTCATGATTATGATCAGACAATTAAGTCATATAAAGTATTTCCAGTTTTTTCTGTTTATCCTTGCATTCGCCTTGTATTCTTCAAATATAGGCGGGGTAAGTATTTATATTCTTGATGAAGCAAAAAATGCAGGATGTGCCAGAGAAATGTTTCAAAACGGGACCTTGATTGTACCGACTTTCAATGATGTTTTGCGCACTGACAAACCTCCCCTGCATTATTTTTTCATGATGTTGAGTTTTTGGATGTTCGGGGTGAATCCATTCGCAGCCCGTTTTTTCTCCGCATTTTTCGGGGCCTGCACCGTACTGATCACCTACTTGTTTGCCCGTAAATTCAACGGAAAAGAAACGGCGGTATGGGCTTCCCTGATTATGCTGGCAACGGTACATTTGAGTATTCAGTTTCACCTTGCTGTGCCCGATCCCTACCTCATTTTTTTCTTTGTGTCCGGTGTTATGTTGTTTTATGCTACAATAAAAGAAAAAAAACAGATCTATCTTTGGCCGATGTATATTTCCATTGGATTGGGAACCCTGGCCAAAGGTCCGGTAGCTATAGGCCTTTCCGGCTTAATATTCCTCTTATTCCTGATATTCAGCAAAAGATTTTCATGGAACGAAATTAAAGCACTGAAACCATTCACAGGGGCCCTAATTGTGCTTTTGGTTGCCCTGCCCTGGTACATACTAGTTCATTTGAAGACAGACGGAGCGTGGACCGAAGGCTTTTTCCTAAGGCAGAACC
The DNA here is from genome assembly GCA_963676095.1 of Prolixibacteraceae bacterium. Taxonomy (GTDB): domain Bacteria; phylum Bacteroidota; class Bacteroidia; order Bacteroidales; family Prolixibacteraceae. The sequence goes on along the minus strand of OY781040.1, from coordinate 6,295,506 downwards.
TGGAGCGGTTTACAAGCAAACTGGAAGGACATGGCGGCATTTTCCTGATTACCTTTGGATATGTGCTTGCCGGGATGTTTCCGTTTTCCGTTTTTTTCGGAAGGACAGCCATAAAAACATGGAAAGACAGAAGAGACGACTTTACCCTTTTCCTGATGATCGCTGCCTTATCAATCATCATCTTTTTTTCATTATCCCGGACAAAATTACCTAACTACACAGTGCCGGCTTACCCGTTCCTGTCTATTTTAGTTGCCCGGTATTTACAACAGGCAAAAACAGAGAAACTAAAAACAGGAATGATTATTCTCCTGATAATCGGTGTGCTCATTGTTCCCGCAATCTTAATTGCATTGAAAGCAGACCCGTCATTTAAAGATGTAAGCTATGTTGCCTGGTACCTTGTTCCTTTTACGATCCTTATATTCGTATCGTTTTTCCTGTGGCTAAAAAAGAACAAAGAAACAGCCTTAATTTTTGTTACAGTAAGCGGCATCATTGTTTCCCTTATCTTCTTCTGCCTTGCATTTCCTCCTGTAGACAAAAAAAACCCGGTTACTGAAAGCCTTCCAATCATTAAAGGAAAGGAAATCAAGTATTTTGAAAAGTTCAATCCTGCTTATTCGTTCTCATTACAGGAAATAATTCCGCCAATCAGCGAAAATGAATTCGAAGCTTTTTTCCAAAAATACCCGGACGGTATAATTATTTCACTGGATAAAAACGTAAAAAGTATTTCCCTTCCGGATAATCTGGAGATAAGTTTTTCTGCCCGAAATACATTCGACAACCGGAATACAGTGTTTATAACGAAAAAGGGAGCAGTAACCAACGTCCCGTAATTTCGGTTGCTCCTTATTGTTAAAATGGTTCCTGCTGTTATTGTGGTTTCTAACTAACGATTGTTGGAGGCTACGCCGTTTGAACGTTTGATGCTTTGTTGTTTGATTTGAATTTTGAATGCACTGTCCGGAACTTGCCGGTGCATTAGACTCCGCTTTAAACTGTTAACTTATAATCAGAAAAATTATAACCTGTAATCTTGAAAATAATAGCTTATAATTTCCGAAATATTAACCTGTAATCTTGAAAATTATAGTCTATAATTTCCGGAATATTAACTTATAATTTTGGAAATATTAACTTATAATTTCCAGGAGAATAAAAACGACTTTTCTTTCCCTTTTGGAAAATCTGTTCCGGGGTTATTATTATGAAAGGATCTTGTGGATAACATTGACCCAAACCGGTATAGAGAGCATGTCGTTAATCACGGATAGCCCAAGTTGAGTTTAATGCTTCTTTAGTACGCTTTACAACAAGCAAAATCCGACGGAAAGCCATTCAATCAAGGCTTTTAGTCGGATTTTGCTTTGTCACCTTTAAACAACTTCAATAAAGGCATTCTTACAATCCCAGTTTTTTCCTGATACTTTTAGGAATAGATTCCTTGTTCACCATAATGCTCATTGTTTTATAACTCACATAAGGTTTGGAAGCAAAGAAATATCCCCCGTAATCATTATAATCTCCCCACGAATTTTTCACTTTATAATAGGAGTTTCCATCCTGATCTTTAGCAGTTCCTACGATCAACATGCCGTGGTCGTCAGTTGTTTCATAGTCATCGAAAGCTGTCTGGCGCAGTTCCTGGTTTATTTTCATCTCTTTACCCGGTTTGGTCAGGGCATATAATTTTTCATCCTTCTCCTTATCCGACAGCTTTTCCCATTTTGCCTTCTCTGTATCTGACATATCTGTCAGATCAGCTTCCGGAATAACGGCGACCCCCTGTTTGGAAGTACTAAATCCTTTCTCGCTTACATCAGCAGCCCATGCAACGGTATATCCCAATTCTATTGAATTATCGATAATGGCATCCAGATCTTCCAGCGGAACATTATAAACTTCGCCCCACATCCAGTTATCAGGAACCTCAATTATGAATTTTGAATAAAAAGGATGATGGGTATAGGAAGTAATCTCGACATAATCGTCCATATTCAAGCCGACATAATCTCTTGCAAAACTCTGGGGAGTATATTCCTTTCCCTTGTATTCGAACTTTTCAGGCAGTTCTCCCAGATAAGAGTTAAGTGTTCCCCGGACAGCGTTCTCCCAGGCCGAACTTAGCTTTTTATTTCTATTCTCGATAACAGCATCGACCTGCTGGGTCAGTACCTCGTCCATCTCGCCGTGAACATGCTTGGTTTCACCATACTGCAAACCGGTATAAACCGAATCAGGAACAATACCATACTCCCTGATCATGTTAGTGACATCATGAAATGCCCCTCCTGCCGAGAAATTGAGGTGACCGTGCAACCGGACATCTTTAACTGCTTTCTCATCATAGGTATGCCAGACAATAAACATTTCGGATAAATCTACTTCAGGTTTACCTAACCGGAGCATCTCCGACTCCAGGAAAGCCAGCCCGGAAAAGGCCCAGCAAGTACCCGAACGGTATTGATCCTTCACTGGTGTACTCGGCAACTCTTTGATCACAGTAAAGTGATACCCCTCTTTTTCATCTTTTTTCTCTTCCTGTCCAAAAACAGAGTTACTCAAAAAAATAATGGCAACAGCCATCAAAACTAAAATTCTGTAACGCTTCATGCTGATTTGAAAAACGTGATTAATAAACTTCTCCGGTTGTTCAATCCCGACATTATTAATAAAAGCCAAATATATATTTAAATATCTCAGTCAAAAAACAGATAATAGTGCTCTATGACAGAAAATTTAACAATTAACAGCCGGATTTTAACTAAAATCAAGGTATAGGTCAGGTTTATTTTACAATCATTACAGAAAACGGAAAAATTTTCATACTGATTTTGTAAAAAACAGCCTAATTCATTCAAAAGCTAATTATTTATCGACTTCAGAATTTCACATAATCTAATCAATCATTACATTTGTAAAAATGTTCTTGTAAAAAATACAATTACTTTATAAACGGATTTTTAATGAAAGCTGAATGTATCAGACATAAAAATAAACATTCAGCAACAGATTAAACCTAATACCAAACATATGAAACACATGAAAAGAGTACTTCTGTACATTTGCCTTGCTGCAATTGTCTGGGCTTGCCAGCCAGGAAGTAAAAAACAGGAAAGTAAAGAAGATCAAATTGAAACAAGAGTGACAGAGCTTCTTAAACAGATGACACTGGAAGAAAAAATCGGGATGATCCATGGCAATTCGAAATTCTCCACTGCAGGTGTCGAAAGACTTGGAATTCCGGAGTGGCACCTTTCTGACGGGCCACATGGGGTGAGGGAGGAAATTGAAAGAGACTCATGGAGATCGGCCGGATGGACAAACGATTCGTCATCGTATTTTCCGACAGGGACAGCAGTCGCAGCTACGTGGAATCCCGGACTGGCAAAAATTCAAGGGAAGGTGTTGGGCGAAGAGGCACGCTTCAGGAAGAAGGATATTATCCTTGGACCAGGGATCAACGTAATACGTACACCTCTCTGCGGAAGGAATTTTGAATACCTTTCGGAAGACCCGTTCCTGATTTCGCAAATGTGTGCCCCCTATATACAGGGCATACAATCGGCAGATGTGGCCGCTTGTGTTAAACATTACATAGCCAACAACCAGGAAATCGATCGCGGTACTGTTGATGTTGAAATGAGCGACAGGACCTTTGAAGAGATCTATCTTCCGGGGTTCAAGGCGGCTATCCGGAAGGGCGGGGCTTACACGCTGATGGTTGCTTATAACAAATTCAGGGGAAAGTGGTGCTGCGAGAATCCCTTTCTACTGACGGATGTTTTACGTAAGGATATCGGATTTAAGGGGGTCACCCTGTCTGACTGGGCCGCTGTTCACAGTACGGTAGAAACAGCCAATGCCGGCCTGGACCTGGAAATGGGAACAGATAGCGCTTATAACCGGTATTATTTTGCCGATCCGCTGATCGAAGCAGTGAAGGAAGGTAAAGTGTCGGAAACGACAATAGATGAAAAGGTAAAAAATATTTTGCGTGTAATGTTCAAGACCAAAGTACTCGGAGGAGAAATACGGGCCGAAGGTTCGTTCGTCAGTCCTGAACATCAGCAAGTAGCTTATAAAGTTGCCACTGAATCCATCGTCCTGCTTAAAAATGAGAATAATGCCCTGCCTGTCGACCCTTCCACTGTAAAAACAATTGCTGTAATAGGCGATAATGCAGACCGCAAACATGCCGCGGGAGGTAACAGTTCCGGGTTAAAGGCCAAATATGAAATAACCCCGCTGCAGGGGCTGAAAAACAGGATTGGAGGACAAGCAAAACTGAAGACAGCTTTAGGGTACGAAAAAAACTCAGAAATACAATACGGGAAAGGGCTAATCTTTAAGGAAGACAAAAAAAAAGATGCACAATTACTTGATGAAGCCGTAAAACTTGCCAAGGCCTCAGATGTTGCCATCATCTTTGCCGGAATCAACCATGATTATGACACGGAAGGCGACGACCGCCCGGACATGGAACTCCCTTATAACCAGGAAAAGCTTATTCTTGAAGTAACTAAAGCAAATCCCAGGACCATTGTCGTTATTACAGCCGGATCTCCGCTCAATCTTAGCAGGATCAAAGACCATGTTGCTGCCATCGTCTGGGGTTGGTATAATGGAATGGAAGGAGGCAATGCAATGGCAGATGTCCTGACCGGAAAAGTAAACCCATCAGGAAAATTACCATTTACGATTCCTGTTTCTCTGAAAGATTGCCCGGCTCACGAAAAAATCAATTACCCGGGGGTAGGCATGCAGGTAAAATATGATGAAGGGATACTGGTCGGTTACCGCTGGTACGATACCAAAGGAATCGCCCCATTATATCCTTTTGGGTACGGGCTTTCATATACCACCTTCAAATATGATAACCTGAAAACAGATAAAGAAACATATGGCAAAGAGGATAGTATAAAGGTCAGCTTCAGCCTTACCAACACCGGGAAAATGGCCGGAGCAGAAACAGCAGAATTGTATGTTTCGGATCCCGATTGTACTGTAATGCGCCCGGCAAAAGAACTTAAGGGATTTAAAAAAGTATTCCTTGCCCCCGGAGGATCGCAAACAGTAACGGTCATCGTTCCGGTAAGCAGCCTGGCTTATTATTCAGAAAATGATAAGGACTGGATTGTTGAACCAGGACGTTTCGAACTGCTGGTGAATAGTTCATCTGCAGACAATCGTCTTTCAGGGTCAATAGTCGTCAATCAATAGAATGAAAAAAAATGCAAAGCCTTAACTTACAATCTAAATTATATACAGCAGGACTGTTTGTTTGGAGTATCTGCCTTTCGCAGTCCAGTGCCCAGGTACCTTACTCTTCGGGCCCGGCAAACCAGTACCTGTTAAATCAGCCGGTTGACATCAGTGAAGATTTTGGGAACTTCACCAATACCTATTTTGTTGCTGACAGTCTCTCTGCTTTCAACCCGGAAAAAGGTTCCGGAACAATCGAATGGAAACGCCACGTATATAAAACGAGGCAGGCTTTTAACAATATGCTGGCATTTCTGCAGCCGGAAGCTGGCAATGAATTTCCGGAAATAGAATATGCGGCTAACCCTTCCATGCCTTTCTCTATCGATTTTGTATCTCAAAGATCGTTCCGGATCCGGATGAAAACAGGACCGGAACCACAAAAGGAGCAACCTTCTTTGATGTTGGTCAATGGCTATGCCCCGGAAGACCATTCCTGGGTATATTCAAAAATTCAGGGAGGACATCAATATAAAAGTAAATTCGGATCGGTAATCATCCGGGAAAAACCGTGGAGACTGGAAATATACAACGAAAAAGGAAAATTGCTCACGCAGACCATATCCAGACAGGATAACAATGAAACCTATACCCCGCTCATTCCCTTTTGCTATGTAAGAAGGTCGTCCGATTATTCACGAAGTTTTTCCGCCTCCTTCAGGCTTTCACCCGGTGAAAAAATATTTGGGTGCGGGGAGTCCTTTAAGGGATTGGATAAAAGAGGACAAAAACTGATTTTATGGACCGACGATGCGAATGGGGTCCAAAACGAAAGTATGTACAAACCGATTCCGTTCTTTATGAGTAGTCGCGGGTATGGCATCTTCATGCACACCTCTTCGCCCATTACCTGCGATTTCGGCAAATATTACAATGCTGAAACAGACCTGATGATCGGAGACGAATCGCTTGACCTGTTCATTTTTTTAGGCGAACCAAAAGATATCCTAAACGAATATACCAACCTGACAGGGAAGCCGTCCCTTCCCCCCCTGTGGTCATTTGGATTGTGGATGAGCCGTATTACCTATTTCTCGGAAGCCGATGGACGCCGGGTAGCTAAGGAAATGAGAGAGAATAAAATACCAGGGGATGTTATCCACTTTGATACCGGCTGGTTTGAAACAGACTGGCGCTGCGATTACCAGTTTTCAAAATCAAGGTTCAGTGATCCGTCCGGGATGATTGCCGACCTGAAAAAGGAAGGGTTTCACACCTGCGTGTGGCAATTACCCTATTTCGTCCCTAAAAACAGTCTTTACCAGGAAATCCTGGACAAAGGACTTTATGTAAAAAATGCCAAGGGAAATGTACCCGATGAAGATGCCGTCCTTGATTTTTCCAATCCTCAAACGGTTTCCTGGTACCAGGACAAGATTGCAGGACTGCTCAAATTGGGAGTCAGTGTGATCAAAGTCGATTTTGGGGAAGCAGCTCCTGAAAGTGGTATCTTTGAATCGGGAAAAACCGGTTTTTATGAACACAACCTCTACCCGCTCCGGTACAACAAAGCGGTTGCTGATATTACAAAAAAAATCACGGGCGATGCCATCATCTGGGCACGTTCTGCATGGGCCGGGAGCCAACGCTATCCATTACACTGGGGAGGTGATGCCGCCAATACGAATTCGGCAATGGCTTCCACACTCAGGGCCGGACTTAGTATGGGACTCTCCGGCTTTTCGTTCTGGAGCCATGACATCGGCGGGTTTGTTAATAAAACTCCGGAAGAACTTTATCGCCGTTGGGTACCATTCGGCATGCTGACTTCCCATAGCCGGTGCCACGGAGCCCCGCCCAAAGAACCATGGGAATACGGGAAGGCATTCCAGGATGAATTCAGAAAAAGCGTTGACCTGAAATATGTACTGATGCCATACATTTATGAACAGGCAAAAGAATGTACAGAAACAGGACTTCCAATGATGAGGGCCCTGTTTATCGAATATCCTGACGATCCGGGTGCTTGGATGGTTGATGACGAATACCTGTTTGGCCGGGATATCCTCGTAGCCCCCTTATTTGAAGAAGCGGCAGCCAGAAATGTTTACCTGCCCGGAGATGAATGGATCGACTATCAAACCGGAAAAAGTTATTCAAAGGGATGGCACAGCATTGAACCTGGAGAAATCCCTGTTGTAATGCTTGTTCGCAAGGGAGCGGTAATTCCTCATATTGCCCTCGCTCAGTCGACCCGTTTTATGGACTGGTCCCAGCTAGAACTAAAAGTATTCGGAATAACCGGAAAAACGATTGATTGCCCGCTATTTATCCCTGGCGATCCTTCCATTAAGAAGGCAGAACTAGAGTTAAAAGGAGATAGATACGCTATCGTCGGTAATCCTTATGAAAATGTGAAGCTTAGTGTTTCGCAGATAAAATAATCTATGGTATTTTCAATGGATTATAACTTCAGCAATAATTGAGAGAAACGCGCTAATAAAAAAATATTTTCTATGGAGTTTGGGCGCTATACCCAACGGAACAGCACTAGACACTCAAGCAATACAAACATCTGCCACTTTAGCCTTCAATACACGAAACAAGAGGAAGGCTGCTTTCCTTTAGATTTAAAAGCCGGGACCTTACTGAACCGGCTTTTAAATCTAAAGGAAAATTGCTTTTTATTCAACCAATTTAATTTTCGTTTTCAAATTTTCAGGACAATCAATATCATTGAATGTAATTGACTGGCCATCAGTCTTAATCTGCAGGTCTTCAGTACGGTCACCTGAAATGCGGAACAATTTGTCCTGCCCGGTACTTGAGAAACCATCAAAAACGACATTCTTGCTATTCACAATGCTTGCCGCATTCCCCTTTTCAATATTCAGGCTCACATTTTTAAAAATCAAATCTTTCGCATAATTAAGGGATATCCCTTCCGTTGCACGAATTTTCATATTTTCAAAGGTCATGTTTTCAACAGGCATTTCAGGTATCCCTTGCATCATGATCGCTTTTTTAGCACCTTCACATACAATATTTTTGAAACTCATATTCCGGAATACCGGAGTAGCTTCGCTTACAGGTTGTTCTTCAATAACGGGATCTCCGGTCAGCGGGTCTTCTGAAGGAGATTTAGAAGCGTAGAACAGGTTGAAACGAATGGCTTCGGTAGCAATATTGACCATACGGATATTTTCCATGTAAATATCTTCCACAACGCCACCGCGCCCTCTGAGGCTTTTAAACCGCAAGCCACAATCCGTCCCCATGAAGATACAGTTCGATACGAACATTTTCCGGACACCTCCCGACATTTCACTACCGACAACAAATCCACCGTGGGCATGGTAAACAACACAGTCGCGGATCACGAACAACTCGGTAGGCATCCCTCTTTTTCTTCCTTCTTCATCTTTTCCCGATTTAATACAAATGCCATCATCTCCCACATCGAAACTGCAGTTTGTAATTGTACCGATCCGGCATGATTCCAGGTCAAGCCCGTCCCCGTTTTGCGAATACCAGGGATTCCGGATAGTAAGGTTTCTCAGGGTAACATGTTCACACATCAGCGGGTTTACATTCCATGCCGGTGAGTTCTGAAAAGTTACCCCCTCCAGAAGGACCCTTTTGCATCCTACCAGGCTGATCATGACGGGGCGCAGGAAATCTTTATACGGTTTCATATTGTCCAATGTCTGTACCTTTGGAAGATTACCCCGGGCGGCAAGATCGTTGCTTTCCATGGCCTGCTCTGAAGGGTACCATTTGTCTCCATCCACAACACCACCGGAGGCCACCAGTTCTTTCCACTGTGATTCAGTCAGTTTATCCTTTTTTACCTGACGCCAATAACCACCGTTACCGTCAATAACCCCTGAGCCTGTGATCGCGATGTCTTCCAGGTTAAGACCTGTAACCGGCGACTGACAACGAACAGCACTCACCCCTTCATAATAAGATTGTACCAAAGGATAATCATCCTTGTTACCTGTAAACTGGATCAACGCGCCGCTATTCATGTGCAGGTTGACATGACTTTTTAAGGAAACAGGACCAGTCAGCCACATTCCTGCAGGAACCAGGACAACTCCTCCACCTGCATTTGAACAGGCATCGATCGCTTTTGCAAAGGCTTCAGTACATTTTGTACTTCCGTCAGGAACCGCCCCGTAATCGGCAATATTAAAAGTGTCGGTTTTAAACTTGGGAATTTCCACCTGTGGCATATCAAAAGGAAGATTTTCTGTCGTCTTTTTCTCACCTTGTGCCTGTTGGCAAGCCACAGCAACGGCAATAAGGAAAATGTAGAAAAATAATTTTTTTTTGTGTCTCATATTTTTTGTATTATTTCAATTATACTTCAGCGGTTTCTTGTTTCTCTGGTCTGTCGGTTACCGGTCCCTGTTTGTTTAGCTCACAACATCCAAACGTCAAAAACATTCGAACCATTTAAACAACCAAGCTACCAATCAAACATGTCTTTCAAGAATACCAAATATCCAGCATCAAGAATCCTTCACTCCCCTTCCGGCATCCAGTCATCCTGACCGCAGGATTTGGATTCTTTAGCACTGAAAATATTATCCAACCGGTATTTTTGGACCTCCTTATTATTCAACTGATGCGACCAGGGTTGGCGTTTTTCAGGAGAGCTGCCAGGGCCGGAACTGTTATATTCAGCATAAAATGCAGTCTGGTCCCGGTTTGTTCCTCCCCAGTTCACCCATCCTTCCGGCAAAATATGGCTTCCCATCTCGCAATTCAGATAAACAACGTTGGCATAATCACGCCACGGGCGACCAAGGTACACCTTAGTCACGCCATTATCTGCAGTTAGCTTACAGTTTATAAACACGAACCCGAAAACCTTCCCTTTTGGGGTACTGGCTGCCGTAATATAGGAGTTACTCCTGTTATTGATCACACAATCATGAAAAACAGCAGTAGCCTCTCCAAAAATAAAATCTGTAGTTCCCTCAATAAAACAGTTCCGGTAGTACTGACGGCTACCTTCTCCTGCCGCATATAGCGTATCCTGGTTCCCGCTAATCCTGCAATTACTGAATTCACAACGGTCACCTTCGACATGAAGTGCCACCGCCTGTCCGACAGGACCGGCAGTATTTTCGATTGTCAGGTTTTCGGCAATAAAATCATTCGCCTCCACTTTCAATGTATAGGTATGAAAGGTACTGTTCCGTCCGAGATTGACTTTATCGAAATAATCGTCGTACGTAATAATCGTTTTCTCCTTACTCTCTCCTTTGAGCGTAAGCAAAGTATTCCAGGAATAGACCCTTACTTTTTCCTTATAAGTTCCATTCCGGATAAAAATCGTAACCCGCTTGTCCGGAAAAGCTTTTGTTGCATTAATTGCAGCCTGAACAGAAGTATAATCGCCGGAACCATCCGTCGCAACAACCATTTCATATTCAGACCCGGCAAATGCCATATGCGATAATATCAGGGAAAATAACCCAAGAAATGCAACTGATTTAAATGCAGACATCTTTTATTTTTTATCGTTTAATATTAATTTTCCTGAAAAGATCAAAATTATCTTATTCTTGATTTATTCATCTTTTTTAAGATCAGGCATCCAATCGCTGTCAAAAGCGGGTGAAACAGAAGTAGCGCTGAATATTTTCGGGACCGTATAATTCCGGGCTTCTTCAGTAGTCAGTTGATGGGACCAACTGGACCTGAATTTAGGAACAGATCCGGGTCCAGTATTCTGATATTCGGCATAGAATGCTGTTTTTTCTCTTTCCGGATCGTCCCAGTTAGACCAGCCTTCCTCTTTAATTTGCCTGTCAAGAAAACAGTTTAGATAAACAACATTTGCATAGGGCCTCCATGGGCGTCCCAGAAAAAATGAACCTGTCTTCCCATTCCCAATGATCCTGCAATTCAAAAATACAAATCCGTATTTGTTGGTTTGATCTGTTGAGGCTGCCGTAACATAGCCGGCACCCTTGCATAAAATGTTGCACTGATCGAAAACAGCAACCGACCAGCCAAAAATAAAATCAACGGTTCCCTCAATATAGCAGCCCGTATAATATTGGCGGCTTCTACTCCTATGAAGATAGAGTGTGTCCTGGTTGCCCAAAAAACGGCAATTCGTAAAAACAATTTTATCCCCGTCAACCCTAACGGCAACAGCCTGTCCAACAGGACCGGCACTATTTTCAAATGTTATATTTTCTGCTCTGAATTCATCTCCGAATATAAAGAATCCGGAAGAACCAGTCGTTCCCATTTCCTCTCCAAAAGCATTCTTTTTGGAAGCGTAATCATCATAGGTGATAATCGTTTGGTCCCTGTCTTCACCAATAAAAGTAACCTTTGTTTTACTGGCAGGAAGAATCAGCTTTTCTTTGTAGGTACCCTTTTTAATAAAAATAACGGTCTCCTTTTTTCTGAAATCAGGAACGGCATTTATTGCCTCCTGAACTGTTTTAAAGTCTCCCCTTCCATTGGTATCAACAATAAAATCAGCTTTAACTTTATCCTGATAAAGGGCACCTGCCCATAGAAAAACAGGGGCAAGTATAATAAGGGTAAGTAAATTCAATTTTCTTATGTAATCACTGAGATAAGGCAAGTTTTGCATATTATCGTTTATGATCGTTTTCATGTTGCTTGTATCTTTCATAAATTAAAATCTAGAACCGGGATCCAATTATTCCACCAGGCTGTTCAGATAAACTTCAAGGTTGGTATAATTCTTATCCATAGAATAAAACCCTCCATCAGAAGGATCATTAATGTCTAAATGATGTTTCTTTTCCCAGTTATCAGGCATTCCATCATGATCCTGGTCTGCAGGAGAAGGAAGAGAGTGCAACTCGGGCCATCCGCCTGCATCTTCCTGAGTATCGATGATTCCTGGTTTCATCGTATGTTTTCCCATGTAGGTAGCCGTTCCAGTTCTCACTTCTTTAACAATTCGCCGGTCAACAGCATCGCGGACATGACTTGCCCCGGCATATTTCAACACTGAGTTATAGGCATCCTCTGCCGACTGTTCCGGAATGGAAACGAAATAAAAAGGATGATCAGCCTTCACCTCTTTAACTGCGGCTTCCGTATCCACTCCTCCCTTCCAGTTATCGGCTGACACGGCAGAATCCCCATCCATAAAGTTCCCGGCTATATAGAAAACGCCATAAGGATAATCATTCGAAGTAGTAATATTTGTTATCCTGCGCCTCACATTTTTACCCGTAGCCGGACCTGGTTTAAAATAATTGTTAACAACATTATGCTGCCCTCTTTCGCCCCCGTAAATATCATTATGCCCCCAATTATAAATAACATTATTCCTGAAATCTACAAGATCGGTCCAGGGGACATGATATCGCGCACCATTAAACCGGGGGTTACGGCTGGTATTATGAGCAAAAAGATTATGATGAAAACTGACGGTGTCACCTCCCCAGATTCCGCCATATCCATGGTCTCCTTTTTCATGAACAGAATGATTGAGGCTTTCCGAAATAATGCACCACTGAATTGTTGCCTGGTGCATTTCATACAGAGAAGCGCATTCATCAGTCGCCCAGCTAAAGCTGCAATGATCGACCAGTATATTTCGCTGCTTTCTGCACGACATGGCATCCCCCTGTACACGATTCAGATCTCCAAGCCGGAACCGCATATAGCGGACAATTACATTATCAGCCTGTATAATAACAGGATAACCTTTAATGCAAATACCATCGCCTGGCGCTGTTTGCCCTGCAATTGTAAGATCTCCCTCCTTAATATTCAACTCTGATTCCAGGCTGATGGTTCCGGATACCCGAAATACAATGGTCCTTCGCCCTTTACATCCGACAGCTTCACGAAAGCTACCTGTCCCTCTGTCGTTCAGATTTGTAACTTCATAAACGTTTCCGCCTCTTCCTCCTGTAGTATACTTACCGGCACCTTCCGCCCCGGGAAAAGCAACCTGCCGTGTCTTATTACCCGATCCCGCAGGAGGATTGCCAGGAACTGCAACTACAGAAACGGACAGTACTACCATTAAAAAATATTTCAATTTCATTCGTCTGGTTTAGTCTGATTATTCTGTAAAAATACAAAGCCGACCAACAAGAAATATGGGGCAGATTGTTTTAAAAAGGGGGACATTCCGTCAAAATGGAGGATCAACTGGCATTTCCGGAGGATTAAGATTGTTTATGCATAAATTTTAACTAACCGGAATAGAAAGAAAGGCACATTTAATCCGGTAATGCAGAACATCGCGTTTTGGGGTCCGTCAAGACGTCCTGCGGAGGGTCCGTTTTGACAAGATTTTTGTATCCTTTTCATCGACTGGAAAAGCAGGAGCCTGTCCGGCATAAGGACTGATATTACAAAAAATGTTGTTGGTTGTGCCCTGAATCCGCATCCGGTAAACTCCTAATAAAAAACCCCGGGCTCTTTTGAACCCGGGGTTAACTTTAAAAGTGGCAACGACCTACTCTCCCACGTCTCCGCAGTACCATCGGCGCGGGCGGGCTTAACTTCTCTGTTCGGAATGGTCAGAGGTGGGACCCCGCCGCTTTAATCACCTTGTTTTCTTTTTCTGGCTTTACTTCTCCGGTAAAACCAACACTTAAATTTCTTTCCAGTATTTCTTTTACACCTTTTTGTTTTTCTATCTCAGGTGTAATTGACATCTCCGGGAAAAGAATGAAAAATCTTTTCTTGCCTTGATCGAGGGAAAGTCTTCGGGCTATTAGTACCGCTCAGCTACATCCGTCGCCGGACTTACACCTGCGGCCTATCAACGTGGTCGTCTTCCACGTCCCTTTAAGGAAATCTCATCTTGAGGCAGGCTTCGCGCTTAGATGCTTTCAGCGCTTATCCCTTCCATACTTAGCTACTCAGCTATGCCCCTGGCGGGACAACTGATACACCAGTGGTATGTCCACCGCGGTCCTCTCGTACTAGCAGCAGGTCCCCTCAAATTTCCAACGCCCACAACAGATAGGGACCGAACTGTCTCACGACGTTCTGAACCCAGCTCGCGTGCCACTTTAATGGGCGAACAGCCCAACCCTTGGGACCTTCTCCAGCCCCAGGATGTGACGAGCCGACATCGAGGTGCCAAACCGCTCCGTCGATATGAGCTCTTGGGAGCGATCAGCCTGTTATCCCCGGAGTACCTTTTATCCTTTGAGCGATGGCCCTTCCACTCGGAACCACCGGATCACTATGCCCTGGTTTCCCACCTGTTCGACTCGTCGGTCTCACAGTCAAGCACCCTTATTCCATTACAATCTCCTGACGGTTACCAATCGTCATGAGGGTACCTTTGGAAGCCTCCGTTACTCTTTTGGAGGCGACCACCCCAGTCAAACTACCCACCACACGCTGTCCCCGGATTAATCCGGGTTAGGTCCCGGGCAAGCAAAGGGACGTATTTCAAGGATGGCTCCTCAAGCCCTGGCGAGCCTGATTCATTGCCTCCGTCCTATCCTACACATCACTTACCCAGAAGCAACGTGAAGTTGCAGTAAAGGTTCACGGGGTCTTTCCGTCCCGTTGCGGGTAATCGGCATCTTCACCGATACTACAATTTCACCGAGCTCATGGCCGAGACAGTGCCCACATCGTTACACCATTCGTGCAGGTCGGAACTTACCCGACAAGGAATTTCGCTACCTTAGGACCGTTATAGTTACGGCCGCCGTTTACCGGGGCTTCATTTCAATGCTTCTCTTGCGATAACATCCCCACTTAACCTTCCGGCACCGGGCAGGTGTCAGGCCTTATACTTCATCTTTCGATTTCGCAAAGCCATGTGTTTTTGATAAACAGTCGCATGGGCCATTTTTCTGCGTCCCGCTCGCGCGGGAGCCCCTTCTCCCGAAGTTACGGGGCCATTTTGCCTAGTTCCTTAGCCATGGATCACTCGAGCGCCTCAGGATCCTCTCCTTGACTACCTGTGTCGGTTTGCGGTACGGGTCCCTTCTAACTGAAGCTTAGCGGTTTTTCTCGGAAGCTCTTACTGCCTCTATCCAATCGCCCGAGGGCTCTCGGTACTCTCTGGTTTCAGCTCCCTTACCGGATTTGCCTGGTAAAGTCATCACTTACGCCATTTAACGTACTATTCCGTCAGTACGCGGGCATTTCATCACTTCGTCTCCGCATCGCATTAAAAGGAAGTACCGGAATTTTTACCGGTTGTCCATCGAATACGCCTCTCGGCTTTTCCTTAGGTCCCGACTTACCCTGATCCGATTAACGTTGATCAGGAAACCTTAGTCTATCGGCGTCCCGGTTTCCCACCGGGATTATCGTTACTTATGCCTACATTTGCTTTTCCAGTCGCTCCAGTAAACCTCACGATTTACATTCTACGCTCCCTGGAATGCTCCCCTACCATAAATCCATAGCTTCGGTGGATAGTTTCATGCCCGATTATTATCCACGCCCGACCGCTCGACTAGTGAGCTGTTACGCACTCTTTAAATGAATGGCTGCTTCCAAGCCAACATCCTAGCTGTCTCTGCAGTCAGACCTCGTTTTTTCAACTTAACTATCACTTGGGGACCTTAGCTGATGGTCTGGGTTCTTTCCCTCTCGGGCACGGACCTTAGCACCCATGCCCTCACTGCTGGCTAACATCTGGCAGCATTCGGAGTTTGTCTGGATTTGATAGGCGGTGAAGCCCTCGCGTCCAATCAGTAGCTCTACCTCTGCCAGACTCTTTTTACCAACGCTGCACCTAAATGCATTTCGGGGAGTACGAGCTATTTCCCAGTTTGATTGGCCTTTCACCCCTACCCACAACTCATCCAAGAGCTTTTCAACGCTCCCTGGTGCGGTCCTCCATCCCGTGTTACCGGGACTTCAACCTGGTCATGGGTAGATCACAAAGGTTTCGCGTCTAGCGCCACCAACTTTACGCCTTATTAAAACTCGCTTTCGCTTCGGCTCCGGGACTGAAACCCTTAACCTCGCTGGTGACGACTAACTCGTAGGCTCATTATGCAAAAGGCACGCCGTCATTCCGTCTTGCGGAACTCCGACCGCTTGTAAGCGTACGGTTTCAGGTACTTTTTCACTCCCCTGTTCGGGGTGCTTTTCACCTTTCCCTCACGGTACTTGTTCACTATCGGTCTCTCTCGAGTATTTAGCCTTTCCGGGTGGTCCCGGTAGTTTCAGTCAGGATTTCTCGTGTCCCGACCTACTCAGGATTCCACTACCAGTTTAACATTTTTCATGTACAGGGCTTTCACCTCCTTTGGCCCGGCTTTCCAGCCGATTCCATTTCCTGTTATCCCGGATATCGTGGTCCTTCAACCCCGTCGCTGCCAAAACAGTAACGGTTTGGGCTGTTCCCTGTTCGCTCGCCACTACTAGGGGAATCACTCTTTGTTTTATTTTCCTCCAGGTACTAAGATGTTTCAGTTCCCTGGGTTTGCCCCCGGCATCGCCGGGTATCCCGATTATTCGGGATGGGTTGTCCCATTCGGATATCTGCGGATCAATTCGTATTTGCCAATCCCCGCAGCTTTTCGCAGCTTATCACGTCCTTCTTCGCCTGAGAGAGCCTAGGCATCCTCCGTACGCCCTTATTAACTTTCTCCTGTTTCTTTTCGTTGATCTTTTTGATCTGTATTTTTCCCAGGCACCATTGATGATGCCTTTCTTTTTTTTCAAGGTTTGAATGTCTTTCTCATTCTTTTTTTTCCCAGCATGTCAAAGAACTTTCAGGATCGGGCTTTTGCCCTCTGCCTTCGTGGGAATAAACCAACCGAATGGTTTGTCGGGCTTCTTAACGCCCTGTTTTCTCTAAACTAATTCCCTTTTGTATTGCTTAATTTCTTCTGAACTCCCGCAGTATTTTTACTGCTATTCCCTCTTTTTCCTTCTCTGTGGAGAATAAGGGAGTCGAACCCTTGACCTCCTGAATGCAAATCAGGCGCTCTAGCCAACTGAGCTAATCCCCCTGGACGTAGTCCCGCCCAGACTTGAACTGGGGACCTCTACATTATCAGTGTAGCGCTCTAACCAGCTGAGCTACGGGACTGTATTACCTTATCTTGCTCCAAGCCATAAGCTCTTCGCCAACAGCCTGCGCTCCTGCTTCTTCTTCCTTCTATATCTTTAAAAAGGTAGGGAAAGGTTTCTGCTATCCGGTTTTTTCCGGTCGCTCCAGAAAGGAGGTGTTCCAGCCACACCTTCCGGTACGGCTACCTTGTTACGACTTAACCCCAGTTACTGGTTTTACCCTAAACCGTTCCTCACGGTGACAGTCTTCAGGTACCCCCAGCTTCCATGGTTTGACGGGCGGTGTGTACAAGGCCCGGGAACGTATTCACCGCGCCATGGCTGATGCGCGATTACTAGCGAATCCAGCTTCACGAAGTCGGGTTGCAGACTTCGATCCGAACTGGGACCGGCTTTTAGGATTCGCTCCAACTTGCGTTGTCGCTGCCCTCTGTACCGGCCATTGTAACACGTGTGTAGCCCTGGACATAAGGGCCGTGCTGATTTGACGTCATCCCCGCCTTCCTCTCACCTTACGGTGGCAGTCCCGCTAGAGTCCCCAGCTTTACCTGATGGTAACTAACGGTAAGGGTTGCGCTCGTTATGGGACTTAACCCGACACCTCACGGCACGAGCTGACGACAACCATGCAGCACCTTGAAAGCAGTCCGTAGAAACAAGTCTTTCAACCTGCGTCTGCTCCCATTTAAGCCCAGGTAAGGTTCCTCGCGTATCATCGAATTAAACCACATGTTCCTCCGCTTGTGCGGGCCCCCGTCAATTCCTTTGAGTTTCACCGTTGCCGGCGTACTCCCCAGGTGGCTCACTTATCGCTTTCGCTTGGCCGCTTACTTTATATCGCAAACAGCGAGTGAGCATCGTTTACTGCGTGGACTACCAGGGTATCTAATCCTGTTCGCTACCCACGCTTTCGTACCTCAGCGTCAGTATCAGTTTAGTAAGTTGCCTTCGCAATCGGGGTTCTGTGTAATATCTATGCATTTCACCGCTACACTACACATTCCACTTACCTCAGCTGTACTCAAGCATGCCAGTTTCTATGGCAAGACTACCGTTGAGCGGCAGCTTTTCACCACTGACTTAGCACGCTACCTACGTACCCTTTAAACCCAATGAATCCGGATAACGCTTGCATCCTCCGTATTACCGCGGCTGCTGGCACGGAGTTAGCCGATGCTTATTCTTGCAATACCGTCACAGAAACATCGCGTGTCTCCCGTTCTTCTTGCAAAAAAGAAGTTTACAACCCATAGGGCAGTCTTCCTTCACGCGGGATGGCTGGTTCAGGCTTCCGCCCATTGACCAATATTCCTCACTGCTGCCTCCCGTAGGAGTCTGGTCCGTGTCTCAGTACCAGTGTGGGGGATCTTCCTCTCAGAACCCCTAGGCATCGTCGCCTTGGTGGGCCGTTACCCCGCCAACTAGCTAATGCCACGCATGTCCGTCCTGTACCGCCTCAGCTTTAACTCCTCTCCCATGCGGAAGTGTAGTCCTATGGGGTATTAATCCGGATTTCTCCGGGCTATCCCCCTGTACAGGGTAGGTTACATACGCGTTACTCACCCGTGCGCCGCTCTCATCCCCCGAAGGGAAATCCCGCTCGACTTGCATGTGTTAGGCCTCCCGCTAGCGTTCATCCTGAGCCAGGATCAAACTCTTCGTTGTAATCAATCTTGTTAATGTTCTTGGCTCCCGGTTATTTCCCTTTGATAGCGTTTTCCTTTCTTTCCTACCTTTTCATTCTTTTCAATGAACTCTTGTTCTATTTCCCCTCCTCGCTTTCCTTTTCTTTCCAGCTTTTCGGGGCGACAAAATTAATAACTCTTTTCGTTATTTCCAAAACTTTTTTGAAGTTTTTTTTCAACCTTGTCCCTGAACTCTTGTGGCGGTTTCCCTTCTTTTTCCGGCCCCGGTCTTTATCTAAACCTCATCCGAATTTCTCCGTTCTTCCCCCTCGCCCTCTCCCGTAGCCCGGGGCTTCTAAACCCCCTTCGTTCCTGAAAGCGGGTGCAAATATAGACACTCTTTTTTTCTGCGCAATACCTTAACCCCTCTTTTTTCTGTCTTTTTTTTTATATCCCCCCATTCACCCTACTAATCAATCACTTATTATATCCCCTTTTTTTTAATCATCCCCTAGCTCTGTTTTATATCCCATCTACCATCCCCAAATTCTCTACGAGATTATGGCATATTTAAACGAAACCAGTGACTGCATTCCCAGTCTATATTCTTTTTGAAGAACCTCAATCTGCCCATAAATTATTGGGACTCCTCCCCGGCTCTCTGCATCCCCTTCTGTCAAACTCAAAAAAAACAATCAAAGAAATAGTCAGAATATCATTGTTTGATATCTTTGCACCATGACGGAAAAACAGAAAAACAAATCATTAATTCTGTATGATGGCGAATGCGCCCTGTGCCAAAGATCTGTCAGTTTTATCCGGGATCATGAAAACAGTGAAAGATTTGAATTTATCTCTTTTCAATCTGAAAAAGGTAAAGAATCATTACAACAATTAGGGTACCCATCCCATTATAATGACTCGGTGATCCTGATCAATAATAGAAAAGAATATCTGGGATCAGACGCAATAATCCATGTATTGGCCCATTTAAAAGGTCCTTGGTCATGGCTAGCTTTTCTAAAAATCATTCCCCGTTCTATCAGGGAATATCTGTATAAATTTGTTTCCAGGAACAGGTACCGAAGATGGCTACAGAAAATAATGAAACAGGAATAACAGGACAGGGCGGCATCAGCCGTTCTAAGATTACGTTATGAAAAGACAAAGGATTTCAGAAACAGGGAACCTGTCTTTTAAAGAAGCCTGGAACCTGTACAAAAAATCGTTTCCCCGGGAAGAACGAAGGGTACTAACTTCTCAAAAAAGGATAATTAACGATCCCCGCTATCATTTTGAGATAATAACAGATCAGGGAACGGTAACAGGACTTCTGCTCTGGTGGCAATTCCATGAGTTAAGATACATAGAGCACCTCGCAATAAAGCCCGCTCTAAGAGGAAAAGGACTTGGGAAAAGTATTGTTTCCGATTTTATAAAGGAAAACAGCGATCTCATTATCCTGGAAGTGGAAAAACCGGGAGATAAACAAATGAATGAACGCCGTATAAATTTTTACCGGAGATTGGGATTTTATTTAAATGACTATCACTACAAACAACCTTCCTATACAAAACAGGGAAAAGCGGTCCCGTTAATGTTAATGACATGGCCTGAACCAATAGGGACTGAAATCCTCACCTACTTCAAAACAACTTGCCACGCGGCGGTCTACCGGCATGAGTAAAATTATATATATAAAATCACTGATAGCCAGTTCTTCACGAGTACAATAGATTGTTCCTTATTTTCTACGAAAAGAAAAATAAGACTTTTTTGTATTTTATTTTATCTTTCTTACAATGTTTTTGAACAAGTTTGCCGTTTAGTTGTATAAAATACGGGTAGTTAAATGCAAAAAGCCAATCAACTGACAATATTCTGTTTTGAGCAGGAATAGACAATAATCCGTAAAAAAACAAGATTCGTTGCAGGGATAATACAACGAGACAGCCCATTTGCATATTGTGCGAAATAACACAATATGTAAATGAATTGATTTATCTAAAAATTGAAATTATGAGGAAAAAAGGTTTATTATTAATGAATGGGGTATTTTCAGCATGCCTGTTATTACTAATACAGGCATGTACCCAAAGCCCCCGAATGAATCCTGACACAACCGGAATGAAGGGTGACAGCATAACTGTCAGTAAAGCAATTTGTGTACTTCACGGAACTGAAGGAAACATGGTTTCAGGAACAGTAACGTTTACCAAATCTGACTCCGGCGTTGTTGTCGTTGCCGACATAAAAGGTCTTACTCCGGGGAAACACGGCTTTCATGTTCACGAATACGGAGATTGCTCTGCTCTTGATGCAAAATCAGCGGGAGGACATTTTAACCCCGAAAATAAAAAACATGCAGGCCCCAATGATCCGGAAAGACATGCCGGAGACCTTGGGAACATTGTTGCTGGACCCGACAGTACGGCACATTTCCAGGGAACTGATGCACTACTGACACTCAATGGTAAACATTCCATCATTGGCCGTGCAATAATTGTTCACGCCGGTGAAGACGACCTGACTTCTCAGCCTTCTGGCAATTCAGGGGCAAGAGTTGCATGCGGCGTTATTGGAATTGCAAAAGAAGAATAAAAAAGATAAATAAAGATGAATAAACTACGATCCCTCTAAACTTATAAATGCCGGGAAATTTCAAAACAATAAAAAAACAACTCAAATGAATTTACCTCATATGACAATTCGTTGTCTGTATTCTTGTCTTTCTCCTAAGCATAACTACCGACAAGAATTACGGATGATATTTTAATTCTGAGATAAAACAGGTTACCCAAAATTTAATCAACGCAATTTTCTATCTGTAACCTGTTTTACAGAAATTAACTATTAGAAAGCAACGACCTGCGAGAATTTTTCTCTCTCATCCAAGTTTCCTGAAAACTGGAACGTTGCTTTTATGTGTCATTTTAAATCTTAGGTGACGACATTTGGTGGGCATGAATCTCAATAATATTCATGCATAATTAAATTGCCCCATTAAAAACAAAGTACCATCACATGAAACGAAACATCCCGATCAACTGGGAAACGGAAGGACGAACAAGAGCCAAGCGAAAATCCGTGAAGCCAGTAATCCTTGAGAGTTACATGTGGCGACTAACAGTAATTTATAAACACATGAAAACAAAATTATTATTACCAGTACTCGCATGTATCATAACCATTTCCGGTTATGCCCAAAACAGCACCCCAACAGATACGACCTTTAACCACTGGTCTATCGATGCAGGAATTGGATTGACCAAACCCTACCACCGTTTTTCAAAAGGTTACCGGAGTCCGACCCCCGGGTTCTTCGCCGGAGAAATCGGAGTAAGATATATGTTTAATGAACTTTTTGGTTTAAAAACAGGTCTCGGTTATGACCATTTTGCGGATGACGGCCCCAGCCCGGACTTTAGCACGAATGAATACAGGATCGATTTTCAGGGAGTTATTGGTCTCGGCAGGCTTCTCCGTTTTGAAGACTGGACCCGGTCAATTAATGTACTGGCCCACGCTGGTGTAGGAGTCGGATTTCTTACTTTCGACAATGCATCAAACAATGACTATGTCGGGAATGCGCTGGCTGGCATCACCGGACAGGTAAAACTATCTCCCAGGATTTCCCTGAACATGGATTTTACGGGCATTGTAAACATTCGCCAGGGCCGGTCGTTCAACGGAGGCATCCCTGCCAGTTACAATAATGATGGGATGGTATTCAACGGAACCGTCGGGATATCCTATTATTTGGGTAAAAACAAAAAAGCTGCCGACTGGTATGCCCGGGCTGACCGTTATGCTGCAATCGACGCAAGACTTGCAGAGCTGGAGTCCGAGATGAAGAAAGCAAATCAGGACGCAGCACGGAAAAACCAATCAGATGTTGACGAGCTGAATCAGAGGATCGACAAAATCAATAATCAGATGAAACCGGCACCGGCCAAACAGGAAGGTGATGACTTCATTGCCCGGTTGATCAACCAGGGATACGTCAACATATATTTCGATTTCAACAGCACCAAGATTGAAAAGAATTCTGCCAGCGCAATCAATATACTTCGGACATACATGAAAAACAACCCCGGAGTAAGCGTAAACCTGATCGGTTACGCAGATGAAAAAGGCACGGAACAATATAACCAGAAACTTTCCCAAAAGAGAGCGGAAGTTGTAGCCGACCTCCTGCAGAAAGCCGGGATAGACAAATCACGGCTTCACACCGAGGGCCGCGGCGAAGATACCAGCGTTGACAAGAACTCGCCGGAAGCCAGGCAGCTGGCAAGAAGGGTCAGTTTTATGATCCGTTAAAAATATTTATTGAATTGAAATTTCCCCAGATTACAATCCCAGGTTTGGCTGTTATGCCAGACCTGGGATTTTTTAATTCAATTCTTTCCTTCCTTACGGATCAGTATTTCACGAAGTATTCCCCAAACAATCAGGGAAAAAAGAAAAATAAACGCTCCGTACAGTGTTGTTATCATACTTATCTTAACCCCGCCCGCTAAAAGTCTGGGAGAGATATCTCCTGCCACTTCAATAGCATCGAAAGCCTCGAAAAGGCCTATCGCCTGGGCAAGAATTCCAATTACCAGAGATAAACTCCCAAAAAGAAGGATCATGTCCAGGCCCTGCTTTTCAGACCTGTGTAAAATAAACAATTCAATTACTTTTCGAACAGAGAAGAACAGCATTGCAATACCGCATATGGAAATGATTACCATATACCACAAACCACCGTAAATAAATAAATCATGTAAGCTCATATGTGTAATTTTTTTGAAATAACATGACAAGTTTACCTCAACCAAATCTCTTCAACAGCTTTTATCGGCAAAATACATAATCCGGTCTGGATATTACAACGAATGAAACTTTTCGGCATAAATATGACATAAACGATCCGAATTTGGTTGTTTATCGATATTTTTTCACACTTTAGTGCTTATTTATATAAGTTAATGCATTCATATAACAATTTATAGAAAAAATTAAGAAGTAATCATGAGATCAGGGCACCTTTCAAAAACAAAAATGATAAAGGCAGGACAACACTTGATCTTCTGGATCATTTCCTACCTGTTTTTTATTTTGTTTTACGGACGGGCAAACCGGGATTATCCTACGACGGTAATTTTTGCATCCTTATTGTTCCCCCTGGCTATAATCACCGGTTATTTTTTAAATTACTGGTTAATTCCCTACTATTTCTACACTTCACGTTACTGGCATTTCGTCCTGTTCCTTTCTTATACCATCGTTTTTACAATGTGGGGCGAAGTTATGATAAGCCTGTTTGTATTCGTCACCGTAAGCAATTTTCATGTTTCAAAGCTGGACCCGGCATCATTCGATGTTGTATTTTTATTGGTCGGGCTGTATTTTGTCATTATCGGCTTCATTGCGATAGAGCAGTTAAAAAGTGCTTTCCGGATAATGAAAGAAAATACAAGGTTGGAAAAAATCAGGATGGAAACCGAACTGAAATTGCATGAGTCTGAATTAAAGCTGCTCCGCGCCCAGTTGAATCCACATTTTCTTTTTAATACACTAAATAATTTATACGGACTTACTCTTGAAAAGTCTGATATTGCCCCTGGATTGGTACTAAAGTTATCTGATCTAATGGATTACATGTTATACCGATGCAACCGGCCTAAAGTTAATCTAAAAAATGAAGTGGACTACTTAAGTAATTATGTTGATATTGAACATATCCGTTATGGAGATAAATTACAAATACAATTCGAAAAAAAAGGTCCTTTTCATGAGCTTGAGATTGCGCCGATGATACTTCTCCCTTTTTTCGAGAATACCTTTAAACACGGGGCAAGTAAGTCTGGAAAACATCCTTTTGTTTTCATACAGATACAGGTTGAAGGGAGAAAACTTCTTGTAAACATTAAAAATAGCCATCAACATAAAGGTCCGGGCAATAATGATAGCCCCCAGAATGGGATCGGATTAAAAAATGCAAGCAGAAGGCTTCAGTTAGTTTATCCGGACAAATATTCTCTGAAAATAAAATCGACCGCAACCTGTTTCGAAGTAAACCTGGAGATCGTTTTAGACAAAGCAACGACTATTCAAAACGAGAATATATGGACCAATTGAGTTATAACTGTCTGATCATTGACGACGAGCCAATTGCAATCCGGGTAATCCGGAATCATTTGGCTAACTTCAAAAATCTAAAGCTGTCCGGAGAATGCAGTAATGCCATTGAAGCGATGGAACTCTTATCCCAAACCAGGGTTGACCTGATCTTTATGGATATTCAAATGCCGCAGATAACTGGTATTGAGTTTCTAAGAACGTTAAGCATACCGCCTAAGGTAATTTTTATAACGGCTTACCGTGATTACGCAATTGACGCTTTCGACCTTGATGTTATCGATTACCTGCTTAAGCCGGTTTCTTTAATCCGTTTTTCCAAAGCGGTCAACCGCTTTTATAAAGCGATGAATGCTACCGATAACCTGCAAAGCTCTTCGGCAACCTGTTCCAATAATACCGATCACATTTTTGTCAAAACAGAAAAAAAACTTCAAAAAATAGTTCTCCATGATATTCTTTATATCGAAAGTCTTGGTGATTATCTCATTATCCATACCAATACCGGCAAAATAACAATTAAAGAACGAATCAGCCATTTCCAGGAATTACTTCCCTCTTCGCTTTTCATCCGGATTCACCGGGGGTATATCGTCTCGGTTTCCAAAATAACGGCCATCCTGCCCGGACAAATAGAGGTTGGCCAATATAAAATTCCTGTTGGACGAAACTATAAACAGGATGTAGATAAACAGATCAAATAATAAAATGAGCACCCTTTATAAATAAAACTTACCGGAACTTCATTTTTGCCATCTAAACTGGAAACAAATCGTGTAATTTTGTAAAATTGCATTCCTGACAAATTTTATATGGAAAGATCACAGTTATCAGCCTCGCTTGGTTCAGGCAATATAAAAAAGCTGCTCACTCAATATGCCTTACCCGCTATTATTGCCATGACGGCCTCGTCGTTATACAACATAACCGACAGCGTCTTTATCGGGCATGGAGTTGGTGCATTGGCAATATCCGGGCTGGCAATCACATTTCCTCTTATGAACCTGGCTGCCGCCTTCGGATCGCTGGTTGGGGTTGGTGCAGCCACATTGATGTCTGTACGGCTCGGGCAAAAGGACTACGACACGGCAAACCATATTCTCGGGAATGTATTTGTATTAAACCTTATCCTGGGTTCTGCCTACATGGTCACCGTGCTGTTTTTCCTCGACCCGATCCTGTACTTCTTCGGGGCCAGTCATGAAACCCTGCCCTATGCCCGCGATTACATGAGGATTATTCTTTATGGTAATGTTGTTACCCACATGTACCTTGGACTGAACGCATTGCTCCGTTCAACCGGTAACCCCAAGAAAGCAATGTATGCTACTATCTTTTCTGTAATCATCAACCTTATCCTGAATCCTCTTTTCATTTTCGGTTTGAGATGGGGAATCAAGGGAAGCGCTTTGGCGACAATCCTTTCCCAAACAATGATGCTGACGTGGCAAATCCGTATCTTCAGCAACAGAAAAAATTTCATCCGTTTACAAAAAGGGATATTCCGGCTGAAACGGAAAATAGTTAAAGACTCCGTGGCAATAGGTATGGCCCCCTTCCTGATGAACGCAGTTTCGTGCATCATTATCATCCTGCTCAATCAGGGCCTCATCAGATATGGAGGGGACCTGGCTGTCGGGGCATACGGGATCGTTAACCGCGTAGCCTTTCTTTTTGTTATGATTGTTCTGGGACTGAACCAGGGAATGCAGCCTATAGCCGGCTATAACTTCGGGGCAAAGCAGTACGACCGGGTTAACAGTGTCCTTAAACTGACAATCGTTATTGCCACGATAATCATGTTGGCAGGATTTCTAATCGTAGAGATCTTTCCAGGGGCCATCGCCTCGGTTTTTACAACCGACGAAACGCTTATCGGACTTGCAAAAACAGGGTTGCGCGTCGTATTTCTCTTTTACCCGATACTGGGCTTCCAAATGGTTACGACCAATTTTTTCCAAAGCATTGGAATGGCGGGCAAGGCAATTTTCATGTCCTTATCAAGACAAGTCGTTTTCCTGTTGCCTTGTTTACTGATTTTCCCTCTTTACTTTGGTGTTAAGGGAGTCTGGATGAGCCTGCCTGCCGCCGACCTGCTTTCCAGCGTAGTTTCAGCCTTTATGCTGGCTGCCCAGTTCCGAAAATTCAGGAATTATTAATAATCATTAAATGGACAAGCTTTATGGATAAAAATTTTCATATAAATATTGGAAGACAGTTGGGCAGCGGAGGTCATCAGATCGGTGAAATGCTGGCCCGGAACCTGGAGGTCCCTTTTTATGATAAAGAATTGATTGATATTGCCTCTCAAAAAAGCGGACTGCGTAAGGAACTTTTTGAACGGGCTGATGAGAAAACGACACACAGTCTTTTCGGAGGATTGTTCGGCTTTCGTTCGTCGTTTGATGAAATCTACATAAGCAGCTACCTCTGCAATGAAACGTTATTCGGGATACAAAGTGATACGATCCTCGAGCTTGCAGAACAAGGTCCCTGCATTTTTGTAGGACGCTGTGCCGATTATGTTTTGCGCGACAATAAGAATTGCATTAACGTGTTTATCAATGCAGATATGGAAGACCGTATCAGGCGCATCGCAAAAATACAAAAGATGCCCGCTGATAAAACCAGGGAACTGATCGAGAAGATCGATAAGAAGCGTGCCGAATATTATAATTACTACTGCAGAAAAAACTGGGGGGCAGCAGAATCATACCATCTGTGTATCAATTCTTCTGTTTTAGGCATTGAGGGCACCGTAAATTTTCTCAGCAATTTTGCCGAAAAATTCAAAACTCAGCACCAAATAGCAGACGACTCAACCTTCCGTGATCGATAAAACCCGCCCGCGTATATTTTTCTTTCCGCCATGCGCTGGCAGGAACAGTCTTCTCAAGTCTGTGAATCCAATACTGGCAGCACCATTTTCTTATGTAGTAAAGAACCTTATTCCGGATCGGCCTTCAAAAAATCACCATCGATAATCAGAAGTTTTACGCCGTTTTTTGTCGAGGAACGGTGAGAACTTAACTCGTCAGAAACAACATAAGTCATTCCTTGGGAAAGGACAAACTTCTCCCCGCTGATTAACTCGCTCGTGAATTCTCCTTCAAGGCAATGTACAATATGCCCTTTCTTACACCAATGGTCAGCCAAATATCCTTTGGAATATTCAACGATCCGTATCCTTAGCCCATCATACTGCGCAGTCTGCCAATATGCAGCTCCACTTACTCCCTCATGTTTGATAGCCGAAATCCGCGACCAATCAACAACTTGAAAATCAATACTATTACTACTCATTTGAAAAATTATTTACCTGAAGTCAGGATAATCCGGCTTCTTTTCCTTTATTATTTTTACCTCAACATTATAAATCAGGGTCGATTTGAATATCGTATTTAGTCAAAAGTCCGGCTATACCGTGTAAAGCAAATTTTGCCTTTTTAATCCTGTTTAAATCAGGGTCGATCGTATAGTTGAAAGAAGTCCTGAAGTCAACTTTTTCAAGGATCGTATTCTCAAAAACGGTTCCTGAAAGGTCACATTTTTCAAAAACGGAGGCAGTCAGGTCTCCATCTGTAAAGTCGACACCAGTCAGTACCGAATCTTTGAAAACCGTCTTCTTCAGTTTTCCCTTGTAAAATACAGAATGATCAAGACGACAATTTTCAAAACGAAAAGAAAGGCCCAACCCACTGCATAAATCGAAACGAAGGCCTAGCATCTTGCAATCCTTAAACAGGACATCCAGAAAGGCTGTTTGTTTAATATTGGCAAGGCTCAGGTTACAATCCATGAATTGACATTCCACAAAACGGATCCCCGAAAGATCCCCTTCCGGGAAATCACAGTTTCTAAAACTACAGTTCTCATATTCCCCTTTTTGTAAAGGCTCCTCGCAAAAATTAACCTTACTGAAGGTCTTGTCTTCTTCAAAAAATTGCTCCACAAATTTTACTTTTTATTTCACTGGAATATGCATGAAACTACTCCTTATCTTCCTGTTTAAGATTATTTTCAAATCTTTCAACGATCAGTACGGCCCGATCATAATCCCGGGCTGCAACAAACACCCGGATAGCCCCGGCTCCGCCCGGAGCCGTCCACCAGGGAGTCAATGATCCAAGAATTTCATCGGACAGAAATGAATCAATTTCTGCATCCGCAAGTATGCTTTTAACCATACCCGTTTGCCACGAAGAACCGGAAAATACTTCGACAGGTTCATCTTCTGATTTTTCCCCCATTCGAAAAGATTTTAGTTAATTATCAATATTTCTATCGTTTACCCCAAAACGTACCATGCGTTCAACAATCCAGTTTTCCTTTGACAGGTTGCCCCAACTTAATCGTTTGAAGAAGTCAAAGTCAAACTGTCTACTATAATCCATTCCAGAGCCCAGACTTGGCTAACTCGTTTCAATTATTTGATCAATGCCCCTTGTTAGTCGATCAGGACTATCGCGAACCTGCTTATTTCTGCCGGACTATCTTTAACAACCTGAATCCCGAAGCCCGCGTTTCGGACAGTCTGATAAACATCGACAGCAAAACTTTCCGGACTTGGCCTTGACCGCTTCTTATCCCGGCATTCCTGCCGGGTTCCCGGGCAGTCCCGGCATAATGAACAACAGGTCTGGTTTAACAAAAAAGCCTTGTGATGGCCGGACAAAAAGAGCTCCCGCTCAAGCGATAATAATTTCCCGGTCATCTCTGCAGACCAGTCTCCAGGATAGCATTCTTTATCTGCAAATTTGTTGAGCCGTATCAGTAATCCGGAATGATACTCTTTAAAAAAAGTGGCGCAATCACTAACAGAAGGGGTATTGGGAGGGCAAGTGCCCGATCCGTAATCCCCACACCCAAACATGCACTTTACCCGCACCCATTGGGCAACAATAATCTCCGCCGGGTCGATCCATTTAAAATCGGTCAACCCTTTATCATTCAAAATGGTACCTATTTTTTCCTTGTAATCCATATAACTAC
Organism: Prolixibacteraceae bacterium; assembly: GCA_963676095.1. Taxonomy (GTDB): domain Bacteria; phylum Bacteroidota; class Bacteroidia; order Bacteroidales; family Prolixibacteraceae. The sequence continues at coordinate 6,265,525 of OY781040.1, read as the reverse complement.
AGGCATTTGTTCAAAGCCAGGCAATCATAAACAAAGATAGAATAAAATAAAGACCCTCTCAATTAATTTTTCCCCGTAACTACATATAATCCCGTATATTTTTACTCCCTGAGAACAAACTAAATTACGGAATTAGGTTCATATTGGAATAAAGAAGATCTATAAAAAATTTTAACATACATCGCAAGATATAAAAATAAGAAATTACAAAATAAGATCATTAATTAAAATTAATAATAATCTTATCCTTTTTAATTCATAACAAAGTTATATTTACACAGAAGAACAAATTTAACAAGATTTATTTTGCCAGAATGATGAATATTATGAAGCATTACGTCGTCTTTTTAATCGTTTATCCACCTTTACAGCAAATGCTCAAAGATTGAAGCTTTCCGGGAACTGGGCCATAAAAAATTCAATTAAAGTAAAAGCGCCGGACGAAGTTATTTCCTCCTCCGGTTATAACCCAGGTGGCTGGTATAAAACTTCTGTACCCACAACCGTATTGAACGTTTTCGTGAAGAATGGGACTTATCCTGACCCCAGGATTGCAATGAATAATTTTCTTATTCCGGACGTATCGGATGCATTCAACAAAAAAATGGGGCTTTCAAAATACAGTTACCTGGAAGGAAAAGAAAATCCATGGAAAAATCCCTACTGGTACTGGACAGAAGTCGTTATGCCGGCTCAGGATCAAGGGAAACAGGTCTGGCTCTTGTTTAACGGAATTAATTATCGGGCAGATGTCTGGGTAAACGGGCATAAAGTGGCCGGCAAAAACCAGATTGTTGGCATGTTCCGGCGGTTCAGGCTAAACATTACTCCCTATGCCTTGCCCGGCAAAAAAAACTGTATTGCTGTCAAGGTCTACCAGGTAGATCACCCGGGAAACCCTAATCCAGGGACTCAATTCAAGATTTTTGGTCCGACACGGGGAAATGCCTCATCCATTTTCAGGGATGAAACGATGAAGATGACCGGGGGATGGGATTGTGCCCCGCAGTACGTGACCGGAATATGGGTATTTACCAGGACGTCTTTATTGAAGCCACAGGTAGCGTGTCCATTGAAGATCCGTATGTTACGACTTCCTTGCCCCTGCCAGACACGACAAATGCAAAAATTAGCATACAGACAAACCTGAAAAACAGTTCCGGCAAACAGGTAAAGGGGATCCTGACCGCCAAAATCGACCTGATCAACAATCTGGAATTTCTGTATTACACCAAACATCTGGATTGGTGATTGGGCCGGAGGCGCCATCGTCTTGCCCGGAAAAAATAATGATATTGTGACCGGATACAACGACAGTATTGCCGGCCTGGGTGACAACACAGTAACTTCAATAGTCTGTGATGACAAAAAGAAATGGACGGATTATTCAGTCGGAAACAATAGAATTGCCGGGAACAGGATTCAAACAATTACAGTCCATGACCATAAAGTTTTTCTGGGGACAGACAAGGGAATCTCTGTTTTCAGCTCAAAATAAAACATTTCATATCCAAGCTGGGTTACGGAACATTCCAAAATAAAAAGAGATCCTTTGATTCTCCCATAAAGGGGCAGTCCCTGGCATTCCAGGGACTGCCCCTTTCAATTATAACGTAAATTTTTCTGTGCTGTCAACGTTTTCCTTGAAAGATGAAAGTTCCCTGAAAAAATCCGAAGACAAACAAACATAATTAATCTTTAAAATAAAACAATCATCAATACTGATAATTGTCCTGTTGTCATCTTCGATATCAAACTCATTATAACTAAAATTCCGACCATCCAGATATCTGTCTTCGATAGACCGTATAACATCTTGCTTATCTGAATCATTGGTCAGGTAGGGAAAATGAAAAGAAAAATAAAAAAGCTTATCATTATACAAGTGCATCTCAATCCTCTCTCGGTACTTTCCTGAAAAAATCCGCCTGTACATCAGGATCTCGTTTTTAAACATACTCAACTTTTTGATATCATAAACAGGACGTCCATAATTTTTCGTTATATCCCGTTTGTTGATCCCGCATGGGTGGATTTCATCAATTAATGAAATCGGCCTGCTTGCTTTTACCGTTTTTTTCTTGATCCCTTCCAGTAAATCCACATAAGGTACTTCAGAATACCTGTACTGTTCTACTAAAATCTGATAATAACTTCCCTGATAATCATGAAGTTTATCTTCATTACCAAGAAGGATGTTGATGGCTCTTCTCATAAATCCCTTAAATTATTTAATAAAAAGATTAATATAAAAGGAGTTAACCAGTCATCTGCACGTTGCTGATAAATCTACCCTTAACCCTAGAATACCCAGTTTATTTTTAACATTTATCCTAATCTGACCAGCATTTTACACAAATGATCGACAATTTATTTTCGACCACTGGATCAACCAGTCAAAAATGCATTAAATAAAATAAATGTGAATATTAAGGTTGTTCTATTTTATTTAATAAAAAACAAATATGGATGAATAGCTGTTTTTTTCAGATCAAAAGAACGGATATTCGAACAGACCAGACGCAGAAATCAAAATTGTCAGCACCAGACATAATTTTGCCTTTTGAAATATTGTGCAAAGAATACGAAAAAACAAAGTTCTAGCTTAAATAAAAAAGTTTCAAATCATCCTGTTAAATTTGTAATAAGCAGGATTGGAAAAAGACAAATAAATTATTTGCCACGAATGCATAATTTATATTGCTATAAAACCAGACATTGCGCAGGAGCGTAATCATAACGGTTATATAGATTCATGGTTGGAGCGCAAGTTTCATTTTGCAATTAAAGCAACATAATAAAGTATCTTTCATATGAAAATCAAGACTTCTTTTTTAACGATCATTATCTCGATCGTCTTTCTACAGAGTACCTGGTCACAGGAAAAGGGTTATTACCGCTTTCCTTCGTTACATGGGGACCTTGTTGTATTTACTTCAGAAGGGGATCTTTGGGAATATAACCAAAGGACCAAAGTTTGTATGCGTATTACCACCAGCCAGGGGGTCGAATCGAACGCAGCCTTGTCGCCTGATGGAAAATTTATTGCTTTTAACGCTGAATATGAAGGGCCGAATGAAGTTTACATCATCCCTGCCAACGGAGGGATACCCAAACGGATTACCTGGGAAGGATTAAACGGCGGTATAGCTCCTAAAATCTACGGCTGGACCAAAGAGGGAAAACTCATTGTTTCTACAAGTTATTATTCAGGGCTTCCTCAGAAACAGCTGGCTCTTGTAGATACAGCCACAACGCAGTATACAATGGTCCCGCTGGCCCAGGCAGATGAGGGTTCGTTTGATGATAACGGAAACCTCTATTTTACACGCTTATCCTTCCAGGGAAGCCAAACCAAACGTTACAAGGGTGGTACAGCTCAAAACCTCTGGAAATTCGACGGAAAAAATGAAGCAGTCCCCCTGACGGCAGATTACGCCGGCACAAGTAAGAACCCAATGTTTTACCAGGGACGCCTGTATTTTCTTACAGACCGGGACGGAACGATGAACCTCTGGTCGATGCTGCCGGATGGCTCCGGGCTGCAACAACTTACTCATTCTTCCGGCTGGGACCTGAAAGATGCCAAGTTACAGGGCGGAAATGTTATTTATCAAAAAAAAGCGGACCTGTACACCTATAACATCGAATCCGGAAAAGAAAATTTACTTGATATATCGCTGGTTTCAGATTTTGACCAGCGACGGATAACCTGGGAAAAAAATCCGCAAAACGACATCAAAGCCTACTCCTTGTCGAAAGAAGGCAGCCACATCGCACTGGTTTCGGGAGGAAGGGTATTTTGTGCGCCGGTTGACGGGAGCCGGTGGGTAGAAGTTACCCGTAAATATGGCGTTCGTTACAAGCAAGCTGAATTTAACGGAGATGATGACAAAGTCGTTTTTCTGTCTGACGAATCCGGAGAAATGGAGCTTTGGGAGACAAACAGGGACGGGTTCTCCCCGGCAACCCGGTTAACCTCTGGGAGCACGGTTCTCATTATGAGGCATGAATCTTCGCCAAACGGTAAGTATATTGCTTATACGGAAAAAGACTATGCTTTAAAATTATACAACAGGGATACAAAAACAAGTATCAAAATAGATCAGGACAGTATAAACGGATTCAGCGGGCTTACCTGGTCGCCCGACAGCAAATGGCTTGCTTACAGTGATCCGTCAGACAACGAGTTATCCCGGATAAAAGTGATGAATGTTGAAACCGGCCAGTCTTTTTACCTGACCAGCGACCGTGTTGAAAGTTACAGCCCGGTTTTTAGTCCGGACGGGAAATGGCTCTATTTTATTTCAGACCGCACGTTTAATTCGAGTGTAATGAGTCCGTGGGGGTTAAATCAACCTGAACCCTATTATGCCAAAACGGGCAAAATTTACATGCTGGCATTGTTCGATGGGGAACAGAGCCTTTTCATCCCGGATAATGAACTAACTCTGAACAAAGAGAAAACAGATTCTTTAAAAGAAAAAAAATCTTCCGGAAAGAAAAAGGTAACGGAAGAAAAAGTTCCCGATATGGCAGGAGCTGCCGCCCGTATGTACGTTGTACCGGTACCGGCCGGCAATATCGGCGGACTTAAGGCGAATAAAAACTGTTTGTATTGGTTACAATCTGACGACAGCGACGATGGAAAGTTGAAACTGTTTGCCCTGCAAATATCCAATAAAAAAGATAATGATCCTGTTGAAGTAACAGACAATGTTACAAGTTATGAGCTATCCGGAGACGGTAACAAGATCCTGATCAGGAAAGGCAGTGATATCTATGTTACCGATGCCAACGGCAAAAAAGCTGATTTAAAAGATGCAAAGGTTACCCTCAAAGACTGGAGTTATCAGGTTGATCCGGTGGAAAACTGGAAACAGATGCTGGTTGACGCCTGGCGACTGGAACGGGACTATTTCTACGACAAAAATATGAACGGCGTAAACTGGAAAGCCGTTCTAGAACGGCATTTACCACTTGTAAGCAGGGTCACCGACCGCTATGAACTGGACGATCTGCTCGCCAGCATGGTATCCGAACTGTCAGCCCTGCATACTTTCGTTTATGGTGGAGACAAACGCACTTCTTCCGAGCAGATCAGTCAGGGTTCTTTGGGGGCCAGACTCGAAAAAGACTCCCTCAAAGGAGGTTACGTCATTACCCATATCTATAACGGAGACCCTGATTTTCCGGAAGAACGATCTCCGTTATCCCTGCCTCAACTCAAAATTAAAACGGGAGATATTATCACCAAAATAAATGGCATAAATGTGTTTGACGTAAAAAATATAAACCAGCTGTTAAGTCAAAAACAAGGTGCAGAAGTCAGGCTCTCTTTAAAAGATAACGACGGAAAAGAATATGATCAGATTGTTAAACCAATAAGTACAGGTACCGATGCCGGTTTACGTTACAGCGAATGGGAATACACCCGCCGACAGCAAGTTGAAGAACAGACCGGCAATCAGGTAGGATACATCCACCTCCGGGCGATGTCGGGCGATGACTTTGACAGCTTCGTAAAGGGGTATTACCCGGTGTTTAACCGCCAGGGACTGATTATTGACGTGAGGAACAACCGCGGGGGCAATATCGATAGCTGGCTGCTAAGCCGGTTACTTAGAAAAGCGTGGTTCTACTGGCAATCCAGGGCCGGGAAGCCAACATGGAATATGCAATATGCTTTCAGAGGGCACATTGTTGTCCTCTGCAACGAAAAAACAGCATCTGACGGAGAGGCATTTTCTGAAGGGATCAAACGTTTAAAGATAGGCAAAGTAATCGGTACCCGTACCTGGGGAGGCGAAATATGGCTTACCTCGAGCAACCGGCTCGTCGACGGAGGCATAGCAACTGCCGCAGAAATGGGTGTTTTCTCTGCTGACGGACAGTGGCTCATCGAAGGTCATGGCGTCGACCCGGATATCGTGGTCGATAATCTTCCTTACAGTACTTATAACGGAAAAGACGCCCAGCTCGATGCAGCTATCAGCTATTTAAAAAAGGAAATTGCAAAAGATCCGGTCCCTGTACCAAAGGTGCCGCCATTCCCAGACAAATCGGTTAAATATACTGAATAGAAAACATAAAGATCAAAAAAGAACCATAAGACAAAAGGACGGGTGCCGTTTTTACAATAACGATACCCGTCCTTTTTTTATTGAAATAAGAAATTAATCAATGAAAACCGAAGTCATACTCAAAGATCCACCGACTGTCTTATCGTTGAACAGGGAAATGGATTCTTTTTCCTCCTTTAATGCCAGCACATACAACAATGGAAGGAAATGGTCCGGTGTGGGGACTGCCAGGTTCACCGCCCGCCCCTGCCTGCTGTAATGGATGAGCGACTGATGGTCATTTTCGAGAATAAAATGGTTCATCCTGTCTCTGGCTTCCAGCGCCCAATCATATCCAAAACCGGAAGTTTCAATGTTTTCCCAGTCAACCATCCGCAGGTTGTGCACAAGGTTACCGCTACCGATAATCAGCACCCCTTTACGCCGCAGCAGGGACAGCTCCCGTCCCAGTTCATAATGCCAAAGAGGATTTTGTGTATAATTCAGGCTCATCTGCACCACAGGGATATCGGCGTCCGGATACATATGCCTGACAACGCTCCAGGTTCCATGATCCAAGCCCCACCTGTCTGTTAACCCGACATCTGTTTTACCGGCAAGCCTCTGTGTTTCCAGTGCCAGTTCCGGACTCCCCGGAGCCGGATACTGAACTTCAAACAAGGCTTTCGGGAACCCGCCGAAATCATGTATTGTCGCAGGTTTCTCCATTGCAGTTACAAAGGTTCCCCGGGTCTCCCAATGTGCCGAAATACACAAAATAGCCTGTGGTTTTGGAAAACGGCCGGCAATGTTCCGGAACCCATCCGTAAACTCATTGTACTCAATAGCATTCATGGGACTTCCATGCCCTGTAAACAACACAGGCATCAACCCTGTGCTGTTATCTGAGCCGGTAAATTTATTCAGATCATTCAGTCTCATGTCTTTTTAATTAAGTCCGGTTTACCACAAGGAACACCAACCATCCAAACCTTAAACCACCATAAATTTTCCTCACTCCCTCCGGTTAAGAAACCTGTTTTACAAATTGTACCTCTGCAAAAACCTTTACTTCGTCGCTCACTAAAACGCCACCTGTTTCCAATGCTGCATTCCAGTTGAGCTCCCAATCTTTCCTGTTAATTTTGCCGGTAACCGAAAAACCTGCCTTTTCATTACCCCAGGGATCTTTATTGGTTCCCCCGAATTCAACATCCAGTCCTATTTCCTTTGAGACTCCTTTGATAGTCAAATATCCAGTCAGCTTATAATTTTCATCGTCTATTTTCTTAAACGAAGTTCCCTCAAACGTGATCTCCTTATAATTTTCCACGTCAAAAAAGTCTGCGCTCTTCAGGTGATTATCCCTGTCTCCGCTATTGGTATCAATTGATGCGGACTCAATGGCTGCACTAATCTTTGCATTGGTGAAATCATCACCTTCAATAGTTGCTTTTACACTTTTAAATTCCCCTTTCACGTTGGAAATCATAAGATGTTTTACTTTAAAATAAACTTCACTGTGTGCAGCATCCAACGTCCAGAGTGTTTTTGATTTTTCCATTTTCTTCAATTTTATTGTTTCTAACTTGTTTTAATTTTATGATGTAAAGGTACGACAACCATCCAGGCAGGTGGTATCATTTTTCGGAAAACAAGTAGCAATTTTTGGAAAACAATGCTTCTATTCCATCATTCTATCATTCGCTAATTCTATCATTCCTGGTATGTCCGTTTCATTTCTTTGCGGAACCCGGAAGGAGTTTGTCCGGCCTTCCGCTTAAAGACATTCGTAAAATATGATTTTTCGCTATAGCCAAGGTCAAAACCAATTTCAGAAATAGTCTTATCTGTTGTAACCAATAAATTTTTAGCTTCAATCAGCTTACGGGTCTCGATTATCTCAGAAACGCTTTGCTGAAGAATATTTTGACAAATAATATTCAAATTCCGGCTACTCATAAACAATTTTTCTGCATAAAATTCAACGCCTTCCGCTCTCCTGAAATTTTCTTCCAGTATGGCCAGAAAATTTGTAAAAGTCGAACTCTGTGTCCGGATTAACTGATCAGAATCAGGTAAAAGCTTTTTTCGCTCAGCTTCAATCATTGTAAATAAAGCACTAAGTAAATGCCTCACGATCGGATATTCAGGATTGTTTTGCTGCATTTCATCATAAATCATCTGGCACATCGTCGATATCCTCTGGAAACAACGGTACGCAGGGAAAGAGAGATTAGCGCTATTGTGATAATAGGCATACAGATGAAAGGTCGTTTCGGGAATAAACTCGCTTTTAAAACGGATGTACCATATTTTACATTTACCATCTTTGGGTTCCGGAGCAATGCGGTGGATCTTCCCTTTCGTGATAAAACTGACAAAAGGCGCCTCCAGAACAGTCGTCTTAAAATCAATAAAATGTTCCATCCTGCCTTCTACACCGATTAGCAACTCTTCATAATCATGTACATGAGGTTCGTTAACCGACGCGGCCACCCGTTCTGCATCTTCAGGTAAAAACGCTCCTATCCCAAAAGTTTCATTCATAGTACGCAGTCGCTATAAAAAATAACATGTTCAATATAAAACATTTCTGATCCGGAATATGAATGATAATTTTACAAATAATTGCCGACATTTAAAAGAAATTTCATGGAGAGAACGCCATCCCGGTTAACAATTACTGTATCTCAGCACCCTGCTTTCATATTCCCGTATAAACAGGAAAAGCAGGGTAAACCCGGACCGATCATGTCGGCGGATGCATCCGGTTTACAAACCATTTGCGAACGGAAAGCATTGTTTCATGTTGACGGGCCGGAGCCTGCCTGCGGCATGTAGAACGTTCGGCACTTTTTTCCGGTGCACCCCAGCGGATTTCGGCCCCGTCGTTGGGGTTATAGGCCATCTCAAAAGCAGTGCTACGCCGAAGGATATCTTTGAGGGTCAACTCTTGCGAAGAACCATCCGAACGGGTGTAACTAACCGAAAGCGAGGAAACCTTTCTATCCAAAAACTTTTGAAGTTTTTTCTTTTCCTGTTCAGGAGAAGAAAAAGACGAAATGCGAAAATCTTCGGGAAAACGAAGAACCTGGTCCGGAAAACCAAGAACTGCATCCATCGCGATCAAAAGTCTCAGGTCCCTGTTGGGCGTTGAAAAATCTTCCCATTGCCCGCCAGCCAGAAAAATTCCGTTAGCACTGCCCGGCATAGGGATAACAGCCCCCGGATGTGACTTAAAGTAGGCTTCGCCATTGTCCACCGAATGAACCCGGACAAGCAATTGTTCATGAAGAGCGTTAATCTGATCAAGCAGGGCTGTCTCCGGATCAAGTGGTTCCGGGTTAATGAGCCTGTCTATCGTGTGGTAAAAAACATCGCTTCTCATGCCCTTCTGCTGCATCGAAAAAGCGGAAAAGCCTGTAGAGGCAGTCAGTTCCTTATTTTTCATCAGGCGCAGCGCCCTTGTCTCTTTAATAATCGGACGAAAAGCCTTGAACCCAGGCTCGCCCACTACTCCGGATGTATTAAACAAAAAATTTCCCTTCCAAAACCTTTTAATACCGACCGTCCCGTCAGGTTGGGCATCAACGGCCAAAAGCATTCCCGGATGATCGTTTGTCTGGGATACCCATCCGACCAGGGTCAGCGTATGTCCGTACGGATCGGCATAGACGACACCAGGACGCAAATCTTTCCTTGTAAGCCCAACCGGGTAATAATCGGAATTGTCATTATTCAATGCGGTACGGGCCGTCCCTGAATGAACGTCATTCATCACCCTTCGAAGGAAATTGTTGAAGGCCACGACTAAACCAGTTTTTGCCGTAGCTGTTTCATTGGTCGTCCATTGTCCGGCTTTCGGACAATGACCAACATACCCCCTGTCACAGAGGTGGTAACCAAATGGTAATCCCAATTTCCATGAAAAATAGGCCCGAAGAAAGAATGGATCGTCAGCACAGTCTGGTTGCATAATCACCTTGTTTTTCCCTTCCGGGTCGTCTTCTCCCTGTGAAAGGTAATTGTACAAAAAATTTCTTTCCCGGTTCTGGGTCACTTCGTGAAGAGAGCCCCACGAGGCACTTTCGTCGCAACCATGAAATAAAGCGTTGATCCATGCCGCATAGAGCGTCTCGGTACCGGCATCCCAACCCCTGAGCGTTTTCCAGATACCGTTTGTTCCGGCAGCACTTGTTCTCCCCTCCGACACAAAAAAATCGAGTTTACAGAGGCCCTTTTTACCTGAATTTAAAACAACTTCATACTTTCCACCAGTTCCTCCCTTAAATTCTTCCATCTTCCAGAAAGGCAATTCATCTTCACTTTCACTTTTACCATCCGGTCCGATATTTCCTGATGGACCTTTCACAATGATCTTTGCCGTCAGCACTTCCCGCCCGCCAGTTGCAAAAATGCGAAATGCCTCGCCCGGATGCGGATTTCGCGGGGAAACAAAAAGTATACTTTCCGAAGGGGAATCATCATCCGGAATTTCAGAACCGGTACCCGGCATTTCCATATCTGCCCGGAAATCGGAAGATCCTGTCTGGCGATTGGAACATGATGTCATCAAATTAAATATCAACAAAATAAATAACGTCTGAACCGACAAACGTGCTTTTATTCTGATCATAGTTTTATGACTAATTTCAGGGAGCAAAATTAACCTAAAAACATTTGATTATCCAGAATTTTAACGGATATGTAATATTTAGTTCCTTGCGTCTTACCGTCATAGTTTCTCACATGGTGTTATCAGCCTCCTATTTCAAAGAAAATACAGCAGAGACCGTCACCTTGATGTTCTTTTTCTTTGACTGCGTATTATATACCCCGTACCCGGAAACTTCGGTCGACAACGGTTCGGTAATCTGGAAAACACCTGCCTTTGCAGAAATGAGCTTATCTACTTTTACATCGGTCGGTTCTACAATTTTTAAAGCCCGTTCCCTTGCATTCCGGGTAGCCTCGGCAAGCAGCCCAACCTTAATTGAATCAATGGTACTACTAAAAAACTCAAGATCTGATGCGCTAAATGTCAATCCCTTATCAACAAAACGAGCCGGATTGATCGCAAGTTTTTCAATTTCATCAGTAGCCCTGGAAACAATATAAATACGCTGGTTTACCGTGTAGCCAATTCTTCCGCCATTCCCGTATTCGTCAGTTACACTCACCGGGAATACCTTGACTTCCGTTGCCGGGATACCTGTTTCATCCCATATCTTGCGAAACAGGTCCAGATCTTTTGAAACCTGGGTGTATCCGTTTTGGAGATTCTGGAGCCCTACTCTTTCCGAAAGGCTGACTGACCATTTTACAATATCACTCTCAAAATCTTTTCCTGCAAAACCAACGACCTGGACTGTTTGCTGGGTTTGCCTGGATTGGTAGAAAAAAATACCAAAAATGACCGATGCCAAAACAATTGCAATACCGATAATTGTTGCTGATGATTTTTTCATTATAAAAAACTTAATTAACACAGTTAGTACCTGTCGCCCATCTCCATACAACGGTTATACAACCTCAAAAAAACAGATTCATTATAATACCTATTGTTTTTTCGTTGAAAACGGTTTTACAAGAAGTTCCTAATTTATCAAAATCAGGCAAAGAAAGCAATTCTTTGGTTAACAAATATGCCCTTAAAAACATCACCATCCATATGAACAATCTTATGCCACATTTTATCGCAATACTCAATATACCCCCTCATTTTTAATTAAATAACAGGTGCTTATGCCCTTATTGTTTAAGAATAGTCCTTCACTTATAACTTTTATTCTGACTAAACTTCAATAAAAATATCACAAAAAAGGAACCACGGAAGGCGGATCTCAGCAATAAGATCTTCCGTCCGTGGCTCCTTTCATGGATAAAATATCCCTTAACTATTCCTTGTCAAAAACCTGCGTCTCGTTCATCTCGCCAAATGATGACGAGGTTGTTGATTCGATTACCATAGCACCGTCTTTCATCGCATACACTTCTGTAACGGTCATGGTTTCGCCCTGCTGCATCGGTATTTTTGAAGTAACAGTCAACGATTTTTTGTCGCCCGACCAGGTAACAGTCGATTTTTTCTCTGTATCCATAAACCCTTTGTTCACACATTCTTGGCCATCAAGCGTATATTTATCGCTCATCGTAAATTCCTGTCCTTGCCATTCCGAATGTTTTTCAACATTTAAATTATTGTCTTTCTGGACAATGATAATTGTTTTTGGTGCCATGCTGAACTGATCACCCAATTTACTTTTGGATGAGTTTAATGTCCAGCTACCTGTTAAATCGATTTGTGCAAAAAGTGATGTGGTACAAAGTATGGCCACCATCACGAAGAAAAGTTTTTTCATAATTTAAGCTTAATTAATGTTTATGTTTATAACGTGGTTGGACGCACAAAACAGAAAATAGTTTAATCATCACATAACTTATATGCATTTTTCTGATAATATTTCTACTTAAGTTTTGGCAAACACCTCACAATACAATCAGAAGCTCACAAAATCGCCGTTTTGCTTCAACGCCACTTTCATTTGCCACGTTGTATGCAGGCTAAACACTTAATCCTTGGTTGCTTCTCTTTTTATGATTCTATAGGTTTCAATTTCGCCAAAAGGTTCAAATCCTAGCTTCCTGTAAATTGGTTCGCCCATAATTGAAGCATTAAGAACGCAATACTTTTTATTTGCTCCTTTTGCCTCCGATAATAGTCGTTCCGTCATGCTTTTTCCAAGCCCCTTACCCCGGCCTTTGGGAATTGTCCCTATCATATGTAAGCCGGCATTATTATTGGAGTCAAAAAATATTATTCCACATCCCAAACATTCATTATCTTCCTGATATATAAATAGCCGGACAGAGTCAGAGGCAGCTGCAATTTTATCAATAACGTTATAATCGACGCAATAACCAAATGATTCCGAAGCTACTTTTGCAAAATTACCTGAGTCTTTCCCCGGTACTACCCGCAGGATATTTTCAGTTGCAGACAGTTTATTTGTTATTGTCCTTAAATCAAGGGCCATATTTTTTTGGACGAATACAAAATCGAGGCCACGATAACTTTTCAAATTATTAGGCTTTGCAATTGTTATCATATCCGGAAGCTTTTCTTCCTGGCTTAATCCTTGTATTTCGTCAATACTGTCCTTATCTTTCTTCAAATTAAAAATTCGGTTTGGCCAATCAGAACCATTCACGGAGACGGCTAAATAGTCATCGGTTTCGGTTAATTTATCAGTCAGTTTACCGATATGCTTCCAAAATTCGTATAAATTAGTTATTATCTGTTCATTCATTTCTTACAGTCGGTTGTATTATTTTAAGGTTTTCAATGGTAATGATAGAACCAAAACGATCGTCGTAAGCTTAATTGGGTGGTGTGCTATTCTTTTTTATGTCTTTATAGTAGGCAGTAATAAATCCACCTAATAGTTTATGATTAGATCCATTCATTTATTGAAGTCATTGGTTATTATTGCAATTAATCACTGTGTCTTTTACATTCCTATCTTCCACAAAGCTATTGTTACACACACAACAATGTTCTATACCCATGGGTTCATATACATTATTGCATAGAGGTCGATTCTAGAACGACCTTTTCAGGTATCTTAAAAAAAAATAGATATGGAAAGTAAAACCGTTGATTTGATCAAAGGTTTTCAATGGTAATGATAGAACCAAAACGATCGTCGTAAGCTTAATTGGGTGGTGTGCTATTCTTTTTTATGTCTTTATAGTAGGCAGTAATAAATCCACCTAATAGTTTATGATTAGATCCATTCATTTATTGAAGTCATTGGTTATTATTGCAATTAATCACTGTGTCTTTTACATTCCTATCTTCCACAAAGCTATTGTTACACACACAACAATGTTCTATACCCATGGGTTCATATACATTATTGCATAGAGGTCGATTCTAGAACGACCTTTTCAGGTATCTTAAAAAAAAATAGATATGGAAAGTAAAACCGTTGATTTGATCAAAGTCCCTATGTTTGTATTTCAATGAACAAAGCGCATAAGCTAAAGAGCATTATTTTTAGAGTTTTCGACGACTTTAACTATAAACTCAATAACTTATGCAGAAACAAAATAATACTTTAAATTTTGAAGGGCAAAATATTTATGTTGGATTTGATGCCCATTTAAAAAGTTGGCAGGTAACCATTTTAACTGAAAACATGAGCCATAAAACATTTGTTATGCCACCTAAGCCTGAAGTTCTAAGTAATTATCTCAGGGATAATTTTCCAAAGGGTAATTATTATTCAGCTTACGAAGCCGGGTTTAGTGGCCTTTGGGCCCATTATCAGTTAAAAGCGCTGGGGGTTAACAATATCATAGTCAACCCGGCCGACATACCCACTACACAGAAAGAAAAAGTACAGAAAGAAGATAAAAGGGACAGCCGAAAAATAGCCCGTTCGTTGCGCAACGGCGAATTAACCCCTATCTATGTTCCATCGGAAAACACTCTTAACGACCGTTCTCTGGTGCGGGCACGGAGTATGCTGGTTGGGGACATGACCAGGTTTAAACAGCGCATCAAATCATTTTTGTATTTCTATGGCATTACTTTCCCGCCTGAATTTGAGCGTAAGAGTACCCATTGGTCCGGACGTTTTATGAAATGGCTTGACAGTATCCCAATGAAAGAAGAACCAGGCCGTCAGGCATTGGACACTTTGATCCAGGAAGCCAGGAACCAACGTAAGTTACTGTTGGAAACCACAAAAAAGGTAAAAAAACTATCTGAAGGGGTAAAATACAATGGGCCTGTTGCCCTGCTAAGAAGTATACCGGGGATTGGTTTGACAAATTCGATGGTAATACTTACCGAAGTGGAAGATATTAAACGTTTCCCAAAAGATGAAAAGTTTGCATCTTTTGTAGGGTTGATACCAACTTCGCATTCCAGCGGGGATAAAGAAAAGATAGGAGAGATAACCTTTCGCTCCCACGATTTTTTGCGTAAAGCATTTATTGAAAGTGCCTGGGTCGCAGTTCGGTTTGACCCGGCATTACTCTTGGCTTATCAGACATTGTGCAAACGGATGGAGCCAAATGATGCCATTGTCAGGATTGCAAAGAAATTACTCAACCGGGTATATTTTGTATTAAAAAACAACAAGAAATATGAATATAACAAAGTCAGGTAATACCTATAAAAACAACACGATACAGTTAAAGTGACCGTTATGTAGTTCTTGCAGTAAGTCTGCTTTCAAAGAATACGGCGCTTTTCTTATAAAAACTAAAACAGGAAACTGTAGCTTGCAAAAGTCTACTCATAGAAGGTTGTTTTTATAAGGTATTTATGGGATAACAGGCATCTTCGATGGATTTGCTCATACCCTACAGGGAACTGGGTTTTCAAAGCCATCCCGGGATTCCTGTATCTACACGAAAAAGGAAGAGCTTTGGACCCTTCCCTAATACAGTGTATCCGTAAAGCTTATTGCTGACAGGTTGCCCCCCGGCAGAGCCTGTTTCCTCTTGGGCTTTACAAATATAAAGGTACAGGAAGATTTGAAAAATTATTTAAAAATAATGCTCCGAAAATTTGGATGACAACATAGAAGAATTAGATAAAGCAATATTCAATTTTGCATTATAAAATTAAAATGTATTCAAATGGAACTCAAAGGGAAAATTGCTCTTATAACAGGAGCTTCAAGCGGTATCGGAGAAGGTGTTGCAAAAGTCCTTGCCGCTAAAGGTGTTAATGTAGGATTAGCAGCCAGAAACGCCGCGAAACTACAAAACGTATTCAATGACATACAACAAGCCGGGGGAAAAGCCTTCGTTGTAGAAATGGATGTTGCCGATAGTAATAGCACAACAAAAGGAGTGGCTCGTTTAAAAGAACATTTCGGTTCGATAGACATTCTTGTAAATAATGCCGGAATTATGCCTGTATCCGATTTAGATACTTTTAAAGTGGATGAGTGGGATGCAATGGTCAATGTGAATATCAAGGGAGTATTGAACGTTACGGCAGCAGCATTACCGGTATTAATCGAACAAAAGTCTGGTCATATCATTAATCTTTCGTCTATTGCCGGACGCAAATTATTCAAAGGTTTAGCCGTCTATTGCGGTACGAAGCATTTTGTGGCAGCGTTCTCTGACATAATGCGTATGGAAATCGGTAAAAAACACAACATCCGCGTTACCAGCATACAACCCGGAGCTGTAGATACGAATCTTTATGCCCAGATCAGTGACAAAGGATACAAAGAAGAGATGGAAGGTTTGCGTAATCAGATGACTTTTCTCTCTCCTGAAGATATTGCCAGCAGTATAATCTATGCACTGGAGGCTCCGGACCATGTAGATGTTTCGGAATTATTTATATTACCTGTTGATCAGGAATGGTAGGCTTGATGACTTTGGAAGGCACATATAAATACTTTCCAAAGTTTTTTTAATTTAGAAGTACCAAATCCATTGATTGTATCAATAATGAAGACGAGCTTGATATTTGAATCGATTTATGATTTCCATAAATTCAGCAATTTACCAAAACCAGAACATCCTTTGGTTAGTCTGATTGATTATAGTTTGGTAAAATATCCGCCGGAATATACGGACATTAAATGGGTACAAAATTTTTATTCTATCGGACTAAAAAGAAATGTTAGTAAAAAATTCAACTATGGGCAACAACCTTACGATTTTCAGGAAGGAGTTTTGGCTCTAGTAGCACCCAAGCAGGTAATTCGAATTGAGATTGACCCGGATGCAGAAGCTGACCCTTCGGGTTGGTTACTATTAATACATCCGGATTTCTTTTTGGGGAGTACCTTAGCTAAGCGAATTAAAGAGTATGAATTTTTTGGATATGCTGTTAATGAAGCCTTGTTTCTTTCAGAAAAAGAAGAGACAAGGATGTTAGATATTTTTAAAAACATCAAGTGTGAATATCAGTCTAATATCGACAACTTTACACAAAATATTATCTTAACACAAATTGAATTGCTTCTCAATTACACAGAGCGTTTTTACAGGCGGCAATTCATTACGCGAAAAAATACAAACAAACAGATTCTAAATCGGTTGGAAGAATTGTTTGAAGAACGTTTTAACGATACTATTCTTGCAGAGAAAGGAGTCCCGACAGTTCAAGAAGTTGCGGACGCATTACACCTGACCCCAAATTATCTGACGAGTTTATTGAAAGTATTGACAGGACAGAGTACTCAACAGCATATTCACGATAAAATTATAGATAAAGCAAAGGAAAAATTATCCACAACTCAATCTACTATCAATGAAATAGCCTATGAATTAGGGTTTGAGCATCCATCATCATTTAATAAATTATTTAAGAGTAAAACCAATCTTTCACCATTGAAGTTTAGGTCAGTTTTTAATTGATTTTTGGGAGATAAATCTTCCGGGGCCGTAAGCAGATCACGGACCTGGTCTACAATAAAAACGAATATCCCGGCGATAACGACAGTATTGGCGGGGTGATCTTCGACCTGACCTGTGCCGGTCCTGACGGGGAAACTTTCCTAAAACTAATTCGTTGGAAGAGCGCTGATTTCAAACAATCAGGAGAACATGTCAATCCCATTTTCATCGTTTCTTCAGTATTCTCGTTGATAAATACCCTTCAAAAAAGTTTCTGGCATTGATGCCAAGGGTTCTGTTTTTATAGCCACCTTCCTGTACAAATAAAACAGGACAAAGTATTTTACCTATTTCAGCTCCATTGTTTTTAAAATCGGTTACTTTTAACGACCATGTTCCTGTTGGGTCACCTTTTGCAGTGTCGAATCCCAAGCTCACCACTAAATATTCAGGTTTAAATGTCACAATTTGCTTGATGGCTTTTTTAATATATACCAAATATTCTTCACCAGTTAAAGCTTCTTTAAGCGGATAATTTATATTAAATCCAAGCCCATCACCAGCCCCTTTTTCATCAGCAAATCCTGTAAAGTAAGGATACGCAAAAGAAGGGTTTCCATGAATGGAAACAGTAAGCACATCTCTGCGCTCATAAAATATTTGCTGGTGTCCGTTACCATGATGATAGTCAATATCCAGAATAGCTATCTTACCAAATTTTGAAAGAAAATTTGCAGATATTGACGCGTTGTTGAAATAGCAAAAACCACCAAAAACATTTCTCTCAGCGTGATGTCCGGGCGGGCGGACCAAAGCGTATGCGGTATGGTATCCTTCCATTAATAATTCAGCTCCTGTAAGCGCACAATTTACTCCCGATCGTGCGGCTAAAAAAGCATTTTTGTTGATTGGCGTAAAAGTGTCGATACAATAATATCCAGCGAGTACAGAGTAATCCTTTGGAGGTCGGGTGGTATTTCGCACTGGGAACACATATGGATATATTGATTTTCCTTCTGGAAATTTGTCGCAAATGGTTTTAAAATAACTAAAATATTTAGGACTGTGTATATCGGTTATTGTTTTATCCGGAAAACCTCTTGAAGGTAAAACTATAAAAGCATTTAACTTTTCAATCTCTTTTATTATACTTTTTATCCGAATTGGTGATTCAACATACCCTCTTTCTTTAATATGATGAATATCATGTTTATCATTGATTATCAGAGCAATTCCGTTCTTTGTCGCATCGTTTTTGGGAATAGGCCTTTCTTTAATGATGTATTTGAATTCCCGCAATTTTACAGGACTGTCATTAATGGAATTAATAACCATTCTAATGTAATGTTCAGGACAATAGGTTGGATATTTCCGTTCCAGAATAGCCCTCGTTATTTTTCTCATCTGTGATGCGGTAAGCCTTATGTCGTTCCCCAAGTCGTCAAAGACAAGATATGGAGGACAATCATCTTCTGGGTTTACTGGAGTTTCGTATTTTGTACCAATAATTGGTCTGGCCCCATATTGTTCGTAAAAAGCAAGCCTTGATTTATTTCGGTTTATTTCGGTTTTGTCCTTACACAAATGCTCCTCATCGGGGAGGCATTCCATAAAAATGCCCATTGATTTCAGCATTTGTGCCTCTTCTCTTAGCCTTTCGTAGATGGCTCCCCCAACTCCGGAAGACATTCTAATTGGTTTTACAGCAAAATAATCGAGATAGCAGAAGTTTATGTCAGACATGTAAAACATAATAGCAAAGCCTTTTACGTTAGACCGTCCATCTTCAGCCACAAACAAGTATGAGGAGAATTGGTATTTTAGGGGATTTTTCATTTGTTCGAGAATTTCACTTATTTTTTCTTCTTTAACAGAAGGAAATTGGATCCTCAAAATGCTCAGAACTTGTTCAATAGCGATTTTGTTTAATGGAAGATAAGCATCCGCAATCTTCCTTATTCTAAAGATGCTCATTTTATAGGTTAATTATTTTTATACTCAAATTGTAACTTTTTTAATGAATGTGTAGAATGGAGCCTGATAGTTTGCTAATAATTAGTACACTAAATATACTAATTATTAGTAAACTATCAGTGCTACCTGCATCAAATCGCACGTGAACTATTCGCTCATACGTCTACCTATAGCATTTTTCTGTAGCTAATCGTACCCTTTCAGGGGTTGGAGATTAACAATACTTTATTAATACTCGAAGGTAGCTTTATGCATGAAGTAAGAACGAGATCTGATTTTGGCAGTATTTAGCCATGAGTTTTGAGTCGCGGGAGGGATGAACGCGTCAAAAACCGACAAAACCGTCATTTACAGACATCGCCGATAGGTGTGTTTGCAGGTATTTCTTAAGAGCGAAAATATTTTAGTGTTTTTATACATTAATTATCATCTTTTAATATCTTTCGCATAAAATTACTAAAGTGTTAGGAGTAACAGAATATATTACAAAGTCATTGCAGTATGAAGAATATGCCTTTACCTGGGACGAATTAAAAAATAATTCTTCAAAAACTGATGTGGCATTAAAAAATGAACTTTCCCGTCTTGTCAAAAAGGGGGAGATTGTAACCCTGCGTCAGGGTTTTTACCTGATACTACCGCCAAGATATAGAAGTTATCACAAAGTTCCTTTAGAGCTCTATGCTGAAAAACTTTTTAAGTACTTAAATAAACCTTATTACATTGGGTTATATTCAGCTGCCACATTTTATGGCGCCAGTCATCAGCAGGTACAAAAGGATTATCTGATTACCCAGTTCCCTAATATCCGAAATATTAAAAAAGGGATAATTTTTTTAGATTTACTTGTCTGCAGTTTCTGGCCTTCCAAAAATATTCTGCAAAAGAAATCAGATGCTGGTTATTTTAATATTTCCTCCCCTGCCCTTACGGTAATTGATTTAATCCATTATCAATCCAAACTTGGAGGAATTAACCGGATGCTTGCTATTATTGAAGAGCTGATGGAAGAAATAAAAACCGATGACATTCAGGACTTGCTTAGCTGGTATCCCCATACCAGTTCTATTCAGCGACTTGGATTTCTTTTGAGTGAACTACAAGCTGATCCTGCAATTGTGAAACTTTTGAGTGCATATCTTAACGGGAAAAGTTATTATCCGGTTTTGCTGAGTCCAGAGAAAAACAGAAGACCGGGTAGCACTGATAATATATGGAAAGTTGATGTTAACATTGAAATGGAAAGTGACTTATGATACCAAGACCATACATCGCCAAATGGAAAGATCAGGTAGCTTGGCGATCTGACGCCCAGGTTGAACAAGACTTGATTATCTCAAGAGCGTTGGTACAAATCTTCTCTGATGATTTTTTACGTGAAAATCTGGCTTTTCGAGGAGGAACAGCACTCTATAAACTATATCTAAATCCGGCTCCAAGGTACTCTGAGGATATTGACCTTGTACAAATTAAAGAAGGCCCCATCAAACCAATACTACAAAGAATTGGAGAGAAAATTACTTTTTTTGAAGAACCCCGGGTTGTAAAACCTAAAGCAAATAACAATACCATTTTGTACCGATTTACCTCGGAAGTCTCTCCAGCACAGCGATTAAAACTTAAAATTGAAATTAATTGCCGGGAACATTTTAATATTTTAGGGTGGAATTATATTCCTTTCCAAGTAAACAGTGATTGGTTTTCAGACAGGTGCAAGATAACTACTTACCATTTGGATGAACTTTTAGGAACCAAATTAAGGGCACTATATCAACGCAAAAAGGGACGAGACCTTTTTGACTTGTTTTATGCCAGCCAACATGCTGATCTAAATCTAGACAAAATTATTCAATGCTATCATGAATACATGACGTTCGTCGTAAACAAACCCCCTTCGCTGAAGGAATTCAGCAACAATTTAAAAGAAAAGCAAGTATCCCTGTTATTTTTAGGAGACATGGAAGGGTTATTAAGTCCCGATATAATTTACAACCAAGACAAAGCCTTTGAATGGGTTGAGAAAAATATAGTTCCTTTGATCGGCTAATCTGCAACCCACATCAAATTCAGATCCGATTCTATTTCAGTAATCTATGAACGCAATAGAATTCTAATGATACATACATCTACCTGAAAAACAAATGTTTTACAAACAGAGATAACACTCCGTCCTATTTCCTGTAATTTGTGCGCGGCGCAACAATACGGTTGTGACACCCGCAATAACGTTGTTGCGTCACTCACAACAACGTTCTATTCACATGGTGTCCCACCCATGTTACCTTTAGCTTGTGCGACCGCGAAAACGGGTACCAAAAGAAAACCAAAAACCATTAGCGGGACAGAGTTCCTTAAACGTTTCCCGGACCACATTGCGCCCCTTATTTCCGGCGTATCCGCCACCTGGGATTCCTGGCCCCGCGGAGCAAAAAACAAAATCTGGAAGCCATACGTCAAAGCCTTGGGCAAGAGCAGCTATCCCCTGCACCGCTTTCGCGGGCACAGGTTCCGGAACTGCGTTTTGTCCAGCGTTCTGTGCTGAGGAGTAAAGACTGTGGTGGGGTGCTTAAATTGCTGATATGATGAAGACTACCATGGAATTTCTCCATCGTCTTCAAAATATCCTCCGCTTGTACCAGTTTCATCTAATAATGCAAGTCTGACAATAATCTTAGAAGCCTGCTGCACAGTCCTTTTTCCTTTACCTTCATTCATATCAGTGACAGTATAACCTGGCGCAGCAGCATTAATTTTTATTGGTGTATTCTTTAATTCCTTTGCAAATTGAATTGTTAATGCGTTAACGGCTGCCTTAGAGCTATTATAAGCTAATTGTATTCTTGTAGAATCAGACCTGCTGCTTCTTGTGAGCGAACCTTGTCCGCTCGAAACATTGACAATTCTGGCTCCGGCAGATTTTTTTAATAAAGGAAGTAGTGCAGTAGTCATGGCGAAAACACCGAAAAAATTAACCTCGAATGTTTCTCTTAAAGTCGCCAGTTTAAGTTGGCTTGGTAACACTCCCTTTTCAAAAAAGACACCCGCATTGTTAATGAGAATATCAAGGTATCCATATTCTTTCTCGATGAATTTGACAGCATTATCAATAGTGTTCTGATTCGTAACATCAAGCACTAATAATTGAGCATCAATGCCTTCTTTTTTTAAAGTCTCCACTGCTTCTTTCCCCCGCTCCTCATCTCTTGCTCCAAGAAGCACCTTGTAACCTAGTTTTCCGAATTGTCTGGATGTTTCAAAACCGATGCCTTTATTTGCTCCTGTTATTAAGATTATTTTACCACTATCCATATTCTTACTTCTATTCTTTGATTTTTTACATAATTACACAGTAGCATAGATCCTGACAGCCCACTCGCATTTTGTACATAAATATACAAATTAGGAACGAACTGTCAGTACCCCTGCGTCAAACCGTACTTGAAGTTTTTCCTCATACGGCTTACCGATGGGTTTCATCTCCTATGCTGCGCACGGGCAGAACACTTAACCGTTAGTGTCTGGCATTTTTATTCGATCATGTCAATTATAAATACAGTTTTTGCTTGTCCTAGAATTTCGATTCTGTCTCCTTTAAATACTGTTTTTAGTTCTCCGGTCCGTTTCGATAATTGTTTCGATTTGAAATTTGCCTTCTTTAGTTTCATATTCCAAAAGGGGGCTAAAATACAATTTGCTGCACCAGTTACAGGGTCTTCTGTTATTCCACTTATTGGATTACAGAATACTCTGACAACAAAATCATAATCAGACGATTCGCTTTTCGCTGTTACTGCTATAAGCGTTCCCAAATTTTTCTCCTGTATTTTTCCAAAGTCGGGAAGCGCATCCTGAACTTCTTTTTCAGTTTCGACCCTGGCTACAATCCAGTTATTGTCACTTTTATATAATTCAATTGGTTTAATACCAATAATCTCACAAAATTCTGGTGAGATTTCTTTTTCAGTCAGTTTATAAGCCGGAAAGTCCATTTTAATCCAATTGTCAATATATGAAATCGTTAAATCCGATTCCTAGGCTTTAAATACAAATTTCTGATTAGCCGGAATAATACCCGATTCATAAAAAATATGGGCACTTGCTAATGTGGCATGTCCACATAATGGAACTTCCTTTGTTGGTGTGAAGTATCTTATTTTAAAAATTCTATCTTGAATTTCAACAAATGCAGTCTCAGATAGATTCATCTCTGCTGCAATTGATTGCATTAAATGAGTTTCTAAAAATTTATCTAAAATGCAAACCCCCGCTGGATTACCTTTAAATTTTACTGAAGTAAATGAGTCAACTTGGTATATTTTCATACATTTTCTGTTTTCTTTTTTTCTTCGCTTGTCCACCAGGTAACTTACGCCCCCGAAAAACTGTATCCCGAAAATCCGGGACAAACTGTGCCACTTTCCCGGCCATACAGTCCCGTCACTTTTAAGGCTGTCCCTGTGAAGGGAAACCCGGCTGTTCTTACTGCTTTTATCAGACATAAAAGTAGTTATTTGTCTGCATTCCTTTGCCAAATCTGCGCTCCATTTTGTTTTTT
Source organism: Prolixibacteraceae bacterium (assembly GCA_963676095.1). Taxonomy (GTDB): domain Bacteria; phylum Bacteroidota; class Bacteroidia; order Bacteroidales; family Prolixibacteraceae. The sequence continues at coordinate 6,241,552 of OY781040.1, read as the reverse complement.
TACAGAAGTATCGGCCGTATCCATCCTTTCCCAATCAGAGGAGACGCCCTCACTAACACGTGTGAGACACCCTCACATCTCTATATAATACGGATTGCATCAAAGACCGACCAGAACAATCTCTTGATTTTCATCAATAGTGTATTTATTTGTTATTCGAAATAATTTTTACCTTTACATTCAGCACAACAATCTATAAAATTGAATACTACCTATATTGACCCGTTGATAGACTTTTCTTTTAAAAAAAAATTTTGTTCAAAACCTAACAAAGACCTGCTGATCGCCCTTCTGAATGAAATCTTCCGGGGCCGTAAGCAGATCACGAACCTGGTCTACAATAAAAACGAATATCCCGGCGATAACGACAGTATTGGCGGGGCGATCTTCGACCTGACCTGTGTCGGTCCGGACGGGTTTTCCTCACGAAAAAACCCTTACAAGGTTTAATCATTCAATGAACGTTAAACAGTTATAGTAAGCGACTTCCTGCCGCACTACAGTGGTATGAAAGCCTCTCCCTGTCAGTATTTATTACTGGCAGGGCGGGCTATTCGATTCGCACAAGTTATTTCTTTAATTTATCTTTTAGCTGAATGAATAATTTTTCTCCATCACTTGGAAAATATGCTTTTGATTCAATAATATCACCTTTTGAGTCAACGATTACATAAGTTGGATATCCTGTGATTTTGCCTGCATATTTTTCAAAATCTGATTTAAAATCAGTATTCGAAATAAAATGGAACCCAATAAGATCAAAAGCTTTAATAAAGTTTTTCCATTTATCTCGGTTTGGTTCATATTCATAAGCGACATAGACCATCTCAATTCCGTTTTCTTTCAAAAATGGTTTCAGTCTGTTGTTATACCGAAATTGTTCCCGACATGGGCCACACCAAGTTCCCCAAAAATCAATAAGAAAAGGTTTCCCATGAAGTTTGTCCTGCAAGTCCTTGAATGATTTTACCGGCTTATCTTCATCTAATATAAATGCTCCTTTGGGAATTGAATCCCCCGTTAACTTAGCAAAATCTTCTGCTCTCGGAATTAAGGCATCTTTTAGAAATTGTCCAGCCGGAGTGTTCAGCATATCCGGATTTTTATTCAGGAAATCAGTTGCTACTTTGGCAGAACCGAGATCTAAACTTGCAACCTTATTCATTGTATTTCGCATGGTGTAGTTTTTATTGGCTTCTGGCGAGAGTACTTCACTGGAGTTCTCCAATACCTTTAAATAACTTGGCCCTTTTCTTCGTTGCGGTTTGAATGAACCATCTTCTGAATCTGCTAGAAATACCAAATATTTGTCAACATACTTGTCGAAATCGCAGACTTGCCCAATTTTTACACCTTTAACCGGATATAGTTTAAATATTTTTGGGTAGATTTCAATAAGTTTGCTTAAAACGGTTGAATCGTTCATTTTATATTGCTCCAGCTGCCAAGTATCACTAATTGTTTGTGCTAAACGATAGGCATTTACATACTCAATATTTAGTTTGGATATTTCATAAAACTCCTGATCTATTTTGCCTTTTTTTAGAAGATTAAGAAAAACACTCTCCATAACTTTAATCCTTGACTGGAGTGTGTCGATTAATGTTTCGGGTTCAAATAAATTCCAATCCTTGTGATATAAAGAGCCGCTCGTGCTGTTGTCTATTTTGTTAAAATACATTTGCCCCAAATCCATGTTATAAAATAGATTTGATTGGTCGCTGGCTTTTTCCCACGAATAAATATCAGGACTGGTATGAATTTGCCAATTTTCTTCCTTTTCTCCTTTACTTATAAAAGAATAATTTTTATTGGGTTGCACAACTAATTTGCATTCATGACGAATGCCTTTATTCAGGTAAATTACACGGAAAAATTTCGTACCCTTGATCGTTTTCAAGATTGTGAACCTCCCCAAACTATCAGGTTTCAACGTAAAATAGTCATGTGAAATGTTTACAGAAGAAAGCGTATAGGATATTTCAGAAGTTTTGTCATAACCAATAATTTGTCCATCAATCCTAACATTGTAGTTTTGTGACCATCCTATAAATGTTTTTAGGATTAAGGTGATTAATAGTATTGCCCTGGCATTCATGTCATTTAATTTGTGCTAACGTTCTTGTGTTTTATCCATCGTTCGGCCAAATTATTGTTAAAGATAAAAATAATAGAGATAGTAATGTTGAGTTTATGAGCGGTTTATCATGATGGATAAAATATCGTTAATCTATTCCCCGTCGACGCTATGGGCCTGGCTGGTTGCAGTCTTCCTGTTTGTTCTTTTATGGGTAGTTTTACACACTCTTTTTACATCTTATTTTCATCGGCTAACGGTTTTTTTTCGTCACGTATGCGCATACTTGTTATTCAGCAAATAGATTGACACAATTTCTTTTAATTGTTGATACGCTTTGATCAACAACAGCATGAACATTGGGCTAATCACCGGAGCAGGCTTATCAATGGAGCCGTTCGCCAATGGGAGGATGGGCCATTGCCCAAAGTCCGGTTTTGAAAACTACGATTACTGTTGACCGGTTGTGCAGACGAGGGTATGAATCATTACTAACGTATTACGCAAAGATGGCCCCATCCCGATAGCTATCGGGAAACCGCTGTATATGTGCCCGGGGTTAAAATATCCGGTGGACATTTTGGCCGAAGGGGTGGAGCGTAGCTCGCGTACCTGCAGTGGTGTGAAAGCCTCTCCCTGTCAGCACTTGCTGACAGGGCGGGCTATTCGATTATGGGCAGAATTTTTCAATCAAACAGTCAACTAAATCAACATATTTCGCCTCATCACTAATATCAATACCATTTGATTTTAAAACATCAACAATAATTCCTGCTGTAAGTGTTTTTGTTCCATAAGTAAGATTTCGTTTAAAACAAGAATTCGTTAGGGCTGATACTATCGCACTTGTATCAATTAAAGCATTAACTGAATATTCTCTAATACATTCTTTAAATTTGATACTTACTTCCTCTTCTAATGCTTTATAATCATTATCAATTGTAATATCATTTACAACAGGACCGTTGCTCTTCCCTGTAGATCCATTAATTGCACTATTTGTGTATGATGAATAAAGTAGTATCCCAATTCCTATTGTTATTGTAACTCCTATTGATACTATAATTCCTATTTTGGATTTATTTTTGTTTAAATCTTTTTTATTCTCTTTTTTTTGTTTCTGAGTCTTTTGTTTAAATTTTTTTTGTCCATGCTTATCGTATTCGGAAATAAATTCTTCATGTTCTTTCTTGGGTGGAGGAGGGGGTGGAGGAGATATTTTAGGTTCAATAGGTTTATTAGAGAAAAAAAGTCGTTTTCTGCATTTTAAGCAAAAAATGTCTATGCCTCCATTTGATATTCGTTCTTCACTAATATTCTTTAAAATAACTTCTTGATTTTGAAAAATTATATTTCCACAATTTTTACAAATAATTACATCCCCATCTATCAAATCCATATTGTATAGTTGGGGTAGAACAACTTTTGATTTGTTGAAACGATCCAATAATGCCCTAATTTGATTCATTATTACTGAAGGGTCAGCTTTATTTTCAAAACGATTTCTTCGTATTTCCATAATTGTTCTTTTTTATTTTGCCCATAACTATGTAATAGCACGAAGTTATTACACTTTTTTGCCATTTTTGTTATCTGCTTTTATGCCCGGGTTTCCAAACATCCTGTCGAGCGGGCTTTGTATCCGGTTGATAGCTTTATTACTGACATGGGTGTAAATCATCGTGGTTTTTATGCTCGAATGTCCAAGCAACTGCTGGATGTACCTGATATCGGTCCCCATAAATTTAGATTTAGTTTCCGCTCCTTAATTTACGCCAATCTCCCTTAAAGTCAAATAGGTTTCTAGTAAAATCTTTTACGTTCATTATTTCAGTGAGCAAAACGGTATTCTCAGCCTGCAAATCATAAATTCGGATGTGCAAACTTTGGTTCCGAAAATACAACTTGTTCCTCTATCGTTTTCTATCAGTGCTTTTCCCAAACATTTTTTCCCTTATACCGGAAGGATAAAAAAGTTATGCGTGTAATCCAGTTGCATTTCACGTATAACGCAATCGTATTACACGTGTAACTCATTTGGATTACACGTATAACACAAATGGGTTATAAGCGTAACTTTCGAAAATTTATTGTTCAGTAAAACTTCTTCTCAATTCCGCAGGTACCTGGCAAACATTTTATGGCATCCCCGGTAACAACATCTTCAACATTAGCCCCATTATACCGCTATTTAGAGGAGCCGCCCTCACTAACGTTGGTGCGACACCCTCACTAATGTTAGTGAGACACCTTCACCAATGTTAGTGAGACACCTTCACCAACATTAGTGAGGCACCCTCCCAAACGTTGGTGAGGCACCCTCCCAAACGTTGGTGAAACGGTCTCACATTCCTATACGATACGGATTACCCCAAAGACCCGAAAGAACCTGATCCGTCTGGGGGTCGATCCGGAACATGCTTACCAATGGAGCCGCTCCCGGATGGGGGGTTGGGCAATTGCCCAAAGTCCGATTTTGAGAACGACCATTACTTTGGAGCGATTGCGAAAAAGAGGTTACGAAGCGTTGCTTACATATTACGGAAAAGTTGCCCCACATCTTAATGAACCGCTGTATATGTGCCCGAGTTAAAATGTCCGGTGGACATTTTGGCCGAAGGGGTGGAGCGTAGCTCGCGTACCTGCAGTGGTGTGAAAGCCTCTCCCTGTCAGCACTTGCTGGCAGGGCGGGCTATTCGATTGGCTGCTGGCGTTTATTCATCACTTTTATAAATTTCTTTCAATACTAATTGAGTAAATGAATCATCCCACATTTCTTTAAAATAATCGCCATTTGATAGTTTTACAATTAGTATTTTTTTATCGGGGAACATGTCAATACTTGAACTAAAGCCCGGATTCCATCCACCATGTCCCATTGAAATCAGAGAATCCGGAATATTTGCTTTATTTTCATTCTTCGAATTTTCTAGTCTTATTTTCCCTACTCCAATACCACATGCAATATCATAGAATCCCGGAGTAAGCATTATCTTTTTTGTAGTATCAGAAATCAGCAAATTATTGTTGAAGGCTTGATCCCATTTTAATAAATCATTAAGTGTTGAATATAGATTTCCTCCACCTGTTTTAATCGGCAAATAAATAAAGTCTGCATTTTTAATAATTGTATCTTTTAGTTGGTATCCGTTAGCAATGTTTTTGTAGATATTTGAAGGATTATAGGCTCCTGTATTCTCCATCTTTATTTTATTAAATATTTCTTCTTTTAAAAATTCCTCGTATGTTTTCCTCGAGATATTCTCAATTATTTTTGCAAGAAGAAAATATCCCAATCCACTATAATGAGCTTTTTCGCCTGGTTTGGCTACTAAAGGCTGATCAAAGTATCTTTTAATGGATTCGTCAAGTGAAGCTTGAATTGACATAATTTTATTGAAATCCTTTAAATCTTCTGAATGCATTAATCCAGATGTATGATTCAAAAGTTGATGAATAGTAATGTTTTGCCATCCAATAGGTAAACTGTCAATATAATTTGATATTCTATCTGTCAATTTTAATTTCCCTTTTTCATATAAAATGAAAATTGCCATTGACGTAAATTGTTTGGTTATTGAACCAATCTGGAACTTTGTATTCAGATTGTTTTTTACACCTAGTTCAAGATTTGCATATCCATAACTTTTTTCGAAAATAGGTTGTCCGTTTACAGCAACTAAAATATTTCCGTTGAAATTCATAATTTGAGTAAAATAATCATCAAAAAACTGAGTATTTATCTTCCTCTGTGCGTAAGAATTTATTGAAATTCCCAAGATTAAAATTATGATGGAATTTTTAAGAATCTGTTTTTTCATTATGCATGTCTATTTTTTGAATTTATAATTCATTTATGCAGAGTATTCTTTTTCGCTTGCAGCGTAGAGTAGAGCCTGACAGCCCACCCAATAATTAATACACGTAAATGTACAAATTATGAGCTGACTGTCAGTACCCCCTGCATCAAACCGTACGTGAACTATTCGCTCATACGGCTTACCGATAGAGTTCTTTCTGTAGCTTTCGCATGGAACTTTAAGCTCGCATATTTCTCGATATCCAGTAAGTGTTTGTACTTGACAAGATTATCGAAAGGGCGCTGGCGTAGCGTTTTATGGGCTTTCCGTCCTTTGCTTTTTAGCCATTTATACAGTTTGTAATCCAAATGCCATTTGATCTGGCTGACCGTGTCCCAGATGTGTGTTACCTTGGTGATGCTAAAGTAATTTAGCCACCCAATCAAAATCTCGTTCAGCTTGTACATCATCGGTTCAATGTTCCAATGCCTCCGTTTCCCCAGACAATCACTGATGTTGGCATAGAGCTTCGACCGTGATTTGGTACTCGGGCGGATATTGGTGTAACGTTTGGTGTTCCACTTAAACTTCGATTGTACCATGCGGAACTCAAAACCCAGAAAGCAAAAACTACTCTTATTGATGTGCAACAATTTGGTTTTCTCCTGGTTAATCGTGAGCCCCATCCGGGTCAGGGTGTTGTTCATACGCCGGAGAATCTTCGGTGGATAATGCTTCGTCTTCATTAACACAAATCGAGTAGACCCAGGGAACTTCCCCCTGAGTCCCTCCCAGATCCGTACGTGACAGTCTCCCGTCATACGGCTCCTATTATTCAGCCTCAATGGTACATTCATACCATTGGCGGTGTGATTCCAAACTTCCAGTGTGCAAATAAAGTGGGGTTCTGTTTATACATACTACCCAACCACCGAATCGCTCTGGTTTTATGCCTTCTACATCGCTTAAACTTCCGTGATACCCAATGGGCTAATCGTTCGTTTAGACGCTGAAACAACGGATACATCGCTGATTTGTAAAACTTGCTGTAGTAACTGATATAGCCTTGCAACATCGGATTAAAAATATTCGCTAAATCCGTCAGGCTTTTATCTGATCTTTCATGTAAGTTCCAGCTCCTTATTTCTTTGCTGATCTTCTTTTTCGCTTTCATGCTGATAGCAGGACTAAAATTAATAAAGAATTTACCCCATCGATTCTTTGACCTCCTTGCCATAAAAGTAAACCCGAGAAAATCAAATTTCTCCAGGTCATGGCTTCCTCTTCTGTCATCATCTTTGCAGTAAACAATCTTAGTCTTTGCTTCATTTAATGAAAGTTTACACTGTTCCATTCTATCCTTGATCGCTGTTTTAAGGAACTCTGCTTCTTCCTTTGTCCTGCAATGGCAAATGGTATCGTCCGCATATCTTTCAAAGGGGACTAAGGGATATTTCCGTTTCATCCATTCATCAAAAGTATAATGCATATACAGATTCGCTAATAGTGGCCCGACTACTGACCCTTGTGGTACTCCATTCGCTCTCTTTATCTGATGACCATCACTTGTTTGGTATGGAACTTTCAGCCATCTTTCAATATAAAGTAATATCCAGCGCTCCGATGTGTGTCGTTTGACTGCCTTCATGAGAAGTTCATGATCTATCGTGTCGAAAAACTTTCGAATGTCCAGATCAAGTACCCAGTCATATCGCCAGCACCGTCGCCGGGCTGCTTCTACCGCCTGATGGGCCGACCGGTTTGGCCGGTAAGCATAAGAGTTCTCGTGGAATAATGGATCAATTACCGGTTCTAATAGCAGAACTGCGCACATTTGTGCGACGCGATCCGAGACCGAAGGGATTCCAAGCGGCCTCGTTTCTCCATTCCCTTTGGGTATTTCAACCAGTTTTACTGCCGATGGCATATAACTCCCCGATGACATCCGGTTCCAAAGTTTATATAGGTTCTTCCCTACTTCACGATCGAACGATTCTATGGTTACATTGTCTATGCCTCCGGCTCCCTGGTTGCGTTTCACCTTCAGGTATGCCTTCCAAACTACTTGTTTTGGAATGTCAAATGGCTTTGCTGTCTGATTTAATTTCATCCTAAAATTGCTTTCAGTTGGTTAATTCTTTCAGCTGAATAATGTACCCCCTTCGCTAAACCTTCATTACAAAGACTGTCTGATACTACTACGGGGTACTCTGTCCCTGTGCCTCGTATTGGTACTCTGAACTTTACAGGTTCTCTGCTTAGCGTTCTCCCTTAGCACCGAGACGACAGGTTCCCAAGTTCCATGATAACGCCTCTTTACAGATCATGCCATCTTTGTGCCGGATGCCGCTTAGACAGTGTATCAGGTGCCCTCCAAGCTTATCCCGGGTTAACGACTTCCCCCCGGTTCTGACATCATCACTACGCTTTCGACATTTCATCAATGGTTCCCTTGCGGTCATCTTCTGTAAAGTCACCTGATAGATTCTACTCTACCTTTTCTGTATCGCTCACGACCGCACCTCTTAAATGCAGCAGCATACAGCGGTTTGAAATCAGTTCCTGCAAACCGAATCCGGAGGGCCTGCCTCCATCATCATCATAGCATCAGCTCCCGCTACAGGAGTTGTTCTTGGCGCACAGTCGTCGGCATATCGCACTATTCGGATGTCCTCCTTGGCATAAACTCCCTCGGGATCGTCGATCAGTTGGTCAAATACGTTCATGTAAATATTTGCCAAAAGTGGTGATATAACTCCTCCCTGCGGGGTGCCAATCCTGCTTTTGGTCAGTTGCCCGTCTACTTGTTGAACCGGGCTGCGCAACCATTGTTTTAGTAATTTCATGATACCTGTGTCGGCTAACCGACCGGACACAACTTTCATCAGCTTATCGTGCGGAATCGTGTCGAAGTATTTCGATAGGTCGGCATCGTAAACAAACTGATAACCTGCAAACAGGTTTTCCTTGATCTTTCGAATGGCATCATGCGCGCTCTTTTTCGGACGGAAGCCATAGGAGGTTTCGATGAAATCGGCCTCGAACAGTGGTTCGATCATCATCTTCACTGCCATCTGCACTACCCGGTCACGGATGGTTGGTATACCCAATGGCCGTTTCTCTTTGCTCCCCGCTTTGTCGATCATGACCCTGCGGATCGCTTGTGGACGGTAGGTTTTGTTAGTAAGGTCGTTTTGAATGCCGGCCAGGAATTGGGTTACACCATCCTTTTCGATCATTCCAAAAGTAACCTTGTCAACCCCGCCACCGCCGTATTCCTGCTTGCCCCATTTTACCCTCCGGTATGCCTCATGTAATACATGCTCCTGGCATACCTTGTCATACAAACTGTAAGCCTTAAAGCTTTTGTCTTGCTTGGCTCGCAGGTATAGCTTTCGTTGGAAGACACGAACCTTCTCATCAGCCGTAACCGATGGCTTAACTTTTAGATGTAAATCAATATCAAGCAGTTGTTTATCCATAAAAGCTTCTCTAAAGTAAAGCCCCTTCCCTAAAAGTAAAGTTGTGTTGTCTTTACCGTCAACGGTACTATGGGCTTCTCCGACTTCTCCTGCAACCACCTCCGGACTTCGTTATACTTATACCGGCGTGTTTATGCTTGCCATGCTTTGTTGCAGGAGACCTCCCGTGTTCATATTTCCTCCGTTTATTACCACGCCACCCCTATGACTCCGGTAGACCTTATTGCTTCATACGACTGTTGATCCACAATAAGTAACAGGGTTCGCGACACGTCAACATCCTCCCCAGTCTACGATTTACACTTTTCGAAGCTACTATGGGTTCACGCCTTAAGCATTGCGGCTTGGTAACTTAATCCAAAGAACTCCTGAGTAAGCCTCGCGACTTAAACAGTCTTTTTCATTACTGCCCGAACAGCCAATTCGGCAGGTGGGAATTGCACCCATTGAAGAAAATACGCTTCACGGCGTACCAACGTTGGCGGTATGGCCAGTAAGGGATTGCGGGCGATTTCCTGTCAAGTTACACGAAAAGTTGAAGCGGGCTAAAGCCCTTCGCATACACATGAAGCCCTTATTGGCTATACCGCTTGTGTGCGCCCTGCATGAGCAGAGCGCACCTGCTGAAAGCTATAGAAAAAGCTTAAAAATACAAATAAAAAGTAATAAACATAGTTTCAGCAGGTGTATTTTTCCAGAGGGTGTAAGTCCCTTATGCACCGGGGTAACGCCCGGAAGCATTAGCAAGTGGCAAGCTGGTTTGGGGTGACCCATGCACTGAAGGGGGCGGAGCGTAAAAAAATGTCCGGTGGACATTTTTAGCGAACGAGCCAGGTTGCAGGGCAGGAGAAGGCAAAATCCGGTACTGACGAACAGTGAATGACGTAAAGTTTTACGGCAGTAAAACCAAATGTCCGGTGGACATTTGACGACATGAAGAGCGTAGCGGTGGCATATGAGGCTGTGAAACGAGGATAAGGTGGGCACACCATTGTAACGTCCCAAGAATACCAAAATCGTTTTCCAGTAGATGTCGCAGGGATTGGATGAAGGGAAAAGCTCTTACCAGGGGATACCTTGTCAACCACGTGGTGGTTAGGGGAAGGAGTCAGCAGAAGCCATAGTAGCTACTGGCAACGAGCCGCGAACAGATACCGCGGAGGACTCACAGGGTAGTGAAGGGCTGAACATTAAGATGTTCCAAATTCGGCGGGGAGGCATAGCCAGCCCCGTCTTAAGCGGGACAGGGTAAACGAAGTAAACGAAAATTGGAATGATTGAACAGGTACTGAACCGACGGAATATGATGCGGGCTTACCGTCAGGTGGTGTCGAACAAAGGTTCGGCAGGCATCGATGGTATGCCTGTGACGGAACTCTATGCCCACCTGACTAAAAACAGGGAGCAACTGGAATCTGATATCCGTGAAGGGAAGTACCAGCCACAACCTATTCTGGGGGTGGAAATACCCAAGAGCAACGGAAAATTCCGTTTATTAGGTGTGCCCACTGCAACGGATCGCCTGTTGCAACAAGCCGTAGGCCAGGTTCTGGCTATCAAATTCGAGATGGAATTTGAAGATTACAGTTATGGCTTCCGGCCCAATCGCAACGCACAGCAAGCGGTACTAAAGGCTCAGGAATACATTAATTCAGGATACCGGCACATTGTTGATATCGACCTGAAAAGCTTCTTCGATGAAGTGGACCACTGTATCCTGTTGCAGTTGCTGTACCGCAAGGTCAAATGTCCGCTCACCTTGCGCCTGATCCGCAAATGGCTAAGAGCGCCGATCCAAATCAACGGCAAACTGGTCAAACGGCGGAAAGGGGTTCCGCAAGGATCCCCGCTTAGTCCGTTACTGTCAAATATCATGCTGAATGAGCTTGATAAGGAAATGGAGAGGCAGGGACTTCGCTACGTCAGATACGCCGATGATTTTAGTGCGTACACCAAAAGCAAATCGGAGGCCCGCAAGATCGGCAACAACTTGTTTCTATTTTTGAAAAACAAGTTGAAGTTACCGATCAACCGGGAGAGGGCCGACTGTAAAAAAATTGTCCGGTGGACAATTTTAAGGAGGAGCCAGGTTGAAGGGATGGAGCATCCGCCGACCAGTCAACTTTAAAGTTTTGGGATACGGTTTCGTACCTACTTACCGTAAGGGAGAAAAAGGCCAATACCAACTGGTTGCAAGCGACAAAAGCTGGAAAAACCTGAAACAAAAGATGAAAATCGTCACCCGGAAGACCACACCGATGAGTTTCGATGAGCGCATTCAAAAGCTCAAAGAAATTACCCGGGGATGGCTCAACTATTTCCGAATGGCGAGCCTGCACGGCAAGCTAAAGGAAGTGGACGGATGGCTCAGAAATCGGCTTCGGTATTGTATCTGGCATCACTGGAAGGGCCGACTGTTAAGAATTTGTCCGGTGGACAAATTTAAGGAGGAGCCAGGTTGCAGGGCAGGGAACGGAAACGGAAGAACCTGATCCGTCTGGGGGTCGATCCGGAACATGCTTACCAATGGAGCCGCTCCCGGATGGGGGGTTGGGCAATTGCCCAAAGCCCGATTTTGAGAACTACCATTACTTTGGAGCGATTGCGAAAAAGAGGTTACGAAGCGTTGCTTACATATTACGGAAAAGTTGCCCCACATCTTAATGAACCGCTGTATACGAGACCCGTACGTACAGTGGTGTGAAAGCCTCTCCCTGTCAGTATTCATTACTGGCAGGGCAGGCTATTCGATTGGCACCAGTTTATTTAGTTAAGTCAGTATTATTTAGTTTTATAAATTTGTTATTTCTGCATCTCCAATGCGTTGCATTAAAACCTGTAACATTTCCTTTATCATCTCTTTCAAACTCAATTGATGATAAAAACCATGCACCAACTGAGAAATCGTCTTTCCATGCAGGATTTAATTTGATATCAAGATGTTTCTTATGATGTAAAATAAGATTATCATCTTTAATCTTAACGATATACAATGTTTGGAGTTCATCGGAATAATAAGTGCCCACAAAATCCGAAAGCGGAGAAATAGTTGGCTTTGGTTTGTTCTCAATTTTTTTACATGTCATCCCGTAATAAATAAAATGAGATACTTCACCATTACCTTTAAATCTAAAATCAAACGTAGTTCCATAATCATCAATCCAAAACAAAGAATCTGACCTTGGTGTCATAGGAACAGCCCAACCCCCATTTGCTAATGACTTCAGGGTATCTCCTTCTCTATAAAGTGTCACATACCAGGCTGGTCCAATTTTATATGTACCGACAAACTTTTCAAGTTCAGACCCAGTCAGTTTAACGGTTTTGACAATTTCATCTGTCTGGTTATTCTTATTTACTGGTGAAAATCCATTAGCAAGGTAAATGTCAGAGATTGAATTAAATAATGCATTTGGATTTGCAGGACTATAATTCATCAGAATTGCCACTGATAATTTTTGTTTTGGGAAATATCCCAAATAGGAAGTATAGCCAGTAATTGACCCTTCATGATATATAACTTCCTCATTGCGATAATTTCCCACAATTATTCCGGATGCATAAGATAATTCATTCCCATTATTCAACTTCCCTTTTTGTAACATAAGCTTAACAGCAGATTTAAATTCCGGTTTTGGATTGCTTAAATTATTCAACCATTTAGATAAATCCTCAATAGTTGTATACAGGCATGATGCTCCCAGTACCATTCTATTAACCGTTTCTGAATTAAACGAATTATCCTGATTCTTTGAATATGGATATGCTTTATTGGCAACCATCTCGTTATAGTTGTCGTGAATAAAAGTATTTGTCATTCCGAGTGGTTTAAATATTTCTTTATCCATCCACTCTCTAAAAGACATTTTTGTAACTCTTTGTATCAATTCAGCAAGTAGTATGTAGTTTGTATTGCTGTAACAAAATTCGTCGCCAGGTTTTGAATTTAATGTTTTTTGCCTGTAAATCAGATTTAACATTTGGTCAAATGTTCGGATATCATCAAGTTCCCAGCCGGCAAGAGTCATCAGATAGGGCATATCTCTCAATCCACTTGTATGATACAACAAGTGGCTGATTTTTATCTTATATTCAAATTCGTAAAGTTCCGGGATATATTTCCTTACATCATCATCTAACGATATAACTCCCCAATCAATAAGGAGTGCTATTCCAAATCCTGTAAATTGTTTTGAAAGGGAAGCAATATCGAAAACAGTACTCTTGTCTATCGGAATTGAATGTTCCAGATTAGCTAATCCATAGAATCCTTCATGGATAACTTTTCCATCTTTTAAAACGATAGCAGCAGCTCCAGGAGTACTTTCATTTATGGTTTTAAGAAATATTGAATCTATTTTAGTTTGAATAGTTGATTCTGCATTTTGCGCAATTATGGAATATCCATATAATTGAAGTACAAGTATTAAGGCTATTTTCATTGTTTAATTGTTTAAGTTAATTACATTGATTTCGAACGTATTTTAAATTGGTGCCAACTATGTAATAGCACGAAGTTATTACACTTTTTTGCCATTTTTGTTATCTGTTTTTATGTCCGGGGTTCCAAACATCCTGTCGGGCGGGCGTTGTATCCGGTTGATAGCTTTATTACTGACATAGGTGTAAATCATCGTGAATTTTATACTCGAATGTCCCGGGAACTCCTGAATGTACCTGATATCGGTGCCCATAAATTTAGATTTAGTTTCCGCCCCTCAATTTACGCCAATCTCCCTTAAAATCCTACAGGTTAATGATAAAATCTTTTACGTTGGGTCGATCCGGAACATGCTTACCAATGGAGCCGCTCCCGGATGGGGGGTTGGGCAATTGCCCAAAGCCCGATTTTGAGAACTACCATTACTTTGGAGCGATTGCGAAAAAGAGGGTACGAAGCGTTGCTGACGTATTACGGAAAAGTTGCCCCACATCTTAATGAACCGCTGTATATGTGCCCGAGGTTAAAATGTCCGGTGGACATTTTGGCCGAAGGGGTGGAGCGTAGCTCGCGTACCTGCAGTGGTGTGAAAGCCTCTCCCTGTCAGCACTTGCTGACAGGGCGGGCTATTCGATTATGGGCAGAATTTTTCAATCAAACAGTCAACTAAATCAACATATTTCGCCTCATCACTAATATCAATACCATTTGATTTTAAAACATCAACAATAATTCCTGCTGTAAGTGTTTTTGTTCCATAAGTAAGATTTCGTTTAAAACAAGAATTCGTTAGGGCTGATACTATCGCACTTGTATCAATTAAAGCATTAACTGAATATTCTCTAATACATTCTTTAAATTTGATACTTACTTCCTCTTCTAATGCTTTATAATCATTATCAATTGTAATATCATTTACAACAGGACCGTTGCTCTTCCCTGTAGATCCATTAATTGCACTATTTGTGTATGATGAATAAAGTAGTATCCCAATTCCTATTGTTATTGTAACTCCTATTGATACTATAATTCCTATTTTGGATTTATTTTTGTTTAAATCTTTTTTATTCTCTTTTTTTTGTTTCTGAGTCTTTTGTTTAAATTTTTTTTGTCCATGCTTATCGTATTCGGAAATAAATTCTTCATGTTCTTTCTTGGGTGGAGGAGGGGGTGGAGGAGATATTTTAGGTTCAATAGGTTTATTAGAGAAAAAAAGTCGTTTTCTGCATTTTAAGCAAAAAATGTCTATGCCTCCATTTGATATTCGTTCTTCACTAATATTCTTTAAAATAACTTCTTGATTTTGAAAAATTATATTTCCACAATTTTTACAAATAATTACATCCCCATCTATCAAATCCATATTGTATAGTTGGGGTAGAACAACTTTTGATTTGTTGAAACGATCCAATAATGCCCTAATTTGATTCATTATTACTGAAGGGTCAGCTTTATTTTCAAAACGATTTCTTCGTATTTCCATAATTGTTCTTTTTTATTTTGCCCATAACTATGTAATAGCACGAAGTTATTACACTTTTTTGCCATTTTTGTTATCTGCTTTTATGCCCGGGTTTCCAAACATCCTGTCGAGCGGGCTTTGTATCCGGTTGATAGCTTTATTACTGACATGGGTGTAAATCATCGTGGTTTTTATGCTCGAATGTCCAAGCAACTGCTGGATGTACCTGATATCGGTCCCCATAAATTTAGATTTAGTTTCCGCTCCTTAATTTACGCCAATCTCCCTTAAAGTCAAATAGGTTTCTAGTAAAATCTTTTACGTTCATTATTTCAGTGAGCAAAACGGTATTCTCAGCCTGCAAATCATAAATTCGGATGTGCAAACTTTGGTTCCGAAAATACAACTTGTTCCTCTATCGTTTTCTATCAGTGCTTTTCCCAAACATTTTTTCCCTTATACCGGAAGGATAAAAAAGTTATGCGTGTAATCCAGTTGCATTTCACGTATAACGCAATCGTATTACACGTGTAACTCATTTGGATTACACGTATAACACAAATGGGTTATAAGCGTAACTTTCGAAAATTTATTGTTCAGTAAAACTTCTTCTCAATTCCGCAGGTACCTGGCAAACATTTTATGGCATCCCCGGTAACAACATCTTCAACATTAGCCCCATTATACCGCTATTTAGAGGAGCCGCCCTCACTAACGTTGGTGCGACACCCTCACTAATGTTAGTGAGACACCTTCACCAATGTTAGTGAGACACCTTCACCAATGTTAGTGAGACACCTTCACCAACATTAGTGAGGCACCCTCCCAAACGTTGGTGAAACGGTCTCACATTCCTATACGATACGGATTACCCCAAAGACCCGAAAGAACCTGATCCGTCTGGGGGTCGATCCGGAACATGCTTACCAATGGAGCCGCTCCCGGATGGGGGGTTGGGCAATTGCCCAAAGTCCGATTTTGAGAACGACCATTACTTTGGAGCGATTGCGAAAAAGAGGTTACGAAGCGTTGCTTACATATTACGGAAAAGTTGCCCCACATCTTAATGAACCGCTGTATATGTGCCCGAGTTAAAATGTCCGGTGGACATTTTGGCCGAAGGGGTGGAGCGTAGCTCGCGTACCTGCAGTGGTGTGAAAGCCTCTCCCTGTCAGCACTTGCTGGCAGGGCGGGCTATTCGATTGGCTGCTGGCGTTTATTCATCACTTTTATAAATTTCTTTCAATACTAATTGAGTAAATGAATCATCCCACATTTCTTTAAAATAATCGCCATTTGATAGTTTTACAATTAGTATTTTTTTATCGGGGAACATGTCAATACTTGAACTAAAGCCCGGATTCCATCCACCATGTCCCATTGAAATCAGAGAATCCGGAATATTTGCTTTATTTTCATTCTTCGAATTTTCTAGTCTTATTTTCCCTACTCCAATACCACATGCAATATCATAGAATCCCGGAGTAAGCATTATCTTTTTTGTAGTATCAGAAATCAGCAAATTATTGTTGAAGGCTTGATCCCATTTTAATAAATCATTAAGTGTTGAATATAGATTTCCTCCACCTGTTTTAATCGGCAAATAAATAAAGTCTGCATTTTTAATAATTGTATCTTTTAGTTGGTATCCGTTAGCAATGTTTTTGTAGATATTTGAAGGATTATAGGCTCCTGTATTCTCCATCTTTATTTTATTAAATATTTCTTCTTTTAAAAATTCCTCGTATGTTTTCCTCGAGATATTCTCAATTATTTTTGCAAGAAGAAAATATCCCAATCCACTATAATGAGCTTTTTCGCCTGGTTTGGCTACTAAAGGCTGATCAAAGTATCTTTTAATGGATTCGTCAAGTGAAGCTTGAATTGACATAATTTTATTGAAATCCTTTAAATCTTCTGAATGCATTAATCCAGATGTATGATTCAAAAGTTGATGAATAGTAATGTTTTGCCATCCAATAGGTAAACTGTCAATATAATTTGATATTCTATCTGTCAATTTTAATTTCCCTTTTTCATATAAAATGAAAATTGCCATTGACGTAAATTGTTTGGTTATTGAACCAATCTGGAACTTTGTATTCAGATTGTTTTTTACACCTAGTTCAAGATTTGCATATCCATAACTTTTTTCGAAAATAGGTTGTCCGTTTACAGCAACTAAAATATTTCCGTTGAAATTCATAATTTGAGTAAAATAATCATCAAAAAACTGAGTATTTATCTTCCTCTGTGCGTAAGAATTTATTGAAATTCCCAAGATTAAAATTATGATGGAATTTTTAAGAATCTGTTTTTTCATTATGCATGTCTATTTTTTGAATTTATAATTCATTTATGCAGAGTATTCTTTTTCGCTTGCAGCCAACGTTGGCGGTATGGCCAGTAAGGGATTGCGGGCGATTTCCTGTCAAGTTACACGAAAAGTTGAAGCGGGCTAAAGCCCTTCGCATACACATGAAGCCCTTATTGGCTATACCGCTTGTGTGCGCCCTGCATGAGCAGAGCGCACCTGCTGAAAGCTATAGAAAAAGCTTAAAAATACAAATAAAAAGTAATAAACATAGTTTCAGCAGGTGTATTTTTCCAGAGGGTGTAAGTCCCTTATGCACCGGGGTAACGCCCGGAAGCATTAGCAAGTGGCAAGCTGGTTTGGGGTGACCCATGCACTGAAGGGGGCGGAGCGTAAAAAAATGTCCGGTGGACATTTTTAGCGAACGAGCCAGGTTGCAGGGCAGGAGAAGGCAAAATCCGGTACTGACGAACAGTGAATGACGTAAAGTTTTACGGCAGTAAAACCAAATGTCCGGTGGACATTTGACGACATGAAGAGCGTAGCGGTGGCATATGAGGCTGTGAAACGAGGATAAGGTGGGCACACCATTGTAACGTCCCAAGAATACCAAAATCGTTTTCCAGTAGATGTCGCAGGGATTGGATGAAGGGAAAAGCTCTTACCAGGGGATACCTTGTCAACCACGTGGTGGTTAGGGGAAGGAGTCAGCAGAAGCCATAGTAGCTACTGGCAACGAGCCGCGAACAGATACCGCGGAGGACTCACAGGGTAGTGAAGGGCTGAACATTAAGATGTTCCAAATTCGGCGGGGAGGCATAGCCAGCCCCGTCTTAAGCGGGACAGGGTAAACGAAGTAAACGAAAATTGGAATGATTGAACAGGTACTGAACCGACGGAATATGATGCGGGCTTACCGTCAGGTGGTGTCGAACAAAGGTTCGGCAGGCATCGATGGTATGCCTGTGACGGAACTCTATGCCCACCTGACTAAAAACAGGGAGCAACTGGAATCTGATATCCGTGAAGGGAAGTACCAGCCACAACCTATTCTGGGGGTGGAAATACCCAAGAGCAACGGAAAATTCCGTTTATTAGGTGTGCCCACTGCAACGGATCGCCTGTTGCAACAAGCCGTAGGCCAGGTTCTGGCTATCAAATTCGAGATGGAATTTGAAGATTACAGTTATGGCTTCCGGCCCAATCGCAACGCACAGCAAGCGGTACTAAAGGCTCAGGAATACATTAATTCAGGATACCGGCACATTGTTGATATCGACCTGAAAAGCTTCTTCGATGAAGTGGACCACTGTATCCTGTTGCAGTTGCTGTACCGCAAGGTCAAATGTCCGCTCACCTTGCGCCTGATCCGCAAATGGCTAAGAGCGCCGATCCAAATCAACGGCAAACTGGTCAAACGGCGGAAAGGGGTTCCGCAAGGATCCCCGCTTAGTCCGTTACTGTCAAATATCATGCTGAATGAGCTTGATAAGGAAATGGAGAGGCAGGGACTTCGCTACGTCAGATACGCCGATGATTTTAGTGCGTACACCAAAAGCAAATCGGAGGCCCGCAAGATCGGCAACAACTTGTTTCTATTTTTGAAAAACAAGTTGAAGTTACCGATCAACCGGGAGAGGGCCGACTGTAAAAAAATTGTCCGGTGGACAATTTTAAGGAGGAGCCAGGTTGAAGGGATGGAGCATCCGCCGACCAGTCAACTTTAAAGTTTTGGGATACGGTTTCGTACCTACTTACCGTAAGGGAGAAAAAGGCCAATACCAACTGGTTGCAAGCGACAAAAGCTGGAAAAACCTGAAACAAAAGATGAAAATCGTCACCCGGAAGACCACACCGATGAGTTTCGATGAGCGCATTCAAAAGCTCAAAGAAATTACCCGGGGATGGCTCAACTATTTCCGAATGGCGAGCCTGCACGGCAAGCTAAAGGAAGTGGACGGATGGCTCAGAAATCGGCTTCGGTATTGTATCTGGCATCACTGGAAGGGCCGACTGTTAAGAATTTGTCCGGTGGACAAATTTAAGGAGGAGCCAGGTTGCAGGGCAGGGAACGGAAACGGAAGAACCTGATCCGTCTGGGGGTCGATCCGGAACATGCTTACCAATGGAGCCGTTCCCGGATGGGAGGATGGGCAATTGCCCAAAGCCCGATTTTGAGAACTACTATTACTTTGGAGCGATTGCGAAAAAGAGGTTACGAAGCGTTGCTTACATATTACGGAAAAGTTGCCCCACATCTTAATGAACCGCTGTATATGTGCCCGAGGTTAAAATGTCCGGTGGACATTTTGGCCGAAGGGGTGGAGCGTAGCTCGCGTACGTACAGTGGTGTGAAAGCCTCTCCCTGTCAGCACTTGCTGGCAGGGCGGGCTATTCGATTAGCGTTTCGTGCTTTAATTTTTTTATCATAAATTGATTAGCTACCTAATCAACGATTAAATATTGAATTAAACAAGAATCTGATATTTTCACATTTACACCAACAATTTTTCCTGTTGGAACAGAGGTGTAAATTGTAACCTTATTTATGGAATCCAAATTTTTGCAAGTGTATTCAGAAATTCGACTACTACCATCGTCTGATTCCAGTTTATGTAAAATATAAAATTTCACATAAACTTTTTCACTTGGAACCCAAATCCAAATTTCTTTATTTTCATAATCAATTTTTATATCCGTTTTATACGGTTGGTAACCTTCTGAATTGCAACTTTTCTTATGTGTTGTTTTCAACCATATCACCTCTGAAAAACTTGGGATTGTGCATATTAAAAGCAATGTAATAATTATCAGTTTTTTCATAATCGTTTATTTATTTGAATTTTTTGGTTATTTCAATTTTTATAGTAATCGTTTAAATTAAGCTACAAAAAGCCTTCGTATTACGCGTTTTACTTGCTATTGCGTATAAGAATGGCATTGTTTTTTAAAATTTTAGAGAATAAATTTTATTAAGTTCCCAATTTGCTGCAGACTCTCCTTCGCTCGGTATTAATTCAAATGCTTCATCAATGTATTTTGACCCTTTAATAAGTTCAATTCCCTTGCATCGTTGGAGGATTCCATTAGTTAGAGTAGTGCGCATATATTCATCAGTCATAGGTGGATTACACCCGAAATTGTAGCAATTTAAAAAGTAATACATTGCTTCTTGAAATTGTTCTTTTTTAATTAATTCAGACTGAACCAGCCAGGCAACAGCATTCGGTAATTCATTGATTAAGCCTTCTTCTGTCAATAATTTATGACTACTAAAAACTCTAAAACAACCATACATTATTTGTTTTAGTTTTTTTGTTCCAACTAGGTTATTTGTCATTTTTGAAGTTTTTTTAAGTATTTATTAATTTCGTTTGAGTACAAGTTTAAAATTACTTCATAATGCATTTCATAAATGCTTAATAAAAATACTAATTTAAATTTCTCCGATTTTTTATCTTTTATCGATTCACTACCTAATTGTAAATTATGATAAAAATGATTTCTTATCGAATAAACTAATGCTAAATATTCAGACCATTTTAATTCTTTTTTATCCTTCTCAAGAACATTGAAATTAGTTCTTTTACGGTAGTTTATAACCTTTACATTTGATGTACTATTTAATTTCTCAATTATGCTATTAAGTAAACCATTATTGGCTTCTTGCCCCACTCTTGAATTTTCTTCAATCAAGTACTTTACATATTCTTCGATAGTATTGATAAATTTCAGACCATCTAAATGCTGGAACATTTTACTTTTTTCTAAAATAAATTCAAAGAATGATTCGAATTGTATTGTTGTTGAATAATTAATGGCAGTTTTTTTTGAAAAACTATCTAAATAACCGTTGACTAATTTCCCTTTCCCCGATTTTTTTAGAAAAATGTCCGAGTTTGTATAATTCTCCAACAAACCAAAAAGCCCCTCATAAATAGCCCATAGATTAGAAATACGAACCAAATGAATATAAATCTTTCTTAGGTTTGCTGAATATTCATTTGATTTTTGAGAAATTTTTAATTGTGTCTTATTATGCAGTTCAAGCCGACTGCAAACCAATTGCATTTTTTGTAAAACATTAGCAGGTATTTTTGATTCAGCTAAGGAAATCTGATTTTTTATATCTAATAAGCTTATTTTTTTTTTCACGATTTCACCTCTTTAATTTTATTTTTTCTCAAAATAGTTGTAAAGCTTATAAAATTACCTCTAACTGTCAGTGTTCTTAGCATTCTGACTAACGTTAAAAATTGTAGTTGGGGCTCAGTGAGTTACCAAGTCCAATTTCATCGGGTTTTATGTCAAATTTAGCGATTTGTTTTTTAATTCTTTTTGCTATTCCCATCTTTCTTTTCTGGTCGAGGAACAGGTATTGTTCGGGAGGATTATAGGGGACTTGTTTTGTTACCATCGTCCAGATAATTACCCCGATCTTTCTTGCTGTGGCACTTACTGCTGCCTGCCTTCCTTTGCGGAATGCGACCCTTTTAAAGAAGTCGGAAAGATGAGTGTCTTTTAAGTTCCCGATTGCATTGGCTGCTTGCCTGAGGGCTATTTTCAGGCGGTTGCTTCCTTTTGGTATTTTGCTGCTAAGCACTTTGCCGCCTGAGATTTTATTATTGGGCGCCAGTCTTGCCCAGGAAACAAATTGTTTCGATGTGTCGAACTTTATAAATCCATCGGGCCCGATTTCACTCATTATGGAAAGTACTGTTGCATGGCTTAACCCTTCAATAGCCATCAAATCAACTCCTCCAAAATATTGGTATGCTACCTGGTTAAAATTTTTAATTGATACGGCATTCTTGTTTTGTCTTTTGTATGGTTTATCGAAGGTTTTTAGTTTGTTCTTTTCGGGTGACTTTCGCAATTCTTCTTTTATGAACCTGTCAATTTGCTTGTCACAGGCATCAATTTGTTTTTGAAAAAACCGGTATGCCTGGTATTCTTGTTTTAACCCGAACAAAAAGTCTTCCCTGTTATTGCCATGAAGGGCTTTGGCAATTTCTTCCTTTGATTTGCGGCAATTGTAATGTCGGTGGTTTGACAATAATTCCGGGTCGAGGTTCCCTTTGCAGATATCTTCTATTATTGCCAGGCCGGTAAGCCCGCATACATCTTTAACAACCACGTCTAACCGAAAATTTAGAAACTTGAGGTATTTCTGCATTTTTCTGGATGCCCCGGCAGCCGATGAAAGCAGGTTGCTCCTTTGACGGCAATATGTCCGTAGTTTTTCGGTTGTTTCATCAGGTAAAAAGCTGCTTGTTAACAATCCTAAGGCATGTAGTTTCTGTATATGCCGGCAGTCTTTTACATCGGTCTTTTTCCCTTTGGCATGTTTTGTAAATTTTCCGTTGCACAGTACCACTTCTATTCCGTGTGTGCGCCCTGCATGAGCAGAGCGCACCTGCTGAAAGCTATAGAAAAAGCTTAAAAATACAAATAAAAAGTAATAAACATAGATTCAGCAGGTGTATTTTTCCAGAGGGTGTAAGTCCCTTATGCACCGGGGTAACGCCCGGAAGCATTAGCAAGTGGCAAGGTGGTTTGGGGTGACCCATGCACTGAAGGAAGCCAAACGGCAAAATCCGGTACTGACGAACAGAAACGGCATATGAGGCTGTGAAACGAGGATAAGGTGGGCACACCATTGTAACGTCCCAAGAATACCAAAATCGTTTTCCAGTAGATGTCGCAGGGATTGGATGAAGGGAAAAGCTCTTACCAGGGGATACCTTGTCAACCACGTGGTGGTTAGGGGAAGGAGTCAGCAGAAGCCATAGTAGCTACTGGCAACGAGCCGCGAACAGATACCGCGGAGGACTCACAGGGTAGTGAAGGGCTGAACATTAAGATGTTCCAAATTCGGCAGGGAGGCATTGCCAGCCCTGGCTTAAGCGGGACAGGGTAAAACAAAGTAAACGAAAAGAGGATGATTGAACAGGTACTGAACCGGAGGAATATAATGCGGGCTTACCGTCAGGTTGTGTCGAATAAAGGTTCGGCAGGCACCGATGGTATGGCAGTGACGGATTTGTATGCTCACCTGACTAAAAACAGGGAGCAACTGGAATCTGATATCCGTGAAGGGAAGTACCAGCCACAACCTATTCTGGGGGTGGAAATACCCAAGAGCAACGGAAAATTCCGTTTATTAGGCGTACTCACTGCAACCGATCGCATGTTGCAACAAGCCGTAGACCAGGTTCTGTCCATCAAATTCGAGATGGAATTTGAAGATTACAGTTATGGTTTCCGGCCCAATCGCAACGCACAGCAAGCGGTACTCAAAGCACAGGAATACATTTTGTTGAGCGAACTGCCTATTTTACCAAATAAAGACACCCCGGAACAGGAATACTGATAAGTGAATCTTTCCGAAATTATGCATTAATATCTCCAGGTTTATGCGTTAATCTTTCCAAAATTATGCACTATAATTTCCAGGATTATGCACTACTATTTTGAAAATTATACAGTAATTTTTTAATCAATATACTTTTCCCCTTATACCGGAAGGATGAAAAAAGTACCGTATCTTTTCCGGAAATCCTCGGTATCTTTTTACTAAAAGTCGGGCAGCTTTTGAGGAAATCTTCCCCATCTTTTGGCGAAAAGTTCAGGGTCTTTTTATAAAATCTCCCCTGTCTTTTCCTGAAAAGTACGGCAACTTTCCGCGAAACCTTCAGCATCTTTTTACGAAGAGAACAGCATCTTTGCCCTTTGCTGGAAATAGTTTACAGATTTACTTGTTATTCAGAAAAGAGATTGACACAATTGTTCCCAGTAAAAACCCTCCGCGTTTGCCGAACGGGAAAATTATGCCCGCCCGGATGATAAAAAGCTGGTATCACTGCCGCTTTTCCTGGTCCCGGCGGAAAGGAACGCCAAAACCGGCAGGGGAAAATCATTTAATCCCATTACATGGAGCATTTAATAATAACCACGGTTTTGTCTACTCGATTAGCCGTTTGCCTTTCGCATTTTCTTTTTTATTGCGTTTGAAGTTAGTAAATCATCTTCTATTTTCAACATTGCTAAAACTAATAATTTTATATATGTAAAATATGCGTATTCATGTCTTTTAACTTCGTCTGGGTTTGCTTGCGTACCGTGCAAATAGCTATTTCTTAAATCTAATCCATTAGTAAATTCGCTTTTATTTAAGAAATAGTTAAAATATGATTGCTCTGGTTTTGAAAATAATGAACTTTCAAAGAAAACAATGTCTTCTGTTTCCATCTGTTTAACTTCTCGTTGAAAATCAATCGGATAATGATAAAAGGAACCAACCTCATTATCGTGTAAATCTTTTAAAATTAATACTCTTGCTGGATTTGTTATTTGTATTAGGTCATTACTATCTATTGAAATAAAACCTTTTTCAATAAGATAATTCAATCGAGGTTTCTGATGCTCTTCATAATTTCCAAATATTACATCTTCGTGTGCAAGTAATTCAAAAAAAGTATGGTGTTTTTTGTTTTTAAATGGTTCTACATATGTAAGATGACTTTGGTCGGAAAAAAATAAGTTTGAACATCCTACCATTATATCATTACTTTCATTGAAATATATATATTTATTAGGATTTAGACTTGGTATATCTTTTATAGAAGAAGGAAGTGATGATATTTGCAAAAGTTCAAAATCAATATTTCCATCTTCAACAAAAAATTTGAATTGTTTTAAAATTGATTCAAATTCAGGTGCTAACAATCTTACCTTTTCGAAGTATGTAGTTGCTGTTGGAATATAAAAACTAGCATTATTAGCAAAACCATATTTTTCTTGAAAAATTGATGTAAAAACAAAATGAAGAATATCCTCTAATGAATAGTTTAAATCATTTACAATTTTATTGTATCCATATATTTGACCTTGTGATGTCATTTCAGATACAGAAAAAGCTGTTCCTCCTCTATATTCATTTTGAGAATGTACTCCCATAATTTTTTCAAATATCCCTAATTGGCTTTTTTTGCTCACAAGATCTATTCTATTCTGATTATCAGTATATTCGAATAGATATTTAAAATTTTGAAATAAAAAATATGGATTGTTGTTTTGTTTAATAAAATCTAAACTGTATGAGTAGTTAGCAATATGATTTTTGTCAATAAATCCATCTTTTATTTTTGTTGCATTTTCAGGAAAACTTATATTAACTCCATATTTAAAACTCCCTTTATCAGTGAAAAATTTTTCAGTTTCGCTTTTCTGTAGACGTTTTGCTTTAAGTCTAGTTTTATCAGATATTTTAAAATCGTTCCTATTTTTTATGTTTTGTATTAATCCTATATAATTTAGATTTAAATCGTTGGATTCTAAATAATTTGAAATAATCGTTTCTTTGTTTTCAACACTTAAGCTTTTGGGTAAAAAATTTCTGTTTTTGGGTAAATTCTTCTTGTACCTCATAGATAGTAAGCAATATTTCAGCAGATTGAGAATAGGTTAGTAAGAAATCTTTGATTATTGTATTGTAATAATCAACTAATGATTTATGAGTTATAATCTCGTTGATTATGAGAGGGGCACCTGTGAGAATCTTTTGAAAATTGGATTTTGAAATCCGCTTAAATACATTTTGATCATTAACTATTTCCCAAAAAGAATCAATATAATTAAATGATATATTATCATAAAAGTCAACAATATTTGTATCATTAACCTTTGACATAAATCGTCCTATGATTTTACCATATTCATCGACTTTAATCTTGAAACTTTCAATATCTTCTTGAGTCCATTTCCTTAAATACAATTCATTATCAATATATTTTTTTATATTGTAAAGTTCTAAAATGTCGTTAATGTTTGTATAATTAGGCTTTATCTCATCTCTTAAGATGCATTCTCCTTTTGACAATTCGTGTCCACTTATCATATCTTCTTTTGAGTAAAATTTAACTCTATTTAAATCGTGCTCGTGCATTTTATGCTGCTGTTTTTAAGATGACAGTTAACGTTTAAGTATAATCTTTAACAGCGTTTATTGCTACTTTCTCAACCTGAAAAAGGTGATCATATTTTCCGGAATTGTAACAATAAACGCAGATTTTAATTATTGTCAATGTAATGTCATCGATCTAGTTCTTAAATTTTATAAAACTATTTTTTGAAACATGAATATATATTTCTATGCTTTTTGAACTCTCTGTTAAAGTTTAGTTAATAGACCAAACCATTCCTTTCTATGAAATAGGCTGTAGTCAATGCAAAAGGCATCCTTTTACTTTGGTGGAATTAACCAGTCATTTTCGCACAATAATTTTCCATAACCTTCGAGTGTAGTTTTAATCCCACCAAATTACGCCAACCTCCCTTAAAGTCAAATAGGTTTCTGGTAAAATTCGTTACGTTCATTTGTTGGATTAGCAAAACGATAGTTTCAACCTGCAAAACATAAATGTGGGTGTGCAAACTAGAGTTTTGTCTCAATGCAAAATTATGCAGCTAGCCAAGTATTTTCACAGGTAAATGACAGTTATATAGATAGATGATAATCTTAAAGAGATAAATGCTTGTTCGGCATTTTCCACTAAGCCTCTGAAACAATTCCAGTCTTGTCTGAAAATAAAAATGTGTGATAATGATTTTGAAATAATAAGGCAAAGAAATGCCTATTCAGTTTAACCGCTTCCCCGCAAGGGTAGTGAGTTTCTTTTCTGCAATACTCAAATCGCTAAGCGGAAAATGTACAATTATTGGAATAGTCCCGGTAAATCATCAGTCTGCCCGGCTTGTGCATAAAAATTAGAACAGTCCGAAATGGAAGAAGAATATTAACAGACGTGCGGGATCGAATATTTACATTTGTTGTGGAATTACCGTTAGAATTTGTTCGTGATCATTGTTTTCAGATAGCTGTAATATTCCCTCTTTTTCTGAGTAAGTTTATCCTCAAGCTTAAAAGATTCATCAACAATGGACAATAATTCATCCTTTGTCTTTAAGATGAAGAGACTACAAAAGTCGATATCTAATTCTTGACTTATTGAAAGTATTTTATCCCAACCGCTTACATTCTCAGATCGTTCGACTCTTCCGACCATAGTTGGGTTTGACCCCAATAATAAAGAAAGATCATATTGGGATATTCCTCTCTTTAACCTAGCCAGTCTTAGAACACATCCTATTTGGATGTTTAATAGCTCAACTTCTACTTCATTATATTTTCTCATAAAGTAAAATTTGAGAAAAAAGCTTAAATCATTCGATACAAATTTGTATCGAATGATTTATTCACTATATTTGTCAAGACATTACATTAAAGATGTAATTTTGCGAACCTTCGAAAAGTAAAAATATTAGAAGCATTCGCTTAGAATCTCGAACTGAAAACTGGTAATTTTTAATGTATGCGAGATGATAAGTAAGAAAAGCTCACGACCTAGGCGTGGGTTCTCTTATCTGCGTACAGGTATACCAGTACCCCAGTTCGGATAAGTTGAGCCCGCGCCTTCTTTTTTGTTTTTGTTCCAGGCGCATACTGTTTTAGAAAGCTCAACTTAATTGTGCAGGCCATGCCTTTTTACCAGGCATACCTTAAATGTTTGTCGTTTAACTTTAAAATTATTGCTTGTGACTTGACTAACCCCGATATTCCTTAAAAAAGCAAAGGCCCGCTGCAACTGTTTGGCGACGTGCAGCAGGCTTAGCAGTTAATCAATCTTGATAAATTTAATTAACACCCTAAATTTATGAAAAACTTTTCATATTACACGGGCAGGCGGCCTGTACGCCCTGCTTTCAGGGGATGCCGCGCCCTGTTTGCCGAGGCTGTTCACTATCTGTTGCCCCGGGAACATTCCTTAAATCTTTCATTTTTAACCCAACCCCCAAAAGTTATGCTTTACGCGAAACCTTTTTGTCACCGGTTGCCTCCATAATGTCTTTCTAAATACACACCAACAGGAGGATTCACGGAGTCCCGTGAATCCGGCATCAACCGAACATTCAACCTGAAAAATCCTAGAAGTATGAAACAAAAATTCTGCTTACGGGCATTGTCATGCCTTTTCCGGAAACTAACCAAAACCATTAAACTAACTGACTATGAACTTTAAAACAAAAACGCATCCTTCAATCCGGGGAACCCTGTTCCTCTTCTTCTTACTGGCCGCTCCGGGCTTTTACCCGTTGCAGGCCGGAACCTTGTTACTGCCGGGCGAACCGCTTATCCGCTCTTCTTCACCCGGGCCAGGTGAAACCGGTATATCCGCTCAGCAAGCCGACAAAACTGTCCGCGGCAAAGTGACCGACGCCAGCGTCCAGCCATTGCCCGGGGTAACCATCATTGTAAAAGGGACAGCCACCGGCACCATTACCGGGGCCGACGGCAATTACAGTCTGTCCAATGTCCCGCCCGGATCCACGCTGGTTTTCTCCTTTGTCGGCATGAAATCGCAGGAAGTCAGATATACCGGACAAACCACACTGAATATTACCCTGACCGAGGAGACCATCGGGCTGGATGAAGTTGTGGCCATCGGGTATGGAAGTGTCAAGAAGTCAAACCTGACGACCTCAATTTCTTCCATTGGCGGTGAAGCCATTGAAAACAGGCCGATCACTTCTGTTTCAGAAGCTTTTGCCGGACAGCTGGCCGGAGTAATTGCCCAGCAAAAAAACGGAGTGCCGGGCCAGGACCTCACCATAAAGATCAGGGGTACGAACAGCATCAATAATGGCATATCCCCGCTATATGTTATCGACGGCATCCCGACAACAACGCTGGAAGGTATAAATCCAAACGATATCGAAACGATTGAGATTCTAAAAGATGCATCGGCCTGCGCTATTTACGGGGCCCGCGGCGCCGGAGGCGTTGTCCTGATCAAAAGCAAGGCCGGAAACAGGGTTAAGCCCGGCATTTCCTTCAATGCCTATTCAGGCATTCAGCAGCGGGAAAAAATTATCGGCGTCATGGACCGCGATCAGTACATCGAATGGTCGACCTGGGGAAGGAACGAAAAATGGGTCCGTTCGGGAGGGAACATTGACGATCCGAACAGTATCCGGACAACCCAGACCGTAATCCCATCAGACTGGTCGGATCCGGAGAGTGTGCCCAATACAAACTGGCAGAAGGAGATTTATCATCTGGCGCCGATGCAAAATTATCAGTTAACGGCTTCCGGCGGAAATGAGATTGGGACCTATCTGATTTCAGGCAACTATGTAAAGCAAGATGGGATACTGAAAGAAAGCAATTATGAAATGTTTTCATTCCGTTCAAATACGAATCTGAATATTTCAGACCATGTTCAGATCGGATTAAATATTGCCCCTTCATTTTCAACAACCAACGATCCGAAAGCCAACGGAAAAGAAAGCGTTCCCCATAAAGCAGTTTTTATGTGGCCTACACTGGGCCTGGAAACGGGTACTGAGGAGCTCGGTTATACGGAGGGTTTTGCAGATTATCTGATCAATCCGATAGCCATTCTGGAGGAAACAACAGGTAAGACAAAGAAGGTGAGGGTATTATCGTCAATTTTTCTGAATGCCGAATTGATGAAAGATTTACATTTTAAAACATCTTTTGGCTATGACCGGAGGGAAAAAAGGTACACCTACTTTATGTCCTCGAATATTAACATGGGAAATTCAGCGGAAGGGGAGGAAGACAATACAACAAATGAAGGATATGTCTTTGAAAATACACTGACGTATCGTGCGGCTTTAAAAGATAAGCACCATCTGGACCTTTTGCTTGGAAATTCTATAGAAAGTGAAATATATGCCTATTCCGGGGCCGGGGCAACCGATTATCCTTCCGATGAGATTTCGTCCCTGAATGTGGCGGCAACTCCGGTAACAGCGACTTCTGAAAGAAGCGAATATAACCTGGCTTCGTTCTTTGGACGGATCCAGTATGATTATCAGGAGAAATATCTGTTCTCATCCTCTTTACGTTATGACGGGTGTTCCCGTTTTGGCTCTGAGAACCGCTGGGGCTTTTTCCCTTCCGTGTCTGTTGGCTGGAAGCTGAGCAGTGAAAATTTCATGAAAACTGTTTCCTGGACCGATTTGCTGAAGTTACGGATGTCCTGGGGAAAGACAGGAAACAATTCGATCGGAGATTATGGGGCCATTGGGTCAATGTCCGGTTCAAACTATTCGTTTAACGGAAGTATTACCAGTGGTTTTGTGCCGGGGTCGATCGATAATCCGGATCTTGGCTGGGAAACGACCATTACCAATACGATCGGTATTGACTGGTCATTATTAAAGAACAGGATACAACTATCTCTGGATGGCTATATTAACAACACCAAAGATTTACTTCTCGATGTTCCCGTTCCGACTACAACCGGATTTAAAAGCCTTCTTAAAAATATCGGGAAAGTGCAAAACCGCGGATGGGAACTTGAGGTGACCGCCAGTCCTGTCGCGAAAAAAAATCTTTCCTGGGAAGCCCGTTTCAACATTTCCTATAACAAAAATAAAGTCAAAAGACTTGGAAAGGACAATGAACCAATCACCATTACAAAAAACGGAGCTGCCACGAATATTACGACTGTCGGAGAACCGATCGGCGCTTTTTATTTATACGAAACAGATGGATTGCTCTCCTCCCTGGAGGAACCTCATCTTGAAGACCAGGAGATTGGAAATATTAAGGTCGTTGACCAGACAGGTGATGGTAAAATTACAGATGATGACCGTAAAATCGTGGGAAAACCAAACCCGGATTATGTCTGGGGCATTCAAAACGATTTTCGCTGTAAAAATTGGGATCTTAGCTTTTTGTTCCAGGGGCAGTGGGGGGCTGATATTTTCTTTTTCCTGGCACGTGGCTCCGATAACGGAGAACCTCATAAGAATCAACGTCCCCGGTGGGCGAATTGTTACCGGTCGGCTGATGAGCCCGGTGACGGGGTCACCCCTTACCCTTTTGGGGATAATGCCAACTGGAATGATACCTGGTTATACAATGCTTCATTCATCCGGTTAAAGCATGTTAATCTTGGGTATTCGTTGCCCAAATCTGTGATCAGTTCGTTCCGGATTGAAAGACTACGCCTGTACTTTTCTGTTGATAATGCCTTTACAATCTGTGACTATCCCGGGGTAAATCCGGAAGGCAGTTCTTATGGCGATGATACGACTGCTCCCGGACTGGATTACGGGACCTACCCTTTGGCACGGAAATATATGTTTGGCATTAACCTGAGTTTCTAAAATTTAAAAGCATGAAAAATAAATATAAAATTTTAATAATCATCGGGGTAAGTCTCCTTGGCAACAGTTGTGATGACTTTCTGGAGAAAAATCCGGAATCTTCGTTTAATACAGGAACCTTTTATGAAAGTGAAGAAGGGATTTTACTGGCTGTGGACGGCGCTTACAGTTGCTTTCAGCCGATCTGTGCGGAATATCTGCCCAAGATCGCTGAAGCCCGTTCCGACAATTTCGAAACGGGAGAAAGTGTTTATGATTTTACATTGATCAGTAAATGTAAAGATGACGAATCCACTGAAATTCTGTGGAGCGCCTGGCAGCAATATTATAAGGCAATCACGGCCTGTAACTACGTTCTGGACCATATTGACGGTGTTGAATTTACCAGTGACGACCGGAAGAGCTGTGCAGCCGGGGAAGTCCGTTTCCTGAGGGCACTGGCTTACTTTGACCTGTTCCGTATTTGGGGAGGCGTTCCCCTTATCGATCATGTCGTTACCGATGATGAGGCAAAACTGGTTGCCAGGGCATCCGATGAAGAGATGTATGCTTTCCTGACGGATGAGTTTATCCAGGCAGGCACGGAATTGCCTGCAGCCTGGGAAGACGCGGATGACCTGGGGCGGGCGACCAAATATGCAGCCGAAGGGATACTTGCAAGGGTTTATCTGACAGAAAAGGATTGGACATCGGCCAAACTTTTATTGGAGGATGTCATCAACTCCGGACTCTATGAACGTTTTGCAAACTGGGCAGATATATGGGACGATAGCAACGATAACGGGAAAGAGTTTGTCTTTGAAATTCAGTTCATTTCCGGCAACATTGGTGAAGGAAATGATTTTCCGGATGATGTTATTCCAACGGATATGAGTTCTGACGAAGTTCCTTATGGCGGATCGAACGGGCATATGTTTTCATCAAAAAACATTTATAATGCCTATGAGGAAGGTGACACCCGAAGAGATCTTACATTGAAAAAGGGCTATACGACCATCGACGGGAATGTCAATACCGGGACAATCTGGGTCAATAAATTCTGCCATGGAAAAGTTACGGCCATTGCTGACTGGGAAATCAACTGGGCGGTACTGAGGATTTCAGATGTTTATCTGATGTACGCCGAAGTGCTCAATGAGATAAATTACTCATCAGGTGGGGATGCCATGGAAATCCTTAACTGGAACAGAAACCGTGCAGGCCTGGCCCCGCTGGTTGCTTCGGACGTGCCGGATCAGGATTCTTTTCGTTCTGCGATTGAAGAAGAACGCCGGCTGGAGTTTGCCTTTGAAAATATCCGTTGGTTCGATTTGGTGAGAACAGACCGGGCTTATGATGTAATCAATGATTTTCTGGAAGCAGATACTTATCCTGCCGTAAATGATTACGAACTGGAAAGCTATCAATTGATCTTTGCTATTCCCCAGGAAGAACTGTACCGGAACCCGGATGAAAATTATATGTGGCAAAACCCGGGTTATTGAGTGCCATAAAAGCAACTGTTTATCCAAAGTTGATCCTCCACAGAGGATTGGAGCGGCTGTCCCTGCCAGGGATGGCTGCTTTTTCTTTGCGCATTTCGTACTGATCTTTGCTGCAGGCGGGCTGTCAGGCCTGCTTGTTCCGAAAGAAGAGCAGATGCTCTCCGTGATCCTGACCATCATCTCGCCGGGCTCGTTGTTCAGCACATTCAAACGGGTAAACCGGATCGAAAAGACGTTTCAGCTGGGCATGTATTTATCATCGTTTTTTCGCTGATGGTGGCAAGCATGGGTGATTTACGGGGCATGTTCAGCAGCGACTTTCTTGGGTTATTCTTCCTGGTGGCACTCACCGTTTTTGGCTCAATAGCCATCCATGTATTCCTGGCCTGGATCTTTAAGCTGGATACGGATACCACCATTATCACCATCACAGCCTTATCCTATTCCCCTCCCTTTGTTCCGGTCGTTGCCGGTGCATTGCGAAATAAGGATATTATCATTTCCGTTTTACCTTGTTAAAATTACTCATGTTAATTAAATTAACAACAGCCTGCCAAACCCCCTTCATAAAGCCGACAACCTTGGATTCCGGAACGGGAAACGCCCTTCAAACAGGCCGCAGGCCGTCAAACTCTTCAAACAGGCGAAGCCCAAACCCCTCAAACGGCGGAGCCTCAAACCCTTCAAACACGAAGTATCAAACTCCTCAAACGGGCAACGCCCAAAACGGACGAAGTCCCACTATTCCTCCTCCGTGAGTACCTCTATTCTTTGTAAACAAATATTAAATAGATAATTCCGTTCCGCTATTGTTCCATTTGTACGCGGGAAATATTAATTTTGCAGGAGAAAGCAATAAAGCCATGAACTCGGAACATTCGAAGAAAATAAACAGCAGTACGGTCAGCAATCTTCAGTCGCCCAATACCGACCTTGTCCGGGAGACGCTGGAAGAATTACGCGAAAAAGGAAATTCTTCCTATATCCCCTTACTTATAGAACTGCTGCATTCAACTGAAACCCTTGAAATAAAAAAAAGGATTGCCCGGCTGTTGTCGGAGCTTAAGCACAGCGACGCCATCCCGCTCATTGTGGATGCCATACAGAACAAGCAGTACGTTAACGAACTGCAATACCTGGTTTCTGCCTGCTGGGAAAACGGCATGGATTACAGTGACCACTTGTCGACTTTTGTTGACCTGGTCGTTGAAAGCGACTTTATGCTTGCCTTTGAAGCCCAGACTGTGATCATTAATATGACCGGAAAAATATCGGAAGCGATTTATGAAAAAGAAATCAAAAAAATAAAGGATGCCATGCCCGCTGCCGATGAAAACAAAAAACAGATATTGCAGGACCTTCTCGAATTTCTTCCCGAATTAAAGGAAGGTATTTCTCCTGACAACGCCTTTTAGTAAGGGGGGGTAAATCAGGAGAAAAATCCCGGATGGGGTTAATTTGCCAGCGCAACTATATTTTATGGGAAAAATACTTCATGAATTGGGAACGCTCATACAGCATGGGGTTCTCGATTTTTGCATAAGACAGCCTGCCGCGGAAATCTTCGATTGAATTGAAATTCCATTTTTCCATAAATTTTTGCAGGTCGTCCAGCATACCGGCAATTACCTGCGCCCCGTTTATATAAACCGCAGAGCAAACCTGTACGACCTGCGCCCCTGCCAAAAGTTGTTTAATAACGGCCTCGCCGTCATGTATCCCTGTCGATGCGGCAATTTCCAGTTTAGGAAGCACGGAACTTACCAACCCGACCCAGCGAAGGGTTTTACGGATATCGGAAGGAGAGCTGAATACTTCGGAAGACGAAAACTCGAGTTTTTCAAGATTGATGTCCGGTTCGTAAAACCGGTTGAACATCGTGATGGCACCGGCACCGCCTGCCATAAGTTTTTCAGCCATGGCTATCAGGTTCGTAAAGTAAAAGCCAATTTTTACCGACACCGGGATCTTCACTTCTTTCTTCACCTTCGAAAGAATATCGACATAGAGTCTTTCTATCGAATCAGTTGAATCATCCCGGCTTGTCGGAACAAAAAAGATATTGAGTTCGAGGGCATCTGCCCCTGCTGCTTCAAATTCCCGGGCAAAACCGGTCCATTCTTTGGAAGAGACGCAATTAATACTGGCTATGACCGGGATCTTCACACTTTGCCTGGCTTCTTTCAATAAATTAAGATGCGCCTCAACAGAATGGTGCCGGGTATAATTCCAGATATAATCTTCGGCCTCGGGATATAAGTTTTGAGGATTTTTATTGATGAGGTGGCTTACCTCGCTGTTTATCTGTTCTTCAAAAAGTGATTTCAGCACCACTGCCGCAGCTCCCGCCTGCTCCAGCTCTTTTATTTTCTCAACACTCGCTGTGAGCCCCGAACTTGCCACAATAACAGGGTTCTTTAGTTTCAGGCCCAGGTATGCCGTCTCCAGTTTTTCCATAGTTTTTCTTAATTAAATCGTTTTATTTAGCTCTTAAAATTTTTCTGTCGTCATCTTGTTCCGTAAGACCTTTCTCCAAAAATAAGGCTCCCTACCCGCACCAGGGTACTTCCTTCTTCAACTGCAATCGGGTAATCGCCCGACATGCCCATTGAAATTTCCCGGAAAGCTTCTTTTTCCCTGAAAAAGCCATCACGCAGCTGATCAAAAATATGTTTCAGGTTCCTGAATTCCTGCCGTACCTGTTGACTATTGTCTGTATTTGTAGCCATTCCCATCACGCCGCAGATTTCTGTGAATTCCAGCTCCCTGAATCCAGGCGACGACAGCATCTCGCCGGCTTCACCAAGGTCAAAACCGAACTTTGTTTCTTCTTCCGCAATATGAAACTGAAGCAGGCACTTTACCACACGCCCGTTTTTTTTTCCTTCCTTATCGACCGTCTTCAGCAGCTTAAAAGAGTCTACGCTATGTATTAACGAAACAAAAGGGACAATGTATTTTACTTTGTTGGTCTGTAAATGACCGATAAAGTGCCACTCGACATCAGCCGGCATCTGCTCCTGTTTATCGGTAAGCTCCTGTACCTTATTCTCGCCGAATACCCGTTGCCCGGTCCGGTAGGCTTCCATGAGGTCGCTCACAGGCTTTGTTTTGGAAACAGCAACAAGCCTGACATTTTCATTCAGGCCTTTCTTTACATTGGTAATATTCTCTGCAATACCCATAACTATCGAGATTGTTTTACAAAACTACAAAAGCGAGGGAAACCTTCTTCTTTTTTCGGGCGTTTATTTTCGGTTTGATGCCAAAGACGCGAAGAACAAAACTGAACGCGAAGGCGCTAAGAAGCAAAACAGCTGAACACAAGGGCACAAAGACACGAAGGAGAGCTTCTGTGGTTACTTGTTTGAGGCTACGCCGTTTGAGTGTTTGATACTTCGTCGTTTGAATGTTGTTTCGGTTCCCATGACTTTGGTTTTCTTTCCATTCCCTCATTCTATCATTCATTAATTCACCAGTTCTCAATATTCCTTCGCCCAACAGCGTAGCGTCAAACATTCGAACATTCAAACCTCATTCTATCATTCTTTCATTCACTCATTTCCCAGTTCGCCAGTTCTCCACTTCGACGTGTCAAACCTTCAAACCATTCGCCCCCTCCCCCGCTTCCCTTCCCTTTTATCTGTTATCTTTGCAGCCATCATGAATGACAATTTTGCACATACAATACAAAGGATGAATGAGTTGGGCAGGAGCAGGCAGCCATTCGCCTTTCTTTTCGATTTCGATCTTAAAAAAACACTCGTCTTCAGATGGGATGATGACGTTATCAGGTGGTCGGTCCCTGAACATTCGAATACCGGGCAAAGGCCGACTATTCCAAAAAAACTGGTATGGGAAACAGAACCGGTACCCTACCTAAGTTATAAAAAGGCTTTCGACCTGGTACAGTCGCATATTTATAAGGGGGACAGTTACCTTTTAAACCTTACGATGCCGGCAAAGGTTACAACCAATTATACCCTTCAGGAAATCTTTTGGGCCAGCCAGTCGCAGTACAAGGTTTATCTGGAAAATTGCTTCGTTTGCTTTTCCCCTGAAATATTTGTCAGGATAGCAAACGGTAAGATATCTTCCTTCCCGATGAAAGGGACTATCGATGCGGACCTGCCCAATGCCGCGGAGATACTAAGAACGGATAAAAAGGAAGTGGCGGAACACAGCACCATTGTCGATCTGATCAGGAACGACCTGAGCATGGTAGCCGATCATGTGACAGTGAAACGTTTTTGTTATCTCGACCGTATTAAGTCAAGTCAGGCCGGACTGTTACAGATGAGTTCTGAAATAAGCGGGACGCTGCCATCCGATTATTACAAACATCTGGGGGATATTTTTGCGAGGCTGCTGCCTGCAGGATCGATAAGCGGGGCCCCAAAAAAGAAGACGATAGAAATTATCAAAAAAGCAGAGAATTACAGCCGGGGATATTATACCGGCATTTTTGGCATTTTCGACGGAACGGATGTCGATAGCTGCGTACTGATCAGGTTTATTGAACAAGAACAGGGGCAACTCATTTATAAAAGCGGAGGAGGGATTACTTACCAAAGCAACTGTGAAAAAGAATATGACGAATTAATAAAAAAAATTTATGTACCGCTTGCTGGAAACGATTAAGGTAGAAAACGGGCTGCTAAACAATATCGGTTACCATAATAAACGAATGAACGAGGCGAGGTCTGTCATTTTCGGAGAGCAAAAGATCATCAGGCTTGAGAAAGAGGTCAGGGTCCCTCCTCAATTTTCGGAAAGCCTTTACCGGTGCCGGGTTATTTATGGCAGGGCCATAGAAGATATTGAGTTCCTTCCGGTCCGTCCCCGGGTTTTTAACAGGTTAAAGATTATCCGCGATCCGCAGATCAGTTACCCGTTTAAGTTTGAAGACCGGTCTCACCTGAACAGGCTTTATAACCAAAAAGAAGATGCCGATGAGATAATCATTGTAAAAGACGGCCTGGTTACAGACTGTTCGATCGGGAACATCGTATTTTATGACGGCACAACCTGGTTTACCCCGGATAGCCCCTTGCTGAAAGGGACCCAACGACAATTTTTACTCGACCATCATCTGGTCAGAGAAAGAAAAATAAGCGAAAAGGATATCTTCTCCTACAGGAAAGCCGGCCTGATCAACGCTTTTTTCGACCTGAAAAATATGCCTGTTATTAAAATTGAAAATATTTTTATGTAATAACCGAAGATCTTTTTTTTCTATGAATCAAAGAGATAAAGCTATCAGACAGCATATTTCAAACAAAATATGCAATATTTTTCCAGTGAATATTCATCAAACTGTTTTTTTATTACTTCATTTTTGTATTTTTCGACGAAATTAAAAACTAAAAAAATAACATACATGGGCCTGAAGCGGCCTGATTATACGGAGGATAAGAATATGACCACCAGTAGTAAACCGAGAATTATAAAAGATTACGAAAAACTCGACGATGCGATTAAAGAACAAATAAAACTGGTTTATCCGAATGGTTTTAGCCAACACCTGATTTCCTTTACCAACAAGGATGGATTATTGGTTAGTGCCCTGCCATTTGAAACAGATGATAAATATTATCTGGTAAGAATGACCACGCAGGAGGCTATCGACATCATAAGCGAAGACGAGGACTACGATGATGAAGGTACTTTGAAGGACGAATCGCGCGAAGCTTATGAAGGAAAATACTCAGACGCCGATTATATGCCTGAAAACGTCGAAGAAGAAGAGGAGGACGACTCCTATGACGACGAGGATGATGTGGACGACGATGAGGATGAAGACGAAGAGGACGAAGATACAGAAGAAGAAATCTGATAATAAAAAACACCCCGCCATTCAACGGGGTGTTCCTTCATATTTTTCTTATCAGTCTAGCTTATGGATAATCAGGCCTGACCGGAGCTTCGGTTCAAACCATGTTGTTTTGGGAGGCATGATGTTTCCGCTGTCGGCAATATTTATCAGTTGTTGCATCGAAACCGGATAAAGGGCAAAGGCAATTTTCATTTCTCCGCTGTCGACCCTTTTACGAAGTTCGCCGAGTCCCCGGATACCGCCGACAAAATCAATCCGTTGAGATGTCCTCAGGTCCTGTATGTTTAATACCGGTCCCAAAACCTGACCGGAAAGGATTGTTACATCGAGTACACTGATAGGATCATTATCGTCAAAAGTCCCTTCTTTTGCTGTTAACCGGTACCAGTTGCCGGCAAGGTACATACTGAATTCATGCAACCTGGCGGGCTTGTAAATTTCAGGGCCCATCTTTTCTACCACAAACGACTTGTCCAGTTTTTCTACCAGCTCTGTTTCCGAAAGCCCGTTCAGATCTTTTACCACCCGGTTATAATCGATGATCTGCAGCTGGTTATCCGGGAAGTGGACTGCCATGAAGTAGTTATAAGACTCTTTTCCCGTATGATTAGGATTTTGTGCTTTTCGTTCAAGTCCGATACGGGCCGCAGCGGCTGTACGGTGGTGTCCGTCGGCGACATAGGTTGCCGGGACCTTTGTCGCAAAAAGCCTTTCTATTTCCCGGTTCAGCCCGCTATCGTTAATTGACCAGAAATGATGACCGAAACCATCCTCTGCAACAAAATCATAATCTGTTTCCTGATTTCCGACAACCGATTCCACAATCGCATCGATCTCAGGTACCGCTTTATAAGAAAAAAAGACAGGTTCAATATTGGCATTAAGGTACCTGGTCAGCACCATACGGTCTTCTTCCTTGTCAGGACGCGTGAGCTCATGTTTCTTTATGATCCCGTTATTATAATCTTCACACGATGCCGCACCGACTATTCCATACTGTGTAC
The DNA here is from genome assembly GCA_963676095.1 of Prolixibacteraceae bacterium. Taxonomy (GTDB): domain Bacteria; phylum Bacteroidota; class Bacteroidia; order Bacteroidales; family Prolixibacteraceae. The sequence goes on along the minus strand of OY781040.1, from coordinate 6,201,450 downwards.
GGCCGTTCATGGTTTGGGCATAAATATAAAAACGGGCCTCCCCGTCCTGGACCAGCCAGCCTTTTTCCTGGAAAGCCTTAAAATTTTCGACAGCTTTATTGTAGACCGTCTCAGAATGGATATCCGTACCTTGCGGACAATCGATTTCGGCACGGGTAATATGCAATAGCGACGTTTCTTTTCCTTCAGCCATTTTCGCTGCCTCTTCCGAGTTCATAACATCATAGGGAAGACATGCCAGCGTGCCGGCAATCTCCCGCGGAGGACGGAGTCCTTTAAAAGCTTTTACGTTTGCCATAATATTATTTCAAAAAAACAAAATACAGTTCTCAAATTAGAAAAAAAGATACCCGGACCGTGAAAATCATTACATACAGGAAAACAATAAACGCCGGTAAAACCAGGCTATTTGTTTACCCGGAATGTTTCATCGCCCTTTTCCAAAAAGGCAACGATCTGATCTGCGGCAGCGACCCCGGCATTATTATTTGCCTCTTCTGTCTGCGCCCCTATCTTTTTGGGCGTGAAGAAGTAGCGGCCTTCAAATTTTTCTTCGAAAACAGCGGCGCAATCAGGAATAATGTCGGACAAATACCTGACCCCCGGTTTTTTCTCCATAATACGGCACAAGTCGGATTCGTTTATCACTTCTTTTCTGGCCGTATTGATAATAATGGCCTGGTCCTTCAAATGTTTCAGTACATCCGTGCTTACCGAACCGATATGCTCGCCACGGGCCGGAACATGTATCGATATAATATCCGAAACGGCGTATAACTCTTCCAGGGAAGAAGTCACATCCAGGCCTTCTGAAACAGCCTGCGCCTTGCTGTACCGGGTGAAAACCTTAACATCCATTCCCATTCCCCGGGCAATCCGGTGCACATTCCGGGCGACATAACCATATCCATGCAACCCAAGGGTACGGCCTCTCAGTTCGCCGCCTGATTTTCCGCTGAAAAATTCACGGATACCAAAAACAGCCAGCCCGATAGCCAGCTCGGCAACGGCGTTCGAGTTTTGCCCCGGCGTATTCATCACGACAATACCTTTCTCCCGGGCGAAAGAGGTATCGACATTGTCGTATCCGGCCCCGGCCCTGACAACTATTTTCAGTTTTTGCCCGGCACTTAACACTTCCCTGTCAACAATGTCACTACGAACGATAAGTGCATCGGCCTGCTTTACCGACTGAAGCAAATCCGCTTTGGATTTATACTCCGAAAGCAAAATAGTTTCATAACCGGCGAGATCAAATACCTCTGAGATTTTTTTGATTGCTGTTGCCGCAAATGGTTTTTCTGTAGCTATCAATACCTGTTTCATGTGATTAAATATTGTTTTTATTACTGTCCTCTGCTTTCACCTGCTGCTGCCCATCAGTGAAGCAATCAGGCAGGATTAAGCATTTTTCAGATTCAAATATATACTTAGCGATATCACAAAAACAGGACAAAACCACTGGAAAAATTAAATACAGAAAATATTTTCCTAAAACTTTTATATATGAAAAGAAAGCAGGACCCCCATCCTGCTCTCCTGTTATATTTAATGGTATGCTTCAAATTCCTTCATGGAGTCAACCAATGCCTGAACGCTTTCAAGCGGAAGGGCATTATAAAGGGAAGCCCTGAAACCACCGACAGAACGGTGCCCTTTCAGTCCGACCATACCTTTTGAGGAAGCAAAGTCAAGATATTCCTTTTCCAGTGCTTCATAGCCTTCGGCCATAACGAATGTCACGTTCATCCGGGAACGGTCGGCAGGATCGGGAACCGTAGGCATAAATAATTTATTGCGGTCCATCTCTTTGTAAAGGAGTTCAGCCTTGGCGATATTTAATTTCTCAATAGCTGGGACCCCGCCCTGTTCCTTCAGCCATATCAATGTCTGTAATGCTCCAAAAACAGAAAGCGTTGACGGTGTGTTGAACATTGAACCGTTTTTGATATGGATCTGGTAATTAAGCATGGTCGGGATCTGACGTCCTGCTTTTCCCAGGGCCTCGTCCTTGACAATTACTAGGGTCGCTCCTGAAGGTCCAAGATTTTTCTGGGCACCGGCATAAATCAGGTCATATTTGGATACGTCGACAGGACGGCTGAAAATATCGGATGACATATCGGCTACCAGAGGTACTGAAACTTCCGGATCAGCCTTGAGTTCTGTACCGAAAATGGTATTGTTGGTCGTGATGTGAAAATAATCTGCATCAGCCGGCACTTCATAAGATTTTGGTATATAGTTGAAATTTTTGTCTTTTGAAGAAGCGACTTCTACAACCTCGCCAAATAATTTTGCTTCAGCAATGGCTTTTGTCGACCAGGCACCCGTGTTCAGGTATGCTGCCTTCGATTTCAAAAGGTTATAAGGAGCCATCAAAAACTGCAGGCTGGCACCGCCCTGCAAAAACAACACTGAATATCCTTCCGGAACATTCAGCAATTCCTTTACGAGTGCCATAGACTCATCCATTACCGCCTGAAATTCCTTTCCACGATGTGAAACTTCCATAACAGAGAGTCCGGTTCCTGCAAAATTAAGAACGGCTTCAGCCACTTTCTGTTTGGTAAATTCGGGCAAAATAGAAGGTCCCGCATAAAAATTATGCTTCTTCATGGTATATTATTTTAGAATTAAAATTTGTTTTTGCAAAATTGCAATTATTCATTCAAATAAAATCAAATCCGGTAATAATTCTGTCAGCGAAACAGCTTTATTTTTTTAACATTTAACCGTCATTCAGGAATCTGACAGGGCGAATTCCTTGTCAATTCCGGCCGGCACCAGGTATCCGTCTTTAAAGACCGGGACGACAGACGTAAAATCTGGCGTATGACAAAATTCAAAACAATCGTCCAGTCCTTTGTCTGCAAGACGTTTCTTTTGGGCCGCCTTTTGCATGTATCCGCATAAATCCGGCTTGGCCAACGTCCAAAGGTCAATCGAAGCAGTAACGGCATCGCAGATCGATTCAAACACGCCGGATTCCAGCAACTGCTCGGCCAAAGCTCCGGCGAAGACACTGTCTTCCAAGCTAAAGCGGTCCTTCCAGGAAGCACAGAAAATCAATACGGGCGACTGCTGTTCAATCAACCACCGGCTAAGTGCTGTCAGGTTCAGAAAAGACCCGATGACTACCGCCTGCGAATGGCTGGCCATATGGATACAACGCGTTCCGTTGGTTGTCGAATAAACGATATCCCTGCCTTTAACCATTTCCTCTGAGAAATTAAAGGGGGAATTACCGAAATCAGCAAAATCGAGCACATACCCGTCGCGTTCGGATGCAACAATAAAACCTTCGGCCTTCTTCTGACGGGCTTCCTCAACTGTGGCAACCGGTATTATACGCCTTACTCCATGATGGAATGCCGTACAAATTGAGGATGTAGCGCGAAGCACATCGACAATCACCACAATATTTTTATCACTGGCATGTCTGGGATATATAGCAGGGGAAAAACAGGTTTCCAGCCGCAACTTTGCGTTATTCATGATCAGTTTATCCGATTTCCGTGCAAAGATAATCGAAGTAGGATAATAAAAAAACCCGTCATTTCACAGGACGGGCCAGGAACCGGTAACGCTATAAATCCGCTTTATTCCGGATTTATATAAAAGGTATTTTTACAATCTCGGCCTTGAGAAGTTTATTTCTTACTTTGATAAATATTTCCGTTCCAAAAGCAGAGTAGGCTTTATCGACATACCCCATGCCGATCCCCTTATTCAATACAGGTGACTGCGTGCCGGAAGTAACATGACCGATCACATTTCCCGATTCATCGGTAATTTCATAACCATGCCTGGGAATGCCCCGGTCAATCATCCCGAATCCCCTCAGCTTACGGCTTACGCCCTCCGACTTCTGGACCATTAAAAGCTCTTTGTCTATAAAGTCATTGTTATCATTAAACTTCGTGATCCATCCCAGTCCTGCTTCAATCGGAGAAGTGGTATCGTCAATATCGTTTCCGTACAGACAGTACCCCATTTCCAGGCGGAGCGTATCCCGCGCGCCCAGCCCTACGGGTTTTATTCCCGCATGAGCACCGGCTTCAAAGATGGCTTGATAAATTTGTTCGGCATCTTCATTGTAAAAATATAATTCGAACCCTCCGGCACCGGTATAACCGGTTGCTGAAATGATCACATTTTCAATCCCTGCAAACGTTCCCGTCACAAAAGAATAATACCGGATAGCGTTTAGGTCCGTATCTGTCAATTTCTGAAGGACCCCGGCAGCTTTTGGTCCCTGAACGGCAAGCTGGCTGATCCGGTCCGATGCATTTTCCAGTTCCGCACCGAATTTATTCTGTGACACCAGCCAGTTCCAGTCTTTTTCGATATTGGCAGCATTAACAACAAGCATATATTTTTCAGGCTCATAATAATAAACCAGCAAATCGTCGACAATACCGCCTTTACCGTTTGGCAGGCAGGAATACTGGGCCTGCCCCGGTACAAGTACCGAAATATCGTTGGTTGTCACATATTGCACCAACGCCGCGGCATCAGGGCCTTTCACCCAAAATTCGCCCATGTGTGAAACATCGAAAACACCTACCCCTTCGCGAACAGTCATATGTTCGTCCTTTATACCGCTGAATTCGACAGGCATTTCAAAACCTGCAAACTCGACCATCTTTCCGCCGGCATCCTTATGTATCTGATTAAAAACTGTCTTCTTCACCATACTTGTTTTATCTTCTGATTTTAAAAATATTCAATTTTCCAAACGATGATTGTAATACTACTGTACACTGCAACCCTGCCAACAGGGCCTCTATAATTGTAAAACTGCAAAAATAGGATTTAACGGTCACTAAATCATGAAAAAAATCATTAAAAACAGAAACCGAAAATTTATTTATACAGGCCGTCCTCTCCCCGGCACACAAATACAGTATTATTTTTAACAGACGAAAAACCAGATATTTAACAGATGCACAGAGGGCCATATGCTTTATTATAAAATGTTTTTGCTATTATTGCATAAGTAATACAGATACAAAAAAGAAGAACCATATATGGAAAAAAAACAAAAAATCACAGATCTGAATTACCTGAAAGAGGTAACAGGTGGAGAAGCATCCGTTATGCGTGAACTCATCGAGATGTTTTTCGAACAGATTCCAGAATTTACGAAAGGAATGAGAACTTATCTGGAAGAGCAGCGATGGAGAGAGCTGGGAGAACTGGCGCACAAGGCAAAATCGTCAGTGATGACATTTGGAATGAACGATTTGGGGAAAAAACTGAAAGAGCTTCAACTTAGCACGGTCAATTCCGACAATCCGGCTATTTTTTCTTCTTATGTAGATGAATTTGAAGCGGTAATCAATGAAGCGGAAAAAGAGCTAAAAGCAGAACTCCTGGAATTAAAATAAAAAAGAGGCCACCCGGCTTGAGCAACCTCTTTCTCTTCAATATATACCTTTAAAGATCAGAACAACCTTTTTCCGGAAACAAAACCGGATATTTCTGTATGTACCTTTTTATTCAGAAACAAACTTTAATTCTTCATCTTCAATTATAATGCGTATGGTCTGGTCGACCGAAACTTCTCCGGAAAGAATTTTCCGGGACAGCTCGTTCAGTAAATGTTTTTGCAGTAACCGGTTTACCGGACGGGCGCCATACTGTGGATCGTATCCGACAGAAGCAAGCCAGTTAACGGCCCCAGGCGACATTTCTATTTTCAGGTTTTGGTTCCCGAGCCGTTTAACAATCCTGTTGAACTGGATCCGGACGATATCTTTCATATCTTCCCTGTTCAACGGGGTAAACATGATAATTTCATCTATCCTGTTCAGAAATTCGGGCCGGATCGATTTCCGGAGCAACTCGAAAACGGTTTGTCGTACCCGTTCAAAAACTTCGCCTTTATTATTGTCATTCATCTTCTCAAAGCCTTCCTGGATCAAGTGGGACCCCAGGTTTGAAGTCATGATGATGATGGTATTTTTAAAGTTCACCACACGCCCCTTGTTATCTGTCAAACGCCCGTCGTCGAGCACCTGAAGCAAAACATTAAAAACATCAGGGTGAGCTTTTTCAATCTCATCGAAAAGGACGACTGAATATGGTTTTCTGCGCACAGCTTCAGTCAGCTGACCTCCTTCTTCATATCCGACATATCCGGGAGGCGAACCGATCAGCCTGGTTACGGAGAATTTTTCCTGGTATTCAGACATATCGATACGGGTCATCATATTTTCATCGTCAAACAGGTACTCGGCCAGGGCCTTTGCAAGTTCTGTCTTGCCTACCCCTGTTGTTCCCAGAAAAATAAAAGAACCGATAGGCCGCTTTTCGTCCTGCAACCCTGCTCTGCTCCGCCTGACAGCGTCAGATACGGCCCGGATAGCTTCGTCCTGACCGACTACACGCTTATGCAATTCATCCTCCAGGTGAAGCAGCTTTTCCTTTTCGCTTTGCAGCATTTTAGCGACAGGGATACCGGTCCAGCGGGCGACTACTCCCGCAATATCTTCCGAATCGACCTCTTCCTTAATCAGCGACTGGCCTTTAATGCCTTTTAGTTCTTCCTGAAGTTTTGCAATTTTTTCTTCCGCTTCCTTAATCTTGCCGTAACGGATTTCAGCGACGCGCCCGTAGTCCCCGGAACGTTCTGCCTGATCTGCCTCGAATTTCAGGTTCTCGATTTCCTTCTTATTTTGCTGGATACCGTCAATTACCGACTTTTCCATTTGCCACTGGGCTCGATAGCGGGATTGTTCCTCCTTCATGTTCGCAATCTCCTCATTCAAGGAGGCCAGTTTTACTTCATCTTTTTCCCGTTTGATCGCTTCCCGTTCAATCTCGAGTTGTTTGATCTTCCGTTCGATCTCATCCAGTTCTTCCGGGACCGAGTCCATTTCGAGCCTAAGCTTGGCCGCAGCCTCATCCATCAGGTCGATCGCTTTATCCGGAAGAAAACGGTCCGATATATAGCGCTGTGACAATTCAACGGCAGCGATGATTGCATTATCCTTGATCCTTACCCGGTGGTGGTTTTCATAACGCTCCTTCAATCCCCGGAGGATAGAAATGGCGCTGAGCGTATCCGGTTCATTAACCATAACGATCTGGAACCTTCGCTCCAAAGCCTTATCCTTTTCGAAATACTTCTGGTATTCGTTCAGTGTGGTTGCCCCAATAGCACGCAACTCGCCCCTTGCCAAAGCAGGTTTCAGGATGTTCGCCGCATCCATGGCGCCTTCGCTTTTTCCTGCCCCTACCAGGGTATGGATTTCGTCGATAAACAGGATCACTTCGCCGTCTGATTTGATCACCTCGTTAACAACAGCCTTTAAACGCTCTTCAAACTCGCCCTTGTACTTCGCCCCGGCTATCAGTGCGCCCATGTCGAGCGAAAATAATTGCTTCGATTTAAGGTTTTCAGGAACGTCTCCCCTGACAATACGGTGGGCCAGGCCTTCAGCTATTGCTGTTTTTCCGGTTCCCGGTTCCCCGATCAGGATCGGGTTATTCTTTGTACGCCGCGAAAGGATCTGGAGTACCCGCCGTATTTCATCATCGCGCCCGATCACGGGATCCAGCTTCCCGCTCTTTGCCAGTTCATTCAGGTTGATGGCAAAACGGCTCAGTGAATTAAACTGATCTTCAGCCGTCTGACTTTCCACTTTCGCCCCTTTTCTCAATTCGGTAACTGCCGCTTTCAATTCGTCACGGGTAATACCGCTGTCCTTCATCATCGAAGAAATTGTGCCCCCCGTTTCGAGCAGCGCTATAAGTATATGTTCAACCGAGACAAACTGGTCTCCCATTTTCTTGGATATATCCATCGCCTTTTGCAATGTTTTACTGGCATCGCCCGACAGGTACTGTTCTCCTCCCGAAACTTTCGGATAAGATTCGATAATACGGTCAAGAGCCTGCTGAAAAACGGAAACATTAACCCCCAGTTTTTTCAGCAAAAAGCCAGTTACATTTTCGGCCGCATTGAGCAATCCTTTCAGAATATGACCATTCTCGACAGCCTGGTGCTGTTTGGCCTGGGCCACATCAAAGGCATGCTGCAACGCTTCCTGCGATTTAATTGTAAAATTATTAAAGTTCATAGTTCTCTCCTTTCTATAGTAACCATACTGCCTTGTTTTATTTGTTGAATGAAAAATTCACGGCCTTCGGCTCAAAAAAACGACCAAAGAGCGATACGTCTTCTTTTATGGACAAAATGTCTTTCAACAGATTGTAATTCATGAAATTTCGTCCTGCTACCGATCTGTGATGAAGAAATTATGACAGAAAAAAGGAAGGAAGGATTGAATAAAAAAAAGGATGATCAGCATCATCCTTTTTAACTTAACCAAACCTATCTCTATGAAAAAATTATGCTTATAAATCCTTATTGCTTGTACTGTGCAAAACTACATAAGGGAAAAGTTAAGAACCTACAAACAACGTTAATTAATGTTAAGACACGGATATACAACCTAATATAGACCATTCAAAAGCGAAATTATTATTTTGTACTGCTCCGGTTCCCGGATCTCCGTTATTCGTTCTGTGCCCCATGCTCTCTGCTCTTTGCCCGTGATTCGGAAGCTGCAAAACTTTAGTAATGATCATAAAAACGGAAAATAGCAATAATATTTTGTTTCAGTATATAAAAAACAATCATTACATTAGCGAGTGAAAAATTGGTTTGTATCTGACATAAAGGCGATATTTTAAATTTTTTACAGGAAAATCAGGGCTGAATAAAGGAAAACAAAGGCCTGAGAAGAAACGTCACTGTTGCCCATAACCGGGTGTCAGCGATGACCGGAGAAGAAAATTGATTATAACTTTTTTAGTATAACAAAAAAGATATCAACTAATTAATAAAGAAACGCACAAAAAGACGAAAGACTGTATTAACGGAGCATGAATCCCGGATCGAGTGGAACTTGGATATGGCATTAGCATGAATTAGATATATTTTTGAAATGAAACCTAAAGACTTAAATTAATTTACTAATCAAAAAAGTATTTTATGACAAAGTACGTTTATACCTTTGGTAATGGAAAGGCTGAAGGAAAGGCCGACATGAAGAACCTTTTGGGAGGAAAGGGTGCAAACCTGGCAGAAATGAACCTGATCGGAGTTCCGGTCCCTCCTGGGTTTACAATTACCACGGAAGTATGTACCATCTATAACCAGCAGGGTAAAGAAGCCGCTTCTGACGCAATAAGAGGCGAAACAGAAAAGGCTGTTGCCCTTATTGAAGAACTGACCAACACAAAATTCGGGGATAAGGATAATCCCTGTCTTGTTTCTGTGCGTTCGGGGGCCCGTGTCTCGATGCCTGGCATGATGGATACGGTCCTGAACCTGGGGCTAAACGATCTGGCCGTCCAGGGAATTGCAAAAAAATCGGGCAACGACCGGTTTGCATGGGATTCCTATCGCCGGTTTGTACAGATGTACGGAGATGTCGTACTGGGAATGAAACCGGAAAACAAGGAAGATATCGACCCTTTTGAAGCTATTATGGAAAAACTGAAAGAAGAAAAAGGGATTGAACTGGATACCGAGTTTACAACCGACGACCTGAAAATACTGGTTTCCAAATTTAAAGAAGCGGTGTTAAAAGTAACGGGAAAAAGCTTCCCCGACGATCCCTGGGAACAGTTGTGGGGCGCCATATATGCCGTTTTCGACAGCTGGATGAACGACAGGGCAATCTATTACCGGAAACTCAACAATATCCCGGCAGAATGGGGTACAGCGGTAAACGTGCAGGCAATGGTATTCGGCAATATGGGAAATACCTCTGCAACAGGTGTTGCTTTCTCCAGGGATGCAGCTACGGGGGAAGACCTGTTTAACGGAGAGTACCTGATCAATGCCCAGGGAGAAGATGTCGTGGCCGGTGTCCGCACGCCACAGCAAATAACCATTGAAGGGAGCAAACGCTGGGCTTCGCTTACCGGTATTAAAGAGGAAGAACGTAAATCGAAATTTCCTTCGCTCGAAGAAACCATGCCCGGATTATACCGGGAACTTTATGCGGTACAGGAAAAACTGGAAAACCATTACAAGGACATGCAGGACCTTGAATTCACGATTCAGCAGGGAAAGCTCTGGCTCCTCCAGACCAGGAACGGGAAACGCACGGGGGCTGCTATGGCTAAAATTGTCGTCGATATGATGGAACAGGGAATAATTGATGGCAAGACAGCATTGCTCCGGATTGAGCCAAACAAGCTGGATGAACTGCTGCATCCCGTTTTCGACCCGCAGGCCATGAAAAGTGCATCGGTCGTCGCCAAAGGGCTCCCGGCTTCTCCCGGTGCGGCTACCGGGCAAATCGTATTTTTCGCAGATGAAGCCGCCAAATATACAAACACGGTGCTTGTCCGTATCGAAACCTCTCCTGAAGACCTGGAAGGGATGAATGTTGCCCAGGGGATCCTTACTGCCCGCGGGGGAATGACGTCTCATGCTGCTGTTGTTGCCAGGGGAATGGGAAAATGCTGCGTTTCCGGGGCAGGATCGATCAGGATCGATTATAAGACAAGGGAAATGAAAGTTGGGGAAACCGTCTTCCGTGAAGGGGACTGGATCTCGCTGAACGGCTCGACAGGAGAAGTTTATGAAGGAAAAGTCCAGACAAGGATCCCGGATATGGGAGGCGATTTTGGAAAAATTATGAGCCTTGCAGACAAATATACCCGGATGACCGTAAGGACCAACGCCGATACTCCCAACGACGCCCGGATTGCCCGTTCGTTCGGGGCACAGGGTATCGGGTTATGCCGTACGGAGCACATGTTCTTCGAAGGAGAACGTATAAAGGCCATGCGTGAAATGATCCTGGCCACATCCAAGGCAGGAAGGGAAAAGGCCCTTGCCAAATTACTCCCCTACCAACGAAGCGATTTCGAGGGAATATTTGAAGCCATGGAGGGGTTTGAAGTGACTGTTCGTCTGCTCGACCCGCCATTGCACGAATTTGTTCCTCATCAGCAGGCTACTCAAAAGGAACTGGCAGAAGAAATGGGGATTTCCATTGATATGGTCAAAAGCAAAATAGCGGAGCTGGAAGAATTTAACCCGATGCTTGGTCATCGCGGATGCCGGCTGGGAATTACCTACCCTGAAATCACGGCAATGCAGGCCCGTGCTATCATTGAGGCCGCCCTGAACCTGACAGACAAAGGGATCGACGCACGGCCCGAGATCATGGTCCCCCTGGTAGGGACAGTAGCCGAACTGCGCAACCAGAAGAAAATTATCATAGATACAGCAGAAAAAGTTTTCGAAGAAAGAGGGAAACGGATCGAATACTATATTGGAACGATGATTGAGATCCCCCGCGCAGCACTAACTGCCGATCATATTGCGCAGGAAGCTGATTTCTTCTCGTTCGGCACAAACGACCTGACCCAAATGACCCTGGGCTATTCCCGCGACGACGCGGGAAAATTCCTTCCGGATTACCTGAACCAAGGAATACTCAAACAAGACCCCTTCCAGATCCTCGACCGTAACGGCGTAGGTCAGCTGATCAGGATAGGTGTTGAGAAAGGGCGTTCTGTAAAACCGGAATTGAAAGTCGGTATTTGCGGGGAACACGGAGGAGAACCAAGTTCTGTTGAATTCTGCGACACCCTTGGGTTAAACTATGTCAGCTGCTCCCCTTACCGCGTCCCGATCGCAAGGGTTGCTGCAGCCCAGGCGAATATGAAGAAGCAATAACCTGATAAAACAATCCGAATATAATTAAAGAAAGCCGCCCCAGGAGGACCCTGGAGCGGCTCATCTTTTACGACAATGTGATATTCACCTTTTCATAAGCCTGCCACGGGGCTATTCTTAAAAAAATAGTTTTTTCTCCCCAAAATTAATCTGTAATTTGCGGTTAATTTATTGTAATTGTTTGTTAATAGATTATTCCCGGTAAAGAAAAGGGAATGACTAACGACAAAAAAAACAGTAACGAAAAGCATAAATTTCAGATAATGATTCCTTTTGAAAAAAACACGGGCCTTTATACAGACCATTACGAACTGACAATGTCCCAGGGATATTTTCTGAGCGGACGCCACAACAAGCAGGCTTGTTTCGACTATTTCTACCGGAAGAATCCTTATGGAGGAGGTTATGTAACCTTTGCAGGCTTATCTTCGGCAATCGAAATGCTCGAAAAGTTCACCTATAGCGATGAAGATTGCAGTTACCTTAAATCAATAGGCTTTAACGAGAATTTCCTTTCCTTTCTGAAAGGCTTCAGGTTCAGGGGATCGATTCATTCGGTCAGGGAAGGCGAAATTATTTTTCCTTACGAACCGGTACTTCGGGTTGAAGGGACTCTCCTGGAAACGCAGCTAATAGAAACCATGCTACTTAACATGCTGAATTTTGAATCGCTTATCGCAACAAAGGCCAGCAGGATGAGACTGGCGGCAGGAAACAGGCCCCTTCTGGAGTTTGGTTTACGCAGGGCCCAGGGACTGGGAGGCATAAATGCCACAAAAGCTTCTGTCAGCGGTGGATTCGATAAGACGTCAAATGTTTTCGGAGCTTTTGCTTTTGGACTGGAAAGCAGTGGAACTATGGCCCATTCATGGATACAGAGTTTTGACGACGAACTTTCGGCATTCAGGGCATATGCAGAATTCTTTCCGAAAGACTGTGTTTTGCTCGTTGATACTTTTGATACACTTAAGAGCGGTATTCCCAATGCAATTATTGTTGCGAACGAACTAAAGGAGAAGGGATACCAGCTTTCAGGGATACGGCTCGACAGCGGCGACCTGACCTATTTAAGCAAAAAAACAAGAAAAATGCTGGACGCTGCAGGCTTCAGGGACGTAAAGATCGTGGCCTCGAACCAACTGGATGAAAAAATTATACAAAGTCTGCTGCAACAGGGGGCACCAATCGATATATTCGGGATAGGGACTTCGCTGGTTACCGGTAAAGAGGACGCTGCGATAGACGGCGTTTATAAATTATCGCTTTTCAATGGAAAAGCGACCATTAAGGTTTCGGAAAATATCTCGAAAATGACACTTCCCGGGATAAAAAATATTCACCGGTATATTAACGGGGACAATCAATTCTATGCGGATGGCATTTCTCTTTCTGGCGAAGATAATTATCAAACAATTTTTCATCCCTTTGAACCATCCAAACATACCTGCATCGCTTCATATAAAAAAGAAGCCTTAATGAAACAGGTCGTGAAAAATGGCGGGGTACAGGTAAATTTGCCTGTACCTAAAGAAATAGCAGCCTATAACCAGGAACGGCTAAAAATGCTCCCGGAAGAACATAAACGTTTTTTGAACCCGCATGTTTATAAAGTAGGAATAACAGAAAAGTTGATGTCGGTCCGGGACCAGCTCGCCGGCGAGTACCTGAAAAAGGATGTTTAATCAGCCATAACAGGATTAAACAGATGGTTGGCCCTCTCTGAAGCTCCGCAGTTTTTTGGACACAACAGTTTTTAAGAAGAACGATAAAATGTTAAAATGAAAGCATTGATAATAGTTGACCTTCAAAACGATTTTTTACCGGGAGGAGCCTTACCTGCACCGGAAGGAGATAAGATAATCCCTGTAATAAACAAATTATCCGGACTGTTTGACCTCGTTATTGCATCGAAAGACTGGCACCCTGATAATACTGTCCATTTTCAAAAATGGCCGGTCCATTGTGTCCGGGAGTCGGAAGGTGCTGATTTCCCCAGGAATTTTAACGAAAAAATGGTTAATCTGATTATCTATAAGGGAACCGGTAACAGCGACGATGGCTATTCTGCATTTGAAGCCACAAGCACAGACCTGGATCAACACCTGCAGGAAAAAGGTGCCGGGGAATTATATATTGCCGGCTTAACTACCGAATACTGTGTAAAAAGTACCGTTTTGGATGCATTAAATGCCGGATACAAAACAATCGTAATAAAAGATGCTGTTGCCGGGGTAAAAGCTCATCCCGGCGATGAGGAAAAAGCATGGAAGGAAATGTCGAAAGCAGGGGCCATGATTATCACCTCCGGAGAACTCGGGTAAACAGGAAAAATTTATTTCATCCTTTTAAAGTACAAGCAGAATATTATTTTTGCAGAAAAAATTCAGGTGAGCAGAATCTTGGCTATTGATTACGGGAAAAAACGTGTTGGCATCGCAGTGACCGACCCGCTGCAAATTATTGCAAACAGGCTGACAACTGTACCGTCGCATGAAATCTGGGACTTTCTGAAAGATTATTTTCAAAAAGAAAAAGTTGAAAAGGTTGTTGTAGGATACCCGAGGCAAATGAACAATGAACCCTCACAATCCGTTGTTTACATCAATCCTTTTTTGAAACATTTTCAGAAAATATACCCGGAAATGCCCTTGGAACTGGTTGACGAACGGTTTACATCGAAGATGGCATTCCAGGCAATGATCGATGGCGGATTGAAAAAAAAGGACAGACAAAATAAGGCAACAGTGGATGCAGTTAGTGCTGTAATTATCCTGCAAACATACATGGAACAACAAAAATTTAAAAAATGATTTATCCGGTTACTGTATATGGAGATCCTATCCTGCGAAAGATTGCGGTACCTGTCGAAAAGGATTTCGAAGGATTGAAGGAACTTGTCAGCAATATGTTTGAAACAATGTACTATTCTGACGGAGTAGGACTTGCCGCTCCCCAGATTGGAAAATCGCTACGGATATTTGTCGTGGATGCTTCACCGGTAGCAGATGAAGAGCCGGAACTAAAAGACTTCAAAAAAGCATTTATCAACCCGGAGATCCTTGAACGCAAAGGAGATGAATGGGTCATGAACGAAGGTTGCCTGAGCCTCCCGGATATCCATGAGGATGTTTCCAGACCGGCAAATGTGAAGATCAGGTACATGGATGAAAATTTTGTGGAGCACACTGAGGAATACGGAGGGTTTGCGGCACGCGTTATCCAGCATGAATACGATCATCTTGACGGGAAGCTGCTGACCGATTACCTGACCCCGTTAAAAAAACGCGTCCTGAAATCGAAGTTAACGGCAATTTCCAAAGGGAAAGTAAAAACGTCATACCGGATTGTCCTGCCTGGCAAGAAATAGTCGCTCATGGTTCCAGCACGTCAATTCGCACAAAAATTACATACCTTCATCAAACTAAGATAAGTTAAAGCAACACCGGGAAAGGAACATTCGTAAATATCCTGAAAAAACCGGATGTGAGCTTTTTTAATAATTACCCGGCGGTTAAATTGTTGTGTATTGGAATTTCAGGGATTCTTTGTTCAAAATTCGTTCCGGATCTGGAATGGGTGATCTTCGTATCGCTTTCGTTTATACTGGCAGTCATCCTTATCGTATGGAAGTACAGGCCCTATTTGCTGGCGTTTGCTTATTCAGGGTTCCTTTCCGTTCTTTTGTTCCTGCTTTTTTATATAAACGCACTTTCATATCTGCCGCGGCAACATCCGGAACTTAGCGGGAAACAGTCATTTGTGGGTGAAATTTTGGAGAAACCACAGGAAAAAGGACATTTGCTCCAGGTGCTGGTCCGGGTACGCTATCCGGCTTCCGGCCCAACCGGAAACCAAAAACTTTTGGCTTACCTGGAAAAAAGCGAAGTAATAAAAAATGCTGAAGCAGGGGACCTGCTTTCCGCCCGGTCAGAAATCAAAAAAATAAAGGGGCCTGAAAATCCGTTTGGATTTGATTACCGGAAATACCTGGCCGGAAAGCGTATCTATTACAGTACTTTTGTACAGGACAAGGACTTCAGGTTATACAAAGCAACCGGCACTTTTAGCACAATAAGAACGGAAAAGATCAGGTTAAAACTGATTGCTGTCCTGAAAAGAGAACTAACCGATAATCAAACCTTTCAAATTGTATCGGCACTCACCCTGGGCTATAAAAAAGAATTGTCCCCTGAAACACGGTCATGTTTTACCTCTACCGGGGCCATGCATGTGCTGGCAGTTTCCGGACTTCATGTCGGAATGATCTTTCTCTTTCTGAAAACGATTTTTTCGTTCATGCAGTACACAAAAACAGGCCGGTTTATCTTTATATTCCTGGCTGGCTCCTGTCTATGGTTATATGCGTGTATTACCGGGCTTTCCCCGTCAGTCCAACGGGCAGCATTCATGTTTACCCTTATCCTGATCGGAGAAAACATAGAGCGGCCTGTTTCATCTTACAATACAATTGCCGCTTCTGCATTCTTCCTGCTCCTTATCGATCCCGGCCTTTTATCAGATATGGGTTTTCAGCTTTCCTATGCAGCTGTTATCAGCATTGTCTTTTTTTATCCGCGGATCGAACAACTAATAACAACGCGAAATAAGCTTTCGAGATGGACAGGACAACTTCTGGGAGTATCCGTAGCCGCCCAGATTGGAACATTCCCCTTGTCTGTTTATTATTTTCATCAATTTCCGGTTTATTTTTGGCTCAGTAATTTTGTCGTAATACCGGCGGCCTACCTTTACCTTGGCTTTACCCTTCTTTTATTTATTTCACCTTCATCCGTTATAACCCAATCAATCGCCTGTATCTTAACTTACATTACAAAGGCTGTCACAGGACTTTTAACCCTTATCGAAGAGCTGCCTTTCTCCGTCATAGAAGGTTTGTCTTTCTCAGGGACACAGCTTTTCTGCCTGTTCCCGTTACTAATTTCAACCATGTTTTTCATTAAATATAAAAGGCGATTCTATCTCTTTGCAGGACTGTCGTTATTGCTGTTCTTCGAAGTTACAGGCTTCATCGGAAAAATGAAACTGTTCGGACAACAAAAGCTTGTTATATACGCTTCCAAAGAACATCTTATACAACTGATAAACGGAAGAAACTGTTATTTGCTCACCGATCTGGACCCTGCTCCCAACCCGGATTGCTACCAAAACTCGATCATATTACTGAAAATAAAATCAATGGAAATAATCAACATAAAAAAGGACAGTATTAATCTATTCAACGACCTGGTTATTAAAAACGGGTTCATGCAGTTTGGAGACCAAACATTCGTTCTGAAGAAAACGGACCCGCCCTGGCTGTTTCTAAAAACGACGGATAAACCTGAAAATATTAACCTCAAACCAGGAATTATCAGTTTAAAAAAAGAATAAACTAACATAAAGAAATTGTAAATCCCAAAAACTTGTCTGTCAAACAAACAGCGCTTTATAGGAATATTATTTTTACAGCATCTTTCAAAATCAAAAAAAGGAGCAACAAACCATGGATTTTGTTGTTTTTATCTTTTACTTTGTGGGGCAAATTTTAGGGACCGTTACAAAAGTTACAATGAAGATTGTTATTGTTGGAGCAGGGGAAGTAGGAACACACCTGGCGAAAATGCTAAGCAAAGAGGATCATGATATCGTATTAATGGATGATGATACTGAAAGACTTCATAAATTATCCAGCCAGGTTGACCTTTTAACAGTGACCGGTTATGCCAACTCGTTCAAAGACCTGAAAGAAACCGGCATTGCTAAAGCCGACTTGCTGATTGCCGTGACACCGTACGAAGAACGCAACATCATGGCTTGTATCCTAGCAAAGGATATGGGCGCGCAGAGAACTTTGGCACGTATCAATAACGGGGAATACCTTCTGGAAAAAAACAAGGAAAAAATGAGGGAACTCGGCGTTGATGAATTAATATATCCGGAAAGTCTGGCCGGCAAAGAAATCGCATCTTCTGTAAAACAAGTAGGTACCCGCCAGTTAATCGAATTTTCAGGAGGCAAACTCGTCCTGATGGGTATAAAGATCAGGGAAAATGCGCCTATCCTGAACAAATCGTTTGAAGAACTGGCTTATATTGAATCTGAAATACGCGCCGTTGCCATAAACAGGGCAAGTTCAACCATTATCCCTCATGGCAAAGACTATATCAGAAGCGGAGATATTATTTTTTTCATCACCACAAAGGGATATCAGAATAAGGTTTATGAACTAACCGGAAAGGAAATATTTCCGGTACGTAACATTATGATCCTCGGAGGGAGCCGCATTGCCCAAAAAACGGTTGAACGCCTTGGGGATCATTATAATATTAAGATCATAGAATCAGATAAAGACCGCAGCCAAAAGGTAGCAGACCGGTTCGAGAATGTTTTGGTTATACAGGGAGACGGAAGAAACCTTGAGCTACTGAAAGAAGAACGGATCGAACGGATGGATGCCTTTATCGCGGTTACCGGTAATTCTGAAACCAACATCCTTTCGTGCCATATGGCAAAAAAACTGGGCATCAAGAGGACTGTAGCCGAAGTTGAGAATATCGACTTCATGGGGATTGCAGAAAGTATGGATATTGGAAGCCTGATCAATAAAAAACTGATTGCAGCCAGTTATATATATAAATATACATTAGGGGCTGAAGTAGCGCAGGCTAAATGCCTGACCGCTTCAGAAGCCGAAGTTTTTGAATTTATCGCCAAAGAAGGTTCAAAAATTACCAATCAATCATTAAAAGACCTTTCATTGCCTGTGGATATGACAATCGGTGGAATTGTCAGGGGCGATAAAGCTTATGTCGCCAAGGGAGATACAATTATCCTTCCCGGAGATAAAGTTGTCGTATTTGCACTCTCCTCGGCTATTCGCAAACTGGAAAAATATTTTAAATAGCCGACTGGTCCCGGAACTATGTTCAACACTAAAGTAATAATAAAAATTCTCGGGCATTTGCTGATTGTCGAAGGGATTGCCATGCTTGCAGCTTTTGGGGTGGCACTTTTCTATAAGGAACCTGAAGCCATTCCGATAATGAAATCTTCACTGATTTGTATTTCAATCGGGGTGATTGCAGTAGCCCTGCTGCAAAATGCAAAAAAAGGAATCTGCAAAAACGACGGGTTCCTGATTGTTAGCCTGGCTTGGGTTGTTTTATCCTTGTTCGGTAGCCTTCCCTATCTGTTAAGCGGCTCTGTCAAATCGCTAACAGATGCTTTCTTTGAAACAATGTCGGGGTTCACAACAACAGGGGCCTCCGTCATGACCAATATAGAATCCTTATCCAAAGGTATCCTTTTCTGGAGAAGTCTGACACAATGGCTGGGCGGCCTGGGGATTATCATCCTGTCTTTAATTATATTACCGGTATTTGGCATCGGGGGTATTCAGTTGTTTTCCGCCGAAGTTCCAGGCCCTGTTTCTGACAAGATGATCCCTAAAATCCAGCAAACGCTGAAAAACATCGGAATAACCTATATCCTTCTGTCTCTTATAGAAACAGTTCTCCTCAGAATTTGTGGAATGACTCTTTTTGATGCAGTAAATCACTCGTTAACAACTATTTCAACTGGAGGATTCTCAACAAAACAGGCATCAATTGAACACTGGAACTCTCCCCTTGTCCAGTATATCATTATTTTCTTTATGCTGGTAGCCGGAACTAATTTTACGCTGACATACAGCCTTTTCACCAAAAGAAAGAGCTGGCTTTACAAAAACGAAGAATTCAAATACTACATAGGTTTTATCATTGGATTTACCTGCGTTATATTCAGTGGGTTGTTACTCACAACCCAGCTTGGCTTTGAGAAAGCATTCAGAGATTCTCTCTTCCAGGTAGTTTCCATTATTACGACCACCGGATATGTCACTACAGACTACCGGACATGGATACCATTTCTGAAACTCCTGATATTTATCTTATTCTTCATTGGGGCGAGCACCGGATCAACAGGAGGAGGGATCAAAATAATGCGCGTCGTCCTTTTACTAAAAAATAGTTACTACGAATTACGAAGATTGCTCCATCCAAATGCTGTAATACCTGTCAGGATGAACAGACAGGCTGTTCCTGAATTGATTATTACCAACGTACTGTCATTTTTCATGATCTACTTCAGCATATTCTTTTTTAGCACAATCATTCTCTCCATTATGGAACCGGACCTTCACTCTGCCATGGGGGCAGTTGCCAGCTGTATGGCCAATATTGGTCCAGGACTGGGACATTTTGGTCCTACGAACAGCTATTATTACCTTCCCTCTGCCGGGAAATGGTTCCTGAGCTTTCTGATGGTGCTTGGACGACTGGAACTATTCACGGTACTTGTACTGTTTTCAGGCGCCTTCTGGAAAAAATAGTCCAGGGGATGCAGTTATCTCTCAAATTCGCCTTTTCCCTGACGGATAACAACAGGCGCATCGCCGGTGCAATCAACTACAGTTGAGGGATTGTTTCCCCCGTAACCACAGTCAATTACCAGGTCTACCAGATCCCTGAACTTTTCGTGGATCAATTCCGGATCTGTCGTATAATCAATAATCTCGTCATCATCATGAACGGAGGTGGAAAGAATAGGGTTTCCCAGCTCTTTAATAATCGCAAGGATTACTGCATGATCGGGAATCCTGATCCCTACAGTTTTTCTCTTTCCTTTAAAGTATTTCGGGACATTATTGTTTGCATTCAATATAAATGTATATGGCCCCGGAAGGTAATGTTTTATCAGCTTAAATGTCTGATTCGGCATCGGCTTGCAATAATCGGATAAGTGGCTTAAGTCACTGCACATAAAGGAAAAATTGGATTTTTCAACGGTTACCTTTTTGATACGGGCAACCCTCTCGACGGCCCTGGCGTTTGTAATATCGCAACCAACACCATAAACAGTGTCGGTCGGGTAAATAATCACTCCGCCATTTCTCAAAATATTGGCAACTTTTTGAATTTCGCGAGAGTTTGGATTTTCTTTATAAATTTTCACCAGCATAACCTGTACGGTTTATAATTGATTAATAATGTTGTAGCAGTTTCTCCTAACAAGTCCTGCTGCACAATATTTAACACAATTTGAAATTATTAAAAATAAAACAATTTTACCGATGCTTCAAAAAAAATAACGAAATTCACCGGACTTTAATGAATAGGTCCTGTCAATACAAACATTTTCTTATCATTAAAGGATGTTTCCTCTTCACAGGATAAACAAAATTCGTACAAGATGCAACGCCAGATAATAGTTACAGAAGACGGATCACACACTTTCTATATCCCGGAAATGGATGAGCATTTTCACTCGGTACACGGGGCGATACAGGAATCGAGCCATATATTCATCAGGAATGGGCTTCAACGGTGCCGCAAAAAAAAGATTTTCATCTTTGAAGCAGGATTTGGAACAGGCCTGAACGTCTTGCTTACTCTTATGAACCGTGGGGACAGGGAGATTCATTATTACAGTATTGAGAAATATCCACTTACATCTGAAGAATATGAAGAGTTGAATTACCCGGACCTGACAGGAGCTGGTTTCAAAGACATTTTTTTCGAGATGCACCGGTGCGAATGGAACAGACAGGAGCAAATAATTCCGGGGTTTAGCCTTATGAAAATTAAAGCGGACCTGTTAGAAATTAATTTCAGTATCCTTCCTTTTTTCGATCTGATTTATTACGACGCCTTTGCCCCTTCAAAGCAACCGGAATTATGGGATGAAAAAATATTTACAGCAATAGCCCATCATACCAGTCCTCATGGAATATTTGTAACGTACTGTGCCAAAGGAGAAGTCCGGCGTTCGTTAACCCGCTGCGGCTTTAATATGCAGAGGCTCCCCGGCCCGCCGGGAAAAAAAGAGATTTTATACGGCGAGAAAACGAATTAAAAGCTTGTAGTTTAAAAAATTAATCTATCTTCGTACCTCTTAAAAAAGAAGTTTATGTCAGAATACAAATTTAAGAGCCGGCTTGAAGAATTCAGCTATGCACTGGGACTAAGCGTAGCCAGTAATTTGATCCAGTCGGGCGTAAAAGCGATTGATCCGTCAAATTTTAATATTGCACTGGAGGATCTTTTTTCCGGGAATAAACCTAAAATGTCACCGGAAGAAGCTAACCGGATCCTTCAGAATTTCATGGACGAGCAACAAAGCGGCAACGCCCAGGACAATATGGAAGCCGGAATCAGATTTTTGGAAGAAAACCTGCAGGATGAAAAAGTTATGGAGACAGGAAGTGGCCTTCAGTATAAAATACTGGAGAACGGCAGTGGAGGAAGTCCATCCATAAATGATAAAGTAAAATGTCATTACCACGGCACTCTTATCGACGGCACAGTCTTTGACAGTTCCGTTCAGCGGGAAGAACCGGCAGTTTTTCCCGTAAACGGCGTAATACAAGGCTGGGTTGAAGCCCTTCAGATGATGACAGTGGGATCGAAGTGGAGGCTGTTTGTACCGCCTGCCTTAGCCTATGGAGAACGCGGAGCCGGCGGAAGCATCGGCCCAAATTCAACCCTCATCTTCGATGTAGAATTGCTTGACATTATTTAATTAAATACATGAAAACTAAAATGAATTTCAAATCTGTTTTTTCAATTTTAGCTGCTTCCCTATCCTTAGCAGCTTGTCAGTCCAATAGCGGTTCAAAAACCATAACATTGGCAAATGCGAACGATTCGGCCAGCTATGCACTAGGTGTATTAATTGGCGAGAACAATAAACAAAACCTGGATGCATCTCCAGGCGCAAAGGACTTAAATATGGATATCTTAACCGACGCTTTTGCAAAGCAGGTTAAAGGAGAAGAATCTCAGATGAAGTCTGAAGAAGCCCGCAAAATTATCCAGGATTTTTTCAAGAAGGTAAGTGAAATAGAATCAAAGAAAAACGAAGAAGAAGGAAAAGCCTTCCTTGAAAAGAATAAACAGAAAGAAGGTGTCGTAACAACTGTAAGCGGACTGCAATACGAAATTCTTAAGGAAGGTGACGGCCCAAAACCAACAGCAGACCAGACAGTAAAATGCAACTATACAGGATCATTAATCGACGGCACCGTTTTCGACAGCTCAACCGAACGTGGCGAACCTGCAACTTTTAAGGTAAGCCAGGTAATCCCGGGCTGGACAGAAGCCCTCCAATTAATGCCCGTAGGATCCAAATGGAAACTTTATGTTCCGAGTGAACTGGCTTATGGACAAAGAGGAGCAGGAAAGGATATCGGTCCTAATTCGACATTGATTTTTGAAGTTGAACTGCTGGATATTGTTGAAGATACTAAATAATAGGATAAAGCTTAAAAACTTTCGATAAATCCCCCGGCAAAATATTGCCGGGGGTATTTTTTTATCCTTATTTTTGAAGAATAGTAAACGCAAGCAATTGATTAGTTACAACCGGTTATTTTTTAAGGTATATTATTCAGGTTTTCTGACAATTATACAAATCACCGGTATAACATTATTTATTCGCACTAATTATTATGGAAATTAAAGGAAAAATCAATCAAATTTTGCAACTGAACTCCGGTATCAGTAAAGCAGGAAACGAATGGAAAAAACAGGAATTCGTAATTGAAACAAATGAAGATCAATACCCCAAACAAATCTGTTTCACTTTATTCAACGATAAAATTAACCTCATAGACGGATTAAAACCTGGCATTGATGTCAATGTTTCATTCTCCGTTGAATCACGTGAATTTAACGGGAGATGGTATCATAATATAAATGCCTGGAAAGTTGAAAAACTGGCGGAAGAAACATCCGGGGATTTTCCCCCTCAATATTCGGCAGGCGATATTCCCCCGGAACCAATGGACAACGGTAACGACCTTCCTTTCTGATATAAAAAAGGCTATCGAAAAAACAAGTCCCTATTTTTTGAGAAAGAACAATGAGACTCCTGACAATCAAAATCAAAAAATCTCGTTGAGAACGAAATGAAGCAATCTATTGGGAACAAACAGATTGCTTCATCTGTTTCCCCTGCCGATAATGAAATAAGTTTTCGGAGCAGATTTGGCGATTAAATACAGAACTTCTGGCCTAACGGGACTTTCAGGTTACGGTTTTTTTTATTGAAAAAGGGCCGGATCAGGTTACTCCTGCCCGGCTCGCCTAAAAACAGGCGAAGCAGGCGTAAAATACTCCTGTTCTGAACAGATCAACGGTTTTATTCTGCCCCGCGGACCTGCAAGTATATCCAGTTGATTAAAAGCAGAAGCACTGCTGCAAAGGTGGCAAAAAACAACTCGGGTGGCAATTTATCAAAGAAATGCAGAAAAGAATTGGCAAAACCTGAAAAGTCAATTGCCGGATGCTGCCGAATAAAATTCTCAATTTTATTTTTTTGCAGACTATCCAGTGAGGGAGAAAAAGAAGCATAAACAATAAATACCCCGAACAAAAGAAAGGCGATACGTATAACCCATTTGTTGTAAGAAACGGGGCTGAAATCAGAAACCGCCGGAGTACCAGCATATATTTTCTCCATAACTTTTCCGGTTATATCCTGTGGAGCCTTTTCTGGCCGGTACGACTTCATCAGTTCCCTGAATTGTTTATCCTGAGTATCCATTAATTTTTCTCCTTTAATCAAAATTAATCAATTCTTCTTTCAAATAGTAATTCATCAGTTCATACATTCTCCTGCGTGCTCTGTGAATTCGAACTTTTACATTGCTCTCCGATAAACCGGTAATCTGACTGACATCTTCAACCTTCTGATCTTCATAATAATGAAGGGTAATCAACACCTGGTCCACCTCGGGAAGTTTTGATAAAGCCAAATGCAAATACCTGACCATTTCCTCTTGATTAACCTCGTTTAATTGTTCATGAATTTTTTGTTCGTCCTGCTCCTTTAAATTTGATTCATCAAGCGAACGGATTTCAACCTTTCTTTTTCTTAGCAATGTAATGCACCCGTTATAAGTAATCCTGTACAGCCAAGTCGAAAACCGGGATTCTTGCCGGTACGAATTTAATGATCTGAAAGCTTTTACAAAACTATCCTGGACCATTTCTTCCGCATCTTCATGGTTTTTCAGCATTTTTAGGGCAAGGCCAAAAACCATATCCTGATATTTTTTTACCAGGTATTCAAATGCCGAAGTATTCCCTTTTAGCACTTGCCCAATATAATATTCGTCCGGCTGTTCCATGTTAATCATATGACGAAAAGAAACAGCAACGGTTACAAAATCCAAAAAAAAATCTGTATAAAAAAATATCAGAGGAATTTGTAACCATATGAACAAAGAGGCGTCATAAGATCGAAATAAAAAATTAACAACATCAAAAAACGAAAACTATGAATGAAGATATCGTAATTCCGGTGAGCCTCTTCGCTTTTACATTCGCGATCATCTATTTTTACCTGATCACCAGGAATAAAGAAAGAATGGCTCTGATCGAAAAGGGGGCAGATCCTTCCCTTTTCAAGTCAAAACCTAAAATGTCGCTGGGAAACTTTTTTGTTCTGAAAGCCGGTTTGTTTTTTATAGGCATCGGGATAGGAGTAGTACTGGGAAACATCCTCATGATTTACACAAGTCTCAATGACGGCGCGTCCTATGTATCCATGATCTTCCTCTTTGGCGGGTTAGGCCTGATTGCCGGGTACTGGTTCCAATCGAGAGCAGAAAAGAAACAGATCGACAGGTCCTGAACTTAAAAAACGGCACTGGGTTTAATAAAAAAAGCTACTTTTTCAAGTAGCTTTTTTTGCGGTGCGGACGGGATTCGAACCCGCGACCCCCGGCGTGACAGGCCGATATTCTAACCAGCTGAACTACCGCACCCTGATTTTGGAATGACTATCCTTTTCTGTTATATTTTTAAAGAACAATAATTATTGACTGATACAAAAAACTGAAATAAAAGCGGTGCGGACGGGATTCGAACCCGCGACCCCCGGCGTGACAGGCCGATATTCTAACCAGCTGAACTACCGCACCCTGATTTTCAGTCGAATTGTTATTGCTCCAATTCCATCAAAATTTAATTGGCAAATGGCATAAAAAAAATTAACAAGTAAATTGTTAAATAGAAACAACTCCTTTAAACCATTGAACTACGCCACTTTTGGCTTCCAATATCCCTTGAAATGCTATTTTCAAAAGGCTTTGCAAAGATATACTTTCTTTTTTTTCCTGCAATAGGAAAGCTAAAAAAGTTGGAAAGAAAAGAAAAAGATACCGATCATCCACAAATTGGGAAAAACAGCTTACTCTCTCACCTAGACAACTAAATAATATTCCCGGAGTCGAGCTTATTTTCGCCATTCCATCTGTAAACAGTCAATTTTCCTTTTCTGCTGACACACGAATCCAGACAGCAAATATTACTGGTTATGATATTCGTGGCATCCTTCATACAATAATGACCAAAAAATACGATTGGGCTATCCTCAGGATACGGTGTTCTGGAACTGACAAGCTCTTTTGGTATTGTGTAAGCCGGCAAATCAAAACGACTTTCGAAAGACAAATCCTTAAAAGTCATTCCCTCCGGATTGACCCACCATTTTGACCGGAATGTCCGGTGAGGTTGTCCATTATCGTCATAAACCAAAAGATCTTTGGGGAGCTGAAAATCAATACCTTTACAGGTTTCCCAAAAAGCCCTGGCAATATCTGAGTTATTTTTGCCAACTTGTTTTAAGAAAGACTTTTTCATCTTCGGGTTGTGTATGTTTTCCTTCAGAATATTGATATTTTCATCTTTCCAACAGGCATGAACCACCCGTAAAGGCCCCAGGTCCAAGAACATTGGAAGGGTCCTCATCCATTTTATATGAGCTTTCCATTCTCCCGGGTAACTGGCAAATTCACTTAATGCAGAATTCAGGTCGAGATGAAGTCTGGACCAGCGTTTGTTCAGATGCTTTCCTTTTTTATCAAGAAGACTGTAAAACAGGGCATTAATTTCATGATTCCCAAGAATCGCATAAGCACTACCATTCTCCACCATCCTCCGCACAATGCTGATTGTCTCACGGGTATTCGGGCCACGGTTAATAAAATCCCCAACAAAGATGGCTTTTCGGGCAGGGTGAAAAAACAGGTTGTTTTCCGATTTGTAACCTAACTTTTTCAGCAAATCTTTTAGCATATCCGCCTGTCCGTGTACATCTCCAAAAATATCGTACATAAAAAATTCGTCTGATTCATTTTACCCGGCAATTTATTATTTTTTTATGAAACAGCCATATCCAACAATAATGTACGACAATAATAAAATTGTGGTCAGGATAGAAAAATAACAGCAAGAATACAAAGAAAAGCCTTCTGAAAAAAGGGTGTCCAAAACTCCGGAGAACGCGTGGAAAAGCCATTCCAGATTAAAATAATAAGTTATTATCAATAAAATTATTACCGCAATCCCGATTTTATAACGAAACAATCAGCGTTGCCTTTGGACACCCCTTTAAAACTCACATTTAAATATTATTTAAAAGAGTTCAGTCAATTCATTTTCAATAAAACCTCCCAGCTTGAGGTATTTTTCATAAATCGCCCTGTACTTTTCAACATTCTCGGGAATAGGATGATATTCCTTTTCAAAACCTCCACCCATATTCTTTTGGGCCTCAAGGGTCGTTGCATAGATGCCGGCAGCAACGGCTGCAGCCATTGCTGACCCCAATGCGCATGCCTGTTCAGAACGGGCTACTTTAATCGGCATGTTCAGAACGTCACAAACAATCTGCATAACGAGTGGTGATTTTTTGGCTACACCGCCCAGGGCGATCACTCCTTTAATATCGATTCCTTCACTTAAGAAGCGGTCGACAATTGCTTTTGACCCGAAAGCTGTCGATTCGACCAGAGCCCTGAAAATGCGGGGAGCATCAGTAGCCAGGTTAAGTCCGGCAATGGCACCTTTAAGGTTCTGGTTCGCATAAGGGGTACGCCTGCCGTTCATCCAATCGATAGCCAAAACACCGCTTTCAGAAATAGGCACTTTAGCTGCAGCGCCGGATAGTTCAACAATCATTTTATCCGAAATCTCATCGACAAGCTTCTGACGTGCAGCTTCATCGACGATTTCTGTCCGGGCAAGGATCTGCTCTGCAGGCCACATCAAAACTTTTTTGAACCATGCATAAATATCCCCAAAGGCAGATTGCCCGGCTTCCATACCAAGCATCCCCGGGACAACGGACCCGTCAACCTGCCCGCAAATACCTGCAACCAGTTTATCACCTACTTCTTCCATTGGTGCAACAAGAATGTCACAGGTAGATGTCCCCATTACCTTGCTCAGGTAATACGGCTGGATTTCACCTCCGATAGCTCCGAAATGGGCATCAAAGGCCCCTACTCCGACAACAACATCAGTTGAAAGTCCCAGCTTCCCTGCCCATTCAGGAGTTAAATTACCGGCAGCCACATCGCAGGTATAAGTCTCTTTAAACAACCGGTCGCGCAGACCGCTTAAGACAGGATCGAGAGACGTCAGGAACTCCTCTGAAGGTAACCCGTTAAAAGCTTCGTGCCACATGGCTTTATGACCTGCAGCACAGCGACTTCGCTTAATAACCTTCGGACGGATTGTACCCGTGAGCACCGCAGAGATCCAATCGCAATGCTCTACCCAGGAATTAGCTGCACGTAAAACGCCCGTATCCTCCCTGGACACATGAAGGAGCTTTGCCCAAAACCATTCAGATGAATAAACTCCGCCTTCATATTTCCGGAAATCAATACCCCATTTTGAAGCTTTTTCATTAATTTCAGCTGCTTCCTTTACAGCAGTATGATCTTTCCAAAGTACGAACATAGCATTCGGATTTTCCTCAAATCCCGGAGTCAGGGACAAAGGAGTACCATCTTCATCAACTGCGCAAGGCGTAGAGCCTGTCGTATCGACAGATATCCCTACTACATTTTCGGCAACTCCTTCCGGAGATTTTTTTAGAGCCTCCGTGATCGTGTATTCAAGTCCCTCCAGGTAATCTTTCGGATGCTGCCGGAACTGGTTTTTGTCCGGGTCACAATAAAGACCTTTCTTCCAACGGGGATATTCAAAAACGACACTGGCAACTTCTTCTCCCGTATTCACGTTCACAATAAGCGAGCGTACGGAATCCGAGCCATAATCCAATCCAATTGTATATTTTTCCTGAGCCATTTTTATAAGTTAAAATTTATTTCTGACCATAATAGGCATCCTTGCCATGTTTCCGGAGGAAATGCTTGTCGAGCAATGATTGCGGCATTTTTGCATCCGGGTTAAGATGAAGGGAGCGGAAGGTCATTTTTGCCACTTCCTCTATAACAACAGCATTGTGGACGGCATTGTCCGGGTCTGTTCCCCAGCAAAAAGGAGCATGGTTGTTTACCAGTACTCCCGGGATATAATCAGGATTGAGGTCACTGAAACGTTCAACAATTACATTGCCTGTTTCCAACTCGTAGGCACCACGAATTTCTTCATCAGTCATTTTTCTGGTGCAGGGGATTTCGCCATAGAAATAGTCAGCCTGAGTTGTTCCCAATGCAGGGATGGGCATTCCGGCCTGAGCCCATGAAGTAGCCCATTCTGAATGGGTGTGGACGATTCCGCCAATATTCGGGAAATTCTTATATAAAACAAGATGTGTAGCAGTATCGGAAGAAGGCTTGTAATTCCCCTCAACAATTTTTCCTTCCATATCCAGGACAACCATGTCGTCAGGTTTCATTCCTTTATAAGACACGCCACTGGGTTTTATGACAACTAACCCTTTTTTCCTGTCGATTCCGCTTACATTACCCCAGGTAAAAATTACCAGATGGTACTTTACCAGATCGAGGTTCGCCAGACAAACCTGTTCTTTTAATTTTTTCAACATCTTTGTTCTGTTTAACTGTGAAAATATCAGATCAAGAGCTCATACAAAAAAGGATATGAGCTTTATAAATAGTCAAACCCAAATGACTAAATGAAACGGGGACGGATACTGAGTTTATCAGGACCATCCCCCTTCAAGATTATCTATACGAAATTTTCCAATTGTAACCGTAATGACAGCAGTACCTCAAGAAAAACAGCAGAGACATCCGGCTGCATCCCGATTGATATTGATATTTCGTTACTCATGATTACTATTCATAGTCCCATACTACCAGAAATAGACATAAAAAGCCACTGTAAAACCAATAATGATTACAGAATGGACCACATCCCATTTATTCCAGCTTGCCCGCGTTGCGGCTTTTTGTGCTACTGTAGCCGAGGAGAAAGTCAATCCTTCAATCTGGGCTTCCGGCGCAGATTTTGTAAACTTGCTGACAACCATGATCACCAGGATACAGAAAACCAGCATGCCACCGCTGAAGAATAACCAGTTCACATCGTAAAATAATGTATAGAACAAATTATGAACCCCGTTATCGGCAGCCCATAGTTTTACGTCCGTATAACCTGCATGACCGGCCAGCGTTGAATACAGCACCTTGGCCCCCAGCCTGGTAATCCCGATAACAAATCCGGCAATCATTCCCCACATACCTCCTTTGGGAGTAGGTTTTGAAGAAGCAATTCCCAAAAGGAAAGCAGCAGCAATTCCCGGGGCAAGGACAGACTGAACGTCCTGCAGGTAATTATAAAGCACACTTCCGATACTCCGCATAACCGGTATCCATAAAATTCCCAGGATTACAACAACGACAGTTGCCATCCTTCCTACATGAAGCAGTTTCTTTTCACTGGCATCCGGGCGGAACTTCTTATAAAAGTCGATCGTGAATAACATGGAAGACGAGTTGAACAGCGAAGCCAGCGAACTCATCAGCGCAGCTAGAATACCGCATACAACGAGCCCTTTTACACCGGCCGGTAACAACTTGGCCACCAATGTCGGGAAAGCAGCATCGGACGAAGAAAGAGTAAATACTTCACCGTGGACCATGACGCCTTTTTTTGCCATGGCAAATGCAATCATTCCCGGGATCAGGAACAAAAATACAGGAGTAAGCTTTAAATATGCTCCGAATATCGCCCCTCTGCGGGCTTCTGATTCATTTTTTCCTGAAAGTACCCGCTGTACAATATACTGGTCGGTACACCAATACCAAAATCCAATAACAGATGAGCCAATAAGTACCCCAAGCCATGGAAAATTGGCATCGTGATTGCTACGAATGAGGTTAAACATTGTATCGCCATGCTCATTTACCTTAACAGCACTGGTTATAGCGACAACTTGCTCCCATCCGCCTACAGCCTTGAGACCAAGAACCAGAATAATCAAGGATCCCAGCAACAAAATAGGAGTTTGAAGCACTGAGGTATACAGGACAGATTTCATTCCGCCAATAACCGTGTAAATAGCTGTCAACAGGACCAGTCCAATGGCGGAAATCCAGAAAAAGTCAATTCCCCAAATACTGTCAATTCCAAAAACCTGCTGAAAAACAAGCCCTCCGGCATAAACAGTCACAGCAACCTTTGTCAGCACATAGCTAACCAAAGAAATAATGGAAAGGATGCTTCTAGATTCCTTGTTATACCTTCGTTCCAGAAACTCAGGCATTGTTGAGACCATGCTTCTGGAATAAAATGGTACGAAAACCCATCCAAGAATCAGGATCATCCATCCCTGAATTTCCCAATGGGCCATTGCCATTCCGCTTGAAGCCCCGGCCCCGGCAAGCCCGATAAGGTGCTCTGATCCGATATTAGAAGCAAAAATAGAAGCCCCGATAGCCAGCCACGTGGCGTCACGTCCGGCCAGGAAATAATCTCCGGAGCTGTTTTGCTTTTGATTAAACACCCAGACGATAATACCGATGAGTGCAAGCGCAAAAATTCCGATTACGATCCAGTCAAGTAAAGCCATTAGTCCTAAGTTTAAGTTTGTCTATTGGTTTTATTATTTATAATCCCTTTGACAGATGATAGTATAAATCATTCCATCTAAGTTCTTTCTTGAATTCGGGAATTGTGGTTTGTTCATCGATAACGACAAACTCCAGGCTCAGCATTTCTGCCAGGTCTTCCAGGTATTCACGGTTCAGGGCCATCGAAAAACTGGTGTGGTGAGCCCCTCCGGCCAGGATCCAGGCAGTAGCACCAATTTCCAGATTTGGCATCGGTACCCATAAAGCACGCGCTACAGGAAGTTTTGGAAGGGGTTGCGGCTTGATAGCCTTGACCGGGTTAACAATCATACGGAAACGTCCTCCCATGTCAACCAAAGTAGCATTGATCCCATCGCCCTCCGGAACATTAAAGACCAAACGCGCAGGAGCATCTTTGCCACCAATCCCCAGAGGATGAACCTCGACATTTGCTTTTCCGTCAGCAATTGAAGGACAAACCTCAAGCATATGGGCGCTGAGAACGGCTGGTTGAACAGGATCCAGATGATACGTATAATCTTCCATGAACGAACATCCTCCCTTGAGACCTGCAGCCATTACCTTCATGATGTGTACAAGGGCGGATTGTTTCCAGTCGCCCTCTGCTCCAAAACCATAACCAAGCGACATCAGGTGCTGACAGGCAAGTCCGGGAAGTTGTTTCAATCCATGCAAATCTTCAAAATTGGTAGTAAATGCTTTATATCCGCCTTTATCAAGAAATTTCTTCAGTCCCAGTTCTATCTTTGCCTGATAACGTACGCTTTCGCTTGATTTATCTTGCAGGTTATATTCTACAGCATAAGTTTCCACCAGGGTATCAATTTCCTTATCAGTAACTGTTTCCATACTGGCAACAAGATCACCTACCCCATGGTAATTTACCTGCCAACCCAAAACCTTTTGTGCTTCGACTTTATCTCCTTCAGTCACAGCCACATGACGCATATTATCGCCAAAACGACATATTTTCAATAACTTCGATTCGTGATAGCCAATGGCTGCACGTACCCAGATTCCCAGCTTTTTCTGGACATTCTCATCCTGCCAGTGGCCGACAATTACTTTTCTGTTCAAACGCATACGGGAACAGATAAAACCAAATTCACGTCCCCCATGTGCAGACTGGTTCAGGTTCATAAAATCCATGTCGATATCATTCCATGGAATATCCCGGTTAAACTGAGTATGGAGATGAGCGAAAGGTTTGTTTAATACACTCAACCCCTGTATCCACATTTTTGCAGGAGAAAAAGTATGCATCCATGTTACCAGACCTATACACTTCCGGTCATTGTTGGCCTCCAGGCACATTTTATAAATCTCGTCAGGGGTGGTAACTACCGGCTTGAAGACGAATGTAACAGGAATCTCCGGCGATTCGTCCATTGCCTTTGCTATTGCAGCAGAATCTTTATCTACTTGTTTTAACGTTTCTTCTCCATAGAGGTTTTGGCTTCCAGTAACAAACCAAACCTCCAGATTTTTCAGATCGATATTTTCCATCTCAGAATAATTTAAGGTTAATTATATTTTTATAATCCGTCCGATATCCCTGTCGGCAGCATCCTTTATATAACTATAATAAAAAGCTCCTTTTTTGGACTCGGTCGAATCTTTTATGTTTGACCTTTCCAATACACCCAGCGAAAGAATTTTTTTTCTGAAGTTTCCCGGATCGAAAGCCCTTTGAAAAATAGCTTCATACAACCCGCGCAGCTGGGTCAGGGTAAACAACTCAGGTAAAAGTTCCGGCCCTACCAGTTGATATCCGGCCATCTGCTGTAACTTCGCAAGGGCCTTCTCCACAATCTCATTATGGTCAAAAATCAGATCGGGCTTTTTCCCGAGGGGGAACCAATTTGCCCCATATTGATGAACAATCTCAACATCGTGCTGATCAAGCCGGATCAGGGCATAGTAGGCAATACTGATTACACGTGCCGCCGATTCCCTGTTTGGTTCAGTAAATGCAGCAACTTGTTCCATGTATATCTGATCTAAACCAGTTGTACGTTTAAGAATCCTGGCTGCAGCCATATCCGACGATTCATTTTCCTGAATAAAACCTCCCAAAAGAGACCAATTTCCTTTGGCCGGCTCAAAACTTCGGGGATATAAAAGCAGTTTAAGCTCACCATCCATGTACCCAAAAATCACACAGTCAACGGCTACATAATGCTTTGGATGTTCTCCGTACAGTTCCTTTAAAAGATTTCGTTTCATTTTATCCATGCGATTCAAAAATATAAAAGTATTTTATACTCTTATTGGTAATTATCACTTTTTTATGGCCTCATGCTCTAGAACATATTTAAAATAAAAAAGGCCATTTGGTTTTTCCCAAATGGCCAAAATTATTGAAAAATCTTTAACTTCTAGGCAGTCCTGATCTTCGATCCTTTGGTCGCGAAGAATAGCAGGTACAAATAGTATACAAACAGGCAACTAACAGCGGCAACAACACCTACAGCAGACTGAATTCCACCCATAATTGGGGTCAGGATCGCAGCCCCAATAACCGAAGTTGCAATAATACCGGAAGCTACATCTGAATGCGGTCCCAAATCCTCAAGAGCCAGACTATAAATAACCGGCCACATGATAGAATGGAACAAGCCTGTTCCGAGGAACAACCACATGCTGAGGCTTCCCGACAGAATAATGGCACCCACCAACATCGCAGCACCTCCCAGCGCACAGATTGAAAGAATAAGAGTTGGCTTGAATTTTTTCAGGATAAAAATTCCCAGCAAACGGCCAACCATCAGTCCACCCCAGTAAAACTTTAACATATCAGTAGTTGAAGTGCTTATCACAGCCCCCGTTTTATTGGCAAAGTCTGCAAAGAAACTCGGAATGCCGATTTCAATTCCCATATAAACAAAAATTGCCAGAGAGCCCAGCCAAACATGCGGATATTTAAAAGCGCTCGACTTATAGGTTCCTGTCTTTGCTTTTTCTTCTTCCTCTTCTTTAATATTTGGAAGCTTGAGAAAAAACATGATAAACAAAATCACGGCAGTAGCAATACCTATCCCGATAAACGGAGACTTAACAATGCTCTGAATATCCGAATTAGACAAAACTTCTCCTTCACTCAATTTAGGGGTTACCAGCAAAACTGAAACAAAGATCGGCGCAATAACCGTTGCCACTGAGTTCAGTGCATTCGTCAAAGTCAAACGGCTGGCCGAACTTTCAGCAGGTCCGAGTGCAACCACATACGGAGCTGCAGCAACCTGAAGAATAACCACACCGATAGCAAATATTGACACTGCGCTCAGGAAACCGTAATAACCGAACCCAACACCGGGAATACAGGCAAAAAAACCAAGGGCAATCAAGCCCAATCCGGTGAAGATTGAAAAACGGTAGCCAATGCGTTTGATCAAAAAACCAACAGGTATCGACAACACATAGGCGCCGTAAAAAAACGTATTCGGCAACTGTTTTTGAACGTCATCTAGCCCGAAAGCACCTTTCAAAAACTCAATTGTCGAATTATTCATGGTTGTAATGAACCCGAACAAAAAGAAAAGGGACGCCATTACAATCAATGGGAATAAATACTTGTTTTTACCTTCGTTTGTCATTTATCTAAGATTTAGTTGTTAATTGCATTTCTTATAATGAGCAGACGGCAACTCCCTCAGGCGGGCAGCAGCACTTTCAGCTGTAATGTCCCGCTGCGGATTAGCCAGCATTTCATAGCCGACCATAAACTTTTTTACAGAAGCGGAACGGAGCAGCGGTGGATAAAAATGCATGTGAAAATGCCAGTACGGATGTTCTTTCCCATCGGTCGGCGCCTGGTGAATCCCTGCCGAATAGGCAAAAGATACTTCAAAAAGATTGTCGTACATGATCGTAAGCTTTTTATAAATATCGGCCAATGCCAACTTTTCATCCTCTCCCATTAACCCGATGTGGGCAACAGCCTTTTTACTGATAATCATGCTTTCGAAAGGCCATACTGCCCAGTAAGGGATTAAGGCGGCAAAATAATCATTTTGAACCAGTAACCTGACTTTGTTCTTAAGTTCTTTTTCCAGGTAACCGGAAAGCATTGTACGGCCATGTTTCTCATAATATTCCCGCTGACGAACATCTTCTTTTGCCGGTTCATTCGGAACTGAACTTGACGACCAAATCTGTCCGTGAGGATGAGGGTTACTGCAGCCCATAATACTTCCTTTATTTTCAAAGATCTGCACGTAATTTATAAAATCCCTGGCCCCAAGCTCAAGATATTCCCGTTGCCAGATATCAACAACCTTTTTAATATCAGACAATTCCATTTCAGGAATGGTCAGGTCGTGTCTCGGCGAGAAGCAAATAACCTTACAGATCCCGCTCTCGCTTTTAGCCTGAAACAATTCGCCATCAGAAAAACTTCCTTCATGGGCATCGGCCAAAAGGGCACTGAAATCATTGGTAAAAACAAATGTCTCCTTATAGTCAGGATTTTTTACACCTCCTGCGCGTTCATTTCCCGGACATAAATAGCAGGACGGATCATATTCAGGGCGTTTTGCTTCCTGCACCTTTTCAACCTGTCCCTGCCATGGACGCTTGGCCCGGTGTGGCGAGACCAGTATCCAGTCGCCGGTAAGCGGGTTAAACCTCCGGTGAGAATGGTCTTCCATATTAAATGCTGTCATTGAATTTTCCTTTCCTAGAATACTTTTTTCCCTCCGTCGCCAATCTCGGCTACATAAAATTCAGGTTTTAAACCAGTCTTGGCCTCATATTCCTTTCCGACCTGCTCAATAAAAGTATCGATAGCTTCATTCTTCACGACAGAAACCGTGCAACCGCCAAAACCGCCACCGGTCATGCGCGATCCGACAACGCCATCGATTTTCCATGCAGCCTCGGCCATTGCATCCAGCTCTGGGCCTGTTACCTCATAATCGTCACGAAGAGAAACATGCGATGCATTCATCAGTTTTCCGAAAAGTTCAAGATCCCCGGCTTTCAGTGCCTTAACAGCATCTGTTGTTCTTTTGATTTCTGAAACCACGTGGCGCGCACGGGCGCGAACAACTTTATCTTCAATTTTCGGTTCAACTTCTTTAAATTCGGCCAGCGAAATATCTGCCAGCTGTTTGATTGCCTTGTATGGCTTAATCGCTTCCACTGCGGCTTTACATTCATGAACACGTTCGTTATACTTGCCCGAATCGAGTTTATGCGGGCTGTTGGTATTGCTGACAATAATTTTACAACCTTCAAGAACAACCGGAACCAGATCAAAATCAAGCGTATCACAATTCAGGAATATAGCATGGTCTTTTTTACCCATCCCGGAAGCGAACTGGTCCATGATACCGCACATAACTCCTGCAAATTCATGTTCAGCCTTTTGCCCGATCTTCACCAGTTCAATTCTATCGAGACCAAAACCATACTGGCCGTCGATAGCTACAGCCGTTACGACTTCCAGGGCAGCAGAAGAAGAAAGACCCGCCCCGTTTGGCACATTTCCGTAAAACAGCAAATCGGCACCGGATGAAAGGTTTAGCCCTCTTTTTACAAACTGGGCAATTACGCCAAGCGGATAATTAACCCAGGCCTTCCCTTCCAGAGGGGTGGTCAACTGATCCATCGACAGTTCTGTTTCTAGGTCCATGTTCAGGGAAGCAAAACGGAACGAAGGGCGGTTTACCTTTCTGATAAGGCAGTATGTTCCAAAACTTAAAGCACAGGGAAATACGAAACCTCCGTTATAATCGGTATGTTCACCTATTAAATTAACACGTCCCGGAGAAAAATAACCGGAAAAATTTCCTTCACCGTATTTCTCTACAAACTTCTCTTTTAATATTTTTATATCCATTTTTGTTGGTTTATAATAATTAAGCAATAAATTACAAACTGGTAGGTACTGGTGGGTAAAAATACGAATTATACCCACGATTCATTTTGAACATTCTATGTTTTGAAACATGTTCAGACAGACAAATTCATTCGCAAAGTTCCGCAAAGAACCTCCAAAAGATAGATTATTCTCTTTGTTCCCTATGAATGAGTTTGGTATGACTCTATGGAACGAATTTTCCCGCTCTGTCTCCCGGTGAAATGAGTATCTTACAGCGAGCTTCTGCGGATCAGGGCGGCAGGGTTGGCCTGTTTAGCCCGGCTTCTTGTCATGATCATATCGGCAAGCGTCTCCCCCATCAGCTTGAAATCGGTAGAAATTGTGGTTATTCCTCCCGCAACAACTTCTTTCAGCACCGTGTCGTTAAACGATACAATGCCAAAATCCCTGCCCAGCTGAAGTTCCTGCTCTGCAGCCATTTTAACCAGCTTCACCAGGTTCCTGTCCGACGGGATAAAATAGGCTTCACCCCTCTTTATTTTCCGGTGCTGAAGACTTCTGAGTATTTCAAATTGAATATTTTTTTCTTTGCAAAACTTCTGAAAGCCAATCATCCGTCCTTCGGGTTCCTTACCTCCCGGGAAAACCATAACCAGATTATCGTACTTTTCAAGCAAGTCGGCTCCTTCAGAGAGGGCATTATATACATCTTCTTCAAAATCCTGATAAACAACCGGGTATAAACCCAAATCTGGTTTCAGCCGATCCAATATATAAACTTTATCTTCCGGCAGTGCCGATATAATGTCAGCCGTCTGGTCGAATGTGGCCGGCATGATTATATAAGAAGTATATTTTCCTGCACTCTGACTGATTAAATCTTTAAAAACCTGAAAATTAAAATGATGAAAATAAATATCGACATTTGACTTGACGTCCAGCTTATTCACTAAAGAAGTATAAAGGTCCTCCTTAAAAGCGTTCAATTCGTCAAACAACACAAAAATCCGCTCGTCCAGGTGTACCTCCGTACTGTTTATATAATACCCTTTCCCGGGGATTGAATTAATTACCCCCTTGGCTTTAAGTTCATTAAAAGCCACCATTACAGTATCCCTTGAAAGGTCGAATTCAGAACAAATCTGATTTAAAGACGGAATTTTATCGCCAAGCTTTAAATCGCCATTCGATATGGAACGATAAATGGAATTTATTATCTGGCGATATTTAGGAACGCCCAGTGTATCATCAATTAATATATTCTTCACAAAATATTCCTGTAAGGTTTCGGAAATCAAAAATAAAAAAAAATTAAAGACAATAGCAACCAGTACCCACCAGTACGAAAGAATAAATTAAATTTGTAAGGCTGATACCGGATGGCTTAACGGACAGAGGTAAGCAAACCTATACTAAATTACAGTATAATTGACAACTGAAGAACAAAAACTTTAAACTTAAAAACAATTTTAAATTAACTAAATTTTTTTCGGATGAAAATAACCAGTAAAACTTTCGGAGCGACCGATGAAGGTCAGACAGTACAATTGTTTACATTGTCGAATGATCATAAAATCACTATCAGTATTACAAATTACGGAGGAATTGTAACGTCGCTGGAAATGCCGGATAAAGACGGGAAAACTGACAACGTCGTTTGTGGGTTTAGTAAACTGGAAGACTACCTGAACCCTGCTTATTTAAGCAATTACCCGTATTTCGGAGCATTAATCGGGCGTTTCGGAAACCGGATTGCTAAAGGAAAATACACGATTGACGGAACCGGATATGAAGGTGCAATCAATAACGGCCCCAATCACCTTCACGGAGGGTTAACCGGTTTTGACCGCCGGCTCTGGACTCCTGAAATAATTGAAGAAAAAGAAAAAGTAGGACTAAAATTATCTTATTTAAGCCAGGATAAAGAAGAAGGTTATCCGGGTAACTTAAAGGTAAGCTGCACATACACGCTTGACAATGAAAACAATTTCGCCCTTGTTTATGAGGCTGAAACCGACAAGGCGACCATCATTAACCTGACCAATCACACTTATTTCAACCTGACCGGTGGGAAAAGGGATATCCTTGACCATGAGCTTGAACTCGCAGCCGATAAAATTACAGAATCGGTCGACCTGATCCCGACAGGAAAGATCCTGCCCGTTGCAGGAACGGCTTTCGATTTTACAACCAGGAAAAAAATATCCAAAGATCTGGACCAGCTTCCGGAAGGATACGACCAGAACTTCGTATTAAATGAAGGGAGCAGCAAACCGGTTTATGCGGGATGCCTGTCTGAAAGCGCAACAGGGCGAAGTGTTAAAGTTTACACAACACAGCCCGGCATTCAGATCTATACCGGTTACTGGATCCCTGAATTAACAATCGACGGGGTAAAAAAATTCGGAAAATATTCAGGCATCGCCATGGAAACACAGCATTTCCCGGATTCGCCCCACTATGAAAATTTTCCATCAACACTATTAAGGCCGGAAGAAAAATATTCCCAGACAACAATTTTTCAACTGGGATAGCCTGAAAGGGATATCGATTAGCAATAAAAAAGCATAATAAAAAGAAGCCAGGTCATCGCCTGGCTTCTTTTTATTTAAAGGCGAAATACACTTGCCGGGAAAAGCCTAGTTAAGCTAAAAAAGCTGTATTCTTCGCTGGATGACCTTTTTCTCTTATTTTTCTTACTTTTGAGAGCATCTTAGAACAAAACTTATGAAAACCATCATTGAATTATTCGAGAAAAGTGTCAGTTCTTATCCGGAGAATATTTTCCTCTGGGAAAAAAAAGATGGGAAATACCAGGGAACAACCTACCGTGAAGCAAGAAATCAGGTCCTGCAATTTGCCGCAGGGTTACAATCGATCGGGATACAAAAAGGCGACCGGATAGGCCTTATTTCTGAAGGGAGGAACCAGTGGATGATCAGTGAACTGGGAATACTATATGCCGGAGCTGTCAATGTTCCGTTATCGGTAAAACTTGATGCCAAAACCGAACTTAAATTCAGGCTGGACCATTCCGGGAGCCGGATGGTCATTGCATCTGCCGGACAGGCTCAAAAAGTAGAAGAAATCAGGAATGAGATCAGCTCGCTTGAAAAAGTTATCTACCTGGACGACAAACAGGATCCAGGGGAAAACGATTTGCTTTATGATGACATCATCGAAGAAGGAAAAACATTCCTCCGGGAGAACAATCATCTTGCAGAAAAGGCTTATCAATCTGTCGGGCCTGACGATCTGGCCAATATCTCCTATACCTCAGGTACAACAGCCGACCCAAAAGGGATCATGCTCTCGCATCTGAATTATGCAACCAATGCTGTCCAGTCGAACACACTGATGAAAATCACTTCTGAATGGAAAACACTTACCTTACTTCCATGGGACCATGCCTTTGCCCATACGGCCTGCCTGTATTGCCTGATGTATAACGGGGCAAGCATCGCCTCTCTGGAAAATGGAAAGACTCCGATGGAAACGCTGAAAAATATTCCCAAAAATATCAGGGAAATTCAGCCGGATCTTTTAATGAGCGTCCCCGCCCTGGCAAAAAACTTCCGTAAGAATATCGAGGCAGCCATCCGGCAAAAGGGTCAAAAAACAGAAAAGCTTTTCCAGCATGCCCTGAAAATGGCTTATATATATAACGGTATTGGATATAATAAAGGAAAAGGGTTTCGCGTACTTTATAAGCCGCTGATCGCCTTATATGACAAAATCCTGTTCTCGAAAATACGTGATAACTTCGGAGGTAAACTTAAGTTCTTTATTGGAGGAGGTGCACTTTTGGATACAGAACTCCAACGCTTTTTCTATGCTATTGGTATCCCGATGTGCCAGGGATATGGCCTTTCTGAAGCCTCTCCGGTCATTTCGTCCAATGCACTGCATGCCGTCAAGTTTGGTTCTTCCGGCAGATTGGTTAAATATATGGAGCTGAAGATCGTAAATGAAGAAGGAGAAGAAATGCCAGCCGGGGAAAAAGGAGAAATCATCATCAGAGGAGACAACGTGATGCGCGGTTACTGGAAAAACATGAAGGCCACAGAAGAAACCATTATCGACGGATGGCTCCATACCGGTGATATGGGGTATATGGACAAAGACGGATTTCTTTATGTTATGGGCCGATTTAAAAGCCTGCTGATAGGAAATGACGGAGAAAAATTCAGTCCTGAAGGGATTGAAGAAGCCATCGTAGACCAGTCATCCCTGATTGACCAGTGTATGCTGTACAATAATCAAAATGCCTATACCTCAGGACTAATTGTTCCGAACATTCAGGCAATAAACCGGCTTGTAAATGCAAAAGGGTTCACCCCCGGTACAGAAAAAGGGCACGAGGAAAGCCTTAACCTTTTACAATCTGAAATCGATCAATATAAAAAAGGAGGACAGTTTGCAGACATGTTCCCTGAACGCTGGCTTCCTACTACTATGGCTGTGTTGCCGGAAGCTTTCACAGAACAAAATCATTTGCTCAACTCGACCATGAAGATGGTTAGGGGAAGAATTACAGAATACTTCGCGGAAGAG
Organism: Prolixibacteraceae bacterium; assembly: GCA_963676095.1. Classification (GTDB taxonomy): domain Bacteria; phylum Bacteroidota; class Bacteroidia; order Bacteroidales; family Prolixibacteraceae. The sequence continues at coordinate 6,159,498 of OY781040.1, read as the reverse complement.
CTCGAATTCTTATATACAGCTGAAGCAAAAAATATCATTAATCGACGGAATATTGATGCTATCTCAAAGTGGAATGAGTAATCACCATACGATTGATAATAAAATAACAAAAAAAATGTTAACCCAACTTGCGTGGTTTTCAAAAAAGATACAGAAAAGTCGGGTAAAAATGGAGCTATTTCGAAGGGTTTTATCATGTAAGTGGCTGGTATTCAGACACAATATTTTCTGATTTTCATTTGTAGTCCTCAGGGGGGTATTGGTTCTCAGCCAATTAGATTGTAATTTGCGGCCATGTATTTCAAAGTCTCCATGCGCACCAACCCGGCTACGGGAATCTATTCGGGCTATTACCGGTTAGTTGAAAGTTATCGTAATCACGATGACAGGGTATGCCACCGGACTATTTTGAATGCAGGTTATCTGGACGATCTGACCACCGACCAACTCAACCAGATCCAGAAAATACTGACCGCTAAAGTGGCCAACCTGGACAACCCGCTGTTCGAACTTCCTTACACCGATGACATGGCGGTGATCGGCTATGTCGATGAGTTTTACCGTCGGATGGTTGCCGAAAAACGCATTGATGTGTTTGTTGAAAAAAAGGATAAAAAAGCAAACCGGAACGGTAGGGAGCTGCAACTGATTGATCTGAACAGTATCCGCCACAAAGAGGTGCGCGAGATCGGTGTCGAATGGTTGTCCTGCCAGGCCATGCGCCAGTTGCAGATAGCGCCTTTTTTAGAAAGCCTTGGGTGGAGTGAAGACCATGTCAGACTGGCCCAGACCCACATCATCAGCCGGGCAGTTTACCCGGCCTCGGAACTGGAAACGGTCCGGTGGATCAGGGAAAACTCGGCGGTATGCGAAGTTACCGGGTACGACGCCGGGCAAATTACCAAAGACCGGTTGTATGCCATATCAAGAAAACTGTATGCTGCAAAAGACGCCTTGGAACAACATTTGTCCGTGCGCACCAACGAGTTGTTTGACATTCAGGATAAGATCCTGCTTTACGATTTGACCAACACTTATTTTGAAGGCCGTAAACAGGTCAGCCAACTGGCAAAATATGGGCGAAGCAAGGAAAAACGCAGCGAAGCCAAACTGGTTGTGCTTGGGCTGGTGATTAACCCGGAAGGTTTTATCAAATACTCTTCCATTTTGGAAGGGAACATGGCTGACAGCAAAACATTGGAGGGGATGATCCGAAAATTGCGCATCAACACCTCTTTATCTGCAAAAAAAGCACTGGTTGTCATCGACGCAGGCATTGCCACCGACGAGAACCTGAAGATGATACTGGACAACGGCTATGATTACCTGTGCGTGAGCCGCTCGAATTTAAAGACATATAACATGGAGGCAGGGTCAACAGCCTTCACTGTGACCGACAACCGGAAACAGAAGATAGAATTGTGCCAGGTCAGTTCAGCACGTAATACGGATTATTATCTTAAAGTCGAAAGCCACTCCAAAGAGTTGAAAGAACGTTCTATGAACGAGCAGTTCCGGTCACGCTTTTAAGCCGGCCTGCAGCAGATCGCTGACAGCCTGGGCAAAAAAGGTGGGGTAAAACAAGAGGACAAAGTACACCAGCGCATCGGGCGGTTAAAGCAAAAATACCCTTCCATTGGGCGGTACTTCGACATTGAAACACAAGTGTACGACCAGCCCGAACCAAAACGGAAGAAAAAAGAGACCCAGCCGGGCAATGAGAAAAAGCGGATTGTAAGCTCCATTAAATGGACGGTTAAAGAAGGAATTGACATCAACGCCCGCAGCGGGGTTTACTTCTTGCGAACATCGCTTCAGGCCCGAAAGGAAGAAGATATATGGCAATTTTATAACACGATTCGCGAAATCGAAGCCTCGTTCCGGGTCCTGAAAACTGATCTTGACCTGCGGCCCATCTATCATCAAAAAGATGAAAACACGATGGCCCATCTTCACCTGGGGCTGTTGGCCTATTGGGTGGTAAACACCGTCCGTTACCAACTAAAACAAGAAGGCATCCATAGTGGCTGGCGAGAGATTGTAAGAACGATGAACACGCAAAAAGTGGTTACCACTTTGGCACAAAACAATCTTGAAGAAGTGATCATAATACGACGTTGTTCTGAGCCAAACGGGCAGGTGAGAAAACTTTATGATGCCCTAAAATATAAATATGCCCCTTTCGTAAAACGAAAATCCGTAGTACACAAATCCGAACTCGAAAATTGCCAATTCATTGAAAAGCAACAATTCCGTTCCGATTAACTGCAAGTTGGGTTAACACAAGAGGACATAAAAAGTATTGTAGAAAGTGGAGAAGGATACAATGCCGAATTTAAAATCCTTGTGCCGGCTAAGGTAAAAGAACTTTCAGAAGAAGTTTGTGCTTTTTCCAATGCGGCGGGAGGTGTCTTACTCCTCGGTGTTAATGAAAGTAGTGTAATTCAAGGAATTAATATCAACAACAATAAACGTTCTGCTATTCAGAATTCGCTGGATGAAATCAATCCTCATATTCATTGTCCTTTTTATCAGGTAAATGTTGAAGGTAAAGAAGTCCGGGTTATCGAAGTTTCCTCCGGACCACAAAAGCCATATACTTTATCAGGCGCAATATACGTTCGTCAAGGTCCAAATTCACAAAAAATCACATCAGTATAACAAATGAGAGATTTTTTTCAGCAATCTGACCGGATCTATTTTGATGAATGCCCTTGTGCTGACTTTGCCCCCAATAATGACCTGGATAAAAATTACTTTGAAGAGTTTCGACTATCCTCGGGACTATATCATTCAGTCAGTACAGATCAAATTATAAAAAATTTGAAATTATTGACATCTGCAGGCAAGTTCAAAAACGGAGGCGTTCTTTTTTTCGGATTACATCCGGAAAATTATATAGAGAAAGCCGTCATAAGATGCGTTGCCTTTGAAGGAACAAACAAGACTCAGATACTGGACGATAAAGTATATGGGGGGGCCTTTAATGAGTCAATATAAACAGGCAATACAATGGCTAAAGGGAAAACTAGACATACGATATGAAATAAAGGGATCAGATCCAAGAATTGAGTTATGAGAAATACCGGAAACTGCATTTAAAGAAACTATAATCAATGCAGTTTTATGCAAAGAATTACATAAAAGCATGTATGTAAAGGTTTAAGATATGTAAAGTTTGTTCAAGTCTATATTATATAGCATATTGTATGCCAAAGGTATGTATCAAAAAAATAGACTCAACAAACTCTACATAATAAATCAGTATTTTCGTTGCATATCTTTCAGATAATTCATCAACTCCTTATTTTTCTGCCAGGAAGTTTTCCCATTTTTTATGATTCCCGGATCAAGTTTTGACAAAGCCTCTTGCTTTTTCTTTTCGCTGGCTCTTGCATATACTTCGGTTGTCGCAGTAGAGGAGTGCCCAAGAAAGTCTCTGATATACACAATATTTATATCAGCCTCAAGCAGATGCATGGCTTTGGAGTGGCGCAAAGAGTGGCATCCTATGCCATCCGGTATTAATTCTGGTGATTTAGCCTTAGCTATATCAGCATATTTCTTGACGATATTGAGTATCGCCATTCTGCTCAACTTGTTCCCCTGAGGATTGGGAAACAGAGGATGCTCCCTATAGGCGGTGAGTAGAAGTCTGTTTTCAGCCATATATTGTTTCAGGTTCCTTACTTGATTTGTTGAGAGTGGTACTATACGCACCTTATTTCCTTTACCGCATAGCCGTATTGTTGTTGTATCTTCGAAGCGAAAGCTGGATGGTGTCAGGTCAATCAACTCTTGTACCCTTGCGCCACTGTCATAAAGCAGTCCAAGCATGGCAAAGTCCCGCCTTCCTAATCTTGTATTTAGATCCGGCTGCCTTAGCAGCAGTTTTACTCCTTCAATCGTGAGGTATGCCATGTCCGGTGCGGGTGATTTTTTGTATTTGACCGACATGATCTCCTGCCATTTTGCCAATCCGTCTATACTTCTGTATTGAAGATACCTGAAAAAAGAATGAATAGCCCCAAGCCTTGCATTTCTCGTGGATATGCCACACTTCCTTTCATGTTCCAGCCATTCAAGAAACCTTATGATTTGGTCTTTTGTGATATCCTTCAAGTAGATTCTCTCCGGTTTTATAAGTTCTTCCATGCACATAAAATCGAGGAAGAGGGTGAACGTGATACTATATGTCACCACTGTATTGTGCGACATGCCACACTCCACTGGAAGGTACTGTCCAAGGAAGTCCGTTACAGCTTTTGCAAAATCAGTCGGTTTCATGTTCGTAGTCATTTAAGAGTTCTATTCCGATCTCGGGGAAAACATATTTGTATGCCTCATCCACTTTCTTTAGCAGGTTGGGATACATTTCCTCTGTGATTCTGACATAACGATTTGTAGCTTCTAATGACCGGTGCCCCATATAAGTCATCAGTATCGGCATGGAGTAATATAAATCCTGCCCCGATTCAGACATCTTTACGAAGGCATTCACACAAAATGTATGACGAAGGTCATGCAGGCGCGGACCCTTTCCTCTACCACCATGTCCTATTCCTGCACGGAAAAGAATCGTTCGAAAGTTCTCGTATATGGTACAAGCCTTGCATCTTGTGCCGTCAGCAGCCGTAAAGAAAGGCTTGTCCGGTCCAAGGGAGATTTCCTGTGTCTGCTTATAGGCAACATAATCCTTACATACTTCCCTCAACGATAACGACATTGGCACAATCCTGTCTTGTCCGTTTTTGCATTCACGTAAGATGAGTATTCCGTTGCTCAGGTCAACGTCATTGTGTGTCAACTTCAAGGCTTCTCCTATGCGTATGCCAGTTCCGTAAAGCAATCTTACCAGGCAGGGCATGACGCATTTGACGGAATACATATAGTGGCGATGTACAAACAACTTATCACATTCCCTGAAGATGGCTGACATTTCCTCTCGTGTGTAGATGTGCGGAGTAAAAACCGACTTGTATCTGGGCATTCTTGGTATATAGGAGTCATATCCGGTAAGCTGAAGATACGCGGAAAAGCCTCTCAGAATACTTATCCTGCTGTACCTGTTACATTCCGACTCCAAAGGAAATGGAGCAATCCATGCATCGAAAAGGTCCTTTGATATCCCAATCTTTGTTTCTTTTCTCTCTATTGTAAGTCTGTCAAAACGGCGAAGGCGTTTGCCAATGTCCTCCATTTTGAAACCAAGAGAACGCTTATAATCAACATATTGGGTTATAAGCCCAGCGTATATGCCATGGTTGTAAGATTGCTCACTCATAGAGTTTTTCATAAAAAGTTGAAGGAACAAAGGGAACATCAAGGGCACATCGACGCAACAGATCGGTATCTACTCTAAGGTAAGTCATGGTGCTATCAGTGCTCTTATGCCCAAGAATCTCGGATATAACAGGAAGCTGCTCGTTTGCTTTGAGGAGATTGGTTGCAAGGCTGTGCCTGAGAGCATGAGGACCATGCCTTTTTCTGGTAGAGTCGATTCCGGCAGCCCTCATATAATCAGCAATACTTGCAGTCATTGTATTGCTTCCAAGTTCCTTATACGGGGCATGCGCGGTAATGAAGACGTATGGAAGATCAACTGAAGGCCGCCCAAATTTGATATATTCGATAATTGCGCCGCCAACCTCTTCCGACAGTGGCAGGGACACCTTCCTTTGTGTTTTCTGTTGTATCAAGACTATCCTGTTACATTCCCAATCCAAATTACAGAATCGCAATCCATTGATGTCAGAAACTCTCAGTCCATACCTGGCAGCAAGAAGTATCATCGCGTGATCACGCTTCCCTTGGGGATGAGACTTGTCTATTGATTCGATTATGGCTTCCACTTCTTCCCTGGTGTATGTTGAAGGGATTTTCTTTGCCCTTACATATTTTATTTTGAACAGAGCCATCCACTTCTCGGAATTATTGTCTGTTAGTAGCTTATTGTCGCAAAGAAAACGGAAGAACACCCTCGTGGTCATAACGATATTGTCGCGGTCAGGTGAGCTCTTCTCGCGGTCTAACTTTCCGATATACTTTAGGGCAAGCTTCGCATCAAAGGTTGCCAAAGTGAGATCTTCTTCCTGTAAAACCGATATAGGTTGTTGATCCTTTCCTTGTAACGGGTGAGAGAAGACTCCTTTTTTCGATGGGATTCGGATTCAATAAAGCAGTTAAAAGGTTTCCCCAATTCTCCTTCGAACACAAACTCTTTGTTGACATGCCTATTACGGCGGATCGTGCCGGTTTCCAATACATTGGTCAAAACCTCAACATGCCGGACTCTTTCCTGTTGGCGGTGTGTCAGTTCATTGAAACTTTTGTTCCGATGCCATTCATTCAGAAAGTTCATTCCCGTTTGACGGGAATAGAACTTTATGGCATTGGTCTTCATGTACTCGTATAAGTGATCCCATGTGTGGTTGTACCGCTTGATACATGCTTCCTTGTACATCTTTGTTTGGAAGATGGCTTCCACACGAAGCCGAAGTTCTGATAAAATGCCTTGTTCCATAATATTATTGAATTAGAATACTCTAAATACAACAATATTATGTAAGGGTATTATGCAAAGTCGCAACTAAAATTGAATTGTGTATCTTTACATTAATATCTTGATGATGGAAGAACTTTACATATCTCAGACGTTTACATACGCTCTTTCCCATAGAGACTACTATGACAAAGGAGCAAGAATTACGATAGAATTATTCGAAGACCGGGTAGAAATCACGAATCCCGGAGGTCTGGTCAGTGCAATCGCCCCATCTGATTTTGGAACTAAAAGTCACAGCCGAAACCCATTAGTTTTTGGACTTTTTGAACGCATCGATATGGTAGAACAAATTGGATCCGGCATAGGAAGGATAAGAGATGCAATGCTTCAGAAAGGACTTCCTGCTCCGGAATTTAAAATACAAGGTATGTTTTCGGTAATTTTACGGCGCCCATTAAAAACTAGGGAGAAAATAATACGACTTCTTGCTGAAAATCCACGAATCACGACCTCCGAACTTGCCGAAGAGACCGGACTCACAAGAAAAGGTATTGAATACCAGTTAAATAAACTCAAACAAGACAAAATCATCAAAAGATTGGGTTCTGACAAAGGAGGTTATTGGAAAAGTTCTATAATCAATTGATTATGATCCTTTTTTAACTCCACTCATTGATTTGTTTTATTCTCGTGATTAAAAAACATCTAAAACATAAAAAAGACCGCAATCTTACGGTCCTTTTTTATGCATAGAGACTATACCAGATCGGTAATTGGTTTGTACTTGGGTACAAGAAATTTCATAACGATCCAGCCAATCAAATAAGCAACGGCACAAATTGAAAAGATAATAAAATATCCGGACTCAATACCTTTGAACCCCATAAATTTCATGTCTGTATTCCGGGCAAAATCAAATAATACACCCGAACCTTTGTTAATAAAGACGGAGCCTAAACCTCCTGCCAGTCCACCGATACCGGTAACAGTAGCAATAGCTGCTTTTGGAAACATATCACCCACCGTTGAAAAAATGTTTGCTGACCATGCCTGATGGGCAGCACCGGCTATTCCGATAATGATAATCGGGAACCAGAACGTTAGGTGCCCGAGAGGTTGCGCGACTAAGGCCAACAGCGGGAAGAAAGCAAAAATCAACATCGATTTCATCCTCCCGGCATAAGGGTGCATTCCCATCTTATCTACGAAATAAGAAGGGAGCCATCCCCCGATAATAGAAAGAAGTGTAATCGCATAAAGAACAAATATTCCAAGCTGGGCCTTCGGATCGGAAGACTCAAGTCCATACACTGAACTTAAATATGCCGGCGTCCAGAACAGATAAAACCACCATACGCCATCGGTCATAAATTTACCAAATGCAAAAGCCCAGGTTTGTTTATAACTGAGACACTTGAGGATGCTTATTTTCTTTCCTTCCGCTGCCTCGTTGACTTCTCCATTTTCTTTTTCTGCATCATGGTCCTGGTTTATATAATCCAACTCAATTTCATTGACCCCCGGATGTTTATCCGGTTTTTTATAGCCGAAATGCCACCAGCCCATCCACAAAAATCCCAGTACACCAATAATAATAAAAGCCGATTCCCAGCCCCAGTATTTAGCGATTAGCGGAATTGTAACCGGAGCAGCAAGAGCACCGACTGTGGCTCCTGCATTAAAAATACTGGTAGCATAGGCCCGGTCTTTCTTTGGGAAATACTCGGCAGTAGTTTTAATTGCTGCAGGGAAGTTTCCGGCTTCACCCAGTGCCAAAACAAAACGGGCAAGAACGAACAATGTGACGCTGACATTCAGCACCCGGGCTGCGTTATCCACAGTTCCAATATACTGGCGGGCTTCAGCAAAGCCTACCAACCAGTGGCCTGTAATAATACCAGAGCTGGCAATACCACAGAATGCATGTAATACAGCGCCTACCGACCATACACCAATAGCCCACATGTATCCTCTTTTCGTATCAAGCCAATCGACAAAACGACCTGCAAACAACAGGCTGATAGCATAAAAAAGGGAAAACAAAGAAGTGATTGTCCCGTAATCAGTATTTGTCCAGTGGAATTCTGGCGCGATGAAGTCTTTCCAGGTTAAAGAAAGTACCTGCCGGTCCAGGTAATTGACAGTTGTTGCCATAAACAACATGCCAACAATCACCCATCGGTAGTTCGTCATTCTCTCGTTGATTGTTTTAACAGACATAATAGTTTTTAATTTTGATTGGTTTAATTATCTTTTCAAGTCAATATCTACCTCATTTTATGAACAATACCAAGCGCCTCCTTGCACTTCTCTGTAATATAAGACCATTCTTTCTTTGCCAAAACTTCCTTCGGGAACAGTTGCGATCCCATCCCCACGCAATGAACTCCTGCCTTGAACCAACCGCTCAGGTTTGCTTCATCGGGTGAAACACCTCCTGTAGGCATTATGCTGGCATAAGGCATAGGTCCTTTAACTGCAGAGACAAAACTTGGTCCCCCCACCTGCGAACCAGGGAAAATTTTTACAACCTCACATCCCAGTTCATGGGCTTTTCCTATCTCCGTCACTGAACCACAGCCCGGACACCAGGCTATTTTCCGCTTATTGCAAATGCGGGCAGTATCTTCATCTATCAATGGGGAAACTATAAAATTTGCCCCAAGCTGAATATACAATGCCGCTGTAGGAGCATCAACAACAGAGCCAACGCCAAGCATCATCTCCGGGCACGCACCAATGGCCCACTTGTTTAATTCGCCAAACACTTCGTGAGCGAAATCGCCGCGGTTTGTAAATTCAAACACGCGGATCCCCCCGTCATAACAAGCTTTCAGCACCGCTTTGCATATTTCAGTATCCTTGTGGTAGAAAACCGGAACAATTCCGGTTTCCTTCATTTTTAAAGCAACTTCTATTCTCGTAAATCTAGCCATAAATCATTTCAAAATTTCAGGTTTAAAATTTCCAGGATCCCGTATTACCGGGCTACACGTCCGGAAGCGTCGCCTCCCATCAGTTTCTCAACTTCATCAACAGTAACCTGGTTATAATCACCGTAGATTGTATGTTTCAGGCACGAAGCTGCAACAGCAAAATTAAGCGCCTTCTGATCGTTTCCGGTATAGGTAAGCAAACCATAAATCAGGCCCCCCATGAATGAATCGCCGCCACCAACACGGTCAACAATGTGCGTAATCTGATAAGTTGGCGATTCATATAATTTTTTACCATCCCAAAGCACTCCGGCCCATGAATTATGGTTAGCATTGACCGAACCGCGCAAGGTTGTAATTACCTTTTTACATCTCGGGAAACGTGCCATAATCTGTTTTGAGACGGATTCATAGGCTGCCCCTTCAATATGTCCCCCGGTAACATTAACTCCTTCGGGTTTGATACCCAGTACCATTTCTGCATCTTCCTCATTACCAAGTACGACATCAGTTCCTTCGACCAATGCAGGCATTACCTCACTTGCCTTTTTCCCGTATTTCCAAAGATTTTTCCTGAAATTGAGATCGCATGAAACGGTTATCCCCTTCTCATTTGCCTTTTTAACAGCCTGAAGGCAAACATCAGCTGCCCCTTGCGAAATTGCAGGCGTGATACCCGTCCAATGAAACCATTTTGCTCCTTCAAAAACCTGGTCCCAGTCGATCATGCCTGGTTCTATCTGTGAAATTGAAGAATAAGCGCGGTCGTAAACCACTTTGCTGCCCCTGCTTACTGCTCCGGTTTCCAGAAAATAAATTCCCAGGCGTTCACCTCCAAAAACAATATTCCCGGTACCGACCCCATATTTTCTCAGGTCCATCAGGCAAGCCTGCCCAATGTCGTTCTTAGGAACACGGGTAACGAACTCGACTGGAATACCATAATTAGCAAGCGATACCGCCACATTTGCCTCACCGCCGCCAAAGGTGGCCGAAAGCGTATCCGTTTGCGAAAAACGTAAATATCCAGGTGTTGCAAGACGCAACATGATTTCTCCGAATGTTACAACTTTATTACTCATCTTAATTAAATTAATATCTTTGTGCAATCGATTGCAAAAATAAAAATCTATTTCTGTTTCCAAAAGATAATTTCATGTCAATCACATACTTTTTCCGGTAGTCATAAATCCGGTCCGGGGAAAATTCAGGAAAAGGATAAACGACCGTTGGATCTGTTTACTAACAAACATATTTCCCGGTAAATATCCTGTTAAAAATTAAAATATTTCTTCGCGTTGTTATAGCAGATATCTTCCACCATATTGCCCAAAAGTTCCATATCTGCCGGAATTTCTCCATTCTCGACATCCCTTCCCAGCAAATTGCACAAGGTCCGTCTGAAATATTCATGGCGGGTATAGGAAAGGAAGCTTCTGGAATCAGTAAGCATACCTACAAAACGGCTCAGAAGGCCCAGATTTGAGAGGGCGTTCATTTGACGTTCCATACCATCTTTCTGATCGAGGAACCACCAGCCGGAACCGTACTGGATTTTCCCGGGGACCGATCCATCCTGAAAATTACCGATCATCGTAGCATACAACTCGTTATCAGCCGGATTCAGGTTATAAAGGACTGTTTTACAGAGTTTATTCTCCTGATCGAGCCTGTCGAGCAACTTTGCCAGGGGAACAGCGACCGGCATATCCCCGATAGAATCAAATCCGGTATCCGGACCCAGTTTTTTGAAAAGTCTTGCGTTGTTGTTGCGAAGTGCTCCTATATGGAACTGCTGTGTCCATCCTCTCGAATGGTCCATGATCCCGAACTCGTATAACATACACGACTTGAATTTCAGAATTTCTTCTTTTGTCAGGCAACTTCCTCCCCGTATCTTTTTAAAGATCACGTTTACCTCTTCTTCTGTATAATCTTCGGCAAATGCAGTATCGATCCCGTGATCTGACAAACGGCAGCCATTATCGTGAAAATACTGGTGACGGGAATCTAGTGCATCCATCAGATCGTTAAAGGTTTCAATTTCAACACCGCCCGCATCGCTCAGCTTTTCCATATAATCGTTGAAAAACTTCGGATCTTCGACCATCATGGCCTTATCCGGACGCCATGCAGGCAATACGGAAACTTCAAAACCATCTTCCCGTATTTGCTGATGATACTCAAGCGTATCCACAGGATCGTCTGTAGTACAAATGGTCTTTACATTAGCCATCCGGATAATATTCCTGCAGCTATATGCCGGCGTGGAAAGTCTCTCATTGCAGGCATCATAGATTTTCCGGGCACTGGCCGGATTCAATAGTTCGTCAACACCAAAAAATCTCTTTAGTTCGAGATGAGTCCAATGATAGAGCGGGTTCCTGAGCGTATGGGGAACAGTCTCCGCCCATTTTTCGAATTTTTCCCAATCACTCGCATCGCCCGTGCAGAAGCGCTCGTCAACGCCATTGGTACGCATAGCCCGCCATTTGTAATGGTCGCCATACAGCCAGATCTCTGTTATCGTTTTAAACATCCTGTCTTCTGCAATATCTTTGGGATTAATATGGCAGTGGTAGTCAAAGATTGGCATTTTTGCAGCATGCTGATGATATAACTTCTGTGCAGTTTCTGTCTGCAGAAGAAAGTTTTCATCCATAAATTTTTTCATCTGTTTATAATTTGTTTTTAATTGCCACATAGCTTGTCCCGGTTTCCGGGAGAACTCCATGGCAAAACTGAATCATACCTCTGTGTATCAAAATTCCTGAGTTTTGCCATATTCGTTTCATTCTCTATTTCCCAGTTAAAAAATTAAATTTTTCGGTATTAAAGGTTAAAAAGCCTTTTAAGGTGGCGTTCATAAATATTTTCTTCCACACAGTTTCCGATAATATCTCTATGTTCTGTCAGTAAGCCGGTATAAGTACTACCCATTTCTGCAGCAACCTTATACCCCACATGGATCAGCTGACGAAAATTCGAATTATAATCGGCATGTCCTGGGATATGGCGCAATGTGTTGGCAAACTTTTCACTGCTCCAACCTGTGATTTCTGCGACTGAAGGCAGTTTTGATTCGTCAATATCAATAACATCGGCGTACGGGCCGCAAAGTTCTTCTTTTCTGCCCAGTGCTTCCATATAAATATGTTTTGCTGCATCCAGTCCCTTCCCTCCGGCAAGGGCCAGCCCAATCACTTCTTCAAGCCAGGTAGTCCCGGCAGTTTTTACATGGAGCCCCTTATCGTGTTTTTTGATTATCTCTCCCATTACCGGGTAAATGGTAAACTTATCACTGCCCGAGTGGACACTAAGTTTCAGGTTCTTTGGAAGCCCAAAATTTTTAACGGCATAATCAATAACCAGGACATCCTCCTCGAATTCCTTTTTAAACTGTTTCACATCGCCGACATAATCGACCCCTTTGTTAAAACGGCCTGTAAATTTCGGGGCGATGGTTTGTGCCGGAATTTTTTCATCGGCAATCATCTTCAATATGAAGAGCATATCGACCGGAGTCTGGGGAGATTCCACCTCGTCCATCGAGACTTCAGTGATAAAATTACCGGCTCCCTTTACCGATTCAATGTGTCTGTAAATCTTTCCTGCTTCTTTAATTGCTGCAAGAAATTTTCCTGAAATCTCTTTCAGCAGGTTATCGGTAACGACAACAGGTTCTTCTATTCCGGGAATAGTAATCCTGCTTCCCAAGGCATGGCATGAGGAAAAAAATGCATCCTGGTCCTCCGCTGTCGATTCATTACCGATATAAGCAGCCACATCAAGTGTAAAAAAGTCAGAAACTGAAATAAAACGGTCTACAGTAGCCAGGTTGATGTGATCTGCATCAACCCGGTATTCGCCTTTCCAGCCCAGGTTCTTAACAGCAGCATCTGCTTCCTTGCGGGTCTCCGCCGGTTCTGAATGAACAATATTATGTTCCCGGTTAGACTTATTCCAGACAGGGGTAATCCCGGTCCCCTTTTGATTGGCTCTCATTATAGACCTCAACTGGGCCTCGCCTTCATGGCTAAAACGGTCGCCTACTCCAAAGCTATATTTTCCTAATTCCATAAGCCGGATAAATTATTGGTTAATTCTTAATTATTTATATACACAGAAACTTTTCCCGTGTTCGCACACGAAAATAAACTTATTTCTATTCCTATCCAATAATTTAAATCGAAATAAAGTTAAAAATGTTATAAAATATATTTCGCCGTGTGCGAACACGACCTATTAAAAAATTGTTTAGCTTTGTTAGCAGTCATATTTTTGAATTAATCGTTTAACTAAAAAGTAAAGCTATCAAACCGATTAAACGAATACGGATCAAGGATATCGCCGCTAAGGCCAATGTATCTATCGGAACAGTTGACAGGGTGATACATAACCGGGGAGAAGTTTCAGAAGAGACAAGAAAAAGGATTATGAGTATCCTGGAAGAAATGGATTACCGGCCCAACATCCTGGCAAGCACGCTGGCCTCGAAAAAGATCCATACGTTTGCAGTGCTGGTACCTGAGCCACAATCAGAAGAAGCATACTGGAACAAACCCATGATCGGGGTAAGCAGGGCTTTTTCCGAGTTACAGCAATACGGTATCCAGATTTCTGCATACCGTTACTCACAGACCGATCCGGCGTCGTTCCGGGAAAAAGCGGAAGAGATCATGAAGAATATTCCGGAGGGAGTAGTTCTGGCCCCCTTTTTTTCCCGCGAATCAAAAGCATTTATCGCTAAACTTAATGAGCTTCAAATTCCGTATGTATTTATTGATTCGAACCTGAAAGATTGTGCGAAAATAAGCTACATCGGACAAAACTCGTTTCAAAGCGGGACCCTTTCAGCCAAGCTTTTCGATTTTTCGCTATCAGCAGAAGCAAATATCCTGATCGTCCATTTTGCAAAAGAGATGGATAACCAGAACCATCTGGTACAAAGGGAAAACGGATTTTACAGTTACTTTGAACAGTCCGATCCCCTGGGAATGAAAAAGCTTACAACTATCGAAATAGAAAATCCATCCGATGAAAGTTTTTTTGATGTCCTTGACAAGGAATTCAAAAGAATCGGAAAGGTCAACGGGATTTTTGTTACCAATTCCCAGGTGTACAGGATGGCTGATTACCTGAAAAAAAGGGGACTTTCTGCAATCAGGCTGATCGGACATGACCTGATCAGGGAAAACATGGAATACCTGAAAGAAGGGGTAGTCGATTTTCTGATTTGTCAGAGACCGGAAGAACAAGGCTACCAGGCTGTCGAAACCCTGTTCGAGCATGTGATCCTGAAAAAACAGGTTCCTCCGGAGAACTATACCTCTATCGATATTATTACAAAAGAAAATCTTGACTTTTACAAAGAATTTAACCTAATAAATTATGGAACCAATTAGTTTTAAAGATCTGACCGGTAAGGTTTGTGTTATTACCGGAGGAGCAGGTGTCATCGGACAAGCCTTGATAAAAGGCCTCGCATCGGTAAAAATGAAAATTGCTATAGTCGACCTAAACAAGGAAACAGCAGAAAAAGTAGCCATGGAAATTTCTTCAGAATACTCGGCTACAGTAATTGGCGTGGAAGCAAACGTATTGGACAAGTCTTCGCTGGAAAAAGCCAAAACATTTATTAATGAAAAACTGGGCGAGATCGATGTTTTGATTAACGGTGCAGGAGGAAATCATCCGTCTGCAACAACCAAGGCAGAACAGATTGACGAAAGCAACATCGACAAGCCGGAAGAAACTTTTTACGGACTGGAAATGGATGGGTTCGACAAGGTTTTCGCACTCAACTTCAAAGGAACCTTGCTCCCGAGCATGGTTTTCTCCCAGGATATGCTGAAACGTCGTAAAGGGGTAATCCTGAATATATCGTCTATGAATTCCTATAAACCCCTGACAAAGATCCCTGCTTATTCTGCGGCAAAAGCATCGATCAATAATTTCACAGAATGGCTGGCAGTGCATTTGGCAAAGGTCGGTATCCGCGTCAATGCAATCGCTCCCGGATTCTTCATTACCAATCAGAACCGGTTTCTGGTACTGGACGAAAAGAATGGAGGGTACT
Organism: Prolixibacteraceae bacterium; assembly: GCA_963676095.1. Lineage (GTDB taxonomy): Bacteria > Bacteroidota > Bacteroidia > Bacteroidales > Prolixibacteraceae. The sequence goes on along the minus strand of OY781040.1, from coordinate 6,143,978 downwards.
CGCCGCGCGGCCAGAAAATTGTAAACAACACGCCAATGGGTAAATTCGGTGAACCGGAAGACCTGCAGGGCACCACCCTATTCCTTATTTCGGATATTTCAAACTTCGTTACAGGAATTGTTATTCCGGTTGACGGAGGATACAGCGCCTTTGGCGGAGTCTGACAGAATTTTGTAATTCAAAGATTTTCGTATTTTAGGAATTATATGGTTGCAGACAAATACAACCATATAACCTTAAACCATTAACAATAGAAGTTATGAACATACAACTCAAACAAGATTATAAGTATTCTCTTTTAGTGCCAACGAGCATGGGGGTCCGTATTACCCCGGTGAACGGACAACCGGTGCACAGCAGCAACCTCTATGAAATGCAGGCAACCAGCGCCGAAACGAATGTTGCCAGTATCGCTTCATTCCTGGGGATGCCCGTAAAGGTACTTACTACATTTGTAAAAGGCAGTCCGATTGCCCAGTTTATCAAAAGCAACATGAAAAGCCGCCACATGGACTACGAAGGGCCGGAGGTCGAGCAGGGTAATCCCTGGGGATACCGCCATCAGTTTAATATTGCTGACAGCGGGTTTGGATCGAGAGGACCGAGGGTTTTAAACGACCGGGCCGGAGAAGTCGGACGGACGTTAAATGTTAAAGACTTTGATTTGGAACGTATTTTCGGAAAAGAAGGGGTACAGATTGTCCACCTGTCCGGTTTGATCGGTGCTTTGTCTCCTGAAACGAGCAACTTCTGTCTTCAGATTGCCCGTTTTGCTAAAAAATACGGAACTAGGATCTCATTCGACTTAAACTACAGGGCTTCATTCTGGAAAGGAAGAGAAAAGGAGCTACGCGAGAATTTCACAGAAATTGCTTCTGTATCAGATATACTGATCGGCAATGAAGAAGATTTTCAGCTTTGCCTCGGCATTGAAGGCCCCGAAGCCGGCGGCAAAGGGATTGAAGCAAAGATCGACGGGTTCAAAGGGATGATCTCACGCGTTAAGGAAACTTTTCCAAATGCATCGGTATTTGCCACCACCCTGCGCCAGGTGATCAGTGCCAATGAACACCTTTGGGGGGCCATTATGCTTGCCGGGGAAGACTGGCAAATAATCGAGCCGAGAAAAATCAGCGTGCTCGACCGCATTGGCGGCGGGGACGGTTTTGTCGGGGGCATGCTCTACGCTATTCTAAAAGGGTGGGAAGCTGAAAAATGGCCCCAGTTCGGCTGGGCAACAGGCGCACTTGCCACAACATTCCTGACAGATTATGCCCAGCCGGCAGACGAGGATATGGTCTGGAGTATCTGGTCGGGTAATGCCCGGGTGAAACGATAAAAAACAATTACAGATGATGTATTATGAAATCGGATCAGTAAGCCACGAATTAAGTGCAGATGACCTGAAGAAAGGATTGTACGAGGCTTTTGATCAGCTAAAAAACAGAAACAAGGTGCTGGCTATACCACCCGATTATACCAGACTGCCAAGCCGTTCGGGGGAACTTACCGAATTTACCTGGCAGTATTACGGGGATAAACTGACAGACGTATTGCCGGCACTGGGGACCCATTCGCCAATGACACCGAAGCAAATCGCCCATATGTTTGGCAGCCTTCCTCCATCCCTGATCAGGGAACACGACTGGCGCCACGATGTTGTTACAGTAGGTGAAGTTCCGGGCGGGTATATAAAGGAAATTTCTGAAGGGGCGGTCGATTTTCCCTGGCCTGCCCAAGTTAACAAGCTGTTGGTGGAAGGCGGATTCGACCTGATCCTTTCCATCGGGCAGGTAGTTCCGCATGAAGTAGTCGGGATGGCCAACTACAATAAAAACATATTCGTAGGAACAGGCGGTGCCGAGGGTATTAATAAAAGTCATTTTATCGGGGCTGCTTATGGAATGGAACGTATGATGGGGCATGCCGATACCCCGGTGCGGAAAGCCTTTAACTATGCTTCAACGAACTTTACGAACAACCTGCCGATCGTTTATGTACAGACTGTTGTCGGACTGGACAAATCGGACGGAAAAATAAAAACGCGCGGCTTGTTTATAGGCGATGATTTCGAGGTTTTTGATAAAGCGGCCAAACTATCGCTCCTGGTCAACTTTGAAATGCTGGACGAGCCATTGAAAAAAGTTATTGTCTGGCTCGACCCGACCGAGTTTAAATCGACCTGGTTAGGCAACAAGTCTATCTACCGTACCCGGATGGCCATCGCCGACGGCGGCGAACTGATTGTTCTGGCCCCCGCATTAAAGGAATTCGGGGAGGACAAGGAAATCGACAAACTGATCAGAAAATACGGATATTTCGGAACGCCGGCCACGCTAAAGGCCGTTGCCGGGAATGAGGATCTGAAAAACAATTTGAGCGCAGCAGCCCACCTCATACACGGATCGTCGGAGGGACGCTTCTCAATAACCTACTGCCCGGGAAAAGGACCGGAAAACCTTTCCAGGGAAGAAATAGAAAGTGTTGGGTTCAGGTATGGCGACTTTGATGAAATGGTCAGCAGGTATAACCCGGGAACACTCAAAAACGGGACCAACATGATGCCTGACGGTGAAGAAATATTTTATATTTCAAACCCGGCGATAGGGCTATGGGCTTTTAAGGACCGTTTTAAATACTGAAGACTTATTGACCCGGAAAATACAGATAAGGTAGAAGACTGACAAACATTATATACTGAAAAAAATAAGCGCAAATGATCCTGAATGAAGTAAACTGGGGGATTATCGGATGCGGAGATGTGACAGAAGCTAAAAACGGGCCTCCCCTCTACAAAACCCCGCATTCGCACTTAACAGCCGTCATGCGTCGTAACGGGGAGCTGGCCGCAGACTATGCAAAGAGGCATCATGTCCGGAAATGGTATACCGATGCAACACGGCTGATAGAAGATCCGGACGTAAATGCTGTTTACATTGCCACCCCTCCGGATAAACATGCCGAATATGCTATTCAGGCGATGAAAGCAGGGAAACCGGTTTATGTCGAAAAACCAATGGCACGGACTTATGCTGAATGCGAAGAGATGATCCGCGTATCGGAACAAACCGGCATGCCGCTTTTTGTTGCTTACTACAGAAGGGCGATGCCGCTTTTTCTGAAAGTAAAGGAACTGGCTGACCAGGGGATCATAGGAAAACCGCTGACAGTAAATATCCGGCTTTATAAACAGGCAACAGAAAAGGGAATGTCGGGACAGGAACTTCCCTGGCGGATTAAACCGGAGATAGCAGGGGCCGGTCACTTTTACGACCTGGCTTCACACCAGCTGGATTTTCTGGATTTTTTGTTTGGACCCATTTCCAGAATCTCAGGTATTGCTGAAAATATAGCAGGCTATTATCCGGCAGAGGACACGGTAAGTGCTTCCTTTCGTTTCGGGAACGGGGTGGTTGCTTCCGGGCATTGGTGCTTCGTGGTTGATAAATCGGCAGAAAAAGATATTATAGAAATCTGTGGAACAAAAGGCAACCTTCGTTTTGCCTGCTATAATCCATTCAGGCTTGTCCTTAAAAATCAGGAAGGAGACATCGAGTTCAATTTCCCAAAGCCGGAGCATGTCGGGGCAGGTCTGATCAGCCTGGTTGTCGATGAACTCAGGGGTAAAGGCAAATCTCCCAGCACAGGCGTCTCTGCTGCCAGAACAAGCTGGGCCATGGAAGAAGTGGTAAAGGGGTATTATAATGGTTGAATGGTTGAATGGTTGAATGGTTGAATGGTTGAATGGTTGAATTTTAACAAATAAAAAATTGATTTATCGCTAATTTTTTTGTTTCAATTACTAAACTTTTAACTTATGAACTATTTAAAAATTACAGACATTGAACGATATAATGTTGCCTTTGCATTAAGTAATGAAGTATGGAAAATTGTTATAAAATGGGACTATCTGGCGCAAAGAACAGTAGGAATCCAGTTTATTACTGCTATAGATAGTATATCAGCTAATATAGCAGAGGGATTTGGCCGATACTTTAAAAAAGATAAAACGAAATTTTATTATTATTCAAGAGGATCAGTCATTGAAAGTTTTGATTGGCTTGAAAAATGTCGACAACAAAATTTGATAACCATTCAACAATACGAATATTTAAAAAATGAACTGGATAAATTACCAAAACTAATCAACGGGTTAATAAAATATACCAATTCAAAACTAATTGTTTAAAATGGAATAACCATTTAACAATTGTTGACCATAAAACAATATTATACAATGAAATTTGTAGTTGACGATAAAATTCCATACATAAAAGGTGCTCTGGAGCCATTTGGCGAAGTCGTTTATCTGCCCGGGCCAAAGACGACCCCGGAGGTTATCAAAAATGCAGACGCCCTCGTTACCCGCACCCGTACCATCTGTAACGAAAAGCTATTAAGCGGCTCGTCGGTCCGTTTCATTGCAACTGCAACGATCGGGTTCGATCATATCGACACGGCTTACTGTCAAAAAGAAGGTATAAAATGGACCAACGCCCCCGGGTGTAACAGTAAATCAGTCGAACAGTACATAGCTTCTGCATTGTTCGTCCTTGCAGAACAAAAAGGTTTTGCATTGAAAGGAAAAACAATCGGGATAGTCGGCGTTGGCCAGGTGGGATCGAAAGTGGCCGGCGTTTGCCGCCTGTTTGGAATGAATGTCCATCTGAATGACCCGCCGCGGGCCCGCAAAGAAGGAGACAAAGAATTCGTGGATATAGAAACAATAAAACAGGAAGCAGATATTATCACCCTGCACGTTCCTCTGAACACAGACGGACAGGATACTACTTATCATTTGGCTAATGCCGGTTTCTTCAAAACCCTTGGAAAATGCCCGATAGTAATCAATTCATGCCGGGGAGAAGTCGTCGATAACAAAGCTGCAAAAGTTGCCCTTCGTGAAAAAATGATATCTGGACTGGTACTCGACTGCTGGGAAAACGAGCCTGATATCGATCTGGAATTGCTTGGAGGCTGCAACCTGGCGACTCCCCATATTGCCGGTTATTCAAAAGATGGGAAAGCCAATGGCACCAGCATGAGTATCCAGGCAATAAGCCATTTCTTCGGACTTGGGATCGACAATTGGCAGGCAGTAAACGTTGAAAAACCGGAAAATACGGTAATAAATATTGACGGGACCGGGCTTTCTGAAGAACAAATACTGAAAAAGGCTGTTTTGTTCACGTATGATATCCGTGACGACGACCGGGCCTTGAGGGAAAATCCATCCCTGTTCGAAAAGCTCAGGGGCGATTATCCTGTACGCCGGGAATATCCGGTCTACACAATTGTGCCCGGACAAATAGCTCCGGGAACCGTTGGAAAGCTGAAACACCTTGGATTTAATATAAATGCTTGATCTTGAATACTGATAAAATACAGACGTTATGGCAAAATTAGCAGACATTGGTTTAATCGGGTTGGCCGTGATGGGCGAAAACCTGGTATTGAACATGGAGAGTAAAGGTTATACGGTAGCCGTATATAACCGGACCGTTGAAAAAGTTGATAAATTCGTGAACGGGCGCGGGGCCGGTAAAAATTTCATCGGGGCACACTCGATCGAAGAACTGGTTTCATCCCTGAAAAAACCACGTAAAGTGATGATGCTTGTAAAGGCCGGGCAACCGGTCGATGATTTCATTGAACAAATCATTCCCCACCTTGAAAAAGGAGATATTATCATTGATGGAGGTAATTCCCACTTTCCCGACACGATCCGCCGTGCAGCATATGTTGAAAGCAAAGGGTTACTGTATATCGGCACCGGCGTTTCCGGAGGAGAAGAAGGGGCTCTGAACGGTCCTTCCATGATGCCTGGCGGGTCTCCTGCGGCATGGCCTCACGTGAAAGAAATCTTCCAATCTATCGCTGCAAAAGTTGAAGATGGTTCTCCTTGTTGCGATTGGGTAGGAGAAGGTGGTGCAGGACACTTTGTAAAAATGGTACATAACGGGATCGAATATGGTGATATGCAGATCATCAACGAGGCTTACCACGTGATGAAAGAACTCCTGGGCATGTCGCCCGATGAAATGCACGAAGTATTTAAAAAATGGAATACAGAAGAACTGGATTCCTATCTGATCGAAATCACCCGCGACATTTTGGCTTTCAAAGACGAAGACGGACAGCCTATGGTCGATAAGATCCTGGATACCGCCGGTCAGAAGGGAACAGGCAAATGGACTGGTGTGGCTGCCCTTGACCTGGGTATCCCGTTGACACTGATCGGGGAATCTGTATTTGCACGCTGCCTCTCGGCCCAAAAAGAATTACGTGTGGAAGCATCCAAAGTGATCAACGGGCCAAAACCCGGTTTCACAGGGGACAAAGCCCAGCTTATCGATGACCTGAAGATGGCCCTTTATGGTGCAAAAATCATCTCTTATGCACAGGGGTACAACCTGATGATGGAAGCAGCCAAAGAATATAAATGGAACCTGAATTACGGAGGCATTGCGTTGATGTGGAGAGGCGGTTGTATTATCCGTTCTGCATTCCTCGGCGATATCAAAGCAGCCTTCGACAAGAATCCGGCCCTGCCTAACCTGTTGCTGGACCCGTTCTTTAAGGAGAAAATAGAATCGGCTCAGACCGGTTGGAGACGTGTATGCGCTACGGCATTGTCGAATGGAATACCCGTACCCGCACTCACTTCTGCGCTTTGCTACTTCGACGGGTTCCGCAGCGAACGGCTGCCAGCCAACCTGTTGCAGGCCCAACGCGATTACTTCGGCGCCCATACCTACGAACGTGTCGATAAACCCCGCGGACAATTCTTCCATACTAACTGGACAGGACACGGTGGCGACACGGCCTCGTCGACCTATGTAGTTTAACATACCGATTAAAAATTCCAGATAAAAGAGCCATCCCCGAAAAAGGGTGGCTTTTTATTATGCTCAAAAATTAAGTATAGATAGAGTATAGGTGAAGCGAAGGTGAAGTATAACTAACATAGTTTCTACAGAACATAACATCAAGATCTTCAGACTTCTGAGTTTTCCTGTCCTTTCGGCCATTCCGTCTGGAGAAAAGTTATTCCGAATAACGATTTCCCGCAGGCGGGAAGTACAGCTAAATTCATGTTTAACAAAACATATTTTCTCCTTAAAAAACGGCAGAAACTATTTCATTCATAAGCAAAGAATATGTATTTTTATCATATTCCTTGCTAAATGAATGCGCTTTATGAGAATCAAGTTTTTTAGTGGCAGGATTTATGTTTATTTTCCTGTCGTAATTTTATCCATGGTCTTTTTATGTTCATGTAAAAACAATACTGACCAGGTTTCTCTTTTGAATGAAGATTTTTCGCAACAACCCAGGGGCCCGTTAATGACAGACCTAGGTGCCCTCCTCGAGTATCATTATCTCCCCGATGCGAGGCCCAGGTCGAACTGGGTGCTGTCGACCTATCGCTATAACCTTCCCCCATCCTGGGAAGTCAGGAAACGGAACAACCAAAGTATGATGGCACAGACTGCCATGAACCACAACGAACATTGGCACCCAATGGTCATTACCGGCTCCCCTTTCTGGAAGAATTATCAGATTGAAGCCTTGTTTAAGCCGCAAAATCTTAAAACCCGCAGCGGTATCGTTTTCCGTTACCAGACCGACAGAAGTTATTATTTTCTGGGGGTTGACGGAGAGGCATTATCACTTATAAAAGTAGACAATGGAATAGGATTCCGGAAACCCAAAGAGCAGGTACTGTCCCGCACCCCGTATAATATTGTTTCGGACGATACCATTAAACTAAACGTCGACGTCAGGGATTCTGTCATTATTGTTTCCTTTCCAAACGAAGACGACTGGAAAGTTATCGATAAAACATTTTCTTCAGGAAAAATAGGTTTACTGGCCGACGCACCCACCGAATTTTATTCGGTAAAAGTTTTAACCGGGAAACAGGACCTTCTAGAGATCAGGCATGAAGAGGAAAAAGCACAGGAAGAGCAGGACAGCCTGATAGCCCGGAATCCCAAAATGGAAGTGTACAAAAAAGTATATCTTGGTGAATTTGGTGCAGGCCGTAACATCCGTTTTGGAGACCTGAACGGTGACGGTGAAACAGATTTTCTGATCGGACAGGTTGTACACCACGGCCCCAAAGACAGGAACAGCGAACTCAGCTGCCTTACGGCCATGACACTTGACGGACAGATCCTTTGGCAGGTTGGAAAACCTGATCCGTGGAAAACGATGGCAACCAACGATGTGGCTTTTCAGATACACGATATAGACAATGACGGGAAAAATGAAGTGATCTATTGCATGGACCAACAGATCATCATTGCAGACGGGGCAACCGGCAAGGTTATCAGGAAAGCCCTTACCCCGCTCACTCCGGGAGGCAAACCTCTGGAATCGGGGCATAACAGCTTTCCCCGTATCCTGGGAGATTGCATCTATTTCCTTGATCTGGAAGGTAAAGGATACGACAGCGATTTTATTTTTAAAGATCGTTACCAATACCTGTGGGCTTACGATGCTAAACTAAACCTTCTATGGAAAGGGGAATGCCGTACCGGCCATTTTCCGTTTGCCTATGATACAGACGGAGATGGAAAGGATGAAGTCCTTGCAGGATATACGCTCTTCGACGATAACGGGAAAAAATTATGGAGCCTGGATGATCAGCTGTATGATCATGCCGATGGGGTTGCAATCGTCCGGTTCGATAAAAATGAATCACCTAAAATTATGTGCGCAGCAAGCGATGAAGGCATGCTTTTCGAAGACCTTCAGGGACATATACTCCGGCATCATTACATCGGACATGTGCAAAACCCGACAGTCGCCAATTTCAGGGACGACTTGCCCGGACTGGAAACTGTTTCTGTGAATTTTTGGGGGAACCAGGGAATTATACACCTTTATGATAAAACAGGAAAGATCTATAAAACCTTTGAACCAACTCAATACGGGAGTATGTGCCTTCCCCTGAACTGGACCGGGAAAAGCGAAGAATTTTTTATTCTGAATGCAAACGCCGGAGAAGGAGGTGCATGGGACGGTTATGGAAGAAAAGTACTTGAATTTCCTGATGACGGCCATCCGGATATGTGCTATGCGACACTTGATATTACCGGCGACTGCAGGGACGAAATTGTTGTCTGGGACCCGCATGAACTTTGGGTTTACACCCAGGATGACAATCCCCGTTATGATAGCAATCTATACCGGACGAAACGCAACCCTCTTTATAATTATTCAAATTATCAGGCTACTGTATCTACAGATATCGAACAATAGGAAACAATAATAACAAGAGGAATAACAATCGAGATAAAAGGAGCAGCTGTTTGGCAAAAATTTTGTAGTTTTGCGCAATTTTTCAACACAAAAGCTGGCACATCATGGCAAAATACTCAAGTGAAGTTTCAAGAACCTTTAGTGAATACCTGCTGATTCCTGGCTTAACCGACAAAAACTGCAATCCGTCAAACGTTTCGTTGAAAACTCCTCTTGTTCGTTTTCCCAAAGGACAAGCTCCTTCCCTGGAACTGAACATACCTTTTGTTTCAGCGATTATGCAGTCGGTATCAGACCAAAATATGGCAATAGCGCTTGCCAGGAACGGAGGACTTTCATTTATCTATGGTTCACAGTCGATTGGCACACAGGCGGACATGGTTCGTAAAGTGAAAAAATTCAAGGCTGGTTTTGTAGAAAGCGACTCAAACCTAACCCCGGAACATACCCTGAAGGATGTTCTGGAATTAAAGGAAAAAACAGGCCATGCGACGCTTGGAATTACAGAAGACGGCAGTCCGCACGGAAAACTGCTGGGGATTGTTTCAAGCCGCGACTACCGTCCAAGCCGTGAACCGATGGACAAAAAGATTAAAGAATTCATGACCCCTTTCGAAAAACTGATCACCGGAAAGATCGGGATCAGCCTAAACGAGGCAAATGATATTATCTGGGACCATAAGCTTAATAGTTTACCGATTATTGACGAGAACCAAAACCTCAACTTTTTCGTGTTCCGTAAAGACTACGAAAGTCATAAGGAATACCCGAACGAACTTTCGGACGGGGACAAAAAGCTATTGGTGGGTGCCGGTATCAACAGCCGGGATTATAAGGAACGTGTGCCGGAATTAGTGAATTCAGGGGTCGATATACTCTGTGTTGATTCGTCTGACGGCTTCACGGAATGGCAAAAAGAAACAATTGAATACGTTAAACGTGAATATAACGGAGCTATTCCTGTTGGCGGTGGAAACGTGGTTGACCGGGACGGTTTTCTATACCTGGCCGAAGCCGGGGCCGATTTTATAAAAGTAGGAATTGGCGGAGGTTCGATCTGCATCACCCGGGAACAAAAAGGAATTGGCCGCGGACAGGCGACAGCAATCATCGAGGTAGCTGCCGCCAGAGACGAATACTATGAAAAAACCGGCATTTATATTCCTATTTGCTCGGATGGCGGAATTGTGCAGGACTACCATATGGTCCTCGCATTGGCTATGGGTGCCGATTTTCTGATGATGGGACGTTATTTTGCGCGGTTCGACGAAAGCCCGACTCGGAAAATCATGATCAATAACCGGTATGTAAAGGAGTACTGGGGAGAGGGTTCGAACAGGGCCCGTAACTGGCAACGCTATGACATGGGTGGCAGTGAACACCTGAAGTTCGAAGAAGGGGTTGACAGTTATGTTCCATATGCCGGTAAGCTAAAAGATAACGTGGATATAACGCTGGGAAAAATAAAGTCGACTATGTGCAGTTGCGGAGCGATTAGTATTCCCGGATTAAAAGAAAAGGCAAAAATCACGCTTGTCTCTGCTACAAGTATCGTAGAGGGAGGCGCACACGATGTGATTTTAAAAGACGCAAATATGTAAACAGAAAAAAGAGACTCTTCGGGGTCTCTTTTTTATTAATTATAGTCAAACAACATTCAAGGATCGAAGATCCAGAATCAAGTATCCAAAATCAAATACTCAGATTTCCCGGAAATATTCTTTTGAGGCATTGCAAATGGGGCACCGGTAATCCTCCGGCAAATCTTCAAAAGGAGTGCCCGGCTGGATGCCCATGGAAGGGTCTCCCTCCTCCGGATTATATGTAAACCCACAGATAATGCAAACATAGGGGTTCGCTCTTTTCTTTTTTCCATCTTCTGCTTCCGTCGTTTTTGACAAGTCTTGCTGCTCCTCTTCTGCAAGTTTATCCCGTTCTATAAAAGTCGGTGAGTTTTTGGGAGAGAGCATCTTATACTTTTCCCGATATATAGCATAGGTAAGAGGTTCTTCTTCCGAAATCAGGTCACTGTCAAGTACTTCCCCGACAATCAGCCAGTGAGATCCGAGATCAACCATTTCCTTAACCTTACAATCGAACCACGCCACCGAATCTGAAAGGACAACAGGGACACCTGTTTTTGCCTTAATCGTCTCCCTTCCTTTAAACTTGTCAATATCTTTTCCGGACATAAAGCCAAAATCGCCTATAATTCTGACATCCAGATCCTTCTTAAGCGCTGAAACGGAAAAGGCACCTGCATTTCTGATAATTTCCGTGCTCAAATTGTTTTTATGACATGAAATAGCCAGTAAGGCAGGGTTTGACGCAACCTGGAAAACAGTGTTCGCTATATACCCGTCCTTCTGCCCCTCAAATTCTGAAGCCACAATATATACTCCGTAAGATAATTTATGAAAAGCCCTTAACTTCATATGAAAAAACGTTATTAAATGCCTGCTCTTGGACCATTTATTCCAAAAGCCTGATAAACTTTAAAGTTGCAATATTTTCGACAATCTGCAATCATTTTTAACCCGAAAATGCAAAAACAGGACGGCATCAGACAACTAATGAAGAAAACATTTTCTCCCATGCTACATTTTGATTCTTTATATTTAAAGGTGAACAATTATCTTTGTTCGCAGCTTATATCAACATACATAAACAAAACAGCAAGTAATGATCAAGAAATGCAGCTTATTGTTCATGGCATTCCTCACTGGGGCCGGACAAGTTTTTCCGTGTACAAACTTTCTGATATCAAAGGGAGCAACAACAGACGGTTCAGCGATGATCACCTATGCGGCTGACTCGCACACGTTATATGGCGAATTATACTATCAGCCGGCAAAGGATTATCCCGAAAATTCGACACGGGATATTTATGAATGGGATACCGGTAAATTTATGGGCCGTATTTCACAGATATCGCACACCTATAGCGTAATTGGCAATATGAACGAGTTTCAGGTAGCAATCGGTGAAACAACCTTTGGCGGAAGGAAAGAACTGGCTTCTCAGAAAGAGGCTATCATGGATTACGGGAGCCTTATTTATGTAGCACTCCAGCGATCAAAAACGGCAAGGGAAGCTATCGGCGTGATGAGTTCGCTCGTTGCCGAATACGGATATGCAAGTTCGGGCGAGTCGTTTTCAATAGCAGATCCCAACGAGGTGTGGATCCTTGAAATGATTGGGAAAGGAGAAGGGGAAAAAGGAGCTGTATGGGTTGCAGAAAGGGTCCCGGACGGGTATATTTGCGGACATGCCAACCAGGCCAGAATTACAACCTTCCCGCTTGACGATCAGGATAACTGCCTTTATGCTCCTGATGTCATTTCATTTGCAAAGGAAAAAGGCTGGTTCGACGGTAAAAACAAGGATTTTAGCTTCTCCGATGTTTATGCTCCTGTCGATTTCGAGGGAGCACGTTTTTGTGAAGCCCGTGTCTGGGCTGGCTTTAGAAAAGTTACTTCAGGTTTAGATCAATATAAGGATTATATTGAAGGGGAAGTAAAGCACGATGATAAAAATAAATTCGCGTCAAACAGAATGCCTCTCTGGGTAAAACCGGATAAAAAACTCACGGTGAAAGATGTGATGGAAATGATGCGCGACCATTTCGAAGGTACAGCCCTGGACATGACCAGGGACCTTGGCGCCGGACCTTATAAGTTACCGTACAGGTGGAGAGGGCTTACCTGGAAAGTTGATTCGGTTACCTACTGCAATGAAAGAGCTATCTCGACCCAGCAAACCGGTTTCTCGTTCGTCGCACAATGCCGCTCGTGGCTGCCCGCACCAATAGGAGGGATCTTATGGTTCGGAGTTGACGATACGTACAGTACCTGTTATGCACCAATGTATTGCGGCATCACCGCTATTCCGGAATGCTTTGCCGTTGGAAACGGAGACCTGCTCTCCTACTCCCCGACCTCTGCCTTCTGGACCTTCAACAAAGTCGCAAACTTCGCATACCTTCGTTATGACGACATGATCGTACATATCCGTAACCTTCAGTCCCAAATTGAAGGGGACTTTATTTCTTACACGCCGGCCATAGATAAAGCTGCAAAAATGCTTTACGAGAATGAAGGTGCAGATAAAGCAAGAGCCTTTCTAACAATATATTCCGCAAATGCAGCAAACAATATGACCTCAAAATGGGAAAAGCTGTTTGAATATCTCCTTGTAAAATATATGGACGGTAATATCAAAAAAGAAAAAGACGGCAAGTTTGAGACAAATGAATACGGCATGCCGGTATCCCCGGATCAGCCAGGATATCCGGAATGGTGGTACAAAGCGATCGTAAAAAGTACCGGAGATCATTTTAAAGTAGAGGAATGACGGTTAGTGATTGGAGGGTATGGCTGAATGGTTTAGTGGTTCTGTGTTTACTCCGTCCGTTGACAAATATTTGGGATAGAAATTGGATCCCGGAAAGCCGGATAAATGAATGCTGGCAGGTTGTATACAACACAAGCATTGCCCGTACAAAATCGCATTAATTTTCGGAATAAGGTTTTGAAAGCAAGTGAATTTTATTAATTTTGCGCAAAATTTGCAATCTCTTACACGCGAAGGAAATGTGTAATATTGCCTAAAATATAAAGAAAATGGATTTAATTAAAGCAGCAGAAAGCGCCTTTGCAACAGAAAGCAAGGAATTTCCGAAGTTCGGCGCAGGTGATACGATTACCGTTCATTATAAAATTAAAGAAGGTAATAAAGAACGTGTCCAGGACTTCCGTGGTGTAGTCATCCAGGTAAAAGGCACTGGCTCGACCAAGACTTTCACCGTACGTAAAATGTCCGGAAATATCGGCGTTGAACGTATCTTCCCTTTTTCATCTCCCTTCATCGACGGGATCGAATTAAACAAAAAGGGTATTGTACGCCGTAAGCGTATTTACTATTTGCGTGCTCTTACAGGCAAAAAGGCACGGATCAAAGAAAAAAGAATCTGAAAACAGCTTTGATGATACAAAAGGTCTCCTGTCGGAGGCCTTTTTTTTTACCATAAAGGAAACAAGATGTTTTTAACATTGATAAAAATCAAGTATTTTATCCCGGAACAAATGTTATTTTAATCAAAAAATAAAGTCATGGCATTCCTTCAGAAAGAAAAAGTATTCAGCCTAACATGGTTTAAGGAATATAGTTTCATTACAATCGGGGCATTTATATTTGCTGTAGGGTTTATGTTCTTCATTTCGCCCTATAAAATTGTGCCCGGAGGTATTTATGGCGTTGCCATAGTCGTCCATTATCTTACAAAAGGAATGTTCTCCTTCTGGCCTGACGGAATTCCTATTGGCTTGTTCGGACTGGTACTGAATGTGCCGCTGGTACTTGCCGGCATAAAGATTCTGGGCCCCAGGTTCGGATTCAAGACCATTATCGGGATTGTACTTTCATCCGTATTCATGGACATGATCTCATACCTGAGAGTGGACGGTGATGCTCCCCTGGTGCAGGATATACTGTTATCATGTGTTTTCGGCGGGGTATTGAGCGGCTTTGGGCTTGGATTGATTTTTAAATCCAGGGCTACCACGGGGGGCTCCGATATCATTGCAATGATTATCGCAAAGTATTCAGGAATGCAGCTCGGTCAGCTCATTATTTATGTCGACTCGGCCATTGTACTGCTCGGACTGGCTGCTTTTCATGACTGGCAGATCCCGCTGTATTCGCTGGTTGTAATCTACATTACGGGGAAGGCGATCGATATTACGCTGGAAGGGGCAAGTTACAACCGGGCTATGTTTATTATTTCGGAAAAACATGAGGAAATAAAACAAAAACTTTTGGTCGACCTGGAGCGGGGAGGAACTTATCTGGAAGGAAATGGCATGTATACAGGGAATAGGAAAAATGTCATTTTTACAGTTGTAAGCCGAAGGGAAGTGGCCATACTGGAACAATTTATCAGCCAGGTTGACCCGAATGCTTTCATTACGATCATGGACGCCAAGGAAATACTGGGTGAAGGATTTCAATCGCTAAAGACGAAGGTTGATTCAAATAATTAAATTCGTAAACAAAAGGGCCACGCTTTTCCGACGTAGCCCTTTTGTTTATGATTTCTTTTCTTCTTTTTCAGATTGCTCTTCCTCTTTCTCATCAAAATTCAGAAGCCCTTTTCCATGCAGAAGGTTATACCACTGAGCTACTTTCTTCATATCGGAGGTATAAACCCGGGTGCGGTCGAATTCAGGGAGTACTTCCGCAAAAAAAGCTTTCAGGTTATCCCCTTCCATTTTGGCAACCTCTTTTCCCTCTTTCTTGTCAAAAATCTTTTTGAACACATCCTTTAGCGCAACTTCGCCCGTTTCAGTAAAAATCGCAATGTCGGTCAGAGAACTTATTTTTGATGTCGAATAAGCCGGCATCCTTTTCCCCGTGATCAATGATTCTACGATTATACTGTTTTTTGATTCAGCAACCATCTTGAATAAACCTGGTTGTCCTGATATCGCTAAAATACCTTTCAACATATCATTTGTAATTATTAATGATCGCGAAGATAATATTTTCCTCAGGTATAAAAAAGGCCTCCGGTAACGGAAGCCTTTGATTTATCAATTAAAATTAAGCTGGTACCTGAACCCACAACTCAGCCATCGTCCCGGCTGTGCTATATTTCCTAAATCGACATACCCACGGTCAAACAGATTCGAGATATTCGCGTAAACAGTGAAAGGACCTTTCTTATAATACACCTTCACATCGACCAGAGAAAAAGGTTTATATGAAGATTCCCCAACATACTGGGTATCTTTATATCTGGAATAGCTGCCATTCCTGTCCTGATACCTGAAATTCCAGGAGGCCGAAATATTCCTGTAGATCGAATGGACCAGGCTAACAGACAACTTATGCCTTAAATTATCCAGACTATAATAGGAAAGATAATTACTTGTTCCCTTATCCAGGTTATTGAACGAATAACTTACACTTATCTGATGAAAGGGGACTGTCTTATTAAAGGCCTTATCCAGATCGATCATCGTTGAAAGATCAATCCCGTCAGCAATAATCTTCGTCAGGTTCTCCGTCTGCCAAAGCTCATCCTCACTTTTTCTGACCCAATCGATCATATCCTTCCCTGCACGATGATAATATCCAATCTGTCCTTTTATCCATAAGGATGAATATTTAAAACCACCTTCAATGGTTGTCGATTTCTCCGGTTTCAAATCCGGATTACCCTGGTTTGTCGGACCATTATAATAAAGATCGGTAAATGTCGGCATACGCAACGACTTATTTGCCGAAGCAAAAATCTTTAAATGAGGCGAAAGTTGATACCCCAGGTCAATTCCCGGATATACATGCCAGGCGAAGTTGAGATCAGAGATCCAGTTAGCCATTGCTCCTGCCGAAGCTGTAAACTTTCCTTTGTAAACAGTATGCTCAACAAAGTAAGAAGCTGTTGTTCTGGAATGTGATTTTGTGAAATAGTGGCCTTTTTCTCCGGGAACCTGTATCGAATCGTCCATATCTTCGCCCAATGTATTGCTCCAGATATTTTCGGACCTGAACTCTGCGCCAAGGGCCGTCCTCCCCAGTTTACTGCTAAACCAGCTATTCAGGTTTACACCAAGCACATCTGTCATATGGTAATTATATCCCGTGTACCATGAAGGAGGATCGTTCCGGAATAACTCGAACCGGTCGTGATGACGCCGCCAGTAAAAAGCAGGGGTGAAATGCATCTTCGTTCTGGTCTGCATTTTTACCGATGCAAACAAAGTTCTCGTTTTTTCATACTGATCGGGATAAACCGGAGTATAAAAACTATTGGCACCGAAACCTTTAACTGTATACCCTGCCTGCAAGTCAACCTTTCCCTGGGACGTTTCCACGTTTCCCTGATAAAAAATATTATAGGTATCAAAATCCGTATTCCGGATATACCCGTTGGAAGAAGTATTGCTCAAGGCAACAAAATTCCGGAAACGGCCCTTTCCAAAGTTCCCGGACAGGTTAATATCCCGAAGCCCGTGTTCTCCCACTCCTGCATCCAGTATTCCGTCATCGGTGCTGTCCACCCCGGTGATAATATTAACAGCCCCTGAAAAAGCATTGGGGCCGTAAACCCTTGCAGCAGGACCATCCAGAATTTCAATACGCTGAATGTTTTTGAGGTTAACCGGCAGGTCGAGGTTATGATGGCCGGTTTGCGGATCAGAGAGATTGATCCCGTTTAGTAAGATAAGAGTCTGATCGAACGATCCTCCCCGAACAGAAATATCTGCCTGTACGCCAAGGGCACCACGCTGACGAACATCGACTCCGGGGGCATACTCCAGCAAGTCCTGTATACTCGCGGCAGGCGCCGCCTCGATCTGGTTGCGGTCTATCACGGACACGATCCGTGCCACCTGCGAATAAGTTACAGGTGTCCGCTGGGCACTAACCTCGATCTCATCAAGGTCATACTTCATATCAACCTTCAGACTGTCTGGATGGACCTGTGCATACCCTTCTCCAGGCATGGCAACATACAGATACACTACCGTCAACACGGCAATGCGCACCTGCCGGTTCAAAGCCAGAAATAAGGAGTAACGTTTTCCTCCCCAACGTCTAAAAGTTAATAATTCCGCCCTTTTGCAGTTAAATTTTAGATGTTTCACTTAATTTTGTTTCTAAATAGTTCAAGAAAACCACCGAAAAGTAAAGCTCATTGATGTTCACAAAATCCCGGCTTATTCTTCTATTTTTGGAAGCGACAAATGTAGCTATTTAATTCTCTGAAAAAGTTATATTTCCCGACAAATAGGTATTTAATCAATCTTTCCAAAAAAAACAGGACTTTTCTAATACTTGTTTGACAACATCTTCTCATCTGACTGACATATTATGTAAATTTCTTATCTTTTTAAAGGAAATGGCAGGATGTCTCGTGTTAGAAAAGAATAAACAAGGTTTCTGTTACATTTGAATAAACACAAGCAAATCAAACGATTGTTAAAATACATTTTAACATGACATACAATAATTAATTAATAAAAGTATGCCGGCTGTTTCCATCTTACGTAGGCGAAGAAAAGGATAGCAAAGAGACAAGAGTTCTTTCATATGTTGCAGGCACACACTGGCTATATCAATTTTCTTTATCAGTAATAAATAAAATCGAATAATAAAAGACCCCAAATTCTTTTTTTATCGGCCTTCCCTATTTATATTTGTTCTAAACAATAACAACAAAAAATCACTTAGCCATGACACAGCTTCAATTTAACAACGCATTGCTGGGACTACAGGACAAGCTGCTGTATTACGCTTTAAGTTTGACCTCAGACCAGGAAAAGGCACAGGACCTGTTACAGGAGACATTTCTGAAAGCGCTCACGTATCGTGATAAATTTACTCAAAACACGAATTTTAAGGCTTGGATCTATACAATAATGAAAAACACTTTTATCAATAATTACAGGAGAAATGTCAAGGCCAAGAATACATTCGACGGCTCTAACAATGATTTTCACCTGAAATTTTCGAAGGACAAGATTTACCCATCGCCTGATTCGTTCTTTAGTTCAAAAGAAATTCTGAAGAATATCCATGCTTTGGAAGACGAGTATAAGGTTCCGTTTACCATGTTTCTGGACGGTTATAAATACAAAGAAATTGCCGAGCATTTGAATTTACCGCTTGGAACGGTCAAAAGCAGGATATTTTTCACGAGAAAAAAACTGGAAAAAGCACTTAAGGACTATGCAAATTGATTATTTAGAATAGATTGGTCATATCACGAAAGAATGGTTCGCAAACATTGCGAATCATTTTTTTTGTATCTAACTTGCGGTAATCATAAAAAATAACACCATGAAAAAAATAGCAGTACATCTGGCAACCGGTTTTGAAGAAGTAGAGGCAATTACCGTGATCGATGTGTTGCGAAGGGCCGGATTAAGCGTAACAATCGTATCAATGACAGAAGACCTGATTATAGAGGGCTCGCATTCTATAGCAGTCCGGGCAGACCAGTTTTTCAGGGAGGTGGATTATCGGAATATCGATATGATTATACTTCCCGGAGGAACCCCGGGGGCAAACAATCTTGATAAACATGAAGGCCTCAAAAATAAGATCATGGAATTCAGCAGGCAAAACAAAATGCTTGGGGCTATCTGTGCCGGACCAATGGTGCTCGGGCATTTAAATTTGTTGAATGGCAAAATGGCTGTATGTTACCCCGGCTTTGAGAAAGAACTGTTCGGAGCAACAATCAAAAAAGAGCCGGCAGTAAATGACGGGAATATCGTAACCGGCAAAGGGGTCGGTGCAGCATTAAGTTTCGCGCTCAAAATTGTTGAGATCCTTGAAAACAGGGAAAAAGCAGATAAGCTGTCAAAGACAATGGTCATGGAATCCTGGTAAATTAAACCAGGGCACTTACAGAGGAAGCAGGAAGTGTAAAATAAAAGGCCGTGCCTTTCCCCTGCTCGCTTTCTACCCAGATTTTTCCTTTATTAATACCAGCAAATTCTTTACAAAGGATCAGGCCCAGACCGGAACCATCTTCTCCATTTGTTCCCTTTCTTTTTACGGTAGAATCGATCCTGAATAAATTGACAAGATCCTCTTGAGATATCCCCTGTCCCTCGTCCCGCACACTTATCTTGAAAAAACGATTATCCATTTTCATCACTTCCGTGATAATCGTCTTTTCTTCAAAAGAAAATTTTATAGCGTTACTGATCAAGTTTCTAAGAACAGTTTCAACCATCATCGGATCGGCAAAGACAGGAACTTCACCCGGGATCCTGCTCTCCAAAACAATTCTTTTCTGGTCGGCTACCGGCTTCAGCAGATTGTGAATATTATCATACAAGACATTGAAATCGAAGGTAACAGGTTCATACTTCAACCGTCCTGTTTGCGAACGGCTCCAGTCAAGCAGGTTCTGGAGCAAGCGGAAAATATTATTGGTAGACCTGTAAATATCCCCTGCATATTTTTTCCGCTCTGTCTCAGAAAAACGTCCGTATTCTTTACTCAACAGGTATGAATATCCCATAACTGAGTGAAACGGGTTTTTCAGGTCGTGTGCGATGATGGAAAAAAACTTGTTCTTCGCCGCATTTATCTTTTCCAGCTCATCCTTCTGAGATTCTATCTGTTTATTTTTCTGATTCAGAAGAACATTCGTCCGCTTCTTATCATAATAACCAAAAGAAATATAAATAATGATAGCAAGTAACATTAATATAGCGACCATTCCAAACACCCGGACCGCCTTATCCTTCTGTATCTGGAGAAAAGCGATCTCTTTTTCCGAGTTGAGCTTTGTTATTTCAGCCTCCTTCTTTTCAGTCTCATACTTCTTCTCCAGTTCCGCGACCTGTCTCATCCTTTCTTCCTGATGAAGGCTGTCCTGATAAACCTTATACATTTTATAAGCGGCGTAAGCTTCATTTATTCTTCCGGCCTTTTCATAAGTAGAAGCAATATCTTTGTAGTATAACTGTTGAATATAGTAGCCGATCTTGTATTTTTTAGCAAGCTCTAATCCCGTATGAAAAGTCGCAAGAGCCTTCTTGTTATCGCCCATAGCACGGTATATTCCCCCCAGTCCCTCAATAACAAAAACTTTATTGCGCATATCATTCAGCTCATCAAAAACGTGATAAGCTTCATTATAATAGTCCATAGCCTTTTCCAGACTATCTCCCTCATCAACAAAAATATTGGCGATATTATTCAATGCGATAGCTACTTCCTTCCTGTTTCCCAATTGCTTAAAAGCAGAATAAGCCCTGTTATAATTGGCCTTTGCCGAATCCAAATTCGCCTGATCATAAAAACCCACTCCTATCCCGTTGAAATTAATAGCCATTCCATATATATTCCCGCATTGCCGGTTAAAAAAAGCAGCTTTTCGGAAATTTTCAATGGACATATTATAATCTCCAATACGGGAATAAACCATCCCCATATTGGAATAGACATTTCCCAGTTCCTGTTTATCGTCCGATAGTTCCAGACATTGCAATGCATTAATTAGATTTTTGAGAGCCTCATCATATTCTCCTTTATAGTAAAATACCAATCCTAAAGAATTATAGGTTTCAGCTATTTTATCCTTATTATCAAGATCTTTATAAATTTCCAAGGCTGAAAGATAATATTTCAATGCCCGCTCATAATTATCATAATAATAAAAACACTCAGCTATATTATACAAGGCATCTCCCCTGACTGAAATATTTTTTGTATCCATCGATAAGGCCAGAGCCTGCCTTGCATAAACAAGACTTTTAGTGCTGTCGTTTTGCTTAAAACAGGCAGCCAGCTGATTCAGGATATCTCCCCGGCCCTCATTGTCGACTTTGGATAAGACGGACTTCAGGCTATCAACTCTGGATTGCGCCAAAAGATTGATTTGTGAGCAAATCAGAAGTAATAAAACCAATTTCTTCATATTCCATGGGCATTAAGACAAAGATGACAATTTTAATCCGAATAAAATAGCATTATCTTATGCTTAATGTCAGATTTACTTTAATATTGAAATCTATAAAAAAATACCCTTTGCAGAGAAAAAGCAAGAATCTGTACAGAAAAAAATTGGCTGTTTCTTAAAAAAAAATAAATTTTAAAAATATCACTCAACAGCTTATAAAACATAAAACTAAAGTGCAGTAATAAATCATTAATAAAATGGTATAAAACTGCACTTTAACTTCAAAGTACCAATTTTTTGATCGGCTTCACCTTATTACGTTATTTTTTCTTCTTCTCCATGATCCACTCCCGTGCATTCACAAATACTTCGATCCAGGGGGTAACGTCATCATTCTTTTTCCTCTTGTCAGGATACCAGGCCCACTGCCATGGTTTAAACGAACGTTCCAAGTGGGGCATCATAGCCAGATGGCGTCCATCCTTCGAGCAAATGGCAGCCGCATTATAACCTGAACCATTCGGGTTACCGGGATAAAACTTGTTGGTATATTTAAAAGGAATGGAATAATTTTCTTCTGAATAAGGAAAACTGAACTTTCCTTCACCATGAGCGACCCATATACCAAGCTTCATACCAGCCATTGTCTTCAACATCACTGAATTATTTTCAACAATTTCAACATTTACAAATGCGGATTCAAACTTGTGTGATTCATTATGCAACATTTTGGGCATGTGTTCGTGTTCCGGGTATATCAATCCCAGTTCCACCGAAAGCTGGCATCCGTTACATACGCCAAGGCTCAGTGTATCAGGTCGTCTAAAGAAGTTATCAAGGGCTATACGCGCCTTATCGTTATACTTGAAAGCACCGGCCCAGCCTTTCGCTGATCCCAGGACATCAGAATTCGAAAAACCTCCGACAAAAACGATCAGGTTAATATCCTCCAGTGTTTCACGACCTTCGATAAGATCGGTCATATGAACATCCTTAACATCCAGGCCAGCCAGGTACATCATGTAAGCCATCTCACGGTCGCCATTGACTCCTTTCTCCCGGATAATTGCCGATTTTATTCCGCTGGGCGTCCGGCGTTTCAGGTCTATCCCGTAATCGGCGGCCTTACCTGTAAAATTTTTGAAGTCGTAACAGTGTTCGTTCTTTTTATAATTTCTGAAACGCTCCAAAGCCAATTTATCACCACTCTGCTTACGATCAAGCAAATAAGACGTTTTAAACCATAAATCGCGGAGAGAATCGATATCGAGATCATAAATCCTCTCAAAATGACTAACCGTCATTTTTCGCTTGCCTGCGGGAGTACCAATAAGAACGAAACGGACCCCTTCTTTTTGCAGTTTTGCCTCTACTTTCTCCGGTTCAGCCGCCTGTATCACGATAGCAGGATTTTCGTTAAAGAAAGTCTTTACCGGGTCTTTTTCGTTTAATACGGAAAAATCGAGATCCAACCCGCTGGCATTATCACTGAAACACATCTCCAGGAGCGTTGTGATCAATCCGCCCGAAGAAACATCATGACCAGCAACAACCAGTTCTTCTTCGATCAATTCCTGAACGGCATTGAATGCCTTTACAAAATAGGCGGTATCGGCAACAGTCGGGGCCTCCCGTCCAACCTTGTTGACAATCTGACCAAAAGCGCTTCCCCCCAGAACAAGCGGCATCGAGGAGAGATCCAGGTAATAAACCGGTTTTGAGGGATCGTTAACAAGGACAGGTTCAACAACTTTACGGATATCAGAAACTTCTCCCGAAGCTGAGATAATAACAGTCCCCGGAGCATATACCAGATCGTCCTTATATTTCTGGGTCATCGACATGGAATCTTTACCTGTAGGGATATTTATCCCCAAAGCACATGCAAAATCGCTCGCTGCTTTCACAGCCTGATAGATCCGCGCATTCTCCCCCGGGTTTTTGGCAGGCCACATCCAGTTCGCACTCAACGAGATACTACGGATTTTATCGAGCATTGGCGCCCAGATAATGTTGGTCAGGGCCTCTGAGATAGACAGAACCGACCCTTTTCCAGGATCAATAAGTCCAGCGACGGGAGCATGACCGATAGAAGTTGCCAGGCCATATTTTCCCTGGTAATCCAAGGCAATTACACCGACATTATTCAGAGGAAGGTGTAAAGGGCCGGCCCCTTGCTGTTTGGCAATACGGCCAGTAACGGAGCGGTCGACTTTATTGGTCAGCCAGTCCTTGCAGGCAACGGATTCCAGTTGGAGCAAATTTCCCAGATAAAACTCGATATCGTCAGTGTTATAGGAAAGATCTTCAAAATAGTCCGGGTCTGTTGTATCGGTCAGCACTGTTTTAGGCGGATTCCCAAACATATATTCCAACTGCCAGTCAATCGGTTTGTTTCCGGTCCTTGAATCTCTAAAGGTAAACTGCATATCACCGGTAGCTTCACCGATTACATACATCGGGGACCGTTCCCTGTCGGCGATTTTCTTCAGTAAAGGGACATCCTTCTCATGCATAACCAATCCCATGCGCTCCTGTGACTCATTGCCAATAATTTCCTTTTGGGAAAGTGTCGGATCCCCAACAGGAAGCTTCGCGGTATCAATAAGACCACCCGTTTCCTCGACCAATTCAGAAAGGCAGTTCAAGTGGCCACCGGCCCCATGGTCATGAATAGAGATAACAGGATTTTCGTCTGATTCGGCTAATGCCCTGATTGCGTTGAAAGCCCGTTTTTGCATTTCAGGATTTGCCCTTTGCACGGCATTCAACTCGATTGAATTTTCATACTCTCCGGTGGCAACAGACGATACAGCGCCACCGCCCATGCCTATCCGGTAGTTGTCGCCCCCCAGGAGAACAATCTTGTCTCCTCTCGAGGGAGTTGCCTTCAGGCTGTCTTTCTTTTTCCCAAAACCAATTCCCCCGGCAAGCATAATCACCTTGTCGTAACCATATTTCTTGTAATTTTCGAAATGTTCAAAGGTCAGCACAGAACCGCATATAACAGGCTGCCCAAACTTATTCCCGAAATCGCTGGCCCCATTCGATGCCTTGATCAGGATCTCCTCAGGCGTCTGATACAGCCAGGGCCTTTCATCTGTCGCCAGTTCCCATCTTCTGGAACCTTCAGAACGGGGATAAGCAGTCATATAAACGGCAGTTCCCGCAACAGGAATACTGCCTTTTCCTCCGGCGATACGGTCGCGGATCTCGCCACCAGTACCTGTTGCTGCACCATTAAACGGTTCGACAGTCGTTGGAAAATTATGGGTCTCAGCCTTCAGGGAAAGAACGGTTTCGATATCCTTAACCTCGAAAAAGTCGGGTTTATCCTGTGTATGAGGGGCAAACTGTTCAACAACCGGTCCCTGGACGAAAGAACAATTATCCCGGTAAGCAGAAATGATCTTGTTAGGGTTGAGCTTCGACGTCTTTTTGATTAACTGAAAAAGGGACATTTCCTGCTCGACGCCGTCGATTATAAAAGTACCGTTAAAAATTTTATGACGGCAATGTTCCGAGTTAACCTGAGAAAAACCGAAAACCTCGCTATCAGTAAGCTTACGGCCCATCTTCCCGGCAACCGAACACAGGTATTGTATTTCCTGCTGGCTCAGGGCAAGCCCTTCCTTCTCATTATACGCAGCAATATCTTCTACTTCTATAATTGGCTCCGGCTGTTTCTCTATTTTAAAAACATCCTGTCCTATATTTTTGTACAAAGCCTGAAGCATCGGGTCATACTCCGCAGAACCATCAGAAACTTCAACAAACTCCTCAATCCTGGTAATACAGGTGATACCCATGTTTTGAGTAATTTCAACAGCATTTGTGCTCCAAGGGGTAATCATTTCCTTCCGGGGTCCGACAAACCAGCCAAACAGCGAATCCTTTCCGATATGCTCCGCTTCACCAAACAGCCAAACCAGCCTTTCGATTTCAGCGACAGACAAGGAATCAACGGATTGAACAGCAATGATGCTGCGTTGCGGAGTCTTAAATAGTAAAATCATGTTGAATTTGTTTAGAATAAGTTGACATGTTTAAGAACACGTCACAAAGATATAAATTCCTCAAAAAGAATTAGCCGGGAAAACACGAAAACACTTGTTTTGTGAATCCAGGGACCCAAATTTTAGGGTATAAGTATGCTTCAGCAAACGTAACCCGTTCCCGGCTATAAAAAACACCCTTCTTCCCAGAGTAGACAATTGTTCCCCAAAATTATAAGAAATGTTAAAATATATTTTAACAATTTTGAATTCAGGAGAAAGCTTAATAACTTGCGGCCCGTCAAATTTTTACATGGATTGAAGAATAAAATGCCTTCCTTAAGATTAACAAGAGGGGAAAATATCCGGGATAAAAAACAGAAACATACATAAATGAAGAAAATAATAATCTGCGCTCTGATAATGCTGGGATTAACAGTAACCGGTATGGCGCAAAATTCGAAAAACACAGAAAACAATAATAATAAGCTGGTGGTCATCTGGTCTAGTGCGGATCCAGAAGTTGCTGAAAAAGCTTGCTTCACTTACATTCAAAATGCAAAAAGGCAAGGGTGGTTCGATGAAGTGGTACTGGTAATCTGGGGTCCTTCAGCCAGGATACTTGCTGAAAACGATGATTTGAAAGCAGATATCAAAAAGATGCAGGACCTTGGAATAACAATTGAGGCGAGCATCTCCTGCGCCCATACCTACGGGGTTGACCAGGACCTGGCCGATCTCGATATCGACGTAAAAGCTATGGGCGTTCCGCTGTCGAATTACATAAAAGAAGGCTGGCATACGCTGAGCTTTTGAAAAACGGTTTAAACAATAGTTAAATTCACCGCCGGGCCGGGAAGACGCTAGGTGGTTACATTGCCTTTTTTTAATTTTGGCCTGATATATCCGAATTATTTTATTTCAAATAAAAAAACACATGAGAAAAAAAGTTGTTGCTGGTAACTGGAAGTGCAACACCTCCTTACAGGAAGGTGTCGAGCTTGCAAAAGCTGTTGATAAACTGGTTGCCGAAAAAGGCGCAAAAGATGTTGTTGTTGTTCTTGGAACTCCATTCACTCATATTACGAAAGTTGTAGAAAGCATTGACAGTAACCGTATCGGCGTAGCTGCCCAAAATTGCGGCGCCGAACCCAAAGGCGCTTTTACAGGCGAAGTATCGGCTGCCATGGTTAAATCGACAGGGGCCGATTACGTTATTTTGGGCCACTCTGAACGGCGTGAATATAATGGTGAGACCAGCGAAATCCTGAATAAAAAAGTAGCCCTCGCCCTGGCTAACGGGTTGACACCAATCTATTGCTGTGGTGAAGCACTCGACATTCGGGAAGCCGGAACACAGAATGCTTTCGTAAAAAAACAGCTGGATGAAACGGTTTTCAACCTTTCTGCCGAAGATTTTTCAAAACTGATCATTGCTTACGAACCAATCTGGGCTATCGGAACAGGTAAAACGGCCACAGCAGAACAGGCACAGGAAATACTGGCCTTTATCCGCGGACTGATCAGTGAAAAATACGGTAAAGCCGTTGCAGAAGAAACTTCTATCCTTTACGGAGGAAGCTGTAACGCGAAAAATGCAAACGAGTTGTTTGCCAATCCGGATATCGATGGCGGCCTCATTGGTGGCGCGTCACTGAAAGCTGAAGATTTCCTGACTATCATCAATGCCTATTGATCAGATTTCAGAAAGGACTAAAAGTCCGATCTGTAAAATATATTCCGGGATTCCGGATAATAAAAAGGGCGGGAAGATTTCCCGCCCTTTTTATTACTTGGCCATCTCCCGTTTTTAGTTTTCAAAATTTAATAAAAGGCATAACTGTCCGTCATTCGGAGATGGATCGGATTGAGGGAGGAAAGCTCTTGGGGTCATGTTTGCCAGCAATACTTTGATTATGGTGCTGATTTTATAGTAAATGAAATTGCATAGTTCATACATCTTTTCTTTGTTCAGTGTTTTTACACCACTTTCAAGCAATAGCCTTGTGTGCAGAGATGAAAGTGACGAGTATATGATGCTCATGGCTATGGTCAGTATGGCCAACATACTTTGTAGCCCTTCGAAGGTTTTGATCTGGATGTCTTCCAGTTTGTAGCATTCTTTTATATGCCGGTGGTACTCTTCAATTTTCCACCTGAAACCGTATGCCGTGAATGCTTCTTTGATTACTTCAACAATACTTTCTTTTGGCGAACGTGTCAGTAGCCAGCAATAGCCGCCATTAGTCCTTTTGGTGACAACAAGCCAAAGATCATGCGTCTTGCCCTTGGTTCTATATTGGACCTTTATGGCGCCGCATTCATAAACCAACTGACGCTTCTTGCTTTTCTGTATCCTTGTAGCTGTTAGTTTCATGAACAATGGAACTTTCCGGCTGATCTTGTTCACGGCCATTTCTTCGCCTTTGTAGACCAGCTTGGTGGTTTTCTTCAGACGCAGGTTGAAATGGCCTTCATCGGCAATAATGAAATCCCGGCAAATGGGCCGGTTCATGCCACGGTCGAATATCTTTGTGACATCTTTGTCAATTATCGAGCCCACCTCTTTGATGGCTTCAAGAACCTCCAGATTCTCGCTTTTGGCGCCACTGTCAAAGCTGTACAGCTTGTTGTAAAGTGGGGTCATTTCCTTGTCTTTGCTAAAGTGTACAACGTTCATCAGCCAATAGCCAAGGCCAATTGATCCTTTATCGCCATCTTTCACATAGTCCAGACCATCCATCATTTTGGCATATTTTTTCTGAATATCAGAACCATCGAACAGGATATAGTCACCATGGCAGACTTTGCTTTTCACACTGTTCATATGTCCCCGGAATAATTTCATGAAAAAATCTTTCTTGTTATAATGGTTCCTGAAGCGTTTAGTTGTTTGGCTCAACGATATTGTATCACCAATGCCAGTGGCTATTTTATTCACTAATACTGTACCTGTCTTTAGTATTCCGGTTGTCATTTCCCGGATACATCGGGCTTCCGGTTTTGTTAATTGACCCTCAAGTTTGAGAAAATAGCGGCTAATCTTGTTCTGTACCTGTTTTGTTAATACTTTTGTCATGAGCTGGTTTTTAGAGATTATTTGCTTTTGTTTGCACAATAAAAATAACCTTTTTAAACCAGCTTTCCTCATATCTAAACATCTTTAAACACCCGATATGACTGGGATGCAGAACTTATTCAACCCATTTTTCGGGAGATGGTCAGCCCTTTTTATTACCACCAGACTTGTTTTCCATTCTCATAAGTGAAAATACGCTCTTCTTTGCCTTGTGTCTTGTTTCTCAACAGAAAAAGCGCATTGGTCGGAACATTTTCATACTCCAGGTATTGTTTTTTTGTCGTTTTAACTCCCAGGGATTGCCATCCTTTGTCGTAATAAAACAGTTCGTATTCATTACCAGGCTCTATTACATTGAAATTATTCCGGGGAAGATACCGGACCGTCCAGATTTGTCGCGGTTTTCCCAGATCATATCCTACCCAGGAACCGGCAGGGGGCGTCAAAATTGGTACGGATATCCCCATACAGGGCATTAACCGGTTCCGGATTAGAAATGCTATCGCTACCGAAGTTCCAGATTGGCTTCCCTTGCAACAGTACCGTTTCTCCATGTTCATTTTTTCCCAGAAATTGGATTTCTGCAGCATGGATCTCTTTATGAGGAGAAAAATAACGCACATACCTAAATTTTTTATCAGGCAGGGCATCTTTTTCTTCCAAAAAATCAGGAACATCCGTAATTTGATATAAATTCTCCGGATGTCCGAACTGTATTGTATTGCTACCCTGAAATAAACTCCCAACCATCAACTCTGCAAATCCTAACATTTGTATGGAAACTTTGCATTTTCTTGTTAAGATAACATTTTGCCGGTTAGTAAAATCAGGCTTAAGATAAACAGTGGTGACCGAATCCCTTAACAAAACAGGGACAGAAAAAGGAACAAGCTTTCCTTCCTTATAAATACACATCAAATAAACGATCCCGGTTCCGAGATGTTTAAATTCAACCATATTGCTATGCAGCCTGCACCAATCTGCCTCACGAAGTGTCTGCCCGTAACCAAAAACTGCAAGATAAATAGAACTAATTCAACTTCTGGCGGGATCCGTTGACAAGCAAAAAAAATAAGCAGAAAATAAACAAAAAAAATAAATTCCATTTTTTTCTCAAAAACATGACGATCTCAATCTTTATTTACAATTCTTCTCAATATATTCTCGAACGCTTGTTTCCCCTAATTCATATGCTTTTTCCCAACTTTGACACGCCTCTTCAAGCCGGTTTAACTTATAAAGGGCAATCCCTTTATTGGCATATACACTACCTTTTTTATTATTCAACTTGATCGAATAGTTAAAATCCTCCAATGCCGCCTTGTATTCTTCTTTCTGTAAATAACAAACTCCCCTGCTGGCATAGTAGTCATAGACAACAGGATAGTCTTCCCCGTTTATCCTGCTATAATGAATAGCCTCACTAAACTCGGAGATCGCTGTATCATAACTTTTCCCGGCTTGAAAAATTTTTCCCAGATAATAAATAACTTCATCATCTTCTAAAAAAATACACTTTGCCTTTTGCAAGTAAACCTTGGCAATTTCATAATCCTTCGCACAATAACAGGCCTGAAATAAATATAGATAAGCGACCCGGATCGTCGAGTCCAAAGCGATTGCTGATTTTAAATTTCCAATAGCATCGAGATACTTTTTATTTTCAATATCATGCCGGGCCCGAGTAATCAAACCAACAGCATGTTCGTGATCTCCTATTAAAATCTGGGCATGTAGCGCCATCGTTGTAAATAAAAAACACAGAAGGACTAATTCCTTTTTCATATCAATCAATATCATAAATAAAACGGATGTATTATTTTGTAATTCGTAGAATCATAGATCGCAGGGGAATAGGGTTCAAAGGAATACTTAGTCATTGTCATAGTATTTATATAACCTTTCAAAATTTAAAGCAGCAGTTCCCCGATAATACTTAATATCGGGACAGGAAACCTTAATCGATACAGGCTCTTCCTTTAAACATTTTTCCAGTTGATAGATTTCTTCCAGCGTAATTTTATCAAAAAGATTAAATGAGTGGAATTTGACTTCGAGAACGTTACCTGAAGAGTCAAAAATAGAAAAAATTCCTATTGCCCCCCCGATAAGCTCTTTAACCCTAGTAGCTTTTGAGAATACCTTCCTGTACACGGCATACATCTGGCTTCTGGTAGAGTTCAGAAAATAAGGGCATTCATTTATATTTACCTTTAACTTAGTATCCATCAGTGTATTTGCTTTATTTTCGACTTCCTTATTTTCCTGATTAAAAACATATGTCACCCCATGAATCTCCTTTTCAAAAGTTTGGGGATAAACCCATCTCGTCAACCCCAAAATAAATAGTATCAATAATTTAATTTTCATTAGTTTAACCTTTAAATGATTACACTACATCAATATATACTAATTAATAAATTTTCATGACATTATAAAAAGCAACGTTTTCAAATATTTTATCAAACAAAATTTCATAAAATAAAAAAATTAAATTACAGTATAAATTTATATTGTACTAATAAATAATTATTTATTAAAAAAAAACATAATGTCATATATTTTTTATTAATTATAAATTCAGAACTCCTGACCTGGCGTAATTCACTGGCAAGCAGATCCAACTGGTTGCGACGGGAGGGTAAAACGAGAACGGCGGATACCCCTATGGGCGGCTCTTTTTTTTAATGTTCCCTTGCCTGATATGGTAACGCAACGCTCCTTCGGTAACCCCCAATTCCCTGGCAACCCTGGCTACCGGCTCATACCGGTCCAGCTTGTGTTGGACCTCCACCAACAAGGCTCCGGTCAGCTTATGGGCATCCCCTCCCTTTTCCTGTTTGTGGAAAAACCAATCCGTCCCTTTTTCCCGTAACGTCCTGGCATAGCGCTGGATATTCCGGTTACTCACCCCTAAGGCTTTGGACAACTCCGTGGGGCTGCATAACCGGCTCACTATCATATTGGCCAAAATATAACGGTAGCTGTTCAGGTCATTTTTATCATGGCAGAAAATGGGTGATCCATTGTGCAGGTAATAAACAAAATCGTCTTTCTCAAAGAATCCAACGTTCGAATTCACCAATTTGGTCGATGCCGGGATAATGGGAAGCTGCATTTGCATAACGATCATTTTCCTGCAAAAATGCGACTTCCTCTTTTACGATCCTAATCCGATAACTATTTGATTTATATTTCTAAGGTCAGGAGTTCTGAAATTTAAAAAATATATGGTATCGTTACCTTAAAATAAGACTGTTTCAAAAAGAAAATTTACTCAAATCATGACAAAATTTTAGTCTGACAAATTGAAAAATCTTTCATTTTGACAGCTTGACTGACAAAGAATTATTATTTAACTTATGGTTCCGGTTTTGATAGGGAGAAACCATTAATCCAAAACATAAAGGATATGAAGGGAAATTTTAAATCACTGATTAATTCTGATATTCCAGTTTTGGTGGACTTTTCCGCCGAGTGGTGCCAGCCTTGCAAAGTGCAGTCGCCTATATTGCACGAACTTGCCCGGGAAATGACAGGAACAATAAAGGTACTTAAAGTAGATGTGGACAAGAACCCTGAGATAGCAGGACAGTATGGAATACAGGGCGTCCCGACACTAATGCTGTTTAAAAACGGGAACACATTATGGCGGCAATCCGGAGTAACATCCGCTGAGGACCTCAGGAATATTATCAGGCAGCACATAAATCGTTAAAAAAAACAGAAACATGATGGAAAACAATAACAATATCAATAAGGATTCAGGCATTGTCCTGGTTTCAGATATTTTTCCGGACAACATCGTCGTTCTCCCCTTGGAAAACCGGCCTGTTTTCCCCGGATTAACATTGCCATTATCTTTCATGAATAAAAAAGTGGTAGATTATGTCGATCACGCCCTGGAAAAGGATAATGGATTTATCGGTGTTTCCATGATTAAGGAAGTCGACGAAAAAAATTATCTGAAATCTGAACTTTACAAAACCGGGACACTACTCAAAATTTTTAAGGTGATCAACCAGACTGAAGACACCATACATTTCTTCGCACAGGCGCTCACCCGCTTTCATTACAAAAAGGAAATTACCAGGGATAATATCCCCAAATGGCAAGTTGAGTATGACTATGACGGGAAAAACCCGCCATCAAACGAACTGAAAGCTTACACCCTCGCAATTATTAATTCTGTAAAGGAGCTGATCAAGCTCAACCCCGTGTTCCAGGAACAGATGAAGCTGGCCATTTCGCAGGTGGGCATGGAGAAACCGGGTCTTTTAATGGACATGGTAGCCTCTTTTCTCACAGCTGAAGGTGAAAAACTCCAATCCCTGATTGAAGCGACAGACCTGTATGAAAGAGGAGAAAAATTACTGCTGCTTTTGAAAGAAGAAATTGAACTAAGCCAGCTGCAACAGGATATACAGAAGCAAATCGAAGAAAAAGTATCAAAACAGCAACGCGAATTTTTTCTGCGCGAACAGTTAAAGGTCATCAAAAAAGAACTGGGACTCGAAAAAGACGGGAAAACCAGTGAGATTGAAGAAATAGAAAACAAAATTAAAAAATTGAGTTTATCTGAAGAAGCGGCAAAAGTCGTGCAGAACGAACTGAACAAAATAAGGACACTGGAGGCCGGATCTGCAGAGTACCAGGTTTCCAGAACTTACCTGAACTGGATCACAGACCTGCCCTGGGGCATCTTTTCAAACGACAATTATGACCTTGCTGCTGCCAGAAAAATTCTCGATGAACAGCATTACGGCCTTAATGATGTCAAGCAACGGATCCTTGAATTTATTAGTACGATCGCAAAAAGGGGAAAAGTTTCCGGGTCGATTATTTGCCTGGTAGGTCCTCCGGGGGTTGGGAAAACCTCTATCGGCAAGTCGATTGCTGACGCCCTTGGCCGAAAGTTTTACCGGTTCTCGCTCGGAGGCATGCGGGACGAAGCAGAAATAAAAGGGCACCGTAGAACCTACATTGGCGCCATGCCAGGCAAACTGATCCAAAGCCTGAGCCGAACCGAAGTGTCCAACCCGGTCATCATGCTCGACGAAATTGACAAGGTAGGCGCCAGCTATCAGGGCGACCCTGCCGCAGCATTGCTTGAGGTACTCGACCCTGAGCAAAACAGCGAGTTCCTGGACCATTACCTGGACGTGAGGTTCGACCTCTCAAACATTCTCTTTGTTACAACAGCCAACCAGCTCGATACCATCCCGCTTCCCCTGATCGACAGGATGGAAATCATCAAACTCTCAGGCTATATTCTGGAAGAAAAAATGGAAATAGCCAAACGGTACCTGATCCCGAAACAAAGAAGGGAACATGGACTAAAATCCAATGATGTAACAATTACCGATCCGGCGTTGGTCCGGATTATTGATGGTTATGCCCGGGAAGCCGGCGTCAGGGGACTTGAGAACCAGATTAAAAAGATTATGCGGAAGGCCACCCTGCAACAGACAGAAAAGGAAGTAGAAAAGATCAGTATCACTCAAAAGAATATCGTAAAATACCTTGGACAGCCCCCATTCTCTCCTGAAGAGCTTTACAAAAGGTCGTTCCCCGGCGTGACACTTGGGTTGGCCTGGACTGCAATGGGCGGGGCAACCCTGTACATCGAGGCTTCCGGAATAAAAGGAAAAAATCCAGGCTTCAGGCAAACCGGACAGTTGGGGAATGTCATGCAGGAATCATCAGAAATTGCCTATTCCTATATCCGCTCGCTCATGGCAAAGGAAAAAGGAGAAAATTTCTTCGATAATCATTTCATTCACCTGCATGTCCCGGCAGGCGCAACCCCCAAGGACGGCCCTTCTGCCGGCGTAACCATGGCCCTTGCTCTTCACTCTCTGGCAAAAGGGAAAGCCATAAAAAAAGGATTGGCTATGACAGGAGAGCTGACACTGACTGGGAAAGTATTGCCAATCGGAGGAGTGCGGGAGAAAACCATTGCCGCACGGAGGGTTAAGGTTTTTGAACTGATCTTCCCGCTTGAGAACAGGAAAGATTTCGACGAACTCCCGGAATATCTGAAAAAAGGCATCACTCCTCACTTCGCGGATTATTTCGAGGATATCCTGAAAATCGCATATAATGGCAAATACAGGCATCAACAGAAAATAAAGTCATAAATCAGTGGCTTTATTTCTATGTTTAATAGAATAACTATCAATGAATTAAACAACACAAACAAGAATTTACTGTAAAAATCCTTTGGGATAAAGTTGTCACTTATTTTCAAATTAATATATTTGCGAGAAATTTATTGCCTCTTTAGCTCAGTGGTAGAGCAGCTCACTCGTAATGAGCAGGTCGAGGGTTCAAGTCCCTTGAGAGGCTCTGATTGGAAAAATAAAATCTCTGTAGATTAACGTTTGCAGAGGTTTTTTAATTTAAATCCTACTATATTTCCTACCATTTTTTTTCCAAGGATTTCCTTATTCTCCAGTTTAATTTCAGTTCGAACTCCACTTCAATGCCATTGTCATTAATCCGGCTATCCGCAGGCAGGCTGTCAGCAAACACAATATATAACAAGTCATGAAAGCCACAGTTTTCACCCAGGGATATCTCCTATTCAGTGTTTTTTATAGCCCCAACACGATATTCGCATCAATATCCAGTTTCTTGCATATCTCCCGGGCAACTTTAAGAGTAGGTTCACTTTTCCCTGAAAGATATTTACCTACCATGGACGGGCTTACCTGGAGAAGTTCAGAAAGGTCTTTTCTGGTCAGTCCCATTTCTGACATACGAAACCTAATAGCCTTCGGCAACGATAGTTTCACGATCATCGGGTAATGAAATTCATTATAGTCGGCCACTAAATTTAAAAGTAATTCCATTTCTATCAGATTCCGGTCTGTCATAGGTGTATCTTCATTGACTAGTGGACTTAACTCTTCTATCCTTTCCAATACCACACTATACTCGGTCTCAGTCCTAATCATTGTTTTACTTTCCATATTATTTATGTTAAAAAACAAATATAGATTATTTTATTCAGAATCAAAATAAGCAGTAGTCATTTTGAAAAGTAATCCGGATTATTTAGTACAGATCAAGAACCTGACCTCCGGTTAAGAAAATCTGTAATACGCAAATAAAAAAGTACGCCTTTAGACGTAACTTATATAATGTTTGTATATTAGACCGATTTTATAAATTCAGCGATTCATTTCAAGATTTTCCCTGGCTCATTTAATTATTCAGGAAAAGGCCTCTTTCCCGGGGGCCTTTTTTATTATACGAAGGCATTATTACTAGCATTATAAAAATGTAATTCACAGGGAATAAGAATACCCGGAGATAAAAATATTTTATTAGTTGATGTAATCATTTATCCTTCTTTTCTACAAATATTAAGTGATGTGAAGCAATAACATACCAACACTAAAACAATCAAGATATGGCATTTGAATTGAAAAATACTGTTCCGTGGGGACGAACTTTGGGAGAATATAAAAGCATGTTTGGCCTGACTGATTCAGATTTAAATATGAGGATCATCAGCTTTGGAGATGGCCCTGCAAGTTTTAATAGTGAAATGACCCGCTTAAATAAAAATGTAATCTCCATAGATCCAATTTACCAGTTCTCAACACATGAGATAAAACGAAGGATTGAGGAAATAAAAGACACTGTAATAGAACAAACAAAAAATAACACGGGTAATTTTGTGTGGACCAAAATTAAGAATATCCGGGAACTGGAACGAACTCGCCTGTCTGCAATGGACAATTTTCTCTATGATTTTGAAATCGGGAAAAAATCAGGCCGTTATCTAAATCATGAAATGCCCAATAGGACAGTTTTTAAAGACTTATCCTTTGATTTAGGGCTAAGTTCTCATTTTTTGATTTTATACTCCCAGCTTGGCCTCGATTTTCATATATCTTCAATGACGGAGATGCTGAGAATTGCTAAAGAGATCAGGATATTTCCGATTTTAGACCTGGACGCGAAGAAATCTGAATTACTGGATGACTTAATCGACTACTTTCAAACAGATTATCAAGTATCAATAGAAAAGGTTGATTATGAATTTCAAAAAAACGGGAATAAAATGTTGATGATAAAAAGGAAGTAAAGATCATAACAGGCATTTTGAAAATAAACGGCATAACAAATATTGAAAGAAATAGAATACACCTACATCTAAGATAAAAAAACTGTACAATATTTTTACAGATCGGAACATAAAAACTACATTTTACTATTTTTGAATCTGAACAATTAGAACATAATTTAATGACCCCAACTAAATCCCAGACTTCCGTTTTCTCTGATTCCAAAAAACATTATGAAATTCTGGATGGCCTGCGTGGCGTCGCCTCGGTTATAGTCGTTATTTTTCATCTTTTCGAAACTTTTTCCGGAGGTAATCATCTAAAACAAATTATTAATCACGGCTATCTGGCGGTAGATTTTTTCTTTGTTCTTTCAGGTTTTGTGATTGGATATGCCTATGATGACCGCTGGAAAAAAATGACATTGAAAGATTTTTTCAAGCGCCGGCTAATCCGTCTTCATCCCATGATCATCCTCGGGATGATTATCGGGGCCATTGGTTTTTATTTCAGCGCGTCTCCGGCGTTGTTCTCCGGAATAAACGGGACCCCATTGTGGAAATTGCTGATTGTAATGCTGATTGGCTTTACATTATTGCCGGTAACAAAGTCGATGGACATAAGAGGATGGAGCGAAATGCACCCGCTTGATGGTCCGGCCTGGTCCCTTTTCTTTGAATATATTGCGAACATCCTCTATGCTCTTTTCATCAAAAAATTCTCAAAGACAGCACTCTCCGTGCTCGTTTTTATAGCCGGATGTGCTTTAATACACCTTGCCGTTACCAGCCCGAATGGCGATGTTATCGGAGGGTGGTCAGTCGACCCCGTGCAACTTCGTATTGGATTTACTCGCTTGATGTACCCTTTCTTTGCGGGCCTCCTACTCTCGCGTATCAGTAAACTAGGACAAATAAAGTACGCATTTTCATGGTGCAGCCTTCTGGTAATCGCGACCCTATCTTTTCCACGGATCGGAGGTAGCGAGCATCTCTGGAAGAACGGACTTTACGATTCATTGTCCATCATATTCTTATTCCCGTTAATTGTCTATATTGGCGCAAGCGGGCAGCTAAAAGGGAAACTTGCACCAAAACTTTGCAAATTTTTTGGCGATATTTCCTACCCGTTATACATCACTCATTACCCGATGATTTACATCTTCACCGCCTGGGTAGTGGATAACCGCGTTTCGATGGAGGAGGCCTGGCCTGCGGCATTGCTGGTACTCGTCTCGTCTGTAGCTGTTGCCTACGGCAGCCTGAAATTGTACGATTTGCCGGTAAGAAAATGGTTGACCCATCGCTACATGAAGCAAAGGGCTTAGACTATAAAACCACAGGGACCGATTAACCATAGAAACCAATCTATACACATGATATAACACAGAAAACTACAGATTTTCAGACAAATAATTCTACGATGAAAAAAATTCTCTGGATCTTAGTAATCATAGCTGCCAGTTGCACTAATCACAAGAAACAAACCGGATTTATAAGCAGCAATCTACAACAAATAGATATAGAAATGGCCTTGGACAATCGTAATGAAAATGAACAGTCGTTGGCAAAATTCATGGATACAATACAATATATTCCATTGGAAACAGGTCCGAATTGTAATATTGAAGAAATACAGCAGATCATATATTATAAAAATAATCTTTATATATGGGATAATTCAATCTTAAAGTTCGACTCCAATGGCTGATTTATATGCAAAATAGGCAGTAGAGGGAAAGGCCCCGGGAATATATCCAAAACAGGGGCTTGTTTATCTGTTCTGACACACTGTATATCAATGGTGGCGATAGAATTGTCAGATTTGACCTAAATGGGAACTTTATAGCCTCAACTCATTTTCCCAGCCGATTATTTTTTGAAAAAATTAATAATCATTTTATTTCCTTAAATTTTCTCACTGGCAATATCGAAATATTTAGTAATCAAGGCAAATTATCCGATACAATAAAATATGAAAGATTCAGAAATGTAAAAATTTATCCGGAAGGGATTATATATCCATTTTATAATATATTTTTGGAACCACTAATTCGCTCAAAATTTCAACCTTTCATAATGATACTCTTTTTCAAATATCCCCAACAAACGATCTTCGTCCAAAATTTGTGTTAAATCTGGGCAAATACAAATTACCAGAAAAAGAAAGGTTCGAATATTCAGGAGACTTTTCCGAATTTGACAAAATATCGGCAGACTATATAAGACCTGTTCCTCTTGAAACGAAACAATTTTTAATTATTCAATTTGGGAAATGGTTATCAAAAAATAATATCTCTGCATTGAAATATAAGGATCAAAAAGTAGATTTACTGGGAGTAGGAATCTTTGACAAAAAGAAAAATCTATTTTCCATTATATCCGAAGATATTGGAAACTATCCTTGTTTTTTTCCAAACTTTTCTGATAAAAAAAATTGCCTGATCTCTTATATCGATGCATTAAATGCCATTGATTTCTATAACCAAAACAAACACACAAATCTTATTTATCCCCCTTTTATACAGATAGTCAAAAAATTGCAGGAAGGAGATAATCCTGTTATTATTATGAAGCTTAAAGACTAATTACTAAAGATTTGCGATTGTCAAATCACGGAAAGAGCAAAGAAACCATAAAAGCGAACAAAAAAATCGGCAACAGGAGATGTCCGGAGTTGAATACCATCCTCAGGACACTCTCTTCCCGTTATTTAATTAATCCCACTTATTGCTTACAGAAACCGCATATTTTCCAGCCCCGGTGAAAAATAGGGTAATGGCACCGAACAGGTACAGACCGATTAATTCAAGAGCCCATCCTCCCTGTTCACTCAGTGTAAAAAACTGTCCGGTATGTACCAATAAAATGGCTACAACAAGATTGAATGCATAAATCAGGGCAGCAATTCGCGTTCTGAATCCGATCAGGATTGCAGCAGGCGCCAGAACCTCCCCGACAAGGACCCCGTACGCAATAAAAGAAGGAATTCCTTTTGCTTCAAGCATTCCCTGGATAAAAACTAAACCACCCATTAATTTTCCAATACCATGAAACAACATGAGGAGACCGATGCTGATCCTCAAAACGAGAACACCTAAATCAAAATTTTTCGTTACCATTATACTATTATTTAGAATGAAATATTTTTGAGCTTTTGAACAGTACTGGCTCATTTTTGTTCATAGACTAATCTCATTTTCACGCAATGCAGGTAAAATGACCATTCCGGTAAAACAGAACATATATAAGCAATAAGAAAGGAAAAGCCATATGGAAAGCTGGAAGACAGAAAATCTTGCTGAAACTTATCTTGATGGAGTAAGACTGAGCTGGCTATTTTCGGTTGAATAAAACCTGTTCCAAAAAAACGGAAATCAGTTTTTCCCGGAAACGAAAGATGCAAAAATAAGCTTCTGCTATTTTCTAAACGACAGTGGAAAACAATACTGAAACCCGATCTGAAAATCAGGAGAATTGTCAAGGTAGAATAGGTCCTCGCCGATATAAACGGTAAAAGCCCGTCCTTTCCTGTGAAAGCCTGCCAACAGGTAAGTTTTCCATGAAAAATAATACAATGATGCAGGAGTAAGTTTAGTCAGCCAGAATTCCTGGCTGACAGGTTCACCCTCCCAGGTATCCCCCTCCTCCAGAAATCGCATCCCCAGCTTGTCATATCCCGTCTGATTCCACTTAAAATCAGCGCCTTTCATAAGGGCATCCTGGTAATTATTGAGAATGCCAATCGTTGTTGTCTTTTTCTTCCTGGAGAGCAGATTAATTCCGAAATACAATTTTACTTCTTTACGATACTTCCAGTCTATCGCATGGACTCCGCTACCGGTCTTCAGAAATGTCTGGTCGGTGACGACGCCATCCAGTGCAAACGAAAAAGAAGACCGGGCACCCAACATAAAATCATACCGGGCTCCTGCCGATAAACCAGGGATAATATATGAATGAAAATGATTTAGCGGTATTGATAAATGAAAACCAGCCTGGGAATAAAAATGCGATTTTGCATCAACACAGTCAATGAGGTCACGGTAATAGTGCAGGTCGAACACTCCGGTAAAAACGTCACCTTTGTCTTTTCTGAAAACTTTCCCGTTTTCATCCTTAAACTCAAAAAAGGCTTTGTCAAAAGGATACAAACGGCGTCCATAGTTATCGGCAATAGCAAAGGTAGAATGGTACCACTCAATAAAGGTGTCGCTCACAAAAAAATTCAGAGGAGATCTTCCTCCGTTTAGTGTATGAAGGTTCATGTTCATTATTAGACTGTTCCTTTTCCATGAATGCAGGAGCATAAACCTAAAATGCTGCAGTATACCGTCTGCCCCATAAACTTTCTGCTGGGTTTTGATGTCCATATCCTCAAAATATTGAGGCCTGAGTGTCATATACATCTGGCTAACAGCAATTTCTTGTTGCCGCGACATATTTTGGGGATAATATACCCGTGTTTGCGGAAGCCATACATTCCCCATGGAATAGCCAAAAGAGAATTGATTCCGGGGTCTGGTGCTAAAATCAGACGGAAAATAAAAAGGTAAGTCCAAAGAAAAGATACCTACAGGGCTTTCCGGATTAATTTCAGAGAAAATCAACGGAACTTCCAATAGATCTTCGTACCGGACATCTGTCTGTCCGCAGACAGGGGAGAACAGTACCGTCATGAATAAAAAAAGAAGAGATACCCTCCCCTTCATAGTCTTGATTAATTTCAATTTTCAGCCTTCTAATTTACAGATTTGAGAAAAAATGACAATGTTTAAAGCAATTAGTTATTAACTTTTGATGATAATTTTTAACCATGCAGGTGGTAACCGTAATTTTATAAGAAATAAATTACCCGGAATTCACAAAAAGTTTTAAAAATAGCTCTATTTTGGGATCATGGAAAAGGAAAATAAGATTTACAGGAATGACCATATTGTGAGAAGCTGGGAAGAACTTTGTGAAGAGGTTTATCATGATTCCTGGAAGCCGGAGATGGCACGTTACCGATCTGACTTTGCCTTCAGGGGTCTTTCTGATGCTTCTTATGAACTAAAAAACAGCTTCCTGCGGAACTGTGGTGTAAGGCCTGAGTTGGAGTATCACCTGCTCCGTAATTTCCGGAAATATTCCATATCAAAAGAAGCCCAGCAAAACGGATCATTTTGGAGGGCACTGGTCATGGCCCAGCATCACGGCTTACCAACCCGTTTGCTCGACTGGACCTATTCCCCTTTCGTTGCCATGCATTTTGCCACGGTCAATACAGAAAAGTATGACGTCGATGGAGTCATTTGGAAAATTGATTTTGTAAAAGCCAACAAATTGGTCAGTGAACCTCTCAAACGGCTCCTTTTTGAAGAAAAATGTAATGCTTTTACCATTGAAATGCTTGAAGAAGTCATTAAATCGCTGTATGATTTCAGCAAAAAACTTGGTAAAGAGCAGGTTATATTTTTCGAACCGCCGTCACTCGACGAAAGGATCGTAAACCAGTTCGCCTTCTTTTCGGTCATGACCGACCCGACAAAAATACTGGATGAATGGCTGATTGAACATCCAAAACTTTACCGGAGATTAATTATTCCCAAGGAACTAAAATGGGAGATCAGAGATAAACTCGATCAGGCCAATATTACAGAAAGAGTTCTTTTCCCTGGCCTGGACGGCTTGGCCCACTGGTTGAAAAGGCATTATCATCCCTCGGCATATGCACTTACCGAAAGTTATCCGGATGAAAAAAATTAGAGTAAAGACCTGACAGCCTTTTGAAATCTGTCAGGTCTTTATTGTTTATTTTAGCGTAAATCCGCTTTCAAGACCTTGTTGAGAACTGGATCCGACCCATAATTTAAAATCTCCGGGTTCAGCCTTCCATACTCCATCAGCTGTGTAAAATGCCAGATCGCCGGAGGAAAGTTCAAACTCAACAGTACGGCTCTCTCCCGGTTCCAGGCTAACCCTCCTAAACCCTTTAAGTTCCTTTACCGGCCGGGTTACACTCCCGTACAGGTCCCGGATATACAACTGGGCAACCTCGGTCCCTTCATATTTACCCGTATTTTTAATCGTTACAGATATTTTAAGTTTGTCGTTCCCGCCAATCTCCCTGCTGCTTAGCTGCAACCCGGAATACTCAAAGGAAGTATAGCTTAAACCGTAACCAAACGGCAATAACGGATCATTTGATTCATCGGTATAATGAGACCAGAATACCTGCCCGGTATCATTAGGACGGCCTGTGCTCTCGTGGTTATAATAAATAGGGCATTGGCCCACAGACCTTGGAAAAGAAACAGGGAGTTTTCCCGAGGGATTATAATCGCCAAACAAGACATCAGCAATGGCATTCCCTGCTTCAGACCCCAATTGCCAGGCCTCGACGATGGCAGGAACATGGTCCGCCATCCAGTCGATCGCCAGGGGCCGACCATTCATCAGCACAACCACCACATTTTTATTGGCTGCGTATACTGCTTCAAGTACCTGTTCCTGAACACCCTTCAATGCAATATCTGTCTGGCTCCGCCCCTCTCCGGACTGAAAGCAGTTCTCACCAAGCGCAAGAACAACAACATCAGATTTTTTTGCCAGTTCAACCGCCTGGTCAAGACCTGTAAGATCAGTCTCATTAAACGTCAGATGGGCCCTGAAATCAGGCTTGTTTGTCACTAAAACAGGTCCCTGGGCAAAAAGTAAGGAAGACTTTTGACTGACTGTATTTTGCATTCCTTCCAAAAGGGAAACAGCCGATCCTTCAATAGCCTGGGCCCTCCAGCTTCCCAGGGGGGAATCCTTGTCATCGGCCAGATCACCTATGACAGCAATTTTTTGACCGCTTTTCTTCAGCGGCAACAACTGCCCTTCATTCTTCAACAGGACGATGCTTTCACGGGCAACTTTTCTGGACGCTTCGAGGTTCTCTTTGCTTAACAAGACCTTTTCCCGTTCCGGATTGCTGTACCGGTAAGGATCATCAAACAAACCAAGTTCAAACTTAATTTTCAGGATACGGCGTACGGCATCATCGATCAGGGATTCATCAATACGCCCGTCCTGTACCAGTTCCTTCAGGCCCGAGATATAACAGTTGCCTTCCATATCCATATCCGAACCAGCCTTCATGGCCAGACAGGCAGCCTCCTTTTTATCCCTGGCTACGCCATGGTCTTGTAACTCTCCTATCGAGTTCCAGTCGGAAACGACAAAACCATCAAAACCCCATTCCCCTTTCAGGATATCACGTACCAGGTGTTTATTGGCCGTTGAAGGAGTCCCTCCTATCTCGTTAAACGAATTCATAAAACTGGCAACCCCGGCATCAACACATGCCTTAAAAGGAGGTAAAACCACGTTTCTCAAGGTGTTCTCTGTAATTTCGACGGTATTATATTCACGACCGGCTTCAACAAAACCGTAAGCGGCAAAATGCTTGGCACAGGCAGCTATTGTATTCAATGCCCCAAGGTCGTTTCCCTGAAAACCTTTCACCTGAGCGGCAGCCATAACCGATCCGAGATACGGATCTTCACCTGCTCCTTCCATAATACGCCCCCAGCGTGCATCTCTGGAAATGTCTACCATTGGGGCAAAAGTCCACTGGACGCCTGAAGCCGCTGCCTCTGAAGCTGCGGTTCGCGCACTTAATTCGGCTGCTTCAGGATCCCAGCTGGCTGCCGTGGCAAGCGGTATTGGGAACATGGTCCGGTAACCATGAATAACATCATAACCGAAAATCATCGGAATCCCCAGGCGACTGTTCTTTACAGCCAGTTCCTGCGCTTTACGGGTCGCTTCGGCCCCTGTCACGTTTAGCATGGAACCGACCTGCCCGTTCTTGATCATTCCAAGGAATTCCTGTTCGTTTTTCCCCTGAGGTGCCGGTCCTGTCATTTCCCACCGGCTGGTATACTGATTCAGCTGGCCGATCTTTTCGTCCAGTGTCATCCTTGACAACAAATCCTCAACCTTTTTGTCGATATCCGGATTATTGGGTAAGACACCTGCCTGGGCTGCTCCATTCAGCAATGCCAGGAACAATAGCAGTGTGAAAATTTTTCTTGTCATCTTCATTAAGTTTATTTGATTAGATCATGGA
Organism: Prolixibacteraceae bacterium; assembly: GCA_963676095.1. Lineage (GTDB taxonomy): Bacteria > Bacteroidota > Bacteroidia > Bacteroidales > Prolixibacteraceae. The sequence goes on along the minus strand of OY781040.1, from coordinate 6,099,032 downwards.
CAAAGATAACAGGTTGTCTTAATATTGTAAAAAAGACAATAACATTTTTTTAATGAATTACGACATCATTTTACGAAAGCAGTAGTATGCCTCATTCCCGTTCATTTCAGATTCGGGGGTGAAAGTTACAAGATCGAATGACCTTCTTACAATCTGCCTTATCTCTACTAAGGAACCAATCATTCCCATTGCTTTTGCCTGCATAAGAATATTGCCTGTTGCTGTAGCCTCCGCAGGACCGGCAATAACAGGTAATCCGGTAACATTAGCTGTCAGCTGGTTCAAAAAAAGATTATTGGAGCCGCCCCCGATAATATGGATTTTTTCAATCGGGCGACTGCTTACCGAACGGATCTGATCAAGCGTATACCGGTATTTCAAAGCCAGGCTATCATAAATACAACGAACAATCTCAGCGTGTGAAGATGGCTTTCCCTGGCCGGTCTGTTCACAATAACCTGCAATTGCCCCGGGCATATCTCCGGGATTCAGGAAAACCGAATCGTCCGGATCAATCAGAAACTTAAACGGCTGGGATTTTTTAGCCATACCAACCATCTCGTCCCAGGTATAGGTAATTTTTCTGGACCATACCCGCCTGCATTCCTGAATTAACCACATACCCATAATGTTTTTCAGGAAACGGGTAGTACCTTCTACCCCACCTTCATTGGTAAAGTTCATCGATCCGGTTTTATCCGAGATAATTGGTTCAGGACATTCTATACCAAAAATCGACCATGTTCCGGAGCTGATATAAGCAAAATTGGCATTTTCTGCGGGAACGGCTGCTACAGCAGAAGCAGTATCATGTCCCGCAACAGCGATAACAGGGATCCGGGCACTACCTGTTTCATCAGCAACTTCCTTTGTCAATTCTCCTATTTTTGTCCCGGGAAGGATAATTTTTCCAAGGAACCGGTCAGGGATACCAACAGACTGTAAAAGCCCTTTCTGCCACTCACACCGGCCAGGAACAATCATCTGGCTCGTGCTTGCAATAGAAAATTCAGTGGCAGCAACACCTGAAAACAAGTAATTAAGGGCATCCGGCATAAACAGAACCCTGTCTGTAACCGTCAGGAGGGGATTATCCTCTTTCACCATCGAATACAACTGGAAAAGACTGTTAAACTGCATGAACTGGATACCTGTTTGCCTATAGACTTCCTTCCTGGGCACTAAACAGAACAGATCGTCCATCGCAGAATCTGTCCGTGAATCGCGGTAGGCAAACGGCAACGAAAGGATCATCCCAGTCTTATCAAGATGAACGAAATCGACCCCCCAGGTGTCCACACTAACAGACAATGGTTGTATTCCATGGTCTTTTATACATTTTTGAAGGCCCAGTTTCAATTCGTGAAAAAGGCTAAAAATATTCCAGAAGTAATGTCCATGAATATATTGCATCTGGTTGGTAAACCTGTGAATTTCGGTCAAACTAAGCTTATCTTCATCCAGGGTACCCAGAATGGCACGTCCGCTTGAGGCCCCCAGGTCAAATGCGAGAAAATGTTTTTGTTCCATTTCAGATTTTCGGTTTTTAGTTTTTAGCAAAAAGAAAAGGCCGGTAACAAGTCCCTCATCAATATCCTGACGCAAAAAAGATTCGTCCGGCCCGAAAAGCTTTTTTAATACCGGCACTTATTTTCCGAGATACAGATTAGCAGCGTGAATGTATTGCTCCCAGTCGAACGGAGTAATATCATGCTTGCCTGTACGTATATGATAGCTGATAATGCCGGAAACAGGTTTGTCCGGTTCCGGCATTTCACTAACCGGAAGACCTTGTAATCCATAAAGATGGTAAGTATCCGAGGCGAGCCTGGCAGAGAGGAATTCTCCTTTCGGATCGGACCACTGATCTTCTGTAGCACTTGCAACATAAAGAGGCCGAGGTGCGATCAAAGCCAAAAGCATGTGCTGGTCGACTGGCAATTTTTCCTCGCACCCATTGTATTTTTTAAAATTAGTATCGAACCAATAGGGAAAATTCGTGTTGATAATGGCCACATTTTCTCCAAATTTCCGGCGGGATAAAGCAGCCCCAATACAACCGGAATCATTCGAGATGCACATGGCAAACCGTTGATCGGTCGCTGCAGCCCACAGCGCTGTTTTTCCCAACCGAGAATGCCCCAAAACGACGACCTTATCAGCATCGACCTGAGGATCACTCTCCAGATAGTCCATTATCCGTGACAACCCCCAGGCCCAGGCAGCAATCGATCCCCATTCATCCGGTAAAGGGCTTGTTTGTCCATCATGATAAAAAAGAGATTGAATTCCATCCTGCAGATCATTCTTATCCGGATCTACATCCCCGTAATAGGCTGTTACAATCCCGTACCCGGCTTTTATGATCATTTCAAGGGGCCATTGTTCATCAGCCACTCCTCTTGACTGTTCGGTAATCTGGTTTTGAATGATTCCCAGGGATGGGTTATCCGGCACCCAGGATTCAGTCAGCCTAATGTTCGGATCATGTGAGACAGTGTGGTTCCCCAAAAAATTATACGCCAAAAAAACCGGAACCTTTCCGTCCGATTTTGGAAGATAAATTAATACACCGACCGTTTTTACTCTTCCTTCTCTTTCGAAAACAAGATCGATTTGTTTCCGTATAGCAAGTCCATCCAATGCCTGACCATGATCTTCATGGACAATTATATCCGAAATTGTCAGCGTCCCTGGAACTTTACCGTAAACTTCTTCCTGAAATAATTTGAGAATTTCGGGCCTGCGGATCTTCTCCCATTGCTTCACATTTTTAATTTTTCGTCCTTTTTGTGTCGTCAGCAGGTCAGGAACCTGGTATGCCGGCACTTTAGATTCATCCATGTTGGCCTCTGGCTTCTGGGCCATTCCGAGAGAAGCAGAAAACAACAAGATCACTAAAATTCTTACTTTCATAACTGGTTTTAATTAGTCCTCTATACACAATTCCATTAAAAATCTATTCGTTTTTCTTCGAAAGGGCCCCTGACGAAAAGGAGCCTTTCTTTCTGTCTGCAATCAAGGGAAGGGCCATTATCAGGCTGGAAAAAATAATTACCAGAAGAAGTGCTCCACTTTCAAACTCGGGAACCTTAAAATCATCAGGGATTGCAAAAAACAGCAAGATAGATATTAATCCCCGGGGAGCAAGAAAAGCCTGGGGAAATATATCTTTTCTTTCAACGATCAAAAACATGAAATACCTGACTACATACAGAATAACAAGAAAGGTAATACTGATCAGCCAGACCCTGGTCCTTGAAAGGGTAGCTATCGACATACTCATTCCAAAAACGACAAAAAAGAATGTCCTCACAAGAAAAGAAGTTTCAACCGTGATCATTTTGAAATCTTCAAGCAACTCGTCAATTGCATCATCTTTGAGCCATGACCTGAGCTTTCCAAATAACAAAGTTTTATAGTTTCCCAGCAAAAGTCCAAACACAAGGATGATCAGAAGAGATGAAAGATGGAATAATTTTGTTACAGCATATAACAAAATAAGGATGGAAAGGAACAGGAAAAAGCGGCTCTGAGATTTTATTTTTTGCATCAGAAAAATAAGAAGATAACTCAGCAGGACTGACAGAATAACAGTCAGCACGATATTGCTGCCCAAGGAAAAAACAACTTCCCCGGCCCCATTGGCATTAACATTCTCGATCAAAAAATAAAAAAACATGATGCCAAGGATATCGGAAAAGGTACTTTCATAAATCATGAACTCCCGCTTATGTTTTTCCAGGTTTGAAACGCTGGGGATAATAATGGCACTGCTCATAATGGAGAAAGGGACGGCATAGATCAGAGCTGGAAGAAAGCCGATATTCTGGAAAAAATATTGAATGACAAAAGCGATGAGGCTACTCGACAAACAAAGGGAAACAAAAGCAATAAGCAACGATTTCCAGATCATAGCCCGCTTTTCCTTTTTCAGTTCGAGGTCAAGGGCTGCTTCGAGCACAATCATAATAAGACCGACAATGCCAAGAACCTCAAGGGTATTAAAATACTCCGGTTTCATACCCAGCCGATCAAGTATTTGCTGAATCCCGATTCCAAGCAAAATAAGCATCAGAACACTGGGTATATTTGTCTTCCTGGCAACGACATTAAACAGGAACGATATGATGACGACAGCACAAAGACCAATCACAAAGGGATAAGCACTCATAAACTAAAAATCAAATCTTTTGGCAATTTACAAATTAGAAAATTTTTTCGGTCATAATACGGCATCTTTCCTCTTTTGCAGAAGAAAAAAGATTGTCTGCTACACATGAGGGTTATAATTTTTAGCGGCAGTTTCGCCTCTGGCTACTCTTAAGGCATTCATTGCGAGTGCTTCCAGTTCATCCTCTCCCGGAAAGACAATCATCTTCGCGATAAAAGCCGTCTTATGTTTTATATAATCCGTCATATAATCATTAAAAGCCATTCCTCCTGTCATTAAAATCGCATCGACCTTACCATTCATTACAACAGCCATCTCTCCAATCAGTTTGGCAACCTGGTATGCCAGTGCATCCTGTACAAACCTTGCAGTCTGATCGCCGGACCGGGCCCTGGTGGCAACCTCCAACGCATTATTCGTACCCAGATAAGCAACATAACCACCTTCTCCAACGACCATACGCATAATCTCGTCCTTCGATTTTCCGCTATCGAAACAGTAGCCGATTACCTGGCCGACAGGTAAAGAGCCGCTTCTCTCCGGACTGAAAGGGCCATCTCCGTCAAAGCCGTTATTCACATCAACTACCCGCCCCCGAACATGGGCACCCACAGAAATTCCCCCACCCAGATGAACAACAATCAACCGAAGTTCTTCATAAGGAATGCCGGTTTGTGCGGAATATCTCCTTGCAGTAGCTTTCTGATTTAATGCATGAAAAATAGAACGTTTTTCAAAAGCAGGATGCCCGGTGACCCGGGCAATATCTTCCAGTTCATCGGTCACCACCGGATCGGCAATAAATGCCTTTGCCCCGGGAATCTGATTAGCAATATAATCGGCGATTAAAGGCCCCAGATTGCTGGCGTGCTGTCCATACACCCCGGCCCGGGCATGATCAAGCATTAGATTGCTGACATAATAAACACCTGATTCCATCGGGTAAGTCAGCCCTCCCCTGCCAATTATATATTTTATCCTGTCCACCTCAAAACCTTCCTCCAGAAGAGATTCAATAATCAGTCCTTTTCTGAAATCGAACTGGTGAAGGATATTCTGATAAAGAGATAGTTCATCTATTGAATGTCTCAGTGTTTTTGTTAGTTTACATTCCTCGTCAAAGTAAACCGCAAATTTCGTTGAAGTGGAGCCAGGGTTAATGGCCAATATGCGAAACTCGTTCATAATCCATTTTACTCAAAAATGATGCTAAAACAATTGAATTCAACTTGGTCTGTGAATCATCTCCCCGTGACGACAATACTGCCGGCACCTTTGCACCAACAACTACGGCTGCCTGCCTGGAATGGCAAAGCTTGGTGCTCATCTTGTAAAAAACATTACCGGCATCGATATTATGGAACAAAAGGCAATCAGCATTGCCTGCCACTGGAGAAACAATATTCTTAATACGGGCCGATTCGGTATCAATAGCAACATCCAGCGCCATTGGGCCATCCACAATTCCTCCGGGGAAGTTACCCTGTCTGCCCATTTCTGTCAAAAGAGCCGAATCGGTACATGCAGGCATCGCCGGTAATACCTGCTCGGTCGGGGCTATTAGTGCGACTTTAGGTTCATTCACCCCCAAGGATTTCGCCATGCTGATCAGGTAATTAATCATTGCTTCCTTCTGGGCCATATTCGGGTATGGGATTACAGCAACGTCGCTGACTAATAAGAGTTTTGGATACTGGTCATTCTCGACCAAAGTAACATGGCTCAGCACACCTTCTTTCTGAAACATCCCGAATTCTTTGTTCAACAGTGCCCGCATATACTTATCTGTACTGATAAGCCCTTTCATCATAAAATCGGCATGGCCGGAGCTGACAAGACGAACAGCCTGAAGAGCGGCCTGCTCTTCGTTTTCGGCCTCAACGATATCAAACATGTCGTAATTTATCCCCATTTTCCTGCATATCCGGCGAATCTCCTCAGATGAGCCGGTAACCTGCACCGTTATCAGTCCCATCTCAGAAGCAAGATATGCTGCTTCGAGGCTATGTTCGTCAATACCGTTTACCAGAACCATTTTTTTCCCCGGCCTCGATTTGATCAGGTTATAAATATCTTCGATTTTATGAATCATTGTGCCTAATCTTTTCCGAAAATTAAAAGATAAAAATTAAACTAACGCTACAAAAGCTAAAAAATATCCAATGCATAGACGTAAAGCACGAAGAATAGTTTATGAAGGTCCTTTCATGCGACAGCATTTTGTTCCTCTGATTTCAGCTGTTTTCCCTGTCATCTGTTCTCATAAAAAAACATCCGGGAACCCAAATGATTGCCGGATGTTTCAACATTATCGTCCTTCAAAATAAAATTCAGGATTTAACTTTTCCTAAAACAATTTTTTCAGTATCAAGGGCAATCATCAGTTCCTCATCAGTAGGAACAACTATTATTGTAACGGGAGCACCATCCTGGCTGATAATTTGTTCCTTTCCCCGAAGTCCTTTATTTTTGTCCTGGTCGATCCGAAGACCGAGAGCCTCCATATCCTTCAAAATGCCATACCTGGTCGTATCTGCATTTTCTCCGATTCCGCCGGTGAAAATCAAAATATCCAACCCTCCCATGGCAGCCATGTATGATCCGATATATTTTTTAATTTTGTAATCGTACATATCCAATGCCAGTTTGGCCCTTTCGTTCCCTTCTTCTGCAGCTTCCTCAATCTCGCGCATATCAGAAGAAATCCCGGTAAGCCCAAGCATTCCGCTGTGTTTATTAAACAGAACATTGGCTGTTTTCAGACCTATTTCTTCCTTTTCCATAATGTAAGTAACAGCCCCGACATCCAGATCTCCGGCCCGTGTTCCCATGATAAGCCCTTCAACCGGGGTAAATCCCATGCTGGTATCGATCGATTTCCCGTTTTTTACAGCAGCGACAGAAGCTCCGTTTCCAAGGTGACAGGAAATAATTTTCTGGGTCGAATAATCCCGGCCGAGAATATCGCAGGCCCGCCGGGTAACATATCGGTGGCTGGTCCCATGAAAACCGTAACGTCTGATTCCGTATTTTTTATACAATACGTAAGGAATTCCATACATATAGGCAACCGGTTCCATCGTTTGATGGAATGCTGTATCAAAAACACCTACCTGGGGAATTCCGGGAATCAGTTCTTCCATGGCTTCAATCCCTTTGATATTGGGAGGATTGTGAAGAGGTGCGAGAATAGCACACTTTTCCAGTGCATCAATAACTTCGCCGGTAATAAACTCGCTCGAACTAAAATACTCTCCTCCGTGAACAACGCGGTGCCCAACAGCATCAATTTCGTTCAGTTTTTTCAGGCACCCGTATTTTTCACTGGTCAAAACGCCAAGTATATATTCAATCCCGCTTTTATGATCGAGTATCTCTCCTTCAAAAACAATCTGGCGTCCGCTTTCCTGTTTATGCTTTAAAAAGGATCCTTTCATCCCTAGCTTTTCAATTCCGCCCTTGGCAATGACTTTTCGGTCATCCATACTGAAAAGCTGATATTTTATTGAACTGCTTCCACAGTTTAAAACAAGAATCTTCATTGGTTTTTAATTTCAATTTGGCGAAGCCTACCCTTCGCTTTAGCTAATATTCAATTATTCCTTTTGTGACCCGGATAAGACCGGCAACATGTCTGTCAATTAATGATCCCTTCCTGATTATTCAGGTCGTTTCTATTAAATAGTACCCAGGCCAGGGTCAGATTTTATTCTCTTCCCCGTCATAACTATAGAATCCCTTGCCTGAGGCTGTTCCAAGCTGCTTTGCACGAACGAGCCGTTTAATATATGGAGAAGGCTTATAGCGGACGTCTCCGAATTCATTGTAAATGTTGTCCATCCAAAGTACAACTTTGTCAAGTCCAATTCTGTCGGCAACTTCAAAAGGTCCCATTCTCATGCCAAACCCAATCTGCATTGTCTGGTCAATATCTTTTACTGATGAAATTCCCTCCATCAGCTCTTCGCATGCTTCGTTTAAAAGGACGACAAAGAGACGGACACTGACAAGCCCTGCGGATTCTTCCACCGGAATAATCTTCCGGTTAATCATTGTAACAAACTTGCATACTTTCACATAAGTTTCATCTGAGGTATAAAGCCCTTTAACCACTTCAATCACTTTGGCTTCAGGAGATGAAACAAAGAAATGCAGACTGACACAACGATCTTTATATTGCAATTCGGAAGAAAGTTCTGTGACAACGATTGTTGTCGAATTGGTAGCAATAATACAATCGCGGTCAACAACTTCCTCAATACGCTTAAATATCGCTTTACGTTCTTTAATTTTTCCACCACGGTCTGTGGCCCGTATTGCCTCAATAACAAAATCGCAACCGGCCAGATCCTGATAATCCATTGTTCCCTTTATCCTGGAAAGGATAGCCCTTTTTTCCCCTGGAGTCAATCCCCAATGTTCAATACGCTGGTCAAGTACTTTCCCGATATTACTATATGCCTCCTTGACTTTTTCTTCACTAACCTCAATAAAAATAACCTCAATACCATAGGTACTGGCAATCCGTGCAATATTTTGGCCTACCGTACCACATCCCGCAATACCAATTTTAGAAAACAAAGTTCTCGACTTTTCCTTTTTACTCAAGCCAAAATCCTCGATGGCTTCGTATACAACATCACTTGACATAACTTGTTATTTATCAAATAAGGCAGCCGCCTGGTTAGAGGTAATGGCCACCATGTTTACAATATCACTTACAGAGCATCCCCTTGAAAGGTCGTTGATAGGAGCTGCCATTCCCTGCAACACCGGGCCGATGGCTTCGGCTCCGGCCAGCCGTTGTACAAGTTTATAACCAATGTTGGCAGCTTCCAATCCCGGAAAAACCAATACATTTGCCCGTCCTGCCACTTCACTGTCAGGAGCTTTCAGCTTGGCCACTTCAGGCATCAATGCTGCATCCAGCTGCATCTCTCCATCAATTTTCAGTTCAGGATCCATTTCCTTTGCAATCTTCAGAGCATTTACCACTTTATCAACTCTTGGGTGTTTTGCACTTCCTTTGGTTGAAAAACTAAGCATTGCCACCCGGGGATCCATACCCACGATAGCCCTGGCTGTTTTTGCCGTTGTTACAGCAATCTCTGCCAGCTCTGCTTCTGTTGGATCAGGCATAACGGCACAATCTGCAAAAACAAGAATGCCATCGTGCCCGAAATGGGGATCGTTGACAAACATCAAAAATGCACCGGAAACAACACTCACTCCCGGCAATGTTTTTATAAACTGGAAAGCAGGCCTTAGTACATCTCCTGTAGCATTGATTGCCCCTGCAATCTCGCCATCTGCATCCCCGCTTTTAATCATCAGGGGAGCAAAGACCAGCGGATCATTCAGCATTTCCAAAGCCTCTTCCTTTGTTAGTCCTTTTGATTTACGAATTTCGACCATCAGGTCGGCATAAGTCTGTCGACGGCTATCAGTCTTTGGGTCGATCAGAACTGCACCGGTAATATTCACACCATATTCCTCTGCTGCTTTCATGATTTCTACCGGACTTCCAAGCAGAATGATCCGTGCAATATTTTCTTTAAGGATAATCTCTGTTGCTCTCAGCGTCCTGGGTTCTGTCCCTTCAGACAACACAATCCGCTTTTGATAACTTTGTGCGTTTTTGATAACGCGTTCAAGTAGTTTCATATGTATAAATTTTTCATGTGTTCATGAATTTCTTTTAGTTGCCACATGAAACTCACCGCCCAACCATTCACCATCGTAATCACCGTCTGTTCACCAGACGGCTTAACACTCATGGTTCGTTTCATGTGTCTATCTTTTAACTTTTCATTTGGCAACTGTTTAGTACTACCTGATATTCTAAGGGTCGCTAAATTCTGTTTTTCAGAAAAGGCTTTTACAGATCGTTTTTTAGAATCCTACTCAAAAAATTTCATGCCAATTATAAAGACGTAAAATAAAAACATCCCTCAAAACAAGGCCAGTCACTGCTTTTCGCAAATATGTTCCCTCCAGATTATAATCCCCGGAAAGATTTCTCTCATCCCTTTCAGGCATTCTTTATAATGAAAGATACTTCTCTAAGTTTAAATTCCTGCCACAGAACACCCGAAACGAACTTATCTTGCCGGAAAACAATTTATTTTTAACTTTTGAATAAAATATTCCAATTGCAAAAATAGACAAAATATCCCGTGCGAACTCCCGTTTCCGGATAATTATTTGTTAATCCTGACGTTTATCAAGGCTTTTGGAATTTCTTCTGCGACAAAAATACAATCTATGTGCAATCGATTGCTCTATCTTGTTCATTTTTATGCCAAGCATTTTGCCATATTAAATTTTTATAAATTATTTGCAGGGTCATATCAAGGGATGGGATAAATCAGGAGAAAAATCATGGATTAGGTTAATCTGTCAAAAGAATTAAAAACGAATAGAATAAATTGATATTTTTGTTGAATGCCCGTCCGGAAAGGAAAAGTAAGGAGAGAACAATAAAACGGAACATGAGAATTAATCCGTTCACATGGGACATAAACAGCAACGAAATGGTGGAGTAAATTAAATAAAAAAAGGATGAATCCACCTTAAATATCCGGAGGGATCCATGAAATGTGGAAAATAGAGTAAATTAACTAACTTCTCTTTTAAATGAAAAAGATTGATCCTTTTTCCCTGCTCAAATCAAATCTGGACGGGGATGTTTTTACAGACAATATGCACCGGGTAATTTACGCGACCGATGCCTCCTCATACCGGGAAATTCCACAAGCTGTATGCAGGCCCAAGTCCTCAAAAGACATTCAGAAAATTATCGATTTTGCCAGACATCATCAAACATCAGTCATCCCGAGAGCTGCCGGCACCTCTTTGGCAGGTCAGGTTGTAGGACCAGGTATTGTGACAGATGTTTCCAAATACATGAACAAAATACTCGAGTTTAACAAGGAAGAACACTGGGTGATTGTTGAGCCTGGCGTCAACCTTGCGGAACTGAACCAGTTTCTTGCCCCTCACGGGCTGCAGTTCGGACCTGAAACGTCAACGGCAAACAGGTGTTGTATAGGAGGAATGGTTGGTAACAACTCTTGCGGGTTACACTCGCTTGTCTATGGAAGTGCCCGCGACCATATCCTCGAAATGGATTGTATCCTTTCTGACGGTTCTGAAATCTTTTTCAGGGAGCTCCCTTCCGAAGAATTTTATGCAAAATGTGCAGGCGATCCAAGGCGTCTGGAGACCCAGATCTACCAGAACCTGCGCAGAATTCTTTCTGATGCTGGGAACCAGAAACGCATCAGGGAAGGATTTCCGGATCCAAAAGTAAAACGGCGCAACAACGGCTACGCGATCGATGCTCTCCTGGAAACAGATCCATTTACGGGGAACGGGATAAAAATAAATTTGTGTAAGTTGCTGGCAGGCAGTGAAGGGACACTGGCTTTTTCAACCCGGCTTAAACTAAACCTGATCCCGTTACCGCCCAAGTACATCGGTCTGGTCTGCGCCCATTTTGCGACGATGGAAGAAGCGTTTCAGGGAAACCTGATAGCTTTGAAGCACAAACCTCAGGCCATTGAGTTGATGGACGACATCATTCTGAATTGTACAAAAGAAAACATAGAGCAGCGCAAAAATAGGTTTTTCGTACAGGACGACCCCAAAGCACTTCTGATGATTGAATTTGCCTGCGAAACTGAGGATGGGTTACTCAAAAAGGCGGCTGATCTGGAAAAAGACTTCAAGGCTGCGGGTACCGGATATTATTTTCCACTGGTGCAAGGCAGCGACAATATAAAAAAGGTATGGGCCCTAAGAACAGCCGGACTTGGTTTATTATCCAACATTCCCGGTGATAAAAAAAGCACCACCGTAATTGAAGATACAGCCGTTGCCCCTGAATATCTTCCTGAATACATGAAGGAATTCGACGAAATACTCGTCAAATACGGCTTGAGCTGTGTAAAATATGCCCATATTGCTACCGGAGAAATACATCTCCGGCCATTGTTAAACCTGAAAGAGGAAGCAGATGTTGAACTTTACCACACCATTGCCAAAGAAATTGCTGCGCTGGTAAAAAAATATAAAGGTTCGCTAAGCGGTGAGCACGGTGACGGACGCCTCCGGGGAGAATTCATTCCGTTCATGCTTGGCGAGCACAATTATCAGCTTATCAAAGAATTAAAGCACACCTGGGACCCAATGAACATCCTGAATCCCGGGAAGATCATAGACACTCCGCCCATCACTGAAAACCTGCGGTACCTGGTAGGGAAAAACCGGGAATTTGACACGACCTTTGATTTCTCCGGACAAAAAGGGTATCTCCGGGCCATTGAAAAATGTAACGGCTCCGGCGATTGCAGAAAAAGTGTACTCATTGGCGGAACCATGTGCCCAACGTTCATGGCCACCAGAGACGAAGATAAAACGACCCGGGGAAGGGCCAACATCCTGCGCGAATATCTGTCCCGCTCATCGAAATCAAATCCTTTCGATCACAAAGAAATATACCAGGTACTCGATCTCTGCATCTCATGCAAGGCCTGCAAGGCAGAATGCCCGTCGAATGTCGATATGGCTAAGTTCAAGGCCGAATTTCTTCAGCATTACTATGAAATACACGGGGTTCCTTTCCGCTCACGGCTCATTGCATGGATGCCGCAACTATACAAGATAGGAAGAATGGTCAGGCCACTGACCAACTGGATTACGGGGACCGATCTGTTTAAAGAAGCAATCGGCTTTGCCGTCGAAAGGAATATTCCCAAATTGTCGGAAATTACTTTGCGTCAGTGGTGGGGAAAACCGCAAAATCATGCAAACGGAAACAAAGGAAAAGTCTTCCTTTTTGCAGATGAGTTTACCAATGAAAACGAAAGCGAGATAGGGATCCGGGCAATCATGTTGCTGAACAGGCTGGGCTACGAGGTCGCTATCCCGAAGCATCGCGAGAGCGGACGTACTTTTCTCTCCAAAGGAATGGTAAAAGCCGCAAAAAAAATTGCAAACGAAAATGTTCTTTTGCTTTCTGAAATTGTTTCGGAAGGAACGCCGCTACTGGGTATCGAACCCTCCGCGATACTCGCTTTCCGCGACGAATATCCGGAACTGGTTGACGATCAATTAAAAAACAAAGCAGAGCAACTGGCAAAAAGCGCCTTTCTTTTCGACGAATTCATAACATCCGAATTTGAAAAAGGAAATATCCGGCAAGAGCTGTTTACAACAGAAAAAAAGAAAATCAAGTTGCACGGGCACTGTCAGCAAAAAGCAGTTGCATCGACAATGCCAACAAAAAAAATGCTGTCAATCCCAATCAACTATGAAGTTGAAGAAATCCCCAGCGGGTGCTGCGGTATGGCCGGTTCTTTTGGCTTTGAAAAAGAACATTACGAATTGAGCCAAAAAATAGGGGAACTGGTACTATTCCCCGAGGTACGTAAAACCAGTGACGATGTTATCATCTCTGCCCCGGGAACTTCCTGTCGTCACCAGATCGAAGAAGGTACCGGACGAAAAGCACTTCATCCGGTGGAAATACTTTATGAGGCATTATTGTAAAAAAGCAATAGTGTCAGTTCACCAGTTCACCAATTCACCATAATAATTGTTCTGCCTTTGGAAAATCCCGAAAAACTCACAGAAAGCTCATTTAAACAAATCATGGAGCAGTTATACGCCAGGTTATTCAACTTCGCAAATGGGTACCTGAACGATCAGGAAGTATCCCGTGAGGTACTCCAGGATGTTTTCCTTCAGCTATGGGACAACAGGAATAAACTTGCTCAAAATACTTCTCTGAAGGCATATCTTTATACACTGACCCGGAACAGATGCATTGATATTATCCGGAAAGAAAGGGTCGCATTACAATTCCAAAAAGAAAAAAGGGAGAAATACCACCGGCTTACAGAAAACTTCAACGCGTTAAACGATCCGATCCTGGATAATTTGTTTGCATGCGAACTCGAAAAAGAAATTGAGAACATAATTGATCAGTTGCCTGAGCAATGTCAGAAAATATTTATTCTAAGCAGGAAAGAAGGGCTAAAAAACAGGGAGATCAGTCTGGCCCTGAACATTTCCGAAAAAACGGTCGAAAGTCATATCTCAAAAGCATTAAGAACACTCCGGGACCGTTTAAATAAAAAATTCCCGGGATGTGTCAATCTTATATTTATAATGTCAATAATAAACTGGAGCTCAAAAAAAATAAATTCAGTATCGGATAAAAAAACAAAAAAACACTCAGGGTAAAACGTCGCTCTTTCGTTATAGAATAAATAAAAATACATGGAAATAGCGGAAGGGTTGCTGATTAAATACATCACAGGACAGGCCACAGGAGAAGAAACCGGTCTTGTCAGAAAATGGACAGCCAAATCCGAAGACAACAGACAAGATCTGGAACAATTAAAAAATTGCTGGATCTTATCAGGTCTGGACCGGGAAATAAATGAAGTTGAGAAAAACCGGGAAATACAAAAAATCCTGCAACGAATAAAACAGGAAAAGCAACAGCATATAAGGGCATACCGGATCCGGATAATTCAGTACGCAGCAGCACTCCTGGTGTTGATCAGTTTCTCCTTCCTCCTTAAGTTTTTCCTTCCTTCCAGACTGCCATCCGGTACACAAGGGCAGTTATCCGAAATTATTGTTTCCAAAGGAGAAAGGTCACGTCTTATCCTGCCTGACGGATCCAGCGTAAGGTTAAACGGAGATTCCAGATTAAAATTTCCTGCTTCATTTAACAGGGAAAACAGAATTGTTTACCTGGAAGGAGAAGCATTTTTCGATGTCGAACATAAGGATGGAATTCCTTTCACAGTAAAAATATCAAACATTTCTATCGAGGTCATGGGAACAAAATTCAATGTATCTGGCTATAAAGAAGACCCGTGCATCCTGGCCTATCTGGAAACTGGCAAGATTAAAATTACCGACTCCGGACAAAAAGGGAAAAGATGGATCCTTTCTCCCCGGGAAGCCTTTATGATCGATAAGGAGTCCGGGAATTTTTCGCTGACCAGAATCAGTGACAGCCGTTACCTTGACTGGACAAAAGGAATACTCACCGTGAAAGGAGAGACGATCAGAAACCTGGCAAAAAAACTGGAACGAAGGTTCAACGTGACGATCAGGTTCAAGGATAAAAAAGTAGGCGACCACATTTATTCCGGATCGATAAAAGATGAAGAACTGGCTACAGTACTTGAAGCATTAAAATTTACATCATCATTAAACTATACAATCAATGAGGACACAGTAACAATCCAGTCTAAATAGAAACCGGAAAATGTTTGCAGCATCTTCCGGTTGATTTGGATAATTAACCCATGCGCCCATGATTCGCAGTCACTAAGCGCCTTTGTTTAACTATCAAACGACAATCAAACTTATGAAAAAAAAACAAAAAAAAGAGCAATCTGACTTTATCAGATTGTCAAGCAAGGGATTTTTAATTATGAAACTATCTCTTTTCCTATTGTTATGGACCGTACTGCAAAGTACCGCATCCGTATATTCTCAAAATGGCAGGTTCAACCTGAACGAAAAAAGTACCACCATAAAAAAGGTACTTGAAGAGATCGAACATGAAAGTGAGTTTCGCTTCTTCTATGATGAAGCAAAACTCAATCTTGACACCCCTGTCAACTTTGAATTTACCAATGGAACGATCAACGAAATTCTGGATCAGATGTCAAAAAAAGCTGGGTTTAGCTACAAAATCCTGGAAAACAACTTTATCGTACTGAAAGGTCCGGAAGAGTTCTACGATCTCGCTTCCATGCAACAAAAGGACAGGGTTTCCGGCAAGGTTACAGACGGACAGGGGATGGCCCTGCCTGGAGTTACCGTTGTTGTTAAGGGAACCACAGTCGGAACCATAACCGATGCCAGCGGACAATATACCCTGACAGATGTCCCTGTAAATTCGATATTACAATTCTCCTTTGTTGGAATGAGAACTCAGGAAATCACATTTACCAGACAGGGAAGGATAAATGTAACCATGGAAGAAGAAACCATTGGACTGGAAGAGGTCGTAGCTGTCGGGTACGGAACAATGAAAAAAAGCGACCTGACCGGATCTATCGGGAGTGTTAAATCAGAAGAACTTGTTTCCAAGGGATCTACTTCTGTTTTGGAAGGATTGCAGGGGCAAATCGCAGGTGTGAATATCCAGCAGGTCTCCAGCCGTGCCGGTGACGGTTTTAATATTCAAATCCGGGGAAAAAGTTCGTTACAAGGAGGCGAGCCGCTCTATGTGATTGACGGAGTAGTCTGTGACAACATGAACTTTCTGAACCCAATGGATATTGAAAAAATCGATGTTTTAAAGGATGCCTCGTCTACAGCTATCTATGGATCCCGCGCCACCAACGGCGTTTTAATTATTACCACGAAAAAAGGGACAGACGTTTCAGGCAAAACAAAAACAGTCATAAGTTACGACGGGTATTACGGAGTTAAAAAAGCCGCCAATATGCCGGATTTCATGAGTGGTGATGAATTCATGAAATACCGTTTTTCCAGATACCTGTCTTCTACATTAAATTCAACGACCGGGTCAACAACATGGACAATGACCGACGCCAACTTCAGAAACTTTTGGGGAGGTGGCAGCGAGGTTGTCAAGGCAATGTATCTGGAAAAAAATTATACAAATTGGTCTGATATTGTCTTACGCAGAGGCCAGCAACAAAACCACTTTATAAATATTGCAGGTAATGGTAAGGACATTAGCTATCGTGTCGGAATCGGGTATCAATCAGAAGATGGAATTATTTATGATGAATATGAAAGATGGAATATTAAAGCTGCTTTTGACGCCAGGATTAATGATCAGTTAACGGTAGGTTTTAACACCAACTTAGCCACATCGTTACAGAATAAAGGAAGTCAAAGATCCGTCCAGACAGGATTTAATATGACCCCCGTTATGCCTTGTTATTACTGGGAAGGTGAGAATAAGGGAGAATTAATTCTTCAGCCAGGTAAAGATGCGGCCATTTATCCCAACGGAGGTGGCCCGACTTCGACCCTCAACCCGGTGGTCGACCGGATGAATTCGACCGATGATGTCCGTGCCTACTACATTATGGCTAACACCTATCTACAGTTTGCACCGGTAAAAGATATCATTTTAAAAACGACATTTTCGCCAATGTATACGAAAACTCAAAACGGAATTTTTTATGGTGTCAACTCTGAAACCCGCAGAGGTATGACAAATTATGCCGAAAACAACAACGATGAAGTTTTCTCTTATACGTGGGACACTCAAGCGAATTATCTAAAAAAAATCGGAGATCATAACTTCAATCTTCTGGGACTGGTCAGTGTTTACAGCCAGAAACTGGAAGGGAACAATATCACGGTCGTCGACATGCCTTTTGATGTAAAATGGTATAATTTATCTTCAGGAACAGTTCAAAATAAGGGAAGTTATTATGAAAAAATCACCATGCTTTCTTATGTTACCCGTTTAAACTATGATTACAAAGGGAAATATTTAGCTACAATATCCAGCCGCTGGGACGGAAGTTCCAAATTCAAAAAAGAGAACAGGTGGGGAATGTTCCCTTCTGCAGCCACAGCGTGGCGCATGTCAGAAGAAAACTTTATGAGTTCGGCTGACTGGTTATCGAACCTCAAACTCCGGGTCAGCTACGGCATTACCGGCAATAATGCACTTGTGGGCGCCTATGATACGCAAGCTTTAGCCGATACCAAATACTACTACAACTTCGGGTCCACTGTTGCCAATGGATATGGTTATAGCTTAACTAACTCTGAACTCACCTGGGAAAAGACAAATGAAATTGATGCCGGTATCGATTTTGGTTTATGGAACAACCGGGTATATGGTTCTGTTGATGTCTATCATAAAATTTCAAAAGACTTGTTGATGGAGATGGCTACTCCGTACGAGTTAGGCTCTTCGACCGGTTCTATCTGGAGCAACGTGGGTAAAGTAAAAAACAATGGCGTCGAAATTCAACTGACTACGGTAAACTTAAAGCAGAAAAATTTCACATGGACTACTTCTTTCACCTTTGCCCATAACCATAATTCAATTATGGAACTGAACGGAAAAAAGGAAGATTTGACTGGTAGCTGGTGGTTTATCGGACAACCGATAGATGTGGTCTATGGCTATGTGTTGGATGGCGTTTGTACGGCAGAGGAAGCTGCAGCTATTGCTGGAGACAGCAAGCAAAAGACAAAATTCTATGAAGGAGAAATGAAAATTAAAGACGTCGACAGTTCCGGGGCTATTGATCAGGAAGACAGAACTGTTCAGGGACATGCGGAACCAACATGGACAGGTAGCCTGATATCCAATATCAGCTATAAAAACTTCGATTTTTCATTCAGTATTTATTCTTCACAAGGCAGTAAAGTGTATAGCCCGTTTATGAATAACTATATCGGTTACAGCAGCCGCGGTACACAGCATATAAAATTTGATTATTATATTCCTGACGGCGCACCAATTTTGGGAGCAGACGGCGAAATTGATTATCAAAACGGTACCCACTATGGAAAGTACCCATTTCCAACAGGCGGAGCCAACAATAGAGGCGGTGGTTCCTTCTACCTCGATGGTGAGTCAGGAAGCCAGAATTTTGTTGATAACTCTTATGTTAAAGTAAAAAACATCAGTTTGGGATACACCATCCCTGAAAATTTAACTTCTAAAATGAGGATATCTAATTTCAGAATTTATTTAAATGTTCTGAACCCTTTCACGTTTACGGATTATAAAGGCTACGATCCGGAATGGGCAGATGCCGAGATCAGTGACGGGACCGGAGGAATCAGTTCCCGTACCTATCAAATTGGAGTTAACGTAAAATTTTAATTTTTAAGATTAAAAAAATATGAAACGAATATATTTAATTGTGGCGGTTGCCATGTTCATATCAACAAGCTGTTCCGATTTTCTTGATCCGGATATTCGTTCAAGCGAATCGACCTCAGATTTTTATGCAACCAGTACAGGTTTTACAAGTTTGACAAATGCAACCTATTCATCATTAAGAGATTTATATAATATACAGCCATTATTGTTCTCGGCGGGAACAGATCTTTACGGAGATGGCAAATCTCAGGGGATTATCATGAACCATTACACCGCTTTTACTGCCGCAGAAGGTATTGTTGGAACCTTTTATGAGAATTGTTTTAAAGGCATCCAGTTAGCCAATAGTGTAATTACTTATGGTGAAACGACCGAGGAATCCAGCGTACGAAAACAATATATCGACGAAGCCCGTTTTATCCGCGCCTGGTATTATTTTCAGCTGGTCCAGCAGTTTGGGAAAGTGGCCCTTAACACTAAAATGTTCGATTATGCAGAAATGAACCATGAACGCACGGACCTGAAAACAGTATATGATTTCATTATTGACGAATTCACCGATCTCATCTCTGACAATTCTTCTTTGCTGGACCGTAGTTCATCGGATGTAAGCCGTGCCAATAAACGTGCTGCTACTTTTTTTCTGGCAAAAGCCTATTTAACCCGGGCCTGGTTAAACGGGGAAGGTTATGAATCACTGGAAGAAAATATCGCCCAGTCTACCGATTTTTCAAATGCGGCAAAATATGCGGTAGACGCCATTAGCGGAGAGGCCCCGTCCTTGTCTGTTGAAGATGCCTTCGATTTCAGTAACGAAAGTAATACGGAAATATTCTGGTCCGTTCAATTTGATTATTCCGCAGTGGAAGATCCATCGGGCGACGGGAGCTATCAACAGGCGCAGTTTGGAAGTTATCTGGGAGGTTCGGAAAATGCACGGAATAAATCGATTGATGGTAATTTATCTCCCTTCTTACGTTTACACCAGCTTTACAATGAAGGGGACGGACGGTATGAGCAGACTTTTATGCTTGAGTTCCATACCTGGTACTTTGATTATTATTCCAGTCCGACCTCCTCTCCAGTAAAAATTTACTATGCACCGGCGTGGGCAACAGACGATGATATCTCAGCCTGGCAGGCTAATGATCCTTACAACCTGAAAACCAACGCAATAATTTCAAAAACAATTGCAGATGGGGGAATCGCTCCTTCCAATGGGGCACCTGACACCTATTTTAACCGCCGCAACATGGATTTTGGAGTAGCTTGCATCAAGAAGTTTGATGACTACTCTGAAACCTCCATCAGTAACAGAAGCACGACCTGCAGCATGCACGATGTCGTTATTGCCCGTCTGGGAGAAGCTTATCTTATCGCAGCGGAAGCATATGCAGAGACGGGCGAAACCGGTAAAGCAGCCGATATGATCAATACCTTGCGTTCCCGTCCCAATACAATCAAATCAGGCTTTGAAACGGCAATGACCGTTTCGTCCAGTGATATAACAATCGATTTCATACTGGATGAAAGAGCCCGTGAAATGGCAGGCGAATATGTTCGCTGGACAGATTTAAAACGGACACATAAGCTGGTTGAATACGTAACAACCTACAATGAAGACGGAGTTAGTGAGGCAGATATGACCGGTGATGACGGGAATTACAAGTTTCTGCGCCCTATTCCTCAAGCAGCGATCGACAGGAATCAGGCCGATGTAGAACAAAATCCCGGATTCTAGTTTCCTGAAAAAGAGGCTGCCCTTTTTGAGCAGCCTCAAATATTCTTACATATAATTAATTATACTTTAGCACATTCGAAAAAACGCTGTCTGCTTTTACTCCTTAACTGAAAGGAACAGGCAGATTTTTCTCTTTGGTGTTTTTGTGTCCATTTTCCCTGCAAAATACCTAAAGTATTAGTATTTTTAAAGTTCACAGAGCAATTATCCTATTTTTTGCTGAATAAGTTAGGCTATGAAATAACAACTGAAAATAACTTATATGAAACGTTACAGGCTCTTTATAATAATCGCATTAACTGTTTTCTGTTTTGAAAAACTTTTTTCGCAGGAGAATAAGGGAAATACTGTTCCCTGGGGAGATCAGGGCAACGGGATCTATATCAATCCGATATTGTACGCCGATTATTCAGATCCCGATGTGATCCGCACCGGAGACGATTATTACATGATCTGTTCTGAGTTTCATTTCATGGGCATGCCTGTCCTTCATTCAAGGGACCTGGTCAACTGGACAATTATTTCCAGAGTTTATGATTCCTTCAGGTTTGCCCCCGAATATGATTTCAACGAACGGTATGCCGGAGGAAGCTGGGCCCCGGCTATTCGGTTTCACGATAATAAATACTGGATCTACTTCTGCACACCGAAAGAAGGGCTGTTCATGACAACAGCCTTAAAACCGGAGGGCCCCTGGGCCCCGTTGTGCCAGGTCTGCGACACCGCAGGATGGGAAGATCCCTGTCCGTTTTGGGATGACGACGGACAAGCCTACCTGGGCAGGAGCAAGGTTGGCGCCGGTCCGATTTATCTTCATAAAATGAGCCCTGACGGGAAAAAACTTCTCGGTGATGGCGTTATCGTTTATACCGGCCCTGTTGCCGAAGGAACAAAAATATATAAAAAGGACGGTTACTATTTTCTGAGCATTCCTGAAGGAGGTGTTTCTACAGGCTGGCAGACCGTTCTTCGGTCAAAAAACATAGACGGCCCTTATGAAAAAAAAGTAGTCCTGGAACAGGGAATGACTGCCATTAATGGTCCCCACCAGGGAGCCTGGATCGATACCCCCGCAGGAGAATGGTGGTTTATTCATTTTCAGAGTGTCAGAAATATCGGAAGGGTATGCCACCTTGAGCCCATGAGATGGAAAGATGGCTGGCCTGTAATCGGAGCAGACCTCGATATGAACGGCATCGGAGAACCTGTTTACGTATATAAAAAACCTGACGTGGGGAAGAGATATACGGTAACCGTTCCCCAATCGTCGGATGAGTTCGATAGTCCCCGATTGGGGTTTCAGTGGTCGTGGAACCATAATCCTGTTCCTCAGGCCTGGTCACTGAACCGTTCCAAAGGCTGTCTTGATTTAATGGCTTTGCCCGCCCCATCCTTTCCAAAGGCGAAAAACACCATTACCCAAAAAGTAATGGGTCCGGCAGGTACGGCCACAGCATTACTGATAACAGGCGAAATGGAGAACGGACAAAAAGCAGGGCTCTGCCTGATGGGGAAACAATACAACCTTCTCGGTATAGAAAAAAAAGATGGAAAGTTATTCTTGTTTACGGATATCAATGGAGAGCTAAACTCGCAGGACTTTAGCAATTCCCCGGTTTATCTGCGGGTTTTGGTTTCGCAGAAGGACGGATCAAATCAATTTTATTATAGTCAGGATAACCGGGACTTTATTCCTTTGGGAAAAGCGTTCACAACAAATGAAGGCTATTGGAAGGGCCCCAAACTGGGGCTATTCAGTTATTCGGAAAACGGGAACGGGGGAACAGCATCCTTCGACTGGTTTCACTACCTGTATGACGGACCGGAAACTTTCTTGCCCTGAAATGAAGAAGTTTCTATTCATACAGAGTGAATGCAGTAATTCTGCACGTTCTAATGTTACCGGCATGTCCGTACGAAAACTTTTTATTCTGATTTTTTGCATCCTCTTTTGTGTTGCCACTTTAGAATTGTTTTCCACAACATGATCATTTCATCCCTACCGGCAATAATCATTTCAAATTTTATAGCTAATTTAGACATCAGTTTCTTTTTCCAGACATCTAACTTTTGCATTAAAATGCTTAATCTAACAGGAAAAGAAGTCATACAGCAGTTAAAATCGGACGATACGATAGCTTTCGAATCATTATACCGGTCCTTTTCTCCGAAACTGAACTATTTCACGAATCAGTATCTTTTAGATTCTGAAGCTTCCAGGAACATTGTACAAGACGTCTTTACTGAACTATGGGACAGAAGAAAAACTTTTCGGGAGGATACAAATATTCAGGCATGGATGTTTACCGTGACAAAAAATAAATCCCTGAAATACATTAATAAACAAAAATCGAGGGAAAAATATTCCCGTCATCTAAAGACCCGTCAACTCGACATCAACTATAAAGCACTGGAAGGATTTGATACAAGTAATTTTATGCTTGAAGAACTCCTTAATCTGGTAGAAACAACGTTGAATAAGTTATCGCCCTCGTGCCGTAAGGTTTTCGAGATGAGCAGGTTTGACGGCATGAGGAATCAGCAGATTGCAGACGAGTTAAATCTGAGCATCAAAACAGTCGAAGCTCATATCTCAAAGGCGCTCAAACTGTTCCATTCCGAATTAAAAGATTATCTGCCTATATTGTACTTCTTTTTCTACCTCAACAAATAAAAATTCATTTTCCCGGTTAGGGTAAATGGAACTAAAGGGGTTTTACATTCAAACCTCATAAATTCTCATGGACCAAAAAAAGTTATTGGCATATATAAAGGGTGAAATTACCTCGGAAAAAACAATCTCCGAAATTCTTGACTGGATTGAGCTATCTGAAATAAATCAGGAAACATACACGAACCTGAAAAGTTTGTGGGTACTGACCGGTCTGAATAATCTTCGGGAAGAAAACAGGGTAACCGAGATCTCTGTAATAAAAAACAAAAATATGGTAGTGAAAAAAGCTATCGCGTGGATTGGCAAATACGCAGCTATTTTTGTTTTCGCATTTCTTCTCGGAGCTATCTTTTTACACTCGTATGAAATAATGCAAACGTCCGATTTGTCCGGAACATATAATGAGATAAAAGTTCCCAAAGGAGAAAAATCGATCCTCTACCTTTATGACGGCACCAAAGTCTGGCTGAACTCGGGCACCACACTAAAATATCCCGCTACATTCAACAATAAAGAAAGAAAAGTTTATGTAGACGGAGAAGCTTTTTTTATCGTTGCAAAAAAGAAACATCAACCGTTTATTGTTCAGGCCTGCCAGATGGATATAGAAGTTTTCGGAACCCGGTTTAATATCTGTGCCTATCATGAAGATAACGAATTCTATGTCACCCTTGAAGAAGGTTCTGTAAAAGCCGGAAACAATCAAAATCGGACCGGATTGATCCTTGCTCCCGGGGAACAGGCTATATTCAACAGAAGGACAAATCACTTCAGGCATAGAAAAGTTAATCCAGAACTCTACTCATCGTGGAAAGAAAACATGCTGCGATTTGAAGATGACTCGTTCAAAGACGTTATCAAAAAAATGGAACGCTGGTATGACGTAAAGATATCGCTGGATTCCTCGATTAACACCCGGGAACACTATACCATGACCATCAAAACGGAAAGTTTACGGGAAATGCTGAACCTACTGGCGAAAACAACAAATATGAAATATGAAATAAAAGAAGACAAAGTATTTATAACCAAGCCATAATAAAAAGGGAAGTGCTGTCAACACTTCCCTTTAGAAGTACATGCGGTAACATGTCTTATGGTTTAACAATCCCTTATATAAAGGGATCATTGTATAACCCTTCAAACGCAAATTTATGAAAAAAAAATGGTTTAAAAGCGGAGGAAATGGCTTCCTCCTTAAATGGTTCCGTAAAATGAAACTGACCCTATTGTTTTTAATGATCGCATTTGTTCATGTCAGTGCAAATGTTTACTCACAGCAGACCAAATTCAGCCTTTCTATAGAAAACGTAACAATCCGGGATGCTTTAAAACAAATTGAAGATGAAAGCAACTTTTTTTTCCTGTACAAAAGTGAAAATATTAATGTTTCGAACAAGGTAACGATCCAGATCAAAAACAGGACAATCGAAGAAATACTGGACCGTCTGTTTAAAGGCACTGATATTCACTACGAAATTGTCAACAGGCAGATTGTTCTCACGAATAGTTGGAAGGGTAGTTCTGAATTTCAACAACAGCAACGCAACATTCATGGTACCGTAAGGAATGTTCAGGGAGACCCGATCCCGGGGGTAACAGTTATTGTCAAAGGGACCACCAACGGTACTATCACCGATTCTGACGGGAACTACTCATTAACCAACATCTCCGGCGGCACTTTACTCTACTTTTCATTTGTCGGAATGAAACCACAGGAAGTAACAGCCGGCAACAAAACGGTTATTAATATTGTCATGCAGGAAGAGACAATTGGCCTGGAAGAAGTTGTGGCTATTGGATACGGAACGGAAAAAAAGGCCAATATAACCGGTGCCATTGCCCAGTATAAAGCGGAAGCGCTGGATGAAAGGCCTGTTCAACGTGTCGATCAGGCCCTGGTGGGACAGATTTCCGGGGTACATGTTAAGCAGACCAGCGGAATGCCGGGGACAGGACTTAGCATTCAGGTTCGCGGGACAGGATCGATCTCGGCCAATAATGAGCCTTTATATGTCATTGATGGCTTCCCCCTGGAAGTCTCTTCTCAAAATTCATCAGGCGCTTATGAAACAGGAAATCCGTTGGACAATCTGAATCCAAGCGATATTGAATCTGTCCAGGTTTTAAAAGATGCTTCTGCAGCCGCTATTTACGGCTCACGGGCATCTAATGGTGTCGTTCTAATTACGACAAAAAGAGGAAAAGTCGGTAACCCTAAAATCAGTTTCAGTTATTATACCGGTTGGAATGAAGCACAAAGGCACATCAAAATGCTGAATGCAGAACAATGGCTGGACCGGGCATACGAAGTGCTGAATCAGACTTATCTGGAAGCCTATCCGGATGCTTCTGCTGATGATGATTATGATACCCGTATAGCGACTATCGGTAGTTTCGACCGGTCTATGATCCCTGATCCGGCTTGGGCAGAAGACGGACATCCGGGGATTGAATTTGTTGACTGGCAGGACGAAATTTTCCAGAAAGGAGGAATCAACAATTACCAGCTTTCTGCTTCAGGAGGAACAGATGTTGTAAAATATTTCGTATCAGGAGATTATCTGGATCAGGATGGTTTCGTTTTAGGAGTTGGTTATAAACGTTATTCTGCAAGAACCAATATTGAAGTAAAAGTAAGCAATAAGATAACAATGGGAATTAACATCGCTCCGTCTTATTCGGTAAAAGATGATCCCGGCGTGGAAGGAAAGGATAATGAGTTCCATATAGCAGTGAGTTTTCCTCCTGTCGTATCTACTGCCGCAGGAGGTGTAGGTTTCTACAATACCGGAGATTATACTACCTATACCTGGGGAAATACCCGGAACAGTCCTGTTGCCGTATTAAAAAACACAATTGGAAAAACCAAAAACTTCAGGACGCTGACAAGTATCTTTGGAGATTATGAAATCATAAAAGGACTACATGCCAAAGCCACTTTAAATTTAGATAATACGGATTCCCGCTATAAATATTATTGCCCGGCATGGGTCAGCGGAAGTTATGGTTCCCGGAAAGCCACAGGCAGATATAAAAGTTATAACCGGCAAACTTTTGTAAATGAAAACATCCTTTCCTTTGACAGGACATTCGCTGAAAAACATATAGTTTCTGCTGTAGCCGGGATGTCTTATAATATGAACAAGACTGATTACAGTCAGATATACGGCACGGACGGTTTCGGAACAGACTATATTACTACCTTAAATGATGCGAATGGTATTTCGGCAACCGACACTTACACGACAGAAACTAAAAATGTATTGATCTCTTACTTTGGCAGGGTGAATTACAGTTATATGGATCGCTATCTGCTTTCTGCCAGTATCCGGAGGGACGGATCTTCCCGTTTCGGGGATAATACGAAATGGGGCGTTTTCCCCGCAGTATCGGCAGGCTGGCGTATTTCAGATGAAAATCTTCTAAAGAGCATCGGATGGTTGTCCCTCTTAAAAATAAGAGCAAGTTGGGGAATCTCCGGAAATAACGGACTGGGAGGCGACTATGAGCATATTGCTTTACTTCAATCTTCCGATTATTCATTCGGAGGAAACCAGGCGGTCGGACTTACCTCTGAAAATATTGCCAATTCCGATTTGAGCTGGGAAAAATCAAAAACTTATAACTTCGGATTGGATTTTGGGGTCTTACAAAATCGCTTGTCAGGATCTGTGGAATACTACCGGAAGACAAACAGTGATTTATTACTGGACATCAATGTACCCGCATCAACAGGTTTCGATACTTCTTTAACCAATATCGGTGAAGTATTCAATTATGGGTGGGAATTTGAATTGAATTCGAGAAATTTTACCGGTGAATTTAAATGGGATACCAAATTAAATTTGAGTTTCAACGGGAATAAAGTCCGGCACCTTGGACCTAATGATTCTGATATTTTGGGTGGCTCCTTCGATATAAATCATAATATATTGAGAATTGGTAAACCGATGTACAGCATCTACGTGGTAAAACAAACCGGAATATTATCAGCCGAAGATATTGCCAATGGAGCCGCCCTGTACGGAAGTGAAGAAGAAGGAGATCCGAAATATGAAGATTATAATCATGACGGAAGTATCTCGGCTGATGACCGGCAAATTCTGGGACATCCTAATCCTGACTATACCTGGGGATTAACCAATACTTTTAAATATAAGGGGGTCGATCTCTCCATCTTCATACAGGGACAACACGGCGGTAAGCTCTATTCTACTTTCGGCCGCGCCATCGACCGCACCGGTACAGGATGGCTGGATAACCAGATTCAGGCCTGGGCCTATCGCTGGCGCTCTGCCGATAATCCGGGAAAAGGACTAAAAGGGAAAGCGAAATCTTCCTTTGGACGTATCAAAAATACAGACTGGATGTATCCGAATGACTATTGGAGAATCCGGAATATCACGCTTGGTTATGATCTGAAAAAATTAATACATATCGAACTGATTAGCGGTGCAAGAATATATGTAACGGCTGAAAACTGGTTCGGAAAAGATAAATATGATGGCGGAGCAAATCCGGAGGCTGTAAACACATATGGAGACGACTACGGAGGTGTCCCTCTTGCAAAATCAATGGTTTTTGGCGTGAATCTTACATTTTAACCGATAAGAATATTTGTTATGAAAAATATATATTTATTTCTGGGCTTTCTGATGATTTTGTCAATAACAGCTTGTGAAGATGACCTGGATCAGGTACCTGTTTCATCCATGAGCGCAGGAAGCTTTTATACAAACACCGATGAAATAGAAGAAGCAGTGAACGGTATTTACAACACATTCTCCGATTATCCGGAAAATGAATTCTATTTAACCGATGTAAGATCGGACGACTTCTATGTTACTCCGGCAACAGGTTCCAGTGTCAGATCCTGGGATCCGATCAGTAATTTTGAAAATACGATCGCCACCAATGAATTGGTCGAATACCCCTGGGATAATGATTACACGGGAATTATGCGTGCCAATACGGTACTGAACTATATTTCCGCAGATATTGTAACAGACGAAGATACCTATAACAGGTTATTGGGAGAAACAAAATTTTTACGCGCTTTCTTCTATTTCGATCTGGTGAAACTCTACGGAAAAGTCCCGCTTATTGATAAACTGGTCACCGGAAGCGAAGCCCTGTCTATCGGAAGAAGCAGCGTGGATTCGGTTTATACATTAATTATCGATGACCTGAAAGACGCCATTGACCTTTTACCGGAATCTTATTCGAACAGCGATGATCTGGGAAGAGTGACCAAATATGCTGCCGAAGGTATTTTAGCCCGGGTTTATCTGATGCGGTCCGGTCCGCAGCTTCATCCGGACGGTCCTTGTCTGAATAGCGGGGAGTACGATAAAGCGCTGGATTTATTAAACGATATTATCAATAGCGGGAAATATGGAATGCTGGACAATTATGCAACTATTTTTGGTCTGAATTATGAAAACAGTAAAGAGATCATTTTCGATATTCAGTTTACAAGCGGAGGTTATGGTACCGGCGGTGAATATCCGGGATTAATTAATTCGAGCAGTGATTACTGGCATACTATTGGATTTTCTCCTTCTATCGGTACGGAAAGTGTTAATGTTTCGGAAGATCTTTTTGCCGCTTACGATACGACCTCGGCTGATGTTCGGGATAATTTCAATGTCATTTATAAATGGTATAATACTAACGTCAGCGCGACCCAGGTTGATCCCGTCGTTATAAAATGGTGTTGCCAGGATGAAAATACCTGGGGCAGCGACCGGTACGATTTTGCCTTAAACTTTCCGGTTTTACGATATACCGATGTGTTGATGATGAAGGCCGAATGTATTTTGCAAGGCGCTACAGGAACCCAAACAGAGGTGGATGAAATCGTTAATATGGTCAGGGAGCGCGCCGGATTGTCCAATATCTCCAATGTTACGCTCGATCAGCTGCTGGAAGAGAGGAGAAAAGAATTCTTTGCAGAAGGACGGCGCTGGCCCGATCTGGTCAGGACAGGGAAAGTACTGACGGTAATGAATGCCTGGCTTGCCGGAGATGAAGATTATCTGAACGAAATGCCTTCTTCGATTGATTATACTTCCATCATCAATCCGGTTCCCCAGGATGAAATAGACGTAAAGGAGGGATTATATACCCAAAATGAAGGATATAAATAGGAAGTACCGCTGATAATCTTCCCCCCAACCGCGAAGCGTCAAACACTCAAACCATTCAACCCTTCAAACATCTATTGTTTGAGGCTGCGCCGTTTGAGTGTTTGATACTTTGTCGTTTGAATGAGGGGTGACTGTTTCTGGTGGTTTCTATGGTTAAAATTGTTTCTATTGTTTCTATTGTTTTTAATCTGTGTCCATCCGTGTTATCTGTGGTGAACATTCAAACCTCATTCTATCATTCACTAATTCAATCATTCTTTCATTCACCAACTCTCCAGTTCACCAATATCCAACAGCATAGCGTCAAACATTCGAACATTCAAACCCCATTCAATCATTCTATCATTCCTTCATTCAATCATTCAATCATTCAATCATTAGAGAATTCAACCGTTTATATTTTATATTTGTTCCTTAAAAAATACTGAATGATGGAAAACTTTTGGGATGAAAGGTATGCTTCGACCGATGAATATGTCTATGGAACAGCACCTAACAGATACTTCAGTGAAAATTTATCGAAACTGGTCCCCGGGAAAATCCTTATGCCTGGCGAAGGAGAAGGCCGTAACGCTGTTTTTGCAGCCGGCATGGGGTGGAAAGTAATTGCTTTCGACAGCAGCACAGAGGCAAAAAAGAAGGCGGAAAAACTGGCACGTGAAAAACAGGTTCATATCGATTACCGGATCAGCAATTATGAAAATATCCTGCTGGGTAATGAAGAATTCGATTGCCTGGCCTTGATTTATACTCATATGCCCGGATCCAGGAGAAAGGAATATCACAGGAAGCTGGCATCCTTTCTAAAGCCTGGGGGAGTACTTATACTCGAATATTTCTCAAAGAAGCAAATCGTAAATAATACCGGCGGGCCTAAAGATATCGGAATGCTTCTTTCCCGTGAAGAACTACAGGACGATTTCTCAGGTTTCTCTGTCCTGAAAATCGAAGAAGAAGACCTTCACCTTGAAGAAGGAAAATTTCATAACGGGCTGGCATCTGTCATCAGGGCTTACGGAATTAAATAGAATCTTTGTCTGTCCTGTCAGTATTTCTCGGGTACCGAATGCTTTTGTATGCCCGTAAAAACACTGAGTTTATAGATGAAAAAAGGAGCATTCGTTTCTTCATGACGGTATATCCGCTTCGTAATTTTGACCATTTCACCGTCTTTAAAAGATAATCTGAGCCAGTCGGGTATTGGCTCAGAACTTACATAAACGGCATTATAATCTTTGTTTGCAAACTGACCGATACCCGGCCATATATCAAACTGGTCCATTCTCCGCCCATTATTTATACAATAAGTCTGAGGTTGTCCGTCAACATAAAAAGCCAGTTCTGAAGCAACCTGGTAACTGTCGCTGAAAATGAATGTTCTTTGTCCGTTCCTGTCTTTCTTCAGAATATCAGAAACATCTTTTCCCAATTGGTCCCATCCTGCCTGCTTATGGTACAGATCAATTTTGGGCGGATATACCTTCCCCATCCCGACTCTGTCTAAACAAGACGGAAATAAAATAATCCCTATTAAACCGGTTGCTGCAATAAACATTATCAGTCTCTTTTTCCTTTCGAAAAAACGGACCAGTGAATATCCGGTCAATAAAGGGATGGAAGTAAAAGAAAAAAATGTCCAGTTAATATCACTCTTATGAAAAGAGAGCACCAGGAAAAAAAGCCATACGAAAAGCACAGGAACAAACAAATAGGTGATAGCAACATAATCGTCTCCTGTTTTTCTATGAATCCATTTGTTTAAAACGACATAAAACGGAAAAATGA
This sequence comes from Prolixibacteraceae bacterium, assembly GCA_963676095.1. Taxonomy (GTDB): domain Bacteria; phylum Bacteroidota; class Bacteroidia; order Bacteroidales; family Prolixibacteraceae. The sequence goes on along the minus strand of OY781040.1, from coordinate 6,067,643 downwards.
AAAAAGGAGACAGACAAACAAGCTGCCCTCCCAGGTATCCGGCCAATCTGCCAATAGAGCGGATCCATTGACCGTACGAACGGTGAGCTCCCATTAAACCCAAAATATGTTTGGCCCCCACAAAGGAATGAGATATGTTCCAGGACAACATAGGCAGGCAAACAAGAAAAGCTATCATCAATGAAATATAGAATTGAGGGATCACCAGTAATTTCTTCTTCATAAACAATCCTGAAATGATCCACACCGGGATCCAGAGTACCATGGTATATTTACTTAAAATCCCCAGCCCGATAGCAAGGCCTGCAATTACCCAGTCCGAATATCTGTCCCGGATAAGAGCCCGGAAAGAATACAGCATGCCGAGCGACCAGAACAACAGCACCAGCGAGTCTGTTGTAAAAACCATGCTGGTATAATTATAATGAGGCATCACCAATAACACTAAAACAGACCAGAAGGCAACTTTCTGATCATGGAACAGTTCCTCAGCCAGTTTGTAATGTACCAAAGGAAGAATCAATCCGATAAGAATCGTGTTAATACGGATTCCCATGACGGTATCTCCCAAAATAAACGTTGACAGATAATTGAGATAGGCAATCAACGGAGGTTTGGAATAATAGGATAAAGCCAAATGCCTGGACCATAGCCAGTATTGCGCTTCCTCACTGTTCAAGTCCATCTTTCCATAAAAGATCCATACAGCACGGATCACAAACAAAAAGATATCCAGGAACAAAATAATATGCAGATAATTAAAACGAAAACTTCTTTTTGGCATAGTGAAATAGAATAAAAATCAAAATTGAGTAAGGCAGGAGCTATAACTAATCAAACAATCGCATACAATTCCTGCCCGTCAAAACGTAAATAGATTTTATTTTCACAGGCCATCCAGCCTAATGCCAGATAAATTTCCGGCTCCCGAACTTTAAATTGACTCTTTATCTCGGCAACGGAAGCTCCTCCCTTCTGATCCAGATATCTTCTGATCTTTAATGCAAGTGATACTATTTGGTGTTTGATCATGGCTTTGAGATTTTTTCAATTAAAAGTAATTGTTTCTTATTGTTTCTGCTTTCCTGTTTCCAATGATCCGGCCCTGTCTTGTTCTCCTAGTTTAACAGGGAGAAGCCAAACAGGAACGGACGATTCCTGTTATAAATAATCAATTCTCCTCATATGTTCATTTTTTTCAATCTAGATTCCTTCACTTTTTGTGTCTATCATACTTCTCAACTGCGTTCTAAACGCATGGAACAAATCATATTCAACGCAAAGGATTGATTCTTTTAGCTTATTTTACGGCTCATTACTTTAATACCGATTATAATACTTAATTCGTTTTTCAGTCTACTAATAACACATCTTATCTAAAAAATATTCCAAATATAATTAAATTATTCATTCCGCCTAAAAAACTAAAATTGTATTTGAGTCTGGTTTAAATAAAATAAATATCGAAAATAGTATGAACACTCAATTGGGTGTTCATACTATTTTTCCCGGAATGGGATATGACTCTTTACCAATCCCTATTGATAAGGGCTACCGGGAACAATTCTTAATCTAGATAAAACCAGATTATGTGTTCTTTGTTCACTTCCAGCCTCCGCCGAGTGACCTGTAAAGGGTCACTACCGCATTCAGTTGTTGCAGATGGTCGTCTACATCGTTTAACTGGGCAGCCAGCAGGCTTTGCTGAGCTGTAAGCACTTCTGTATAGTCTGCCGAACCGTAAATAAGCAATTCCTTGGTATAGCTTACCGATTTGTTCAACGCTTCCAGCTGTTTCATGCGTAATTCCATTTTTTCAGTAGCTGTCTGGTAAGAACTGAGTGCATTCTGCACTTCGCTGCCTGCATTCAGTAATGCACTGCGAAATGACAATAACGCCTCTTCCTGCTGGGCTTTGGCTACTTTCAACCTGGTCGCATTCGCTTTCTTGTTGAAAATTGGCTGGGTTAATCCTCCTACCAGGTTAATCGCCAGGTTTTCCGGTTTTAATATATCTGACAGATCGACAGATTCGAATCCTCCTGAAGCGGTAATAGTCAGTGCCGGATAAAAGTAGGCACGGGCGCTGTTGGTGGTTTCATAGGCGCTGATAACAGCATATTCGGCCTGCATCACGTCCGGGCGGTTATCCAGTAATTGGGACGGAACACCTGTCCTGATCAGGGCGGTCATTCTCTGATCGGCCAGGGTTCCTCTTTCTACCGGAATTCCCGGGTTTCTTCCCAATAGCAGGTCGATGGTATTTTCCATTTCCGTAATTTGCTGTTCCAGGTCCGGGATGGTTACTTCTGCCGCATAGCGCGAAGCTTCGCTTTGAACGACAGCGGCACCCGTAACCTGGCCGTTATCCTTCAGGGCCTTCATGGTTTCAACAAGGTCCATGTCGGTTTTTACCGTTTGCCTGGTAATGGCAAGCTGACGGTCAAGTGCCAGCAAACTGTAATAGGATGAGGCGATATTGGAAATCAATCGTGTTTGCACTGCTTTTCTCCCGGCATCCGATGATAAAAGATTGGCGTATGCAGCACGCTTTTCTCCCCTGAGTTTTCCCCAGATATCGACTTCCCAGCTCGATGACATTTTAAGGTCTTCTCCATGGGCAAAAGTGGGATAAGTGGGATATACTGATTTTGAATACCGTATATAATCACCGTCTGCACTCAAAGAGAGGCTTGGCCAGAAGGAAGCCTTGCTTTGAGAAAGGTAAGCCTCTGCTTCCAGAACATTTTGAATCGAACTTTTCAGGTCGGGATTGTTTTTCAACCCTTCTTCGATAAGTTCCTTCAGATAAGGATCAGTCATCAATTCCTGCCAGGGCATATCTGCCATGGTAACAGAATCAGTTGTGACCGTATCCCCGTACAGGCCCTCTGCACTTATATCTTCCTTATGAAAATGTCTGGAAGAACTGCAGGACAGCAGTGTCGCTGCCAGTCCTGCAGTAAATAGGATATTTCTAAATAAAACTTTTATCATTTTTTTATATTTTCCGGTAAAACATTATCCAAGTGAATTCATATCTGAGATTTCAGTAATCTCCGTTTTTTTCACTTTTTCCTGCAGAATTTGGAAGATGCTGTACATGGCCGGGATCACCAGGACGCCAATAAATGTTCCCACGAGCATTCCCCCAATCGCGCCAATGCCGATCGCATGGTTCCCGTTTGCATTAACCCCTCCGCGAAGCAAGGGAAGTAGACCAACAATAAAGGCAATTGAGGTCATCAGGATCGGACGTAACCGTGCAGTAGCCCCTTCAATAGCCGACTGGACAATGGTCATACCCGCACGTCTTCGCTGCAAGGCGAACTCCACGATCAGGATTGCATTCTTGGCGAGCAAGCCAATCAGCATTATCAGTGAGATCTGGAAGTAAATATTGTTGGAAACGCCTATTAAACGAGCAAAAATAAAGGAGCCGGCAATACCAACGGGCAGGGAGAACAGGATCGCTAACGGCATGAGAAAACTTTCATACTGGGCCGCCAGCAGAAAATAGACAAAGATCACGCACAGGAGGATAATATAGACAAACTGGCTCCCGGCAGTGACCTCTTCCCTTGTCAGTCCCGAGAACTCATATCCGTATCCCATTGGCAGCGTCTGGCTTGCAACTTCCCGTATAGCATTAATGGCATCCCCCGTACTGTAACCCGGCTTTTGTGCTCCTGTGACTTCAATGGAAGTATACAGGTTAAAACGGGTCATCGCTTCCGGTCCGTATACCCTAGTTAATGTCATGAATTCAGATATGGGGGCCATTTCACCGGTACCCGTCCTGACAAACATCTGGCTCAGGTCTTCCGGATTTCCGCGGTACTTCGGCGAAGCCTGGAGCATTACCTTGTACTGCTTCCCGAAACGGTTGAAATCAGAAGCGTAGTATCCCCCAATATATCCCTGGAGTGCGGACAATATCGTGCTGACGCTGATGCCGGATTGTGCGCACCGGGCTGCGTTAACATCGATCTGGTATTGAGGGAACCGGGTGCTGAATGAAGTATAGGCATACATAATCTCCGGACGTTGGTTCAGCCGGGCGAGAAACTGATTCCCGATCTGTTCAAATTTCTTGATATCACCACCGGTTTTATCCTGCAATTTCATCTCAAACCCGCCGGTGAGACCAAAACCGGCAACCATAGGGGGTTGCATGAAAATAATGTTCACATCTTTAAGCCCGGCGGTTTTCTGCCGCAGCTTGTTGATCACGCTGGTCAGATCCTGTCCCTCTCCCTTCCTTTTTTCAAATGGCTGGAGGGCACACATTACCGTTCCGTACGAACTTCCCGCTCCGCTGATCAGCGAATAACCGGTAATCGTAGTCCTGAGTTTTATTTCCGGCGTATTGGCCAGGATCTGAGCGACTTCTTTCGTTACTTCCCGGGTTTTTTCCATGGAGGTAGCAGGAGGCATGGAAATGTCGACCATTAGTTTTCCGGCATCTTCATCCGGGATAAATCCGGTAGGAGTAGTTTTCATTAGCAGGACAAGGATTACTGCAAAAACGGCGATAACTCCTACTGTCAGCATTTTACGGTTTACTAAAAAACCTGTCACTTTCCTGTATTTTTGGGTCATGGCTCCAAAGGCGATATTAAAATAACCGTAGAAACGCTGCAGGATCCCTTTCTTTTGATTTTCATTCTCTTCATTGAGCGGTTTCAGGAAGATCGCGCAAAGCGCCGGACTTAAAGTCAACGCATTGACTGCAGAAATAACAATAGATATAGCCAGTGTGATCCCGAAATTCTTGTAAAATACCCCGGAAGATCCCGTGATAAAGGTTACGGGGATGAACACGGCCGCCATAACCAGCGTAATCGAAACAATTGCCCCCGAAATCTCGCTCATTGCCGAAATAGAGGCCGATTTGGCCGTTTTCGCCCCCTGCTCAAGCTTGGCATGGACCGCCTCTACCACAACTATCGCATCGTCAACCACAATCCCGATGGCCAGAACCAGGGCAAACAGGGTAAGCATGTTTATGGTCAACCCGAAAAGATTCAGAAAAAAGAACGTCCCCACGATGGATACCGGCACCGAAAGGAGCGGGATCAGCGTGGTCCGGAAATTCTGCAGGAAAATGAAAACAACGATAAACACCAGGATAAAAGCTTCCAGAAGGGTATGCTCAACTTTATTAATGGATGCATCCAGAAATTCGTTGGAATCCATCAATACTGCATATTTCATCCCTGCCGGAAAGGAGCGGGAGGCTTCCTTCAATGCATCTTTACAGTTATTGATCACATCACGGGCATTCGATCCGGCCGACTGGAACACAGCGACAGTAATGCTTGGCTGTCCCATAGCTGAACCGCTGGTACTATAATCCAAGGCATCCAGTTCTACCCGGGCTACATCTTTCAGCCGTAAAACATTTCCATCTGCGTCAGCTTTAATGACAATATTTTCAAATTCAGAAGGCTTTTCCAGGCGTCCCTTGTATTTCAGCATATATTCGTAACTCTGGTTATTCATCTGACCAAAACGGCCCGGGGCTGCTTCCAGGTTCTGGTCTTCCAGGGCTGCCGTGATATCTGAAGGGACCAGCTTATAGGCGGCCATCACGTCCGGTTTCAACCAGATACGCATGGAGTAATCCTTTGCCCCAAAAACCATGGCTTCACCAACGCCGTTTACACGCTTAATCTGAGGAACGACATTGATCTTCGCATAGTTGGTGACGAACGTTTCGTCATATTCTCCGTTTTCACTGTACAATGAAAAAACAAATAGAATACTCGTCTGACTTTTCTTGGTACTTACCCCGTAGCGGGTTACCTCGGAAGGCAATTGACTGTTGGCCAGGGCTACCCTGTTCTGCACATTCACCGCCGCCATATCCGGATCTGTCCCTGTTTTGAAATAGACATCGATCGTCGCACTCCCGTCATTACTGGAAGTGGAAGTCATGTAGGTCATGTCCTCTACCCCGTTGATCTGCTCTTCGATGGGTATAACCACGCTCTTCAGTACAGTTTCAGCATTTGCCCCGGTATAGGTAGCACTTACCTGTACCGTGGGCGGTGCAATATCCGGATATTGTTCAATGGGGAGGCTAACCAACCCCAGCACGCCAAGAATGACAATAATAATGGATATGACCGATGAAAGGATCGGCCTTTCTATAAATTTTCTGAACATAGTTGCTTATGAATTTAATTTTTAACCTGGTCCCCCGTGGACCTGATCTCGATCAGATCTTTGATGTTGACGAATCTCGGTTTGATAGGCGTATCATTTCGCAGGGAGTTTACTCCCTCTACAACTACCTGGTCGCCCGTCTTCAAGCCGCCGGTGACGACGTAAGTATTTTTCAGGTCACCCGACAGCACCTCAATTTCTGTATTTTTTACTTTGTTCCCCTCCCCGACAACATAAACAAAATGCTTTCCCTGCATTTCATAAGATGCATTCTGGGGGATCAGAATGGCCGAATCATAGTGTTGCGGAATGCTGACTATGCCGCTGCTTCCGCTTTGTAATAGTCTTTCCGGGTTAGAAAAAGTGGCCCGCATATTAACAGCGCCGGTCTGTTCATCAACCAACCCGCTGGCTGTTTCTATTTTCCCGGGGTATCCATAGGGGGTATTATCCGCCAGGATCAGGCCAACGTTAGGCATATGCGACAGTTTATCCTGCATATTTTTTCCTTCCAGGCCTTTTGACAAAGCCAGAAAATCCTTTTCATTCATTGAAAAATAGGCATACATTACGCTGGTATTGGAAATGGACGTTAAAGGTTCCACGATGGAACTGCTCACCAGGCTGCCGACACGATAGGGAAAAGTGCCGATTGTCCCGTCTGTGGGGCTTGAAATGACTGCATAATCAAGATTGGCCTTCGCGTTGGACAAATTGGCCCTCGCCTGGGCCAACTGGGCTTCGGCTGACTCAAGAGATGCCTCGGACGATTGCAAGTCAAACTGACTGATAATGTTCTTTTCGACAAGAGGTTTCGTCTTGTTCAGGTTGATCCTTGCAGTCGAAACAGCAGCTTCTGCCACCTTTACCTGTGCCTCTGCTGAACGAAAAGTAGCCCTTAGGTCCTGATCATTCAGGATAAAAAGAGTCTGCCCCCTGTTTACCTGAGCTCCCTCATCGACCATGATCTTTTCTATATATCCGGCTATCCGGGGACGAATCTCAACTGTCTGAATCCCTTGCATCGTTGTGGGATATCCCTTATAAAGGGTTACCGAATCCGGTCTTATCTCTGCAACAGCATATTCTTTTATCTGACCGCTCGTTCCTGGTTCATTGCTATTCCCGGAACATGAGGAAAGAAAGATAAGGGCAAAAACACCCCTTGTCACTTTTAAACGAAATTTTGCATTCATGTACACGTAGATTTGTTTCTAGTTGAATAACTATTTTATTTATATAATGATTGACAATATCAACTATTTAGGTAAAAAAATTACAACTTCTCTGCATTTGCTTTTAACTGACCGATCACTTTATAAAAAATACCGACATCCGATTCGTTAATACCCTGCTCAAGTTCCCGCGTCAGACTAATTTCTATTTTCCTGTATTGTTCCAGGACTTTTTCACCCGGCGGTGTAATAACCAAGTAATTTTTCCGTTTATCATCCACCTTCACGGCACGCTTGACCAGTTCTTTTTGTTCCAGCGAGTTAACCAGCCTCAGGATAGCTGATTTATCCTTCCTCAGAATTTCTGCCACTCTCTTTTGGATCACCGGGTCCTGTGCCATACCTAACGTGCTAAGCAATCCAAATTCATCAATTGTAAGTTTTGGATATGCCTGTCTGTCTATCCGCTTTTTAAGTACCCGGAATACTTCATGTTTCATTCGTTCCATGTTGATCATACCTGGAGGTAGTTCTTCTATTCCTTTCATTATTTTAAAATTTAATGGTGCAATAATAGAATAATAAGTTGATATATTCAATTATTATTTTTATAAATAATTATACTTCACATTAAGATAATCTATGCACATTCTTTTTGCAGAGATGCATACAAAACCTGAAAAAATTATGCTGCAACGGCATATTTCCACGATATGGTACTAAATCAGGGATCACTTTAAAAAGTTGTGGGGAATCAAAAAAGATAGAGATTTGTGTTTTTTAGACGAGACAAAAACAGGTGGAGAAAAAGATACGATTATCGTTGCCTGTCGGGCAGAATACCCGTTTAATCAAAATTCCGATGGCCTTTCTGATTTAGGCAATCAGGTCCCGCTTACTGAATGAGGATTCTTTTTAAGCACAAACAACCACGTTTTTTATAATTTCTGTCCTTGAGCCGGACAGGCTCTTCCTTTTCCATTCGATGAAAAGGAAGCAAAAATCTTGTCAAAACGAACCCTCACCCGGGCGTTTTGACGGCCCCAGCTCTGCTCTGTTCTGCTTTCGCGACGGAGTATTGACGGATTCCGGGATGGTCTGTCCTGTCGTTCCCAAACTTGTTCGATAACCGATCAACGAATGCTTCTGCATAATCTTTCAATGCAAAACTAAAGGCTTTCAGGGCAACATTGAATGGAGTGACAGATTCTTATTCCTTCCTTTTTCGTCTCACTAAATTTATGCTTAAACTAAGGATACCCCTCAGAAATATGTAGTGATCCGAAATCAGCACCACAAAACAATAAAGTTTTTGGAAAGTATCAACTGGAAGATAGCAGACAAACTTATATGTAACTTGTTGTTTTTATTGTTCCTGTTGTTAACCGGTTCTCGGGTCCCGTTGCAACTTGTTTTTCAAGTTATTCGTTTATGGGGTGTATGCCAGACATACTGAGGGAGTCTTATACAAAAACTGCATAAAATCACAGCGTTTCCGCTTTATCCTTGAGCTTATCCAGTATCCTATAAAATATTTCTATTTCTTCTTCCGGAATTTCACTCTGTATTTCATTGATTATATCCAGCTCGATTTTCAGGTACTGAGCCAGCACCTTTTCCCCAAATTTCGTAACCATCAGATAATTCTTCCTCCTGTCATTGGCTCCCTGGACCCTCCGAACCAATTCCTTTTTTTCCAGTGAATCCGTTAATTTTAATATGGCGGACTGATCTTTACCCATAGCTTCAGCCATGTTCTTCTGAATCACATCATCAATTTCCCGGCTGATTGAAAGTAATAATCCATATTCATCAATCGTCAATTTTGTACCTACCCGGCGGCGAATACGTTTTTTAAAAATACGTAATATCTCACTGCCCATTCTTCGCATCTTAATTCCTAATGGTAATGCTGGTTTCTCTTCCATCTCTTCAATAATTTATACTAATGTGCAAAAATAAATAAATTTTATCAATAGTCATATTTTACAATAAAGCATCCTTCAGAAGAAGACACCCAATAAAAGTCCAAAATATAGTAATAAAATATTCAAATTATTATTATAATTTTATTATATTATTATAATAATTTATTTAATTTTATAATAATAATTTGATGTATTTATAATATCGTCTAAAACCAGATTAAACGCTATCACGATGCCATTAACGTATGGATTGTATCCGAACAAGATGCTAAAAAAGGGAAACAGCTACCGGGCATTAATCAAAGGGCGCAACAAGTATTCGCTCGATGCCATCGCAGAGCTTATATCCAGGAGGAACCCGGGATTCACAAAGCCGGAAATCAAGGGAATCCTCGATCTGTTCATGGAAGAAGTCTCCGACATCCTGAAGGAAGGGGGTTCGGTCACAACTCCCCTGTTTAAGGCCCAATGCAGTATTGCCGGATCATTTGACGGGGCTGACGATTACTTTTCATCAAACCGGCACCAGGTACGTGCAAGCCTGAAGCCAGGAACGATGCTCCGGGAAATGGCAAGCCAGGTCCGCCCGAAGAAGACGAAAAGCAACCTGCCGCGACCGCACATTAATCAGATAACGGATATGAGTACCGGGGAGGTCAATTCTTCGCTCACGCCCGGCGGCCCGGTCGTCATAAACGGAAGCCGCCTGCAATTTGACCCGGATGATCCGGACCAGGGGGTATTCCTGGTGAATGAAGCCCAAAAGTATTTACGTATAACGCCGGTTTTTCAAAACTCCTTTTCCAGTTTAATGCTGATGATCCCGGCAGATCTGCAAACCGGGACCTACCGGCTGCTGGTAAAAAGCGACCTGAATACCCAAACGATCAGGACAGGCGAGCTGGACAGACAGCTGGTGGTATAGGCCTGCGGATCAACTTACCGGCAGGCGTCCGGCCCGGTCAACAAAAAACAGTTCGTTAATTGGCTGGCTTTTCTTACCTTTGAAAGCCATTCTAAAGATTTAAAAATGACTTTAATTTTCTGGATTATTATAGCGATCCTGGTATTTGATTTTGCACTGGAACGTTTCCTGGATTATTTAAACACGACCCGGTGGAGCGATCAGCTTCCCGATGAAGTAAAAGGAATTTATGACGAAGAAAAATATAAAAAGCAACAAGCCTATTCCAAAACAAACCATCGTTTCGGCATGCTCACCGGCACTTTCAGCTTTATCCTGATTATGCTGATGTTTTTTCTCCGGGGATTTGCCCTTGTCAATGACTGGGCAATATCCATCTCTCCCGGTCCGGTCTGGTCAGCGCTTATTTTTTTCGGGATCCTTTTGTTTGCCTCAGATCTGCTGACCACCCCGTTCGATGTTTATAACACCTTTGTGATTGAAGAGAAATTCGGGTTTAACAAAACGACTGTCAGAACGTTTATCCTGGATAAAATAAAGGGCTGGGTGCTTGGAGCGGTCATCGGAGGGGGACTTTTGGCCCTGATCATCTGGATCTACATGAAAACGGGGGGACTTTTCTGGATTTATATCTGGATCGTGATCAGCGTATTCTCGCTCTTCATGGTTATGTTCTATTCCAGCCTGATCGTCCCGCTTTTCAATAAACAAACGCCACTTGAAGAAGGCGAGTTAAAACAGGCGATACGGTCGTTTGCCAATAAAGTCGGTTTTAAACTCGACAACATTTATGTGATTGACGGATCAAAACGTTCATCAAAAGCCAACGCTTACTTTACAGGCCTGGGGCCAAAGAAGCGCATTGTCCTTTACGACACGCTGATCCGGGATATGGAGGTTTCTGAAGTGGTTGCCGTGCTGGCGCATGAGATCGGTCACTATAAAAAGAAACACATTACCCGGGTATGATCCTGGGAATCCTGCAAACAGGCGTTATGCTTTATCTATTTTCGCTGTTTACCGGAAGTCCTGAACTCTCTGCTGCACTTGGAGCCAACCAGCCCAGTTTTCAGATCGGGCTGATCGCTTTTGGTATTCTGTACTCTCCCCTTTCATCCCTGATCGGCATCGGGATGAACCTGTTTTCCAGAAAAAACGAATATGAAGCAGATGCTTTTGCTGCCGGGAATTACGAAGGCAAAGCGCTTTCATCGGCCTTGATCAAACTGTCTGTCAAAAGCCTGAGCAATCTTCGCCCCCATCCGGCATACGTGTTTGTTCATTACTCCCATCCCACCCTGCTGCAGAGACTGGAAGCGCTGAAGAAATGAATGAATGAATGAATGAATGACGAAATGAGTGAATGAGTGAATAATAGAATAAGCATGAAAGCAGAAATTATTACAATAGGAGATGAAATTTTAATTGGCCAGATTGTAGATACCAATTCTGCATGGATGAGCGAACAGCTTAACCTGTATGGGGTTGAAGTATACCAGATTACTTCGGTACACGACGACCACGGGCATATTCTGCAGGCGCTTGCCGATGCTGAAAGCCGCGCCGACCTGGTGCTGATCACCGGGGGCCTGGGCCCGACCAGGGACGACATTACCAAAAAGGCGCTTTGCGAATACTTCAAATGCGGCCTGGTTGTCAATGAACATGTACTTCAACATGTCAGCGATATCCTGACGCGACGAAATATAAAAGTGAACCAGTTGAACCAGGACCAGGCACTTGTTCCTGAAAAATGCACCGTGCTTTACAACGCCAACGGCACCGCTCCGGGGATGTTGTTCGAAAAAGAAGGGACTACTTTTATCTCGATGCCCGGGGTCCCGTTCGAAATGGAAGGGATCATGACCCGGGAGGTTTTTCCCTGGTTGCAAAAAAAAGGAAAGGCGCACTCCATTTTCCACCAGACAGTACTTGTTCAGGGAATTCCGGAATCGATGCTCGCTGAAACGATCGAATCCTGGGAACTGGCGCTACCTGGATACATTAAGCTGGCCTACCTTCCCAGTCCAATGATGATCAGACTGAGACTGAGCGCTTACGGAGGGGATCTGGAACAGCTTAAACCGGAAGTAGCGCTGCAAATAACTAAATTAAAAGAATTAATCCCGAATAATATTTTCGGGTATAACGACGACACATTAGCCGGAGTCACAGGACAGTTACTGGCCAAAGCGAATGCCTCGGTGGGGGTTGCCGAAAGTTGTACGGGCGGAAATATCGCCCATCTGTTTACGTCTAATCCTGGCAGCTCCGTTTACTTTAAAGGAGGAATCGTTTCGTACTCCAATGAAGTTAAAAATTCGGTATTGGGTGTTAAAAATGAAACCCTGGAGGCCCATGGGGCCGTAAGTAAGGAAGTCGCCATTGAAATGGCAAAAGGGGCAAAAGCTGTGCTGAAAACGGATTACGCCATTGCAACAACCGGAATCGCCGGCCCCGACGGCGGTTCTGAAGAAAAACCGGTCGGAACGGTATGGATCGCAGTGGAAGGAAAACACAACCTGATCGTTAAACGTTATAATTTTGCCAATAACCGGGAACGGAATATTATCCGCTCTTCACAAACGGCAATTAACATGTTACGGCAACTTATTATTTCTGAAAATTCATAGTTTATGCGCAAAAAAATCGGAATAACCCTGTTAATCATCCTGGCGGTATTTATTGCCGCGGCAATTATTGTTCCTGTTGCCTTTAAAGGCTCCCTGATGGAAAAATTAAAAACCTCCGTCAATAAAAATATTAATGCGAAAGTCGGATTTGATGATCTACACCTGAGCCTTTTCAAAGGTTTTCCAAAGGTCCGTGCAGAGCTCGTGGGACTAACCATTACCGGAAAAGACCAGTTTGAAAATGATACGCTTCTGTCCGTAGCATCGATTTCCACCAATATTTCCCTTGCAGATCTTATAAGCAGTAAGAGCCTGAACATCTACACGCTGAAGATAACCGACGCTTACATAAATATGCTTTCGACACAGGACGGGCTGACCAACTGGGACATTTTTCCTGCCGATTCAACAGAAACGACAACAAGCTCAGACAGTACGCAGAACATGTCTATCGGGCTAAAAAATATTGAGATTAAAAATATCAACCTGACATACAACGACCAGGCTACCAACACGATATTTAAACTCCGGCATGCCGATATAGACGCTTCCGGACGGGTTGAAGGAACGCTTACCCGTTTCAACATGGACGGAAATGTAAAAGAACTGGTATTTAACTACGACTCGGTCCAGTATATTGCGAACACAACAATTAAGGCAAAAAGTGAATTTTCGGCCGATTACGATAAAATGGATTTTGTTCTGGGTGAAACGACTCTTTACCTGAACGAATTACCCCTGGATGTAAGCGGAAAGATACAAATGCCTTCGGACAGCATGTATTTCGACCTTCAGTTTAAACAACCCGGAAGCGACTTTAAAACATTGTTATCCATGGTTCCTCAAAGCTATAAAAGCTATCTGGAGAAAGTAAAAACAACGGGAGAAGCAGGATTTGAAGGGCATGTCAAGGGTTGGTTCTATGAAGACGATTACCCGGAGATCAGCACTCATCTGTTCATTAAAAATGCAGCAATGCAATATGACGGGTCCCCGGAAAAGGTAGAGCAAATATCTCTTGACGGGAAAATTGAAAAGCCACAGGGCGATCTCGATTTGCTAACGGTAACTATTTCTGACGCACATGCTCAGCTTCACGGCAACCCGGTCAACTTTAATTTTAATATAACACATCCGGTAACGGATCCCGAATTCAATGCTTCTTTTAACGGCAAAATCGATTTCACATCACTGTCCGGAATAATACCGATGGATAGCCTGGATATGAAAGGGACAATGGAAGGACAAATGACCATAAAAGGAAAAATGTCGGACATTGAACAACAGAATTACGATCAGGTATTGTCGACCGGATCATTCGTCTTCAACAATTTCAGGATCAAGACCCCGGATATTACCCGCCCCTTTGAAGTAACCTCAGGTACAATACAAGTCGATAATTCAAGTATTGCCTTGTCATCGTTCAAGGCGAAAACGGGACAAAGCGATTTTACCCTGAATGGAAAATTATCCAATTACCTGCCCTACTTTTTCCTGAATAAAACGTTGAAAGGAGACTTCAACCTGAAATCAGATTACCTGAATTTAGACGAATTGTCTTCATTTATGGCAAAAACAGACACGACGGCGACGGTCTCCACCGTGCAGGACAGTATCATTGCTTTTGAAGTGCCGGCCAACCTGGATATAAACTTCCGTTCCGACATCAGCAAGGCTTCTTTTGCCGGGCTGGATATCCAAAATATTATCGGAATGATCACAATCAGTAATAAAAAACTCGAATTGCAAAAGCTGAACATGGACATGCTGGACGGACAGATGACCATAACGGGCAACTATACCAGCAACGGTACCCATAAACCTGAATTTGACTTTAACGTCGATATTGCTTCGTTCCAGATCCCCGCTGCCTATAAGTCGTCAGGCATCATGAAGCAGTATGTCCCGATAGCTTCCAGAAGCCAGGGGCAAATCTCTTCCACGATCAATATGAAGGGGCAGTTTAACGAAAAACTGGATATTATCCCATCTTCAATGAACGGCAACGGGTCTTTCAGCACCAAGGGCCTGCAGATCGTTGATTCCCCGACATTCCTGCAGCTCAAAAGCATCATTAAGGAAGAAAAACTCAGGAATGTAAAAGTTGACGATTTCACTGCCAATTTCAAAATGGAGAACGGAAATCTCAATATCAGCCCTTTCCAGACGAAGATTGCAGACCAGGAAGTATCTGTCCATGGGGGACTTTCGGCTGCCAGACAGCTGAATATGGCAATGGACTTTAAGGTAAACCGGGATAACCTGAGCAACGATGTCAACAAAGCCCTGGGTATCCTTCCCGGATCGGACAATATTAAATTGATAGATGCCTCGGTGTTGGTAAAAGGAGACCTGAAAAAACCTGATGTTTCGCTCGACCTGAGCAAGGCCAGGAAACAAATAGAAGAAGAAGTCAAAAAATCGACCAAGGAGGAAGTACAAAAGTCTGTAAAAAAGATCGGGGACCAGCTAAAAAAACTGTTTAACTAACCATTCAAACCCAAAAATGAGAAACGTACTGCTCCTCTTACTGATATTCGCGGCAGGATTGCCTTCATTTGGACAAAAAAGTAAAAAAATGTCCGGAAATCCCGTCATCGATGGCTGGTATGCCGATCCGGATGTTGCTATCTTTAGTGGAAAATACTGG
Organism: Prolixibacteraceae bacterium; assembly: GCA_963676095.1. Taxonomy (GTDB): domain Bacteria; phylum Bacteroidota; class Bacteroidia; order Bacteroidales; family Prolixibacteraceae. Next base: position 6,052,161 of record OY781040.1, on the reverse strand, counting down.
ATATTTCCTACTTACTCTGCAAAATATGAAGAACAAATTTTCATAGACGCCTTTTCTTCAAAGGACCTGGTTAAATGGGAAAGGCACCCGCACCTAGTTGACACAACCATTGTAGAATGGGCGCACAAAGCTATGTGGGCCCCGTCTGTTATCGAAAAAGACGGAAAATATTACCTCTTTTTTGCGGCCAATGATATTCAAAATGAAAGCGGTCCTTATTACGATGCAAAATTGGGTGATAAAAACAGGCAGGGAGGTATCGGTGTCTGCGTGGCAGATAAGCCGGAAGGTCCGTATCACGACCTGATCGGGAAACCACTTATCCGGGAATTTTATAACGGGGCCCAACCAATCGACCAATGTGTTTTTAAGGCGCTTGACGGGAAATACTATATCGTTTACGGAGGATGGGGACACTGTAACATTGCACAGATAAGTGACGACTTTAAGTCGCTTATTCCATTTTCGAACGGAAATATGGTAAAAGAAATCACCCCGGCTGGTTATGTCGAAGGCCCGACGTTCTTCATCAGGAATGACAAGTATTATTTCATGTGGTCAGAAGGCAACTGGGGAGATTCAAGTTATAAAGTCGCTTATGCTATCGCTGACAGCCCGCTGGGCCCCTTTAAACGAATAGACACGATCCTCCAACAGGATCCTCAGGTAGCAACAGGTGCCGGTCATCATTCCGTTCTGAATATTCCGGGAACAGACGACTGGTATATTGTTTACCATCGCCGTCCGGTCCCGAACCAGGGAAGAGACCACAGGGTGGTTTGTATCGACTGGATGTATTTTAACCAGGACGGCACCATCAAACCAGTAAAAATGACGTTTGAAGGTGTAAAACAAAGAAAAATAAACTAAATACAGAATGGAGGGGCTTCGTCTGTTTAAGATGGTTTGAGGCTTCGCCGTTTGAGAATGTTCGAAACTTCGTGTTTGAAGGGTTTGACGGCCAAGGGCCTGTGAGGGGCTTTGATGGCTATTGTTAATTTAATTGCCATATGGAAAAAGCCATGACAAAACGAAGTACTGCTCCAGTATGCCAGATTTCCCGCGCGTTTTGCATGTTCGTTCACGGTTCAAGCAAATGCCTGGCTTGTTGCAGGGCAAGATCAAATGAAGGCAGAACATTCTCCGTTCCTATCATTCCAAGAAAACCATTTTTATCCAGTTCTTTCATGACATTAGGCTGAACACCGGACAAAATAACGGTTGTTCCTGTCCCCTGAATTTCTTTCACAACATCTTTCAGATTATGCATCCCGGTCGAATCGATGAAAGGCACATGTCTCATCCTGATTATCAACACTTTTGATTTATTACCGATAATCCGGATAGTCTTGCGGTATTCTTTTGCCGAAGCAAAAAAGAAAGGGCCGCTAATTTCATATATTCCCAGTTTTTTAGGAAGGTCTGAATAATTTTCAAGCAGATCAGAATCCACTTCCGTAACAGGATTGGCCCCTGCATCGGCCATTCTTTTCATAAACAACAAGGACGAAAGGACAATCCCGATCTCAATGGCAAAAGTCAGATCGACCAAAACAGTAAGCAAAAAAGTAACCAGCAACACGAGAATATCAAACGGGGACCCCTTCAATATAGAAACGAAAGAACGCCATTCGCTCATATTGTACGAAACCACGATAAGGATCCCGGCCAGGCAAGACATCGGAATAAGCTTGGCCCATTGTCCGAAGAAAAGCATGATAAACAAAAGGGTAAGTGCATGAATAATCCCGGCAACAGGGGTACGCCCGCCGTTTTTCACATTGGTGGCAGTCCGGGCAATTGCACCTGTTGCAGGAATACCTCCGAAGAAAGGGCTCGCGATATTGGCGATACCCTGCGCTATCAGTTCGGTATTCGACCGGTGGTTACCACTGATCATCCCATCAGATACAACTGCAGAAAGGAGCGATTCAATCGCCCCAAGCAGGGCAATAGTCAATGCCGGGGCAAAATAAGTGTGTATCTGATGAAAATCTATCGCGGGGAACGACAGATTGATCGTTTGGGGAATATCGCCAAAAACAGTTTCAATTGTTGAAACCGGCAGACCAAAAATCTGTACAGTCATGGTAACAACAAGAATAGCGATAAATGAGCCCGGAATTTTTGTTGTAACTTTTTTGAAAAGGACGGTTATCAGAATTGTAACAACAGTAATAGCAACTGCCGTGAGACTAGCTGAGTCGAGGTTTGCGAAATAGGCACCCCATTTCTGCAGGAATGCCGAAGGCAAATCTGCAATATGTAAACCAAGAGCATCTTTCACCTGGGTTGTAAAAATAACTAATGCGATACCGCTGGTAAAGCCAACCACCAACGGATGAGGTATAAATTTAAGCAATGACCCCAACTTAAGTAATCCCATGATAATGAGGATAACACCAGCAAGAATTGTTGAGATCATCAATCCTCCCAGACCGTAATTCTGCACAATACCGTAAACAATAACAATAAATGCACCTGTAGGCCCACCTATCTGTACCCGGCTTCCGCCCAAAAGCGAAATAATAAATCCGGCAATGATTGCTGTTACCAATCCCTTTTCCGGAGAAACCCCGGAAGCCACGGCAAAAGCTATCGCCAGCGGAAGCGCCACTATTCCGACAATAATACCAGCAAAAACATCTTTGGTGAGTTGTTTCCTGGAATACCCCTGCTTAAGCACGCTAAGCAATTTGGGATAGAAAACCTGATTCATAAAATCCATTAAAAATGTGAAGGCGCAAATGTAGACAGAAAAGGTTCACTCAATCTCTCCGCTGGATTTTTTTTTAACGAACATCACGAATAGTTAACAAATGTCATCTAAGTTCAAGCAAATGTATGATAATAAGAACAATCTTCCTCATTAAAGGAAAAGTCAGCTCCCGGATTTTTGCTTCTGAACTTCTTTTGCCATCGCGTAATGATCTATCAGTTCTTTCAATACATCCGAAGAAAATAAATAAACCTCTTTATAACGTTGTCCCCTAATAAAACCACCCGACATCCGTTTCAATTCCATGTTAATTTGCTTCAGAGAATCGATCATTGTCTGACGGAAGAGCTCCATGCAGTTTTCGCAACTAGCAGCAGTGAGTTCCTCGGTATATAAATAGGCTTTCCTGATCTCGTCAATCGCCTTTCGATACTCCTTATTTACACGGCTCTTATTAGCAACAACCAAAAGATGATTTATTTTCCCTCTCAGCTCAGCACACTTTAACCCGTTTCGCGGACAACTTATCAGTTCAATAATGTCGCTACGGTCTCTCTCCCTTTCTACTAATGAAAATAATTTCATACCGTTTTGTTTGATTTTTCAGATGAATTATTAAATACAAACTCTTCAACACAAATAACGGATAGAAAATTCTGGTCTTTTTTTGTGAGACTAATGTAAATAAAATATTAATTTAATGCAAAGAAATTATTTCTTTTTAATCAAGATTTCCCTGAGCCGGTACATTTCATCCCTCAGTCTGGCAGCTTCAATAAAATCGAGCTCTTTTGCCGCAGCTTCCATTTCCTTTTTTGTCTTGCCGATAGCCTTTTCCAAAGCCTCAGCACTCATATATTGGACAACCGGATCAGCAGCAATATCCGGACGGAAAAACTCTTCGTCATAGGATTGTGTCTTGTTACTTCGGTACTCATAACCAATAATCTCCCTAGTCGGCTTTACAATTGCCCGGGGAGTTATTCCATTTTCTTCATTGAACTTAATCTGCCTGATCCTGCGATAGTTCGTCGAATCAATGGTTTTTTGCATTGACTCGGTGATCTTATCGGCATACATGATCACTTTTCCATTCAGGTTTCGGGCGGCACGCCCTGCCGTCTGGGTAAGCGAGCGTTCAGAACGCAGGAAACCCTCTTTATCTGCATCAATAATGGCGACCAACGATACCTCCGGGAGATCGAGCCCCTCGCGAAGGAGGTTTATCCCGACCAAAACATCAAAAACCCCCTTTCTGAGGTTTTCCATGATCTCAATTCTTTCGATCGTATCAATATCCGAGTGAATATACCTGGTTTTAATTCCCATGTTCGCCAGATACTTACTCAGTTCTTCAGCCATTCTTTTCGTCAGGGTGGTGACCAATACCCGTTCATTTTTTTCAATCCGGAGGTGCACCTCGTTCATCAGGTCATCAATCTGGGTTGTGGAAGGCCTCACTTCAATAACAGGATCCAGCAAGCCGGTAGGCCTGATGATTTGTTCGACAATAACACCCTCCGATTTTTCAAGCTCATAATCGGCCGGGGTAGCACTCACAAATAAGACCTGATCCACAAGGTCCTCGAACTCCTCGAATTTCAATGGACGGTTATCGATGGCAGCCGGCAACCGGAATCCATATTCCACCAGGTTTACTTTCCGGGAATGGTCACCGCCATACATCGCCCTGATTTGCGGGACAGTGACATGACTCTCATCGATAATCGTCAAAAAGTCCGAAGGGAAATAATCCAAAAGACAGAAAGGTCTCGTTCCTGCCGTCCTCCCATCAAAATAACGGGAATAATTTTCGATCCCGGGACAATAACCAAGCTCCCTCATCATCTCCAGGTCGTACTCCACCCGCTCTTCGATCCGCCTGGCTTCGACCGGCTTACCGATTTCCCGGAAAAAATCGATTTGCCGGACCAAATCGTCCTGTATTTCCCGGATTGAAGACTGCATCCGGTCTTTTGTCGTTACAAAAATGTTGGCAGGATAAATCACACTATTATCCAGCTGTTCAATTGTGTTCCCGCCAACCGGGTCGAAGCTGTATATTTCCTCGATTTCATCGCCCCAGAATACGATACGTATGCCAATATCGTCGTAGGGAAGAAATATATCAACAGTATCTCCTTTAACCCGGAAATTTCCACGCTGAAAATCAACTTCATTTCTTGAGTAAAGTGCATCGACCAAACGGTGAAGCAGCTGATTCCTGTTGATTACCTGTCCCACCTTTACTTCTGTAACATTGGCATGAAAATCATCAGGATTGCCTATACCGTAAAGACAGGAAACTGAAGATACCACGATGACATCCCTTCTTCCTGACAGAAGGGATGAGGTGGCACTCAGTCTTAGTTTTTCGATATCCTGATTTATTGAAAGGTCTTTTTCAATATAGGTATCCGAAGAAGGAATATAGGCTTCAGGCTGATAATAGTCATAATAGGAGACAAAATATTCAACAGCATTGTTTGGAAAAAACTGTTTCATCTCTCCATATAACTGGGCCGCCAGTGTTTTATTATGGCTCAGGATCAGGGTTGGTCGCTGCACTGTTTCAATCACATTGGCCATGGTAAATGTTTTTCCGGAGCCGGTTACTCCCAGCAAAGTCTGAAAACGGACCCCTTCCCCTAGCCCCCCGGAAAGCTGCCTGATAGCTTCCGGCTGGTCGCCCATGGGCTGATATGGTGCAACAACTTTAAAATCCATAGTTCTTAGCGAGTCAATTCCATATAAACAGGGAAATGATCGGATACGCCTCCGTAATAATTCGGACCGCCATAGGTCCTGTTCGGAGTAATATCCCCTTCCTTGTTTTTATATTCCATCCATTTTTCATGAAAAATATGCCCGGGGGCCGTGGTAATAAAACCTTTTCCTTTAAGCAACGGCTCTGTCACGATAAGGTTATCCAGCATATCCCATTCTCCACGATAATAATAACTACCCAAATTTTTCTCATCCAGCGGAAGCATCAGGTTTACCAGATCGGCGCCACTCCCCGGAGCTTTTGCCCCAAGTGTACCCAGAATACTTTCATTCAGCGGTTCATCATTCATATCCCCCATAATGATGATCTTAGAGGAAGGGTCCTGTTTCAAAATTTCACTGACCTTTTCCCTGAGCACTTTTGCTGCAACCATTCTGTTCGGTTGCGACTTTTCAAGTCCGCCAATCCGGGAAGGCCAGTGATTGACAAAAAAATGTATTTTATCAGGACCGAGCTTCCCGTAAACATGAAGAATATCCCTGGTCCTGAAACCGGGATCGACATGGAGGGCTTCATAAGAAATTACCTTAAACTCCCCTTGCCGGTACAAAAAGGCGACATCGATTCCCCGCTCGTCCGGGCTGTCAATATGCACAATCTGATAGTTACCCTTCGACATTTTTCCTGACTTTACAAGATCATCCAGCACTGTCTGATTCTCAATCTCACAAAGTCCGACAATTTCAGGCAAATCCTCCTGATCGATATCGGTAATCACATGGGCAATATCTTCCAGTTTTTTATGATAACGCTCCAAAGTCCACTTTTTATCACTTCCCGGAAGAAATTCTTCATCTTTAACCTTAGGATCGTCAAGGGTATCAAAAAGATTCTCAACATTGTAAAAAACCACTGTTGCATGCTTCCTCAGGTTTGTCGCACCAACGCCTATCGACAAACTCCATAAAATAACAAAAAGAACGCTCTTCACCCTCATTGTCCTTCACTGTTTAAGTTTTACAATAATACACTGCCTTTACCAGTTCATCAATAGATGAGCTACTTTCCAATACTTACTTCATAAAAACCGGTTACATCGGTGACCATCATTCCGGCGGTTTTTGCTGCCTCAATCCCCAGTACCCCATCTTCGAATACCTGACAAAAACGAGGTTCAACATCCATTAACTCTGCGCAACGTAAAAAGGTTTCAGGATGCGGCTTATAATTTTTCACATCTTCTGACGAAACGAGAATATCGATATATTTGCCAACACCAACCACATCAAGGGTTTTCCTTGCAATACGGGTGGATCCGCCGGTACCGACAGCCATCGGCACCCTTCCATGATATTGAACAATTAAATCGATTACCGGTTTTATCGGCCTGGACATCCGGATATTATCTTCGAATTCCTTTTCCTTCGCATCTCCCATCTCCCTGGGATCAATATTTTTGGAAAAAATTTCATTGAGTTTTTCAACGGTCGGATATAAAGGGATACCTGCCAACTTCAAAAATAACTCCACACTCAGGTCAATGCCATACTTCACTGCTGCATTTCTCCATGCAGCATAATGCAAGGGCATCGTATCGGCGATCGTTCCATCCAGATCAAAAATCAAACCCTTTGCTTTAGGGTCAATATCTAGCACCATATTCTGATTTTTTAATGAAGCAACAAAAATAGATAAATCAAAAGCAATAGCTTCATTTTCTATTTTATCAAAAAATTAACACATTTACCAAAAATCAAAAAAATGGAACGTCAAACATTCTTATTGCTGACCACAACTTCACAGTGGATTCTTTTTGCCGCCATCGGACTGGTCATTTTTTCATGGGCCGAACGAAACTTTAAAGCCAGACAGGCCGGACAACTGCTCTTTGCGGCACTGGGTGTCTTTTCGCTGTGGGTAATCCTGAGCGGAAAAATAATTGTCCCTATTCCCCGCCAGGGGGAACCTGCTCCAATAGAAGCGAAAGCCCTTACGTTTTTCTCCGGACTGATCATCACTTCGCTGCTTGGTATTGCCGGTTTTTTCCTTGAAAGACGAAAAAAACCTTTAAATCTGACCAAATATATCAACCCGCTATTGGTTATATTGGCCCTGTTCCTGTTCTTCATGGTGTATCAGCTGCAGCAACAATAAAATATAAAAAAGGCGGATCCTGTTTGGAACCCGCCCCCTTGAATAGAAACAGGATGTGTTTTATTTTTTTGAGTCTTTGCAGGCATTACAGATACCTTCAAACAGTTCTGCAACGTCTGAGGCAGCAACTGCCGAGTAAGCTACACGGATAATATTATTCAGATTAATTATCCCAATACTGTATTTTTCGATCAGTATTTTCCGGATTATTTCGCCGTCCAGGCCTTCTGCCAGTTTTACGCACATAAAATAACCTGAATTATATGGAAGGGCAGAAAAAAACTCTTTGTACTTCTCGTTTTTCAGGGCCTCTTTTACGGCGAGGTAACGCTCTTTCATAATGCGAAACTTAGCCTGTTTTTGGGCTTTATATTCAGGATCTTCAAACGCGGCAAGCAATAACGACTGTGAAATGTTCGCAGCATTGGAAATATTTCCACGTACCGCCCCTGCCGTTTTTGATTCAAGGGCAGTATACAAATCAGCATCCCCCCCCTTAATTCCATAAGTAATAAAACCGACACGGAATCCCCACACATAATCTTCCTTGGTCGGACCGTCAATCTTCACAGCCAAAACATTTTCATGTAAGTCGCTTAGGTAGGGAAACAGGCTCTCTGTCTCAATACCGTCTTCATAAATCAGTCCGAAATAAGCATCATCAGCAAAAACAACGATCTTGTTTCCTTTTTCTGCCGATTCCTTAATAATCGAGGCAATACTCTTTGCCTCCTCCACGGTTGGCGAATACCCGGTCGGATTATTCGGAAAATTCAGGATCAGTATTTTCTTGCCAGTACCGTCTTTTTCCAGGCTGTCCCGGAAGGCGTCCAGATCAAGATGCTCCCCTTTGAACAAACTATATTTCTGAAGTTCGGCCCCATAGCCGTGATTCAAAATCAGGTTATAATTTCCCCAGAAAAGATCAGGTACAAGTACTTTGTCCCCCTCGTCAACAAACATATAGCCAGCCATGCTTACGCCATGGGTCAAAGCGTTGGTTACTACAGGTAAACTTATCACCTTATCTCCAAGCCCTGGATTTTTCTCATAAATCATACTTTTCCAGCGTGTACGGATATCCAGACGGCCAAAACTTGGTGCATAGGGAAAAACTTTGGAAGGATCGAGTTTTATATTTGAAGCAATGCTTTCGAGCCTCATCGGAGAACCATTGTCCTCGATAGCTGCACCAATTGTAGCATTGATTTTCGTACCTTTTGCATCAGCCGTTTGTCCCAGGATCCCTTTTTTAGGGAAGAAAATACTCTTTCCTCTCTGGGAAAGCAATTCGAAAACGACAGCATTTTTCTCTCGGATGACCTGATTTAACTCTTCTGCTTGTGGATTCATTACCGGAATTTTAACTTTTTTTAAATAGTTTCTATTTCTCTTGATAAAATTAATGCAAGTTATAAAAAAAATGTTGGTCAGTACTTTTCAAAGTTTCAAATTGAAAGTTAAATCACAAATAATTTAACGAATCATAAAAATCTAACCCAAAAAAACTCCTTCAACTTATAATCTGCAAGTTTACACTATATAAACAGATCTTCATCCCGAATAATCATCATGATTGCGGAATGAGAAAGAATAATATACTTTTCCCTGTTAAATTCGATTTCAAACCCACTCTTTTGCAAGTAAATGGCTAAGTCACCAACTTTTGCCTGAAGAGGAACATATTTTACCTCTTCGTTTTTATCTTTCCAGGGCTCATCCTCGTCAGTCATGACAGGGACCGGGTAACCAGGGCCAACTTTTACAATATAACCACTGTGTATTTTTTCATTTTCCTGGACTGTTGGTGGCAAATAGAGCCCGGATTGTGTCTGTCCTGCCGGATTCTTGGGCTTTATCAGCACCCGGTCCCCTATCATGACAAACTTTTTAAGGTCTTTCTCTTCAATAACCAATGACATTATCGTAGCTTTTTTGTGGCAAATATAATATAAAGCATGAAAGTTCGGAAGACGGGAAAAAAACTGAACACGAAGACACCAAGACGCAAAGGATAGTTTCTGTGATTACTAAACTGAACGCGAAGACGCAAAGACGCGGAAAATCGTTTCTGTGGTTACCCTAGTTCCTATTGTCTGGGGTTCAAGCCATTGTTATTTAATTTCTTATCTCACAAATTCGTCAATTCTCCAGTTCACAACATGGTTCTCCCTTCAAACCGCGAAGCGTCAAACACTCGAACGTTCAAACCTTTCAAACTCTCAAACATCTATTGTCTGAGGCCGCGCTGTTTGAAAGTTTGATACTTCGTTGTTTAAATGAGGTTTTTGTGCGATCAAGTTTTTCCGGAAATCTCTTTAACAATAAATTTTTCAACATTACACGTATAACACAAATGAGTTATACGTGAAACACGTTTGGATTATGCGTGTAACACAATTGGAACAGGCATCTTTTTGATCTCCTGCATAGGCGGCATAAAAGATAGTTAACCGGACCCCGTCCTTCACACTCTTCGCCCAACAGCGAAGCGTCAAACATTCGAACATTCAAACTTTCAAACATCTATTGATCTCCTGCATAGGCGGCATAAAAGATAGTTAACCGGACCCCGTCCTTCACACTCTTCGCCCAACAGCGAAGCGTCAAACATTCGAACATTCAAACTTTCAAACATCTATTGTTTGAGGCTACGCCGTTTGAGCGTTCGATACTTCGTTGTTTGACAAAACAGAACGCGAAGACGCGGAAAATCGTTTCTGTAGTTACTCTAGTTCCTATTGTCTGGGGTTCACTAATTCAACACCTTGCCAGTTCTCCTGTTCACAATATACCTCTGCTCTCCTCTCTCTCCAACAAACAGCGAAGCGTCAAACATTCAAACTCTCAAACCATTCAAACCCCATTCAATCATTCCTTCATTCACTAATTCTCTCATTCTTTCATTCACCACTTCACCAGTTCAATCTCTCCGGTTATGTTTCAAGCGGTAAGGTAAACATTACTTCTGTTCCCTTTTCCTTAACGCTTTCAATATGAAGGTCTCCCCCGTTCTTTTGCAAAAATTCTTTCACCAGGATCAATCCGATTCCTGTTCCTGACTCATGCAATGTTCCTTCAGTTGAAAAGGAGACAGATGCATCGATTCTCATCAGGTCTTCCTCTGACATACCGCAACCATTATCAGATATGCTAACAGCCATTTTATCGCCATCTTCCCAGGCAGAAATACGAACTTCTCCTCCAGGATAAGAAAACTTAATTGCATTCGAAACCAGGCTTCTCATGATTGAGCTAACCATATTTTCATCAGCAAACACGGCCATATTGCTTTTTAGTTTCAGGAAAAAAGAAAGCTGCTTTTCTTCAATCAGGGGATTGAAAAACTCGATTATCTCACTGTAAATCTTTTCCAGCCTGATCGGTCCCGGAGAAAAAGGTATAACCTCATTTTGTACCGTGGCCCACTTCATCAGATCATGCAAAAGTTTATAATTATGCAACGAAGAACTCGCCAGGCTTCCTATTTTCTTAATCCGTTTAGATTCTGACAGGTTCTGATATTCATCATTTAAAGAAGCAGCACTCGCAGCGACACCGCCAACATGATCGCCTAAATCATGAAGGACAAGCGATACAAACTTCTCCTTGTTTTCAGCCATATTTTTATAGCTCTGCTGACTTACACGCAGGTATTCGGACAGTTTCTCCGATCTCTGAAAAAGAATCCCGAAAACGAATTCATTAGCATAAGCCATCACGGTGATCAGAACAAACACGATTCCGGTCCGGATTAGCGCAAACAAATCGTAACGAGGATACCAGCTTTCATTCCGTAGAAAGACGTAGCAAAAAACATTCAGAAAAAGGAACAGACAAATAGAAATCATCCCGTTACGCCGTCCCAAAAGCAGTATGGCCGGGATTGGCAGTAAAAGGGAGAATACAATGCCCATCTGCGGAATTCCCCCCTTCTGAATAAGGAGAGAGACAAACGCAATGATCAGGAACACGAAAGTACCCGAAACCAGCTTCAGCATCTTCCTCACCCTGTAAAGATAAAACAAAAGAAAACCAACAAGTAACCCGATAAGATTTGCGAACAGGTATGCTCCGCCATTGAAAACATCGTAGGCCATACCTCCGGCAACGCTAAGCAGATAAAGGTACAGGAACAGGTTTAACAAAATACTCTTCTTCTTATCTTCAAAACCCTGATAAGAATGAACGTCACCGCTAAAAACGAATAATGATATAAGATCCCGTATTTTCACGAATTGCATTTATAACATGCTAAGATAAAACATTTTACCATTTTATCAGCACACTACTTCAACGCTGAAGTAAAAATTCTTCTGCAATACAAGGGAAAATCATGTTATTACAGTGAAAAACAGTAGCTTTTCATACTGAAGGAGCAAAGATCTATTCACTTGTTTCAACCTATTGGAAAAAAGACAACAACAGACTTGGTCTTCTTATTGTTGTGCATATTCCCCGATGACATCAGAAAGTACCTCCACTCCATTTTCCGTAACCAAAACGGTATGCTCGAACTGGGCGGAAAGCTTTCCGTCACTTGTCCGGGCTGTCCATCCGTCATGTTTGTCCGTACGGGTTGAAGCTTTCCCTTCATTGATCATCGGTTCTATGGTAAAAGTCATTCCCGGATTCATGACCGGCCCTGAGTTTCTCCGGGCAATATGATCCACCTGCGGCGATTCATGAAAATCAATCCCTACGCCATGACCGCAATATTCATAAACCACACTGAGCCGCTGAGCCCTTGCATAACGACCGATCACGAAACCGATATTACCGATATAATTTCCCGGACGGACCTGTTGAATACCCAGATCCAGACTATGTTTGGCCGTTTGAATAAGCCGCTCTGCCGTTTGGGAGATTGAACCGACACGGTACATTTTGCTGGTATCTCCATAATAGCCATTTAATATGGTCGTGACATCAATATTCAGGATATCCCCATTCTTTAAAATAATATCGGGACTTGGTATCCCATGGCAAACAACCTCGTTGAGCGAAATACATGATGATTTAGGATAACCATTATAGCCTAATGTAGCAGAAATGCCACCATGGTCACGAATATATTCATCAATAATGTTGTCGAGGTATTCGGTGCTAACACCTTCTTTAATGTATTCTTCTATCATTATCAAGACATTTCCGGCTAACCGGCTACTCTGTCTGATTCCTTCAATCTGTTCTTCAGATTTAATTATAATTCCGCTCATTTAAAAATTTTTACGCAAAAGTCGTGAATGCTTACTTATTTTCAAAGCTGAACAATACTTTTGTCGAAAGGTTTACACAAAAATATCTATAAATGGAAAAATATATTCAAAAAATCGACATTCAATCGTACCAGACGGATCAATATGGAAAGTCCTCCATATGTTCATTATTTCATCTCATGCTGGAAGCTGCCTGGGCCCATGCCAAAGTTATGGATTGGGGATATGACCAGCTGCAAAGTCAGCATATGTTCTGGGTACTCTCAAGGATGTATGTCCATATAGAAAAATATCCTTCCTGGCAGGACAAGATCACACTAAACACATGGTCTGCCGGGACAGACGGCATGTATGCCTACAGGGAATTTATTCTTGTCAACGAGCAGGGAGAGACGCTTTTGACAGCCAATACCGCATGGCTGATCCTGAACGTAACTTCAAAAAAAATCATTCTGCTGCGCGATTATAAAGAAACTTTCCCCCGGTTCAAAGGGAACAGTGTCTGCCGGGAACCCCAACGCCTTCGTCCGCACAAGCATTATCCGGAATTGTCTTTTTCCCCGGTATTATTCAGTGATCTAGACATTAACAAGCATTTTAACAGTGTTAAGTCACTGGAGCGTGTCCTTGACCATTTCGGGATCGATTTTCTGAACCAATTCGAACCGGAATCGATCGAAATCAATTATCTGAAAGAAGGGCTTGCCGGTGACAGGCTTGCCGTTTCCACTGAAAAATCAGAAGAAAATGCTTACCTGTCTTCGATTGTCCGGGAAAGCGACCTTTCAGATATCAGTACGATGAAGACAACCTGGAGAAGAAGAAGCAACTGACCGGTCCGGAAAACTGGGTTTTGCACGGACCTGTTTGGTCTGAGATGGAAGTCAAAGGAATTAAAAAGGAAAAATCCGGTTCGCTGACAAAATCAGACAATTGACTTGAAAAAGAGTCAGAGGGGCTGAATCTATTTGCCCATGACATTATAACATAAGAGTTTTGTATCGTGTTTCATGATTGATTCCGTTCATTCTCCAAGCCACTCCTGAATTCTTGACAACTTTTCTTCGAGGGGCATATAGCCATCCAGCCAATGAATCCGGGTTCCCTGCCGTTCCATTCTCCGGAACCAGGTCATTTGCCGCTTCGCAAACTGATGAATGGCCGTTTCAAGTCCAGAGAACATTTCATCATAAGTAAGTTGTTCTGTAAGGTACAGCGTAAGGAATTTGTACTCAAGTCCGTAATAAGTCAGCTGGTCCGGGGTAAGCCCCCCGTCCAGTAATGCTTTCACCTCTTCGACCATTCCATTGTCCAGACGCTGTTTAAGCCGCGCTGTAATACGTTTGCGCCGGCTGGTCCGGTCGAACTTCACCCCGACAACAAGATTGTTTATTTCAGGCATTTTCGTATCGACATCAGGATGTTTACTCAGATAATCTTCAATTTCGATAGCCCGCAAAGCCCGCTTTTCGTTTTCAATATCTGTTTTATTGTGCAAGTTGGATTTGTATTCCTTTAAAATGCCGGTCAGTTCGTCAAGGGTTTTATCCCTGAGTTCCAGGCGCAGCGTTTCATTCACAGGGACCTGTATCAACCTGTAATTGTTCAGTACTGCCTCAAGATAAAGACCGCTGCCCCCGCACAAAACAGGAAATTTATTACGACTGCGCAGATCTTCATATACTTTAAGAAAATCATTTTGATACTCGAAAACATTATATTGGTAACCCGCTTCGACAATATCAACGAGATGACAGGGAACCGTATACCCATCGATAATATAATCGTCGTAATCCTTACCTGTTCCAAGGTCCATTCCCCTGTAAACCTGACGCGAATCAGCAGAAATAACCTCTCCATCAAGCAATTTGGCAAGATGGGCTGCTACAGCAGTCTTGCCGGAAGCAGTAGGACCAAGAATGACAAGCATCTGATATTGCATATCTCCAGTTTTTCAATTCTCAATTATCGGTTTACCGCCATAAGCGAAACAGGATGCATCACCCGGCCAAAACCAATTTTTCAAAGGATATCCGATCTCTTTCTCTACGCTTGGATACGTATTTGCAAAATAATGTATTTTTGTAACGTAAAACCAAAATTATGGATTTTAAGCATTATTATCATGTTCTCTTCCAGGAATGCAAAGAACTCTTACTGGAACCAAAAAAATTCTGGAGCAGGCAGACCTGCGGGATTGACCAGGGCAAAGTTGTTCCGTTTTTATTTGCGCCACTGGTTATTTTAACAGGGCTGGCCGTTTTTCTGGGAGAGATAATCAATAGTTCAGAGGTCCTGTTCTCCTATGCGATCATGAAGGCAATGAGAGAAATAGTCAGCTATTTTCTGCAGTTCTATATTGCGATACCGGTTTTAACGGCATTACTTAAAAATTTCGGCGGCACCCAGGAAAAAGAAACAATCCGGTTCGTATTGGTATGCTCTATGGTACCTTTCATCATGGCATCGTTTATCACAGGATTGTTCCCGGGGCTCTATGTCCTGAGTATCCTTGGCCTTTATGGTTTTTACTTATTTGTAACGGGGACTCAATCCTGCTTTAAACTGCCCGCAGAGAATCTTTGGCGGTACACTATCCTTGCGATTCTGATGATTATCCTTATTTTTGGCATAGTAAACATTATTTCCTGGAAATTATTACTGGCAATTTTCCCATATGGCGCATAAAACTCAAGATATAAACATAAAAAACAAAAGGGCTTATTTCGATTATGAAATCCTCGAAAAGTTTGTAGCTGGTATTCAACTGGCCGGAACAGAAATAAAATCAATCCGGAACAGCAAGGCCAGTCTGATCGAGGCCTTTTGCCGTTTCACGGGAAACGAACTTTTCGTTGTAAATATGCATATATCGGAATATGACTTCGGAAATATTAATAATCATGAAGCCCGCCGTGACCGCAAACTTCTTCTTTCCAAGAAGGAATTGGACAAGCTGCAAAAGAAAGTCAAGGAAAACGGACTTACCATAATTCCCCTGAGAATGTTCCTGAATGAACGTGGGCTGGCAAAACTGGAAATAGGGCTCGCCCGCGGAAAAAAGACATTCGACAAACGGGAGACATTAAAACAAAAAGATGCCAAAAGGGATATGGACAGGGCGATGAAGTACTGATTATCAAATGGCATGGTCATTTTTCAGGTCCTCTCCTTTCCATAGTTTGACTGATGTCCAATCGGCGTCCGGATCGTTCCAGAAAGGATTATCCGGAGGCAATCCAAGCGCAAGAAAAGCGGTTGAACACAAATACAGGCTACCAGTTGATATATACGATTCGCCAATTGAATTCTGATGACCAGCCAGGCCGATCTGCAACCAGCCATTTGAATCAAAAGTTCCCGGAGCCTTCATCAGGCGCTGCATGACAGCAGTAAGCGCACAGCGTACCTGGGCGGGTTTTATCCCTTCGGGAAGCCGGTCCTGAAGAACGGCCTGTGACAGATGCTGGAATGCCCCCATTCTGTATGCAATTGACCGTCCTATAACCGGATAGGTCCCCTCGGGAGAAATTAACCGTTCCTGTATAGCAGCATAACGGGTAAAACGACGGGCAATCTGCTCAGCGTCCTTGCTGTCCGTTTTTTTCTTTTTCTCCATCACCGAAACAATATCCATCAGCATTGGCTGAATGACAAAGCTATTATAGTAGTCCCAGTGAAATTCAGGGCCATCGCCATACATACCATCCCCCAGGTACCACTCCTGATGTTTTTTGACCGGAAGACTGATGCGCATGATGTCGAAAGGAAAATCATTCGAAAGGAAAAACGCCTCGATCATTGCACTGAAAAGAAGCCAGTTGGAATAATACGGGTTAACGTCCCTGGTTGCCAGGAAACAGTGAAGCACATTTTGTTGTACACCGGAACCGAGGGCAGACCACAATCTTACAGGAGCCCGTAAAAAGGCATGTGCCAGAAAAGCGGCATCAACCAGCATTTGTGGTTCCATATGATCAAACAGGTAACCGGCAGATGCCGGATCGGTTATCCCGGCAATTGTTTTCAGCGACATTTCCCGGAAGTGTCCCCTCATCTGCTGTTCTTCCGGAGTTCCTGCGTTTGATTCCAGCCAGGGAGATATCCCGGCAAGCAGCCGGCCAACACCTTCCAGGTAAGTCGACGGTTTGGATTTCGCCCCGGTTGTCGTTTCTACCGGCATAAGCTGCTTTAATTTTCCCTGACTTCCCGCCTCCAGTAATGGCTTTGAAATCCGTTCAACAAGAGACAGCCAATATTTCCTGTGATCAGTTTTTTCGCTGCCAAGGCTTTCGTCAGGAGAAAAGCCAGGAGCCAAAATAGCCCCGGCACCAAGCAAAGGAGCCGTTTTTACAAAAGTTCTACGTTTCACGGTAAATCTATTTTAGTTAGTAGAGTAATTTACATGACAAACCTATATTCGGTGCAGGCAAGATACAAAAAATGCCCCGAAGGGCACTTTTTTATAAGGTGAATGTTACCAGCCGAAACTGAATAACCAAATTTGAATAAAAAAGTTATTCCAAAATAAATTAATATTCAGCCGGAACGTTAGCTTCGGTAGGCCATCCCGGATTCTGATAGATCGGCGAAGTCGAAACATCATTGTTCTCCGACGTGATCAGGAAATGTTCAAGGGCAATTGGTTCCCAATAATGGGCCATTTTCCAGTGGTAACCGTCGTTAACCAATTCTTTACCGGTAATCTCATAAGGCCTCAAATATTCGCTTGTTTCAGGACTTGACACAGTCGATGTTGAAGTACCGTAAGTAACGGAATAAGTACCATCATCTTTTTTATACCAATCCTTCATTGGGCCCCAGAGTTTGAACCCCTCAATATGATAGGGTGTAGTAATCATCTGGTCCATTGCTCTCCATCTTTTAAGGTCCATCATTCTTAACCCTTCCGCCATAAGCTCGCAGCGGCGTTCTCTCCGTATGTCGTATAAAGTCGGATCGACAAGGCTTCCTGCAGAATAAGCCCCCCAGTCATTCTTCGCTTCCTGTTCCATATCTGTGGCGTTGATAGTCTTTTCGTAATCCGGATTAACACCTGCCCTTTCCCTGATTTCCGTCCAGTAACTTTTGGCACTGTTGTCCAGAGAACCATTCAATTCATAACAAGCTTCGATATAATTGAGATAAGCTTCCGTTGCGCGGAAAATGACACATCCCGTATAACCACTTCCGTTATCGCACTGCTCTCCGTCATAGTTCAGGCCTTTTCGGATTGTGTAGCCTGTTGAATATTTCTTTTCCCATGAAGAATTTGTAATATCCGGAGTCGGTTCTGTTTCAGTAACGTGGTCTCCTGCATCCACATTAAGAAAACAATTCACCTGGCCAGGTTGCTTTAGGAACAACCACAAACGGCCATCTCTTCCGTTGCGGACATCAGAGATATAATCATCACCTCCGTAACCGGAAGCAGAGTCATATATCGGCAATCCGTTTGCCATCAGGAAGCCATCGACCATTCCTCTTGTTAAACCAACAGCATAATTGCTGAGTTGCGCATATACCGGAACATTGTGAGTAATGCCTAAAGCCTTGCTGTACTCCCGCCATAAAAGGACTTCGCTGTAACCGGACATGTCAACGGCACTAAACATATCAAAATAATCATTGTTAGCATCGGAAGCAGACTGCTGAAGGACACCATTGTTTGTTACCAGTGAAAAATTATCGGCTACTTCTTTTGCCGCATCCATTGATTGCTGCAGGAGCCAGTTAATTTCATCATCGATGCTCCCTGCCTGAAACTGGTAATCCGCATCATAATTTTTGTCTGCCCCCGGCCAGTTTGGCCCGTTGGGAACAAATGCTGTATTTTTGAAATATTTAAGCCAGGTAGCTTCATAAAGGGCAACCCTTGATTTCAGCAGTTGCGCACAGGCTTTAGATAACCTGTTTCTGGCCCCATCCGGAGAAGAGGACTCCAGCAAGGTTATGGCAGAATCCAAATCTGAAATGATAAACCGGGCAACCTCAGTCTGGGGGGACCTCTTGCTTGCTTCTGTCAATACCTCCTGATCGTCCGGCAACACCTTCTTTATTATAGGGAAATCGCCAAAATCCTGTAACTTCGTAAAATACTCGTATGCCCTCAGAAAGTAAACCTCACCGATATAATGTTTGACGAGGTCATCGCTTCCTGTGATTTGGCCTTCTTTCCAGCGGGGAACAACGGTGTTCAGGAAATAGTTACACTCAAAAATATTTGTAAAGCTCCAATCGCCGCCTGTTTCATCGACTTGCCATTGAGATTCGGTATATTTATCGTCATAACTGGGATTAGCCATATTGTCCGTACCGGCATCAATGCCGAAAGTTCCAAAAGACCAGTTTCCATGACTGGGTAAAATATCGGTGTAACGGTCAATCGAATAAGCGGCAAGCTGATCTGCAGTCCAAAGATACTCTTCGGGTGTAATATCAGTAGGAGGTTCCTGGTCGAGGAAATCATTACATGAAGCTAATCCTCCTGAAAGCCCGACTGATAACAAAATTATGTTGATATATTTCACTTTCATAGTTAGTCTGATTAAAAATTAACATTTAAGCCAACAGAATAAATTTTGGATAAAGGGTAAGCATTTCCGTTACCGTCTGTTCCCCCGTCTATTGTTTCAGGATCAAATATCTTCGACATTTTTGTTCCTGTCCATAAATTCTCTCCCGACGCGAAAATCCGTAAGCGGCTTATATTAAACCTCGATGTAATCTGCTGCGGTAAAGTATAGCCAATCTGGAGGTTTTTAAGTCTTATATAAGAGGCTTTTTGCAGGTAACGGCTTTGGGCCTGCTGATTTTTGTCATCCCCAAACAAAGGACGCGGGTAATAAGAGTTTGTGTTTGTTCCTAACACTTCGCTGGAAGGGCTGTCTTCATTCCGGAAGTAATTCTCATGCTGGCGGAAGCCTGTTGACCACCAGATACCACTACTGCTGGCCCCCCAGAAATAGTAACTTCCCTGCCAATAATCCCGTTTCATAATTCCCTGAAAAAGAGCCCTTACATCAAACCCTTTATAATCAGCCCCCATATTAATGGCAAAAGAAAAACGGGGCAGATCGTTTCCAATGACCTTAAGGTCACCATGATCGCTCTCTGTATAAGATCCGTTATCAATTTTACCATCGTTGTTCAGGTCCTTGTACATAATGTCACCGGCTTCCCATTTACTTCCAAGTGCATCTTGTCCGCCATTTCCCAAAGAAGCGAGGTGAGCATCCATTTCATCCTGGGTTTTCGCAATACCGATAGTCTGATATCCCCAAATTTCACCGAGCTTTCGTCCCTGAATATATTTATTAATTGTCCCGGTTTCGTTGGGATATCTGGTAATCTTTGTCTGAGAGTCAGCCAACATAAAACCCAAAGAATATCCGAAGCCATTTTTCAGTCTGTCCTTCCAGGTAAGGTTCAATTCAAAACCATACGTTTTCAAGTCCGTATTATTTGCTATTGGGACATCCGTTCCAAGAGCTACAGGCAATTCAGGAGCAGGGCCAACCATATCCTTCGTGTACCGGGTATAATAATCAAAGGTAGAACTTAACCGGTTTCGAAATAAACTCAAGTCAAGTCCGACATTCCAGGTCTTGATCTTCTCCCAGGACATATTTTCAGTGACCAGACCAGGTGCGCTGCTTGTATTTGGCTGTTTTCCACCAACCAACCAGCTCCCGTCTGATGATCCGACAGGCATTGTTACATAAGTCGGGTACCATGAATCTGTGTTCTGGTTACCCAGAGCTCCATAGGAAGCCCTCAATTTAAATGTAGATAAAACATTCTCGTAAGGTTTCCAGAAATTTTCCCGGGCAATGTTCCAGCCAGCCGACACCGAAGGAAACCATTTCCAGCGCTGATCCTTTCGGTATCTTGAGGTCCCGTCATAACGAAGGTTCGCTTCAAGCAAATACCTTTCCTTATAGTCATAATTCAGACGGCCAAAAAAGCCACATGTTTCCCAACCCTGATATTGACCGGACACGACAGGTTCGACTGCTTCCCCGTTACTGATCCCAGAAGTAGCATTCAATACCGGGATAGACTCGACAATGATTCCATAGCTAGTAGCCGATACGTCGCGATATTTTTCCCGTTCCGCCTGGAACCCCAGCATTCCCTTAATATCATGGCCTTCGCCCAGATGTGTCCTGTATTCTGAATAAATATTGGTACTCAAAAAATTTTCCCGGTAAGAATATTCATAGACATGAGAACTGCTGTTATATTCATAGGGGTTACCGTTTACATCATGATTATAGGTCTTCTGGATATCCCAGTGTCTGAAATTATCATTGATGCGGTAATTGAACTCGGCAAAGGTCCTCCATCCTTTTACCGGTTCCAAAACCAACTGGAACTGTTGATAATGCCAGTCTTTCTGGCTCTTGTCCCTTCCTCCGTCACGCATGCCCAGAGCCGGAGATGGCGATGAATATAGATACCCGTTAGGATCATACAACGGCAATGTAGGCCATCCCTGACGGGCGAGGTCTGTAAAAAAGCTGTCGCTTAAACGGGAAGGTCTCCCGTAATCCTGGCGAATAAAACGGTTGTTCAACGTTAGCGAAGCCCAATCTGAAAGCTGGGCCGTTATTTTTAACGTTGTCGTGTATCGCTGGAATTTATCCTGATTAAATTCCATCAGGCCGTTTTGATCCAAAAAATTACCGGAAAAATAATATTGCAGCTTCTGATTTCCGCCGGTAACACTTAAATTATGTTCCTGAGCAAAAGAATTAGCCTTGTACATTGCCTTGTACCAGTCAATATTATCATTTCCATCGGCATAACCATCTGCCCAATATTGGGAATTGGATGAACTGACCGGGATGCTGCTCTTCAGTTCGCCTTTCTGGTAAGCCAAAATGCGGGACAAGTGATCATCGTCAAAGAATGGGCTTGATCCTCCGTCTACCTCCGCATCATTAAAGAAAAGTGCAAAAGTATAGGAGTCCATCATATCCGGCATATTTATAGGGATATTCCACCTGAAGCTGTTATTATAATTAACAGTAGTGCGTCCATCCTTTCCTTTTTTTGTTGTAACAAGAATTACTCCAAACGGGGCCCTCGATCCGTAAATCGAAGAGGCAGCAGCATCCTTTAAAATGGATATACTCTCGATATCCTGAGGGTTGATGGCGTTGATATCCCCCTCCATACCATCGATCAGAACCAGGGGATCGCCACTTGAACCGGTTCCGATTGTCGTTTTTCCGCGAATGTTAATTGTAGGGGTACTTTCCAGGCTTCCGCTGCTCTGTGTGATATTAAGGCCCGGAGCCATTCCCTGAAGCATCTGGGAAGCATTTTGTACCGGCCTTGATTCAAGGGCTTCACTATCGATAGTTCCAACAGCCCCGGTCAGGTTAACTTTCTTTTGTGTACCAAACCCGACAACTACAACCTCGTCAACACCAACCGTTTCATCGGCCATGACAATTTTAAAATCAGTCTGCGATCCTACCGGGACCTCCTGTGTCTTCATCCCGATGAATGAGAAAACAAGAACATCATCTGCCCCTACCTTCGATAAGGTAAATTTTCCGTCCATGTCAGTAACAATCCCGTTACTGGTCCCTTTTACAACAATTGTCACTCCGGGAAGTGGTTGTCCTTTTTCATCAGTCACAGTACCGCCTATTTTCCCGGGCTGTCTTGCCACGATCGGCGCATTTCCCGGCATCAGCATTATATGCCGCTCAATTACCTTGTAGGTAATATTAGTTCCCGAGAACAATGCATCCAAAATCTGATCAATATTCTCGCCCCTGACATCCAGGTTAACTTTACGTTCTACATCAACCTGACGGTTATCGTACATAAACGAGAATTTTGTCTGGTTTTCAATCTCGTTCAGGATATCCTTGATCTGCCGGTCTTCGAACTTCAAATTCAACTTCAACTTCGTGTTTTGAGCATAGCTTCCTGCAAACGCACTAAAACAGGAAAACAGCGTCAGAAATAACATAAGTTTCATCGGCAATAAAAATTTTTTCGCACATCCATAGCGGATGTACAAACCCACTCGATTTTTTTTCATAGTTTTACATGAGCATTTATGAATCTGAATAACTAATGTTATATCAGGTTCGGTTTGACATTAAACATATGACAGGAAAGGTGGCCGCCTTTCCTGTTTTTTTATTTATCTTTTCTCGATATCAACACCTGGTCCCCGTCGATTTTATAATTGATGGGGGTAATCACAGTTATTAAATCCAGAACTTCCCTCAAACTTTCAGTCTTTACCCTGAATGTATAATTATGTCTGTTTTGTAAAGAAGGATCCAGCCTGATATTGACACCATACCAGTTCTCCAGATAGCTAATAACTCTTTCAAACGGCTCATCCTTAAAAACAAGCATATCGTGCGTCCAGGCAATCAGGGCACCGGTATCTCCGGCATTCTTTACCTGTATTTTACCGTCTCCGGGAGAAACAGACAATTGCTGTCCAGGATCGAGGAAACTGAGCGATTTGTTTTCCTTGTTCAGCACCTCAACTTTCCCTTCCAGTAGTGTTACGACGGCTGTTTTCCCAACATCTTCCCTTACATTAAAATGTGTTCCGTAAACTTTTACATGAATGTTGGGACCATAAACAACAAAAGGGACATGCTTGTTTTTGGTAACCTCAAAATAACACTCTCCCGTTATAAATACATCACGTTCTTTCCCGTTGAAAGCAGAAGGATAGCGGAGTCTTGCCCCTGAATTCAACCAAACCCTGGTACTGTCGGGCAATACCAACTGAGTCCGGTTACCAGGGGGAGCAACAATCTCCGCATAGGTAACAGTTTCTGCCAGAGGTTCTTTTTTAGTATCTTTTTCCACGGGAATAAGGTTCCCCAAGAAGAAAGAAAGAATTAACGATGCAGCAACAGCAGCATATCTCAACCAATGAAATGTTATTGCTTTCTTTTTATTTTCAACCGGCGAGATCCTCCTCATCAGTTCCTTCCAAAGTTCCTCTTTGGAGGGGCTATAAAAATCAATCCGTTTCCCTGTTATTCGCTGAACATGACAGATTTCATTAAACAGGGATACATTCTCCGGTGACTCCTTCAACCATTTGCTTACGGTCTTACGACTTTCCTGATCTGAAGAATCTTTCAGATAAACGCCTATTGCTTCCCATGGTACGTAATTCAGTTCCATATCCTTCTTTGTTGCTAAAATGACGCAGCAATTCTTAAAATCCCTCAATAGGAATTCCGTTTTTTCAAAAAATTAATGGTGCATATGGAAAAACCACCACATCATAAAAATCTGCCGATAGTACGGCAACAGAGCGGCCCTTAGTTTACGGAGAGCAATACCGACGTGATTTTCAACTGTTTTAGGTGTTATTCCGAGCTTCTCGGAAATTTCTTTATGGGAAAGGTTCTCTTCCCAGGCCATCTTATAAATTTGACGGCTTTTCTCAGGTAAAGATTCTATCGCATCAGAAATCAGCTTCTTTAATTCTTCATTCTCCATGTAGAACTGAGAACTTAAATCGATAGGATGTTGTGTATTATCAATATCAAGACTTGAAAAAAGTTTTCTTCTCTCCCTTCGAAAAAAACTGACAGAACGGTTTTTTGCAGAAGTAAACAGGTAGCTTTTCAGTGAGGTATGAATATCCAGGGAATCCCTCTTCTCCCAGATTTGTGTAAAAATTTCCAGGGCAACTTCCTCTGAAAAACTTTGGTCGTGAAGATAAATCATGAGAAAATTGCACAAATCGGAGAAATAGGTATCAAACAGATGCCTGTATGCGGTCAGATCACCTTTCCGGATCTTTTGTAACAAATCCGAATCACCCTGATGTATTTTCTCCCTATCCAAACTATCGCGTCAAAAAATGATTAACAAACCAGCACAAAAATATTAAAATACACCAAATAAAAATGAAAGCGGAGGCATAAAGACAGAACGAATCGTTTGTTAAAATGTTTCTGTTGTTCCTATTGCTGATTCACTAACTCGCCAGTTTTCAAATTCTCTAATTTACCAGTTCACCATTTCAGAATGCCCTTATGCATTATCCCTAACAGCGAAGCATCAAACAATCGAACATTCAAATTTTCAAACATTTATTGTTTTGATCTGTGTTCATCCGTGCTATCCGTGGTGAACATTCCTTCATTCAATCATTCTTTCATTCCTTAGTTCTCCAGTTCGTAATGTCCTGAGCAATCCTTCTATTTGCAATACCAGTCGATGGCCCGCTCGATAGCTCGCTGGCATACCGGACAAAATCCGCTGGCTTCATTACTTTTCATCCGGCAATCCATTTCAGGACTGTATATTCCTTTGTCCAGGTAACCTCCGCCTTCGAAAACACCCAAAGTCCCTTTGTACTGATTTTCTCTTGGCGTAGGAACCGGAGTTCCGGGCTCCAGCATATCCTTCCATTTGCTGCCAAAATCGACCAGAGTCGTAATATTCGGCTCCCAGGGCTCTATTTTCAGGTTATAGTAATTTTCATAAGCAACAGATGAAGAATAATACTCATCGGCCAGACCGGCAAATGCATGCCCAAACTCATGAACCAGTACCTGGGGTGTTTTCTCATTATCAACAGTCGAAACCGTCAGAAAATTATAAAAACCACCGCCGCCATACCGCTTGCTGTTGACGAGAACATAAATCTGGTCATAAGGCACAACCGCTGCTGCATCATAAATATCTTTCATATCTGTCGTGGTGAGGTAACGTGGCGTATCAAAGGTATAAAATGTCGAGTTAAACGCGGTGTTCCTATATATATGTTCTCCCGGAATATCTGTTCCCGATTCTACTGAAGGAACCATCACCGCATAAATATTAAAATCGGATTTATGCCGGTCAAACGGTTTCGCAGCAAACAGGATCTGCATCATACGGGACACATCGTTCATAAACTTTCCCATTTCATCCTTCGTATATCCTTCAGGTAAAAAGACAAGGTCGACTTTATGTTCCGGGGCTCCGCTCTTTAAAACTTCCTTGTATTCGTATCCGGCTACCTTTTCATTCAAAATGAAATAATCGTTGGGGTTGATCTTCACAGAAATCAAACGTTTATAAGTTCCGTCCCAATTCTTTCGATCAACTGTGAGGCGGATTGCTTTTTTGGGAAAAGGAAGAAGGGCTGCCTGATAAAAACTACGCCTCATCGATTTAGCTTCATCTGTTGTTTGCCACTCCTGGAAAAGCGGACAAAAACCCTTTGAAAAGATCAGCTTTCCGCTTTCTTCATCGAATGCCTGATAACGGAATGTCCCGTAATCCTTCGTGTCAATCAGATTTATCCGTGCCCCTGAGTAATAAGGTTCTTTTTTCATTTGTTCGACGAAAACCTCGGTAACACTGTCGGTCCCGCCTAACAGATAATCAACCTGCAGGGCACTGTCGTTAAAAAAATGATAATAACTGTCCTGAGCGTGCGATAAAACAGGGAATAGCATACAGGCGCATATGACAAAAAACTTCATGTGTCTATTTAATTTTTAGATTACTTATTTGTCAAATCAGGTTTTATAATTTTGACGATTTCTTATTTTAGCGGTTAAATGTAGAAAACAAAAAATACAATAAACCTGAGAAATGAAACATTTAAATGAGTTTTTTACAAATTTTCTTCAACAAACTGTTTTGCCTGACTGGTGGACCTTCTTTTTTGCTGTTTCGCTGTCAATTTTATCGCTCCTTCTCATTATGGCGTTGGTACAGCTTATTACCAGAGTTATTTTTCTCCGGTTTATCTACCATTTTTTCAGAAAGACAAAAACACAGTGGGACGACTTTCTTATCAGCCGGAAAGTATTCAGTGCCCTGGCGCATTTACCGTCAGCATTAATTTTATACAGCGCGTACAATTTTTCGGACATTGAATCTGTCACCTCTGTTCTTTATGCAATAGCGCGGATCTACCTGGTTACTATTTTTGCCCTGGCGGCAGTAAGGGCAGCCAACGCGGTAAACGACATGTATCAGACAACGCCCTATGCAACAACCCGGCCAATAAAAGGATATATCCAGCTGATCCAGATTTTAGTGATCTTCCTGACGATCATCTTTGTTATTGCCATTGCTATCAATAAATCGCCAACGGGCCTGCTCGCAGGGCTGGGAGCCATGGCTGCGGTACTTTTGCTGGTTTTTAAGGATTCGATACTTGGTTTTGTGGCCAGTATCCAGCTATCGGCAAACCGGATGCTGAAAATAGGAGACTGGATCGAAATGCCAAGTCATAATGCAGATGGAACAGTCACAGACATAACACTGACTACTGTAAAAGTGCAGAACTGGGATAAAACGATAACAACAATTCCGACTTATGCGCTAGTCTCCGAGTCGTTCAACAACTGGGCCGGCATGGAAGAATCTGGAGGAAGGCGCATAAAACGCTCTATTAACATTGATATGAAAAGCGTTCGCTTTTGCGACAAACAGCTTCTTGAAAAATTAAGCCACTTTTACCTTTTAAAAGATTACATCGCACAAAAAGAAAAAGAAATTGCCGCCTATAACGAAAAACTCCGGGTAAAAGAAAAGGATATCTTTAACGGAAGAAGGCAAACAAACCTCGGCATTTTCAGATATTACCTCCAGGCTTACCTGAAACAAAATCCTTATGTACATCAGGAGATGACCATGCTTGTCAGACACCTCCAGCCTACAGAAAAAGGGCTTCCTATCGAAGTCTATGTATTCAGTAAAGACCAGCAATGGGCAAATTACGAATCAATCCAGGCGGATATTTTTGATCACATCCTGGCTATCCTGCCCGAATTTGAATTAAAGGTATTCCAGAATCCAAGCGGCGGTGATATTTCTGATGCACTCTCTGGAATAAAGGAATTGGATGAGAAAAGTTGAGCATAATAAATGGAAACGAGTAGGGAAAGAAAGAATGCGTATCTTCTAAGAATGTTCACCACAGATAGCACGGATGAACACAGATTAAAACGTTAACCATTTTAATATAGTAGACCATATAGGTACATTGTGAATTAGTGAACTTGCGAGTTAAGTTATTGAAAAACAATCGCTTGAAACCAGAACAATAGGGACTAGAGTAACTCCAGAACAATTTTCCGCGTCTTTGTGTTTTCGCGTTTTGTTTAGCAACAACGAAGTATCAAACACTCAAACGGCGTAGCCTCTAACAACAGGAACCATTATAACCATAGTAACCCATAAAATATCATTGGCCAATAAAAAAAATTATTCTACATTTGCTGCCCGAAATACAGAGAGTGATTTATTGATTTAAAGCGAAAAACTTTCATTTTTTTACATTTGCCCTGCATGACAGCGGACATTATTAATATTTGATGTTTTTTCGTACTTTTACGTATCAATTTTTAAGAAAGAAAAACATAGTAAAATATGATGAATCAGGATTATATTGAACCACTGCCACAAATTGATGAGCTTGACGAAAAAATATTAAGGTTAATCACAAAAAATGCCCGTATTCCTTTTCTGGAGGTAGCGCGCGAATGTGGGGTATCAGGAGCGGCCATCCATCAACGCGTACAAAGATTATTGAACCTGGGAGTGGTTTCGGGAAGTGAATTCATTGTCAATCCACAGAAGCTGGGTTATAACACCTGTGCATATATGGGAATTTATCTGGAAAAAGCAAAATACCATGCACAGGTTTCCGAGGCCTTGCAAAAAATTCCGGAAATAGTAGAATGTCATTATACGACCGGGCAATATGCCATTTTTATAAAAATACAGACAAAAACCAACAACCACCTGAAAAGGATTATTGATGAAGAGTTGCAGGAAATTGAAGGAATTGCAAGGACAGAAACATTCATTTCCCTGGAAATGGATTTTAAACGTCAGGTACCAATTAAATAAACAAGTAGATAAAAAAGTTTCATGACCGTCCCTGTGACGGTTTTTTTTATCTTAAAAATTCATGAACCAGAAAAATTCTCTATAATAAAAAACTCCCTGGAGACAGGGAGTTTCGAGCATAAAAAAGAGCGGCCACGTTAAAGCTATTCGCCGCTTTTATATTCAAAGTCGTATGATTCATTATGCTGACTGATATCCAATCCTACCTTTTCCCCATGTGCTGATATTCTCAGTGGCACAATCAGGTCTGTGATCTTATACATTAAATAAGAACCACCAAAAGTAAAGACACCCACAATGACCAGAGCCAGCAAATGAAAGAGGAAAGTTTTAATTTCACCATGAATCAAACCAACATTATTGGCAAAAACTGAAGTAAGCAACATTCCTACAATGCCACCCATTCCATGTGCAGGAAATACGTCGAGTGTATCATCAAGTCTGGTTTTGGACCGCAGCTCGATGGCATAATTACTGACCAAGGCTGCAATGACGCCTATACAGATACTTGACCCCACATTCACAAATCCTGCGGCAGGAGTTATGGCAACCAGACCAATAACCAGACCAATGGCTGCTCCCATCGCGGAAGGTTTCTTCCCTTTGGCCATATCAAAAAACAAATAGGCCAGCATAGCAGCAGCCGAAGCAGTATTGGTATTCATCAAAGCAAGGGCAGCAGTAGAATTTGCGGCAAGGGCTGAACCGGCATTAAAACCAAACCAGCCAAACCACAACATTCCGGCCCCCAATAATACATAAGGGATGTTGGCCGGTTTAACTTCTTTTCCGAAATCTTTTCTTTTTCCAAGAAATATAGCACCCGCCAACGCGGCAAAACCGGCGGACATATGAACAACCGTACCTCCGGCAAAATCAAGAACTCCCCAGTTCCTCAAAAACCCATTCGGATGCCAGGTCCAGTGACAAAGCGGAGCATAAATGAACAAGGTAAACAATACCATAAACATCATATAAGCCCGGAAACGGACCCTCCCCGCAAAAGATCCGGTAATTAATGCAGGAGTAATAATTGCAAACTTAAGCTGAAACATTGCAAACAATGCAAGAGGAATAGTCGGACATAAATCAGGATTTGTCGCTCCTGTCACCCCACGAAACAAAAAATAAGTACATGGATTCCCGACAAAACCATAACCATCAGGGCCAATACTTTCCCCAAATGCCAAGCTAAATCCGACCACCACCCAAAGCACGCTCACAATCCCCATCGCAATGAAACTCTGAAGCATCGTGGAAAGAATATTCTTAGGATGAACCATTCCCCCATAGAAAAAGGCTAAACCCGGGGTCATTAGCAACACAAGGGCAGTCGATGTCAGCATCCATGCAACATCTCCCGGAACTATTTTAGGATCATCAAGGCCGCCAAACCCACTTGGAACGAATGCGCCTACGATTCCAAAAACCACTAATAAAAAAAGGATTAAAAGCCACCGCAATTCAGCTTTCTTCATAATGTCACAAAAAAAATACCTACAATTAAGTTATAAAGTCAAACCAAAAATCTTCAGCCAAGATCAATTTGACATTATTGATGCAACAAAAATAACATTTTAAAATAAAACACAAAAATTAAAATCCTTTTTGCAACCTATTTATTCACTTTCTAAAAAAGAATAAATTATCTCATTTTTTTAAAAATACATTTGATTGATAAACAAATAGTTGCAGCTCAAATGTAAATTTAACTAAAACAAAATGAGAGATTCATCCTTGTTTTTTGCCCCATATGCTAAAAATTATGTATTTTTAAATCAGATTTTTTAAAAGGCTGAAAAAAATATGACATTACGCAACAATTTAGATCAAATTGATTTACATATTCTGGATATTATTACAAGAAATGCCAGAATACCATTTAAAGACGTGGCTGCAGAAGTCGGCGTATCCAGGGCTGCCGTTCATCAACGGGTAAACAGAATGATAGAAATGGAAGTCATAGTTGGCTCCGGATACCATATCGATCCGAAGAAGGTCGATTACAAAACCTGTACCTATGTTGGAGTCTTTCTTGAAAAAGGCAGTTTATACGAGGACGTTGCCGAAAAGTTGAAAAACATTCACGAGATTGTAGAATGCCATTACACGACTGGTGCTTATGCAATATTTATTAAAGTATATGCCCGTGACAACGAACATCTGAAGGAGATCCTGAGTGAGAAAGTCCAGAAAATTCCGGGAGTGTCGAGTACAGAAACCTTTATTTCCCTGGAAGAGACATTCAAGAGACAAGTTCCTATCGATCTGGAAATGGAATAACAAAGAATGCCTAAAAGTTATTTCCGGAAAATAACAAAACGGTTAGTTTTATGTCTTTATTTTTACAAAATATAACAAACTAAAATAACAGGTATAAAAAAGTCCCTAAAATTATAATTATTGATTTTGGGGACTTTTTTGTTTTTATTCATTTGCTGTCATTCTCTGACGAACAGCTTCATAAACCAGAAGTCCGGCTGCAACCGATACATTTAACGACTGAATCTGTCCAAGTATCGGGATCTGCACCCGTTCATCCGCCAGATCGATAATACCAGGGTCTATCCCATATTCTTCAGACCCCATTACGATTGCAACAGGGTTGGAATAATCGCTTTTGATATAATTTTCAGACGACTTTTCAGTGGCCGCGATGATCCTTAATCCAGACTGCTGCAGAAACAAAATCGTTTTGCGAAGATCTTTCGCCCTGCATACAGGAACCAAGTGTAAAGCTCCAGCCGATGTTTTTACAGCGTCGGCATTGATCCGGGCAGCTCCTTTTTCTGGTATCAGCACAGCATGGACTCCGGCGCACTCTGCCGTGCGGACAATGGCCCCGAAATTCCGGACATCAGTAACCTGATCAAGTACAAGTATCAATGGGTTTTTCCCCTGCTCGAAAAGATCAGGCAAAAGATTTTCTATAGGATAAAAAGTTACAGGAGACATAAAAGCAACTACTCCCTGATGATTTTTCCGGGTAATGCGGTTGAGCTTTTCAACAGGAACGAACTGGAATGGCACCTGATACTCCCGGATCAGCTCGAAAACTTCCTGGTATAACTCGCCTCCAGGGCCTTTTCTCAATAAGACCTTTTCAACCTCTTTTCCTGAGCGTATCGCTTCGATCACGGCGCGAATGCCAAAAATCATTTCTTCATTATCCTTTTTGGGTTGTATGGACATATGGTTGATATGGTTGTTATGGTTACTATATATTACTATTGTTTGAGGCGACGCCATTTGAATGTCTGACACTGGGATTGTTTGAATGAAGGGTTGAGATTTCTATTGTTTCTGTTGTTAAAATTGTTTCTATTGTTTCGGATCCCACCCCCTGTTTTTCTATTTATTCACTCACCAGTTCACTAATTCACCAGTTCAGCATGCCCTATGCTCCCTGCCCCAGCAGCGAAACGTCAACCATTCAAACCTCATTCTATCATTTTCTCATTCCTTCACTCATAATTTCTATGTGTCCTTCCGTGTTTCCAAATACTACACCTGAACCTACCAAGTCTTTTCCTTCAATAAGGCCTCATATTCCTCGTTTTCGGAAGTCCACCGCATCATCACTTTTTCGAGCTCTGACTTAACATTTTCATATTTCACAAAAACAGACTGATCGTTTTCCGATGACAGGTCAGCCATAAGCCTATCCATTTTCTGTATCTCATTTTCCAGTCGGGATATCTCCGTCTCAGCCTGTTCAATACTCTTCTGAAGACGGGAAATATTTCTGTTTATCTCTTTACGTTCTTCGTAGCTGTACTGATTCAACTCAGTTTCTTTTTTATCATTCCGGGAAGACTGGTTCCACGAGTTCCGCGAAGACTTGTTCTGCATTTCGAGCTCCTTTAGCGAATCCATTTTTTTCTTTTGCAGGAAGTCATATATTCCGCCAAGGTGCTGCTTTACCTTTTTATCACGGAACTCGTAAACACATTTGACCAATCCATCAAGAAATTCCCGGTCGTGGGAAACCACAAGCACAGTCCCGTCGTAGTCGGCCAAAGCCTGTTTCAGCATCTCCTTCGACCTCATATCCAAGTGATTGGTCGGTTCGTCAAGGACCAAAAAATTTACCGGTTCAAGCATCAGCCGGACCATAGCCAGACGGGTACGTTCGCCGCCTGAAAGCACTTTTACTTTTTTATCCACGTCTTCGCCGGAAAACATGAAGGCCCCAAGGATATCCCTGATTTTCGTCCGGATATCCCCCACTGCGATCTGATCAACTGTCTCAAGTACCGTCAGGTTCTCGTTCAACAGCCGGGCCTGATTTTGTGCAAAATACCCGATTTTCACATTATGCCCGATCTTCATCTCACCATTGTATTCGAGCTGGTTCAGGATAACCCTGGCCAGAGTCGTTTTTCCTTCACCGTTTTTCCCCACAAAAGCGACCTTCTCTCCCCGTTCAATGGTCAGATCAATATCATCTAAGACTAAAAGATCGCCATACTTCTTAGTCAGGTGCCTGCAATTCACCACAACATTACCGGAACGAATTGCCGGAGGGAATTTTATATTCAGGCGCGAATTGTCTTCATCATCGATCTCGATACGTTCCAGTTTATCGAGCATCTTTGCTCTCGACTGTACCTGTACGGCCTTGGTTGCCTTATAGCGGAACCGTTCGATAAACTGTTCCGTTTCCTCGATCAGCTTTTGCTGGTTCTTATACGCAGCCAGCTGAGTTTCCCGGTGCTCTCTTCTTAACTCCAGGTATTTGTCATAGCTGGCCTTATAATCATAAATCTGTCCCAGAGAGATCTCGATTGTCCGGTTAGTCACGTTGTTCAGGAAAGCCCGGTCGTGCGAAACCAGCACCACCGCACCGGAATAGTTTGCCAGAAAGTCCTCCAGCCACTGGATCGATTCGATATCCAGGTGGTTGGTCGGTTCATCGAGCAAAAAGACATCCGGTTTTTTCAGCAATATTTTGGCCAGCTCGATACGCATGCGCCATCCCCCGCTGAACTCGGACGTCTGCCTTGCAAAATCTGTTCGTACAAAGCCCAGTCCTTTCAATGTTTGCTCAATCTCCGCCTCAAAATTACCGCCGCCAATTACATGGTAACGGTCGTTCAGATCGGTAAATTGATTAATGAGCTTCATGTACTCCGGGGACTCATAATCCTCCCGTGTAGCAATTTCGTGATTGATCCTGTCAATCTCATTTTTGAGGCCAAGAATTTCATCGAAAGCAGTACGGGTCTCTTCAAAAACGGTTTTCGTGTCAGAAACAAGCATGTGCTGGGGTAAATAACCGACACGAATATCTCTCGGAGAACTCACCCCACCGGAGGTTGGCTGTTGAATGCCGGCAAGGATTTTTAACATGGTGGACTTTCCTGCCCCGTTTTTTCCAACAAGTCCTATACGGTCCTTGAGGGTGATCAGGAATGAAATGCCCTTTAATAAATCAAAACCTCCGAAACTAACAACAATCTGGTCAACTGAAATCATAACAAAAAAAATTGAACTGCAAAGATAGAACTTTCCGGAAAACTGAAGGGATGATTAATGGAGGTTGCCATGGAATTCGTTTTTAAACGAGCGATCCCTGACCAAAAAATTAATCGGTGAATGTAAAGCCGGCTCCTGGGTTATATAAATAGATAAGAGAGCTATTTCTCTCTCTCTGCAATCAATCCGTTCATTTCCTGAGCCGTTTACAGGGACAATCTGCCAATCCGAAAGAAACAGGTTCCATTTTTTATTAACTTTCTTAAAAATCATTTTTATTTTTTACATCAGGCAATAATTTTATATTATTTTAGCTAAAAAATAACTGGTTCCTGACACACCTGAACTTTATCATTGCAGACGTCAGGTAATGGATATTTTGAATGTATTTGTTCAATTAATAATAAAAAACATACCAATGAGAACAACAAAAGCATACAAATTCGTTTCTCTGGCCGTTGTAGCAGGCTTATTGTCAATCGGTTTTTCTTCATGTACAGGGAAAAGCGAGAAAAAGAATGATTCCCAGGCTGCTGAAGAAACCATCAAAAAAGAAATTGAAGAATATGCTTACCCGTTGCCTTCAGCATTTGAAGTAACGAATATGCTGAATGAGATAGAAGCCAGCTATATTGCTGGTATATCTAACGATCCGGGAAAAGCAGACAGCTATTTTTCAGATAAGAGCAAAGCACAAAATCTTGGAGTTTATTCTGCCGACCTGGCCTATGCAACGACTTACAACCAAAAGCCGGAAGTACAGAGCTTCTTTAAAGCTTGTGAAACACTGGTACGGGGGCTTGATTTTACAGCTGCTTTCGACGAAAACCTGCCTGACCAGATTGAGGCTAACCTTGACAGCAAGGACAGCCTGGTAACCATTGTTACCAAGATGTTTGACAGTGCTTATTCATATCTCAACAAACAGGGAAGGACCGAGGTTTCGTACCTGATACTTACAGGAACAGTAGTAGAAGGACTGTACCTGACCACTCATATTTCGGAAAATACATTTCAAAATCCAAAGTTGATCCAGGCAATCCTTTTCCAGAAGGAACCGCTTCAAAAGCTCCAGGGGATGATGGAAAAATTTAAGGATTCTGAAATGACAAAAGATGCTTACCAAGATATTGCAAAGATCAACGCGATCTATGCGCTGGAAGAAGGCAATACGTCTATGACAGAAGATCAGGTTAAAAAACTGACCGAAACCCTTACCGAGATACGTAACAATATTGTAAAATAAAACTAACTTATTTACATTCGGGGAAACGGGTTTTTGTAGCCGGCTAACAACGGATGCATAAACCCGTTTTTCTTCATTAAAATCCGGTGCATGTACGAGGGAATAATAGAAACACTGATCAAGCTGTTTGCAATCATCACAGACTTCAGGCATAAGGTGCCCTCTGAAAGCACCGCCCTGGTAGAATCCTATTTAAAAGAAAATTTCAGCAGGGAACTGATCGATAAATACCTCGAACTTTACCGGAAATTTGTCAACTATTATCATGTAGAACACCGGGAAATCCTTTACGAAAACCAGGGAGAAGGGAAACGTTTCATCAACCGGAAATATATCAACGGCATTTGCTTCGGTATTGTCGATCATTTCGACCTCAATACCCGGTTCATGATCGTATCCCAGCTACTCAACTTTATTAACAAAACAGACGGGTTCAGCGTCGACGACCTGAAAGTAGTCAACGTGGTAGCCAAAGGATTAAAAATAGATCCAAAGGAATACGATAACCTCTACCGCTTTACCCTCTATTCGATCGACAAGGTAAAGGACAAAAGCTGCCTGTTCGTCGTCAATGGCAACAAAGAATATCGCGACAAGGATATCAAACACCTTTATCGTGAAAACCAGCAGGTAGAGCTGGAACTGATCCGTATTCACAGTACAAACTCTATCTATTTCAAATACTGGGGACCCCGAAACATGTACCTCAACGGGCACCGGCTGACCCAGATGAGATTGTATTTCTTTCCGCCGGGCGGAATACTTAAAACTTCCCGGATTATCCCCATCTATTACAGCAGCGTAATGACAAGGTTTATCCAGGAAAAAGGCAAACCACTTATTGTCTTCAATGCAGAAAATATTGAATACCGCTTCAATAAAAGGGTATACGGACTTCATCCCTTTAGTTTTCAGGAACGGTCAGGCGACCTGGTTGGTATTCTTGGGGGCAGTGGCGTCGGAAAAACAACATTGCTCAATGTCCTGAACGGGAAACTGAAACCCAATGCAGGCAAGATATCCCTCAATGGTTATGACCTCCATGATCCGGCAAATGAAGAAATTATAAAAGGGGTTATCGGTTATGTTCCGCAGGATGACCTGCTGATCGAGGAACTGACCGTTTACCAAAACCTGGAATTCAATGCCCGCTTCTGCTTCGGGAACATGAACGAAAAACAAATCGGGAACATCATCCAGCAAGCGTTGGTCGATTTCGACCTGTCTGAAGCCCGGGACCTGGTCGTAGGCAATCCGTTGAAGAAGATCCTTAGCGGCGGACAGCGAAAACGCCTGAACATTGCTCTGGAACTAATGAGGGAACCATCTGTTCTGTTTGTTGACGAGCCTACATCCGGATTATCATCAGCTGACTCGGAAAAGGTCATGTACCTTCTGAAACGGCAGTGCCTGAAAGGGAAACTGGTATTCGCCAATATTCATCAGCCGTCAAGTGACATTTACAAGCTCTTCGACCGGATGATCGTGATGGATAAGGGAGGAAGGGTCGTTTTCTTCGGCAATCCCATGGACGCCATTACCTATTTTAAGCATCAGGCCAACTACGTCAACCCCGACGAAAGCGAATGCATGACTTGCGGAAATGTCAAAACAGAGCAGCCCCTTCAGATTATTGAAGCCAGGATGGTCGATCCCTTTGGCCGGAGTATCCGGCGGCGGAAGATTTCACCGGAGGAATGGTACCAGAGTTATCAGGAAAAAGTGGAACCCCAGGTGATCGAATTCATACATCAGAACCCGGTACAGCAACAAAAATTTCCGGAAGCCATTTTTAAAATTCCAAGTTGGTTCCGTCAATTGAAATTATTCATAAGAAGGGATTTCCTGACTAAAAAGTCGAACAAGCAATACTTGAGTATCGCTTTACTTGAAGCCCCAATCCTGGCGTTGATCCTTAGCTTTTTTTCGAAGTTTTCAGATCAGGGAAGATATATTTTCAGCGAAAATGACAACATTCCCGCTTTCCTTTTTATGAGTGTGGTTGTTGCCCTGTTTGTCGGACTGAGTATCAGTGCCGAAGAAATATTCAAGGACCGGAAGATACGGAAACGGGAAGAGTTCCTGAACCTGAGTAAAGGGGCCTATTTCGTTTCCAAAATACTGATCCTGTTCCTGATCTCTGCGATTCAGGTCTTCACGTTCGTGGTAATCGGCCACTATATGCTCGAAATCAGGGGACTTACCATTTCATCGTGGGCGATTCTCTTCTCCACGGCATGTTTTGCAAACCTTCTTGGATTAAACCTTTCAGCAGGACTGGATTCAGCGGTGGCCATCTACGTGCTGATCCCGCTAATGCTGGTGCCTCAGCTCCTGCTTAGCGGAGTTATTGTCGATTTTAATAAAATGCATTATTCACTAAACAGTTACGACGAAACCCCTCTAATCGGCGATGCCATGATTTCCCGCTGGTCATATGAAGCGCTGGCCGTCAACCAGTTCAAAAACAATAAATACCGGCATTATTTATTCGACGAGGAACAGGAAAAGAATAATATCGGGTTTAAGGCTTATTATTTTCTTCCGGAGCTGAAGCAATATCTAAAAGCCTATAACGATCTGACCGGCCAGAATAAAAAAGAGGAGGCCGGCCAGCTAACCGGAATTTTAAAAAATTCATTTGCCGACCTGCAAAAATCGCCGGAACCTGGTTCTGATTCTGTTTCCAAAGCCATCATGCAGGTAGGCGGCCCCCAATACACAGAACAGACAGGTAGCCTGTTAATGAATTACCTGGATCAATGTCAAAAAAAATATCAAAAAAGATATAATGAAGTGTCTGATGAGCTGGAAGGATCATACGACAAGCTGCTGGCCCGGTTTAACTGGGACCAGAAAAAGCTACAGGATTTCAAAAATAAATATGTAAACAAAAAACTGGAAACGCTGGTCAGGGATAAATATTCCCTGCATAAAACCTATATCTCCAACGGACACATCTGCCAGGGAGACGAACCTATTTTCAGGTATCCCGTTCCACACAACGGAAGGGCTCATTTTTACGCTTCGTTCAAATATCTCGGAAACCTGAAAATAGGAACTGTGCTGTTCAATCTAATGATGATCTGGCTTTTCACAATTTTTCTGATGATCGCCCTGTATTTCGATTTGCTGAGAAAAATAATCACATACGTCGAACGCTGGAGACTTACCAGACAGGCAGAACTGAGGGACAGGATCTTCTATAACCCGATGGCCTTTATCAAGGGGGAAAGAAAGAAATTTAACTAAATTTTACGGGTATTAAGCTCTTTCAACCGTTCGAAAAGCCTGATCTCTTCCGAGGAAAGGTTTTCGGGGGTTTTCACATTTAAAACGACATAAAGGTCGCCATAGGCCCCGCTTTTTCCGTAAACAGGCATCCCCTTTCCTTTAAGCCGCAGCTTTCTGCCGCGTTGCGATCCCCTGGGAACAGGAACATTCAGCCTGCCTGCAAATGTTTCCACAGCGATCCTGCCACCTAAAACAGCAGTGTACAGATCAACATCCCTGTTCAGGACCAGATCGTTTCCTTCACGTCTGTAATTTACATCAGGCAATACCTTTACTTTGATATAGATATCTCCTCTTTCCCCTCTGTTTACCCCAGAACCTCCTTTTCCCCGGATACGGAGCTCCTGACCGTCATAGGCCCCCGGTTTAGTCGAGATACGCAATTTCTCCCCCTCCACATTCAATATTCTTGAGGTTCCGAGATAAGCCTCAGACAAAGAGATATCCATCTCTGCACGAAAATCTTGTCCCTTATAGGACAAGTCCCTTTCAAAACCGGAAGACCTCCCCCCGGCATTTCCAAAGAAGGCATTGAAAAAATCTGAAAAGTCATTCCCTTCATGACCAAAAAGATCCCCCGGGTCTCCCTCATAATAAAAATGCTGCCTCCCCTGATTTCCTCCTGTAAATCCGGAAAAGCCGTAGCCCGCACCTCCGGTTTCCTGATACTGCTTCCAGTTACTTCCCAGTTGATCGTACTTCTTTCTTTTTTCCGGGTCTTTTAGCACTTCATAGGCTTCTCCAACCTCTTTGAAATGTTCCTCAGCGTCCTTGTTCCCCTGATTTTTATCCGGATGATATTTCACGGCCAGTTTCCGGTAAGCTTTCTTAATCTCGTCCTGACCTGCCGTTTTGGAAACGCCGAGTATGCTGTAATAATCTTTGTAATCCATAAATTTTCCCCTTTCAAATGATTATCATTAATATGATAAATACATTTATACTGCACAGGCAAACAGACAAAAAAGGTTCCAAAGCTCTAAATATGCATCCATTCGACAAAATGACAGCCATCCACAAAATTGCAACGACAATTTGGCTCTTGTCTTTTCAATATAAAGAGGACAACATCCGGATATTAGCACTAACTTTGCAAACCTTAAACAAAAAGGAGTTTTCATTCAACTCTCTTTTTTAATTTTTGTTTATAACAGATGTACGGAATTGAATTTATGACAGGGACATGGAGTGGAAAAGGATGAAAGTCTCTGTCTTAAAGCAAAATCGTAGTCGGAAGAAAGGTAGGGATTGAGTTATGTTAATTTTATTAGGGATTTTAGCAGCAGTATTCGTGCTGGTAGCTGCAGGAACACTGCTAAGCAATAAATTTGGAAAGAAAAAAAATACTGAAGAAGAAACTCCCCCGGCAGAAATACCCCTCGATTGCTGCGGGGCTCATGAGGTATGTGAATTTGAGGAAATGCTGAAGAACCCGGAAGAGATTGTCTATTTTGAGGACGAGGAACTGGACCGGTTCAGGGGAATTGCCGCAGACCAGTACAGCGACAGCCAGATCGAGGAATTCAGGGATGTACTCTACACGTTGCAGAGTGAAGAAATCAGGAAGTGGCTGTTAAGCATTGAGCGCCGGAAAATCCTGCTACCTTCAATCCTGCGGCAAGAGGCATTCCAGCTACTCACGGCGGGATGAGGGAAATTGGTGAAGTGGTGAATGAAAGAATGATTGAATGAGAGAATTAGACCTCGAAACAACATTCAAACGACGAAGTATCAAACTTTCAAACGGCGTAGCCCCAAACGGCAAGAATAATAGATGTTTGAATGTTCGACGCTTCGCTGTTGAGGCAAAGAGTATTCTGAACTGGTGAATTGGCGAGTGAATAAATTGAAAAACAAGGACTTGAAACCTGAACAACAGAAATTAGAGTAACCACAGAAACAATTTTCCGCGTCTTCGCCTTCTGTTTCTATTTTTCAAAGAACAGTTCTTCCTTAAGCTTTTCGATGCGCCCCAGGGCATAATTTGCTCTTTCAGCCTTTTCGCCGGCCAGTTTCAGATAGGCATTGTAATAGTTCACTGCCATCGTGCTGCTATGGTTAAACTCCTCGTAAGTAGAAGCAATCTCGAACAATAATTCAACCTTCGTCGAATCAAGTTTCAGCGCTTCCTGGTAAGCTTCGATCGACTCCTTAAACCAGCGCTCCTGGCCATATACTTGTCCCAGCAGGTGATAAACATCAGCCAGATAATGCGGTGTTGCAGTTTCGATCGTTAACTTGAAAAAAGCAATGCTTTCCGGGAATAATTTCAGCTTCTGATAACATCCCCCGATATAAAAATTCAGGATAGGATCGTTGGCATTTTGTGCATAACATTTTCCAAGCATCAGGAGGGCTTTGTCCTCTTTCTGATTGTAATAAAGACAGATGCCATAATTTTTAAGTACATCATAGGCAGAATCTCCCAATGCCAGATATGCTTCATAGGCTGGTTCTGCCAGACCGTATTCCTTGCGGTAAAATAAAATCTCTGCCTTCTTTTCCAGCAATGCCGGATTACCAGGGAACAAGGTTAGCCCGTCCTGATTTCCGCGTCGGCCTGATGTGTTACCATCTGACGGGAAAAAACGGAACCACCCTTTTGTGATCCCCGTCTAATGGGTCATTGGCGGGATTGTTTTTTGTGTATTTGCGATACTGATTTTTGATTTCGTTTTGGGATTTCTCACAGAGATGGTTATCATCGGGCCATGTGAGCCAGAGGGAAGCCTCTTGCCTGTTTTTAAACGGGTTCGATGCCCGTTTAAAAACAAAAAAGACGCCGGACATGTGACTGCCGGCGCCTGCGGCTGACCATCGGTTTAACGTTTCACCCCGGGTCGCCTCTTGCCAAAGTCGGTCAGATGGTATCTTTTGGTGCTTGTTCATATTTTTGCTGGAGCAGTTCTCCTTCATACTTACGGTAACTTGGTCCCCGTACCTCCACGCGTATGGAGTGATGAAAAATACGATCCAGGATGGCCGCAGTGGAGATCGGGTCTCCCAGGTAATCGGCCCAGTCGGATTCCTCCACGTTGGTGGTAAATATCAGGGATTTATCCCTGTTGTAACGTTCATTGATTACTTTAAAGAGCAGGTGGGCTTCTTTGGTGACCTCTAACTCGAGGCGATCATGCCCCATTTCGTCAATGACCAGCAAATCCGGGTTCACGTATTTTCTTAACCTGGCCTGCAGGGTCTTTTCATAGACCCCCTGGTTTAAATCGTTTAACATATCCGAACAGGTGGTGTACAGTACCTTATAACATTTTCTGCACGCCAGCAGGGCTAAGGCCATCGCCATGTGCGACTTGCCTGTTCCTGTCCCGCCGATAAAAAGGATGGACTCTTT
This sequence comes from Prolixibacteraceae bacterium, assembly GCA_963676095.1. GTDB lineage: Bacteria > Bacteroidota > Bacteroidia > Bacteroidales > Prolixibacteraceae. The sequence continues at coordinate 6,010,104 of OY781040.1, read as the reverse complement.
GCGGTGGAAGAACTCCAGGGTAGCCAGGTCCATGACCAGGCTTTTTTTTAAACGGGGCTGGAACGAAAAGTCAAAATCATCCAGCAGCTTGTAAGGCTTAGGCAGTTTGCTTTCCTGTATCCGGTATTGGATACTGCGCTCCCGTTTAGCCCCGGCTTCATTTTGGATCACGCGGCGGATAAACCCCGCGTAGCCCATGTCCGATTCCGTGGCCTGGCTGATCAGGTGATCATACTCCTTCTCCAGGTATTTTAATCCCAAATACCGGCAGTTTTCCAAAAAGGCGGTATCCGCTGCGGCCTGTACTTTGGCGTTACTCTTCATGGGAAGTGGTTTTGAAGGTAAAATCAATTTCTGTCTGTTTTTGGGCGTTGACCTTTAAAAAGTTTTCCACGGCCTGGGACTCAAAAACCCGGTATTTTAACGCGCGGCCCACGGCCCGGAGCAGGTCATCTGCCCGGTAATTGACTTTTAAAGAAAGGATGTGCTGCCAGTGATGCAGGAACGTGACGGGTTTATGCTTTTTTATCTCCCTGGTGTAAGCCTGCATCACCTCTCCGAAAGCATCCAGGCGGGCGGCTACCTCTGCCGCGCCAAGACGGTATTTGCACACCGGGCCGCTACGTCCGATATACCGGTTCTTCCTCCCTTTTTCCGCCAGGGGATAACTGACCAGCGGGTGACAGGCGGGGCTGTAGATGGTGATCTCTTTTTCGTTAACCCGTACCGGGCACGTTTCGTACAGGTACCCTTTGGGAACCATGTAATAATACCCCTCCCACCGGATAGCCGATTCGTTATTGACCACCCGGTATTCGATGGTGGAGGTATCATACTGGGCGGCAGGCAAAGGCTGTAAAAAGGGGAGTTCCTCCCGGTAAAGGTCGATGGGTTTGCGCCCCGTGGTACGGTGGATACGCTCATCATTATACTGGGTGAGCCAGCTTTGAAGTTGTGCTTTCACATCTTCTTTATCCCGGAACTCCCGTCCGTTCAGAAAGCTCTTCTCCAGGTACCAGAACGGGCGCTCCACCTTTAAATTTTCCCGGGGTTTGCCAGGGTGAATCGCTAGGGGAATGAACCGGTAATGGGTCGCGAACCCCAAATACGTTTTGTTAAAGACCGGACCACCTAACTCCCAGCGGTCCACGCAGGCTTTCTGGTTATCGCTTTTGATCTCCCGAGGAACCCCGTCCAGGTAAACAAAGGCATTGATTAATGCCCTCAAAAGCGTACCCTGGCTTTTGTCCTCCACCACCTCGATCCACTGGCGCCGGGAGTAATTTAAAATAAAGCTGAAAAAAGTGATCTTTCCGCTTTCTCCCCCGGTAAAATCAATCACGTAATCGCTCCAGTCATGACAAGCCCTCCCGCCGGGAGCAGTCTCCACGCAAACAATGGGCTCCGCGGTCTTTTTCCCCCGTGCAAGAGCCAGGTAATTACGCAGGATCGTTCTTCCTCCCTGGTAACCTTTTTCTGTTAAAAGTTCCAGTATCCGCTGGTTGGTAATGGGGGGATTCCCAAATTTTTCCAGCAGTTCCCTGATGTAGGGCTTATACGCATCCAGTTTGGAGGGTTTACTCTCCGGGGGCTTCATGTTTTGAACCCCGCTTTCCCGCTGGTGCGCATTCCGTGCCAAAATGCGCTTTATCCGTCCGCGGGTAATGCCCAGCTCCCGTGACAACCGGCGCACGGCCCAGCCCCGGCTGTAAAGGCTGACCACGTTATTTTCAAGTGATTCATCTTTCATTTTTCGTAGGATTTTAAGATTGATTGGATGGTTTTTGTCTTCCGAACGATGTCGACGAACCCCGGTGAGAGGATCTCACGCTCCAAGGCGGCCAGTTCTTTCAGAGGCGGGTTGGTGCCTTGTCCAATGAAAACATGCTGGTAATGCCCAAGCATACGCGAGGTTTTTAGTAACCTGTTCCCCTGCAAACTTAAACGGCTGTCATGAATCTCCCCTTCCAGGGTGGCTTTCTCGATCGTTTCCAGGGGATGGCCCAAAAGCCAGCTTTGTTCTTCCACTGTTTTTGCCTGCAGGTATTTTTTTACCAGCAACCCCGTCTGCCGGCTGGTCAGGTTATGACCGACAATCAACTTTAAAAACGCCTCCTGTTTGCCGCGCGGCAAATGAGCCAACTCCCGCGCGTGAGTGGGGGTAATCTTTCCCAGTTTGAGGTGAACCTTTACAGTCTCGTCCAACCGCTCGATAAAAGACAAACGCCGGCTTACCCACGAGATGCTTTTCCCTACCAGCCGGGCAATCTCTTCCTGACCAAGCAAATGTTCCTTTTTTAAACTGTAAACCACCTGCGCCTGCTCAAAATCGGCCAGGCTGGCGCCTTGCCCGTTATAGGTCAGAATCATCACCTTGGCCGTCACATCATCCACCTCTGCCACCCGGGCCTGCAAACTCTCCCATTCCAATAACCGGGAGGCAAAAAAACGCTTGAAGCCATCAAGTAACTGGAACCTGGCACCAGTCCGGCGGACGATCACCGGGTGAAGCTGACCCACTGATTCCAGTGAACGCTGCATCGCCTGGACCTGTCCCGGGGTGGTTAGCCGGAAACGGGAGAAACTCTCGTCCAGATTTGCCAGTTTGATCGGTTGCTGGTCCATCTCTTTTTGCTGTTAATTGTCCTGCTAAGTTAAAAACCGGACGCATCACGGTCAATGGAGTCCGGTTTTACAATCAGGAACTTATACATGGGAGTATATTCTGAAAACCGCTGCAGGCGCGCAGTTCAACGATAAACGCGTCCGGCTTTACAATCTTTTCCGCCTCTGCGTTTTTATAAGGGAAAAGAACGTATAACCCTTGTGCTGCAAGACTTCCGGAAGCTAACGCGTCCGGTTTTACAATCTTTGACCCCGACGCATTCCCGGTAAGGGTTTTTCCCCGGGTGCGTTGTTTCTCCCGGTTCCCCTCCAGGTACTCCGGATGGGTCTGGCGGTAGACGCTCTGGTACTTGTCCCCCGGATAGCGCGAATACCACTGTTCCCTGTTAGCCAGGCGCCTGGCTTTGTAACGGAAATCAGTCTTGAGCTTTTCCCGTTCCCATTTATTTTTACGGGCCTGCTGACACTCTCTGGAACCACAATACCGTTGTTCCCCTTTTAACCGTGGATTCTTTTTAAAACGCCTGTGGCAATGATGGCAGGTAAAGGTCTCTGTTGACATACATCCCTGGGTTTTTGGATGCATGTACTATCCCCGAACTGATTTGGTTTGGATTTACATGGATGAAACTATGAAAATACGGCTAAAATGATTGGTATCAATTCCTTCCGATCACTGGTATCATTCCAAACCGACGCCGAAATCCTGACAAGCCTGAATTGCCCCTTCCGGATCTTTCAGCCTGTTTTTAATCACTGCCAGGTTCAGATAAACGGTCTGGTCATGTGAATGCGCAGCAGCCAGCTGCCCATACAGCCTTGCTGAAAGCTTCAGTTTCTCTGTCTGATAGGCAGTATAAGCAAAATAACGTTTATAGTATATATTCGAAGAATCTTTTTCCCAGACTTGGTAATAACAGGAATAGGCGTTTTTATAATCTTTCAGGTTCAGGTAATTACGGGCAGTCATCTCCATGATAGCCATATTCCCAGGATCAATACGAAGGGCCCGTTCAAGCGCGGCAACCGCATCTGAATAGTAACCGATTGCAGAGTAGGCTTCGGCCAGCTCCTCAAGATAAACAATACACTCCGGATCCTTTTCAGAAGCTGTCCCCAATGCGGAGACAGCCTCTTCAAAATTCATCATTTTTTCGCAAATGATTCCTTTCAGGAAATAAAGAGCAGGCGTTGGTCCGCTTGATAATTCAAGATCGACCTGCTCCAGTGCTTTTGTATAATCCTTATTCAGTATAAGCTGGTTAACATCCTGTGCCCCGAGCAGCTGGAAAAAGCACAGAAATCCCATCGTAAATATGATTTTACATCTTAACATCATTAATATTTAAATTAACTACTGAAGAAGAAAATTGATCGGAACAGTATAGGAGACAGCCACCTTCTTTCCTTTTTGTATCCCTGGTTTCCATTTCGGTAAACTGGATACTACCCGAATTGCCTCCCGATCAAGGGACGGATCTTTTCCCCTCGCTATTTTTACATGCGAAACGCTCCCGTCGCTTCCAACCACAAAGTTGACATATACCTTTCCCTGTATTCCTTTTTCCTGGGCCTCAGCAGGATATCGTATCGAATTAGAAATATATTTGCGAAGTGCCAGCTCCCCGCCAGGAAATTCAGGCATATCTTCCACAATAAAGAAGACAACAGAGTCATTCTTTTCTGTTTCTGATTTTTTATCATAGGCAATCACAGAAACACCGTTAACATCATTTAATTTGGTTTTAACACGCAAGCCTCCACCTGCCAAAGAATCAACTTCTACATCCGGATTTTTGGAAAGCATACCTCTCAATGTGGCCAGGGCTGACTGATCGCCGCTTAACTGCAGGGTGTCGCTATTCAAAACCAGAGCTACTTGTTTATTTTTAACCTGCTCAGGTTCAGTCTGCACCGAAGTCTTTTTTTCGCAGGCAAAAACGATTATCAGCGTAACCGCAACAAGAATGCCTGTCAGTAATTTTACAGATGATAATTTAGATGAACTTATTTTTGACATCATACTAATTCTCTTTTTAATCAATGAGTTAAAGCTACTGGTCATCAAAAACTCGGGACCAATAAACTGAGAAAGCAATAATTGCTTGTAGGCCGATGGCGTCATTTCATTTTTCAGGACAGCCCTGTCGGCCAGGTACTCATGGTTTTCTTTCAAACCCCGCTTCAACAGCCAGAAAAACGGATTAAACCATTGGAAGACGGAAATGATTTCAAGAGTTAAGATATCAAATGAATGACCTTGCCTGACATGTTCATACTCGTGCACCAGCATTTTCTCCCATCCCTGTTTTTTCTTCAGGTCCCGTCCGGCAAAAATATACGACATAAACGAAAAGGGGGCGGTATCCTTATCCAGGACAACCAGTTTCATCCCGTTTTCTTTTATAACGTCATGCTTCCGGATAATCTGCGCGATCCGGAAGATCCAGACAAGCAACCTCGTTGAAAAGAAAATTACGCCTAACAGGTAAACCGCCAGCAGGTAAGTACTGGCAGAGATTGACCTGACAACACTTTCGGAGACTGAAGTCCCGTAAACAGAAACTGTCTCCAGTAAATTACGGTAAGGCAACACCGTAATCTCACCAAGCATAACCGGCTGCGGGTCATAGATCCGTAGATGAACAAGAGGTAAAAACAAGGAAAAGAAAAGGACAAACAACAAAAAATAACGGTTACTCCGGAAGAAAGTCTCCTTTTGCAAAAGTAAAAGGTAAAAAAGCGTGAACAGCCCCAGACTGATTCCAGACTCGAAAATATAGTTGATAAAATCAAACATTATGATTGTTTCCGTCTTTAAGGTCTTTTTTCACTTCCTGTACCAATTCATCCAGATCCGAAAGGCTCATTTTATCATCCTTTGCAAAAAAGGATACCATCTCCTGAAATGAATTTCCAAAATAGTTGCTCAGAAAAGTTCTGAAATAGGCCTTGGTATATTCCTTTTTACTGATTATCGGGAAATAACGATAGGTCTTGCCAAAAGCTTCATGATCAACGAACCCTTTTTTCTCCAGGATACGGATGACTGTCGAAACCGTATTGTAAGCCGGACGCGGATCAGGTATTTTTTCAATAATATCTTTCACAAAAGCTTTTTCAAGCTTCCATAAAATCTGCATAACCTGTTCTTCTGCCCGGGTAAGTTCTTTTATCATGATTGTATCAATTAAAGGAATAACTATTTCTATTTCAAAGTAACTAAAAAGATCGTTAAAAAACTAGCTTTATAGTTATCAGTTTGAAAAAATTTTAGTCCAGGCTGAATTTCACCGGTATTGTATAGGACACTTTTACCGGTTTACCTTCATCTTTCCCAGGTTCCCATTGGGGAAGCAAATTAACCACCCGCAAAGCTTCCTTGTCGAGTAGCGGGTCGACTCCTTTCACAACCTTGGCATTGGTTACCTTGCCTGTTTCATCAAGAATAAAGCTGACATATACCTTTCCACTCAGTTTTTTGACCTTTGCTTCTTCCGGGTATTTCAGGTTTTCAGCAAGAAACGTACGCAAGGCTGTCTCGCCTCCCGGATATTTGGGCATTTCTGGACAACATAATAAACACCATTGGCATCCTTCTCTGATTTTTGGGCCTTGCCTAAGAAAGGAACCAGCATGACTAATGTGACCAAGTAAACAAATTTCATTCTCATAGCATTTGTTTTTAAGACCGGATGGAACCCGCATGTGAATATTCATCCGTGTGTGTTTTTAACGAACATGCTCGTTTCATAATTTTTTAAATTGGTGATTGAGATCTCTTCACAAATATAAAACTAATAGTTTAGTTTACAAACTAAACTATTAGTTTTTTGACTAAAAATATAGTTTATCTGTTTCCGATGCTATTGTCAAAGCCATAGAGAAGTGAAAAGTGGAATTGTAATAGGTTTTATGGTTTCTGTCGCTTCTATACAGAACACAAGACTCGAAGACACAAAAAATTGTTTCTGCGGTTACTCTAGTTCCTATTGTTCGGGGCTAAGGCTTCTGTTTTTAATTACCAATCCACTAATTCGCGACTTCACAATGCGCCTGTATGGTTGTTGCTTTAATCTGTGTTCATCCGTGTTATCTGTGGTGGAATTAGCTTTCGGGTTCCATGCTTCTGTTTTTCCAGTTCACTAGTTCACTAATTTACCAGTTCTAAATGTCCCTACCCAACAGCGTAGCGTCAAACAATCGAACATTCAAATCATTCAAACAAGTGAACATTATTATTTCAAAACTCAATGGAAAAGTCATCGCCATCCTCCAGCACCGGAAATTTACGGCGGAATTGATCAAGCGAAGATTTGGAGAGTTTAGCGGTCAGGATAGCTTCTTCGCCGGACGTTGCCGAAGCTATCTCCTTCCCTTTCGGATCAATGATAAGGCTGTTCCCGGAGTACCGGATCCCGTTCCCATCTGTTCCGGTGCTGTTCACGCCAATAACATAAGCCTGGTTTTCGATTGCCCTGGCCTTTAACAAGGTCTCCCATACCTCTCTTCTCGAAGAAGGCCAGTTGGCGCAATTAATCAGGAGATCATAATCGCTCCTGTTCCTGAAAAAAACGGGAAACCGGAGATCATAACAAATTTGCGGCATCACCATGAACCCTTTTATCCGGAATATCTTCCGCTCATTTCCCCTGACAAAGCTGGTATTTTCCAGTCCCATGGCAAATAAATGACGCTTATCATAAAAACAAATCTCACCCGATGGATAAACAAAGAGAAAACGGTTAAAAAAATACTGTTTCTCCCTTATCATCGCACTTCCGGCCACGACCAGATTATGGTCCCGGGACTGTTCCTTCATCCAGCAAACCGTATCCCCGTCCATGGGCTCAGCAAATCGGGCTGGCTTCATAGAGAAGCCGGTGGAAAACATTTCCGGCAGGACAACAAGGTCTGTCTCTTCAGGAAGGGAACCAACCTGTTTGGCAAACTTCGTCCTGTTCATTTCGGGATTTTCCCAAGCCAAACCGGATTGAATTAACGCAACAGTTAAAAAAGCATCATTCATATAAAAAATTTGAGGGATTGGATATCTAAAAACTCGTTTTGCGCAACCGTGGTAAATTATTAATCTTCCGCGCTGTATGCTTCCGGATGTTTTCCTTTAATATCCAGTGTCCGGTAATATGCTTTTACCCTTCTTACCGATTCTTCAGGCTCGTCAGCCAGATCAGCCGTTTTAAGCCAGCCAATCTGCCTTTTCCCGTAATCGAAAAAGCCCATGTAAACAGTCGCGCCGGTAGCTTTGGCAATCGTATGGAAACCAGCTTTCCATCTTTTGTTCTTTTTTCTTGTTCCTTCCGGGGTCATCGCAAGATGGAAGGTGTCATGGCTATTCATTTCTTCGATGATCTGCTTCACGACCGAAGTTCCTTTGGACCGGTCGATCGGGATCGCTCCCATTTTTTTCAGGAAATAGCCAAAGGGCCAGAAAAAAAACTCCCTTTTAATCACGATATGCACCACCCCTCCTGCGGCTGTATAATACAGGTAGGCAAAAACAAAATCCCAGGCACTGGTATGGGGGACAGCAATAATTATTGCCTTCTTATGGGGCATTACGCCATTTACCCCCTTCCATCCCAAAAGTTTTAGCAAAAAACGACAAATAATCTTCATTACCCCAGATTAAATTTAACCATTCATTAATTAAATCATTCAACCAGAATCCTGTCTTCTTCGATATTTGAAGCAGAGGCGTATCTTTTTAATAAGGAAATAGCCATATTGCCTGCCTCATCCAGACCTTCTTCTCCCTGATAGGAAATAATCACCATTAAAAACCGGGTTGTATAGCTTCTCACTCCTGTCCTTTCCGAATCGGACGTTGGTGTTCCAAAAGCCCCCTTATCATCACGCAGGACAGGCATCCCCTCGATATTAAGCCCGCCGCGCCCCAAGCCCTCATAGGGTTCGTCCTCCTGGCCAATACTCATGACAATATCTCCCTCAATACTTTCGGCATCATACCCTCCAATCGAAAAACCGGTGCTGATGGAAACCAAATTCAGCAGGTCAACCACATTACTGACGTGGTAAAGTTCTTTTCCACTGACTACCCTGCGCAGCAGCGCTTCTGCAGATAAACGATAGCGGGAAGGATCCTTGCCACAAGCCTTATAGGCTTTCCTCGATGAGGCAATGGCCGGGATATCCTTTATGTCCTCTATCTTCAATGAACCTGAAAGTTCTTCGCATTTCCGGTCCATCAAATCCCAAAGGTCAGCCCGGGCATTCTCAACCAGCACATCACACTCGATGCATTGTAAACTAATATCCGGACAGCTCGTGGCTAAATCATTTCCTATCGTAATTTTCTTCATGGCCTTTATTTTTTGACAGAAGCAAAATTAACAAACATAGAACATCCGAAAAATAATAAACACAATTTTATCGGCGGAAGGCAGAGAGACATTAGTGAATGAAAGAATGAGAGAATTAGGGTTGAATATTCACCACAGATAACACGAATGAACACAGATCAAAACAATAAGTATCTGAATGGTTTGAGTGTTTGAATGTTTGACGCTTCGCTGTTGGGGGCATAGAAACATTTTGAATTGGTGAATTGGTGAATTGGAAAAACAAGGCTTGGAAGCCGAAACAATAGGAACTATTCAAACAATAGGAACCACAAAAACCATCAAACTGTCAAACGGCTCAGCCGCAAACCGTAGCTACTATAGTTTCCCGGCGGCCCGTTTCTTCGTGTTTAATCTAAAAACCAAATTAATTGATAATTTTACAGAATGATGAACATAGTGATTATAGAAGACGAGCCCCAGACTGCTGCTGTGCTGAAAGAGATTATCGAAGAGGCATATCCAACGGCAAAAGTTATTGCTGTACTCGAAAGTATCGTACAGTCAGTATCCTTTTTGTCGGATAACAAGGATCCCGAGTTGATCTTTATGGACATCCAACTGGCAGACGGACTGTGTTTTGAAATCTTTTCGCGGGTCAGTATATCCTGTCCTGTAATTTTCTGCACGGCCTATGATCAATTTACATTGCAGGCCTTTAAGTCAAATGGTATCGATTATATTTTAAAACCAGTAAAAGAAGAAGACATCAAGGCGGCCTTTGCCAAGATTGAACAACTGAGGAATACTTTCAGTCCTGCTCCGGCACTAACTAGTTCTGTTAATGAGCTTTTTAAAAAGAAAAACTACAAAAATACCATCCTGATCCGGTTCCGGGAAAGTTTCATTCCTGTCCCGGTCGAACGAATTGCCTTTTTTCTTCTGGAAAACGAAGTTGTTTATGCCTATCGCTTTGATCAGCAAAAACACGCTGTATTCAAAACCCTCGATGAAATAGAAAGCAGTCTTAATCCTGAATTATTTTACCGGATCAACAGGCAGGCATTGATAAATCGCCAGGCAGTACAAGAAATTCAACCTTATTTCAACAGGAAAGTGGTTATTAAGACGCCTGTAAAGATGGAAGAAAAGCTGGTGGTAAGCAGGCTCAAAGTGACCTCTTTCATGCAATGGCTGGAAGCCCCGGAATCCTGACATGTTCAATTCACCCTCCACTTTGTTCAGTTCATTATAAAAACGATTTGGTCTTTGCAGCCCTGATTTCACCTTTGTACCGGAACATAAAGTACAAAGGTCATGAAATTTATTTTTGTTGTTTTGTTTATGTCTTCCGTCCTTTTGGCTTCTTCCGGCCCTTTACAGGCACAACAAACCTTTGGGTCTCTGGACGAAGTATGGAAATATGCGCTAGACAATAATGCAGGGAACCATGTCAGCCAGTTGGCCATTGAGGAAGCTGCCCAGGAAAAAAAGAGTGCAGGCAGCTTTATCCTTCCCTCTATAGGAGCAGATGTAAATACCCAGGATAATATTGATATTCCGGAAACACCGGTTCCGGGGGAGCTGGTTGGAAAGTCAGGCGAAACGGTTTATCTTAAGTTTAGTAAACATTATAATTATAATGCAGGCCTTACATTAAACTATACTATTCTTGACTGGCAGTCTGTTTACCAGTCGAAGATTGCGGGAGTAAACCTCCAGCTCAAAAAAGCAGACAAAGCTTATTTCGAGCAAAACCTTAAAGAGCAGCTTTCACAGGTATATTATGCAGCCCTCACAGCCCAAAAATCTGTTGAAATCGGTTCGGAAGACCTCTCCTCAGCCGATTCACTGCTTCAACATGCAAGGGACCGGTTCAAAGAAGGTACTTCCGATGCCATAGAAGTGAATCAGGCTGCGATTAACCGAAATTCCATTTTCCAGAACCTTGAATCATCGAAACAATACCAGGATCAATGTTTGAATAATTTGAGGTCACTGATGGGGATGAAGGCCGGCGAAAAGATTGTGCTCACTGAAAAACTTTCACCACCGGTGACAGACAAAATGCTTGAAAAGCCCGTTCCCGATATTAAATACCTGGAAACGTTTAAATTGCAACAACAGCTTTCTGGTTTTGAAGAGAAAAAGTCAAAATCGGTGTTCCTGCCAAAAGTCGGGTTCAAAGGATACTGGGGAAAATACCAGTACCAGGATGACCTAGCCTTGTCTTTCAGTCCGGATAAATGGAAACCGAATTCATACATTGGCATGTCGGTTACAATTCCTCTGTTTTCCGGGTTCTCGAACAAATCAAATTATTCTGCAGCCAGGCTGAACAGGCAAATTGCCGTGACAACCTATCGTGACGAAGTCCGTAAATCGGTCATTAACGACAGCATCCTGTACAAACAGTATCTCTCTTCCATCCATATTTCTGCTTCTGCCGGTGAAACTTTTTCCTTATCGGCGGAGAACCTCGGCCTGGCCTGGGAAAAGTATAAGCAGGGATTGCTAAGTATGGATGGTTATCTGGACGTTTTCAACGATTACCTGTCGGCGGAGAGCCAGTACCTCAATAGCCTGTCGGAGTTTTTAACAAAAAAAGCGACGATTGAATCAAGAGAGAATAAATAATAAAAATACGAAACAAAAATATTATGAAACAGAAATATCTTTTTCAGCTGCTGATGCTTTCGGCAGGCCTTGTTTCCGGATGCTCCGGAGGAGACCAGACCTCCCCTCAGCGGAAAAATATTGCCGATGCCGTTTTTGCCAGTGGCAATATCGTTATGGATGGCCAATATTATGTAACATCGATAAACGAAGGATACCTTGTAAAATCAATTGTAAAAGAGGGAGATACTGTATCCATCGGGGAACCGCTTTTTTACATACAGGACGAAACGCCACAGGCCCAGCTCAAAGAAACGGAAGTCGCCTACCGTCATGCATTGGAGAATATAAGCCCCGTATCTCCTGTGCTTCAGAAACTTGAACAACAGAAAAACCAACAAAAAAACCAACTGGAAACAGATTCTGTCAATTTCATCCGCTTTAAAAACCTGATTGCGTCCAACGCCGTTTCCCGCGCCGATCTTGATAAGGCCCGTCTGTCTTTCGAAAATTCCAAAGCAGCTCTGCTCGCCCAGGAAAACACGATAGAAGACATGAAAAAAAATCTCCAGACCGACCTGGCCAATGCAAAAGCCAACCTCGTAGCCCAACAAAATAACAGTTCTTACTATACGCTGACTAGTAAGGTCGATTCCGGCATTGTGCTTCAGACAATGAAAGAAGATGGCGAATTGGTGAAAAAAGGAGAAACAGTGGCAGAGATTGGAGCAGGGGTATATCTTGCGAAACTCGAAATCGCCGAAGAGGACATCGGTCTTGTAAAAATTGGCCAACCGGTTTATATCGAGCTCAACACAGATAAGAAAAAATCTTATCTGGCCTATATATCCAGAATTTATCCGCAGTTTGACAACGAAAAACAATCATTCATTGCTGAGGCCCGTTTTTCAGAAAAAGTACCCGCCCTGAAACCGGGAGCACAACTTCAGGCAGATATCGTCGTTCAGAAAAAGCAACACGCGTTGGTAATTCCTTCATCCTATTTACTTCCTAATGATTATATCCTGATAAAAGGAAAAACCGGAAAAGTGAAGGTAGAAACAGGGATCAGTACAAGCGAGTGGACGGAAATACTTCAGGGAGTGAAAGAAAATGATGTGCTGATGATGCCATGAAAAATGAGAGAATGATTGAATTACTGAATGAGAGAGTGGCAAAAGGAAACAACAAAGCCATAAAGGCGATAAAATAAATACGACCATTAAAAGAATTATCAGAATATGAAACAAAGCAATAAAAATGCGCCGGTAAACAGGCAGATTGCGTCGGTCCATTTGACGGCAAAAATCTGGCAGACAGTGGTAGCTGTTCTGGGGGTAACCTTTGGGGTCTCCATGTACATTTTTATGAACAGTTTTATGAACGGGGTCAACTCCGCCCAGGACAGTCTGGCTTTCAGCACGCTGGGACATGTCCGGATATTCAATGATGACAATACAAACCCTTACAATCCGGCAGTTTCGGCCCTAAGTTCAGCGGATGACCTGCTCAATGTCCGGAATAAAAAAACGATCCAATATACGGAAGGCATTAAAAATACCTCGGAAATCATACGCATGCTGGAAAATCGTTCTGAAATTACAGGGATCGCGCCACAACTGAATTTCAGCGTTTTTTTCAGGAACGGTTCAAAAAAAATAAACGGGAACATTTCAGGGGTTGATAGTGACGGCGAAAACAGGCTTTTCAGCATAGGCGATAAGATAGTTTCAGGCCGGTGGAAAGACCTGAGCTTTCAAAAATCAGGGATAGTCCTTGGAAAAGTACTCGCCGAAAACCTGAGCATCAATGTCAACGATAATGTCAACGTTTTAACTTCAGACGGGACTTCCCGTAACTTTACGATAGTCGGTATTATGGAAACCTCGATCAAGGATATAGACAAATCAAAAGCTTACATAAACATCGCCTCGGCCCGGCAGCTGGAAGGCGAAAATTTCGATTACTCAACTGATATCCAGATCAACCTGAAAGACCGGGATAAGACAGCAACCTTTATCCGGTCAATCCAGTCTGCAATACCTTACCAGATCGAATCCTGGCAAACGGCTAATCAGCAGTTGGTGGCGGCCTCACAGTTAAGGAACATCATAGCCATGGCCGTTTCCCTTACCATTTTGCTGGTGGCAGGTTTTGGCATTTACAATATTATGAATATGACGATCAACGAAAAAATCAGGGAAATTGCAATCCTGAAAGCCATGGGATTTTCCGGAAATGACGTGAAAAACATATTTCTTACACAGGCTTTGATCATAGGGGTAATCGGAGGAATAACCGGGGTTTCTTTAGGATATGGCATCTCGGCATTGATACACCATGTCCCGTTTCGTATCGCCGGGTTAACCACCTTGCCCATCACATACAGGGCCACAGACTTTGTCCTGGCTCTCGTTTTTGGGGTCTGCACAACAATAATCGCCGGTTATATTCCTTCCCGCAAAGCTTCTCGTATCGACCCTGTAATCATCATAAGAGGATAAAAACAATGGAAAACAAAGATAAAACAACAGCTCTGAGCATCAGGAACCTCATTAAATATTTTTATGATCCACAAACATTCCAGGTAATTAAAGGGGTCTCTTTCGACGTATCGAAAGGCGAATTTTTGTCGATTATCGGCAAATCCGGTTCAGGTAAATCAACTCTGCTTTATGTCCTTTCAACAATGGATACGGATTATGAGGGCAGTCTTGTAATAAACGGAGAACTGCTTACCGGAAAAAAGCAGAACCAACTGGCTGCCTTCAGAAACGAACACATCGGTTTCGTCTTTCAGTTCCACTACCTGCTGCCGGAATTCTCTGTCCTGCAAAATGTCATGCTCCCGGCCCTGAAGCTTGGAAAGCTATCTGCTGAAGAAATCGAACAAAAGGCTTATGACAGCCTGAATCTGCTCGATCTCTCGGAGCAGGCACTGAAAAAGGCAAACAAACTATCCGGAGGCCAGCAGCAACGTGTTGCTATTGCCCGGGCCCTGATTAATAGCCCATCTGTCATTATGGCGGATGAACCTACCGGTAACCTTGACAGTAAAAACTCAAGTGCTGTTCAGGATATCTTTCATAACCTGGCCCGGGAATTCGGACAGACCATTATTTGCGTAACCCATGACAACGATTTTGCGGCCAATACAGACCGGACAATCGAGATGACAGACGGAAGGATCCTGAACTAGTTGATTTTTGTTTACTCATGCCATCCAAGCTAAGTTCTAATCCATAATTAAGACTCATGAAAATGATGTACAAATCGATTTTAATATGGTTTCTCCTTCTTTGGACATCCGGTGGGTGGGCACAAACCTTTTCACCCGTTGGAATTGAAATTGAACCGTTCCGGACAAACGATTCGCAAATCGAACAAAAAGGACGGGTATCAGTTGCTTTGCCGGTATTAGTATCCGGAAAAGATAGGCTTGCTGTTTCGCCACAGTACAGTTATCTTAGCTTATCCGATGCATTTCCCTTTGGATCAAACCTTTTTCACCAGGTAGATTTGAGAATGGGCTGGCGTCATCAAATGAATGACCGTTGGAACTTTATTTTTCTTTTTGATCCGGCATTATCTTCTGATTTTGATCCGCTATCAACTGATGATTTGATGTGGGCATCCGGAATAAGTTTCACGCATCTGATGAACGCCCGTACAAGTTTTTCTTTGGGAATGTTTTACGCTTACCGGTTTTCAAATAACATCATCATTCCGACAGTCGGATTTAAGTGGATCGTTTCTGACAGGCTTACTTTTTTAGGTAACATACCATTTCGAATCCAGCTCTCCTACCAAGCGGAACCAAGCCTGGTTACGGGATTCTTTTTCTCTGCCATCCAGTATGTTTCAGGTATTTCCCGAAGCCCAGATTATGATTATATCTGGCTGCATGAAAGAAACCTGGGGCTGTTTGCCGACCGGATGATGTCCAAAAACTGGTGGTTTAAGCTACAGATCGGATACAATCTAAAATGTGATTTGGAGGCTTACCAGAACCTGGATGAGGCCAGATGGCAGTTTGGAGCAAAATTGACCAATACCGGATTGATGCCTGCCTATAAGTATTCCGAAAACGGCTTCTTTCTGAATATTTCACTTACCTACAGATTCGCAGGAAGCAAGACTTCGGAGGCTTTCTAAAAAGTCCGGAACGTATTTTCGGTGTAACCCTTGCTTTAAGAGAAATCGGTTCAGAAAGAAGTCTAACATCAGTTCAAAGTTTGCCTCTTTGAACTTTCACAATGTTTCTCTAAGAATTTGTTCAATTCCTTTATCAATGTGCGAACGAAGTTTTTCTGAATTATTTCGTCAGGCTTTTGCAGTTTGTTCATTTACTTCCGACACGATCCGTTCCATAACAGTCTTCCTTTTTGAATTGAAGATACCCGTTTTTTGACTTCCCCTGTTGGATATCTGATATTGACAATAGTAATTGATTTTAGCTATAAAAAAATACAAAGAAGGTTATTAATTCGATCTCTCGTTGCAGCTACTTTCAGTGTAGACGAAATAAATATGTTGAGCGGAAATGCCGTTGGTATCATTGGTTTTATGGTTTGATGAAAACTTTTCAGCTCCGGGGATAGATAGACTTAAGTTTGACCCAAAATTTAAAAAGAAATAAATGTTTCGACTAAGTGATAAAAAGGTCAAACAGCGTTTGAGGCTTGTTGAACAGGAGAATGTTTGATGAGCGAAAACAATGCCAGACTTGTCTGGACACTGTTGAGTCTAAAAAAACATTTGTCAAATATGAGACGACTAATGAAATGGAAACGATCATTTAGGTATCCATTAAAATAAAAGCAAAAACAGAATGACCATGAAAAAAATTATTAGCTATCAAAAAATCCTGTTGCTCCTACCGATTGTCATGGCAGGAGCACTGAGTGAAGTGCAGGCACAGGTTGTTGTTTGGAGACCGGGAGGGGTTACCGCTGTGCGGCGGTCTGTTGCACCGGTTTATGTACCGGTAAGAAGGGTAATTGTTGCACCACGTGTCGTTGTGGTTCCCCCGGTATACCGAGGAGTTGTCATTACAGCATTACCAACCTATTACACGGTGACGTATGTTGGAGGTGTTTCTTATTATTATGCCGACGGGGTTTATTATGTGAAAAAAGATCAACCCGGAGGGGGTAAGGATAGCTATAAATCAGTGATGCCTCCTGTGGGTACTATTGTCCCGTCACTTCCCGACGGTGCCCAAACGTTTCAGGTAGACGGAAAAACTTATTTTGAATACGAACACGTGGTATACAAGGAAGTGATCATTGAAAATGTTGTCAAATATGAAGTTACCGGTTATACCAATCCGGATGATAATGAGAAAAGATAATAATCATAAAAATGAATAAAATGAAGACTAAACTCCTGATAAGCATAGCTGCGATGGGATTAGTTCCCGTAATGCAGGGCTGCGACGACCACGGAGAGGTGATCTATATTGATCCGGTATATGCCTATGAAGATGCACAGGAAGCAATCGCCGTTTCCCTGGCATACAGTTCCTACGGGCTGGTTGCCAACATGAACCAGGCCAGCAATGAGATCCAGGACATCAGTACATGTGACCAGTTGCATCAAAATAAAGATACAATCTATAATGAGACCGCTCCGGGATACATCAGCTACGAATATGTCTATAATGAAGAATACATGCTCTCGTGCGATAATCCGTCTGTGGACTATGATCTGACAGCAGAAGAAACACTGAAAACTGTTCGGGCTTCCTATGATCATTCCCTTTCGGTGAACTTCACCGTTACCGGACTGGAGGACGAAAGCAGCGACGAGATATACAACGGCGCCTACAAAAGGATCGGGGCATGGGATGCGATCTATTATGATGATGATTATCAGTTTACTTTCGACAGCCAGATCGCGGATGCTCATGTATCCAAACAATCTCATAAAATCTATTCCGGTACGGTCACCTTTACCCTGGTACAAAGCTATGGAGCTACCAATGTAGACTATACTTACCAGGGAACTGTTGAATTTCTGAACGAAGATGAGGCGAAAGTAGTCTTTGACGACGGAAGCGAATATATGGTTGATTTGAATAATATTAGCATAAACGATAATTAAACCTCTTTAATTTCATATACGTCATGAAAAAATTGTTGATATGTGCTTTTTTACTCATCCCCTTTGCCGGGTTGAAAGCACAGGTTTTAAAAAGAAGTTCTTATTCAGTCCCTGTTTATAGTATTCATGAACCTCATTTTGGCATTATCGGAGGGATCCAGGCAAGCAGCTTTCACAATGCAGACGTTGGTGATCCCGGTTTTCAGTTCGGTTTCCATGCCGGATTTGCGTACAGCATACCTTTAAGAAAGAGAGCATCCTTTGAGCCCCAGTTGCTTTATTCCAAAAAAGGGGGAGAAGTGGACTATGCTTATTCGGCATACAATCACGAATCAATCAACTACCGGCTTCATTACCTGGAGGTCCCCCTGCTGTTGAATATCCATACCAAAAATATTGTCGATTTTATCATCGGGGGTTATGGCTCCTATCTGATCGATGCCACCTTCAATGTAGAGACCAATTACGCTTATGGATACGGAGAATTGAACTACGGTGACTTTGAGAAGTATGACTGCGGCCTCGTTGGAGGAATTGGCTTTAATTTTCCCTTCAGCAAAATGTCGATCAAGTATTCTCATGGCTTCATCGATGTGGTTGATAATGTAGAGGCTTACCCGTATCTGGAAGGTGTTCAGAATAATATGATCACGCTTTCATTTACAGGTTTTTTTAGGCGAGATATATCCCCTTTCCCGCAATTTGCATTTACTAAAGGCCCTTACCTTTTCAGATAAGGCTTTTTCTTCGGTGCTAAACGCAATCAGGATCAGCAACTAATTAATTAAATTACTGTCATCATGAAAGATAGGCTCCATTAGATAAGACACAGGCAAAGGAAGTTTATAAAATTAACCTGGAATATGCAAAAATGATGCACCTCTATATAGTGGAACGCGATGAGATCAGTCCCAAAACCAGGGATGAATTAATTGAACTGAATACGAAGCATACGGATGAGCTCATCACCTTGCTTACGCCCGAACAAACAAAAGATGCGGAAGTGATCCGCACAAAATGGATTGGACGGATGGAAAACATTCAGGTCTGTTTAAAAGAAAATGATATGGCTAATTCTTCAAACTAATTTATTTTAATAACTATGAGGACAAAAAATTATTTATTGATCGGAATTCTTGCTCTTTCAGGAATAGTGACATTCCCCTCATGTAGCAAGGATAATAACAGTTCTTCAGAAGAAGAATTAAGTAGCGAAACGGTTGATGTAGTCCAGGAAAACACCAACACGGAAGTGATAGATGAAGAGATCGCTGCCAGCATTGATGAAGCGATCGCTTATTCCGAAGAACAGGGAGAAACGGGAACCAGAGTTACCGCCACGGAATCAGGGTGCGCCACGGTTACTGTAGCACCGGACGATGAGACGTTCCCCAAGACCATCACGATCGATTTTGGCGACGGATGCGAAGGGATCAGCGGACTGACCCGGTCGGGTTCCATTGTCATTACCATCAGCGATACCCTTCGTAATCCTGGAGCTGAATATACCGCAACATTCACTGATTTCGCAGTGGAAGGTTTTACGGTAGCAGGTACCAAATCGTCCAGCAATACAGGAACCAAGGAAGAGCCATCCTTTACCGAGGATATTGATCTGACGCTGACTACTCCCAGCGACATTAAGATCCACAAGCAAAAAACGATCACGCGCGAATGGATCGGGGGTATGAACACCTATACGCTGGTTGACGATGTTTTCCTGCTTTCAGGATCGGCTGATGTTACCTCCACGTCCGGACGCTCCTATTCCTATACGATCACTGAACCTTTCAAGATAGCCCGCACCTGCGAAAATATTCTGGAAGGAGTGATCGTGATAAGTTGGTCAGGCAATGACGAGGATGTCACCATCGATTACGGAGAAGGTACATGCGACTGGAAAATTTACATATCACAAGGCAGACGAATCATTCGCAGGCAAGTTTATTTGGATAGTTTATAATTAGTTAGATCTCGGATAAATATTCCACATGCCGGATGAAACAGGCCGGCATGCTTTTTTATCGGACAAAAGCAAAACGAACAATAAAACAAGACTTATTTCCGATTGGTGATCTTCTGCGACCTGGCTCCTCGTATCCGTGCTCCTTTTAATCAGTAGAAACTGAAGATGCGCAGTAAAAATGTTAGAAAGATTCAATTAAATCGTTCTCTTGTGAATACGATATGATATTATGGTGCCTCCGGATATTTCCGGGGATAACTGGGCTTTGAGATGATCCCTTCATCGCTTAAAAGAAGATGTAGTTCCCTTGATTTTAAAACTCTCCGGATCTTCATTCCTCGTCCATTGACATTTATTTTTCGCTGAACCAACCTTATTCCATGGCTGTAATCCACCCAATCAGCGGTATGACCTCCGTACAATGGTTGGATTGGTTTACCATCAGGCTTATGCCAGCCATAAATGACTACTTTTAAGTGGTTATTATCAGGGTAGATTTTATTCGATATCACCACATCCTTTTTATTCCCGGCAACCAAACTTCCCAGAGGAAATCGATCCTTCGTTTTCTTCCTCTGTGCGTGTACTAGGTCGTTATGCCTGATAAAAACGGGAACGGTATTCATTTCATTGGACGGAGGTACCGGTTCAGGTGTCATCTTTACTAAAGCTGCCTGATAAATCTGATCGACCATTTTCCTGGTAGGGAGCGCGCATTTAAAAAAACGGGCAACATGCTGTGCAAGAACAGGACTCATCGGGCAATAAAAATAATCGCTGTCAGACCCAACAGCCAAATAATCGGGAAGAACATAATAGGAAACGTCATATACCTTGTTTCCCAAATTCACGGTATCCTTAATTTGGATGAGCTTTCTGTAAAATCCCGGAATATTCCCGGAACGGATTTCCTTCCAAATCTTCTTTTCCCGTTCCTGGAAAGATAACGAGTTGTCAGCTATTGTGACGGCAAATACAGAACCTGTCAATGCATCTGGATCACGGTTCTTTATTTTTAGTTCCTGCCCTGTTGTGAACAGAGATAAAAGAAAAAAACAAAGGATCAGCAAAGATTTAATCATTTCTCAAAAATATTGAATTTTTCTTAGCCTGCCTCCAGGTACTCCAACGGCTATTTTTTATCAATTCAAGCCAGATAAGTGTTGCTATCAGGGGTAATTTCAACATGAATATCAGCAGGCTGGGCGTAATACATCCAAGAAGTAACGAGAACATCGGCTCCGGCTTTGGCATAGGCAGCCGCATTATCCGCATTAACACCACCAGCTGCAATAATACAAACGTCCGGCACCAGGTCCCTGGAGGCAAGGACGCATGCCAGAAACAGGTCCGGAGGCATCTTGTCTATTTGTATGGCATCAGCTCCTGCCCGGACACACTGCATAACCTGTTCCCGGGTATGTGCCTCAACAACGACTTTCCGTTCCTTCTGCTGTTTTTTTACATCTGCAATGGTCTCTTTCAAATTTTCATATCCCCCGGTAAACAGCATGTGTTCCCTGAAGATCAAGACCGTATCAGAAAGACCGGTACGGTGAGGGACCCCTCCTCCGGCCAGTAAACCTTTCAAGGCAACTTTTTTAAGATATGGAGGATGTTTACGGGTGCCTGCTACGGAAATGGATGGATTAACTGTTTTTGCCAGGGTCACCAGCCTACTCGTCCGGCTTGCTATGCCCGAGGCAAATTCGATCATCGCTGATCCGGTCCTCCAGATCAGATGAAGCGCACCGGCATCCCCTTCAGCCTCGAGTATCCTCTCCCCTTCGGCAAGCCGTATCCCTGAAGCAACGGCATAGCGGACATAAAGCCCTGCTTTATGGTACATCCGGCTAACCTCTTCCGTACAGCAGACCGTCATCTCCTGCCTCGCCGACAAACATATCCGTCCATGTTTGCCACGCAACTTTAAAAGGGAAGTCGTCATATCTCCTGCAGGGACATCATCCTCAATCAAACGGTCAATATCATTTTCTGTAAAATAGATCATCTTTTTATCTTGAATAATTATTTAAAAATCAGAAAAATCCAGGTTATCGTTCCACGAAAAATTAAAACCATTCCAAAACCGGACCATGCATCATTTCCCGTTCATGCTAAAGTTCGGGATTTTATCCCTGTTTATGAAATTCAGGACGAGCAATATGAAAATGGAAAGGACAGATAAAATAACTGAAAAGATGGCAGCTTTCTGAAACTCGCCCTCAAATACGGCATTATAAATTGCCAGGGAAAGAGTTTCCGTACGGCCAATAATATTGCCTCCAAGCATAAGGGTTATGCCGACTTCGCCAACAGACCGGCCAAAAGAAAGCAAAACCCCGGCAAGGATCCCGTTTCGGATATTTGGAAGTACGACCCTTCGGGTTATCTGCCATTTTGTTTTTCCAAGGGTTGAAGCTGCTTCAATCAGTGAATTATCCAGTTGCTGACGAGCGGCCTGCACGCTTTTTGCCATAAACGGCAATCCTACGATAAAGGTAGCGACCAGCACTCCCCAGAATGAAAAAATAATCTTTAAACGAAAAACTTTCAGGAAAAAATGACCAATCATCCCATTCTTGCCTAACAATAAAAGAAGAAAAAATCCTAAAGCCATTGGAGGAAAAATCATCGGCAATGTCACTATTATTTCGGAAACAGCACGCCACAGGTTTTTCCTGCCTGCCAGGTACAAACCAACCGGCAATCCGATCAAGAGCTGGAGCACCATCGCCAGAACGGTTGCCCTCAGCGTCAGACCGATCGCCGGATGAATAAAATATTGATGCAATAACTGACCGTAAGTCATTCGGAAAATATTTTACTGTTCATTTTAATCCATATTTCTGAAAGATAGCCTGTGCTTCACCGGATTGCAGAAAATCACTGAACTTTTTCAAATCAGGATTGTCCTGAAAGCCTTTTACCACACCGGCAACAATGATGATTTCCTTGTATTTGTCATCGGGAATTACCAGGTAACCGCCCAGCTTATCTTTGTTGGCAAGGGCCTCCGTCAGGTTAATAAAGCCGGCATCAGCTTCTCCTGTCAAAAGATAGGACACAACCTGAGGTACCGTGGCGACCTGGGTCAGCTTTCCTGAAAGCGTTTCTGAATATCCATAGGATTTGATGGCCTCCATACCGGCTATCCCGTATATTGCTTTTCCTTCCCGGGGCATAAAAACCGAATGTACTTTTTCTGTCAGCAGGTCAGCCGGGGAAGAAAGTTCAATGCCCTTTCTGAAAGCAAGTACCATAATTCCTTTTCCAATTGTGGTATAACCGGAAAACGATACTGTCGGCTCAATATTTCCGAGGAACTTTTTATCCCCGATGATGCAGCTTATCTCCCCTGTTTGTTTCGCCTGGCTGGCGACCATCTGGATATTTCCGAAAACGGCGTCGACTTTAATTCCGGAACTTTTTTCAAAAGCGGCAACGACTTCCGTTACCGGTCTTTTATACCCGGCCCCGGCAGCTATCATCAGTTCCTGGGCCATTAGCTGCGTTGCTGCAATTAACAGCAGGCAGACAACTGAAATTTTTCTCAGATAGTTCATTTCCTTCAATTTTAGTTTAATTGTTAATCTGCTTAATTTAAAGTTTTTGTATTATCGGGTTAAAGGCTTTTGATACAACAAGGACATGATCTCCGGGGGCATAATTTACAGCGTCATCATTGCAAACAGCTACCTTCACAGGAGAGTTACCAATCAGTAAGGTCAGGATATTGATTACCTCTTCCTGTTCCACCTTTAATACTTCAGCAACAAAACGGACTTTCCCGCTGATTTTGTTCCGGTTGAAAATATCAAAAGGATTGCCATCGCCGGTGACCTTACCGTTTTTTAAAACGATAACCCGGCTGCATAACCTGAAGACTTCCGGAAGATCGTGACTAACCAGTATCGACGTGATATTCCATCTGTTATGTACCTGCATGATTTCATTCTGGAGGACAGTCCGCATTTCCTGATCGAGAGCGGAGAGCGGTTCATCCAGGAGCAGGATATCCGGCTTTCTTGCCAATGCCCGGGCCAGTGCCACCCGTTGCTGTTGTCCCCCTGAAAGCATTGCCGGTTTCCTGTTTTTCAGTTTTTCCAGCCCCAGAATTTCAAGCAATTCACATAAATACTTTTTATCCTGTTTTGATTGTGCAAACCGGATGTTTTCAAGGACCGACATGTTGGGAAAAAGGGCATAGTTCTGAAAGACAAAACCTACTTTTCTCTTTTGAGGAGAAAGATTGATCCGGCTTACCGAATCGAACCACGTTCTCCCGTCAACTTTCAGGTAACCCTCATCAGCGTCGGTCAATCCTGCTATAATACGTAGCAACGTGGTTTTACCGACACCGGACGGGCCGAAAAAAGCGACCAGTTCGTTTCCCTTTATAGCCAAATCGGCCTTCAGGATGAATTCGCCGGAAGAGGTGCATAATTTTTTTGATATGTTTAATTCAATGTCCATGAATTCAAATGATAAAGAAATATCCGCCGTCCTGTTGAAATAACCAGGCAATTATTGATATTTCAGAAAAACTTCGTTGGTTTTGATCAGCGCCAGTACCGTTTCACCTCTCCGGAGGTTCAATCTTCTGGAAGCGCGGGTCGTTATCAAAGAAAATATTCTTTGCCCTGCAAATTCAAGTTTTACTTTTGTGAATATTGCCCCTTCTTCCATCTCTCCTATAGAACACGGAATCTGGTTATTCATACTGATTTGCGAATTCCCGATCCTTGCAATCGAAACTTCCGATTCATTGAAGAGTAAACCAATTTCACTACCCTCACACAGGCAATTTTCCTGATCCGGCTGACCTATAACAATTGCGGTCATCGTAATTTGGTCAATGTCAACATCAACCATTGTAATATTACCAGATGTGGTTAACTTTCTTATTTTTCCTGACAGGCTGTTCATGGGTTACTTCCCTGATAAAAATGTTTCCATATCCCAATTATCCTGCAACGTCGATGGCAACTGATTTGAATAGGCACCAAACCACCATCCCCTTTGTAATTCTCATCCGTTTGAGCGATTCCGAGGTAATCTCGACCACGAGAGGAAATCCGGTATCGACAATACAAAGCATAACATTGTCACGCTCGATTATTTCAGTAATAATACCCTCCAGTTGGTTTTGTATGGTAATATTTTCCAGCCGTGATACAGATAAGGCAATATCATCCGGCCGGATAAATATTTTTAATTCTTCACCTAAAGCATACCCGGTTTTGCTCTTTTCACAAAGCACCTTCATCTCATTTCCCGTTTCTCCCGCTGTCAGCACCGTTAATCCGGATTCCCGGTTAATGCGGCTTACTTTCATGTTGACCGAGTTGATCAACGAATTGTTGCTGAAAATATCCTGAATTTCCTTCCTCCGTATGAGATGGTGATAATCGTCATGACCGATTACTTGTCCCTGCCTGATCAGACAAAGCCTGTTTGTCAGTTTCAAAAGGTCGGTTATATCATGACTGACTACCAACATGGGAATCTTTACCGTCTTATGGATTTTCAGTAGAAAAGGCAGGATCTGGTCCCTTAAACCGGCATCGACAGCAGAAAAAGGCTCATCCAGCAAAAGCAGTTCAGGCGATGAAAGCAATGCCCTTCCCAGGGCTGTCCGTTGCCGTTCCCCTCCTGATATGTTGGATGGACGGCTGTGCAGAAGATGGGAAAGGTTAAGCAGCTCCACGATCCTGCTAAATCCCGGCATTCCCTTTCCTTTCTTTCCGGCTCCATACAACAGGTTTTTCTCTACAGTCATATGCGGGAACAACCGTCCTTCCTGAAAGACATACCCGATGCGGCGTTTCTCCACAGGAACCCGGATTTTCCGGGAAGAACTGAAAACAGGTTTCCCGTTTACGGCAATCTCTCCTTCCGCTGGAATTGCCAGTCCTGATATTGAATTGAGAAGCGAAGTCTTTCCCGATCCGCTCGGGCCGAAAATACCGGTAATACCCTCTCCAAAAGTTTCATTGACAATCACATCGAAATTATCCCGTTTAAGCCTGATATTTACTTCAATCATGAGTGTTTCATTTTTTTTATGAACAACTCTGAAAATGCCATAGCCATAAATGAAACCAGGACAGAAACAAGCACAAGCCTGAGCGTGGCTCCTTCTTTTCCGGGGATCTGCATATAAGCATAAACAGCAAGAGGGAGAGTCTGTGTCTCTCCCTCTATATTTCCGGCAAACGTTATGGTTGCGCCAAATTCACCCAACGACCGGGCAAAAGCCAGGATTGTTCCGGAAACGATCCCTGGTAATGCCAATGGAATAGTGATCCGGAAGAATGTCTTGATCTTGCCCGCCCCCAGGATGCGGGAAGCATCTTCCAGGCCGGGATCGACCATTTCCATGGAAGTTCGTATCGATCTGACAATCAAAGGAAATGAAACAAACACAGAGGCAATCACCGCTGCAGGAAAGGTAAAAGCAATCCGGATTCCCAAAAGGCTGAACAGCCATTTCCCGAATATGCCCCTCGTCCCAAAAAGCAGGAGCAACAGATAGCCTGTCGTTACCGGGGGCATCACCAGCGGAAGGTGGATCAGGCTCTCAGCTACCGATTTCCCGGGAAATTCATACCTCGCTAAAACATAGCCCAATACCAGGGCCAGCGGCAATGATACTACCGCACAATAAACGGCAACCTCGACAGAGAGCCTGATGGCTTCAATTTCTGCTTCATTAAATTTGAAAAAATCGATCATCTCTTTTTAATTCCGGTTACAAAGACACGAAGAATAGTTTCTATTGTTAATATGGTTAACATTGTTACTGTTGTTAAACAGAACACAAAGGCACGAAGACACAAAGTTTTTCGGTTTCTGTGGTTACTTTTGTTTCTATTGTTCAGGTTCCATACCCTTGTTTTTTCAATTCCATCACTCACCAATTCACCAGTTCGCCAACTCACCAACACATAATGTGTCTATATGATTATCATTGTTAATATGGTTAACATTGTTCCTGCCGTTTGAGGCTACGCCGTTTGAAAGTTTGATACTTCGTTGTTTGAATGTTGTTGCGGTTACCTGATCTTTGTCTTTCTTCCAATTCACCAATTCACCAACTCATTAATTCACAATGAATATATATTCTCATCCTTAACCGCGAAGCGTCAAACATTCGGACATTCAAACTTTCAAACAGCTATTGCTTCTGTGCCTATTATTTGGGTTCCAATTCTCTCATTCAATCATTCTTTCACTCACCAATCCACCAGTTCGCCAGTTCACTAATTATTAAATCCGTATTTTGCCCAGACTGGTTTCGCCTTGTCCGATTTCAGGTAATCATAAAACTCTTTTGACAATTCGCTTTCCTTACAGATTGTTGATACATAAACGATCGGTTTATGGGACCTGTCAGGGAAAACCCCGACAATTTTAACTTTAGCGGATTTTTGGGCATCGGTACGGTAAACAATTCCCAGTGGAGATTCTCCCAGCTCAACAACCATCAATGCAGACCGGACATCCTTTGCAGGAAGCAGCTTCCCGGTCAGTTTCTGATACAATCCAAAATATTCCAGGGCCTGCCTGGCATATTGCCCTGCGGGAACATGTGCCGGGTCTCCCATGGAAAGCCTGTTGCTTCCCAGCACAGGCATAATATTCATGGAACTATCTACTTTAACCGTTTCCAGCTTGCTATCGTTCGGTGCAATCAGTACCAGATCATTATGGGCAATAACCTCTTTGTATGGTTTTACTACAAAACCTATACTGTCGACATAATCTGCCCACTTCTTGCTGGCGGATATAAACAAGTCGGGCGTCCCTCCCTGTTCTATCTGTCTGGCCAACGTACCACTGGAAGCCATATTGGTATTTATCCGGACCTGATGACCGACCTTAAATGAATCGATTAACTCAGACAAAACGTCAGTCAGACTGGCGGCAGCAAACACCATCATGGTGATTTCCGGCGCTGTCGTCCCTGAAGGTGCCTCACTTTTCCTGCTTCCCCCGTTACAGGAAAACATCATGTTTGTGACAAGTACTGCCAACAGAATAATGGTTACCTTTTTGAATGCGTTTTTCATATGTTTATAAATTGTTTTAAAATTAAATCTTTTCTATAGATAAAAACAAAAAGCTAAATGTTTCCGATAAAAAAATAACACAAAGACAAATCACATATCCGGAACAAATCAAAAGGACAGGTCATCATCCTTAAAAACGGGCCGTTACTTAAATAGCTACAACCTGAACTGAAGTGCAAGTCCCAGGTAATCGCCCACATTAGAAGAGATGGAACCTGCCTGATTTACATAGTGGGCTGCCAGTTTTAGTTTGTCTTTATTCAGGTACCAGTTAATGCCGATATCATAAGTTTTATCGTCCCCAATGTACTTATAAAGCGCTTTTGCACCTTCCCCTTTATATTTCTCATAAGTAAACGAAGGTTCCAGGAAGGTTGAGCCGATTATAAAGTTGTAACCTGCAGTGATGTTCCATTCTTTTCCTTTGAAATCATCATAGCCTCCCGCTTCACGCTTCATCTCAAAATATTCCCCGCTGATAGCAAGTCCTGCATAATTAATAAGGATATCCGACCCGTAGGTAAACGATTTATCAAAGAACACAGCATCAGAGGCGTTGACCTTTCCCTGGCTCGATCCACCAAAACCAAGGGTTACTCCGTTGCGCTTTCTCCACTGGTTGCCGGAAAGCATAAATTTGTAGGATTTTTCTTCCGGATCACCGAACGACAGCATTAACCGTCCGGTATAAAGCAGATTGGCTTTAGTAGCGCTTTCATAGGCTGACGGTGAATAAACGCCGGCGCGGTAACTGACCCCGAAGTTCTTGTAGTTCTTGAGTCCTCCCAGTCCAAAACCGCTTTCAATACCATTACCTTTCCCGGTCATGAAGTTCCTCATATACCAACAGGCCCTGGTCTTATCAAACGAACCTACTGCCCACGGACTGGTATTATACTGACGGCTAACGGCGGCCCAGTAATAACCCGTATGCAGGTAAAGCAGGTCGCTGTTTTTTAAAAGCTTGGCGGTGATGTATGCTTTCCAGATATCCAGGCCGCAATACGACCCTTTAGTCGAAGCATAACTATCTTCCCCGAGCCGGTCAAGGTTCAGTTCGATTTCATAACTGAGCCAGCTATAGGGATCTCCCTTGGCCCCCAACCGGAGCCTTCTGAAAGAAATGTCAGGGCGATCGGCATATTTAACACCGCTTTTCTCTTCTCCCATCGAATAAGTGCCCCATGTTTCGATTGAGACAATCGGAGTGAATAACTTTTCTTTATTGATCTTTGTCAGCGAAGTCAGAAATGCTGATGTTTTATCTTTTTCCTGAGCAGAAACTCCAGTATAGAATAAAACTGATGCCATAACCATTACGGCTAAAATCCGGGTGGTGTTTTGATTTTTGTTCATGTGATTGTTTTTAGTTATTGAAAACTTCATTTCAGCCAGGTCAATCTGACTAGTTTAACGAGAAAATATCATTATTCATATTTTTGAATAACGGATTTTCAACTACTGTACCATAATCGACTTAAATATAAATATCAATCACTTACGCTATTCAAAAGAAAGATATCCTACATCTTCGTAGGATATTCCCGGCGATTTCTACATAAATGTATTTTAGGAAAGATCAAAAAAATAGCCCGGGAGTAGGATCCCGGGCCATAAACATGTGATAGGAGAACCCAGCTAAGTAATTGATAAGCTATTATTGATCATTAAACATTACAATCATACTTTTGCAATTGAAGGTTGCCCTTCATTGCCCGTTTCAGGTTATTTTTTATCCGCAAGATCACGGCTTATCCGGTCGGCTTTGCTGATCTGTTCACAAAGCGACCTCAACGGGTGTAGCCTGATCTCCCGGAAAGGAGGCAGGTTGTTCATTAATTCAGGCAAAATAAAAAATCCAGCCTGCAAGGCCTCATAAAGCGGTTCAAATCCGTTTGAACTAAGAAAATTCCGAATAATCGGATTTTGCAGTTCCCTGCTGATCATGGCAAATCCGCATACAATTACCATCGCGCGGTAAATCATCCCGATACCGGCCATTACCCCCTGTGCTGATAAGCCTATTCCTGAATTCCGGTAATCGAATAAAAACGTGGAAAAAACCAGCAGGATTATAAAATTGAACCAGATCACCGGTTTTTTCAGGGGACGAAGGATTTCCGGATTGACCAACAGATTAAAGACAAGAAAAAATATTATAATCAGGGACGAATACAAAAGGTTGTTCTGAGAGAAGATAATCATGCTTGCCACGATGAATCCAAGAACCAGAAAAAGAAGTACGACACTGCCCGGTTTCTTTTCCCGGGTCATTTGTATTTCAGGCAGTCTTTTTTGCATGTCGCTCTCAGCAAGCAGTGTTTCCCCGATAAAGATCCCTTTTGATCTGTGGCCTATAAAATATCCCGTCAGCGCAGCCAATATTCCGGTCACGGAAAGCAGTCCGACAAGCAGGTAGAGGACATTGAGGGGATCTGTTCCTTCTATATTGAGCAGATGCATGGAAAAACGGACCGTGTTGTCCAGAATAGTTACAAAATCAAGGCCGTACATAATAAGTAATCCTGTTACTTTTTGCAGGAGCAGGGAAAGAAGGGCTCCCGTTCCCCCAAGGATATAACCGACCAGGTTAAGTCCCATAATGCTTACCATAACTTGAAAAAGTAACGCTTCCGTCATAATACCGATCATCGGACCGAGAATAATCCCACCCGGAGAAATGGATTTCATCAGGGCACATACCAGTCCTGCCCTCCAGAAGACACCCCTGTTTTTCCAACGGACAGAAAAGGCGGTCATCAGAATTACTCCGGCCGAGGCCATGACAAACCCCGTAAACGGGAAGCGGATATTATGAAGAAAACTTCCGATCACGATTTCAAAAGCAGCCCAAAGGCTACCGGCAACGGCAGCGTTGAGCCATATTTCTTTATCGGCGCCTTTTACCATATGCTACTGATTGAATTTCCAGGCCAGGGCCAGGTGGAATATCCGGCCTTCTGCCGGATATCCTTCACTGTAGAAATAACTTTTGTCGAACAGGTTATAAATCCCGGCTTCTGCCTTCAAACCGTGAAGAAAGTATTTTTCTGCTTTCAGGTTGAAAACCGTATATTCAGGAGCCCAGTAAGTACCGGTGCTTTCGCTCAGTCTCCTCGTATCATATTCCGTATCCAGCACAACCGAATAATTATGAGGCTTGACATAACTGATATAGCCGGACAGCCTGTTTTTAGGAACATCTGTGAACCAGATATCCGGATTAGACTTATTCTTGCGGCTAAGATAGTCATATCCGGCCCCAATCGACAGATTTCTGAATGGCAGCCAGCCTGCCTTTATTTCCAGTCCTTTAAAATTGGCCTTTCCTGTATTCTGAAGCTGGTAAACCCCGGGTTCAACATCGTCCACTTCCTGTATAGCATCTTTAATGTGGCTATAAAACAGGCAGGCGTAAAGCTGCAGGTTTTTATGGATCGTCGCTTCATAGGCAAGCTCATAATTCCAGGCGCATTCAGCTTTCAGATCCGGATTTGGTATCGCTTTTCCCATTTTATAGGAATAGCGGTCTTTCATGGTTGCAAACCTCGACTTCCTTGAGGCGGCAAGGCTGATTTTCTGATCTTTCGACGGAGTAAAGCAAACGGAAGCCTGGTAATTGAATGTAGCATCGTCATTATCTGCAAAATCAGTGATCGTATCGCTGGTCGAATTATATTCTTCTGCTTTTATGCTGTTCCTTGAAAAGTAACCGATCCCCGCATTAACAGCAAATTTGTCAGATAACGTGTATGTATCCTCCAGGGCAACCGTAAACGTATTATCGGCCATCTCTACTTTCGGATCCCCCACATTGTGCTCTGAGTGAAGATCGTATTTCTCGTTGACCGCCAGTTTCAGCGCATTCCTGTCAATTGAATTGACAGCCAGCTCGACTGCACCCCCCAGAGAATAGTCGTCATAGATGCTTGTAAAAGCACTGCTTTTGGTCTGGGTTCTATAGGTATTGTCGTCATAGCTATCCAACACATTGTAATAGGAATCATAGAAAAAACGGCCCCGCAGAAAATTTTTCTCAGACAGCCTTGTCCGGGAATGCAGATAGATACAATCCTTATTCCAGTCGGGATACCTCCAGTAACGGACCTTTGTGGAAGTATTGTCACCAAGATAAACCGGGACCCCTTTTTCTGCCCTAACCCCGGAATAGGTAACAACATATTCATTGCCTTTCCCGGGAGTAAATCCGGCCTTGAAGCGATAGCTGATATCCCGGGTATCGGAATTATCCCTCTTCTCCCCGTCCTCCTTATATTGGGACAGAGCATTTTGAGAGACAGAAAGAAAATCCCGGTCCAGTATCGAAAAACTTCCCTGCATGTACCACATTTTATGGCGGGTACCCAATGTGACTGCCCCCTCCCAGCTGTTCATTCCCTCGGAGCTCAGGTCTGTCCCTAAATTACCCGAAATTTCAAATGCAGAAACAGGCTGGGTCGAAACGATATTAATGGCCCCGCCAAGGGAGTTAGCTCCGTAAAGGAGAGATGAATTACCTCCGGAAACGGTTATCCCGGAAATATCCCATGCGCTGAACCGTGCCAGGTCAAGATAACCGTCATAGGGGACATAGACGGGCATCCCGTCGACAAATACAGGTACCTGGCGAAGATCGAAGCCACGGACATAGATCATTGCTTCATTCCTGGCCCCAACCAGCGAAAAGTTTACCCCCGGGAGCAGGTTTAAAGCGGAGGCGACATCTTTCTTACCTAAAAGATCTATTTTATCAGAGGAAATAGTCTGTGAGACGGCTTGCTCTTTACCGGTCACAACCACTTCCCCCAACTCAAATACAGAGGTTATACTGTCCCTGCCCGGTTGGGCAAACAAATGCATTGTGCAAAGCAAAGCCATTAGTGTCATTGCAAGATTTTTCATATTCTGAGATTTAAGGTTCAACTTATTTGAAGGAGGTTTCGGTCCTTAGTGAAATTTTCAATTGTCGTTATCTATTTTTAGAATATCGTTAAATAAAAAAAATCAGCATTTCCCTTCCTGAAAGGCCGGGATCCTCTGAGGCATTCTGATCCGCGCCTTTACCGAGGCAGAAACATGATACCCTATAAAATAGGTAAAAGGCATTAGCATCTCTTTCGACAGGACCTCTTCCCTGATTGTATCGATCGTCGCTTCGGCACAATCTTCATCCGGAAGAGAAACCATCCCGGCTACAACCACAGGCATTGATCCCGGGACACCTTCCTCCTTTAGTACTTCAAATATTTTAGCGAGGTTGTCGTCAGCCATGTAAAGGACAAGAGTAGCCCCGACCTTTAAAGAAGCAGCTATTTGCCGTACTTGCCGGTAATTATCACCTATCCTGAAAGCGATATAATAGATTACCATATCTGTCTCATTTTTCTCAGAGATGCTGATCCCGTAAAGACTGGAAGCGGCAGCTGCCGCTGTTAGTCCGGGAATAATCTCGAAAGGAATTTGTCTCGCGGCAAGCATCCTTGCTTCGATACCGGTACCTCCGTACATAAAGGGATCTCCCGCTTTTAACCGGACAACCCTCCTCCCGCTCCTGTAACATTGTTCCAGGTGATCGACTACATCTTCGAGGTGTTTTGCCTGTTCTTCTTCCCCTGCTGCATGATTCTTACAGAGCGCGATTATTTCAGCGTTCTTTCCTTTCAGTCCAAGGACATAATGTGCAGGCATACAATCATACAAAATAACATCTGCTGTTCGGATAGCCTTGCTGGCCTTTACTGTCAGCAGCTCAGGATTCCCCGGCCCTGTCCCGGTTATAATTACCGGGTATTGTCTTTTTTTGTTCATATTTTTATCTTTCGTTATACAAAAAAATGAATAATGAGTATCAAAAAAAATGTCAACAGACCAGGATAATTAACTATCACATTTCAGGTTGCTGACAAAGAACAAGGGCTAACTTGAAAGCAGGATCAAAAAGAGCACAGCCATAAATCTTCATTTAAACCATCCTTAAATATCCGGTGCTTTTCCACCAGTGCTTCAAATTCATTAATAACCCTTTCGCCATACCTTGTTACAACAGCCCCTCCTCCGTTTGAACCGCCCCGTTGCTTTACGACAAGCGGAAGAGGCGACAGCTCATTCATCTGCTTAATAAAGTGCCATGCCTGCTGGTAAGACATTTTAAGTTCTTTCGATGCTGCATTGATCGACCCTTTATCTTTCACCAGCTTTAACAATGCTATCCTTCTGGAATCAAGAAAACATTCGCCTTCTTTTTTGATTTCCAGAGCCCCGTCTACACTAAAAGGAGGTATCATATTGAATTTATTAATAAATATTGTGCCACTTTATTTAAACAACTGCCTGTCAAAATTATAAACATCACGCTTATTGGCTTTCCTACATTTTTGTAGTTTGTAAATGTACAAATAGACAAAAATGTAAGTCAATAAAAAAGAAAAAAAATTACGTCATAACCGGTCTAATGTATTCATCTCCGGCAAGGGGCAGTCATTATGCTCCTACATATTTGTAATCTTTTCCTGATGAATTTACCGTAATGAACTAAAATAAAACTCATTGTCCTTTTTGGTAAGATAATTGTAAACTGCTATAACCTTGAAAAATATGTTTTATGATTACCGGAGAAGAAAATATACAATTCATCGCTGATCATTTTCCAATAGTTGTTCCTGAATTTGAAAAAATTGGACTGGGGCACTATTTCAATAAGGAGAACCTGATAAAGATAGGCAGGTTCACCCGGCTAAAAACCTTGCTAAAATCGTCAGGGATTGATATGGCCCGGTTCATCCTTTTGCTGAACGGGCTTATAGCCGACAGCACCAATACTCCTGATACCGGCAACGCAAAGGATCAGCACCTTCACTTTATGGCAATGCTCCCCTGCGGTTTACGAAACCCGTTCAAGGATTTTCTGGAGGCCCATCTGCAGGATAACATGGAACGATACGGACAGTTAAACTACCTGACAGAGGGAAATGTAAACCATGAGCTTTCGTACTATCCTTTGCTTGACAATATTGAATCGCCTGATGAACTTCCTGATGTAATCATCGCTTCTGATGTGAATAACTTTTTCCACAAGCCTTTTGTCTCACGTTTTATCGAAACCAATATCTTTCAGGCTTACAACCCTTATCCGGTAAACCCTTATCTGAAAGAAGCAGGCTTTCCTGATCCTTCAGGACATTACACCATGCTTACGGCCAACATGCTTGTGATGGCTGTCGATGAAACAAGGCTCGGAAAAAACAGGATGCCTGAAAGATGGGAAGATTTGCTGTCTCCGGCATTTGAAAATGAGATCATTATGCGCGGGGAGGATGATTTTTTCTGCAATGCAGTAATGCTCCCTTTTTATAAGGACCATGGATTCGAAGCAATCAGGATCCTTTCAAGGCAAATCCGTTGCGGAAAACATCCCGCAGAAATGGTAAAGCTGGCCGACTCCGGAAATGAAGGGGCAGCAACAATTTATATCCTCCCGTATTTTTTTGCACAACGGATAAAAAATAAAAATACAAAAATTGTCTGGCCCGAAGACGGTGCTATAGCCAGCCCGGTTTTCCTGCTGGCCAAAAGCGATACGATGGAAAAGCACCAGCCGCTTCTCGACTTCCTGCTGTCGAAGGAAACCGGGGAAATGCTCGTCAGACGTTCATTCCCCTCGGTAAACCCGGAAGTGGAAAACCTTTTCCCCAAACAGATAAAGTGGCTGGGCTGGGACTTTCTGACGACTAATGATATTGGAAAAATAAAACATAAGATACAACAGGCATTCATGAACGGATGGAAGCAAAAACAAAGTATTTCTGATGATAAAAAATAATATAACGCTGATAACTGTGGCCGGGCCTCCCTCATCCGGCAAAACTTCCGTAATACTCAGGATGTTTGAAAGTATCCCCGGATTGAAATCTCATTGCGGGGTGATCAAGTTTGACTGCATCAGCTCGCTTGATGAGGAGCTCTATGCCAATCACGGGATCACAGCCCGGACAGGTATAGCAGGAAACCTTTGTCCCGACCACTATTTTGTAGCCAACATCGAAGAATGCCTGCAATGGGCGTCCCTGCAGGGATTCGACTTCCTGGTAACCGAAAGCGCAGGCCTCTGTAACCGGTGTGCGCCGCATTTGAAAACAGTGCCGGCAGTATGTGTCCTGGATAGCCTGAGCGGGATTAACACACCTCTTAAAACAGGCCCTATGTTAAAATTGGCCGACATGGTTGTAATAACCAAAAGCGATCTGGTTTCCCAGGCCGAACGCGAGGTCTTTCGTTTTAAGGTGGAAGAAGTCAATTCCAGGGCCAAAATTCTTTTTATTAATGGAATTACCGGTCAGGGCACCGATAAACTGGCTTCATCTTTATTCAATTCCCCGGCTGTGCCTGGCAATACAGACCTGAAGCTTCGTTTTCCCATGCCATCTGCCTTATGTTCATACTGTTTGGGAGAAACCAGGGTAGGAACTGATTATCAGATCGGGTTGAACAGAAAAATAAAATTATCCTGAAAACCGGACAGAGATAACCGTTAACAAAATAAACAACAATAAGAAAAAATACCTCAGGCTCATCACCTCATGGACAAATCAATGCTTAAAACAGAAATTCTTAAACGGCCACTTTCTTTAATCATCAGGGATATTCCGACCATTGTTGATTTCCTTGACAATTTTTGCCTGCGGAAAGATAACCTCACATTTAATGCGGTCCTGGATGATATTCCGGAGTCATACTGGCAGGAAAAAGGACTGTCCCGGGAAGAGGTAACAAAAATGTTCCTGGATTTTGTCGAGGGAACGATGAACATACGAAAGTCAAATGAAATCCGGTACATGGAGGTCATTGCCGGTATAGATAAAGACCGTGAGCCGGAACCTTGCAGCCTTCTGCTGAAACCAGGCGAAGTTACCTGCATCGTTGGGCCTACCGGCTCCGGGAAAAGCCGGCTCCTGGCTGATATAGAATGGTTGGCGAACGGGGATACCCCGACACAACGAAAAGTATTGATAAACGGAAAAATTCCGGATGATGATTTACGCACCCGGCTTGGCGGTAAACTGGTTGCCCAGATTACCCAGAATATGAATTTCGTTCTGGACATGGACGTACAAAATTTCCTGTTGCTCCATGCCCGGAGCCGATTCCTGGAAAAACCCGAAGAGAAAGTTTGTGAAGTTGTACAGTTAGCCAATGAACTGTCGGGAGAAAGGTTCAGCTCAAAGACACCGGTAACCTTGCTGAGCGGAGGGCAATCCCGGGCCCTGATGATTGCCGATGTAGCCTGTATCGGACAGGCACCCGTAATCCTGATCGACGAAATAGAAAATGCCGGGGTTGATAAACAAAAGGCACTGGGCTTACTGGAAAAACAGGAAAAAATAGTTCTCATGGCCACACATGATCCGCTACTTATCCTCCGGGCCGGTCAGCGAATCGTTATCAGGAACGGAGGAATGCAAAAAATGATAAAAACAAACCGGGCCGAGAAAGATTTTTTGCTGGAACTGGAAAAAATGGATGGAGCTATCCGGGAAGCAAGAGACTTTTTCAGGTCCGGCCATTCTATTCAGCAAGATGACCGTTTAACAGGGAAAAAATGATAAGTGCCCGGACAACTAATTTCAGTCATCTCTTTTGGATTACCGGAAATTGACGTAATTTGTGTTCCTTTAAAATTGAACCCTAAATTGTGCAGGAATGACTTTTTTTAACTTGAAGGAACAGGTTTACAAGCGGGTTTTTCTCTTACAGGACTTATTGAAAGCAATTGGAAAAAGGCTGTCCCTTGTCCTGATCTTTATTTTCTTTCTGACTTCTTCTGTTTACCTTGTATTATTGACAGTTCACTTCGGTTTTCGGGATGACGAAGTTACACAAGAAATCAACCATCACTTTCAGCTTATCCTGTATGTCCTTTTTCTCACAAGATATCTCCCTGAACTCATGTTCCTGAGAAAAAGAAAACCGGCCCGATGGATAGTGGATGGGATCGTTTTCCTGTTTAGCCTGGTTATTGTCTGGCTGAATAGCAGGCAGCCGGACCTGTTAACGGGCCAATCGCCGGTTCCCGTTAGCTTTGTAATACTTAACCTGACGATCGTTCTTTTAATAAGCACCCAGCTTTATCGTCTTTCCCGGATTATCAATTCCGTAAAAATAGCCCCTTCCCTGTTGTTTGCTATAAGCTTTCTGTTCGTGATCCTGCTTGGATCAGGGTTGCTCATGCTTCCCAACGCCCAGTCAAAACCGGTTTCCTATTTCGATGCACTGTTTACCTCAGTAAGCGCTGTCTGTGTAACCGGATTAACCGTTGTCGATACGGCCAGCTCTTTTACGTATATGGGAAAGATCATCATTCTATGCCTAATCCAGGCAGGA
Organism: Prolixibacteraceae bacterium; assembly: GCA_963676095.1. Taxonomy (GTDB): domain Bacteria; phylum Bacteroidota; class Bacteroidia; order Bacteroidales; family Prolixibacteraceae. The sequence continues at coordinate 5,972,017 of OY781040.1, read as the reverse complement.
GGATTAGGCATCATGACATTTACCGGTTTTTTCAGTTATATTTTTACAGGTTCTGCCTCTTTCAAAGACAGGCTTTTACTCAAGGAAATGATGTCATCGGACACGCTCGACAGTCTGTTCCGCATGCTGATGCAGATTATCCTGATCACATTTCTTGCAGAGCTTGCAGGGGCAGTACTTATTTACTTCAGTGTGGGCGATGTCGGGGAAAATAAAATACTGTTTTCCGTTTTTCATGCCATCTCTGCCTTTTGTAATGCCGGTTTTTCAACAGTCCCCAACGGCATGGGCAATCCGGTCATCGGCGAGAGTAATGGTTTTGTTCTGACAATTTCCGTACTTATCATTCTGGGAGGTATTGGCTTTCCCGTTATGTTTACCTTATTCAAACTTTTGCGCAATGCTGTTTCCAGGTTTGTTCCCCGGATGGAATCTAAAAAAATGCTTTGGCACCCTTTAAGCAACAATATCAATCACCGGATTGTCCTGGTAACAACGGGATCATTACTGATTATGGGAACTTTATTTTACTATCTTCTGGAAAAAAACAACAGTTTGCAGGGCCTCGACGGGTTCAGGCAATTCCTGGTTGCCTTTTTTGGAAGTGTCAGTGCAAGGACAGCCGGGTTTAACGTGGTCGATCTTACCAGATGGACGACTCCTACCATATTTCTGATGATCTTTCTGATGTGGATAGGGGCATCTCCCGGATCGACGGGAGGCGGGATCAAAACAACGACATTCTCGATTGCCCTTCGTACCTGCTTCGCTTTTATCAGGGGCAGGACTTCCCTTCAAATCGGTAACCGGGAAATAGGCAGGGAAACCATCATCCGGGTACTGGTCGTGATCATGCTTTCCCTGCTGGTTACAGGTACCGGTTATTTCGGACTGCTGCTTTCCGACAGTGGAAAAGACCCGGTACAGTTGCTTTTTGAAACCTTCTCTGCTTTCGGAACAGTAGGACTTTCAATTGTCAACACGGCAACGCTGAGCGAAACCGGAAAAAGTATTATTATGGTACTCATGTTTCTGGGGCGACTTGGTCCGCTGACAGTGCTTACAGGATTGCTCGTTTCCGAAAAAAGACAGTATTTCAAATACCCGCGACAGGATCTGGTTATTAATTAATATAGAGAACAGGAGATATTATGAAGTTTATTGTTATCGGCTTAGGATATTTTGGTTCGAAACTGGCTATCAACCTGACGAACCAGGGACATGAAGTTATCGGCATTGATAACCGTCCTGACAGGATCGAAGAACTAAAAGACTCGATCAGCATTGTTATGGAGATGGACACAACAACGGAAAGGGCCGTTGTGTCATTACCGATTGACGATGCCGATGCCGTTATTGTTGGTATTGGAGAAGATGTCGGCTCATCCATCCTGACCCTGGCCATACTGAAAAAGCTAAATGTCAAACGGATTATCGGACGGGCGATCAGTCCCCTGCACCAGAATATACTGATGCACATCGGGATCAGCGAGATCGTTCATCCGGAGGAAGAAGCCGCTTTCTCGGTTGGGTCCATGTTACAGTTAAGCAGTGCCCTTAAAATCACGGAACTGGACTCAGGTAAGGTCATTGCAGAACTTTATGTCCCGAAAAAATATGCCAGTCACAACCTGGAAAGTATCAATATGCAAAAACGTTTCGACCTGAGGTTGCTGGCTGTAAAAACATATCCTCATGAAAAAAAGGGACTCCCCTTTCAGGACCGGAATTACCAGGCCGACTTCGATTTCGACAGCCAGAAGCCTCTTTTCACTGATGATATCCTTGTCGTGGCCGGAAGGCTAAAGGATATAAAAAAGTTGAATGAAGAATGACAGTTGAATGGTTAAGGGGTTAAATTGTTTAATGGTTTGAAAGTTTGAATGGTTCGAATGTTTGACGCTTCGCTGTTAGGGAAGAGCGCATGCTGAACTGGTGAAGTAGTGAGTTGGTGAAGTAGTGAATGAAAGAATGATGGAATGAGAGAATGGAAAGAAAATGAAAGTCATGGGAACCGGAATAACATTCAAACTACGAAGTATCAAACGCTCAAACGGCGTAGCCTCAAACAATAGATGTTTGAAAGTTTGACGCTTCGCTGTTGGAGAAGAGCATTCCGAACTGGAGAAGTGGTGAATTAGTGAGTTAATAAATTGAAAAACATAGATTTGCATACATAAAGCTAATTTCACCACAGATAACACGGATAAACACAGATCAAAACAATAACCGTACAGGCGCATTGTGAATTAGTGAGTTGATGAACTGACGAGTGAATAAATTGAAAAACAGAAGTGGAACCAGAACAATAGAAACCAGAGTAACCACAGAAACAATTTTCCGCGTCTTCGTGTCTTCAGTTTAGAAACAACGAAGTGCCAAACGCTCAAACGGCGTAGCCTTAAACCATAGAAACTACATAAACAATTCAAACTACTACCTTGAACTGATCAGCCGGATAAATTCTTCGCGCGTTGCGACCCGTTCGAAAGCGCCAGTAAAGTCTGATGTCGTGGTAACAGAATGTTGTTTCTGGACCCCCCTCATCTGCATGCAAAGATGCTGCGCTTCGATAACGACAGCAACACCCAGTGGATTAAGCGTTCTTTGAATGCAATCCTTAATTTGAGTTGTCAGGCGTTCCTGTACCTGAAGCCGGCGGGCAAAAGCATCGACAACCCTTGCTATTTTGCTCAGCCCCGTGATATAACCATTAGGAATATAGCCCACATGCGCTTTCCCGATAAAAGGGAGCATGTGGTGCTCGCATAACGAATAGATCTCGATATCCTTCACAATCACCATTTGCCGGTAATCTTCCTTAAACATGGCATCCCTGATCATCGCTTCCGGATCCTGATCGTAGCCCTGCAGCAAATACTGCATGGCCTTTGCTACCCGGAGAGGCGTTTTTTCCAATCCTTCGCGGCTTACATCTTCCCCGATCAGTTTTAATATTTCCCGATAGTGGCCGCTTATCTTTTCTGTTGTTATTCCGTCAAATTTGTCAATACGCTGGTACGCGCCCTGCGCTCCGTTAAAAGAATCTTCCATTTCAACTTCCTCTTCTGATTATTCTAAAACATAATTGAACCGGTAAAAGTACAAACTATATCGGTAAAACCGAAGCATTTAAACTTCCGGATTTCGGGATTGAAACAGCCGGATTTTTCAAATGTTCAAAAAAAAAATTTCTATTAAAAATAATTCTGCCGGAATTATTGGGTTCGAATGAACGAAACTCCTTGTTCTTATCCTCTTGTAAACACCCAGGTGTCCCCTTTGGTAAGATGACTGTTGAAATAATACCCTTCCAGGTCGAAAGCCTGCAGCTCGAGCGGGTCGGATATCTTATTTTTTACGATAAAACGGCACATTAGCCCGCGAGCCTTTTTGGCAAAAAAAGAAATGATCTTGTATTGCCCGTTTTTATTATCCTTAAAAACAGGAGTTATAACCTTGCCTTCAATTTTGCGCGTATCAACCGCTTTAAAATATTCATGGGAAGCCAGGTTGATCAGGATGCCTTTCCCTTCAGCACCTTTTACCTCTTCATTGATTGCTTTGGTAATTTTTTCCTGCCAGAATTCATACAGGTCGCTGTAACTTTCGAAACCAAATTTTGTCCCCATTTCAAGCCGGTATGGCTGGATAAGGTCCAGCGGTTTTAAAACCCCGTAAAGTCCGGAAAGGATACGTATCTTTTTCTGGGCAACCTGAAATTCCTTCTCTGAAAACGACGAGGCATCCATTCCTTCATAAACGTCACCATTGAAAGCGAGCACTGCCTGTTTTGCGTTATCAGGACTAAAAGGAGGTTGCCATATCCTGTTCCGGTGAACATTAAGTTCTGCCAGTTTCAAGGATATTCCCTGCAAATGTTCCAGCTCCGGCGGCCCCAGCTGTTTCAGGTACTTGTTTATTTCGGCAGCTTCGGGCAGAAAGGCCGGCTGACTATAAGTCTTCGTACATGGTTTGGTCGCAAAATCCAGTGTTTTTGCAGGCGATATAACGGCGATCATATGTTTAAATTTTTATTTTAGCAAAACAAACAGGCCTCCCAAAAGTTTACTTGTCCCTCCGGATCAGTAAAACGACATTCTCTACATGGTGAGTATGCGGGAACATATCAACCGGTTGGATTTTTGCCACCTTGTAAAATTCATCCATTAGCCCCAGGTCCCGTGCCTGGGTAGCCGGGTTACAGCTGACATAGACAATCCGGTCGGGTTGCGCCTCCAAAATCGTTTTAATAACGTCTTCATGCATACCTGCCCGGGGCGGATCGGTAATCATGACGTCAGGGCGTCCATGCTCCTCAATGAAATTCCGGTTCAGGACATCTTTCATATCGCCCGCGCAGAACAGCGTGTTTTCGATATGATTAATTTCCGAATTAACTTTTGCATCCCCAATTGCCTCCGGGACATACTCGATACCGATAACTTTCTTTGCGCTGCCTGCTATAAAATTGGCAATTGTCCCGGTCCCTGTATAGAGGTCATAAACCACTTCTTTACCTGTCAGCCCGGCAAAGTCCCGGGCAACTTTATACAGGTTATATGCCTGGGCAGAGTTGGTCTGGTAAAAACTTTTTGGTCCTATCTTGAACCGGAGGCCTTCCATTTCTTCAAAAATATGATCCGTACCTTTGAACAAAAGGATGTCCTGATCTGTCAGCGTGTCATTTGCCTTTTCATTGATAACGTACATGATCGACGACAATTCCGGAAACTGTTTGGAAACGGCATTAAGCAGGTCTTCCCTCTTTTTCCTGTCTTCCCTGAAAAATGCGATGATCAGCATATTTTCACCGGTAGAGGAAGTCCGGATAATCATGTTCCTGAGAAAGCCTGTCTGGTTACGGATGTCAAAAAACTCAAGTGCATTCTCAAGCGCATACTTCCGGATAAAGTTACGTAGAGAATTGGACGGTTCCGGTTGAAGCCAGCACTCCCGAATATCGACAATCTTATCGAATAATCCCGGCACATGAAAACCAAGTGCCTCGCCCTTTTCAACTTGTATCAGGTCCCGACTGATTTCTTCCTGGCTAAGCCACCGCTTGTTCGAGAAACTAAATTCCAGTTTATTCCGGTAAAACCGGTTCTCTTCCGACCCAATGATTGGCATCACTTCAGGCAGTTCAATACGCCCCAGTCGTTTTAACTGGTCGGCTACCTGTTTCTGCTTGTAAAAAAGCTGTTTATCATAGGGAAGATACTGCCATTTACACCCCCCGCAGATACCGAAATGCTGACAAAAAGCATCGATCCGGTCGGGTGATTTTTCTATCAGGCTGACCACCCTCGCTTCAGAATAATTTTTCCTCCTTTTTGTTATCTGAAGGTCAACCACGTCTCCGGGGATAACATGAGTGGTAAAAACGACCATGTCGTTTACCCGGGCAATGGCTTTTCCTTCAGCTCCGATGTCGGCTATCGTTACTCCGGCATAGAAAGGTTTGTTTTTTCTGCTTCTTCCCATTTTTTTAAGTTTCCGCAAAATTAGTTCTACTTTAACACATTCCAAAAACAAATTTTATGAACAAGGAAGGCCCTTTTACGTTTATAGGTCAAAAGTTATTTTAAGATGACAGATATTGCAGAAAGCAAAGAACGTTTGCCAAGATGGATGAAATCGCAGCTTCCAAGCGGTGAAAACTATTCGAAGGTAAAAAGACTGATTGCAGAACACAAACTGAATACCATATGTACAAGCGGCAATTGTCCGAATAAGGGAGAATGCTGGAACGCCGGTACGGCCAGTTTTATGATCCTGGGCGATAAATGCACCCGCAATTGCCGGTTTTGTTACGTTAAAAATTTAATTCCGGATCCTGTCGACTGGGACGAACCCCGGCGTTTGGCCGAAACAATCCGCACGCTGGCCCTCAGACATTGCGTAATTACTTCTGTCGACCGGGACGATTTGCCGGATGGCGGAGCATCTTTTTGGGCGGCAACGATCCGTAAGGTAAAGGAACTAAATCCGGATACCACCATGGAAACCCTGATCCCCGATTTTATGGCAAGAAAGGAACTGATCCAACAGGTCATCGACGCCCGTCCGGAAGTAATTTCCCACAATTTGGAAACCGTCAGGCGGTTAACCCCGAAAATCAGAAGTACTGCCCGCTACGAAAGGAGTTTGAAGGTAATCGCATATATTGCCGGGGCCGGGATTGTGTCCAAATCAGGCATTATGCTGGGACTTGGAGAATCGCCAGAAGAAGTACTGGAAGCCATGGACGACCTGAAGGAAGCAGGTTGCAAAGTGCTTACCCTCGGTCAGTATCTCCAGCCTGATCCGCACCTGATGAAGGTGGTGGAATACATTACCCCGGAACAGTTTATGATTTACAGAAAAGAAGCCTACAAAAGGGGGTTCCGTTATGTAGAAAGCAGTCCTCTTGTCAGATCATCTTATCATGCAGAAAGGCATGTCAATGCTTTGAAATAATGATCATATGGAAACATTGATGCACAAACTTCTCAGGGTAGAGGAACTGACCCCGGAAACATATGTCCTCTACTTTGAAAGAAATGGTTTTGAATTTGTCCCGGGGCAGTACGCGGTAATCCGTGATCCGGAAACCCGGGAAGGCAGGGAATACTCCATTTACAGTTCGGTACAGGACGAAGAATTATCCTTTTTGGTCAGGGAGGTCAAAAACGGCGATTTCTCCAGGTTATTACGGCATATGGAACCCGGGACAGAACTCTGTATCGAGGGACCGCTGGGCTTTTTTGTACTGGACGAGGAAGTAAAAAAGGGAGCCCCTGTAATTTTTATCGCTACAGGAACGGGCATTTCGCCTTTTCATTCATTTGTCCTCAGTTTCCCGGAGTTAAACTACACGCTTCTTCATGGGGTCCATTTTGCAGATGAGGCATATGGGAAAAACGTCTTCGACCCGGCCCGTTATTGTCTGTGTACTTCGCGTGAAGATAAAGGAAATTATTTCGGACGGGTAACCTATTACCTGAAAAAATTTCCGGTGGATCCCCGTACGATTTGCTATTTATGCGGGAATTCGGACATGATCGAGGATGTAACCAATATCCTGGAAGGGTACCACATCCCTCCGGAAAATATCCGGACAGAAGTTTATTTCTAGGCGGAAGACCGGGACAATAGTTTCTAGTTTCTATTGTTAAAATAGTTACTGTCGTTAAACAGAACGCGAAGACACGAAACAACTGAACACAAAGGCACAAAGACACAAAAGAGAGGGTTTCTGTGGTTACTCTTGTTTCTATTGTTCAGGTTCCAGGCTTCTGTTTACCAATTCACTAATTCGCCACTTCACCAGTTCAATATGCTATCTTCCCCAACTGCGAAGCTCAAACATTCGAACGTTCAAACCAATCAAACACTTTTGTTTCCAATTGTTTGAAGCTGCGCCGTTTGAGTGTTGTTTCGGTTCCCATGACGTTGATTTTCTTTCCATTCTCTCATTCTATCATTCCTTCATTCTCTGGTTCACCAGTTCTCAATATCTCTCCTCCCCAACAGCGAAGCTTCAAACATTCGAACATTCAAACTTTCAAACATTTATTGTTTTAATCTGTGCTCATCCGTGTTATCTGTGGTGAAAAATATAACTATAATACCGCTTAAAATCTTTTTAACAATAAATTTTTCAACATTACACGTGTAACACAAATGAGTTATACGTGAAACACGTTTGCTTTATACGTGTAATACAATCGTATTATACGTATAACAGAAATGGATTATACGCATAACTTTTCACAGAAACAGGCAGGCGATGTTTTTGAGTTCTTGTATAGGCATAAAAGACAAAGGACAGGTCGTATGGTTCTATGGTTACCATTGTTAACCGGTTCCTGGGCTCTGGACCTTCGCTGTATGCTCTCTTCCCCAACCGCGAAGCTTCAAACAATCAAACCTTCAAACCATTCAAACACTTTTGATTCCAATTGTTTGAGGCTACGCCGTTTGAAAGTTTGATACTTCGTTGTTTGAATGTTGTTGCGGTTACCTGATCTTTGTCTTTCTTCCAATTCACCAACTCATTAATTTACAATGAATATATATTCTCATCCTTAACCGCGAAGCGTCAAACATTCGGACATTCAAACTTTCAAACAGCTATTGCTTCTGTGTCTATTATTTGGGTTCCAATTCCCTCATTCGATCATTCACTAATTCTTTCATTCGATCATTTCCGAACCATCAAAATCCTCACCCGGAAAACCTCGTCATCAGAAAAGACGAAAACGGCATCATCGTATCCCAGCAATTTATAACGCTGTACCAGGTTTTCGAGACCATACCCCGAATGTTCTGCTTCAGTCAGCCTGGGTTGCCGCTTATTTTCTACCGTTATGGTCCCCGGGAGCGAGCTGAAAACTTTTATCTCGAAAGGGCGCTCTTTTGAGATCGTGTTATGTTTGATACAGTTCTCTATGAGAAGTTGAAGGCTGAAGGTCGGGATCTTTAATGATAAAAGCGGTCCGGGAAGATCAATATTGATTTTTAACATATCTCCAAACCTGGCAAAAAGCATGTAGGAATAATCGTTCACAAACTCGAGTTCCTCTTTCAGTGTCACCAGGTCTTTCTGATGTTTTAGCAGTAGCTGCCTGTAAATTTCCGACAGTTTAACAACAAATTCTTCAGATTTAGGATTGCCGGAACGGATCATTGAACGTAACGTAGACAACGAGTTGAACAAGAAATGCGGGTTTACCTGTTGTTTTAGAATCTCGAACTGCGACCGCAGGTTTTCGGTTTTAAGCATCTGGTTTTGCAGGGAAACCTCCTGGGCCCTTGCGTTCGAGTTCAACGCATACTGAATGATGTAGATCAGTGCGATACTCAATGCCCCCTTCAACCCGATCATCCAGTAAACAATCCGTTCTGTACTGTCAACCCGGGTAACCTCGCGAATGACATAGATACCAGTCAAAAGAAAAAGGCAAAACAACAGGGCGTTACAGGAAAGAATAACAGCTATCCGTTTTTGAAAATCCTTCCTTCCCCCTTTTCTGTTCCACGACAAAGTCAGGTAAGCGTTCACGAACCAGCTTATAAGCAGAAAAAAAAACGTGACCGGCCAGGTAAGCATTATCCTTTCAGAGCCTGCAACCCGGTGCTGACTGTTAATGATGATATTAAATGTTGGCAGAAATGCTGAAAACATCACACCGATCTGCCAGTTTGCTTTTCGGAGTGCAGAGCTGATCTTCATGATTAATTTGTATTTTATCACGATAAAAATAAAGATCTTTCACGAGAAGACCATTTTTAAGGAAACACTTCCATCGAAAATTCAATCATTTACCGTACTTTTAAATAGAAAAATCCTTTTTAGCAAAATAATAAACCAGACCAATGGCACTAATCAATGTAGGAAAAATAGATTCCTTTGCTATAGAAGCAAAGTCCGCTATCCAGAAAAGCGAACCGGAACTGCGATCCATCAGGTCATTTTCCCGGTTGAGAGAAATACCTGATTCAACGGCATCGGGCAACTTTGAACTCATCACTTCTGAGGACCAAAGAGGCCTTGGACTTAAAGAAATTCAGCTCATGAAAGGGTTTGAAGGAAACTTTCAGCAACCTTTCAAACCAACACATGAAGTTTATTTTATTGCCTGGACCTGGGATTTGAGTGGCCAACCGTTATTTTTATATCCGGAAGAAAGAATGAGGGCCGAAGATTTTATTATCCTTATAAAAAACAGGGATGCCAGGGAATTTATTGGACAGGGGATCAATCTGTTTTCCAAACGCGAGGTGAAAGGAGGAATGGCTGTGCGGGTACAGTTATGGAAATCGGATAAAAAACCGAGGGAGGTGGCACAAAAAATCTCCGATATTGCGCAAAAAATCAAAGAATCGAAACTAAACCACTTGTTGTCATTAGTTTCCATGTCCACCGGAATAACAGGGACAACGGTCGCCCTGATTAAGGAAGCATCGGCTGAATTATCCGGCATAATCATAGATACCCTTCGCGGAAAGGGGGATGATTATGTTGACCTTTTCGAAGGTTATTTTGCTTCAGATCAGCCTTGGGTTACAGGACAGGAAATGTACATGGGAAACTCGACAAATATCACTTTCTCCAAATACTAAGAATACAGTAGTTAACGTGGATATTGCTTCTTTTAGATAAAATTATCCGGGATATTTTACAGATTGTAGTTGACTTTAACGATCTTATTATATTTTTGCGCAATCATCTGAGTAAAATTCATAATGAACCCTAAACAAATTATCGGAGAAAAAGCGACCGGATATATCAAAAACGGCATGACCGTGGGATTGGGCTCCGGTTCAACTGCCTGCTGGGCTATAAAAAAAATAGGACAGCTCGTCCGGGAAGGCCTCATTATCAAAGGGGTACCCACATCTAAAAATACTGAAAAACTTGCCCTGGAGGAAGGCATTCCTCTCGTAAATATTGCTGAAGTAGATCGCATCGACCTGACTATTGACGGCGCTGATGAATTCGATCCGGCCAAAAATGTTATCAAGGGAGGCGGGGGCGCTCTGCTTCGGGAAAAGATTGTAGCGTCGTTAACCGATTACTATATCATAATTGCCGACTCTTCAAAAAGTTCCGAAATACTCGGAAATTATCCCGTCCCTGTCGAAGTTACCCCATTCGCTTGGGAAGTTAGCCGTCGCCAGCTGGAAAAACTTGGTTGTAAGGCAACAATCAGGGAAGAAAATGACAAAGCTTTTGTCACGGATAATCAGAACTACATACTGGACTGCAGGTTCGTCCGTATCGAAAAGCCGGAACAACTGGCGGTAGAGATTAACCGCATACCGGGGGTCGTCGAAAACGGACTATTCCTGAATATGGCCGATATGCTGATCACAACCGATGAAAAAGGAGAGGTGCTTATACTGGAATAGGCGTATTGGTAAAAATTGTTTCGGAAGGTTACCCAGTTTTAATTGGACAGAATGCATCTATTCAATTAAAATCGGGCATTGCCCCCGTAGCTCTGGAAAAATTTATCATTAGTCACTTCTTGCCAATGTTGCTTTTGGTGACAATCCGGTTCTTCCTATTTAAAAGATAAAATAGTTGGAGAAAGTCCGTCTTTAAGCAGGATATCCCCTTCTTTAATCTGCGAATTTATAAACTCGATACTCCCGGTACCAGTCCCCTCTATAATAACCGGATCTCCCGGTTCAGGAGCTTTCATATTTCTGAACATAAAATTCCGGGCATCTTTTAGCTCGTATGAAGGCTTTTTCTTTGTTTTTACAAGAACACCTTTCAACGAAATATTCTCACCGCAGGAAACCAAAAATCCCTGCACCGACTGGATAACCATGTTCTCAAAAGTCACATTTTTAACATGACACTGGGGGAAGCCATCCATCCGGCAGGCCGTTTCAGCCCCGTCAACAAATATATTTTTAATGGAAAAGCCGTCAAAATCGGGAGATTTATTGTTATTGACCGAAGAATCTTTCATTTTTACAGCACCGCTGTCCTCGTAAGTCAGGTCGAAAATAATGGCTTCATGCTCAATTCCCTTCATATAAATTCCGTCAACAAAAATATTTTCGACACGTCCGCCGCGGCCGGCACCGCTTTTAAATCTTAACCCGGTGTCAGTCCAGCTGAAGGAACAGTTATTTACATAAATATTCCTCATCCTTCCATCCGTGTTGCTGCCAATAACAAAGCCCCCGTGTGCATGAAAAACCTTACAATCTTTAATGACAACATTTTCCAGGCGGAACCCGCTGTTCCCCGAACCGCTCGATTTCATGCAAATCCCGTCGTCTCCGGTATTTACCGTGCAATTATACATCAACACATTTTTACAGCCCGACAGGTCCAGCCCGTCACCATTCTGGGCCCACCAGTCGTTCAGTGCTTTTACATCTTTTATGATCAGGCCGTCTATATCCCTCAGTAGCATACAAAATTTAGGAGAATTTTGAAGCGTGATCCCTTCGACCAGGACATTCTTCGAATCTTCCAGGTTCAGCATGTAAGGGCGCAAATAGGGCTTGGCTCCTTGATAGTCCTCATATGTCATCCCGGAAGATTTCTTCGTTTTAAGAAAATCTTCAGCCGCTACAGCCCCCTCCCGGGGATACCAGATCTTACCGTCTGAGGTCAGGGAACCGCCCGATTTCAAAAGTTCTTTCCATGTCGCTCCACTCATCTTTTCCTTCTTCACAGGACGCCAGGCTTCCCCCGTCCCGTTAAAAATGCCCCTTCCGGTAATTGCCACATCGACCAGTTTTTCCCCGTTAATAAGCGAGGGAATATCGTATTTTGACCCTGATTTTATAAGCTCGTAATCGTTAAGGTCAGAACTGAACGAAACCAGGGCACCTTCATCCAGATGCAGATTAACATGGCTTTTCATCGTAATCGGGCCCGTCAGCCACAGACCTGCCGGTATGATCACCGTCCCGCCACCCGCATCTGCACATCTCCGGATGGTTTTGTTAATGATTTCCGTATTCATAAAAAGGCCATCACCAACGGCACCTTCATCTTTAATATTAAAGGTTTGTTCCGGAAAAGCAGGTACGGTTACTGAAAAAGAGGTAAACGGAAGATCTTTAAGCTGATCGTCAACTTCTTTCTGAAACAGTTCCTGTCCGGAAGAAATAAGCGTACACCATAATGCAAGGATTGAAATACAAAATTTTTTCATAAGTATATCGTTTCATATGTTTATGCTGTTTTTCCGGAACTCAGCTACCCGGTAATTTACAGGGACATATCTGACTTCCTGGATTAACAAAAACAAAGATAAAACAGCTTTTCAATAACAAAAAAATAATTCTGCATTAATGCCTATTCATGTCCAAACCGGGAAGTATCAACGCTCTTACGCTGCTTTTCCTTATATCCGCCGAACTTCCAGACGAAAGATAAACTAACGATGCGGGTATCTTGAAAAACAGCCATATCCAGCCTCTGGTCGGCATATTTGATTTTCGGATCAGGAACTGAACTGTTTGTCAGGTCACTCCCTTTTAATTTAAGTTCTCCGTTTCCACCGGAAAATGTCCACTTCACCCCCGCATCAAGGCTCCAAACAGAGCTGAGGTCATAAATCCCCTGTAACGAAGGGGTTAAATAAAAGGCGGTCGCTTCCATCTTCAGATCAGGGGCCGAGCAAATATTCAGGGTGTTGTCTATCCTGGAGTACATTACCCATTTTTTCCTGTCAAACGGGATATCATGAAAATTATCATTCTTCACCCGGTTATAAAATCCGATAAGAGTAACGCTTGACTTTAATATTTTACCGAAAGAGAATGGCACCTCTGCATCAATCCCGGCATTCTTCATATAGTTCCAGTTTAATGTCTGATAAATCAAGGCCAATCGATCAGAAGACTGGTAAGGCAGCTGGACAAAGTAATCAGGCATATAACTAAAAAAAGCGGAGAAGGTGTACCTGCTTTTCAGGATATAGGACAAGTGGGCCGAATAGTCATTGAAAGGAGTAAGCGCCGGGTTCCCCCTTATCTCGGCATAACCGTTCAGGTAGCTGACAGATTCCTGCATCTCCCAGTAATCCGGGTATGTTTTGTCTGAAGAAACAGCTAACTGAAGGATATGATCGGACGAAAAGACATAGGTGATCTCGGTAGCCGGAAAAACAGACCATTTTACAAAAGAAGACCGTTTGTAATATTCGCCGCTCAATGAAAAGTTCACAGAGAATTCAGGACTGAAACTTTTTTCAAAACCGGAATAGATATCGCAGGTATATTCATTTATCCGGCTGTCGGTATTTGATGCAGAAAGGTCTGTCCCGTCGTTTGAATTGTATTTCTGAAAATCATGGTCTCTCGCATAAGTAAAATCTGCACCATAATTAAATTTCCAGCTTCCGGGCAGTTCGTGAGACTGGTCTGCGTAAGCTTCCACCCGGTTAATGCGTTGACCTGAATTCGAGACCCAATCGGTACTCTCCCCCGTGGATGCAGTGTTCCGGAAGTCCATATCAGAAGGGGAATTGTAAAAGGTATAATTAAGGCCTGCCTTTAATCCAAAGCCCGACTGATAACCAAGCTCAACATTATGCATCTGTTGATTTCCGGTTTCGTATGTGCCCGATTCGGAAAAATTTCCTTCTGATTCCTCTTTCTTTCTTAAAGAGGGGATCAGTTCTGAAGTATAAACAAGACTTAATTTACTGACAGAATCCGGCTGAAAATCAATTGCAAACCGGATATGATGAGCCCCCTGTTTAACAGATCCGGTGTTATGTTGCTCAATAAAATAGACAGAATCGTTAAGGGTATGAAAAGACAGCAGGTCCAATCCATTTCTGTCTTTATTCTCATCAAAAGAATAAACGAGGTCAGATGAGAAATGACCGGAACCATATGAAAGACTGATCCCCGATGTTCCTCCTGTATAATACTTTTGCCTGTACGAACCGTTTATTTCTCCCTGAAGAACGGAATTATCCCCGCTCCCCTTTTTTAATACAAGGTTTATTACGGCCCCCCTGACATGATATTGAGGAGGGGCGCTATACATCACCTCTGCTTTTTCAATCTTTGAAGACGGAATATTTTTTAAAAGACCAGCCAGCTGTTCGCTACTCATTGTTGTGGGTTTCCCGTTCAGAATAACAGTCAATTTACTGGTACCTGACAACAACAGCACTCCGTTTTGTTCCCTTACTCCCGGTAAATGGAGGACTGATTCGTAGGCATTGCTTACCGCTTTATCTCCTACGATATTGGACAAATTGTAGGTAAATTTTCCATTTTCGATCTTTACAAGCGGACGTTCCTTTCGTACCACAATCTCGTCCAGCTTGTTTTCCTTTTTGGCAAGAACAATGACCCCGGCATTGGGACCGGAAAGTTCTGTTTCCTTTGTTTCAAACAATAAATGCTGTATTACCAGCCTGTACTTTCCCTGTTCTGCCTTCAGTCTGAATACGCCCGACGTATCCGTTATTGTTGCACTTAAATAGGCAGAATCAGGAGTTTGCAACACAACTGTGGCAAATTCAACCGGATCCATGCCTGCATCAACAACTTTTCCTTTTATCTCCTGGGCCAAAATGTTATTAGTAACCAATAAGGCCCAAAGGAACATCCACAATTTTGTTCCCTGCATAGTAGTTTTTTTTCTTGTCTCTTTCTTCATATATGGCAGACAAAACAAGTTAATTTTGCAATTGACAAGTGTTACAGGAAACTTACATAGTCTTAAATAGTCTTAACAGGAAATGGAAAATCTGATACCTTTCGGTAATTTGGCTTCCTGATTTTATTTATAAGGATAAAACAAACATGTTTATACAGAAAACAATGAATAAATTTTCAGTACACACGCTATACAATTGGCATGCAAATAGAAGCGCTGCGGTTAATACGAGACTTGAAATCAAAATCATATGTAATTTATCCGCATGAAGTTTCCATTAAAAAACATAGCTGTTGCCGTAAGCCTTATCCTGTGTTTTGTATTTATTTACCAGCTGTACTGGTTGGTCGGACTTTACCGGTCGATGGACGGCCAGTTACAAAAAAATATCAGGAATGCCATGTCCACAGCCGATCAGGATGAATTATTCCACCGGCTTGACGAGATAGATAAAAATCCGGATTGGCGCGGAAAAATCAGTTCATCGGTAGATTATACCAACGATTCACTGCCCGGGGGAAAAACTTATGGAAAATTAAAATCGGAAAACAGCTATCAGGTTAATAATGATTCAGCAAAAAATACGGCATTTTATATTACCCCCGATTCAGGCAAAGTGCAGTTCAACATAGATAAGGATAAGGACAAGGACGATTACCTGAATTACCGCGAAAATGCCAGGATTACAGAGAAACTTGCTTCATATCTGCAAATGGGATTGCACCAGGCAACCGATCGTATCTACCCCGTTAACCTGGCAGTTTTCGACAGTCTGTTAAAAATCCAAATGGATTCGCTGAAAATTAACGGGCAACACATGGTCCAGCTTGTTTATCTACCGAACGATTCTGTTTGTTCTTCTTTCCCTGGTATAATTTTTCCGGTGAAAAACCAAAGACATTACGATTATCATTATGAACCTGAAGGGAAGTATGCCTTCAGGCTATACCTGAAAAATGCCAACCGGAAGGTAATAAAACAAATGTCCGGCATTCTTTCCACTTCTGCAATAATTTTCGCATTGCTCATCTATATCTTTATCTTTCTGTTAAAAACAATAAAAAAATTAAAAACGGAAGAAGAATTAAAGACCGATTTTACCAATAACATGACCCATGAACTGAAAACTCCGATTGCAGTCTCCTATGCAGCCGTTGATGCGCTGCTTGTCTCTGAACAACAGGCACCTACCGGAAGACAAAAAAGATACCTGGAAATTGCCAGGGAGCAGATGATGCACCTGTCCAGCCTTGTCGAGCAGATTCTCTCCATGTCCAGAAAAAATAATAACCATATCCATTTAAACAGGGAAAAAATCAGGCTCGACGAACTAATTGCATCCTTAATTTCCAGGTTCAGGATCATGACAGGAACAGAAACCGGTTTTGAAACCGACATTCGACCCGAAAAGCTGGTTGTTTATGCCGACAGGCTCCATTTGTCAAACATACTGAACAACCTGATTGAAAACGGAATAAAATATTCGCAGGGAAGTGCATCCATCCGGATCAGGGCAAGAGAAGAAAAAAACAGGATCAGCATTTCAGTTGAAGACCGGGGAATCGGAATTGATGTCAGGTACCAGCAACGGATTTTCGACAAGTTCTACCGTATTCCGTCAGGCAACAGGCATGATGTAAAAGGATACGGGTTAGGACTGTATTATGTAAAGGAAATGACGAAGATGCACGGGGGAAACGTCGAGGTAAAAAGTGTCCCCGGAAAAGGCTCGGTTTTTACCATTTATTTACCCGCATAAATTATGGACAGGATAAAAGTACTTTTAGTCGAAGACGAACCTACGCTCTCCATGATCATCAGGGAGACACTCGAAGAACAGGGTGATTTTACCGTGTACCATGCCGGTAACGGAGAAGAGGGCCTCCAAAAATATCATTCGCTGCGCCCGGATGTGATCGTTGCCGATATTATGATGCCCCGTATCGATGGCTTTGAGATGGTTTCCCAGATCAGGGAGACCGACCTAACAACCCCTATCCTCTTCCTGTCTGCGCGTTCTTCTGTGGATGATGTTGTGAAAGGGTTTGAACTGGGGTGCAACGACTACCTCAAAAAGCCTTTCGGAATGAACGAACTTATTGTACGCATCAAGGCATTGATGAACCGTGCCTTTCTGAGGCAGGAAACATCAGACCATTACCAAATCGGGAACTACACCTTCGACAGCACCACCCAAAATCTTTTTTATGCAGACAAGAAAATATTGCTTTCGAACAGGGAAGCTGAAATACTAAAAAGGCTCTGTGAAAATAAAAACCAGGTGCTGCATACAAAAAATTTACTGATTGAGCTTTGGGGCGACGACAACTATTTCACAACCAGGAGCCTGCATGTATTCATCACGAGGCTTCGCCGAAAGTTGGCGGACGATCCTTCTGTCTGTATCCTCAATGTCAGGGGAACCGGTTATAAACTGATCGGGGAATAACGCCTCCACAAAACTGTACTCAACCGGAATCCCCAACAACAGCTGGTATTCTGCCTGAAACAAATTTATTTATACATGTATGCGACCAAATCGGCGCACGTATGTAACGAAATTTTCACACACTGTAAGTGCTGTTTCCGTAAGTGTAAAGATTTATTTCTCTACGTATAAAAATTTATACTGATACTTACGCAGGTTTACTTCCACACGTATAAAAATTTATACTGATACTTACGTAGGTTTACTTCCACACGTAGAAAAATTTATACCGGCACGTATGCGAAACTTTCTCATGTAGCTCTTTGTCCTGGATTTAGAAGCTGCGAAACGTTAGTACGTTATACGAACAGACATAAAAAGAAAGCCCAAAGGATACGGACAAGCAGGAATAATGCTACCTTTGCGGCATACTGTTGGGGGTGCTTGATCATGATCAGGCTGAGATGATACCCCGGAACCTGAGATGTATAATCACAACGTAGGGAAACGGTTAGGGGAATGCTTATTATCCGCTTCGCGATACCGGCCGTTTCGATTATTTCGGAACGGCCCTTTTTATTTCAGGCATCTTGAATAAGTTGAAACTGACTGCAACTTATCCTTGTCAGAGGCACCTCACCCTTCAGTAAAAATTAATTTGATGTCTAATCAATAAAAACTGAAAATATGGTTCATGCAGATTTACTGACCAGGGACCTGAAACGAATTCGGGAACAATCGCCACTGGTGCATAATATTACCAACTACGTGGTTATGAACAATACGGCGAATGCCCTGCTTGCGATCGGGGCATCACCGGTAATGGCCCATTCCATCGAAGAGGTGGAAGAAATGGCCGCGATAGCCTCTTCCCTGGTAATCAACATCGGGACACTTAGTAATGAATGGATCAAGGGAATGTTCATGGCAGGGAAAGCCGCCCTTAAAATGGGGATACCTGTAATTCTCGATCCGGTAGGTGCCGGGGCCACGACCTATCGCACCCGTACGTGCCTGGCACTGATCGAAGAATGCCCGCCGGCAATCATCAGGGGAAACGGATCCGAAATTATGGCGCTGGTTAACAGTTCCGGCCAGACCAAAGGTGTCGACAGTCTGGCCTCTTCCGACACGGCACTTGAATCAGCCAGAATACTGGCCCGTCAAACAGGGGCGGTCGTGGTAATCAGCGGACCTGTCGATTATATTACGGACGGTAAACAAACAGAGAGCGTGATAAACGGCACGCCGATGCTGACAAAAGTAACAGGAATGGGATGTACCGCTTCGGCCATTACAGGGGCATTTGCGGCAATAAACCCCGATCCTTTCACTGCCTCGGTAAATGCAATGGCAACAATGAGCATTACAGGAGAACTGGCCGTTGAAAAATCGGAAGGTCCAGGGAGTATGCAACTGCATTTTCTTGACGAGCTTTATAAGCTTACAGATGATTCAATCCGGAAACTGCTTAAAAACTAATATCATAATGGAATTCGACCTAAGCCTTTATCTGGTAACCGACAGGGGCCTTTCGGGAGGGCGTTCGCTCGAATGGATCATTGAAAAAGCAATCAGGGGCGGGGTTACCATGGTCCAGCTCCGGGAAAAAAATTGCAGTACCCGTGAATTCACAGAACTGGCAATAAAACTCAGACAAAAACTGGGCCCACTGAATATTCCCCTGATCATAAACGACAGGCTGGATGTAGCCCTTGCTTCCGGCGCTGACGGACTTCACATCGGACAGAGCGACATGCCCTATGCAATCGCACGCCGGTTAATCGGGCCGGATAAAATTATCGGTCTGTCGGTCGAAAACATGCAGGAAGTGGAAGCAGCCAACCAGCTCGATGTCGATTACATTGGCATTTCTCCCGTGTTCTGCACGAAAACGAAAACGGATACCTGCCTGCCATTCGGCATTGAAGGAATAAAGAAAGTTGCGGCTTTAACAAAACACAGAACAGTCGCAATCGGAGGTATCAATACAGCCAATGCACGGCAAATCGCAGAGGCCGGGGCAAATGGCATCGCCGTGGTATCTGCCATTGTATCTGCCGGTGACCCGGAAGAAGCAGCAAGACAACTAAAGAAACAACTAAAAATATATTAATCAAGTCTTTTCCCAATGAAATGGAGTGAACAAGCGTGGAAATCAGCGCAACCTATTTTTGAACAAATACTGAAGCTCCCCTTTATCAATGAATTGATGAAAGGGATACTGCCCAGGGAAAAATTTTTGTTTTACCTGCAGCAGGATGCCATATACCTCTCCGAATACGGAAAGGTATTGTCAGGCATTGCATCCCGGTTGGATAACCCTTTCCAGCGGCAGGCTTTCCTCGGTTTTGCCGGTGATACGGTCTTTGTTGAACAAGCCCTTCACGAATCATACCTGAAAGAAATCAGAGAAAGCCCCGAGGCGGAAGCCTCCCCCAGTTGCCTGTTATATACGGGGTTCATGCAAAAACAATTAGCCGACAGTCCGGTCTGGGTTGCCATAGCCGGCGTGCTCCCCTGCTTCTGGATCTACAAAAAAGTGGGCGATTACATCCTGGCGAATCAGGTTAAAGGGAACAATCCTTACCAGCAATGGATCGACACCTATGGTGGTGACGAATTTGAAAAAGCAACAAAAACGGCGCTGGACATTGCAGATGAGCAGGCTGCTTCATGCACATTACAGCAACAGGGGGCCATGACCCGGGCCTTCGTCATGGCTTCCAGGATGGAATGGATGTTCTGGAACAGCGCATGGAACATGGAACAATGGCCGGTTTAAAGAATAATGATAGAATGAGGGAATGATAGAATGAGGGAATGATAGAATGAGGTTTGAAAGTTTGAAGGTTTGATTGTTTGACGCCTCGCTGTTGGGAAGGAGAGACATTGTGAACTGGCGAGTTGGTGAGTTGGTGAATTGGTGAACTGGTGAACTGGTGAGTGATGGAATTGAAAAAACAAGGGTATGGAACCTCAACAATAGGAACTAGAGTAACCCCAGAAACCAAAAAACTTCGTGTCTTCGTGTCTTTGTGTTCTGTTTAACAACAGTAACAATGTTAACCATATTAACAATAGAAACCATTTTTCGCGTCTTAGCGTCTTCGCGTTCTGTTTAACAACAATAAAAACTAAGTATGAAAAAGCATTATAAACGGGTACTCACCATAGCAGGGAGCGATCCCAGCGGGGGAGCAGGTATCCAGGCCGACCTGAAGACCATGTCGGCCTGCGGGTGTTACGGCATGTCGGCCATTACGGCCGTTGTCGATGAAAATACAATCGGCGTAACCGGGGTCCATCCGGTACCGGTCGATTTTGTCAGGGGGCAAATCCGGTCGGTACTCGACGATATAGGCGCCGATGCTGTTAAAATCGGCATGCTCCATTCGTCAGAACTGATTAAAGCGGTTAAGGAAACGCTAAGCAACTATCAGATTTCAAATATTGTGCTCGATCCGGTGATGGTCGCCACTTCAGGCGATAAACTGCTACAGGATGAAGCCATCGACAGTCTGAAAAACGATCTGATCCCTTTTGTCAGGGTGATCACTCCAAATACACCTGAAGCTGAAATACTCCTTGGCCAAAAAATTGAACGGCAGGACGATTTGCCCCGGGTAATCAAAGGGCTTTCATGCAACGGCAACGTTTCGGTACTGTTAAAAGCAGGACATCTTGAAGAAGAGGAGCTGACCGATCTGTTTTATAATGCAGAAACGGACGAAATACTGGAACTGCATTCCAGGCGAATAGACACACCCAATACGCATGGTACGGGGTGTACTTTATCTTCAGCAGTGGCTTCCTTTCTGGCTCACGGACTTTCGCTGAATGATGCGGTAAAACAGGCTAAAGAGTATATAGACCAGGCCATTCGCAAAGGACAGGAATATGAAATTGGCAAAGGACATGGTCCTGTCCATCACTTTTACCGTTTCTGGGAATGATTGTATCCGACTTCGGCATATCCGAAAGATCCGGAAGATTAACTTTTACCTCGTTTTAAGCAAAATCCGGAGAGGATAATCGGAGATACGAAAGGGGGAAGCCAGACTTCTTTACAGGTGTGCTTTGGATCACGAAGGCGCTTTAAATTTGAATTCATTTTCTCATATCTTATGGGAAACTCGATTCGAAATTGTATTCCCTGAATTCGGACCCGGATAAATTTTTCATGAAAAAAGTCCGGCATGTTGCACAGGCGCACTATACCGGACTTAATTAATATACCGTTTTGCAAACTTAAATACTGTTTATCTTAAAGAATTTTTCGGAACTGGTCATAGAAATGCCGCAACGCTCCGGCGGCGTTTGATCGTAAGTATTACCACAGGTAGGACATACGTAATAAACCTGAGGCAGTTCGTTTACCGTATTTCCGGACAGAGCGGCAAGGGCATTCTGATACATTACCTTATGTTTTTTTTCTACCTCGAAGGCATAATTAAAACTTATCTGGGCCAACTGACTTTTAGAGTTACTGGCATCCCGTAAAAAATCAGGATACATAGTCGCCACTTCGTACGATTCTCCTTCAATGGCATCCTGCAAATTCTCTTTTGTCGATTTTACGGTATACTCAGGCATTACTGCCGGAATATCGGCACCGTATTCCTTAAGTACTGATTTATGGTTATTGGCATGAACATTTTCGGCCATAGACGCAGCCTTAAAGAGCAAGGCTATATTATGATAGCCCTCCTGTTCTGCTTTTTGGGAATAAGCGGCATATTTGGCCGATGCAGTGGTTTCACCCTTAAATGCATCCTGCAGGTCGGCGATGGTCTTTGTTTTAGCTTCGTCAGGCGCCAAATTTTTTTCGTGTGTTTCGTCCATCTCGGTCTTTACAGGAGTTTGCAGGTTGGTTTCTTTCTTGTCGGAGGAAGTACAAGAACTAAACAAGCCGATAAATACGGCGAGTGCTGATAATGATACAATTTTTTTCATTTTTCGTTTTTTATCTTAATTATTATACACAAATATGGTACTGGTATCATTAAAGCAATCTTTAACCTTTCTTAAAATCAGCTAAAGATTATGAGCCTGTTTTAAAATAGTCACTGAAATGCAGATCAAATTGTGTTCCTCCGTTTATTTTGCTTTCTACCCTGATATTTATGTTTTGGATGCCGGCCAGTTTTTTCACGATATAAAGCCCCAAGCCCGTACTTTGTACCGAAGAACTTCCGGGAACATCAACCCGGTAAAACCGTTCAAAAATATGAGGCAAATGTTCATGCGGAATACCCGGCCCGTTGTCGCTAACTGATAAAATCCCGGTTTCCGCCTGCCAACGACAAACCAATCGCCCACGGTCGTACCCGTATTTAACGGCATTGCTTACCAGGTTTCCCAGAATTATTTCGAATAAACCAAAATCGGCCTGGACAACTGTATCTTCCGGAATTTCCAGTTGCAGGGTCATCTGTTTCTCTTGCAGTCGCGAGAGCCATTTGTTTTTGATGGACACCATCATATCATACAGGTTAACGGGCTTTTTAACAATCAAAAGACTTCCGGAATCTAAGCGGGACAGATACAATAGTTGGTTAATCGTATGGTTCATTGTGTCAACTTCCTGGATCACTTGCCTTACTTTCTCTTCGTATTGGCGTGGTTCACGGGGTTTGCGAATAAGAACCTCCAGTGTTCCCCGAATACCGGTAAGAGGGGTCCTCAGTTCGTGCGAAATGTCGGAGGTAATTTGTTTCTCCCGGTTACGTCCCGTTTCAATTCGTTCGAGTAATGCATTGATGGTAGCCATAAGCTGGTAAATTTCATCGTGATGCTGTGGCAGAGGCAACCGTTGATTTATGTTGTTGTAATGCATTTTTTCGGCATAACTTATAAGCTGTTTCACCGGACTAATGCTGCGCGAAGCCGCCAGCGAGGTTACGGCATAAAAAAATATCAGCATCAGCGGAAATGCTGCAAAAAATGTATTGCGCAGATTGGTGAGAATTAATATGGAATCGACCTGTGATACGCCAATATCGAGCTGGCCGAGTATCTTACCCGTTCCGGTTTTAATGGGGAATTGCCCCTGCCTGATTTTTTTCCCGTTTAACTCCACATTAAAAAATAACTCAGTAGTCAAAGGGTCGGCAAATTGCAACTGGTCGCGTTCTAAATTCCGCGAATGGAAAACAACCACACCCTGGTTATCCACAATCTGTAAAAAAACGGGGTCCACTTCTGCCCCATTATGCTCAAGCTCTTCCCATTCGGCATTCAGACTAAAAACGAGGGAATCTCCGACGGTCGTTATCTGAGCAAACAATTCTTCCTTTTCTTCCAGGATATTGCTGTCAAGATGCCGGTATGTGGTGATGTAAACCACTGCGTACACGGCAGCAAATACCACCAGCATGGTAATTGCTGCCGCTGCCGTATTAAAAAGGGCTATGCGATTTTTAAAGCGTAGTTTCATGATTCTTCGTTTATCCGGTAGCCTACTCCCCGAATAGTTTCAATAAACGATTCCCTGTTTTTATCATCGAGCTTTTTGCGAAGTGCATTGATGTACACATCAATTACGGAGGTATCGTAATCAAAGTGGACATCCCATACCTTCTCAATAATACGCGTTCGCCGGCTTACTTTTCCCTTGTTACGCAACAAAAACTCCAGCAAGGCAAACTCTTTTTGTGTAAGTTCTATATTTTCACCGGCTTTGGATACCCTATGCGAATCCACATCAAGCGTAATTTCGCCATACCGGAATACCGAGTTCTCGCCTCCCTTACCCCGCATCATCACCCGGATACGGGCCATCAGCTCGTCAAAGGCAAAGGGCTTGCGAATATAATCATTGGCCCCGGCTTCGAGGCCAAAAACGACATCTTCGGTAGTATCGCGGGCAGTCAGAAAAATTACCGGTACTACCAGGCTTTCTTTACGGATATTCCGGCATATTTCTATTCCGCTCAGGCCCGGAAGCATCCAGTCGAGAATAATGGTATCGTATTCCTCCAGGTTATCCAGGGCCAAATGCAGGCCTGTTTTTCCGTTACTGGCTATATCAACGGCAAAACCCTCCTCTTCCAATCCGTCTTTAAGAAAATTGGAAATGGAGGTCTCGTCTTCGACTAATAAAATTCGCATGTATCTCGTTTAAAGTTTTTTTTAATTAACCATCCTCACCGTCCTGATCCGTAGCCCGCATTCAGTCATCTGCCTCCTGGTCATGAAAACTACCTAAATTTCCAATACCCAGTTCCACTCCTGCAGCATGTTTAAATACCAGTTGTCCGCCCAGATAACCGGTACGGGCCACGCTACCGCTTGCAGCCAGCAATAAAATAAAAGCAACTACTTTAAGCCATCGTATTTCTTTTTTCAGGAAGACCAGTCCTATTTTTGCACCGGCAGCGGCAACAGTTAACCAAAGCGTAAAGGTAGCAGCCAGTTCGTGAACCTCTAAAGCCTGCTGCAACGATCCTCCGTCCATTCCCTCTCCGGCGGCATCTCCGCTCAAATAAGCGGCAACGGCACCCAAAGCCGCCATCACCAACAAATACAGCGAAGCCTGGCTGTAAAACTTTTTCTTTAATAACAAGCCCGCCAATTCCGACACAAAAGCCACCAGTACCAAAGCTATTGGAAAGTGAACGATCATTGCATGTAAATGTGTTGCTGTAAACATAGTTTTAGATTTTAAAGTTCATGCAAATATTTATCGTTCCACTTTCAAATTAGTTTAAGTAATTCTTAAAATTAGCTTAAAATTTGAAACTTAATTCCGGCGCAGCTATTTTATTTTTGCAACAACTGTTTCAGTATCTTTTTTCCCGGTTCATTCTGTGGGTTCATCTTCACAGACTTGTTATACATCAGTATGGCCTCCGGCTTCTTCCCGTTTTGCAATAATGCCTTGCCGTAGCTGTCATAAGTATTCCAGCTTTCCGGGTACAGAATTGTACACAACTTCAATGCCTCCAGCGCAGATTTGTAATGCTTGTCATTCAGCAACTCCAGGCCCAGATCATTAAGCTCCCGCTCATCCGCATAATAATGTGCCGTATCACTCTTCAGCAGGTTAAAGAGAGTAATTGCCTCATCAGGGCCTTCTGAATACAGTTTTTTTGCATATGCCAAAAAGAGGGATTCCTTATGCTTCATTTCCGGAAAATAATCGGTTTGGCTCAATATATTAAAACTTTCCTTGCAAGCTCTTCCAAAACCGGGACTTTCCATGTTATCCAAAATAATAATGGTCCTTTGATGGCTAAGATCCCGCAGCAAAAAAGTAAAAAAGCCCGGCTCTCTTCCGGTATGCATCACTATTTTACCCGCACTGCTATCTTCCAGAACGAACCAGCCCAGCCCATACGCTGCCTTGCCAAATTCGCCGTCTGCCACTGTGGGCCTGCCATTTGACAGCTCCGACGGATTTTGCATTTTGGCAAGGGTTTCAGGTTTCAGCAATTTATTTTCGGTCAAAGCTATATCGAAATTGAGCAGATCATGCGTGGTGCTGACAATGTTTGTGCATCCTACGAATTCCCGCATGTTGTAGCTCCAGGGATGTACTTTTTTGCTGTTCTCAATGGGTTCCATATCGCCCAGATAATGCGCACGTACCAAATAACCTTTGACTTCTTCTGCCGAGGTTTTCCCTGAAAGGAGCAAATAGCTGTGCTCCATTCCTGCCGGTAAAAAAATGTGCTGTTTCAGATAATTGCCGAAAGACATCCGGCTGACCTTCTCTACCAGTGATGCCAGCAGTGCATAACCCATATTGCAGTAACGCCACTGACTACCAGGCGTAAAGGCAACAGGCTTGTTCAATGCCTTCATTGCCGGGATGATATCCTTGTTGGTAAAAACGTGGTCAGGCTCCCGTTCGATAATTGGAATGAACAGCTCTTCTTTGTCAGGAATACCTGATGTGTGGGCCAGTAACTCGTAAATGGTAACATCAGGATAGGGGAAATCCGGAAAATAACAAACCAGATGGTCGGCCAGCTTTAATTTGCCCTGCTCTTCCAGCTGAAGTATCGCCACGGCTGTAAAGGTCTTGGAAACCGAACCAATCTGAAAGCGGGAGTCGCCGGTGTTTTTCTTTTGCTGTTCTAAATCGGCATAGCCCAAAGATCTCTGAAAGACTATTTTGCCTTTTTCAGCAATCAACACATTACCGTTAAGGATATGTTGACGCCCCATCTTCGTAAAAAGGCTGTCCAATTGTTGTCCAACCATCTGGGCAGGCGAATTTAGCCCGTACATTACCAACAGACATAACAATACAGATCGGTGTTTGATTCTTTTCATTATACTAAAGTTTCAAAATTTGCAGATACATATATTACCGCAAATTTTGTCAAACGTTACGATAAGAGAATTGAATAATTCCATACATTCAGTTAACCCGTGTACAAAAAGAAATGATACCTCACTTATTTCAAAAATTTGTGAACGCAACAATACGGCTGCGATACCCCCAACAACACCTACTTATTGTAGCCAGTGCTTATTTCTCTTCATTCTTTTTACTTCTTCATTAAAGAAATCTTCTAATTTTTCTTGACCAAATTGTGGTGCTTCCATATCCATAACCATCGTTGTCATAAAAAATTCAATTGGGCCGTATGTTTTTGAACTGGCAAATGTTCTAACGCTCCAAAGAGCAAATTTTCTTATCCAATCAGGTAAATGAACTATCTTAACTGCTTTCCCGTATGCTTTCAAAGCCAATTCTGCAATCTCATTTTGAGAAAGCAAATCTGGGCCACCTATATTTATTTCCTTTTTCTCTTGACTGATAGCATTAGCAACCTCTTTAGCTAAATCTTTTCCGTGAATTGGATTTAGTTTTAATTTTCCATCGCCGAAAAGATAAACCCTTCCACCTTTTGCCATCTTTAGGAAATCCCCCATATCCGAGAAAAAACCATTAGGTCGTATGATACAATAATCCAACCCTGAAGATTTTAAATAATCTCCTAACTTCTCTTTAGCTTCGCAGATTTTTAGATGTCTAAGCTTTTCTCCGTTTAAAACCGAAATGTAAATGAATTTTTTCACTCCGCATTTTTTTGCTTCATCAATCAAATTTGCATTTGCCTGATAATCGACATCCATATATGTTAATCCATCTTTTTGTCTTGTGATTCCAACCGAGCTAATTACCATATCAACGCCTTTACATATGTCCTTTAGCGTTTCGGGTTTTGTTACTTGTGCTTCCAGAATTTCAAGGTTTGGAGCATTGATTTTTATCTTTTCTTTATTGCGAACGATTATTTTAGTTTCATAATTTCTTTCAACCAATTCTTGAGTTATGAACCGCCCTAAATAACCGGTTGCTCCCGCAACTAAAATTTTCTTTGCTTCCATCATTTTTTAATATTTGAATTTAAATTGCAAAGTAACGACCATTAGTCTTTAATTCTCTTGACGATAATCAAGAATTCTTTTTTAATACCCGGGCTTTTATTCTGCTTAAAGTTTCAGGAGATACTCCCAAAAAAGATGCAATATATTGCTGTGGAACACGCTGGAATAGTTCTCGCTGCGTATTTAACAAATCAATGTACCGTTCTTCTGCTGATTTTGTCACAAATGATGCGATTACCTTTTGACAAGTGATTAATTCATTCTCTGTTGCAATTCTGGCAATTACTTCAAATTTGGGAACTTCTTTTAATAGAGTTTCAATTTTTGATTTCGTAAAAATAAATATTTCTGTTTGTTCTACTGCTTGGTAATTTTCAATAGCTGGTATGCTATAAGTATAGCTCTCCCCGGCACATATAAATTGTCCTTCGGTATAAAAGAAAGCTGTTTTATTATTACCGTCCACATTATAAAAAAGTCTCACACACCCTTTTGTAACAAAATAGATTTCGTCCGATATTTTTCCTTCAGTGAAAATTGTCTCATTTTTTTGATAGATTTTCTTATCTATAACGTTATGGAGCAATTGAATTTCCTGTTCGCTAATAGTTATATATAATTTTATAATTTCTATTAAATTATTCATGTTCTCATTTTTACACTTCGCTTTCTTTGCATTAGCTGCAACGGACAGCAGTTTGGCAAGTAAGGGAAAGCGTGCTTCTGAAATTATCTGATCCGAACCGAAAGTAGGAGCGGACTTTGACGTTATCACACCTACCAAAAACCCTTATCTGCTAAACCGCATGTGTGTATGCTGGTGTTTACTGTTCATAACCTTTGGACCAGAAATGATTGCCCCAATAGGGGCGACTCTTCAGCTTCTTGTACTTGTTGAACAACCGAATAGCTGTTCGGCCTTTCAAAATCCCAACCAGGTCTGAGATAGAAACCTTGGGCGGCACAAGTAAGACCAAGTGAACATGATCTTCCTGAACGTTCAACTCCTCTATGCTACAGCCCTTCTGCGCGGAGAAAGCCTTGATGCAATGTTCTACCTCAACTTTGATTTCTCCCTTCAATATTCTATACCTATATTTAGGTGTCCAAACGATAGGGGACATACAGTGCCAGATCGCATGCGATAGCTTCTTAAATCGACTCATTTTTTATCCTTTCTTTGTTGTGGGGACAACTTTGAAAAGATAAGGATGGGTCGATTAACTGGCAAACCCGTGGAACGTCTCTGACCACATTCATAGAACGTGGGTTTTTAATTTGAACTAAAATGATCATTTCCCGGGCCTGTGAGAGCCTCTCCCTGCTAGTGTTTTAGTGGGGCTGGCTACTCGATTTGTGTTTAGTCAATTCATTTATTAATCCTTTAAATAGTAATCCGTGTAATGGAAATACTAAGTACCAGTATGCCCTTCCGAATAATCCTTTAGGACGAAATGTTGCTGTTTGAATAAGAATATTATCCATTATTTGAAAATCTAACCAAGCCTCACCTGGCAGCTTCATTTCAGCGAATAACAGTAATCGCTTTTCGTTTTGGTTTGCATAAAGTACTCGCCAAAAGTCTAAAGTATCGCCAGCTTGGATATGATCTAAATTGGTCCTGCCCCTTCTTAAACCAACCCCACCAAATAATTTGTCAATAAAACCTCTAAGTTTCCACAACCAATTGGCATAATACCATCCTGTCTCACCACCAATCTTCCAAATTTTGTTAATGCAATCCAATTCATCTATGACCTGTTTTGTACGAATATCCTTAAAACAGCCATATTCAGGCACACTTAAATAATCCGAAATTTTATAATCCAGCCTGCCGCTTATAGTCGAATCTTTCCAGCTGGAAACAATCTCATTTTGTTCAATTTTACTGAACGCATTTTTGATACATTCCTTATACGATAATGGGTCTAGCTGAAGCAATTTGTTTATTTCATTATCTTTTGCAATCACTTCTATTTTCATGCTGTCAACTAACGAAACGGCAAGTTTGTATGAAGTGGATGTTATAAAATATAACCAGTAGGATGATAATCTCGGAGTCATTACAGGAATAGTCCATATAATTCTTTTTAATCCGCGTACCTGTGCAAAACCCATTAACATTTCTTTGTAAGTCAGTATTTCATTACCTGCAATGTCATAGCTATTATTATAGGTTTGTGCATTTCCCAATATTCCAATTAAAATTTTAACAACATCAGAAATGCCAATAGGCTGACATCTAGTTCTTAACCATTTGGGCGCAATCATGATTGGTAGTTTCTCAACTAAGTCTCGTATAATTTCGAATGATGCACTTCCCGAACCAATTATGATTCCTGCCCGAACAGTTGTCAGGGCATAATTTCCTTTCTTTAATTCTGTTTCTACATTTTTTCTCGAATTCAGATGTTTTGATAAAGTTTTAGAGTTAACTATACCACTCAAATAGACGACTTGCTTCGCTTTAGTTTTATTAACTGCTTCCCTGAAATTAATTGCAGATTGTTGTTCTAATTCGGTATAGTTTTTTGAAGCTGACATTGAATGTACCAAATAATAGGCAAAATCAATATCTTGAGGAATATTATTAAGAGATTCTTTTTGATTTAAATCTAGTTCTATAACTTGAATTCTGTCCTTAATAAAACCGACAACATGAAATTTATTTTTATCTCTAACACAACAGATTACAGAATACCCTCTTTCAACCAGACTTGGTAATAATCTTTTTCCTATGTATCCTGTAGCTCCTGTTAATAAAACTTTGTTCATGTCATTCTTTAATTAAACAAACGGCCACTTGCAAGTTGCCGTTGCTGATTTCGAAGAGCGTCAGTGTCCGCCAGGACATAACGGTCAAGAAAGGAGCAGAGACAACACACTGCGCGAACCCGGCAATGCAATTTACAAAATGTTGAACTAAACCCGCTATGCGGGAGCTTATTTCCCATCTAAAATAGGAATAGTTGGTGATATGTACTGATTTTACTGCCCGTAAATTTGAATGTGCCAATAATTGATGCTGTAGATCTTAAACTGATGCGCCCGGGCGTAAACGGGAAGGGTATGCCCGGAAAACAAAACTTACCGGTTTAAGCTGCCTGTCCCTGTCAGGGAAACGACAAAACCTTATCATATTGGGCAGGGAAGTCCGGTTTTTTCCCCGCAAAACGGAATCCCGCTTTCCGAAAGTTACAAAAAGCAGGCTTCAAGGAACTCAAAAAAACCGGCTTAAAACACTATGAATAAACGCCTGCCCGGCAGGTGGTTTTGAAGCAAGGGCAAGTTTAGTTCAACACTACCTCCAATAAAGCGTATGCAAGCAACGCTTTATTGGAGGCTAATTGCTAGAGCTCGTTTTTATCTCCAATAGTTTTTCAATTTTCTCTTTTATACTATTAGGCCTTAAATGCGAACCTTTTTCAACTATTACTCCTTCCTTATTAATCAAAAAGTAATGAGGAATTCCCTGCACTTCGAAAGCTTTTCTTAAATCAGTACTTTGTTCTTTGTTTAAATAATAATGTTGACCTCCAATTTGTAACTCAGCTAAACTTGCTTTCCATAATTTCTCCTCGGAATCTATACATAGGAATACAAAAGCAACATCTTGTTCTTTCATTTCTTCCATCAGTTTTTTTG
This sequence comes from Prolixibacteraceae bacterium, assembly GCA_963676095.1. Classification (GTDB taxonomy): domain Bacteria; phylum Bacteroidota; class Bacteroidia; order Bacteroidales; family Prolixibacteraceae. The sequence continues at coordinate 5,940,455 of OY781040.1, read as the reverse complement.
ACCTTGGCATTTCTGCCTTACATGGTCCGCACCATGTAGCCCAACAGTCCAAATAGATAACTTTACCTTTATTTTTATTGAGAATTGAATCAAGTATCTGATTGGCAGAAGAATTCTCTAATTTCTCCAAATAGGCATTAGTTGCTAATTCAGGATTTTCTATTCGCTTTTTTATCTGATTATAACTTTCAATTAATGGCTCTAATAAAAACGGTTCTTTTATATACTTGTCAACAATATGTCTATAATTTTCAAACAAGGAAAGCTCAGATTTATCAAATTGCTGATTAAATAATTCGGTTAAAACCATTTGTCTTAAAAGAGTATCTGGCGTATTTTTTATAATTCCATAAACTACTAAGGAATCCATAATTTCAGATGGTGCAACTATATAGCCCTCGGATGTTTTGTATTGTTTATTTTGTTCGTCATTCCAAATTTGTCTGCGAGAGTAATTATAGTGAAATCTGTTTATGAAGCCAGATAAAGCATAGCCACTTATAAACATATCCTGCGTTATTGGTAATCTGGATAATAGTGAATCGTAATAACTATCAGGAACACTCCATTCATTGCCTTTTAAATTATTTGCTCTCATGTGGTCACTTGGATACCATGATAGAGCATCATAATAATCTTGCTCTATATATGTTTTAGCCCAAATTTGAACTTCTTTGTCTGGATTAACTTCGTTTACAAAGTCTGCATACAAATAGTCAATCTTTTGTTTTAAGGAGTCAAGATACATTACATATTGCTCAAGGTCATAATCTTTTTTTGCTTTTTCTTTTGCATCCCAGTCGTTATAAAGTGGATTTGAGAAATACATGAATTGAAATTTTGCCGCATCTTGATTGACTTTTGCTGCATCACCACTAAATTCAATTGATTTGAGAATTGCAGGCCTCCTTCTTGGGTTTCCATCAAATTTCACAAATATACTATCTCTAGGGTGAACTAAAACAAGAATATTCATTTTGTAATCAAGCCAAACATCTGTTGGTGTATAAATCTCAAATGAAGTGTGGAAATTTCCCAAACTATCAGCCTTTGTAAAAACCTCTTGTTGGTCATGTCCTAATCTATTTATATACAATTTAACATCACGTTGTTTAGTATTAAAATTATCAATTTTTCCTGCTATTATAACCTTTTTGGGTGTTTGATAGTCATTCTTTTCAGAAGTTGAACAGGAAATTAAAGTTGCAATTGAAATTAAAGTCAATAGTTTTTTCATGTAATAATATTTTATGTACGATGTTCGTTTGAATGAGCTCTAACTATGTAATAGCACGAAGTTATTACACTTTTTTGCCATTTTTGTTATCTGCTTTTATGCCCGGGTTTCCAAACATCCTGTCGGGCGGGCTTTGTATCCGGTTGATAGCTTTATTTCTGACATGGGTGTAAATCATGGTGGTTTTTATGCCCGAATGGCCAAGCAACTGCTGGATGTACCTGATATCGGTGCCCATAAGTTTAGATTTTAGTTTCCCCCGAATTTACGCCAATCTCCCTTAAAGTCAAATAGGTTTCTGGTAAAATTCGTTACGTTCATTTACTGGATTAGCAAAACGGTTGTTTCAGACAGCAAAACGTAAATCCGGGCGTGCAGATTTTGGTTCCGGAAATATAAACTATTCCGCCTTTATCGTTTTCTACCAATGCTTCCCCAAACAATTTTCCCCTTATACCGGAAGGATAAAAAAGTTACACGTGTAACTCATTTGGATTACACGTATAACACAAATGGGTTATAAGCCTAACTTTCGAAAATTTATTGTTTAGTGAAACTTCTCCCCCACTATAATTTTTGTGAACGCCGCAACAATACGGTTGCGATACCCACAATAACGTTATTGTGAGTGTTACAACGACCTTCGATCATGGGCTCGCACCCATGTTACCTTTAGCTGGTGCGACCGCGAAAACGGGTACCAAAAGAAAACCAAAACCATTCCGGGCGTAGAATTCATGGAACGCTTTCTCGACCATATTGTGCCGCCATACTTTCGCAGGATCCGCCATTTGGGATTTTTGAGTCCGCGAAGCAAAAAGCAAAGCCTGGCAGCTATCCGGGAAAGCCTGGGTGAAAAGCTGTCTCCGGCAGCCCCGCTTTCACGGGCTCAGGTGCTGGCATTGCGTTTTGGGGAGCGCTCCCTGCTCCGGTGCCGCGACTGCGGCGGGAAACTTCAATTGATGGAAACATACCCCAAAGACCAGGCGCCACCTTTCAACGTAATGGCAGGGACCTGTTAACCATTGCCTTTAGGAACGTTAAACTGATGCCCCGGAAGCGTAAACGGGAATGGTATGCCCGTAAACAAAAACTTGCCGGTTTAAGCTGCCTGTCCCTGTCAGGGAAACGACAAAACCTTATCATATTGGGCAGGGAAGTCCGGTTTTTTCCACGCAAAACGGAATCCCGCTTTCCGAAAGTTACAAAAAGCACAGGCTTCAAGGAACTCAAAAAAACCGGGTTAAAACACTATGAATAAACGCCTGCCACCCAGGTGGTTTTGAAGCAAGGGCAAGTTTAGTTCAACAATACTCTTCAAGTACCAATTTACTATTTTGTGCTACAAGTATCGCATCTAATCCTTGATATTTACCATCAAGAATCTTCTGGAAAAGTTCTTCTAATGGTTGGCAATTATTATTGGAATCACATAGTGCTCCGATTGTCCAATCATCATTAATTAAATCAGGTGCAGTATAATTCCATGATTTCACTTTCTGGCCTTTATTATCAACCCTTGCAGGCATTTTAGATGTCCAACGCTCAACCTTATGGTACTTTATTGTATCACTTTTCTGAGTGGGTGAATACCTTATTACGTTCATAGATTTTTGATCTTCCAATAAAATACCTTTTAAAGTCCCTCCTGATTCCAAATCAACTTCGATGTAGGAAGGAGTTACTGTTACATTTTCATACACACCAAAACTCATTAACTCCGGAATTTCCCATTTCGCACTCCATATTTTATCAATGGAATCTTGATGTAATTCAAATTCACTGGCTACTTTGAATCCCGGGTAAAACTCAATATTTGTTTGCCAAACACCCTCCCAGGTATGTTTTTCTTTCGAACATGCTGATGAAATCAGAAGAATTACAAAAATACCAACAGCATTACTTCTTATTTTAAGTTTATCAATTTTTAGATTATTTCTCTTCATACCTATTTTATGATTGTAATAATTTTTAATATAAATTAATGAACCCGTCTAATTAAAATGAGTGGTAACGGTTGGCAATAAGAAACGTAGGGCATTTCAATGCACCTACCTGTCAGGTTACAAAGCAGTTTATTAATTGTTATATCGTTCAAATTTAGCACTTTCCGCCCTATGTTTTTTATTGTTTCATTATTAGCTTTTTTATTTCTTCTGGTTCTGGGTTTATTGCTATAATTTCACCTGTATTATCAACTAAAAATTTACTGCCGCCTGAGTATGAAATATTATATTTTTCCCAAATTTTATTTTCATCGTTTATTTCAGATAATTGAATCCATGGATAATCGTGTTTTTTTATTGCATTTAAAAACTGTTCTTGATTTTTAATTCCACCAACAACTCCAATTATTGCGAAACCAGAATCTTGGAATTCTTCATATATCGGAACATTTTTTTGACTTCCTCTAATACATGGTCCACACCATGGAGACCAAAGGTCAATTAATGTAAGTTTGTTTTTTGTAATTAAATTAGAAAGAATTACACTATTGCCTATTGAATCTTTTGCCGTAAAATCCACATAATTTCCACCGACTTTCATATTTGTTAATCCATCTAAACGATATTTAGAAAGTTCTTTGTAGGGATGATTGGGAAATTGCTTTTGAAATATATCGCAATACTTTTTTAATGAATCAATGGCTATATTTCGTCTATCATTTTGGATTCTTAATATTTTTAACAATTTACTGAACCCATAAATATTAACTTGTTCCTTTACCGCACATTGGAATTCAAATAGTGTTATTTCTTGTCCAATGGCTTTTAAACTGTCAGATACGGTATTATAACAAATCGAATTAGTTTCATTAATACTCATTAATGAATCCATTTTTTGCTCCCAAAAAACATATCTATCATAATATTTATCCATAAGTTTTTGATTAATAGCATTTTCTTTTAAAGAAAGTTCGCTCCCTTTTATTTTATTACTGTCGGCTTCATCCATTGGATAAAGAGTAAACTCTATTTTATCATTGTCTGGAAAGAATAATATTGGATTCCAAGTGCCTTTTCTAGGTTCATCTTTAAAAATTAATTTATATTCTTCAATAAATTGAAAATTCATCATATAATTGAATCTTCCTAAACTGTCTATTGGTATTTCAATTCCACTATATCGGAAATCTTCTGTTTGCTTTAACAGAATCAAAGTTTTGCTGTCTCTATTAATTACTTTTCCAGTTAAATAACAAGTCTTTCCCTTGTCATCATTGCAGTTTGTAAAAATGAGTATACTTAAAATAATAATTGCTACTTGTCTCATATTGGCTCTGTTAAATGTTGCATAACGGTTGGTGTAAGTTTAGTACGGGACTTCCAAGAGCTTTCCTGTCAAGTTTGCAGCGGGCCAAGCCGACATAATATTAAAATCTTTATTGTCCGTCATCCGCCAGTTGGCGGATGACGGTGTTGGATTGAAAAGTTACAGTTACGTTACTCACTTCCACCCGTATTAAATTTACACTTTGTTGAACTAAATCCCTTCGGGCTAGCTCGAAACCAAAGTTATTGATAATTGGTAAATTGGTCTCATGTTTAATCTATAATATTAATCATCATGAAAAAAAAGAAACGAACCTACCCTGGTTGAAAAAGCCATTCAACCCATTGATGGTTTTGAAAAAGTGTACAAACTGCTGCAACTGCAGGTCATCCTTCACGGGCAGAGCAAAAGCACCCTTCTCAATTACATCCGCCGGATTGCTCAAATTTCACTTCTCTTCGGACGGTTGCCCGAACAGGTAAGCGACGATGAGAACAATGAATACCTGGCCTCCCTGGCCTTGTCGTCAAAATTCCCTTCACGTAGTAATTTTAAACATGCCGTTTATGGCTTGCGTTATTATTTTCGCCTGCCGGAAAACAATAAACGGGCTATCCCGCTACCTTCATTGAAAGGGGATACCCGTCTGCCGGTTATCCTGAACCGATCAGAGTTGAAAGAGTTGTTCAAAGCACCGGGCTTACTGAAGCACCGCATCGTGCTTTGCCTGATCTATTCTGCAGGCTTGCGTGGCCAGAAAGTGATCAATCTGAAGCTCTCAGATATCGACTTCGGGCGCCGTACCATCCACATCCGTCCTTTCCCAATCAGAGGAGAAACCTTCACTAACACGTGTGAGACACCCTCACTAACGTTAGAGAGACCCCTTCTCAAGCATTAGTGAGGCGCCCTCCCAAACGTTGGTGAAACGGGCTCACATTCCTATATGACACGGATTACCCCAAAGACCCGGAAGAACCTGATCCGGCTGGGAGTACCACCGGAACATGCTTATCAATGGAGCTGTTCCCGAATGGGGGATGGGCGATTGCCCAAAGTCCGATTTTGAGAACTACCATTACTTTGGAGCGATTGCGAAAAAGAGGTTACGAAGCGTTGCTTACATATTACGGAAAAGTTGCCCCTCATCTTAATGAACCGCTGTATATGTGCCCGAGGTTAAAATGTCCGGTGGACATTTTGGCCGAAGGGGTGGAGCGTAGCTCGCGTACGTATAGTGGTGTGAAAGCCTCTCCCTGTCAGTATTTATTACTGGAGGGGCGGGCTATTCGATTGGCTGCTGGCATTGTTTATTTATTATTTTGATTGATTCAGTTCATTCTTACACCTTTCATATACAAAAGTCAAATAATCAGGCAAAGACCCGTTTAGTTTATAAAATTTACAATAAATCTCTTCATAAATTTTAAATTCATCAACTCTATATTCTTTCTTAGCATTCGCAATCCAATAAATATTTATAAATGCTTCTGCTAGTCTTTTCAGAAAGTTTTCTCTATAAGTTTTTGCTGAGCCACAACCTGCATAAATCGCCACTCCGTTATTATTTATATAATCAAATAAATACTCACCAGACCTTTTAGCAGAAATATTTTTTTGTATCACTGAGATTAACGAAAAAAAATCAGATAATATCCTTTTATTATACTCAAAACTAAATTGCAAATCAATCACTTTAGGGAAATTTAGAATATAAGTGTTAGCATCAATTTTGGGGATTAGATTTTTATTATCTCTTGTATCAACGAGATTAATATAAGTCTTAGGATTATTTGGTAATGTGGATGGATTACCATGAAGTGAAAAAAAATGGGGTATTGATTCACCCGAATAAATAGTTAATTTTTGTTTATTTTTAGTCACCACCCCAACAAAAAAAGGCAATTCAAGATTAAGTAAATATGATAGTTTGTGGGTAATCTCAAATCTACGTTTATTACTCTTTATCTGAATCGCAAAAGAACTTAATGGTAATAAGAAGCCTTTATCATTAATATCAAAATTTGTGCAAAAAAAGTCAGATCCAATATCATCTGCTATCGTAGAAGGTTCTGCGATAAATGCAAATTTTGAAACTATATATCTTGCAAGGTGCTCACTTTGCCAACCTTTTCTAAATTTTATTAGATGATACATGAAAAATTATTTTAATTCACAATGCATTGTAAGGTGTCTTGTTATGCTTGCAGCCAACGTAGGAAGCACCGAGTAGGCAAGGGGAATTTCACCCCAAGCCTCTCACAGAACCGTGCTTGATAGTCTCCCATCACACGGCTCTTCTAATATGTCATACAATATAAAGCTCATCCTCGTTAAAGTTGACAAATTGCACTTCACATTAGCTAACCCCTTCGCTCCTCTTCCATTACAGTTGTATCTTCACTTCTACGGGTTAGTCTGCCCCTACATGAATCATCGGTTTACCGCCTCTGGGTTGTGCCCATTGTGCGTTTCCCTTAGCATAAACATGCAGGTTCTCAAGTTCCGTAGTTAAGCCCGCATAAAGTTCTTGCCTCTTTTGTGACGCCTGCCATAGTGCCAGTAAACAGGTGCCCGCACTATTTGTCATTGCATCGTGCAGTCTACAACTTTTGACAGAATATAACGCCCTTCTCGACACTTCTTCAGAGGTTAACTTGCGTTCAACTCCTTTATCCATACCTGTACACACTCGTGGTGCGACTTTTCCCAAACGCTCAGCACCATGGCTCTTTACCACAGCACCTTTAGGCGGTTTGATGCCCTCTCCTGTAAGACGACTCCGATGGTTCAACCTTACAACTGGTTTCCATCATCTCAATTACAGCATGTAGGTAAACCTACTTCTTGACACAATACACCCAGGGGCGGGATTTTACCCGATGAACTTCCTACGAAGAACTGCTTTTCAAAATACTAATTTCCTGTCAACGAAGCACTGAAACCCGACTTGCGGGTAGCTTGCTGTTATAGGGCGTTTTTATTATCTATTTATCTACAATGCAATTGATTGTCTTTTTAGCTCATGACATAATTCCAATAGATCTTTTTTCCAGTTTTTAACTATTTCCAGTAAACCTCTAATATCTCGAATATCGTCAATTAGGAGTAATAGTCCCTCTGTTATTAATGAATCTTCGTATCGCTCGTCCCCTTTACTTGAAAATCGTAAAATATCGACTTTCCTAAAACACTCCTCGGTTTGTTTATGTAACTTATTATTTTCGTCTCTGTGTTTGAAATAATTAGCAAGTGAAATAATTAATTGTATCTGAGTTATGTCACCACAAACTATTTTCGAACATTTCCCATATAATTGAGAAGTCTTGTCACACTTTAGTAAATCTATTTCTAGGAAGTCAACACAAGATTTATTAATGTAATTTTGGAGACTTAGCAATACAACTCCATAAATGAGCTCTGTCTCATCAAAATAAAAATCAGCATAGTAATTACGACAATTTTCACCTTTCTCTACAAAGGAATTTAGTGCAGTAGAAAATCCCTCGAACATTGCTTCAAGTCCTCTGAGTCTTTCATCAGGTTCAAACCATAAGTGGCCTATTCCTTCCATAGTGAAATTCAAATAAATATTAATTCAATCTTATCTATAAGAACAATTGCATTCTCGCAGACTTCATTAAATGCCCTATAACTATGTAATATCACGAAGTTATTACACTTTTTGTTATCTGCTTTTATACCCGGGTTTCCAAACATCCTGTCGAGCGGGCTTTGTATCCGGTTGATAGCTTTATTACTGACATGGGTGTAAATCATCGTGGTTTTTATGCTCGAATGACCAAGCAACTGCTGAATGTACCTGATATCGGTCCCCATAAGTTTAGATTTTAGTTTCCCCCGAATTTACGCCAATCTCCCTTAAAATCATATAGGTTAATGATAAAATTTTTAATTCTATTAATTGGATGAGCAAAATGATAGTTTCAGTGTATAAAGCATAAATTTGGGTGTGCAACCTTTAGCTCCGGAAATACAGGCTGATTATTCTTTATTATATCAGCTCTCCATATTGCTTTGTTATTCAGACCGTTTTATTTAACGGATTGAATTCGTCATCATCCCATTTTGCAGGATTGTTGATGATGTATCCCGAAATGTTTTGACAGGATTGTTCGTCGCGGATAATATGGTCGTAATAATTGTGTTGCCATAATTTCCCCTCGAAAGGGGGGCCAATGATTGGTTCTGACGCCATGGATGTAATTAACGGTCGTGATGGATTCGAATGCACCAACCATATTCCCCAATGTTTTTTTCGTTTGGGTACCTGTTTCGTTTTGATTATTCGTCATCGTAGGGGCAATCCCTTGTGGTTGCCCTATGCCCATGATATGTGGTTGCCCTATTGTTTGTTCCGGTTCCCCGGTATTCTTTGATTGAAGGATGGTCGTGTTATCGGGGGCGGATTTTTTAATGGGATGGTCGTCCATCCTATTGGGGACGACCACAAGGGTCGCCCCTACAAAAACAACGATTTCCAATATGGCGTGAAAATGATTGGGCATTACGATGTATTCGTGAAAACGGATATTCTTGAAACGTTCGGACAATTTAATCCATTCCGCTTCCACCATCCGACCGGCTTCTTACCAAAATATTGTTCCTGATAACTGGACAAAAAAATAATACAATAAAACCAGCGCCGGGGGAAGGAGAAATCCTATGTATGGGTATCACGGAGACGCTTACGTTTATTCCTCCTCCTTCAGTACATTTTGATTTATGGAAATGGTACCTTCTGCTCTTAATACCGGTCTATCCAATTGCGTTAAATCAATGAATGTATATTTCATTTTAATCGTTGTTGTTACAATAAGGTATCTGCTATCCGTGGTGTGTTCTACGGAACTGATTTCAACAGAAGCCTCTTCCATATTTAAATTTAAGCCGGCATTCGGGCTTTCCAGTAAAACATGATCCTGATCATCAATCGTAATATCCACAATAAACTGATTCCTCTCTACACTAGCCCGGTCAAATTGTCCGGCATAAAAATAACAGGTCTGACCGGACAGGGCATAAAGCGATTTTATCCCTACGGTCAACTTGTTCCCGGAATCGTTGGAACCATCTTCCCTGGTCTTATATACAGCGATTTCGCCCGTGTAATTGCCGGAGAAACTATTTTTTAAAACCACATGTAACAGCGCCTTACTGTAATCATCTCCCGCTATCTGATAAGCAGAGGTACTCCCTATTTCCAATGGAATGACATAATCTGCATACCGGTCTGAAAGCTTGTTCAGATCGAACGTTAACGCAGAAACCCCGTACAATGTTCCCGCAGGAATTTTGATCACTTCATCCTGAAACACAATGGAACTGCTCTCCGGTTGTTGATAGTACAATTCGGTCTGGGTACGGTATTTCTCGAAATTATAATTGGATAAGGTATCCGGGGCGAGCCGAACTTCAACACTGACATCCTTGTCATTACCCGATGTTCCGTTGACAGAGACGACTACCGGAATACTAATCACACCAGATTCATCGATATAGAGTTCCTGCTCAATCCATCCGTTTTGTGTGAGCAGGACTGCTTTTTCAAATAACTCATTATCTAACTCATCATTGCACGAATAGCTTAATGCCAGCAATGATAATACAGCTATATAAATAAATATGATTTTTCTCATTTTGATTTCTTTTAAAAATTACCACCCGGGATTCTGAGTAAGCCTTTTATTTCTTGTCAATTCGTATTGCGGGATTGGCCACAAATACATTTTTTCCAGAAAAATCTTTGGATAAGAGGAAACGACGGTTTCCCGGTAAAACTGCTGCCGCTGAGAATCGCTGTTCGACATTTCAACGTTACATCCCGTCAGAGGAATATTTTCTTCGACCATCGCGTCTTTCCATCTTCTCAGATCATAATAGCGTTTAGATTCAGCAAAAAATTCAATTTGCCTCTCTTTTTTCAAGGCTCTTCTAAAGGCATCCGGGTCGTTATACACAGCATCTGTCAAGTCAGGCAATCCGGCCCTGATCCGGACACGTCTCATTCCGTACCGCATTTCCTCAATATCCCGGGTTACAGTAACTTCATCACCCGTGTGTGTCGTAAAAGAGCAGGATTGTCCGGAAGTTAACTCATTCAGTGCTTCTGCATACCACAGCAAAACATCAGCATACCTGATTGCCGGCTCAAACTTAGTGACCAGATATCCGCCAGAAGTCCTTGCATCTTCCGGATTGTAGTATTTCTTCATACCGGTACCGGTTATCGGGAAATTAGCGGCATTATTATACAATTTACCATCGGTAAGGTCTTTATAATAAAATACCTGTTTATTCCGGAATTGGGTTTCATTGGCACTTTCACATTCCCAGATACTTCCGCTGTAAGCAATGGACGCATAAAAACGAGGCTCCCTGTTTGCATATTGCAGCGAAACATTAGAGGGGAGAAAATCATATTCTCCAACTGTTGTTGTAAATCCGTCTTCCCGGTACTCTCCGGTCGTTTCTGCTTCGCTGATCGTCTTCCCGTCGCGCATATAATAGGCATCTACCTGTTTTTGGGTTACCGCAATCGCATTTCGTCCGTTTAGTGAAAACGGTATCTGAAGATCGTTCATATCGGCATAGCCGTTGGACCCATCATTTGGACGGGTAAAGATGATCTCGGAAAATTTTGATGGAGCTACAGCTCCGCTAAACACTTGCCTGTACGATTCAAAAGGATCAATATCTGCCCACCCTTCCGGGTAATCCGCGTCTGAATATTTGGGATTATACGGGGGGATTACGGTCGTTTCGCTTAGCGGGACCGTATATAACTCGTACTGACCGAGTTGGATCACCTCCTGGGCTGCTACTGCAGCTCTGGCCCATTTGCTCTCGTCGTACGTTTGTGAGATCAATTGGTCCCCGTCAAAATTTCTCAGGTTAAAAAGATCGGCATTCCCGTTATATAAAGGACTGGCCGCATATAGCAAAAGCCTTGCCCTGGCAGCCAGGGCTGCTCCCCGCGTAGGCCGGCCAATGTTATTTGCCGTTCTGGTTAGTGGAAGGTTTTGTGCGGCGACCAAAAAATCGTTGGCAATGTAATCCACACATTCATCAAACGTGTTGCGCTGAACCGATAATTCGTCATAGGTCATGCTGATGTCGAATCCTTCTTCGGGGATCAGCGGTAACGGACCATACTGGCGTAGCAACACCCAGTAAGCATACGCCCTCAGGAAACGGGCCTGAGCTTTGTCATCCGCACGTTCGCTATAGGTCATTTCCCGGCAATCATCTATCCTGTTAATAAAGGTTGAGGCTTTTCGTACCGGCTCATACACCCTTTTCCATTTATCTTCGGTCAACGTAGATGTTGCACTGTATTCTCCATTCTGATATTTTTTTGTATAGTCACTATCGCCCATTCGCAATAATTCGTCTGAGGCAAAAAGCACATATCCTCCAGCCCCTCCTGTCGCTATATCCGAAACTTCCTGATACGTTATTTCGAAAGCGTTGGACAGGAATCCTTCAGCATATGCTCTTTTGGTAAAGGCAGAATCGAGGGTTAACTGATCATCGAAATATTCGTCCACATCCAAATAATCACTGCAAGACGTATGGAATAGCAGAAAGGCCAGAAAGGCTGCAAAACACAACATAAATAATCTATCTTTTTTCTTCATGATCTTTTTGAATTAAAAGTTTACAGTTAAATTCAGTGAATAGGTTTTCGTTATCGGATATTTGGCACCATCGCTGCTTCCTATTTCCGGATCCCACCAATCGAATGAACTGAATACAAAAAGATTATATCCGATAAAACCGATACGGGCGCTTTCGGCAAAAAATTTGCTTACGATTTTTCTCGGAAAATTATATCCAAACTCCAGACTTTTCAGACGGAGGTAATTCGCGTCTCTTAACCAGAATGTTGAATTCCTGTAATTATTTGAATTTCCCCCGTAAGATAAACGGGGAAGTAAAGCATTCTGATTTTCGGTAGACGGATCGCCCGAAATTTCCCTTGATATCCACCGATCTTTCGGGTTTGCCACTTTCGTTAAAATATTCCCGGTTTCTGAGCCATTGAACGGATAGACACTGTTTCCTCCAATAAAGAAATCGCATTTACCGGATCCCTGAAATAAGATATTAAAATCGAAATCTTTCCAGGCTAAACTGAAGCCAAATCCGTAACTTAAATTTGGTGCGGTGGTATAGCCAAGGGGAACCACGTCTTTATCGTCGATCACCCCGTCACCGTTTACATCCTTGTATTTGATATCGCCGGGAAGGTAAGACCCGAAGGTCTGTGCCGGGCTGTTATCGATCTCCTCCTGATCGTTAAACAAGCCCAATGCGATCAGTCCCCGGGTCTGGTTCAGCCGGTAGCCTTTGGTCATCTGGTAAGGCAAAGCATTATCAGCTTCATCGTAATTCAGCACATCGGTCCTGGCATAGGTGAAGTTTCCACGCAGAGTAAAAGAAACATTTCCGATCTTATTGGTATAGGATGCCTGACCATCTGCTCCTTTCGATTCCATTTCCCCGATGTTGGCCCATGGCTGCAGATCCTGCAATCCGGTGGAATAAGGCATCTGGCTGCGCTGCATAAAGATATCGCTCCGGCGATCCTTGAAAAAATCCACTGTTGCCGAAATTTTATGATCAAGTAATACCACGTCAACGCCCAGATCATGTTTTTTGGCTTTTTCCCAGGTCAGATTGGAAGATCCCATCGTCGTGATCCGGTATCCCTGCACCCCATTTGATCCGTATTCCCCCCAATTCTCGGAAGTTGACGTTCCAATAAAAGACATATAAGGGAACCTGTCTGACCCGATCTGATCATTTCCCACTTCTCCGTATGAATAACGGATCTTGAACATATCCAGCCAGGGCAGGCGATCTTTCACAAAAGGTTCCTGAGAGATTACCCAGGCTCCTGATATGGCCGGGAAAAAACCAAACCGTTCTCCTTTTTCGAAATTTTCGGAACCGGTATAGCCAAAATTGAAATCGGTCAGGTAACGGTCTTTATATCCGTAAGTCAGTCTTCCGGACAAAGCCATATTCCGATAAGGAATAGAAGCCTTTACATCGTCAGAGTTGATCGTTGATGCCCGTTCCTGCTGGTAGTACATCAGTAACCCGCCAATCCGGTGCTTGCCATCAACTAACTGATCATATTGAATCTTCGCTTCTGTGTAATACCTCCGCTCTCCGGAAGAGGCACCGCTCTGTGACATCAGGGATGCCTCCTTGACCCTTTTCATTACCAGGTTGCCCTTGGCATCGCGGCGCCGTTCGGCCAGCCATAATTCGGGATTTTTTGACCGGGTGATGGTATTGACATTTTTATTATCAAATGAGAAAGTTCCGGAAAACAGCAAGCCGGGGATAATGAAATCCAGTTTTTGTTCCAGCGTGATGTTGGTCTCCACTTTGTTTTCCCAGTTTGTCTGGTAACCGGTGCGGGTTAACTGAACTTCCGGATTCATTGTATTGCCATCTCCATACGTAGGGATCAGCCCGTTTGAATACATTCGCGGAACAGTCAGCGGTGTCAGGTTGGAGATGGATCCCCAGATATCATCAGAAGACATACTGGGTTTGTTCTCGTCTATTAGATAACCACCAATACCTATCTTGAATAAGGTCGTCTTCGTGATGTCCATGTCAACATTAGCCCGGTAGTTATATCGTTTATAGGTTATATTGGTATCATAATCGTTCAACTTGTCATTCGTTTTATACATTCCTCCCTGATTGTAATAGCTGCCCGACACATAATAGCGGGCGGAAGGGCCTCCTCCGCTGACGGACAGTGTTCCGCGGTAATTTGATGCTCCGTCTTTCAGGATCACATCGGCCCAGTCCACGTTCGGGAACAGGTCCGGGTCCAGGCCCCGGGCTATAATTTCCAGGTCCTGTTCTGAATAGATCGGATCCTGGTAGCGGGTCATCCGGGCTTCATTGGCCATTTTCGCATAAGTAATCCCATCGACATATTCCGGCGTACGGGAACGGGTATCGTAGCCGTATTCGGCCTTAAAATTGATATTTACTTTCCCGGCACTTCCCCGTTTGGTCGTGATCAGCACCACACCATTGGCTCCACGCGATCCGTAAATAGCTGTTGCAGAAGCATCCTTCAGTACGCTAAACGATTCAATATCCTCCACGTTCAGTTCATCCAATGACCGTTCTATGCCATCAACCAGAATTAACGCACTTGCATTGGCGCCAAAGGTACTGATCCCACGCACCCAGAATTCCGTATTGTCGCGTCCCGGTTCCCCGGTGGTTTGCCTGCCGATAATGCCAGTTACGTTACCAACCAGGGCATTGCTGATACTGGCTGTCGGCATTTTCATTGTTTTCATCTCCACCGTCGTGATAGCCCCCGATAAGGTAGCCTTTCGCTGGGTAACGCCTCCTGCAGTAACAACCACTTCATCCAGACTTTCTGTATTCTCTTCCAATACCACCTTCAACACACCCTTTACCGTCACAACCGGTATTTCTTTTGTTTTAAAACCAATATACCTGATCTGCAGTATCTCATAAAGGCCAACTTTGATCTTAAAATGGCCATCGGTGTCCGTGATCACTCCTTTTGTCGGTTGGTTCTTAACAATGATCGTTACCCCGATCAGCGGTTCGCCCTGAGGGTCTTTGACAATGCCGCTTACCTCTTTTTCCTGCTGGTTTTGTGCCTGCACGGCCATCATTCCTGACGACAGGAGGAACAGGAACAAAATAAATTGATGTATATTTTTCATTTCAGATAGTTAAATGGATTATTCGACCATCACCTTCCGCATCAGGTGATTTCCCCGGTCAGCGACATACAAGCCACCATCAGCCGGGTTGAAAGCAACGGCCTCCGGTGCATTGAATAAGCATTCAGCCGGATCACCATCCTGAAAACCTGCGGTACCGGGTACCCCGGCATAGGTGCTGACATAGCCTTCGGGAGTGATTTTCCGGATGCAATGATTCTGCTTGTCCGGGACATACAGATTTCCGTCTTCATCCACGGCTCCCTGGCCGGGCGTATTAAACTTAGCGGCCGTCCCTAAGCCATTTTCAAAACCACTGCTGTTCCATTGGCCTACCCATAAATCCGGTTTATCAATCGTCCGGGTCGTTTCGTTATAGTTTGATTTATAGATACAATGCCTGTTTTTGACCATGATGTACAACGTTTTTCCATCCGGGCTAAAAACCATTCTCAGCTCCGTATCTGTCCCGTTCAACTGATACAATTGTTCCCCTTCCCGGGTATTCTTATTGAACCGGTAGATGTACCCGTCGTTTTGGCTGTTATAAAAGATATCTCCGTTCCGGGGATGAACAGCAACAGCCGTAGCCTTGGTGTAAGTGGCCCGGATATAAGGTTTGATGGTAATAAATCCTGTTTCCCGAAGCAGGACCGCCACAGCGGCATCTGTGACCATACCGTTTTCCTGCCACAGGGAATTAACCATGTAGAGCGTGTCCTGGTCGGGACTGAATGCCAGGGCCGTCGGCGATTGCATGGGGCCCGACGAATTACGCATGAGTGTGGTCACCTCATCGTCATAGGCTACTCTCAGGGCCCCATCGGAATTGACTCCCCTTCCTTCATCAATAAAGTATAACTTACCTTCGTTATCGAACGTGAGAAACCAGGGACGTCGCAGTTTTACTTCCGAGTATGCCCCATCGTCGGTACCAGCCAATCCCCTTTGCCCGAATTCGGTCGTGACATTCTTTTGAAACAGGTACCTGAACTTATTCTCATAAGTCAGTTCTTTCACGTTATCGTCTTTACCAATATAAACCCGGACAAATCCGGAATCGGCCCGGACCGGGACAATGGCATAAAGAGCAGAATCATCAGCCCCGATAACTGTTGCATTCTTTCCGTTTACGGTCACCTTGATATAAGAAGTATCCGTTCCAAAGTTACTTCCATATAAAATTAACTTAGTTGCAATACCTCCGCTGTCCGGGAAATAAGAAGTAATAGTTGTTTCTTTACCTGCAACGGGAGGATAGACTGTATTGCTTTCGGGAGCAAAATCATCATTCGTGCAGTTCGTAAAAATGATGATCACCAGGAACATGGAGAGTCCAAACAGGCTCCTCCATAGAATAAAAAAAATTCTCATAAATTTGAATAGTTAGCGTTTCATTTTTGTCTTTACAAATTTTGTTTAGTCGGGGAAAAGGATGAAATTAAACGGAATACAATTTGTAAGGAGGGAAAACAATGTGTACATTTGAGATACGATTTGTATACATAACCTGAAGCAAACATGAATTCAAAAAGAGAAATTAATTTTGACGCACTATTAAAAACAATAGGCCATAATTTGCGGATTATCCGGACTGCCCGGAATGAGACACTGGAAGGGGTTGCTCCTGCCCTGAATACCACACACGCTACACTGAGCCATATCGAGAATGGCAACTATACCTCACTTAAGCTGGAAATGCTGATCGCTCTCTGCAATTACTACCGGATAACCCTTCAGCAGGTCATGGACCTTGAAATGATCCAGCTCTTTGAATTCACGCAGCATAATGAAAATGGAACCATAGGAAGCATAATGAGACCAGTTGGGACAACAACTACGGTTAATGATTTGGCGGAGGGTTATAAATTATACATCGGGTACCTGACCGGAGAGGTGGAGCGTTTAAGAAAGCTGATCGGCACGCTCCCGGGCGGGCAGGAAAACAAAGCAGATAAGTTATGAAATGCCCTTTATGATATTTAACAAAGACTGATAGCTGTCCGCATCGTGATACTTCACTTTACTGGTCGAGATTTCATTGAACAGTTTTTTTGCACATTGAATTTTTGCTTGCTCAATGGGGCGTAGCTGAAGAGAGTCCATGGTCCCCTTTGTTTCGGCAATGAAGTAAATGTGTTTCAACTATATTGTCCGAACCGAAGATTTCATCACAGATCTTTTTAAGATTCTCAACCTCGTTATCATCAATGCTTATAAAAATAACACCATCATCGGTCACCGAAAGGTTTTTTTAAAGTGAGGTATTACGGTATTTTTTCCAGCCGTTACCGGAAAGGAAACATTGAAATGGCAAAAATGCTGCTGGACGGAGAAGCCCAAACCAAAAAAGAGGAGGCATTGGAAGATGGCCGCCAGGTTTGGGAAAAACAGGATACTGTATGGGATGAAATCCTGGAATGTATTCGAAACTACCGCCAACCTAACTGTCCCGTGTGCAAAAAAGGAAGGATGCATTTTGCCGGGATGGTGCGCGATATGCCCAGGGTACCCGGATGATAACGGTGTAAAAAAGCGTTCTTTGAAAAAATGGACTTTCCTGTTGACGGCAAAAAACTTTCCGCGTTTGCCGAACGGGAAAATTATGCCCGTCCGGATGATAAAAAGCTGGCATCACTGCCGCTTTTCCTGGTCCCGGCGGAAAGGAAGGCTAAAACCGGCATGAAAAAATGCAGGAAGGACAGTAAAAAATCAGTTAATCCCCTTACATGGAGCATTTAATAACCAGCGGTTTAGCCCAATCGAATAAAAACACAATTGAGCAGGGGGGCCGAAAGCCGGAGATATCAAAAAAGGCAGCAGATAGGCAAACCTACTGCCTCTTTTAATGGCTCATCTGTGCCTTAATTCCTAATTTGTTAGCGTTTCGTTGTTTTTTTTATTTTTTAATCATGTAATCTATGTTGTTTGATTTCAGTAATTTGTTTATGTCGTAAATTCGTTCTTCTCGATTTTTTGTCATTTTTTTATAAGTGTTAAGAATTATCAATTTAGGTTTTTTATTAATCCTAAACTCAGTTTCATTTATCGTTGTCAGCTTCAAATTTTGCTTAATGTCTAAAAGTTTTTTGTAATATTCTTTTATGTCATTTTCATATAAATCAATGAACATCTGATATTTTCCCATTTGCTCAATAATCTCTGGAATTTTTAAATTTCGTTTTTCATCATTCCTCAATCGATTATCAGTTATTCCCTTTAATTCAACAAATGATAATTCACCTGATGACAATTCAATTAGGTCAATTCTTAATTTGCCAATTGTGGGATTCTGATTGAATTGAAATTCTGAGTCTATGAAATTTGAATTTTCGGTAATTAATTTTCCTTGAATCCATTTTTCTGCGGGACTTTCATTGTCAATATTTTTTAAATATTCTTCTTTGATATTCTTTTTAATTTCCACAATAGTTTGTTTGCTAAGTGATAACAAATTTAACTGGTCATATTCGAATTTGTCTTTTCCTTTTTTTGTCTTTCCACGAGGTTTTAAATCCCCCAAATATTTTTGATGAACTTTTGCCTTAAAACCTTTCTTAAATTCAATTCTTGCAACTGAACCCCCGAAATAATACACATTTATTGAATTGTCTTTTCGAATATCTATATACAAATCCTTATCATTAGTGAATTGAATCCACCACGCAGGCATTATTGTTTTTATTTCATCAAATATTTTTGCCTTTGGATTAATTAATGAAAAACTTCCTGTTTTGTTATTAATCATAAATAAGAGTTATATTTTATGTATTATTTCCATTTATCGACTCCTTCAATATTTTCGTTGTCTGTGTAATTGTAAATTATTGCGACACTGTGTCTTGCTCTAGTTAAAGCAACATAGAATTTTTCTTTTATATCTTTAATTGGTTTTTTTTCTCCATTTTTAAGAATAGTAAAATCATAGGTATTGTCTTTAATCCATTTCATTATGTTTGGAGTTGGATAAATAATCACTCGACCAATTGTTCTTCCTTTAGATTTGCCAAAAGTAAGTACAGGATAATTTGGATTTACTTTGGTTGACTTGCTCCAAATTAACTGCGTTGGATTAAATGTTTTCATATAATCTCCTACGTCTTTCGGTCTAATAATAAAAATACCCTCGTGAGTAGTAACATTTCTTCTGCATTCTTCGCATTTGCAAGGTTTTGTTTTTTCAAACTCAGGATACAATTTTGAAGAATAATCGCATACTTGTTTGTTATTTCGATGTGACCTTTTTAAAGTGGTTTCGTCAACTTTGCATTGGACTCTTTTCCCCAATTCATTTTCAACAAATTCTTTTATTTTCCCATTTTTATACTTTGGATATTTTCTGTAATGATTTGTCTTATAGGTTACCTGTCGAGGGTCTCCAACGAGGGTCATTTCAACATTTGATCGAAATAGATATTTAATAATTTCCAAATCAAAACCTGCTAAATCTTGAACTTCATCAATGAAAATATGCGAATAAATTCGAGAAATTCGATTTATAATATTTCCATTAGTTTTCTCATTGCATCCCACAATAAATTTTGAAACCTTGTCTGAAAATATTTTCCATCCTGGAGTAAAATAGAATTTTTCAAAATCATTCTCTCCCCAAGACAATGGTCTACCGCGAAAAGTAATCGGTTTTCCCGTTTCATCTCTTCTAATACTTGAATCTCCTTCACTTAACAACATTCCTTTAATATCCTTATCAAAAAGTATATTGTTCATTGAGCCTTGAAAAGGACGAACACCGTGTTGTAATAAAAATGAGAACCACCCTTGAATATGGATATTGGAAGGAATTGATTTACGTTTTTCGAGTATTTTATTTTTTATTTCAGTTTCGTTTTCAATCGTATAGGTTGTAATAAGAATCCTATTTGATTTGGAGAGTTCTAACGCTTTATTCACAATGTAAGTAGTTTTGCCAGAACCAGCAGCTGATATTAATAGTGTGTTGTTATTCATTACACCAACTAATTACATCTTCAATATATTGAGGAAATCTGATTTTCTTTTTTGTTTCAAAAAGTTTCAGTGCACAATGTGTTTTATTGTTTTTCATATATTTAACAATAGACTCCTCAGAGTTATACAAGTCTTCATCAATGTCGAGTGCCCTACATAAAAGACCTAACCTTTTTTTATTTGCATCAACAATTTGAGGTTCTAATGTATTGTATTGGTTTCTTTTATCAGCAAAAATCTGGATGCAATTGACACCTTTATATTCTTTAAATCTTTGGGTAACCTTTTCATCGTATTTTCCATCATTATCTGTGACTACTGCGGTTGGATGATTTAACCCTTTTGCTATATCTAAAAACCTTTTAAATGCTAAACTTCTAACTGAAATAACATCAATTCCTTCCTCTATTGGAAGTTTTCCATCATTATTATCCATGTAGGCTTTTTGAACGATTAGCTCGTCCGAATCTCCCTCTACTAAAATTGCTTTCTTACAGAGAATGAGCCTTAAAGTATCGTAGCCCGATAATTTTTTAAAATATTTTTTAGTAATAGGGTCTAAATCACTAATGTTAAATGTCTTCTTATTAGAGCTTAATAAAGTTAAATTATCAAGTCCGAGTTTATTAGCGACAAAACTGCTATGTGTCGTTACGATAATTTGTTTCCCTTTGCAATTATCATTAATGTGATTTAGAAACTGGTTCAGTTTCGTGTGCGTTAAATGATTTTCCGGTTCTTCTAAAAGAATCAAATTTGCTTCTTCACTTTTTTTATGAGATAATGCCAGAAAAGTTTTTACAATGCTTTGTTCTCCTTTCCCAATAAGGTGAAAGGGAACTTCATCTAATAAAGTCACTAAAGTAGTTTCCCATGCATTTTGAGTTGATAAGTCGACTGATATTTCGATATTTTTATCTTTAGATAAATTGGAATGATTTTTAACTTGTTTATTGATTGCTTTAATAGAATCGTCACGCATAAAACCTTCTTTCAGTCTTCGAAAAGCTTGGGATATACTTGCCTTTTGTTTGTCATCCAAGTTGTTCTTTATAATCCTAGATATGTAAATATCAGAACCATTTCGATATCTATTCGAGGAAGAATCAATTAAAACAGACTTGATAGGAATACTGCGAGAAGTTATTGAATCTCTGTCAAATGACCTCCATTTTATTTTGTAAAACTCAATAGGTATTGTATCTAATTCATTTTTGACTAATTCTTCATATTCGGGTAAGTAGCTTTCATCAAATTCTATTTTAAAAGAGACACCAGAAGCTTTTCCTCTATCAATATTATCATCTCCTTCTAACTTTGCTAATTGGGGAGAGTCTTCACCTTCAAAAAATAGTTCAATTAAAACATGAGGTAAATCTGCATCTTTTCCTTCTTTCAAATTTTTTAAATACTCTTTAATAACTTCATTATTAAATAAATATTGAGATAACTCATTGCGAAGGTAGTTTCCATTTATGATACCTGATAAGGCTAAATGAATAGCTTCCAATATAGTTGACTTCCCAACCTCATTATTTCCAACAAGTATATTCAAGCCATCCGACAATTCAAGGATAAAACTCCCCTTGAAACCTTTGAAGTTCTCGATATTTACTTTTTTTAATCTCATTTTAAAATTGTGTTAGTTGAAATGGATTCGTTTTACCTAATTGGATGCACTCGATTCCTCTTTTTCACAATGAACGCCAACGGACAAGTATATGCAAATGTGGGCGATTGCGGGCTTCAAACTTATCAAACCGTAAAAATTTAAAGCGGGCTACAGCCCTTGAATTTACTACTATCTCGCCCATTTTGTATATACAGTGTGTGCGCCCTGCATGAGCAGAGCGCATCTGCTGAAAGCTATAGAAAAAGCTTAAAAATACAAATAAAAAGCAATAAACATAGTTTCAGCAGGTGTATTTTTCCAGAGGGTGCAAGTCCCTTATGCACCGGGGTAACGCCCGGAAGCATTAGCAAGTGGCAAGGTGGTTTGGGGTGACCCATGCACTGAAGGAAGCCAAACGGCAAAATCCGGTACTGACGAACAGAAACGGCATATGAGGCTGTGAAACGAGGATAAGCAAGCACACCATTGTAACGTCCCAAGAATACCAAAATCGTTTTCCAGTAGATGTCGCAGGGATTGGATGAAGGGAAAAGCTCTTACCAGGGGATACCTTGTCAACCACGTGGTGGTTAGGGGAAGGAGTCAGCAGAAGCCATAGTAGCTACTGGCAACGAGCCGCGAACAGATACCGCGGAGGACTCACAGGGTAGTGAAGGGCTGAACATTAAGATGTTCCAAATTCGGCAGGGAGGCATTGCCAGCCCTGGCTTAAGCGGGACAGGGTAAAACAAAGTAAACGAAAAGAGGATGATTGAACAGGTACTGAACCGGAGGAATATAATGCGGGCTTACCGTCAGGTTGTGTCGAATAAAGGTTCGGCAGGCACCGATGGTATGGCAGTGACGGATTTGTATGCTCACCTGACTAAAAACAGGGAGCAACTGGAATCTGATATCCGTGAAGGGAAGTACCAGCCACAACCTATTCTGGGGGTGGAAATACCCAAGAGCAACGGAAAATTCCGTTTATTAGGTGTGCCCACTGCAACGGATCGCTTGTTGCAACAAGCCGTAGGCCAGGTTCTGTCTATCAAATTCGAGATGGAATTTGAAGATTACAGTTACGGCTTCCGGCCCAATCGCAACGCACAGCAAGCGGTACTAAAGGCTCAGGAATACATTAATTCAGGATACCGGCACATTGTTGATATCGATCTGAAAAGCTTTTTCGATGAAGTGGACCACTGTATCCTGTTGCAGTTGCTGTACCGCAAGGTCAAATGTCCGCTCACCTTGCGCCTGATCCGCAAATGGCTGAGAGCGCCGATCCAAATCAACGGCAAACTGGTCAAAAGGCGGAAAGGGGTCCCGCAGGGATCCCCACTCAGCCCTTTGCTTTCCAATATCATGCTCAATGAGTTGGATAAGGAAATGGAGAGGCAGGGACTTCGCTACGTCAGATACGCCGATGATTTTAGTGCGTACACCAAAAGCAAATCGGAGGCCCGCAAGATCGGCAACAACTTGTTTCTATTTTTGAAAAACAAGTTGAAGTTACCGATCAACCGGGAGAAAAGCGGCATCCGCCGGCCTGTGAACTTTAAGGTTTTGGGGTATGGTTTTGTACCCACTTACCGTAAGGGAGAAAAAGGCAAATACCAACTGGTTGCAAGCGACAAAAGCTGGAAAAACCTGAAACAAAAGATGAAAACGATCACCCGCAAGACCACACCGATGAGTTTCGATGAGCGCATTCAAAAGCTCAAAGAAATTACCCGGGGATGGCTCAACTATTTCCGAATGGCGAGCCTGCACGGCAAGCTAAAGGAAGTGGACGGATGGCTCAGAAATCGGCTTCGGTATTGTATCTGGCATCACTGGAAGAAACCCGAACGGAAACGGAAGAACCTGATCCGTCTGGGGGTCGATCCGGAACATGCTTACCAATGGAGCCGTTCCCGGATGGGAGGATGGGCAATTGCCCAAAGCCCGATTTTGAGAACTACCATTACTTTGGAGCGATTGCGAAAAAGAGGTTACGAAGCGTTGCTTACATATTACGGAAAAGTTGCCCCACATCTTAATGAACCGCTGTATATGTGCCCGAGGTTAAAATGTCCGGTGGACATTTTGGCCGAAGGGGTGGAGCGTAGCTCGCGTACGTGCAGTGGTGTGAAAGCCTCTCCCTGTCAGCACTTGCTGGCAGGGCGGGCTATTCGATTGGCAGTAGTTTTTTATAAATCCACAGTAATTTCTTTCAAAACTCCATTTATCCATTTTCCTGAGCCTATTATGTCAATTGACATATCTTCGTCTAAACTTTTTGTGTAAACAGTTCCGTGATAATCATTTTTCCCTCTTAAGTGTAACCCAATTTTAGAAACATTGTCATTTACTAAATAATATGCACCACCATTTCCGGTTTCTTTATTTAGTTGATAAACCTGAATTTTATAGTTTTTCGGAATTTCATCAATGATTATTTCATCAGGCTTTTCTTTCTGTTCTGGTTTAAATACTTTGTTTTCTACTGTTTCGTAGAAATCTGTTTTTATCAACGCAACAGGTAAAATTTCACCGTTTTCAAGTTTGTTGCTAATTTCAATTTTATTGTATCCTTTATACTCAATATCTTTAATAGAGTCAACTGAGTATGTAATGAGGTCAATAACTTTTTGCTCAAAAGCATCATCACTAAATTTTATATTTCGACTGTTGTAAAGATTTTTCATCTCCCCAAAAAGTGATTTAAGTTCATTCGAGGATTTTTCTTCAACTTTCAACACGTCTTGTGATTCATTGGGTAATTTTTCAAATAGATAATTTAAAAAGTAATAAAAGAAAGATTTTATGTCGTCAGAAGGTTTTGAAAAAAGGTTTATTTGTTCAATTAAATTGATTTCAAAATTTAATTGGAAACTACCAGCCAACGCCACTTCCGAATATATTTTTGGTTGGATGTCCAATTCATTTAAAAAAGTTGTTGCAGAATTTAGAAGTTTAAAGACTTTGGAATTAGTGTCACTCATAATAAGTGGTTCAGCTTTATGCATATCAGCCAAACCACCTTTAAGACTAAAAGTATATTCAAATGTATTACGCTTTACGAAATTTGGACAATATGAATTTTCTAAAGGCAAATAATCGTTTGGTAAATCATCTAATGGAATTAGCGCAGAATCTTTGACGTCGTTATTGTAGCCTTTATCAACAATGAAAATAGAATTGGAACCATTAATAATACTACGTAAACTTACTCTTCTATTTATAAAATCGTAAAGCGTTTCGTCAGAAACTATTGTATGAATATATCTTAAATATAGATTTTCATCATCTTCATACAGTATTGACCCTAAGATGTTTGAGCCAAATTTGTTTGTGCCTTTATACAACAAGTCAATTGCCCCATCGTTGATAAGGCTGCAATAGTTATCCGTGATGTCGAATAAGCCATTTATATGCAGTTGTCTATTTTTAAGTTCAAACATTAGTGTAATTCATTAACTTCTATTACATCAACATTTAAATAATCAAATGTATCACTTTTATAAAAATCGTAATGATGAATATTTAAATCATTTGGAGTATGCTTAACAACTCCTGACGATTCATAAAATCTCACAACATTCAAATATGGTTTATACTTAGGTGCCAATGGAAATAGCTCTTTATATATGGTCACGACTTCATCTTTTGTTATGTCATTGAATATTGAAACTGATACGCCTTTCAATGAACAAACTTTTTCACAATTATTATTGCCTTCAGGTCTTTTCCCTTTCTCCCAATAAGATTGAAAGTCTTGAACTCTTAAATTCTCTTTCATAGTCTTAATAGCAAAATGAGAAGTGTTGTCTTCTATTGTTTTGTCAAGACAGTCACAATTGTGTTCAGATAAAATATTTTTAAATTCCATACTTATTTATTGCTTCGTTTTAAAATTACTGCCAACTATGTAATAGCACGAAGTTATTACACTTTTTTGCCATTTTTGTTAGCTGCTTTTATGCCCGGGTTTCCAAACATCCTGTCGGGCGGGCTTTGTATCCGGTTGATGGCTTTATTACTGACATGGGTGTAAATAATCCTGGTTTTTATGCTCGAATGGACAAGCAACTGCTGAATGTACCTGATATCGGTGCCCATAAGTTTGGATTTTAGTTTCCGCCCCTCAATTTACGTCAATCTCCCTTAAAGTCATATAGGTTAATGATAAAATCTTTTACGTTCATTATTCCGGTGAGCAAAGCGATTGTTTCAGCCTGCAAATCATAAATCCGGGCGTGCGGACTTTGGTTCTGGAAATATAACCTATTCCGCCTTTCTCGTTTTCTACCAGTGCTTTTCCCCATATACTTTTCCCCTTATACCGGAAGGATGAAAAAAGTACAGTATCTTTTCCGGAAATCTTCGGTATCTTTTTGCTAAAAGTCGGCCAGCTTTTGAGGAAATCTTCCCCATCTTTTGGTGAAAAGTTCAGGGTCTTTTTATAAAATCTTCCCTGTCTTTTCCTGAAAAGTACGGCAACTTTCCGCGAAACCTTCAGCATCTTTTTACGAAGGGAACAGCATCGGTCGTATCCATCCTTTCCCATTTAGAGGAGCCGCCCTCACTAACACGTGTGAGACACCCTCCCAAACGTTAGTGAGCCCCCTTCACAAGCATTAGTGAGACACTATCACAAACGTTGGTGAAACGGACTCACATCTCCCTATATGATACTATGAGTCAGCCATGGAAACGGTCATCATAAACGGTTCGAAGAATGGCTTAACCCTCAAACAGATCCAGACTGTTACAGGATGGGAGAAAGACAAGATTACCGAGGTACTGAAACAGAACCACTTGTTGTAGGCTTTCCAGCTTTTTCCCCAGTCCGTTTTTTCGGATCAATTGAAAAAGCAGGTGGAGAAAGAGATAAATTTATCGTTGCCTGCCGGGCAAAATATCCGTTTAATCGAAATCCCGATGTCATTTCTATACTTCGCACGGGATAAATTTCCGCAAATAATTAACAAGAGAAAGTTGAAAACTTTGTCAGGAGAGGCGTAAAATAAAAAGAGAAGCATATCAAATTAGTTCTACCAAAAATCTAAAGAAGATATGCTTCCAATAAATCTCGGCGGAGCCGAAATTCAACGGCTAAATTATGAAAGATATCATTATCCTGATGCAATGGTTCAAAAAAGAATACAGGCCGTTTATTTAAAGATTATCACAGGTCTGTCTAATGAGCAGATCGGAGTTTTAGCGGACCTGAACCGGGATTCGGTTGGTTATTGGACTAAACGCTATGTGCAAGAGGGTTTTGAAAGTCTTTGTAAGGTTGGTTACGGTACGAACAAAAGTAAACTGGAAAACTATGCAGACAGCCTATTGGAATCTTTTACCAAACAGCCCCCGATGAGTATCAATGAGGCCAAATGGCGTATTGAGAAGATGACGGGTATTGACCGAAGTCCTTCCCAGGTGCGTGCCTTTATGAAACGGCACGGATTGCGTTATATCAAAACGGGACATATCCCGGCAAAAGCAGATGCCCAAAAACAACAGCAATGGATGAAAACAACCTTGGAACCAGCCATTGAAGAAGCTCAGAACGGGAAATGCCACCTGTTGTTTATGGATGCGGCCCATTTTATTCTGGAACCTTTTATTTGCGCCTTGTGGTGTGTGGCCCGTTTATTTATCAAAGCCTCTTCTGGGCGTAACCGGATCAATGTTCTGGGAGCTGTTGATGCTATTACAAAACAAATTATAACCCTGAACAATACTACTTTTATTAATGCAGAAACCATTATTGCATTTTTTAAACAACTCCGGGAAGTTTATGTGGATTTACCCCTGAAAATTGTATTGGACAATGCCCGTTATCAACATTGTAAAGTAGTTGAAAATGCAGCAAGGGAATTAGGTATAACCCTCCTGTTTTTACCTTCCTATTCCCCTAACCTGAATATTATTGAACGCTTATGGAAATTCACTAAGAAAAAAATACTGTACGCAAAATATTATGAAACATCAACCCTTTTTCATAATGCCATTACCTCATTCTTTCAATCAATTAATCAAGAATACAAGGATGATCTGAATAATTTATTGACCCTAAAATTCCAATCTTTTGAAAATAAACGTGCGGAAATTTATCCCAAATGAAGTATAATTTTTGCAATCAGGTCCCGCTTCCCGGATCCGGTTCTTTTTAAGCACAAACAACAACTTTTTTTGTAATTTCTGTCCTTGAGCCGGACAGGCTCTTCCTTTTCCAATCGATGAAAAGGAAGCAAAAATCTTGTCAAAACGAACCCTCACCCGGGCGTTTTGACGGCCCCCGCACCGCTCTGTCCTGCTTTCGCGACGGAGTATTGACGGTTTTCGGAATGGTCTGTCCTGTCGTTCCTAACTTGTTTGCAATGATCGGGGCCCGCTCCTTACCCGGGGGTGCCGCTCCTATCGTCGCTTACCCCGGGTTATTTAGATTTGTCCCTTTCAGGGACCAGGGTAGTGCCGGCATCCCCGTTATGTTTAAACTCATTATTAAAATCACCACGTTAATTAAATTAACAACGCCCCTCAAACGGCGAAGCCTCAAACCCTTCAAACAGGCGTAGCCTCAAACGGCCGAAGGCCATCAAACCCTTCAAACACGAAGTTTCAAACCCCTCAAACAGGCCGCAGGCCGTCAAACCCCTCAAACGGCGTAGCCTCAAACAACAGGAACAATAGATGTTTGATCGTTTGAATGTTCGAATGTTTGACGCTACGCGGTTGGGGATGAGAGCAGAGCGAGGGTACCAACAACAATAGTAACAATAGAAACCACAGAAACCATCCCCCTCATTCAAACACGAAGTGTCAAACTTCTCAAACGGCGTAGCCGGATCACGTGGATTTTCCAACCCGTTGTTTCTGTCCTTGAGCCGGACAGGCCCTTCCTTTTCCAATCGATGAAAAGGAAGCAAAAATCTTGTCAAAACGAACCCTCCGCCGGGCGTTTTGACGGCCTGCGCTCTGCTCTGTTCTGCTTTCGTGACGGAGTATTGACGGTTTTCGGGATGGTCTGTCCTGTCGTTCCTAACTTGTTTGCAATGATTGGGGGACGCTCCTTGCCCGGGGTGCCGCTCCTATCGTCGCTTACCCCGGGTTATTTAGATTTGTCCCTTTCAGGGACCAGGGTGAAACCTAGATCGCCGTTATGTTTAAACTCATTATTAAAATCACCACGTTAATTAAATTAACAACAGCAGCCAAAACCCTTTCATAAAACCGGCAACATTTGGGTCCGGAACGGGCAACGCCCTCAAACGGCCGAAGGCCATCAAACCCTTCAAACACGAAGTTTCAAACCCCTCAAACAGGCCGCAGGCCGTCAAACCCCTCAAACGGCGTAGCCTCGAACAACAGGAACAATAGATGTTTGATCGTTTGAATGTTCGAATGTTTGACGCTACGCGGTTGGGGATGAGAGCAGAGCGAGGGTACCAACAACAATAGTAACAATAGAAACCACAGAAACCATCCCCCTCATTCAAACACGAAGTGTCAAACTTCTCAAACGGCGTAGCCGGATCACGTGGATTTTCCAACCCGTTGTTTCTGTCCTTGAGCCGGACAGGCCCTTCCTTTTCCAATCGATGAAAAGGAAGCAAAAATCTTGTCAAAACGAACCCTCTGCCGGGCGTTTTGACGGCCTGCGCTCCGCTCTGTCCTGCTTTCGCGACGGAGTATTGACGGTTTTCGGAATGGTCTGTCCTGTCGTTCCTAACTTGTTTGCAATGATCGGGGCCCGCTCCTTGCCCATAATTTTGTGAACACCGCAACAGTACGGTTGGGACACCCACAACAACGTTCTATACACATAGTGTCTATCACCGACTACCAACACCTGCAACGAAGCACCCAACAATCCATAATACCGGTCAGGCAGTTAATCCCGTTACGTCAACACCGCGCTGCCTCAGTGCTGAGCCCGGACAGAATGGTTAATTATGCTGGCCTCCATAATATTTTATTCGTAATCGTCCACTACTGTATTGATTTTACAGGCTGGATCGTTTGTCAAGGAAGAAAGCCAGAACCAATAATGGCTACAGACTGTCTAGTTTATTTCCACATTTTCAAGTTTGACCACTATGGGATTAGGCCATTTACGGTCATTGTAGATCCGTTGGGCCCTCATTACGGAAATTTCAAGTCCGTCCGGCGTATTTTTCAACGTAGATTCAGGATCGACGTCTGGTTTATATTCCAGTACCTTGCTATTTTGCCCCAGCACTGAAATTTTGGAATTCTCATCCGCCTTAATTGTCTTCAGATAAAAAGTCTTTCTTTCTCCCAGCGGCCACTCCTTTTCCAAAATGAAAGCATAAACAGTATTTTCATCCCTCTTTTTTAAGAACCACACGTTCGATTCATTGGTTTCTTTACAGGGGACCGTATTCTCAAAAGCTTCATGGTTGATGAACATCCATAAAGAAATTTCATTCAGGCCATTTGCCTGTTCTTCGGGAAACCGCCCCTCTTTGTCCGGCCCAAAATTCAGTAAAAAGTTTCCTCCTTTTGCCCTTATCTCGATCAGTTTTTGGATTACATCGTTGGCAGGCTTATAATGCTCATTGGTTGGCCTGTACTGCCACTGATCTCCAAATGTATAATTGGCTTCCCATGGTGAAGGAATCGGTTTGTTCGGGGTTTCCTGCTCCGGTGTTACGATTGCCCCTCTGGTAACGACTACGTCAGGATTAATTTTCCAGCATACTTTAGCCAGTTCTGTCTTGGCATATTGTTCTGTACCATCCAGGAAAACTATATCAATGGGCCCGTATTGGGTCATCAACTCCTTCATTTGTTCCTTCACATACTTGTTTAGTGGTTCATTGCCTGAAGCAAGAGCATCCGGTCTTGTCCTTGCAATAAGCCTTCCCTGCTTATACAAAAAATAGAAATCATCGGGCGAAAAGTAAAGCCCGATCGCAAGACCTTCTTTTCTGAAGGCTTCTACAACCTGTTTTGTAATGTCTTTTCCATACGGCGTATTCATGATGCTGAAGTCTGTTGTTTTGGTATTAAACATACAAAACCCATTGTGATGCTTGGTCGTGAATACAACATATTTCATACCGGCCATCCGGGCAGCTTTAGCCCATACCAGGGGATTAAACGACTCCGGGTCGAATGTTTTTGGAAGCTCATTAAAATACCTGTTCAGGTAATCATCAGAAGCTCCGACCAGGCTGTGGCTGATGACCATACCCAACTGAACATCCACACTCCAGTGGATGAACATTCCAAAACCCAGTTCGGAAAACCACTGTTCCCGCTCCGGCTTATTTAAATCCAATACCTTCTCCTGCGCTGAAAGTTGCAGAGATCCGATTGCAAAAAGGGTAAAAAGAATGTGTTTGATAACCCGCATAATTTTAAAAGTTAAGAAATTCATCAATTGGGCCTGTTTTAATATTCCTGCAAAAAGAATCTTGGGTCCTTCTGATTTAATCTGAATTTTCCCGTTGGTTAAATGTTTCAACTGACCCGATAATGTGCAAATATATATTCTCCTTTCTATTTTCATTGGCCATATCAGGGCAAAAATGTTTAAAAAATTACACGAACGTAGTCTGTCTCCATTTAAAGCCGCTTGGTTATAGTGTACTGACCGGCAAACAGCAAGATAAAGAAATAGATTTCATTGCAGAACGGCAGGGAGAGAAGATTTACCTTCAGGTAGCGTTGCGGATCACTGAAAAACAAACCATGAAAAGGGAATTAGGAAATTTATTGCATTAAAAGATAACTATCCCAAATATGTCATCACCCTGGATTATGCAGGAACCAGCATTGAAGGTATCAGGCATATTCCGCTAAGGCAATTTCTCTTTGAATTTGCTTAAGCAAGATTTATACTATAGCGATACTCAGGAGGACCACAGATATTCCCGGATATTTTTGCCCTCAATGGGGCGGTTCAAAAACAATAAACAAAGAACACCGGACTGTCTGTCAAGGGATAAACGCCGAAAACCACCTCAAAACAAAGTTTAACAGAACGGGTCTCCCTTTGATAACTTCATAGCACATTTACCGGAATTGTTGTTCAACCTGCCATTCCTGCTTGGCACTGCGTGCCGCCAGAACGCCTGTTTATTGGCAGCAGTTTTTTATTCAATAATATTTTTCAATTCCTCCAAATCCCTTTATCAATTTATTCTCTTTGGTTTTGTCGATAAAATTGTTCAAGCGTTTCTCAAATTCTTCTGGCCTTTTTCTCGCACTTTCGATATATGCAATTCTGATTCGTTTATATGGGCCGGACATCTTTTGAAAGTTTTTCCACGTGTTCTTGTCTGTTTTCAATTTTTCAATAATATCTGCCGGAAATACAAATTTTTCTTTTGCTACTTTTTCTATGTCTTTAACTAAGGAATTGTGAATTAGTCCACTTTCAAGCAACCAATTCAGTCGTTCCTTATTGGCTTGGGAATAGATCGTGTAGTTTCTTCTTTTACAAAAACGCTGTATTGTGGTTTCAATATTTAATGACTTGACAGTTGTGTCAATCCACCCAAAACATAGAGCTTCCTCAACGGCGTCATTATACAAAATTCTCTTTTTTCCCGTTTCTTTTTTTGGATATTCCAACCAAATATCATCTCTTGTCTCAAAGTTATTTTCGAGCCATTTTCTCCAATCCTGTCTGTTTGTAAAATATTTGGTTTCTATTTCTATCATCTCTCAAATTGCTGCTCCAGATAACTTACGCCCCAAAAGAACTGTATCCCGGAAATCCGGGACAAGCTGTGCCACTTTTCCGCCATACCGCTCAGACACTTTTAAGGCTGTCCCGGTGAAAGAAAATCCGGTAGTCCTTACTGTTTTATCTGATATAAAAGTAGACATTTGCCTGCATTTATTTGCGAAACAAGGTCTTCATTTCGCTTATTTCTCATACCGTTTTATATGATTTGTCTGCATTCCGTTGCCTAACCGACTTTCCATTTTGTTCTTTTTCAGAAGCATAGTCAGTATCCATCCTTTCCCAATCAGAGGAGCCATCCTCACAAACGTTAGTGAGACCTCTTCACAAGCATTCGATAGACACCCTCCCACACGTTAGTGAAACGGCCTCACGCCCCAATGAGATACGGATTACAGTAAAGGCCTGGCCAATGCTTATGTTGCCGGAAACCGGCCCAGACTCATGAAAAAGGATAAAACCCCCGGATGTTTTACCCTAAAGAGATTTTTCCCCGGATAAACGGGCCCCGGACTGATACCCGCGAATAAATCTGTCTGATATAAAAACAAAAACCCATTGAAAACACTATTTGGCATGGAATACAGCAAGAATACCTATTTTTAAGGCCTGCTTGTTTCCTCCTCTTTTTTATAAGTTGCTGATGTGGCAAATAGTTTGACATCGACAATAACAACATCCTCAAAACTAAATTAGTTATAAACAATTTTCCATAAAAAACGTTTTATAAAATAAAAATTTAAAAAGAATTTATTTCGCTAAAAAATCAATTGGGGAAAATAAGCAATTGAAGAAGGTTTGGAGAAAAACTGAACTAAATAATCCATCTTCTTGGAAAAAATGGGCTTGATAAGACTCTATAAGAGGCACTCCATTATCTCTGTCCAAAACAGCATATAAAATTTAGTTATAATCCAGGTTCAGAACCCTGGAGTTTATTTCTGTATTAGACTGATTGTTAGGAGTAACCCAAAAATCCTGGATAAAAGAGTAGGGATAACTTTTTAAACAAAAAAAATGAGTAAAATTACTGCAAGATACTGGCAGATGCCAGTATCCGATCAATCAGGTTTTCCTGAAAACAGCGACCCGGAATTGACTTATAAAGCAATTCAGAATCGCCCCAATTGCGGAATTGCATTCTCTGGAGGCGGCACTGTCTCTGCGGCACTTGCTCCTGGTTTTATTAAAGCCTTAGAAGATACGGGTTTAATGAAAAATGTCAAATATATCTCCGGAGTTTCCGGAGGTACGTGGGGTACGGCCGCCTATTGCTATGCGCTGGATGTAAACCACCGGACAAAATACTTTGGAACCCAAATCAAGTCTGACCTCAGCCAAATGAAAGCCAGCGAAATAGAAGAGCCTGATGAAGATGGTTCCATGTTGAAGGCTGTGACCGACGCATTAATCGGAAAACTTACTGTTGACAACATAGAACTCGGACATGAGGCTTTTACAAGAGCTGTTGGTCAAATATTCCTGAAGCCATTCGATTTGCATAATACTTCAGGGTATTTCAGTTGTGATGATAATTCAATTGAAAATATCAAAAGCCGAAATAAAGACTTAAAAGATACCGTCTTTCTGAAACTTTTTACGAACGAAAACAATCCGGATGAGAACAGCCCCTTTTACATTATGAATGGTACATTATTGACGCCTCCGAGAGTACCCGAAGGCGATAGTTACAATGCATTTCCATTTGAATTTACACCGCTTTATTGTGGCACGATTGGCAATCAAGGTCAGGATAGTTCAGATGAGACAATCGGTGGCTATTTCGTCGAACCATTTGGATTTAATACCGTTGACCCGGTTGCTGATACAACAGAAAAGACAATAACTGTGGATGAAGCCAGCCAGCCGCTTATACTGAGTAGTCCTGTTGGAACCAGTGGCTCAGCCATTGAACAAGTGCTTGCACAAGAACAAAATGAATTAAAAGACCTTACCTTATTCTTACCGGCATTCAATTATTGGAATCCGGCAGACGACAAAGAAGGTTTTCCTCTTATGACTCAAAATTATTTATTCGGAGACGGGGGAATCTCTGAAGATACAGGACTCGCTTCGCTTCTTGCAAGAAAAGTTAAAAATATCGTATTGTTCATCACTGAGCCTTTCGATATCAACGCCATCACAGATAAGACCTGCGAGATAGAACAACGTCATTATGGCTATAACCAGATAGCAAGACTTTTCGGAGCGCCTATCTATTCTAAAGTCAAGGATTCTGATCCTCCCCAATATAATATTGAGTCATCTTATGATGCCTTCCAACAATTTTTTAAAACAGAAGACTTTGAAAGTTTAAAAACGAAGTTGGCCACGGCAAAGGCAGATAATATGCCAATCGTGGTTACGGAAACCTATGAGGTACAAACCAATACACGGTTTGGAATTAAAAATGGATGGAAGGCAATTATTACCTGGGTCGTGGTAGATACCTGCCCGGCATTCAATGAAGGTCTTGCAATGGGGGGTATTTACGACCCTGAAACAGGCAAATTCAAAATTCCAGGCCTGGAAAACTTTCCTGCCATATGCACTTTCGAACAAAATGGTCCGCCTCCATTACATCCGTTGATACAATTGACACCTGCACAGGCAAATCTGCTGGCCAACCAGGCATATTGGATGATCGGGACAAATGATACTGGTAAAGCTGCAATTATCAAGGCACTCAATCCGGATATAAAAGAATAGAATCGGAGTTTGAAAATGATTCCTATAAAAAAGGCTATCCCCAAAAAAGGACAGCCTTTTTTTGGTTGTCCCGTTAAGGTTTATTTCTGGGCGCTATTTATCTTTTCCCTTTAACCACTTATTGTAAAAAGAAAGAGTCGATTCATGGTATATTTTTTTCTAAAAATTTATTTGGACAGTTCAAGCTTTGTCTATCATCTGTGGTCATTGGATCCTATCTATAAAACAATTATTTGCTAACCCTGGACCATTTAATCCACGAAAAAACCAAGAAGGACACGGCTGCGTGTTTCCATTTTCTCCTTGTTCCTCTTTTTTCCATACCTGTCTGGGCACGGGTATGGATTACCGGGGCAACCGAAGACGGGACGACATCTCCCCTGCCGGAGCCAGTATCAACGGCCCGGGGACGCTTCCTGAAAATACGTCTGCCGGACAGCAACAGGGACCCGTTTACCAGTATTGCTGAAATTTCTCTATACGGAAAATGACAGGGAATTGGCAGGGCACAATAAATCCAATCAGCAAGGTCAGAACCGGAAAATGCAATGCAGGGGCATTGTCCGTTAAAAAAGGTTTGAGGCTTCGCCGTTTGAGGAGTTTGATGGCCTGCGGCCGTTTGAAGGGCGTTGCCCGGTCCGGTACCCCAAGGTTATCGTTTTTATAAAAGGGCTCTGTCTGGTAATTGTTAACTTAATTATCATGGGCGATTTTGATAACGTGTTTAAAAATAATGACGATACCGGTTTCACCCCTGGCCCCGGAGGGGTCATGTTTTGGTAACCCGGGGTAAGCGACGTCAGGAGCGGCACCCCGGGTAAGAAGCGAATCCGGATCATTACCTCCCGCCCGCGGGAAACGGTTGATAAGGGTAGATTGCTTCTTCCGGGCGGAATGAAAGGACTTCGTCTGTTTGAGATGGTTTGATGGCCTACGGCCGTTTGAGGGCGTTGCCCGTTCCGGACCCAAATGTTGCCGGTTTTATGAAAGGGCTTTGGCTGCTGTTGTTTATTTAATTAACAGGGACGATTTTAATAGTGAGTTTAAACATAACGGGGATGCCGGCACTACCCTGGTCCCTGAAGGGGACAAATCTAAATAACCCGGGGTAAGCGACGATAGGAGCGGCACCCCGGGTAAGGAGCGTCCCCCAATCATTGCCACCCGCCCGCGGGAAAGGGTTGGGCGGAGTAGATTTCTTTTTCCGGGCGGAGGGGCTACGCCGTTTGAAGGGTTTGATGGCCTTCGGCCGTTTGAAGGGTTTGGGCTTCGCCGTTCGAGCAGGTTTGACACTTCGTGTTTGAAAATGTTTGAGGCTTTGCCGTTCGAGGGTCGTTGTTTATTTAATTAACATGATTGATTTTAATAATGAGTTTAAAAATAACGGCGATGTAGGCTTCACCCTGGTCCCTGAAAGGGACAAATCTAAATAACCCGGGGTAAGCGACGATAGGAGCGGCACCCCGGGCAAGGAGCGTCCCCCGATCATTGCCACCCGCCCGCGGGAAACAGTTGATAAGGGTAGATTGCTTCTTCCGGGCGGAATGAAAGGACTTCGTCTGTTTGAGGTGGTTTGATGGCCTGCGGCCGTTTGAAGGGCGTTGCCCGGTCCGCTACCCCAAGGTTATCGTTTTTATAAAAGGGCTCTGTCTGGTAATTGTTAATTTAATTATCATGGGTGATTTTGATAACGTGTTTAAAAATAATGACGATACCGGTTTCACCCCTGGCCCCGGAGGGGTCATGTTTTGGTAACCCGGGGTAAGCGACGTCAGGAGCGGCACCCCGGGTAAGAAGCGAATCCGGATCATTACCTCCCGCCCGCGGGAAACGGTTGATAAGGGTAGATTGCTTCTTCCGGGCGGAATGAAAGGACTTCGTCTGTTTGAGATGGTTTGATGGCCTGCGGCCGTTTGAAGGGCGTTGCCCGGTCCGGTACCCCAAGGTTATCGTTTTTATAAAAGGGCTCTGTCTGGTAATTGTTAACTTAATTACCAGAAACGATTTTGATCTAAATGCCTATAAAAAAGAACCTTGAAAAATCAGTCATTAATGGATAAAGTTCAACTCTCTCGGAGATTGTGATTTTCTGAGTAATACATGGTTTTCCTCCAATTACATTAAGGTAATGAATATTCAACCCTCCGTTACAACCCGGAGGGTTGAATGCTGATGAAAATATACAGATATTTCTTAATAAAAACACAGAAATGATAACTGAAACTATTAGAGCATATTGGTTTTTTTATTCTATTTTTGCCTCGCGCTTCAACAATAAACCGTTGACAGTTCCCATGTAAATGACCTAAACTTATGAGAAAATTCTGGATATTTTGCTTGTTAGTTGGCCTCATTGCAAATCAGTCATTTGCTCAATCATTCTATTTTAAAAAATACCAGGTTGAAAATGGTCTGTCACACAACACCGTATGGTGCGTATTGCAGGATAGCTACGGTTTTATGTGGTTCGGAACAAACGACGGGCTTAACCTGTTCGACGGAAAAAAATTCAAAATATTCAGGAACGACTACCAGGACAAATTCTCGCTGGGAAATAATTCCGTACAAACCTTGTTTGAAGACAACGATCGTAATATCTGGGTGGGGACAAACCAGGGCATTTACATCTACAACCGCTTAAACGGGGAATTCAAGCCTTTCGACACGAAAACCCAATACAACGTATCGATCAGCAGCGAGGTGAAAAAAATCATCCAGACAGGCAAAGGACAAATATGGATCGCAACCCTGGGGCAGGGAATTTTCATTTATGATCCGGGAACCGGTACCCTGACACAAAATAGCCAGTACACTTCTTTTGTCTGGGATATCAGTGAAGACCGGACCTACCGCATTTATTCCTCTTCTCTTCAGGAAGGATTAATCTGCTACGATCAGAATGGAAAATATCTCGGTTCATATGTTTCCTTTCTCGATAAGAAGGATGCAGAGAACCTGCGGATCAACTGCATCAAAACTGTCGGAGATAAGGTCTGGTTCAGTGTCGGGGCCAGTATGCTCAATTCCCTTGACAGCAAAACAAAGCAGATAGACCAATATAGTAGTAAAGAACAGCATGTCGGTACCATACGGGCCATTGCCAAATATTCAGAGAGAGAGTTGCTTATCGGCTCTGATAACGGATTGTATATTTTTTACATTCAGGATGGTAGATTTGTCCGTATCGACAATGTGATGAACCCCAGGAGCCTCAGCGATCAGTCAATATTTTCTATATTGAAAGATAAAGAGGGCGGTTTCTGGATCTCGACTTACCTGGGGGGCGTAAATTACCTTCCCAAACAAACGATCGTGTTCAATTATTTTCCCCCGACATATGACACCCGGTCATGTACCGGAAAGGTGATCAGTCAGTTTTGCGAGAACAGCGACGGAAATATTTGGGTAGGCAGCCAGGACGGGCTAAAATTCCTGAATGTCAGCACACAGGAGATCAAACCTTACCCGGTACCAGGAATAACCCAAAAGCTGGATATCCGGTCGTTACTGCTGGACGACGATAACCTTTGGATCGGAACTTACGGCAGCGGATTAAAAATACTGGACCTGAAAAAAAATAAACTGACCGAATATTATCATGTCAGGAATTCCTCAACAACGATTTGCAGCAATGATGTTTTATCGCTTTACCGGGACCGGGAACAAAATATTTATGTCGGTACGACCTGGGGGCTTTGCAGGTATGACCGGTTATCTGATCGTTTTGAAACACTGAATTTTGTCGGGACCATGACTTCCGTGTTCGACATCATGGAAGACAAATCGGGCTATCTGTGGATTGCAACTGACAATGCGGGTCTATTTCGGCTCAATCCAAAAAATAATCAATGGAAACATTATGTCCGTGAAGAAGACAACCCAAAATCAATTGCAAGCAATTCGATCATAACTATTTACGAAGACATAGACGGAAAGATGTGGTTCGGAACAAATGGTGGAGGGCTGTGCTATTTTAACGAAGAACCGGAATCCTTTACCGATTTCGATCCTCAGAATCAGATCTTGCCGGGGAAGGTCGTCTATTCCATCGAAGAGGATATTTTAGGGAACTTCTGGATATCCGGAAATGCCGGGTTAGTGCGGGTAAATCCGGACGATAAAACAAGCATGAGACTTTTTACAAAGGAGGATGGTTTGCAAGGCAATCAATTCAATTTCAGGGCATCGCTGAAATCACGCAACGATATGCTGTACTTTGGCGGGATCAATGGGTTCAACTCGTTTTTTCCAAACGATTTTGTGGAAAACGATTTTATTCCCCCGGTTTATATTACCGACGCGAAACTTTATAATACCAATGCGAAGAAAAACAAAGAAGTACTGCACCTGAACGGACCGGTTTATACCACGAAAGAAATAACGCTTCCCTATGGAAATAACAGCATTGCTTTCGAGTTCAGGGCGCTCAGCTATGAGCAACCGGACAAGAACAGGTATAAATATATCCTGGAAGGGTTCGATAATAATTGGGTGGATAACGGAAATGTAAACATCGCATCCTATACCAACCTGCCTGACGGGGAGTATGTATTCCGGGTAAAAGGGACCAATAATGATCACAGGTGGAACGAACAGGCGGCGACTGTCCGCCTGACGATCCTTCCGCCATGGTGGAGTTCCGGCTATGCTTACTGGGCCTACTTTCTGATTATCGTTGGTGCCGGCTATATGATTTACCGGTACCTGATTGCGAAAGCGAGGACAAAGTTTGCAAGACAAATGGAGGCGTACCAGATCAAAACAGAAAAAGAAGTTTACCAGTCGAAGATTAATTTCTTTGTCAACCTGGTACATGAAATCAGGACCCCGCTGAGTTTGATCAAGCTCCCGCTGGAACGATTGTCTGATGAGGGACCAGGGCCTAAAACGTCCAAATATCTCACCGCCATCAATAAAAATGTGAATTATCTTCTTCATGTGGTCAACCAGCTGCTCGATTTTCAGAAAATAGAAAATAAAGGGGTTGTGCTGGACCTTCACGACCAGTCTCTTAATGGCTTGGTTAATGAACTGTACGATCAATTTGTTTATTCTGCCGGGTTAAAGCAGATCGAGATCATCCTGTCGTTGCCCGAAAAGGATGTGGTGACCGCCATCGACAGGGAGAAAGTGGCTAAGATACTGATCAATCTAATGAGTAATGCGCTTAAGCATGCCAGGAAGAGCATCAGGCTTCAGTTGGAACCTTTTGATGACCATTTCGAAATTGGTGTTGCAGACGACGGCCCCGGGGTCCCCGATGAAGAAAAGGAAAAAGTTTTTGAGGCTTTCTACCAGTCAGACAGTCACAAAAGTAACCAGGGTACCGGAATCGGCCTTGCCTTTTCCAGGTCCCTGGCAGAAAGTCATCACGGACATATTACCCTGAAAGATAACGAATGGAACGGGGCTTCGTTTGTATTATCGATCCCCCTGCAATCCGTTGAGGAAGAATTATTGCCGGTTAACGGTAAAATTCAGGATATGAAAAATCGCGAACTGATTGGTGACCAACCCCCGGAGGATCCTGAAACAGCCGGCACACCGTTCAAAGACTACAAAATATTGCTGGTGGAAGATAACACGGAGTTACTGGATATGATCGAAGATTCCCTCAGGTCATTCTTCACGGTGTTGAAGGCGTCGAACGGTCGCCTGGCCCTGGACATCCTTTCTTCGGAAAATATCGACCTGATCGTAAGCGACGTGATGATGCCCGAAATGGACGGATTTGAGCTGTGCAAGGCCGTCAAGACCGACATTAATTACAGTCACATCCCGGTAATCCTGCTGACGGCGAAGGTAACGCTTGACTCAAAGATCGAAGGCATGGAATATGGTGCCGACGTTTACCTGGAGAAACCTTTTTCCATAAAGTACCTGCGTAAACAGATCGGAAACCTTATCCAGTTGAAAATAGCCTTTCAGAAGCTGTTGTCAACAGATCCTGCGCAGGCCGTAGCAAGCGAGGCTGTACCAAAGCGTGACAAGGAGTTTCTGGAGCGCTTGTACGGTAACGTGGAAGAACACATCGCCGAACTGGATTTCTCGATCGATAATATCGCAGAGACGATGTTTATGAGCCGCTCCAGCTTTTACAGGAAAATAAAAAGCATTACCGGCATGACGCCGAACGATTACCTGAAAGTGCTGCGCCTGAATAAGGCGGCCGAACTGCTGCTCCAGGGAGAATACCCGGTTTCCGAAATATGCGCCCGCACCGCCTTCAGTTCCTCCTCCTATTTCGCTAAATGTTTCAAAGCCCGCTTTGGCGTTTTACCCAAGGATTACGTTGGGGAAAACATGGAAAAATAAGGTCAATGTCAGTGCATAGTAATAAATTTAGCCATATAGCCATAAGAAGACATCCCCAGCATTATTTTTGATGCTATTTCTGAATTGTCTGATTGGTTATGTACTGAAATACCGTATGACAATTGATTATACATATCGGCGTTTATCTCGCTTAGATAATTGTTCCATTTTGTTAATATATCCCAATGTTTAGTTGCATAGTCTGTATTACCATCTGCTTTCATTATTGCAGCGGTTAAAATTAATAGGTCACTTGCTGCCTCTACAGCCCCATTTAGACTGCTCGTTTCCCCGTTTTCCAATGGGTACTCTCCAATATTAGATGGTGGGTAATTTTTCTCCCATTTATTACTTTCACTATAATAAAATATGGGATTTAGTAAAGCCTTTAATAATTCTGTATTGTTATTAAGTAATAAGGAGGAAAGATGATTTATGTCAACGGGTCTTCCTCTTGAAAAAAATAATAAGTCACCACTAGGTCCTTCATCTAATTTATTTTCAGTTACTATCTGCCGATATGTTAATGCTAAAAAATCAGCATATTCCATCCCCTTTTCTAAGGTCGTCTTTCTCCTGAACTCATGATCAAATTTCTGACATTTTTTGACTAAGCTGTCATAATCTCTGTCAGCTTCGGAAAATAATTGTTCTATTTTCTTATTCCCTTTTCTATTCCAATATGGATGTAAATTCTCTCCAAAATATTGGATTGAATAGACGTCATCATATCCGATCATTATTTTGCCTGAAACCTGTTTTGAGTTTCCTAAGGATTGGGCAAGTGCAATATAGGATGCTGGAGCATAACTTTTTGCTCCCGCTGAAAGACACCCCTTTGAAATGAATTCTTTGCGTAATTTTGTTGCGTCCCCCATCGCGCTTGTTGTGTTTAACCCGTTCGCGCACATATAGAAATATCCCCAGTTGATTTGCATATATTTCTCATTCGGTTCAAATACTTTCTGAACCTTTCTTCCTGTTTTTAGAAACAACAAATTGCCCTCAGTATAGAGTTCAGATGTGTTTGTATGGATCGTTCCATTTGAAGCCCAGGCCGGAGTTATTTCAAAATAAATTTCCACATGATGCTTTTTTTTGTCCAGAGAAGTCACATCATAGGATATGTAGTTGATGGGACGTGACATAACTTCTATGTCATCTAAAAGTAACGGAGCAATAAAACGAAGCCTAAGTTCCACGTTTCCACATTTAAACAGATAAGACGTCCGGGTTGCCTGGACATCTACAGATTCCTGAGAGGCGATATCTTCTCCATAAAGTACAAAATCGACCAGAGCTCCCCCTCTCTTGTTTTTACAATGAGCAGCTATCGTAATTTTACCATCTTTTATCATTTTTTTTATTCTATCCGGAATTTCTATTATTTCATTCTGCTTCCAATCAAAACCTGTTTTCACGATTTGTACTCCATTGATGTACAATTCAAATTCATCATCATGAGAATATTTTAATATTAGCGTCTTCTTTAACAGGGCAGGATGTATATTTATTTCCCTGCGTACCCAAATATCAGAGGTTTTCCAATTGGTATTTACATGATAATCTGTAGGCGTGCCAAAGGGAGCTTTTCCTCTATCCCACTCGCAATCATCAAAATGTTCTTTCTGCCAATCTTCAGGCGGTTGAACGAAAGTATATCTTCCAAACCATTCATCATCTACATTTTTTAGATACACTCCAAAATCTAATAATGCTCCTCCCTGAAGATTTTTACAATGAGCTGCAATTATAATTTCATTATCTTTAATTGTCCTTTTTACTTCATCGGGTATTTCTACTATTTCATTTTTTTTCCATTCGTATCCCGTTTTTACTAAGAGTATTCCATTAATATAAATTTCAAGTACGTCATCATGTGAATATTTGAGATAAAGTTTTTTGTTGAGAATTTCATCCTGGTTTATTTTTATTTTTCTTCTAACCCAGATTCCGGGAGATGGCCAGATTGTATTGACCTGATAAGCACTTTTTGTGCCGAAAGGTGCTTTTCCTGAATTCCACTCACGATCATCAAAATTCCATTTCATCCAGCCTTTGTCCGGGTGAATGAATGTATATTTTCCAGTCCATTCTGAATCACACGATGTGCCTGCTATCGCTTCATCCTGAAGTTCTTCAGTCCCCATAAAACGGTACACTTTTCCATCAACACGAATAAGTCCGACTAAGGGTAATGTCCTGCCAGAAGAATGCTTTACCTGACTACTATAAAGTGTGGATGTCTCAGACCAGGCGCTTATATTCGGATCAATTGTGATCAAAGGATATTTTTGAACCTGTAAGTTGTTTTTTATGACAGATGTTTGTTCTTTTCCTTTGTCGTGACAAGAATTGAAAACGATCAAAATTACAAGAGATATGTACTTGATGATTCTCATAATAGGTTTGAATAATTTGATTTTGAATTCTATCTTCTTTATCCATTACGATACCTGAACGGGGTGGCTAATTTTATCGAAACTTCCGTTCTTAATAATGCATGGCTTTATGTCGCAACAATTTAGCGTAACCCTTCGGCTACGCTAAATTAAAATGTTCACTTATTGCATAAGTTGTCGTTTAATTAAAAGCTCAATAAATCAAGCACTGCATCAAAAATAAACATGCAACAAACGACTCCTGCTCCAAACATGGTCCTGTAAACCGAGCCCCATTTGCCTTTGCTTTGAAATTTTTTGGCTTCCTTTGTTGATGTATAGACAAACGAAAAGCCTATGCATACTTGTATAACCGAAGTTATCCAAATTGGAATATCTATTTTATTGAAATGCCTGATGAAGATTAGTGAAATGTACATAACCGCAAAAAATACCATGGGAATGTAATGTCCGTATTTTTTTAAATAATATGTTCCAGTCATCGTGCTTATTTGTTATTTAAACAATTTTGATATTCTTCTTCTATATCATTGAGCCTTAT
This sequence comes from Prolixibacteraceae bacterium, assembly GCA_963676095.1. GTDB lineage: Bacteria > Bacteroidota > Bacteroidia > Bacteroidales > Prolixibacteraceae. The sequence continues at coordinate 5,895,921 of OY781040.1, read as the reverse complement.
ATAATGCTCTGCTACAATAATGGTATAACAAAGACAAGCAGCTACAGGAATTTCCAAAGAGCAAGTACAACCCAATAACTTTAACGAAACAAGAGCATTTTCAACACTAATGTCTTCTATATATGCGACATAACAAGGGTCCGTTCCAATTTCATCACCGCTTCTTAATCGCGGTATGGTAGCATATTGGTCGATATTTGATGGTGCAGTCATAAACAATTCTTCCTTCCCGTATTCGTCCAGGTTATCAAAATACGTATTGTTTATAAATTGAAAAGCACTTTCCTGAAGTATGATATTACTGTTTGACAAATCGTATTTTTCCAAAAATGAAGTAATAACTTCATCGTCATTTATGTTTTCAAGGAAGAAATTTCTGTCCGTAACGCTCATGGAATTTAGGGCTTCAAAAACTTCATCTTTGAAGGAACTCATTGCTTGAATATAATCGACGTATTCATCAGTATTTTGGATGGCATTAGTTTCATCAGAGATTATATCATCTTCCTCGTTACTACAACTTTGGATAAAGATGCCCAAAGAAATAATAAATATTGATGCAAATATTAAACCCGTAACTGTATTTTTTTGAATCTTTAAAAAGCTTCTCATAATAATTTGATTTTGCGTTTTATTCTTATCCGTTCCAAGGCTGATTAACTAATCAGCTTTTGGGATGACAGGCAGCTTGCCGGAACGGGCGTTAAATCAGTGCCATCCTATCTTACGGAGGCCGGAGACCCTTCAAGGTTCGGTCATTCGAAAGTTACTCCTGAATTGGTCGTGTATTTTTAATTAGGTTTATGCTCGTCCGGGTTCCCGGCTCCGGAACGTTTATACAGCCCTCCTCTTTAATCAGATGTCGCATTTCATATTTAATCGTATTAATAAGAGGAGAAGGAATTTTAACAATTTTATTTATAATCTGCCGGGCAAGTCGCAAGGCATTTTTCTTACGACCTGTTTCTTTGTACAATTCAACTAGCTTGTACATGGGTAGAAACCGGACCGGAACCATATTCGAAGCGTGTTGATATACTTGGATTGCCTTTTCTATTTCTCCTTTTTTGTAATAATTATCGGCCATCAGCATTTGCAGGTCATAATCATTGAAACGTTTTTTACATTCAGTCAGGATATCAATGCTTTCATCAAACTTTCCGGCGACATTCAGTTCCGCTCCGTAATTGTATAGAAAAAACGGATTCCGTTTTAAAAACGCGAAATACAGCCTTCTGTATCTCGGCAACATTTTTTCTGTATTACCTCTTAATGAACTTATTGCTATTGTCTTCCATTTCTTTTCTGCCCCCACCTGCCTGATAAGATGGGAAAGGGCAAAGATGCATGCTATGACAATCGTAACTCTGGTAATGACAGAAATAGGCGTATTTCTTATCCTGATTTCCTGGGGCGGCAATATTGCCGTAAGATAAAATGCAAGTAATAGCCAGGTTGCAACATATTGCAATGGATACGAGAAACAGGCAAGGACAAGAAATGATGTTAATCCGCTTAAAACGAGCTCCCCGTTCTCATTTTTTGATTTTATTATTTTCCTAAAAATGAACAAAGTAATTAAAAGAATCACAACCAAACCTGCTATTCCTAGCTCAACAGCAACTTTTATAAATTCATTGAAGGGATGTTTCACATTATCGGCAAGGAGTTTGTACTTTGAATCAGGATTGTTTTTGAAATATTCAGCCTGATAATCCATGTATTTTGCCTGAAAGGCTCTAATTCCATGCCCTAAAATAGGTTTGTCCTTTATCATTTTCAACGAAACTTTCCAAATCAGCAACCTACCGTCTGCTGAATCTTTTTTTTGATAATAAAGAATAAAAGTTCCACCAATAAATAGTCCAACAAATAAGACCAGTAATAATTTATAATATCTAAGCTGCCGGAATTTACTCAGTATCGTTTTATTTAGCAATATAAAAGCTCCGGATGAGCTTATTATTGCCAACACTCCGGTCCTTGACCCGGAAAGAAATACAGCCACTACAATTACAGTCAAACTTGCAACTGTTAAATACTGTTTAACTTTTTTTGCTTTCGTTACTAAACTTAATCCAATAGGAAAGCCCAGTGCCAAAACGGCTGCAAAACCTGCCGGGTTATCAAAACTCCCTGTGATTGCAAATCCAGAATGACTTGAAGGGAGCCAACCCGCAAACTGGAATAGTCCATAACATGCCTGAAAAAAACAAACAGTATAAATTCCCCACTGCGCTGTTTTACCTGTAAAAGTACCAATATTTATGGGCTTCCTGCTTCCGGCATTAATTATAATAAGGATCAGCACGGATGCCAAGGAAAAGTAAAACTTTGGCGTATTCGTTGCATCTACAAATTTCCCGGAAGTGAGAAATACACTTCCTAAAAAAGTTATAATCAATAAAATAGCATTAAACCTCATGTAGCAGAATATCCAGATTTTTCGATAATTTAAAATGTAAACTTACCAGTCATCGTTAACGAAGATTGTTCCTATTATGATTATTTTTAATCATATATTTTATACAATATATCAAACTGCCTAAGCCTGGCAATATAACGATCATAATTATATTCAAAATTTTTTTCTCAAAACTATCTTTAGAATGTAAAGCATGTAAAATAGTTCCTGCCCAAAATGCTATTAATAATATATTTATAAGCACGATATTCGAGGATATAATGTCTTTCATTGGAGGAGTAAATTTATATTACCACTAATACTATAATTCGTCCTACTCACTTCGAATAAAGAAGATTCAAACAATACATAGGTTATAACATCCCCTCTAACACTATATTGGATGTTGTTATTGTTATTAGCAAAACTTGCAACTCCAGCTGTTTGTTTCCATCCTAAAAACCAAGAAGAACTAGACTCTGTACTTGTAACAGTAATAGAACTTCCAATATATGTGTAAGCAAGATGAATAAGGACAGATAAACCACCAACATTTTCCGCTTCCGTATCAATTATTCCGGATCCTGATTCTAAAGATCTAGTTTTTAAACGAGGAATATTTAAATTTTCTAATTTATTCGTAAAAACATCAACGACTATTTCACCGCCCTTTTCTAATATTATTTTGTTTGTAGTGTCATTCTTAACATTTATATCTAGATTATTCAACTGGTAAATTATATTATCAAACTCTTCCTGGCTATGTACCTTTAATGGTTCAATTCCATTAGGTAATTCGCTCATCGATATTTGCTTTACATTGCAAAGACCATAATTTTGTGGTATGTTTAGTATGTCTAATTCTTCTTTTTCACATCCCTGAAAGATAACACTTAGGATGGTAAATTAATACAACAAGATAGTTTAACGATTTTGTAACTCTTAATTTACATTTAAAATTCATAATCTTACAACGTTTTTCAGGAGGCTACCTGTTCAAATTTCTAGGCCTCCTTGGTTAAACATCCATCTAAAGTCTCCATTTTCGAAGGTTTCGGCTTTCGGGAGTTGGAGGCTTCTCTTTTTTACTCACTCCCATAACTCAAAGCCTACTGTTTTTCAGTTATGGTTAGTCCAATGTCTTTCAACTTGTATTCATAGTGTCTCTTCATAAGTTTTAAGGTGAAAATTTCTTCGTATCGATTAATTGAATTTATCTATCCGATCTCTCATCTCGCGCATTCCAAGAAAGAGATTATCAAACACAATTTTATTTTCGACGGGCCTGCAAATCACATAATGGTCGTATTCCTTTCCTCCTATTTTTAATTTGATGAGATATACTTCATCGCCAATCTGTACAATCTTTCTGAAAGATTTTCTCATTTTTTCAATATTAGATTCCCATTCTGATCGGTATAAAGCTTCTTTGAATGGATCTTTTTTAAGCTCTTCAATGATTTTTTTTATTGGTTCTCCATAGAAATATAATTCTCTCGTATAAATAGTCGTATCGGCATTGCTTTTCTCCCCGTAAAAGGCCGAAATTCTACGGCTTAATGATTCCCAGTTATTCAATAGGACTGCGTAGTATTCGATCAGACTGCTATCCTCTAATGTTTCAACGTATTGATATGAAGACAGTTCTGTTTCCTGATAATTGGTTACCCATTTAGTCCAGTTCCGAAACAAATTTTCAAAATTACTTTCGCATGATGTAAGGGAATCACCATACTCATAGATTGTCACATTATCCCATTTGGTATCATGCGTGACTTGCCCCTGAGCTGCTGCAATACCCGTAATCAGAAAGAATAACACTAAAACGGGTCTTTTCATTGTACTTATTTTATTATTATTAATGAGAACAAAAAATGAAAAACAGAATAATGGCAGTTCATTCTAGTTGCCATTATTTCCAATTGAAAGATTAATTCAGAGTTTGCTAGGACTAACATATTCTTCACCGGTGGCACCTGTACCGCCTCCAGAGATACTAAATCCACTTCCATTCCATGAAACGCTTACAGAAACTCCTGCTCCATAAGAATAACCCCATGCAAAGTCCAAATAACCGTTTACTCCTGTTTCAAATGAAATTGACTGAATTTTTGCATCACAACTAAAACCAAATGCTGCATCGTGATAGGCTGTCATAGATTTGTCTGTAATAGACCGTTGTGAACCTATCAAAGAACCGTTTACAGTACATTGAATATTATAATACCATACTCTTATACCATACCAATTATATGCTTCGTCCTGTTTCTGAAATGTATATTGGAGATCTCCATCTCCGACTTCGGTGCTTGTTGATTTTAAACGAGGTATTACAGCTGACACATTTCCAGCACTTTTTGTTTCGCCAGATGCAAGATGGATAAAATAAAGAAAATTGTCAAAGACAATACCTTTCTTCTCAGATACAAGACATGTTGTATTCAGTATCTCTCCCTTGTATTTCCATTCAAGATTGACCATGCTTAAATCATTTTTATCGAAAAAATAAACGGCATCAGACAATGGCGATTTATCAGATTTTACAGGCACTGAGGTTTTCGTATGTTCTGAATCTGGCATTAACATATCTAAAAGAAAATTATAATCATATTTTGACATCCCCTGTTCAACGATCGTAAAATTTCCGGAATTGTCTCCATATATAGGAAAAAAGATATTGTTATCTACCATTTCAGATTTAATCGCCCCAAGCTCATCCTGACTGTCAATCTCTCGAACATATTTATATCCTATCATTTCAAGTTCATTTTGTTTAATAAGAAAATTATTTTCAATGACTTTATTCAGTTGTGCTTCCCAAATTGACATGCCTCCTGAAATCTTGTATTTTTTGTTTATAAATCTGAATTCGTCGGCTTGTAACACTGAACTATTATTCGATTCATCTTGAGAATCCAATACGTCAGAAATTTCATATATCGATTCATTACAACTTAGTAAGAAAAACATCGAGCCAATAGCAACAATATCAGCTAACGATTTTGTCATTCTTAATTTTACTTTTAAATTCATAATTTTTCCAGTTTGATAAATATTTATTTTTAATACATGGTTTTCTTTTGTTCTATCTCCATATTTGTTTCCCGTTCTCAAATGTAAAAATGCGCTCTTGCCGTCCCCTGTTATGACAATCCAGATATAAGATCACATCCCGGGGAACATTCTTATATACCAGTGAATCGGAATTGCTTACCTTTACACCAAGGGATTTCCATTCTTTGTCACAGTAATACAGTTCAAATTCATCTTTGGGTCTGATATAATTATCCCTGTTACGGGGGGAATAAGTAATTTGTGAAACTATTTTTGGTTTCCCTAAGTCAAGCCCTGTCCAACCTCCCGTTTTATCCTCGTAATCAAAAGATGTCCAGGTTTTTCCATCAAACACGTTGGTATATTCATGCGGATCAAAAGAACCAGGAGTACCTATTATTCTCCCTCTCAATGGTATCGTATCATTCGTGCTTTCATAAAAGGCGACTTCAGAAACATTGCAATATGTTCCATTGGCTCCACGATAGCGAACATACCGGTATTTATTTTTTAGCTTTACTTTAAGCTTTATGTTTAGTCTTTCCGGCACTTGATTTATTAAGAATAAGGTATCTTTATCCGTAAAGTTGATATCATTGCTTCCCTCGAAGACACCTCCAAGCATTCTGTCCCGAAATGGTGTTTCTGACCAGGTTTCGCATTTCGAATACAATAGTATATCTTGTAAACTATCCTTACAGGAATAAAATGTTACCTCATTCGAGTACGGATCAATTCTAAACGGATCGGATTGTAACACGAGCCGGTTATCTTTCCAAGTTGCGATTCTCATTATGTCACCTTTTTGTATGTCATTAAATATGAGCCCTTCCTGATCAAATTTAGTCCAGGCAACAGGTACCCATTCTTGAAATTGGCTGGAGCATAAATAAGCAATCCTCGCTATTGTATTCTTGTTATATATTTTGGAAGCCGGGAGGCAAAACTTTTCAATATAATATTTGGCATAAGGGTAGGTCACATCGATAAACGTTGGATGTTCAAAGAATTGTGGTAATGAAGTCTCCAGAGAATGCATCTCGTCATTCATTTTCTTGTTGAGACTATAAGTATAACGATATACTTTAGTTTTGGGATCATTTTGAATTCCGTTAGTTCTGACTTTTCTTACACCATCAGGGAAGTCTTGCGCATATAGTTCCTTATTTTTATCATAATAGGATAACCAGAAATGCCCGACATTGTCATTACCACGAATTGGCATAAAATCAATGTGGCAAGGTATACCCAAGGCTCGACAGACATATATGGCATAGTCGGTAAGTTCTCTGCAACTGCCACTTTTGAACAGAGAAACAGATGCTCCGACATGGGGTAAACTTGTGGGGGCAATTGTTGTGAAACAGACATCTTCTTTTTTGGCAATATGTTGCATTAATAAATGGACTGCACTAATTGGATCATCGGAATTAGTGGCATTCGGATACCGGAGAGGATCCAATAGATCATTATATTTTTCATAGAACTCTTTCCTCCAGTATTCCGGCTTTTCATCACCTATTCTGTAAGGTAATATATATTCACAAAAATCATCAAAAGAGACATTCTTACCCCATGGTTGCTCCTGCCAGACCTTAAAAGCCCATTCAATATTATTACATAAATAAGCGGAGTCTATTTCCTGAATGTCTTTTTTCTGTTGTAAATAATCTAATGAAAAATGGCCAAACATACCAATAATTGAGTCTGATAGAGTTAAAGGAGAAATGCCGTTTTTTTTATTTTCGTTTAGAAGATGAAAGTATGTTAAATAATTGTCGAGTAGTTCTCCTTCATAATAGGAATAATAGGGCATGTTTTCTATCAAAAAACAGGCAGCCTTATATTTCAAACTGTCCCCTGGACTTTTGCCATAACGGGACAATACTTTTTCTAATTCACTTCGATTCTCTCCTGCCAGTTCCAATGCAGAGTTCAATGATGTCGCATTGCCTTTCTTTTCTTGACAGGAAATTGAGCAAAAAACAGAAACGATAAGTGTAGTTTGTATCACGTAATGTAATATGCGTGTTTTTATTAGCATATGAATTCATATTTGACTCAAAGTTCAAATTTTAGAATCGAAGGCAAGAGAAAATTCTGGTCAAAAAACAGTAATAACAGGTCAAAATACGAGTTAAATAGAGAAAACTTGTTCTTAATTGCCTTTTGCACACTTGATCCATATTGTAATATTTGTAGGAACCTAAACGTCCGCCAAAATAAATATTCCTTTCTTTTACTGCTAACTCCTTATATTTCTTGTAAATCGAATTGTTCTTCTCCGTATTGACCGGATAGTAAGGTTCTGAACCAGGTCTCCAGGATTGAGGATATTCCCTTGTTATAATCGTTTTGGGCTGGTTCCCAAACTCAAAATGTTTATGCTCGATAATCCGGGTGTAGGGAATTTCTCTTTCTGTATAATTGATTACAGCATTACCCTGATAATTGAAGGCATCAATTACCTCGTCTTCAAAATAAAGCGACCTGTATTCTAACTGACCAAAGCAATAATCATAATATTGGTCGATCATCCCGCTAAAAATCGTTTTTTCTGCTGACCTAACGATCTCTCTGTGTTCAAAAAAATCAGTATTGGTGTAAATGTCACACTTCGCGAAACATTTCTCGAATATAGGATTGAATCCACCTTTAGGGATGCCCTGATAAACATCATCGAAATAATTATTGTTATAAGTGAACCGTATCGGAACACGTTTGATGATAAAAGCAGGTAAGGATTTGGCTTCCCTACCCCATTGTTTTTCCGTATATCCTTTAATGAGCTTTTCATATACGTCTGTTCCCACAAGATGTAATGCTTGCTCTTCAAAGTTTGCAGGAATAATGCATTTCAACCTTTGTTCATCAATTTTGCGCGCGACTTCCTGTGGGGTGTACAATCCCCATAAACGACTGAAAGTATTCATGTTAAACGGCAAATTGTAAAGCTCGTTCTTATACCTGGCCAATGGCGAATTTATATAATGATTGAACTCGCACAATTCTTCCATATATTTCCATATAAATTTGTTGTCAGTATGGAAAATATGAGCTCCGTATCTGTGAACATTAATGCCCTCTATATTTTCGCAATACAGGTTGCCTCCGATATGATCCCGTTTCTCAATTACAAGACATTTCTTGCCCCGTTTTGAAGCCTCCCGGGCAATTATCGCATTGAATAACCCTGCTCCAACAAGAAGATAATCATATTTAAATTTTTTCATCGCATATAATTGATTTCAATGTAATTAAAACAGGGACAATTCCTCATTCTTTTTCATCATTTCTTCTTTAATAATTCCCAGCCCGATACCTGCCAGACCATTGTTAACCGCCAAATCATCGCCATAGAGGTTCACCAATCTTTGATCTGTATATTCTGAAATATTGAACTTTTTGATACATGGTACTTCTGAATCAAAATAGAGAAGGTTTTGCCATAAATATTTAACCTGACTTTCTATATTCGAAAAATCACTGGTAATACTATTTTTGCGTATCTTCCTTTTGGCAGAATCAATTTCGTCCAATTGAAAATCAATCTGATCCAAAAGCTTAAATAAAGTAATGCAGTCTCCGAAATTTGTTTGTTTCAGATCGGGAGATTGAAACAATCTGGCTATTACTCCTTTCAGAATACGGACTGTCCGGTCTTTACTTATTTCCAATTTATATAGATTGTTCAGAAAAAATAACACTGAGTTTATAACTGTTAACGACATCACAGGATCATCTAACTTTTCGGAATAAAGACGTTCACAGCTATCTAATATTTTGGCAATTTCACCCGAAAAGCGAGATAAAGTTTTGCCTCTCTCGATACGTGACAGAAGATAAAGTCCTTTCGTAAAAACAGATAGATCGTCTGCAATGGATTTATTGAATAATTTTTCATCCACATCATGCAGGATATCATCAGGATCGCCTTCTACAAAATTATTTTTGATCAGATGGATAATACCCGCCCCGACCTCTCCCAACTCGGCTTCAAACCTAGACATGTAGCCGTTCTCCATATTTCTGAAGAGATCATCAAACATTTCATCTGCCTGGTCGTTATAACCCGGCTGTGATGAGTACCGGGCGTAGTGGTACAAAAAGATGATAATGCCCACTTGCCCATTTAATAATCCCGGATTACTCAGATTCTGAACATTAATGATCAATGCATTGGCGATCTTTTGTAATAATTTTTCTTCCATGGTGCTGTTTTTTAGATTGAATAACTTCCCTAAAAAAGGAAATCAGGTCCGGGACGTGATGATCAAAACAAAATAACTCCCGGTTCTTTATCGCATTGGCACGTAAAGCATCCATACGATCAACATTCCGTAATTGGAAAGCCAATTCTGCGTAGTCCTTAAAAAATATTCCAATCCCGAGCTCTTTTAAGCGGGATTCTGTGGCAACGATGTGTTCCGAATTATCCCGTTGAATGACTGGTAGACCGGCAGCCATATAGGTATTTATTCGAGCTGGTATATTTAGATCGTCCCAGGAAGCCTGCATCAGGTCTCCGTGATTATGACTTTGAAAACAGTGTAACCAGCCGGCATCGTATTGGGAAAATTCTTTGACCCAGTTCAAATGGGAACAATGTGGGTGTACATGAAAATGATCCGGAACTGTTTTCTTTAATTCATTAAACTGCGTCTCCTTGGAATCATAGTAATTCTCCGTATACAGGTGGATATGGATATTTTGCTGGGAAAGTACAGAAAGGTCAGCAGGTGAAATTCCGATCATTCTTCCGGCGACTAAAGTATGTATGGACCCGTCTGTTTCGGATAACCGCTTTGAAAAATCATTAATAAAATAGTCTTTTTTGGGTAAGTCACCATCCAGCAAACAGGATATTCCCGTTGGGGGAATAAATTGTTCAAACCAGTCCCTGACCGTTTTGTTCAGATAAATCTTTCCATCGGCATAGGTATAAAGATAAAGCAGCTTTTCCCATGTTCCCCGTTTTAAGCAAAGGGAAGGCCCTTCTTTGAAATGCCAGACAAAAGGAATATCCGGACACTTTTTTAATACTTCGTAAGCTAAAGGGACGGCAACGAAATTTAACAATGCATAAATAATATCCGGTTTTATCTCCTCTATCTTTTCTTCCCATCGGTCATAAGGTATATCTTCAACATGCCCAAACGGTAAAGGGCCAACAGTATTGAAGCTGAATGATGGCCTGGATATCCATAATCCGTATAATTGATGACCAGCCTGTTCCAGGGAATAGATCCGTTCCGGATTATAGGCCAGTTCTCCGACAATCAATATCTTCAGGGAGTTCTTTACTGCCGGTACTTTTTCCCTGAACCAGTCATATAAATGTTCTTCATCGATAAATTTAGATCTCGAAGCCTTTATTTTTACAGGTTTTTCTATCTGATAATAACTCCGATAAAAATTAAGTCCCCCTCCATACTTCTCACTCAGAATCTTGTGCCTTTGGTTGGGATGGTTTGTCCAGCAGGATGTAATCTGTCTTGTTGAAGCAAATACGCCTCTGCCTAAAAGCTTCTGCCAGTACATGAGAAATAAATTTTCCGTCACCCATTCATCGCGCTCCAACCACCGGTCTGCTGTTTTTTTGTGTGCAACCTGAACCAACTGCATACAATAACCTTTTCTTAGAGCTGTAGTCTCCTGATCCACGGCAAAGGATACTGTATCTGAAGTATCATATCTTATCCCGCTAAATACCAGGAAAATATCCGGCGATTCTTCGAATTTATTCTTCAGGGTTTCCAAATGATGTTCAAAATAGAAATCATCGGATGGCAGATAGGCTATGTGATCGTACTTCGAAGCGTCCAGGCCCTGGTTTAACGCATGTCCAAGGCCCGTATTTTTTTTATTCTTAATGAATTTTATTCTTGCATCCTGGTAAAAGTCCGACAAATAAAACGCTGTTTCATCAGTGCAACCATCATTAATAATGATGAGCTCCCAATCTTTGTAAGTCTGCTTTTGCAGACTTAATATGGCCCTTCGAATAAAAAGTGCCTGATTATAGGTGGGCATAATTACTGAAAATCCACGAATCATAGTTTTAAGTTTTTAAAATTCTTACTTGTAGCGTCCTGGCTTAAAACAGGCAGGAATTAGAAAATTATGTTTTTCTATTCTTTTGTATCCAATAAGACCCGTAACGGATTGATAAAACGAACCAACAGTCGATTCTCCCGGGTGATGATCTCCGCAGTCCCTTCCATTTCCTGAACCAGGCGGAGCTGTTCCCGGTAGGTCGACTGCATCCCCTCGTTTACTTTAATCTCCACGATGTAATTATTCTCTTCCGGCACCAAAGACAACGAGCTGACTGTCCCGGTCAGGATCCCATGTTGCATATAAGGAAAGCCGGCCAGCTTCAGGTTCACCCGCTGTCCGACCTGTACTTTCCCGATGCCAGAGGAAGGAACACTGGCCCGGCAGATGATCGTCCGTTCATCCGAAGGGACAATGGTAGCCAGCCGTTCCCTGGTGGAAACCACATGGTTAATACTCCAGAATTTAGTCAGGGTAACAACTCCGTCCACAGGACTGACCAGCAGGTAACTGTCCTTCCAACTTTTGACGGCATTTTTCAGAGAGCGCAGGTTATCGGCTATTTCCAGTTCATACTGCTCAATGCTGGTATGATGTTCTTTCTGCATTTCCAGTAAGGAACTCTTCTGGCTGAGCAGGTTGATCTCAGTCGATTTCAGGGAAGCCAAAAATGCAGAATAAGATCGTTTGGACTGGATCAGGGCTGCCCGGGCATTATCTACTTCCGCCTCCGAGACCCCTCCCTTTTCCAGCATCACCTGCTGGCGGTCCACCTGCTTTTGTGCAAAGGCCAGTTCCTGCTTCATCATCTCCTGCTGCTCCAGTGAAAGTTCGTAATACTGCTGCTGTTTGACCATTTCCTGTTCCAGCAGGTCAATCTTGTGGGGCAGAAAGCGGTTTTCCACGTAATCCCGGTAGTTTTGCCAGTTGGTATAGAACTGGTTGTACTGATCCTGTAATTCGCCAAGGACCAGTTTGCCGGGAAGGACGACAGTTTCGAGGCCTTCACAGATCCGGGAAGAATCCAGCCGACAGACGATTTCCTCCAGCAGGGCCAGATCGTGCAGGTTGGTATTGTTCCTGATCACGGCGATATAATCTCCTTCTTTTACCCGCCGGCCGTCAGTCACAAACCATTGGGCAATACGTCCTGAAGCCTTGCAGATCAGGGGTGCCGGTGGATTGGTGGTGGTAATGACCATGGGAACTGAAACGATTTCTTTGAACTTAAAGAAATAGCTGCCGATGACAATTGAAAAGAAGATCAGGAAGACCACAGTCAGTCCCCAGCGGGTCAGATTCCCCGGGATCCGTCCCATAATATCCTGTACCTCTTCACTATGCTGTTCTATCGTATGATCTGCCTGTGGCATGTTCTTTAGTTGTTACTTTTTTTACGAATAGTTGTCTGTTAATTATTGTTCCTGCTTTTTCTGCTGTCCCTTCGGAGTTTTCCCTTTTATTTCACTATCCTGCTTCTCCTTGTACCCCCGAGATCTTATCACCGCCTTCCTTTCCGGTCTCCCGTCTCTTGTTTCCGGCTTCCCTCCCTTCATCTACCCAGTTCCAGCTGATTTTTCACCAGGTGGAAATAAGCACCCTGTTTCTCCACCAGTTCCTGGTGGGTTCCCTGTTCCACCAGACTTCCCTTTTCAAGCACCACGATCTGGTCTGCCTTTTTTACGGTGCTTAGCCTGTGGGCCACCACTACGACCGTCTTCCCCCGGAAGAACCGGTCCAGGTTTTCCATGATCACCTTTTCATTGTTGGCATCCAGGGAATTGGTCGCTTCATCCAGGAAGATAAAGGAAGGATCTTTGTAAACCGCCCGGGCGATCAGGATCCGTTGTTTCTGCCCGGTGCTTAACCCCGTCCCGTCACTCCCGATCTTCGTGTCATACCGCAGGGGCATGGCCTCGATGGTTTCATGGATGTTGGCCGTTCGGGCAGCCTGTTCAATCTTTTCCGGATCGGGGTATTCATCCGTCGGTTCTTCGTCAGTTTTGGTGAATGAAAATGATGGAAAAAGAGATAAAAAATTACAGATAAATATGTGATAAACAAGTAAATATATAGTGAAAAATATTAGCAAATCTCAACATTTATATCTAATTTAACTTTCTGATATTTAAATATTTAAGATATAAAATGAAGCAATTTGCTAATAAGAGCAAATTTAGCCCTTTTAATGCCCTGTTACAACTTTCAGGGATAAGAATTAATGAAGTTCATATTAAAGACCCAGGAATAATGATCATTGCTGAAATCAAATCCAGATCAGGTTTTTGCCCACGATGCGGGAAAAAGAGTACGAGCATTCATAGTCTCTATTACAGAAGCTTGCAGGATTTGTCTATTGCAGATAAACAGGTGAACATAAAGTTACTTGTTCGAAAATTTTTCTGCCGGAACAAGCGATGCTCCCAAAAAATATTTTCACAACAATTGACAGGTAGATTGGACCGGTATGCCAGAAGGACCAGCCGGGCAGGTCAACTGTTAACCCGGGTGAGCCTGGAAACATCAGCCAGGAAAAGTTCGTGGCTGTCAAAACTTATCCGGATTCCGGTCAGCCCCTCTACCTGTTTGAGACTGGTAAATAATTGTGTCCTTCCTTCTGCATATCAAATCCCCAATATAGGGATTGATGACTGGGCATACCGTAAAGGGACTTCTTACGGAACCATCCTGGTCGACATGGACCAGGGAAGAGTTGTCGATCTTTTGCCCGGAAGGGACGGAAAAGGGGTAAAGAAATTTCTACAATCACATAAAGAAATCCAGTTGGTTTGCAGGGACAGATCAAGCGCCTATTCTGCCGCGGTAAATGAAGTGCTCCCATCAGCCAGGCAGGTAGCAGACCGATTTCATTTAGTCAAGAACCTGTCGGATTCAGTTTATCAGCTTGTTAAATCAGAATATACCAGGTTGGTAAAACCATTAAAATCGCCATCCATGCAATCAGATGGCAGACCTGCCACAGAACCAAAAACAGGAGATGCACCATCAAAAACTACGGTACAGCCAACGCCGGCTAAGGGGGCTCCATCGGATTACCGCAAAGAGCTATTTGCTGAAGTAAAATCTCTTATTGCACAGGGGCTTGGTTTTAAAACGGTCTCCCGCAGGTTAAAGATTTCCCGCACTACTGTCCGTAAATATGCAGCGCTGGATGTACTGCCCAATAAATCGGTTATTCTTAAAAATGACTATTCAGGCTATCTGCCTGTCATTGAGCAGGAACTTGGTAAGGGGAACAGTATAAAAGCAATTTATAAGATTATAGTTACTCAGGGTTTCAAGGGAAGCCGGAGTGCTTTTTATGAGCAGTTCAAAAATCATCCGTTGATAAACAATCTTCATAAACAGGCCTCTCCTGCGGCGGAAAAACTTCAGGATGTATCTATCTTATCACCCAGAAAAATAGTACGCTATCTTTTCTTTGACGACTTAGACAAAATAAAGAATGAAAAAGAAAAACAACAAATCGGGCAGCTACTGGATAGCAACAGCTTATTAGCCAGTTTACGGGAACAAATACTGTCCTTTAGGGAGATACTCAAAAATGGAACGCCGGGACAACTAAATAAGTGGATGGACAAAGTTACAGCATTGAATAAAAAAATACTGAATACTTTGATAAACGGAATGAAGGAAGATATCACAGCAATCGATAATGCCATTCTTACAAATTGGAGTAGTGGAAAAGTTGAAGGCAATGTTAACCGGTTAAAAAATATCAAACGGCAAATGTATGGCAGAGCCGGGTTTGAACTGTTACGCAGAAAAGTTGTGCTGTCAAATACCGGATAGAGTCTTCACCTAATTTGACGAAGAACCAGCATCCGCCGGAATGGCAGTTGTTCCTTGCCGCTTATTTTGACAAAAAACCTCCGGTCTTAGGGGGTCAGCTTGCTCCAGATTATCCATGCAAACGACATAATTGGAATAAAATTTTCCATTATAGGCAAATTTGATCAGATACACTTTATCGCCAATGCTAACTTGTTCGTTAAATAACAACTGACAATTAACCCGCTCTATTAATATCTGGTCCAATAGTAAATTTCTTAATTCACATGGACTCAGTTCCTCTGCTTTTCTTTCTTTTTTAATAATAATGTCAATATAATTTTTTGATATGGAATCCGGGGAAGCTGCATCATAACCGTAATAATGTCTTTCCGTTCCATAAGAATTAAAAGAAAGGCCTAATTCAACAATTGTATCTATTCTACTACATCCGAAGGAGTAATAATTGAGATTCATTGTGTCGATATTAAAATCTTGCGTTAAGATACGCTTGGCCTTCTGCCTGAAATCTTCTGTCAATATCATTTTGGCACTCTCAGTCAGTCCTCTTGTGTCATAAATTTCACGATGAATAAAACCCGGACGAATAAAAAATCCGGATCTCTTAAATCCCTTACTATCTTCCTCAAACATGTTACGAATAGCGCTATAGACGGGTTCAATTCCGGAGAAATAATTGCGATAAAAATTAAATTTGGCAGAATCGGTAATTGTTTCGACAAAGGAATAGTCAAAGAACCCGTATTCGCCGGCATTAGCTATATTTTTCTCAGTCCAGTTATTCAATAAGTTTTTAAAATTCGATTCACAAGTAGTTATGGAATCTCCGACTTCATATATCGGAAAAGTTGCTCCCGGAATATCCTTCTGGGCTAAAGTTGTTTCAAAAAAACCGAAGGTGATAAGGACCTGTAAAGCGAACCGGGTTGTACTGATCATAGTATTCTATTTGATGAGTGTCTATTGGAACTTATTTAGCAATCGGACCTACCTGATTATGCTGTCAATCCGGTATTCCTTACCTTGCCTGATTATTTTTAGCTCAATGGTACAGGGAGTTTTCCACTTTGTGTAACACATTTGGTAAGTGTCTTCATCCAGTTGGGTAAATTTTACGGAAGGAAGCCACAACCGGTCAAAATCAAAATAGTCAATCATTAGATCGTATCCCATTGAACCATCCAGACTATACTCATTTGCTGTAGACGCAAATTGAGCCAAAGCATTGGGGGGTTAAATACTTTTCACGTAACGCTGCAAGTTGAGATATCAGTTCTTCAGGCATACTACAATATGTCATCGTATAGGCAGCATAAAAAGTTTTCAGTAATGACAGAGGAGCGGAAGCATCTATCGGTTGCGGCATAGGATGATCATACAGCAAACTGTCTCCGTAAAGGGAACCATTCCATTCCGGTGTGATATAATCGATCAGGTACCGTCCGTCTGTTTGGGTTACTCTTAATGGAATATTCGTATAAACGGTATCTTTACTTCCGAACAAGGAATAGCTATAGCCAACCATAAACCAATTTCCGTCTAAATATTTTATATCTAATGTTTTTCTGGCATCTTCAGTGAAATCTTGTGCACGAATAATGGGATCGGCGCCTATTGCTGTTCTCATTCTTTCCACTTTTTCTATCAGTCTTCTGGTCAAATACTTTTCCATGAGAGAATCAGGGGAAGAGCTATCGGATAAAACAGGAGTTGTATAAGTCATGTAGAAATCCTTAATCATATGGACGGTTTCCTGCATGGCAGTGGTGTCCGGTATTACAACATCTTTTTCTTCATTGTTTTCCTGTACTTCGGTCGGCTCTGTCGGTATATGGTTACAGTAAGCAGTGGAAGGAAAAAGAGTAGCATAATACAATAATAACAAATAGATTATTCTTAATCTCATAGCTTTATTGTTTTATCAGTTTTATCAGAGGATAGTATAGTCTTGTGAATTTCTATATGCCAAACATATCAGTTTGTGCGAAATCTGAAATCCGTTGGTCACCATCGGACATTGCAATATGACCATATGGATGACCACTAACGGCTTCATGTATGACAATATCTCCTGGCTGAGGAGTATAATTCGAAGTAATAACTATAAACTGAGTTCAACATTCCCGATATCGACAATTATTTTGTCACATTCTACTCAGAATTGTCGCGAATCCGTATCTCTTTGGATTTCTTTAAGTTTTCTTCTGTTTTTGTTAATAGGTTTATCAAGTTAAAATGAAGATTTTCTTCCTGATTCCGAACTTCTGTAATGATGATTCTAAGAATGTAACTCTCATCAACAAAGCAAGTATTGTAATTGCCTTTTATGACTTCATTATTTAATAAAAACACTGCGGGTAACTTGTAGATGCCTGCATATTTTTCTTTCATGTCAGATAGCGAAACCAATCGGGGAGTACTCCCCTCTTTCAATTGGATATATAGTTGTGCGTAATATTTCTTATTCTCTATTTCAAGATTTTCTTTTTTGATATGAAAACTATCTATTAATTGAGGGTTCAATGACTGGAGTATAAGTCCCTTTGTCAGTTTGCCATTCAAAAAAATTGCATCGGGCCGATCTGAATTATTTCTATTATCTGTATATACTACATCGACTATCGTGTCTGTTTGAGACCCGACCTGATTGTTGATCTGTATTTTTGGTTCTGTAATAGGAATTAACTTTTCCTGTCCAACGCCATTAATAGCTATTAGACTAAAAATTATCATTAGTAGATTTTTCATTGGAATTGATTTATTGTTAGGTTATTTAATTAACGTTCTACACTATAAATTGCGGAAAACTCTGATGGAGAAGCAACATTATAACTATTTGAATCAGGATCAAAATATGTAATCAGTCCTGTATTGTAATCGTAACTGTGTACCAAAACTGCATGACCTCCTGATCCCACATTTAAAAATCCTAGATTTTGCTCTGAACCGAGAGAATAATAAGTGACTTGTGACACTGTAAAATAATCATCTAAAAAATCGATAGCATTAGAGGCTAAAACACCGCTTTGGATTGCATTTAGTTGAGCCTGGATACCAAATTTTTGACCGTAAAGATTAAACCAGCCATTGTAGCCATAATCATTATAATTCAACCAGCTTCCAATGTAAGCTACTGCTTCAAAAAAACAGTCATTATCATCAATTCCGCCTCCAGACATTTCGGTAACATACCCCGTACCTTGGACATAGCCTCCATGCCATCTTCCATCCTCTACTAGTTCATAAAGATCAGATATAGATACCGGATTATTATAGTCTCCATAAGCGCACCAGGACCCTGCCAGAAAAATGGAGTTTCCATAGTCAACAGACGAAGCATATACATTAACATAGCCAAAGTCTTCAACGTAGCCCCCTTGCCATGTATCATTTCCCATTCTTGCTAAAGTATTATAGTCTTCTATTGAAATAGGATTGACGGAAGTTCCATACCCTGAAGAAGGATTGTAATTAAATAATTCACTGCCAGATCCAGAGCTAGAAGCGATGGAACTCCACGAGTCACCAGAAAAGTCAGGAGAGCTGTTGCTATCTTCCTGTGTCCTAAACCAATAATAATTTCCTTGATTATCATAATACCCAATCCCATAATCATCAAAATAGCCTCCCCCCCTGACGGTTCTTTGTTGATCTTCATTCAACACGATTGCCTGACTTCTCAGTGCACTAAAGCTGTCTCTTGTTAGTTTTTTTCTCATAATAAAATAAATTAGTTGAACAATAAAATAGCGTACACATATATTATCTCGCTGATAATAACGCATATCCAAATCCGGCCAATCCTCTCATAAATAAAAAGTCATCCAGAGTAATACTTTCTTGTTTTTGATTAATAAAGTCCTTTATGTCATTGGAAGATGGCTTTTTTAGATTTACTTGTCCAAAATATAACTCATGTAACCAAGCGCTGCGGATATAATGTTCCATAGTGTCTGACTTACAGCATATATCATGAGGCCTGCTTATTAAAATCTGATTCCATTGCGACCTTTGGGTGGCTTCTACATTTGCCAGTATATTATCAAAGATGATTATGTCGGAAGAATCAAAAACTTTTTGTTCCCAAATTTTTTTCAGTATTGATGGAATCAAATTTCTTATGGATTTGACCTTATCTGTATATTTTTTTGTTTTATCGATTTCAATTAAGAAGTATAATATCGAATTTATATGATAGAGCGAAATTGTACCTTTGTATTCTCTCAAACCACTATAACAGAAGTCTAAAGCGTTCGGAATTAACTTTTCAAATTTCAGATTATCTTTTAATCTATTCAGCAAATAAATACCTTGTCCAAAAACAGAAACTTCAGGGTCGCATTTTACCTGAGCAAAGATCTTTTTATCAACATCTTGTAAAACATCATTTACTTCTCCTTCAACCAGATTATTTTTCAGAAGATAGTTTACAGCCCATCCAATGCCTGTTAGTCCATTCTCAAAGTCATTAGATGTTGTTCCAGCAGTTCTTAGGACTCCATCAAGCATATCACCGGCAAAATCACGATAATATTCATTGTCGGCAAACTGGGCATAGCGATAAAAGAACAAGATAATTCCCATTTTTCCAGCTAAAAGCCCGTTGTTATTCACATGATAACTATACAGTACGAGTGTATTTGCTATTCTTTGCAGATCTTTTTTCATATTTTTGATTTTGCCCGGATTCCTTAATCACTTGTTTGAAAAAATTAATAATAGCAGGGATATGATAGTCAAAAGTAAATTCGAACCGGTGTTCCCTGACGTTCTGTTCCACTTTGTTTAATAATTCCTTATCCTGCATTTGAAATATCAGTTCGTTGATCGTGTTATAAAATATCCCCATACCATATTTATCAATATAATTTCGCATGGCAACAATATGATTGGAATTTCGTTTTTGAATCATGGGGATCCCTGCAGCAGCTAATGTATTTATTCGAGCCGGAATATTCAGGTCAGACCACCCTGCCTGCATCAAAGACTTTTCATTTAAACTATCGAAACAATGAAGCCATCCAGCATCATATTTAGAAAATTCTTTTACCCAACCAAATTGGGAGCAATGCGGCTCTACATGAAAATGTTCCGGAGCTGCCTTCCTAAACTTATACATTACCATCTTCTCTGAGATATGATTCTCATTATACACATGGACATGGATATTATTGTTGGCCAATATTCGTATATCATGGGGACTTATCCCTACAATTCTTCCGACAATTACTGTATGTATTGCTCCATCAGAAGCTGATAACTTTTCCGAAAATGTACCATTAAAACAGTTTGCTTTGGGTAGGTCTCCGTCTAAAATATAAACAGGAGTAGCCTTTAGCCGGGCAGGTACAAACAGTTCAAACCAGTCTTTGATCTCATCATTCAAGTAGATTTTCCCGTCAGCATATGTATAAAGATCAATCAATTTGTCCCATAAACCCATCTTCATTGCTTCATGTGGACCCTCTTTAAAATGCCAAACGAAGGGAATTCCTGTACCGGCCTTTAGTACTTCGTGAGCAAGATTAATAGCTCCTGTACTTAGCTGAGCATAAATTATATCTGGCGTTATTTCTTTTACCCGTTCTTGCCAATTTTCGTAGGGAATATCCTCGACATTACCGAATGGAAGAGGGCCAATGGTAGAGAAACAAAATGCAGGCTTAGCCCAAAGTCCATATAATTTATGACCTGCCTCTTCAAAAGCATATACGCGTTCAGAATTGTATGCAAGTTCTCCAACCAGTAGAATCTTTAGATGATCTTTCTTTGGAATTTTTTTATCCCTGAAAGGGATATACATCTGGCTTTCGTCAATAGTCTTGTAATTAGTAGTCCTCATCCTGATTGGCTTCTGAACGCTATAGTAATGTCTGTATTTATTAAGCCCACCACCAAACTTCTCACTTGTAATTCGATGACGTTGGTTCGGATGATTAGTCCATTCACATGTTACTGTCTTTGTTGGAACAAATATTCCTTTATCTGTTAGCTTTCTCCAGAATGTAAAGAATAAATCATCAGATACATACTCTTCCCGTTCAATCCATCTGTCTTTTGTTCTTCTATGTGCGGTTTGAACCAGCATAAGATTGTATTCAGCTCTCACCCCTAAAGTTTTTCTGTAAGCAAGAAGCCCTGCACTTTCAGACTCATCATAACGGAAACCACTAAATGTCAATACTATATCTTTTGACTCGTCCAATTTTTGCTTTAAAGATTCAAGATGATTTTTGTCGTAAAAATCATCAGATGGTAAATATGCGATGTATTCATATTTTGCAACATCCAATCCTTGATTAATGGCACAACCTAGCCCCATATTATTCTTGTTTTTTATATATGTGACCATAGAATCTGTCAGAAAATCGGCTATAAAAGACTCTGTTTCATCCGTACAACCATCGTTTATAATAATGAGCTCCCATTGAGTATATGTTTGCTTCTGTAAACTTAGGATCGCCCGTCTTATGAAAGACGCCTGATTATATGTCGGCATTATAACCGAAAAACCAATTTTCATGTGTTTATTTTTTACTGGTGATATATTTAAGGTTATCAAACAGTCGCTCCAAAAGCCTTCTGGGCTTTGTCACAATTTCGGCTGTACCTTGGAGTTCATAACAGAAATCAAGGGTAGAACCAAAATTCGTTGTTAACCGCTTGGGCAAATCAACATTAATCATATAAGTAGGAACTATATCTTGATTGGAAACAAGCTCAGTCTGGTTGGTCAACCTTGAAACAGAATGAACCTGACCATCAATGGATCCATATTCCATATATGGATAATTGTCTAGTTTTATGATGACCTTTTGTCCCTTCTCTACTTTTCCGGCACCACTCGATGGTAAATAAATTTGTCCTATCACCGGGTTATCATCAGGCAATACAGAAAAAGTTTCGACTCCTGCAGAAAGAAAATCGTTTTCACGCCAGAAGTTCAAATATTCTAATGTACCAGCGAAAGGAGTGATAAAAAGATATTGTTGTTTCCATTTCTGTAGCTCGCTACGTAGATTGTTAAGCCCACTTATCAAATTCATCGTTAATTGTTGTTCCTTTTCTGCCTGCTCTGTTTCAAGCAACTGGAGTTGATTTCTGGTATCATTTATTTCTAACTGGTAAGAAGCATCTTTTATTTGTATAGACTGATTGCTCTCCAATAAGCTCAAATAGTCGGCCGTCGATTTATCAAGTTCCAGTTCCGCAATTGCTGCTGTTTTGAATAATAAACTGTCGCGGTGCATGTTTTTTTGAGAAATACTTAGGGTTTTGGATTTTGTATTCATTTGTTCCCGGTTATGCTTAAATATTTTTATTTGGTAAGCTAGTTGAGATTTCAATCCATCTTTTTTCTTTTCATATGGTTTTTCTGTCTGATATTGCACCATTTTCTCAAAAGCATCGTTAAAATCAAAGTACGTAGAACTTAACTCGCCCAAGACTGTTCCACCCGGCAACTTTATTTTCTCTGGATTTTGGATCAGGGAATCAAGCTGTATTTTTTTTATAAAGTGTTCAAGATCTGTCATGTCATCCAGATCGGCTGGATTTTCAACGAAAGCAATGATCTCATTCTCATCTAATGTATCCCGGTTATGTTTTAATAAATGTATTTTTCCTGATGCGTTTGCAACTAAATGAACTGGTGCCTGACTGGCGGTTATGGAAACCGAACCGGAGACCGTTTCAGGGTATTCAATCAACCAACCGAATAAGAGCAACAGGATAGCAAGTCCACATATCAGCATCATAACGACCTTGCCCGTTCTATACGGCATCCGGTCAATAATGTCTTGAACTTCTTCTGTTCGGCCAGACTGCTTTATTTGTTTATCTTCGGTCATTTCCATTTGATGTTTTAGATTAAATCAGATCTATTTTTGTTAGGAGTTTTTAAATTTAATTTTCTACGAGTTGTTCTTCCGAGTCTTCAATGCCATTTAATACATGAGGATTCCACGTTCCCATCTGGTTATTTACCAAATCGAAATAATGACCTTTTCTTTCCATCAATTTTTGGTGATTTCCGGCCTCAATAATCATCCCTTCCTTTAAGACCACAATCTGATCGGCATTCATAATGGTGCTTAAACGGTGAGCAATAACAATAACCGTACGTTTTTCAAATGCCTTGTTCAAGGCCTGAACTATTTTATGTTCATTAATTGCATCAAGGGCATTTGTCGCTTCATCCAGAAACAAAAATGAAGGATTTTTATATAAAGCTCTGGCGATAAGTAGACGCTGTTTTTGACCGCCACTTAAGCCACGTCCCACTTCTCCAATCTTAGTTTGATAACCTTGATGCATTTGCTCTATTTCGTTAGATATATGAGCAATTTGAACAGCCTCCTTTAACCGGTTATAATCAATTTCTTCATCGTCAAGCGTGATATTATTTAAAATAGTATCATTAAATATTTTTCCATCTTGCATAACCACTCCGCAAAGGTTACGCCATTCCCTTAGCCCAAGATTTGCAATGTTCATGTTTCCGATCGATATCTCGCCGTATGTCGGGTTATACAAGCGCAATAAAAGCTTTAATAGAGTAGACTTTCCGCTACCGCTACCTCCAACAATAGCTGTTATTTTCCCTTCAGGAATAGCAAGATTAATCTGTCTTAACACAAAAGGAGTATTCGGAGTATATTGGAAAGAGATATTTCTCAACAAAAGACTTTTATGAGTTGGTATACTTAAGCTATTCGTAACTAAGGTATCTTCTTCATTTTCAAGTTGGTGTATTTCGTTGATACGCAAAAAACTGATTTTAGCATATTGGGCAGAAATAATAAAACCAATAAATTGAGTCAAAGGGGAATTCAGCATTCCTATGATAAACTGGGTGGAAATCATTACTCCAAAAGTTATCTCGCCGCTGATAACGGCTTTGGCACAATAAAAAGTAACTAAAAGGTTCTTAATGCTTTGGATAAACTGAGCCCCTAAATTTTGTACGTTGGTAACATTCAAAACCCGCAGATTTACACGGTAAAGCTTAGCCTGTATATTTTCCCATTTCCATCGCTTTTGTTTTTCGTAATTGTTGATTTTAATATCATTAATAGCACTAACCGTCTCGACCCAGTAGCTCTGATTTTTCGAGATTAACGAAAAATACTCCCAATCCAGTTTCTTCCGGATATTCAGAAAGCCAAGTACCCAGGCAACATACAAAGCACTACCTGTTAGAAAAATAGCAAAGATGACCACATTGTAAATCAGCAATATTATCCCAAAAACAATAAAAGTTAGCGTTGAAAAAATCAGGTTAATCGAGTTGTTCATAATAAAACTTCGAATGCGTTCATGGTCTTGAGCCCGTTGTAAAATATCACCAATCATTTTATTCTCGAAAAAAGTAACCGGTAGTTGCATCAGTTTGATCAGGTAATCGGAAATGAGAGCTATGTTAACTCTGGAAGTAATATGTAACAGCAACCAATCCCGTATGGCCCCAGATATAGTGATACTGACGATAATTGTAATATTTGCAATCAGTACCAGATTTATAAAGTTAATGTCTTTAGTTTGAATACCAACATCAATAACAGCCTTGGATATAAAAGGCAAAAGGCCTTGTAATGCCGTTGCAATAAGCATTATAATAAAAATAGTAGAAAAACTTTTTTTATAGGGTCTAAAATATCCAAGAACATTTTCAAACGTTTTTTTACGTGTAGTTTTTTCTTCTAAATCACGTCGAAGAAAATCAGCCATTGGCTCGATGGCCAGTAACACACCAGTGCTTTCTTCCTCTTTATACCAACCATCCTTAAACTCATTAAGGCCATAGCTCAACAATCCTTTTGCCGGGTCAGAAACAAAAATCTTATGCTTACTCGTTTTATAAACGACTATAAAATGACTGTTTTTCCAATGTACGATGCAAGGTAACGGAACTTTTTCGTGGAGAGTCTGCAATTCAGCTTTTATTGCTAACGTATGCAGGCCAATCTTCTCGGCACCATAACTTAAATCTAAGAATGATACCCCTTCCCTGGTAATCCCACACAAATCGCGTAGAAACTGGAGCGAATAATACTTCCCGAAGTATTTGGCGATTATCTTCAGGCAGGCCGGACCACAGTCTTTTGTGTCCATTTGAAATTCATGGGGAAAAGATTTAAAAAAAGACATATCTAAGCCTAACTAATTTAATTATCTACTGAAATTATCTTTCTTGATTTTATAATTATTCATTACGACTAAGCCAAGGCTGGCAAGACCATTATAGATTGGCATTGAATCATCTTTTGGTGAAAAAGTATAATTCTCATCAATAATATCATATATATCATTAATATCGATTTCAAAATATTTATCTGAGAAGTAGATAAAATGCTGCCATAAATATTCCATCGATTCTTCGTTCGAATAATGTAAATGATTCAATGTTTCAATTTTTTTTAGAATTTCATTCTTTTCATTAAAAGAAACATTTACAGACAAGAGTATTTGATATAATGTTCTACGGTTTATTTTATTGATATTCTCCAGCGGAATTTGATTTATATGAGATAATACCTTAAACATAATCCTCTCTATGCGTTGGCTAAATTCTACTTTTTTTTCTATAAAAGATAACACAAACAGTACAGAGTTTATGTAAGCTATTGATTTAAATTGAATTGTTAAACAAAGAAAATAAAATTCATATTTTTGTAAAACTATGTTGATAAGCTGATTTTCTTTTTCAGTATCTGTTTTGTCTAATAATAGAGCATGAAGATATAGACCTATAGTTGTCAACGGGACTTTTGAATTTAAATCATTTATATAATTTTTAAATCCTAGATCCACATCAGACAATATTTCTTCTGGATTACCATCTACGAATTTGTTCCTTATCAAATATCGGATTCCCCATGCTATTCCCAGGAGTCCACTGTCGAAACTCTTACTTGAAACTTTACTAAGGGATTCAAAAATTGAATCGAACAACTCATCAGCTAAATTTATATAAAACGCGTTTTGTGTAATTGTTCCATAGTTATAATAAAAAATCACTATTCCCATTTTCCCATCTAGGAGCCCATTACTCTCAATATTATCAATATTTAAGGTCAATATATTTGCAATGTTTTGTAATGATTTTTTCATTTTGACTTTTTACTTTTAATTACTTTTTCAAAAAAGGAAATTAAATTAGAGACATGATAATCAAAATGAAATTGTGCTCTTGAAGATATCACATTGGTTCTCAAATTTTTCATTTTTACTTCATCCTTGAGTTGTCTTTCTAAATCCCCGTAGTTTTGAAAAAAGATTCCGATATCTAATTCTTTTACTTTTTTATGAGTGGCGACAATGTGATTCGTATTATCTTTAAGAATCATGGGTAAACCGGCAGCAGCATAAGTACTGATTCTTGCAGGGATATTTAAATCGTCCCATGAAGCTTGCATCAAATTGCCATTATTTGAACTATCTATAGCATGAAGCCAACCTGCGTCA
Organism: Prolixibacteraceae bacterium; assembly: GCA_963676095.1. GTDB lineage: Bacteria > Bacteroidota > Bacteroidia > Bacteroidales > Prolixibacteraceae. Next base: position 5,869,127 of record OY781040.1, on the reverse strand, counting down.
TATTTTGAAAATTCTTCGACCCATTTGTCATGAGGGCAATGTTTGTGAAGATGGAAATGATTGGGAGCCATCCTTTTCATCTCATTAAATAGCTTTTCTTTTGTAATGATATAGCTTTCAGTATAGACATGGATATGAATATCTTTATTGATAAAAGTTTTCCAGATACTAAAATCAATACCAATCATTCTCCCAGCAACTAACGTATGGATTCCCGTACCTGATGCTGATAATTTTTGCGAAAAATTGCTGTTAAAAAAATCATTTTTAGGCAAATCACCATCAAGAATGAGAGATAAGCCTTTTGACGGGATGAATTGGTGATACCATTCTTTGATGGTCTCGTTGATGAATATTTTACCGTCAGAGAAGGTGTATAAATATAAAAGCTCTTTCCACAACCCTGTTCTTAATGCAATAGAAGGACCTTCTTTAAAATGCCATACAAATGGTATATCTTTAAATTTACATAAGACATCGTAAGCAAGAGGTATTGCTGCAGTATTTAATAATCCATAAATAATATCCGGCTGTATTTTTTTAATTCTATTTTCCCAATCATCAATAGGAATGTCTTCAATATTCCCAAAAGGCAAAGGCCCCACAGTTTGGAATGAATATTGAGGCCTTTCGATCCATAAGCCATACAACTTGTGACCATACTCTTCCAGAGCAATTATTCTTTCGGGATTATAGGCCAATTCCCCAACAATTAGAATTTTAAGTGGATGTGATGTGACCGGGGTTACTTTTATGTTCGTGTATTTATTGTACATTTTTTTTTCATCAATAAACTTTTCAGAGTATACCCTTAATTTAATTGGTATGCCTACATCGTAATACTTTCTGTAAAAGTTTAGTCCTCCTCCAAAACTTTCGCTTATAATCTTATGCCGTTGGAAAGGATGATCTGTCCAATAGCAGGTGATTTGCTTTGTTGGTGCGAAATTCCCTCGAACAGACAATTTCTTCCAATACATTGCAAATAAATCCTCTGTTATGTTACCCATTCCCTTCGTTCAAGCCACTTATCATTAGTTTTCTTGTGCATCGTTTGTACCAGTTGTAGACAATAACCTTTACGAATACAAGATGATTCATTTTTTTTCAAAAATGATCCACCCATTGAATCTGGATTTTCAAAACACACCCCACTGAATACTAAAATATTACCATTGAATTCATCCATTTTGGTTTGCATTGACAATAAATGGTTCTTTAGAAAATAGTCATCAGAGGGAAGGTAAGCTATGTATTCAAATTTTGCCCTGTCAAGACCTAGGTTTAAGGAGTATCCTAGTCCTTGGTTTTTGCTATTCTCTATATAGATTATCTGAGGATGAGGTAAAAATTCTTCTAGATAAAATTTAGTCTCATCTGTACTCCCATCATTTATAATAATAAGCTCCCAATGTTTGTATGTTTGTTCCATCAAGCTTAAGATAGCTCTCCTAATGAATGGAGCTTGATTATAAGTAGGCATCAAAACTGAAATCCCGCTTTCTCTTTTCATATTAGTTTTTCCTTTTCTTGAAGCCATGAGCCTAAATAATAGTGCACGGCATAAGCATCTTTTAAACAGCTTTCTAACTCGTTAGTAATTATATTTTTTCTAGTAGCCTGGGATTGTTGGACGCTAAATGGACTTACAAATTTTGCTGGAATCAAAAAGATTTGAGAAGATTCCTCTTCTATTAACGATTTATAAATTTGATTAATAATATAAGGCCCTGTAGTTTTAATGACGGTTAAAGCCTTGCTATCATATTTTTGGGCCACATTTTCATCAGAGAAAACTTTTTCGATTATTTTATCCATAAAAGGATGATTAGGAATTGACAACATTAATGCATTATTAAACGTAAAGTTTGTATCAGGAGGCAAAGTGCTACTATGCGCAGTTGGTTCCTGCGAAAAGCAACAAGTTTTATTTTGGATTAATTCATCCAACGGTTTAATCGATTCATAGTCGAAATCAACATACATTCCTCCAATTTTTTTTAAAATAAGGTATCTTATTGCATCCCATTTTTGGATGTTATATGGAAATTGTTTATAATTCTTCCAATATTGAGGGAAACTCTCTCTTACAAATGAATTCATACGGTTATTATCCCAAAATTCATATCGCCAATCAGGATAATCGTATTTCCAGGTTTTACTTAGAATCTCAAATTTTTTCGGCAAGGGTTCAGCTATCCCGGACCAAATTTGGTGAATTATCAGGGGTGTTTTTAATGAGAACATAAGTTTATGTAAGTTAATTAATTAGTTTTTCTATATTTGTTTTGTTTTTGTGAAAATAACCTGACATATAAAAAGTAGGAGATGCTGAGATAATCGCGCAGCCTGATGCCCTGCAACATTTAAGGTCTATCGCAGCCGTGTTTCCAGCAGTTCGATGTAGTAACCCGCCAGCTACGGAGCGGGACTTGACCCCAAAATTGCTCCAAATTGTCTTGTCTTCTGCCATTTTTTAGCCGGTCTTAAACTATGACAGTTAAAAGGAGCCGTGCTTTGAATAGTGGATGACTTCATCTTTATCCCGTACTATTTTAGGATTAGTCTTCCAATTCTTGCGGCACCTTTTTAATGACAGGACTTGTCTTTTTTCGAGGTATTTTTCTTCTGGGTACAGTTATTTTCCGAGTGTGCATTTTATTGTCAACTATCTTTTTGGAAGTTAATTTTCCTTTGTTGAATATCATCTGCAAATATGGCTTCGCTTTCCAGAAATCAGGCGGCATATAAGGGTCTTCTTTAGTAACTGCTTTTTTCACATATAGCGTATCGGTAAACCATAAGGCTGGCATAAATCCAAAGATATCTCCAGGACCTTCGTTTGTCGGTACATCCCTTTTAGAAAAACGCACGCCTGTAAATTTCTCCATATCGGGATAAGCCGTTTGTTCTTTATTAACGCTATCCGGAAAATCAATCTTACAGAGATATAGTTGTTCATCTAACAATATCCAGTAGGCAGTATACTCTTTCTCACTATATCCAACTTCTCCAAAACGAACTGCTGGATGTGGGATAACGAAAGTTGTTATCATATAGTTTTTAGATTTCTCAGATCCCTGATTTTTTTTAGGTTCTTTAGAATCACCACCGAAGATGCTCTTATATCCTTTAAAAAAGGATAAAGGTGACTTATTCATTAAATATTTGTCTGCATGATCCCCCATGTATAATTCATCCGAAGTTTTCAACAGCCTGCCCGAAAACTCATCAGTAGTGACTTCTACTGTTTGTTCGTATTCCTGTGCAGACACTTGCATTACGCCCATAGCGAGATACAAAAAGCAAAATGGTATTTTTTTCTTCATGACATCTAATATTGTGAAGTAATTCTTCCATAATATTCGTATTGTCGCAACACTCCGTCCCTATATTCGTCCGAGACGTACTGAAAATAGTCATTATGAATCGTATTGTAATAAGCTAAATACTCTGACATAGCTTTGTCATATGTTTCTGGATCGTAACTTATAACATGATCGTATTCATGAATAAGTGTGCAAAGTATGTCGTTTTGGTTACCATTTTGAAATGTATAAGATAGACTATTTATCACTGTATAGCTTCCATAAGGGTCTTGCGCATGATAGGTGCTTCCTGCAGTTGTCAAAAGCGGGTTCCCATTGTCATCCCAAATACCACTAACATATACATTTAAATCATAACCAAGACGTTCTACCAAGGTCCCAATAACATTATTTTGCGCACTATTGCTTGACATAAATAGTGAGGTGCTGTAATTATACATGTTAATACCTGGAATATCGCTGAGATATTGTTCAAAAAAATCGGAAACAACCCTAATTTCGTGGCTTTCCCCATAATGACCCAAAAATTCACCCGAAGGAGAATAATAGTTTTCGGCGCCGACACAATTGCGCTGTTCTGTTTTTGTGAGATGTGTCATTGTTTCAGACAATTGCTTTAGGTTCTTTTTAGTTAATTTTTTCATTGGTAATTGATTTTCAGTGAGAACAATTATAAAATTTGTAATAATGAACACCATGACCACTTCGGCGATTTATGATTTGTATTAAATAAATGTTCTTTATGCTTTATCCGTTTCCAGAATAAAGCTCGGTAAATTTCCCTCCATATTTATTTGCAATTCGAAGGTCGGAATCTAAAATCAGACGGAACGGGAAATTCTGGTCAAAAAACAATAATAACAGGTCAAAATACGAGTTAAATAAAGAAAATTTGCTCTTAATTATCTTTTGCGAACAATGAGGGGTAGGAAATTTGTAGCCCAACTGTGTTCTGCTCTTCATCCTATTTCGCTAAATGTTTCAAAGCCCGCTTTGGCGTTTTGCCAAAGGACTACGTTGGGGAAAACATGGAAAAATAAGGTTTTTGAATGTGTACGGATGTTAATCAGGAGGCCTCTTTTCCAGAAAAAAGCGGTATCAATAATTCATTCAATATCATAAGTGTCCGGGATTTTATGAAAAAAATGATTTTTATTTCATAACTAAGTTGAGATCAAGTGTTTATTTTTTTAAATTTCAGAAAAACAGGCAAAACTATTTTAGCCGGTCTTTAAATTTAGCGCCATCTGTTTGTCGTCCTGCCGTTTTTTGTAATCATTCACTTTTTTCACAACCGTACGGATATCATTGACGATATATTCCATCACCTCATATTTTATGAGGCAGACCCTTATCAGCGTTATAAAATGCCCAAAGCGGTGCGTGGCCTTTGTTGCGGTCCGTCTTACCAGTTCGAGCAGAAAATAGCAGATCAGTGCAACATAGATTTGCGATTTGCAGGCATTCTCACTGGTTCCAAGGAAGTTCTTTATCTGGAGGTTTTGTTTCATCAGCTTGAAAAATGTTTCGATATACCACCTTCTTTTATACAGTTCCGCAATGACGGAAGCATCCCAATCAAGGTTATTTGTTACCAGTGCTATTACCTTGTGTTTTTTTGTTTTTGTCTTACGGTCGGTTTCTTCAAAATAAATGGCAACACGCCTTAGTGTTATATCGTCCATCCCTGCTTCGACGGCAGCAACACTGCTTAATTTTATAGTTTCGTCTTTGAGAATTTCAAAATCACGGTCGTCCGGCAGGTCAAGTTCTTCTATTTCCTGGTACACCGTATTTGATTTCATCCGTGTGATAAAGATGTTTTGGTCGTCGACCCTTTGTTTGAACAGGGAAAAATCAAAATATCCCCGGTCGTCAACAACAATGGTGTCTTTGGGGTAACGGAATCCGTCAACCCCTCGCCTGTCGCTTAGTTTGGCTTCGGTAATGTTTATAATCTCAGGCAACATTGTTTTCTCGTCAAGGCTCACATGTGCCTTTATGCCTCCTTTAGCTGTCCGGTATGAGGCCCATTCGAAGAGGCTAAGGCAAACGCTCATTATGGTGGCATCGACCAATTTGATGTTTTTCCCTTCAATTTCCTTTATCTCTTTATACCCGGGGCGTTTACTAAAAACATTTCGGTAATGTTCCACCAGCTTGTGGTATATCTCGCAGAATACTTCATAGTTGCGTTTGGCATTGCCATCGCTCATGGTGGAACGTGCCGGGCTTTGGCTCAACCCAATGTCCCTGAGAAATTTTTCGTCACCGCCCAACCCGATACAAATCTCGCGGTGGCTCGTGCATTTATTCAGCTGTCCGAACATTAATGCTACAAGTTGGTCGTAGGTTTTGTAATTGCTACAATATTTATCCGTTTGATATTTGTCGATACTTGTTATCAGAATGTGACGGGGAATCAAATCAATTAACTGTCCGAACAATGGTATGTCAGACTTTTTTGTATTTTTATGCATCGGAAAGCTCATAATTCTTTTTTAAGTGTTTTGTCGCCTTAAAATTTTGAATTTTTGAGCTTTTTTCCTAATTAAGAATTCCGGACAGCTATGATTCAATATAAGCATATAGTTCCAAAGCTGCTCCTACCACTTGATCCATATTGTAATATTTGTAGGAACCTAAACGTCCGCCAAAATAAATATTCCTTTCTTTTACTGCTAACTCCTTATATTTCTTGTAAATCGAATTGTTCTTCTCCGTATTGACCGGATAGTAAGGTTCTGAACCAGGTCTCCAGGATTGAGGATATTCCCTTGTTATAATCGTTTTGGGTTGGTTCCCAAACTCAAAATGTTTATGCTCGATAATCCGGGTGTAGGGAATTTCTCTTTCTGTATAATTGATTACAGCATTACCCTGATAATTGAAGGCATCAATTACCTCGTCTTCAAAATAAAGCGACCTGTATTCTAACTGACCAAAGCAATAATCATAATATTGGTCGATCATCCCGCTAAAAATCGTTTTTTCTGCTGACCTAACGATCTCTCTGTGTTCAAAAAAATCAGTATTGGTGTAAATGTCACACTTCGCGAAACATTTCTCGAATATAGGATTGAATCCACCTTTAGGGATGCCCTGATAAACACCATCGAAATAATTATTGTTATAAGTGAACCGTATCGGAACACGTTTGATGATAAAAGCAGGTAAGGATTTGGCTTCCCTACCCCATTGTTTTTCCGTATATCCTTTAATGAGCTTTTCATATACGTCTGTTCCCACAAGATGTAATGCTTGCTCTTCAAAGTTTGCAGGAATAATGCATTTCAACCTTTGTTCATCAATTTTGCGCGCGACTTCCTGTGGGGTGTACAATCCCCATAAACGACTGAAAGTATTCATGTTAAACGGCAAATTGTAAAGCTCGTTCTTATACCTGGCCAATGGCGAATTTATATAATGATTGAACTCGCACAATTCTTCCATATATTTCCATATAAATTTGTTGTCAGTATGGAAAATATGAGCTCCGTATCTGTGAACATTAATGCCCTCTATATTTTCGCAATACAGGTTGCCTCCGATATGATCCCGTTTCTCAATTACAAGACATTTCTTGCCCCGTTTTGAAGCCTCCCGGGCAATTATCGCATTGAATAACCCTGCTCCAACAAAAAGATAATCATATTTAAATTTCTTCATCGCATTCCACCATAATTGATTTCTATGTGCTTTAAATGAATATGCCGGTTTTTTATTTCATGTTTTTAAGCTTAAAATTTTCTAAAAAATCCCTATGATCTGGCACTGATATATTCCTTACTAAATTCTTTTTATCCAGCCTCACCAAGCCATGTACACCTCATTGCAGTGCTGTGCAATAAACACTGCAATGAGGAACAGGGTGGAAAGAGGTTCTATAAATTAATGACAATAATCATATGCTCCTGATTATACTGTCAATCCGGTATTCCTTACCTTGCCTGATTACTTTTAGCTCAATGGTACAGGGAGTTTTCCACTTTGTGTAACACATTTGGTAAGTGTCTTCATCCAGTTGGGTAAATTTTACGGAAGGAAGCCACAACCGGTCAAAATCAAAATAGTCAATCATTAGATCGTATCCCATTGAACCATCCAGACTATACTCATTTGCTGCAGACGCAAATTGAGCCAAAGCATTGGGGGTTTACTTTTCACGTAACGCTGCAAGTTGAGATATCAGTTCTTCAGGCATACTACAATATGTCATCGTATAGGCAGCATAAAAAGTTTTCAGTAATGACAGAGGAGCGGAAGCATCTATCGGTTGCGGCATAGGATGATCATACAGCAAACTGTCTCCGTAAAGGGAACCATTCCATTCCGGTGTGATATAATCGATCAAGTACCGTCCGTCTGTTTGGATTACTCTTAATGGAATATTCATATAAACGGTATCTTTACTTCCGAACAAGGAATAGCTATAGCCAACCATAAACCAATTTCCGTCTAAATATTTTATATCTAATGTTTTTCTGGCATCTTCAGTGAAATCTTGTGCACGAATAATGGGATCGGCGCCTATTGCTGTTCTCATTCTTTCCACTTTTTCTATCAGTCTTCTGGTCAAATACTTTTCCATGAGAGAATCAGGGGAAGAGTTATCAGATAGGAGGTTGGCCGTATAAGCCACATAAAAACTCCTAATCTCCGCGATGGCTTCTTGTATGGCGACGCTATCGGATGTTGTAACAATTTGTTCTGCAACGGCTTTCTGAACGTCAGTCCGTTTTGCAGCTGCAAATATAAATAGAATTGATAAAAACAGGATTGTAAGTTTGATTATTGGTTTCATTTTTGGCGTTTTATCAGCATTTTATTGGTATAAAAAAGTCTTTGGTCACTTATTTTTATGGTGAAATAAATGTAGGTTTTGAGATTTTTCATAATGAAATCAGGTCAACAACCCAAAGTTTCGTTTATTTTGTATCAAATCCAGGTAGAAAAAACTCCACTTTTCCGCAACTGGGACAACAATACAAATCGAATGATTCTCTGTTTGTAAACAACTCAAACAGATTGCCGAATGCTCCGATCCTTGTGCCTTCATGGAATTTAAAATTACCCTGATACTCAAGAGGCACTTTGCATCGCAAGCAGTCAATGTTTTTGGGACCCTGCGGCTTTATTCCGCTTTCTTTAAGGATTTTCCTTAAATCATAATGACACTGAGGACAGTAACTTACGGAGGACCCAATTTCGCTGTGGCACTTGGGGCAGACCAATACAAGATCGGTGTCGTCCAAAATTCTCTCTTCAATAAAGCTGTACTGACAATTCCAGCATACACCAAAGCTATCGTCAACTTCAGCATTGCATTTAGGGCATTTTTTTACCTCGTCCATTTTTATTGTTTTAACTATCTGATATTGTAATATGATTGTATAGCTCCAAAGCTGCTTCTACCACTTGGTCCATATTATAATATTTGTAGAAACCTAAACGTCCGCCAAAATAAATATTCCTTTCTTTTACTGCTAACTCCTTATATTTCTTGTAAATCGAATTGTTCTTCTCCGTATTGACCGGATAGTAAGGTTCTGAACCAGGTCTCCAGGATTGAGGATATTCCCTTGTTATAATCGTTTTGGGTTGGTTCCCAAACTCAAAATGTTTATGCTCAATAATCCGGGTGCAGGGAATTTCTCTTTCTGTATAATTGATTAGTCTTCCAATTCTTGCGGCACCTTTTTAATGACAGGACTTGTCTTTTTTCGAGGTAATTTTCTTCTGGGTACAGTTATTTTCCGAGTGTGCATTTTATTGTCAACTATCTTTTTGGAAGTTAATTTTCCTTTGTTGAATATCATCTGCCAATATGGCTTCACTTCCCACGAATCAAGCGGCATAAAAGGGTCTTCTTTAGTAACTGCTTTTTTCACATATAGCGTATCGGTAAACCATGTGGCTGGCATAAGTCCATATATCTCCCCAAGACCGTCGTTTGATGGTGCATTCCTTTTAGAAAAACACACGCCTGTAAATTTCTCCATAGCGGGATAAACCGTTTGTTCTTTATTAACGCTATCCGGAAAATCAATCTTACAGAGATATAGTTGTTCATCTAACAATATCCAGTAGGCAGTATACTCTTTCTCACTATATCCAACTTCTCCAAAACGAACTGCTGGATATGGGATAACGAAAGTAGATATCATATAGTTTTTAGATTTCTCAGATCCCTGATTTTTTTTAGGTTCTTTAGAATCACCACCGAAGATGCTTTTATATCCTTTAAAAAACGACAAAGGTGACTTATTCATTAAATATTTGTCTGCATGATCCCCCATGTATAATTCATCCGAAGTTTTCAACAGCCTGCCCGAAAACTCATCAGTAGTGACTTCTACTGTTTGTTCGTATTCCTGCCCAAACACTTGCATTACGCCCATAGCGAGATACAAGAAGGGATATAGTATTTTTTTCTTCATGGTATCTAATATTGTGAAGTAATTCTTCCATAATATTCGTATTGTCGCAACACTCCGTACCTATATTCGTCCGAGACGTTCTGAAAATAGTCATTATGAATCGTATTGTAATAAGCTAAATACTCTGACATAGCTTTGTCATATGTTTCTGGATCGTAATTTTCATAATGGTCGTATTCATGAACAAGTGTGCAAAGTATGTCGTTTTGGTTACCATTTTGAAATGTATAAGATAGACTATTTATCACGATATAGCTTCCATAAGGGTCATGCGCAGATAGGTGCTTCCAGCAGTTGTAAAGAGCGGGTTCCCATTGTCATCCATAATACCGCTAATATATAAATGTGCGTCGATATCAAGATGTTGGGCAATAGTCCCGATAACATTATTTTGCGCACTATTGCTTGACCTAAATAGTGAGGTGCTGTAATTATGCATGTTAATACCTGGAATATCACTGAGATATTGTTCAAAAAAAATCGGAAACAACCCTAATTTCGTCGCTATTACCATAATGCCCCAAAAATTCACCCGAAGGAGAATAATAGTTTTCGGCGCCGACACAATTGCGCTGTTCTGTTTTTGTGAGATGTGTCATTGTTTCAGACAATTGCTTTAGGTTCTTTTTAGTTAATTTTTTCATTGGTAATTGATTTTCAGTGAGAACAATTATAAAATTTGTAATAATGAACACCATGACCACTTCGGCGATTTATGATTTGTATTAAATAAATGTTCTTTATGCTTTATCCGTTTCCAGAATAAAGCTCGGTAAATTTCCCTCCATATTTATTTGCAATTCGAAGGTCGGAATCTAAAATCAGACGGAACGGGAAATTCTGGTCAAAAAACAATAATAACAGGTCAAAATACGAGTTAAATAAAGAAAATTTGCTCTTAATTATCTTTTGCGAACAATGAGGGGTAGGAAATTTGTAGCCCAACCGTGTTCTGCCCTTCATCCTATTTCGCCAAATGTTTCAAAGCCCGCTTTGGCGTTTTGCCAAAGGACTACGTTGGGGAAAACGTAGAAAAATAAGGTTTTTGATGACATTTCTGAAAGAGTCTCGTCAGAATTAATTCTTAATTCATACAGAAATTCTATATTGATTATAAAACAGACAGAAATTCATTCAGCTCTTTGTATGATCTGAATGAAACAACCGGCACATCCCGGAATGAACGCCTCTGTTTCCGGTTACGTGAATTTTTAACGGCTGAAAACATACTAACAAGGTTCTCCGATTGATTTGTAAAAAGATATTCAATTTTATTCTGCTCAAAAAAAGTGAGAAACTCGTCTGTAGCAGACCTTGAGATAAAAGTAATACTGGAAAAATCGAGTATCACTTTTTGAACATCTTTCCTGATGTTCGATTGCAGGAAATCACGAACAGAGGACCGAATCGCGATCATCGGCGAAAAAAACTTCTTTATTTTTAATCGTTGTTCCACTGTCTGTAATTTTTATGCAAGCTAACAAATATTCTTTAATACAGGTAAAAGCTGTTGCAGTGAAGCGCCAAATGAATCACTTTGAGGTTGCCCAATATGGATCGTACATATTTCCATTATCTTTAATTTGTACAATGGCCCCTGTAAAATTAAATATTTATCCAGCAAATACCTCACCGAAGCCTCCGCTTTTGGGGGAGCCATCATCTCCCTGTCCTCTGACCCCCAACCAATCATCACAGATGGATCAGGCCCGGATGGAATGACCAAATTCAAAATGAAAATGAGGGTTCCCATCCATCAGTGATCGTTCAGTGCTCCTTCGCTGATCCTTGTGTTGGGGCCTATCGCAGGCGTTTTTCCAGCATCTTGATATAGTAACCGCCGACAACGGAGCGGGCCCGGAACCCGACTTGCCTCTTACTGTCGGTATTATACCAGTCGGTCATCGGGACCCGGTCGGTCGTTTCATCCATAAAACGGTGCAGCGGCGCAATAAATTTGCGGAAAGTCTCCGGGTTATCGCTTAAGGAGGCACACCAGACGGTCCAGTCGGCTTTTGTATAATTCTGCCGGCTGTCGAGTGGCAGACCGTAAGTATTTAATCTTGTGAGGTACCAGGCCACTTCCTTCCGGGTTACTTCCTCCGGAAAAATATTTAAATCCAATAATTTGTCCCATACCAGGTTATATTTTTGGCTCCAGGTGCCGGGCTGGTCAAATGTCAGGCGGTAATGATCATTGCCGTCAGCCATTTTCATCCAGGATTGCGCCATCTGTTTAGCCTGTTGCATATATTTTCCGGCGATATCTTTTTTTCCAAGCATTCCTGCCAGACGGCCATAACCGGCAATTGCCAGAATGGCTTTTGCCGAAAGGTTAACATTATGGGCAAGATGTCCGGCAAAATCGTCGGTACAGAGCTGGTTTTCCGGATCGAGTCCCTTTTCAGCCAGATAATCGGCCCAGACAGTGAGTATATCCCAGTGCTTTTCTGCGTACCGGGCATTGCCTTCAACGACTGCGATGGCAGTGGTAAGGATCAGCATATTCCCGGCTTCTTCAACCGGCATGTCCCCTCCGTAGGTCTGGCCATTACCCCAGGGATAGGTACCGATATCATGAGCGGGAAACGGTTTGTCCCATTTACCGCTTTCACTGTAATAAAAAATCGCGTTCAACAGCCCTTCTGCCAGTTGGGGATTGTAATACAAAAACAAGGGGGCCGAAGGATAAGTTACATCCACTGTTGCAATAGAGCCATTACTGTTGTTCTCTTTCGATAGAAAAAGAAGGTCCCCCTCCGGTGATTCCATCAATTTGTGTGCAGAGATGGCCTGGCGGTATGCCAACGCGCAAAGCTCGGCATATTCTTTCCCTCCTGCATCCCAGGCGTCGAGCATTAACTGATGGTCGAACCGGGTACAGCGGTCACGTAATTTACCGAAGTCGTGATCTGCTCTGGCAAATACCTCTTCTATTGTTTTGCTGCCATCTTTGTTCCAGTAAGGGCGAAGGTTTTCCCTGAAATATTGCATCGAAAAAATATCGTCATAGCCGATCATGATCTTTCCAGAAGCAGATTTATGATCTCCCAAAGACCGGGATATCGCCAGGCTTGCCTCATCCTTTGGACCGGCGTCCCCCGAGAGTCTCCCTGTTTGTGCAAATTCACGGCGCATTTGGTAAGGATTCCCGGTCTGGTAATAACTGTCTGCCTTTTTGCCGCACAGGTAAAAATAGCCCCAATCGATCCGGATGTCATCGCCCCGTTTGCCAAGTACTTTTTGATTAGTGCTGCCTGTTTTCAAAAAGATCAGTCCGTCTTTTTCATACCCTTCGCCCTTATTTTCCTGGGAAGGGGTATCCAGAGCCCAGTTGCGGGCTGCTTCGAAATAGATCTGTACATCATGTTTTTTGCCGTCGAGCGAACGGACATCGTAACAGATATAATTGACGGGCCGGGAGATCAGTTCCAGGTTGTCCATTAATAACGGGGCCAGAAAGGTAAGTTTCAGTTCGACCCTTCCGCATTCGAACGTATAATGCGTTTGTGTGGCCTGGACATCGGCACATTGCTGTACTGCTGTTTGAGCTAAATAGGGCTCTGTTTCGTCCACAGCAGAAATGCCAAAATCGACCAGGGCACCTCCTGTTTTATTGCTACAGTGGGCGGCAATAACGGTTTCGCCTTGTTTCAATGTCTCCTTTACCTGTTCATTCAGGGAAATGACGACATTTTTATGCCATTCATAACCGGTTTTTACAACGGGTATTCCATTGATGTATAACTCGAACGTATCGTCGTGCGAATATTTAAGAAAGACTTTTTTGCGTGACAAGTCTTCATTGATCCTGATATGCCTGCGCACCCAGATATCCTTGGTTTGCCAAAGCGTATTGACATTTGTTTCCCCGGGTGTGCCAAAGGAAGCCTGGCCCTCCTGCCAGCGGGAATCGTCAAATTCAGGTTGCTCCCACCCTTCCCCCGGATTGTCGAACCGGTATTTACCGGCCCAGGCCCTGTCTGTCGACATGGCTGCAATGGTTTTCTCCGCAGGTTCTTCCACCCCCATAAAGCGATAGGTTTGTCCGTCAACACGGACCGCTCCGATCAGCGGGAACTCTTTCCCTGTCCAGTGTTTTACCTGTTCGTTGTACAATTTGTCGGTCATAGACCAGGCACTGGTGTACGGATCAATCGTTACCAGGGGATAGGCCGGCGGACGAAGGTTATTTTTGATAACAGAAGATTGTTCGGATTTTCCGCATCCGGTCAGGATCGCCAGACAGATCAAATAAATCAGTTGTTTCATTCTCTTAATATCGGTTCTCATTTTATTTCTGGTTGTTTTCTGCCGGAAAAACCAGCATGAGGGCAGGGAGACCACTGGCGTCATAGCTGCTGACCGGCTTCCCTGACGGACACTTTTCCGTATAATGTTTCCAGGTAAGGCACCTTGCCGTATCTCTTTTTGACCAGGCCGTTTCAATATTGTTTTTCAGCCAGGGTATGTATTCCGGTTTGTTGCCGTCTTCGATCAGGCGGACCATGTATTGCGCAAAGATTGCAGTATAGATCCCCTGCTCATTGTCAGGGTTATCATCCCCCTCTCCGGGGATTATCCCGTCTGCCCGGCACATCTTGTCCTTGACATAGTTAGCCGCCAGCACCGCATCGTGGAGATAATGATCTTCACCGGTTGCCTGAAACAGCATCACCGCAGCCCCGATACACGTACCCTGGTTATACACATGGGTCTGGCCGGAAGCCGGATTTTTCCCCACCTTATGGTCTGCAACTTTTCCTTCAGACTGGTTGAACAGGTTGGTAAAAGCCCAGTCATATATTTTTTTTGCCTTTTCCAGGTAAACGGAATCCTGCGTAATCCGGAATAAAGTCACGGCGGCGATCACCGTGGGATAATTGATACAGGCCGTTTTTCCTTCCTGCTTCCACCACCAGTCCATTCCGCCTTCATCCGGGTCATAGGAGCCTTCCCAAACGTGACGGAAACCTTTCATACTATGATCCAGGTATTTTTGTTCCCCGGTTACTTCATAGGCCCGTGCCAATGAGATGATCCACCACATCATATCGTCCCAGATAAACCATTCTTCATGATTTTCCCAGTTATAGTGATCGTATTCAGCAGATCCTCCCTGATAGATATCTTCTATTAACTGACGGTACCGCCGCTCTTTTGTGAGCTTATACGCATTCATGGCCATATCCCAGTAGATTGCCTGCGTCCATATAGCAGCCAGTTTTCCGGATTGGTCCGTATCCCTGGAATAGAGCTTCCTGCGGGGATCGAAAAGGTATTTATTAAATGAATCGTAAGCTTCGATCGCGTTTTTCTGTAAATCAGGAAGGGCATGCCGGTGGCTTATGCTCACGTCAGACCCGTTCATTTTTATTTTATCAACGGTCTGTTCTCCCTGTGAAAAAACCAGTGTCCCGCTTAGCAACAAACTAAGGAATAACAGGCTCTTCTTCATTGCATCTTGATTTATTTCTCTTTTTGCACTGTGTTAAAGGGGCATAAAAATAGATGAAGAATCTCCTTGTGATTGAAATAACTGTTCAAAAAACAGGAATATCTGGTCAAATCGTCATTTTTAACGACTTTTCAACGGCTTCCGGACGGCCTGGCTATTTTTTCAATCTCCGATAGCGCTTCCCCAAAATAAGGAAATCCCTTATCGTCCCACTCCATTTTCTGTAACCGGGGCGACCGGGTATCCGTTTCTTTGGAAGGCAATGAGCCATAGGGTTCCTTTTCGGTAGGCCGGGCCTGGTAAAGAAAGTAAATCTCCTTCTGGTCCGGTGAAGGAATAAAACAAGGGGTCCCCGTTGCGAAAACCTGGTTATCCGGATTTTGCTTAAACACAGGCTTGTCCGACTTTTGCCACGATGCGGGATTGAGCAGATCGGCATTTATGTCTGCCGACAACATACCTACCGCATAATAGGGGGTCCAGGTCCCGCTGGCTGAATAATAAATAAGGATTTTACTTTTGTCTTTCGTATAAAAGCACTGGGGATCTTCATTGACGTAGATGGGATAGCCCGTTTTGCTACCGTCAGGGTTGATCCATTGACGTTCCCATTCATACTCAGGTTTGGAAATAAGGACCCTTTCCGATGCCAACGTCCATGGATTTTTCATCCTGGCAATATAAATACATTGTGTCTCAGCTTCTACCCGTCTGGTTTGCCATCCCGACCAGATCATATACCAGTCATTTTTATGCTGAAATAAACTGGCATGAATTCCCCAACTGTTCTTTTTATCCGTTTTTATGCGTCCTTTCATGGTAAATTTTCCTTCAAACGGATCCGCAGAACTGTTTTCGATCACGTAAATCTGATGGTTATCAGTATTCCCGTCGTCAGCCGCAAAGTAAACATACCATTTATTGTCAATGTGATACATTTCGGAGGCCCAGATGTGGAAGGCATTGCTTTTATCGCGGGGAACCCAGATCTCTTTTTTTGGGGCATCCCTCAGATCGGTCAGATCCGGAGTTTTCCACATACAAATCCGGTCGTCGGCATCCTGAAAGTAGTAATAATTACCCTTGTAAAATGTTGCCCATGGACGGGCTCCTGTGGGCAATAAAGGATTGGTATAGGTTTTGACCTGTACGTCGGTCACAGGTTGTTGTGACGGTCGCTTACTGTTGCACGAAATCATAAAAAATGCAATTAACAGACAAACGCATAAATAGCTGGATGTTAGTTTCATAATTATCGGTTTACGTATAAGAAATACAAAGTTAGATATTTCTTATACGGTAAAAAGTTATTCCAATGCGGTTGATATGGTCAATTAAATCAGGATTTTCAATTTTGTGAAAAATGGAAAGATCAATTTTATACGGTAGCAGAAGGTCGTCAAGCTGATTTTCAATTTTTAGCAAAGTAGTCAAATCTAAACCACGACCCCGCAATGTGAGGTCTACATCGGAGCCTTTCCGGTAATTACCTTTTGCCCGTGAACCATACAAAATGGCCTCATCTATGGTCGGGTATTTCTCAAACACGGTTTGAATAGCTTTAATGTCCTGTTCTTTTAATCCGTATTTCATTCTTAAATTTTTTCTAGTAAACTTTCCATTTTGCGTTTAAAATCGACAAAAATTAAAAAATACTGTTCAACGACTTTACTGGCTATCTCATCAGCGGTACTTTCATCGTACGCATGAACGGTCTGTACCCTGCTTTTTATCGTATCCATCCAAACGTCGCCATCTTCGATCAGACCGGTTGCAAAAGCTTCCCGAATTGCATCCCTGGAACCTTTAATGGAAACATTTCCCTGATATTCAAAAAAATCTTTCATTACATTCCATGCAAGTTCATGGGTGAATTCAAAAGCTTTAAGCAGTCCTTGCCGTTCGATATCAGACAGGTTCCTTTCCCCTGCAAGGTTTATTGCATTTTCGAGCTGGTTCAGCGCTTTTTTATAGTTACTAAAACGTTGCTGCCATCGTATGTCCTGATTATCCATTGTTGATACTAATTTTATTTGGGTTTTCTGCGATTATCTTATTAGACCGGGCTTCTTCCCGGAAAAGTTGTTCTAGACGTAAACAAAAGTAGGAATTATTTCAAATGTTTGAAGGGAATTGGAGTGAAATACTTCTGTACAGGCCTGCCACTTCGGGGTTCACGGGAACCATGGATACTGATACTTACAAACCAAAAGCAAACTAACATTTTTCAACCTCAAATGATGAAAGTATGAAACAAACTTTATGCTTACAGAACTTGCCGTCCCCTTTTTTGAAGACAATCTGCCTTTTGGGGACGTCCGTTTTCCCCCATATTGAACTGCCATTATCTTTTTTTGACCAGCTATTTCCGGTATTCCATTTTTGCCGCTTTTATTTTTGAACGGGAAAATTGACCAGGGATAATCCCAGATCTGTCTTCCTGTTTAAATTAATTAACTCCAAAATAATGATCTATGAAAAAAAACGTAAGGCTACGTATGAAAGTTGCGATTAAGAGGGAGCAAAGCCAAACTTGTTTGGGCTTTGCCGGACGAAAGCAATTTGCCGGCGATAGCCGGAAAAGCAAGCGCCGGCACATCTGGTGGATGGCGATGGCGCTGACCGCTCTTTGCCTGGGTAGTTGCAATGACGATCAGGACAATCCGGGCGCGGAAATTTATGATCCGTCCCAGCCTGTGGTTATTTCTGACTTCACGCCCAAAACTGGTGGCATAGGACAGCGATTGGTAATTTACGGTACAAACTTCGGCAACGACACTTCAATCATCCGTCTGTTCATTGGTGGCAAAGAGTCCAAAGTGATCGGTGTAAACAACGAAAGCCTCTACTGCCTGGTGCCTGGAAAGGCTTATGATGGCGATATTGAAATGCATATTGGCAAGGGAGAAGATATTGCTGTGGCCACCGCGAAAGAAGTGTTCGAATATGAGCGGGACACGCTGGTGAGCACACTGTGCGGAGTAGAAGATGAATACGGCGATTATGAAACCATCAACGGTCCGTTCTCCGATTGCGGCGGGTTCAATAATCCCTCCTGGCTGTCTTTCGATCCAAAGGATCCGCAGCACCTTTATATGGGGCAGGATGGAGGCGATGTCCGTTTGCTCGATTTCAGCGACAGCACGGTGAGTACGCCCATCACGCGGGGAATGGGGAACTGGGACCGCATACGCACGATCGACTGGACCATTGACGGCGAATACATGATCATTGCAAACGACCAGGGGGGCACCAATGATATCAGTACTTCCATCCTGTCACGGGCCAGTAATTTTACGGATCCGCAGGCCATGACCCGGTATAAACAATGCAACGGGGCGTCCATCCACCCGGTGAACGGCGAGTTGTATTTCAACAGCTACGAGAAAGGCCAGTTCTACCGTTACGACATGGAGCGCTATTTCAAGGGAGAATTAGGTGTTAAGGACTATGAAGAGCTGTTCAAGATCCAGGACAATTCCTGGGAGTTTAACATCCGGATACACCCCTCGGGAAATTATGCCTATATCGTGGTGATCAATCGACACTACATTTTGCGCACGGACTATAACTGGGAAAGAAAAACCTTTACCTCTCCCTACCTGGTATGCGGTGAAGCCGGAACATCCGGTTATGTCGACGGAGTAGGTTCCAAAGTCCGTTTAAGTACTCCTTACCAGGGCGTGTTCGTGAAGAATCCCGATTATGCCGGAAATGATGATGAATACGATTTCTATTTTACAGAGCAGGGCAACCACGACATCCGTATTTTAACGCCTGAAGGCAAGGTAACCACCTTTGCCGGACGGGGAAGTACGAGCGTCAATTCCAATTACTACGGGCACATCGACGGCGATTTGCGTGAAGAAGCCCGTTTCGACCAGCCCAAAGGACTGGCATACGACGAGGAACACAATGTGTTTTATGTGGGAGACGCTTCAAATCACTGTATTCGTAAAATAGCCCTGGAAGGGGAATAATCAAAAACAGACGCTATGAAAAAAAATACGATTAAGCGAGGGCAAAGACCAAATTTAGTTAAGGCTCTTCCAGGCATAAATATGTTGCGCACAGTGAATTTTCTACTGGCATGTGTCCTTTTGCTCGGATTTTCTGCAAATGCCATTGCACAGGAGACAATTGTCGTGACCGGTGTTGTAACCGACACTAAAAATGAACCGCTGGTCGGTGTCAACATTATTGTAAGCGACGTACCCGGCTTGGGTACGGTTACCGACCGGGACGGAAATTACCGGATTAAGATGGAACCCTATCATAAACTGATTTTCTCATACATCGGGTACGACAAACAGGAAATACTGGTGAAAGACCAGCTCCGGATCAACGTTAAAATGAAAGAATCGAAAGCCAACGCCCTGGACGAGGTAGTCGTTACCGGTACGGGGGTCCGGAAGAAACAGACGGTGACCGGTGCCATCACGACGGTGGACATAGACGAACTGAAGTCAAATCCTTCGTCGAGCATCTCGAATACGCTGGCAGGGAATGTGTCAGGGATCATAGCCATGCAGACCTCAGGACAGCCCGGTAAAAACGTTTCCGAATTCTGGATCCGCGGTATTTCAACCTTTGGGGCCGGTAGTGAGGCTTACGTGCTGGTAGATGGCTTCGAACGCGACCTGAACGACCTGAACATCGAGGATATTGAATCGTTCTCTGTACTCAAGGATGCTTCAGCCACGGCCATTTATGGAGCTAAAGGCGCCAATGGTGTCATATTGATCACCACCAAACATGGTAAAGCAGGCAAAATCAATATCGATGCCAAGGTCGAGACTACATATAATACCCGGACCATCACTCCTGAATTTGTGGATGGCTACACGTATGCCAACCTGCTGAACGAAGCGCGTATCACCCGCAACGAGGAACCGATCTATCAACCCGAAGAGCTGGAAATCCTGCGGTTGGGACTCGACCCTGACCTTTACCCCAATATAAACTGGCAGGACGTCGTGCTGCGGGATGGCGCCATGAGCTATCGTGCCAATCTGAATATGAGCGGGGGTGGCGCTACTGCACGTTATTTTGTTTCTGCCAGCTATGTGGAAGAACAGGGGATGTACAAAACAGACAAGGCCGTGCAGGATGAGTACGACACCAATGTCAACTACAGGCGGTGGAACTACCGCATGAACACCGATATCAACATCACGAAAAGTACGATACTGAAAGTAGGCCTTTCCGGTTCGCTGTCCAAACAGAACACGCCGGGCCTGGAAAGCGGAGACGATCTCTGGGGCGAACTTTTCGGATACACGCCGATCCTCACGCCGATCACGTATTCCAATGGCTATGTGCCTGCCTACGGGACGGGAAACAAAACAAACCCCTGGGTAGCCGCCACGCAAACCGGATTCGACGAAACCTGGGAAAATAAAATACAAACCAATGTTTCCCTGGAGCAGAACTTTGACTTCATCCTGAAAGGGCTCCGCTTTGTAGGGCATTTCGGTTACGACACGAACAACAGCAACTATATCAACCGTATAAAATGGCCAGAACAGTGGAAGGCGGAACGTGCGCGTAACAGCGAAGGGGAACTGGTATTCACCCAAATATCCGCGGCACAGGAAATGACCCAGACAAGCGGCTCGGACGGCGACCGCCGGGAGTTTCTCGACCTGATGTTCAATTACGACCACAGCGTTAAAGACCACCATTTCGGAGGAACGCTCAAATACACGCAGGATGCTTACATACAAACACAAAACCTGGGCAGCGATCTCAAAAATGGGGCCCCAAAACGCAACCAGGGACTGGCAGGACAAGTAACCTACAACTGGAACTATCGCTATTTTGCGGATTTTAATTTTGGCTACACCGGTTCGGAAAATTTTGCTTCCGGACACCGGTTCGGGTTCTTCCCGGCCTACTCCATGGCATGGAACCTCTCTGAAGAAAAAATTATCAAGAAAAATGTCAGGTGGATGAACTTGTTCAAGATCCGCTATTCCCATGGTAAAGTAGGTAACGACAACCTGGGGGATGATAACCGCTTCCCTTACCTTTCTGCCATATCGTCCGGAGACGGCTACCAATGGGCCGAGTATGGAAATAACAAATCTTACAGCGGCCTGTATTACTCCCAGGTCGCTTCCCCGAATGTCACCTGGGAGGTAGCCACAAAAAACGACCTCGGTATCGATTTGTCGCTTTTCAATGACAAATTCTCGGCTAATGTGGACTACTTTAACGAAAAACGCACGGGAATCTATATGGAACGTGATTATTTACCGGAAATAGTAGGGCTGGAAAGCAATCCCAGCGCCAATGTAGGGGCTGTCCGTTCAAAAGGGTTCGACGGACGTTTCGATTACAAACGGAAAGTGGGAAGCGTCGACCTGACGGTCCGCGGCACCATCACCTACAGCAAGAACACGGTACTGGAAAAGGACGAACAAAACAATGTTTACGCTTATCAAATGGAAGAGGGCTACCGGGTAAACCAAAGCAAAGGATTGATTGCCCTTGGACTGTTTAAGGATTACGACGACATCCGTAACAGTCCAACGCAAAACTTTGGCGACTACCAGCCGGGAGACATCAAATATAAGGATGTCAATGGCGACGGGGTAATAGACGACGGCGACATTGTTGCTATCGGGGCAACCACGACACCCAACCTGACTTATGGCGTGGGCAGTTCTTTCCAATGGAAAGGACTGGACGTGAACGTGCATTTCCAGGGTGCCGGCAAATCGACTTTTCCGATCTATGGAAAATGTGTATACGCCTTCAGTGAAGGGGAATGGGGAAATATACTGAAAGGCCTGGTCGGTTCAGATCGTTGGATTTCCGCTGATATTTCAGGCGATCCCGCCACGGAGAACCCGAACGCAGCTTATCCGAGGCTGAGCTATGGAGGAAATGCCAACAACTACCGCAATTCTACTTTTTGGCTGCGCAACGGACGGTATGTCCGGCTGAAAACGGTCGATATCGGGTACACCCTACCCAAAAGAATTGTAAACAATCTACACATAAATAATATACGCGTATCACTGGTCGGTACCAACCTGGTGACCTGGTCGGGTTTTAAACTCTGGGACCCCGAAATGGGCGACCCCCGGGGAGAAGAGTACCCCCCCGCAAAATCAATCACATTGGGAGTAAGCGTTAACTTATAAACTAAAAACGAGATGATACAGAAAATATATATTCTAATATTAACGGTACTGGGAACAGGGATCCTTTCCTCCTGTTCGGATTACCTGGATGCCGATCAGTATTTCGATGACCGGATGACCGAGGAAAAAGTGTTTGAGAGCAAAGAGTACTCGGAAGAGTGGCTGGCCCACACCTACTCCTTTCTGACAAACGAATGTGCCGACGTATGCAGCAAGGGCTATACGCCGCATTGCTTTGCAGACGATATGTACTATGGCGACCGTGACGGCGATTATGACGTTAGCAACGAATCGGCCTTGTCATACAATGAGTTCCATATGGGGGAATACACCGAGGATGACAAGCAGGACACCTGGACACAATGCTACAAAGGGATCCGTAATGCCACCGTTTTCATCCAGAATATTGACATAAACCAGGAAATGACCGCTGAGAAAATAGCAGACTACAAAGCACAGGCCCGCTTTGTTAGGGCCTATTACTACTGGCTGTTGTTGCGCAAGTATGGCCCAATCCCGTTGCTTCCCGAGGAAGGTATCGATTATACGGAGAGCTACGACGACATAGCCACTCCCCGCAGTACCTATGAAGAATGTGCGGAATACATCAGCAACGAAATGGTGCTTGCGGCAAAAGATCTGCAGCTAAACCGCGATGAACAATCCGTTGCCCGGCCAACCCGCGGTGCGGCACTGGCCGCCCGCGCAAAAGTGTTGCTTTACGCCGCCAGTCCGCTGGCGAACGGGAATACCGATAATTACGCCAAAGAGCTGGTCGACGATGAGGGAAAGCAATTGTTGTCTTCCGACTATGATGAAGAAAAATGGGCCAGGGCAGCCGCTGCTGCCAGGGACGTGATGGAGCTCGGGATCTATCAGTTGTATGTGGCCAATTTCCGCACATCGGGCACTTCTTCCTACCCGGCCACGATCGTTCCCCCGTATGACAGTGAATTTTCCAATAGCAACTGGCCGGACGGCTGGGCGGACATCGACCCGTTCGAATCGTACCGCGCGGTATTTAACGGTACCCTGAATGCATCGGAAAACCCGGAACTGATCTTCACGCGCGGAAATAACGGCGGGGAAAGTATTGCTGCCATGGTGGCGCACCAGTTGCCGCGTATTGCTTCGGGCTGGAATACGCACGGGCTGACACTAAAACAATGCGACGCCTACTACATGAACGATGGCACAGACTGCCCGGGTAAGGACAAGGAGATCGGGCGCGGCGACGGCAGCGACCGACTGACAGGCTATGTGACAGCGGAAGATGTGGAGGCCGGCAGGTACAAACCGCTGGCAGCAGGCGTCTCGCTGCAATATGCCAACCGCT
Organism: Prolixibacteraceae bacterium; assembly: GCA_963676095.1. GTDB lineage: Bacteria > Bacteroidota > Bacteroidia > Bacteroidales > Prolixibacteraceae. The sequence continues at coordinate 5,845,413 of OY781040.1, read as the reverse complement.
CACCCCGCTTTTATGCCTCGGTGGCTTACAACGGCAGTGTCTGGCATTTGGAAAACGAATCGGAGGAAGCAAACCGGGAGCAACAGGTTTTTTATTACCGCGGGGACGGTAACGGCTATACCAACACCATGTTCTGGCTCCGTACCGGCATCGGCGTCATGAAATTCGTACACCCGAAAGACACCTACGAAAACGGAGAAATCGGCAACGTGGAAGACAAAACCGAACCGGCTATCCGTTATGCCGACATCCTGCTGATCTATGCGGAAGCATTGAACGAACTGGAAGGCTCTTACAACATCCAGTCCTGGGATGGCACGCAGACTTACACTATCAGCCGCAACATCGACGAAATGAAGAAAGGCATTCGCCCTGTCCGTATCCGGGCCGGTGTGCCAGATTATACAGCTGATGTATATGGCGACCGGGATGAGTTCCGAAAAAAGTTAAAACGCGAACGGCAAATCGAACTCATGGGCGAAGGTCAGCGGTACTACGACCTGCGCCGCTGGAAAGACGCTCCGGTGGAAGAAGCGCTGACAATCTACGGATGCAACACGTTGATGACTTCCGCGCAAAAAGACCTGTTCCATACGCCGGTAGCTGCATGGGCACTCCAATCGACATTCTCCCGCAAGATGTGGTTCTGGCCCATCAAACACGACGAGCTGAAGAGCAACAACCGGCTGACGCAAAACCCGGGATGGACGTATAATGATTGATGAAGGAGGGTCGTTGCCCGTTTGAGAAGGTTTGAGGCCTCGTATTTGAAGGGTTTGATGGCCTGCGGCCGTTTGAGGGGCGTTGTCCCTGGCCCCGGAGGGGTCATGTTTTGGTAGCCCGGGGTAAGCGACGTCAGGAGCGGCACCCCGGGTAAGAAGCGGACCCGGATCATTGCCTCCCGTCCGCGGGAAAACATTGATCAGTACAGATCATCTTCCCCGGGCGGAACGGCGGCGAGGGTTGATATAATAAACAAATAATTACTTACATGATTAAATTGAAAAATAAATGAAAAAAAGATATTTTTTGCCATTTTTACTGAGTGTGCTGGTGGTGTTCAGCGCATGCAACGACGAATGGAAAGACGAACAATACGTGCATTACGTCTCTTTTAAAGCCCCGCTCGACGACAACGGGGTGACGCCAATCTACGTACGGTACAAATCCGAAGGAGAAGTAACCTACCAGCTCCCCCTGATCGTCAGCGGGTCGACCACAAACGACAGGGATATGACCGTCCACGTGGCGGTAGACCCCGATACCTTGCAAACACTGAACGACGAACGGTTCCAAAGCCGTGAGGAACTTTATTATCAGGAACTGGACAGCAGGTATTTCACGATGTCCGACACAGTAAACATCCGGGCAGGAGAAAACACATCTTTGCTGGACATTGATCTCACGCTGGGAGGGATCGATTTAGTGGACAAATGGGTGCTTCCCCTGACGATTGTGGACGATCCTTCGTACGACTACGTGGCGAACCCCCGCAAAAACTACCGGAAAGCACTGCTCCGTATAATGCCTTTCAACGACTACTCGGGAACGTACAGCGGTACGGCACTGAAGGTTTATCTGAAAGGTTATGAGAGTGACGCAGCAATTGTCGAGAGCGAGATCCCTGTTTACGTGGTGGACGAAAACACGGTGTTCTTCTATGCCGGAACAGTGGACGAAGAAAACACAGACCGTCGCAGCTATAAGATCTCCGCTTCATTTGATGAGGAAACAAAAATCGTAACCCTTACGGCGGAAGATCCCAATATCGAATTCAAGGTGAACAGCACCCCCATGTTTGCAGTGGAAGAGACGATGGACGCTACCCGCCCCTATCTGAAGCACCGCTACGTAACCATTAGCAATATCGATTACAATTACACGGATTATACTTCCTCTACAGGCGCTACCATCGCTTACACGGTAAGAGGATCAATAATCCTGGAACGTAAAATCAATACACAGATACCTGATGAAGATCAGGCTATCGAGTGGTAAAAGGGACAGGGGCTTCGCCCGTTTGAGAAGGTTTGAGGCTTCGCCGTTTGAGGAGTTTGATGGCCTGCGGCCGTTTGAGGGGCGTTGCCCGTTCCGGGCTCCCAAGGGTGGTGGTCTTATAAAAGGGCTTTGGATGGTCATTATTAATTTAATTAATAGGAATGATTTTGATAATGTGTTTTAAAATAATGACGATACCGGTTTCACCCCTGGCCCCGGAGGGGTCATGTTTTGGTAGCCCGGGGTAAGCGACGTCAGGAGCGGCACCCCGGGTAAGAAGCGGATCCGGACCATTGCCTCCCGCCCGCGGGAAACGGTTGATCAGAACAGATTGCTTCTTTCGGGCGGAATAGAAGGGGCTTCGCCCGTTTAAGAAGGTTTGAGGCTTCGCCGTTTGAGGAGTTTGATGGCCTGCGGCCGTTTGAGGGGCGTTGCCCGGTCCGGGCCCCCAAGGTTGTTGCTTTTATAAAAGGGCTTTTGTTGTGTTGTTGTTAATTTAATTATCACGAGTGATTCTGATTTAAATGTCTAAAAAAAAATTAAACAAGGAATGAGTAATTGAGAGATGTTGGTGGTAATAATATTATTACAGAAATAGAAGAAACGAAAGTAAATACTAATTTTAAGGATCTAAACCAATTAGTACCTGTTAACCATGAGAAAACTACTTTTTTTATTACTAATCATTTTGTCATTTGATCATTTACGGGCTGATCAGGAACGAACATGGGTTGCAGTTGTCGACCGCCCGGATACAACTGTCCGGAATTCCTTTTATAAAGGGAACCGGCCGCCCCTGAAACAGGGAATGTTCATAAAACTGCCGGTGGGCGCTGTCACTCCCCGTGGCTGGCTGCGGGAATGCCTGCTCCGTCAGCGGGACGGACTGAACGGTCATCTGGGAGAGATCAGCGCCTGGCTACAGAAAAAGGACAATGCATGGCTTTCCAAAACAGGCGATGGCGCCTGGGGCTGGGAAGAAGTTCCATACTGGTTGAAAGGTTACGGCGACCTGGCTTATATCCTGAAAGATCCGCGGATGATCGCCGAGGCTAAAGTATGGATCGAAGGGGCCCTGAACAGTCAACGCCCAAATGGCGACTTTGGTCCAACGCATTACGAGGATGGCAGACGGAATTTCTGGGGCAATATGGTCATGCTCTACTGCCTTCAGTCGTACTACGAATACGCTCGCGATCAGCGGGTGCTTGACCTGATGACCAACTTCTTTAAATACCAGCTAAGCATCCCGGATACGGATTTTATGAAGGGTTACTGGGAAGGCCTGCGGGGCGGCGATAACCTGTACAGCGTATTCTGGCTGTATAACAGGACCGGCGATGACTTTCTGATGGACCTGGCAAAGAAAATCCATCGCTGCATGCCAAGCTGGGAATCCCGTAATAATCCGCACAAGTCGGGGAGCCACCCGCGTCAGAACAATCCTTCGTGGTACGACCTGCTTCCCGACTGGCACAATGTGAACGTGGCCCAGAGCTTCCGGGAACCGGCTGAATATTTTCTGTTGTCGAAAGACTCTGCCGACCTGCACGCTTCCTACGATGTTTTCAATATTATCAGGGAACATTTCGGTCAGGTCCCGGGCGGAATGTTCGGCGCCGACGAAGTGGCCCGTCCGGGATATGACGATCCGCACCAGGGCATCGAAACCTGTGGACTGGTTGAAGAGATGAATTCGGACGAGCAGATGCTCCGCATCTCGGGCAATCCGTTCTGGGCCGATCATGCCGAGAATGTGGCATTCAACATGTACCCCGCAGCGCTCACTGCCGACATGAAAGCTTTGCGTTATTTTACCGCTCCTAATATGGTCGTCTGTGACGACCGGGACCACAGTCCCGGCATCATGAACTCAGGCCCTTTCTTTATGATGAACCCGTTCAGCAGCCGCTGCTGCCAGCATAACCACGGACAGGGCTGGCCTTACTATGCCGAAAACCTGTGGATGGCTACTCCTGATAACGGGGCTTTCGCGGCCCTGTATGCTGCCTGTGAGACAAAGATCATGGTAGGAAACGGCTCGGAGGTAACCCTGCAGGAAACAACCCGGTATCCTTTTGAAGAGGCAGTACAAATCAGCCTGTCGATGAAAAAGCCTGTAACATTCCCGTTATACCTGCGCATCCCGGAATGGTGCGGCCAGGCTTCACTCGAGATAAACGGAAAGGCGGTGGCGGTAGCCCCGGCAGCAGGAAAGATCGTCCTGCTGGAACGGAAATGGAAAAACGGCGATCGCATTACACTGAAACTGCCGATGAAAGTCAGCGTACAGCATTGGGCTAAAAACCATAACTGCGTGAGCGTAAACTATGGTCCGCTGACATTCTCCCTGAAAATCAAAGAAAACTATGTAAAAAAAGAAAGCGATCAGACAGCTATCGGCGACTCGAAGTGGCAGGCGGGAGTAGACCGGTCGAAGTGGCCCTCCTGGAATATTCTCCCCGGATCGGCCTGGAACTACGCCCTGGTGCTGGATGAAAAAGATCCTGCACTGTCTTTCCGTCTGGAAAAGAAGGCCTGGCCAAAATCTGATTATCCGTTCACCTCAGACAATGTACCGCTGGTGCTCAAGGCAAAGGCCAGGCAGGTTCCCCAATGGGAACTGGACCAGTACGGACTTTGCGGCGAGCTGCCCGACAGCCCGGTAATGACGGACCAGCCGGTAGTGGAGGTAGAACTGATCCCCATGGGGGCAGCCAGACTGAGGGTCAGCGCAATACCATGGAGTAAGAATTGATGTTTGAGGCTTCGCCGTTTGATAACCTGAGGCTGTTTGATCTCCGTGTTTGAAAAGTTTAAGGGCTGCGCCTGTTTGTGGGGCATTACCCCTGTAAACAGCTTCAAAAGACACGGCTTAATCCGTTGAAAGATTGCCTGATCAGAATAGATCTCTCTTCCCGGCAGAACAACGGTAACCGTTTATACAGACAGCAAGGTGATTATTAAGTACTAAAGAAAGAAAAAGATGAAGATCATAAAGCTTCCGTGGCGCGTAGCAGCTACGCTGGTATTTATTGCCTGTATCGGAACAATACCGGTCAGTGCCCAGCAAATGAAGGAGACGTTTGCTAACCCGGTCTGGGACGGGGCAGATCCATGGATGGTGAAGCACGGTCACGAATATATTTATTGTTTTTCGGCAAACAACGGGATTATGGTCTCCCGGTCGGAATCGATGATCCGGAAAGGAGAGCAGAAAGAAATCTGGAAAGCCCCGGAAACAGGATGGAACCGCTCCTGCATATGGGCGCCGGAGATCCATTTTATTGACGGGCGATGGTACGTCTATTATGCTGCGGGCATATCCGGACCTCCTTTTATTCACCAACGGGCAGGCGTACTCCGTTCCAAAACGGATGACGTATTCAGTGATTACGAAGATATGGGCATGTTGTACACAGGAGATCATCCGGAGGACCAGTCTGACAATATCTGGGCAATTGATATGACGGTTATCAAATACAGGGGAAAATTGTATGCGGTCTGGTCAGGATGGAAAAAGCAAATGGACACAGATGCCACCCCCCAGCAACTCTACATTCAGGAAATGACAAACCCGTGGACACTGAAAGGGAAAAGGGTATTGCTTTCTTCCCCGGATGAAAGCTGGGAAACAGGCGGCCCGCTCAACCTGAACGAAGGCCCTGAATTTCTGGAACATGAAGACCAGCTGTTTCTCATTTATTCGTGCCGTGAATCCTGGCTGGCGGATTACCGTCTGGGAATGCTGCAACTAAAGGCCCCGGATGCCGATTTGCTCGCCCCATCCAGCTGGATCAAAAAAGGACCTGTCTTTATGGGGACCGACAAAGTCCTTGGAGTCGGTCATTGTTCGTTTGTCAAATCGCCTGACGGTAAAGAGGACTGGATCGTTTATCATTCAAAAAAAGGAACGGAACCAGGTTGGAAACGGGATGTGCGGATGCAGCGTTTTACATGGAATGCAGATGGCACCCCTGATTTTGGGACTCCTGTCCCCGGCGGGGAGGAAATAAAAATTCCGGGAGGAGAGAAAAGCCTGTTCCCGCTTCAAAAATAATGGATTGCCGGTCCCGGCAAAAAAGCGATGCTATTTAGAAAAAAGTACCAGAGAAATAGATTTATTCAATTACAACTATCTAAAGATGAAGAGAAGTAGATTTTATTTTATTTATGCGTTTTTATTGGCAGGGATTGGTTTTTCGTCCTGTGCCCCGGAAAAAGAAACTGTCCGGCAGGACCCGGAGATGACAGAACTACGGGCCCCTGCTTACCCGTTAGTGACTATCGATCCGTACACAAGCGCCTGGTCGGAAACCGATAACCTGTACGATAGTCCGGTACGTCACTGGACAGGAAAGGTGCATCCCCTGATCGGCGCCATCCGCGTGGACGGACAGGTGTTCCGTTTTCTGGGGAAAGAGGAAATCCCGCTTAAGAGTGTCCTCCCAATGGCTAAGGATGAGTTCTGGGAAGGCAAATATACATTTCAAAAACCTCAAAAAGGATGGGAAAAGCCAGGCTATGCAGATGCTTCCTGGAAAGCCGGGAAGGGCGCTTTCGGGACCCCGGAGATGCCTTACCTGTCGACCTCCTGGACAGGCAAAGATATCTGGGTAAGACGCGAATTTGCCCTACCTGGGGATACCGGGAAAGGAGACCTCTTCCTCGTATATTCCCACGACGACACATTCGAACTGTACCTGAACGGCGAAAAGCTGGTGGATACCGGCTACAGATGGAAAAACAACGTTATGCTGAAGATCAGCCGGGATCTGCTGGTTCCGGGAGAAAAAAACCTGATTGCCGTACACTGCCAGAACCAGACCGGCGGCGGGTATGTGGACTTCGGACTGTACCGGACGCCGGACCAGAAAGAAGTGTTTACACAGACCGCCAAACAAAAAAGCGTCTCGCTGTCGGCCACGCAGACGCGTTACAGGTTTTCCTGCGGACCGGTAAACCTGACACTTCACTTCGTCTCTCCCCTGCTGCCGGGAAACCCCGACCTGCTGTCAAGACCGGTCAGCTACATCAACTATGAAGTCAGCTCCGCCGATGGAAAAAGCCACGAGGTACAGCTTTATTTTGAAGGTACCCCGCAGTGGGCAGTCAACGAGCTGGATGAAGAGGTAGAAGTGAGCAGGGGAGAAACCGGGGAAATAGGTTACCTGAAAGCAGGTACGACAGGACAACCAATCCTTCTGAAGAAGGGAGACGATGTTCGCATCGACTGGGGTTACTTTTACCTGGCAGCAGACAAGTCGGCCAGTACTGCAATGGCGATAGGCGATTACAGCCGGCTGAAACAGTCCTTTGCCAAAGACGGAACCCTTCCGGCTGGAGAAGATCATCTGAGAGCAGTCATGACTAAAGAAATGCCGGCAATGGCCTGTACCGAAAACCTGGGAAAGGTCGGCTCCACCGCTACAGGGTACCTGATGGTGGGCTATGACGATATCCAGTCTGTCCAATACTTTGGGAACAACCTGCAGGCCTGGTGGAAGAAAGACGGACAGGTGACCATGGACAATGCCCTGACCTTAGCCTCACAGGAAAGGGAAATAGTGCTGGACAGCTGCCTGGCCTTCGACAACCGGCTGTGGGCGGAAGCAGTAAAGGCCGGCGGAAAACAGTATGCCGACCTGTGCGTGCTGGCCTTCCGCCAAAGTATTGCCGCCCATAAGCTGGTAAAAGGGCCGCAGGGAGAAACGCTGTTCTTCTCTAAGGAAAACTTTAGCAACGGATCGATCGGGACGGTGGATGTGACTTATCCCTCAGCCCCGCTGTTCCTGAAATATAACCCGGAGTTGCTGGAAGGGATGATGAACCCGATTTTTTACTTCTCGGAAAGCGGAAAATGGACCAAGCCGTTTGCTGCTCATGATGTGGGCACCTATCCCCTGGCGAACGGACAGACTTACGGAGGCGACATGCCCGTAGAAGAATGCGGGAACATGCTGATCCTGACGGCAGCCATCGCCCGGGCTGAAGGAAATGCCCGGTACGCAGAGATGCACTGGGAAGTGCTCAGCACCTGGGCCGATTACCTGCTGGAAAAAGGACTGGATCCGGAGAACCAGCTCTGTACAGATGACTTTGCCGGACACTTTGCCCACAATACCAACCTCTCGGTTAAGGCGATCATGGGAATTGCCTGCTACGGGAAACTGGCAGGGATACTCGGAAAAAATGACATAGCTGAAAAATACACTTCCGAAGCCAAAAGGATGGCCGGAGAATGGGAAAAAATGGCCAACGACGGCGATCACTACCGCCTGACCTTCGACCAGCCCGGTACCTGGAGCCAGAAATACAACCTGGTATGGGACAATCTATTGGATTTGAATATTTTCCCGAAAGAAATAGCCGGCAAGGAAATAAGCTATTACCTGACCAAACTGAACAAATACGGCTTACCGCTTGACAGCAGGAAGACCTATACCAAGTCGGACTGGGAAATCTGGACGGCGACGCTTGCTGCCAGTCAGGAAGACTTTGAAAAACTGATCGGAGGCCTGCACCATTTTGTAACAGAAACCCCGGACCGCGTACCAATGTCCGACTGGTACGAGACAACAGACGGAAAGAAAGTCGGGTTCCAGGCCCGGTCGGTTGTCGGAGGGTACTTCATCAAAATGTTGCCCTGATCCCGATAGGTGCAGCACGTATTCGCATTAGCTTTCCCGTCTGTGCAGTGAAGGAAAAATGCAGGAATACATTTGTTTGTTAATTTATAACAACTTAATGAACATACAAAAGTCCGGACTTAACCGGTCCGGCAACTGATTAACAGAGGCTGTCCCCAAAAGACGGTCTCTGTTTTAAGCATCTGTTTATGCATTTGTATCAGCAATGCTTAATACGTCGACGATTAACCGTACTTTACATCAAATTATGGTAATAATATTTCAGAATTATTACTATAATTTATTTAAGATTATTATAATAATTCTGGAATATTATATTAATAATTTTGTCTTAAAATGCTAAAATGTTTTCCGAAAGTCCCTTCAGTAAAGGAAGTCATTTGCCAATTCTAATCCGGCACTTATGTGCTCCGGTTACTCCATAATCGTAACCACGGTCAAATAGTCAGTAACTGATAGCCGGGACCTAAAAACTAAACAGCCAAAACCGATTAACTAAAAAAATATTCCTATCTTTCACAGAACTAAAGTTTATAAATAAAACCATGATCACATCAATCCTTCCCGTCTGGCAGAATTTAAGCCTACTCGAGCAAGTCTATTGGCTGGTTTCAATTCCTTCCACACTGATTTTCGTTATTTTACTGATAACGACCACGATCGGGGCCGACGTCGACGCCGATGTTCAGGCTGACGTTGATTTGTCCCTGGCCGATGGCGACAGCATCCCGTTCCAGTTTTTATCTCTGAAAAATATTATCGGCTTCTTCACCATGTTCGGCTGGTCTGGCCTCGGTTTTTTTCATGCAGGCCTTGCCGTCTGGCTCGTTATTACGCTTTCGGTCATCTGCGGGCTCCTGATGATGCTGGCCATGGCAACACTATTCTACCTGATGTCGAAACTGGCAGAAACAGGGACCTTAAAAATGCAAAATGCAGTTGGTAAGTTGGGAGAGGTTTACCTCACAATCCCGGCCAAACGCGAAGGCATGGGAAAGGTCCAGTTAACAGTACAGGAAGCATTACGTACGCTCGACGCGATAACCAACGACGAGGAAGCGATTGTAACTTCGTCTATTGTCCAAGTCATCGCAGTTATCGACGACCAGATCCTCCTGGTGAAACGCAGCGCGAGGTGAACCGGACAGGTTAAAAAAACAATTTTTCCGATGGAAAACAGAAAGCATCAGACCGGGACATGCTCACGTTCCTCTTCCGGAACCTGTGTCCGCAATTTTTTTCCGGGGAAACAGGGTATAGGGCCTTTACCGGTAAAATACCGCAGAATTTATACTGCCGTCCTGGTCTTTCATCCGGCATAAATTATTAAACCCAAAATAAACAAACAATGGACAAATACTTTGTAATCATGGTCAGCATCGCTGCCCTGTTTCTTTTTATCATTATTGTAGCCATGACCAAACGCTACAAGCGGTGCCCTTCCGACCGCATTCTGGTTGTTTACGGTAAAGTGGGCAAAGGGATCAACAGTGAGTTCCGCTCGGCAAGATGTATCCATGGCGGGGCTGCTTTTATCTGGCCCATCATTCATTCTTACGAATTTCTCGACCTCACGCCGATCTCCATCGAGATCAACCTGAAAAGCGCCCTGAGCAAGCAAAACATTCGTGTGGATGTCCCCTCCCGTTTTACCGTCGGTATTTCCACCGAACCCAACATTATGACCAATGCTGCGGAACGGTTGTTGGGACTTTCCCAGGAATCCATCAGCAACCTGGCCAAGGATATTATATTCGGACAGTTGCGCCTCGTGGTAGCGACCATGGAAATCGAAGAAATCAACAGCAACCGCGATAAATTCCTGGCCGCCGTATCTTCGAACGTGGAAGCTGAGTTGAAAAAGATCGGGCTGAAACTTATAAATGTCAATGTCACAGACATCAACGACGAATCGGGGTATATTGATGCACTTGGGAAAGAGGCAGCCGCCAAAGCAATTAATGATGCCAAAAAGAGCGTGGCTGAAAAGAACCGGGACGGGGAAATCGGACAGGCCGATGCCCATCAGGAACAGCGCGTGCGTGTTGCACAGGCTGACGCCACAGCCGTCGAAGGTGAAAATATCGCCAAAGTGACCATTGCCAATTCCGACGCCGACCGTCGTGAAAAGGAGGCCGAAGCCACCAGAAAAGCAGTTGCTGCGGAAAAAGTAAAACAGGCAAAGGCCCTCGAAGAAGCTTACTCCGCTGAAAAAGAAGCAGAACTGGTCCGTGCCAGTCGTGATAAGGCCACGCAGACGGCAAATGTGGTTGTCCCTGCCGAAATCGATAAACAAAAGATCGAGATCGAAGCTGAGGCTGCTGCCGAACAGATCCGCCGGAGGGCGAAAGGGGAAGCCGATGCCATCTATATGAAGATGGAGGCCCAGGCAAAAGGGATCTACGAAATCCTGAGCAAACAGGCAGAAGGGTTTGACATGCTCGTGAAGGCCACCGGAAATAACTCGAAAGATGCCGTTATGATGATGATCGCCGATAAGCTGCCAGACCTGGTAAAAACGCAGGTCGAGGCGATTAAAAATATCAAGATCGACAAAGTGACTGTTTGGGAAACCGGAAACAGCAAGGATGGAAAAACGTCGACTGCCAACTTTATGCAGGGCCTGCTAGGGGCCATTCCCCCACTCGAAGATGTCTTCAAATCGGCTGGTCTGGAACTGCCCGACTATCTGAAAGGAAAACAGGTTGTAAATGAAACGAATAGCGGATCCGATAAAACCCTGCCCCAGGGTACCAATGCAAAAAACAGTTAATAACCAGGATTAACCCACCCGGGAGCAAATTTGAATAGACTGATCTTTTTAAGCTTGCTCCCGGGATTTTGTATCTGTACCACTTGATCCTTATCTCCTGCCTAAATGCTATTTTCCAGGAAACACGTGTACTGGCTGCATCCGGACGATCATCCCGTCTTTTTCAGTACCTGCCTGTGCATCTTGGCCACAGTAAAAAGATATGCCCCAAAATTGGTATTCTCTTTTCGTTCCAATCGTTTATTCCACAGTACTATCAAGGTTTCCTGAACGATATTTTCAACAATATCGCTAAAGGGCACATACTCGTAAACGAAATAATACAATTTGGGAACGTATTTATTGTAAATGACTTTGAACGCAGCTTCATCACCTTTCTTTATCCTGTCCAGTAAATATTTTTCGTCCTCGGTCATTTTTCAAAAGTTTACAAACAAAACTATTAAAAAAGAGATTATCCGCAAACATGAAAAAATTACTATTATTCTGTCAAGGGCAGTCCCTTCCTTTAGTAAAATTAGTTCGTCTGCAAATCTCAATCGCCGGATCTTAAAACAAAGTAATTGTAACTACCAGCGGGTATTGTCACCTGCAGCGAAACCATGTAATCGCGACCGACCGGAAGGGTTTTAGTTTTTCCATCCCGGAACCGGACAATTACATTCCGGGATATGCCCGTATAATAAACAGGAATCTTGATTTGCCGTGTAATCTGTTCTTTCAGCGGATTAAAAAGCAGGAGAAATCCTTTTTCCTCACCTTCGGGATTGACATGTAAAAATCCGTCCCAATCGCGTCCGTCAGGCCTCCGGAGATGAATGATGTCCGAATTCAGTACTTCCCGGTGCTTTTTATACCAATTAATGGTCCTGATCACCAATTGTTTTGTTTCTTCCGTATCGAACAGTCTTGGTCCGCGATAGCAAGCCTGGACCCCTGCTCCGTAATACTGAACCATCAATTGCCCGTAGTCATTTAAATGTTCCGAAAGCGGTTCCAGAACAGCATCTTTCCCTCCCCCGTGGTAAGCAGTTAACGGAACAAAGCCCCAGCCCATCGATGGCGTCTTCTCCCATGTTCCATCAAAAATATTTTGCCGGTTCAGTATTTTTTGCTGTTCGCGTGACAATGCAAAATTTACTTCGCGGTAACCTAATGCAATTTTATTTGTTCCATCCAAAAAATACCAGTCCGGAGCATTCACATAAATACCGTGTTCATTGCACCAGTGATATAGTCCCTTTTGCAACTCCATCTGCCTCCATTGAGAGTCGGCAAGGCCTTCATGTCCGGGATGAGTTGTTGATGCACAGACATCTCCAGGATAAGGGCCATCATTTTCAAAAATATCAAAACCTGTTTTTGCCATAAAATACTCCAGCTTGCTGATGTAAGCCAGTCCCCATTTACTTCCCAGACAAGGTGCATGACCAAAGAAAGCCGCTTTATCCGGCAAACCACTCGCCGGGTCAATCACGTCATCTTCATCGCTGATCCGTCGCGAGCTAAACAACGAATAACCACCGATTTTAATACCCCTGCTATGTGCCAGATCTGCCAGTTCTTTCCATTTTGCTATGTTTACAGCCGATGTATCTTCCATATTACAGTGACTGCCAAAACTAAGGATCAAGGCTTCATAGCCGGTTTCCACGCACTGTTCAACGGCGTTTTTTACCTGTTCATCATTACGGCTCACCAAGTGCATAAATATGGGATTCTCTGTTGTCCATGGTGCGACAGTACGGTACATCTTCCGGATGGCGAGACCCCGACGTTCCCGGTCATAACTGTCCATCAGCAATTCGTGTGTTCTTACAGAACGATAAGTTTCTCCCGGCAACAATGTTATACCTGTTACCTTTTCAGGATATATTTCAAGCAGACAGGGAGTCTGATAACTGTAATTAACCTGCGAGGTGTACAGCGAATCAGCGTTCCAATGGGTCGTCTGGTCGCTGAGATCATAGCTCATCGCATTGTTAAAGGCATAGTTGGTTTCAAGATAGATGCCATGCTGTTTCTTCATTTGTTCCGGCGAACCTACTACGGCACTTTCTTCCTCGACAATTGCCAGTTTCTCGTTGACGACCCGCCCTATCCGGATGGGCCTGTCGCTGTTGTTCTTAATGGACATCCCTTTTACAATCAGTGGAATACCGTCATAGAGTTCATAGTAAACGGTCACATCAATCCCTTTTAGCTGATCAGACGTGTAGAAAAATGAAAGCATTTTGCCTGAAGGAGAATGGGCATTCCCGGACCAAAATGTTTGTTTCCCTTTGATAAACGGTTCGATAGCGGACTCCGAATAGGAAACAAAACGAAAATCAGTTGCATCAGAAATAAAAGAGTCAATCCATTCCGGCAATAAATAAGCTTGCTCTTTCTGTCCGTACAAACCACCGACATTATATCTTTTGCCGTCGATGACAATTTCTGCCTCTGGTCTTAGGGCCCGGAGCAATTGCTGGCCATTAATCAAATTTTTATATTCTGTACAGGCCACATTGGGGGTAATCCGGAATACCCGTTTCACCAGTCCGTTATTCAGGATGAGGTCCTTCCCGTTCTCTGATACACTTAACGAGGCTTTGTATTTCCCATTACTGATCAGCCAGTCGTCCTTTTGGGTGAACTGACTGACCTGACTTTTACAAATGGTTATTGAAAACATGAAAACTACAAAAAGCAGATAACTATTTTTCATTCGTTCCTTTTTTTAATTTTTTACAATTTTCGTATTTCATGGAAATATTTTCAATTCCGGTGACAGTATGGAAATCGTCATGTCTCTGCATGTAAGGCCAGACTCTCATGATTCCATTTTCTACATGTCTTTAGTATAATTCTTTACTCAGACATATAGTGAAAATTAAATTTGTCGAACGACCATACGTTATGCCCTTCAGGAATGCTGACTTTCCCGGTTTTCTTTCCTTGTCTGTCAACCGAAATAGTTATTGTGATGCGTGTATATTCGCCTTTTTCGTAATTATACGTTTCGCCGTCGTCATCGTAAAGGTTGAATGATCCGTCCCTGGTCCCGTAATGCCGGATTTCCAGCGGAAGCTTTGACCCGTCAATTTTTGCAAACTCCGGCCACAAAGGTACAATCCCACCATCTTTAACAAAAACCGGTATTTGTTTACCTGCCTTTATCTTTATCATCTCGCCATCCCCGGCCAGTTTTCCAGTGTAAAAATCGAACCATTTCCCAGTTGGCAGGATGACCACCCTTTCCTTTTCTCCGGCAAAAAGAGGTGCGATCAGCAGGTTCTCGCCTACCATGAACTGGTCTTTTATTTCATGTTTTGCAGCCATTGCATACGGATTTTCCGTTCCATCCAGTATCCCCTTCTCTTCTGATCCCTGGCTATTAAATTCCGGTTCCAGGTTCATAGCCCGGAAAGGAGGCGTTCCGGAAAAAGTATAATCAGCAAACGCTGTGTATAAATATGGAATAAGCTGCATCCGGAGTTTTGCAATTTCATTCACTTCTTCCGCCACTTCCGGAAATGACCAGGGTTTAGTTCCGTCAGCCCAGGCATTAAGCATGGCCAGCGGGGAGAAACATACCGTCTGCATTCGCCGCAACCATTCCTCAGCACTTTTAGAGGCCCTCACTTCCGGTGTCCAAAGAACTCCGATAAAAGAACTATTAATCAGGGCTGTAATAAAATCCCGATGATTATAGTAATCATTATAAATGACATACGGGAAAGATGAAGTTCCTGCATTTCCTGACCGCACAAGCCCGTACGTCCGTTGGTCCCGGTTATGAAACATTTGTGTCGTAACGCTTTGCATCAATGAACCATATATTTGCCGCATCTGCTCAGCCGGCGTTCCGGAAGGGAAAGTTGCCACGTCAGGCCACAACCATGAGTCGTAACCATCGTTTTCGTCCATTTTGAACCCACTCACCCCTTTATCAAGCTGGTACTTTTCGAAATGTTGGGTTATAATCTTCTGAACTTCATCCATGGTATAATCCGGAACAACACCGCACCATACGGTATGGCTTGCGGTAAACGGTTCAATTTTTTTGTACAGTTCCCCTTCCGGCAAGATATACGGGTTGATCCAAAGATTCGTCTGAATATGCTTTTTCTTTAGTTTCCGGATAAACGATTCAGGATCAGGGAAACGGGTATTATCCCATTCATAAGTACACGGATAAGACCGCGACATCCAGCCAGGTTCAAGGCCAATAACACTTAACGGGAATTCCCGCTTTTCAAATTCGGAAACTTCATTCTGTACATCCCGGTCTGAATACAAAGCAGGTACCCGTTGCCAGAAACCAAGTCCCCACTTGGGAGGAAGGCATCCACCTCCGTTAAAAAGGTTATATCTTCTGACCACATCAAGCATGGTTGGCCCGGAGAAAATGATCACTTCAACACCATTGGCGGGAACAAGGAACTCCAGATTATCCGAATAAGGCTGGGCATCCCAGTTTTTGTCGGCATTCCGGTCCCGTACCACAGGCGGGTTCTTACTGTCTTTACGAACACCAGTTCCGCACCATACGTCAATATAACGGGCCGAATTGATTAATGCCCCGTATCCCTTGGACGATATAAAAAAAGGGACAGGAGCATGTGTTCTCCCGTTATCGCTTCCCCCATAGTGGTCAACATGCAACCTCATGACACGCCCCCTTTGCCCAACAGTCTTAAAGTTTAGCCCTAACCCATAAATCTGTTCTTCTTTATCCAGCGGGAAACGGATATAGGTTTTCCCGTCAACCTGTTCAAAACGTATATCTTCTTTACGAACAGGCAGATCAGCCTGCCCCATTTTGTCAATGGCATCAAGCTTAGGCGTAATATCTAATTTATTTAATAAGTTGTTTTTTTCAGGGGAGCCGTATTCTGCTTTCCAGATGCCTGGAGCAACCGGGTTCCAAACAGGATCTGCTTTCAGTGGTTCAGCAATATCGCATGCATTATTAATAAAAAGCAAAATAATGCAAAATGGCAGGGATAGTTTCTTTGAATTCATAGGTCAATAGGTTTATTTTAGTACAAAAAAATAAAATTTATCTGCAAAATTTTAGTTGTTTCGGTCACAAATAGTTGCTTTTATCCTCAGGTGGAATGGATTTGGAATTGAATTCGAATAAACAAGGACTTCTTTATCAATTAATCCAGTCTTGTCAGTATCTATTTTAATCTTCAAGGTTCCCCCTGCCCCGGGAACAATAGGGAAACCAGTCCACTCCATTACTTTTAAACAACCGCATAAAGCATTGACATCATAGATAATAAGGGGATTATTTCCCGTATTTTTAAAGTGAAAGGTTACCGTTGACGGCTTCATTTGACAAATATGTTTTTGGTCTGCAAATTTTGTATCAAATGCTATGGTCGTATTCCACACTCTTATGTTTTGACCAAATCCTTTAATTTCTGTGGTATTGGTTTTCCGGAACCAATAATAAGAAAGGCTGATCGACAAGACTAAAACAAGCAGACTAAATCCGATTGTAAATCTTTTCTTTTTAATGTTTAATGTCACGGACCTTTTTATCATCTTATTACTACTTCTTTTATTTAAAAAATGAAATATGACAAGAATTAATTCACCTGACTTATATGCCATTTACCAGAAAATCAATAAGGAAGAGAACAAATCTCTCCCTTATTATAGAACCTTAAAAAATTACATTCCTTCCAGTGGATCGAATGTTCCTCCCCAGTCTTTTTGCTGCTCCAGACGTGAATTGTTATTCATTTCGGAAGTAGACATAGGCAAAAAATACATTTTTTCAGAATTTATCATAGACGTTACATCCAGCTCAATAAACTCTTGAGAATAGGATCCATCATCCTTTTTGGTAAGATTTAAAGCATAGCGCAATCCTTGTCCGACCATAACCTGATCAAAAATTTTCCATCGGCGCATATCCCAAAAACGTTTCTGTTCATACATAAACTCGACAAACCGCTCGTTTCTGTACGCTTCTCTCATTTCACCCTGGGTCATATCAGACGAAAAACCATATTCTTTTCCTGGCATTTCGGCATTGGTTTGATCAATACCAGCCCGGGCCCGGACTTTTTTAAGAATACCCAATGCTTCGGATAGCTTATCTGAAGTCCCGATCTCAATAGCAGCTTCAGCAAGGTTCATCATCACTTCCGTGTAACGAATATCTAAATAGTCGCGACCGCTGGACTGGGCTTCGGTTATGGTTTGCGACGTAACGATACCTTTTCTCGAAAAATAGCCGGTTCTTGAACCGTAAGTTTCGACACCATAACGGTAATTCTTTCCCGAATTTGAATAAATCTCCATCGGATCATCAAAATATGAGGCTCCGTTGTAAACAATCGTTGCATAAAATCTGTCATCACGGTTTTCATAACTATTCATTACAGAAGAATAGTCGGGATAAGTAAGGACTTTCCCGCTTTTTGTCGGGAATTTGTCTACTGCATATTGAATTGGATGACAACCCCCAGTACAATTTTGTGACCATTGTAACGGACGGATACAGGCATCCAGATTATGAGTAGAATAACCATAAGCATATCGTCGGCTAAATACTACTTCCGAATTTAATTCGTTTGATTCGAGAAAGATAGATGAAAAATCATCAACCATACCATAGCCATGCGAATCCAGATACGCTAAAGCCGTCTTATTCCTGTCATAAGCTTCCTGCCAAAGTCTCTCTGTTCCGTTAGGATTAAACATTTTACTGGCACGGAATAAATATAATCGTCCCTGTAATGCCAAAGCCGCGGCTTTTGTAACCCGTCCGAAGTCACTTGTTCCGGTATTGTCGGTCTCGGATAAATTGTCAATGGCGTAGTCGAGTTCATCTGAAATAAACTGAAAGGTTTCTAAGGTTGAATTCCTGGCTACCTCCAAATCGTCGGATAATGATTGAGGTTCAGTTAAAACAGGTACTCCACCATATAACTTCCACATTTCGAAATACAAATAAGCTCTTATAAAACGAGCCTCAGCATAAAAACGGGTTTTACTTTCATCGCCGACAGCAGTACTGGCTTCCAGTTTCTGAAGGAACGTATTAATGTTCCGGATGGCAGTATATGGCCAATACCAATAAGGATTGTCAGCAGTAAGTGTTCCGTTTGTCCACATTGTTGAGCCGGAAGCCTCATCCGTGCAATCCGACCATGCTTTATAAGAAGTATCCCACCCCGGTATAGAAAGATAAAAATAATTCAAATTAGCTTCGGCCAGTGACTCACTTCCAAAAACAGTAGATTCTGATATACTGGTAAGATCTTCTTTATCCAGTACTTTATTACAGGATAAAAAGAAAAAGATACTGGATGTCAAGAATAGTATTTTGTATGTTTTTTTCATTTTCCTAATTGTTAAAATAGTTTTAGAAAGAAATATTCACACCAATATCATAAGTTCTGTTTGACGGATACTGAAAGGCGCCTGAAGAAGCGGTGTTTTCGGGATCATAAACTTTAATTTTATCCCGGAGAAGGAACAGGTTCGTCCCGGAAACAAACAATCTGCAATTATCAAGGCCAATTCTGTTTGTTAAAGTTTTAGGTATGGTGTATCCAATTTCCACGTTTTTCAAACGCAGAAAAGAAGCGTCCCTTAACCAGAATGATGAATTTTCTGAACGGGCGTTTTTCGCAGTGGTCAATCCTCCGACTTTAGGCATACTTGCATTGGGGTTCGATTCCGACCATGTATCTGTCCATACTTTCAATGATGTTTGCTCACTCCATGCCTGCCCTTTTATTGGTGACATAATTTTACGGTTACCTACTCCCTGAAAAAACATGTTCAGATCGAAGTTCTTCCAGGTTGCACCGACAGAAAAGCCATATATAACTTCCGGAGTCCCGCTTTTTTTGCTCAATACCACCTGATCTGCAGAAGTAATATTATTATCGTCATCCTGATCCTTCAGAATTAAATCTCCGAGCTCATATTTTACTCCCTGGTAAGTTGGAGCGTTGTCCAGATCGGCTTGTGTCCGGGCAATACCAACTGCCTCATACCCGGTAATAAAACTGATCGGACGTCCCGTTAGCCGCAGATAATCGTATGAGGCTGCAGCTGAAGATTCATCAACAACAACCCATTTATTTCGGGCAAAACTGAAGTTAAAATTTGCATAATACTTCAAATTACCGATATGATTGTTGTGGGCCAGATTAAATTCAAACCCGTGATTTTTAATCTCTGCATAATTCTCAGAAGGCAAGGTTGCCCCAAACGTCCCCGGAACAGAACGTGTCCTGGCCCGGAATACATCTGTCGTTCTTTTTTGAAAATAATCTGTTTCAATACTCAGTAACCCTTTCCAGAATGAAGCATCAACGCCAAGATCAAAAGTGGCAGTTTTTTCCCAGGTGATATCAGGATTAGGATAGGTCCCTGCATATACAGCAGTAGAACCGGTACCGGTTCCACTGCCAAAAACACCACCGGTCGTCATATTATATTTCTGCTCCCATTGGAAAGTTGTCGTCTGGTCATTTCCCAAAACCCCATAAGATCCCCTGAGTTTTAAATTATCAATAAATGAAAGATTTTCTTTTTCTTTTACGAATGGTTCTTCCGAAATTCTCCATGCGGCAGAAACTGAAGGAAAGAATCCCCAACGGTGGTCTTTCGAAAAGACCATAGATCCGTCGTACCGGCAATTTGCTTCGAATAAATATTTGTCGTCATAAGAATAGTTAATCCGGCCAATATACCCCAAACGTCCATTTTCGCCCTCATACCCGTCAGCATATTGATAACCTGAACTTCCGGACCAAAGTTGTTCAACTCCTTCAGCTTGCAGATACTTTCTTTGCGCATAGAAATAGTCGGTCTTATCTTCGTATTGTTCATAAATAAACATTGCACCAATGTCGTGCTTCCCAAAAGTATGATTATAGTTAATATTTAAATTCAATGTATACGAAGATTGATCGTTGTTGTATTTGGTGATATAATTACCATCGCTTCTGGTTGTATATGAAGTAACCTCAGCATCGTCATACACAATGTGGTTATGGGTTCCGGATGTTTGGTGGGAATACAGATTATAGGCTTTTGAAAGGAATTTTCTTTTATAATTATAAAAGCGGTAGTCAAACAAACCTCCGACTGACAAACCTTTTAACTTCTTAATATCATATTTGAAAGAAAACTTGGCGTTTGTCGTATTAT
Organism: Prolixibacteraceae bacterium; assembly: GCA_963676095.1. Classification (GTDB taxonomy): domain Bacteria; phylum Bacteroidota; class Bacteroidia; order Bacteroidales; family Prolixibacteraceae. The sequence goes on along the minus strand of OY781040.1, from coordinate 5,824,818 downwards.
TCAGGTAGTTTTTATATCCTCCTTCATAAAGGACAGCAACCGGATTCCATCCATAAAAAGTTTTATCATACAAACCGTTAATTTTTGCCGGCATATAGGAAGGGGCATTTTTTACTCCCTGGTATAAGTTGTCCAGGTAATCTTCACTCGAATTATACGGCCAGAAAGGAGTATCTTTAACGGAACGTAACAGATCAATATCCAAAGTAATCTTTAAATTATCGGTTAGTTTTGCATCGATATTCGACCGGAGATTATACCGGTCATAAGTATTATGCCCTCCCCTCAGGATTCCATTCTGATGATAATACCCGGATGACAGCAAATATTGTATTGATTCGGATCCTCCGCTCACGCTCAGATTGTGTTGCTGAGTAAAGGGCGTTTTGGTACAAAGATCCCACCAATCAGTTGAATGAGTTTTAAAATATTCCTTCTCGTCATCAGCAAAATATCCGGCATAATCGGAGGTATATCCGTTTTCAAGCAGACATTTATCATAATAGGTAGCGTATTCATAAGCATTCATCATTTCGACATCCTTTGTCAGATTTTCTGTTCCGAACAAAGCCGAATAACTAAAGGTCGGCTTCTGAATTTTTCCTCGTTTGGTTGTGACAAGAATAACTCCATTTGCAGCACGGGAACCATATACGGCGCATGAGGCAGCATCTTTCAGTACCGTTATTGTTTCAATGGAATTAGGATCAATCCCGTCAAAATCAGTTTTATCACGGACAACCCCGTCTATAACATAAATAGGCGAAGTGGTATTTACCGTACTTACCCCGCGAATTGTTATATCGGACGATGTTCCCGGGTTACTCGATTTATTCAATGAAAATAATCCAGGCATTTGACCGGCCATAGCGTTTGAGATATTTGAGATAGGTATCTGAGAGAGTCGCTCCGTTGTCATTGAAGCAACAGATCCGGTCAGGTTTACCTTCTTCTGGGTCCCGTATCCAATGGCCACGACTTCATCAATACCAACTGTTTCTTCTTCCATCCGGATATTTACCATCATTCTTCCTTCTGTTTCAACTTCCTGGTTTTTCATTCCGATGAAAGAAAAAATCAATACAGAGTTTGCATGTACATTGTTCAGAGAATAATTACCATCAGTATCCGTAATTGTACCAAACGTAGTACCCTTTAATATTACGGAAACTCCGGGCAATGAAGTTCCTGAAGAATCTGTGACTTTTCCTGAGACTTTTGATTGTTTGGGTTGTTGCATCCATTCTGTTCCCGGTTTGGGGACCAACAGTATCCGGCGACCGGATATTTCATAAGAGATCTGTGTGCCATCGAACAACTGCTTCAGAATCTCATCGATAGACCTGTTTTCTATATTCAGATCGATCTTTCTGGAAAGATCGATCTGCCCGTTGTCATAAAAAAAACGGTATTCGCTCTGATTTTCGATCTGGTTTAGTACTGCTGCAATTGTTGCATTTCTAAGTTCAATGTTTAACTTCATGTTCTGGGAATAACTTTTCGCAGATACCTGCATCAGTCCTGCCAGCAACAGAATAACTGTTATTCGAGCCATTAACATCAATTTTTTTAACACAGGAAGACAAATGACGTCCTTCCCGGATTCATTTTTTTTCATAAATTTGAATGATTTTATTAAAATACTGGAAAGCAATCGCTTTCGTGTTTTAAAGGAAACTTAGGCTGTTTCCGGAATCATGGCGGAAGATGTTGGAGCATTTTCCGCTTTTTTGTAAATTCGCTCAGTTTTTATTCATTGGCGTTTCATTTTTAAATAAATCGTATTTTTTGCGTAATCGTAATCATAGTCGATCGGTTCCACGGTAATCCGTTTGATCGTTTCCATAAACGTAAAAATGTTATCGTTAATGCTTAATGTTCCGGTATAGGTCTTATGTTTCAGATAGTCGTTTTCGAATACCAGGCGGGTGTTATAGATCCGGTAAATTTTCCGGGCCAGGCTTTCCAAATCTTCATTTTTAAAGGAATACACACCGTTTTTCCAGTAGTCGTAGAAAGACGGAGAAACGAATCCCTGGCTAAGTTGCTCCTTACTTTTATTATAATCCAGCTTAAACCCGGGCTTCAACTCATAGGAAGTATCCCCGTCCGATTTATAATTTGTCTCAAAAACAACTTTCCCCTCGATCAGCGAAGTTTCAATAACCGGATCATCCGGATAGGCTGATACGGAAAACCGGGTACCCAGCACTTTGATCCTGCTGTTTTCCACGACGACGAAAAAGGGCCTCCTGCTGTCATGTTTCACTTCAAAATAAGCCTCACCGGTCAGTTTCACTTCCCGGGAAGCAGTCCGGAATTTTTGCGGGAACTCCAGCCGGGTGTCATTATTAAGCCAAACTTTCGTACTATCGGGCAAAACAATCTGGGAACGGTTCCCTTTGGGTACAATGATAGTATTAAAAGCCTCATATTCACTGACAGGCAAACTATCTGTAAAGTAATGCCAGGCAAAAAAGCTTAAAGCGATAAACAAGAGAAACATGGCAGCAATTCCAGAGATCCGTAAGAATAAATACTTTCTATAAACAGCACGGTCTGCATGTAAAATCCTTGTCCTGACTTTCCGGTACAGGAATGGCAGTCCGGGGCTTGCAGAAGGTACAACGTTCCACAACCGGACCAACCGGTCATAGACAGCCTTATTTTTTTTGTTATTGTTGAACCACGCTTCCGTCTTCTCCTGATCGGAAGGCCCGCTTTCTCCTGCGATCCTCCTTGCTATATTCGTCCAGATATCTTCCATAATTTATTAAGACAAGCTGAAAAAAATTAAATTCATTTCTGTTTGAAAGAATAAACAGGAAGATTAAAGAAATCCCCTAAATGATCCTCAAAAAATATTACAAAGATCCGCTTATTGCACCAATGGTTTCACCTGGCACAAAAAGCTGGAATAAAACGGTGAAAGAAGTATCATTGTCCGTATTATCAAGATATTCCCGGATCACTTCCCCTATTTTTTTTATGGCAATAGCGATCTGGTTATCAATCGTCTTTACAGATACCTGAAGTAACGAAGCAATTTCCTTATACTTCATTCTCTCCGTCTTTGCCAGGTTATAAATAAGCTTACATCTTGGGGGAAGCGCATTAATCGCGGCTTCAATAGTCAACCTCAGTTCTTTGCTGATCAGGGATGTTTCCGGACAGATCTCATCGATTACCATATCAATATTCAGGTCCTCCAGCCTTTCTGCCTTGATCCTTCTTTCCTGCTCCAGATAGTTAAGTGCGGTATTCCTCGTCGCCGTGAACAAATAGGCTTTAAAATTTTCTATTTTAACCAGGGTCTCCCGGTGCAACCATACTTTAAAAAAAACATCAGATACAGCCTCTTCAGACAACTCATGATTCCGGAGAAACGAATCGGCAAAACAGACCAAACGAAAAGCATAAAGATCGAACAATGCCTTGAATGCCTTTTCATCCGGTTTCACTGAAATCTTTTGAAGAAGTTGTTTTGTATAGTTTAGGTCGTTCAAAATGCAGGATTTTTAATCCTGTAAAAATAAAAAAGAACATTCACATTCCATACGGAAAATTTCCGGGCTGACTACCCCATTCCTTATTAGGCTGATTTCCCATTTCAAAGATAAGTGTACCACCTGCCCTGATCGTTTCATAGTCGATCCATGGTTTATCGTAAGCCTGGCCGTTCAGAGTGGCCGATTGGATATAAAAATTATCCTCGCTCACATTCCTGGCAATGATCTTAAAGCTTTTCCCGCTATCAGGATGGATTGTCACCTCCGGAAAGACCGGGGATCCGATCAGGTAGTATGGTTCGACCGGATCATACGGGAAAAGCCCCATAGCGCTCATCACGAACCATGAAGACATGGCCCCTGCATCATCGTCCATCGATTCGATGTACCCTTTCGGATCGTTCCGGTAAATTCTGTCCACAACAGGGTTACTGAATAAGCCATGATTATGGTATAGCTGGGTCACCTTTTTTGTCGTAAAGGTTCGGACCCATTTCTGTGTCAGATAAGGTTTTCCAAGCAGGTCGAACAAAAAAGGAGCCTGAATATCAGGTTCATTCAGGTGCATGTAAAAATTTTTTTCAAAAAAATACTCCAGGTCATCCGACAGTTTATCTTTTCCTCCCCTAAGCTCTGCCAGTCCGGGAACGTCGTGCAACACAAACCAGCGGTAGTGCCATAAATTCCCTTCATAAACATATTTTTCAAATTCTTCCACATCTTTAACCGGTTTTCCTCCAGGAGTGAAAAATCCCCTTACATTTCCCTGGTTGTCTTTCTGTTCCGGGCACCACATCTCCCTGTACGACAGGGCCGCTTTCCGTAGTTCTTCAGCCTCATCCTTCTTTCCAAGGGCTATGGCCATTTTCATCGCCGCATAGGCTTCATAGGCTTTTTCCAGCCGTGCGCTTACGTTTTTCGTACTGTAACGCTCATATTCTTCCTTCATCCCCCGAAAAGCAGCTTCTCCATCGAAATCGCCAAGTTCTTTGTTCCAGGCGTCCATAACGGCCGCGCTGGCAAACTCGGTCCGGATATTCGGGGTGGGCCAGTACTTGCTGTCTCCTCCATCCTTGTGCTTATAATAATCGACTAATGACCGGGCTATGTTCTTATCCATTTCGGGTTCCAATAACGAAACAAGGGCATATTTCCGGAAATCGTCCCAAAGGCTCCAGGTTGAATAACAGACAAAATCAGGAGCGGTGTCTGCTGTATAATATAGGGAATCAGGCTGATGTGCCGAGCGGTAGGTACCAGAAGAAGAAGTCGCATTACAGGGCACAAGAAACGCATGATACAGGTGCGTGTAAAAAATCGTTTTTAGACCGGTCGAATCACATTTGACCCTGATCGTGGAAAGTATTTCATTCCAGGCATCTGCTGCCTGATGATGAGCCTTGTCGAAACTCCATCCCGGAATCCCGGAAGTTGCTTCGATCATAGCTTGTTCTTCGCTCACCGGCGATAAGCCAACCTTTAATTTGATGACGTTCTTCCCCGAAGCCGGAAAATTCAGCCATACCCCGCAATCTTTACCTTTTCGAACCGGTTGACGGCCCGAATCCCTGCCTTCCCAACTGGTAAACGAGTCAAATTGAACATCTGAAACAATGGCAAAATAAAGCAAGTGGTAGCCTCCCCCATTATTGTGTAACGATTTAATCATCCCCGTGATTTCATGATCATTTCTGACATTCAGCCGGGCATCAAGCATTCCTACATAACTATGGGAGAGGTCGATTACAATATAACGATCATTCGAGTTCTCGGGAAAAGTATATTTATGAAAACCAACCCGTTCAGAAACAGTAAGTTCTGCTTTTACGCCCGATTCCAGGACCACTTTATAATAACCGGGAGAAGCCTCTTCTGATGCTTTATCGTACTTTTCCCGAAACCGTTCTATCTTCGAGGTAAACTTTCCTATGCCCGGTTTTATCAGCAAATCGCCACCTTTCCCGTTTGATCCGGCACCGGCAACTCTTAAATGGGAAAACCCCTCTATGTATTTATCTTCATAATAATACCCGACATGGGAACCGCCTTCCGTTTCAGGAGACAATTGTACCAAACCCAAAGGCCAGGCAGCACCTGGGAAAAGCTGTCCATTATCACCTTCCGTGCAGATAAACGGATTGACATACTTCACCGGGTTACCTCCAAAAGAAAAGAAGGGAACAAGAAACAGGCACAGAAAAAGGAAGGTTGCTATTGACTTATCTTTATTAATCATCTTGATAATTTTTATTTAACCTCATTTTATTTCATTATACGTTATCATCTAAATTTTCATCAACATCTTTCCCTCCGTTACAACCCGGAGGATTGAATATTCATCACCCTCAATACAATCGGGGGAAGCTGGGCAACGCCTTTCAAACAGGACACAGGCGATCAAACCTCTTCAAACACAAAGTATCAAACATACTCAAACGGCGAGGCCTCACAACATCCGTGGCGAATCACCCCGGAAGACTACCGCCAAGTATTTCTGCAACCGCCCCGCTTCCTTCCACGTTCCCTGCTTCATCGATCCTCGTTATATTGGCCGTCTCATAAAAGACATAGCCATCCAGTCCATCGTGCTGTTTTACCAGATCGATTTCGGAACGGGTACTGTCAAACGGGCCGTCGAATGTCATACCATGAAAATCTCCCTGTAAATAAAGCGGTTTATGCACCTGTCGGGTTGCCTCACTATACAAATCAATCGCTTTTGCCAGGTTCCACGGACGAAGCGCATAAACACCGCGGATCTCAAAAGCATCTCCGATTTCTTCAATCCACCTTTTCCACTGCCATTCAAAATTACATGAGGATAGACCAGTTTTCCCTGGCCGGTCTTCTGGAATTATCAGATCGGTTTCCAGATGAATGGTTAATGATAACATGGAGATCAGAAATATGCAGCATTGAAACCGTATCCTGCTGAGCTGATAATTTATTCGCAAAAATTATAAAAAACAAACACGTTATTCCCTGGAGATATAAAATGATCCTTCGCTTCATATTATAAAATTCAACCATTTAACCATAAAACCATCAATTTTCTGTACCCCAATTTTTATTGGGGTCAGATCCCATCTCATAGATTAGTTTTCCACCCCTGGCGATTTCATCGTAATTCAGCCACGAACGGTTTAGCGGTTTACCATTCAAGGTAGCTGACTGGATATAATAATCTGACGGACTCAGGTTTTTAGCTTCGATGGTAAATGTCTTCGAGTCACCATCTTTGACATCGGGCCGTATGATAATCTTATCAAAAACCGGCGAAGTCAGTTGGAATACCGGACTTCCCGGACAGATCTGGTAAAACCCCATCGAGGCCATGGCGTACCAAGACGACATGCAACCGTAGTCGTCATCCATCTCTTCCAGATAACCATCAGGCGTGGTTTTATAGATCCGGTCGTTGATCGGCTTCGGAAAAAAGTTATGTGTCCCGTATCGTTGCACCATGGGCTCTGTCAGGATCTTGTGCACCCATTTCTGCGACAGCCATGAGGCACTGGCCGGATTAAACAAGAATGGCGCCTGCAGGTCCGGCTGGTTCCCCGCGGTATATAAATCGTGATCGAAGAAATATTCCAGCTCTTTTACAAAATTCTCCTTACCTCCAAATGCTTCGATCAGTGAAGGGATATCATGCAGGATATTCCACCGGTATTGCCAGGCCGTTCCCTCGTAGGTATATTTTTCCCGGTTCACACCCGGGTCTTCCGGAAAATCAAGCCAGCTCCCGTCAGCTGCACGCGCCCTGAAAAACCGGAGCGACGGATCCCAGGTATTCTTCCAGTATTCTGATCGTTTCATAAAATAATTATAGTCTGCCCCGTTCACGATCGATTTGGCAACCTGTGCCACACACCAGCTGTCCCAGCAATATTCCCCGGTCTGATCCGGACGGGCAGGAATATACCCGATCGAATCATATTTTTCAGGCATCTGGATCATCGCTTCCTTTCTTAGATATGGATAAACTTTTTTCATATCGGGCCCGAACAGTCCCTTTTCATAAGCATCAGTCATTACCATCAGCATATGCTCGTTCCTGCAATTGCCAAAGGGTTGGTATCCGTTCTTACCGTAATACTCAAAGCCCGGGCTGTGCGGCAGATGGGTACTTTGCGGAAAAGGTCCGCAATTATCGGCTTGCTCACAGATATCAACCAGCGACCTGATTATATCTTTGTACGTTTCCTGATTGTACAAACTGTAAAGCGGGTATTTAGTCCGGAACGAATCCCAGAAAGCATAATCATAATAATATTTATAACCTTTGGCCTGATGTACCTGTCCGTCCAGCCCGGGATATTTTCCGGATACATCGCTCAGTACTACCGGTAAAAAGCAGGAATGATACAAGGCTGTGTAAAAAATCGTCTTGTATTCCTCATTGCCTTCCACCTTGATATGCCCCAGCTTTGCATTCCATTGATCGACTGCCTGCTGCCTGATCCGGTCAAAATCCCATCCGGGACATTCAGCCTGAAGGTTGTTTTTTGCTGCATCCTGAGTAGTTAACGAAACAGCGACCTTTACCATCAATGGTTTACCTTCCAGGTCACCGAAATCACAAACGATGCCACCATTTCTCACTTGTTCAAGCGAATTCCCCGGTTCCATTTTGTCTCCTGTCCATAAAGTTGTCGAAAGAACAGGGCGGTCGAAACAAACAATAAAATGGATCCCGGCGCCGACTGACAACACCCCTTCCAGACCTTTATCGTCAATCATATTCAGTGTCATCGCCCAGGAATGATCCATCTTACCGGGATTCAAGTACAACCGCGCGGATCTGCCCGGCTGAAAGGTATAACGATGAACCCCGACGTGACCGGTGGCTGTCAGTTCGACGTGAATCCCGTCTTCCTTCAGATCGACCGAGAAATAACCAGGACTGGCCTTTTCCGTTTTTTTATCAACAGCTGCCAATGGGTTCACCATAAACGTATCGGTTGGCTCGTGTGAAAAAGGCAGAATTGAAAGCTTTCCTGCCCGGTCACATACCCTGCCTCCACCAGAGCTTCCCTTATGAAAATGGCTAAATCCCCGGAATATACTATCAGAATAATTGTACCCGGAATGGGCATAATCACCGTCCCCGGTAAGGCTGCCCGGATAAGTATCCGGACCAAGCTTTACCAGTCCTGACGGGACTAATGCCGAAGGATCCCACTGCCCGTGGTCGCCTTCCGAACAGATAAACGGATCCACATAATCTGCAGGAAGCCTTTTCTCCTGCTGTGAACAAGACCAGGCAAAAAGCAAAAAGGCCGGCGCCAGTATGACCAATAAATTTTTCTTAAGATAGCTCATGATATATCATTTTTAGTTTAGTTATTTCTGTTTTCTCCAATCCACATAAATTATCATATTCGTAGCTGACTGTAAATCCCTAAATCAAATATTATGTTTTACAGACGGCACATTAGCTATACTCCACCTATACTTCACCTATACTCTTCCTATACTCAGGCTATAAACAGGTATTAAATCACCTGTGTTCCGTCACTTCATAACTGACCACATAGGTTCCTTCAGGCACATTTCTGAACCGGAACCCATCCAGACGGGTAACGATGACGCATTCTCCGGTTCCGGCATCAACTTTTACATCAAACCGGAAACGCCAGTTCAGTGAATCAATTTTACGTTCAGCAACAGCATCGTTAAGCTGCAAAATTCCGTCTGAAAGGTTTACTCCCTGTATCGATTTCCAGCGATCCAGTTCCTCCTGCCGTTCAGACTCTTCTCCTTCTTTATAACCGTAGGCTTTCCATCCGTTTAGCCTAATAGTCCGTCGGATATTGGTTAAAGGCTGTGGCTTTAAATGAGCAAGGGCCTCACGCACTTCCTGATCGTCAACAATTTCCTGATCGAAGCCAGGATTCCCGAAAAAACGGGAAGCATAGGCTGCATAATCATTCAGAAAATGAATACGCTGGTCCGTATTCATCCACTCCGTTTCTCCCTTAAGATCAGTTTCTCCATCAGCCTTCGGATCATTTGTAAAATATCTCATTTCAAAGGATTTGCTTACCGTTTGGGCTATTGATCCCAAGGCAAACAAACAGGGCAAAATAAAAATCAGTCGTTTCATCTTAAAATTCAGGTTTTAGTTAATCGTAAGATTTATGCATCTTTCGGATTGAATATTTATTTTTTACAGCACCTGCATGTTATTACTTTGTCTCACTTTCCCGTGTAAACTCTTCGAGCAGGTCACCTATCTGCTTCCTGTATCCCATCAGGATTTGCGGATCCCTGGTATATTCATGTTCATTAACAAAAACTTCTGTTCCGAAATTCAGTATTTTGCTGGCCCTTTGTACCAGTCCCTGCTGATCCGGTCTTGCCTTCTTCACGAAATTGTCAAGCATTTTAAGGTAGTCGTAATCGTCAATTCCTTCTCTCAGGATTTCCAGTCTCAGGGAAGGAACAGGTCCCTCCAGATATTTCGTCCGATCATGGTTAGGATCGCGGTTAGGGGGATAAAAAAACATCCCGTCGCCATTGCCGTATTCTGCAGCAGCACCTTCCGGCATACCGTGCCCGTCCATGTAAGTCATCGGGTCCTCCCAGATATTTTGCAATATCCCTGAAGGAGAGCATCCGTCGGCATTCCACTTGTTCGAGTTCCAGACCAGTATCCCCGTCAATTGATAACGGTACGACATCCACAGCCACATACGCATATTAATGGCATCAGCGTCAATAAACAGATTAAGATGAGGAGCTTTGGGCCAGGTCATCAGGTACGACCACATCCGGCGTCCTTTAGCAATCCATTTCTCTGATTTTTCAGGATCAAATTTGGCGAGGACCGGACAACCGATCTCTGTCACATCCATGATTTCCGGTCCAGGGTTATTCTCAGTAATAAAACGGGTCAGTTCGGGTGCAACTTCATGGATCGTTTCCATCCCTTCCCTGACAAAATCATAATCTTCATGCCTTGGTTCATCAATCCAGTACAAATACTCCTTACCCAACCACCCGTTCGCTTTCAGGTGATCCTGAAACTGCCCAAGGTACTGCACCATAAGTTTCCTGTATTCGGGAGTGCCGTTAATGAAGCCACTGAACCATCCGGCTTTCTTTCCTACAAATGGTCCGGGCCTCAGTTCCGGAATTTTAACCCGAAACCCGGTAAATCCATATTCATCCAGGTATTTTCGGGCCGCCTGATCAAACTCCGTAAAATCCAGACTGACTGAAAGGTCATTAATATCCTGTTCAAAATTTCCGTGAGGCAGCAGGTTTACTCCACTTTGCCCATCCAGAAACTGAAATTCGTCGAACCAAACTGTCCCGGTCCCTTCTCCTCCCTGATCCGGCATCACCGGGTACAGTTGTACCTGAACATAAGCGGCCTCTCTGGGCATAGGTCTGGCGAGGACCATATCGTCACGGACAACAGGGTTCACCGGGTCAAGGTACAGGCTATCCTTCTTCCATGTGGTACTCCCGCTGTAATACATCCCTTGCAAATGCCAGGGAACCGGCGTTCGCCCGGCAGTGTAACTTTTCACTGTTACCATGTATCGTTGCCTGTCTTTCAGGGTTTTTGCCCACCACTTTAGGCAGTATGGCTTTTCAGGGTTCACAGGAATCAGATCCGCACAACTGCCCGCAACATTCCCGTTCACCCTGTTATCGGTTACCTGAAAAGAATACCGGCCGGCAAATACGGTATCCGGATCAAAAGTGCCACCATTCCACCAAACCCCCTTCACCGTTTTCCGTATAGGATACTCATCAAAAAACTGCTGCGGGGAAATCCGGTAATCCCTGAAAGCCTGGTAATACAGATCCAGCACCTGCTTAAGTTCATCATCATGCTCCATGTTATGATATTGCTTAATCAAGCCGGAGGACAGCCCAAATGCAGAACGGATACAGGGAACATCAGGCAGGGAAAAATCCCATATATGGAGACAAACCGCTACAGAAATTTTCCATGATCCGGATTCCAGATCGATATGACCTGAATATTTTCCGGGAACAGCATTCCGGGGAACTTTTATCGTGATCCAAAGAGGCAAATTGAGCCCGCTTTCTGCATGGAAAGGAGCCTTCAGTAATGGTAAGGGATCCGGATACCATCCTGCATGGTGCAATTTTCCTGATGGTTTGGTAACATGAACATATTCTTCTTTTCTGACAATTACATTTTCTGCAGGGATAAGACAGTCTCCTTTTCCTCTAAAATCGGTGCACGTTACGGAAATGTCCGCCATATCCGATTTCGGTTTCACAACAAGCTGGAAACTTTCAGTCTCATTTTTAGCGGCATACAGGATGATCCTCTTCTTTTGCAGTGGAGCCGGATCATCCCGCATGATCTTACAGGTATTGCCCGCCCACCAGACAGTACCCGATTGGTCTTCTGTCACCAGGAAGCCCGGAAAGGCATCTGCATTAAAGGGGTACAGGGCAGGAGTTATTCCCAAAAACAACATCAAAAATATTAGTAAATCAGACTTCACACTCATGTATCTATCTGTTTATAAAGGTATTAAAATCTTTCATTTCTCCGGTCTGAGTTCCGATCCACAGGTTCAGAGTTTCCCGCCGCACATAGTCGAAATAGCGGACTTCAAATGAATGCAGCCCTTTTTCCAGTGCAATGTAATTTTCCTTTTTGATCTCATAATGAATGCCATCATCATTGATAACCTCTTTACCATCAATAAACAAACGGCTCCCGTCAAACGATTCCAATAAAAAACGGTAAACATCTGTTTCCGGTACTGAAAAACTTCCGGTAAAACGAACGGCAAAATGGTCTTTAGCCCTGGGCTGTACCGGTTTCAGGCTCAAGGAATCCAGACTGAATATTTTCAATGGCGTAATATTCTTAAAATCAGGAACCCAGATCCAATTTCCTTCGGCATATTCTGCCTTTACCCCTTTTATAGCCTTTTTCTGAGCAGGGTAAACAGGCAACTTCACAAATGTCTTTTCTGCAACATGGCTTTTTTGTTCCCCATCCTGTACATATGCAGAAAGATTGGTTGTTTCTGAAAAAGAGAGCTTGATATTCCCGCCTTTTCCGGATTTGAACCCCTCGCTTCCAGTTTGAAAAAATAGTTCTCCCCTGTTATTCATATTTTTGATTATAACAGCCGTACTATCCATGAAATATTGTTTATCTCCCTGTAAATAAGGTGCATTTAATCTCTGGTATCCAGGTCTTTTTTTAATCGTCCAGGTATCAAAAACATGGCCAGCTGAATCGATGGCCATACCATACAACGAATTGTTTACGATGCTGATATATAAAAAATGGTTGGTTGCATCTCTTGTCCGGGCATCATACCAGGCCTTATTGGCCGCATGTTTCGAAAATTCATGATTGGCCCCGCCTGTGGTAATATAGGTAACCCCGCATTCAGGATCGACACAGTCGTTCATCAGGGGCCATGTCCGTTCGTAAAAATGGGCATGCCCGTTAAGTTCGAGGTCAACCCCGTAAGTCTCATACAGCTTCTTCAGGTGCATTTCGTTCGGATCGCCATGAACTGCTTTCTGAAACCATGTATTCCCGTAAAATCCTTCTTCCGAAACATAAACAGGATGGTGGTGTACCATAATCTTCCAGGCCTCGGGAGATGATGCCAGAATCTGTTCAAGCTTTTTGTATTGTGCCGAACCGGGAAGGATATCTTTATTGGTATCGACAAAAATAAAAAGGACGTTTCCTTTCTTTTCCGTATAAAACCATTCCGGATCCGGTAAATGAAAGTACTGGTAATACCAGGCATTATTCATTTCGTGATTACCGATAGCCGGATACAACGGGAAAAACCGCAACACGTTCCGCGCAGGCCAAAAAAATTCCTCAACCCAATCCTTCTTGTTTGGGCCATATTGTACCAAATCGCCTGCATGCACGATAAAAGACGGGTGTTCCTGGTAAATCAAAGCAGCCAGCTTGCCCCATACATCCGGGGAGTTCTGGGTATCGCCAACAACAGCAAAAGAAACAGGCATCTTTCCATAGTCTGGAATATACAAAGGGGTAACAGGTCCCCAAAGCGTATCTCCGGGTTCTCCTATTGTACAGGCCTGATAAAAATAATTTTCCCCAACCTGTAAACCGGATACCCAAACATCGTGAAAGGTGGTATTCTGCTGATCTTTGAATGCACGGTCGAGGGTTGGTCTCAAGACATTAAATCCGGCAACTCCCAGTTTCACCTCACTTTTACCCGGAGACGATGTTTCCCACATTACCCGGAAGGAGCTGTCGTTCACTTCCTGAAGATAAGGTTCCACCACAAAACTTACTTTTCCCGTTTGGGCAGATGCCCCCACAAACAGGAAAAGCAAGGCCCCTATTAAAATTTTTCTCATACTCATCGTTTGCTCCCGGAATTAATTTATTATTGATGATTTACTTATTTAGTATCGTTATTCAGTTAAAATAAGGAAGGCCGGTATCCAACCCGGGATACCGGCCTGAACCCTTCCTTTTCAATTATCAAAATACGAAACGGAGTTAGTTTCCATTATCATTAACATCCCACCACAATGGAATATTCTCAAGATCTTCTGTAACACCATCACCTATTAGGGAGATCGCCTTTTCTACTTCTGCGGCATTGGCACTATATTCATCTTTAGCAAAAGGACAACGCGTTATTATCTGTCCCTTAGATGGGCTAACATTAGCATTAACAGTATATTTTTTAGCATACAATTTCGGTAAGCGTGTACGGCGATATTCAGCCCATGCCTCATAACAATCCGGGAATAATGCAATCCACTTCTGTGTCATGATCTGCTCATACTGTGTTTCACTGTTACCGGAGAATTTTACAGGAATGTCCGTCATCGGCTCATCATAATACGGATAATTATCTGGGGCAACCGGAGTAAGGCTACTATTGATATAGCTCTGAATGGAGTCATCGGAGATCTCGCTCTCCCGCCACTGTTTTATGGAAATCTCAATTCCCTTTTCATAAAATTCCGTGGCTGTTCCGCCCATACTCCATCCCCTCCAGGCTCCTTCAGCTTTCAGGAACCATGTTTCTGCTGCATTCATCACATTGATAGGGGTAACGAGCTGATTGCCGTCGACAAAACGAGGGCCATATTTCGAAAAAGCCTTAAAGTAGGTATATTCTACCGGGTCTGCACCGCTGCTAAAGCCATGGTAACCTCCAATATTACTCTTGTATTCATCAGGGAAAACTGTATTAATAGTACTTTCCACAACAGGTGACCAATATTCTTCCATACGCGGATCTTTATACCCTTTTAGCACGCTCTCCATATTGGTACTCATCACATCCTGATAAAAAGATTCCATTCTGGGCATTCCATTTCCCTCACTACTCAGGTCTGTTACATCGAATAAGGCATTATCGTCATTGTTTTCCATGAGGGAACCCGTAGCAACTGCGGCTTCTGCTTCTTCCCGGGCTTTTGCAGGATCGGCATTCGAGATCCGGATCGCCATCCGCAACCGAAGCGTATTGGCAAACTTAATCCATTTGGAAACATCGCCGGCATAGATATTGTCATTTGTGCCGAACAGATTCAATGAAGGATCACTTTCCAACGCTTTGGACAAACCGGTTATAGCAGATTTAAGGTCTTCAAACATAGCGTAGTACACCTCCTTCTGGCTGTCATAAGGGATCGATTCCGCACCAGTCCCGGCATAAGTATAAGGCGTCGGCCCCCAAATATCGGTAATTCGTTGCAACAGAAAGACTTTCCAAATCAACGCCATATCATAAACAGCATCATCTCCAGCTTCTTTTGCAACACTCATCATACTGATCAATACAGGAAGCGCGTCTACATAAACATCTTTAAATCCGGAATTCTCCCATCCAAGATTGAGTTGATTTTCATCATAGGGATAATTTCCACATGACGTATATCCGCAATTGTGTAAAGCCAGTGTACTGGACATACGGCTCATATCGTCTGTTGTTTGCCAGGCAAGTCCACTATGCTCTGCCTGAAAGAAAAGTTCGCCGTAGTCTTTCGTTGTCACCTCCATAAACTCAGTAGTATCGGTATTAATTTCCATAAAATTATCAGTACAGGAATACAAGCCGAGAGATACAAAAACTGCTAAAAATAATCTGATCACATACCGGTTCATTATATATTTTTTCATAGCTATCATTATTTTAACTATTAAAAGGTAAGTTTGATATTTATGGCAAGGGTAGGTCCTCCAGGCATAAAAGCGCTTTCAGATCCTTGTCCGTTTCGGCTCAGGTCATAGGACATATCAGGATCAAACCAACCGCAGGCATTATAAAAATAGAAGAGGTTACGGCCGACAGCCGATACGGTTAAATTTTTTACCACGGATGATCTTACGGGCAGGTCGTACCCGACGGAAAACTCACGAAGACGTGAATTCGTAGCCTTATGTGTGAAGGCTTCACCACAACCATTGGAGGCACGACCGCCGATTGCCTTTGCATAGGT
Source organism: Prolixibacteraceae bacterium (assembly GCA_963676095.1). Classification (GTDB taxonomy): domain Bacteria; phylum Bacteroidota; class Bacteroidia; order Bacteroidales; family Prolixibacteraceae. The sequence goes on along the minus strand of OY781040.1, from coordinate 5,808,838 downwards.
CTCAGCATCAATTTCGATATCGTTCCCGACATAGGAAGTAACATTTCCTTCAGAATCTATAACCTCCCTCACCCCATCAAGGACAAAACCATCACGTCCATACAAAGTAGCTTTACTTGTGCCGGAAAGCATCATCTGTGCTTCAGTGGCAGACTGCCTGACTCCTCCGTAATTTAAATCAATCAGAAAATAGACATTCCAGTTCTTATATTTAAAATTACTGGTAAGACCGCTTCTAAAGTCATAATTAAAATTGCCAATATCCGTTTTTGCTTCAGAAGTTATTTCCGGCATACCCAAATCATCAATAATAAGCCTTCCGTCATCGGTACGCTTGAATGACTTTGAAAGTATCTCCCCATAAGGTTTTCCAACAATAATCCAGCTATCGCCCATCGAAAGATTAGGAGATTTGATCTCATATTCATCCATAGTGCTGGTCAATTCAATCACCTTACTCCAGTTTCGTGAAAAATTCAGATTGAGATCCCATTTGATATCCGAATTCTGAATGGGAACAGTAGAAACCATAAATTCAATTCCTTTGTTTTGAATATTTCCGCAATTGATATAGGCATTACTGAACCCCGAAGTAGGAGGTGAGGTTACACTCACCAGCTGATTATATGTGTTTGATTTATACCATGTAAAATCAATCCCTAACCTGTCCTTCAGCACTCTCAGTTCAGTACCTGCTTCCCAGGATTTAGTCTTTTCCGGGATTAACTGGCTGGCCACTTTTGTTGATCCGGTTGTAATTTCACCCTGCGTCCCGTTCAATTCCCTGGAATAGGTCTGAAATATCTCGGCAAAGCCGGCACCGGCACCAACCTGTGCATATGAACCACGGACCTTCAGATAAGAGATCAATTCAGGGAGCTTAACTATATCTGATATAACGCCAGTTAGGCCGACTGATGGATAAAAATAATCATATGGAGATGGTAATGTCGAGCTCCAGTCATTACGTGCAGTCACATCCATAAACAGGTAATTACGGAATCCAATCTGAGCAGTCCCGTAAATGGATTGAGTCTGTATATGAGAAGCACTGTTGTCAGTACTTACAGATGATCCGTTTCCAAGATAGAATTTATTTTCAAGGACAAGCCCTCCGTCGCCTGTTTTGGAATCTATGCTGGAACTTTGGTTGTCTCTTATTTCCGCTCCTAAATTGCCGCTCAGGTGCCAGTCTTTGGTTAAATCCTTGTCAAACCCCAGCAGGACATCTGAATTCAGAGCCTGACTTTTTGAATATTCCAATTCATAAGATCCCTTCCCAGACGAAACATACTGGGTATCCCAGTAATATTTATACTCCTCATTACCATTTCCGTATTCCATGCGCCCCCTGAGCTGAAGGTAAAGCCATGGTCTAAAATTATATTTTAATGTAGCCACAGCATTCACGGTATTGCCGTTCACTTCTGCTTCACGTCCATACATCGACCAGTAAGGATTAATATTTGCTGTCGATCCTGGAGCCCATGTCAATTGTTTCTTTGACCCTGACGAATCGTAATAATAACCAGCTTTAATATCAGCGGTTTTGATACTCCTTGGCATTTTTACCAACTGCCACATCGGACTAAAAAGATCATCCCCACTCTCCGGGGTATTCTTCGTTTTATCGTGTGACCAAGTTAGTATGGCATCCAGTCTCAGGTTCTTAATCAGTTCTGTATCCATCCGCATATTCACCTTATGGGTCGTCCCTTTATTTACAGGAAGAAGTCCGTTCCAGGTAGAATTGGTATAGGAGAAATAAGCCGTTGACTTTTGATTGCCTGTGCTGTAAGAGACATTGTTTACATAGCTTTGAGAGACCTGAAACAGATCTTTTATGTTATCCGGTTGCGGATCCAACGTGGTTTCGTTACCCGTCCAGTCAGTAACAGTTTGTCCCTGCATTTTGGGCCCCCAACTATAATAAGGATCATTTGGACTGAATATACCTCCAGTTCCTTGTCCGTAAACATTCTGGATTTCCGGATACCTGGTTGGAAATCCCAAACTGGTTTGAGAGTTAATCTCTACTTTTGTTTCCCCAACCCTTCCTTTCTTCGTCGTAACAATAATAACACCATTGGCCGCGTCTGCACCATATAACGCTGATGCAGATGGCCCTTTAAGCACATTAATACTTTCTATGTCATCAACATTACCAAGTCCAAAGGCAGATGGTACGCCGTCCATAATTACCAAAGGAGTATTGCCCCCGCTTATAGAACGCTCCCCTCGAATAATAATACGCGATCCACCGGTAGCCCCTGTCATCACTGCAACACCGGCCACCTTACCGGCCAAAGCTGCCCCAACGTCACCTTTTGTAACCGTTGCCAGGTTATCGACGTCTACCTGCTGCGTCGTGTAAGTTAACGTCCTCTTCTTTTTCTCAATTCCAAGAGCAGTTACGACGACCTCATCAATCGAATGTTCCTCTTCTTTCATCACAACATTGATCACAGGCTGGGTTCCAAGCATGATCTCCTGAGGAGTATAACCGATAAAAGAGAATATCAATGTTCTCTGATCCCCCTGAAGGTTAACACTAAACTTACCCTCCATATCTGAAACAGTTCCGGAAGTAGTACCTTTGATAACAATACTCACCCCCGGTAATGGTTGGCCGGACTCATCAGTAACCGTCCCTGTAATTTTTTTATTCTGCTGTGCAGTACCTTCCTGAGCTATCACGATCAGGTTATTCCCCATCCTGGTAAAACTTAACCCCTGATCGTGAAGTGCAAGCTTCAATACCTCATCAACAGAAGCGTTATCAACGGCTATGCTTACCCGTTTTCCTTCGATATTTTCGTACCGGTACAGGAATTTAACCGATGTTTGCTTTTCTATTTCCGCAAAAAAACGGTCCATTTCAAGATTTGTAGCATGAATGGTTGCAACTGTATTCTGGGAAATTACAGCAGTAGCCTGAAACATAAAAAAGATTATAATTCCAACAGTTAGTTTCATGACCAATAAAATTTTTTTAAACCGGAGGAAAAACAGATTTTCCTCTTGCACACAAGAATTTTTTTTCATAGAATTGAAACGTGTTAATAATTTTACATAGAATTAATTTACACTTCAGGATCGGAGGATGGTGGTGCATTCTTCGATCCTCTTTTTTTGGAAGGATTCACATAGGCATTAAATTTGGTTCAGCAATTTATTATATTTATAAACATAGCTATTTATACAGCCTTGTCTGATATTCCGAATACCTAATTCTGATTTTGTTTTTATTTTTTATTCAGCCATTTATACAGCTTTTTTTATAACAACGTGTTTCTTGTTCAATTCATATTCAAAACCGGCCGCTTCCTGCAACGCCTTCATTGCCTGCTCAAATGTTTCCTTATCGAATGTTCCTGTAAATCGGTAATTTAAAACCGATGAATCCTGTACATCAATAGTTACCCCATACCACCGTTCCAAAAGTACCTTTACTTCGTCGAAGCGTTGTTTGTTAAAAACCAACTTATCCTTTTTCCATGCAATTACCGGTTCAATAGCTACCTGGTCAAGTAACCGGGTATCCATAATTTTTACAGGTGTTTTATTTATCGGCATTGTTTCCACAGAGTCCATATTTTGTCTTGCATCCGTCGATATCTGGTGGTGTCGTTGACGATCCTTGTACAAAATAAGTTTCTGTCCAGGTTTCATGAGCAAATTACCTTTCAGGTTATTCTTATCAGATTTCAGTCCGATCACTTCAATAGATCCTTCCAGCAAGGTAGCCTCAATTTTCGGATCGTCATCATATGCTTTAACATTAAACTTCGTTCCAAGTACTTTCAGATCAATGCCGTCCATCTTCACAAAGAAGGGACGATGCTTATCCTTCCGCACATCAAAAAAAGCTTCACCGGCCAGATAAATTTCACGATCTTTTCCTTCAAAAGCAGTCGGATAACGAAGTTTCGCCCCTGCATTCAGCCAGATTTTGGTGCTGTCTGCAAGCACAATATAAGATTTGGAACCATACGGAACATTAATCTCGTTATAGCGGGTCTGTACAATTTTAGGCTTTGAAACCGGATTGGAAAGGAAATACCATTCTATTCCACAGGCGATAAGACACACAGCAGCATAGCGCAAAGTCGTCACGGCTATTTTTTTAATCCTCGGGGATACCCGTTTTCTAAAAGGACGGTCCGGCAGTCTGCGAACCTTTATCTCATTATGTATCCGCTCAAGAAGCTGGTCTTCCGGAAAATCAATAGCTGATTCCACAGGGTTAACTTCCTTCCAGTTTTTCTTAAGCCATTTATAGACATAGGTCTTATTTTCCGGATCATTAAAAAAGTTAAACAAGGCACGTTTGTCGTCGTTATCAGCTTTACCCTCCAAGAAGCTGTCGAGTATATTCTTTATTTCCCTTTTTGACTGCATCATATTTTTAGGCTACCCTAAGAATACCTGCAACAGGGATTTTTCCGTGAAAGCAAAATGGAAATTTTTATCAGTGAATAATAAAAAGAATAATCGTGCGGAGTTTAAGCATCTCCTTTCTTAAAAAATTGAGGCTATGACGGATCTGTGTATCCACCGTGTTCTCGGTAATATGAAGGATCTCTGCAATTTGTTTATAGGTAAGGCCTTCCTCTTTGCTCATTCTAAAGATTTGTGCCCTTCTTTCAGGAAGATGATCTATAAGCTGGTATGCAGCTTCAATCAGCTTTTTGCGTTCAAGGTCATCCATTCCCGGATCCTGAATATCCAAAATATAATTTTCGTAATACTCACAGGTAACCCTCTTTTTCAAGACATCGTAAACCTCATTGCGTGTTATTTTAAACAAGTATCGTTCAAAAGCCTTGTTCTCGTCCAATAACTCTCTGCGTTCCCAAATAATTATAAAAACTTTCTGAATAAGATCTTCAGCCTCTGCCCGATCCTTCAAATACTTAAGTGAAAACGCAAAAAGCTTTTTGTTATACTTATAATACATTTCATCAAAAGCACTGACATTTCCAAATTTCAGGGCTTTGATTATGGCTGTATCATCTATCGGTTGCATAATATCAAGTCATACTAAAATATGAAATTCTATTTTAGCCAAATGTATAGTATTCAATTCTAAAAGAGATTAAAAAATAATAAAAAATTATACAATCAGATTAAAAAACAGTTTTTATTGCTCTCAAATACAGCATAAATACTGGAATGATTAACGAACATCCAAAAAACGATATTTATTGATGACAATCCAAAATTTTCTGGAAAACAACCACATCCAGAATTTTACCAAACTTTTCACCAACCTGCTTGAAATGAGCACATTTTTCAAATCCACACGCACTGAAAAGGCGGATACTTGCCAAATTCTCCCCGGTTATAACACCTAACAGCACCTTTATCCCTTTCCCGACAGCGACATCCTCCAATTTATGAATAACCTGATAACCAATCCCTTTACCCGAATATGCAGGCTTCAGATAAATGGTTATCTCCGCACTACGGTCATATGCCTGCCTTTTTTTGTATGGGGCCATATAACAATATCCACAAACGATTCCATCATCCAGGATCAGGAATGATTTATACTTTGGATGACCTATCGGAATAAATTCTTTTAGCTCGCCAATTGAGATCTGTTCAGTATGAAAAGTTGCAACAGAATTTAATATATAATGGTCATAAATTTCTTTGACCATTTCCAAATCATCTTCCGCCAGTTCTCGATATTCAAGATCCAATCTGGATTTATCACAGGTAATTGTCACTTTATCTTTCATCCATTATTTATTCTTTGGGAATTGGCAGATTATGCTGTCTCAGAAAGGTCAGTTTATCCCAATAACCACGTTGAAATTTAATTTTTCCGTCAATGATATGAAAAAATCCGCAACCACGTAGTCCCAGAGGATCTCTCCATTCCAAGATCGCCCATTCCCCGTCTTCAAAAATATGTTCGACGATACAGACCATTTTTGCCAGGGAAAATTCGGTCTCAAACATCTCACGAATAGCTTTCTTCCCGATAACAGGATCATTGGCAACCTGATGATTAATCGCATCTTCATGATAAAGGTCAGCTATTTCTTCAGCGTTTTCCTGGTTAAACAGCAGGACAAATCTTTCAATTACTTCTTTTGGACGCATCCTCTAAAAATTCTATTTGTTTAAACTTTTACACATGCAAATACTATCACTGTTTCCGGTATAGTGGCCAAAATTAGGAACCGGAATGTAACCACATTTCCGGTAAAACCGGATTGCTTCAGGTTGCTTAATCCCTGTTTCCAGCATTGCCTTGCTATATCCGGTTTCCATCATCCAACGTTCAAGTTCATCCAAAAGCAACCGGGCAATACCCTTTCCCCTGAATTCAGGTAAGGCAAATACCCGCTTCACTTCAGCCGAATTATGATTGTATTCTTTAAAACAACCACAACAAACAGCTAACCCGTCGATATAGCCGACGACAGCAGTTTCCACATCTCCGACCAGATTAAACCGATCATACTCCTTTTGAAGCAGCCCGTAACGATCATTCAGCTCTTCATCCAGCGAAGCTACCAGCCTGTTAAAATCAGGATGGCAGCCAGACACACGCACCAGTTCCATTCCACGTACAATTAAGTTCTCAAAAAATGGCTGCCAATTCTTCAACCTCAGCCAAATGAAGATTAAAATGCCTCAGATAATCGAGAACCATATCTTTTAATGAAACAAGCTCTCCGGGACCTGCAACCCATTTGTTATCAGTTTTATCCCGGGCAATATTCACAATCACATGGGCTACATGCAAATTAGAAAATTTCCATAGCTGGACCAGCACGTTCCACTCTTCCGTCTCATAATTTTGTATGGCAATCCATCTGTCATTATTCCCCAAGGTGGCATAATTAGGGAATTGGAAAGGGCTTTGCTGATATTGCAAATGTACTATGCGATGCGTATTGTTTGAAGCCGAATCGATCATGTGTCCGACTATCTGCTTAATATTCCTATTCTGGCTGTTCCTTCTTTCTTCTATAACATCCAGCGGTAACCCGGACAGCCGGGGCTCCCATTCGTTTGTCAGGGCAATAATACCTTTCACAACCGGTTCAAATTCTTCGATCATAACTAAAATGTTTAAGGTTCCTTTAAACTGACTCTTTTTTGTAGTAGTCTAGTACATTCATTGCAAACCGGGCTGAGGCAGTAGCCGGTCCCCCGGCCATTTCAATACCTACCCCAATCGCTTCCAACACCTCCTCTTCTGAAGCTCCGTCTTTAAGCGCCTGGCCAATGTGCCATTCCATACACGATTCGCAATTGATCACAACAGAAATGCCAATCGCGATGAGCTCCTTCTGCAATTTACTTAAATTCCCGTTTTTATAAGTATTCTGCTCCATCTCTACAAAAGACCTGTACACCTCCGATCTTTCCGAATAAAATGAATGAGCAATTTTCCTGGTGCTTATAATCTGTTCTATCTTTTCCTTATCCAAATTTTTCATCTGTTTATAAAAGGCTATTTGCTTTTTCAACAATCTTTTCCGAAATAAAATTTCTTCTTAGCGCATACTTAGTATCCTCACTGTTCTTTCTTTTTAATCTCTTTTCTATCCCAAGAGCGGCATATTGAATCTCTTCTTTCGCAAGAGAAAGATCAATCTCGTTCAGCGTATAGAGAGTATAAAAATATGGAAAACCATTCCATTTTCCACCTCCGGAACGCTGTTGTTTCAAACATTCCAACCCTGCTTCAAGCATTTTCGTACCGTTACTGATCCCTCCGGAGGCAAGGTTCAACCATAACGAGCATGAACATGACTTGCAACAATACATCCCGAAAGTTCCCCTTTGTTTCATTAAACTTTCAGCAATACGTTCCTGCAATCCTTCGTCGGCTTCATTTAATACCGTCTTTATTTTTGCATTAAGCACATTTAGTTTTCGTAATATCCGGCTCGCCTCTTCTCCGATCATATGACATTTTCCTGCACGTGTCTTTATCTTCTCTCCGGTAAAAAGCACGAAGTCCCGTTGCAGGTCATTACTCGTTGGAGCAAACATATTAGCATAAGCGTTAGGAAAATAATGGCGCGTAGCAATAAAATTAGCGATTTCCGTCTTTCCAGCGGTATCGATCTCAAAACCGAAAAGTAACGCTTCCGATACATTATCAATTGTATCCGCAAGGCTGGTCGTGTCCAAATAATTCATAGTCTCTGTTTAGTTTTAATTGTTTAATTGATCGTTAAAGATACTGGATATCTTTTTCACCATGAAATATTTAACAATTTTAAAATCAGCCTCATATCGCAAGCTCCCGAATTGCACGGTTCCTATGCACTCCAGCAAGAGATCAGCCTGTATCTACCCTCCTATCCAGTACTTTGATAGTGATAATTGAACGGATTACCATCAGAAAACATGCCAATACATTCGATAATTTGAATAACAAACAATTAACCCAAAAGAAACGATCCCGAGTGTCAATAGATCACACACACTGTGTACAAAATTTTGTCAATTTTATAATGAAAGCCCGGATATCAGATAAAAATGGCCATGGAATTAGTTCATCCCGGCTTTCTGTTTCCCTGATCGCACGGAACAGAAAAGCGAAAAGTGCTACCGGTCCCCTCTATGCTTGTAAACCATAGATCACCCCCGATCAAAACGGCTAATTCTTTGCACAACATCAGACCAAGTCCCGCCCCTCTTTCATTTCTGGTCCCATAGGAATGAAAGGTACCTTTAAAGATTGAGGATTGAGCACTGGCCGGGATACCAACTCCACTGTCTGCAATAGAAACAATTTCGCTATCCTGATGCCGTTGGGTTGATACACGAATAGTCCCTCCGGTGCCGGTAAACTTAATCGCATTGCTCAATAAATTTCGAAAAATCGTCTCCAAAAGAACTTTATCTGCATAAACAACAGTTTCCGGTTCAAGGTCAAGCATCACAGTAATATTTTTCTGCTCCGCATGAAACGAATATACAATCCCGGTATCTTCAATAAGATCATTTAGAGAAACAGATCGGGGAGAAACATTAATCTTTCCAAGATTCGCTTTTGCCCATACCAGTAAGTTATCGAGCATTGAGAAAGAAGCCGCGATAACCGGTTTGTATTCTTTTAACAACTGCCTGTATTTAATTTTATTTTTTTCATCTGAAAGGATCTCTATCATGTTATTTAATGCACCGACAGGCGAGCGAAGATCATGCGCAACAATAGAAAAAATTTTATCCTTGGCACGAACGGCAGCCTGAAGTTCTTTCTTTCTTTTTCCCATTCTAATATAGAACGAAAGAATCAGAATCAGCAGACCGAGAACCAAAAAGACAACAACATATTGAAGGTAAATAGTTTTTTGTTTTAATAAATTCTCTTTTCGTAACTGATAATTCTCATTTTCCTTAAGTTGGTTCCGGTAGGCCAGATCCAGAATATTATGTTGCACTTCAATTTTTGCATTATTAATATCTGACTGTACTGCAATTTCTTTCTTCTTCATTTCAAGGGCCTTTTGTATTTCACCAAGGCTTTCATATATAATTGAAAGCTGAGAATATAACAAGGACGAAAGCTCTTTGTAGTGTTCATTTTCAGAAATATCAAGGCTAATCAACGAATTCTCCAAGGCTCGGGAATAATGTCCCTGCAACAAATCATTCTCCGCCAAATGATAATGTGCAAAAGCGTTCCGGTGCTTGTTCCCATGCTGTTCACTTCTCTTAATTGCCTCCTGAAAAGATTTCTCTGCGCCAAGATAATCTCCTTTTCCCGAATAAAATTCGCCAATCCGGATATCGCAAAGGCACACGCCATTATAATCTGAAATGTCATTATAAAGTTTTTTAGCCCGGTTCAGCATTTCCATTGCCTCAAATGATCGCCCCTTCTTTTCGTAATATATTCCCAGATTCAACCACGTATAAGCAATGCCAACAGAATCGGAAGATTCTTTTACTTTCGCCTCAGCCTGTTTAAAATAGTTATAAGCAGTCTCATCATCTCCCCAGTCGAGATAAACCATGCCAATATTATTAACATATCTTAAGATATGTCCATTGTTGTTAGTCGTATCTGATTCATAAAGGTATAAAGTCTTTATAAATAAATCCAGAGCAGCCTTATAGTCTGACAGCCCCCACATAATTGTCCCTTTTGTATTATAGGCAGCCAAAAGGAACCGAGTACTGTCAAGTTCCTTATACCTCCACAAGGCCTCGTCGATGTGTTTTAATGCATCAAGATAAAGTCCCCTGTTCCAGTACGACATAGCGATCATCCGTTCAACATGGGCAATCTGGAGCATTTCATTATCGACTTCAAACAATTCATATGCATGGTTAAAATACCAAAGAGCACTGTCAATGTTCCCTGAATTGTAAAAATTCTTTCCTTTCTTATAGTAAATTCTTCCGCTGGTCCCGGAATTTTCTTCATGGCCAGATCCGTTCCCGGATATGATCACCGTTTCCTGATCCGGGCTTCCTTTCTGATTATCCGGAAAAATTACCCGATCACATCCGAAAAATAAAAAGAATGCAATAATGAGACACACCACATCCAAAGTATTCATGGGCTTTCCCTCTAAATTAGATTCCGAGGTTTTGATCTGGGTTATTCGTATGTATACACAAAAACCCAGGCATTACCGGGAGTATATTCTTCACAAAAGAGATGCTTCTTTAACGATCAACCACGAACTTTGTTTACTCAGTCTCTTTTTATCATTCTCCCATATTACAAACTTTTTCTAACACTTTAATATATTTATCCTGTATCTCGATCGTCTTCTTTTGCGCTTCAATGGTCCTCTCTTTTTCTGCACATTCGGGACACGAATGCAATGTATTCATTTTTAAATATTCAGCCATATTTTGCTCACATTCTGAAAAAAAGTAAGCTACAGGTACATGGAAATAATCAGCAAATCTTTCCAACGTGGAAACAGCCATCGTTTTCCTGTCCATCATCTGAATAAAACCCGTTGTACTCATCTCCACCACCCTGGCAGCCGCCCCCTTTGACAGATTTTTCTCATTAATCAAAGACCATAACTTATTATAATCCATGCTTTTTACCCCTCTTCATTCAAAAAATAAATTGCTGTTTCTTATAAATACAAGATTTATCTAATAGATAATTCTTATATTTGTTACAGTAATTTATGAAGAAAGAATGAATGAAACAATACTGGAAGAAACTCTGATTATCAAAAACATACTACCATGAATGAGGACAAAAAGACAAAAAGGGGCATACAATGAAGTCCCAAATAGCTATGCAAAACATTGATTTACAAAATAATGCATGTAAATCAATGAATCGAATAAAAATTTTGTATATAGATCATAATCTATTGGATCTAATGTTTTTTCAAAAGATGTTTGGAAACATCTTTGACCTTGCTCTTTCTGATTCAGTACAAGGAGCTATTTCTTATCTTGAAAATAATCTTTCTGTCAAAGTAATCGTCATAGACCTTCAAATAATTGATAAAGAAGAAATTAAACTAATCGACCAACTTCATTCCCGAAATCCCGATATCATCTTTTTTTTATTGTCAAGCAACTATGCCCCTTCACTTGTCGAAACATATCTAAAATCGGGTCTTATCAAGAAGTACTTCTGTAAACCTTTAGATAAAAGTGCCTTTATCAAAGCAGTAAATAAGTCATTTCTTCTTGCTATTGCAGATCCATGGCAAAAAAAATATTATCATAACTACAGGTGTAACACAGTGATCAAAAAAACAAAGGAATATAATGCCAATAATGACTGGAAGATATTAACTGATGCAAAGCAGAACACTTAACATCTTAGCAGAACAGAATAAAAAAGTAATGAGCCAGACAATGAAATCTCAAAACGACATTCCTGTAAAAGACTTAACTCCCCCGAGTGAAACAGAATTAATTACTTATGAGTTATTTATGGGTGTACTGATCTTGTGTATGAAAAAGGGGGATCTTCTTATTCAGACAGGGGTATTCAAATCAATGCAGCAGGCAAAAAAATTTGCAAAACTGGCAGAATCTTACGCCGGAAAGAAAATGGTATTCATCTTTTACCAAGATTTCCTGTACAAAGTAATGATTGGACATTTTACCAGTATAGAAGACGCTCATTCCGCAATAACCAAAATAAAACCATTATTGGAAGCGGAGAATGAAAAAATAAAATAATGGCTAAAATTGAGTTCAATTAAAGATTACCGATTTGTTGCAGAGGAGATTCCGGGCTGTAAAGATTCTGATCGAACAGGAAATTACAATCCAGGCAGCCTTGCTGAAATTGACAATCAAAGTCCGACAGCACATTTTCTTAATACTTCGCAAATTGTCGGGATAAACACTCCTAAGTCAATTTAAATCACAGCGCAACTGAAATCAACATAAGCAAACCTGACAGAAACGCGGGTTCCCGGACATCAAAGTCGTCAGTTCCCGGGAATACTCAGTTAATACCGCCACTTATTGGCAAGTGCAACCAACGACAACATCACAGGTACCTCTACCAGAACCCCGACCACGGTCACCAGGGCTGCCGGGGACTGAAGTCCGAACAAAGCAATAGCAACAGCAACAGCCAATTCAAAGAAATTACTGGCACCAATCATAGCTGCCGGGGAACAAATGGCATGTGGCAGTTTTAGTTTCCTTCCTCCAATCCAGGTAAGAAAAAAAATAAAATAGGTTTGTATTACTAAGGGAATAGCAATCAAGACGATGATTAGCGGGTTTTTGGTAATTGTATTTCCCTGAAAGGCAAAAAGCAACACTAAAGTAAGCAATAACGCAACAATAGAAACCGGTTTGAATTTTGATAAAAAACTATCTTTAAACCATTCCTCCCCCTTTTTTCCTATTAATGCCTTATGTGTCAAGTAACCTGCAAACAGTGGCACGACAACAAAAACGACAATACTCGTCACCAGTGTATTATATGGTATTTGCACGTTGGTAATCCCCAGCAGAAAGCCGACAACAGGAACAAACGCCACAAGTATAATCAGGTCATTTACGGAAACCTGCACAAGGGTATAACCGGGGTCGCCGTCAGTGAGGTAACTCCATACAAAAACCATGGCAGTGCAGGGAGCTGCCCCTAGAAGGATGGCTCCTGCAATATATTCGCCCGCCTGTTCGGGTTGAATAAAAGCGGAATAAATCCTTGCAAAAAATATCCAGGCAAAAAAGGCCATGGTGAAAGGTTTGATCAACCAATTTACCACAATAGTAAGGATTAAGCCTTTGGGACGTTTCCCAACATTTTTAATGCTTGAAAAATCAACCTGGAGCATCATAGGATAAATCATCATCCAAACCAGAATTGCCACAGGGATATTTACTTTAAATATTTCCATATTGCTTAAAAACTGAACATGATCTCCAGCAAGGTTGCCGATGGCAATCCCTGTCCCTATGCACAATGCCACCCAAAGTGTCAGGTATTTTTCGAAGAACCCGATTCCTTTTTTTTCCTGTTTCATTCTATAATGTTCTAAATCGAATCATCCGTGCGTCAAATCTCTAATTGAGGTAAAATTTCCTCTTTGTACAATTTATAAAACGCTTCTTTAATCTCGTCGCGCACCCGGTAATACCCGCTTTGTATAAAATCAGATGTCCCGCTGACGTGGGAAGGGTCGTCAAACCCGATATGCAGGCGGTGTTTTACTTTTCCCAGAAAAGCCGGACAGTTTTCATTGGCCCCCCCGCAAACCGTAATGACATAATCCCATTCCTGGTCCAGGTACTTTTCCACCGGGTCGGAAGTATGCTGGCTGATGTCAATTCCTGCCTCTGTCATCACTTCGACCGCTTTGGCATTCAACCTTCCTGATGCTTCCGTTCCTGCTGAAGCCACCTCAAGCCGCTTGTCAAACGATTGCATAAAACCATGAGCCATCTGGCTACGGCAACTATTCCCTGTACACAAAATCAAGATCTTCATCGGATTATTCTTTTCAAAATATTATTTACACTGTATTTTAGGAACCTGAATAGTCTGAATAAAACTATTCAGTGTATTACTTAGCTTTTGGATACCCTCCGCATCCAGACAATAGTTGGTTTTTACTCCTTCGACGCGACCTTGTATTAAACCCGCTTCCTTTAATTCTTTTAAATGTTGGTTAACAGTAGTACGTCCCAGTGGAAGTTCTTCAGATATGTCGCCGGTAATGCAACAATTACAACCGGCCAGAAATTGAAGAATCTGGAGGCGGGCGGGATGTGACAACACTTTAAACAAATTTGCCTGCCGGATTAATTCTGTATCAAAAAGATCGGTTTTTGCCTGTACCATCATTTATCAATTTTCGATTCGACGTAAATATACGTCATTACTAAATACAATGACGTATATATACGTTAAATAAATTATTAAAATTTTACAATTCCCGAATTACGACAAATAGCAAAAGGTGTTGGCCCCGCAAATAAAGGCAAAGGAGACCGGGAACAGAAGAAACGGGATTACATAATCGAATTAAAAATGTAACCGACCAGGACGATCCCAGCTGCTACAATCCCGACAAAAACAGCTATCAGCTGCCATTTCAATACTTTCTTCAGGATAATGATTTCCGGTAAAGAGAGCGCTATTACCGACATCATAAAGGCAAGAGCCGTCCCCAGTGACACTCCTTTTTCTATAAGTACACTCACAATGGGAATTATCCCTGCTGCATTTGAATACATCGGAATGCCCAATAAAATGGCTAACGGCACGCCATACCAATTTCCTTTTCCGAGCAGGTTTCCCAATAAATCCTGGGGGGCATAACCATGTGCACCGGCTCCGACAGCAATACCCAATACAATGTAAATCCATATTTTACCAACAATTTCTCTCACCGCATTAATACCGGCACGGATCCTTTTATCGAACGTTAATTTTTCTTCTGCGTCATTTTTCTGATTGCTTTTAATCGTGTACACCCAATCAGCAACGTACTTTTCCAGTTTCAATTTTCCAATCAGCCAACCTGAAAAAATAGCAACGCTTAAGCCCGTCACGATATAGATAAGGGCAACTTTCAATCCGAATAGTCCAATCAGCAATACCACTGCCACCTCGTTAATCATCGGTGCTGCTATTAAAAAAGAAAAGGTCACTCCGATTGGTATACCAGCTTCGACAAATCCCAGAAAAAGAGGAATAGCCGAGCAGGAGCAAAAGGGGGTGACGATTCCAAGCAAGGCAGCCAGGATATTTCCGGTAAAAAGCGGTTTACCTTCCAATGCCCTACGTGTTTTTTCCGGGGAAAACCATGTACGAACGATACCCACAAAAAAAATGATCAAAACCAAAAGCATCATGACCTTGGGCACCTCAAAAATAAAAAAGCGGACTGTCTCCGTAAAATGAGTTCCCGCTTTCATCCCCAAAACCGCGTCAACGATCCAGTCTGCAAATACCTGAAGCTTTACATACAACAATATCCACAAAGACACCAAAACGATAATCGGGAACCAACGGTTACTTACTCTGTTTAATCCAGCTGTTTTTTTACCATCTACTTTTATCATCACCATCTCATCACGACTTAACCATTTACCACGCATCCCTTCAAAATTTCAGCAACCTCTCTTGCAGAAGGGACTTTCCCTTTCAGTACCACTTTACCGTCAACAACAAGTGCCGGGGTAACCATCACATTAAATTTCATGATCTCCATAATGTCTTCTACCTTGGTTACCGTAGCATTAATACCTGATTGAGCAATTGCTTCCCGGGTTACTTTCTCAAGGGCCTTGCACTTTGCACAGCCTGTTCCTAAAACTTTAATGTCCATTCCTGCCGGTTTTAAATTTTGAAAATCCATATCTTTAGTTTTTAATTCGTTATTCGTAAAAACACGAACATTGTTTGCAAAAAAATTTCAGAGCTTCAAAAAATGTTTAAAAAGAAGCTGTGCCTCTGCCCAGTTATCCTTATTGATACAATATTTGATCCGGGGAGCTTCAATCTCCCCCTGGATCAAACCTGCATCCTTCAGTTCTTTCAAGTGCTGAGAAAGGGTCGATTTGGCGATGGGTAGTTCTTCGCTTAAATCGCCGCTGTAGCAACAACTTTGTTTCGACAGCAATTCCAAGACATACATCCGGACCGGATGTCCCATCGCTTTGGCATACCGGGCTGCCCTTTCCTGTTTTTCTGTTATTACTTTTTCCTCAGGCATCATTCATTCGTAAAATTACGAACAAAGATATAAAATTTCAGGTATGAAGAAACATTTTCCTTCCGTTTTTCACCGCAAATCTATTTTTCATGGACCATATGGGTGGAAACTGCAATCCTGTTCCAGATATTGATGGTTCCAATCTGCATAATCAGTTGTGCAATTTCATTATCAGAAAAATATTCTTTCGCCTTTTTATATGTTGCCGATGAAAGGCCATTTGCTGAAATCAACGTTATTTCATCAGTCATCTTCAAAACGGTTTTTTCCTTCTCGTCAAACAGTGGGGATTCCCACCAGGCGCTCAGTGCAAAAATCCGTCTTTGGGATTCACCGTTTTCCAAAGCAGCAGTCACATGTATTTCAATACAATACGCACAGCCATTTATCTGGGAAGCCCTTATTTTAATCAATTCCTGAAGTTTTGTATTCAAACCGGCTGAAGACAAATACTTTTCGAGACCGTACATTGCCTTATAGGCATCTGGTTCGAGGTCTTTAATGCTAATTCTTTTTTCCATTTTTTATCTTTTATCAGTTTGCGACAAAACTAAAAAGAGGATAAAAGAATCTCCTTAATCCAGATTAAGAAATACGGCTTATTGATTTTTCGACTTGATTTTGCTTATGAATTCCGGGGTTACCCCCAAATAGGATGCAATCATATATTGCGGCACCCGCTGCACAAAAGAGCTATTTCGCTTTATAAAGTTTAAATATTGCTTCTCGGAAGTTAAGTTGAATAAAAACTCCAGCCTGTTTTGCAGGGCGATGTAGGTTTTCTCCATGATAATTCTAAACAAGCGCTCGACCTTAGGAAGTTCCCTGCAAAGGGACTCGAAATCTGCATTGGTTAGTTCCAATACTTCCGTGGGTTCAATGGCCTCAATAATTTGTTTTGAAGGCGACCGACCGGTAAGGCTGGCATAATCTGATATCCACCAGTTTTCTATGGCAAAATGATAGATTTGTTCTTTTCCTTCCTCGGTGTAATTATACAACCTGACACAACCTTTCGTGATAAAAAAACGGGAAATGCAGATCTTTCCCAAATCCAGTAAACGTTCTTTCGGCAGATACGACCTGAGACGAAGGTGCGAACAGAAAAGTTCGTATTCTTCCCGATCAATGGCAACATACCTGTTTATGTAATCAAATAAACTCATTGTATCCTTATATTAAAAAGAAACAGAAGACACCCCCGATTACCATCTTTTTATTTCTGCCTGACCACTTTCAAAAAATCAACGAGCGGTTTTGTTTGTCAGATAGATCTATAAAACCGGAAACAATATTTTGGTCAGCGCCCGAACAGCCATCCTCCGTTCACATTAATGATCTCTCCTGTTATATAACCGGCTTTATCAGAACAAAGGAACAAGCATAATTCAGCAATATCGTCGACATTGCCTGCCCGCCCCACCGGGACACTTTTCACAATTTGCCGGACCTTTTCCTCCGGGAAGACATTCGTGAACCCCGTTTTTTCGATAAATCCCGGGGCAATCGAATTGACGGTAATTCCTTCGGGACTTAATTCCCTTGCCAGACCGAAAGTCAATCCGTTCAACCCTGCCTTGGCAGCGGCATAGGCAATTCCGCCTGTTGAACTTCCACCTGTAAATGCCCCGATCGAGCTGATATTTATGATATGCCCCTTGCCCTTCCTTAGCAAAGGAGCTGCAAGAACCGACATCATGAAAGCCCCTGTAAGATTCGTGTTTAAAACGGATTCCCAATTATTGTATGCCTCCTCGAACGGCATCGTCGTATTCACCGTTTTAATAAACCCGGCGGCATTGATTAACGAATCGATCCGGTCGTATTCTGACGCGACCTTTTTAAAGAACGACCCGACACCCTTCCTGTCGGAAACATCTGTTTTAAATGTTTCACAGTTGACGGGGTATTCATTCTTTAATCCTGCTAATTTTTCTTCATCCCGTCCAACGGCCAATACATTATAGCCTTCACGAATAAACTTTCCGGCAATGGCCCTTCCAATTCCGCTTGTTGCCCCTGTAACGACAGCAATTTTTTCCATCATAATTTAGCTTTAATTTGTACCAGGATCTCTTTCCTGCCCATATTTATAATCAACGCTTCAAATTGATGCAAGTTTACCCTTTAAATGAATTCTTTTAAATCACCTCGTTCGAAGTAACCAAATACTAATTGAACGGAACCAGTTTCTAATCATCTATTAAACAATCATCAGAAAAGAAGCAGATTCATGCCGGATAAATTCAAAAATTAATTAAAATTGTTTGTTATGAGACTATCCTTCGTCAATCCTGAATTTATACGAGAAGCTATTATGGTCATCCAGTTCCGGCTGAGAGTCGGCATGCTCCTGTTAACGGGCATCTTGTTCCACCAATCTTATGTGGTAACAGCTCAAACAAGAAAAATACTCCTGCCTGTAGGAAAACAGTTTTTTTATCAGGTAAATGATCTTCAGGTAAAAGATCAGAAAGACACCAGCAGAATAACAACCTGGCTCAACTTTCAGGTATTAAGCAAAAGGGACAGTATATACAACCTGACAGCAACAATCAGCCGGAGGCGTACAATCGACGAAACCGGCCCGGATGACACGCGCGACGGTTATTACGCCCACCTGTCAATCCCTGAAGCCAAGTTGCTCGACACCCCGGTTAACATCCATGTAACGGAGCAGGGACAGTTACTGCCGGTTGAAATTCCCGATTCTCTGGTCCGCATATGGATCACTGAAGAATATCCATATGACTTGTCGGCAGCTTATGATTTATTGAACAGCTTTAAATTTGAAGCGGAATACTTGACCGGCTACTTCCAATCTTTTTTTGCCAATTATGGGATGCTTAGCAAGGGCAAATCGAGAACACCCACATGGAACGGGTTTACAGACAAAAATGCCAAAGAAGAACCCGGCCCCAAAGGTATCCTGCGAATTGTATCCAAGTCTGCATATACAGACTCAGTCCCCAAAAATCAATTATCTCCTAAAAACTCAGGACTTGTCTTTTCGTCTGCCGGCACAAGCGACTACAACAGACAAACCGGCTTACTTGTCCAAGATTCTCAATGGTCGCAAACGATGTACATTACGCGGGCCACAACAGCACACCGGTATGTTCCGAAAAACGATGATCAGGTCGTGATCTGCGGAGAGATCCGGGACGGGATTTCTTTGGCAACACTGAAGTTTTCGCAACCTGAAGGTTTCGTGGGCAACAATGCATTAAACATAAAAAAGGAGTTGGGACAGGAAAAAAAGTTTTACATTGAAAACCCGTTAAAAAAGCCGGTAGCACTTTATTCCAATGCCCTAAATTATCCGGGACTGATAACTAATTTGTTACTGGAGCCGGGAGACAGTATTCACCTTGAAATCAGGAAAGATAAAACGATAATCACCGGTCGTGGCAGTCTGAAAAACAACCTGTACATCCGTACCTTAATAAGCCTCCCAAAACTGGATAAGGCCCTGTCTCCCCTGGCTGCAAAACAGTTAATAGACAATTGGATTAACCGGCAAAATCATATAATAAACCAATATCAGGATTCTATTTCTCCGTGGGCTTATGACCAGATACGCTGCGATTTGTATTACAGCGGACAATTTTTTCTTGAAATCTATTTAGGCAGCACCTCTTCAGCAACAAAAGAAACCTATGACCTGCTTTTTCCCTCTCTGGAATGGCCCAAATACCAGTGTATATCTTCAATTAACATGAATTTATTTTTAAGGACATTTTTATGGCGGCAGGAAGGATTATTCCCGAAATCAAAACATCCGGAAAATACGGAAGCTCAATCAAAAGCTAAACATTACTATTTAGCCAGGACCCTTTTGGGCGACAAAGCCGGCTATGTGGCCATGGCTCAGGAAATTAACGATATCCTAAGAAAACAGGACTTCTCCTCTGCACGGGTATTGCTCGAAGATTATGAAAAAACTTACAAGGGAACCGATCTGGACAAATGGTTGCGGAACTATCTGGCAAATCATGTGGCTTTCGAAAACGGATATCCCATGTCTGGTTTTAAACTAAAAGACCTGCAAGGAAGGGAATTGACACCATTAACGTTCAAGGGTAAATACTTGTTAATAATAAATGTAGACTTAAACTCAAAAGAACAAGTCGACGCTCTTGAAACTTACCTGAAAATTCCGCAGCAGGTTCCCGGAAATAAACTCGAAGTACTGACACTCTTCACCAATAAAGACGATTCATTAACACAAGCCTATATGAATAAACGCCATCCTTCAGGCTTCTTTGTAGCAGCACCGGGTTTTCCCGAAGGCTATATTGAGGGCGTGAATGAAAGTCCGGCGGATTATCAATCTGTTCTGTTAAATCCGGACGGCATTATCATCTATCACAGTTTTGGCGTTAACTTTATGCTTGAGCGCGAAACAAAAATGCTTATTGAAATGCTCAACCGGCTCCAGTTTCCTCAACAGGAAGCCACTGTTTCCAGAAAGGCCCTTTACTGGGTCCTTTCGGTTTCAGGCATACTGGTTTTGCTGGCTATTTCGCTCGTTATTATTATCCCTCGCCGCATCCGCAAACGGGAAGCAGCCAACCGTGAACAACTGAACCTGAAATTAAAAGCTGTCCGGTCGCAACTTAACCCGCATTTTCTGTTCAACTCGATGAATTCGATTCAGTACCTTGTCAATCATAACGAAACGGAAAAAGCCAATCTTTTTTTATCGAAGTTTGCCCGGTTGATGCGCAAAGTGCTTAAACAGTCAGAAACGGAATTCGTGCCGTTAAAGGACGAACTGGAAACGATTGAAACTTATCTGGAACTGGAATCGTTACGCCATCATTTTCGATTTAACATTCATGTTGACGATAAAATTGATATCTTCAACATTGAAATTCCGGTAATGCTGTTACAGCCGTTTGTTGAAAATGCGGTAATTCACGGCGTAAGCGAAAAAGGCAAGGAAGGACATATTGAAATTGAGGCAAGAAAAATGTCAGATGACAGGATAATGATTGTCATTTCAGATAACGGGAAAGGCCTGCAGCAAACAGTTGATTCCCGGCAACTATCGAATGGGAAAGGGATCTGGCTGACCCGGCAACGGATCGACCTGATGATGGCCAATTACCAACATGATATTGACTTTAAAATTGAAAACCGCAATAAGACTGACAACAGTCAGACCGGTACAGCAGTAACGATAACCCTGGCAACGGAATGTTAGAAATGTTGGGAGAATGGCAGAAATGATAGAATAGCGGAATATTTGCCGTTGCCGGAAAGGATAAAAAGGCTCAGCCATGTACAGGGATTAAAAAAATACTTCGAAAGATAAATATGAAAAAGGTAGCCGCTGTTATTATTGACGATGAAGAGAACAATTGCAGGAACCTTTCGGAACTGTTACAGAAGTACTGTTCAAAAGTTGAAATTACAGGCATGGCCAATAGCGCAATTGACGGTTATAAACTGATTCAGGAGAAAAAACCTTCACTTGTCTTCCTGGACATTCAAATGCCCGGTGGTTCAGGGTTTGATCTGCTGGAACGGCTGAAACCGGTCCCGTTCGAAGTCATCTTTGTAACTGCTTACGACCAGTATGCCATTCGGGCCATACGGCTTTGTGCGATCGACTACTTACTGAAACCAATCGACCTGCTCGACCTTCAGGCGGCAGTAGACCGTGCCATAAATAAAATCAGGAAGAAGCTCCCTAATCAGGCTTTGGAAAATATGCTCGCAAATGCCCGAAGCGAAAACAAGGACGAAACAATAGCCCTTCCTTCCGTAGAACGGCTATTGTTTGTAAATTTATCTGAGATTGTGCGTTGCTTAGGCGAAAACAATTACACGACAGTTTTTCTTAGCAACGGGGAATCCGTCCTGGTCTCCAAAACCTTGAAAGAATATGAAGAATTGCTAAAGCTAAATGGCTTTCTACGTATCCACCAGTCTCATCTTGTTAATTTGAATTATGTCCGCTCCTATGAAAAACAGGATGGCGGTTATCTCAAAATGGCCGACGGAGCATCCGTTAGCATTTCCCGCCAGCGGAAACAAGAGGTACTGGAGCTGTTAAAATCGATGACAAAACAAGGCTTGTAACGTGTAATGAGTAATGAGTAATGAGTAATTAAGAATTAATAATGCTTACCGGCAGAATAAAAGTTGATATGTCGTTACAATTTCAATCACAAAATTTTCTGATTTCCTGCGATACTATACTCTCATGATCATCCATTTGTCTTTTTCATTGTTCATTACTAATTATTCATTGTTCATTATTTTACTCGTACCTCAGCGCTTCCACCGGATTCCGCGTTGCTGTTTTCCAGCTTTGCCAGCTCACGGTGAGCAAAGCAATTCCAAGGGCCAGCAAGCCGGCCAAGGCAAATATCCACCAGCTTAAATTGGTTTTGTAGGCGAAGTTCTCCAACCATTTATTCATCGCATAGCAGGCAATCGGGGTAGCAATAACAAAGGCAACGACTACCCATTTTATAAAGTCTTTATTGAGCATGGCAAGAATTTCAGAAACCTTTGCACCATTTACTTTGCGAATGCCGATTTCCTTGACTCGGCTTTCAACCATATTTAAAACCAATCCCAACAATCCAAGGCAGCATAAAAAGATGGCTAACCCGGCAATTATACTGATGGAATCTGCCAGCTTTTGCTCCTTTTCGTATTGTTGAGCAATTAAATCATCATAAAACGCATAATTAAAAGGATATTCAGGGAAAAACGTTTTCCATGATTTTTCAATAAAGGAAATCGTTTGCGGAATGTTCATCCCGTTTATCCGAAGGGTAACATCCGATATATAGTCGCCCACAGGCATGAACATGACCCCATCTATCTCCTGACGCATGGACATGCTGTTGAAATCCCGGATCACCCCGATCACCTGATTGTCTCCGATTTTTTCATTAAGCGGTTCTTTAAAATCACATTCCCGGGAAAGTTTCTCTGTTATAATGCATACGTTGCGATGGTCTGAATCGAAAAAAGTCCTGCCAGCAATCAGTTTCATGTTCAAAACATTGAAAAAGGCAGTATCACAATCAATATTATTATATTTCACATCATGCCCATTAATTTCCTGGTTGCTGTATGAATGGATATCCAGAGGCACCCCATCAGATAATGTCAGTTTTAAAATATTGGGATTCTTCTGCAATTCGGCAGCATAAGTTTTTATGATTCGTGTATCTTTTACGGAATAGTGTATATTCTGTTTTAACAGATAATCCGTTTCAAAACCGGGATTTTTATTTTTCATGTAACTGATCTGTTTGAAAATCATCAAAACAGAGGCGATTAGGGCTATAGCAGCTACAAACTGAAAAACCAACAGTATTCTGGAAAATGAGCTTAACCGCATTTTGCCAGCTAACTTTCCCTGGAACAGGCTGACCGGGCTGATTCCCGAAAACAACCACGCCGGATACAGTCCGATAATGAGAAAGAGGATAATGATCACACCACAAAACGGGATTAAATAAGAAGTATGAGTCAGAATATCAAGGCGAATTTCAGAACCAACAAGCTGGTTAAAATAAGGCAAAAAAATAACAGACAACATAATAGCGACACAGAAAGATAATAAAATCACGATTCCGCCCGCTACCAGATAATACCTGAACATGTTATTCCGATGGGCACCGTTGACTTTGAGGATACCCACCATTTTTGATTCAGCCGTCAGGTTCGACAAGCTTAGATTGATATAGTTTATACCGGCAATAATTATTACGATCAGGGTAATCGCAAACAAAAGCCATATCAGTGGTTGATTAAGATGGTTGATTCGCTCATCTCTAAAATCGCTATTGGTAAAAATATCGGAAAGGGGTTGCATGACAATGTTGGGAATAAAACTATACCACGGAAAATTGTAAGTCGTTCTTATCTGATTTCTGATACTGGCGGCATCCGCTTTTTCATTCAACAATAAATAATAACTAAAAAGTTTAACTTTCCACCTTCCGTTTTGGTTCCCAAAATTTCCGCCGCTCCAGGGCAGGTTATCCGTGTATAATGAAACAATTGCATCTGAGTTAAAATGTGATTTCGCTTTTATATCGTCAACTACTCCTGATACATATGCGGTCGTAACCATATCTATTTTAACCGGTTTTCCAAGAGGATCTTCATGTCCGAAAAGTTTTCCTGCCAGCGATTTTGATAAGACGATCTTATTGGGAGCATCCAGAAGATGTTGCTTCACACCCATCAAAATGTTATAATCAAACAGGTCGAAATAGGTTGAATCAGCTATTACCAAGCTGCTGATATTCTGCACCATACCATCATCAGATGTTAACATCGAACCGAAAATGTTAATGCGACAGGCTTTATCAATACCGCTCACACTGGTTACAAGCGTATTATAATATCGATCATCGAGCCGGACCTGCTTTTTCGGAGTGTTGACAAGCCGGTAGATACGTTCGTATTTACTTTGATATTTATCGCAACTTATTTCCCAGGCGTAATAGGCTGAGGTAAGTACAACCAGCGATAAGCATAAAGCCAGGCTTACTATTGCAAAAATCAAAAACCTTTTTTGCCTTACAAGTGCCCGGATAACCAGTTGTAAAAGACTCCTCATAATTAAAGCATTTTTAGTAATCAGGAATATGATTAGTAATTATTCATTGTTCATTATTTATTCATACCGAAGTGCTTCCACCGGGTTGCAGGTAGCTTCTTTCCTGCGTTGCCAGCTTAAAGAATCCCGAGAAAGTCTGATCACATTCATTTGGAAAAAGTTTTTCCGCTATTAGCATATTGGCATCACGAATGTTTCATCTTTCAAAAAAATACGGTATCCGTCGGTTCACAATCCGTTACCTATCAATTATTATGCCCTGGACATTAAGCATTTAATATTTAAATGCTTAATCTGCCAATATTTTATCAAACCTGTCCATTTTTTTGACACTTCATCTAAATTTTTGACATGAAGAACAGGGATCAGAGCGATATAAAAATCAATACAGGGCTTATTGAGCTTAAAAAAAGAAAAATTTGTACACAAAGATCATCATCTTTGGATTTATGAAAAACCAGTAATCCGTTTTTCATGTATACCTTTTATTCTTCCATTTTTTTCTTAAAAAACAGATCGTTTATATTTTAGTAATTAAATTTGAACAATTTTTAAATCAGGTTTTGTTTTGACAAAGTTAAATTCAGATAAAGAGTTGGAATTGGTACGGAAATTAAAAAACGGCGATTCCTCTGCTTTTGACTCGTTATTCATACAATACAGCGGAAAACTCTTTTATTTTGTCAATAAATACCTGAATGTCAAAGAAGAATCAGAAGAGATCGTTCAGGATGTTTTTCTAAATCTATGGAAACATAAAAAAGAGATCCGGTCTGAGGAAGCATTTAAATCTTATCTCTATAAAATTGCATTGAATAATATTCGGAACTACTTCATCAAAAAACAGGTCAAAGAAAAATATAAGCAGCTCATCGCCCGGGAATATTTAATTGAGAGTTCTCCGGGGCCTGATGAACCGGATTATGAGTCCGTGATGAAACAAGTAGACCGGTTGATTGAACAGTTGCCGGAAAAACGCAGGGAGATATTTCTGTTAAGCCGTAAAGAAGGACTTGATACATCTGAAATTGCGAAATATTTGGGGATATCTGAATCTACTGTAAAAAATCAAATTTCCTCGGCCATCGCTTTTCTAAAGGAAGAGGTAAAGAAAGGCGGGCTTTCAGGCTTATTATTCCTTGCCCTATTTTTTTCACCGGAATAATTTTTTAATCTTTTTTTTCAAAAACATAGTACCTTTTCATTTGAGCCTGTCTTATGGTATGAAATCCGAAAAAGAGATGGCTAATGGCTCATAATAAAAAGGCATTTGAAGAACTATACAAAGGGAACCGATCGTTTTCCGTTATAAGTTCCGTTCTGGCTTATTTTAGTCAGCAGACGACGGAAACAGCTATAGATCAACTCCAAAAAGAAGAATGGAATTCTATTCTTTCAAATGATCAGACTACAAAAGCAGAGTTGGAGCATGTTTTATATAAACTTAAGTATCAGATTCTACTTGAAAAAACACAGCGGCAAAAACGTCTGATGATCCGGATCTCACAAATTGCAGCCGTACTTATTTTACCTTTAATATTTCTCTTTTTAATTCAATATAATTACAGCAAGTCTGGTACAGATAAGCAACTTCATTTAATTGAATTGTATTGTCCGGAAGGAGCACGAACAAAATTTACGTTACCGGATGGATCAAGTGGCTGGTTAGCCGGGGGATCAGTCATATCTTACACTTCAAATTTCGAAGAAAACAGGGAGGTTTCGGTTGAGGGAGAAGCTTTTTTTAACGTAAAACATGATAAAAAACACCTATTCACAGTAAAACTTGACGACCTGGTTTTAAAAGACTTAGGCACAGAATTCAATGTACTTAATGATCCGGAAGAACCAATTTGCGAGGTGGTTGTTTTATCCGGCCTCGTCGAAGTTCAAGGGAAAAAATTTTCCGGGCAGTTAAGTGCAAACAAGAAACTACAACTTCAAAAGGAAGAAAATAAAATCTATTTGTCAGATGTTGATGCCAAAAGTTATACTGCTTGGATTGAGGGCCGTCTGGAATTTAATAATGAGCACATTGAATCTGTATGCCGAAAAATTGAACGGTTTTATGATGTGGATGTTGAACTGAATATTAAAGGACTGGAAAACAATGTATTCAGAGCCAATGTAAAAATAGGCAGTTTGGAAGAGCTGCTGAACTATATGTCATTGGCATTACCCATAAAATATGAGTTGATAAATGCTAAAAAATCAAATGATGGAAAAATTGAACGGCGTAAACTGATTATATCAAAAAAATAAACTGAAGAAAAAAAGGAAGTGCTGGAGACACTTCCTCAAGCATTTAGCATATAGATTAAGTTTAAAACTATTACTAAACATTTCAAATTTATGAAAAAAAAACATGGTAATAGGGTATGGACATACCATGCCCTAAAAAAAACATCTAGAATTATGCGCCTGGCTTTGTTACTTCTGTTAGCAAGTGTCTTTCAGACAATTGCTTCTGTTGGGTATTCTCAAAGTGCGAAAATTACCCTGAAAAGCGAAACCTCAAGCCTTTTGGATATACTAAGCAAAATTGAAGATCAATCAGAGTATCGTTTTATTTACGATAAGACACAGATTAATCTTGACAAAAAAGTGAAGATCAATTTTGACGGAGTTACAGTAAAGGAAGTACTAAATGATTTATTTATTAATCAGGGAATTAACTACAAAATGATCGACAATCAGATCATCCTTACAGGTACAGTTTTCGAGATTTTACAACAACAAAAAAACATCTCCGGCAAAATAACTGACGCTTCAGGAGCCCCGTTACCAGGAGTAACGGTAGTTATAAAAGGAGCTACCCTGGGAACCATTACCGACAGCGACGGAAACTATTCGCTTTCCCGTGTTCCGGACAATGCCAGCCTGGTCTTTTCATTTGTAGGAATGAAGACGCAGGAAATTTCCATAGCGGGAAAAACAAAGATTAATGTGGTTATGGAAGAAGAGGCTATTGGAATTGAAGAAGTCGTTGCCGTTGGATACGGAACCATGCAGAAAAGGGATGTCTCCGGTTCCATTTCTAATGTATCCCAGGAAGATTTTAATAAAGGAGTTACACGTAATGCTGTTGATCTTCTCCAGGGGAAGGTAGCCGGGTTAACAATTACGCAGGGAAGCGGGGATGTAACATCCGACCAGACCATCCGGCTGCGGGGAACTTCCTCCCTGACAGGAAGCAGTGAACCTTTTGTTGTTATCGATGGAGTCCCGGGCTTAAGCATGAACTCGGTTGCCCCCCAGGATATCGAATCGATCAGCATCCTAAAGGATGCTTCGGCTACAGCCATCTATGGATCACGCTCGGCCAGCGGGGTGATTATGATCACAACAAAACAAGGGAAAAAGGCAGAGCCGTCTATTGAATATAATGGTTATGCCGCCGCTGATTTTGTTTCCAACAAACCGGATGTGCTAACAGCCTCTGAATGGAGAAAATGGTGCGAGGAGAATGGTGAAGATACCTCGGGATTTGATGAATACGGAGCCAATACGAATTGGTTTGATGAGATTATGCATGTCGGGGTTACCCACAATCATGATCTCTCCCTTTCAGGCGGAGGAGACAAGCACAGCTACCGGGCTTCAGTTTCATATCAGGACCGAAAAGGGATCGTGAAAGATAATTACATGAAGAAACTGAATGCACGACTGACCTTTAACCAAAAAGCACTGGATGACCGGCTGGATATGACTGTGACGGGAGCTTTGAACCAACGGGATTACAGCCCGTCATGGACCGATAATTTTGTACTGGCTTACAACATGCTACCCGTCTATCCGGTGAAATATGATGACGGATCGTGGTTCGACAGTGATGAATACGATCAGGGGAATCCTGTCCGTAATATAGAATATAACAGCTATCTGCATAAAAACAGCATGTACTATATTAACATCAATGCCAAACTCGAAGTAATTAAAGATCTGTTTGTCAATGCCAATGTGATGAAAGAACGGGAAACAGATGATTTTGGAGAATACCTCAATTCGGAGACGGAAGCCGGACGGGATAATAATGGTTATGCAAAGCGGGAATTCTGGACAAAAGACAAAAAACTACTGGAAACCACCGTAAACTATAAATTAGAATTCGAACGCCATAAGTTAGACTTTTTGGGAGGCTACTCCTATGAAAAAAATCATTATCAGCTGGCAGGCGCTCAAAACAGTGATTTTGCTACCGATCTAACCACTTACAATGATTTAGGGGCCGGGGCAAATTTACAGGCAGGCGATGTCTGGTCGGAAGCGAATATGAATAAATTAATTTCATTCTTTGGAAGGGTGAACTATTCTTTTATGGATCGTTATATCCTGACTGCAACCATTCGGAGGGATGGTTCCTCCAAATTCGGATCAAATCATAAATGGGGAACTTTTCCTTCAGCATCCGTTGCCTGGAGGATCGTGGATGAACCATTTATGAAAAAGTTGAAAATGCTTGACGAATTAAAACTACGCGTGGGCTATGGAGTATCCGGAAATCAGGAAGGCATTGATCCATATCAGTCTCTTGAACTATACGGCAGTTCAGGACAGTATTACGACAGTGGTTCCTGGTACACCGCATATGCAATCAGCCAAAATGCCAATCCTGATCTGAAATGGGAACAGACGGCCATGTTTAATATTGGTATCGATTACAGTTTATTTAAAAACAGGCTTAATGGCTCGATCGAATATTATGATAAAAAAACCAGCGACCTGCTTTATACCTATTCGGCACCTGTTCCTCCCTATCTTTATGATGAAATGCTGGCCAATGTAGGAGACATGTCGAATAAAGGATTTGAACTGGTAATTAACGGAGATGTTATCCGGAAAAAGGATTTTCGATGGAATATCTCTGTAAATATGGCCCATAATAAAAACAAAATCACGAAGCTTTCGAATGATCTTTTCTCAACAGATGCGGTAAAAACAGGAGATGCCTGGATCCGTGGTGGATCTAATAATACGACACATATTGTTGAAGTCGGAAAGGCAGTAGGTACATTTTACGGATGGAAATGTTACGGGATTGATTCTGACGGGAATTATATCATGGATGAGACCATTGACGGGGAAGATGGATTGTCTGATGAAGATAAAACATACATTGGCTGTGCCCAGCCTAAATTAACTTATGGCATTAACAGTACCTTTACCTTTAAAAGGCTGGAACTTTCGTTTTTCCTTCGCGGGGTTTACGGCAATGACGTACTAAATTTTTCCAAGATGTCGTATGCAACCACTCAATGGTTACCAGGGGCCAATGTTTTGCACGAAGCACTGACCAACGGACTGACTGCTACGCCTCAATATTGCAGCTACTATATAGAAAAAGGATCATTCCTGAGAATGGATAATGCCAGCTTATCATACCGGGTAAACACAAAGAACCTGTGGGGAATTAAAGATTTCAAAGTTTATGTAACAGCACAGAACCTTTTCACGATCACCGGTTACAGCGGACTGGATCCGGAGGTCGATATGTCCGGGCTGGATCCAGGTGTGGAAGGACGTGATTACTACCCGAAAGCAAGGACATTCTCAATAGGTGTTGATGTTAGTTTTTAATCATAAAATTAATTCATTATGAAAAACAAAAAAAAGTATATCACCTTTATCCAGATAATGATATTCACAGGGTCTCTCCTTTCCGGATGCACCAATCTTGATGAAACACTTTATGATAAAGTTTCTGCATATGAATTTGGAACGACAGATGCACAAATTAATGCCATTGTTGCACCAATTTATACAAGCCTTCAGAAGACTTTTTGTGCCGAGTTATGGAGAAATGCAGAATGTTCCTCGGACATGTCGGTAACGCCGACCAGAAAAGGCGGTGACTGGTGGGATGGCGGACAGTATAAATATTTCCGGCAACACACATGGACCGCCAGCACCTCAAACATTGAAACGGCTTATAACGCCTCTATGAATGCCGTATCAACCTGCAATCAAATTTATTATACGATCGAAAACAGCGAAGCTGACATTGAGGACCGGGAGCAGGTACTTGCGGAGATCAGGGGAGTAAGGGCCTTTTGGTATTATGAATTGATCGATAACTGGGGAAATGTTCCTGTTGTTACCGATTTTACAGATACGTCAAACCCGCAGACCAGCAGCCGGTCAGACGTCTATGAATTTACCATGTCTGAACTTAATGCTATTAAGGACATAGTACGCAGCGATGTGTCTTCTTCCAGCTATGGAAAAATCACCAAAGGGGTTATTTATACCTTGCTGGCAAAGATGTACCTGAATGCCCTGATCTGGAATCCTGACGGCGGAGAAAAGTGGCAGGAATGTGCCAATGCCTGTGATACGGTTATGAGTTTGGGCTACGACCTTGAATCGGACTGGACCGTTAACTTTAAGGTAAACAATGAGGAGTCCGGTGAAATTATTTTTCCGGCTGTCTACACCACCAGTGATAAAGCTAATTTCCTGGCAGACCTAACGTTGCATTATCTTGATCCGCAAGCGTTGGGACTGAGCAGCTTTACTCCATGGAACGGAATATGTGCCATGCCTGCTTATATTCAGTCATTCGATTCTGAAGATAACCGGAAAGGATGGTCCTTTTTAACAGGAGCCATGGTTGATCCGGACACGGGAGATACAATTATTACTGCGCATGGGCGACCACTGATCCATTACGAAACGGTCACTATGAAATACAGCATCGATGAAGATGGCTGGGGATATGTGGAACAGGAAGACGGAGGAAGATGTTATAAATGGGAATTTGAAGCCGGGCTGAAAGAATATATGGAAAATGATTATGCCATTTTTCGTCTGGCTGATATTTACCTGATGAAGGCCGAGGCCCTGGTCCGGATGGGGAAAAATAACGAAGAGGCAACAGGGCTTGTTAATGCAATCAGGGAAAGGGCCTTTGATGATGCTTCAAAGCTTAAATCATCAGTGACGCTCGATGATATTTACCAGGAACGTCGCTTTGAATTTGCATGGGAAGGAATGGGCCGGCAGGATCAAATCCGTTTCGGAACTTTCCTGGATGAAATTCAGGGCTGGAAAGATGCAGAAACAGACGATCACACAGAACTATTTCCAATACCGCAAACGGCATTGGATGCCAATCCGCTCCTGGATCAAAATCCGGGATACTAACCTGTTTTAAGTAAATGCAGGCCCAAGGTCTGCATTTACCTTTGGCTGATCAATCTTTGGCTCAAACAGCCAACTTGGCTTTGTTGTTTTTACGAATAATCAGGGGCTGCCTCCAGAATAATTCCGGGGCATTCTTTTTTTACAAAGTTTTTAAAAGTTATCCATACCTCAGCGTCGTCACCGTGATTCTTCAAGCAGTAATTTGTAATGAACAATTATTCATTATTTTACTCATATCTGAGCGCTTCCACCGGGTTCCTTGTTGCCGCCCGCCAGCTTTGCCAGCTCACTGTCAATAGAGCAATACCTATTGCCAATATCCCCGAAAGGGCAAAAATCCACCAGCTTAAAGAGGTTTTGTAGGCAAAACTTTCGAGCCATCTGTTCATGGCATAGTATGCAACGGGCGTGGCAATTACAAAGGCAATGATTACCCATTTCACAAAATCTTTGTTGAGCATGATAAGTATTTCAGATATTTTGGCTCCGTTTACTTTTCGAATACCAATTTCTTTTATGCGTTTTTCTGTCCCGAATTTGCTCAAGCCAAATAATCCCAAACAAGATATAAAAATGGCTATCAGAGCCACTATACCAAATATGTCGCCTACACGTTTATCGTTATCGTACAAGCGGGCATATGTCGCATCCAAAAAATTAAAATCAAACGGAGTTTCGGGATATATCTCTTTAACAGTAGTTTTTATTTGTTTTATCAAGCTGTTGGGCAAAGCTGAAGATCCTGTATTATATCTTACAAAAATATAGTCGGGGGAATATGTATAAACATAAAATTCGGGTTTTACAACTTCGTTTACCGACTTAAAATGTGTTTCGTCAATTACGCCGATTATATTATAATTTTTGCCCCAGAAGTTTAGTGTTTTTCCGATAGGGTTTCCTTTTCCAAGCAATTCTTTTGCCTGTTGGTTAATAATAACAGAATTATTCAGGTTGCCTTTTAATTCTTTTGAAAATCCTCTGCCATCAGTAAAATTTACTTTTAATAGCGGGAAAAAATCTTCATCAACGCTGTTTTCTGAGAAACTTACTTTTTCATTGCCCCCTGGCCACGAAACAGAGGAAGTATTATATATCGTTGAGGAAAAATAATTTTTGCCCGCGACCATTTCAATGCCGGGTATTTTCAATAATCTTTCTTTCAAAACCGGGTAATCTTCGTCTCCAGTCCTTATCCGGAAATAACCGGTATGTTCTTTGTCGAAGCCCAGGTTCACCTGCCGCATATGGTTGAGTTGTTTTATGCTGACCAAAGTGGCAATAATCAGAATAACCGAAAGGGAAAACTGAAAGATAACCAGACCATTTCGTTGCCATAGTGCGATGCCGGATTTCGGATTTTTATTTTTTGCAATATCTGAAAACGAGGCAAGATAAATAGCCGGATAGAGCCCTGATAATACTCCGGCAAAAAGGATTATCACAATCAAAAATGCAATATGGGTTGAGGTTGCAAAGCTAAAATCAAGAGCCTTCCGGGTATAATCATTGATAAAAGGCAGCAATAAATGCAAAAGGAGAAGGGCTATGGCTGTTGCTATTCCCGATGCGAACATCGATTTCAGCAGGGAATTTCTTATTAGGCTTGTTTTTGTGGCGCCCAATATTTTTCTCAGGACATTATTTCTTATTTCCTTTTCAGAAACGGCAGTTGACAGGTTTATAAAATTAATACAAGCCAGTACAAGGATAAAGAACCCCATAAAAGAAAAGATGTAAACATATTTTTTATCTCCAAGATATGTATAATCATCGTCGGCAAAGCCTTTTGTGAAATGAATATCATTTAACGGCTGAAGGGCCAGTTTCATTTTATTTTCAGCGTCGATGTTTCTTTCTATAAAACCGGAAATATTTGAAGCCATAACATTTGGGTCTGTCCCGGGAGAAAGCATTATGTACGTATATAAACTCTGGTTATCCCATCTTGTCCCTGTTCCGAAAAAATCCTCAGGAACAGCCATTTCAAAGCGAATATGCGAATTGTAATCAACGTCCCTAAAGACGGCAACTACTTTTAATACTTTTTTCTTTATTTCAATTGTTTGCCCTACAGCTTCTGCATCGCCAAAATATTTTTTTGCCAGTTTTTCAGACAAGACAACCGAGAATTTGTCGATTTGCAGCAGGTGAGGGTCCCCTTTTAAAAATGGAAATGAAAAAATATCGAAAAAATCTTTGCCAACTACTGCCATTTCTTCTTCATTGTAATAGTTTTCGCCTGCGTGGACAATAATTGGCCAGTCCATTTCAAAACTTGCTGCTTTTTCAATTCCCGGTATTTTTTCTTTTAATGCCTGAGATAGAGGAGACATCGTCATTCCTGAGTACGAATGCCCGGTGCCTTTTTCTTCAACAATAACACGGTATATCCGGTCGGCATTTTTGTTGAACAAATCATATTTCAGTTCGTCTTCTACCCATAGTGTAATGGCCAACACGCAAGTAACACCAATAGAAAGACCGGTGATATTCAACAACTTGTAACTCCAGGTGTTTTTGAAATTAAAAAATTTCATAACTTAAATTATATATTACTCATTCGTACCTCAACGCTTCCACCGGATTTCTCGTAGCTGCCCGCCAGCTTTGCCAACTAACCGTTAACAAGGCAATCCCCAAAGCCAGCAAACCAGCCAACACAAATATCCAACAACTTAAATTGGTTTTGTAGGCAAAGTTTTCCAGCCATTTGTGCATGGCATACCAGGCTACCGGAACTGCAATAAAAAAGGCAATGACTACCCATTTTACAAAGTCTTTATTAAGCATGGTCAAAATTTCGGAAACTTTAGCTCCGTTTACCTTGCGGATACCGATTTCTTTGGTACGCTGTTGCGAAATAAATAGTGCCAATGCACTAATTCCGATAATGCTAATCAGCACACCGATAGTTGAAAAAGCAAAAAGAATACGGCTAAGAATGGTTTCTGCTTTGTATTGCTGAGCTATTTTCTCATCCATAAAAAAGTAATCCATTTCCTGGTTGGGGTAATACTCGTTCCATACTTTTTTTATAGTGTTCATGCCAGCATGCAAACTTCCATCGCCTAAACGAATATGTGCAAAACGCGCACGGTTTCTTGATTCATCCAACAAAAAAGCGAAATCGCCGATTGATTCATGTGCTGAGTTGTAATTGAAGTCTTCTGCCACTCCCACAAATTTAATTCTTATCTGACCAGGCTCTAAAGGTTGCGCCGCCTGGTAAGCAAGCAAAGCATCCATAGTCCCGAATTTATCCATCAGACGTTTATACAGGTGATTATTAATAACCATTCCTCTCACAGTGTCTGCATCGGGATTGATCCAATTTTCAATCAACTTAATATTCATGGTTTTAAGGTAATCGTAGTTGGCAAAAACTAACTCTGCGGTTCCTTCAATACCTAAACCTTCAAGTGGCAATGTTTGCGTCGGATATCCGAAGTATTGATATGTCATTCCAACTCCCGTTATCTGACTTTGCTTTCTTAGCTCTTTTGTAAATGGGGCTGCATCCTTCGAAAGGTCTTTCATATGCAGGACAACTATATTTTCCTTATTAAATCCAAGGGGTTTATTTAATACAAAGTCAATTTGTTTGTTTACCAGAAATGTTCCCGATATTAACACAATTACAATAGCAACCTGTCCGATCAAAAGGCTTTTTAGCACAGAACTTCCCGAGAAATTATCCCGTTGAGCAAGAATATTAATGGTGGAATTTCTACGCAGAAAAAATACAGCAACAAAAAGGGCGGTTACCGCTAGAGATATACCAATAACTGCCAAAATACTCCAGTAAATTGCCGGTTCGTTGTAAAATATTTTAAACTCTATATCAAACAATTGATAAATTAAGGGCTTTGTACCCTGAATAAATATCAGTGAAATCCCAATTGACAGCACGCAAACAATCAATACTTCGACTAATACTTGCCTGATAATCTGTAACCGGTTAGCACCAATGGACTTTTTTAAACCCAGTTCTTTTGACCGTTTAATAAGTTTGGCTATGGTGAGGTTGGTAAAATTTAACACGGAAACCAGCAAAATAATTAAGGATACTATAATAAACAGTGAAATATTTATTTTGCTAGAACTCTCGCGTAACTCGAAACGGAAATCCGATTTCAGGTGGATATCGTCCATTGGGAACAATGAAAAATCGAATTCGCTAGGTCCACCTTCTTGTTTTAACGAACTTTTATTCCAAAAATCCTTTAACTTTTGGGCCACCAATTCAGGAGATGCTCCTTTTTGAAGTTTAAAGTAATTGTAAGCCCATAGAACTTTTAAGTTAGGTAATGTTGTTTCAAAAGTCTTTTGCATGCTACCTTTTTGCGATGCCAGCAATTCGTATTTAAAATGTGTTTTGGGATGAGTGTTTTTTACAATTCCAACAATTAAATAATCGCCAATATCTCGTTTGTACTGCCCAGCTTCAAATTTGATGATTTGCCCCACAGGATTTAGGTTTCCATAATGTTTACGAGCAAAATCTTCTGAAATAAAAACGGTATTGGGTTTCTCCAATTCCGATAGATTGCCTACTGTCGCTTTAACTTCAAACATTTTGATAAAAGCCTCATCAACCCAAAAAATATCATTCTGTTGAAACGAGTTGTCTGAGATCTTTAGAGTTCCAACAGGGCAATGTATAAACTCTGTCGCCTGTTCAACTTCAGGAATTTCAGACGATGCGGAATGAACAATACCCAAACTACGTGCCCATGGTGAATCTTTGCTTTTTACAGGAGATGAAATTACCCGGTAAACATTTTCGTGTCCTGTAATTTGCCTGTCAAAACTCTTTTCATTTGAAACATGGATAAACAAAATAAGAAATGACGAAATGCCAATTACCAAACCAAAAATATTAATTAGCAAAAAAGCTTTGTCTTTTAAAAGTCGGCGAATGATGATTTTGAAGTTGTACATCGCTTAATGTGATTTTTGATTGTTTTACTCATACCTCAACGCTTCCACCGGATTTCTCGTCGCTGCCCGCCAGCTTTGCCAACTTACCGTCAGCAAGGCAATACCCAATGCCAACACCCCTGACAGCACAAATATCCACCAACTCAGTTCTGTTTTATAAGCAAAATTTTCCAGCCATTTATTCATAATGTACCAGGCAACCGGGGTAGCGATCACAAAGGCAATGACTACCCACCTGGCAAAGTCTTTGTTCAGCAGGATCATAACTTCGCCAATTTTGGCGCCATTGACTTTCCGGATACCGATTTCCTTATTACGCCGGCTAATAACAAACATCGAAAGGCCAAATAGCCCGATGCAGGAAATAAATATGGCGATGAAAGTAAAATATTTAATCAAGCTCGAAATTTTCAGCTCAGAGCGATAAAGATCAGCCAGTTTATCATCGAAGAAACCAACTTCGCAAGCCGTCTGAGGAATAATGGACGACCAGGACTTCTTAATTTTGTCAATAGTCTGAACAAACCCAGTCGGATTGATCCGGACAATAAAAAATCCCGGATCACTGCTTAAAGGTAACATAAGCATGGGTTCTACACCTTCACGAAGCGATTCAAAATGAAAATCTTCAGTTACGCCCACTATCGTTGCTTTTTTGTCATTAAAAAGTGTAAAATATTTGCCAACAGGATCCTTCATGCCCATTCTGCGGATAGCCTCCCTGTTCAGGATCACTTTAGGGCTACCCAGATCATTCAGATTCAAAATTTTGTCGTAACCATCCGGGAAACCTGTGCCGTCAACTATTTTAATACCCATGGTCCTGAAGTAATTATTGTCCACATCCATACTGCAAATCAGCACTTTGTTTTCAGGATCTTTTCCTTCCCAATCATATCCCCATGAACTATTTCCGCCATAAAACGGGACTTTATCGCTCTGTGTAATGCTTATTACTCCCGGAATCCGGGCGATCTCCTGCCGTATTGCTTCGTGTTTCGTCCGGGCTTCCCCGTCAAGCGGTAAATAAACAAGATTAG
Source organism: Prolixibacteraceae bacterium (assembly GCA_963676095.1). Classification (GTDB taxonomy): domain Bacteria; phylum Bacteroidota; class Bacteroidia; order Bacteroidales; family Prolixibacteraceae. The sequence goes on along the minus strand of OY781040.1, from coordinate 5,770,952 downwards.
CATGATTGTACCCCAGGTCGTAATTATTGATATATTTTAACTGCTGCGAAATTATAATCGAGCCACAAATCAATACAACTGCGAGCATGAACTGAAATACCACAAGGAAACTTTTCATGCCGATACCCTTTTGTTTGTTATGCAATGATTTTCTCATGGCTAAAACCGGGTTAAAAGCCGATAAATACATGGATGGGTAAATCACGGAAAATATCAAAACCAAAAGAATAACCGCGGCCAGCAGCAGGATCATATATTTATTCTCCAGATGTGCCAGCAGTATTTGTTTACCGGAGATGTACCTGAAAGCAGGTAAAAATACAACGACCAAGATTGTGCTAACAACCAGGCCCAGAACGATTATGATCCCCTTTTCCGTTAAGAATTGTCTCATAATATTCATCTTATTGGCGCCCATGACCTTCCGGACTCCGACTTCCGGCCGCCTTTGCTCGGCTTTTGCAACCGACAAATTGATAAAGTTGATGGAGGCAATTAAAATGATGATTACAGCAATTGCAAGGAATTGATAAATATACTGGATCCGGTTATTCCTTCCGGAATAAGAATACAAATGTTCTTTTTTAAACGGGAAGAGGTGCAAAGTCGTATTGGGCTGTCCGTTGTCTTTACAAAGATTTGTTATTTGTTCATTCAGACGGGACGCATCTTCATTTCTCGCCAGTAAAATATTCGTTCGGGGCCAGTTGTTTCCCCATCGGGTCAGGTCAGCACCAAAAGATTCGGCAAATTTAATCGGGACCAGAATTTTAAAGTTCAGGCTTGAATTAGCCTTTTGCTTTGCAATAACTGCTCCGACAGAGAATGCATGGTCCCCGTTTATTTTCAGCATTTTTCCGACTGCCGGCCCATTCCCAAAAAACACATGGGCCAATTCGTCTGTGATAATTACCTGATCAGGAGATGAGAGGGCATTCCTGCTTCCTTCCAGCACTGAATAAGAAAACACATCCAGGAAATGGCTGTCGGCAAGATAGACCGGTCCTTCTTTGTACTCTTTCTCACCTGCTTTAATCAACATGTTGTCCATACTGGAAAAGGTCGTTGCGCCTTCAACCTCCGGGTATTTCTGAACCAGGGTTTGCCCCAGTGGGAAAGGCGTACATGCAGTAAATAATTCCTGTCCTTCCGAATATTGCTGATGCTCATAAACCGTATAGATACTGTCAAGCCTGGCGTGAAACTTGTCAAAATTTAATTCATCGACCACCCAAAATAAAATTAAAACAACGACAGTTATTCCAATCGACAAGCCGGCAATATTAATCACAGAAAAAATACCATTTTTACGGATGTTTCTCCAGCCTAAAACAATATTATTAAATCTCATATTTTATGTTTTATATTCGTACGTAACGCTGCAATCAGGGTTTCTCCAAGTAATAATGTGCAATGAATAATTATTAATCCGGGCAACTATTATACCATTTGATATAGAATAAAGATATTGAGTGTTTTACAAGATCACCACCTCTCCGGATTGTCAATTTTTTTGACAACGATTAAAAATTTTAGACAGGGGTAGCGATTGTTTATACAATCATGAACTGATATCCTGAAGTTTATGAACTGATTTCAAGTAAAAGCCGTTGTTTGTTCAAGACATTATTGAACTTTCTACAGGGAAAAGATAAAGTTTGATGCGCACCGGAATATAAAAACATACGGACGTTCGAGTCTTCTGATGCGCACCAGAATTAATTCTGGTGCGCATCAGACTCCATCAACTTCAGGACATATTCTTTTTTACTCTTTATATTTGATTAACAAGTCGCTCACATAAGCTCATTTTTCCCTTGTTTTACCGGAAGCTTTATACCTCTACGCCTTCTTTGCTCCAAATAAGTTTCTCTTATCCCTGTCTTTCGAAGCTGACCCTCTTCAGTTTTCCTTTGAGTTTTTTATCCGGGAGAAAACTCATTCGGATTTCTTTGATGTTTCTGAACGTAACTTTCTCCGGAGAGTCTGCCGTAGACACACGCGCATGCAATTGGAAAGACCCGAGGTCTTTCACCAATATTGTTTTACCACTGGTCAGCAATTCCGGAATTAACCGGGCAAATTCCAGTAAGATCAGATAAACATCGGCCCTGCTGGCCGTAGACCGTTGCTCTATAATTCCGGACAGGTAGTCCAGATCAACCGGAGACGATCCGGTTAACCGTGGAAAATAAATCTTTTCACCTTCTTTACCTGTACCTGGTTTTGACGTGGACGAGATTTTGTAACGGATAGTCATGATTTTTCATTTTTTCATTAAAAATAAAAAATGAAGACGACTTTTCCTTTCTTCTAATCCTCAAACCGCACATTAACACTTCCACCGGACGCATGCATATAAACGGGAATCCCGCCATTATTCATGGTTCCTTTCACACGATTCTTCTCAGACTTCCCGGAGAAATTATGAAGGTCAATATTCACTTTATCAGAGCTCAGGTCCAGATCAAGGCCAAGCTGATCACCATTTTTAATAACTGCATCAACTCCTCCCCCGCTGGATTCCAGGTATAGTTCCTTACTTAAATTAGCAATGTTAACACGGACTGACCCGCCGCTGGATCTGGCTTTCACTGCCCCTACTTCCCCGGTAATACTGACACCCCCACCGCTGCTACCGGCATCCACATTGCCGTAAATATTGGTCAGGTGTACGCCACCGCCGGAACTATGCGCCAAAACATTACCATGCGCTTCATTTAAAGTAACGCCGCCGCCGCTGGAGTTCAACTGAATATCGCCATTCTGATTGGCCACATTTACGCCGCCGCCCGACGAACTTGCCTTGGTAGTCCCGGTGACGTTTTCCAACCGCACCCCGCCGCCACTGCTGGAAAAGTTATGTGTGCCTGCCACATCTGAAATTTTTAATCCGCCCCCACTGGAGGATACATTGCACGACATTTCCCGGGGCACGATGATCGTTAATGAAATGCCTACATTTTTAAGGAAGCTGAAGTGTCCCTTCCGCTCAACATTCGCGGTAATAACGGAACCGTTTTTCTCAATATCCAAATCAAAATTCTCCAGAATATCGGAGACAGAAGGATCTGATGGCGATAAAACCCGCCCGTTTTTCCGGATAAATACCTTTACTACTACTTTTTGCTGATCGTTGGCTTTTACTTCTATCCCTCCGCCGGATGATTTGGCATTCAATGTGCCCGGCTGATCCAGATCAAAGGTTTTTGTTATCGTAGGAGTCGTGCCCTCCTGGGCAATTCCGTTGCATGAAAGCAGTACCATCAGCATTGCAATCATCGTGTACATTTTTACATTCATTTTAGTTTTCATAGCAAAATTTTAGGTGTTTAACTAAATCAATACGATTAGAAGATATCACTTTTGTTTAGGCGTATATCCTCAACAAAAGTTACAGGCACCACCCTCTTTTTTATTGAATTATTCACTTTACACTCACCATCCGTTACTTGTTCAATTATTATGCCTTTGTCACTAAATAACTTAAATATAAATATTTAAGTTTGAAAAATGTTTTCCAACCTGTCTACATTTTTGACATTATATCCAATTTCTTGACACAGGAAATAATAACTTTTATAAACATGGGTCAATGTACAGACCAACCGCAAAATACTGATTATACGGAGAGGCAAGGCAGGCAGGAAGAGTTGAAGGATTCTTCTGAAGGATAGACACAGGATGCACTTTATCAGGTAGTCACAACAAATACGAAAGTTTGCCGGATGTCTGGATAGTCTCACTTCGATCCTGAACAATAAGAAAAGCGATTATGCCGATAAATCCTTAAATAAAGCGACAGATTGACCTGTCGAACAATCAATTCGTCACCCAGTTCTCTATTTTCAATTCTGTAACTCTTTTAAACTCCCGAACATTATTGGTTACCAATGTTGCTCCAATACTTTTGGCATGAGAAGCAATTAATATGTCCAAGGGACCTATCGGTGTCCCTTTTTTCTCCAATTCGGCACGGATCTTACCATATTCAAAGTAGCCAGATACCCGAAATCGACTACTTCCAGTGGAGTCAAAAATTTGTCAAGTGCCTCCCGGTTTTTCTCAGGGTTTGAACTTTTCATGATTCCAAATTGTAGCTCAGCCAATGTAATAGCTGAAATTCCGATATCACCAACCGATAAGCCTTTGAATTTTTCAAGCACCTGAGCAGGTCTTTGTTTAATGATATAAATACAAATATTGGTATCCAATAAATAGTTCATTAGTCAAAAGATTCTCTCTGTTGGTTATTTGGTTGTTCCCTGCTTTCCATAAAATCAGATGTAAAAACACCTAAACTGTCGATCAGATTTTGCCAGGGATTATGAAATGGAATAATATGGATCGCATTACCTACTTTTTTCAGGTAAACTTTGTCATCAGCAATTTTCATTTGCTTAGGAATCCTGATTGCCTGTCCCTTTTTATTATTTTTTATATTAATCGCTTCGAATCCCATATTTCGTTTATTTTTTCGTAAATATAAACATTTTCACTGACTTTGGGTCTAGCTAATTTCCTAATCTAATCCATGCGCGACTCTCTTACTCATATTTTATATGTTTTTATTCTTTTGTAATTTTGACTAAAAATTAATAGCCATGTTATGGAATGAGAGAATAACACTTGAGCCGGGGAAACGAAGTGGAAAACCTTGCATAAGGATTACAATCGTAACCAAAGATAGCGATTTTAACGATCTTGTATCTTTTTTTGGCTTTCCTCCTAAAGTAACCCGGATTCGCCGTGGCAATTGCTCCTCCACAGACATTAAAAAATTAATCGAGAGCAGTCTCGATTAAATTTCTGCTTTTATTAATGACGATGCTAATGGCATACTGACGATTCATTAATTATTATTCATACCTCAACGCTTCCACCGGATTTCTTATAGCTGCCCGCCAGCTTTGCCAGCTTACCGTTAGCAAGGCGATTCCCAGGGCCAACACTCCGGCCAGGGCAAAGATCCACCAGCTCAGGGTGGTTTTATAGGCGAAGTTCTCCAGCCATTTGTGCATGGCATAATATGCAATTGGCGTAGCTGTCACAAAGGCAATGAATACCCATTTTACGAAGTCTCGGTTAAGCATGGCCATCACTTCGGAAACACGGGCGCCATTGACTTTGCGGATGCCAATTTCCTTGGTCCTTCCGTTAATGGCAAATAAGACCAGGCCAACCAGCCCAATGCACGAAATAAAAATGTTGGCGATAGAGAATATAGCTGATAATTTAGAAAACCTGATTTCCTTTTGGTAATAGGTAGCAATCCGGTCGTCGGCAAAGGAGTAGCGGAACGGGCTGTCGGGCTTCAATGTTTTAAAGACATTCCCGATGTATTGAACTGAACTTTTTAAATTGCCAGAAGCAAGCCTGATATTCGCAATCCACAATGCCTCCGAAGGGTTGCACAACAAGGCAACAGGCTGAATACTGTTTTGAACCGGCTCGAAGTTGAAATCTTCAACAACCCCGATGACAGGGTGATTATTTAATTTTTCCTGTAACGGGTCTTTCATATCGAAAGCCCTGGCAAGTGTTTGGTTTATAATATAGGCTCCTGATGTTTCATCGGTCTTCATGTCTTTGCTAAAATTCCTTCCTTCAACAATTTTATATTTCATCGTTTTTACATAATCGGGGTCGGTGGGAATTCTCCGGTACAAAAGTTTTTTGCCATTTAGTTCGGCCGTCATACCTCGGCGGATATCGCCAAAAATACCGGACGAATATGAAACATTCCGGATCCGTGAATCTGCCATCAGCCTTTCTTTCAGCACACCGGCTTCAGATGGGGTTAAATTGTATGACATCAAATCGACATAAACCAGCAACTCCTGGTCAAATCCTAAATTTTTATGATTGATGTAATTGACTTGTTTTTTAATGGTTATAGCAGATACGATAAAGAGTATGGCAATGAAAAACTGGACAATTATCAGTGGTTTGTTCAGAAAATTTGAAGAACCATTTCCCAAATGTTTCATTTTGACTATTGCCGAGGCCGGGGCTTTTCTGAAATATTGCACAGGCGCCATTCCAGAAATCAATGCAACAAAAAGCAATATACCCAATGCGATGGACAGATTGGTTCCCGTTACAAGCGACGAAAAGTGATATTCTTCCGCCAAAATATTTTGAAATGGTTTGTTTATGAGAAGTACTATTAACATAGCTAACCCGATTGAAACTGTAAAATACAACAAGGTTTCTACCACAGAACTGATAATTACCTGCCAGGGGGTTGCCCCAAGTATTTTTTTTATCCCAAAGCAAAACAGGTTATTCAGGGTTATTGCCGAATTTAAATTGATATAGTTAATAATGCTGATAACGAGCAATCCAATAGCGATAGACATCAACAGGATAACCATTGATTTATCCCCTTTATGAATCCATCGGTCGCGGTTGTTGTTCCCGAAATAGATATCACTCATTGGCTGAAGTTTAAAATCCTGCTGAAATGATTTTTCTTTACAAAAGGTAGTGATTTTATTTTCAATGGAAGCAACATCGACATTCGGTTTAAACATGATGTATGTATGAAATGAACCATTATCCCTGATCAGAAAATTGTCCGACGGCTTACCCGTATAATTATCCCAAAGATATGCCAGCACATGAAAAGGCAGAATGGCGTCAATATTAAAGGTTGAGTTGGCAGGAGGGTCTTCGATGATTCCGGTGACCGTAAAATCACAGAGATTATTATACCTGAGCACTTGCCCGAGCGGGTTTTTATTTCCAAATATTTTCTTCGAAATACTTTTTGTCAATACAATTGAAAAGGGATTTAGCAGCGCTTCTTTTTCTGTTCCTTCAATCAGCTTAAAATCAAACATTCGAAAAACAGTGGGATCGAAACACATATCATACGTGATATCAACCACCGAATTTTCATATTTGTAAGAACCATTCGCGTTGTGCCTCACCCGTGTAACCTCTTCAATTTCAGGGAAAGCACTTTTTAGCTCGCCAGCCAGCAACGGGTTTGTAAATGCAGTGCCGTCGCCGGCATCAACAACCCGATAAATCCGATCCCGGTTGTGGTGAAAGGCATCCACCTGAAATTCGTTATATACATACAAAAGCAAGATCGATGACAGGGCAAACGCAATAGCCAGCCCTGCAATATTAATTGCGGCGTAACTCTTATACTTCAGGGCTTTCCTGTAAATGGTTTTGAATGTATTTATCATGGTTTTGATGTTTTCTGATGAAATAATTCTATCTGTCTCATTACTATTCCATTACTATCTTATAATCAGCTTTTTATATCAAACTGTTGGTTTTTATTACAATCAGGATTGCCATAGTGCCCAGCAGGGTAAAATATCCTACTGTTTTAATATTTAGGTTCATGATTTTATTGCTCTTCCACAAAATCAGAAATAATACAGAAAGTTCAATTAATGCTATCAACCACATATTTACGCCTACCATGGAAGCTATTCGCCCCTCGTCCTGTAGGCGAATACCACCAAATACAATTGAAAAGAACCTCATAAAACCCGCAAAAAATACAACTGAATAAGCATAGATTGATTTGGTTAACCAAACGACGAATAGGAATATCAGTGCCTGAACAATGGTAAAAACAGGTCCCCCGATAGCCGACCAAAGCGCATGCGATTCTTTAATAAAGAACCCGTTTTGAGGTGCTGAATTGTTTAATCCTAATGACATATTATTTCCCAGTATCTCCCCGATAGTCCAGTGACCGAATTCGTGAAAGAGATAGCTTAAGAAGGCGATTGGAATAAAGGCAAGAGCTACCTCCCAGGTAATCAGGCCCTCCTGTAAGTCATTCTTAATTCGATTTAACAAAGTATTATCCATGTGTTTTTAACTTTATATTCGATTTAATTGTGTTAATAGCTATTGTTTTATCGTTTAATCCTGATTAAGTTTTCAATGACAGTTATTTCACACCTCAACGCTTCTTCTGGAAACCTCTAAAATTCTCAGAAATTGTACCATCTACATAATAACCTGGAGTACAGGTTTATATAACAATATTGAATCAAAGGCGTGTCTAAAAAATTAACAGATTGTGTCAAATATTTTGTCATGCTGTTCAGAGGGCATTAACAATAATCTGAGATGGGGCACATTATAAAATTAACCCTCCGGAATTTTAAGGTTCCGGAGGGTTAAAAACAGAGCAAAATTCCCGAAATAGATTATTTCAGTCCAAAAACTTAGATCCGTTATTTTATTTTTTCAGTGCTTTCAGCAAATTGGCTTTCATGGTTTCATTGCCCGGATAGCCAACGCTCTTATATACAAAATTGCCGGTTCTGTCGAAAATCAAATACGTGGGTACGCCTTGCGATTCGTACTGGTTAAGGACAGACTGATATTGTTCATTTGTGAGGTAATAGTGCTCTCCGGAAATTTCCTTGATCATTTCACTCCACTTGTCAACAGGAGAAGTCGTACCGGTAAGATAGACGAAAACAACATCTTCATTTTTCAATTCTTCCTTCAATGGCAGGATCGTTTTATGCGCAGCACGACAAGGACCGCACCATGTAGCCCAAATATCAAAAAATACGGCTTTCCCGCGATATTTTTCAAGAATAGTGGTCAGAATCTTGTCCGGCGCTACATCGTCCAGTTCGTGGATATGCGCCGATTTATTTTCTTTAAGAGCCTCCATCTTAGCCTTTCGCTCTGCAATTCTTTCCTCTAATAACTCTTTGAATGACTGGTTTTTGAAAGAATCAAATTCTTTCATTTCATCTTCAGACAAAGGGCTTCCGCCTTCGAACTTCGTCAGCAATGCATAGGCTTTGAATACCTCCGCATTATCAGGATTGGTAATCGCCGGAAAATTCTCCTGATTCCGGACATACAAATTGAAGATACCGTTTGCAAGAGAAAAATAGGGAACATTAATACAATCAAGAGACGGCACATTTGTTTTTAACGAATCGACCAATCCCGCAGAGGGATGCTTAAAATTAGCCATAAAAGTCTGGAATTCCTCCTGGCTGGAAATATTGGCCCGCCTCATGCAAATGTTTGTCCAATACCGGTCGAAATTAAACCGCATACTCATATATTCCGTTTCGGCGCTTATTTTACCCAGTTGCTTCCAGGCATCGCTTTTTTTCGTGGAATCGATACTGTCACAGGCTTCTTTCAGTTTGCTGTCGAGATAAGGAAGGATATCTGCGGCCGATTTCTTATTCAATGAATCGTATTCAACCAGATTTCCAAAACTAAATTTATCGCCGGACTTACGGTCCATCTCATGTTCAACAAGTGCCATACTTCCCTTAAATTCAGGAATATATGATTCGTCTGATAATTTTGCAAGGTCAATAAAAACAGAAGTTTCTTCACCCGGAACAAGGAAAACGGAATAGGGATGGAACTGCATAACAAGAAAAGCACTACCCGGCAGATAAGGAGTGGCAACTACTTTAAAATTGCCATTTACATCAACAGGAACAGGCACATCTTTTTGATTCTGCCCAAAAGGTGAATAATATAGAGTCAGGGCAATATCCATTTCAGGACGATAACCCGATATGTGGCCCGAAACAACAGCAGAATCTTTGGAAAAAGTTGATGCGGGAAGTATTACATTTTCCGGATATTTGATATTTTTCCATTCAGCCGGAATCTTTAACATCGGTTTATCCGGAGAAAAATAAATACCGTAAAGGTTGAAACACCCCTCCCCGCCACATTCTATAAAATCAAAATATTTTGCATCGGTCGGCATGGCTCCGAACGTTAGCGTAAAATCGGCCTCTCCTGAATCGGGCATCCAAAAAAGGCTGTCTAACTGTATGCCGTCAGCCGAAATTACCGGCAGATCGATTCCCCCGTCAGTCATTAGCTTACACCCCTTGGCAATCCTGATCCAGTTATGCGGCCTGTAAGTTGCATGGACCGACAATACTGTTGCCGAATCGGTAAGTTCCATTTTCGTAATACGGATACTGTTGGTTTTGTTGAGTGTTACAAACGGATTATCCACACGAACAGGATAGTGCATGTTTCTTTCCCCGACGCAGGCAACCATCAATAGAATGAGAAAAATACCTGCAAATAAGTTGAGACGTTTCATTTATTTTCGATTAAAAGGTTAGGTATATTAAGTTGTAATGTTTTATCCGATCCCCAAAACCTCCAAAAATTAATCAACAGGAAGTCTTTTGCAGAACAATAAGATAAAAGTAACAAAATAAAAAAGGATAATAAAATAACAAACACCTCTTTTCTCTCCTGCACATTGCCTCCACCGGGCAGTTCAATGAGTGATGAGCAACTTTTAGATTCCACTACATTGACGCAAACAAAATCCCCCGACATTTTTACTCTCACGTTTCTCATTCTTTTAATTGTTCATTACACTTTACCCATCGTTCATTCGTAACGTAGTGCCTCCACCGGGTTCCTCGTTGCAGCTTTCCAGCTTTGCCAGCTTACTGTCAGCAATGCAATTCCTAATGCCAGCAAACCGGCCAAGGCAAAGATCCACCAGCTCAGCGTGGTTTTGTAGGCAAAATTCTCGAGCCATTTATGCATGGCGTAATATGCAACCGGGCAGACAACTACAAAAGCAATTACCACCCATTTCATAAAATCTTTGTTGAGCATGGCTAATATTTCGACAACTTTGGCGCCATTCACTTTTCGAATGCCGATTTCTTTAACCCGTTGCCGTACTACAAAAAGTAAAACTCCCCACATTCCCATGATCGAAATGATGATTGCCACAAGTGAAAATAAGCCAAGCTGCCGTTTTAACTGTTCTTCGCCATTGTACAACTTTGCGAACTCATCATCAAGGAACCGGTAGCTATACAAAAATTCCGGGTTTAATGTTTTTACAGTCTTTTCAATATATTTTAATGTCTGCGGCATACCCGAAGGAGAAATCCGGATAAACAGGTATTTCATGTTGTCGAGCCCCATTTCTTTAATAAACATCAGCGGCCCGATTTTACGGTTGAGCGGTTTAAAATGAAAGTCTTCGGTTATCCCGGTAACTTCCATTTCCCTTCCATAGCCAGACAACTTCATTTGCAACGAATTACCTCCAGGAGAGATCATGTCGGCAAAAGTTTTATTTATAACGACTGCGCCCGGCTTTCCTGTTTTAAAATAATCGCCTTCCAGCATTTTTATATCAAAAGTTTCGCAGAAATGTTCATCGGTTTCAATAAAGGTCACCAGGGGATCCACATTTTTCGGTTTGCCATCCCATTCCAGCCCGTCGCCGTTCCAGTACATACCAATAGGATGGCGGGAAGCAGCAGTGGAGTGCAGGATATTAGGATTTTTCTGAAGTTCGTCCTGTAACATCCTGTAATTGGTTTGAAGTGGTCCCTGAAGATCAATACAAACCATCTGTTCCTTGTTAAACCCAAGGTCAAAGCTTTTTAAGTAACTCAGTTGTTTAACTGTAAAGAAAGTACAGATGATCAGGCCGATTGCCAGACCAAACTGTACTCCTGTCAATATTTTTCGTAGCTGCGATATTCCCATTGTTTCATTTACCTTCGATTTTAATGAATTAACCGGAGAAGCCGACCTTAGCGACAACGATGGGATGAGTGCCGATACAATGGCTATAAATCCAACAATCACCAAAAGTATTATTATCGATTCCGGCGATATTATTCCTGATTGATCCCCGTTAATCCCGATGAAATTTTTTAAGGCTGGGAAGCTGAAATATGTTATTAACAATGCCAATATGACTGACAACAGAATAACTACTCCGGATTCTGAAATTAGTTGACAGAAAAGGAACCCTTTACCTGCACCATTGATTTTACGCACTCCGAATTCCCTGATACGCTGAAAGGTATCTACTGTTTTAAGGTTAATAAAATTGATGGAAACAAGAATAAAAATGATGGCAGCGATAATACCGACCATTTTAATTATATCGTTACGACCGTATAAACCGGTATAGAGCTCTGAAAACGGATATAACTGTGACTCGGCCTGGGAGTCCGGGTTCGAACGGATAATCCTTTCCTTCAGTTTTTCATTAACACGTTTTGACGAAGCACCCTCAGCCAGCAAAACATACCCTTGAAAAGCCAGGTTAGACCAGGTATCCAGATAATTTTTATCGTGATACAGTTCGCGTAAGAATTCAATATTTCCCCAGCAATTAAACCGCATGGTAGAATTACCGGGAATATCATCGAAAACTGCGACTACCATGAAATCGTAATTATTATTTACCCGTATCAGTTCCCCCACCGGATCTTTATCACCGAACAACCTTTTTGACAGCGACTTACTGAGAGCCATAATATTTCCTTCTTTACTTTCGACAGGGATCTTTCCGCTCAGAACCGGAAAGGAAAAGACCTTGAACAGATTTGGCGAAGCAAACTGTATTTGCTCTTTATAAATTTCATTGCCGATTGTAAACTGAAAATCGTCTTGTCCGTTTTCAACCAAAGCAGCATATTCAACTTCGGGAATTTCATCCATCATCGTCTTTGGAAGGACCGGCACTGTTTCGTTCCAGCCAATTGAGTTGCTCCCGGAATGTTGGTCCCTGGTTACAATACAATAAATATCACTTATCCTTCTATGAAATTTATTGACACTCTTTTCGTACCGGATAACATTTACCAACATTAAAATCACGATTAATCCGGCACTCAGTCCAATCACATTAATATAGGTTATTGTTCTGTTTTTCAGACTTCTTCTGAATATTTTATTAATAAATTGCAAATCCATGGCTATTCATTACTAATTATTCATTATTTTACTCATATCGTAACGCGTCCACAGGGTTCCGCGTAGCTGCTTTCCAACTTTGCCAGCTAACCGTTAGCAGAGCAATTCCCAACGCCAGCAGTCCGGCCAGGGCAAAGATCCACCAGCTCAGCGTGGTTTTGTAGGCAAAGTTTTCCAGCCATTTATGCATCGAGTAATACGCAACCGGCGTAGCGATTATGAAAGCGATGGCTACCCATTTTACGAAATCTTTGTTCAGTATTACCATTACTTCGGAGATTTTGGCACCGTTTACCTTTCGGATGCCAATTTCCTTGGTCCGGTACGTTACCGAAAGGGCAATATGCGACAACAATCCAAAGCAGGAGAGTACGACTGCAATCAAACAAAAAGCGGCAATGATTTTAGACAAACGCTCTTCGTTCCCATACATAGAATCAAAGCGGTCGGTCACGGAGAAAACAGTCACCGGCTTATCCCCGGCGATTTTTTTCCACTCGTGTCTGATCAGGGACCTTGCCTGGCCCTCCTTTTCCGGACTTATCCTGAAAACCATGTATTGGGGGTAGGAATAACCTTTATAGCAATAAACCATAGGAGGAATACTCTGGACCAGTGAGTTTATATTCACATCTTTAAAGACACCAATAACATTTACCCTGGAATCTTTTGTTTCAAGGGCCAATTGTTTGTTTTCGATTGAAGTCCATCCCAATTTATGTTTCAACGTTTCATTGATCAAAATACCATCATGGTCTGATGTCCGGTCTTTCGCAAAGTTCCGGCCTTCTGTGGCAGGCAGCTCCAGTACGTCAGAATAGTTTTCATCGATACCCACGGCAATAGCAGTATAGGCTTCCCCGGTTCCAGGATCAAAAACCGTTGGCGCATTCCTGTAGCCAGTGCCGGGAAGCGATTCTTCTGTTCCTATACTTACAATCCCATTCGGGATGGCTTCGCCCGAAATTTCCTGTTCCAGGACAGCAGCTTTTCGTCGTATAACCTCAAGATCGTTACTCAGCGAACTTACATCAAGGGCGATTAATCCCTCTTTATTGAATCCCAGGTCGTGCTGTTTAAGAAACGAAATTTGCCTGAAGATAAACAGAACGGAAATAATAAGCGCTGTAGCGACGGAAAACTGGATGGTAACCAGTATTTTGCGAAACAATCCCGGATGGGACGTTACACTTTTCCGGTTCGAAAGCAGGGTTACCGGTTTAGGCCGGGAGACAATAATTGCCGGATATAAACCGGACAACAATCCGGATACAACAACCATACCGGTCAACACCAACCATATAACTGGTGAAGAAAAAGGATTGATTGCTTCAATCCGGGCCAACTCCCTGAAATAGGGAGCAAGAAAAAACACCAGGGTCCCCGCAAGCAGAGCAGCCAGAACAGATTTACTCAGGGTCGCAAACAGAAAGTTTAACATGAGTTTGCTTCTGGAAGCACCTAAAACTTTGCAAATACCTGTCTCTTTCGTGTTTCTTTCTGATTGTCCTATCGCCAGGTTGATAAAATTGATACAGGCAATCAGGATAATAAATCCGGCCACAATGGCCAGCACCCACAATAATTGCGGAGAAACGGCTTCAACCAACTTGTTTTCGATTTCAGGCCTGAAATGTGATTCCCTCAGAGGAATAAGCTGAAAGTCGAAGCGCCCGTTAATATAAGGGGCTTCGTGTCTTGCCAGTATCGTGTTTATTTTCTGCTCGATATCCGTTTTCTGGGCTTCTGTCTTTGCCTTGACAAGGATATGGGTGCCAAACCACCACCAGTTCTTTCTCCAGTCCTGCGGATTCATGTATTCCCACGACAGGTACATGGCTGCCCTGAATTCAGAGTTTACCGGGGGGTCGTTCATAATGGTCCGGACAGTGAATGTCCGTTCTCCCAGGTAAGTATCTGCCTGAAATGATTTACCCACCGGATTGTCGTTGCCAAACAGTTTTTGGGCACATGTCCGGGAAACAACTGCACTTCCCGGCTCTTCCAGAATTTCAGGAGCTGATCCTGTTTCCAGCCTGATATTGAGTAAGCTAAAAATATCGCCGCTTGCCGCCGATGCATCGATGTTATATTTTGAATCGCCAACGGTTACAGAGAGAGATTCCGTATTTGAAATTGCCACGATTTGGGATATTCCCGGATAATCTTCCCGGATAGTCTGCGCCATGGGGAGCGGATTTCCGAAAGATAAATTTCCGTTATTTTTATCTTTTGAGATAAGCCGGTAAATCTTTTCCACTTCCGGAATGTCCGATTCAAATGAAGTTTGATATTGAAGATACCAAATGATCAAAAGGCTCATTGCCATACCAACCGACAGGCCGATAATATTCAGCAAACCAAATCCCTTTTCTTTCTTGAAAGAATTTTTTATGCTTCTTATTCCATTCATCTTTCAGAAAATTAAGTTGTTATTCATTATCATTCATCGTCCTTCCAACTAATTCATTACTTTTACTCATACCTCAACGCTTCCACCGGGTTCCTCGTAGCGGCTTTCCAGCTTTGCCAGCTAACAGTTAACAACGCGATTACCAGGGCCAGTACCCCGGCCAGGGCAAAAATCCACCAGTTTAAGGTAGTTTTATAGGCAAAGTTCTCAAGCCATTTATTCATAGCGTAGTAAGCAATGGGCATAGCAATAACAAAGGCGATCAGCACCCACTTAACAAAGTCTCTGTTGAGCATGACCATTACCTCGGATATGCGGGCACCGTTGACTCTACGGATGCCAATTTCCTTGGTTCGCTGAACAGTGATTTCCATAATCAAACCGAATATTCCCAGCGAAGAAATCGCCAAAGAAATGATCACCAAAATATTAAACAGATGCATGGTGCTGATTTCGTATATATAGTTGCGTTGCAGTTTGGAGTCGAAAAAACTGAAATCAAACGGGCTGTCGGAAGAAACGGAAGACCATGCTTTTTTTATTGCCACCAATGTCTCGACATGATTACTTTTACCCAATCGGACAACTACGTTGTTGTAATAATTGCGGATAGGGACATAAACAACCGATTTCGGGGTTTCCCGTAAGCTTCGGTACTGAACGTCATCAACCACTCCAACGATTAAGCAATCCCTTCCTCCCATTTCAAGGTGTACTTTTTCACCAAGAATTTTTCCGTCTGGAAGACCAAGGCTTTTTAGGGCTGTTTTGCTGAGGACCACAACATTTTCGCTCTCCATTGCCGGAGAGAATGGCCTTCCGTCCAAAAGCCGGATATGCATTACGTCAAAATAATCAGGGGTAATTTCAACAACACTACACCCTGACCGGTTTTTATCTTCTGTTTCACTGGATAACCGAAAAGCATTCTCATTATCAATATAACCGGCAGGGGTATCGCTGGTTGCCGAAATGCCGGCAATATCTGGTATAGCCTCTAACTGGGTGCGAAACAATTCATATTTTCTTTTATCCAGTCCGAAGTTAACATCAATCAATTGTTCTGTATCAAAGCCTAATTTTTGAGAAGTCATCATCCTGATTTGCCGTACCATTACCAACAGTCCAGACACAAGCGCAATTGAAATTATAAACTGCGAAATAACCAGCAATTTTCGTAAAGAAAAGCTAAAACCGTTTTTTGAATGGCCTCTTTGCCCTTTTAATGCAAAAACAGGGCTACCGCGCGAAAAAATAATTGCAGGGTAAATCGCCGACAAAACAATCATCGCGGATAACATCAGTAAGATAATCCAAGCGACATCGGGAATCAGTAGAAGAGAGAACGGAATTTTCCTGGCAGCCAACATATTAAAATATGGAAGAAATAATCTCACCAACAAAATGGATAACAGAAACCCACACGCAACCGTGATTGAAGTTTGTATAAAGATGTACCGTAACAGATTTTTAATGTTGGCCCCCAGCGCTTTTTGTATACCTGAAAATGTACTTTTTGTTTGAAAATAAGCGGTTGATAAATTTATATAGTTGAACGCAGCCATCAAAAGAATGAGTATACCAATAATCACGAAGGCCAAAACCATAGCTTTGTTCCCTTTATTCTTATCATCATCCCAGAGCACATGTGCAGATTTCAGGTGGATGTCTGTTACAGGTTCCAGTTCAAAGCCCGTAGCAGCCTTTTCTTCTGCGGACTTATTTCTGAACCACGGATCCGAATCGAGATAAACTTTTTTTATTTTTTTCTGAAGTTCTGGCAGATTGGTATTTGGCGGAAGCGACACATAATAATCATAGGCTTTGTTTCCCCAACTGGTCAGGTTGTTCGACTCTAATTTTTCCCAGGAAGGGATGGCAATAACAACATCGGCATCCAGGTGGGAAGTTTCCGGAAAATCACGAAAAACACCGGTTACTGAAAAATCATTCGACCACATACGGATGGATTGATGCAAAGGGTCCCGCTCCCCAAACATTTTATGTGCCGCATGCTCAGACAAGAGGACTTGGAACGGCGCATTCAGCACATTTACCGTGTCTCCCACGATCAAAGACGTCCCGAACATTGACAAAAATTGGGAGTCGGAAAACAGGGTATGTTCAAACTTAAAGTTTTGCCGGTTGTATGAAAGATACTGTGATCCGACCCAAGTCCTCAGACACATTTGGGCCCCTTCAGGCAAAACAGGTTCAAGTTTTTCCTTGAAAACATAAGGCAGGATAGCCTCCACATCATTCGATGGCCCCCAGGTTATCCGGTATTTGTTTTCAACTCCCGGAATATATTTATCGAAGCAGAGTTCAGTATAAACATACAGCACTGCAACCATACACACTGTAAAACCAATAGCAATGCCCGTAATATTAATGAGGCTGAAACTTTTTCGCTTGATCAGGTCGCGTGTAATCATTTTTAAATATTGAACTATCATTTTGGATTATCTTTAATCGTTAACTCTATTGGTAAAAATTCGTTCCGTAACGCCTCCATTATGTTTCCGGCCTGATCCTGGTTTCGATACTATTCGTACCTCAACGCTTCGACCGGGTTCCTCGCAGCGGCTTTCCAGCTTTGCCAGCTTACCGTTAGCAATGCAATTCCCAGCGCCAGTACCCCTGCCAGGGCAAAAATCCACCAGCTTAAAGTGGTCTTGTAGGCAAAATTTTCGAGCCATCTGTGCATGGCGTAGTAAGCAATGGGCATAGCAATAACAAAGGCGATCAGCACCCACTTAACAAAGTCTCTGTTGAGCATGACCATTACCTCGGATATGCGGGCTCCGTTGACTTTACGGATGCCAATTTCCTTGGTTCGCTGGTCCATTGATAAGACAGTTAACGTAAACAACCCCATACAGGCTATCAAGATGGCCAGAATTGAAAATAAATTCAGGGAGCCGGCCAAATTTTGTTCCTGACGGTAAAGAGCCTTCACCTGATCGCTTACAAAATGAAACTCCAGAGGATAACCGGGAACGAAACGGTTCCACACCGCTTTTATGTCTGATAATGCGGTAGTCGCGTGGTTGGTGGTCCGTACAATAATCTCATTTTGTAAAAACGGGTTTGACGTAAAAAACATGGGAGAAATTGCCGAACGCATCGATTGAAAATTGTAATCATCGACCACACCGATAATCGGGCCTTTGAACCCCCAAACTTTGAATTCTTTTCCGACAGGATCTTCAATTCCCATAGCACGAACGGCACTCTTATTCAAAACAAAGGCCCCCGTATGATTATCCCAGTTGATGGCATCACCGGGAAAATCCCGGTTAAACCCCCTTCCAAGGATAATTTTTACACCCAATGTATTAAAATAATCATAAAAAACCGACTCCCAATGCATGTTGACTTCCTTCCCTTCGGGTTTTCCTTCCCAATCCGGGGCATCCTCGCTTGTATTAACAGAAGAAGGAGAAGAAAAAGCCATGGTAACGTTTTTTATTTCCGGATATTTTTTCAATTCATTGACAAATGCATCGAATTTTTCATTATAAATACCATCGCCAGCATGCATATTAAGCGGAATGGTGATCAGCTCGTCCCTCGCATAACCGGTATCCAGACTTTCCATAAAGTTGACTTGTTTGTACATTAATGTCGTTGCCACAATTAATGCAATACACAACGAAAATTGTACAACCACCAGTTTATTTACGAATTTCACCTTGCCAGGGATGCTTCCCTTTTGTGAACTAAAAATATGTGCCGGTCTTTGCGAGGACAGCACATAGGATGGATAAAAACCTGTCAGCAATGTAACCACGATTACCACTGCAAGCAAGATCGTCCACAATTTGAAATCGAAGAAAATAATCCTGGGTAAAAACGGGAAATAATTCGTAATGATAACCTTGTAAATTTCATACAAAATAACAGCAAAAAGCACACTAAGTACCATCAGTACCAGCACCTCCCTGAAGTACTCAAAAAACAGGACAAGCCGCGAGGCACCACAAACCTTTTTGACGCCTGTATTTACTTTTCGCTGACTTTTTATACCGACAAACAGGAACAAAAAGTTGGCACTGGATATCCCCAGGACAACGAACGCCACAATAACCAGGATATACAAATACATGACATTCGCCTGGGCAGCCGATTCCCAAAAAATTTGTTTATCTACATGAATATCTTTCATGGGCTGAAACCGCAATTCGATTTTTGTTTTCGGGATATATTTTGAAATAAAATCCCGGGCGCGCTCTGATAACTCATGGCTGTTTGTTTTATCTGCCAGCAAAACGAACGTATGAATATCGCTTACATCTTCCCAACCGGGGGCAATCCAAATCTGCGTCAATTTCGAGACCGTCTTTAATGGCAAAACCAAATCGCCCCGGAAATTGGAATTCGTTTTAAAATCATCAAAAACGCCCGTCACTGTAAAATCCTGATCTTTAGCAATGATCAAATGCTTTCCGATTGGATCTTCCTTCCCAAAATACTTACGGGCCGCAGTCCCGGAAAGCACGATGGAGTTTGGGGCAAGCAAGCATTCTTTGCTATTTCCCCTGACCAAAGGGAAAGGAAAAAGCTCAAAAAAGCCAGGATCGGCAAAAATTGCCGAAGTCTCATTAAACTTATTCTCACCAGAAGAACAGGCCAGGTAACCATAAAAAAAACATACCCGTACAGCCTCTTTAATTCCGGGCATATCAGCCTTCAAAGTCTGAGCCAATGGTGCAAAGGTATAAGGCTCCTCATCATCCCCTTCTTTTTGGATAACCCGGTATATCTTTCCTGAATCGGGATTCCCCGAATCAAAATGAAACTCCTGGTACACATAGCTCAGGATAATCCCGGTAACGGCCAGGCCTAAAGCCATCGAAAACAGATTGACAGCATTTAGCTTTGAATTACTTCTTAGCGTGCGGATTATGAAATTTAAATGTTTCACTTTATTCAGGTTTAAAATTAGCTTCTATTCATATCGTAAACTTTCCACCGGGTTTCGCGTTGCTGCTTTCCAGCTTTGCCAGCTTACCGTTAATAAAGCAATTCCCAAAGCCAGCAGACCTGCCAGGGCAAAAATCCACCAACTCAGGGTGGTTTTATAGGCAAAATTTTCGAGCCATCTGTTCATCGTATAATACGCAATGGGGATTGCCATTATAAAAGCAATAGCTACCCATTTTATAAAGTCATTATTAAGCATGGTTAATATTTCAGCAACACGGGCACCATTTACTTTGCGGATACCGATTTCCTTGATCCGGTTATTGATCAGGTACAGGGAAACCCCGAAAAGACCGAGACTCGAAATAAACAGGGCCAACAAAACCAGTAGGTTCAAGATGAGCCTGAATACCCGCTCTTTGTAATACATCATTTCCAATGTTTGATTTAAAAAATGGATTTCAACAGGAGAGCCGCTAAAGGTTTCGTTCCATGCTGTTTTTATGTTGTTAACGGCTTTGTCAATTGCTACCGGTGAATTGGAAGCAATACGGACAATTGCGTATTTTGTCCACGGTTCCAGGATAATTGCCAACGGCTCTGTCAATTGATGCAACGATTCAATTTGAAAGTCCCTGACAACGCCAATAATCAGTCTCCCGTCCAGCGTGGTCCGGTCATCCAGTGTTTTAATTCCAAACGAACGGGCTGCCGATTCGTTTATGATCATCACATTTTTGTCTCCTTCCCTGAAATCCCTGCCTTGAACTATTTCCATGCCCATAGTCGGGATATACCGGTAATCGGAACGCATGAACATGTATTTTACCTGGATCCGTTCTCCATGATGGACCAACTCAGCAGCATTCCTCGAGAAGGAAGCTCCCGGAAGTCCGTCTGCCAGACAAAAACTTTTTATTTCAGGATACCGGGCCAACCTGTTATTTAACAATATACCTCCACTGTCCTGGTCATTTTCAAATTGAAAATAAACCAGGTTTTCCTTTTCAAAGCCAAGGTCTTTATTCTCGATAAATTGCAATTGCCGGTTCACGGTAATGACCGATGCGGTTAACGCAATCGCTATCATGAACTGGAGAGAAGTAAGCCCCAGTTTATGCCACTCGTTATGCTTGGAAGCAGGTTTATTTCTTTTTAGTACATGTACCGAATTCAGCCGGAGCATACGAACCCCGGGGAAAACACCTGCCACAATCCCGGTCAGTATTGCCCCTGCCAGTGCAACACCCATAAATAGAGGGGAAAACAATGCATGAATAATCCCGGACAGATCATATTGAACGGGTACAAATAACGATATCAGTTTTAAAATTGAAAACGACAGGGAAAAACTGATGATCATAAGCAACACGGATTCTGTTATAAACATCCCGAATATCCTGCCCCGCGAACTTCCTGAAATCTGCCGTATCCCTATTTCTTTTGCCTTTTGCATACTTTGGGCAAACGAAAGGTTGATAAAATTGATAACAGCAATAAGCAGGATCAAGGCAGATATCGAAATAAAAATGACTAATGTCTGAAAGCTCCCGTGCTTAATGTGATCGACTATTGAAGGTTTATAGAAATACAATTGCGTGTATGGTACAAACTTTACTTTCCCGGTAAAGTCCATCTCTAATTCCTTTCCATCACGCTCATTTAAAATTCTTGCCGTCTCGTCTTCGAGTTCAGCTAAATCAATATTGGAAGAAAGACGGAAATAACAGAAAAAATTAAAGTAATTCCATCGTTTACCATCCGTAATCAACTTCGAACTGGCAACTACCTGAAAATAATTAAGGGCATCCTCTGGAACATCTTCAATTATGGCTTTCACTTCCAACAGCTGGTCGTTATTTAATTTTATCATCCTGCCAACCGGGTTGGCATCCCCGAATATCCTTTCTGATTCGCTTTTAACCAGCACGATGCCGTTAGCGGCCCTAAGGGCATCGTTTATATCTCCGGCGATTGTTTTATAATTAAATACCTTAAAGAAAGTAGAATCGGCATAAAGGATATTCTTAACCACAAATTTCTGAGTTCCTGTTTCCAACGTATTCAGATCATTGCTCCCCATGAAATTACCAGGCCGTACATTTACGAAGTTTTCAATACCCGGAAAATTTTCCTTTAGATAGTTTCCAAGTGGATAGGGGCTTATCCCGGCATGTCCGAACGGGGTTTCCATTTCGATCCGGTAAATGTTCTGTGCTCCGGGTACCTCCCTGCCCCGGTCGAGTTCAGAGACGACAAAAGCAGAGATGGCAACTACCGAGGCAATCCCAATAGTCAATCCCAACAAATTAATGATTGAGATTGTCTTATTGCGGTTCAATTTACGCCAGATTGT
Source organism: Prolixibacteraceae bacterium (assembly GCA_963676095.1). Taxonomy (GTDB): domain Bacteria; phylum Bacteroidota; class Bacteroidia; order Bacteroidales; family Prolixibacteraceae. Next base: position 5,748,525 of record OY781040.1, on the reverse strand, counting down.
TTTTAATTCATTCAGGTTCATAGCATTTTTGTAATCGTCCCGAAAGAATATAACCCTCCCCTTCTTTTCAAAACAATATTCCGGAATGTGTTTCGTCCTCCATCCAGAATTATACCATAAATATAAGATACTGATTACTAAAACTTTTATCAAAAAAAACAAAACAGATTTTGTCAAATATTTTTACATACTGATGTCTAATTATTTGTCATCGCGGAAGAAAATTCAAGCTGCAGCGATAAAAACTTGTCTGAATCTATTGCTTAAAAACAGGCAGGCTTAAAAAAGTAAGTATAATTCCGGCCATTATGTTACACGAGGTATAAAACATTCCGGGTTTGGGTTTGTTCCGGCACCATATCTTCAAATCTCTTTTGAACATAAAAGTATCCTATCTGCATAATGGCAGATAGGATACTTTTATGCAAACTGATGGCTGAGATTTGCTCAGGATAGTCTGCTGCCGAGCGGAACGCTGGCCTAACCGGTCCCGTCAAAGTCTTCTGATTTCAATTACATCACCTTTCTTCGTGGACAGGTCATATTCAAAGATTTTCTTTAAAGTCACACCAGGGAGGGAAGCTTCATCATGTACCAACGGTGCTTTCGTAACCGGAACAACAAAAAAAGGATTGGGATTTTCCCCCCGGGCCTCTTTCAACCCCTTCCCTTTTAACGGGAAATATGAACGAAGGCGGCAATTTCCACCAAAAGCAGATTTGATCGTCGCTTTGGTGATTTCGCCGTTCTCCCAGCCGATATTCACTTCAAAACCTCCCAAGGCTTTCAACCCTTTCACACTTCCCTTTTTCCATGCGGATGGCAACGCCGGCAGCAAGTGTATGGCCCCGTCCTGGCTCTGCATCAGCATTTCTGCAATACCAGAGGTACAGCCAAAATTACCATCTATCTGGAAAGGCGGGTGAGCATCAAAAAGATTGGGATAAGTACCTCCCTTTTGTCTTCCGTTTGGCTGGATGGATGGTGTTAGCTGATCTGTAATAAGTTTATAGGCATGGTCCCCGTCAAGAAGTCTTGCCCAAAGGTTTACCTTCCATCCCATTGACCACCCGGTCGATTCGTCTCCCCGTGCAATAAGTGAAGTTCTGGCTGCGGAAAACAGTTCCGGTGTACGGTAAGGCGATATCTGATTTGACGGGAACAAACCATATAAGTGTGATACATGCCGGTGATGATCGTCCTGGTTATCCCAATCGTACATCCATTCCTGCAACTGTCCCCATTTCCCGATCTGCATGGGGGACAAACGTTTTAATGCTGCATTTATTTTTGCAACCAAGTCATCGTCTGTCTTAAGGACCTCCGCAGCCTGAACTGTTTTTGTAAATAAGTCGAAGACCAGTTGGTTATCCATGGTCGTTCCTGCGGAAACAGACGATTCCGGATGCGCAGACGGAGCATTTTCCGGGGAAACCGAAGGACAAACAACCAACCATTTATGAACAGGTTCTTCAACCAGAAAATCCAGAAAGAAGAGAGATGCTCCTTTAATTGCAGGATATACTGATTTCAGATATTCTTTATCGCCGTTATATTCATATTTATCAAACACATGCTGACAAAGCCATGCGCCCCCCATAGGCCACATTCCCCAGAATGCCCCGTCAACCGGACCATTGATCCGCCAAATATCTGTATTGTGGTGAAGAGCCCAACCTCGCGCCCCATACATATCTTGTGCGGTCTGTTTTCCGGTTTCTGAGAGTTCCTGCACCATCTGAACCAGAGGTTCATTCATTTCAGTGAGGTTGGTTATTTCAGACGGCCAGTAATTCATTTCTGTATTTATGTTCACCGTGTATTTACTGTCCCATGGCGGCACAAGCTGGTCATTCCAGATCCCTTGCAGATTGGCTGGCTGGCCTCCCGGTCTGGACGAAGAAATCAATAAATACCGGCCAAACTGAAAGTACAAGGATACCAGTTGCGGATCATCGCCCCTGGCAAACTGCTCCAACCGGACATCCGTGGGATTTTTAACGGCACTGGTGACGCCCAGATCCAGGCTGACACGATCAAAATAGTTTTGATAATCGGCAATATGGTCCTTCAATATCTTCTTATATTTTTTTTCAAGAGCTTTTTGAAGAAAAGTAGTCGCCCGTTCATCCGCGTTACCACTTATGTCTTTGTAATTTTTAAAATTTGAAGCGATGGATATATAAATCGTCGCAAAATCGGCATTCTTAACACTCAGAGAAGTATCCGTTGCAGCAACGAAACCACCGTCTGTCAGGATTTTCACTTTAGCCTCAAACTGAACAGCGCCTCTTACTTTTTCAAAGTCACTGGTCGTACCTGATAAAACCAATTCATCGTTTCCTGCTGTGGATACATTCACTTTGGCAGGTCTGTCCATGGTTGCAGAGAAACTCAAAGCTCCAGGTTTGTCAGCCGAAATACGGGCAATAATAATCTGGTCCGGATAAGAAGCGAACACCTCGGTATTGTAGTTCACTCCATTTGAACGGTAATGCGACACGACCATAGCCTTTTCCAGATCAAGCTCCCTCGAATAACCGGAGAAATCCTCATGACCAGGAAAATTTAACCGGAGATTGCCAACTGTCTGATAGGGCATCCCGTTTGATGTTTTACTAATAAATTTCCGGTTAATAACATCTTGTGCTTCCTTGTATTTACCCTCAAAAATCAGTTTCCGGACTTCAGGCAACGCTTCTTTGGCATTAATATTATCATTCCGGTTGGGTTGTCCTGCCCACACCGTGTTCTCATTAAGTTGAATAACTTCTTTACAAGGATCTCCAAATACCATGGCACCCAAACGGCCATTACCAACAGGTAATGCTTCCACCCATTGTTTGGCAGGTTGTTCGTACCAAAGCTTTAAATGAGTATCATTTTGTGCAGTCACAGAAATAATTAGCACTAAATTAAGTATCACTAACAAAATGGTCTTATTCATGTTCCCTATTTTTTAAAATTATCTTTAATACATCTTCTGTCATTCGGCATAGTCCCCCACTTTTTTATTTTCCTGTTAGATTTGATCGTTGATGCGGAAATAGTCAAAATCGACAAACCCTCCCGGATTCTCAGTTGCATAATTGAACAAACCGAAACGATACCCTACGAATTGCGGAATGGTGTATTGCATGTTTAGCGTATTGCCAATCGGTTTCCACGACTTGCCATCGAGACTGTAAAAGAAATTCGCTTTGTCGGTACGGTTCCTGAAATCACATTCGGCTTTCAGGAAAACCATTTTTTGATCCAGCGGGATACGTTGCTTTTCAACCGGCTCACCTGAATCGGCATTGACCATCACAATCGATTTACCTGCTTTCTCATATTTAACTCCGACCAGGCCATATTTCTTTTGCAAAAGGGCCAGTCCTGCAAAATCGCCTTCTTTCATGTTGGATACATCGACCGATGTAGAACCGGAACACGTTGGACCAAACGTGCGCTGGGTCAGTGTGTTTCTAACCATCACGAAGTCATTGTCAACCCGCCCGGTTGTTAAACGCAAATAACCTTTCCGTTGCCTGACAGACCAAAGGCTATTGTCGGGATTGTGGTTCCACTGCCAGACCAATGGGAGTGCAGGGTCTTCCTTATGACGTGTAAATTCATCAGAATTAACAATTCCCGGTATCAAACTTTTGTTGGCTGGCAATCCATCAAGGACATCAGGCACTTTGCCATTGACACCCAAAACAGGCCAGCCATCCTCCCATTTCACAGGAACGAGATAAGGGACGCGGCCAACAGCACCGTGATCCTGAAACAAATAAGCGTACCAGTTACCATCTGGCGTGTCGATCAGCCCACCTTGAGCAACGCCTTGATCTTGCAAACCAACTTTACCCTCATACGGACCGGTAATCTTATCGGCCCTGTGAATCACCACCGTCCGCATTCCACCGCGTGGCCAGCAAATATTGAAGAGGTAGTATTTTCCATTCACTTTAAAAAGCTGCGAACCTTCGCCCAGGCCGACATTGTTCCCGGCAGGTGCATTTATATTTTCGATAAGAACCTTTTCGCTCCCCTCTTTTACTCCGGAAAGACCATCTTTTAATTCAGCAATCATCAGTTTCCGAGTGCCCCAGATGATATAATTTTTCCCATCATCATCGAAAAATATGGAGTGATCGTGATATTGAGCATTCAACGTAATCAATTTCCAAGGGCCTTTTTCGATATTCTTTGTTGAAAAAATATACGTTTTGCGAGTGGTTCCGGAAAATGTAGAAACGTAGTAGGTGTTGTTGTGGTAGCGGATACAACTTGCCCAAGATCCCCGTCCATATTCATTTTTTCCGTCGTCAAGATTCGTGGCCGGAATGTTGGCCAGTGTATCGTAACAATAATTTACAAGCTTCCAGTTCACCAAATCCTTCGATTTCATGATCGGAACGCCCGGATCCATGTGCATGGTGGTACTACTCATGTAATAGGTATCGCCCACCCGCACGATTGACATGTCGGGAACATCTGCATAAATAATGGGGTTAGTTGCATTTTGGGACTGAGCAAACGAGCAGCTCAGACCAACAACAGTTAATAAAAAAGCAGCGAAGTATCTTTTCATAATCTTCATTTTTGATTCATTTTTTATTTCGTTTTTCATCCTTTTGTCCGGTCTTTGACTCTGTAGCGGATTCTCTAATTTAATTAATCAGGGTTTGGGCAAATCCAGGCTCTTCTGCAGGATTCTAATCAGATCATCTGTATTGGCCGGTTCCGGAATAACCCAGCGTGATCCCAAAATCAGCTTAGGGATTCCCCCTTTGCCATTCTGCAAGGTTTGTCCAAAAAGCTGAACGCAACTTTGCATATAACCTTTAAGCCACGAATCTGCCATAGCTTCCCGATATTCAGTTTCACCAACTAATTCAACGGCTTTTTTACCAGCCGCTCCAGGGCTTCTCGGATGCCATCTGTCTCCGGTTTCATACGTGAACATCCAGGTTTCAAAAGCAGGAAATGCCTCCCGGTTTGCCAACCAGACGGACAAACCAATCCGGGCCAGTTCACAGGAATTTTTGAATGCATCCACATCCCGTGGGACGTAAGGATTGCACTGCGTATTCAAAGGCGTTGGACACAGCGCGAACGCCAGTTTCCCGTGGTACCGGCGAACAGCTTCTTCAAGCATAAAATGTATTTTCTGACAATGTGAACATTCATAGTCAAACAGTAACTTGACAATGTAAGGAGCATCCGGGGCCCCAATTAACGGCACCGTTTGAGAATTAATCGCAGGAAGGTTTTCGTGTGATTCCCCGTCGCTGTATGCGCTGGAAGATGACAGACCAACCTGACTGACTGCCATCACTCCGGCAAAGGCCAGGCCAGTCAAAAGAAATTTTGACACCTGTAATCGCTGATTACTTGAAGCATGCGTCGACAAAGAGTTCTCTCTTCCCACTACAAAATTTTGTTGTACGTGATCGATTAAACCGGATTCCTTTTCCCGAATCGCCCGCCAATAGACCAGACCTGTTATGACCAGCCCAATGAAGTGTGTGGTCATGCAATAGAAACAAAATCCGCCAATGATCCATTTCTGTATGACGGTGAACCACAAGGCGCCTCCGGCAACCGATCCGGCCAGGACCAAAAGGACTTTCCAGGCTAAACGCCGAATTGATAATTCCGTGTCCGGACCAATAAAGAAAGTGGCGAGTAACATTGTCAGGTACACCCCCATTGCTAAACCACTAACCGGTAACAAACCTGCGATCATCGACCACCGGCTGTTGAGCACCTCATCGCACGAACTGCCACCACCACAGCCTACCATCTGTCCGTCCATCAGAAAATGCCAGCTAAGAATGCCGCTCAAAACCAGGGCCAGCATGCATAATACTGTCAGCAGCCAACGCCACCATGGCCAGTATAATCGATTACGTTTACTCTTTTTAATCAAAATTAATCCTCATTTGTCAGAAAACACCACATGGCATGAGTACTTGCTATCGGGCCACGAGGCGTTTCAATATAATTATATCAAATTTACGTCATTAGTAAGGTTTCCTGATATATTGATTCGGTTCGCCCGGTGTAGGAACATTACTGGCTATTCGTGTACCGCTGTCGTGCGGTTTCGACAATGGCGCCGCTAAAGTGATACCACTACCCGAAACCTGTGCTCCAATATCGTGAGCGTTAGTAAGTGGTACAGACACTTTTATGGTATCAACAGGATTATTATCGGGCCTGCCAAACCGTCGGCGACCGGCGACTATGGAAGCAATAACTGCTGCCTCGCTGTTTGCACCATCATCAATTGAAATAGTCTGACCGGCACTAAACCCTTCGAGGCTTCCGACAGGAATAGCTGTTGTCCCTGTACTGATTGCGGTACCGACAAAAGTACCACCTGATGTACCAATTGCCGCAATTACCCCAATTTCATTATTCTTGTCTGAATCAATGAAGATCTTTTGACCAATGTCGAAGTTTGCAACGCTGGGTACTTTGATATTGTTTGATCCTGCCACTGAAGACACTGCCAGCGTTGTTGTATTCTGTAGCAAGAAATCATAACGGTTACTGTCGGTGTCGGCCCCGTCAGGATAACGTCCGGCACTCTCGTTAGGCTGGCTGACAATGGAACGAAGCCACCACCTGAAATCTCTGTTGCCAGGAGAAAGAACGAAAGATCCGTTCTCGCCTGTTCCGGAGGCAGCCTGATAACCTTCGGCAGCCCATGGATCGACAAGCCCTCCATAGTTAAGACCGTCAACAACATGGCCATCGGCATCGCGTAATACCATATTGCCTGCTTCAGTAGAAAGTTCAGGACCTCCAAACCACTGGTCGGGCAGATGTTTTCCCTGATAACCAGCAGTTACCACTTTTGAGTCGCGCACCACGGCGTCGATATCGTGGTTGCCGGCCAGGGGCTGATCGAGTGCAATACTGAATGAGAGCGGTAAAACCGGCTCATTGCTCGAATGGTCAAAGGATGTTGCAGGCTCGAAACTGATTCCTGTCCCCCTGACACTAAAAGGGATGTTGGAAGAATGGTCGAACTTTAGCGGTTCGGCCAGATCGAGACCAGTACCAGGATCTTCTGTATCCTTTAGCGGGCCATTTAATGTATTGCGAACGGATTGCGTACCTACATGTGTTACAACAACGGTCTCAATCCCGTGTCCCTTGCTGTCAATATCCAGTCGGATCTTATCGCCAACCGATATATTTTCTACGGAAGATACCTTGATGTTGACATCACCTGCTTTTGCGTCCATTGACAGGTAGGCCTGTGTACCAGGCTTGCCCACCTGGGTTACTGTGACTACCTCGTATTTTTCAGTGGTTTGCGCAACAGTTGGATAGATTGCACCATAACCAAGAGCTATTTTATCACCAACATTGAAATTGTCAACGCTCGTAACAGGGATGTTGGTCGAGCCGGCAGGAACCGTGATTACCGGACCGTCAGGAAGTGGTTGCCATACCGTTGTCGGGCTTCCAGGTACATTTCGGCGTCCTCTAAACGGGAAAGTGGATTGCTCAGGCCTAGGCGGAGTGGTGATGCTTACTATTTTTCGAGTCTCAGCAGCAAAGCCGGCGCCTATTTCAATTACATCGCCAACCGACATTCCCGTCGTATTCCTGACGTAAATGGTTGATTCTCCTTTATGTCCAGAAACGGCCAATCCTGAATTAGATAGACCTAGCAGATAGAAACTATGGGCAGCAAGCTTCGTTCCAGATGGAAGTTTGATGGAAGAAAAAACAGGCATCCGGGTTGGGTGATGGGTTAAAGTCCAGCCTGAGATATCGACATCGTTGTCCCCGGCATTGTAGAGTTCAACGAAAGAGTTCGTCGAATTATCAAGGGAACCGTCGCTAATACGGAATTCATTGATTTTGACCTGGCTGACATTACGAACCTTTTCTACTGCTGTCGCTGATTGAATCTTATTGTTCTTCAGATTTGCCCATAAAGCGTTACCAACCAGATCACCATTAAAGGCCTCTGTCCCTGATGTTACTGTGAACGTTGCACTAAGGCTTTCTCCCGGCGCAACAGGGCCAGAAAATTTCTTCGAAGTTTCTTTTGAATTTAGGGCCACTGATTTCCACCCTTTGGGTACGTCGAGACTTAAAGTAAGATCATTTACGGGAGCACCTGTCGTATTGGTGAATGTAACCGTTGTATTTTGCGAAGACTGTGGCGAGAATGTCTGGAGGCCAGGAGGGGTGCCGGTAGCATTGGCAGGGGCCACACTCAAACGTTGCACATCGTACCTGGCTGCAACAATGTTCTCCTGAATCTTCTGGTTGGTCTCTTTCGTTGGAAAAGTTCCCGGCGCAGTCATTGCCCCTTCGTAAAAAGTACCCTGCGAACCGTTGCTGTTATCACCACCGTTGCCTAAAAGAATCGCACCCTGCTTACGCATCGGATCATAGCTGCTTCTGTCGTTGATGATGCGCGATCCATCAAACATAACTTGAAGGTCGCCCTGCTGTGCATCTCCCCCCATGGATCTCCAGTGGTGAGGTTCGCCATCGGCCATTGCAGTTACAAAGCGCCATGTAATACAAGACAGGTCGGCACAATATTTATCGTCGGGCGAAGCATTGACACACCCAACAAGATTATTTTCCTGATCAGTCATGATCCACGGACCAGCATCCTGTCCATGATACCAATAATTGGCATTTCCATAGTAAGTGGTTTCCATGGTACCATCACCATCGTCTCGACTGTCGGTTTCAGCATTGCCGTAATCGTAACAGCAACCATTATTGTAATGATGACCGTTAATGACCCAATACTGACCTTCAGCCTGGTCGTCGACAGCTGTGCCTTTTGCATCGTTCCATCGCAGGCCCATACCAGGAGCAATGAAAATTCCATATACTTTGTGTCCCATTAATGTAACGGGAGCCATGTCGGCAATTGGCAGGTTGTTAAAACCACCCATGGATGGCCCGCCGAAGCCACCGCGGGGAGCCTGGACAAGATGGTTGCCGTTGCCTGACTGATCGTAGAGTTTGGTGATCCAGCAGTATGTGTTGGCACAGAATGAGTCCTGTGCAGCAGCATCCGCATATCCACCAGGATCGCCTGCACTTGCCTGAACAACGCCAATATCAAGAGTTTTGCCGTCCGACTGGCGCATAACCTGGTACAGTGGACCATTGTAAGCGGCATATAGCGCACGAGTGCTGCTATGGGCTGCAACACACGGGTTACCAGCTGCAGCATAAATGTCACACGGACCTTCCGGTCTGGAAGGAATGCCATCACGCTCAGCACCTGACATTGAAATCAGCATCAGAATAGCTACCGGCAATATGAATGCCAGCGAAAGTAAGAATAAAAAGCGACTCTGCTTTTTCATAGAAACACTTCCTTTCTGTTAAAGTTTTTGATTAGATTTTATTAAGCTATGGTTTTAATCATTATTCAACTGCTTTTACCCCTTCTGTTGTCTGTACCACTTTTTGTATTGTGCCATCCGGATTGTAATACATGTAATCGACGCAAATCGAACGACGGTAGCTTCCACCTGTCGGAAGTGTTCCATTGTGGTAAAAGAAATAGGTCTTTCCTTTGTAGTCGATAATCCCAGGATGAGTAGTAAAACTGTTTGGTACATTCCCTTCGATAATTCCCTGATAAGTCCAGGGACCTTCAATTTTTTTAGCGGTACAGTACTCTATCATCTCCGGTTTGGTCCCGGCACCGGCATATACCAGGTAATACAAGCCCTTTCGTTTGTAAACCCAGGGACCTTCAATGTAATGTTCCGGTTTGAAGGTGATAATCGGGCTATCCAATTCAATCATATTTTCTTTCAGCTTAACCCATTTGCAGCTTCCGTTTCCCCAGAATAAATAAGCCTGGCCATCATCATCGATAAACACGGTCGGATCGATATCGTCCCAGCCATATTTCATATCGGTGGTCATTTCGTTAACGATTAAGGCTTTGCCTATGGCATCTTTAAACGGGCCGGTTGGCCGGTCGGAAACGGCCACTCCAATGGCTGCACCTCCATTGCTGTTTTCATCTTTTTTATGAAAGGTTGCTACATACCAGTAAAACTTGCCGTTACGGTAAATACACTGCGCAGCATAAGCTTCACCACTGGCCCACGAGAAAGTTTCGGGAGACAAAACTGCTCCGTAGTCTTTCCAATGAACCATGTCGGTGGAAGAAAAGACGTGCCAGTCTGACATCTGGTAGTTGGTAGCCTTCACGGATGCCGTGTCATGACCCGTGTATAAGAAAACAGTGTCGTTGTAAACAATTGGCGCCGGATCGGCAGTGAATAGATTTGTAATGATGGGATTTTGAGACATTCCACCTTTAATTGCAAATAATGCAACTAAAGTGAGCAGGCTGATTTTAATTTGTTGTTTCATTTCAGGTCTTATTTAGTTGGATTAATTGATCGTTACCTCCGTCTTCATTCCTGAATAGGTAATCCGTTTCACGGAGCTGCTCATGGCGATACCGGTCCCTTTTGATTGGTTCACCAGTACCACATTGAAAACGCGTTCCTTCATGCTTCCCGGGTAATTCCCCTGCTTGCCGCCAATCGTCAACGTTTGATTTTGTTCATCCCAACTGAAAGGAATAATGGTATAACTACTTTTCTCATAGTCATAATTATCGCCTTCGTCTTCATACAAATCATATTGGGCATTGGCACCCGGATAAACGCGGATTTCCAATGTATCGGCTGATTTCTGCCCGGTATATTGCATGAACTTACCCATCGGAACGATAACCCCAGCCTTAACAAATAATGGAATTTTGTCTAACGGAGCATCTGTTTTGATTGTTTGTCCGCCGCTGTATAATTTGCCTGTCCAAAAGTCGTACCAGTTAGTTGATTTCGGCAAATAAACGTTCCATTCGTTTACCCCGCCTTCGGTAACTGGCGCTACCAAAAATGCTTTTCCAAACATGAACTCATACGGCTGGTCAACGGCTGCGGTATCTTCCCTGAAATCCATCACCAGCGGACGCATCATCGTTGACCCATTATGTGTGATTTGCCATGCTTCCGAATAGATATAAGGAATTAACCGATACCGGAGGTTCAGCATCTTACGCATATTATCCTCAACGATTTGTCCGTATTTCCAGGGCTCTGTCTCAGTCATATAACCATGAATACGGAAAATTGGGTTAAAAGCCCCCCATTGGAACCAACGAACAAGTAATTCGTGGTATTTTTTATCTGTGTATTGCGTTGGACCGGGACGGAAAAAGCCGCCAATGTCGGTTGTCCAGTAAGGAAATCCGGTAATGGTATAGTTTAATCCGGCCACAATCTGACGTATATAAGTATCCCAGTTCCCTCCAATATCACCAGACCAGTTGATGATGCCATACCTCTGCTGACCCGGAAACGCCGAACGGGTAAGAATACAAACCCGCTTATCGGCCGATGTTCCGCGTTGCCCCTCGGAAACGGCCTTACTAACAAAATAGGGGTAGGTCAAACGGTAAAAATCGCCCAAGCCGGCATACGTCATTTCCCCTTTCAGTGCATCGTTTTCGGGTTCAACGGCATCCATCCACCATGAGTCTACTCCATAGTCAAACATATTGTTTTTTAGTGCATTCCAGTATTCCTCCCTGGTTTCAGGATTGAAATAATCCAACCACTTGGTGTTGGGGATAAAGCGATTTTTAGCCACAAACTCTTTCCCTATTTCCGAGTTCTTATCGGGGTTCGACCAAATTGAAATGCAAAAACGAGCATCCAAACCATGCAATTTCCGGATAAATCCTGATGGATCCGGATAATTCGTTTCGTCGAATTGCGGAACACCCCAGCCATTCTTTCCCCAGTACTGCCAATCCTGAACAATGACATCCATGGGCAACTTTCGTTTCCGGAATTCCTGCACCGTTTCAACCAGTTGCTTACTTGAAGAATAGCGTTCACGACATTGCCAGAAACCGTAAGCCCACTCCGGGAGCAGGGGCACATTTCCTGAAAGATTGCGATATGAAGCAATGACATTATCGGACGAAGGGCCATAAAATACTACATAATCGAGCATTTTTGTTACAGGCGACCGGAATATTGTCGTATTGTCTTTAAGTTTCCACGAAAGTTTAGGTGTATTGGTTGATTTACAAATCAGTTGTACCTGATGATCTCCTGCTTTTAATACCACTAGTTTACCGGCTGTTGGCGGCAGCCACATGTTGCTTTGATCCAGGCATGGCTTTCCATCGATTGCCACGAAGTGACGGTTACCCATATCGCCTAAGTCAAGGAATACAGAATATTCTCCATCTTGGGATACCGTAAATTTACCAATGTAGAGTGATTGGTTTTGCCAAACCTTTTGCGTTCCGGCTGTGGTGGTAACCTCCGCCGCCTGATTATTCCCGGCTGATTGTTCCTGTTTTGTCAATTCGATATTATTCTCTGCCGGATTAAAATCAGTCATTCCGTACTGGTGCCACAACAAACCATATCCTTTGCTGGAATAGATGAAGGGCAAGGCGATCTGCGAGTTAACCTGTGTTAAACGGCGGATTACACCTTTTAGATTATAATTTCCATCCTGAAACTGACCTAAACCAAATATCCGTTCATCTTCCGGTGAATCGAACGATTGCTCTGCCATATAGCATTTTTCGCCCATGACCGAATCCGGCTCCAACTTTCGGGTTCCGGCTTTTTCGCTTAAAAAGATCTTCCCGGCTGGGTCGGAATACGATATGTTCCCCGTTTTTTTATCAATAATAACATGAAGATTTTTCTCTTTTACTTCAATTGCGGATGAGCTTTCAGATACATCAAAATCCGGGACTGTAGTTCCGGAGATAAATATCAGTTCCGGTAAACTTTTCAGTGTATCTTTCATATATTTAATCCGGACAGCATCATCGGCTATTGGATAAATACCAAGTGTCCCGCCCTGGATATTGATGACTACACCATCTTTTGTCTGTTTGTAGCCATTAACAGCCTGCTCCTGACAGGAAGCAATAAAAAGACAGATTAAGAATAAATTAATTAGTTTCATTTTTAGTTGCGTTAAATTTGCGCTCATATTTAGGTTTGATTCACGTTCAAAAAATTATTCACCCTTAAAGGTCATTACCTTTCCCCTGTTGTCATTCTGCCAAAGATGCAGATACAAATAAAAGCAGTGAACAAATAATTACCTTATATATTTTCGGTTTCATTTCATTAATATTTCTTAAATACATTGCCAATAGTGCTATAAATAATTGACCCAGAATGACGACGGTATGAAAGAGTTGTCCCGTCGAAAGCTATTTCGCGGCACTGAATTTGTAAAGCAAAACGCCATGCACCGGCACCTTGAGATGAAGCCCGTCCTTTTGGGTATTAATTTTAGCAATATCCTTTTGTCTCCAAAGGTCACGTACCTTTAGAACTCCGTTAATGCCCAGCTTATCGAAATTTTTAAAGGAAACATCTACTACATCGAGTCCAAAATTGCAAAAACCAACAGCACAGCTTCCATCTTCAAGTTCTTTCGTATAAATGTGCAAATCGCCAATGGTATATACACAAGTAGCTTGTTTGCCAAGCGGATCCTGATCGATGGCAAGCACTTCATCATTGGTAAGCAGGTTCAGGGTAAAATCATCGAGTTTTTCCATATCGCAACCGATAAGGAGTGGCGCTGAAAATAAACACCAAAGGCTCATGTGCAGATATTGTTCATCAGGTTTAAGTTTGCTTGGATGTGGGTTGCCCCAACCAACATTTCCGATTACAAGCATATCTGGGTCATTCCAATTACCGGGCTTAGCCCATGCCGCGGTTTTATCCTGAGCCAGGGCGATACCACTCACACTTGCCCAAGTATCCGTAATATCATTTGTTGTACGCCAGCAGTTACCACCAACTGATCCGCCCCACTTCCATACATCTGACATACCATATTGGCAAATGCTAAAAACGATATCCCGGGGCTGTTGCCGAAGATATTTGCCCATGACTTCAAAGGGTTTCATAGCGACATCCAACTCTCCGCCGCCTTTGTACGAAAGAGACGGAACCCTGTAAGGATCGTCTCCGGGCATTCCATCAATAACACCGCCATAACTGCACCAATCGTATTTCAGATAGTCGAAACCCCACCCGGCATAGGTTTTGGCATCTTGTTCTTCGTGACCGTAACTACCGGCACAACCTCCGCACGACCATGGACCGGGGCTGGAATAAAGTCCTATTTTTAGCCCCTGATTATGCACATAATCAGCAAGTTTTTTCATATCACCAAACTTGGCATTAGGGATAATATTTCCTTCGTCGTCACGGAACTTACCCTGTAACGAAGGGTCTTTGGAATCGCGGTTATTTTGCCAGAAATCGTCAATATTGATATAGGTCCAGCCATGGTTGACCAGCCCGCTTTTCACCATCGCATCGGCCGCACGTTTTATTTTTTCCGCAGAAACTTCGCCGGCAAAACAGTTCCAACTGTTCCATCCCATGGGCGGTGTCAGCGCAATTTGGTCACCGCATTCAATTCGGAATTTTTTTTCTGCCTTGCCCCTTGCATTAACAGCCTCAAGCGTAACTTCGAATGTTCCTGGTCCGCATAGTTTTCCGCTAATAACACCACTTTGAGGATCTATTTTTAATCCTTCGGGCAAACCAAAAGCAGAAAAAGTCATTGGCCGATCTCCCGTTGCAGGTACACGAAAAAAGAAAGGCGAATTTGGACGGACACCAAAAACACCGGCTCCATTGATTTTGGGCTTTGCCAAAGGTTTAGGAGTAAGGATATATGGTTCGCCCGCTACCGGATTGTAAGTGGCAAAAGTTTTCACCCCTGCTGCTTCAATTCTTGCATCAGCCCAATCAGCGTGATCGTAGTAATTACCATTGCCGCCATCGTTTACCACCAACTGAAGTTTCCAGACGCCGGCAAGTTGAACTGAGCATTGTTTCGATGCATCACCCAAATGCATTACACCACTGGACCATAACTTTTCCCCATCACCATAAACTACAAATTCTGCTGCAGGCTGATGCCCTTTTACTTCATCATCAATCCCTACGTTTGCTTTAAATTCTTTCGCTTTTCCGTTAAGCAGTATGGTTAATAAACTTTCGGCATGTGTGCCAAAACCGCGATCAAAAGTTTTACCGGCAATAGTCATGGTATGGCCGTCAAGAGACTTATTCTTCGAGGGAATCCCGTATCCCTGGGTTACCGTGCCCAGATCCAGTTCATCGATCCAAACGGTTTGAGCAGATAGGGTACCAATTTCCAATAGCCCTAAAATGAAGATCAGGCCAATCGTACATAACGAGCTGTATTTCTGTGTTGTTTTTCTAAAATATGGCATTGTGTAATTATTTTATTATTTCTGTTCTTCTGTCTTCACGCGCATAAGTTTCTGATAAGAAAGCATCAGTCGACAATTTTGTAAAACAATCTATTTACAGGGTTCCAAACTTGCTGCAAAGCCACCTCGCCGAAGCATTTTTACGTCAACAGAACCGGAATTGTCAACGACCATGTATCGGGTCGAAAAACTTTTATCGTGCTCTCCGTCAGCAATCAGTGTCAGTTTATATTTTACACCTTCAGGCAAAAAGGTAAAGGATACCGTTTTGCGCTTCTCCCTCTGTTCCGCATTAATCCCGCCGATGTACCATGAATCCCCTTTTCGCCGGGCAAGGATGACATCTTTTCCGGGATAGCCATCCAGCAATTTGGTATCATCCCAGGCATTGGGTACTTGTTTCAGAAAAGTCTTTGGCACATCGGGCAATCCGTAATATCCCTCCGGTCGGTCGGCCATATGCTGTAACCCGGATTCGAACACAACACTCAGCGCAAGCTCGTGTCCGTAAGAAGTGACATGCGGATATTGGGAATTAGTAAAAGTGACCGGTGTATAATCCATTGGGCCAACAACATTCCGGGTAAAAGGCAGAATGGTATTGTGTTCCGGCGCAGCCATGGTGAATGTGGGCACATTGTTGTACCATTCGGCACCACGCACTGCTTCGCAGGTCATCAGGTTAGGATAGGTCCGTTGCCATCCCCGCGGGACAATGCACCCATGAAAGTAAACCATCATTTGAAATTTGGCCGCATCCTCCAGAATATCCAGATAGTAGTTGATCATGTCTTGTTTTTCGCTCTCAAAAAAATCGACTTTAACACCGACGACCCCCATCTCTTTCAGCTTGGTGAATTCTTCCACCCGGTTTTCATGTGTCAACATCCGGTCACGGGGTGTGGCAGGTACATAAGTATGTTTTCCTCCCGAATTATACCAGATCAAAGGCTTCACCCCTTTTGAAAGGATGTACTTTGCAGCATCTTCCAGATTTCCGCCGTTGCCCATCGCATCCCATTCCCAGTCGAGAAGTGTGTAAGGCCAGTTCATTTGGGCTGCCAAATCGGCAAAAGCACAGACCACCTGATAATCTTTGGTCCCGTGGTTGTGCGACCAATAGTTCCACGAGACCGGCCCGGGCCTGATCCAAGCAGTATTCTTGATAACCGAAGGCGGGCAAACGTCAGTAATCAGTGTCGATCCAACAATGTCGGCCAGGCTTCCCATGATAATCACACGCCAGGGCGATTGCCATGGAAGCGTAATGGTTGGCTGCGACTCCCCCATCCCGTTTCCGTCCCCGGGATCAGGAAACGTGATTTTATAACGTGATTGATCGGCCGCGTTGCTCAGTTTTGAGCCGCAATAACTACGGTTCACATCTGCTTCATGAATCAGGTACCAGCAAGTGCCGTCAACCGAATTGAAAAGCGCCGGGTAGCACCAATCCTGCTGTACGCTATCGTTGTTCATTTCATGATACAGCCCTTCGTTTGCCCGGTTCCACTTTTCCATCCACCGCGTTGTGCTTTCTGGAATCTGGTACGAAGTCAGTTCATCTTTTACCAGATAAGTGCCTTTCTGTTCAGGAAATTCATAGCGAAATGCCACACCATCGTTATAAGCCCTGATAATAATGTTCATTTTTGCTTTTTCAGGATTCTCGAAAGAAACAGCCACTTCGTTTGCAGTATTGCTGCAACGATACCGTTTCCCATGCAAAGCAGTATATTGCTCATCGATTTGGCGGGTTTTTCCGGCTTTCAGAAATTTAAGATTCTTTGAGAAATCCTGGTCAGTCCGTGAAAGGCCTAGATCGATACACGGAATGACTGCGGAGGTTTGCCCGGCATTTGTATACCCAATCTTAAGAAACCAATTCCCGATTTCACCATTCTGATGACAAACCAATGATAAATTGATTTTCTGGTTAGGAGAAATTACCGTTGCTTTCTGCGAGAACAGAGGGGTTGCACTAAAAAGAAACACAATAAAAATAATCGTTTGCCTCATTACTTTCGTATTTTGATTATTCGGACCGATATTCCTTATTTTCTTCTTTTACAATCATGGCATCCACTGATACCGGCCCCAATCCTCGATTGATGATGCGAATGGTATGCCTGCCTGTAGTCAGATCGGATATCTCACACACTACCTCTTGTGCCTGGCGTGTTCCGGTGATGGACAAATCGGCGATCACTCGGGTTTTATCATCAATCTGGACCTCAATTTTTCCTGCTCCCGGTTCCTTTGGGGCAATGACCGAAATTTTTGTTCCCGAGAACGAACAAGTCCAAACATCGCCTGGCGTATTGCTGGTGGTAAGGTCGTTGTTGTAATCGCCGCTTCCCAAATTGCATTTGCGAAGCCATCCGGGAGCTATCACTCCGGGATCGTCATCATTAATCCAGTCCTTATTATGGGTGATTCGCAGTACCCGGCATTTCGAGGCCAGCGATTGGTCATCAATCCCTGACAGCGACCGCACTAAACCGGCAGGTGTGATTGTTAGCCCCTTCTCGTCTTGAACAAAATCAATTACAAGATTGGAACCTAGCAGTTCTACTTTTGAAACCTTGCCCAGAGTCGAACTACCGGTACGTAGTGAACCAAGGGAAATAGGGCTTCCGTTCCAGTCTAAAAGTGTGGCATAGACATAGCCATGATTACGTGTGTAGCAGACTGTATCGTTACCAAATACCTCAAACGGACGGGAACCATAGACTGCCTCTCCGTTGATTTTCAGCCAGGCACCGACGTCTTTGCAAATACGGATCACTTCAGGATCAAGATCGCCACGTCCTTTCTGGGTAATGTTGAGCAGCATGGTACCGTTTCGCGAGACATTCTGCATTAACAACTCAATCACCTTTTTAGCCTCCATGTATTTTTGCCCGGTCCGGTAATGCCAGTCGGCAATACTGGTTTCGGTCTGGAAAGGATAGGCCGTAATTTCAGGTTCTATGATGGCCTCCGTGCTTTTAACCAATGAACGGTCAACATAAGGAAGCAGTTCCGGATTGTTTTGGAAGCTGTTATAACGCCCGCCCACGCCTTTGAGATTAATTACAACATCCATTTTCCCATGGTCCCATTTTAAGGATTTATTGTAATAGTTTGCAATCAGTTGTGGCGCAAGAAAGCCAAGGCCCATGTGTACACCCAAATCAACCTGAGAATCTCCCGCATGTTCGTCGAAATAGATCACATCCGGATGATATCTGTTGATTGCATCATCCACACGCCACATAAACTGATTGGCAAAAGGAGAATGAAGTGGGTCTTCCTTGTCGTGAACCGGGCCATAAAGGTCAACCGGGTCCATGCCTTCCCACCATTTTCCTTTTCCGTCTGCGATTGTTTGAAACGGATCATAAGGAACTCCTCGTTTCGGGCCATACTTGTCGCTGGTATAACGAACAGTCATAAACTGCCCCCACGTGCGTCCGGGAGTATTGTGAAAACCAATACCAAAACGTAATCCGCGCTTGCGAGCTTCCTTTTCCCAGATGCCTACGATATCCTGTTTGGGGCCCACGTGAACAGAGTTCCAGGGCTGGTATGCTGAATCCCAGCAATCGAAATTATCGTGATGAACGCCCATGGCTACGAAATACCTGGCACCCATTTCAACAAATAAATCCATTAATTCCCCTGGCTTCCATCTATCAATTACCCAGTTGTGGCAGATATCCTTATAACCATATTCGGATGGATGACCGAAATTTTTCAGATGGTATTCATATTGTGGGCTACCTTGAATATACATACCTCGTGCATACCAGTCACCCTGCTCCGGCATCGACTGAGGATCCCAGTGCGCCCAGGCACCAAACTTGGCTTCACGCCACCATTCAGGTAAAGAATAAAGTTGACTTAATCCTTTCCAGTCGGCAGGATAAGGACCGGCAGCTGTCGGCAACGGCGGTAGGTTCCAAATATCCGGCGGCAAACCCAAATCGTCATTTCCAATTATGATTTTGTCAATGTTCACAAGAACATTCTTATCTTCCCTGCTGATAGTCAGTGACGCACCGGAAGGAATTGTCATATCGGTTATGGCATACAGGAAAGAGCTCGTCAAATCTCCGGATGAATGGATATTCACCTTCCGTATTGGCTGTCCATTAACAGCAACACTGATGGTACCCACTTCAACAGAGGCATACCGAATAGCCAACTTGCCAGCTTCCGGCAGGTTTGAGAACCTGATCCCGTCGCCAGGTTCATCCAGTCTGGCCGTAAAACCAAACGAAGCACTGCTGTCAGATACTTTTGAAGCACCTCCGATAAGATTGGCAGCTTCCGCTTCGAATGTGTAACGACCAGCTTTATTCCGACTTTCCTTATCTTTTAAGGGAAGTAACAATTCATTGCCATTTCCTTGTGCCAAAGTAAAAACAGAATACCCTGCCAAAAGAACAGTTAATAAAGCCAGTTGTCTTAAATAACGCAACATATTTACATCTTAACTATTCAAAATAATTATTTGAGGTTCTACAATTTAGCCACCACCTTCTTTCCGGTGTAAGAAATCTCCTTATCCGGTTCTTCCGCTTTTTCCATTCCGGTGCCTTTATTTTTTCCGACCAATACAATCCTGAACTTGCGATCTTTAAGCATCCCCGGGAAAGACCCCTGACGATCGTCTATCGTCAACATTTTTCCGGCATTATTCCAGCTAAAAGTGATGGTTGAATAAACACCTTTCTCGTAGTCGTAGTTATCGTTTTCATCTTCATATAAAGTGAACTTACCGTCGGTGCCAGGATAAACCCGTATTTCCATATCATCCCATTTTTTCTGGGTTGCATACTGCACGTTAGGGCCAAAAGGAAGAATAGAACCGGCTTTCACATACAATGGAATAACGTCGATCGGAGTTTCTTTTTTTACAGATTGTCCTCCGGCTAACTTGTCGCCTGTCCAGAAGTCAACCCAATCCGTGCCTTTGGGCAGATAAAGCTCTTTGCTTTTGACAGTACTGAAATCCGGCTCGGTATCTTTTGAATACATGGGCGCGGTTACAGGGCAAACCAGCAACGATTTACCAAACATGTATTCATCGTTGATGTCCAAAGCCTGCCTATCATTGGCAAAATCCATCATCAAAGCCCGCATCATGCTGGACTGGTGGGCGGTTACGTCCCAGGATGTTGAATAAATGTAAGGCAGCAGCCTGTAGCGCAGGTTGATGTATTTATCGATAGCATCGTAAAAGGTGTCGCCTTTTTGTCCGAATTGATAGATTTCGCGGGGTGCATCGGCTCCGTGCGAGCGCATCATCGGGCAAAACGTACCGAACTCAAGCCAGCGCGTATAGAGTTCGCGGTAGCCGGCATCGTCCAATTTTTTTCTGAAGTGGTTAAGAAAAAACCCGCCAATGTCACTGTTCCAATATGGAACGGCACAAAGCGAGAAATTCAATCCAGCCGAAATCTGATTTCTTAATGCGTCCCACGATGCAGTAACGTCGCCCGACCAGGTATTGGCTCCATAGCGCTGCTGCCCGGCAAAAGCCGAGCGGGTCAGGATGAACACACGTTTATCCAAACTGACTTCGCGTTGATGGGTGTACACGCCCCCAACGGTTTCCAAAGGATAGGCATTGCGAACCTTTTTGTATGACCCCAGATATGTTGCAGAAGGCTTATTATCGAAATTATCCGGTTCGGTTGAATCCATCCACCATCCGTCAATACCAAGAGAAAAGAGCCCTTTGTTCAGATATTTCCAGTAAATATCACGGGCCTGAGGATTGAATGCATCGTAAACCCTGACACCTGACGGATAATCCCGGTTTGGTGGCCATTTTTGAACGCCCGATTCAGGCCATGTTTTAAAATTGTAAAGTGCATCTATTTTCTCCAAATCACGGTACTGTTTTGTCATTGGGCCAAACGACGACCAGATAGAAATGATCATGTGAGCATTCATTCCGTGGATATCATCGACCATTTTCTGTGGATTATAAAACTCCGTGTTCAAGAAATCCATGGCATTCCAAAGGTAGTTGTTGCCCCAATACTGCCAGTCCTGAATAATACCATCAATCGGAACGCCTATTTCGCGGTACATCTTAACCACTCCCACCAATTCATCCTGACTCTTGTAACGTTCCCTGCTCTGCCAGTAGCCATAAGTCCACAACGGGAACATCGGCGCCTGCCCGGTAAGATCGCGCATGTGGGCAATCACCCCATCGGCATTGCCTCCGTACATGAAATAGTAATCCACGCAATTGCCGATATCCGATTTAAATGTTGTACTTTCCGGGCTATCTGAAAACAGCGTTGGGGAATAATTGTCCCAAAACACCCCGTAACCTTTTACTGACACGAAAAACGGGATATAATCATCAGTATTTCCCTGAACCATATGCAACTTCAAATTACGCTGAACCATCTTTCCCTGCTGTTGCTGCCCAAATCCATAAATGGCTTCGTCTTTTTCCAAAACAAAAGATTGAGACACACTGTACGTTTTTTCGCCATTATCATCAAAATCAGTAAAGTTAACACCTGATTTCTCTTCATTTAAAAGCGGTTCACCCTTAAGTGATTTAAATGAAATTTTACCATTCTTCATGTTTAACTCTGTAAGCAGGGCATTGCTTTTCAACAAAAGTTCATCTCCTTTTTGTTTTACATTGAAAGCCGTTTTTTCCGGAGTCTTGATCACCGAAAGGCTTTCTTTTTTGAAAATAGTTCCTTCAGGCCATTTTATTATCCTGACTTCAGATGGGCTATAAAACTGAACCTCAACTTCGACAGAGTTAATTTTAGTCTTTATACCGGAATCAGTTTTTTGGTAAGATTGCGCCAGTCCACTAATGACAAAAATGACCAGTAATGACAACGTTAAATTTACTTTCTTCATAACGATATAGGTTATATTGGTTTATTTCACTGGGCTGATACGGTATAGTCCAGCTCCATGTTGTTTAATTTCACAACTGTATTCTTTTTCGAAAACTCCCAGGTCTTTATGACTCCAAAGGTCACGCACTTTGGCTTTTCCCTTAATACCAATGGTTTTAAAATCCACTTTTACCTGGCTTACTTCAGGAAGATCCATAATGCCTTTATCAACAAGTACTCCAAATACCACAGAACCTGTTTCTTTTAGAACAACTCCTTTGGCAGTAAACGATTCGTACCCTTCAGGTAATTCATAAATAATTACAGATTTTGCATGGGTGCCAATACCGGTCACCGTTTTACCGTCAACAATTAACGGTTTGTTTTCGCAGGTACGATCAACATGAGCTTCACCCCAGCCTGAGGTTGCATTAATCCATCTCAAATCGGTCAGTTTCAAATCGCCTTTGGAACCATGCAGAACAGGATCAACCCAGGCCACGTGGTCCCTATCAAAACCATTTTCCCCATCATTTACAAAAAGCACAAGTTTCTTTCCTCCTTTTACCGAAACAGAAACTTCCTGCGAACTACCTGCCCCGGCAATTACAGGACTGGTATAATTGGCATTGGCAAAATCGATATTATCGCCTTTGCTTTGTGCATTAAAAAGCGCAACATACCTGTCTTTGCTGTTGGGTACATCGGCAGTCCAAACAATCAGGTTCTTTTCGCGATACACCTGACGGTTGTTCGTACTTTCCTGATTTACTTTCAGCATTTCAGGATTGGTGAGCATTTCTTTGGTAAAGTCGTCAAGCTTGGTCATATTGCCCCCGAAGATGAGCGGTGAACGGGCAATAGCCCAAAGACTCATCAGCGTGTATTGCTCATCTTTCGTAAAATTCGTAGGACGGTCGAAATCGACCAACCCAATTGGGAGCATGTCTGCATCGGGGAAATGACCAGATCCACGGTAGGGTGTCCAAATATCCAATCTTTCGAACATGGCTTGAAGCAGTCCCCAGCGATCCCAAAAGTCATCGGTGATTCGCCACATATTGGCATGATCCATCACGTGTTCACCGGCTGTAATAGGAGTTGCACCTGGTGATAAACTCAATATGATAGGGCGGCCAGTCTTGTCAATAGCATTGCGGAGTGCTTCAATTTCGGCTTTTTGAACATTGTCGTAAGGGCGCGAAATATCGTCACACTTTATGAAATCTACTCCCCAGTCGGCGTACATCTGGACAATTGAACTATAGTAAGCCTGACCTTCGGGTTTAGTAGCATCAATACCATACATATCTGGGTTCCAGGGACAAGTAGAGCTTTTCAGTGCAATATCCTGAGCCTTTACGTTTGTGCCAAGCACTGGCGTGTTTTTCTCTACCGCCTGACGAGGAATGCCACGCATGATGTGAATACCGAATTTAAGGCCTTTCGAATGAACGTAATCGGCCAGTGGCTTGAACCCTTTACCATCGGCAGCCGATGGAAACTTTTTCAAACCAGGAGTTAAACGACCATATTCGTCCATGGTGAGCATCGCTTTAGGATTGTATGCATGTCCCTTTGATTCTGGTTCATACCATTGGATGTCAACAGTGAGATACTTATAGCCACTTGGTAAAAGTTGTTCTGCCATGGCATCTGCCTGTTCCTTGATTTGTTGTTCGGTAACAGTTGTGCCAAAGCAATCCCAACTATTCCAGCCCAGCGGAGGTGTGGGCGCCCATACATGATAACCCTCTGGGGTTTGAGCCATAATGTTGGAAACACCTAACATGCAACAAACAAAAAATAGTAATAATTGTCTTTTCAATTTCCTCTTTATCATTTTTGGGGTTTTACAGAATTTTTTCTTAATCAATTGTACAAAAACAAAATATAATCTCTTGGTTTATTTATTTTTAGCAGAAAACTTCCACCAATCGAAGTTGAATAAATCACTTTTTTCTCCCCTGAATACAAAGTACACGTCATGAATGCCTTCAATATTATTCAGCTTGAACAATTGGGTTTCCCATTTTTGTTCGCTACCGGTACTTTTCACCTCAACAGTTCCTAACAAATCTCCTTCTTTACCATCAATATGAATTTCGATACTCCCGCCTGAAGAAACAGAAGCAACACTGGCCTCAAAGGATTTCACACCCTTTCCAAAGTCTACGCTTCTGACTTTTATGTAGTCGCCATTGTCGATATCGGTAACATACATGCCAACTTTATCTGCTGAAGCCGTTTCGATACCTTCTTCCCAAGCCATTGTTTCGGCTTCAGTCCTTTGATATGGATTTAAATTTGCAACTCCCTTAACCACTCCTGCCTTACTGTGCGGTAATTCAGGAATTGAACCATCAGGATTAAAATCGAATGGAATAACATTTACTGCCCGTTTCTTATCGTGTCCGCCAGGCAAATCCTGATTAAAGTAGAACAGATACCAATTCCTTTTATATTGAATTACTCCCGGATGATTGCCATTGCATCCCTGAGCCATCCCTTTCATAATCACACCACCATATTTCCAGGGACCAAGGGGAGAGTTGCTTCTTGCATAGTAGATGGCTTCCGGGATATGTGCCGCGTAAAACAGGTAATAGGTGCCGTTACGCTTAAAGAGCCAGGGGGCTTCCTCGTAATCGGAACCAAAAGCGGCTTTGTCTTTAATATCAAACGTGATGATTTCGCCGGAGTAAGAAATCATATCCTCATTCAGTTTCACGCAATACAATGAATTATTTCCCCAATACAAATAAGCCTGTCCGTCATCATCAATGAAAACCGTTGGGTCGATGTCTTCCCATAAATGGGGATTGTATTTGGTCTCACTTGGCGAAATCAAGGGCTTTCCAAGTGCATCTTTAAACGGGCCACAAGGCGAATCGGACACCACAACCGAAATACAGTCACCGCCATCAGCCAGTCCACTCCATGGCGATATGTAAAAATAATACTTGCCATTACGATAAATTGCCTGGGCAGCATTGGCATTAAACTTTGCCGCCCAACCCAAAGAATCTACGTTGAAAATTGGAACATGTTGTGTCCAGTTTACCATATCGGTTGTTGAGAAACAGAGGTAATCTTTCATCACAAAACCTTTCTCCGTTGCCTCATCCTCATCATGTCCGGTATAAAGAAACAAGGTATCATTGTGTACCATTGGAGCCGGATCGGCAGTATATACATTCTGAATAATTGGATTTTGGGCATCCACAGAGTTCTTTAGAGAAACAACCATGAATAACACCACTAACAATTCTATAAATTTTATCTTCATAATATCAATTCAAGTATTGAATAAGCCTATATTTTAAGGAAATACGATTTTATATTTACAACTTGTGTCCCCTTTGCGAACTGAAGCAACAACTTCCGCCTGCGCCTGTACACCCGAAACCGATGAAAACATCTTCTCTGCAAACCCTTCAGAGCAATAGCATATTGCAGACGAATCATTGTCTTTGTTGTGAACGACAATTGGACAAACACAGTAATTTTTGTTTTCATCGGCAATGAGTACCCCTTTTGCTTTGTCGTAATCGATTTTCCAACCCCATTTTTCGCGAAGGAAAACAGTAAACTTGTCGAGGTCGCCTTTATACTCTGCCAAAAGAGCATCCATTTTCAGATTTTCATAATGAACCCCTGCGGTTTTTTTAATCACTCTCCTGGCAGACTCTTTGTCTAATTCGACATTTACATTTAGTAGAATACTAGCTATCCATGCCTGTAAAAGGGAAAGTTTTTGGGACTGGGCTTGCATTGTTTTTTCATCTGAGTCATCGACTTCTTTTGAAAACGCGATTGAACCGAACCCACACATACAAGCTCCTGAAAAACAAACTTTGTTTAAAAAGTCTTTTCTATTTATTGTCATCTCATTAAGATTAGAAAGTCGACTATTTTCAATTGACTATAAGTTGTTTAATCATTTTTTTCTCACCAACCGGTATAATAAACAGCTCCTGCAGCTCTTCCCGGGAGGGCCTGAAATTTGACTCTGATATGGTCTTTCCCGGTAACCATAGAGTTGGGAATGGAATATTCCACATCCTGAAATTTTGACTGGTTCCATTTTCCGGAGTTGTCCACAGTTAGTAACTTTTCATCGTCAATGTAGATGTCAAATTTTCTTGTCCCCCATTCGGCTCCCCAATATCTCACGAACAGATTCATGCCGGTTCGCCGGGATAATTCTTTTCAATGGATTCCCATGTTGGCTCAAATGGTCCGGGAGCAATCGGAATATCGAGTTTCATTTCTGGAAACGATTTCCAGTCGCCCATGGTCACGCTGTCTATCGGTTGCTTTGCCGGAACCTCTGGAAACGGCGGGAGCAAATAAGGTTCTGTTGCCGGGGTTTTGGTCAATTTAGTTGATTGACCGAACGCAATTGTCTGAACTGCGACAAGTAGTACTATTAATATTTTTTTCATCCTGTTACTATGTGCTATTGGTTTATATATTAGTTTCGCTAGTCAAAATCGACTTTAAATACAATAGTCCGCCTTATTCAATTTAAATGTTTTCTGGGGTTCATTGGATTATTGTTTTGGGGGTATACTCACTCCCTCTGTTGTCAAAGTTATTGGTTTTATGCTGCCATCAGAATTAAAATAAAGATATTCTGCGCATACCTGACGCCGGCAGTCTCCACCCGGTGTACCATTTAATTCGTAAGAACCGTCGTGGTAAAAGAAATACCATTGTCCTTTAAACTCAATAACCGATGGATGAATGGTGAAACCGTGTTTTGCAGAACTGGTAACAAAACCTCCATAAGTCCAGGGCCCGGTAATTTTCTTTGCCGTGGAATAGCATATTTGTTCTGCCTGAACGCCAGGTGCATCGGCAGCATAAACGTTGTAATAGAGATCGCCGCGTTTAAAAAGCCACGGGCCTTCGGAATAATTCCGGTACGGAACTTTCGCAATAGGACCATCGCGTTCAACCATGTTGCGATTTAACTTAACCATGTAACAGTCGCCGTTACCCCAGGCCATCCAAGGTGTGCCGTCGTCATCAATAAAAACAGTTGGGTCAATGTCGGCATTCGGCCTGTGTGAGTCGAGGGTCATGTCATCGGTGATAAGCGGTGTGCCCGGTGTTGTTTCTTTAAACGGCCCGGTAGGACTGTCGCCCACAGTTACTGTAATGAAATGCCCTTCTTTCCGGTCGAGGGTTACATAAAAGTAAAATTTGCCGTCTTTCTCGACCACCTGACCAGCCCATGCAGCCCAACTGTTGGCGTTTACAAAATCTTTGGCAGCCAGAACAGGGCCATGTGCCGTCCAGTTTTTCATATCGGTAGTCGAATAGCAGAGCCATTCGGGCATATTAAACCAACCACCGGGGGTAGCTTTATCGTGACCGACGTAAAGGTAAAGTCTGTCGCCAACAACTGTTGCAGCCGGGTCGGCAGTAAAGGCATCGGTAAAGAGGGGGTTCTGTCCGTCTACACGTGACAGGGCTTCTCCCGAAATTTTTACTTCGTCAATTCCGCCATCAAGAACCTGAAGGCTATTTGGATAACCACCAGGATATCCACGACCAATTACCCACATACCGGCATCACTCCGTAATGCAGATCCATCGAAAGAAATTGAACCAGGTTTTCCAAAGTCATTTTGAACAGAGGGTTTCATCTCGATTTGCAGTTTGGTTTTATTGCTTTTAATATCGTATTCGGCATGAGCGCGTACATCGTACCATTTACCAGCTTCGACTTTATCTCCGGCAACCACACGGCGTGGTATACCATCGGCACAGGTAACTTCTACGAAATATTGTTGATACATATTGTCGAACCCAAGCGATACATCGCCGGTCAGCTGGCCCCTGGCCCCTTCTTTACAGAGATACACCTGTTCGGTACCCAAAAGGTTGCACATCAAACTGGCTTCAATTGTCCAGCTCTTGCGCATATCGGCATAAGCCAACGGACGATCGAAGGTTAAGACATATTCTCCATTTTTTAAGGCAAGTGAACGGGTGTTTGGCTGACCATCCACCTGCGTCGTTGGCACATTTTCGGAAAATACATTGGGCGAGGGTTTGTTTCCGCGTACCTGTAAAAAATTTCCTTTTTCTGAATCGTCGAAAACATAAGGTTGAGGTTCGACAGGACCGCGGTCTCCAGCAGTGAGTGGCTGACCTACAATGGAAATTGATGCGGAATCTCCATTGAGATGTTTTATTTGTTCGAAACGCCAGTGCGCGAGAACTTCGTTTTGACCATAAGTGTCAGCTGAAATACAAAATAAAAGGAAGACACCCAGAATGCAGGCAAAAGATTCTTTAAAAGTCCGAATCATCATTTTAGTATTTTTGTGCTGTAATTACTCTTTATTAAAGGCCCAATAATCAAAGTTGAACAATTCACGTCCGGCGGTTATGTTCATGCCATTAAAATAAAAATAAACATCGTGTTTGCCGGTTACTCCATCATTTTGTATGGTTTGGGCCCAGATATACCGATAAAACTTGCCGTTGCGCTCGATGCACTGAGCAGCCCAGGCACGATCGCATGCCCATTCAAAGGATTCCAGCGAAATAGGGCTTCCATGATCTGTCCAGTTAACCATATCGGTAGTGGATAGTACACGCCATTTGGTCATGTAGTAAAAATCAGTTCCCGGAATATCATCGCCAACATAAGCATAAAGAGTCCCATTATAAACCATTGGTGCCGGATCGGGGCCGAAATGAGCCTGAACAATCGGGTTGTCGGCCCGGCTAACACCAATCGATGCGACTGCAATTAAAACCAATATTGCATATACTCTCTTCATTATTAAAACTTTATATTAATATTTTATTTGCTTTTAAATTGCCACCAGTCGAAGTTGAACAAATCCTTTTCGCCTTTGAATACAAAGAACACATCGTGAATACCTTTGACATTTTTTACCGGAGTTGTAATTATTTTCCAGATGTCACCTTCTCCGGATGCGTTTACATGAACTGTTCCCAGGATTGGCCCATTAATTTTGTCCGTATGAATCTCAATCTCCCCTCCATATAAAGAAGCAACACTAACAGCAATAGATGTTGCGCCTTTTGAAAAGTCTACGCCCTGAACTTTAAGATAATCGCCATTATTGATCGAAGTAACAATCATCCTGTCTGCAATCTTTTTCCCTTTATCCCACGGAATGTTTCGTTCCCATTCGGTGGCTAATCTGGTTTTAAGCCCTTCGCTAAAAGCCATGGTTTCGGCTTCGACCCGATTATATGGATTTACAGTACTAATTTGTGGCACCCCCTTAGTTGACCACCAGGGGACTTTCTGAATAGAACCATCGTCGTTATAGGTCATTTTTTCAACGCAAACAGAACGTCTTTCATAATGTTTTGAAAGTGTTTCTTTAAGTATGGCGTAATTAAAACCAAACACATACGAATTTCCCTTGTAATCAATAATTCCAGGATGGTTTCCTGATGACCTCTCGTCCGGATCCATAATCGTTCCTTTACACTTCCATGGCCCGGTCGGACTATCACTCATAGCATAACCAATCCCTTCGGGGCAACAGCGTGATGCCCAGGCCAGATAGTAATGCTTGTTCTTTTTCCAAATCCATGGACCTTCAGTGTACGCTGCCTCAGGTGGAGTTCCAGTAAAATCGATGGAAGCAACCTGAATATCGCTGGCAAGAGAAATCATATCTTCCTCTAAAGTAGCATAATAACAAGGACCATTCCCACCCCAATAAAGATAGGCTTGCCCGTCATCGTCAATAAAAACAGTCGGATCATAATCGCCCGGATCAGACCGAAAGATTAACGGTTTGCCAAGAGCATCCGTAAACGGGCCGTTGGGCCTGTCCGATACAGCTACTCCAATTGCCATCTTCCCCTGATAGATTGTCGGACAATACAGATAGAACTTACCATTTCTGGCAATACACTGTGGAGCCCAGGCACTGTGCCCATCAGCCCAGGCGAATGTTCTGAAAGGTTCTTTAACACCAGCAATTATCCCATGGTCGGTCCAATTGACCATATCAGTTGTTGTATAAAGCATCCAGTTAAACATTTTAAAGCCCAAGGCATCATCTTCGTCGTGGCTGGTATACAAGAAAACGGTATCGTTATATACGATGGGTGCCGGATCGGCCGTATATTTTGTTTGAATGACCGGGTTCTGGGCAAAACATGTAGCTGCCCATACTAATGTCACAAGCAATGCCGTGCCTGCAATAAGTTTCTTATGTCCTCGTTGTTTCATCTGTCCATTATTAATTGTTAAAATTTAATGTAGCTAACATATTTTTCAATCTATCTGAATTTCCACCAGTCAAAGTTGAACAAATCGCCTTCGCCCCCCTTGAAAACAAAATATACATCGTGTACCCCTGTCACTCTCTTTACCCTGCATGATTGAACAGACCAATTCAGCCGATCACCTGTATTCTTGACAGAGCAAACCCCAAGCAATTTCCCGGATAGACCATTCAGATGAATCTCAATTGTCCCACCGCCCGTGGCAGACGCAACACTAGCCCCAAAAGATTTGGCTCCTTTGCCAAAATCGACACGACGTACCTTGATATAGTCTCCATTATCAATATCGGTAACATAAATGCCGTTATTTTTGTCCGAGACCGTTTTAATACCTTCTTCCCAGCCGATGGTTTCGGCTTCAACTCTTTTATATGGGTTCAAATTAGTTACGCTTTCCGTAACACCTTCTTTTGTTGGTTTAACTAATGGGATTGAACCATCAGCATTAAAATGAATTGGATCGATACAAACCGAACGCTTAAAACCATCACCACCAGGCAATGCCGCGTCATGATAGAAAAGGTAGGATTTCCCCTTGTAATCGATAAGTCCGGGATGATTTGTAAATGCACCTTTATCAGAAATAACATGCATTATGGTATCACCATAAATCCATGGTCCAGTGGGTGCCAGGCTGGTCGAGTAGGCCAAATGCTCAGGCACCCCTCCTGCCGGATAGATGAGATAGTACAAATTACTGCGCTTGTACAACCATGGTCCTTCTTCGTATGAGGTTGGTCGTTTATCTACACCCTTTTCCCTTATGTAAAAGCCTTCTTTGGTTAGCGGAACTTTCACGACGCCAACGTTCTGGTCATATGAAATCATATCTTCGTTGAGCTTGACATACCATAAATTTGGATTTCCCCAATACAAGTATCCCTGACCATCATCATCGATAAAAACCGTTGGGTCTATATATCCATAGCCGGTAAGCAACGGTTCTCCCAAGGCATCTTTAAAAGGCCCTGTCGGGCTATCAGATACAGCTACCCCGATGGCATTTCCATTATTTTTCTGATTTACAGGAGCATAAAAATAAAATTTCCCATTTCTGTAGATACACTGACCAGCCCATGCATCTCCTCTCGACCAACTAAAATCAGTATATTTTAATACCGCCCCGTGATCAGTCCAATTTACCATGTCCGTCGATGAATAGCATCTCCAGTCATTCATTGTGAAGAAATTTCTTACTGACTTGTCTTCGTCATGTGTCGTATAAAGATATACAGTGCCATCATAAACCATTGGAGCCGGATCGGCAGTGTAAATAGTTTGTATAACCGGATTCTGCGCACGACCTGCAAAAGGCACGATTGCCAAAACCAATAAAATAACCACTATAGTCCCCAAAATATCCTTCATCATTAATTTTATTTTTCAACTAAATTTTGCCAAATTATTCGTTTCATTAGTGTCTATATCAGTTAGTGGTTAGTGGTTCTGTTTTTATTTCGATATTTTACCCTTAAATGACTGTAATGCCAATCTTCTTCAATTCTTTATCATCTGAGCTATTCCCATAGTAAACTTCATATTCTCCTGATGTTACAGTTATTTTACGCTGGTCCCAATCGTAAAATTCAAAAGAAGAAGGTGGCAAATTAATAGTGGCCTGTTGTGTTTCTCCTGATTTAACATTCACACGCTTGAAGCCCCGTAAAGTTTTTAACGGTCCTTCAAGGTCGTTTACTTTTCGCACGTAAACCTGCACGATCTCAGTTCCGTCACGTTTTCCTGAATTGGTCACAGGGATTGTCATTTCAATAGATTCATCTGCCTTGATCCTTGTTTTATCAAGCTTAGCCGTACCAATATCAAATTTGGTGTAGCTTAACCCATAACCAAAAGGAAACAAAGCATCGTTCATGTACCGGTAGGTACGGCCTTGCATTGAGTAATCTTCAAAATCTTTAAGCTGGTCGGAACTTTTATAGAAGGTGATAGGTAGTTTCCCCGATGGATTATAATCGCCAAAGAGTACATCGGCAACTGCTTGTCCCCCCGATTCGCCTGCATACCAGGCTTGCAAAATAGCATCGCAACTTTCAGTTTCAGGGGTTAAGGCAATGGCAGAACCGGAACAGTTCACGTAAACCACTTTTTTCCCTGCCTCTTTCAGTGCTTTTAAACAATTGCGCTGTACCAAAGGCAATTCGATATTGGTGCGGTCACCACCCTTAAATCCAGGATGAGATACCGGCATTTCTTCTCCTTCAAGCTGACCGGAAAGTCCGCCAACAAATACGACCAGATCGATGCCTTTAAGTTTTTTGATGAGATCGGTATAATCGACATTCACTTCCTTACCAAAGTTGAACTCAATATTAGCCTGCCAATTGTTCAATTGGGCATAACGGATTTCTATCTTATATTTTTTCCCTCCTTCAACTTTAAACGGGATTCTAGACGGAAGCGTTCTCCAGTTATCATATCTTGCCAGCGATTCCCCATTTACCACCAATTCAAAATGCCCTGTTGCCCCTCCTTTAAATACGAGTTCTTCATTTATTTTAGGGACAAACTCTGTTTCGTATATCGCAGAAAAACCTTCAAGCTTAACTCCCGAGGCAAATTCATGCTGTCCCGCAGTGGTCATTTTAATAGGATTGACAATTTGCTGAGTGGTTACAATTTCTCCTTTATGATCCGGATTATTCCAGTAAGTCGCTTTAAAACCTTGTTTGCCTTCGAACGAACATTGATCGAAATAGCTTTGGGTCACTTTATCTTCCACCAGATCGCATCCTTTATCGTACAATATCTTCTTATCCGAGAGTTTGTTTTTTATCCCGTCAAGAATAGAAATGGTCTGTACCGGTATACCATTATAGTTTCCCCACAACATGGGTTTATCGCTGGCATTAGGGCCAATTACGGCAATTTTTTTAACTGATTTTGATAAAGGCAAAATGTTGTTTTTATTTTGAAGAAGCGTCATGGTTTCGCGTGCCATATCAAGGGCCAGTTCTTGGTGTTCCCCGTTATTTAAAACCGATGGCGGAATTTTCGTCCAGGGAACAATAGAATCAGGGTCCATCTCCCCCAGATCGAAACGTCCGGTCAATGTACGCGTCAAACTTTTGTTGATGTCTTCTTCTTTAATTAAACCTCTTTCAACAGCATCAGGCAATGTCTTAAACGGATAGTTTTGCCACACACATTCCACGTCGGTCCCCGAAAGAACGGCTTTTGATGCCGCATGAACCGCATCGGAAGAAACCTTATGGGTAGTAAAAAAGTCGGTAATAGCGCCACAATCCGATACAACCATATATTTATATCCCCATTCATCGCGAAGAATCCTTTGCAAAAGGCGGGCATTGCCGCAGCAGGGTTCGTCGTCCAAACGTTGGTAAGCACACATCACCTGCCTGACATCGGCTTGTTGAACTAAGGCTTTGAATGCCGGAAGGTAAGTTTCATATAATTCACGCGGACTAACATTATTAAGATTAAGTTCATGGCGACTCCACTCGGGACCTGAGTGTACTGCGTAATGTTTGGCACAGGCCAACAATTTCCGGTATTTGGCCTCGGCTGGTCCCTGTAACCCCTTTACAACGGAAACGCCCATACGGGAGGTCAGGTAAGGATCTTCTCCATATGTTTCCTGACCCCGTCCCCAGCGCGGATCGCGAAAAATATTTACGTTTGGGGTCCATACTGAAAGGCTCAAAAAACGTTTGTTTTCATTTCCCATCTTCAACCATTGGTTGTATTTGGCGCGTGCCTCATCAGAAGCAGCATCGAAAATCCGGTATACCAATTCGTCATCAAACGATGCGGCCATACCGATAGGTTCGGGAAAGACGGTTACATGATCATTGTTCGCATACCCGTGCAGTGCTTCGCTCCACCAATTGAACTTTTTTATACCCAATCGTGGAATTGCATCAGACTGGTCGCACATCAAAATGGCTTTTTCCTCAAGGGTTAACCTTGAAATCAAATCCTTTGCCCGTTCTTCGGAACTTAAACGAGGGTTATGGAAGGGATATTGCTGTGCCCACAAACTTAACGGCAATAAAAAACTTACAATTAATAATCCTTTATTCATATTGTTTTATTATAACGATTAAATTATAGTTTAAAAGAGGATCGGGTCATGCCACCAAGTAAACACAATAGCTGACTGCAATCCTTTCTGTGCTTTCAAATCCGTTCAACAGGGGCCTGTTTGCAGGAATAAGTGACTTTACCGATCTTCACATGCAAAATACAGGGGAGTGTATTGTTGACCACCGGTGGAACATGCTTTATCTATTAGCGAGGAAAAGACAATAAAAAAAATTAATAAGTTCATAGTTAGTTTATTAGTTATTATCAAAATAGAAGATTATCTCAAACTGATTCAATGTTAATAAAAAATTTTACCTCCAATTTTTTTATCCGCTTCGGCATCACAGAAATGAGCATCTGAAAAAACTGATTCTTCACTCATGCTGAAAACTGTAAAAATAAAGGATTAATGACATAAGAATTTTCAATTCTAGGTATATAATTTTCAAATTTAGATAAATGGATGGCTTACCTGTACCCGCCATACAAATAGATTGGATTTTATTCTCTGAGATAAAAAAAATCAGAGGAGTTTGTCGCAGGATAAAATCCCGCATAACACACTCCTCTTTATTATTACAGATTGACTAGATTATCGCCAGGTAACCGATTGCAACAAAGTCCCTTCATTCTTTTTAATTTCAGAGGTCGATATCGGGAGCAAATAATTTTGCTCGGTAAATGTTCGTTCAAGCAATTTTACAGGTGTATAAGTCT
Source organism: Prolixibacteraceae bacterium (assembly GCA_963676095.1). Classification (GTDB taxonomy): domain Bacteria; phylum Bacteroidota; class Bacteroidia; order Bacteroidales; family Prolixibacteraceae. The sequence goes on along the minus strand of OY781040.1, from coordinate 5,713,257 downwards.
TTACACCAGTTGTTACATCTTTTATAACATCCATACCATAGATTGGCCTGTTTTCAACATCCATCGCAATTTTCCATCTCCGGACATCCCAATAGCGATGTTCTTCGAATGCCAGTTCGATTCTCCGTTCATTGTAAAGTCTCTGCCTGAGGGTTTCACCGGTTACTGTTGACGGAAGATCCGGCATACCGGCCCTGGCCCTGACTTTATTGATATATTCCCGGCAGGTAGCTTCATCTCCAAGTTCAAATTCAGCTTCTGCATAATTCAGGTAGATTTCGCCCAAACGGAAAATGATCCAGGGGATCGTGCAGGTTGTATTCCAGCTGATTTCCATATCGGCTTCCGGCATGAATTTTTTAATGATATAATTCCCGCGTGGATTGTCACTACTTTGCTTATAAGAATCATATCCCCAACTATTACCATCCGAAGCAACCCACATTTCATGAAGATCTCCCCGATAAACGGTCGAATCATGAATAACGGTAGCGTCTAAACGAGGATCCCTGTTCCAGTAGGGATGCTGAGGGTCATAGCCTGAAGAAGCGTTTTCAGTTTTCACGCCATCTGTCCAAGTAAATGGTGGTTCACCATTGATCATGTCATAATCGTCCACCAAATTCTGAGACGGGCCGTTGCTTGCTGAAAATCCGCCATAGGCGCCATACCGACGACCAAGATTATACATCGGGGCATTATGCCCGTTATTGGTCGTAAAATTCCTGGAAAAAATAACTTCCTTATTTTCTGATCCGCTGGGAAGAATAAAACACTTCCTGTAATCGGAATACAAGGTATAAGCACCCCGATCGATTAATACCTTGGCAGCATCAGCTGCTTTTTGCCATTTTTCCGTACTTTCCCCATTACTTTCTGTATCGTAAAGCGGAGATGCAGCATACAGGTACAAACGGGAACGTAATGCAAGGCAGGCATCTTTGGTGGCCCTGCCGAACTCGTCATCGGTTGAGGCATATTTTTCCGGCAGGTCGTCCGTTGCCAATGCATCCGTCAGATCCTGATTAATAAAATCGACACATTCCTCAAACGTATTACTGGTAAACGTAACATCTGTCCCAAGCTCGTAAGTTTGGGTAACAATAGGAACCCCTCCGAACCGTTCAATAAGCAGAAAATACACGTATGCCCTTAAAAATTTTGCTTCGGCAATTAATCTTTCTTTATCAGTAACCGTAATCGTCTCCATTTTTTCAAGGAAAAGATTAATCTTCCGGATATACTCGTACCCCTTGTCCCAGTAATAGAGATTGCAACCTCCGGTCCAGTCAGTAACAGATAAATTAGCGACATTGTCAGGCGAAAGAGCTCCATTGACAATTATATTCACGCCCCACGACATACAATTATTCGCTTCATCTGTCGCTTTTGACTGCATGTGAACGCCATTAAATCCATGTATAATAGCATTGTACAATGCCGTATGATACGCTTCAATTAAATTTTCATCATTCCATACTGCATCATCAGAAATACGATCTTGCGGTGTAATATTGAGAATATCGTCACTGCACGACATAAGTGACAATATTATTGTTGTAAGAATAAGCATTTTTTTCATCGCTGCTTTCTTTTAAAATTTCAAATTAATACCAATATTAAGAACCCGTTGTTGCGGATAATAAAGTGCATCTCCACTTAGTTCAGGGTCCTCCCATTTGATTTCTTTCGCCCAGGTAAGCAGGTTAAATCCACTTACATAGATTCGCACATCGTTCATTTTAATTTTTGACGCGATATTTTTAGGCAACGTATATCCTAATTCTGCTGTTTTAAGTCTCACGAAGGTGGCATCGTACAGGAAAAATGTCGTCGTTCCGTATGAGTAACTATCAGCCCTGGGCATCGTGCCATTTGGGTTATCGACTGTCCAGTGGTTTTTTGCACGGGCAACAAAGGCATTGTTATTATCGGAAGTTCCTAAATCGTCAAATTGGCTGTCATAGTGATATACGTTCGTTTGTCCCTGGAAAAAAAGGTTTAAATCAAAATTTTTATATTGAAAATTGGTATTCAGCCCAAATACAATTTCGGGCGTCGATGTATAATTGAACCGGTAGCTGTCATCCGAATCAATTTGTTTATCATCATTTAAGTCAAGAATTTTAATATCTCCAACCTCGGTCCCTGAAGCGTGCGGATAGGCATCCAGTTCTTCCTGGGTATGGAAAATTCCATCTGCTTTATAATATAAAGAAGCCCCTACCGGATGGCCTGTCTGATTCTGATAAACTTCAGACTGAGGAGTTTCATCCATATAGACAATCTTGTTCCTTGCAAACGACACGTTACCTTCAATACTGTAAACCAGGTCGTTTATCTTATTTTTATGGCTCAATACCAATTCAAAACCATGGTTTTTTACTTTCCCGATGTTTTCGTCCGGCAAATCCGAAAAGCCTAAAGTTGCAGGGACAGAAAGATTACGTGTTGCCAGAATGTTAGACCGTTTCTCTTTCCAGAGGGTTAATTCCATACCTAACAATCCTTTCCACAGTGATACATCCAGTCCTAAATCCGCTTTTGTACTTCTTTCCCAGGTAATATCCGGATTAGGCATCGTATTAGCATAAATACCTGATACATCGCTCGTTCCAAATACATAATTGTCACCAAAAGAATATGATTGCATGTACTGATACGAAGCGACTTTATCGTTACCGGTTTGTCCAAGAGAGAACCGTAGTTTCAACTGATCTGCAAAAGGAATGGCCTCTTTTATAAACGGTTCTTCAGACAAACGCCATCCCACTGAACCTGCAGGGAAGAATCCATACCGGCTACCCTTGGGAAAATTTTGTGAACCATCATACCGGAATACAAATTCTGCCAGGTATTTAGAGCTGTAGTTATAGTTGAAACGGCCAAAATAGTTATTACGGGCACTTTCAGAAGAAGAACCTCCGTTATTCTTGTCGTCAGAAGAAGTGCTACCTACATTAATCTCTTCAATGGCCGAACTGACAAAATTTTTCCGGTAAGCCATCGCATACGACCACGTATCCTTTTGCTGTTCCTGACCGACCATAGCACCTACATGATGCTTCCCGAATGTCCTGTCGTAAACCAATTTGTAATTATACAGCATGGTCGTATACTTATTATAAGTATCCGTCAATTCTACGGTTGTTTGTCCTGTCCCCTGCTTCTTGTCATACTCCTGAGTATTAACATTATATTCGTAATAATAATAGGGTTTCTCCAACACCTTTTCAAAGGTATTATTCATATCATAATTGAATGAACCCTCAATTTTCAATCCTTTCATAAACGGTACTTTATAGGATGCCGTGAAGGTTGAATTTATTGGGGTTTCCCTGGTCCTGTCATATCCTCGTTGATCTAATGTCAACGGATTTTCGCCCAACCTTCCCGGGCCAATCAAACCATTCGGATAACGGGCAACGATTGTGGGAGGGGCACAGATGATATTGTAGAAATTGGTCCAGGTGCTTACGCATGCATACGTTTTCTTAGTAAAGATTGCGCTGATATTAGCACCGACACTAAAATTATCGCTCAGCTCCACTTCAATGTTAGTACGCATATTATACTGTTCATAATTGGTAGGATTGTTCCTGTAATCACCCTCTTGGGTCAAAGTCCCAAATGAAAGCAGATATTTTGTGGTTTCGGTACCTCCGGTCGCCTGAACGCCCACACGATACTGCATCGAGTAAGGTTTCATCACTTCTTTTATCCAGTCGGTATTGGGGTATAAAACAGGATCGGAACCATCACGGTATTTTTGAATGACTTCGTCGGTGTAATAAGGGGTAAAATCACTTTCAGGGCGCCCTGCCCTGTACCAATACCCTTCATTATAGACCTGGGCGTAAGTAGCTGCATCCAAAAGATCCGGAGTTTTCGTAATATGCTGAAAAGCAGTATTAAAACTAACACTAAATACAGGTTTACCGACTGCGCCCTTTTTAGTTGTTATCAGGATGACACCATTTGCTGCACGTGCCCCGTAAATAGCAGCTGAAGCATCCTTTAAAACGGAAACACTTTCGATATCATCAGGATTTAACCGGCTCATGTAACTACGCTCTACACCATCAATAATATAAAGAGGTGATGTATTATCGATACCATCGCCGGAGTCACTGTCGAATGTTCCATATCCGCGAATCAGAATACTCGGATCATCCCGTCCCGGCTCCCCGGAACGCTGGTTAACAATTAAGCCCGGCAATTTCCCGCCCAGGGAACTGGAAACATTGGGAGCAGGGCTCTTCTGGAGTTCAGTGCCCGCAACATTAACGACAGACCCTGTTAATGTCTCCTTCTTCTGGGTTCCATAGCCAACAGCCACCACTTCCTCGATTCCTACAGTCTCTTCCTGCATAATTACATTAATCGTATTTTTGCCGGTCGCCGGTATTTCCTGGGTCTTCATACCCACGAACGAAAATGCAATGATAGCTGAAGCAGGAATGTTGACAAAAGAATACTTTCCCTCAGAATCGGTGATCGTCCCCAGGGAGGATCCCTTTACCACAACGGTTACCCCGGGGATCGGATTACCGTAAGGGTCGGTCACACGGCCCGTTACCTTTTTTTCAGCCTGAAAATTTTCCAGTCCTTTCATTCCCGGTTCTTTCGTGATCAAGATTTGTCTGTCAAAAATTTCATAACTGACATTTTCTCCCTTCAGGATTACCCGAAGAATCTCATCAATAGTCGCATTCTTAAAATCCTGATTAACCTTTTTGTCCAGATTTAGATCGCCGGCCTGGTAAAGAAACACATATTTGCTTTGAGATTCAACCCGTTGCATCAGTTCCTTAATCGTAGCATCCTGTCCGTTGATGCTCAGCCTGGTATTCTGCGAATAGATACTTCCAGAAGCATAGAGTGTCATGCAGCAAACCAAGAAAAATGTTATTCGCATAATCCTAAACATTTTTTTTTGCCATTCCTTTTGATGGAATGCGCCAAAACGATTTTTTTCCATAACTTTGTTAAGTTTATTATTAAACAATGCTTTAACTAACTCTCACATCAGTTAAAGAAACCATTAGGCGGGAAGTGTAGCGCATTTCCCGCTAATTTTTTATCATTCTATAATATAATACCAATCATTTTTTTTAATAAACTGACGTTTAGCAACTTTTGTTAAATAATATAATACCTCATTTTTATTCTGATTCAGATTAAGCTTTCCATCAATTTTGATCGAACCATCCTGCGGATTCTTCAGTTCTATCTGAATATCGTAAAAACGTTCCAATTTCCTGATCACCCGGCTGAGCTCCTCATTCTGACATTCTATAATGCCATCAACCCAGCATATATATTGATCGGGTTTTACGGGCTGTACATATGATTTCCCGGATTTTTTATTATACAAAAACATTTCATTGGGTTTTAACACAATTCCCTCATCAGACCATCCCTGTGCATTAAGTTTCAGTTCAATGCTCCCTTCGACCAAAACGGCCCGGCTTATATCATCAGAAGCATAGGCTGCAATGTTGAATTTTGTTCCCAGCACCTTGATCCGATAATCTGCTGTATGAACGATAAACGGGTCATCAACATTTTTTTCAACTTCAAAATAAGCTTCTCCGGAAAGTGTCACTTCCCGTTTTTTCCCGGTAAAGGACGAAGGATAGATCAACCTGCTCCCTGCATTTAACCAGACAATAGATTTATCTCCCAGCACAATCTTTGACTTGCAGCCATATGGGACAGATTGCAGGATAGCAGAGATATCCTTTCCATCTTTGTTTACAGGCAATTTCACTATCCGGTCATTATTAATAACTATTTTTTCCCCGGAGGTATAGTCAATCTCCGATTCTCTGGTACCAATGTTAATAACAGAGCCATCCGGCAGGATAATGGTTGGCCTGTCTCCGATTTGGGATACCTCAATCAATTTAGAAAATTCGTTAAGGCCGTTTTTATTATGATGTAGATATGAAATAACAACACCGACTGAAATGAACAGAAAGGCGAATGCCGCATACTTTAATAATGATCTGCCTATTGCTACAATCTTCACGTTCCTGCGCCTGCGACTGACCCGTCCTGCTATTTTTCCCAGGAGATCCTCTTTCCGTTTTTGGGTTAACTTTTGATTAGATATCCGAAATAGCTCGAGCTCTTCTTTCAACGCGAGTAATTGTTCCCGTTCATCGGGATATCTGAGTATGTAATAATCCCAGTATTCCCGGACCTGGTCGTCCGGATCGAATACCCATTTAATAAATAATGCATTATCAATATATTTTTTCAACTCTTCCATGCCTGATTTTGCGTTTCATAGTTTAAGTAGGAAAAAACGAAAAAAGTGGACAAAAAAAGCATAAAAAAAATTTCATGCTTTTCATAATTTGAGTCCTCTGCTAAAAAATTGTTCCAAATTTATTTTCGAGAATTGTTTTTGGGGAATTAAGTCGTTTTCAGGCAAGAATACAATTGCATTGTCAGAAACTTAGCTAATACAATTTTACTTTAACTAATTACAAATCATTAAATTAACAACAAAAAAACAAGGGGGGGGGGGGGGGGGGGGGGGAGAAATTAATATTCAGAGGCAATACTTATTCAATAGCAGTTTTTCTTTTGAAAAAAATAAAGAGTAATTCAATCACCTTGTCTTTTATGATTTCCCGGAATGATGTAATAATCCGGTAAACAATTTTTTTAGCAGAATCAGGTTTGATACCGGCTATTTCTCCGATTTCATCATAGCTCAACCCGCTGTAGAATTTAAGGAACAACACCTCTCTTTTCCCTGTATCGAGATTTTTGATCAGGCCTTCGATCATCTCCAGCTTTTTCTCTTTCAAATTCTTTTCTAACACTTCACTTTCCTCTAAAATAAGGTCGAATTTAAATTTATGTTGTTCACTATTATTTAAATATTGCCTCTCCTTTATCATCTTTTCAAATAAAATCCGCTTAAATGATTTCAATAAATATAGCCGTATAAAATTTGGGGAGGCTAATTTTCCGCGTTTCGAAAGAAGATAAAGGAATAAGTCTTGAATGGCATCTTCGACAAGTCCTGTATTGGCACAAATCTTTGTACCGTAACTATATAATAGATCAACATGACTGTTATAGATAACATCTAATGCTGCTGTTTCCCCATTTACAAAATTATCCCATATAATTTTCCAATAGGCTTCTGCTGCTTCCTTGTTTAACTGATTATCCACTTTTCTATATCCGCAAAAACAAATAATTTTAATCAGGAGAGTCACTTTCCTCTCCAATGCAATTTCATGTATAGTACAAAAGTAAAATTCTTTTATAATATTCTGAGCCTCATAAAATTTTAATAACAGAATACAATGTCATTTAGTTAAGCACACTCGCTCAACCATATAGCTATTCCAGTCAAGAGTCTCAAAACAGTATAATATTAAGGGCAAAATCCTGTCTTTAGCGCGTAAAAGATTACCGGAGGATCGTCCTTGGCATCAGGAGAAGAGAAAAGGCTGTAATTATAAAATCTGACTTCAAATACCGCTTAGGTGGGGTACAAATAAAAAGGGGCTGCCTGAACCATTTGAGACAGCCCCTTTTTCGTCGAGAAAAAACTAATTATAACCTGGGTTCTGTTCCAGTACGGCATCCTTATTCGCATCAATAGCCGATTGGGGTATCGCATACAATGTATAAGTTGTCGAAAATGGCACTCCATAACTATAATAAGGATTATGCGCGACTACCCTTTGGTAAAATACATTTTCGCTTTCATCAGTTTTATCAGAACCTAAACGTCCGAGAGTCAGTCTCCGTTTCTCCTCGATACCCAGTTCGCGGATACGTTCGTCAAGGACGTAATCCAGATCAACGTCTGCCGCAGCAACATCTGCCGCATTTGCCCGTTCCCTGACCACATTGATATCTGCAGCTGCCGCTGTTGTATTGCCCTTGTAAACATATGCTTCGGCCCGTAACAAATAGGTCTCGGCCAAACGGAACATATATTGGTCGGTGTAAGTTCCCCCGGCACTGGAAGTAAGCAGGTATGTTGATGCATCAGAATACAAGGCAGACGGATAATCATAAAGACCTGCACATTTGGTTTGATAGCACGTAAGGTAACGGGCCGGGAAGGACGCAGTTACGTTATTGTCTCCTGAAAGAAATGTCCAACCAGCAGCCGTATATTCATCATATTTATCAAGATCAATGGTATCGCTGCCAAAGAAGGAGACTACTTTTTGAAGATTGGCGGCATCAGTACTATTAAATCTGAATTTCCTCACAAAGTTATGATTGGCATTTCTTATGTCTTTTTTGAATTCGGTTGAACCATATCCTCCCCATACCTTTTTATCAAAAAGCTGAGTCGGAACGCAAGACCCGATCCCCCTGCCGCCGGTATAGTCTCCTATCGGCCAGGTAAAAGGCGTATATGTCACACCATCTTTATACATCCGGAAAAGGCCGGTCTGCGGAGCACAATGCCTTTCCCACAGATAGCTGCCGGGAGAACTCCACAAAGAGGTAATATCGGTCCCTCCCGCTGTAGTACCCGTGAGCTCCATCTGAATTACAAAAATTCCTTCCGTATTGCCGTATGTTGACCGGTTCTGGTTATCGGTACGGTACAAATCCCAGTAAACATCGCCCGGGGTTTCTGTGGACCTCGAACCGAAACGGCTTGTCATTAAAGCTAATGCAGCGTTATCAATAACCTTTGTTGCTGCTGTAATAGCGCTGTCGGCATAAGCCGTGTTATAATCATTATCATAATAGGCAGCCAGATACAATTCCGCCAACAGGTGATAGGCAGCCGGTGAACTTACTTCGCCGTCCTCAACCTCAGTAATGTCTTCCAGGTTCTCTGCAGCAAATTTTACGTCCGAAATAGCCTGTTTAATGACTTCAGCTCTCGTTGCCCTTACATAATCGGTTTTGGGGCTGGTGACTTCTTCCAGCTGAAGAGGCACCCCACCATATAAATAGGCTAACGAGCGATAACCTAGTCCCCTGAAGAATCTTGCTTTTGCCTGGAACAAGACCTGCTCATCCTCGTCAACTTCCGAACTGGACAAGCGGCTGATCACAGTATTGGACTGGGCAATGAGCAAATACAGTTTATCCCAGTGTGCCTTGGGACTATCATTTGAAGCCCCATAACTGGCTGCCAGGTTTGGTAACGCACCCCCACTCTGGGCATTATAAACCAAATCGCAACCTAACAGATAATCATTAACACTGTAACCCTGGTTACAATAGAATTCATACCGGGTAAGATAGTAAAGTTCAGTAATGGCCTGATCAAAATCAGATGAAGTAGAATAAGAGTTGCTTGCACTCATAAAATCCTCCGGCGTTTCTTTCAGAAATTCACTCTCATTACATGCGCCGAGAAATATGGTTATTAAAACCAATAATAAATATATCTGCTTTTTCATTGTATAATCGAATTAAAATGTAACATCAATACCGAATGTAAAGCTTCTCATAACCGGTCTGCCTTCGTAATCATCCCCTGATTTGTTTATCGATGAAGATCTGCCGATAGGCGTCACCGTTCCGTAATTAGCTTCGGGATCCCAACCATGCCAGTTGGTAATAGTAAGCAGGTTCTTACCTGTAACATAAACATTTACATTCCCAAGCCCGGTGGATGAGATTAATCCTTTCGGCAGATCATATCCCAGCGTAATGTCCTGCAAACGGATAAAGCTCCTGTCCTCATAGCGTATAGGTGTAATTGCTCCACTGGCGGTCGACGCCGAATAAATCCCATCCCGGTTTTTGGGAGACCAGACATGTTTCGAAAATTCATTGAGGTGGTTACAACCACGGGCAGTATTGTCCTGGATTAATGTATATGTATTTTCGCCAAGATACCCGTTTTTACCCCCCTGTATGGAGTTAATAAAAAAAGACAAATTAAAATTTTTATAAGAAAGTTTATTCATGATACTAAAACGGTAAGCAGGATCGGTTTTTCCTAAAATAGTACGATCATCTGTCGTGATTGATCCTTCTCCAGTCTCATCATGAATTTTGTAATTACCTGTATAGTATCCGCTTGGAACTTCGTCATCCACCTGGTATATACCATCTATTTTATAACCATAGACAGCAGACAGAGATTTTCCGATGAAAAGGCCGCTGGTTATCAGGTCGCCTGATCCTGTCAGCTTAACAATCTTATTTTTGTTTGAAGAAATATTGAATGTTGTACTCCATTCAAAGTCCTTGCCAACGATATTGTGTGAGGTAACCGAAAACTCGATACCCTTATTCCGGAGTTCGCCAACATTGGAAGTAATGGAAGAAAAACCGGTAATGGTAGGAATAGACACAGAATACAATAAATCTGTTGTTTTTGTTCTGTAAGCATCCACTGTTCCCTCGATACGGTTGTTTAACATGCGAAAATCGAGCCCGAGATTGAGGCCTCCTGTTCTTTCCCATTTCAAATCTTTGTTCTCCATCGAAGTCAGTTCTTCCCGGATTACGGCGTCGCTGCCATCGCCAAATACATAACCAGAACTGGTTGACACCTTGGCCAATGATAAATAACTATTTAGATATGTATTTTTATCATAAGGAAGGTTCCCGCTAATTCCATATCCTCCACGTAATTTCAAATAATTAATAACCGGTATCGTATTTCTTAAGAAATTTTCGTCAGAAACGACCCATCCCAAAGCCACGGAAGGAAATAATGCAGTTTTATGGTTTGCAGCAAACCCAGAAAAACCATCCCTTCTTACCGTAGCAGTCAACAGGTACCTGTTATTATATTTATAATTTAAGCGCGCCATTTGGTACAAGGAAGAGTTACTATTAGCATCGGAGTAGGTATATTGGTTGGTCCCGAGTTCCAGGCTGTTATACCCCAATGTTAAATTGGTAAATTCGGTAGCATCAGCCTTGGTGTATGAATATTTGTATTTCCCAATTCCATATACGAATGTAGCTGCAATACTGTGCAGGTTGAAATCTCTTGTATAATTAACAATGTTGTCCACCGAATAACCATACGAAATCGAATACTCTTTATAAACTTCGCCTGTCAGTGAATTTCCATAGGGATTTGCCTGAAAATGTGTATTTATCGTATAATTATTGCCATAGTTTACGCGGTAGGTCAGTCCCTTAAGAGGCAACCGGATTTCGGAATAGACATTTCCGACAAAATAGTTATGGCGTTCCCGGTCGTCAACATCACTGCCCTTGAGGGGATTGGTACGCGCCATTTCCATCGGAGATGGATTTATTGAACCATCTGAATTGTAAGCAGAGGCCAAAGGGTTCATGGAGTATAATTCCCACAAGGAAGGTTCGGAACCATCCTTATTAACAAAAGAACCGGAAAGTTGTGCCCCTATTTTCCACCATGAACGAACGTTCGCGTCCAGATTGGCACGGACAGTGTTCCGTTTGAAATCATCGTTTAAGAGAAAGTTCTTTTGATTAGCATTACCATAGGAAACCAAATAAGAAACGGCGTCACTACCTCCGGAAATAGTAACCTGATTATCAAAAATGGAAGCCTGCCGGGTACAAGTTCCCCACCAGTCGAAATCCGTTGTAGAGATACTTCCATCTGAATTCACCATATACGACTCCGGCAAATAGTCAGCCAGACTGAAGCTGCTATCATCCTCCGTATAGCCCGACGACTCTGTATAGGCCTTGTTCCACATCAGGTTTTTAAGAAAAGTAAGGTATTGGGACCTGTTCATCGTGGAATAATTGTGCGTAGGATTTTGAATGCTGTAAGAAGATGAAAATTCGATTTTGGCCTTTCCAGGTTTTCCTTTCTTGGTCGTAATCAACAAGACGCCATTGGCTGCCTGGGCGCCATAAACAGCCGTAGAACTTGCATCCTTAAGAATATCAACCGATTCGACGTCTGACGGATTGATAGATGAAAGGTTTCCGGAAATAATACCATCGATCACAACTAAAACACCTGTGTTACCGGAGATGGTGTTCAGACCACGGATTGAAATATCAGGGGTAGCACCGGCGCTGGTAACCTGCCCGATATTCAGGCCCGGAACCGAACCTTGTAATGATTGGACAATATTTGTATTCGGCGATCGTTTAAAATCCTCCACATTTGCACTGGCAACAGCTCCTGTTAAATCTGACTTTTTCATCGACCCGTATCCTACTGCCACGACTTCTTCAATCCCGATGGTTTCTTCAGCCAGTTTTACATCAATTATACTTTTATTCAATACGGGGATCTCCTGGGTCTTCATCCCGACAAAAGAAAAGACGAGGACAGCATTGTCCGGAAGATGGGCCAACGCATACTTCCCGTCAGGATCGGTTATGACACCATTGTTTGTGCCTTTAATGACTACGGTTACACCGGGAAGTGGCGCTCCGGAAGCGTCGGTAACACGACCGGATATTGATTTCTGCTGAACAGACGCAAAAGTCTTATTCATATAAGAAGGCCATCCTGTCACGCCCTCTTCCATTATAGCTATTTGCCGGTCATGAATTTCATAGGAATTCTTTGTCCCCTCGAAAATCTGGTCAAGTATGACGTTTACAGTCTGGTTGTTTACGTCAACAGTTACCTTCCTGTCGACATCAACCGATTTCTCGCTGTACAAAAAAATAAAATCACTGTTGTCTTCAATTTCCTGAAAAATTTGTCTGACAGTTACATTCCGCAAATTCATATTAAATTTGGTTTGTTGCGAATAACTGTTCGCTGTCACCATCGTGACAGAGACCAGCAAGAAAAAGCTTAGTAGTTTCATTCTGAGTAAAAATTTTGGCATGCTGCCCAAAAGCAGGCTCCGCCTGTTTCGTTTTTTTTTCATAACTTTACTTGGTTTATTAATTAATATCCGTATTTGATAAACTTTGAAAACCGGCGGAGGCCTAATTCCCCGGTTTTCTTATTTCTGTAATATGCTAATAATACGCTTTTGTCAGGATTACATTTTTCCCTGAAATTTTATATTCAATTTTCGCTACGCCCGCAAGCACCTTCATTACCTCATCTACTGAACCCTTCAAATCTAGCTTCCCTGATATGGGAAGAGCTTCCTGTACCAGAGACTGGTCATATACAAAGTTCAGGTTGTAATACCGTTCCAGTTTATCCAGAACTTTAGCTAAATTTTCATTGGAAAATTTATACCAGCCATCTGTCCATGCAATATAAATCGCAGGATCAGAAACATCTGTCCGGACAATTTTCCCTGAGTTTGAGTAATAAGTTGCCTTTTGGTTGGGTGTCAGATTAACCTTATCATTAAATATCTTTCCTTTACTTTGAATTTCAACATGGCCCTCCAGCAAAACGGTCTCGCAAAAATCATCGGTTTGATAAGCGGAAAGATTAAATTTTGTGCCTAACACTTTTACATCCATTTTTCGCGTTGAAACGATAAACGGCTGTTTCCTGCTTTTTGCAACTTCAAAATAGCCTTCCCCTTCCAGGTATACTTCCCTTTTTGGGCCACTAAATGCCTGGGGAAATGAAAGCCGGCTTCCTGCATTTAACTGAATCTTGGTCCCATCTGCCAAAACAAGTGATGCTTTTTCGCCATAAGGGACATTCATTTCATTAAGCATAGTTTTTTTATTTGCTAAACCGGATGGGGCATTCTTAATGATACTGTCGTTATTCACAAGAATTGCATTCTGATTTTTTAAAACGACAATTTTTGATTCTTTACCCGATAACCTTATTTGTTTCCCGTTTGACAAAACCAATACGGGTGACTTGGCCCCGGCAATTTGCGAATCCGGAAATGTATAAGAATCCTTATGGGGGTTAACGATCCAATAGATCGCTCCTCCTAATGCCATGATCAATAAAACAGAAGCAGCAATTCTTGTTATTCTGTTTATATAAATCCGTCTGGACAGGTACTGATTATATTTGTCTATTCTTTTCCAAAGCACCAGTTTTTTATCCCCGGGAAGTTCTTCCCCTGACGTTTTAAACAAATCAATGATTTTCCTTGCGCGCAATATGTTGTCTTGCACCGAAATATTGGATTGAAGAAAGTTATTCCATTCCTCAACAGTTTTTATCTTTAAAATCGTATTAATGAATTCCTGGTCTTCCAGAAGTTCTTCAAGAGAATAGCCACTGTATTTTTCTTTTTCCATTTGTTACCCGATATACCTACATAAGGCAACAAATCCATTTTTGTGACAAAATAATCAAAGAAAAATACACTTTTTTATTTTACTGAAAATTAACATCAAAATAAATTTATTTTCAATAAAATAAGTCTTTAAAAAAAGGATGGATCTTGAAACCAGTTGACGTGCACAATCATTGGAAATCGACATGATCTCGCCAATCTGTCGGTAATCGTACCCGCAGTGATATCTGTAAAACAATATTTCACGTTGCTTTTCATTCAATTCCTGCATACCCATTCGCAGCATTTTCAGCTTCCGATCATTCTCTTCAGCACCAATTAAATCTTCTTCAATAGAAAAAATGAAGACGGGGACAATTTCTGATTGTGATTCTTTTTCTTCCTGCTTTTGTCTCTTTTGTAATTCCCTGATCAATTTTCGCCGAAGGGATTTCAACAAATACAGTCGAATGTTATCAGTTTCTCCTAAAGTTTCTTTAGAACGGATTAATTCGTAAAAAAGATCTTGAATACTATCTAAAACTATATTTTCATCTTTGGTAATCTTTTTACCAAAAAAATATAAAAAATCAATATTCTGATGATATATATAAGACAGGGCATAATCCTTTCCCTTTTTAAATTCTTCCCATATATACTTATCTTCTTTCATTCAGGAATTAGTTTTGGCCATTAGTACCTCCAAATTTAAAAAATAGCTTATAAGAAACCTAAAAAATCAGGTGATGGAACAATTTAATTTGGGACAGGCTTTCTTTTCATATTACAAATGGACAAACTATTCAAAATTGCAGTTACCGAACCGGGACAAAATGAAATTTCCGGACGAATCGATGCCGGTCTTGAACCGACTGACAGATCGTTGTTTTAAGCAAAACTGGCAATGCTAATCCTGGTAATTAGCATTGCCAGTCAAATATTCTTCATTATTTAAACAGAAGGGGTGCAAGTTCATGAAGGCTGCGACGCCAGGTCTGAAACTCGTGACGGGTATTCTCAGAAACATAGGAGACGGCATTGATGCCTGCCTCTTTTAATGCGGCTGCGGAATTCTTAACGCCATCCGGATTTTCAAAGCTGCCACAGCTCATAAAAATGAGTTTGACTTTCGATTTATCTTTGATTTCGTCAGGACTGTATGTACCGCCGCTTAGAAGTGCATAGTACGAAAATATGTCCGGATTGGCGAGTGTGATGCTATGCGTTTCCATTCCGCCCATTGAAAGGCCGGCCATAGCGCGGTGAGGCTGATCAGCGAGTGTACGGAAGTTAGCATCCACGTATGGGATCAATTCATCAATAAGAACCGTCTGGAATGGTTTGATATCGAAATTTCTCAGACCTCCTATCTTGACGTCGTTAGTCATTCCGTAGGTCATTACAATGATGAATGGTTTGATCTTGCCTTCGGCAATCAAATTATCTATAATCAGATTGGCGTGCCCCTGGTTACTCCAGGCGGTTTCATCCTCACCCCAGCCATGCTGCAGATACAGTACAGGGTAACGCACAGACTGATCTTTTTCGTAACCGGGAGGGGTATAAACAAATGCCCGGCGTGAAGTATTTGTGCTCCTGGAAGGGAAAAGAATCTGCTGCACATTACCGTGGGGAACATTCTTAAGGGCATAAAAATCCTGATCCTTCGCAGGTATTTCGATACCGCTTTCCCAACGAGTGGAACCATAGAAGTTTAAAGTGCCAGGATCGTTAAATACTCCGCCATCAATCGTCAGATGGTAGTAATGGAAGCCTTCTTCCATCGGTCCGGAGGTAACACCTACCCAGGAGCCATCTTCAGTTTTCGAAAGAGGAGTTCCGCCCCTGGTACCGCCCAGTCCCAAACTAACAACGACGTTTTGCGCTTGCGGCACCACGATGCGGAATCGGGCATAGCCTTGCGAGTTAACCTGCGGATATTCTTGTCCGGGCTGATTTAGCGTTGAAGGTTTAAAATCCTCTTTAATCGTCGGCTGTCCGGTCTGGGCAAAACACAACGAACCAGATAACGTCAGTAATAAAGCGAAGACAATTAAATACTTTTTCATAATTTTTGAATTTTAATTTTTGAATAAAAGCGGAGCAAATTCATGGAGGCTTCGTCTCCACGACTGCCATTCATGAGCCGTTTCAGGAGAAACGTAGGAAACCCCCTTGATGCCTGCATTATTCCATTCGTCAGCGGCATCCTGAATCCTGGACGAACCGCCTTCGCGACCGCCAAAACTCATGAATACAAGTTTGATTTCTTTCTTGAAGGAGTCCAGATCTTTGATTTCCGATGGGGTAAAGGTCCCGCTGCTAAACATCCCTACATACGAAAATTTGTGAGGATTAGCAACAACGATGGAATGGGTTTGCATACCGCCCATAGACAGTCCGGCCATAGCCCGGTGCTGTTGATCCCCGATGACGCGAAAATTCGATTCAATGTAGGGAATCAGGTCGTCAAAAAGTATCCGCTCAAATTGTCCGGCAAAATTAAAACCGCTCATTGGGCCTCCTGGTCTTCTGCCCGGTGCATTTGTATTACCTGCAGGAGCACCTTCTCTTTGGGCTCCGCCTTGTCCGGGAGCCCCCATACCCGGCCTGCCCCCCCGGGGACGTCCAGGAAAATTGATGCTGCTGTTTTCCATGACGATAATAAAAGGAACAGCCTTGCCCTCAGCAATCAGGTTATCCATGATCAGGTCCGCATGTCCCTGATTGCCCCAGCCTGTTTCATCTTCGCCCATGCCATGCTGTAGATACAACACCGGGTAACGCATGGCGCTATCCTGGTCATACCCCGGCGGTGTGTAAATGTAAACCCGGCGAACACTTTTAGTGGTACTGGCGAAATAATGAGCCTCGCGCAACTGACCATGAGGAACATCCTTTAAAGCATAAAAGTCCTGATCTTTCGCAGGAACTTCAATACCGCTGCCCCAGCGTCCGGCTCCGTAAAAATACAGGCTCCCCGGATCAGGAACCGAAGCTCCGTCGATATTCAGCTGATAATAGTGAAACCCTTCATCCTGTGGATTCGACTCACCGGTCCAAACGCCACTCGTGTCTTTTGTCAGATCATATTTTACTCCGCCCAAATCGAGCTGGACTCTATGGGCCTCCGGTGCAGAAATACTTACACGAACCTGACGTTCTGAATTCACCTGGGGATATTGCTTGCCTTGCTGGGTTGTTGCCGACGGTTTGAAATCATCCGCCACAGCAGTCTGGTTAGTCTGAGCTAAACAGGCTTGACCGGTAAGTGTGGTCAAAAATAAGACTGCCAAATACTTGTTTTTCATTTCATAAATCGTTTAATATTAGTTTATTATAGTCTTAACTACTTCTTCATCATGACTTTAATCTGAGTAAATGAGTGCGCAGGGAATGAACAGGTTATTTTGTTCTTTTCTGCTTTGATCTCTTTGGCTACAGGACTGTATTCATCCTGCTTATCGAATGTAAACGGATCATTCAGCGATTTGGAATCGATTATATCAGCTTCGGCTTTTCCTGTAAAATCCCCCGAAACAGAAAGTATGTCTGCGGTAATTGCATTGTCTTTATGTCTGTTAACCACATTAATAAATACCGTATTTGTTTCTTTGGAGTAAACCGTTGTTACATCGAGGTATGGAATGCCTTTGTATTTTTCGGTATTGAAAGTATCGCAGGCAACATAAGTATCAATGGAATTCCCGCGACAGTTGTTCGAAAACAATTTAAAGGTATTGGTCAACGGTGTTTTGAACGTCCCCTTCTCTTTATCACTTCCCAACAGCGAAGTAAACATGGTGAAATTAGCCATCTTAACAACATCTGCATGACGGATAAAAGAATTCAAACATTGTGCGATCGGCAAAACTGCCAGGAAATTCCGCCCCATAGATCCCCATTCGTCAACTGAAAGATAGATTGGATTTTTGAATCCCTTCATCGCTGTTACTGCTTCAATCTCATCAGCAGTTACTTTTATCTTTTCTTCAAAATCCATGGCACTCTGTCCCATGAAAGTGTAATAGTCGGGCGAATTTTCCCAGTAGCGGTGAATAGAAAGATAATTGATCATATCTCCAAGACCTGTCAATACTTTACGGTTCCATTCAACCCATTGGCCGGTGTTCTCGTAATAGGATGATCCGGAAGCCACAAGCTCGATACTGTTATCAACAGATTTCATCGCTTTGGCTGCTTCTCTAGCAATCTTCACATAATCTCCGGCATCTTTGTGGCCCAGTTCCCAGGGCGCTCCGTCGACCTCGTTACCGAGGTCCCAGATCTTTACATGGTATGGTTCCGTATGCCCGTTTTTGGCACGTAGATCGGAATAGTAAGTTCCCTTCCTGTAATTACAATATTCAAGCCAGTGACATGCACCGTTTATACTGCCAAGCCCCAGGTTTACACAGACCACATTCTCACAGCCTATCGCTTTGTTTAATGCGAACCATTCATCAGTCCCCACGTGATTATTATCAATGCCGCCCCATGCCATGTTGATCCGGGCAGGTCGTTGTTCTTTGGGACCAATGCCATCCTCCCAGTTATAAGCCATAACAAAGTTTCCGCCAGGCCAACGCATATTGGTTACATGAAGTTCTTTGGCGGCTTCGATATAATCTTTCCTGAATCCGTTTTCATCAGCAATCGGAGAGGAAGGATCGTACAAATTTCCATAAAGGGTATTGAAACTTACGGTATCGGGTAATCCCATCCTTTTCCCGTTAAAATGAATAGGTTCCATGAATATACCATAAATCTTCGGGTCAATTTCCCCGACAGTCTTGTCAACATCGATTTTGATTTTGGCCGTTTGGCCACTCAGCAAAAGGGGAAGAGCAGCCAATAAGGTGAAAAATAATTTTTTCATAATCATTTTTTGTATTCATAATTAAACAAATTCCTATTTCTATACTTTACTGCCTGATATACGGACTTTCCTGCATCTTTAGATAGGTCTGCCCATAGCCGCCATCGTCAATGATCACTTTCTCGAACACAACCCCCGGATCCAGCGGACGGATTGTTAACAGGTGTGTTCCGTCTTCCGTATGCGGTAAAGGAAGGGTCACAACGGTTTCGATGATCCGGGCTACAGCTGCCGGATACATTTTTGAATAGTTGTTTTTCCATGTTAATTCCTTATTTATGTTCCAGCTTCTTTCGGCCCCTCCGTCAAACAAAGCTGCGACACGTTGCCCCCCTTTTTTGAATGGCAGCGTACTATTAAAGATCATACGTACTTTAACGCTGTCTGCGTTTGTATTCAGCTTCATTTTGTAGGTCAGGGCCGCTCCATCCGTTTGCTCAGTATAGGGCATCAGGGCAATCCCGGAAAGTGTTCTTCCCAAACAGGGAATCACAGTCCATTCCGTTTGTCTGGCGGCCCGACCTTCAAAATAATGTTCGGCTTCCATGACCACGACACCGCATTTCTCATCAAAGACATATCCGCCCTGCTTTGTATCCTCAGGTTTGATCCGGATAACTCTAGGCATAATGTTTCCTCCCCGGGGCTCATCCCATGAGAAATATCCGATGTGGGTCTGGTCCATCATATGGTTCCATTTACCCCCTGCAATATTCTGATTATAATCCTTCGTGAGTTCAGCATCGCGTTTGAAGCAAGACTCAACATGACCGGCCCAATAATTTGCACGTAAATCTTTTTCACGCGCATATTTACGGTTCATGGCAGCGGCATAATACATATCGTACAAATTTGCCATTGCCTGCACCGGAAATAGTATCAGCTCTTTATAGGCATCTTTTTCAGCAACAGGCATTTCCATGAATTGCCGCAGCGCCCTGGTCTCAAGTGCAAGATAGGCATCTCTTACCCGGAGGAATTCTCCGCTCTCCAGGTTGTAGGTATTTTGATTCAATATCTCGGCTGTCACACGGCTATTATATTTACAATATGTGTTTAAAATATCAGCTGCTTCAGAAGATGCTGCAACGCCGAATTGTTCCATACAAAATTTTTCGGCATAATTCTGCAGGTTATCTGCATTAAAAGAATCAGGGTTCCAGGCCATATCCAGAAAAAAAGTCATAGGGTATTCCATAGGCTTCAGATCGCCCACATTTAAGATCCAGACCTTATCTACACCGTAGCTGTATGTCAGCTGGAGTTGCTCCCACATGTGCGGGATCTGGGTCATATTCAACCATTGGTAGGACCTCATCGGGCCATGCAGGTCAACATGATAATAAATTCCATAACCACCAGGGTGCTTTTTCCCTTCAAGCTCAGGAAGGCGGCGTACATCACCCCAATTATCATCACACAGCAGAATAATCATGTCGTCAGGAACTTTCATTCCCTGATCATAATAGTCAAGGACTTCGCTGTACAGCGCCCAAAGCTGAGGAGTTTCCCTTGCCGGTTTATGCGTCACTTTCTCGATAATCCTCCGTTGATCTGACATGATGCGTTCCAGCAACTTAAAATTAGCCTCAGCGCTTCCCGCATCAACCATAGCCATGTCACCATCTCCGCGCATTCCCATGGTAACTATCTGTTCATAGTTTTTATTGCGGTTGAATCCATCTTCCCAGAATTTCTTCAATCCGGCCTTGTTTGTCAGATAGTTCCACTCCCCATTGCCATATTCGCTGCGGTGTGTCCCCCACTCCTTTTGTGCCCGCATCATTGGCTCGTGGTGCGAGGTCCCCATCACGATTCCGTATTCGTCAGCAAGGCGCGGATTTTCAGGATCATCCTCATTGAATGCTTTTCCCCACATAGCCGGCCACAAATAGTTTGCCCTTAAGCGAAGGAGCAGCTCAAACATGTGTGTATACATTTTACTGTTGATGCCGCCAAATTTATTACGCGCCCAACCGCCGAATGCAGGTTCTTCATCGTTGATAAAAATACCGCGGTATTTCACCTTTGGTTCCCCGGAAGCATAACGGCCCGCCGGCACATAGGCTGAAAGGCGTTTCTTCGCCAGCACATCGGCCCACCAATACCAGGGAGAAACACCCAGTTGCCTGGATATTTCATAAATACCATAAATAGTCCCCCGCTTATCACTTCCTGCCACAACAAGATATTGCTTTACCCCTGGTTCCGGATTCTCAACAGTGGTGATCACAAAGCTTTCCCACTTACCTTTCAGGTCTTTCACATCCAACCTCCCAGACGAGGCCAGTTGATCGATCAGTTTATTTTTACCGAGCGTTCCAATAACGATTTCATAACCGGCAGATGTCCCTGAGGTAATCAGATCCGGTTTCATTCCGGTAACACTGTCTATATCATTTTGCAGGTCACCAATTGCCCGGATCACCCCCTTGTAATCAGTTACATCATAGCGAAGAGGTGCCGTCGTATGATCCCGGGCCACTATTGGAAAATCTCTTTCTGATCTGGGACTATCAATAATAATATCAGACTTTAGTCCCCGGGTCTGTTGTGCTACGCCAGGCAAATAAAAAATAATAACCAGCAAAAAAGACCAACCCAAATTTCTGTAAATATTAACGATCCTGCATGGTTCCCTCATTATTTCAAAAGATTAAGATCCTACTTAATTAATTTTACTTAAAACTTACCCAATCTACCTCAACAGTCTGATCTCCAATTAATGACGCCACCAGATTATGAACACCGGACCTTATCCCGGATACCGGGGCCTTAATAATGTCCCAGCCAGCAGTTTTGGGTATAGTAATTTTTGCAACTACCGGACCATTCAGATTATCCAGCCGAAACTGCAATGTACCTCCTGTCTCCGACATAGCTCTCACCTGCAATATTTTAGTTTTTTTCTTTCCGAAATCAACCGAATTGTATTTCACCCAGGCATCCTTACTGTTGAATATAGTCTTCCACCCCCCGAAAGTGTTGAGTGAATCCAGAAAAGCGATTGATGCACCGTTCCCGCTTAAAGCACTGTACCGGTCAATTTGAATATTATCCGAAGCCGGAGTCAGTCCAACTCCTCTAAAAGTAGGTATCACCTTTCTGATTGTACCATCAGCATTGAAAAAAAGGCTGTCAATCCTGACAGAACGATTTTTGTCGAACCGGGGGGAATAGTCCCTGTCGTGATAGAAAAGATACCATTGTCCATTGTACTGAACGATGGATTGATGATTGGTCCAGCAGCCGGATCTGGATTCGTCCATGATAACACCAACGGGTTTATACGGCCCCATAGGGCTATCGCTCATCGCGTATTCGAGACGTTCGATTTTATTTTCGACATGGGGATAAGTGAGGTAGTATTTCCCATTTCGTTCAAAGGCGAAAGGACCTTCAATGAGCCCTTTGGCGGGAAGGTTCGCAATTGTCCGGGGAACGCTATCGACTTCAGTCATGTTGTCTTTGAGTTTAGCAACACCGATACGTCCCATAGCAGTAAAGATATATGCCTGCCCGTCTTTGTCGATGAGGACACAGGGATCGATCCCTCCAATACCGGCGACTGGTTTATCCAGTACAGTGTAGGGACCTTCAGGCTTGTCGGCGGTAGCAATGCCAATTTTACCGCCGACGGGAAAATAGAAATAGTACCTGCCATTTTTGAAGACGCAATCGGGCGCCCACATATCATAATTGATATGCGTAAGCCAGGGGACTTTAGTCTGGGTGACAATAACGCCATAATCAGTCCAATCGGTAAGATTTTCCGAAGAAAATACATGATAATCTTCCATACAGAACCAGTTCTTCCTCAGGTTTTTATCAGGAGGAGCAGGAATGTCGTGCGAGGGATAAAGATATACTTTACCATTAAAAACCCTCGCTGTCGGATCGGCACTAAATTGGTCGCGAATAATCGGATTTTGACCAAATGCAGCATTTGTCAGAAATATGACAAAGCTTAATGCTAAGAATCTATAAATTTTCATCATCCGGCTACATTTTTTTGTTATCTCTGTAAATCATTCACTTACAAGTTCATTTACAGCACAACCAAGGAGGATGTATTCAGCAGAACCTCCAATCGTAACTTCATTTTCACCCCAAAAGAAAGGCCAGTCATCTTTATTTTCAAGAAAATCCGGTTTTAATAAGATTAATCCTGGAACAATACCTCCGGCAATAATCGAAAAATCGGCCCTGTTATTTCCATAAGCAACTTTCTTGGAATGGGTTCCTACTGCTTCCACAAAAGATACATTCGAATAAGGATGACAACCAAAAATGTAATCTAATCCTCTAAAGACATATTCTTTACCAATTATCTCAGGGAATGCTTTATGCGCGTAATAGTTGGTAATGGCAAAGTTGACCACACCACTGCTTCCGCCCCAACTGCCAAGTGTTACCGGGACTCCGTAAGGATTTTTTTCAACCGTTTCATCAATCGACGCCTTATATTTAACGACATAATCCTTTAGCTTTGCTTTATACGCATCATCCATATAAGGTAAAGCCTGTAAGGCAGAAACAAGGCCTCTTAGTGCAAAAAATCCCGGAGCACCTCCGGGCCTGCCAGTCCGTGGTTCGAGTAATGTCCAGATTTGTTCCAGGAACCTGTCCAGATATTTCTTGTCTTTTGTAGTAATGTATAATTGAAACACCGCATCCAAGTCACCACCTCTGCCCATCATCCACATCGGGCCACTGTTATTGTCAGAAGAATTTTTAGTTGCCTCATCAGCCTCTTCCACCAATTTTTTTGCACATCCCAGGCTCCTGTCTGCAAGTTCGTTGTTGTACCCTCTGAGGGCGCGACTTGCCGCGGCCAAGGCTCCGGCAGTCTGATAATCCAGGAATGAACTTCTATTGGTAAATGCCCAACGGTCATCCGGCGTTCCGCTTGACTTGCCGTCAGATTCGTACGGTTTTAAATTTGGGTTGTACGGAAGATTGTCTGTTTCATTAACGGCATCTCCAAGATGATGGTATTGATGCAGGTTTGGAACAATAATCCCCCTGACCGGATGACCTATATTTTCGCACTGTGCCACCAGGTTTAAAGTCCCATGTTCAATTTGCTGCAAGATATCAGGTTTCCCATCCGGACGGTGAATATCAACATAACGGGTTTTCTGATCAATGTACGTTTCATCCCTGTTAACTTTAAAATCCTCCCAGCACTGAACAAAACTTGAAATTACACTATTGTGCGAACCAGTCTGGATATCAAAATCGCCGGCATCGAACCAGCCTCCGACGGCCATTCCGGGAATACGTTCCAGCGGTTTGTATTTTGTATCCGTGGTTGGTCCCTGCCGGTATCCATCAAAATGCTGATGATTGACCGGGGCCTGAAGGCAATCATCCAGATAAGGGGCTCCATGCCATACCCGGTAAGCTTCGTTGACTTCCATATGGTCCATTTGTACCGGGAACCATACATCTAAAGTGGGGTGCCAGATATCTTTATAGACATTTTTATTAACGCAGAATGTATTTGTTTTCTGATCGCCATACTGGATATAATAAATGCCAGGTTCTTTTACAGAACTGAAATCAAACTTTGCGTAATTATAACGCAGGAAGTTTCCCCAGACTTTTACCTCACCGTTAAATTTCCTAATAGATTGACCTTCCGAATTAACCTGAAAAACGGAAGCCGTTTTTAACGGAGTATCATTCTTATCCAGTTCAATTACAGCAATTTTTTCCTGATCCGGAATGTAGCCAACCTGAGAGAATCCGACAACGGGCTTCCTTGTCCAATTGGAGATGGCATTTGGTTCCAGGTACCATGTCAACACTTTACCCGTTTTGTTTGCAGGAAGTAAACTACGAACAATAAACCATCCGTTCTGGGCAAGGTTGCGACCATCAAAAAGCATCAAATCTGCATCTTCTGCTTTAATTTTTATCATTTGTTCCGGGTCTTCGGGTGCCAGGACGAATGTTTTTCCGGTTGCTATAGGTTCAGGAACAATGAATTCCCCTCTGCCCCGGTCATCAAAAGTTGTGTGCCCGGCAAATTGAGGTATTTTTTTACTGATGGGTTCT
The DNA here is from genome assembly GCA_963676095.1 of Prolixibacteraceae bacterium. Classification (GTDB taxonomy): domain Bacteria; phylum Bacteroidota; class Bacteroidia; order Bacteroidales; family Prolixibacteraceae. Next base: position 5,688,231 of record OY781040.1, on the reverse strand, counting down.
ATTTTCGTATTGCCGGCGGGGTATCTCGGAAAATTAGCCGGGCTACCATCGGCTAAATAAGTTTTCCCCCAATAGACGGCAGGTAGAAATTCAAGGTTAAAACCTGCATTTCCTTCAAGCGATTTTGGAAGGGGTTTATCTAAATACACATTTATCTCGACCCCATTATCTTTTGCAGTCACACTAATTTTAGAGTTGAAATCATAATCTTTGTAATTCAACTCCACACTGACCGTCTTATTTGCTTCATCTACTTTACGATCAACAACAGAAGGGACCAAGTCCCATTGTTCCGGAGTATTTTGCAGCCTTACAGCACCTCCGGTTGAAGTCCTTACCCCGTGATGAATAATTTCAATCCCGGCAGTTTTCTCATCAAAAAACATCCCCGTGTATTGATTACTGTATACCAACACATTGACGCCTCTTGTTTCAAAATATCCCAAATCATTCAACTGTAGTTTTTGTCCAAAGGAAATATTTGCCGAAACAAAAAAATAAATACCTGCGAGAACGGTAATCAACGTTCTGGTTAGCATATTGATTTTACTTTTGAATAGCTTACACTTTCCTGAATATAAACTACTTGTATTTTTTCCTATAATTCTCATTTTTTCTTTTTGATTTTAGATTGGTCTATTGGATCAGATTCTATTTATAGTCTTGTTCAAATTTGAATCAAGATCTTTTTCTTCCGTTTATTATTTTTCCTCCGTCTTATACCCCAGCAGCGACAACATTTTCCCGCCGTAACGTTTTCCCAGCATCCGGTAACCTTCCGCGGTAAAATGCAGATGGTCACCGATGGCCGGGCAACCTTCAGAAGAAATGACATACGAATTGGGAATCGTATCAGGGAGGGTTGCTATGATTGAATTCATGCTTGCGCAGGCACCACCTTGTCCTGCACTCACAACTTCACCGGCAAGCAGTGGAACAGACTGGGGATTAAGATTCAAATCTTTAATCAGATTATCGTAAACACCTTTGACTTTGGCGGGCCATTCTTTGTCACCCGTATTTGACTCTCCCTGATGCAACAGGATACCTTTGATCACACCGTCTTTCTGAGCCAGTTTTGCCATATCGACAAGACGGGCGTAAGGATTTCCGTTATACTCCCTGATCATATTGATCATCCAGGAAGGAGCTGTTTCGACATATGTCTGATAATGATCTTTATCGAATAGTTCAATTTTACATCCGCCAATAGCAACATTAATTACGCCAACCCGGATATTGTCCGGCAGATTGGTAACCAAAGTCCGCCCAAAATAATCTGCGGGGGTCAAACCGGTATGGCATCTGCATAGCGGCGGTACGGCGGAATACCAATGTCCCAGTGTCCTTCCCAAATCCGGGCAATCAACAGCTTCCATAACCTCGAATCGGCCATTTACCGTAGTATCCTGAGGCTCAAACCGCGCATTGCCTTCCATATTGGATTGTCCAAAGCACAAAAAAATATAAAAATTCGGGTCCTGAGAAAAAGCGTTCATGCTCAACATGAGTAATCCAGCAAACACGAATAATCTTATTTTCATATCATCCTATTTAATTTTTTATTTATCTATTAACTCACTCAATAAACACCTATCTGGGATCAGGGGATGTACTATTTACCCCATGCCCCTCCCTCCTGTGTACGGCGCCACTTAAAATAGCCATCCAAAACCTGAAGGGATTCAGCACTGGGTACAGGTCCAGTATGCGGAGTTTGGCTGAAGTACATCACCTCAGGGTTGACATCACTAAAAGCAGGCCATTCAGGAACTCCTTCGCCATTCGGATCGCCATACTTGGCAAAATTTGTCCAATAAGTTTCCATGGCGTCAGATATCTCCAGGTCTGTTTTTGTGATCAGGGGATTTGAAGCATCGAGGTGCCCGAACACATAAGCCACCTCCTGGCCGTGTGGCGATCCATAACCAGCACGTGGCGAATCCTTCGGATAATCCGGGTGCTGATCGAAATAATAATAGAAAACCTTAGATTTTCCCGTTTCCGACTGCAGCCGCGCCCAACTCCAGGTATGCCAGCCAAACGCGGCATCGCGCATCAGGTCCCGGGCAGTTTTCGGAACAGTGTCCTTTCCGGCCGGGTAAGCTTTGATCAGGACGTCTGCAAATTCACCGTAACGTGCCTTTACGCCTGCAATATATTCTTCCGGGGTCTTTTCATGAGAAAAACTGGCACCTTCGTCGGAATTGTAGCCAACCAGGATTGGTGTGTCGTTGTATTTACCGGACGAGTAGAGTTTGTATTGATCGCCGGGAATGACATAACCATCAACAATGGGCCAGCCTCCTCCCATCCCCATACCTAAAGGAAGTTTATCGGCTTCGATTTTCCGTAATTCAGCAATGGACGAAACGCCGGCCTTCTTGACATAAGATTCTCCTTCAGCTTCTGCCTGCTCAAGGGGTTTCATATTTTCACCCGGGAAAGTTATTGCCCGCGTAGGACCAAATGAACCACCACTCTCTGAAATAGCTCCCCGGAAAAGTCCCTTTGCCAGAGGCGAAGCACACAACATACTCACAGAAATCCCCCCGGCTGATTCCCCGAAAATGGTTACTTTATTCGGATCGCCGCCAAATGCCGAAATATTCTTCCGGATCCACTGAAGTCCGGCAATCTGATCGAGCAAACCATAATTTCCTGAAACATGGTGCGGGCTTTCTGCACTCAACTCAGGATGAGCCAAGAAGCCCAATTGTCCGACACGATAGGCAATGCTCACCAGCACAACACCTTTCCTTGCCAGTTTTTCGCCGTCATACACAGGCTCAGAGGTAGAGCCAAAACTAAAACCACCTCCGTAAATCCAAACGAGCACGGGGAGGCAGTCTTTAGCAGATTTTGCCGGTGTCCATACGTTCAGGTACAAGCAGTCTTCGCTTTTCCCCGCCGGAGGGTTCCCTCCCTGCATAGGGGCAGGAGCAAACTTGGTTGCCTGCCGCACTCCTTCCCACTTTTCCGCAGGCTGAGGGGCACGCCAACGAAGGTCACCAACTGGCGGTGCGGCAAACGGAATTCCTTTATAAACGGTCAATCCGTCTTCAATAGTTCCCTGTAAGATCCCTTCCTCTACTTTTGCCTGGCCAGGCTGCAGCGAAGTACTACAACTACAGGCAAACATTATCAATGGCACAATTAAAAAAAATATATATTTCATCTGTTTAAATTTAATGAGTTAAAAATCTGCTATAATATCTTTACTGATTACGGAATGTATCTCTTTCCAAGCATTAGTTTATCCCCTGAATCATCAACCTCATAAAGTTGTGGTTTACGGGGGCCATTTTCTTCAGCATGATGAACAATGTATAAACGCATCCCACCGAAAGTAGTAAACACCATTCCATGACCTGAATTGTCTCCTTTGAAAACCTCCAGTTCCTGAATCCATGGACCTTTGATACTTCCTGTTGTGGAGTAAGCGACACCCTGTGCATAACGGTGTTCGCCCCAACTCGACCATAACATGCCAAGCTTACCGGTCTTTGTCCGAAACATTTCAGGGCCGTCTGTCACCCATCCCGGCATCTTCAAACCAAAGGTGGCTTCACCGATGCTGTTCATCTCTCTTGACCATGCTGCTTCGCTGGCACGAAAGATTGTGGTTGGCTCAGCAATCCGGTGGGTCAGATCTTTTGAAAGGGGCATATAAGCCATGGTTCCGTCGATTAGCTGGGTCCATTCATGAACAAATACCAGGTAAGTGGTATCATTTTCCTGATAAAGTGTTCCATCGATAATATCCCAGTCTTCCGGGCCGAGGCAAAATTCATGGTCCGTTACCAACGGAATGAAAGGCCCTTCAGGCGAATCGGCGACTAAAAGCTGAGTCTGGTTACGCGGTACATTGTAACGCCGGGGAACAGCCTGTATCAGCGTACTGTGATCACTCCAGGTTCCGGCATAATAGTATTTATTTCCAATATGATGAATTTCAGCCGCTGCCACAAAGAGTCCACTCATCCAGCTTCCTGTCAGGTCGGTAATCGAATACGGACCTGTCCACATTTTCAGGTCCTTACTTTTATAAAGACGTCCCCCTGTACCGGTCAGATAATAAGTATTTGATTTATTATCTGGATAGATATAAGGATCACTCATCGAAATTTCATCCAGAGAAACCGTTTGAATTTTTGGCTCCGGACGGGGCTGTTGTGGTCTGTTCTGCCCTGAGTTGAAAATAGGGTGAAATCCTCCGAAATTCCGCTGTCCCTGATCGGCGGGAGGAGCCTGCTCACCCGGAACGATTTGTTTCTTTACTGCTGTTTGAGCAGTTCCTGTTTGCATTGAACTGATAACAAACAGAACTGCAATCAAAAAAGTCGTATTTTTCATCCGTAAATAGATTGTTCTTAAATACCGGATGGAACTCACACCCCGCATTTTCTCAGGTATGTGAATTTCTTGGGAACATGTTCGTTTCATAAAATTAGTCTGTTGGGTCCTTTCATTGATATTTAAGTTTGCTAATTATTTTTTCAGTCTGTTCTTATCGAATTTTTCGTTCTAATCAGACGGATATAATAGACAGCACCCGCGGTACTGCCCGGAAGAGCCTGAAATTTCACCCGAATATGGTCTTTCCCTTTAATCATCGATTCAGGGATGGCGTATTCGATCTCCTGAAACTTGCTCTGATTCCATTTCCCGGTATTATCTTCGGTAACTAATTTTTCACCGTCTATGTAAATGTCAAATTTCCTGTTTCCCCATTCAGCTCCCCAATAGCGCACCATCAAAGACAAACCGGATTCAGAATTTGTAGCCATTTTATAACTGAAATATCCGTCGTTACGGGCGTCCCTCCAAAATTCATCCAAACGGTTACCGGAAGTTGAATTCATCATCTGGATGGCATGATCGGCTTCCGGCTGCTGTTCTCCGGGGGCAACAAAATCTACGGTACGCCTTTCGAGTGCCAGTTTTTCTTTTTCCAGTACGGACAGCGAGTCAAGATAAGAATGGTATTGCGCATTTGTTAAAGTCATCCAGTACATCATATACCTGACATCATGGATGAGATAAAAAGGTTCCAGTTCAATATTTATAGGATTGATCAATTTTAATCCTGGAGCAGTAAAAAACAACGGCTTGTTCTTCTCCGGAACCAACTTATCCAGGATTTCAGACCGATCGTCTGCAATAATGATGGGGGCTTTATCCACGGGTAGTTTTTCCCCACCGGGAATATGCCCCCAGCGGCTGTCGTCTGCGACCAGGCCCCTTAAATCCTCAGTACCCGTTTTTGCCCCAAGCATAACGGGGCCATGCAATAAAGCAATATAATCAGGAACATTAGGCAACTGTTCTATTGAATTGTGCATGGGAAGCAAAACCTGCACTTCATCGCCTGCTTTCCACGACCGGTCAACGGAAATATAAGATGATGGATGGGACTTGTACGATATAGCTTTGCCATTGATCCTGATTTTTAATGCTCCGTCCTTCACCCACGAAGGGTAGCGGATCATTAAATCAAAATGAGAAGAACCCTCGGTTATGATCAGTTTAGTTTGCTCTTCATAAGGGAATCTGGTTTCCTGTCTGATTTTTACGCCCTTCTCCCTCCAGTTGAGTTCCGACGCAACAAAAAGGTTTAAAAACAACGAATCTCCTTTATGGGTATAGATAAACTCGTTGTATTTGCTGTGGTTTTCCATGCCGCTGCCAACACAACACCACATGGCTTCATTCGGGGCCGAATATACCCTGTAGTGACGCGGACGGACAGGCGTAAAATACACATAACCTCCGTTTTCCGGGTTCTGGGACGATAAAATATGGTTATATACTGTCCTTTCGTAATAATCTGCATATTTCTCCAACGGATTGACCCGGAACAAATCCTCCGTTAACTTAAGCATATTGTATGAATTACAGGTTTCCGGGCCTTCAACATCATTTATAAAATCGATGCACGCAGATGCGCTTGGAAAGAATTCCCTTCTGCTGTTCCCGCCAAATGCCAGTGTCCGTTTTTCAGTTACAGTTTCCCAAAAGAATCTGCCTGCCTCAGCGTACTTTTTGTCATGTGATAGTTCTGCTATACGCTGAAATCCGATAGCCTTTGGAACCTGGGTATTCGCATGTTTATTATCAAGGTTATCAATATCGGAAGACATTGGATCCAATAACATCCGATGTGAAAACCGTTTTGCCGCAATCAGATATTTTTCATTGCCAGTCATTTGATAAGCATCAGCAAAAATTTCGTTCATCCCTCCGTGTTCGGTATTGAGCATCGATTGCATCTGGTCGTCTGTCAGGGCAGAGGTAATGTTAATTCCCCAGTCACAAAATTTCAGGAAAATAAGTTTAGCCTCTTCATCTCCGTCGTATAACCAGGCATCCCTCAGTCCGGCATACATTTTATGGACATTATACCAGGGGACCCAGACCGAGTGGAACGCCGAGAAATCACCCTTTTTGAAGGTACTCCATACGGCTTTACTATTGGGAACCCCACCAACATAACCATTCCCCCAATCAGAATTATTTACGGCATTTGCATCCTGACAGGCTTTAAGTTCAGAGATCATATATTCCATGCGCTTCCTACATTCTGCATTACCGGTGGCAGCATAGTTCATAGCTATTGCAGATAAATAATGCCCTCCAATATGTCCGTCCAATCCTTCCCAGCTCGTATAGCTCGATGCTTTTGCGGGCAAACCGGCTTCTTTCCTGTAAGGTGCCAACAAGCGGTCAACATCATATTTTAAAAGCGTCCGGATATTAAGGTCACGGGCATGTTTAAACGGCCCGTCCAATAACGTCACATCTTTTAAAGGAAATTCATTGGAATAAAGTTTATCCTGAGCCCTAAGTACAACAGTAGCCCCGAACAAGCACATAAGCAAAATTAAAACTGAATGTATTTTCCTCATCTTCTCATTACCATTATGAATAACATTGTTTATCCGTAGTTATCATTTTTAATTCTCTATTACAATTGCTGCTGCATATGCTGCCTGAAGTTTGTAAAGACAAGATCTGTTATTAAACTGCAAGGATACCATACACTTCGACCTCATTAATCGAAGTAGGTTTAATCATTGGGCCATTAAATATTATCTTAAAAACATCCGGCAACGTTCCTAATCGTACAACCTGCTACAGCCCTGTCTTTACCACCTTCTTCTCATATCATTTTTAATCAAATCGTCCAGATTGTGTACAGGACGTTCAATATTATAAGGGACAGGCATTCTGCTAAACTGCTGAAAGTAGAGCAGACAAGCATCTTTCCAGACCTGGGCATTCAGGCACTGCTCCCTGAGTTTATTTTGAACCAGGTCAAACCGTTCAGCATCTACATAGGGCTGCACCCTGTCCCAGATTTTCTGGAACTCTCTGACTTGTTGCAAACCAGCTTCATAATGGTTGCATAATGCCTCCCATAAGGTACACCCGCTCTTCATTTTATAATTCCATGGAAGATGGTGGAACCACAACAGGTAGATTTCAGGGCAGGTTCTCGCATCACCAAACAGGGAAGCAAGAGGCTCATGGTACTGGCTCACAGCATTACTTCCGGTTTGTGTGCGGTCAAACCCTATCCCGGCAGTGTCCGCCCGGTGAAAGTAGGGTGGCGTCCAATCTTTCCGGACCTGCTTCGGTGCCCACCATGGCCCCGGACCATAATGTTCGTTTGCAGAAAACAGATGGTGCAAACCCAAAGGCATCATATAATTAACTGCGGCCTCCCGACTTTCAAGCATCATCCGTTTTACCGGTTCAAGAAAATTCAGTGTCCATTCAACCGGAAGAATTGTTGGTTCAGCCTCAGCTTCCGAAGCCGTTGCTTTAAATGTAAGTTTTAACCATTCATCGGCAATTTGTTCACTTGTCAACCTGTTATTCCATGCCAGACGGCCAAAAGCATACCAGTTAGCCTGGGCAAAAGGATGACCGCACCAGTTGGCATCCAACCCGATATTCGACACCCCCGCAATGGCGGTATGTTTTTGCCGGAAGATACTTCCGTCCGTACAGCGGGCGACAGTACTTCCTTTTCCGGCCTGGTAGGTGCCGCTTTGCAGGAACTCTTCCCACATTGTTGCCAAAAAAACCAGGTGAACTGATTGTCCCAGGTATTCCTGTGTTATTTGAAGTTCCGGCATGACAGACGTCTTGTTCATAGCCCCGAAAAGCGGGCTGAAAGGTTCCCTGGGCTGAAAATCGATAGGCCCGTTTTTTACCTGGATAATCACATTATCCCGAAACTTTCCGTCCAAAGGCATAAATTCCGAGTAAGCCTGCCTGGCCCGGTCTTCATCGGTAGCACTGTAAACAAAAGCACGCCACATCACAATGCCCCCGAATGGCTGAAGGGCATCGGCAATCATATTGGCCCCGTCGGCATGAGTGCGGCCAAAATTCTGTGGACCAGGCTGTCCTTCGCTATTGGCTTTTATCAAAAAGCCTCCAAAATCAGGGATCATACCATAGATCTCTTTGGCCTTTGCCTTCCACCAGTTTCTTACGTCAGGATCTAGCGGATCCGACGTTTTTAATCCGCCAATTACAGAAGGCGATGCAAAATTCACAGAGAGGTAAGTTTTAACTCCGAAGGGCCGAAGGACTTCAGCAATAGCCTTTACCCTGCCCAGGTATCCGGATGTCAATACCAATGGAGAAGCATTGACATTATCAAGAACGGTACCGTTAATTCCGATGGATGCGTTGGCCCGGGCATATTCCCTCCATAACGTCCTGTCTTTTTCTGTCACAGTAAGGGAATCCTTACCATTGCGCCAAAATATGGAATGCCCGGCATAACCGCGTTCAATGGTTCCGTTCAGGTTATCCCAATGGTTCAATATACGCCGTTCATACGATGGATTAACAATTTCCTCCTTAATTACTTCTCCGGTTTGCTGGCGACGCAACAGGTCATAAACACCGTACAAAATACCCAGATCCGTATTTGCCCGGACACCTTCAGGATCGAGTTTATAGCCGTCACCTTTAATTAAATTGTCATGGTTGACCGTAAGAATAACAGAGGTATTTGCCTTCCCCTGCCAGCACTCATGTAATTCCTGTTTTGCAATATTAATGGTTGCTGAGTTTGAGGAGCAAACTACATTTACCGGTCCGCTGTTTTTACAGCGAAGCCATAGTCTGTGCCCATCTTCTGCATGCAAATCAAAAAACACGAGTATCAAAATAAAAATGCTGATCGTTACCTTCATCGATTAAATTGTAATGGTTATCGTTTTCAAATCTTTATCGCTGGAACTGGTTCCATACCCTATTTCATACTCTCCCGGGATCACAGTCATTTTTCCGCTGTTTCTGTCAAAAAACTCAAATGCAGAATGAGGCAGATCAATGGTTACCTGACTGGTCTTACCGGCAGCAACCTCAACCCGTTGAAATCCTCTTAATGTCTTAAGCGGCCCGTCTGCATCACCGACCCTGCGTACGTAAACCTGAACGGTTTCGGCACCTTCCCGTTTACCTGTATTTGTGACGGGTATGGTCAGTTCTACGCTTTCCGTGTCTTCGACCTCGTTTTTACAAATTTGCGCCCCACCAACCGAGAAAGTGGTATAGCTCAAGCCAAATCCAAACGGGAAAAGAGGCTCTTCGGTCAGGTAACGATAGGTACGGCCTTTCATTGTATAATCCTCAAAATCAGCCATATTTTTTATATCCTTATAGAATGTAACAGGAAGTTTGCCGGAAGGATCGTAATCGCCAAAAAGGACATCGGCAACAGCCTGCCCGCCCGATTCTCCGCCATACCAAGCCTGAAGGATAGCATCACAGCTTTCGGTCTCGGGTACCAGTCCCACAGCTGAACCAGAACAGTTAACAAAAATCACTTTTTTCCCGGCCTCTTTTAACGCCTTCAGACAATCACGCTGTATATCAGGAAGCTGAATATTCGTTCGGTCGCCACCCTTGAACCCGGGCAATTCAACAGGCATTTGTTCTCCTTCCAACCGGGAAGAGATACCTCCGGCAAAAACAACGACATCAATTCCTTTCAGCTTTTTGATAAGGTTATCGAACTTAACGGGTACTTCCCTGCCAAAATTCAGGCTTAGGCTGGCCGGCCAATTACGAAGTTGAGCGAAACGACCTTCTATTCTATATTCTCTGCCTTTTTCAACTTCTAATGAGATACGGTTTGTACGAGGTCCCCATCGCCTCGGTTTGTAAATAGTGTCGTTGTTAACAACAAGAAAGAACAGGCCCCTTGCTTCAACCTTAAAGACAAGCTCTCCTGATTCAGAGGGTTTGTAAACAGTTTCATATTTGCCTGAAAAATTTTCATAAGAGACTCCTTGTGCAAACTGGTGCTGCCCGTCAGTCGTTAATTGTATTGGATTTGTTATCTGCTCTGAAACAATGGGATCCCCTTGTGATTCGCGGTTATTCCAGTAAGTGGCTTTTATCCCCGCCTTACCATTGACGGAACAGTCATCAATTACGCTCTCGATATACATCTTTTCGGTCAGGTCACATCCCCGGTCATACACAATCTTTTTGGCAGGAACTTTGGTCTTTATGCCATCCAAAATAGTCACAGTACGAAAAGGTGTTCCATTATAATTTCCCCATAACACGCGATCGTCATCTGCATTGGGGCCAATTACGGCGATCTTTTTTATTGATTTTGATAATGGCAAAACATTGTTTTTATTCTGAAGAAGAGTCATGGATTCGCGCGCCATCTTCAAGGCCAGCTTTTTATGTTCATCGTTATTGATCACTGAAACAGGTATTTTTGTCCATGGGACCAATGAATCATTGTCCATTTCGCCTAAATCAAAACGACCAACCAAAACCCTCTTTAAACTTTTATTAATATCCTCTTCATCAATCAAACCTTTTTTCACAGCTTCTGGTATTTCTTTGAAAGCAGGACCGGCACATTCAACATCAGTTCCTGCAAGAACGGCTTTGGCGGCAGCATGAGTTGCGTCTGAAGAAACTTTATGGGTATTGAAAAAATCAGAAATCGCACCACAATCGGAAACCACAAGATATTTGAACCCCCAATCTTCGCGCAAAATTCGCTGAAGCAGGCGGGTACTGCCGCAACAAGGCTCATCATCCAAACGCTGGTAGGCGCACATGACTTCGCGAACATTAGCGTCTTGTACAAGCGACTTGAAAGCCGGCAGATAGGTTTCCCACAGGTCACGCGGATCGACATTGTTTATATTTAGCGTATGGCGGCTCCATTCAGGTCCTGAATGAACAGCAAAGTGCTTGGCGCAGGCCAATAATTTTTTATACCTCGAGTCGGAAGGTCCCTGTAACCCTTTCACCACAGAGATCCCCATACGCGAGGTCAGGTACGGGTCTTCCCCGTATGTTTCCTGACCGCGTCCCCAACGGGGGTCCCGGAAAATATTGATGTTGGGTGTCCAAACCGAAAGGCTCAGAAACCGACGGTTTTCTTCACCTTTTTGCTGGGCCTCATTGTACTTCGCGCGGGTTTCGTCAGAAACAGCGCTGAAAATACGAAAAAGCAACTCATCGTCAAATGAAGCTGCCATACCGATTGGTTCAGGAAAAACAGTCACTTTATCGTTATTGGCAAGGCCATGTAAAGCTTCGCTCCACCAGTTAAAATTTTTGATACCCAAACGTGGAATTGCATCTGAAACATCTTGCATCAGGATTGCTTTCTCGCTGATTGTAAGACGGGAGATCAGATCTTCGGCCCTTTCTTCCGAGCTTAATTCCGGATTTTGAAAAGGATATTGCTGTCCCCACAAGGTTATTGTAAACAAAAAGCTTATGGCTATTAATACTGGTTTTTTCATACTTATTATGTTTGTTAGTTTAGTTCAACAATATTTCTACCCTTTGCAATGGCATTCTCATTAAAAGCAATAATAGTAACGTTCACAGTACTTATTTAAATAATAACTGGGCGAAGTGATAGAGGTTATTCCTCCATACCGGCCAGGTATGACCTCCCGGATATTCGTAATACGTATATTTAATTTTCATTTCGTCGAATTTCGAAAGCATGGCCTTACAATTTTTATAAGCAATATCTTCCTCTCCGCCAATGGCAATCCAGAATTGCTTCAGGTTGCCATTGATCATGTCAACATTGTTCTTCATAAATTCATACTGCTTATTGGCCAAATCGTTTTGCACCGGCAGGAGCCAACCTGAGCTAAATACCCCCAGGAAAGAGAATAGATCCGTATTATTCACGCCGGCATAAAGTGTTTGGATCCCCCCCATCGATAACCCTGCCAACGCACGGTATTTCGCATCTGCTTTTACCCGGTAATTTTTCTCTACAAACGGGATAATATTTTGTTTCAGCTCTTTTTCAGATATCTTCAGAATCTCTTCGCCAAAAGAATTTAAAGGTATATTTCCATCAACCATGACTACAATCATTGGTACTGCCTTCTTTTCGGCGATCAGATTATCAATGATCAGATCGGTTTTGCCCTGTACGGCCCAGCCTCGTTCATCCTCGCCGCCACCATGCAGTATATACAGTACAGGATACTTCTCACCGGTATTTTCGTCATAGCCGGGAGGGGTGTACATGTAAAAATCCCGCCAAGAATTTGTTACATTTGAGTAATAACGCCTGATCCGGATATCTCCATGCGGAATATTTCTGACCTCGTAATAACTATCCCCTTTAAAGGGAACCTCGATACCGCTTGCCATGCGTCCCATCCCGTAAAACGTTTCACTGGCCGGATCAGCAACAGCAACACCATCAATTATCAGTGAATAATAATGAAAACCTTCGCTTAGCGAATCGGTAGTCACTTCCCAGGTACCATCGGCATTTCTAACCAGATCATATTTTCTGCCCAAATCAATTTGAACGCTTTGTGCATCGGGCGCTTTGATTTTAAAGACAGCACGACCGTCAGGCAAAATCTGCGGATAATCTGCCCTTCGGACATTGGTTTCAGCAGGCCTTCCTGCATCGCTTATTTCCGCAAAGATTGACGTATCAACAGGTTTAAACAAAAGTTGCGAGAACATATACAGGCTGTTCTTCCAAACATTCCAGTCATGATAGCCATGATCAACATAATAGATATGCGGAACACCATTTGTTTTCAGATAATCGTGCGTGCGTTTACTGAAGGTGATCAGGCCATCTTTATCGCCGCATGAGATCCAAAGTAATTTCAACATTTCCTTTGCTTTAGCGGGATCCGGAACAAGCTCTTCCGGCTTCTCCGTATTGGGTGCTGATGAGAAACCGCCTACCCAGGCAAACTGGTCGAGATTGCCCAGCCCGAAGTTCAGCGACTGACCACCACCCATAGACAAACCGGCAATTGCACGGTGGTCCCGGTCTTTAATTACCGGATATGTTTTTTCGACAAACGGGATCAGATCGTTAAGCAAATCTTTCTCAAAAGTTGCAAATGCCTGTACTTTAACGCCATCATAAATATTTCCCACAGCACGATCGTCTTTCATAGCGCGGCCATTAGGTAATACGACAACCATGGGTTCTACTTTCTTTTCAGCACAGAGGTTATCGAGGATTACCTCGGGATGGCCATTGTTGAACCACTCCTTTTCGTCTCCGCCGATACCATGCAATAAATAAAGTACCGGATATTTTTTATCTTTTGAATATCCCGGAGGAGTATATATCAATGCCTTCCGGCTGGCACCAACGGTCTTTGAATCGTAGGTAACGGTATCTATCTTCCCGTGCGGAATGTCGTCGCGTACAATATCGAAACCTGACGGCGCAGGAGTCACCTTATTTTGTGAATTGGAAGAAAAGCAAATTATCAATAAGACAAAAAGCAAAAAAATAAATTTTCTATTTTTTTTCATGGTTTATTTAATTAGTTATATCCTCAATAAAAATAGTAATTGGTAATCCTTATGGGTTTCAATTTTAGATACACGATTTTTAATTTGGGATAAATCTGGATAACTGGTTACAAAAATTCTGCAGGATCCAACCCGTTACAATCAAGCCTCAGAATACATTAAGACCATAAAAATCATTCTTTTATGGTCTTAATGTACTCAAATTACCCCTTTACATTAATAACCCCAGTTTTGTATAAGCTTTGGATTTTGATCCATTGCTGACTGTTGGATCGGACAGAAATACATATTCTGTGTAAATACATGGGGATGGTTAAGCGAAACCTTTTCATATACCCAAACCCCGCTGTTATCTTCAGGGTTGGTATTGGTGATTTTCATCCCGTGAAGGTCCTTATTCATTTCGGTCATTGCGTCTTTCCACCGCCACAAATCATATAACCGGTGGCCTTCGAATACCAGTTCAATTCTTCTCTCGTGTTTAATAGCTGCACGCATCTCATCCTGCGACATGCCTGACGAAAGAGCTGGCAAATCTGTTCCAGGCCTCTGCCTGACAGCATTAATGGCATCATAAACCGACTGATCCGGGCCAACAGCTTCATTTTGGGCCTCAGCATAATTTAGTAAAACTTCTGCATACCGGTAATAAACGTAATTCCGTCCATCAAGATTTCCGCCCGACGGGTGTGCATTATCGAGTCTTTTTCTGAAATAATAGGCAGTATTACCGACATCATCACCTCCGAAATCTATTTGATTTTTAGATGGATGGACCTCATCAATCCTTGTATAAATAGTGTCTGTTTTCTCCATCCAGTCCTGCTTATAAGGGGCGCCGTCATAAACGATAAAATCATAGAACCTTTGTTCACGGCCTACATATGGATGCTGAGGGTCAAAGCCGGAGGCCGTATTGACAGTTCCGTCCGGGTTATAAGGAGATAATCCGTTCGCCATCTGGTATTCGTCAACAAGCTCCTGGGTAGGACAGTAGTTTCCCCAGGTATAGTAAACTCCTGCAATCCACACCGGACCGCCATAGGTATCAAAGGTCTGCGCCATAGTGGTTGCACGTTGTTGCCTGTCCCACACAACCTCACAATTATATTCATTCTCTTCGTTCCAGAATTTACTCATCGAAGAAAACAATTTATATTCTCCGCTACCCAAGTGCCCGTATGTTTCAATGAACTGTTTATTTGTCGCGGCAGCGTCAGCCCAACGGGACAATTTGTAATCAGCAAAAGACTGCAAATTATCAGAAGTGCGCGGAACAGCAGGATCATCAGAATTATATGCGGGACTTGCCCCAAATAACTGGATCCACCCTTTAAGCATAAGCGCAGCACCAAGGGTAACCCTGCCGGCATCGCCATCTCCGTTATTATATTTTACGGCCAGGTAGCCATCATTAACGACGGTTGTCAGTTCAGAAACAATAAAATTAAAGGTTTCTTCGAAAGAGCTCCGGGGAAGATAAATAGAGTCCTCGGGCTGTGTAATCCGGTTCTGCTGATTTGTAATTAAAACACACCCTCCTACTTTCATAAATAACTCACTGTAAAAATAGGCCCTCAAAAATATGGCCTCATCCATTCGCTTGTTATACCAGTCGGTAGAAAAATTGTCTTTGTTTTCAGTTATCTGGACGATGAAGGTATTGACCTTCCGGATCGACTGATAGAAGGAACTCCATTGTTGGGTCTTCATCGGACCTGCCGCCGATCCGTCCCACAAACTTTCAGTCCCGTTAGAGTTTATGATCCCTTTTTTCCAGATATAGGACGCATAATAATAACCGGCATCATTATCAGAGGTAAAGTTATCAAGGTTTTCCGGTGAATTGCCCTTTTGCTCCATCCTGTGGTAAATATCATTAAGAAATATATCTGCATTCGCTTCGGATGCCCACATTGTGGCATCGGTCAACGTCGTTTTGTTTGTAGTGGTCAGAAAATCATCCTGATTACAGGAAACCCCAAATAGAAAAAATCCTATAAATACGATATTTCTTATTATTTTATATTTTTCCATATTTGTTAATTTTTAATTTGATAACTAAAAAGTTACATTCATACCAACAGAAAATGACTTCATCGTTGGATAAGCGGTACCGTCAGTGGTTGAATAAGATGATTCCGGATCCATAAATTTGAGGCCGCTAAATGTAAATACGTTTTGTCCGGCAACATAAACCCTCATGTTTCTGAGCCTGGTTTTTTCCATAAACGATTTAGGAAGGGTGTAGCCCAATTGAATATTTTTTAATCTGAAGTAGGATGCATTTTTCACCCAGAACGAACTTTTCTGGTTTTCGTTATTTTGAGGACTGGTATAGGCTATTGGATATTTGGCACCTTGATTTTCAGGTGTCCACCGGTTATTATAATATTCATAAGCAACATTACTGTTATTACTATAGAAAGGGAATGTGATGTAACCCCGGATATCATAAGAGGTCAATGCGGCCCCCTGGAAAAATGCATTGATATCAAGTCCTTTCCAGTTTGCCTGAACCGTAAAACCAAAAATCATTAAGGGGTAATTGTAGGGCCTTCCGATCCTGGTTTCATCATTATCGTCAATTTTACCATCTGGGACCCCATCCGGACCGCTAATATCGGCATATCTGATCTGCCCCGGATGTAAAGTTCCAAACTGGGTAACATTGTAGCCATCATCAGAATTTATTATTCCATCCCCATTTTCATCATCGGCTGTTGTAAACAAACCAAGTGCCTTGTACCCAAAAACAGTATTTAAGGGCCTGCCTGTCCGCCTGCGGTTTTCATTATCGTAAGTAGCTGCAGTTTCAAAGGTTTTAATTAACTTATTTGTAGCCAGGCTAATATTACCGGAAAGATTCATCATCAGGCCATTGCTGAATTTTTTCCGGGTGCCTAACGTTAGTTCAAAGCCCCGGTTACTCATTATCCCTTCATTTGTCTGGGACACTTTTAAACCATATTCAACGGGTAAGATTATGTTTGGATTTACCAGCATACTTTTTCTTTTTTCATAGAATACTTCCAGTTCAACGGTCAACAAGTCCTTCCAAAAAGAAGCTTCAACAGCAACGTTTGTTTTTTTCGACTTTTCCCAGGTGATATCCGGATTATTCTCATAGTCTACGTAGGCACCCTGGGTCATACCGCTATTCCCGAAAGCATAAACATTCCCAAAAAGAGTATAACCAGAAAGATACTGGTATGCCGAACCGGCCAGGTTTCCTGATTCTCCCCAGGATCCCCTGAGCTTAAGGTTAGAAATCCACTTGATATCTTCCATAAACTTTTCCTGCGAGATCCTCCAGCCTGCCGAGAAAGCCGGGAAGTATGCCCATCTTTTACCCGGAGCGAAATAATAGCTTCCGTCATAACGGCCCGACGCTTCAACCATATATTTACTGTCGTAGTTCCATCCCAACCTGTAAACATAGCCTATCTGGGCAGTAACCGAGGATCCGCCCCCATTATCAAAATCGTCCTTGTCTGAGCTGCCCATACTCATTTCATCGATATTAAGGCTAAAATTATTTCTCCGGGCAGACAGGTAGGAATAATCCATATTGCTTTTTTCAGCAACGATCAGTCCTGTAACGTTATGCTTGCCAAAGGTATTGTTGTAATTAAGATATGCCTGATAGGTATAGGTATTCCATTTGTCATCCTGTTGGGTCAGGTATATATAAGAAGGAGCATCTGTTTCCTGTTTGGAATACCCTGTCGTATAGGTCCGGGGATCAGCGTTAAAATCAACAATGCTCCAATACTGGAAAGGCTCATGGTAGCCTTTGGTATATTGCATCCTAACGTCGAAACTGGCGACACCTTTAATACTTAAACCTTTAATGAAAGGAAGTTTCTGCTCAACCGAGATGGAAGTAAGGGCATTGTAAGAGCGTACCCTGTTGTAACCGTTACCATCGAGCACTGCGCCTGGCGCATTACCGGCAAATTGTCCCGGCTTGCCGTTTGAATAATAAATCGGCATGGTTGGTATATACTTGTAACCACCTCTGAAAAGCCAGTTTGCACTTGTTGCAGGATCAAGGTCATTAGTCCGTTCATATGTTCCGATAAATGATCCGGTAACCTTCGTCGTCTTCGAAACATTCGATTCGAGGTTTAAATTATAATTATACCGGCTGTAGTTAACCTTATCAAACATTCCATCCTGCCCGTAGTAGCCCAGACTTGAAAAATATCTCGCCCTATCAGAACCTCCTGCTACCTGAAGATCATATTTGACCATAGGCACGTTGAAGTTAAGAAGGTCCTTCGTTTTGCTGTCGGCGTATTGGTCGGGATCACTCGCATGTAAACTGGCATAGTTATTAATAATATCCAAGGAATATGGTAACGTTGCCGCCGGGTTCTCATTGAGGGTTGCTTCATTACGAAGTTTCATATAATCAACGGCGTTCAGCAAATCCGGGTAGTAGGTAGGCGTTTGCCATCCGTAATAGGTATTAAATGTTAAAACAGATGCGCCTTCGCCCCCTGATTTCGTGGTGATCAGGATAACACCGTTTGCCCCTCCTATCCCGTATGGAGCAACAGCCGCGGCATCTTTCAGGATAGAAACAGATTCAATGGCCGAAGGGTCAATCTGGTTGATATCATTTCTGATCACTCCGTTAACAACAATCAACGGGCCGTTCGAACCTGTGGTCCCGATCCCCCGGATGTGAATATCAGAATTGTCAGAACCGGGCTTTCCTCCATTTTGCCTTGTTTGTACCCCGGAAAGCTGACCGCCCAATGCATTGGAAATATTTGCCACCGGTATTTTTGCCAACATCTCCCCTTTAACCGCACTTACTGACCCAGTTATTGTTGTCCTTTTCTGGGTGCCATAACCAACTGCCACCACTTCTTCAATGCCCACCATTTCTTCAAGCATAATAACATTAACGGTGGTCCTTCCATCTACTTTTATTTCCAGGGTCTTCATCCCAACAAAAGAAAATGACAGTATGGCGTTATCGGGTACTTTAGAAATTATGTATTTCCCGTCAGTATCAGTAATTGTCCCCATATTAGCCCCCTTAATCACGACTGTAACACCGGGTAAAGGGGTCCCGGACGAATCGGTAACACGGCCAGAAACCGTTAGCACGCGCTGTTCTGTTAAAGCCTTTGAACCGGCAGATAAGGCTATCTGCCGGTCATTTATCTTATAAATAATATTTGTACGGGCGAACAGCTCGTTTAAGATATCCATGACTGATTTATCTTCAACAGAAATAGATACTTTCCGTTCAACATCTACGCTATGTGCTTCGTACATAAAGAAGAATTCCGTTTGGTCTTCTATTATCGACAAAACACTTTTTATAGGCACATTGGACACATTTAAACTCAAGTGTTTGTTTTGAGAATACCCGTCAACAGCAAAAGTTTGTCCAATACAAATTAATAAAAGGATTAGTGTGGCTTTCATTTTTAAACCTATTTGGGACTCCCATGATCCCCAATGGACGGAAATCATTGCAAAATGTTTTTTTTTCATAAATTTGTTGTGATTTGGATTTATTATTCAAATTGTTACAAGATGCCCCCTGACCTTCGAACTTCAGGGGCATTTTACAGAATTTAAGGGAGATGTTGCTGCATCTCCTTTAATCATTTAGTTAGGTACGCCAGTTTATTCCATAGGCATTTTCATTTTAGGTTACGGGATATCATTTTTAGTCTTTATAAATAATAACTTTAATGGGTATTCGCGGATTTTTACTTCGTACGATGTTGTAGTTTATGGCGCAACTGAATTTCATTAAATCGAAAATCTCTTCCACGCTCTCATTGACAATCGTAGCACTGAAGATCAACTGATAAACCTTATCATTTTTTACTTCAATGTCAATATTATACCATCTTTCCAGTTTTTTGAGCACATCTGCCATTGGCTCGTTTTTAAAGATCAGTACGCCATCTTTCCATGAAGTATAATTATAAAGGTCTACCCTGCTTACCGATAATTGTCTATATTCCGTATCAAAATCAGCCTTCTCGCCAGAGGTAAGGATATGGATTACTGATTGCTCATTTCCGTTAAGTAACTCCACTTTCCCTGATTCCAGAACAACACTGACATTTTGATCGTCGGGATATGCCGAAACGTCAAAACTTGTTCCCAAAACCCTAATGTTTAATCCGTTGCAAAAAACAACAAGTGGCAGGTCCTTATTTTTCGCAACCTGAAAAAAAGCCTGGCCCTGTAACTTTATTCTCCGGCAATTCACCGCGAAATTGGTATTGTACGATAAGGTTGTCCCTGAATTAACCCAAACGACAGAACCATCAGGTAAAATCAGTTTAGAATTTTGTCCGTAATTCGTTGAAATAGTCGTGTAAGTTTCATTGATTACAGGAGATATGGAATTCTCTTTGACCAAATAAACAAGGATGCCGGTACACCCCATAAGGAAAAAGAAAACTGCTGCAAATTTCCACCAGCCTATAAGTTTTCGAAGTGATAAATTGTCAATCTGTACAAGATATCTTTTCCAGGCAAGCTGCTTGTTTATAGTTTCGAATTCAGCCAAAGAGTCTGCCAGATTTCGCTCTTCTTTCAGGGAGTCAAATAATTTTTGATTATCAACACGTTGCCCAGTCCATTCATTTATTGTACCGAGGTCTTCCCTGGATTCTTTTCCTGCCAGATATTTTCCAATTAATTGGCCGACCTTTATCGATTCAAAAAGACTCATGGTACCGTTTAATAAATGATTAACTCTTCTTAACATTTATAAAAACGACCGAGCGTGAAAATGGAATTACATGTCCTGGCAAAAAAATTTTGCCTTTTTGTGATCTGTGTTGAAGGCAGATCAAATCTATGTCCTGGCGTGGCTAAACCAGCTCCGGCATATCAAAAACAACAGAAACAATCCGTTCAGATTTTTTCTCAAAACCTTATATGCCCTAGCTTTATGCGTTTTTACTGTATTAACAGCTATATTCAGGGCTATTGCTATTTCTTCGTTTGAATTACCGCGAAGTCCTAATAACAATACTTTTTTCCCCATCTCCGGAAGTTTATTAATTTCCTTGTAAATCTCGCTGTAAGCCTCCTTTCTAATCACCTCTTCCAAAAATGATTCCGAAACTTCATCTTCCATATGGTTTTGGATCCTGTAACGATCTTCAATCTTACTGTGTTTTATAAAATCCAGACATGAATTTTTAATTGAGGTATAAAAAAAGGCTTTAACGGCAATTATATTGGAAAAAGTTTTTTTCTTTTCCCAAAATGAAATAAAGATTTCCTGAACAATATCTTCACAAGCAGACAGGTTCGAAATATAACGGGAAGCAAAGGAAGTTAACTCGGGATAATAAACGTCAAAAAAATCCTTAAGATTCAAAACATAGCCATCGCTCAGGTTTATTTCGATGTCCCGAAGTGTTTTATCAGTCATCTCTTTTCTTTTAGTTAGGTTTTATGAATTTCAATAACCTGAAAACAACAATAATAGTAATATTTTTATTTCGCCCCTCTTGTTTTTCCATATTTTATGTTAATACATATAAAAGGTCTGACTGTTGGAATAATGGAGGCTTTGTCATTTAATTCCCGCTTCTCAATATGCTTTTTATGCTCACTGCGGTTTCTTCAGAAAAAACAGTAGACATTACAATATAAATCGCGGCACGGGTGACATTCGTCCATCATTATAAAAAAGAATGTTTAGAACAGGGATCCATTGAAGAGAGCGTCGATCAAATGTTTGATAGGGTGCCGATCAAACGTTAGTGAGGGTGTCAATCAAACGTTAATGAAATTGCCTTTTAAATCTCGACAGGGTGTCAATACGTTGTGGATGTTGGTGCCGCAAGCATATTGTTGCAGCACCAACTAATTTTAACCTGTTTACATCTAAAAATCCGGCCTTCTCCCGGATAAAAATCTATTGAACGGTCAGTTCTTTGTCAAAAATGGCCGTTCTTGGTTCCTTAAGTGCGGAAGATGTATTAAACTGGGTGGTCACCTGCAACTTATAGGTACCTGCCGCCAGTTCGGGGATCACAACAATCAACTCAGATGGATTATTGATCACGATATCCGAGGAATCTACTTTGGTACTTTCGCCCGATGTCTGGTTCACAAAATAAACCCCGTTACCGGCATTTTCACCGATCACCTTGATTTTAGCCCCGTTTATCTTCAGGTTACGCCCGGGGGTAAGCTGGTCATTCACCGTGCCGGTCTTAACATCGGTAACCTGCAATATGCTCAGCGAGGTATCGGCAACCCCCATGATCTCCACGTCGACTTCTGATAACTCGTTGCGCAGGGTGTCTCCCTGGTTAAACTGGAAAAGCAATGTATGCTTCTCCGGATCGAAGGTTTCCTGGGGACTGTTAAACACCCCTTTTATAAGCGGGCTTGCGGTAAAGTAACCGGTATTGACTGAGAATCCGTCGCAAAGCAGGTAGCCCATCTCTTTCAGGAACAGGCCGACCCCGTGTTGCATGGACGAAGACGAAATATCGGCCCCGCCACGGCTTACTGCCGACTCACAGATCTGGCCGATGTCAAGACTGCGTTCGGAACTGACCCGTGCCGTGAAATCATCTTCCTTTTCGGTCAGGGGATTGTCATATAAATATGCTTTAACGCGATGTAAAACGGTTGACATAACTATTAAATTTAAAGTTAAACACCTAACGGGAATCCCTTCTGCAGGCCATTGGCCTTAGCCTGGAAAAAAAGAGGACAGGCGTTCCCCCCGAAGGAATAAAGGCCGGGAAACACCTTGTACTGGTTATTTTGAATGGAATGGCAATATGGTCATTCATTGTCCGTCTGGAATGGACAGAGGGAGGCCCCCTTTAC
Organism: Prolixibacteraceae bacterium; assembly: GCA_963676095.1. Lineage (GTDB taxonomy): Bacteria > Bacteroidota > Bacteroidia > Bacteroidales > Prolixibacteraceae. The sequence goes on along the minus strand of OY781040.1, from coordinate 5,665,554 downwards.
CGAAGGCATGGCTGATAAAACGAATATTGGCACTGCTCAAGGCAGGTCTGTAAGCCTGGCCATTCTGTTTAATCCTTCTCATCACGGCTTTGAGTGTTTTCAGATCATTTCCTGTTCGCGAACTATAGTTTAAATTTATGCCATTTTGTCTTAGCAGTCAACAACAATTGCTGATTATTTGATGAAGGTACTGGTTTTCTTTACGAAATACAGCAATTTGATACATGAACAGACTATTTGATCATCTAGCAACACAGAACATAATATGAAATTAAGATTAATAACGATAATCCGGTATTTGGGGCATTATATTCTGAAAATAATGGACATGCAGTCATGGTAATCGGTACTCCAATTAATAAAGTTAGAACCATTTTTAAATTTGAAGGTAACCATAGAGAGATTATAACAGGAAGTGCAGTAATTAATACTAAACGCTATAAAAAGATGGTGCTCCTATCCAAAGACTATAATCCGGATGGCACCATTCAAAAAGTTGTTCAGACAAAAGAGGGCGTTAAAGCCGCAAAATAAAACCGAAGTTATAGAGCTCCAGATCTGACGGAGCTCTCTTTTCTCTATTCTTTCTTGAATTGTCTTTAACGCATAAACAGATTTAGCATCCTTGTAACAGTATTCCGGCAATACCAATTATTTACCCAACCATTCTTTTATCTCCTGCTGATTCCGGAAAATAACAATTTCGGCATCTGTTCCGGTCACCGGCATCCGGGCCTCCAGTAAATCATGAAGTGTATCTATTCTCTTACGATTGAACGACAGGATCACATCGTTTACCTGCAAAACCCCGGATGCTTTCGACCCAGAAGTTACACCAACGACCAATACCCCCCTCGTTTCGTCCATCCCTGTTGCCGAACGCTCGCCAAGTGTATTCAGGTTTTTTACCCTGGCCCCCATGAAATAGATTATCTGATCTTCTTTCTCTTTATCCGGAGTGATGACTTCCGGTAACTGTACATTTTTGGCTAAGGCCTTCAATTCCGGAGAAACGACCCCGAAACTGTCCATGGCAAAATTTTTAAACCCGACAGAGAAAGCAACGGAACCATTTTTCAAGCGGAAATCGCCATTTGGCGGATCCACAAAAATCAGGTCACCATACACCGAATGTTTATCTGTCTCCCTGTTCTGTGCCGCTTTAAGAGAAGCTGAATCCGGAAAGACATTATAATCAACCTCTTTACCCCAACCTTCCACACCAATGGGCATATATCCCGTTGAAACAATATTATGCATGAATACATCATTACTGTTCCTGAACCATACATGCGGATGGAATGTATTGTTCACCATGATGTTATTTTCAACGATGCGGCCGACGCCTTCACGAAGCTTTATGCCGCCATTCAGACACAGGTTATTGTAAATTATATAATTGCCTGAACCATCATCCAGGTCGATGTCCCAACCATGATCGCAGCGCATACGGTTGTTCCGGAGGATGATGGGTTTTACCACATCTAGGAGGGCAAGGTCTAAGTTGTTTTCGACAATCGAGTCGAGGGTCGCCTTGTTTGGGTGCCAGTAACGGTCGCGTCCCCAGGAATTAAACGAACCATGGTCGCCCGTTTCCTTCACTGTATTGAACACATCGTTGTACTCAATGATGTGACCGCCCCAGGTCCCCTCGCTCACATTGATTCCTGCACGGGGAACATCGTAAATGGTATTGTGGCTTACCTTAATACTCTGGCACATGGATAGCTCCACTCCGGCGGATTGCTTTTCAACCAGGCCAAGATCAAACATCAGGTTATCGGATACGGTACAGTTTGCCGGGTAATTATCTGTTTTAGGGCCGGGAATCCGGTCAATCTGTTTCAATGGCACAAATTCGTGGTATTCAAAACTCGGAGAACGCACAGCACCAGGATCTCCAACAAAGCATATGCCACTGGCACCTATTTCTGAGATCAAACATCCCGACACCTCACAGTCACGGTTGAATTTATCGAAAAAGACGGCATTACCCCCCAGGTTAAAAAGCGTACAACTCCGGAGTGAACAATTGACGGCACCACTGAAAAGCACTGCCCCCCCGCGGTAAATTGTCCAATCGCTTCGCAATAGTGGCTCCTTGTTTTGCATAAATGTGCGTAGGGTTTGCGTAAAAGTTAATCCCTCGATAGTGATATTTTCCACCGGGTTTGCTTCGGTACCTCTAAATTCAAACAAATGGGCAATCTGCGGTGTTTCAAATTTTGCAGTTTTGAGATCCAGCCCTTGGGGTGGATAGTAATACAAAATTTTGGTCACTTTATTGTAAAACCACTCGTTCACCGTATCCAGTTCTTCGAAAATATTCTCAACAAAACGGTATTTATCGTGCATAGACGTACGACGATTGTTTTGCCAACCTCCTTCATAAGTAATATCGCCGTTTTCGTCCTTACCGGTAATAACATAATGAAAATCCCCCCACAAGGCACGATGCAAAGCGTGTATATACCCGCCTTCGGGGAATTTCCACCGGGCCGCACGCTCTTTACTGACAGCATCGGCTGCTGTTCCTCCAAGAAAACGAGCAGCAGGATCATAGTTTGGATAACGGGCCATCCTTTGCAACTGCCCGTTGACAATCAATTCGTCAAAAATAAGATTTTGTGCCACTTTAGCCTGCCAGATACCATTTTTATAGGTTTCCCATTTTAAATTTAAATGACTTCCCCCGCTAACCGTGACTTTCTGATTTTCAAAATTTGTCAATGTCAACCCCTCGTTTTCTTTTCTGGAATCAGCAGGTGTAAAAACGATAGGCTGGCCCAAATAATATGTACCACCCAAAAGATTGATAACAACCGGTCCTGAAGTTTTACGAGCCTCTTCCAAAGCCCTGCCAATTGAGGCAAAAGGCTTGTTTTGCGTTCCCCGGCCAGCATCATTTCCTCCGGGAGAAACATAAAAATTCGTTTGCGCCTGTACATTCAGACTTAGTAAAAGCCAGGCAAAAGCCATATAAGCTATCTTTTTAACCACTCTCAATATGTCGATTAGTTTGTAATCACATCCACTTCGGCGTATCCTGTATTATTGTTGCCCTCTGTATTCTTCAAAGCCCGCAACCGGATATAACGGGCTTTTATAACCGCAAATTTCTTGACCTGCCACAAAGGGTTATTCTTGATATTGGAGAATTCCCCCTGATCGACCAATTTCCATTCTTTATTATCCATTGAAACGTAAAACTGGTAGTTCGTAATGATACCCGGATTCCAAATACCCTGATCCGGCAGATATCTGAATCCACTGAGATTTTCTTCTTTCCCCAGATCGATTACCAAATCAACCGGCATTTGTTTGTCACGGCTCTGGTGCCATGCAGTTGATGGGTTTCCGTCTAAAATTGCGTTAGCTTTTTCATCATCGATTCCAACAATCTTCCAATCCTTTCGGGAGATATCGAATTCTTCCCGGCACTCAGGACTGCTTTTGCCGGAAACATGATCGTAAGCAATCGCCCTTACGTCAAGCTTTCCTTCTGCTTGAAAAGGACTGGTATATTTTTTTGATTTTGGGGTAGGTACGCTTCCGTCCAGTGTATAGTAAACAGCCGATTCCTTATCGGCCGGGGTTATAATTATTTCACCGGATTGATTCCTCATCACAGACGGGGCGGTCAGAATCTGTGGTGCGTCATAAATTCCAATATTGGAAATAACAGGGCAACTCTTCGAATCGGTAACCGTAAAACGAACCTGTGTCGCCTTGACACTCGGGAAACAAAGAATACGTTTGTACCCGATAGTTGTTGCGTTGGCCACTTCTTTCCAGTTTCCATCAACCAAAGCGTCAACGGTAAAAGTTTTCACCCGTTGCCCCAAACGGATATATTCCTGAACCAAAAAACGGTTGAACACGGTTGGCTTACCCAAATCGATGGTCAGCGAAGCCGTTTTTACATCGTCGTCAGTCGCCCAATAAGTATTTTTATTATTATCGACAACTTTATCTGCGCCAAAATCAGCATTGTTTCCACGAACATTAGAGGCAGTTGCTTTCTTCTTTTCTGCCAGATCTACAGCGAACGCCTCCTTAACCGCTTTGGCAAAATCAAGTGCTGCTTTCTCATCTTTTTCATTGATCAACCCATCAGGCATAATCGGAAAATTGAGCAGCAAAGTTGCATTCCGGCCAGTAGAATGATAATAAGTATCCATAAGCTGAGGCAAGGTTTTCACCTTGCTGTCTTCACTTGGATGGTAGAACCATTCCGGACGGATGGACGTATTCACCTCGGCAGGGACCCAATCATTTCCGTTTTCCAAACCATAATGCAACATGTTGTATGGCACATCGCCGGTGCTGTCCAACAGGCTCCAGTTGGTTTCACCCACGTAACCGGCTTCGGTCCCAACCCAGCGCAGGTCTGCCCGGTCACCGCCATCGTTCCAAATAACTATATCAGGCTGTAAGCTGCGAACCAGTTTGTAGGTGTTTTTCCAGTCGTAGTATGTTTTACGGTCGATTTTGCGGGTTTCATTGGCACCGCCGTAATAGCCGGAACCTCCGTTGGCGCCGTCAAACCACACTTCGAAAATTGGTCCGTAATTGGTAAGCAACTCAGTAAGCTGATTCCTGAAATAGGTAATATAATCAGGTTTCCCGTAACCGGCATAGTTTCGGTCCCAGGGAGACAAATAGATACCCAGTTTCAGTCCGTATTCCTTACAGGCATCAGCCAGTTCGCGGACGACATCCCCTTTGCCATCTTTCCACGGAGCATTTTTTACAGAATACTCCGTGTATTTGGAAGGCCACAGACAAAAGCCACAATGATGCTTTGCTGTAATGATGATCCCTTTCATTCCTGCTTCTTTGCAGATACGGGCCCACTGACGGCAATCCAATTTTGTCGGATTAAACAGGTTGACATCTTCATTTCCGTATCCCCATGACTGGTCGGTATAAGTATTTAACGAAAAATGTACAAAAGCGTAATATTCCATTTCCTGCCACCTCATCTGATTTTCGCTCGGGACAGGGCCATAAGGAGCAGGAGCTTTGGTCTGTGCATCACTACCCCATATTGTACCTATGAATAAAATGACTCCACAAAAAAAATATCTGATCATACTGTTTGATTTATTTGGTTTATTTAATTATTCATCTGCTTATTAGAACAACTTCATCCCCTTTAAGCATACCGGAAGATGCTTTTACCCTGATCTCGCCAGATTGTTTATCACTTTGAACAAGAACCAGGCAATACCCGTTAAAAGCCATCCGCTGGCTGGCTTTATCCGGCTCATGACTACCCGGGTTTCCATTTCCTGTGCCGATTATCCTTCCCGGGCCCTCGATTGCGAATTTTACCAGATTATCGGCAGTTGGTACTACTCTTCCTTTTATATCTTCGATGGCGACCCTGATCACAGCAACATCGCAGCCGTCGGCCTTAAGCGTACTGCAATCGCTGTTCAACGACACGAGTGAAGGAGTGCCTGTTGTCTCCACAACATCTTCAGTTATTACTTTCCCTCCTTTATATCCCCGTGCCTCCAATTTTCCGGGGTGATAAGCAAGGTTCCATTTCAATTTATGGAAAGGTGCAGCTTTCTGCCTGCTGATACTTTTCCCATTCAGAAACAATTCTACTTCTTCACAATTCGTATAGCATTGTACCTGAATGCTATCACCATCTTTCCCGGGCCAGTTCCAGTGAGGGAAAAGATGTACCACCGGTTCATTTGTCCAGGCTGCCTTATAAGCATAATAACTATCTTTAGGGAAACCACAAATATCCATAAAACCGAAATGAGAAGTAACACACGGCCACAGGTAAGGTGTGGGTTCACCCCTGTAATCAAAGCCTGTCCAAACAAAAGTACCCCCCAGAAAAGGATATTTAACAACGTCGGCCCAATCTTCACCCGGCAGCGGCCCCCAATTTGGTGTCCACGTTTTTAGGTTTGAAACATAGCCTTTTTCATGATTATCGACGTACTCGCCACGTGTTGATACAAAACTTGTCGATTCAGTAGAAAACTCTACCCGTCCGGGATATTTTTCATGGTCTTTCACATATGCCAATCCCTTATCTCCGTAATTATACCCCGCAACATCCAGCACATCGCTGTACCCTCCCGTATTGCGTCCATGGTTCATAGCAGCAGTTACCAGGCGTGAGGGGTCAATTTTGTGGGCCGTCTCAACCATTGTTTTCAGTATTCTCCGTCCCATTACCGTACCTTCAAGCGATTCTTCATTCTCCATGCTCCACATAAATATTGAAGGATGGTTACGGTCCCGGAGCAACATGGTGGTCAAATCCGTCAGCCCTTCTTCACTGCTCGACAAAACACGGTTTTCGTCTAAAACAAGCAGGCCCATACGATCACACATATCAAGCAGTTCCGGTGTAGGTGGATGATGCGAGCAACGGTAGCCATTGCTCCCGATGTCTTTTAATAATTTCAGTTTGTACCAGTTTATTTTATCAGGAAGGGCAACTCCAATGCCTGCAAAATCCTGATGGTTGCAGGTACCTTTCACCGGATAAAGCTTTCCGTTGAGAAAAACTCCTTGCCGGTCGATCTCTATCGTCCTTACTCCAAACGTGGTCTCGTAGGTATCGACGATATTCCCGTTTTCAAGAACTTCAGTCAGGACTTTATAAAGATCCGGAGTTTCAGGAGACCAAAGTAAAGGTTTTTGAATAATCCCTGTTTGTGCAATTTCAAGGGTACCTAGCGGGGCAACGATCTGGGTAGAAGTTCTTGCATCCACCACAAGACCTTTTCCATCAACAATTTTTGAAACAAGCGTAACATTTTTGGCCGCTTCGGTTTCATTCTTCAGCGTAGTTTTAATACTTACCGCAGCTTGTTTTTCCGAAACCCGGGGCGTTGTGACATAAGTCCCGAAACGGGCGACATGCACCCGGTTGGTTTTTATGAGCCATACATGCCGGTAAATACCCCCACCTTCGTACCACCAACCCTCCGGCTGACGGGCATCGACCTTCACTAAAATGACGTTTTTACCTTCGTTGCCATAACGCAGCACATCGGTCAAATCGTAGTTGGAAGGTATATAACCACTTTGGTGATGTCCTAATAAATGGCCATTCACCCAAACAGTACTGCTCCTGAAGATACCTTCAAACTCGATGGATATCTTTCGTCCTTCGTCCGTTGCCGGAATCTCAAATTCCTTCCGGTAAAAACCAATGCCGGTTGGTAAATATCCATTCCCGCCAGGTTGACTCCCCAAATTATCGTCGTGCACAAAAGCGCCTTCTACCACCCAATCATGAGGAAGATTTACCTCTTTCCAATCGCGTGGGAAAAATACCCCGGCACTTACTGGATCCGTATAATCGATTGTCGTATCCTTCTGATTTATAACCCGCACATTGATATCCGTTATTCCTCCCTGCTGACCGGCTTTTACAGCCCGTTTCATGGCAATGTCGCCTTTGTGGAACTGCCAGTCAAAATCAAAACATTCTGTGGTCCGTTTACCTGAAACAGATGGTTGTAGATTTTGCGTGCCCCCTTTAATCGGTGTTAACAATAATAAAGCAAATGCGACCCCACAAAATGCTGCAACTCTTTTCATTTTCTGACTCATATTTCGATGTTCGTTACAAAATACATATTTTTCAATAAATTACGGATTTTAGAGCGTAACAGTAAAGTTATTTGTATCATGTTTACTTAACTATTGATTCTTTGGCCCAATATCGTTGTTTTATTACGCACAACATAAATCCATAACTTATTTTATTTCGATAAATTCTGGTTCATAGGGTGCAATCGTAAAATTCCCGGAATAGTCTTTATCGAAAAGGATACTCCTCGATTGTCCCTTCATCCTGATCTCTTTTGGCTCTCCACTGACATTCAGGTATAGAAAATGGCTTTTATCGATCTGTCGGGCCATTACTCCGGAAGGTACATCGGGACCGTTGAGAATATCCAGTTCGTCGATAAGATCATCTAGCAGCGGATTCAGGACATTTTCTCCGGCCGGAAGACCTACATAAATGGCCCGGCCTTTACCGTATTGATTCAAGGTCATAACCGGGTAGTCTTTGTCAAGGCTGGTCAAGTTCCCCAGAACTTCGGCTCCATGGGGATCGATAAGATCGAAGCGAGCAGACTTCGTGTTTACGGCTTTACCATTGTATACAAATTCCAGCTTTTGACCTTTATAACCTTTTCTTGAAATCTCGTTCATTGCTTCCACTTCTTCATAACCGCCCAACCGGATCCCGAATACATCGTTTAACAACCCCGGACGGAGGCTATGGAACACCTGACCTGTCGTATCGACTATTGCCGAATTGCCGGTCATAATTACAGTACCACCATTGGCTACAAAGTCCCGTATTTTTGTGGCTGTCGCCTCATCCATCACTGCCACACCGGGAACCAGGAGTAATTTGTAGTTTAGTGAACTTCGGCTGATCTCAACAACCCGGACATCCATGTTACGGTGGAAAAAAAGATCGAAGCAAGCCTGCAACTGACTGTCGTGGCTTTCGGGAAACGTACTGCTTGCGATTTGGCTCGGAAACGAGAATGCCAGCCCCACTTCTGCCTTAACTTTATACGGAAAGTATTTCCCGATCTTTTTAAATTCCCCTGCTATCTTTTTGTATTCGTCGTACTTCCGGTTCGGGAGGCCGTCCCAGTCCAGCATCCCTTCCAGGTACTGTTCCTCTCCGCCCCACATGCTTTGCCAGGTCCACCCGCAGACCATCTGGTTACCGTACATTAAACTCGCATACGCCGATTTGCGAATCGAATTAGGCACGGCCGTCATCGTCGTGAACTCGGTGCACCAGAACGGATTCTCACTCTCAAACTGGATACGAGAAATCCCGAACAAGGCATTCATCAGTCCAAAATTGGTCGTTAATGAGTTGCCGGGGTAAAAACCGAAACCTTCTCTGGTCATCTTTCCCGAATAAGCAATTTCTGAATAATCAAAATACTTCATCGGACTGTAGTACCACGCATTGGTATTGGTCATAGCCCCTGGGGCGTTCCTGTTTACCTCACCGATGATCCTGAAAAGAAACTGGTTCTCTTCATCCGAAACGAAACGCCGGAAATCGAGTATTCTTTCGGGTGCTCCATTTATGGTACCCGACACAGGGAAGCCGACTTCTTCAAAATCATTGATCTTGCGTGACCAGCGTTGTCCGGCCCAGGCCTTGTTCAGGTTGTCAACGGTCTCATATTTCTTTTTCAGCCATGTGACAAAACGTTCACGGGCTGTTCCGGAATACGAAATCGGACCGTCGCCCGGTTCATTATCGATTCCGAAGGCCAGCAAAGCCGGATGATTGGCATAGTGTTTAGATAGAACATCGGCGTAGCGCAACGCATACTTCTGATACATCGGATCCCCGATGTCTTCCATATAACGGTGGTTCGGGTACAGCCTGTTCCCGTTGGCATCTGTTATGTCAACGGAAGGGTATTCATGATGCAACCAGAGAGGAGCAGGACGTACGGCTATATCCAGGATTACTTTGATCCCGGCCTCGTTCATCAGATCCATTACGGTATCGAACCAGCCAAAGTCAAATTTACCCTCCGAGGGCTCGTAGCTGTCCCATGCCAGATGTCCCATCCTTACAACTGTGAATCCTGCCGCTTTCATCAGCCCAATATCGCTCCTGATTTTTTCAATGTCTTTATTGTCATGAGGATGGTAATTCGCCCCGACATACAGTTCCTGACCCGATCCGTTTATAATTAAAAGATGAAAAATTATAAACATTACAACGAGATATCTGATTTTCTGCTTCATTTAATTTTGGTTTATAGTGGTTTTTATTTAAATACAGCAAATTTATTGTTCCTAATGATATACTGTTTATCGTTTTTCATCCTCCCTCAATCGAAGAAAATATACTCCGGCCCCCCATTCTTCTTCCAATTAAACAGGCCATTCTCAAGTTCAGTTTTTCTAGCGTTGGTATTATCGTGACATTTTAGTACAAATATACTTGATCAGTTAATTCAGGCCTTAAAAAAATTATCAGGCTCCTAATTTCAGAAAAAAATAGCAGGCTCAGGGGACTTTATGTATCAAAAAGGATATAATAATGTACGAATTTGCACAGGAAGTAACAGAAAGTGTTACCTAAGAGAACCAGAGGATATAGGGTTTAAACAATGTACCCCTGTTTCAGGGATACATTGTAGCTATATGATAGTAATTACCAACCCGGATTCTGTTCCAAATTCGGATTCAAAGTTAGCTGATCAGTTGGTATAGGATCAAGGTATAATTTATCATCCCATGTGCGGGACATATCGGAATACACTTGTAATAATTCTTTTGATTTTCCATCCCAATCATTCATACTGTATAGCATTCTGGTACTAAAAGGATTAGTCCCCCCGTTAAATTTTGTATACAGATCGATGACGCCATTATTTACGGTAATACCGAGCATCGTTTTGGGGTTCTCGATAAGTTTACCTGCATTCCACCGGCAAATATCATCCCATCGGAAACCCTCAAAAGCCAGTTCGATCCGCCGTTCTCTTCTTATCTCGTAAATAATCGGGGAAACAGTATAGCCATACCGCGGGCTACCATCTACATTGGCCAAAGGATCTGCCGGAGGATCGATACTTAATCTGCCCATTGTAAATTTGCCAGGTTCATCGAGCCGGGCACGCAGCTTATTGATCGATTTGTCCAAATCATCCTGAGTAAGGTTTCCGAGTTCTGCTTTTGCCTCCGCATAAATCAACAATACTTCGGCATACCGGAAGACGTACCAATCATAAGTTGTGTGATTTGCCTCATTCTGGTCGGGCTCCGGAGTACGGAATTTGAATGCCATGTAACCCGTCGGGCATTGATTTACGCCGATAGGGGTAACAGGATAACTAATTGGAGTAGTACCATCAAGATAATAAGGCATAAATTTATTATCGGCCATATTCCGTAAACGCGGATCACGATTAGTCATTTCCATCTGGATCGAATCGTCTCCCAGGTAGAGATCGCTTAAAGCAATAGGTTTACCGTCGATACATAAAAAGTCCTCGATAAAATCCTTACTGATCCCGATTCCGGTTTCATTTACTGTTCGTGATAAATAATGCATCAGTAAATCCGTTTTATAAATCCGGGGTAAAACGCATTCTTCATTGGAAGTTAAATCTTCCTGGATAAATTGTTGTTTATAGTACAAAGGATAACCATCAAACATATAGAGGGCACTTCCTCTTTCGATATTATAATTACCCGAATTCATGATGGTTTCCGAAGATGTAACGGCTTTCTCAAGATAGGGTTCCCAATCCGACAAATCGCGGTATTTTAGCCATGTCCCTTCATACAGACACACACGGGCCAGCATCTGAAGGGCCGCATATTTGTGCAACCTGCCGCTTTCGACTTCCGATGGATCCTGCAAATTGTTAACAGCAAATTCAAGATCTTCGATTATCTTATCGACGACATCCTTTTGGGGGTCCCGTGCCTTATATAAAAGTTCGTCGTCAGTTGTCGTCAGGTCTTTGTCTAACCAGGGGACATCTCCAAAAGTTTTCACTTTATTGAAATATTCGTTTGCCCTGAAAAACCGGATTTCACCAACGTATTGGTTAATCTCGTCGGCATCTCCTTCAACAGTCTGGTAATGTGTCAAAAAATAGTTTGCATTTCGAATATTTGCCCAGTCATCGGAGCTCCAACCCCCTCCGTTACCCGGCACAGTCATATTATTAAACAACCTACTGTCAGGAGAATTCGGGACCATATTGTCACTGGTCTCATCTAAAGTTGCATCCGGCTCAGACAATGCCGTATAGAACTGGTTGGCAAAAAGCTTCAGATCATCTGTCTTTTCCCAGTAATTCAGATCGGTAATAGCGTCCTCCGGTTCTGTATTGGTAACGTCACATGAATACAATGCTGTTAACAATAAGCAAAAAATGATATATAATTTTATTTTCATTTCAGTAATAGTTTAAAATTAGAAAGTGAGATTCAAGCCAACGGAATACGATTTTGGAACAGGGTAATTCATGAGATTCTGACTTTCCGGATCATACAACTTACTAAGCTTGGTCATCGTCAGTAAATTCTGGCCTGTGAAATAAACCCGCGCTTTACTTAATACTGCTTTTTTTGACCATCTTTCAGGAAGGGTATACCCTAAAGAGATCTGCTTTAACCGAAGATAAGCACCGTTTTGCAGGTAAAGTGAAGTGGCCTCCCTGTTTCCATGTCCCCCGTTAATGTAAGGACGCGGGAAACGGGCATCCGTGTTATCCGTTGTCCAGTAGTCGAGTGTCGCTTTCATCGGTACGTCCCATTCGCTGCTTATACCAAAAAGACGACTGTCGTCTGTCCATAAATCGCGTTTCGCTGTCCCCTGTAAAAAAACACTCAAATCAATTCCTCTCCAATAAGCTTTCGCCTGTAATCCAAATTGATACCGGGGCGTATTGTTTCCTATTATTTTCTTATCGCCATGGTCAGAAAGCGTATTTTGCCCATAGGTTATTTCATTATCATTGTCGAGATTAACATATTTCACATCGCCCGGATTCCATGTTCCGCCATAAAGCTTGGATTGTGCCGGGGAGTTGTTAATTTCATCCTGGCTTTGGAAAAGGCCTGACGCTTCGTATCCCCAAATTTCTCCGGTTTTTTGCCCCGCATAATAATCATCCAGGCTACCTGTAGGATTGTTAAAACTGGTAATTTCAGACTGCGCATCCGATATGTTAAAAGAAACTTCGTATGAAAAATCTTTGATTTTATCTTTCCAGGAAATAACTGATTCCCACCCGTAAGTTTTCAGGTCAGCAGCATTTTCATCCGGAACGTCTGTTCCAAGAACTGCAGGAAGAGCTGCCCCGGCAGTTAACATGCCATTGGTATTGCGCCGGTACAGGTCAAAAGAAAATGTAAGCCTGCTGTTTACAAAGGCAAGATCGAGCCCAATGTTTCGTTGAGTAACCTTTTCCCAAGTGAAGGAAGGACTGACCAAATCACCGGCAGAAACGCTCACAGGCAAAACACCTCCAAGGATATACCCGGTGGAAGTATTGACATTGTAATTGGAAATATAAGGGAAATTCCCTGAGACATTTTGGTTTCCAAGTGAACCATAAGAAACCCTTAATTTGGCCTCGTTCAGAACAGTTTTCAGATTCGACCAAAAATTTTCCTCAGAAATACGCCAGGCTCCAGAAACGGATGGGAAAAAAGCATAACGATCATCTTTAGGAAATTTAGAAGAACCGTCATACCGACCGTTAAGTTCTACCAAATATTTCCCGGCATAGTTGTAATTAAGTCTTGAGAAAACACCCTGTACTCCCCAGCTGGTAACACTTTCATCGACATAATCTTCGCCTGTAGCATTATTAAGGGTAGCTAAATCATTATCAATTAAATTCTCCCTCTTGGCAGAATACCATTTATACTTCTTTTCTTCCTGGTTATATCCTACCAATACTTTAAAACTATGCTTATTGAAGCTTCTTGAATAATCAACATAAGCATTAATTGCGGTGTAATAATCGCTGTTGTTTTCCAAAGTTATTGAATTGGGATTTACCCATGGGTAGATATTATATAAACCTTCTTCTGCCCAATATTCCTTAAATAAACGTACCGTCTTTTCCCTATCCCATGAATAAGGATTAAATGTAAAATCCCCATTCATACTTAATCCTTCAATAGGATGAATATTAATACTCCCGGTTAACCAAAGATCGTTCACTTTCCGTTGGTCATGTCCCCCTTCTGCTCCTACCGCAAAAGGATTCGTGAAACTTCCCTGTCCGGCCCAGTTTCCATCCGGGTGTTTTATCGGCATTAATGGTCGCAAATCGCCTTTCAATTGCCCCCCGTATGCGGTAATACCAGAGTATCCGGTACTTCCGCTGGAGGGATGATCCTCATACGAATAGGTATATTTAACACGTGTTGAAACCGTAAGCCACTTCAAAACATCGGTGTCTAAAACGACACTAAAATTATGTCTTTGATATTTGTCATCATACGTATTAAGGAATCCTTTTTGTTGCATGAGGCCATATGAAATATAGTATCTGGATTTTGCTGTTCCTCCGGAAAGGCTGGCATTGACTTGCTTCACAGATCCGCTCTTATATAATTCATTGGCCCAGTTGGTGTTTCCGCAATATTTGTATTTTCCGTCCGTATCGATCGCCGGGTCATAATATACTGGAAGATTATTTTTGGGATCATCATAATATTTCTTCGCATAATCCATTAACCGGTCGTCAAAATAGTTGCTTCCTCCTGCATTTATACTGGCCGTATTCATGTATGTAATATATTGCCAACTGTCAGCGTATTCAGGAATATTCGTCGCTTCAGTAGTCGAGTAGGATGTGGTAACATTTAATGTCGGCTGCTGCTCCCTTTTCCCTTTTTTCGTGGTAATCAGGACAACACCATAAGCAGCCCGGGCCCCGTAAATGGCTGCCGATGCTGCATCTTTCAGAACGGATACACTTTCCACGTCATCAGGATTTAACAAATTAGGATCCTGAACAACCCCATCGATAAGCACTAACGGATCTCCTCCGTTTATTGAAGTATAACCCCGGATATTAAAGGAAGCCCCTTGCCCCGGGGCATAATTTGACTGCGTAACCTGCAAATTCGGAATAACTCCCTGAAGGCCCTGTCCAACATTCGTAATCGGACGGTTTTCAAGAACATCACCATCTACCGCTGCAACGGCTCCGGTAAGATTAACCTTTTTCTGGGTACCATAACCCACTGCCACGACTTCCTCGATTCCAACTGTTTCTTCCAATAGCGAAATATTGATCACAGATCTTCCATTTACCGCTATTTCCTGTGTCCTCATCCCCACAAATGAAAAGACAAGTGTGGCATCGGGGAAAATACCTGTCAGTGTATAGTTGCCTTCGGAATCAGTAATGGTCCCCTGGGACGTACCCTTTATGGCAACAGTAACGCCTGGCAAAGGTGTACCTGAGGAGTCGGTAACTTTCCCGGTAATCGATTTCTGTTGCTGATTCTTTGCCACATATTCTGACGGAGACAAAATAATCTTCCTGTCAAGAATCGAATACTCCACATTAGTACCTCTAAAAAGCAATTTTAATATGTTTTCAATATCCTGGTCCTGAACATCAATTGAAACCTTTCGATTAGCATCAACCAGCTTTTCGTTATACAGGAATAAATATTCAGTCTCATTTTCAATTTGATCCAGAACACGTACAAGCTCTGTATTCGAAAAACTGATCGAAAGTCTCGCCTTTTGCGAATAGGCGTTATTTGCATGCGTTTGCAAAAAACAGAAAAGTAAAAGCATAATGGTAATGCGCATAATACGTAAAATTTTCTTCATGGAATGGCACAAGAATTCCACGAATAGTTCATTTTTTTTCATAAATTTGAGTTTTACTATTAATAAAATGTCTGAAAAAGATGTTTTTGAAGGAGATCGTTGGCGCGATTTCCTTTTTTCATTACTACCAGGAGTCGTTCTTCATAAGCATCTGTTTTTATGTTAGTTAGTTTACTTTTTCCGATATAGGACTACTTTTCCCTTCTCGGAAGTTCCGTCTTCGAACTGTTTCCTCGGAAAAATCTTATACGCAATGGGGGAAGTCATACAAAGTTGTTTAAATACATCTTCCAAAGGATCGTTCTCGAATGTCGCCCTAAATGTAAATTGTAGTAAGTCGTTATCGGCAATTTCCACTTTCACATTATACCAACGCTCAATTCTTCTGGCTACCTCAGCCATATCGTCTCCCCTGAAAACAAGTTTACCATCAGTCCATGCTTTATACTTTGTGACATCAACAGCGTTAACGTGAACCTGCCCCTCCAGAAATAGCAATTGTTCCGATGGTCTTAAAATAACCTTATTCTTCTGCGTTTTATCCGAAAACTCGACCTTGCCCCGCTGAAGCACGACCTCCACATACTTTTCATCGGGATAGGCACTCACATTAAAACTTGTGCCCAAAACCTTTATTTTCGATTCTCCGGCCCGGACCTCGAACGGATATTTTTCAAGATGAACGACATCAAACCAGGCCTCTCCTGCAAGCGTTACGCCCCTGTTTTTATTGAAGGGCAGGGAATAAGTAAGTTTGGAACCGCTGTTTAGCCACCCCTTTGTTCCGTCAGGCAGATTAAATGACACACGTGATCCTATCGGGGCATGTATCGTATAGTTTCCTCTCTGATCTTCAACAATCGTTGAGAAAAAACGCAGGTTACTAAAGTAGATTCCTCCGGCAAGGATTAATGGTAAGATCAAAATAGCAGCAGCCTTTATGTACACGTTTTTTATCCGGTAAATAAATGATTTCCTTTTTTGTGATTCTTTTGTACGGATCAAATGATGGATCCGGTCTATTATTTTATCCAGATCACTATTCTCAATATTGCTGGCTTCATGAAGAACATTTTCCCAGTCATCTTCAAGATGATGCTTTAAATCTGTGTCCCTGTGTCCACGGGAGAACAGATCTTCAATCCATGCAACATCATTTGCACCGGCTATTCCATTTATATAACGTCCAAGCGTTTCTATTTCATTTTGTGTTAACATGCTTATATCGATTTAGAGAAAACAACATACCGTCATTTCCCTTCTTCTATAATACTTATACACGCAAGTCTATTGAATCTCATTAAAAAAATGTCATTTTTTTCGGAAGTTGCCGTTCCCTGTTTAATAACAATCTATGAATGAACACATAACACATTGTAAAAAAATGATCCGGGCGGCAGAACAAAAGTGATCTGCTCAATGATCAACGACCGGAGATGTATCTGTTTTTTTACCTCCATTCCGTAGAGAAAGGATGCCGGCAAATAACAGCATGTTGGTAAGATTGGAGACGATAGCAACCATTTCCACCACACAGAAACACAATAAAAGTACCCGAAACTATCAGCTAAGATGGAATCACTGAGACTGAGACTGCGTTAACACCTATTTAAAAAACAGAGAGAAGAAAAGCAACAGGGCCAGATGACTGTCTTTTAAATTATTGCGAATAAATTTCAAGGCTTCAGACAGATAATTATCAACTGTGCCGGGAGAAAAACCAAGTTCAGAAGCAATCTCTTTGGTCGATTTGTCTTCCATTCTGCTTTTTATAAAAACGATTCTTTGCTTTTCCGGCAACTTCCCGACAATCTGTTCAATTTGCTGCAATACAGATTGATAGTCTAGTTGTTTTTCAGAACTATCTGAAGCCTCCTGATTTTCTGATGTTATCTGAGCGATAAACTTTTGTTGGTATTTTCTTCGCCGGAAGAGGTTACAGATTTCATTATACGCAATGGTAAACAAATAAGACTTAAATGATGTTTCCTTTTTCAACTTTGCCTGATTTTCCCATAGCTTCAAAAAGACCGATTGAACCAATTCTTCCGTTTCTTCAACAGATTTCAGGTATTTTAACGAAAAAGCGTAGAGTTTCCCGGCATATTTTTCATAGACCAGATCAAAAGCTTCCACGTCACCTTTCCGCAGATTTTCAATTAACTCGTTATCAGAAGAGAATCTTCCCAGCATAAATACATTCCTTTTTATGTATCAGTTTTCATGACAAAATTTAAACATCCAAGTCCTTTATGCAAATAATTATTCCTATATTTTTTTGTGCAAAGCTTTGCGGGCTAAAAAAATGCTATAAAACACTCTTCCGACGGTTTATAGCATAGTTATTATAGATGGTTTTCTTGCCCTCAGGTATAGTCATCCCGGGGCTTTGAGAACGTGTTTTTGCTTTATCCTATATTTAACCATGTCCGGTAACTAAAAGACATTGTACTCCCGGCAACTGAATTTTTCAATGCTGAGGGACTACTTTAACACATTCGAAAAATCAAGGATTGGTTTAATCTGTTAAAGAGTATTAATTAATTTAAAAATTCCGCCATCCTGCATCTTTACAAAAAAATAATCATTAAATTCGCAAACTTAACATAGTTAGAAAATATAACATTTTGAAATGGGGCATATTGAGAGAAGACAAAAAGAAAAAGAGAATGTCAGAAAAAATATTCTGGAAACAGCCTTAAACATTGCCATATCTGACGGCTGGGATGGAGTTACAATCAGAAAAATTGCGAATAGGATTGAATACACTCCTCCGGTTATTTATGAATATTTTAAGAATAAGGAGGACCTGCTCAATGAAGTGGCACTGATGGGGCAACAAATGTTGCATGAAGGGTTCGATATTGTAAAGGAGAAGGAATCGGCCCCCAGAAAGATTTTAATGCTGCTCTCCCTTAATCATTGGGAGTTTGCCTTTAATCATAAAAAGTTGTACGAGTTAATGTTTAGCAGCGGGAGAGCTGTACCCAATGCAGAAACCCATCCGGAGGTACGCAAAATTAAAGATCTTTTCTTAGAATTAACCAGAGACCAGAATCTGGCAGAAGAACAGCTGTTTAGCTGGATGTGCTTACAACAAGGTTTTATTTATAACATAAAACAAATAGGATTACCACCGGAGTTACAGAAAATCGATCCTAAAGAATTATATCTCAGAATTATGGATCGGTTCATTTCAAACATTTAATTTTTTTTAATTAAAGTTAACAATGTCAGGTTTTAGAACATCATTAGATTTGCACTATTCACAAAAGATGCAAATCTTTTTGTAGCCAAATATTAACAATGCAATAATAATTAACAACGATAAATCATGAAATCCAGCAAATTTTTCATTGGAAGTCTTGTCCTCCTGGCACTGTTTTCATCGTGCAAAAAAAAACAGACAGGACAAAACCAGGGGGGTGAAGTAAAGTTATATTCTGCACAAATACTTAAACCGCAGGAAGTAGAATTGGAATCTGTTTTTCCGGCTGTTCTGCAAGGACAGGAAAATATTGAAATAAAACCAAGGGTTGAAGGTTTTATAGATGCAGTGTATGTCGATGAAGGAGCAAAGGTCAGGAAGGGACAATCCTTATTTAAGATAAACTCGCCATCTTCGGTTAAGGATCTCAAGGAAGCAGAGGCTAATTATAATACAGCCAAACTTGACGTTGAACGCATGAAACCGCTTGCAGAAGAAGGCATTATCAGTAAAGTAGTCCTGGAATCATATCAAAACACCTATACTTCAAGTAAAGCAGCATTGGATCAGGCCAAGGCGACCATGTCATGGGTAACAGTAACCAGTCCTGTAGATGGAGTCGTGGGGACACTAAGTTACAGACTGGGGAGTCTGGTTACCAACAGCAGTGTATTGACGACTGTTGCCAATACAACAAATGTTGTTGCCTACTTTTCAATGAATGAAAAAGACATGTACGAATTTATAAGAAACTGGAAAGGAGAAACCAAAGCCGAAAAAATTAAGAACATGCCGGATGTATGGTTTCGCCTGCCGGATGGAAGCAAATATGAAGAACCAGGCCGGATTGAAACGATTTCCGGCATAGTCGACCAAACTTCGGGAGCGGTCAACTTCAGGGCGGTATTCCCGAATAAAAAGGAGGTATTGCTCAGTGGCACAAGTGGAAAAGTCGTTATACCTAAACATCTGGACAATGCATTGGTCATCCCCCAGAAAGCCACCCTCAGCCAACAGGATAAGACATTGATCTACAAAGTACAAGGCGATTCAGTGATCCAAAAAGCAATTAAAGTAGAGACAACACCGGATGGAAAAAGTTTTGTTGTTCTTGATGGGCTTTCCGTTGGAGATAAAATCATTAAGGACGACATCATTAGTTTGTCCAATGGACAGAAAATAAAACTCAACAATTAAAGATAAATAAATCAGAATGTTAAAGATCTTTATAGAAAGACCTGTGCTTTCCACGGTCATTTCAATATTTTTTGTAGTGTTGGGAATCATTGGCATTTATAGCTTACCTGTAGAACAATATCCCGACATAGCGCCTCCTACGGTAGAGGTTTCAACTACTTACAGCGGGGCAAATGCCGATGCGGTCTTGAAAAGCGTTATTGTTCCGTTGGAAGAGCAGATTAACGGAGTTGAAGGGATGACCTACATGACTTCGGAAGCATACAATGGGGGAGACGCAACCATTGATGTATATTTTAAACAAGGCGTTGACCCCGATATTGCAACGGTAAATGTGCAGAACAGGGTTTCTCAAGCATCCTCCCTCCTGCCGTCAGAAGTTACCCAAGACGGAGTTACTGTTGAAAAAAAGCTAAGCGGGATTTTGTTAATGGTTCAGATCAAATCGAAAAACAAGGATTTTGATGATGCATTTCTCCAGAACTATGCCCAAATCAATGTTGTACCGCAAATAAAAAGGGTTTCCGGTGTCGGAGGGGTCAATGTCTTAGGCGCAGGAAATTATTCGATGCGGATCTGGCTTAAACCAGATGTTATGAAAGCCTATAACCTGACTTCTTCGGAAGTTGTTTCTGCACTTGAGGACCAAAATATTGAAGCTGCACCTGGAGAATTGGGGGTAAGGGGGAAGCAAACTTTTCAATACACCCTTAAGTTTACAGGCAGGTTAAAGACAGTTAAGGAATTTGAAAACGTAATTATCCGTTCTGAAAATTCACAGATACTGAGGGTAAAGGATATCGCCGATGTAGAACTTGGGACAGAGTCTTACAGCACAATTACCAAAGGAGATGGCTATCCTGCAGTTATGCTGGCAATAAGCCAGACCTCGGGATCCAATGCACAAGATATTATCACGGATGTGAAAGAACAAATGAAAATTGCGGCAAAAAGCTTTCCCTCCGGAGTCGAATATTCTTATCAGGTAGATGCAAGTGATTTTTTGAATGCTTCAATTAGCAAAGTAGTAAGTACATTGTTTGAAGTTTTTGTCCTTGTTTTATTAATTATTTTAGTTTTTCTCCAGAATTTCAAGGCCTCTTTTATTCCTGCCATAGCTGTCCCCGTTTCTGTTATAGGTACTTTCTTCTTCCTGGAACTGTTTGGGTTCTCAATTAACCTGTTAACATTGTTTGCCCTTGTTTTGGCTATTGGAATGGTGGTCGATGATGCCATTGTCGTTGTAGAAGCTGTTTTTACACAAATGGATAAAGGGGAGACAGATCCGAAGCAAGCCACCATTAAAACACTAAAAGAAATTGCCCCTGCAATTATTTCAATGACCCTGGTTTCGGCTTCTGTTTTTATACCTGTCAGTTATATTGGGGGAACAAGCGGAGTTTTCTTTAAACAGTTCGGGCTGACGCTGACAGTTGCCATTTTGATTTCGGGTGTTAACGCATTAACATTAAGTCCTGTTCTCTCTTCTCTTTTTTTGAAAAACCATGTTTTACCCAAAGACAAAAAAAGAAATCCCGTCAATATATCTTTCATGTATTTCAACCGCATGTTCAATGCTGCTACTGAAAGATATAAAAGAATCCTTAAATTTTTGGCAAAAAAGAATCACCGATGGATATCTGTCGTCACTGTTTTGGCTTTTTCCTATATCTTTTACTTTATCATTACCATGCTCCCATCAGGCTTTGTTCCCCAGGAGGACGGGGGGGCTATCATGGGATCTGTCGAATTATCACCAGGTTCTTCTCTTGAAGAAACTGACAGCATAATGTCCCAATTAACAAAAATTATTGAGTCGACCCCGGGTGTAGAATCGATGACCAGTATTACCGGGTATAGTTTTATGAGTGGATCGGGAAGTTCTTACGGAGCTGCTGTTATTCCACTGGTTTCATGGGACAAAAGAGATATGACTGCCGATGAGATAGTTGCCTTATTACAGAAAGAAACAGCAGGCATAAAGAATGCTTCTTTCATGTTCTTTGGAGTCCCTACATTAATGGGCTTCGGATTAAGCAATGGCGTTGAATTAAAACTTCAGGACCGTACCGGTGGGGACATCAATAAGTTTTATGAAGTTGCCACTGATTTCATGAAAAAGCTTCAGGCCCGCCCGGAAGTTATGATTGCCATGAACTCTTTTGATCCCCGTTTTCCCCAGAAACAAGTTGAGGCCAACATCCCGAAAATTAAGGATGCCGGATTGACCTTAAATGATATCATGACTACTTTGCAGGAAAACATAGGAAGTTCATATATCTCCAACTTTAACGCTTATGGTAAACAGTACAGGGTAATCGTGCAAGCTGCACCTGAATATCGGGATCAATTAGAGGACATGAGTAATATTTATGTCAAAGCATCCAATGGAGAGATGACGCCAATAACCGAATTTCTGAAAATTACCGATGTTACCGGACCACAAGGACTAACCCGTTTTAACTTGTTTTCTTCGATGAGCTTTACGGTCATTCCTAATTCTCCAGAAGGCTATACTTCAAGCGATGTTCTGAAGGCTATTGATGAAATAAAATTACCGAGCGGTTACAGCTACGATTATTCAGGTATGACCCGTGAAGAGGCCAGCACCAAAAACAATACTGCTACCATTTTATTATTAAGTTTAATTTTTGTTTACCTGTTATTAGCCGCCTTATATGAAAGCTATATTTTACCCCTGGCTGTTCTATTCTCTCTTCCTGTAGGTTTGGCCGGAATATACATATTCACTTATGCAGCGATGATGTCTGGAACCGGGATTGTAAATAATATTTACGTTCAAATATCATTGGTCATGCTGATAGGGCTTTTGTCAAAAACAGCAATCCTGATTGTTGAATACGCTCTTCAACGGCGCAAACAAGGCATGAGTATCGTTAAAGCTGCGATCATCGGGGCTATTGCAAGGTTGCGAGCGGTAATGATGACAGCCCTGACAATGATCATCGGGTTAGTACCTCTTACATTTGCTAGCGGAGCCGGGGCTATTGGCAACAAATCTATTGGAATTAGTGCAATGGGAGGAATGGTATTCGGGATTTTCATCGGGATTTTGATCGTTCCGATACTCTTTATTTTATTCCAGAGCTTACATGAAAAAATAAGCAGTCACAAAATTGAAACGACAGATGACTCTGACTTTTAATAAAACGAAAAATTCTATGTACACCAATCAATATAAAATTAAAAAAAACAGATTATATTTTCTGTTCATCTTCTTCATGACCGCCGGGCTCGTATCATGTCAGTCCTATAAGAACCTCCATGAAGCACCTTCTGTGGATACCAACGGGATTATGAGGGATGCGGATGACAATGGTGATACCGTAACCATAGCAAATATTCCCTGGAAAGACTATTTTTCTGATGAAAAGCTTCAGGCATTAATAGCAGAAGGGATCGAAAACAATTTCGACCTGAAGATCGCCCTGTCGAGGATCAAGAAGGCCCAGGCCAACCTGAGTATGGCCAGGGCGTCACTAGCCCCTGCGTTATCTGCAGGAGCAGAGGTCTCTCCCACCTGGACCAGTTCCGGGGATCATGGCAAAGATATCCTGAGCTATGCCACCAATCAAAATTCCCTCGGATTCTCTGCCTCCTGGGAGGTAGATCTGTGGGGAAAGCTCAACAGCCAATCCAAAGCAAAATACGCTAACTATGTGAATAGCTTGGAATACCGGGACCTGATCCAGACAGAACTTATTGCAAACATTGCAAACGCGTATTATCAATTACTGGCTTACGATGCAGAGCTTAAAATTACAAAAGAAACAATTGCTTCGCTGCAAGAGACAGCAACGACGATGATCGCTTTGGAGAAAGCAGGGGAACAAAATGCTGCTTCCGTTGAACAAACCAATGCACAGCTTTATAGCAATCAGCTTTCCGTTCCTATCATTGAAAGTGAGATCAGGCAAGAAGAAAACGCCATTTGCATTTTATTGGGACGTAAACCCGGAAGTATTGACCGGACATCGATTGACAATCAAACGGTATCCGGACATCTCGACTATGGTGTTCCGGCACAGGTACTTTCCAAACGCCCGGATGTAAAACAGGCCGAGATGGACCTTCTGGCTGCCTACGCAACAACCGACGCCGCCAAAGCCGATTTATACCCTTCGCTGAGCATTAGTTCGGCAAGTTTTGGGTTAACTTCCGGCCATTTCTCTGACTTTTTCAAGCCGGAGAACATTGCCGCCAATATCGTTGCCAACCTCTCCCAGCCTATCTTTAACAAAAAACAAGCAAGAGGAAACCTGGAAGTTGCCAGGGCAGAACAGGAAGAGGCTCTCTTAACCTTTCAAAGTACAGTGCTAAGCGCAGGCCAGGAAGTTTCGGATATTCTGTATAACTACAAAGCTTCGATCAGTAAAAATGAATATCGCAAAAAGCAGATAACATCTTTGAAAAATTCAGTCAATTATACCCACAAATTACTTATCGCAGGAGAGTCAACCTACACAGAAGTTCTGTCAGCTCAACGAGATCTGCTTTCAGCACAACTGGACCAGGTGGATGATAAACTGGAGCAATTACAGTATGAAGTTAACCTTTACAAGGCTTTAGGCGGTGGAACCTATTAATGATGTAACTATGGTTAAACATGAATTCTATGAACTATTGTGGAAAGAAAGAGGGGTAATTATATTTCTTACATGGTTTCCATCGTCAACGAAGATGTCAAAAAACGATTTTATTCAACATATTAATGTATTAAACAACCTTATTGACACAAATTTTTCCAAAATTTTATTTATCGATGCAACTGCCTTCAAAGCCAAAATTGAAAGATCCGTTATAAAAGAACTGGAATACATTAAGGAACAAAGCAGCCTGAAATGGATTTTATATACGTCACACAGGAAAAGCATGAATAGGTTGCTCAAAAGGTTAAAATCCAGAGGTATCATTCTCAGCGAATATGCAAACCGACATGAATTGGAGCAGCTCTTCGGCGAAATAACAGAAAAATAGAATTAGCACCAAGTAAGAAAAATAATTTACTCATGTTGATTATTCCGTTTATGACAAATGCCAAAAATATCATGGAAAGAAGTTACCATTGTGATACCGGAGATGTTTTTGTCGGCTTCAGTTCGGGAGTTGATATTAGCAAAAATGTGTACAGAATACCCGATACTGATGCCCTAGGTGCGAGTTATAAAACAAAAAAGACAGACGGAGATACCAGCAGAAAAAAATATGCAGATCTGAATGAATATTATCCTCATTCAATTGCAGGGGCTGGCTGTTCAATGATCTTTAAGTACGATCCGAATGGATATAGAGGTTTAACATTTACCCCGGAATATACAAATTTTCTTCGCCCGTTCCAGTACGTCAATACAAATAACTACCAGAGATTCAGTTTTAATGCAGGTATAGAATTGCATATTTATCAATAATGAAGACACCTATTCCCTTTTTCCTGCTTTACCTATCTATACCGTTATCCCTGCTGGCTCAAAGTTCAAAAGAGCGCATCATTGCGTTCAAAGGCTATGTGCTTAGTGAAGATTCTGTACCCGTGGGCGATGTTCACCTGATTAATTATCGTACCCTGAAAATTATTATTACTGATAGCACCGGATATTTTAAAACATATCTTCACGAGGGAGATTCACTGATGATCAATCATCTTTCTTTAGCGCCAAAAGTCATTCATGCAAACGCGAATCCGGCAGAAGAGAATAAAATATATGTTCCCTTAAGAACGCATATGATTGACCTGGTATTTGTAAACGAGATCAAATATAAAATGGAAATGAAACATGCGGAAAAAAATATAACCCTACTTTATGACGAACTGGAAAGGAAAGGGTTGAGAAATCCGGCAAGAGTTAATACTTCTGATGCCTCGGTCCCGTTCAGAATGATGCCTGGTTTAGGTAGTAACGGAATGAGCGGGATGTCTTTAAACGTTCTCGATATTGTTCGTCTGGTAAAGGAAAACAGGAAAGAGAATGAAGATGAACGGATAAAAAAACAAGCAGAGAGGAAAGAAAGACAACGGCAACGACAATTAAAGCGACAATTAAAATCCAAAGAAATAATTCAATGATTTCTGCCTCCATTATTATGCGAATCAAGGGTTAAGCTAATGTATCACCTGCATTATTTTAGATGATGCAGGTACTCTGAAGGTGACATTCCGAATTCATTCTTAAAATTGATGGTGAATCTTTTGGGGGAGTTAAACCCAACGGCATAGGCAATTTCAGCTATTTGTAACTGACTTTTCCCTAAGAGTTGCCGTCCACGTTTAAGGCGGATCGTACGAATAAACTCAGCAGGGCCTTTACCTGTAATATTTATCAATTTTTTATATAAATGGCTCCTGCTGAGGCCTACGGCACTTCCCAGTTCCTCTACGGAAAATTCCGTGTCGCTGATGTGTTCTTCCACGACTTTAATCGCTTTCTCGATTAGTTGCTCATCTAACGGAGTGATGGTGATTTCAGCGGGAGAAACATCCATTTTCTGGCTAAACGAGAGGTGGCATTTTTCTGTCCATTCCAGAAATTTATGAATACGCAGCTTTAGTAAATTGAAATTAAAAGGTTTGGTCAGATAATCATCTGCTCCTACTTCCAATCCTGCTATTTGATATTCTTCAGCGGTGCGGGCGGTCAGTAAGATAACCGGAATATGCGACCACTCTATATTGGTTTTTATCCGGGTACAAAGCTCTGTTCCACTCATTACGGGCATCATCACGTCGCTGACAACAATGTTGACATCATTTTTTCCGAGTTGATCCAGCGCTTCCTGCCCGTTATTGGCAACCAATACGGTATACTCATCCGACAGGCTGTCAGCCATGAATTCGCAGAAGTCGCTGTTGTCATCGACCAACAGTAAAACCGGATTGGCACGATGACCTTGATTTTTGTCTGATTCGAACGGCTTTTCGTCCGTCTCTTTTTTAAGGATAAACTCTTCGGTAATGCCGGTTTCCTGGATCGGAAGCTTAACGGTAAATATGCTCCCATGAGGCTTGTTATCGGCAACAGCAACAATACCCCCGTGCATACGAACATATTCACTTACAATATGCAAACCGATTCCACTACCGGTTTTTTCCTGTTTTTGCGAAGCCTGATAGAACCGTTCAAAAACATGTTTCTTATCTGCTTCGCTAATCCCCGGGCCTGAGTCTGATACACTGATCCCGATATGATCATCCTCGTGATAAACACGAACTTCAATATTTCCGGCATCCGGAGTGTACTTAAAAGCGTTGGAAAGCAGGTTCAACAATATTTTCCGTACTTTATCCGGATCAAATTGCATCAGACGCCTTTTCATCTCAGCAAAACAAGAGAAATTTATGTGGCGGTCGATGGCATAAGCATGGAAAGGGAAACATAACTCTTTAATGAAATGCACAAAATCGCCTGACTGCAGGTGCAGGGTTTCGGCACCTACATCCAGCTTACGAAAATCCAATAACGTATTAATCAGTTGCAGCAATTGTTCTGCATTCTTATTTATCATGTTCAACTTCTTACGCAGATTATCCTCAACTGTACCATTTAATATGTTTTGCAAAGGGGTAAGGATTAATGTAAGCGGCGTACGCAAATCGTGACTGATATTGGTGAAGAACCTTAATTTCATTTCGGTGATAGTAGCCTCTTGTTCATTCTTTAATTGTATTCGTTGCCGTTCAAGTTTAATATGATGATGCTTCCGGGTACGGTAAATAATAAAAGCAATAAGGCCAACAGCAAGGAAGGCGTATGCTATTACTGCCCAGTCTGACAAATAAAAGGGAGGCGTAACAGTAATATCCAGAACTGTCGCTTTTTTGTTCCATACCCCGTCGCTGTTGCAAGACTTAATGAAAAGCCGGTAACTACCGGGGTTTAATGAAGAAAACACAATTTTATTCTCTTGCGTCGGAAGCCACTGATCGTTAAAGCCTTCCATTTTATAAGCATATCTTACCTTATCGGCATTCAATAAATCCCCGGTCGTAAATTGTAATGCGATTAACTTATCTTTATAGCTAAAAGTTAATGAAGAGGTATGTTCCATCGAATGTTTCAGCAACTTATGCCCGTTGTACAGTGAATCCACCTGAATATTCCGTATCCCTACCTTCAATCCCGTAAAGATTACCTGGGCAAGAGGTTGGTTCTTTTCTTCCATTTTATTCGGATTGACAATGGTATATCCCTCTGGCTCTCCTAAAAAAATGTCACCATCATTCAGTTTACAGAGAGAACGATTATTAAAATAGTTCGTTTTGAGCCCGTCCCTGATAGAGAAGTTTCTGCAGGTAATACTCATAACTCCCCGGGCATCACGCTCCGCTGTAAGAACAGACAGACCGTTGCTTGTTGTTAACCATATTTTTCCATGATCGTCCTCTACAATACCCCGAATGATATTATCGCACAAACCGCTTTCTTTATCAATATTATAAAGTGTATCTTTCTTTAAATCCCATGCTGTTAATCCATGTGAGTGCCCCAGCCATATAATATCATTTTTATCTTTATAGACATTCGTTATTAACATTTGCTTGTACAACTGGGTCCACCGGTAATTTCCCATATACGTAATGTGACTACCGTTAGTGATGTCGACAACTGCGAGTCCAAAGATAGTTCCAACGTATAATTTGTCTCCGCCATCATAATACATGTCTAAAGCATATCCCACTTCTTCATTGGCCATTATGAGAGAATCCAAATTCACATTGCTTACACGAAAACACTGTATTCCTCCTCCGAGAGTACCTATCCACAAATTTCCATAACGATCTTCCTTTAAACTCCAAATGTCATTGGCTGCCAACAGACTGTTTTCTTTGGTAAAATGACTGAATTTTCCACTTTCGTAACAAAACAGACCGTTCAGATAAGTTCCGATCCAAACCCGTCCTTTCCGATCTTCCAAAAGGGAGACAATCGCATAGTTTGGCATTGGTAATTTTTCAATCTTACTTTCCCTACTATTTTCTTTCCGGTATAATCCATTTCCATCTGTCCCCAACCAAACATGGCCTTGCCGGTCCTCCATTATCACACTGACATCCTTACAGCCAGCATCATCAATATTCACAAACTTATGAAAACTATCATGATAAAAGGAAATCCCCTTTTTGTTATGCCCCATCCATATAATTCCATTTTCATCCCGATATAAACATCCAACATTATTTGATGCGATCGAAAAATTTTTCCCGGGATCATGTAACAGGTTAGTAAGTTTTCCATTAGTCCTGTCGTAGATGAACAATCCCTTATGGTCAGTACCTATCCAGATGTGCCCGTTCTCATCATCCAATACAGTCAAAACGACATCGCTTTGAGTTTTAAGAGAAGAATGCAATAACAATTTTGTCCAGTCTGATTTTGGACTTTTACGGTAATAAATTTGATCAGTTTTGTCTGAATAAAGCCAGATTCCACGATGACTGTCTATATATATTTTTTTATATTGATCAATAGGTTCCTGACCAAAAGAACCACGCAGTTCAAATGAATTCTGTTTCCCTGTATGTTTGTTTATTTGCCAAAGAATTCCGGACCTTAGAATACTGTACAGGTTTTCCCCGTCATCGCTTAACTCGGTCGTTACAACTTCATCCACCTGCAGTTTTATACTAAAAACTTTTAGCGCTTTTCTGCGGGTATCATAACAAAATACCTTTTGTTCGCTTAATACCCATAAATCGTGATTTCGGTCTACATGCACTTTATAATTACGATCGACCTGAATCCCTATTTCTTGAAGCAGGGCAGGAATATCGGTAACAAAACAATCCTTATCCCGCTTATACACGATATAGCTATAGCCACTACTCATCCAAATATTGCCCAGTCCATCTT
Source organism: Prolixibacteraceae bacterium (assembly GCA_963676095.1). Classification (GTDB taxonomy): domain Bacteria; phylum Bacteroidota; class Bacteroidia; order Bacteroidales; family Prolixibacteraceae. The sequence goes on along the minus strand of OY781040.1, from coordinate 5,635,913 downwards.
CTTCCAGACCAAGGATATTATCTGTCCACAATGAGTTAGGGGCCTCCGGATTCATCGTGTACACTTTAAACCCATAACCGTCGTAACGGTTTAACCCAGATTCTGTGCCGATCCAGAGAAAGCCCAAACTGTCCTTTAAAATGGCTTGAACGTTGCTATTAGAAAGTCCATTATCGGTTTTCAGATGATGAAATATATAAGCAGGTTCTCCTGTTCCTTGCATCGAAACAGTAAGAATGAATATAAATATGCATGAAAGTCTACTAAATTGCCTCATCATGTTGGAAAAACATTATTTGTGATAAGACTAAAGATATATAAATTACACGAATCAAGGGTCAAATAGCTAGCGTTACTTGCCTTTTGAATGTCAGCTTTTCCAATCAACCAGATAAACATCGATTCAATTGTAAGTTAAGTCCGTAATAAATTACGGTCCCTTTTGCGGAACAGTATCTGAGGTAAGGTTATCTGGACATAACACATTGATTGGAAAAAAAATACTGCAAAGACAAACACCGATTTTCTTATCATTATTTTATGACACATTAAATATTGATTTAGTATTTATCAAGCCAATCATACGAATTGTCTGAAATAGCATTTTATCGCTTCAGTTTTAGCATTGTTGTCAAACGAATGTCGGCAGAAGATGCGCCGACCATCACTTCCATATTTTCTGAACAAATAGCAAAATGGCCGGAGACATTGTCCCAGTTAGTAAGATCTTCCCCATTTAAATCGATGGATACCGTGCGGGTACTGCCACGCTCTACCGCAATACGTTTGAACCCTTTCAACCGTTGGATGCCATCATTCCCTTTTACATAAATCTGAACAACTTCTTCTCCATCTTTTTGTCCCACGTTGGTTACATCAAAGGAAATGATCGTTTTATCATCCTTATTGATGCTGTTTTTACTTAGCTGAAGATTTGTATAGTTAAATTTTGTATAGCTCAGTCCGAATCCAAACGGATAAAGCGGCGTTTTCTGACTATACATGTATGTTCTGCCATGACGGATATCGTAGTCCATCATCGGCGGCAAATCGTCAATAGACCGGGGCCAGGTTTGCACCAACCGTCCGGATGGATTTACCTCTCCGAATAAAACATCAGCGACACCGTTGCCCATTTCCTGACTTCCATGAGCGATCTGCAGAATAGCTGGCAAATGTTCCTGCGACCAGTTGATGGAGAAAGGAAAGCTGCTTGTCAGTAACAAGACAGTCTTCGGATTCGCCTGAAAAACTAATTTCGCCAGATCCTCCTGCTCCAGCATCAAGGCTGAACGGTCGACAGCTTCTTTTCCGTCGCTTGGGACCGGTGCTTGCTCCCAACCAGCATTACCGGTCGGGTGGTTACCGATACATACAATAGCCACATCACTGTTTCTCGCTGCAATTACGGCTGAATCAATCTTATTACTTAAAACAAAATTAATTTTTACCTTATTTCCAAGAGCATTCCGGAGTCCCTGCAATACCGAAACCTGATAAGGGGGTTTACCTCCGTACCAATCCTGCAATACCTTATTGGCATAAGGTCCGATCAGCGCAACAGACTTAATTTCATTTTTATCCAAAGGCAATAATTCCTGTTCATTTTTCAGTAAAACAATCGATCTGGAAGTAACCTTACGAACGAGTGCCTTAGTTTCGGGTTTTGTCCATGGATCTATCGTATCATTAATTCCAATCCCGTTGTAAGGAGAACCATTATCCAGCAAGCCAAGTCTCAGCAATACCCGGAACCTGCCGCGAATAACGGTATCTAGATCTTTTTCTGTAATAAGATTATGCTTTAGCGCACTTCTGACCGATTCTTCATAATCATCCAAAAACATATTGATTCCGGCATGGATACAACCGGCAGCGGCTTCCTCTAAGGTTTTATAATACTTATGATCTGTAACAAGCATCTTAAAAGCCCCGCCATCAGTCGAAATAATACCGTTTTGTCCCCATTCGTTCACAGCAATATCCTTCAAAACCGGATGTACGGCACAAGGGATTCCGTTATAGGAATTGTATGCCGCCATAAAGGCACGGGAACCACCCTCAGTAACACCTTTATAGAAGGGATAGGAATAATATTCCCGAAAGAGTGTCTCATCATAGTTGGAAGAAGTAAAACTTCGTCCGTTTTCATTACTGTTTGAAAGGAAATGTTTCATCAAAGATGCCACCACCCAGTATTTAGGGTTGTCCCCCTGCATTCCCTGAACAAAAGCAGTTACCAATCTGGATGTCAGAAAAGGATCTTCACCATAGCATTCTTCTGTCCTTCCCCAACGAGGATCACGTCCCATATCAGCATTCGGTCCCCACACGACAAGACCTGCCCGGTAATACTTGGAACTCTGGTAAATATAACGTGCTTCATAAGCTTGTTGAGCAGCAACCTCTCTGATCAACTCTTCGTCCCACATCCGGGCCAAACCGATCGCCTGGGGGAACTGGGTTGTTGGCGTTCTTGGACTACGATTAAACCCAGGACCTCCCTGCGACAGCCCATGCAATCCTTCGCTGTTCCCGCTGTTACGGATCCCCAGCCTGGGAACAGACAAACTTGCACTTAAACAGTTAATCTTTTCATCCAGGGTAAGTAGCGAAATAAGGTTATCAATCCGTTTTTCATCGTCCAATGCAGGATCCTGAAACGGATAAGTTTTTGGAGTGCAAATATTCAGCACAACGGTTATGCCAATAATAAATACCAATACTTTTCCCATATCTGATTATATCAAGGTTCCAATATCAAATCTGCTGAGCCCCCTTAAGACTGAATCTGATGAGCAAGACGACTATCGCTTAATCAGGTTGAGCATAAAAACATCATTTTCCCGGATATCAAATTCTTTTGAAAAGGCGGCATCCTTATTAATATCGATCTTTTCAGTCAAAACAGGAGAGCCGTCATTTTGTCTCTTCAATTCCGCCACCTGCTGCCTGTTCAGTTGTTCAGGCCTGCCCATGTCTATATAACCGGTATAGGCATCATTCACCCGGTAGCCTACCTGATAAATCTCCAGTGTATATTTTCCCGCAGGCACATGAGACAAATTTACTTTTACTTTACCCTTTGATTTAGACGGTAAATCCCGGATATAGTAATTCTGATTGTTGACCGAATCGGGAAGGGTATAGGTAAAATCCCATAACAGCACCTGAACATTACCGTTCCCATCTTTGCAGGCCCATGAACGAGCATCACTATTGGCTAATTCGGTTTTTCCCAGTTTATTCATATATTCGTATGCATAAAAAGCAGGTTTACTTATCCCCTGAATCGTAAGTAAGCCAAACCCACCGTGAAAAGGTGTAAAACGGGGGCCTGGTTCTTCAAAGATATCGGTAAATACCCAATACGACATCGAATTAGCCGCACTTCCAACCTGCTTGATTTTTTCAAGAATGTAAGCGGCTTCATGATAACTGTCGTGAACCGGGTCGGACGGAGTATACGACGAGCTCCATTCTGTATAGTGCAACTCTAAATTTGGCATGGAAGATCCGGCAATTTCTTTACGTGACCCCAATACGTCGCCACTAACGCTCATTGGATCTATATTCAGTATAGTTCCTGTGTTTCCATACTCATCGAGATATCCTTGTTTTACGCCATACGAATGGGTACTGATAAAATCAAGAGGCAGGTTATTTTTGCTGCAAAAGCCGATCATATCAGGGACCCAGGCAGCCCCGGCTGTTGCCGGTCCTCCCACCCGGTAATCCTTGTTTACATCTTTTATGGCTTTCACCGTGTATTCGTACAGCTTAAAATAGTCATCCTGTGTCCCTGTCCAGAAACCGGGAGACAGGTTAGGCTCATTCCAAACCTCAAAATACCAGGTTTTTACTTCATCAGTTCCATAGCGTTCGGTAAAATGAAGGACTAAATGCCTGATCAGGTCGGCCCACTTATTATAATCCCGTGGCGGAGTGACATTTCCCCTCCACCAAAAAATGGTTTGCTTGCCACTGGCGAGTGCCCAGGGCATAAATCCCAGTTCGACAAAAGGCTTAATCCCGATGCTTAACAGAAAATCATACAACGCATCAACGTACTGATAGTTATATTCGGGCTTTCCGTTACGATCCTCATGGTATACCGCCATATCGTCGGTTAACAGCCCGTGCATACGGATATACTTGAAATCACACTCTTTTTTCACATAAGACAGCTGTTGCTGCCAATCAGCACGTAACCCCTCGTTGGCACGGCCTGCGCCAACACATTCCCTGAACATGGTATTCAATTGCCCTTTTTCATTATTGAAATCGACATTAATTACCCTTTCCGTTCCTTCAGTTTTGTCATTGGCTTTGCTTTGTGCGAAAACCGGTCCTGCCAGCAGAAAAACAAGCAGAAAACAATGCAGACGATTTATTTTCATTTCTATAATTTGATTGTTTGTTTGTGTCCGTCATAACTTACCCGTTGTCCCTGGACATTGTATTTAAAGCCTCGAATTCTGTCCTTGCTTACCGGGACAATCACAAATGTGCGTTCCTTCAACATTCCGTCAAACTGTCCTTTTCGTTCTCCGATTGTTAGGGTTCCGTCGGTATCATTATAGCTAAATGGAATAGTTGAGCAAGCACCCTTTTCATAATTATAATTCACGCCTTCATCCTCGTAGAGGGTAAAATTACCATCCTGTCCCCGATAGACATACAGGACAATTGTTCCATCCGTTTTTTCATCACTGTATTGAATGTCAGGACCAACCGGAATGATAGCTCCTTCCCTGATGTACAATGGAATACGGTCATAGGGGGCATCGACTCGCAACGTTTGCCCGCCCTGCAGGTATTGTCCGGTATAGAAATCGTACCAATTTGAACCTTTGGGGAAATAAACTTCGCGATCACGTGCCTGATAGGTATAAACAGGGCATACCATAAAAGCCGGTCCAAACATAAACTGATCACTGATGTTTTCAACGTTTCTATCTTCTGAAAAATCCATGACCAATGGACGTATAATGGTGTAATCATTGAAATAAGTCATACCGGCTATCGTGTAAATATAGGGCATCAGCCGATAACGCAAATTGGTGTAATATAATATTGAGTTATATGCCGGATGTCCTTCTGGGGCGATGTTCCATGGCTCACGATACGGGAATTGTCCGTGAGACCGGTACAAAGGAGCAAAGGCACCAAACTGATACCAGCGGGTATTCAGTTCACGCCATTCTTTATAATCGGCATTTTCCTTCCCGCTTCGGTTATACTTCATTTGCCCGGCAGCATAACGGTCTTCAACACAGAAGCCGCCAATATCCATGGTCCAGTATGGAATACCGCTTACTGAAAAATTCAGTCCTGCAGAAATCTGGGCTTTCAAATCTTCCCAGCGCGCAGCGATATCACCGCTCCATGTTGCCGTGGAATACCGTTGCAGTCCGGCAAAACCCGATCGGGTCAGTAAAAAGACACGCTTGTCGGGTGCGACCCCGCGTTGTCCGTCATAAATAGCTTCCGCATTCATCAGAGCATAGGCGTTGAAGTACTCAGTGGAAGGGCCCAATGCTGTCGGACCGCACAAAGCTTTCCGATATTTCATATCTGTACAGTCGAGTATATTCGGTTCGCTGGCATCCATCCACCAGGCATCAATCCCCAATGAATATAAATTTTCATACATCTGTTCCCAGAACAGTTTGCGGGCTCCTGCCGAATAAGCATCATAAAATGAGCCCACATAACCAGGCCCCACCCAATCCCTGATACTGTCTTTAACAGCTTGTTCGTACATCCAACCGTGTTTCTCGAATTCCTTAAAATGTTCGGTCGTAACATAAAACTTCGGCCATACGGAAATCATAATTTTTGCGTGCATGGCGTGAATAGAATCCACCATCGCTTTAGGGTCCGGAAAACGGTTCTTATCAAACTCATGACTTCCCCAGGCATTTTCCGGCCAGTAATTCCAGTCGAGGACAATATTGTCTATCGGGAATTTACGATCCCTAAATTCTTTCAAGGTGCTGAGTATTTCGTTTTGGGTTTTGTATCGTTCACGGCTTTGCCAGAACCCCATGGCCCATTTAGGCATAATCTGCGATTTTCCGGTCAGTGTCCGGTATCCTTTAATAATTTCATCCATGGAATCACCGTATACAAAATAGTAATCCATTTTTTTATTCATTTCGCTCCACCACACCTGGCTGTTTTGCTCTTCTTTCAATAACGGAGTTTCTACCTGCAGCCCGCAATACGATCTTCCGCCATCCGGTTTCCATTCAACCCGTAAGGGAACCCGTTTTCCGGCCTCCAGTTTAAATGTAAATTTGTAGCTATTCGGATTCCATGCTGTACGCCAACGTTCCGGCACCACCAACTCATTATTCATGTACACTTTGACATACCCGGCATAATATAGAATAAAACGATAGGCCGCATTTTGAGTGGCTTCAATTTCTCCTTCGTAGGTTACTTCAGCTCCCTTTAAAGGAAAATTTTCCGGTAAATTCTTTATTGTTTTAATATCTTCAAAATAAAGCGAGTCTTCGGTGCGCACCACTCTAGGCATATCGTTGATCGGTGAAACATATGTTCCGGTTAAACCTCCCGGCTGCCCTTTTTTATCGTATAACTTAAAGGCCCTGTTCAACTGCTTGTAGTCGCGACTATCACCAAAACGGCTTAACGAATAACTGTCCCACAAAAGACCATAATTCTTATTGGAAACAATAAAAGGCACTGAGACTTTCGTATTGTATTGGAATAATTCTTCACTCTTCCCTTTGTAATTAAATTCATCTGATTGATGTTGCCCCAAACCATAAAAAGCTTCATCTGCAGGCGAGTCAAATAGTTGCCGGATTGTGTAGCCTTTTGTTCCTTCTACTTCAACAGGCGTAAATGTTCTACCCCCTCCGCGCTTTTCGGACAAAATAACCTGCCCATCCTTATCCTTAAACTTTATCCCGCCATCCGACTTGGAAATCATTACGTTTAACCGGGAAGTGCTCAACATAATCGAATCGCCTGCATCATCTACCTGAAAAGGGACCGTTTTGAGGCCGGGAACAATAATCAAACTGGAATCTCTGGGAAAATCTTTATCAGGAGTTGCAGACACGTGAATCAATTCGTCTCCCAACACCTGCAACCGAAGTTTATTCGCTTCTGTTTCGTTTTCTTGCCTCAGGTTTAAAATAACACCATCATCTGTTAATTGGTATTGCTGAACAGAGCATGAAGTTAATAACATCCCGGCAAACAGGCTTAGTTGTATTCCTTTGTTTTTCATTAATCATTATAGATTTTAAAAATTATTTAAGCTCCTAAGTTCAATAAAATATCATGGGTACAAGGGTCTTTATGTATTAAAAAGCGTATAATAATGTCGCAATTAAATTCCATGTTAATAAACCGCGATCGATCCTTACTCGCTCCAGATCAATACTCCTGCCGGGTTCAACGTTTTCTCACCAACAAGGATCTTTGCATTCGCGGGCACATTCATTAAATAACCGGTGGACGAATAGCTCACTGCAATATAAAATCCATCACGCCAATAAACGAATACTCCTTGCGGATAATCTTCTGTAGTGGCTCCTGCACCTGTATAAGTCTCTCGCAGAATGTCCTTTTCCAGTCTTGAATCGTCCGTATCAACGCCAATGTATGTTACAAAACCTTTACCGATCTGGTGCCTTACAACAGCAGCTTTTCCCTTGTAAAACTGGTTATTATATGTTGCAAGAACTTCCGTATCGTTATCAGGAATAAGCAAATCGGCCCAATTGTTCCAATTATAATGCGTTGATTTCATCAGGATATCGCCTTTACCATGACCAGAAAGCATATCGGTCGCTTCGATACGGGCACCAATAAGCCCTGACAGGGGCGCAGCCAATTTCCCTTCCCAGAAATGTCCCATACGGTCCTTGGTCGCTGTCCGGCAGGTAACAATTAAATGTCCCCCGTTCGCCACATAGTTGTTCCACCTCTCAACAAGGGCTGAATCAACCAGTTCATAAGCGGGAACAATCAAAAATCTGTATTTCGAGAAATCAACTGTTTCAGGGATAATATCCACCGGAGCCCCCAAAGATTTTGCCATCTCCAGGAACTTAACCGGGTAATTCCAGGCATCCCATTGCCACGTCTGCTTTTGCCTGTCGACCGTCCAGTAGTTTTCGAGATTCCAAAGGATAGCTGTTGACCGTTCAGTCAGCTTTTGAGGCATTTTAACGTCCGGCTTGTATTGTTTCCGAAGTTCTTTTATTTCTTTCATAAACTGCATGTAATCCTCACCTCCGGGAGAAGGCGTTACACCATCCGTTTGCATAACCCCGGAATGGTACTGTTCTGCACTATACAGAATCTGGCGAAACCGGTAAGAGCATGCAAGACGTCCGCCTGCTGCAAAAGTATGGTACAACCACATACGCACGGTCCCTGGCAAAAGAAGGGGATTGTAACTTCCCCAGTTAACCGGACCGGGCTGAATCTCCATTACTCCTGATACGCCGCCAACCGATTTATAATATTCGGAAGCAAAAAGAATTACGTTGCTATTTCCCAGACGAAACCCCAGATCGCCAATGTTATCACTTCCTCCATTGGGATAAGCTGTATACGTGGCAAAATCGAGTTTCTTTGTCCGTCTTGGATCAGAGCCTGTGGAAACCGCAGTATAATTAGTGGTAATATATTGATCCTTTGAAATGTAATTTCGTAATATGTTTGCCTGAAAATCAAGAAATCCGGCCTGGGCATCCGCCGTGTAACGCTTAAAATCGAGCAAAGCATGAGGGTTGTTTCCCCACCATCCTACCAGGTTAATATTCGGTATAATAACCTGGTCGAAACTATTGAACCACTGGCTCCAGAAGGCTGTTCCCCAGGCTGAATTCAGTGCACCGATGGTTTTGTATTTGTTTTTTAACCACTGTCTGAAAGCTTCCTGCGACGATGGGCTATAATCGAAAATTGCCCCAGGCTCATTATCAAGTTGCCATCCGATCACATTTTTATTCTGCCCGTAATGTTTAGCCATTTGGGTTACTATTTTTTCCACAAACATGCGGTATTTGGGATTAACAACGGAACCCAGCCCTCGGGTCCCATTTTCAGCGCGAATGTAATGACCGTCCATTATAAAGGTTTCCGGATAGTTGACGCGCATCCAGACAGGTGCTGTTGCCGAAGGAGTGCACATAAGTACCTTCAGATTATATTTAACACAAAGATTTACGACCTTATCCAGCCAGGCAAAATCATACTCTCCTTCTCCTGGTTCCATTTTAAACCAGGCAAACTCAGCCAGGTGTACAAACTCATAGCCCATATCGGCAATTCTTTTAATATCGCGTTCCCATTGATTTTCGTTCCAGTGTTCGGGATAGTAATAGATACCGGTGGTGATCAAATCCTTTTCAGGGAAGAATCGATTGACCTCCTGCGATTTTACAGACAATCCTGAAAGTAATATTGCCAGCATTAAAATTAAGCGCTGTTTCATCTTACATTTTTTTTTGATATTCAACATTGTTGGTCAGAATAAAGAGAATCCTTATTTTCGAAAATTTTGAGTAAAATTAAAAAAACAGTTCCAATACAACAGCCTCTTGCGTATCCAATAAGGTGCTCTCATGTTTTATAAACGAACAAGAAAAAGTATCCCCTCGAGCGGGTAGTAAAAATGGCCTTTATTGGTTCTGCACAGATCTTTCAAGGTGGAGAAATAGTGTTGAAAACATTTTATTCAGCACGATTTTCTGCGTTTTGAATAGTCATTTTTTTGACGAAAACCCAGAACCCCACTTAAGATAGCAAAACTTATTCAAACTATAACAAACCCCTATTTTTTAAAAGCGATTTCCCTGGAAAAAATCATCAATTTTTCCTTACAATTAAAAATTGTTGTTAACTTTACGAAGTTTAACAATGTTAGAAAATAAAACATTATTAGAATTAAGACCTTCCATAATTAAAAAAATAATTAATCATGACTATAAATAAAAAAGCAATCCTTATTTTTTTTTCAATCATTTTTCTTCCGTTTTCTCTTTTGAAAGGAGAAGAAATAAAAAATTGGCCCAGGGAAATAAATTCTGATAAAGGGAAAATAACAATATTCCAACCTGAAATAGAATCTTTTTCGAATAATAAAATGGAATGCCGTTCGGCAGTGGTGGTAAAAATGGATGACCAATCTTCACCTGTATTCGGGGCAATATGGTACGAATGTCGTCTTTTAACCGACCGCGACAACAGAACAGTGACATTATTAGATCTAAATATCTCGGCCGATAAATTTCCGGATATTGAAGACGCTGAGGTAAAAAAAATAAATTCATACGTTGAACAAGAGGTACCACAATGGGAAATGGTTATGTCACTTGATGAAATACTGACAGGACTTGAATTCAATGAGTCGATTAATAGCGACTCAGAAAAATTAGACAACGAAGCACCTGAAATTATCTTTGCCACAACCCCTACTGCACTTATCTTAATTGATGGTGAACCAGTATGGAAACAAATAGAAGAAACAAATTTTGATTATGTGGTGAATACCCCTTTTTTTATTGCAAGAAATCTGGATACAGGGATTAACTACTTAAAAGGGGGCACCAACTGGTACTCCTCTGATAATATTTATGACGGATGGAAAATAACGGAAGATGTTCCCCGGAAATTAAGAAACATTGGAAGTCAATCAAATGAAGAACAGACACCATTGCTGGGAACAGCCCTACCTTCTCAAATTATTGTTCGCACCTCTCCTTCCGAATTGTTGCTGTCAAACGGTTTGCCAAAATATTCATCAATAAAAAATACCTCATTGCTCTTCATGACCAATACAGACGATGATATTATAATGGATATTGACACACAGGAATATTATGCATTGATTTCGGGCCGGTGGTACAAATCAAAAGATTTATATTCGGATAACTGGACATTTGTTTCCCCTGACAGTCTTCCCGAAGATTTCTCTAATATACCTGAAGACTCCCCGATTAGCAACGTACGGGTAAGTATTTCTGGCACCAAGGAAGCAAAAGAAGCTGTTTTGGAGACAAAAATACCCCAAACTGCCGAAATTGATCGCTCAACGGCCACGTTGGAAGTCGTTTATGATGGAGATCCCATCTTTGAAGAGATAAAAGGAACCAATATAATGTATGCCACGAATACAGATAAAGACGTGCTGTTGATCGATAATACTTACTATTGCTGTGACAATGCTGTATGGTTCGAAAGTACAAGTCCCCTGGGGCCTTGGGCCGTAGCGGTTGAAATACCACAGAAGATTATTATGGACATTCCTCCGGACTGTCCTGTTTATAATGTAAAATTTGTATTTATTTATGATTATACGCCTGAAGTCGTCCATGTAGGCTATTTGCAAGGATACGTCTTCAATTACATTTACCATGGTTGTGTATTTTACGGAACCGGATACCAGTACAAACCCTGGACTGGAAATTATTACTATTCCAGACCTATCACTTACGGCTTTAATGCCCATTACAATACCTATTCCGGCTGGGGATTTTCTTATGGCGTTTCTTATGAAGGCTTCAGATGGATTGATTATGACTCTATACTTAACAGCGAATTTGAAGGATACTGGGGGCCTTTGGGGTATCGGCACGGATATTACAGAAGGAGTGAATTAGGCAAAGGGCGCGGCTTTTCGGACAAAAAACCGGAGCTCACAAGGAATAAAAAAGAAAATTTACAAGGGAATATTCTGGCAAAAAACATTGCCACAAGCAATGCCTATATGAGAAGAAATAACGGAGTTTCACGTACCGGAGATTATCACTTTAATCCCCAAACAGGAAAACGGCTATCCGATAATTCAACAATAACGAAACGGGCTAAAACAGAAGACCGTTCAAATAACCTTTATTCCGACCAGACCGGAAATGTGTATAAACGAAAAACTAATGGAAAATGGGAAACCCAAGAAAACAGTCCCAAAATAAGTAATGGAAGAAAAATACCAACAACTTCGAATGCAAAGGAAAAAACAACTGCCAGAGAGGACAACAACAGAACGCCGAGTCAGGGGTCCTCGACAAGACGTAACACTTCATCTGATAATATAAAACAAACGAATACAAACGAAACAATATCTCAGGAGAGAAGTACCAAAGCTCAGAATTCACCGACCGCTCGAACGGGTTCAACCGGGAAAAAAACAGTCAGTCAAGACAGAAATATAACAGGACAAAATTCTTCCAGCAGGCAGACCTCTTCCCAACGCAGGACAACTGTCTCTGGTCAGCAAAAGCAAACAAATACGAACAATAACCTAAACCGTCAGTATGAATCGAGGAGCAGGAGCACTGAAAGAACTGAAAATTTTAATAAAAACAAAACACAAAACCAATATACACAACCTAAAAGTACAGCCACTCAAGAAAGAAGAACACCAGTTAATAATTCTTCAGGGCAGAGCCGTCCCTCTGCAAAGACAGCAACTCCTATAAACAGGGGAAAAAAGTAAAATAAGAATAACTGGCCTCCAACCTGTTGTTTGTGCGGACGGGATAAAACGTTGCCGTAAATGCCGTAACTGTATATTCCTAATTTTTGGAAGAAGTTACACTGAACAATAAATTTTTAAAAATTACGCTTATAACTCATTTGGATTATGCGTATAACACAAATGGATTACACGCATAACACAAATGGATTACACGTATAACACGATTGCATTATACGTGAAACACAACTGAATTATACGGATAACTTTTTTATCATTCCGGCACAAAAAAAAGCACTTTCGAAAAAGGTCAGATGGAAAGCCTGCATCAAGTGACCTGGCTGGCCCGGATCAAATCCTGATCTTGACAATACTGAATACGATTCCTGGAATTCGAATTTCAAGAACCGTTTCTATTAATTTTCAATCCATTTGGAATCTTTCATCCATTTGAATAAAGGATCCATCCATCCCTCATGCCTAAAGATAAATCCATGTCCTCCGTTCTGATAAATATGCAATTCTGCGGCAATGTGGCGATGTCTCAACTTCTCAAAATAAATAATGCTGTTATCAACATCAACCAGGTTATCATCTCCTGCATGTGTTATATAAGCCGGGGGAGTGTTATCGTCAACCTGCAATTCATTCGAAAATTGGTCAATGATCTCTTTCCGTGGATTTTCACCCAACAAGTTATTTCTTGAATCAGGGTGAGTCAGGTTATCCTGCATACTGATAACCGGATAGACCAGTATCTGAAAGTCAGGACGCAGATTGGTATGATTGCCGTTTTCAATTAAAGGTTTTTCAAAATGGGTCGCCTCTGTTGAAGCTAAATGTCCGCCTGCAGAAAAGCCCATAATTCCAATTTTGTTTGGGTCGACCCCCCAGCGGTCTGCATTTTCCCGGACCACTTTAATGGCTTGCTGAGCATCCTGTAACGGCCCGATTTTTTTATCCGGCATTGTTGAATCATCCGGAAGGCGGTACTTCAGTACAAAAGCGGCAACCCCATTCTTTGCAAATTCTTTTGCAGTTAATATACCTTCTCCCTGATAAACAATGACACTATAGCCTCCTCCCGGACAAATTACAACTGCTGCCCCGCCAGACATTTCCTTTTCCGGAAGGTATATTTCGAGCGTTGGCTTTGTTACACGCCTGATAAGCCCTGAATTTAGATTATCTTCGGGCCCTTCTGCTCCGGCAACCTTTGAGTTGGGAATTTCTCCGGAATACAGGTTTATTACTTCTTGTGCAGTTCCACTAAAGGAAAGTGATAAAAAAATTAATGCAAAAAACAGAAATAACGTTTTCATCAGAAAATTTGGTTAAAAATGGAACGTGTTTTATTTTTTTCTCTTATCAGTAAACAAATTATTCTAGGAAAAGGATAAAATATACGGTTCAGCATCACTGCCCTTTCAGAAGAATTGCATACAAACGCATATCTTATCATATTAGCTCCGTACACCTTCATTTTTATTTAAAAAAGCAAAGGTGCAAACATCAGTCATCCATGATCAATTATTGATGCCCCAACTAAAAAATAAAAGTAAAAACCCTTTTTCACAAAGGCTTTTGATTTTAGACATATGAGTTCCAAATTTGAGTAAATGAATCGTTGAATTTTATTTTTGAGGATATAACGTTTCTATTTTGCCTTCATCATACATTTTCTCAATATCCAAAGCAGTGAAAGGCACTGCAGCTCTGATTAATTCCGGCACATTATAGGATTTCAGGAAGAAATCGTAAAATTCCGGGTCTTTTTGCGGCAAAACAAAAGGTTTGTGAGCTTTTCCGTTTTTATCGATATATGAAAAATAAATCTTACTGTATAAGCCATTATCCCTTTTGCTGGCAAAAGCCAACCAGCGGCTGTTTGTTGACCAGCTATGATAAGAATTGGCATAATCCTTATTGTTGTTTAGTTCAGGCAATGTGTCTATTTGCGCAGTTTTAAGGTCATACAAATAAATTCGGGCATCGTTATGCCATAAAGGGAAAGTTCCATAGCTGAAACAGTCAAAAGCAAGATATTTCCCGTCAGGAGAAGCTTTTAGCTCGCTTACGGTCTTATGCATCTCCGGACCATTAAAAAGCGTATCGACGCTGGTACCGAAAACACCGGTTGTGCTATCAAAATCGATTGAACAGATACTATATTGCAATTTGTCGTATTCTTCAGGCAACGGAATCTTTTTTGCAGAACAATAAAACAACTTTGTCCCGTCTGAAGAAAATTCAGGAAAAGTTTCAAAGACATCTTTTTGTGTTAAAAGAGGGCATTTTAATATTTCTTTTTTTCTGAGATTTAAAACCACAACATCAGAAATGGTATCGTAAACAAAGGCCCTTTTATCATGAATACTATGCAACGCAGGTAGGACAATATTAGTTGAAAATACAATATACTGACCAGATGGGTGCCAGTTCCCGTAAATCATACTGGAGTAGGCCCCTTTCAGTTTTGTATTAATGCCGTACAATTTCTTACCGTCAGCAATGACCGTCATCCCTTTAGGCCCCCTTATATGAAAAAACGACTGTGAATTTCTATATTTATTAGGAATGTGGCAATTTATACAACTACTTCCGGTCAGATTATTGTCCGCAATATGGATTTCGTCATAGTTCGTTATATTTCGCTGTGCCAGACATACTTTATTCCAGACTTCATATCCGGGCTCAATCAACCGGTAAGTCAGAAAGGAATCGACCGGGTCAGGTACCACTTTCCAAAAAAACGGCTTATAGGTATTCCATCTGTCATTAATATATGAGTTGACAATCACCCATATCGTATCTCCGATATTATTTTTCAGCAGTTCTTTAAATTTTCCTATTGGGAAAAAAACTTTTCCCGTCCCCTGAACCATTAAACTTCCATTTTTTGACTTGAGCTCGACACTCATTTTTTCACCTTCTGATGAGAAGTTCAGAGGCGCTATATTATAAGGGATGCAGATATCTTCATAGTCAGGACTTATTTGAGGATAAGTATTATAATGGGTACTATCCTTCAAATCAGGGGTACAGGTAATGCATAATCCTAACAACAGGATCAGAAACAAGCAATTAATTTTTTTCAAAATCAATTGAAATGTAATAATAACGATTAGTTTCATAAACTGATTTATTTAGGAAGGACAGCAAAATTAAAGTAGAACCAATATGTTTTACCAAAATCCTTATGCAGAAGTTTTCCATTTCCTTTACTTTGGTAATACATCTCCTTATAACGCATTAGCTGGTTGATCACCTTATCGGAAAACAGGATCTGTTTTCTGTTTTTATCATCCTTATGCTTGCTAAAGTACATCAAAAGAGCTTCCTGATACAGTTCGGGCATATGATAGTCCGCTTGGTAAAGCCCCCCCCATGTGGTCATTACTTTGTAAAAGGAATTAATATCTTTATATAGCAGGTACATACATAAAAGATAGTCGAGGGCTGCTTTATTTTCAGGATGGTCATTTAAGAGATGTACCAGTGAACCGACAATGTCGTTAGGAGAGGATTTAATAAAATCTCTAACCGGTATTTGTGATCTTTTATAAAAAATCCATGGTGTCTGATTACATTTCTCCTCATTATAAAGAAATTGATGCATATTCCGGGCCCATCCTTTGTAAAACAAGGTCTGACCAAGCATTTTGAGATACTTTTCAGCCGCAGCATACTCCCCGTTAATAATATTTATCTCAGCCAACCGGCGTATCATTCTTGAGCTCTCACTTTTGGGAGAAAATGTATTTGCCAACAAAGCATAATGTTGAGCATCATTCACATCACCAATCTGATAAAATACCTCATTCCCGAAAACAAGGCTGATGTAACTCTGTTCATTGGTCAACGGGATAAATTGGCCCCATACACCGGCCTGGTTAAAAGTCAGTAATTTGTCGGGAAGTATAGAAAAAAAAGAGGATGCCAAATTAAAGTAGTAAGTCACAAACGGTAGCCAGTGAAGACAAGAAGACCCTTGCTGAAAAGATGGCAAATTAAAGTAGTAAGTCACAAACCTGCTTTTTAAATGGGTCTGCTGAGCCAGCTCAATGGTTTTTTGAGGATGATTAAAGTACCATTCACAGTCAAGGGAGAGTACTGTTTCCAGTGCAAAATCCGGAACTGGTTTAATCGGTTTAGTGAACGGGAAAAGATACGCTTGTTTGGGAGTAAGATAATAATGGGCTCGCAAAGTCATTGGAAGACCACCAATAAGTAGAACAAGAGACAGAAAATATACTCCCATGAACCATGCCCTGATTTGTCTTAATTTAATCTCATAGACCAAAACTGAGAAAAGAAAAAGAACGATAACATACCCAGCTGCAAAGTATAATAAAGGAGCCATGAGAACCCCGTTAATAATACGATACCTGACTTTCTTTAAAGAAGTATAAAAAAGTATCGTCCCGGAAACAATGATTAAGGAAATAGTAGCAGAGAGAGGGTAAAGGATATCGAAATGAAGGCAGGTAACGAAGGCTGTTAGGATTAGAGGCAGGATAAAGGAGTATTTCGACGAGATAAATTTAGCAACGACAAGGTCTGTCATCCTCCAGAATAAAAAAAGGCAACAGGTAATAACAACTGCTCCGCCTCCCTTGAGACAATAAAACTGGGTTAAAAAATCACCGATATAACAGGAAAGTACCGCAGGTTTATTGAAATATCCAACAAAATAATCCCGGCTTAACCTAAAGAGCTGCATTTGCTCAATATGATACAAATGGTAATTGTAAAAAAAAGCAAAAAAGACAAAACAAGTGCAGACAAAGAAAAAAACAGCTATTTTCTTTAGGCTACATAAGGCAAATACATATTTCTTCATTTTTTAGATTCTATACGTCAATAGTTTATATAGATCTGCGGGTTAGTGTGTAAAAAATCTATACTTTGATATTTTTCGTTCAAATACTTCAGCGAAAAAAGGGACAATAATCCAACGTATATAATCTGGAATGATGCCGCCATAAGGCGGCATCATTCCAGAAAAAAGTACATTAATCAAGAAAAAAATGGACGCTGTTTCTAGTTCATATCATTTCCTTCAAGGTTCGGATTGTTATCCAGTTCACCCTGCGGAAACGGATAGTACATCGCTTTTTCTGTCCATCCAAGTTCTTCCAGTGGTTCTAACCATTCAGAATCGGCCATGCCCCAGCGCAACAAGTCGAAATAACGGAGGTATTCACCACAAAATTCGACAAACCGTTCATGCTGGATAACATTTTTGACGGAATTCAGTTCTATTCCATTTATCGTGGTATCCTTGGCAAGCAAATCATCCACCAGAGGGATCATTCCCGGAGAACTTTGGTACCATAACTGTGTTTGTTCGGAAGAAACAACATTATTTGCCCGGCTCCTGACCAGATCAATATAGTCCTTTGCATTTTCAGAACTACCGGTCTCATTCAGGCATTCGGCATACATCAGTAAGACATCTGCATATCGCATGAGCCGGTCGTTGATATCGTCGTCAATATCAGATATCTGATAATCAGGACAATATTTCCGCGTTCCATACAGATCTTTATCACTGGCCAGATTAGCCATCCAGTCGTCATAATCTGTCACTGTGCCATCCAGTTCTGTATAATATGCTCCACCGTCAATCCATAAGGTCATGTATTTGCGTGGGTCCCCGGGTTCAAACTCGTCGAATGCTTTTTG
Source organism: Prolixibacteraceae bacterium (assembly GCA_963676095.1). Taxonomy (GTDB): domain Bacteria; phylum Bacteroidota; class Bacteroidia; order Bacteroidales; family Prolixibacteraceae. The sequence continues at coordinate 5,617,756 of OY781040.1, read as the reverse complement.
ATTTGGGGCCAGGTTCCACCAGGCTCCACCTGTCCCGTCATAAATACCAATCTCCTGCCACCTCCAGGAATCAGAGACATCAGCGCCCAGCCAACCAGAACCATTATGCATCTGGACTTCAAAAATCGATTCCTCATTGTTTTCGTCTGTATCAAGAGAGTTATCCCGGAAATTAGAAACGAGGCTGTATTCATTGCTGTCAATCACCTTTTTCAATTCAGACTGAGCCGATTCAAACTCGGCCGTTTTTCCTTTTTCCAAAATGGGGCGGTACAGGTAAGCCCTTGCCAGGTAAGCCTGTGCTGCACCTTTGGTAGCCCGTCCGATATTATCCTCATCTGCATAAAGGATGCTTCTCAATGGAAGAAGTTCCTCTGCTTGCTGAAAATCGCTGATGATCTGCGCGTATATTTCCCCCGCGCTTGAGTTTGCCGGATAATAATCAGCACTACTTTCTGTCGGAGTGGTAATTAACGGGATCGTTTCTCCGAACATCATACACAAATGCATATAGAAGAACCCTCTTAGAAAATGGGCTTCTCCCTGCATCCGGTCTTTGGTATCCGAGTCAATATCCCCTTCAAAATTATTGATTGCCTTAAGAGCTACATTGCAGGCATAAATCCCATTCCACATATCTTTCCACGTGCCTGAAGCCAAACCATCACTGGACGGAGTATTATAAGTATCCTGGTACATAGGCTCCCATTTGAAGGTATGATCAAAATCATCTCCTGGAGCAAGCAGTTCATAATAAAGAGAACGGGCATATCCTCCCTGTACCTTTCCAATCATTGCTTCATAACACGGAATAATTGCTGCTTCAAGTTCATCAACAGTGGTATAATAAGTATCAACCGAAAGTTCGGAGGGATTATCCAGATCCATGTCCGGCTTACAACTTGCAATCGTTAGTACAAGTCCGCCAAATAACCAATATAATAATGATATTTTTTTCATTCGAATACGGTTTTAAATTATCGGATTAATTAGAACGTGCATTGAAGTCCGAAAAATACTTCCTTTGTGTTTGGGAACGTTACTCCCCAGGGTGTGGGAGCATCGATACCCCGGTTTAAATTATAACGTCCACTGTCTGAACTGTTATCCGATGCAACTTCAGGATCGTATCCGGAGTATTTGGTAACAGTCAGCAGGTTTTTGCCGCCAACATAAAAACGCAACAGATCAATCTTAAATTTATCGAGAAGTGATTTCGGCAGGGTATAACCTATTGTCAGGGATTTCAACCTCAGGTAGGAACCGTTTTCAATGAACCGGCTCGAAGCCCTCAGGTTTTGGTTTGGATCGCCTAAGACTGCCCTTGGAATATTGGTATCCGTATTTTTAGGGTAAACGGTCGTAACTCCTGATACGGGGTTCGTAAATACTAATTCTTCCGCCCGGTAACGATCCAGTGTCGATGAAAAATCGTTGTAGTAATGATACATCCCTTCGCCCCAATACCTGCTGTTATTGTAGATATCATTACCATAACATCCCTGCCAGATCATCGACAAATCAACTACTCCGCTACGACCGAGGTCATAACTGGCATCGGTAGAAAAGCCATAACTGAATTTCGGGATTGGATTTCCAATAAAAGTTTTATCATTAGCCGCAGTTAATGTCTCACCATCAGTGCTTTTAAAACGAACATCTCCTAAAGCTGCATTCGGAGCAAAGGATGCGTCTTCGTCCAACTGTTCCTGGGTTTTATACAAACCCAGCATTTTATATCCCCAGAACTGTCCAATAGAATGGCCGACCGCTGTTCTTGTAATATTTTCTCCTACAGGATTAATAGTACCAGCTAAAATTTCATTATTACTTCCCAGGCTTAACACTTCATTTTTGACAGTTGATAAATTGGCGGAGACAGAATAGTTGAACTTCCCCTTGGTATCTTTATAGGTGACATTAAATTCCAGACCCCTGTTCCTGATACTTCCTGCATTTAACGTAGGAGAACTATCAACAAATCCTGCCGTATAGGATATCGGCACATTAACCAGCATGTCCTCCGTCTTTTTGTTATAATAATCAAAAATGAGCGACAGCTTGTTGTCAAATAACGCCAAATCAAATCCCAAATCTGTAGAATACTGACTTTCCCATTTTACATCGGGGTTCGAAGGGGTCGTCGGTAGTGCACCGGTAACTTTTGTATCGTTTAAATAATACCAGATACTCGAAAAGCTTACTGTACTCTGGTATTGAAATGAATTAATATCGCAATTACCAAGTACTCCGTAACTTCCCCGTAATTTCAGATCGCTGATAAATTTTAATGGCTTCATAAACGCCTCCTGACTGATCCTCCATGCAGCTGAAAAGGACGGAAAATTCCCGTAACGGTTACTTTTACTGAATTTGGAAGAACCATCACGCCTGAAGTTAGCCGTAAGCATATATTTACTGTCATAGCTGTAAAGAATACGTCCCAGCATAGAAAACATAGCGCTGGGAGAATAGCTGGAATCAACATCCTTCGAATCTGAATCCTGTGTGGTTCCAAGGTCCAGGATATCGGAACTCGGCATGTCACTGGCAAAAGCATAAACATAATTGTACTTTGTTTCTTCGGAAGTTACCCCAAATAGAGCGCTAATATTGTGCTTTCCGATTATTTTATCATATGACAAGGTATTTTCATATAAGAAACGATTCGTCTGATAACTGGAGATGGTCAGATCATCTTCTGCATTGGATTGATAATCTCCTACGGTATAGGCGCTTTCGTAATTTTGGGTCCTGCTCCTGGTCAAATCGACCCCCATGTTGAATTTATAATTCAAACCAGGAATAATTTCCAGAATTGCCCAAACATTTCCATTGATAGTAAGCGTTTCCGTGTTATTTGAATTCAAATAGGCATTGGCTAAAGGATTATCTCCGTCTGTTCCGTTTCCCGCTCCGCCAAAGCCGGTAGAACTTGTTTCGTCATAAATAGGTAAAGTTGATGACCACCGTTGTGCATCAATGATATTTTTATTACTCCAGTCCCGTTTATAACGATTAATTTTTGCCGTCTCACCGATTTTTAACTTTCCTTTTGTAAAATCCGAGATAAACTGGATAGCATAATTTTCATTTTTATCCTTGATTATTACATCTTTATCCGAAGTATAGGTCGTATTAATACGGAAGTTCGCATTATCTGATCCTCCGCGGATTGACATATTGTGCTTTTGATAGAACCCAGTATGCAGCAAGGCATCCACCATATTATAACCTTTCCCGATAGAAGCCGGGTCCGATAAAGCCTCAAGATAATCGGTCCTTGTAGGATCTGCATTATACATTTCCTCATTGATCAACTCTGCCAATTGTTGCCCATTCAGGATATCGACATTGTGCGACAGCTTTTTAAATCCGCTATAACCTTCATAGTCAATTTTGACAGCCCCGGGTGTTCCTCTTTTTGTCGTAATCAGAATAACACCATTTGCTCCGCGTGCGCCATAAATGGCACAGGAAGCGGCATCTTTGAGAATTTGAATGCTGGCGATATTACTTTCATCCGGGGTAGCGCCTCCAATTAAACCGTCAACGACATAAAGCGGGTCCGTACTATTAATAGAACCGACACCTCGAATCCTGATTTTATCTCCGGTAATCTGGATCCCGGGAACAGAACTCTGCAGTCCTGCCTCCAGACCACCCGGAACTTTTATGAGCTCATTTGCGGATAATGTCGCTATGGATGATGAAAGGTCTTCCTTTTTTTGGGTACCATACCCAATAGCAACGACCTCTTCAATACCAACAATCTCCTCTTCCATGGTTACATTAATAACTGATTTTCCCGCGACAGGTATTTCCTGTGTTTTCATTCCCACAAACGAAAATACAAGCGTGGAGGAAGATGGAATATTGGTTATTGAATACTTTCCGTCCAGGTCGGAAATAACTCCCTGGGCAGAACCTTTTACCACAACCGTTACCCCGGGGATTGGACTCCCTGAAGAGCCGGTTACCCGCCCAGAGACAGAACTTTTTTGTTGCGCAGAGCTCTCATACCATAGAGAATTGTCTTCCCCCGGGGTCAATACAATCTGCCGGCCTGTCATAATATATCGAACATCAGTCCCTTTAAATACTTCAGAAAGTATCGTTTCAATGGGCTGATTATTAGCCTGAATGCTGATTCTTCTGTCAAGATCGACCAGCTTTCGGTTACACACGAAATAAAAGTTACTATTGTCTTCTATCTCGCTTAAAACTTCCGCAACCGTGCTGTTTTTTAAGTTCAGGGAAAGTGCTGTTTTTTGAGCAAGAACAGAAATAGCCTGTGCCTGGAACATGCTCATCATAAATAAGAATAAACTCCAACGCATAACTCGTAAAGGTTTTCTTAGGGCACAGAGGTAAAATGCCCTCAGTTTTAAATTTTTTTCCATAAATTTACATTTGAAAGGTTAATAGAAAATGCGCTATTAATCGAATTGTAAGTCAGGGAAGTGCGGACACACTTTCCTGATTCTTTTTGGTATCATGTTTCTTTCATACAAATTGTTTTATGTTAATAATTATATTATCTGTTCTGGGTTTTAAAATAAAACTCGATAGTCCTTTCCTTATAGGAACCGTCAGGCCCTATCTTCCGTCCCCTATCCACCACTTCAATCGGGGCAGAAAGCTTCAACAGCTTCAAAATTTCATCAAGTGTCTCATCCTCAACAAAAGTAGCCAGGTAGGTATAATCTTTTAGTTTTTCATCCTTGATAACAATATTGACCCCATATCTCCGGTTTAACTTTTTCACGACTTCATCAAACGGTTCATTGATAAAAACCAGCTTGCCATCTTTCCACGACACGATTTTATCTGCATCGACGTGCATGAATCGATAAGAAAACTTTTCCTTGTTAAATACACACATTGATCCCGGTGTAAGAAATCCAAAATCCTGAACCTGATCTTCCTTGTTCCCAATTATTTCTACGCTACCCTTTACAAGGGTTATCTTATTTATGTTATCTTCAGGATACGCTTCAACATTAAACGAGGTACCACGAGCAACGACCTTGATATTTGTACCGGAAACCACGAAAGGCTTTTTAGGATTGGACCGAACATTGAAGTATGCTTCTCCCTCCAGTGTAACTTCTCTTGATTTTCCTCTATAAACGGTAGGAAACCACACGGTTGAGCCGCCATTCAGGTAACCAGTGGAACCGTCTGGAAGATTAAATTTTGTATGGGTCCCTTTGGGAGCATGTATTTCCGAGAAGGTTGTTTGATCTTCTGCTGACAGGAAACGGTCCCAATTCATTAAAACAAAAATGGTCATGGGAATAAACAAAACGGCAGCAACCTTCGTGATTATTGAAATTGCTTTTTGCACTACATTTCTCTTTCTCAACTTTTCCCGGAATTGCAATTCTTCAAGTTTTATTTTATGGTAAATTTTTCCCAACATTTTTTCTTCATCATACCCATCAACCTGTAAAACATCCGGTAAACCAAGCCAGTAACGATTATATTGCCGGTGCAAATCCTCGTTCTCTTCATAACCGGAAAACCAAGAAATAATTTTTTCTCTATCCCCTTTTTGTTCGTTCCCATCCAGGTAACGCTTTATGGTATCAAAATCGACTTTCCCCATTAGTGTGTTTTACAAATCGTTTTTTAATCAAATTACCCTATTGATCCCAATTTGAATTGCTTTTTAAGTAATGTTCCCGATACCCTCAAAAACTCCCATACAAAAAATAATTTATAATCATTCCAGATAATAGCTGTAAAAAATGCGGTTGTATTCACTGATAAATCCATTCAATAATAAAGCGGATTCACTTTATCATACTCATAAATTCAATAAAATAGGTATATTTAAGGCGAAATTACCCATTGAATGCCCAGTTTTTTATGTAATATATTACGATAGAGGCGTATTATTTGTCGTATCACTTAAAATTCTGTTTGCATGCCGATTGAAAGCCTTGATCATAAATTAATTCTCGATTTTATAAAAGGAGATGCCCTTTCTTTTGATAAAATCTTCAGTAAATACAATAAAAAAGTGTATGCTTTTTCCTTACGAAACCTGAAAAATAAAGAAGATGCAGAAAGCATTGTACAGGAAGTTTTTGTCTGCCTCTGGAAAGATCGTGAAAAACTGAAAGACATCAGGAACCTGGATGGATGGATCTTCACGGTTTGTTACAACATAATCCGGAAACATTTCAGGCAATTAATAAGGGAAAGGAAACATCTTCAGAAATTTGCAGAGTATTCTTCAGAAGATGATAATACCACTGCAACAGAAGTTGAATATAACGATTTACTGGAAAAGGCAGAGATAATAATTGACAGGTTACCTCCCCGGCAGAAGGCCATTTTTCTTCTTAGTAAAAAAGATGGTCTGTCAAATGAAGAAATTTCCGTAAAGCTGAATATTACAAAAAAGACAGTCGAAAATCAACTCACCAATGCAAAATCTTTTATCAGGAAAGCCATTGTTGATGAAGGGTTATTGTCTCTTTTGTTTTTCTGGCTTTTTATCAGATAGATATTTTAGTAAAAATTAACCCAACCTCGTGTGCATTCCTCAGAATATTATCAATCCCGAAGAAATTCCGGAAATGAAAAAAAAATTTCTACCATTCAATAGAATATCGCTAATTGTTACTTTTTCTCATATAAGGCCTCTGCTTTTCCTGTACGATATATTTTCTCAATATCTGAAGCGGTAAAAGGCACTGCTGTTTTCATTAATTCCGGCACATTGTAGGACTTCAGGAAGAAATCATAAAACTCCGGATCTTTTTGCGGCAAAACAAAAGGTTTATGGGCCTGCCCGTTTTTATCGATGTATGAAAAATAAATCTTGCTGTATAAGCCATTGTCCCTTTTGCTGGAAAAAACCAACCAGCGGCTGTTTGTTGACCAGCTATGATAAGAATTCGAATATCGGGCATTGTTGTTTAGCTCAGGCAAAGTATCGGTCCTCCCTGTTGTCAAATTGTACAAATAAATCTTTGCATCGTTGTGCCATAAAGGGAAAGTGCCATAGCTGAAACAGTCAAAAGCAAGATATTTCCCGTCAGGAGAAGCTTTTAGCTCGCTTACGGTCTTATGCATCTCCGGACCATTAAAAAGCGTATCGACGCTGGTACCGAAAACACCGGTTGTGCCATCAAAATCGATTGAACAGATACTATATTGCAATTTGTCGTATTCTTCAGGCAACGGAATCTTTTTTGCAGAACAATAAAACAACTTTTCCCCGTCTGAAGAAAATTCAGGAAAAGTTTCAAGTATATTCTTTCGTTCCAATAAATTACATCTCAACACCTCGTTTTTTTTAAGGTTGAGAACCACCACATCGGAAAGGGTATCATAAACAAAAGCCCGCTCGTCATGGATGCTATGGGTCGATGGTAATACGGCATTGGTTGAGAATGCGATATAATCGCCGGATGGGGACCAGTTACCATAAGTCATATTTGAATAGGCTCCCTTTAATTTGGTATTGATGCAATACAACCTTTTATTATCGGCGATAACTGTCATTCCCTTTTCTCCCCGAATATGGAGGAACGATTGTGCAGGGTTGTGTTTATTAGGAATATGGCAATTCATGCAACTATTATCAACAAGATTATTGTCAGCAATATAGGTCTCCGTAAAGTTTGTAACATTTCGCTGGGCGATGGCTACTTTATTCCAAACTTCATATCCCGGTTCAATTAAACGATATGTAAGAAAAGAATCGACAGGTTCTGCCTCAACTTTCCAAAAAAATGGTTTATAGGTAGTCCACTTGTCATGGATATTTGAACTTACGGTAATCCATATCGTATCTCCTATACTTCTTTGTAATATTCTTTTAAACTTTTTTAAAGGAAAAATTATTCTTTTCTTCCCCTTAACGACAAGACTGCCATCTTTCGATTCTAATTTCACCTGCACTCTTTCACTTTTGAGCGAAAAGTTCAAAGATGCCACATTATAAGGGATACAAATATTTTCATAATCCGGTACAATCCGGGGGTATGCGTCAGAGATAGTCCCCTTTTTAATATCGGAATTACATGATACAAACAATGCAAGCAACAACATCGGATATGTTATCTTTTTAATAATCATTTGAAGTAGATATTAAAAATGTTATAATCAATTTGATTGATATTAAACCGCAAAACTATAGTAAAACCAATAAGTTCCCCCAAAATCTTTAATTAAAGCTCTCTCATTACCAGAACTTTTATACAACTTTTCTTTAAACTGCATTGCCTGCCTTACAACTTCACCGGAAAGCTGAAAATCTTTTAAATTTTTATTACCTCTATGTAAATCATAATAAATGATAAGGGCCTCCTGATACAATTTGGGCAAATAAACATTAGTATAGCGGTATTGATAAGTAGTCAACGCTTTGTAAAAACGATCAAGATCTTTATTTAATAAACATATACTTAACAGGTAATCCAACGCAGCCTGATTACCAGGATGATCATCCAACAAATTGTAAAGCGAACGGGTAAATCCGTTAGGATTGGATTTTATATGATCGGTAAGCGGCATTTGTGCCCTTTTATATGCTATCCAGGGCGTTTTATTACAAAACTCATCATGATAGAGATATCGTTCCATTTTATGGGCCCACCGCCTGTAAAACAAGGTTTGACCAAGTATTTTCAGGTATTTCCCTGCAGCTGCATATTCCCCGTTGACGATATTGGTCTCTGCCATCCTACGAATCATTCTGGAGCTTTCGCATTGGGGAGAAAAAGTATTGGCCATTAATACATAATGCTGTGAAGCATTTATATCTCCGATAAAATAATATACCTCGTTTCCCAAGAGCAGGCTAATAAAATTTGTTTGATCATCAAGAGGGATAAACATCCCGTTTACCCCTTTCTGATTAAGCGATAAAAGATTCTCGGGTAGTTTGTTAATGGCTGCAGATGCCAGATTATAATAATAAAGAACATAACGGCTTTTTACCGGGGCTTTCCGGGCAAGTTCGATGGTCTTTTCCGGATGGTTAAAATACCATTCGCAATCGAGGGAAAATAACGTTTCAAGTACAAAATTAGGAACGGGCATTGTCAATTCTGTAACCGGATATTTATAGGCCTGCCTGAGAGTCAGGTAATAACAGGTTCGCATCAAAGCCGGTGTAATAAATGCTATCAGGATAAGTACAAAACCGTAAGCCCATTCCAACCTACCGTTGATTTGTTTTAGTTTAAGCTCATACAACAAGACCAACAAAAGAAACACATAAACAGCAAAACCGACAGTCATATATAAGATAGGGACAAAAATTACACCCCCAGTAATCCTTTTCGTTGAATTGGGTAACGAAGTATAAAAGAAAAATACAGCCAGAGCAATTATTAATGAAATAGTTGCTGCAAGCGGATAAACAAGATTGAAGTGAAGACTAGTTACTAAAGCTGTTAATAATAGCGACAAAAGGTAAGAATATTTCCACGAAAAAAAACTGGAAATACCCCAATCAATCAAATACCTCAACAACAAAAGACAGCCGGTAATGATAACAGCTCCGCCGGCTTTCAGAAAATAGAACTGGGTAAGGAAATCACCTATCAGGCACGAAAATGATGCCGGCTTGTGAAAATATCCGGCAATGTAATCCCAGCTTAACCGGAAAAGCTGCAATTGCTCTATATAATACAAATGATATCTATAAAAAAATGCGAAAAAAATAAAAACAGCCCCAAAATAAAGGGTTGTCAATATCTTCTTAACCCCGAAACCGGATGCCAGATATTTAATCATTTTTACATTAATATTACTATTCATCAAAAATGTGTGGGGGGTAATGTGATAAAGAACGAGGCTGCCCTTTCAGACAGCCTCATCTGTTTTTTAATCATGAATCGCCAGCTAATTATATCCGGGATTCTGATAAGCATCCAGTTCTGCATCGGTCATTTCCAGTCCATCAAGCTGGCCTTGCGGAATGGGGCGCAGATAGAGATAATCTTCAATATCGCGCGTTACTGTTTGCGGCGTATGGTCGCCATAGGAACTCCCGCAAATCTGGTAAGTACCGGCCAGGTCTGCCCATGTTTGTGTACGTGTCAAATCGTACCAGCGGTAACCTTCAGCGAAGTATTCGCGCGAACGCTCGGCCAGAATATAGTCGATGGTAATAGTGGTTGGTGTGGCAGCCACCATTTCTGCACTATGGTCTTCCACTTTGGCCGAATCTCCGTTGTTGTCATATTCCCAAACCCCTGCACGTGCGCGAAGGACATTAATCAAAGCATAGGCAGTTTTCCCGGCTGTCGTGGTGGCGCCCTTCACTGCTGCTTCAGCTGCGATAAAGTAGAGCTCCGAGAACTTGGCAATCGGGAAAGGACGGGTACTGCCGGCATTAGGCGACCCCAATCCGTCTCCATTATCGGTACGGTACTCGCCAAGCTTCCAGTAACCAGGATAAACGATCCGGCTTATACCGCTCGGTCCTATTACAAAATCAGCTCTTCCGGGTAATACCCCTGCCCCGATATTACTATCGCCTGCTCCGCTGGGATAACTGATTGATGTATTATCTTCATCCAGAAAAGTCAAGATAGCATCACCAGGGTAAACTTTCATGTTATTTGCGTTGTACAAATACTCTATGCTACTGTAATCACTGTTTTTAGTCCAGTTTGCACGATAAGCGGTTGTAAAAGTACCGTCGTACCGGGAATCATTGGTTTTGTCGGCAAAGGTATTTTCAATTGCGCCAATGGTAGGGCACATACGTGTCCATGGACGTCCCAGGTGCTGTTCTGCCTCGCGCTGAACAGAACTTACACCTGTCCAGGTTGTAGCACTGGAACTGCTCCTGATCTGCGTATAGTTCCATGTCAGGAACCAACCGTAAATCTGATCACAAGAACCACTGGCGTAAGTAAGGCTCGACCCATTATAATATTCACTCGTTTCCGTGCGGTCGGAATACAACACAATTTCACTGTTGCGGTCGTTCGACCCGACGTTAACATCATAATAGGTTTTCTGCAAGCTAAAAGAGCCAGGGTTGTCAATGGCTGTTGTTGCCACGTCATATGCCTGCTGAAAATACCAGGCAGCATCATGTCCGTCCGGGTCGGTCCGGTCACACTCCGGGTAAGTGGCAATGTTGTTCGGATTTTCCAGCCACCAGGCATAGGTCAGGTAAGCTTTTGCCAGAAAAAGGCGTGCTGCTGTTTTGGTTACGGTACCGGTTTGACGGGCGGTTTCCGGCAAATTCTCTACTGCCAGCAACAGGTCCGGGAAAATAGCTTTGGTATAAACCTCAGGCACAGTGTTGCGGGTAGAAACCCTTGTCGGAGAAGTATTGAACGCCAGTTCCCCTGCCCCTAAATCCAAAGGCACCCCGCCATAGGTCCGTACCAGGTAAAAGTAATCAAATGCCCGGAAGAACCTCGCTTCGGCAATCAGCGCATCCGAAATACCCACTGCTGCTGCATTTTCAATAATACCACTGGCGGTGTTGATATCAGAAAAATTATTATCCCATAATACAGAAGTAGGATAGGTGTCGGAATTAAGCTCTGCTGCTCCGGAACAGTCCATCGCTTTAAAGTTGCCATCGGCACTCTGGGCATAAGTTGCTTCATCGGTACCGGTAACGCAGGAATTATCGTAGTACCCTTGCCCGAATATGTACCGCAGATGGGCGTACAGTGATGTTAATCCCCCCATAACACCCTCCTCAGTTGTGAAGTAGTCGGGGGTATAATCAGAGCGAGGCGTTTCGTCCAGGATATCAGAACACGCCATCAGGAACAATGTCATCAAAGCTCCGGCTGTCAAACCTTTTATATGTAACAGTTTCATACGTCTCATGGTTATCTTTTTTAAAATGTCAAATTAATACCAAACAAATAGTTGCGCGTTGAAGGCGTGTTCGTACCTATAATCAGTAAACGTTCCTGATAGGAAGATACGGCCTGATTTTCATCGCCATAAGAGTTGGTTTCCGGATCCATCCCTGATTCTTTATGATAAGGCGAAAACATAACAAAGGGGTTCTGCACCGTGCAGTAAACCCGAAGTCTGTTAATGCCTGTATTCTTAAACCAATTGTTCTGTTCAAAGTTATAGCCAAGTGTTATGGTTCGTATCTTCAGGTATGACGCGTTGAAATACGCCAGGGTACTGGCATATTTTGGATTGTCGTTGCTCGTCGGTCCACCGGGTTTTGGATACTTGGCGCCGGTATTGTCCTCTGTCCAGTAGTCAATTTTTACATTTCCCCGACGTCCGTTCTCCATATTGAGGTAGCTGGCCGATCCGTAAAGCGAACTAATGAGGATCCCCCCGCTTTTAAAAGCGCCGATAACGCTCAGGTCAAATCCTTTATAGGCTACGCGGGTGTTAAAGCCGCCTTCAAAATCGGGATTTACATCCAGAATCTGCCGGTCGTCACTGCCAATTGTCCTTGTCGGGGAACCATCTCCGTTGTAATCACCGGTATATTTTACTTTAATCATGCCTGGTTCTCCTCCCGTTTCATAGTCATCCAAAAACTCGTCATTTTCCTGCCAGAGCCCTATCTTCTTATAGTCGTAAAGTACATCAATGGGATGTCCGACAAACCACGAGTTGCTTGTGTCCTCAGTAACTCCCGAAGAAAGTGCAATCAGCTTGTTCCGGTTGGCATACAGGTTGAATCCAACGTCCCACGTCCAGCCGTTAAGGTTGTCCAGGATCGTTCCATTCAGGGATAACTCAATCCCCTTGTTTTGGGTTTTACCTATATTGTCATAGTAACTGTCAACTCCCGATGTAGAGGGAAGACTGACACTCAGCAATATATCATGGGTCTTCTGGGTATAGTATTCGACGGTTCCGGACAGGCGGCCTTTCAGTACACTAAAGTCAACTCCATAGTTCCAGGTATCGGAGTATTCCCATCCTAAATTCGTGTTTGGGAGTTTGGATACATAATACCCGACAGAGTACGTATCATCGCCAAAGTTGTAAGGCCGTGTGCTTAAAAGTCCAAGTGTGGAATAGGGATCAATGGCCTGGTTTGCAGTCTCTCCGTAGCCCACACGCAACTTTAACATATCTATCGAAGTCATATTTTCCATAAATGGTTCTTTCGTGATATTCCACCCGGCCGATATGGCAGGATAGCTGTGCCACTTGTGCCCTTCAGCAAGAACAGAGGAGGCATCGGAGCGAAAGCTGGCCATCAGCATGTAGCGGTCGTTGTATGAATACATGATCCGTCCCATCCACGACATCAGCCCTTTCTCGTAATAGTCCTGGTAATCCGGGTTAATCGTAATATCTCCTTCAGATCGTCCCAGATTATAGTACTGGAACTGCGAGGGAACATCCGTTGCATAAACATATGAACTGTTGTAGCTGGTCTGCTCGGCAGAATACAGCCCGAGTATATTTAACCGGTGCTTTTCAGCAAAGGTCCGGTCGTAGGTCAGCAGGTTTTCAATCATCCAGTGGGTGGTCAGCGAGTTACTGATCGATGCAGATGATTCGTTATTTTCGTCCGAACTGAATACCCCCACTCCCGTGTAACTGCCACCGTTACTCGAGCGATAGTCCAGCCCAAGGTTTAGCCGGTATTTTAATCCCTCTACCCAGGGGATTTTCACCTCGCCGTACAGGTTGTTGTATGTGCTATACGCCTTGGTCTGGTTTTTATAATCATCACCCAGATTTTCCAGGCTTTCTTTGGTGTACACCCAATTGATATCTGCCGGCATCGTCACGGTCCTTTTCAGCGTGCCGTCTTCATTATACGGATTGGCAATAGGGGTCGTGCTTAAGTTAGTATACATTCCCAAGTTATTGCCGTTCGTAATGGAATAGTTGCTGTTTGTGGAAAAGCCGAAACGGAAATACTTGCCGATCTCCTGGTCCAGGGAAGCATGCAGCGAAAAACGCTCATAATCCTGTAAAGGCATGACAGCTTCATCCTTGTAGTAACCCACGCCGAAGTTGTAGTTGCCATGATCTGTGCCGCCCGCTACGTTTACATCCTGGCTGGTTACCACTCCTGTCCTGTACAACAAGTCCTGCCAGTCGGTATTCACATCATCAGATTCATCCGTCCCGTTTGTATACATATCGGCAGCAGCACGGAGTTTAACATATTCCGGTCCGTTCATCATAGGATACCTGGCAAAAACTGTTTTTGCTCCCACATAGCTGTTGAAGGTTACTTTCGGTCTTTGTCCGATTTCTCCTTTGTATGTTGTGATCAGGATAACCCCGTTAGCACCTCGGGAACCGTAAATGGCCGTTGCTGAAGCATCTTTCAGGATATCGACGCTCTTAATATTGTTGGGATCGATATCGCTGATTGACCCGGCAAAAGGAACATTGTCGAGCACGATCAACGGGTCATTGCTGGCATTCAGCGAACGGGACCCCCGGATACGGATTTGCATCGTGGCACCCGGTTTACTATCAGTCTGTGACAATTGCACCCCGGAAATACGTCCCTGAAGGGCCTGTGAAATATCGGACGAGGGCACATTGCGTAACTCGTCTCCACCCACAGAAGCCACAGAGCCCGTTACTGCCTCTTTCCGCTGGACGCCATAACCGATTGCCACAACTTCCTCAATCCCGATTGTCTCTTCCTGTAGTGCAACATTAATGACTGATTTCCCGACAACCGGGATTTCCTGTGTTTTCATGCCTACAAAGGAAAATACGAGGATTGCATCGGGCGGAACATTGGTTAAGGAATACTTCCCTCCGGTATCCGTAATCGTTCCTACAGTAGAACCTTTTACAACGACAGTAACCCCTGGCATCGGGTTCCCCGATTCATCCGTGAGTTTACCGGAAACCGTCCGGTTCTGCTGAATATTACCTTCTTTATTCGGAGTAATAATAATCAGGTTGTTCGCCATTATTTTGTATGAAATGTCGGCCCCCCTGAATACTTCTTCAAGTATGTTTTCAACACTCTTGTTTTCGAGATTGACCGATATCCTACGGTCCAGGTCAATAAATTGTTCGTTGTAAAAAAAACGAAATTCGCTTTGATCTTCTATCTGTTGAAGAGCCTGTTTTATTGTGCAGTTCTTAAGATCGAGCGATAGTTTTGAATTCTGCGAATAGACCGATGCTGATACCTGCATCAATCCAAGTAGTACCAATAGTAACGTTAGTTTCATGGTCAGGAAAATTTTCCAGACAACACACATCTTTGTATGTCGCCTGAGGTTACGATTTTTTTTCATAAATTTGAACTGTTTAAGTTTTAATACTTGTTACTGCAAGACGGCAAATCGACAGTAACATCAATTAACTCGGACATTTAAGAGAGACCTTAGACCGGTCTCTCTTACTCTTTTTATTTCAATAATGGTTTATATCTATCTGCTTTTTCTTCATCGATTGATAAGGTTACATGATTATTAATAATTGTATATTTTATTGGGGCCGTATAGGTTATCGCCGTTAAAATTTGTTCGATGGTTTCATCGGTGATGGTCCCGCCGAATGTATAATTTTTAATTTGGCTGTTCCTAAATCGAATACTGATATTATAACGTCTTTCCAAAAGTTTTGAAAATTCTTCCAGTCTGGTATCTTTTATGATCCATTTACTGGTATGCCAGGAAACTTCCGAATTATCAGTTATCTGAAAAATTGAGAAGTTACTGTTTTCAGGGTTGAAATATGCCTTCTGCCCGGGTTGAAGAAAAACATCCTTCGATCTTCCATTCCCGAGATCATGAAGTTTTACGCTTCCTTCCTCTAATATCGTCTCTATTTTCGTTTCTTCAGGATACACTTTTACATTAAATTTGGTACCTAATGCCGTAACAGAAACCTGTTTCGCACGCACAACGAAGGGAAGCTTCTTGTTCCTGGCAACTTCAAAATAAGCTTCCCCGCTTAATTCAACATTTCTGTTCCTTGTACCAAATTCCTGATTATATTTTAAGGTGGTGCCTGCATTCAACCAAACGAATGAACCATCAAGCAATTTCAAACTGGTTTTTGAACCATAAGGTGCGTTATATTCAACTACCCTCTCGGAAGAAATCATCGGACCTTCATATCTTTGTACCAGGAAATATCCCAAAGCACCGCAAATAAACGCAAGGACGAAAACAGCTGCATAGCTAAAAACCTGCCTGAACTTCCTTCGATTGGAAAAGGGTATATTTCCCTTTTCCAATTTTGATTCAAGCCGTCTCCATGCCTGATCAATATCGAAATTTTTCTCACGTTCACGGGTATGGCTTATCTCCCAAAGGTCAACCAGTTCCTGAAATAAAATCCGGTGATCACTGCTTTCGTCCAGCCAGGAATTCAAAATATCGGATTTACATTCATTCCAGTTCCCCGACAAATAATTAACTATGGCTACTTTTAGTTCCTCAGATATTGAATTATTATGTCCCATAATTTTGACTTACGATAAAAAGACACAAAAACAAGCTACAGGTATTACAGAAAAATTGAAAATTAAAAGAAAAAAAAATACAAATAATATTTAAGCTCATTTCTAAGCTTCACCAATGCTCTGTAAATCTGAACCTTAACAGTATTTTCAGAGATTCCTAATTTTTTTGCAATTTCTTTATGGGGTAGGTCTTCAAAACGGCTTAAACAGAAAATCTGACGACATTGTTCCGGTAATTTTTCGATTTCCTGCCTAATCTTTTCTTCCAGTTCACGCCCGATCAAATCAGTCAAGGGATATTTATCTGAAATTGAATAATCTGTTTTCAGCTTAAGCAGCTTAACCTCGTTTTCCGAGACAGTTAATTTCCGGTACTTTTCCCTGTTCAGATAATTGATACACGAATTTTTTACTGCCTGAAAAAGATAAAATGATACAGAATCTGTAATCTGAAGGCTCTCTCTCCTTTCCCAGAACTTCAAAAACACGTCTATTACAATATCTTCAGCAACATCATTTCGGCTAACAAAACTTATGGCATAGGCACATAACCGGTTATAATATGTTCTGAAAAGTATCTCGAAACTCTTTTTATCTCCTTGAGACACTAATTTTAACAGTTCTTGTTCAAGGTTCATCCTAAAATGATTAGAACATAAATTTCTGCTTATTCTGTCATATTTGTTCCTGAAATTCTCGCAATTGAAATTTCAAGATCAAATTACATATTTTATTGATTTATTCTTTCCGCAGGTCGATTTTTTATAAAAAGTAAATACAGAAGCATAAATATACGCTCCTGTATTCTAATTAAGGTAGTCTCAAATTCTTAGTCCTTCTATCTTCTTTGAAAAGAAACAAAAAAACGTATTGTAAGAGCAGATATTCTTCATTCGAAAAACCGGAACACAAGCAACAGGGAGAAACTATTCGGGCAGGATATCGTTACCAGAAGTGGCGTACAATCCCAGTAAACATCCGGTAAAACCGCCTGCTACATCAGTCGAAAGAATATCTCCGGAAACGGTCCCACCCAGATTTACATAGCCGGTTTCATCGGTTGAATATGAAAATTGATAGTTATCTCCTGCTGCAGAAACTTGCAAACGGATCGGTTTACTTACATCAATTCCCGTACTGGCAACAATGTTTGAATTTATTTCTCTGCCTGGTCTCTTTCGTTCAGTCCTTTCCAATAAAAGAAAGTAATCGCTTCCTTTTTTAGTAATGCCGAATACATAATTGAAACTCTCGCTTTGTAAACACACAATGCCAGCCATATCTTTCTCTGAAGCAGGTTCGTAATCAATTGTTGCCGCAAATGAAAAATTACGGTGTTGTTGCCTGTAGAAGAGCGTAGAGGTAGGCTTAACCTCTCTGATATTTGCCTGGAACGGTTTAATCTGAAGCCCCTTTGGGGTTACTGAAATAAAATCTTCCCGGGGACCTCTTAAACCGATCCACCTGTAATCCAGTTTTTCTGAAGTAAAATCATCGGCAAACGTGAAGTTACCATTGGGGAAGAAGCCATCAACTCCTGTTTTATTTTTTGTCACATCCACGGGCATTTTCAGCTTGGGTTCCAAAGGAATAAGTCCGTTTTCAAAGACCGGGAACTCGCCGGACCAGTCGACAGGTAATATAAAAGTCTCACGACCGGTATTCACGCGGTCTTCCTCATTAGGCCGGACAGCAAGGAATACCCCGTAATATTTATTGTCAGGCCCCAGAACCAGATCGGCATGACCCGCCCAATCCACTTTATTGGCCCGTTTTTTTGAAAAATATCTTTGCGTCAGAATTGGGTTACCCGGTGCCGGGTTATAAGGACCTCTGGGGGTATCGCTAACGAAGATTACTTCACTGTGCCAATCTCCTGTCCCCCCTTCGGCACACATCAAATAATAACGACCATTCTTTTTGTATATATGAGGCGCTTCAATCCAGATTGGTTTCTTCGAAAGATCAACCCCTCCGTCAACAGCGATCCTGTCTGTTCCCGGAACAATCTTGTCATTCTCAACATCATATTCCCAAACTTTAATTACACGATGTCCGTTATAAAGCTCTTTCCCCCTATCAGGGGCATCGTTATGCACCAAATAAGCTTTCCCGTTATCATCAAAGAAAAGCGAAGGGTCAATTCCGTTACAATCCAACTTTATAGGGTCGCTCCAGCCATCCATCGGATCTTTTGTTTTAACGACCATATTCCCCATACCGCCAGCAATCTGGGTCGTTATCATATAGAACGTATCATTGTTAGGATTATATAAAATCTGGGGGGCGTATATACCGGCACTTATACCGGCATTTTGCACTTTCAGCTGAGACGTCCGGTCCAACACATGGCCTATTTGCGTCCAGTTCACCAAATCTTTAGAATGAAAAATGGGAACGCCGGGAAACATAGCAAACGATGAGCAAACCAAATAATAATCATCGCCTTTACGGGTAATACTTGGATCCGGATAGCAACCTTGCAGTATCGGGTTATAAAACTCATCCGGATTTAATGGATAATCTTTGTACACCTGATCGTCGCCCTGGTAAACGGACTTTGAGAATACAGGTAAATTTCTGTCTGGTTTTCCTGTTGAATTATTGTTCCCCCCAATTCCGGGAAAGGAAAACAAAGTCACTAAAACAGATAAAAGAACAATTGCTTTCTTATTCATCATTTACTACATTTATTATTTATATTAATACTGGTCAAATTCAGATTTAAAAATAATACCCGAAGCAGACTATGATTTTCAATTTTAGATATAAGATTTAAAAAAATGGACAAATTTGGCCCTTGAGATAGCCATCAATCCATTGCAATTCCCTCCGCAATATAAAAGTTTAGCAATTTACCCCAGGTTGGTGTAGAATGATTACAAATTAAAACAAGTCCGCAGGCGGCAAGAAAATTGTCACCTGCGGACTTTATAAAGGTCCTAAAATCCAGCGTAATTTCTGATCTAATCGATATTCGGATTTGTACTGGTTTCTTCATTAGGAAGGACCAAGTAAGCTTTACTTGGATCCGATACAATGTAAGAGATCGGATCCGGATTGAGTGTCGAAAACTTGTTATTCTTTCTCCAGCGTGCCAGGTCCAGGACCCTTAGCTTCTCATCTGAGAACTCAACGGATTCTTCGTGCATGATGGCCTTCATCACCTGATCATAACTATTGCAGGGATAATTCGTTGTTGGGTATAGTGGCATATCAACACTTGCCCGGGCACGAATTTCGTTCAAATAATCAATCGCTTTGCTTTGGGTGCCTACTTCATTTTCACATTCGGCAAGTTTAATAATTACTTCAGCAAAGCGCATATTCCGGTAATTGATATTGGATTGATAGTATGATCCCGGATCTAACTTATACATAGGAGAATATTTTTTCCAGCTTGCTTTTATTGTTACACCGTGAAAAACGGAAGAATAACCATTTTGCGCTGCATCGGTGAGGACAATGGGAGAACTGGATGGGCCATAAGTATCGCCCGTAAAATAAACCGTTTCGTGCAGGCGGGGATCTTCTTTCGCATCACCGTAGTACGTACTTTCAAAGTCGTTAATAAGCGCATCGGAGGGGATACAGTTTCTCCAACCGACAGGGTTATAGTCCTGGAACATAATCGTTGACCTGGTATTTGTGTTGTCGCCATCCTCACCCCAGGCAAAACCCGATCCGGTGAAACTAATTTCAAAAATGGATTCCTCATTATATTCCGTTTCTTCCATAAAATTATCGGCGTAGTTATCCACTAGTTTATAAGTATGGGAGTTATAAATAGTTTCCAATATTGTTTTGGCATCGCTATATTTTCCCTGGTGCATATAAACCCGGGCGAGAAGCAGTTGCGCAGCCCCTTTGGTCGCTCTGCCTAAATCGCTTGATGATTCCGGCAAATCGTTTATAACTTCAGTTAAATCAGATTCAAGAAGTTCATAAACAGCCGATTCTTCAGAAAGAGGTTGGGCATCATCGGACGATTTTGCAGTTTCGGTATAAATTGGTATTTCACCCCAATTTACAACTAAGTAATAATATGCCCAGGCGCGTAAATATTTAGCTTCACCAACTCGTTGTTTTAATACGCTGGCATCAATATCCGCAATTTGCGGACCATATTCTATCACGGCATTAGCCCTGTGGATCATACGGTATAATCCTCTCCATACGACCTGAATCGTATAGTTTCCGCTATCATAAGATCCATTAAATAATTGCGCATTGTGTGTTTCAATCTGACTACCACCTGCACTGTGCTCATCGGCCCGGCAATCTGAAAAATATTGCATCATCCGGCCCCATAGAGCAGCACCATAAAACTCGCTATAAATTCCATTAGTTGCAGTGGTTAACTGGGATTCATCCGCATAATACTGGTCAACCGTATACTGGTTTGGGTTTGTCTTATCAAGCAAACTTTCATCGCATGCGGTACCCAGCATGGCAAAGACCATAAAAATTAAAATATAATATTTGATTTTCGCTTTGCGCAAATTACTTGCGCCCGGTAGAGTCTCAACCAAGTTTGGCCTCTGCTCCCGCTTAATTGTAATTTTCGCTCCTTTGTCGCGCAAAATACTTGAGCTCGGCAAACTAAAGCGAGCTTCTTTTTGTTCTCGCTTATTCGTATTTTTCATTGTTTTAACTTTTAATGTTAATATTTTAACGATTTAGAAAGAGGCATGAATACCAAATATAAAGGTCCTGGGTTGCGGATAAAAACCGAAATCTACTCCCTGGAGCAATGTGGCATTATCTGTACCGGAATAATCGGACGACGCTCCGATTTCCGGATCGTAACCGGAATAGTTGGTAAACGTAAGCAAGTTTTGGGCCGTTACATATAAACGGCAACCGGAAAATGCTCCTTTAAAAACTTTTGACAGCATATTCTCTGAAAAATTGTACCCGATTGTAAGATTTTTGATCCTCATATAGGAACCATCTTCAACAAACCGGTCGGAGGTACGTGTATTATGATTGGGGTCACCGCTGACAGCCCTTGGAATATCGGTATTTTTATTCGTTTCGCTCCAGGCGTTAAGCACATCTTTATCCTGGTTAAACAAGCGCATCATCCCCTGGGTAAGAACTTTTGTTCCATTATAAATATCGTTACCCTGGACACCCTGAATAAATAACGAGGCATCGAAACCTTTATATTCTGCAGTAAAGTTTATGCCATAATTGAAGTCAGGTAAATAATTACCTATATATGTGCGATCATTATCATCGATATAATGATTCCCGTCCAAATCCTTAAATTTGATGTCTCCTGGTTTTGTGTCTGACGTTTGATAATATCCGGCGTCGCCCGCTTTAGCATCTAAATCATCTATCTCGGATTGCTCCTGAAAAATGCCATCGGTTACCCAACCGTAAAAGCCCTGAATAGGATGTCCTTTCTCCGTTCTGGTAATGTTGTAACCACCATAGTCGGAGGTTACCCCGCCAACTTCAATCGATGGGGCCCCAACGCTAAGGCTCTTCACGTCATTGTTGATAAAGCTTATATTTGCGCTAACCGAATACTTAAATTCACCTTTCAGCTTCGAATAACCGACAGTAAAATCATACCCCCAGTTTTTCATGGCACCTACATTTGCCACCGGGTCCACACTAAACCCCATTGAAGTAGGTAACGGATTATTTACTATCAGATTGTCCACCTTGCGGGTATAATACTCTGCAGAAAATGTAATGGAATTATCCAGCAATGCAAGGTCAAAACCAACGTTAGTCATTTTTGTAATTTCCCACTCCAGATCTTCATTCGCCAGTTTATTGTAATATGCACCAGTATATTCTGTGTTATTGAACACCGCGGAAGTATTGGTATAAACAGAGGATTGCCATGGATAAGCCCCAACCGAGTTAAAGCCAAGGCTTCCGTAACTCGCCCTCAACTTCAGGTTAGATATCGCATGCATGTTTTCCATAAAATTTTCGTTGCTTAGAACCCAACCTAGCGAAGCACCGGGAAAATATCCCCACTTTTTGCCCGGAGCAAATACAGATGAACCATCGCGACGGATAGAAACACTCACCAAATATTTATCGGCATAACCATAATTTAACCTCCCGGCATAGGATAAGAGGGCTGTTTCGGTTAGCGTACCGTCAAGAGACTGCGAACTCGAACCTGTTAACTGGCTAATATCGTTCGTTGACTGGTTCCCTGAACCATTTAGTACTGTATTTTTTGTTGTCTGTTGCTCTCCCACAATTACGGCATTAACATAGTGTTTTCCAAAAGCGTGATCGAACGTTAACTGGTTGGTATAAACCTGTGACAAATAGGTATACCGGTTATCTGTAAGCGAGTGATCAGTCCGTTGGTTGTAACTATCGCTATACATAGGATTATCTATAAATTGCCGGTTCCATGTGTATTCCACACCAACACTTGAACGGAATTTTAGCCAATCGGTGACTCTGATCTCAACAAAAGCATTTCCGACTAAATTTACAATATACGTATGATTTTTATCCATCAATGCGATACGCACCGGATTCTCCGGATCGGTGCCATCATTTGCGTTTGCAGACCGGTATCCACCTTCCAGAGTCGGATCGTGAACCGGTATATACGGGACCTGGTTGACCATATGTTTTAACTGTGTACGCCCGCCTGAAACTTTTTCATTTGAAGTTTCACTGTACGATGCTTTAATTCTTTCCCCGACGGTGATCTGTTTTCCAAGGTCAGTGTCTGTATTAATCCTGAAACTATGACGATTATAATCAGTCCCCAACATGATCCCGTCCTGAGAAAACCGACCATATGAAATGTAGAAACGATGCTTTTGTGTTCCGCCTGATAAATCAACATTAAGTTGAGAAATCTGAGCAGTGCGGAACATTTCGTCCTGCCAGTCTGTCTCAGTTTCGGCATATGTTTTCGTAGCACCCTCATAAACAAGATCATCCATGTGTGAGAACCGGTAAGGAAGGGCTAATCCTGCATTCGTTAATAAGTCGGTGCCAAACTTGATATAGTCATCGCGTTTCAATAAATCCAGTTTCTTCCATGCGGTTTGAATACCGGTGGATGCATCTACGCTTAATGTCACTTTTCCATCCCGGCTGCCTTTTTTAGTCGTAATGAGAACGACACCATTAGCCGCACGTGAGCCGTAGATAGCAGCAGAAGCCGCATCCTTCAATATGGAAACAGACTCCATATCTTTAATATCAAAGTTATTAAGGGTTCCCACGGGAACGCCGTCAATAACATAAAGCGGATCGGCGGCATAGTTAACAGATCCAATACCCCGGATCCGAACCGTTGGCGATTTTCCCGGCCCTCCGGTATTTACAACAGAGACTCCGGGAACCTGTCCTTGTAACGCAGACTCAATACTGCTTACCGGTTTCGACTCAAGTTTCTCGCTTGTCACATTTGATATTGAACCGGTAAGATCCTGCCGACGTTGAGTCCCATACCCAACCGCCACGATCTCTTCAATGTCCACAATTTCCTCCGTCATGGTTACATTGATCACAGACTGTTCCTTAACCGCAATCTCCTGGGCTTTCATCCCGATAAAGGAAAAAATCAGGGTAGCGCCCGGTGGTACATTTCCCAGTGAATAATTACCGCCGGTATCGGTGATAGCACCATTGGCAGTGCCTTTTACCGCAACGGTAACTCCGGCCAAAGGCCTTTCTTCCGGATCAACAACTTTCCCGGAAATCCTTCTTCCCTGCTCCATCCGGCCATAAACAGAATTATCTCTGAGACCGGGAGTAATAATAATCAGGTTCTTTTCTGTAATAATGTAACGGACATCCTGACCGGCAAAAACATGATCCAGGACTTCTGCAATCGTACTCTTATCAAGGTTAAGATTAATCCTCTGATTAAGATCCAAACGTTCATCCTGAAGAAGAAATTTAAAATTACTTTGCTCTTCAATCTGACTCAACGCCTCTCTGACTGTCGTCTGATTCAGGTTTAGCGATAACTTAGTTTGCTGTGAATAAACACTTGCAGAGACCTGAAGTGTTAACAATAAAATTAATACAAATGTCAGTCTCATAATTCGACACCATTTTTTTAAATGAGGACTCAATGTGGCCCTAACATTCCAGTTTTTTTTCATAGTTTTGCAAATACATTAAAGTTACTAATAATCTGATGCTCATGCATCAGAGGGAATTTTTGCCGTCAGGTGGTGGTACACCTGACGGTTTCATTTATAAACACACTGATTTATTCAGATTTTTGTTTTCTTACAATTTCATATTCGTTTCCTTTTTTATGATATTTTAAATCACTTGCAACAGAAATAGCCTCTAACACTTCTTCGATATTTTCATTGCTAAAAACCCCTGTATAATGAATATCCAGACTTAAGCTTTCAGGCTTAAACCTGATTTTTACATTATACTTTCGTTCCAACTTAGCAGCCAGCTCCTTTAATGGTTCTGCGTGTAAATACATTTTATTTTCTTTCCATGCAGAATATTCAAAAACATTAACATTACTGACTCTGAAATTCTCCGTTGCCCTGTTATATGTAACCAATTGTCCGGGGCTTACCAATAATCTCTCTTCCCCCTTTTTCTCAAGACTTATTCTTCCCGATTCAAGGCTGGTAAAGATGTTCATGTCCCCGGCATACGCTGAAACATTAAACCTGGTCCCATATACCTTAATTATAAAATCATTGACATTTACAATAAAAGGTTTTTTACTATGGGCCACCTCAAAAAAACCTTCTCCGCTTAATTTCACATATCGTTCTTCTTTCCCGAAATCTAAACCATACCCGATCTTCGATTGGGAATTTAACCAGACCTTTGTGCTGTCAGGCAGTACTATAAAGGATCTGTTTCCCAATTCCGTTTGCACAGAAACAACGGCATTCTGTCCGGACAAATAAGGGGAACGGATTAAATAAAATATTCCGATCATTAAAATGATACTGGCAGCAACACTGATCATTGAAACAGCAATGTACTTTCTCCTGACCTGTTTATTTTTTTCAATCTTATACCGTAATTCGTAAAAAGCTTTTTCCTTATCAAAAGCAGGATAATGGCTTATCCTGGCCGATCTGTCCCAAATCTTCCGAACCTGAATAAATAAACGTTTATTCCCTTTATTCTTCATAAACTCATCGAACTGACTTCTTTCTTCAGGAGATGAGGTGCCTGATAAAACTGCATAAAATATTTCGTAGAGACTTTTCACTTGGATTCCGTTTTATCCATATGACGATTCAAAAAAGAAAAGGTCCTACTCCAAATAAACTTTTTTGGTCCTCGAAATATTACAGGTATTCAGGATAAGAAGTATTTATGCAATCCCGGATCAGCTTAAGAGCCTTGCCAATCTGGGCTTTCACTGTTTTTAAAGATATTCCCATCTCCGAAGCAATTTTTTCCTGTTTCATATTATGGAATCTGCTCCAGGTAAATACCTCTTTACAACGGGAAGGAAGTTTCTCAACACATTCTGAAAGATGAAAGCTAAACTCATCATATTCAATTTCATTTAGGCTAATAAATTTATCTTCCCTTTCAAAAAAATGCGTGGAGTGGATTGATCTTATTCTTTCTGATTTTAGCTTATCCAGGCATTTGTTTTTCACAGCAGTATAAAAATAAGACTTAACCGACCTTGTAAATTTCATCTTCCTTTTCTTCTCCCAGATTTTGATAAATACCTCCTGAACAGCATCCTCAGCCAGATAAGTATCCCTGGTGAAATTTAAGGCATAATGACAAAGTGGCTCATAATACTTGTCAAACAGAGACTTAAAAGCAATAAAATCTCCTGTTATAACTTTATCAAAGGTTTCAGTATCGTTTAATTCTGTCACAAAAAGTCAAAAATCTCTTTCCATCAAAATGTATAGTCCAATTTAACCTATAAAATTAACAATATTGGATATACATAATGTTCAATTTTAGATAAACAATTTTTAAAATCAGATAAATTATATACAATAGTAAATAGAAATCCATTAAGTGACAAGAAGGACAGGCAAGGAAAATGCCGCTAAATATCCAAATTCTGAATCAAAATATCTAAAATTGAAATATTTTACCCTCCAGATACGCTATCTTTATAAGCAATCCTAAATTGTATCACTTAAAACTGACAAATCAGATGAGACTAATTTTTATTCTTATTTCATGTATTGCTTTTTGTTATACGGGCTTTTCCCAGGCTTATATAATCAGTGATATCGGTAGTCTTTCCGACCAGTTCAATTTTGAAAAGAGTAGGGCCAATGTCCTCAATGGACCTAATTACAGCAATATTGAAGGCTCTCCTTATCTCAGCGAAGAATTTATCCCGGGAGAAGTAATCCTAAACGACAGTATCCGTTTTGAGAAAATTCCCCTGAGATACAATATCTACTCGGACAAAATAGAATTTAGAAATGACCGGAAACAAATACTGGAAATTGACGCCTCGAATCAAGCCTATCGCTTCAATTTTGGAAATCTTTGTTTTACCTCTTCTGATTATTCTTATAATGGACATAATGAACGCGGTATTCTGGAACTACTGGCCGATGGAAAAATCCGGCTTTATAAAAAATACCTGATCGATTTTAAACCGGCAACAAAAGCTATCGGATTTAAAGATGCAGAACCAGATAAATTTGTCCGGCTGGATGATGATTATTTGATTGCAACAGGACAAGGTAATCCGGAACCTTTTCGTAATACAAAAGAACTACTCGGAAAACTAAAACAAATAAAACCGGATATTGAACAATATGCCAAAGATCAAAAACTAAAGCTGAAATCGGAAAAAGGTCTTATTCAACTTATTCAGTTCTGCAATAACTGACTCACATTTCAGATTCATCTTTTTTTGTCAAAATATTTTTTTGATTTAGAAACCGAACAAATTTATCCAATGCAAAAGCGATGAAAAGATTTCTAACCTGGTGTAGTCTCCTTATTCCTGTTCTTTTCGTTTCCTGTAACAATAAGCACCCAGAAAACGCCCGGGCTATCAGTTCCCATGTGGTTATAGATCCTGATTACACAAACACTGTAATTCCCTGGAATATTGCTCCGCTCAATTTTACCATAAAAGAAAATGGTAAGGATTTTATTACAGTATCCTATTCCCGGAATGGAGAAAAAGTGGAATCTGAAGGGAAAAAAGTTCAATGGGACCTGAAAAAATGGCACCAACTACTTGCTGAAAACAAAGGCGATTCGCTTTACACCGAAATTTATGTTAAAAAGAATGAACACTGGTATAAATATCCGCCAATAAAAAACTACATTGCTCCCGAAAAGATTGACAGTTATATTTCATATCGTCTTATCGAACCGGCTTATACTATTTATGAACAGATGACAATCAACCAACGTAACCTTACCAATTTTGATGAGAATATTATATACAGCAATAGCCTGCTGGCCCGCAACGAAGAGGGAGATTGTATAAACTGCCACGCTTATCAGGATTATAACAGGACAAAAAAAATGCAGTTCCATGTCCGTCAATATAAAGGAGGGACTGTTATTGCCACCCCGGACGGAATAAAAAAAGTGAATTTAAAGACAGACCACACCATTTCTGCGGGCGTATATCCGGCATGGCATCCGACTAAAAACCTGATTGCCTACTCAGTTAATAATACCGAACAGCATTTTCATAAAAGAGGAAATGAAAAAGTAGAAGTACAGGACAGTCGTTCAGATCTGATTCTTTATGATGTCGATAAAAATGAGGTACGTACCATTGCAAACGATCCGAAAGAACTGGAAACATTTCCTGCATGGAGTCCTGATGGTAAGTATTTATATTATGCCTCCGCCAGATATCCGGAGGGGATCGGGCCGGATGGTGACCTGATGTCCAGATACAAAGACTTCTATTATAATATCTACCGAAAAGCTTTTAATCCGCAAACGATGGAATTTTCCCAAACAGACACCGTTTTCGATGCCTCCGCAATTAACAAAAGCGCTACCTTTCCACGCGTATCCCCTGATGGCAGGTACCTGCTGTTCACGCTTGGAGATTATGGCACTTTTCATATCTGGCACAAAAGCAGTGATTTATATTTACTCGATTTAAAAGAAGGAAGGTTGTCCTCCCTTCCGGAGGTCAACAGTTCTGATGCTGAAAGCTATCATTCATGGTCTTCAAACGGTCATTGGATAATATTCAGTTCACGCAGGGACGACGGATCCTATACCCGTCCTTATATTGCTCACTTCAAAGATGGAAAAACCGATAAACCATTTATTGTACCACAGGAAGATCCTGATTTTTATTTTGCATTATTCAAATCATTTAACATTCCCGAGTTTATGGTAGAGCCGGTGACCCTCACCAAACGTCAGCTGATGCGGGCTATCAACAAGGAACCGATAAATGCAGTCTATTCTGATGCAGATAATAAAAATCCGGTCAAGGAAAATGCGACAGAAAAAAAGAAAAACTTCTATGAATAAAAACCACCAGGCATAATTAGGCCATGCTATTTATTTTTCCTGATCTGCCAAATGGAGAATAGCCTTCATTTCTTCATCGTTCCCGGCCAAACGGGGACGATCGATATAGGTTTGGTATTTCCTGGCCCAATCCTTATAGAACAATGTTTCCGATATAAGGGTATTGTATTTCCGGGCTAAATTGTACTCTTTGTTCAAGATGGCACATTTTACCATGTATTGCAGATAGGATATTCTCATCCCATATTCGATCAGGTCTTCCATGCACCAGTGGTAACAGTCGTTAATCTCTCCTGTTTGATATAAAAACGGACGTCCGCTCATATGGATCGCCACGATAGGCATGACAGGACGGATACTTTTTATCTTTACCGTGCTATTTAAATCAATTTTTTTATTGCCCTTCTGTCCTTTCAATAAAGCCAGGTAATAGTCAGTTACGATATTTTCGGATGGTTTTCTCCTTAGATTCCAGGCAATTGTCATAACCTTCTTCCAGTCGTTCTTTTCTATGGCAGCATTCATTTTTACTTCTGCCCGAAAGTTCTCATTCCTGTAAGACATCCAATAAGTGAAAAAGATAGCCGCGATAAAGCAGGCAGAAGAAATGACAATCGCAGCTTTATTATTCCTACCGTGCCTTTGTCCCAGTACAAGAAACAGAAAAAACGAAAGGAACAGGATGATAAAAGGGAACCAAAGAGTAAGTTCTTTCTGATTAAAAAGGAAGCGGGGCAACCCGGCAATATAGATATAAAAGCGCTGCATGTAGTTATACACGTTGTAAAAATAGAATTGAGGGACGAGAACCCCCAATGCAATCCCGGTAACAACCGGAACAAAATAGCCGGCATCCTTATGTTTGGAAAGCAAAATTAATTCATACAGCAGGCATAACAGCCCAGCAAATAAAGCATAAAAACCAAACAACGGATACCCGGCTATGATGATTACCGATACAGCAACCGTGCGGGACAACCAATTTCTGAATTTCTGATATCCGGAAAAGCAAGTCAGGGAAACGACAACTCCCAGAATATTGGAAAAAAAATACCCCGGCGATTTCAATGTGATCCAGACATAGCCTAACTGGGTAATGGAAAGCAAAAGCATAAATCCGGGGATAAAGGATAACGGATAATACTTCCGTGGAATGCGAAATGCCACAAGAGATAAATACTGAGTCAAAAACAAAAGGGCAACAAAAACAGAACCTCCCAATGCCGGATAATGAAAAAACTGGGTTAAAAATGTCCCGGCATAAATTAACAACCCTCCGGCAAAACGCATACAGCTTGACAAATAGGCGGAAGTGGTTAAAAACAAGGAAAGCCCTTCTGCCCATTTCAGGAAAAAATCATTGCATACAATTGTTAAATACAAAGCAAAAACAAGAAAGCCCCCCCCAACAGGACAACCGGAAATCACGATCCCCATCACCAGTAAAAAACGGGGAAAGGTCCTTCCCTGTCTTCATTCTTTCTTTATGTCCTTGTCCCTGCATTGCGCGCATTTTTAAAGATAAAAATAATAATAATTCAGAAAGCTGTCCAGTCAACAATTTCTTTACAACATCAGTTATCGGCGCAGTCCCAGTTTAAAAAATATACGCATACATCCCCCATGAGCAGCCACATACCGGATGGCCCTCATCTCCTCATCTTCTTTTACCAGGTCTGGCTGGTCGATATACCCCTGGTACTTACGCGCCCAATCTTTGTAAAATAGTGTTTTTGATATCAGGGCGTTATATTTTCTGGCCAGTTCATATTCTTCGTTCATGATCGCACATTTGACCATGTATTTCAGGTAGGATATTCTCATTCCGTACCCGACCAGATCTTCCATGCACCATCGGTAACAGTCGTTAAGTTCTCCTGTTTTATATAAAAACGGCTGTCCATTCATATGAATGGTGATCATGATGATTTCAGGACGTATACTGTTGGGATTTACCATATCGTTTAAATTAAAATTCCTTCTGTCTTTTTGTCCCTGCATCAACAAAGCCAGGTGATAATTCAGGATAATGCTCTGCGTGGGTTTATCCCGAAGGTTGCCGGCAATCGTGGTTACCTTCTGCCAGTCGTTCTCTTCCATCGCCGCACACATCTTGACCTCCGCCCTGAAGTTTTCATCCCGGTATGACATCCGGTAGGTCATGACAACCGCCGCAATAAATATCACAAGTGAAACCACCTTTCCCGTTTTTCCGTTTCCCCGGGACTCCTGTCTCAACAAGAGAAACAAAACGAACGAAAAAAACAGAACAATAAACGGCAACCACAGGATAAGCTCTTTCCTGCTATAAAGGAAGCGGGGCAATGCGGCGGTGTACAGGTAATAACGCTGCATGTCATGATGAACCAGGTAGAAATACAACTGTGGTGATAAACCGATCATCACTATTGCCACGGCTACCGGAACAAAATGTAGGGTATCCCAGTCCCTAAAGAATAAAGTCAGTTCATATAGTAAGCATATTAGCCCGGTAAACAAGGCATAAAATCCGAACAACGGGTAACCAGCTGTAACAATCGCAAACATGGCGATACTCCTGAAACCCCAATGACAGATTTTCCGGTATCCGGTAAAGCATACCAGAAATGCGATAACGCCCAATACATTGGAAAACAGGTAGCCCGGCGATTTTAGGGTGATCCAGACATAACCTAACTGCGTAATGGAGAGCAAAAGCATGAATCCGGGGATAAAGGATAACGGATAATACTTCCGTGGAATATGAAATGCAACAAGCGATAAATACTGAGTCAACAACAAAAGGACAATGAAAATAGAACCTCCCAATGCAGGATAATGAAAAAACTGGGTTAAAAATGTCCCGGCATAAATCAGCAACCCGCCAGCAAAACGCATGCACCCGGCAAAGTAAGAGCCTGTTGTCAGGAACAGGGAAAGCCCCTCCGCCCATTTCAGGAAAAAATCATTACACACAATTGTTAAATATAAAACAAAACCTAAAAAAATAAAAAGATATATTAACTGGAGATCATTCTTCGAATCAGATATCAGCACTGAAAAAAAGCCTTTCCCTGAATCTACTTTCTTTTTCTGTGTATTTTCTTGTAGTATCATTTTTTTAAGGAATTAACAACTTTATCCCAACACTTTTAAAAGAATAATCTCATGAAATTTATGCGATGCAACTTTAAGAACCAGTCAATGGTAAAGAGACTGCCTCATCCCTTTCTTTTGAGGCAGCCTCTTTATTACTTTCAAAAAATCAGGTCAGATGAAGGCAAATAATTTTAACATTACCACCAAAGATCAAAACTACCGACGACACTATCATCTGTCTCAAGAAAAACGTAAAGTTCTCCCCAATATGTACTATACTCCTGGCCTTCGTATGAAACAGATTCTCCATCATCTGCGCTGCAATAGAAATCTCCACATTCAAAAGAGTGCGCTGTTGAAGTATCAACACAGTAGGATGCACCACAACCAACCTCCTCTCCACTTACATGATAAAAACTCCCTGACCAATAAAGATAAGAATAGGATCTAATTGAAAAATACTGATCAGCAAAAGGATTTGATGAGTCAGTATTAAGCTCTACACGTCCGCAATAACTATGTCCCACGAACAAGAAAACCCCCAAAAGAATTAAAAAAAACTTTTTCATAATTTTAAATTTAATTAGTTAAATTAATATATCACGACTTGAAATTAGGGTTGCCTAACAAAACAGGAATTGCACTACTCTATTTTACATTATACTCACTGAAATGGTTAATTGTCTCAGGATATCGGGACTTTAGAGCAGCCAATAGTTCATTATAGACCTCTTTTTTCTTTATTCCCGATAATATATGACTGACGTCTGCCTCTGCATGTTTAAAAGGCAAACATACCTGGCCCCTTTTACGAATAAGATATATAACCCAGAATCCGTCATTTACATTAACAGGCATAGAAACCTGTCCTGGATTTAGCTTCGAAATAGCTGTTATAAAATTTGAATTAAGCATGGTATCTGAAGAGTGAATCTCCTCTTTTTCTAAATTGGAAACAAAATCTACATGACCTGTAATGGTTCCAGATGCATCTTTTTGCAAGCTCTTTAATGAAGACAAACTATCAAAGGCTGCTTGCGGATTTTCAAACTTAAAAACTGAAACGACAGCTGTTTCAAAAACACTAAACTTGTCTTTATTTTTATTATAGTAGTCTTTTACATCTGTTTCAGTAAACACAACTTTTTGATTAACAATACTTTTTTCGTAATATTGTTTATACAATTTGTTTCGAAACAATTTTCTGAAAACTAGAAAATCTTTATTGGATTCAATATTCATTTCACGGGCTTCTGCCCAAAGGAAAATATCATTCAAATAGGCTATAAACATATCTTTTAAATCATCAACATCCGACAAAGAGCCAAAGAATAAAGGTTCACAGTTAACAAATTCAATAAAATCGGCAACGGTGTAGGGATGTCTATCGCCTTCAAAGTCGTAGTCCATTAGCACCATATTTCTGTAAACACCAGGCCATTCTCTTTTATCAGGGACAAATTTTTCAACCAATTTAACAATTGCATCATTATACATTCGGGGATTTGCTCTGGCTATTAGCTCCTGCCTATTCCTGAAATGATACGTGTCAGTCAATGTTGTTTTCAAATTTTCCTCAATCTGCTTTCTCTCTTGATCAAACGGGGCAGGTTTTACCTTTTTTATACTGGCCAGGTAAACCGCATCATATCCCTGAAGGGTTTCAAAAGGTCCCCAGACATCTCCTGCATTTGCATTAACCAGGTCCTTAATATAAACCCCGACCGGATAAAATGGATAATATCGCTTGAAATTGCTTATTCTTACCTTTGAATCTACAGATACAATATTCTTCAATTGTTTAAAATTGACTTCCGTTTTTAACGTGGAATCAGGAGTAACGTATTTATCCAGTAGCGTTCTATTAGGAAAATGAATAGATTCGAAGTCATATTCCAGTGTTCTCCTATTATATGCATTTTTATATCCTCCTCACTTACCCCTAATAGTGGCTTTACCTTTCTGTTCCAGACATAACCTCCTACTTCAGACGCATAAAGCCGATTACCGTAAAACAGCCTCCTCTTTAAAAGAGTAATCGTGTCATACCTGTTCTCAATAGCATAAGCCAAAATATATCCTTCCTCTATAGCCTTACTTTCGATTTGTTCATCTGTCAAACGGAAGCGACTCTGATTTTCGCTTCTGAAACTTTCATATTCGGCCACGCTCATTTTGTATTTGCCTATCTGAAGTAAAGTATCATTCCTTTTAAAATTAGTGCACCCTATCCCAAACAAAAACACTAATAGAACACAAATAATCTCAATTTCAATAAGTAACGTTTGGGGAGAAAATGCATGGCTTATATGTTTTATCAATCTTAACATGTGTAATTTCTTTTTAAAATAATCAGGCTGAGCCATTTACATGTCCATAACAGATTAGAAATACTTCTTAGTAAAAATATAAAAGAGAAAGAATTATACTTCTCCCGGCTTTCGCAGGGAAAAATTACCGGAAGAAGTATTAAAATTATAAAAGTACCCGATTATTTTCCGGCCAATCCGTCAGCAAAACCTGCATATGCATGTTTTCGGCTATAGTCTTCCGTCCAAAGGCCGATAGGTTCGCCAGGTCTCCAGGAAGAATCATCAGGACTATCGGTGGGCGACCAGTGCGTAATGCCATAACGTTGTGCGGCAGGAACCAGCTCAAAGTAGGCTTCAATAATTTCCTGATAGAATTCGGCCATTTCCTGATGCTGTTCATCAGTAACCTCCTCGGTCAGCAAATCTTCAGAACTTCCTTCCGGCTTTATCCCCATATCCAGTTCCGATATTTTGATGAGTTTTCCCGTAGCTGCCAGATTTGTAAACATAGCCCGGATGCCGTCCATCGACGTTTCTCCCAATGTGACGTGCATTTGCGTGCCAATTCCATCCACTGTAACACCCTGGCTTTCTATATATTCTATATACTGAATAAGCCCTTTACATTTCTCCTGGCTCTCGCTTTCCAAACCATAATCATTAATAAAAAGCAGGTCATCTGAATTGCCGTATTGCCGGGCATATTGAATTGCATACACAGCATAATCTTTTCCAAGGTAGTCCTGCCAGTAGAACTCATCCGAAGCGATTTCTGAATCGTTTGCCCCTGATTTAAGTGCCGTCTGATCTGGCCAGTCAGACATTGGCTCATTTACCACATCCCATGCTTTTACGTAATATGAGCACGCATCCATCATTTGAGAAATCCAGTCCTCCAATGCAGCCGAAATGATTTCTTTTTTTTCTTCGTCCGTTTTTTCGATGGTTTGGTCACCGCTCCCCCCGTATCCTTCCCCATAGGCCGAAAGTCCGCGGGTAGATTCATTTCCCCAACCTATCCAGCCGTCGGCCCCGCTCTCGAAGTCTCCACCGGAAATTAAACTGGTTGAACTCCCCGATGCCGTTAATGATATGTTATCGATGTAAACTGTTCCGGCGTAATCGCCGAAACTAATGACAAAACGGTTGCGGTCTGCTGCCGTCGTGGTAGTGGTGAGTTCATATTTTTTCCAGTCTCCGCTAACAGCAAAAGTTCCAAAGCTGTTGGAAGAATAATCAGAAGTAGATTGTAAATCTGCGCGAATAGTACCGGCTGTACTTGCTTTCACAACAAATTGCAGCGTATATTCGGTATTATTTTCAAGTGCAGAAAGATCGTAAGCTACCTGCGCCGACCAGTAATCGGTGACCGACGGATTGGTAAAAGTATATGCATAACCCGCGTTACTGCTGCCTGATTCATTATACTTTTTCAGAGTTATATTATCAAAATAGTAAGTAGTGGCATTACTTCCGAGATTAAAAGCGATCGCTCCTGTTCCCGCAACATCACTGGTAATTGTAATTTGCTTGGTAAAAGTAGTCCATTCCGTAGTTGCGGAAATGCTGCCAAAAAAATCCCAATAAAGGTAGCTATACGGCACGGAGTGGGCCTGGGTCCCGAAAGAAACACTTGCGTCCGCGCGAACATCCATACTCAGTTCATACTGCTCTCCCTCCTCCATGTCCGGAGAAAACGTCAGAAAAAACTGGACATCATAATCATTGGTACGAGCTTCTTCATTCGTTATTTTCAATGCTCTTCCTTCACCATCTGAACCCCCGCCTTCTTCTGTAAATGAGACGATCGCATTCGTGCTGTATTGATAATTGGAAGCTCCATCTGTTTCAAAATCGGCACCGGTTACCAAATCCCATGTTGGCTCAGCAGTTCCGGGAATTACATCAGACGCTATCAGGCTGTTTAAGTAGGTCGCGTTCTGATTGGCATGCCAACATAGCGTGTGGCCAAAAACCGATATCCCGGCATCCTTAGCATACTGAAGAAACGTGTTTACCGTAGTCAGATCAAGGGTTCCGTCATCCCCGACTATTGCGCCATGCTTCATGGCGTATCCGGCGGTCATCTCATCGTAGTTAGCGTTGACAAGCCTGTATGCAACGCCTTTATCAATATAGTCATCAGCAGAAATACCGGTTCCCAATTTAAAATCAGGGTTTTCCGTACGGTCAACATATGTTTTCAAGGCATCATAATCTTTGAGATATTCCAACGCAGCAAGGCTTTCCGGCTCTTCGACACTATACTTGAGCGCATCATTATCTGCACAAGAAATCACAAGCATAAAAACTGTAACCGATAGCCATATTTTATGTAACTGTTTCATATTATTCTAAGTCTTAATAGATAAAAAAAAGCTATTCCAGCACCGGAGAAAATGTCTCCGACGTAACTCCCCGGTTTCGAGCCACCAAGGTATCGCTTGTCGCAACATGCATTTCATCGAGATCAATTTCGTAGTTCAGATAAATAGCATCACGGTCTTTGCTTCCCCAACTGTTCTTTTCACCGTCTGTAACAAATTTTCCGCTGCCGGTAGCCGTGTAATCATCAGACCCGGAAGACACGGTACAGATGCTGTCCTCATCAAATGTAAGTAACAACGTACAGTCGATATTGTACCCTTCTGCATCCTGGAAGGTAATGGGAAATTCTACTTTTGTCAGCGATTTGGCTGTTAGTTCGCAAACCTCGTCATACTCGACATATTCCTCATGCCGGATGATCGTTTGGTCCAGTGCCGAATTTCCGTTCTTTCCTGTAATTATATCTTTTCCCCGGCGTAAATAATATCCATGGTACGCGTTGATATACTTTATACAATACAAAACGTAGTCTTTGGGTTCGGTAACCCAATCATCCGACACATAACGATTCGGATTATCTACGGCAGGATCGCCGGACAAAATGGAATCAGCATTCGTAACACTCTTCATTACCAGCGGGATCACGTAAGTATTCTTTAAAGACAGCGTATCCGCAAAGAAAGCATCGGTAAGTTGTACGAGCACCCCTCCCGACAGGCTTCCTGAAGGAATAACAATTTCGTTGGCAGCCAATGAATAATAGTTGCCTGGCATAGGGGTAACTGCCTGACCACCCGATTCAAAAAACAGGCCGTCACATAGCGACTCATCTACTTCAATGCTGATCGTAATATCATTGTCATTTTCGTAAACACCCCCGGTGGTGGCATAAATTTTACATTGATGAGCATTATCGAGCGAAGTATCGTAAATGTCGTCACCCAAGGTAATAGTCCGCACCGGAGACTGGTAGGAAAAATAAACTGTCTGATAGTCATAATCCTCAAATTCCCAATCCTGGTTATGACAAGAAGTGAATGCTCCTACCATTATGATTAACGATATAAAAAATATCCTTTTCATCTCTTTAATTTTATTTTTTTCAAATTAATTGCATAGAAACTTTTTCCGGTTTCGTCAACTTTTACCATCCCTTATTTTGGATTAAAGCATTATACTTTAAAATTTCGCTGCTAGGGATTGGCCCATGATACATATAGTCTTTATATACGCGGTTTTCAACATTAATTTCCGTATGTACCCCCTTAGTAATACTCACACCTTTTGCTATTTCGTTAAGTTTCGAAAGATCTACGTTCCAGCGGCGCAAATCCCAAAAACGAAAGCCTTCAAAACAAAGTTCCAAACGCCTTTCGTTCCGGATTAACTCACGCATAGCATCCTGATCGCTCTTTATCGATTCGAGGTACGGGTCATCGTTATCAGTTCCTACACCAGCTCTTTCACGAATTGCTTTGATTACATCGTAAGCCGAATATCCATGACCTCCACCATCGGTGTTTGGCCCCCAAGCTTCGTTGGCAGCCTCGGCATAAATAAGGAAAATCTCAGTATAACGAATACGCGGGGTATAATGGTTTTGCGTAGTTGATGATGTAGATGTAATACTGATATCCTGGCGCAATAACTTACGCATGTAATAACCGGTACGGGTCGAGGTTTCTATCGCATTTAACCCATCATTCGTACCTCCATCGGTCGAGGTATAAATCGCCGTGTTGTTAGGCCCTTCGGTACTCCCGTTTACCACAATATAAGTCTGCAAACGCGGATCGCGGTTTAAATAAGGGTCTGAGGCATCGTAACTGCTGCTTGCATTATCGATCGGATACCCGTTAGCCATAGGAAAGGCATCTACTAAGTTTTGCGTAGGGTTTATTTCACCATTGCCGTACAGGGTCGGGGGATAATTATTTGTCTCAATAGTATTATTGTCGCTGATCCCCCCTCTCCAAAGGATCTCGTCTGGGTTGACCCCGGATGCAACGGCATCAATTTCTGCCTGGTTATCGTACCAGGTATAGCCATTAGCATCCAGTCCGCTAACGCCACCAATCAGGTCTAAAACATCGCCGGCATAGTTGGCTGCTTTTCCCCATTTGTCAAGATCGTTTGAACTATTATAAGCCGGGCTTGCAGCCAGTAACGCGGCCTGGGCTTTAATGCCCATTGCAATGCGCTTTGTCATCAACAGCCTGAAAGCGTCCCCAAATACACGATTGTAAACATCTACACTTATATCTCCGTATTTTTCGGGTACTTCCGAATCGTCGGCTATATCTTCGTAGTCCAATGGAAGGAGTGTTTCTGCCGAATCAATATCCAGATAAAATTGCTCCATACAATCATCGAAGGTATTTCTCGGATAATTAAAATCAGTAGTAGCATCTTCAGGTTCTAATACAACCGGTACGCCAAGCAACGAGCCATCATCAGTATAGCCGGCATGTGACTGGAGCAAGTAGTACATGTACATTGCACGCAAGCCGTAAGCCTCGCCCCGCAACCTGATTTTAAACATACGATTGGCATCTTCATCAGATGCATATTCAGGCTCGTCGTAAAGCGACAAGAATAAATTTATATATTGAATAGCTGCCTTGGCGCTACTCCATTTTGAAAAAGGATCGTTGCTCGAGGTCCATCCTCCGTTGGCTACTTCAAGATAATCATCCTCATCGTCATTCGATACCGCATCGTCGGTTGCCACGTCGTTAAACGACCACGAATCCGTTGGGATACGGGTATATCCATTCAAAAGGAGGCCGTATGCATAAGAGGCATTTGTTTCGGCCTGGCTTAAACCAACATTGTTCTCAATAGCCGGAGTAAATAAATCGTCGCAGCCTGACAATATGAAGATTATTAATAACAGTATTATAATATTTTTATTCATCTCTTATTATTTTTTGAGTTGCAATATCATTATCAGAACCTGGCTTTTACCCCCAAATTAAAAAACCGTGTCTGTGGAGCTTCCCCTACATTCAACTCCAGTGTTTCATGTTCGGGAGAGATTGTCAGCAAATCGGAACCACTAACATAAACCCCCATTTCGCGGATAAACGTTTTCTGCATAATCCGTTTAGGAATATCATAAGATAACTGGATTTTAGATAAACTGAACCTGTTGGTTTTATAAAGCCAAAAATCAGAGTTCAAATTATTGTTGCTCGACAGGGTCGTTAACCGCGGATAGGTGGCTGTATTTTTTGTTTCTTCGGTCCAACGTCCACGGACTACTTCTGAATATTTATCATCGCTATCGATCCAGTAGTAATCATCATCGTCATTGCTACCCTTTATGCTATAAGCGCCCCAATAGCCTGTCCCTAATGCGAAGAACGTGACATTTTTCCATTTGACAGTCAGGTTAACCCCAAGAGTAAACGGATCACCATACCACCCGTCTTTTCCAAGATACACCTGGTCTTCGGTATTAATGACCTCATCTCCGTTTTGATCTTTATATTTGAGGTCGCCGGGCTTAATATCGTACCCTAACTGCGATTCGGGAGAGCTTGCTATATCAGCATCATCTTCATAGAAACCGAGGGTTTCGTACCCCCATATGCCATCAAGAGGTTTGCCCTGCCGGTTTTGATAGTCGTTTTCGTAGCTTTCGGCGCGCTTCACCGCTTTGGTATTGTAATACGTTCCGGCAACTCCCAATGAAAAATCGACCTCGCCAATGCGCTTGTTGAATTTTACATTAAAATCGAAACCTACGCGCTGGTCTTCTTCATAATTGCTATAGGGAATAAAAGACGATGAAGGATAATAATTGGAAAAATAACTTGGATATAAAACAGAAGACTGAATAATTTTACCAGTCAT
Organism: Prolixibacteraceae bacterium; assembly: GCA_963676095.1. Lineage (GTDB taxonomy): Bacteria > Bacteroidota > Bacteroidia > Bacteroidales > Prolixibacteraceae. Next base: position 5,577,346 of record OY781040.1, on the reverse strand, counting down.
CCGGTTAAAGAAAAACGAACCGTTGAATGTCAGCATTCTTTTAAACAACGAAGCGTTAATCCCCACATTTATTTCTTTTAACTGAGGATAATCGAGATTGGGGTTTTCCCCCCTTTGCGAATCGTACGACTGGACAGAAGTGCCATCTCTCCAACCAGTCCAGGTATTATTAGCATAAACCCCTTTATATAAATAGTAATCGTCAATATCAAGGTCGGTATTTAATATACCTGCCGATGCCGACAACTTCAGATCATCAATTGCAGTTATTCCATCCATGAAAGCTTCTTCGCTAATTCTCCATGCCAACGAAACGGTAGGTGAGAAAGCATTACGGTTTTTTTTGGGCAACTTGGTTGAATGGACCACTGCCCCGCTAAAATCGGCATAATACTTATCCTGATAATTATATCCTGCCTGAATTCCAAGGTTTGCATTGCAGGTATTATGATAAGACTCTGATTGTCCCTGTTGATAACCATTTGCAATCAACATGGCAGAGATGTGGTGGTGGTCGTTCACAACCGTATTGTAATCAAAATGTCCCGAAAAAGATATTGTTTGTTGATAATAACTTCCACTAACATCCTGTACGCCTGAAATAGAATCTGACCCATACGTATTAAACCCGCTAATCAGTCCGGTGCCTCCTGCATAATCGGTCCATTTGGGTTCGAATACCATATAAGCATTATTATAAGCAGTAGTGTAAGAGGTAGCATAATCGACCCCGAACAAACTATGAAATGATAAACCTTTCAGTACATTTCTCAAATCGACGTCCACCCCGGTAGTAAACTGGAACTGACGGCTGTAGTACTTATAATACCCTCCGGCATAAATATCAGCAATAGGATTTGTTTGGTACGTCTGGCTCCCCCCCAATATATATTTGCCATCAATAATATTGTTGCTGTTCTCTACTACTTTCATGGTAGTCTCATCAGTTTCTATCATGCTTATTGGGATGAGCGGTGTATAACTGTTTGGACGCAACGTAGCAGCATTTCCCCAATAATCGGCATTTACCCCGCGTACTCCATAGAATATAGCTGAAGCATCGACCTTACAGGAAATATATTCGTTCAAATCCATATCGATATTTCCCCTCATATTAAGGCGTTCTGTATTGTCGTTTACTGCTTCTCCAAAATTCAAAAGGTCGCCATACGAATAGTATCCAATATTTGTATAATAACGGGCACGTTTGTCGCCCCCCGAGATTTCGGCAGTTACATCATAACGGGTATACGTCTTCTTCAAATAATCGGATGAATAATAATCAACATCGGGATAACGATATGGATTTTCACCCGAAGCATAATGATAAATATCCTCATCACTATATAATTCGGTAAGCCCATCGTTAACACGTGCTTCGTTATAAAGGGTCATATACTCGGCAGAACCCAAATATTTTGGATAACTTTTTGGCACATACATACCTTCATTAGCCCGCACGTTAATTTTTTGTTTAGCAGAAACCTCTCCCCTCTTGGTTGTAATGTAAATTACACCTTTGGCAGCACAGCTCCCATAAAGTGCCACAGCGTTTATCCCTTTAAGGAAAGTTATTTGTTCGATTTCGGGAGCATCGACAGTACTACGCGGAACCCCGTCTACCAACATTAAATATTCGTCCATTCCCCACAACGAACTGCTAAGTCCTCCGGTATAAGCAGCCATACCTTCCAAATTATATCTAAAATAGTTCTTCTCCATAATTCCGGGTATATCCACAAACGAAATATCCCCCATAAGATCGTTTTCATCTACCTTTCGATAGGCTATCTGAACCAACTGGCCATTGTTCTCGGACGAAAGTATAATCTCTACCAGTGCAGGTAATGCCTCAATAACTTTCGTTTTGTAACCTAAAGCGCTTACCGACAGCAACGAGTTAAGAGGAACCTCAAGGGAAAATTCCCCTGATGAATCTGAAACGGCCTGGACATCGTCTTTGTCACAGCTAATAACCGCACCTACGACTGGCTCTCTTCCGGAACCATATACAATGGCCTTTATAGTTATTTTCATGGTTATTTGCGCCTCTAATCTCAATGAGAAAAGAGAAAGGACAAATACAACACATAAAATTATTCCTTCTTTTATTTTCATTATTCTATTCATTTAGATTATAAACCATTCAATAATCTTTATTACCAGCCCGGATTTTGACCATACCCTTCATAAAGGCTAACATCGTCGGTTTTTAATGGTAACCAGTAGTGCTTACTGTCAAAGCTCCGTGTCTTGAGAACTTCTTCAGAAAGATTAACCACTTTATTTTCAGATGGATCAATATCCGGATCAAGCTCGCTGGCCCGGTTAAACTCTACCGACTTTTTCAGGGTGTAAGGGCTTTCGGTTAACAGTTTCCAACGGCGAAGGTCGTTAAACCGGTGCCCTTCGAACGATAGTTCCACAGCACGCTCGCGCCGTAACTCGGTCATAAAGGCATCCAGTGACCCTGTAAATTTACTGGCAACTTCACCAACGCCGGCCCTGTTCCGGATTACATTAACTGCCTCGACAGCAGTTTTAAAGCCACTAGCCCCACCATTAGGCGAACCATAACCTTCGGCAGCAGCTTCAGCATACATCAGGTAAATATCGCCCAACCGCATATAGGGAATATAGATGTTTAACGAATACCCCCAGTCCCAGCCCTTATCGTACTTGTTACATTCAATAGGGATAAATTTACGAAGGTAGTACCCGGTACGGCTACCCTCAGACACACTCCTGTAACTTCCGTCGGTGTATAGGTTGGCATATCTGTTCGCTTCGTCAGTAGTACTCCCCTGTACTACTTTTACCCCGTCGTAAACAATATCGGTATAAAAACGGGGATCCCGGTCTTTCCAAGGATAATTGGGATCGAACCCTGATTCGGCATCGGCTTCCGTAATATCATAATCATCATTAATAGGCAACCCGTTTGCCATACCGTAATAATCGACGTAGTTGGCCGTAGGTAAAAACAGGGCACTGCTTTCACCAACTATTATCGGAGTATACTGCTTACTTGTGTTCCAGTTTGTGTAATTTCCGAAATAATAGGGCCCCCTGAATAGCGCCTCGGTACCACCCGGTAATGCCCAATTCTGGCCCGTGGTATAAAAATTATCGGATCTTTCAGAGAAATCCATCAAAGCATATTGAGTCTGGCCACCTTCGACCAATTCCAACAATTCGGCAAATGCTTCTGCAGCTTTCTGGCAATATTCGGCGTTATAGTCGTCACCGTCGGGGGCCACTGTCGACGTGTCCGCGTCGTTCATCAGCGGGCTGGCTGCCCAAAGGTAATTTTTGCCAAGATAACCTAAAGCCATAATTTTGTTGATGCGCAAATCGTTATCGCCTAAAGTGGCTTTCCCTGCAGTCGTATTATCCCAGTCAATTGGCAACAAGTCGGCGGCTTCTCTAAGGTCTGCCGCAACAAGGTCGGCACACCTCCTGTAACTAAGGCGTGGCAAATTAAGTTCTTCGTCGCTTGGTAAAACGTAGTTGATGTAAGGAAGCCCGCCAAAAAACTGGATTAACCGAAAGTGGAACCATCCCCTGAAGAATAATAGCTGCCCTTTAATCAGATCAATTTCTTCGTCGGTACCAGTCATTTGATCGATATTTTCCAGACCGATGTTTACTTTACGCAATCCGTACCAGGCTGCATTCCATAGATCCTTATTCTTCCCACCTGCAGTACGACCATTCGCTGTAGTAAAATCAGGCTGATCCATCCATCCGGAATGCCAACCGTCATAGTCCGACTGCCATCCCCAAAAATTACCCTCGTCTATTTTGTTTACAAAATGATATGTGACACTTGTTGATGTTATTTCATCTTCCCCCCAGTTCCACGAATTTGTCCAATAATTATTAGTGAAAGGGACAATGCAATTGTAAAGTTCTTCGGTAAACCCCTGGAAGCTGGTAAAATCTTCAAAAGCATCCTCCTCCGATACCGTCGATTCGGCTGATTTATCCAGATAATCCGTACAGGAAAGCATTCCAGGTACCGCAAAAAGCGTACTAAGCCCTATAATGATTTTTATATTCCTTAATTTTTTCATGTTACAACAATTTAGAAGGTAATATTAAGACCCAGGTTAAAGCGTTTCATTGTTGGATAAGCCCCCTGTGAAGCCCATCCGGTACCTGCGAAATTGGATTCCCTGTCATCCGGCATCTTGGTCCATAACCAAAGGTTATTCCCGTTTAAAAACAGGCGCACGTTTTCGAGCCTTGCCTTTTTTACCCAGCCCCAGTTAGTATTAAAGGTGTAAGCAATTTCCGCATTCTTCAAACGGAGGTAGGAACCGTCAAACAGATAGCGGGTACCGCTGCTGTAATCACTTTCTGTTGAGAGCCAGCGGAGCATGGCTACATCGGCATCGGTATTGTCTTCAGACCAGTAACTGCCTTCGTCATATACCGTATGGGTCCCGTCTAAACTGGAGAATACGACCTGACGGGTGACGTTGTTCACCCCGTAAAACTGGACAAAACCGCTAAAACCTTTCCACTCGAAACCAAGCGTAGCATTATACGTATTTTGCGGCGTTGTAGAATAGCCATATGGAATTTCGTCATCTGAATTAATCACCCCATCCCCGTTGTAATCCACGATATAATAGCCACCGGGTAACTTCTGATCGTCATTGGTGCTGAGCTCAGTACTTCCGTAAAGTTCGTCCCATGTATTATAATACTTGTCTTGGCCTATTACATAGGCATACGTTTGCCCTATCGAGTGTCCCGCAGTTTTCTGATAATCGGGCAATAAATCTGCATCATCGGCTTCGATTACCGTATTTTTTGCATGTGTTATGCTAAAATTGGCATATAACCTTAAGTCGTTAGCAAATTTTTGGTTAAAACGAAAATCCAGCTCATACCCATTATTTTTCACTTTTCCAAGGTTTGCGGTTGCAGGCTCTGCACCAAAATATGAAGGCACTGTCCGGTCATCGCCGGATACAAGGATATCGTAACGATAATCGTGGAAAAAATCGACACTTCCGGCAAAGAAACCATTAAAAAAAGAGAAATCGGCCCCTACATTGGTTTTTCGTACAGTTTCCCAGTGAACGTTCTCATTTCCGATAGAAGATTCGGAGTACCAAATATACGGGCTTTCTTCCTGATCCTCTCCGGTTGTTCCCATTGAGGTTTGTCCGCCGTAAGACCACGTACTCATGTAAAGCCACCGGTCACTAACATTATCATCACCAATTTCACCATAAGAAGCACGTATTTTTAACATATCGAGAAAAGTTAAGGGCTTCATGAAATTCTCCTTGGAAATCATGTACCCAAGGCCTCCTGACTGGAAGAAGGCAAAACGATTTGCATCACTAAATTTTTCGGAACCGTTGTAAGCACCGCTGTACTCAAACATGTACTTTTCTTTGTAATTATAGGTAGTACGAAAAACCCAGTCCTCCCGATAGCTCGGAATCTCACTTCCGGTAGCATTCTCGGTACGCTGGAAAAGCCCCATTGCCGTGATATTGTGTTTTTTAGCGATGCTTGTTGCATAATTCAATTGCAAGTCATAAAAAAGATTACGTTGGGTAGAAGAATTCTCGATGCTACCATCCTCAATATCCCAGTCTATGCTTTCCTGATAATCGAAATAGGTATTTGAATCATAACTCTCGCTATAAGTTACTTCCCCGGTTTCAGGGTCGATATACTTTTCCTGCGCATTGTTATACAGGTCGTTTACCCCCCTTCCTGATTCAACAAATACATTGTCCCATGAAATCCGGCCATTCAGGCTAAGGCCTTTGACCCAAAAGCCCAAATCCTGCTCAAGAGTAAAGTCAGTGGTTAAACGGGTTGTTGTTACATATTCTATCCCGCTAAGAGCCAATGATTCTACCGAATTTATATTTGCCTGTTCATTAGGGTAGTAATACCCCCACGTGCCATCGGAATACAGCGGGACATATGCATCGGGCGAGTTAGTGTAAGCGGCAATCCAATAGGAATACGAACTGTCACTCGAACCATACGGTTTCTTTTTCCGCCCGTACGAACCAAAAAAGTTTGTTTTAAAAGTAGTCGTGGGAGTTAATTTAAAATCTAAGTTACTACGTACGTTTAGCCTGTTATAGCCATACCCTGCTTTATATCCCCTGTTGTTTTCGTATTCTTTAAAAAGATCGCCTTCGTGTAAAAAGTCGGCACTTGTAAAATACTTCACATATTTGGTACCTCCGTCTATACTGATATTGGCATTGTACGACATCACAAAATCCTTGAATAACCAATCGACCCAATCGATATTAGGATATTGTTCGGCTTCTTCTGTACTGGACGGGTTGCGGTACTTTTCGAGAATTTCTGCCGGGATATAATCCTCCCACGAATCCGGGCTTAATGAAAGTTCATACTCAATCGCCTCATCCAGAATTTTCAGCGAATTATAAGAATCATATTTGGTCGGCAACTTGGAAGGGACTTTCATGGTGGTATTTACGGCAACCCGGATCGATGCTTTTCCTTCGGATCCTCTTTTGGTAGTAATCAGGATCACCCCGTTAGCCCCTCTTACCCCGAATACGGCAGTAGCCGAAGCATCCTTTAATACAGAAATCGACTCCACGGAGCTAATGTCCACACTACTCATAGGCCGCTCAACACCATCCACCAAAATAAGCGGAGATGAATCATTCCAGGTACTCTGTCCCCGAATTAAAATCTCAGGATCTTCTTCACCAGGCATTCCTGTACTGGAAGAAGTGATCACCCCCGGAACATTACCTGTTAATGCTGCACCGACACTGGAAACGCCCCCTGCCCGTTCAAGGACCTGTCCTGTTGTCTGGGTAATGGCAGCAACAATACTTTCCTTTTTCTGCTGACCATACCCGACAATCACAACCTCATCCACACCTACAGTCAACTCCTTCAGTACAATATTGAACTGAGTCCGCTTATCGACAGGAATTTCCTGTGTGGCATAACCAACAAATGAAAAGAAGAGCGTTTGGGAATCAACCGGTATTTGAAGAGCAAAATTACCGTCATTGTCAGTTACTGTTCCAATTGTAGTCCCTTTTATGATAACAGTTGTTCCCGGTATAGGATTCCCTTTGGTGTCTGTCACCCTTCCTTTTATCAGTTTTTTAGGCTGATCGGGCGGAGTTTCATTACCGGCTACCAAGGAATTTCTTTTGTACAGAAAAACCTGCCGGTCATCAATCCGGTAAGTGATATCAAGATCCTTAAACAAATAGTCCAGAATCGACTCAATGTTTTTGGATTTTACAGAAATGCTTCTTCGAACATCAGAATTCGTAACATTTTGATTGTAAATGAAAATAAATTCGCTGTTCTTTTCAATCGAATTCAATATTTCGATCAGCGATGAATTCTGAAGCTGAAGATCGATCTTCGTCCTTTGTGAATAGGGGGTACTGGCAGATAAAGCCATTGCTCCACAAAAAATCAGGACGGCAAGCAGTTTCATCTTCAACAACATAACATTCACCTCCTTCCTTATACAGGAAGAGTGAATAATTGATTTTTTTTTCATAAGTTTGAAACGTTTTAATAATTAATTGCCTTTCGGCATATTCTCATTAACCGGTCAATGCTGGTAACATTGATCGGTTCTTATTTATTCATAAAAGCAATAGGTATTCCCCTCCTTTTGATAATTGGTTTTTGAAATAAAGGCAATGCCATCCAATACTCTTTCGAGGTTATCTTTCAGGTCCAGTTTGCCATAGATCTTTTCGTAATTAGCGGGTAGCCGGCAATCAATTTCTACATTATAATACCGGGAAACACGCTTTAATACATCCGAAACATCCTCGTTGACAAAAGTCAGATAGCCGTTAATCCATTCCGTATAAATAGCTGTGTTTTCAACATGATGCACCTCAAATGTCCCGGTCGCTCTGGAGATTGAGGCCCGTTCGCTTGGTTCAAGAAATAACTCCTTCGCTTGCAGATTATCACTGTAACTCATGCCAATTTTTCCCTCGACCAATACAATACTGTATTCCTGATCCAACAGATAAGCCTGGACATTAAAACGGGTCCCGTAGACCTTAGTCCGGAAAAGATCCGTTTTTACAAAAAAAGGCTTTGTCTTATCTTTGGCGACATCAAAGAATGCTTCGCCTTCCAGAAAGACCTCCCTACTCTTTCCACTGAACGCCGGTGGATAAATAAGTTTTGAACCTGAATTAATCCAAACCCGGGTGCCATCAGCCAATATTACATACGATCGCTTGCCATATGGCACAATAAGCTTGTTAAGGCCTTCTTTGGGAACCTTTTGGGCAACTTCGGAAGAGTCGTTCACCTTGACTCCCGACCCGTCAGCAGTATATTGAACCGTTGAGTGTTTACTGGCTATGGATATCGATTTCCCGTTTGCCAGGACCAGGCGGGTTTCATTAAACGGCGATTCAACAGATGCTACAGACATTGGTTTCTGAGGCCTTCGGTACATTTTATACATCAAAATACCGCTCCCTATCGCAACCAGCATAAAAAAAGAAGCTGCAGCAACCCAATAACGGGATATGACAAATCGCTTTGTATAAGAGCGGCGAATCTGTTGCCAAAGCTCGTGTTTTCTTTTCTCACTTTGCCTGATCATCCCTGGCCGTAAATCCGTTAGGATTTGGATGGCTGTGTCAATTTCTTTTTTCTTTTCCGGAAAGGTATTCTTTAATCTTTTCAGATATAAGGACAAGTCCGGGTCCCGGACAATTTTGCGGAATTCTTCATCCAGGATAAAATCTTCTGTGGTATAAAAATCGTTATAGTGTTCAAAATCCATTCTTCATCTCTCTTTATTTATATGAGAGAAAAAAAGAAAAATCTGGACAGGAAAAATTATTCTTTTTTCAATTCTTCACTAATTTTTCCCATCTGGTCATTCTGCTCAATTGCAGAATGACCAGAAGAATGATATTTTCATTCCTGTCAAGAATAGCCTCAGCCTCCTTTTTAATCGCTTTTATTGCCCTGTAAAATAATTTATAACAGGAATCGACAGAAATATGAAGCATCACCGAAATTTCTTCATATGAAATATCCTTCTCGAACCGTAGGTAAATGATCTCCCTTTGCTTTGAAGTAAGTCGATCGATACACCTTCTGACCACAGAATAGACCTGTTCTTTTCTTTCCCGATCAGGCTCACACCTGTCCAGACTCTTGTAATAATCAAACTGTTCTTCTTTTATCTCTTCAGAAAGGACTAATTTTCGCTGCTTATTCAAATCGACGACCAGCTGCCTTCTGAAAGAAGTGATTAAATATCCCGGCAGATTTTTTACAGGTGCTATATTTTTCCGGGCTTTAATAATGCTGACAAATTCCGTTTGAATCGCATCCTCCACCGACTGAATGTCAGAAGTCAGCCTCATTCCATAATCAAACAGAAAGTCATAGTAATGAAAATAAATCTTTGACAGAGCGTCCATGTTCCCTGTTAAAATGAATTGTTCCCATATTTTTAAAATCTGGCTATTATCCAAGACTTTCATAAGTAGTCCCCAATTAGGTAGCGTAACTTACAAATATGCTCATTTTTCAAATAAATTAAATACTATTCCCGCGAGAGATACCGGATAAAATATAAAAATATTTCAAGCCCTCCAAATTCGTGATTTCAGTTTAAAAGTAATAATTTTTCAAAATCTGATGAGTAATGAGTAATACGAATTAAGAGTTAAAACAGTCATCCGTTCCGAAACCAAGGATAACCTTGTGTTTTAAGCCAGAAACCGAGTTTCACGACTGCAAAACAGTTGCATTATTTTATATTTCAGTTGGCGATTTTCCGAAATGTTTTTTAAAAACGGTACTAAAATATCCTAGACTGGTATATCCGCAACTCTCGCTGACTTCCGTAACCATGCATTTATGTTCCTGCAGCAATTCCATCGCATGGTTGAGCCTGATGGTCTTGATAAATTCTGTAGGAGACTGATTGGTCAGCGCCTTGCTTTTCTTATATAGAAGGGACGGGCTTACATTCATTGCTGAGGCAAATTCATCTTTATCGAATTCTGAGTTTGCCATATTGTCTTGTACCACCTCCGTCATTTTCTTTATAAATCTATCATTAAGCTCATTTGCCAGAATAGGTTCGGAAATAGTCCCTTTTTTTAGCTTCAGTGCTTTTTCCCTAATGGTTTCCCGGTTCCGGATAATCGTTTTTATCCGTTGCATCAAAAGGCCCATGTCAAAAGGCTTGGTCAAATAATCATCGGCACCAAGCCCCAAACCATGTAACTGCTCCGCCTTTTCAGAAAGGGCCGTTAACAAGATTATCGGTATATGTGATGTTTCATAGGTTGACTTCATCAATTTACACAGTTCAAACCCATCCATGTTAGGCATCATGATATCTGAAACGACTAAATCAGGGATCTGTTTTTGAATAATCTTCCAGGCGACGGTACCGTCTTCTGCTGTAAATACGATAAACTCCTCCTTGAAAGCGCTATGTATAAAATTCCTCAGATCATCATTATCCTCAACAATTAATACCCGCATCTCCCTGGATGGATTATTTCCCAAACGTTCTGACCGAGAAGTAATATCCGGTAACAGGTAAGTATCCGATCCCCCAGTATCCGGGAGGGAATTAACCGTTTCTTTCTTTTCTGCAATTTCTTTAAAGGGAACGATAACCTGAAATGTCGAACCTATATTTTCCTGGCTGTTACAACTAATTTTCCCCCCATGCATTACTACATAGTTTTTCACCAGTAAAAGCCCTATTCCGGAACCTACAACTTTTGAGTTAATGGCATTTTCACCCCGGTAAAATTCTCTAAAAAGTTTACGCTGCGCTTTTCTGCTAATGCCTATACCATGATCTTCAACCCTGAATATCCATTTGTGGTCATCACATTTCAAATCGAGATGAACCTGTGTTCCCGGATATGAATACTTAACCGCATTTGAAATAAGATTGTCGACTATTTTTTCTATTTTGGAATCGTCGATTGCTGTCATATAATTCTGCAGGTCAGTCGTAAATACAAGTTCAATCTTTCTGCTTTTGGCAAAAGACTCGAACATTATTTTCCGTTTCGCAATGAGGCCGACAATATCCATCATAGAAAGAGACAATTGCTCCTTTCCAACATCTACCTTCTGAAAATCGATCAACTGATTGACAAACGAAGAGAGCCTTCTCGCCTGTTCAGTTGCTAAATGCAAATAATACCGGCCATTTTCCGATAGACTGCTCTCTTTCCTTAACTCTTCAACAGGGGCCTTAATCAATGTAAGCGAAGTACGGATATCATGCGACGTGTTGGTAAAAAAGCGTATCTTTTCCTCAGTATGCTGTTGTTTCAGACTTTTAATATAATATAACAGATAAAGGAAAATTATGCCTGAAACAACCGCGAAAAGCAGTATCCAAAACCAGGCTGTCCTCCAAAAAGGCGGAATTATCCTTATTATTATCGAACGCTCGGTAATCGCCCTGGATAAAGAACTGTCATAAAGTTTTATCTTCAGGATGAACTTTCCGCTCGGAATATTGGCATAAGTTACAATCCGGTTATCTGTGGGAGCAGACCAGTCCAGATCGAGCCCCTCCATTTTCCACGAGAACTTCGATCCGGAAGTAATCCCTATTGGAAGCAAACCTAAGCTAATCGTATTTTGGTAATATCTGAGATTTATTGTCTTAAGGCTGTCAACGGGCTTATTCAATTTGAATGAAGGGATATCTCTTATCGAACGGCCCGATACCATTAGGTCCTCGAAATATATTTTCCCCATCGCCGGTATTTCCCGAAGCGACTTTGGAACAAACATTACTGCTCCGTTATTGGTTCCCCATGCCAATTGTCCGTTTTTCAGTTTAAACCGACAGCCTGAATTAAAAGAGGCATGCGATAGCGGAAATATTGAGGAATAGGTGAGCACATTTTCATCTTCAGGATCAAAGCGGCATAACCCGTTTTCGGTACCAATCCATAAATAGCCATCGTTGTAAACAATCCCGTTAATAAAATTTGAAGGTAATCCGGACTGGGTCGTGAACTGTTCCTTTTTACCACTTTTGAAGTTGTACCTTATCAGTCCGTTCCCACCAGTACCAATCCAGATATCTCCATCCAGAACAAGGAGGTCATGAATCAGTAGACCTATTAATAATTTTTTAGTTTCGCCTGTTTGTTTATTTAATAAAACCAACCCATAACTACATCCCAAAAGAATCTGGTTACCGGACAATTCGGCAATCGAGTTTACCGGTTCTGAAGGATAGGCCCGGAATTTGTTTTCTTTCGAGTTGTAACACATAAACATACCGTTAACCCCGCCTAACCAGATATCGCCTTCATGATCCTTGTAAATATTCAATATATAATCACTTACCACAGGCGATTTTTTTTCTTTTTGCGAATAGTGACCGAGCTCATTTCCCGTTTTTCCATCAAGGATATACACCCCGGAAGAATAGGTGCCTGCCCAGATCCTCCCTTCGTCATCTTCACACAGTGCAAGAAACACCTGGGCCTGTTTCTGTTTATTGTAATAAAAACTTTTCCATTCATTCGATACCGGGTTCCAACAGCTGACACCATTATTCGTTGCAAACCAAAGTTTTCCCCAGCGATCTTCAATGATGCTGTTTACATCATTATTAACCAGTGAGTTTTCATCGTTTATATGATGGATTATTTGTGTCACGACAGGGGATGACTGATCGAAGAACGATACCCCTCCGCTGTATGTACAGATCCAGATCCTTTTATTCTGGTCGCAAAACAGATCATAAACCCCATTTCCTTTCAAAGAAGACGGATCGTCAGCATTTTCCTTATAGACATTTCGTATCCGGTCCCCTTTCTTATTTATTTCCCAGATACCCTGACCGTCAATTCCGATCAAAAGGGTAGAATCTGTATTCGCCTCTATTGCCAGGATGGGCTGCCTCGGAAAAGACGATTTCAACACCCCTGAAATAGTTCCGGATTCGAATTTATAACAATACAACCCGCTCGACATGGTGCCGATCCATAGTTTGTTTTGTGACTTATCAAAAAATAGTTTTGAAACAAAAAACGGGACCGAACTGCTATTTTCATAAACACATTTAGTCTTCAATGATTCTGTTTCCAGGATCCATATTCCTTTCGTCCCGACTATAAGCAACTGCCTGTCTGCAGAATCGAACCAACTGATAGCATACAACACCGATAAGGCCTTGTCGACCGATACCAGTTTTTCCGATTGGTATTTGTATAACCCGGCTGTTGTAGCAATCCACCAGGCCCCTGAATTATCAATCAATAAATCATGTACGCTCAGGTATCTATCACCCAGTGATTTACTCAGATTAAGCAATAAATTGAACTGATCAGACACCGGATTATACGAAAAGATCTGACCGTTATTGGTATATGCATATAAACCCGAATTTTTATAGATCAGCTCAACCGTAATCGCATCCGCTGTTTCATAAGGAAGATGATAGGTCCTGCAATCTTCGTTACTTATCCTTAAAATACCGGATTTGGAAGAAGCCCAGACAAAACCGTTATCATCCTGACAAATGGAATTGGTTTCCCGCATGGAAATTCCAAACAAAGAATTAATGCTATAGAATTTTTGACATAACGCATGAACTGAAAATGTTGAACAAATTATGGTTAATAAAAAAAATTTATATTTTATAGTCATGTTTAATCTGTTATTGCTACGGACGGTAAAAATCATATATCGCGCAATAATATTAAACATCTTTATCCACTTTTTTTAGTCAGCAAACATGTTTTTTAAAAGTATTTATGGATCGCAGGATTTAGTAACTAATGATAATGAAATAATTATCCCTTCACCATATCTTTCTGTTCCGGGGAACTGCTTAGTATCCGGGGTATAAATTCAGCCTGTTTTAAAAGATATAGCACTGACTTGGTGACCAATGCGATATTTGTCATTCTAAAAATTCCGATTCAGAAGGAATCGGAAAAAGTAAAGGTCAAGCGGAAGTAATAAATGCTTACACGATCAAAAAGAATGAAACCTGTTTATACGATCCTCAACACATTAGCGAAAGAATCCTTCACTTCCTTCTCCGGAAAATGAACAATGAGCCCTTCTGCTGTCCGTTCATAACTCAAAGATTGTCCAATGCTGACAAGTTCCACCCGGTTAATCTTTCCGGGATAATAGGCATTTCCTTCAGAAAGGCTCTTTATAACTGCTTTTCCACTCTCCGGCCACCCCATCACTGTGGCGTACAGCATATCTCCCTTCGTGACAAAACGGACATCTTCTGAAGTGAAAGGCTTTCCCTTGCCTTCGTTAAATCCCTGGGCTGTCAACGCTGCCGCATTTTCCTGTGCAGGGCCCTCTCCAAAAACCGTCCATGGACGTGTGCCATAAATGCTTTCACTGTTCATTCTCATCCAACTGCCTATATTTTCGACAATTTCCCGCTCTAGTTCGTCGATTGAACCGTCCCCCCGGACAGGTATGTTCAACAGTAAATTTCCATTTTTGCTTACGACATCAACCAGGGTCTGGATAACGGTTTTTGCCTGTTTATAACGCTTATCGTTGTATATCTCCCGGTCATAGTGCCACCCGCCGATACAGGTATCAGTCTGCCAGTGCAAGGGCTCAATCGAATTACTTTGCCCCCGCTCGATATCCCAAACCATGGCTTTTCGCTGGTTTTCATCCAAGATCTTCCCATTTATTACGGCCTTCAATTCCCCGTACTCTTTAATACTTTTGTTATACATATGGGCAGCTATCCGCAAACCGGCATCACTAACAGGCCAAAACGGTAGTTGTGAATCATCAAAATAAACCAAATCAGGATTGTATTTATCGATCAGTTCAATTGTCCGGTTGTAAAATTTTTCAATATAGGCCTGAGTTGGTTTTGCAACACCGTTTCCCCAGTTCCACTGGCGGTGGATCGCTCCGTTGTCCCAACTATTTTCGCTCAACGGATGATTTTGGGCATATAGCTCCTGCGGGTCCATTCCTTCCCACCATTTTCCCAGTCCATCTGCTTTCGTGAGTTTCCCGTCATAAGGAACTCCTGCATAAGCCCCGTTCTTGTCTGAACGCTGCGACGTTTCGTACCAACTCCAGGCGTGCGAAGCGTGTACGCTTACCCCAAAGGGAAGTCCGTTCCTTTTGGCGGCGGCTGCCCATCCCCCGATCAAATCCTTCTTCGGTCCCACCGTTGTAGAGTTCCACCGGGGTTGACAGGTACTCTCAAACAAATCCAGGTTGTCATGATGATTGGCCATAGCCATAAAATATTTCGCCCCTGTCCGTTTATATAATGCCACCAGTTCTTCAGGGTCCCATTTTTCCGCCTTCCACTCGTGGATCACGTCTTTAAACCCGAAAACCGATGGATGACCGTACTTTTGAAGGTGATAGTTATACTGGCGGGACCCTTCCTGGTACATCCCCCTGGCATACCAGTCACCGGCCTCTGGCTGGCATTGAGGTCCCCAATGAGCCCACATCCCGAATTTTGCATCCCTGAACCATTCTGGCACCTGGTATCTTTGAAGCGAGTCCCAGGTAGGAAGAAATTCCCCGGAAGCAGTCCCATCGTTGTGATTTCCAGAAAAAAAACCGGAAGCCATAGCCTGACGCGCCAGCATTAAACCCGGAACCGACAAGCCTAACCGTTTAATAAGTGTCCTTCTGTGCATATGATGAAATCTTTATTCTATAAATTACTTTATAAAAATAACAGAAAACAGATTAAATCTTCTGTTTTCTGTTATTTAATATCCCGGCGTTAATTATACCCGTCGTTCTGAACGAGGTTTTTGTCAATATTCAGGTCGTTTTGAGGTATTGGAAAATACCGGTTATGGGAATCCCACGTACGGGTCTCAAACTGGTAATACATATCCTCATCAACCGGAGACGCAGTTGAGCCGGTACCTTTATAATTATCAGCAGAAGGGTCGTCAGACAGTTTCACCCCTGTAAAAGTATGGTTTAACTCGTCAATTGCAGTTCCCCAGCGAAGTACGTCGAAATACCGCAAACCCTCGAATGCCGTTTCAACCCGCCTTTCTTTCCTGACGGCTGTCCTCAGTAAATCCTGGGACCCGACATCGGAAAGTTCGATCGCGGGTAAATTAACGCGGTCCCTGATATCGTTGATCGTCTTGTCGAGCATTGTCTGGTCAATCCTTCCCGGATCCGATTCATTAACGGCTTCCAGATAGCTGAGCAACACTTCGGCATACCGCATGATCGGTGTATAGGTATAGGTACTCGAGAGATTAGATGTTATAGAAGGATCGCATCCTTTTTTCGGGCAATACCCATTAAACAGAGTATATTTATTATAAGTATCGTTCTTATTGGCCCCTAAAAAACAGTTATAAGTAATGTCGTTGTATGTTGTTCCGGTATAACTCCCCAATGGCGGAAGGAATATCGAAGCATACAACCGGGGATCGCGGTTTGCATACGGATCATCATCATCATAAACAGAGGATGTGGAAATATCTTTCCCGTCAGTACAGAAATAGTCTTTAACGAGTTCATTATAGGGGGCGAACTGGTGCCACCCCCCGTTACATTCCGGATACAGGTACTGATAGCGGGAAGTTGTAACTTCATCCTCCATATACATGACACAAAAAATCATTTCATTGCTATACTCTCCGCCTATCTGGAACAGCTTCTCATAACTGTCATCGCCGTTCGTCCTGTCCAGCTCATAAAGCCCGGAATCAACAATTGTTTTAAATACAGAGGCAGCCTCAGACCACCGTTCCTGGGCAAGATATAGCCGGCCAAGTAAAACACGGGCCGCTCCTGCCGTGAAACGACCGTATTCAAAAGATGACCATGTGTCGGGCAGTACGTCAATGGCTACTTCAAGATCTTTTTCAATCTGGGCATAAACGGTATCCTGAGGCGACTGAGCAATTGAATTTGCTTCACTCACGGTCAGGGTTGTCAAAGGCATAGGCACATCTCCCCAATAAAATGCCAGATTAAATAAATAATAGGCTCTTAAACACTTAACTTCCGCAATCCAAATAGCTTTTTCGTCCTCATCATTCATTGAGAAGTCGCTCATATTATCGAGAAAAGAGTTATACGTAGCTATCTGGGAGTAGGCATTAGACCAATATCTTTCGATATTGCTGCTTGTTGCCACGGTATTGCTACTTGCCATACCCGTAGTCGTATATCCTTCTTTCTCTGTTCCATTGCCTCCGGCTAGATCCAGATAAAGCAATCCCTGGGGTGTTGCAAAATCTTCATGCGTCCAGCCGCTGGGAAATTTATAGCAACCATAAAGGGCCATCAGTGCATCACTTTCGCTGGTCCAAAAATTATCTTCAGAGATAGAGGAAAGAGGCTGCTTGTCTAAAACATCAGAACACCCCGTTCCAAGCGAAATAATTAAACCGAGCAGTATTATATAATGGTATTTCATAACGTTATCTTTTAGGTTAATTTTTGCTTAAAGCACGACGTTAAAGCCGAATGAATAAATGCTGTTAATCGGGTAAAACGAAGGGGAGTCTCCCGTACCGATCTCATTCTCCGGGTCCCATCCTTTATAAAAGGAGGTGAAATTGTACAGGTTCTGCCCGCTAAAGTAAACCCGAAGCTTCTGTAACCCGAACCTGGTTACGATATTCTTTGGAAATGTATAGCCAATCTGAACATTCTTTATGCGTAAAAAACTGGCATTCCGGACCCAGTAATTAGAAGTTTGTAGATTTGCATTGCTACTGTTTAAAGTTTCCAGCCTTGGGTATTTTGCCCATTTATCCGGGTTATCCGTTGTCCATCGGTTGTCAGCCTGCCATCTTTGTATCTGACCGCCATTGTAAAATGCATACGCCATATAGGAGCCGATGAGTCTTTGATATCCGCCTAAGCCCTGCAACAAAGCCGAAAAATCGAACCCTTTACAAGATGCGCTTAGATTTAACCCATAATAATATTTTGGGGTAGTGCTACCGATAACCGATCTATCATAATCAGAATCGACCTCTCCATCCGGAACTCCATCCGGGCCGCTGATATCGGCATACCTGACGTATCCCGGTTTTACACTGCTCACAAGCTGGGTAGGAGCGGCATCTATTTCATCCTGGTCGACAAATAAACCATTTGTCCTGTACCCATAGATAATACCGAGAGGCTTTCCCACGATCCTGTTATTGTTGAGATCTTCCTGAGCCCCGTCAGCCAGCTCCTCGACCGCATTTTTAATATAAGTAAAATTAGGAGTGACTGTAAAATTAAACTCTTTACCAATTTTCCCGTGATAAGTAAGATTAAACTCAATCCCTTTATTGGAAACAGCGCCTACATTGGATTGTCCGACGCTCATTCCCATAATTTTTGTAACTTCAACAGACGACAAAATTTTGTCGGTATATTTGTAGAAGTAGTCGATCGATGCATCAATTCTCCCCCCGACCAGACTGAAATCAAGCCCAATATCCGTTACCGAAGTTGTTTCCCATGAAATATCTTCATCATTATAAGTGGTAATTTTCGCTCCATCCACCAAGGTTGCCGTATTCCCAAGAACAGCATTTTCGCCCAACGTATAAGTTTGTTGATATGGATATGTGCCAATATTCTGGTTCCCCAATTCTCCCCAGGATGCCCGAATTTTAAAATTATTTACAACATTGGATATGTTAAGGCCTTTCCAGAAATCTTCTTCTGAAATCCTCCATCCTCCAGAAAATGACGGAAATACTCCCCATCGATTTGCTTTGGAAAAGCGGGAAGAACCATCATAACGGAGATTGGCCTCAAACAGATAGCGTTCCTTAAAAGAATAATTTGCACGTCCAAAAAAGGAGACCAACGCCCATTCTTTGGCGCTACCGTCATTGGTTGAGCTTGAAGCTGATCCGGAAGCCAGTTCATATAAGGAATTATTAGGAAATGTATTGCGGGATCCGTACAAGTGATTATAATGATAAGTTTCACGGGAGGATCCGGCGATCAGATTGATTGAATGTGAATTAAACGTTCGCTTATAGGTAGCTATTGCTTCGAATGTTTTATAGGTACTGTTGTCGGATGTGACAGCAAGCGAGGCCGGGCCAACAGTCTTGGTCTCGTCAAAGACGGTTTCGGCACGAAATGTTTTATTATAACCAGTATCATAAGTTATACCGGCTTTCCCGCTAAGTGTAAGTCCCTTTACCGGGGTATCCCAAACAAGCTGCACACTCCCCGTGATATTCACACTATCTTTCTTTGCAAATGAGGAACTTGCCAGCCATGCTTCCGGGCTGTAATTATCCTGGTAACCAAATGTGCCGTCAGACTTTTTGCCGGCATAAACCGGACCTTCCCTCACTGCGTATCCGATTATACCGTCAATGCTTTGCGGCTCGCCGTTAGGAGCATTATACTTATCCGTATAAGCGTTAATATGCGTATTCAGGGTCAGGGATTTCGCGAACTGGCTTTTCATGTTCCACAAAACGCTGTAGCGTTTATTCGATGTTTTTTCGGTCATCCCGTTCTGTTCCCAGTATCCTGCAGAAAAATTATAAGTCAAGGCTGCTGTTCCTCCCTGCAGGCTAACCGTATGCCTCTGCTGGAATCCGGAACCCGAATTCAGCAACCACTTCAGGTGATTCACATTCGGATAATTGTCCGGATCAGAACCATCTTTATATTTTTGGATCTGCTCGTCCGTATAGGCGGCCGAATTACCCATATTGGACATGGCTTCATTATAGTAAGTGGCATACTCCCAGGAAGGAAGAAAATCCGGAAGTTCACTGGGTTTCTGCCATCCGAAAGAGCTATTGTAGGTAATGCTGATTTTTCCTTCCTTTCCTTTTTTGGTCTGGATCAGGATAACCCCATTGGCTGCACGGTTCCCGTAGATAGCCGCAGATGCCGCATCTTTCAGAAAGGAAATGCTTTCGATATTATCCGGATCAACATCGTCCAGGTTTCCCGCCATACCATCGATCAAAACCAAAGGATCGGTACCTGCTTTGGAAAATGTCCCTGTTCCTCTTATCTTGACAGTCGCGCTGGTCCCGGGACGCCCCGAAGACTGGACAACACTTAACCCCGGAACCAACCCGGCAATAGCCTGGGAAGTGGTTGCAACAGGCTTATCAGCAAGCTGCGTAGCTTCAATGGAAGCGACAGATCCGGTCAGGTTGACCTTTTTCTGAACGCCATAGCCAACCGCGACGACTTCTTCCAGTCCGATCGTTTCTTCCTGGAGTTTAATGTCGATAACAGACCTGTCTGCGGGAACTTCCTGCTGTTTCATGCCTACAAAAGAAAAGACAAGAACGGCGTTAGAGGCTACATCCTCCAGGTAATACTTACCATCTGTATCTGTGATTACACCTTTTCCGGTTCCCTTTACAACCACCGTCACCCCAGGTAACGGAGCGCCGGAATTGTCAGTCACCTTCCCTGTAATTTTCACTGACTGCTGCAAATTTCCTTTTTCTGAAAGAACGATTTGCCTGTCAACAACGGTATAACCGACATTAGAACCTCCGAATAACTGATTAAGAACCTGAGTTAAACTTTTATTCTCAACATGAATGTCCACTCTTCTCTCGACATCAACCAGTTTTTTGTTATACAGAAAATAATAGTTGGTTGTCTCCTCAATTTTATTGATTACTTCTTCAATCGTGGCATTCTTCAGATCGAAGTTAAGGAGAACAGTCTGTGAATAACCAGGTACAGCCCAAAGCTGCCCGATGGTTATCAAAGTCAGTAGCACAGTTAGTTTCATGATTAATAAAGCCTTTCGGAGAAAGCAACTTTGCCCCTTTCTCCTGTTAAAACACCATTTTTTTTCCATAATTTTGTACAGATTTAGTTTATTACCATAATTAAATCCCGTTTTCTGCACTTTGTGGCAGAAAACCTTACGCTAAAGGGAAGGTGGTCGCAACACCTTCCTTTTTTGCTTTTCTTTTTTATTCCATTATTTCATAGTCTTTATTTTAAATATTTTTTACCGTTTACACCGGTTATTCAACCATAAATCATTTTATTTTTCTAATGATTATCCTTTCCTTTGAAAAACTTCCGTCAGGCAATTGTTTTCCTGGTTTTATTGTATATCCAATAGGAGCAGATATCTTCAATAAGTCCAGAATCTGCCTGAGGGACTGACTACCGAAGGTACCCCGATAGACATAACCATCCAGTTCCTTATTCTCCAGAACGATGTCAACGTTAAACCATCGGCTTAATTTATGAACGACTGTACTCATCGAATCATCGGTAAATATTAATTTGCCCTCTTTCCACGAGGTGTACTTATCCGGATCAACACGGTTCACCATCAATCGTTGTGTTTTTTTATTGAATAAAGCTTGCTGACCGGGAACAAGAAAACCAATCTCTTTTTTATTTTTAAATTCGTCTGTAAATAAATTCACTTTCCCGGATCTCAGGACCACCTCTGTTTGATTTTCCTCAGGGTAATTCGTCACATTGAATGATGTTCCCAGTACCTCAACATTCATAGTTCCGGTATTCACAATAAACGGATGGTCTGTGTCTCTCACGACATCAAAATAAGCTTCTCCATTAAGAACGACCTCCCTTACTTTTCCAAATGTTAAAGGGTATTTAAACCTTGTTTGGGAATTTAACCAAACATGAGTCCCGTCCGGCAACTCGAGCTCAGAAATCATCCCGGTTGTAGTTTTAACTTCCTGCCAGGTAATTTTTTCAGATGTATAACCGGATTTGGTAAACTGAAGATAGGTCAATCCCCCTGCATAAATCAGTATGGGAACCAAAAGAATGGCAGCTACCTTTTGAAGTCCCCGGAAAGAATTCGCTGCCCTTCCAAAACGGAGCCGCTTATCGACCTTTTTTAACGCCTCTTTTGAGTTGAACTGTTCCATCTGGCCAAGAATCTCAGCCGATTTCCAGGCAGCTGCGATCTCGTCAAAAAGTTTACTATTCGTCAAAGAAGCCTTTTTCCAAAGGTCGACTTTCTCCCTGTCTTCCTCATTTATTTCATCAGTAAAATAAGCAGGGAGCAAATCTTCAATTAAATATTTTTCCGTTTCTTCCATGTGACTTTACTATCGAAAGAATGGTTCTCTCTTTCCCGTTCCATTAATTTGACGACTAAGAAAGAAAATACACATATAGCAAATTGATTTTTTTTTAGCGGAGAAGCCAAATAATCAACCAGGCCGGAAGAAAATCTTTTAATTCCCCTCTCATGGTTTTGAGGGCCAGACTTATCTGAATCTCGACAGTCCGTCTGGAAATATTCAATTTTTCAGCAATTTCGTTGTTCTTTAATCCTTTAAAACGACTTAATTCGAATATTTCGCGACAACGCGGCGGTAATTTTTGCAACGCTGCATTTAATGCCATGCGCAATTCTGTCTCAACATACAAATTATAATCAGAATTCTCCGCGGCATTCAATTGACTGACAGAGTGTATATTAAATTTTTCCTTCACATGATTATGCTTTAGATAATCAAGGCACCTGTTTTTTACAGCAGTAAAAAGATATGATTTTATAGAGATATTTATGTCCAACTGATCCCGCTTAACCCAAAGTGAAACAAAAAAATCCTGGACAATATCTTCAACTGCAGACTTGTCTGTGATATATTTTAAGGAGTAAGCGCACAAACCGGAATAGTAATAATTGAAAATGTAATCGAATGCGATCCGATCGTTATTTTTTAAGCCTGCAATCAAATATTTCTCCTCCACTCCGTCATCAGTTTAGTTAAAACGTCAAAATTAGAAGAAAATTTGATCTAAATCAAACGGCGTCTTTTTACGTTTCCACGAAGCAAAAACTTCATCGACAGCCCAAAACCCATGCGGTCTGCCAATTCAAGTAATTCGGGAGCGGAAGGATTATGGGACATCCGGATGGTATTGCACCCCATCTCGCGAAGTATTTGAATCTGCCACCCCGTCTTCTCTTCGATCGGACAAGACAGGACGACCATCCCAGATCTGCGATCAGTATGGCCGTCCTGTTTATATTAATAAATTAGCTTACGCCAACCCATAATCAAAATCCGGGTCCATCCATCTATTTTCCCCCGCCATCAATTGTTTTAATCGTTCCGTCGTTATTATATTCCATTTCCACTACCTTTATGCTACGCAGCCATGTTTTTCCTCCTGACGGCACACTGTCGTGATGGAATAAATACCATTTCCCGTTAAACTCGATAATTGAATGGTGGGTGGTCCATCCGACAACCGGCGTCAGGATAACACCCTGATACGTAAATGGCCCGTAAGGATTATCGCCTGTGGCATAACAAAGGTTGTGCGTATTCCCTGTTGAATACGAAAAGTAATATTTTCCCTGGTATTTATGCATCCACGAAGCCTCAAAAAAGCGACGGTCGTGGTCCCCAGCCTTCAGCACGTTCCCGTCACCGTCCAGAAGGACCACGTCCCTTGGATCTTCGCCAAATTCGAGCATATCACTGCTTAACTTAACCACCCGTGAGGGCAAGGCAGGTTCATCATCCTTCGGTTCGTGACCACATTCGATGGCTTTGTTATTCCGGTAGCGCTGCAACTGACCTCCCCACAAACCTCCGAAGTACATGTAACAGGAACCATCATCGTCCGTCAAAATGCACGGATCAATGGAGTAGCTCCCTTTTATCGGAGCAACACAGGGAACAAAAGGGCCTTCCGGATTAGGGCTAACAGCTACTCCTATCCGGAAAATATCGGTTTTGTCTTTCAGCGGAAAATATAAATAGTATTTATCATCTTTGAAAGCGACATCACAATCCCATAACTGGCGGCCCGCCCACGGAATATTCTTCACATCCAGTGCCACTCCGTGATCGATTACTTCGCTATCGATCGATTCCATAGAAAAAACATGATAATCGCGCATATCGAAGTGGTCACCGTTATCATTTTCCGGAATGCCCGACTCAATATCGTGAGACGGGTAGATATACAGTTTCCCGTTAAAAATATGTACTGCCGGATCAGCGGTATATAAATGATCGATTAAATATCTTGGTTCTTTCATAATTTGTTATTTTATTGCTTCTTCAATAATCTTTTTGACAACAGGTTTTGCCCGGTTTTCACGGTCGAACAATAGCGGGTAGTCTGTCCGCCCCCGCACCGGCCAGTTATTTCTCCACGACTGTGCGTCGTTCACTCCCCATAAAGTCACTCTCGAAATTTGGTTTTTATGCTTCAAAAAGAGTTTGAAAAAGTCTAGGTACCTGTTTTCAAAATCCGTATTCACAGAATCCGGCAAACCTCCGGCATAAGGGTTTAACTTCTTTTGATAATCAAAGTTAGCAGAAACCTCAGCTCCCACATTTCTGTCTGGCATGGGTAGCAATGTCAGGTCCATCTCCGTGATCATTACCTTTACCCCCAGTGCCGAAAAGGCATCAATACTCTGTTCAAAGTCATTAATATCCGGGTAGTTGAGTCCAATGTGGCACTGCATCCCGATACCATCTATTTTGACGCCCTGTTCCTTCAATTTTTTGACCATTGCCACGACACCATTACGTTTGGCGGGATTGGCCATTGAGTAATCATTATAGTATAATTCGGCATCCGGATCGGCCTCATGGGCGAATTCGAATGCCAGCTTAATATAATCTTCACCAATTATTTCAAGAAACCTGGTTTTACGATATGTCCCGTCATCCTGGATCGCTTCATTCACAACATCCCAACCTTTCACTCTTCCCTTGTACCGGCCAACCAACGTGGTGATATGTTTTTTCATCCGGTCGATCAAAACTTCACGTGAAACATCACTTCCACTGCTGTCTTTGAAAAACCAGGACGGAGCCTGGGAATGCCAGATAAGCGTATGTCCCGTGATAAACATATTGTTTTCTTCACCAAAATTTACAAACTGGTCGGCCATTGCAAAATTAAAAACACCTTCTTTCGGCTGAATGGCTTCACTTTTCATACAATTCTCCGGAACAATAGCATCGAATTGTTCCTTTACTACCCGTACGGATGCCGTATCTTTTCCTGTAATCTCCGGAACATTCAAAGCCGTCCCGATATAAAACTTCCCGGCAAACGCATCTTTCAACCGAAGTTGCTGCGCATCCGTTTTTACAGGGGTAACTGTACCTGCAAGAAACACGAACAGGACAATAATAAAGCTAGTCTGTTTTTTTTTCATATTCGCTACAATTTATTTTTAACAAACACATATCACCAAGCACCTAACCAGTAAACCATCCCTCATCCTTACATTCATACTCATCTCACACCCGGATTTTTATCATGATTCTCCGGTCTCTTCATCACGACGGGCAAGCAGCTCTTCCTGGATCTGAATTTCCTTCTTTTTGTTGATTTCATAAAAGAACAAACAAGCCACGCTCACACAGAATGTCAGCGTCGGATAAACGCTCAGCGCCAGCCTGATCCCGTTTACGGTTTCAGGAGACTGCACTGCCAGCGATTCGTTATAGCCATAGGTTGCAAGAATTCCGGCCACCAGGGCGCCACCAATACTTAAACCTGCTTTCAGCCCAAAAATCATGGCTGAAAATATAATCGCTGTCGCCCTGCGTTTGTTTTTCCACTCGGAATAGTCGGCAACATCGGCGATCATGGCCCAAAGCAACGGGGTGCAAATTCCATAGAAAAAACCATGGCCAAGCTGGGTAAGGAACACCATGGCAATAGACCGTGGCGAGTAAAAGTAGAACAACAACAGGCACAGTGCTGAAATGAAAAGGCTTGTTCCAAAAACATCTCTTTTCCCGAACCGGTCCGCCAACGATTTCGAAAACATGATCCCAATGATCATCATAATAATCCCTCCGGCATTGAACAGGCTAAAACCCGAAGTTGGTGCATCTTCAGGCCAGGAAAAACCGACAAGGCCCATCCCTGACAACATATTGTTCAACCATCCGATAAACTGGTTAAACCCGATATGATCCAGAAAATCAGCCAGGTATTTTTCATCCAGGTAATTTTTGAAATAATAGACATACATGCCACCCTTCAGCGACAAGGTGATAAATATAAAAACAGTTATGACCAGCATTGCAATCCAGGGTTTATTCCTGGATAAATCTTTCAGGTCCTGTTTTACACTTGTTTTTTGCTCAGGTTTTGGAATAATCCGTTCCCTGGTCGTGAAAAAAGTGATCAGGAAAAAGATAACCCCGACAACGGCAAAAAGCCCCATTGTATTCTCAAAGCCTTTGGTCTTGTCACCATCCCCCAGAATAAGGACAAGAGGCAGAAGCAACGCCTGGACAATGAACTGGGCTATCATCACCGCGATAAACCGGTAAGATGAAATACTGTTCCGTTCGGCCATATCGCCGGTAAGCACCCCGCTTAAGGAAGCATAGGGAAGGTTATTGGCCGAATACACGACAACAAGAAGGATATAAGTAATCAATGCATAAGCGATCTTTCCTCCGGGACTGAAGTTGGGGGAGCTGAATGCCAGTATCGCCATAATCCCGAATGGCAGGGCCGTCCATAAAATCCACGGACGGAATTTTCCCCAGCGGGTCATGGTCCGGTCAGCAATAATTCCCATCACCGGGTTAAAAAAGGCTCCGGTCATTCCTCCGATAAATATGATCGCAGAAGCTGTACCAGCAGGAATCTTGTAAACGTCTGTATAAAAAAAGGCCAGGAAGGTCATCAATGTCTGAAAAATAAGGTTGGCAGCCAGGTCTCCAAGGCTATATCCAATCTTTTCAATAACAGATACCTTTTGAGATGTTGTGCTCATAAATAGTTGATAAATTAGAATTGATTATTTATTACTGTATATTATTTGGTTTTTTACAATTACATAGACAATTAATGCAACCATTATTTTTTCAGGTGGCAATTCAAATCGTTTTTACTCTTCAGTTGTGAAGGGAGAAGCAGGTAATCCTTCCTTGTTCTTCAGGTTTGCCCCGGCCGGATTATCGTCCCAGGCGTACCGGACCCCGGCAGGGTTTGAAATACCATCATTCCAGACCCTGACTTTATTTTTCGACAGTACCACTGCATGGGCCCAGACAAACTGGCCGTCTGCCCCTCTAATCTGAAAGCCTTCCAATAGATTATTGGCGAATAAGCCGGATCCGACCGATGAAAAAGTAAGAATAATACCATTGCCGTCAATCTCCATTGACTGGTATAAAGGACCGGAACTTACAACTGTACTGTCATGATAGGCGACCCGCATTGCTTCCAATGACAGTCTCCGTCCGACTTCTTTTTTATTTAAAGGATGGATGTCGTTCCATTCTCCGATATCACAGGCCACTGCCATCCCTGTATGCGGCAGTTCCAGTCCCCGTCGTTGTGCATCACGCACTTCAGCCCAGTTGCTCTCTACGGGCTGCTTATCAGGCACGCCCAGGTTAGCCAGTTGTACATATAAAAACGGAAGGCCAGGTTTGTCGAAACGGGTCCTCCAAAGATGAATCAGGTCCTGGAAAAGTTGCCTGTAATCCGAAGCCCGCTTGTCGGTATTGGACTCTCCCTGATACCAGATCACTCCTTTCAACTGATAATTCAGGATCGGGGCAATCATTCCATTGTACAAACCAACAGGCTTATACTGGAAAAAAGTTTGTCCCGGCGAAGGCGGCATCTCAGCTCCGGTATGATAATACCATTCACCTGTCAGGTCAATGATTTGTTTGCCAATCCGGACCTCATATGGCTTTTCTTCTACAAGCCCTCCTTTCCCCTCCTGACTGATTACCCGGACCATTACCTGATTTATTCCCGGCTTTAGAACACCAGCAGGAATTTTATAAATACGTGGCGGATACTGGTATGATACCGTTCCCACAAAAGTACCGTTCACAAAAGCAGAATCGCTATCTATAATCCGTCCCAACCGGAGTACCGCTTCCCTGCCGGCCAATGAATCCTGAATTTCAAAATTTCTGGAAAACCAGATCGATCCGTTTTGCATGGCCACTCTTTTTTCTGTCCAATAGCCGGGAAGAGAAATTTTTGGCCAGTCCGAAACATCAGCATCCGCTTTTGACCAGGTTGAAACGCCAGGATCCTTTCTGTTTAACGCAGAAACCCAGTCTCCCCGTTCTTTCCATTCAGTCCGCAGAACGCTGTCGGTACTCGCCTTGGATAAGCCGGCGCGGATCAGGTCCCAATACTGAGGATAATTTTTTACGGTTGCCTCGTCCAGCCACGCTTCAACGGGTGAACCTCCCACGGCAGTGTTGATCAGTCCGATCGGGATGCCATATTTCTGATATAAAGCATTGGCAAAAAAGTAGGCCACCGCCGAAAAGTCCATGATATTCCCGGAAGTAGCAGGAAGCCAGGCCCCCCCTTCCAGCCTGGTCTGAGGTCCCTGAAAATTATAATGCATCGGAACCTTAAACAGCCGGATATCGGGATTATTGACTTTTTTTATTTCAGAGGCATATAAATCCAAAACCCTTCTCACCGGCAATTCCATATTGGATTGACCGGAACATAGCCAGACATCTCCTACAAGCAGATCTTCCAGCCTGATCTCGTTTACCTGCATTTCGAAAGGACCTCCCGGGTTACAGGCCGGTAGCTCCACATTCCAGTTCCCCTGTGCGTCAGCCCTGGTCTCATATGCCTTACCGAGAAATACGACTTTTACCTTTTCTTTAGGGCCTGCCCACCCCCATATTTTCAGAGGTACATCACGTTGTAAAACCATACCGCTGCTAATCAGACGGGGAAGCCTGACTTCTGCCTTTATTCCTTCCGAAAACAGATTTAACAGAAGAAGAAGTATCATGCTGCACAAAATTTTATTTTGCCTTCTGTCCCCTGCCCTCAAGACCTCAGTACCGGATCTTAAGGCCTGCCGGATCCGGTTATCAAAGCCTCCGAAATAACCAGAAAGAATAAACGCGTGAAATAGGTAATATTCATTTTTTTTCATTGCGCATAATTGGCTTATTTTAGGAAGTCTGAAAATAGGAACCAATTACGAATATGGGTTTCAATTTTGGATATACCTTTTCTAAAATTAGATATTATAGTTAACAAAAACAGACAGGAAGTGTCTTCAGGGTCCGCCAACAGGATCCTGGCCCCCATGAGGTTGTCCCTAATCCAGATTTTCAGCAGGCACTGTTGCCCCAAGCCATGCCATCATACCCATCCCTGGTTCAATAGCGCGTTCATCGGCCATGAAATCGGGCGTATGTCCATTCTTCGTATAACCCAGTTTAGCATTTCGTACCCCAAGCCGGAAAAAACAAGCCGGTACTTCTCTCGTGTAATAGCCAAAATCCTCTGCCCCCATCCGCATTTCGGTTTCTTCCACATTATCTGCCCCCATATAAATATCAGCTTGTTTCCATCCTCTTTCTGTCAGTTCCGGATGGTTATAGACACAAGGGTAGCCAACATCGATTAATGGAATAATTTCAGCTCCGGTAGCTCTGGCAATCCCTTCAGCCTCTTTTTTAATAAACTCATGCGCACGGAACCTCCACACCTCATCCAACGCACGGAAAGTGCCTTTCAGGTTAACTTCGCCCGGTATTACATTCGTTGCATTGCCTCCCTGAAAACTGCAGACAGACAATACTGAAGGCGTAAAAGGGTTCCTGTTCCGGCTGATAACCTGCTGCAAAGAGACAACCAACTGAGACGCAGCAAGGATGGTATCGACTGTTAAATCGGGTTGCGCTGCATGGCCGCCTTTCCCTTTAACCGTAAAATAGATCTCATCTGCGCTTGCCATGGCCTGCCCCTTTCGAAAACTCAATTTGCCACAATCGAGCGTTGTATGGACATGTAATCCAAATATGGCCTGGACTTTCGGATTCTCCAATACACCGGCTTTTATCATCAGGCTGGCGCCTCCCGGATTCTTTTCTTCTCCCGGTTGAAAAATAAGTTTAACAGTCCCCTCCCAGAATTCTTTTGTTTCATTTAAAATTTTGGCTGCCCCTAATAAACAAGCGGTATGGATATCATGTCCGCAGGCATGCATGACCCCCTCATTTTTTGATTTATAAGGAATAGTATTGGCTTCGGTTATAGGCAAGGCATCCATATCGGCACGAAGGGCTATAACCCTTTTCCCAGGATTCCGGCTCTCGATCAACCCGACAACCCCGGTTTCAGCCATGACCCCACAGGGGATGCCCAAATCCGTAAGTTGCTTCAAAACAAAACGGGATGTTTCAAACTCCTGGAAACTAAGTTCGGGATGGGCGTGAAGATGCCTTCTTAAGGCAACTGTTTCTTCCCAGTAATTGCGGGCCTTTTGCCGGATAATCTCTTTCAGCATTCTCGTTACGGTTACTTACAACATCATATAAGGCCTGCAAAATTACTGTTCTTCCAGCTTATTTGGAGGGGTTCCGCAAATTTTTCCATCACCGGGATAATCGGGCTTGTGAGGCTCAGATACAAAGCTCTTTTCGCGTACTTATCAAACTCAGGTCCGGCAAACCTAAATTTTGCAGCAGGACATGATCCCAGATTCCTTTTTATCAGGATCCTAAAACTACAAATTCATTTTTCCCCTTGTTTTCTTTTGAATACCACTAACAATCTAAAGATAAAAGCATGGAATACCTTTTAGTGACAGAATAGAATTGCCTTGTTTCATTGTCCGCTTCATATTCACTGCTTATTTCAAATCCAAACTTTTGCCAAAACGACAAACAACTTTTTTGATCAGATTGCCATCCTCTTTCACAATCGGGTAGCACCATGTGGACTTCAAATTTCTTCCATCCATTTATTTTTGCCCAGCCTACCGATTCTTTTACCAGACTCCTGCAAATTCCTTTTCTCGAATAGTCTCCATTAATAATGGTAAGGCAATTGTGCACTAACGTCCGGTCAGGTTCTGCTGTTTTTTCACCGCAACCGAAAAACTTCATTTCCCGGGCAATATCGAAAGGGAAAAAATTGTGATAAGCAATAACTTTACCTGCATCCCAGGCTATAAAACCACATCCTCCATATTTGGAGATTGTATGCTCATACAATTGTTCAAGGGCCTTTCTGTCCATTTTTCTGAAATAATTCATTCCAGGACAACCTGGTGCCGGCATATGAACCTTAGGATCGAAAGGTTCCGTTCCATTTAAACATCTGTCAGGAAGCCACTCGTCAGTCCGTATGGGTTTAATGGTTATTTTACTCATATTCCAGTGCTTCTACCGGGGCATTCAATTAGTAATGTGCAATGAACAATTAACAATTGGAAATATTTTTCAGGAACATATTCCCTTTTCCAAGGAAATAAATGCTTAAAAATCCTGACAATCATAGCAAAAACATAAAACTTTTACACACCTCTTATAATCATCCACTTGTCTTTTTCATTATTCATTACTAATTATTCATTGTTCATTATTTTACTCCTATCGTAGCGCCTCCACCGGATTTCTTGTTGAGATGAAAAAAGGGTTAAATCCTTTTGGGAGCGACATATCGGGCCGCTCCCAAAAGTTTTTTCATACAATTCTGCAGGGTTTTGCTATTTCTTCCCGAACCGGAAAACTTTTACCGTGTGGGGCGGTAAAGTCAGGCTAATCATGTTCCCTGCATACTTAACATCTTTATGTTCCCACAAGTCCCTTACAGTATAATTTTTTAAATCGTACGGGTCGGCTGACCAGTAATTTTCGCTTGCTCTCAGTACAACAGGGAGGTTTACTTCAACGGTTTTCGTCTCATCGCCCCTGTTCAGGAAACAAACGGCTTTCTCATCCCCGGCCAGTTTTTTGACCCAGATCTCGTAGTCGCCATTGTCGCGAAAGCAGAAAGCCTGCTTTCCCAGCGAGTCCTGGTTAACGGCAATCATTTCCTGGTTAGTCAGGATCTCCAGGGTTTCCTTGTTCATATCACGAAGGTCGTTCCCGGCCATCAGCGGAGCAGCCAGCATACACCACAGCGAAAAATGGGTTTTGTATTCTTCGTTGGTCATTCCTCCGTTACCGACTTCCAGCACATCCGGATCGTTCCACTTCCCGGGACCGGCATACCTGCCCAGATCCTTTTGTTTATCGAAGATGCTCATCATGGCATCCCAGCGGTCGACAATGTCGCCGGTTGTCCGCCACAAATTGCCGACATCCCCGGCCCATTCCCACGGCTTGGCGGTTCCCCACTCGCAGAGGCTGAACACGATGGGACGTCCTGCTTTGTAAAGGGCATCGCGCATCAGTGAATAGGAAGCCTGTGCATTCTGGGTCGTGGCATAACACCAGTCATACTTGAGATAATCCACTCCCCAGCGTGCATAAGTACGGGCATCCTGGAACTCGTACCCACGCCCTCCGGGCCGGCCCTGGCAGGTTTTGGTCCCGGCACAGGAATAAATCCCGAATTTCAATCCCTTGGAATGGATGTAATCGGCCAGATATTTCATGCCATGGGGAAAACGCTCTTTATCGACTACGATTTCCCCGTTCCCGTCGCGGTCGACCTGCCAGCAGTCGTCAATCACAATGTATTCATAACCGGCATCAGCCATTCCTGTATTGACCATGGCATCGGCAATTTCCATGATCAGTTTTTCACTGACATCACAGCCGAATTTGTTCCAGCTGTTCCAGCCCATAGGAGGGGTCCTGGCCAGTTTTTCAAACTTTTGCGCCGAAGCGCCCAGAAACAAAACGAAGGTTAGAGTAAACAGTAATAGTTTTCTCATTTGTTTAAAGATTTAATTTGTTAGTTATTCTTATCATTTCCATTATTGCATATAATGGAAATGACTTGACTAAGTTAATTATTCCGGTTGAAATTTTTAAACCGAAAAGTCATAAGTAGAATGTTTCATTTTGAACTTACCAAAAGTTGAATTGAAAATTCCGGACAGAGTTTCCACGGAAAACATGAAGCCTTAATCAGACGTTGAGAAAGCACGGTCCAGATGCTTCGGATGTACTGTATGGCATTTACCGATACATTAGGGGCGGTTCAATACAAAGCTGTCAAAAATTAATGAACTTGTGAGTATTTAGAAAATCACAAGTAATTTTTATTTTTTCACTTG
Organism: Prolixibacteraceae bacterium; assembly: GCA_963676095.1. Lineage (GTDB taxonomy): Bacteria > Bacteroidota > Bacteroidia > Bacteroidales > Prolixibacteraceae. The sequence goes on along the minus strand of OY781040.1, from coordinate 5,544,342 downwards.
TGATTTAAAAAAAATGTCAAGTGAAAATTTTTTTTTGTCTTGACATTTTCAAAAAATCACTTGTGGTTTTTATCGAAACATCGTCATGTATACCGCTGGTTGTTGGTGTTGTTATTGTTTTTTGTCAATTACAAAAGCCCTGGCCACAAATTTCATGATAAAGCTTAGCGATTTTTGCTGACCCAAATGGAGAACCTATAATTTTAATATTATTCCAGTCGTCTATTAGGATTGTCGAATTAATAACTTTCCACGGAATTTCTATATTTTGTTTTAAATATTCAAGATGCTCATCTGTAAATACCTTTCTTTTGATACACAGAGTCAATAAAATCCAAACAAGCTTCTTTATCAATATTATCTCTTAATAATCGGTCTTTGTATGAAATATTATTGCACGAGAAAAGAAGAAACAACAAAATATAGCAACAAAGTAAATTAAGAATTATTAATATCAACTTCATACCTTGTATTTAAACTTAACTATATATGCATTGCCAGACAATTCTATTCCTTTTGATTCCAAATATTTAACACCACGCTTTGAAATCTGATACGGAAATAATATCGTGTAAAAATAATTGTCATCAGCTGCAAGTGGATATGACAAATCAGAATAAAGTCCTTGCCATACTAATCCATTATAATTAATAAACTTACCGGTATCTCGATTGTATATCACATTGGATACCTTATTGAGATTATTTTTTGTGTATGCATATTGAAAGGTAAGGTAATTCTTTGAGATTCTAAATTTCGATATTTTGCCCTGAAAAGCTCTACCTCTTAATAACGCCTCTTTTTCATCTTCATTCTCCAGCTTCATCAACGCTTTGTTCGGATATTTTTCAGGACCAAAATCAAAAAAGTAAGCGCGTTTAAGATTCTTTCCGCTTGCAATTTGATATATCGTATCATTTAAAGGCATATTCAGAAATACCTCTTCCTTACACAAAGAAAACAAATTATCATAAAAACCTTCATGAAGACTTCTATTATACCTTAGCAAATCGCTCTGTTCATTTGTCTTTTCATTGTTTATATGTAAATAAAATTTCTCCTTATTATCTGAGTTTTCGGGAATATAATAATACAGCGAATAAAGAACAGAATCAGTATATGCAAAATCCAGAGGACAATACTTTAGAGATTTCGTTTTTAAATACTTCCCTTTCAGGTCATAAATTAATATTCTGGGATTGTCATATCCCATAACATATACTTGTTCATCCGGAGTAAGCGCGATTCGATCGATACTTCTATATTCCTCAGGCCCCTTGCCTTGTCGGGAAATTAAATTTATAAATCGGCCATCGCAATCAAACAACCATACACATTTTTGCTGTTTATCAAGCAATACATAAAAATCTTTACATACTATCATTTGGGATATTTCCCCAACAACTCCATTTTGACACTTTAATGGAATATACTGAACACTTCCGATATCTACAATCTGAGTATCTATCGCAGTAATAGCATCATGATAATTAACAGGAACTGTCACATACTCTCCCGGGCGGCTATCATCATGTGTACATCCAGTCGATATTAACAAAATAAAAGAAAATGCAATAAATATTTTTTCCATGTCTTTGCTTTTAAAAGAATATATAAGATCTTTTCTAAAATAAGGTACAAAAGGAAATTTTACCTTAAAATCGGAAAAAATTGACTATCAAGGAAACGTCATGTAGGAAAAATTCCAACCCTGTAATTTTATTCGATTGCTCGTCCATCTCCAGCGTAATCCAGCCGCTACCGGCTGATGTTCCGGAAGTGAGCTTCTTCAAACCCCACGAGCCGGGAAAAAGCCCTTTGAGCCGGGACGTAACGCTGCAGTCAATGACCACCGCATTGGCCCCCCGCATCTGGTAACTTACGGTAACACCGGGTTTATTCCTGCCCGGGTACAGCGGCAGGTTTAACGGATATTCCAGATTTTGTGCTGCTGAATGGATAGTCGCCAACCCGGGTTCTCGAGAATATAATCGATGCAGTTTTGCAGCATATTCCGGTCCAGTTCCATGCGTTCTTTTTCCTTACCCAGAAAAACAGGGCTCAGAAAATAGTGTTCTGCCTGCGGAAGTTCGTAGAGGTCATATTCGGGCCCCTGATTAAAAATACATTTAAATTCGGAAACGCCGTCCGGGAAATTTTTTTTCAGCTGTGCCGGGGTAACCTGCTTGGGCGAACAGGTAATAAAATCAAGATTTTCAGGAAGTGGCTTTGTTCCGTTGGTTTCAATGGCCTGATAATAGCCTCGGCCTTTAAAGAAGCCGACTATTTCTTCCGTGAGTTGCAAGGCTGGTTCACCGCCGGTCCAGATGATGTTTTTGCACGGGAACTGGCTGATCTCGCAGGCCAGTCGTTCCAGTGAATAAATTTCGCCTGACTCGAATTCCGTGTCGCAGAACCAGCAATTCAGGTTACACTTCGACAGGCGAATGAAAACATTCGGAGTACCTGCACGGGAACCTTCTCCCTGGAGGGAATAAAATATTTCGTTAACAGTTAAGTTCACAGACATTTCCATGGCTCTCCTGAATTACTACTTTTGTACACCAGAAACGTTTTCCGGCCTTTTTCAGTCCAATGGTACCGGCAATCCAAAGAGCCATATTTTCCACCGTCGGAACGGGAATGATATCGTTTAAATGTTTATGATCGAGTTTCCGGAATATTTCTTCTTTCAAGTAGTTAAAATCGACAACCATTCCGTTTTCCAGCTCCGAGCAGGAAACATAAATATCTACTATCCAGTTGTGACCGTGCAAGTTGTTGCACTTGCTTTCGTAGGGCAGATCCAGCTGGTGGCTTGCCGAAATTTCGAACGTCTTTTTTATGGTCCAGATCATTCCTCTTTATATTTCTGCAAACCTAACATTATTTGCTTAATTTTTAAAGGACTATTTTGTCTGATTTACAGATGAAGCCATTATTATTAATTACCTTACTCGTACCTCAACGCTTCCACCGGATTTCTGGTAGCCGCCCTCCAACTCTGCCAGCTAACTGTTAACAGAGCAATTCCCAACGTCAGTACGCCTGTCAAAGCAAATATCCACCAACTAAGATTAGTCCCTATAGGCAAAGTTTTCGAGCCATTTGTGCATGGCATAGTAAGCAATGGGCGTGGCAATAACAAATGCAATGGCGACCCACTTCACAAAATCACGGTTAAGCATAACTATTACTTCGGAGATCTTTGCTCCGTTTACTTTACGGATACCGATTTACGGGACCGAATCCTGAAAAGAACAGTGCAGGATAAATGCCGGATATTAAAAATGCCGGATATTAAGGATGTAACCAAGAGTGCGATAATGAGGAAGCACAACATATCTGATTGGAAATTTAAAACGATATGCTTCCCTGCAAAATCGTTAAAGTAGGGCAACGATACTTTTACGATAAAAACAGAGACAAGCAACGCCAAAAGGGTAATAAAAACAGCCTCGGCGATAAAACCAAAAATTAAATTTCTTTTGGGAGCTCCCAGCACCTTCTTCAACCCGACTTCCTTTATCCTTTTTGAAACTCTTGCTGTAGACAGATTGATAAAATTAATACAGGCAATGGATAAAATAAGTATGGCAATGATGGAAAACAGTCTGACATAGGTGATCCTGCCGCCTGTCTGAATTCCATTCACATATTTATTGTACAGGTACCGATCTGAATAGGGCCTTAAAAAGAGAGAAGATTGTGAGCCGGTTTTCTTTTGGATCAACGTACTAATCATATTGTCAAACCCCTTAATGTCTGTACCCTTGTTTAACAGCAAGTAGGTTTTAAAATAGTTCTGGCCCCAGTTATGGATCCCCGGGTTTTCGGTAACCATCATTTTGTAAGGTAAAACAAAATCAAAAGTAACAGATGAATTAACAGGGACATCTTTAAAAACAGCAGTAATTATCGTCTGTTTCTTATTATCGAGCATAATCACCCTTCCTAAAATATTGTTTGTCGTATTGAACAGCTTTTGAGCCACATCTTCAGAAATGGCAACATACCTGCATTAGTCGGGACTTTTGTCATAACCTGGTAGAGCTGGCTGTCCTTTTCATGAAATTTGTCAAAACTGAACTCATCAATCACCCACAAATAGATGAACAAGGTACAGGTCAGTCCGGTTGTAAGACCCGTCAAATTAATGAAAAGAGAATTTTTGGAACTCCTCCAGCTCCGGAATATGTAACCTAATTTATTTATCATTCTTCTTCCAATTACTAATTTCATTGTTTATTATTTCACACGTACCTCAACCTACCGGCAGAATTTCTTGTCGCTGCCCTCCACGATAAAATTCCGATAGGCTGATTTTAGAATGTTTTTCATGACGCGATTTTACTGTAATAAACAGCTGTTCCAACATGAATTTCCAAACCAGAATTATACCATAAATCATAAAACACTAAAATACAGATCATTAAAACACAATTCATTAATAAGCTGTCAAATCCTTTTACAGATCAGTGTCTATTTATTTGTCACAAAAACAGGTAAAGATGAGAACCGCATAAGAAGAGACACGCCGGATTAATATGGATATGAGCGATGTGATTCTTTTAAATCCCTAGTTCTGAAACAAACCGTCCGGATCAGATATTTATTCAATCTTTTATTGAACCAGAGACCAATATTGCTTATCCTATAAAAAACTTCTGCCCTCCTGGCCTCTTCCATGTAAAATATATTTTAAATGCTATACATTATTAATGTAATTTTTAGCAGTTTAATTTTGTTTGATAATCAAACAAATAACCATCAAAATAGTAACATAATTATAAAATTCTATGTCAATAAGGCCTGATCCGGATGATTATTTATTCCCATTAATTTGATAATTTTCATGTCATATTTAATTATTCCAGAGAATTAAATATGAACAGAATTAAGAATGTTTTGGAAACGCTGAAAAAAACTGAGATCCATTTGATCGGGCATTATATCCGGTGTATATCCCGTTCGAATAAAAAGCTGTTATTGTTAAATCTTGTAACCAATCAAAATTTAAAAGATGTGAATCAGGCTTCAATACTTTTATATGACAATAAACACTCTATCAATATAAAAAAACTGGAAGAACGTCTTCTTTCAGATATTGAGGATGTAATATTACTCCGTTATAGCAAAAGGGAAACAGATAATCTTTATGAGAAAAATAAATCGGATGTAATTTCATTTCTTTTACTGGCTAATTATTACATTCACAACAACCTGTTATCAGAGGCTTATCTCAAACTTCACAAGGTAAAAAAAATCCTGGGGAAACAAGATCTGCCATTATTGGAAGTAATCTATCAACAATTGTGGTGTAATTACCTGGAGTGTCTGGAAGACGAAAAACTGGAAAATGAACTGGAAAAACTATCCGGATCAATTACGGAATACAATTATCTGAATCAATTAAAAATACAACGGGAAAAAAGAATATTCCAGGAAACTGAAAATAAATTGGTAATGTCTGACAATACCAGCGGTCATCATTTCTATACGATCTGTTCCCGCAAGTTAACCCGGATCGAAAAACTGATTGATAATAATGAAATTAACGAAGCTGAAAACGAATCGAGATCATTATTGACAAATCTCACTGCAAACTGCAAGTTAATCCCGGTCGAACTTATCATTGACGTATGGATGCAGATTGTGAAGATTAACCTGCTGCATAAAAAGTATATCAGCAACAAACCAATCTTTGCAAGAATTAAAACCATAAGTTTCAACTCGGCAATGCTAAAAAATAAATATTTATTTCTCAACTTTTTAAATCACTTTAAACTGGGTGAATATGAATTATGCAGCCATATTATAAAATATGTGGATGCCGACCTGAAAATCAGGGATACCCCTTCAAATACAAAATCCATCCAATGGGAGTATTTCGATATTTGCCTGTATTTTATGCGAAAAGAATACCATAAAGTACTAAAGAGTATTACCTTATTAGCAACCAGAGAGATTACGACTTATGTTTTGTATATAAATATAAAAATTGTCGAATTATATACCCTAGCTTTACTGAACCATGGAGAAGACGCTTTATGTCCAAGAATTGTTGTGTTGAAACGGGAAATTAAAAAGCCGGGAGCATACAAAACCGATAAATATTCCAATTTGGTTTACAGAATTGAAAAAGTATGCTCTAACGGAAAAAACGTAATGAAGGGAATTCCGGATGATTATTCTTCCGATGTCCTGAACTTTGAACTTATCCCTTTCGAGTATTTTGAGGATGAATACATAAAACTTCGTCATAAATATCAGGTAGCAATATGATTTATAAAGCTTTACATACCATTACCGGAAAGTTCGATCAATACCTCTCGAATAAATTCAACCTTGAAGAAAAGATGACTGTTCTCTCAACTCCGGCTTGTTCTGATGGCATTTCAGAAGGACAGACGACGAACAGGCTGATCATCTCGCTTGTAAATATTGAACGGGATACCACAATGGGAATAAATTTCAAGACATGGTCCTCTCAAAACGACCGGCATTTTACGGGAAGGCCTTCTCTAAGTTTAAATCTGTATGCCTTGGTATCGTCCAATTTCAGCGATAAAAATTATGATGAATCATTAAAATACTTGTCATCCGCGTTGGAAATGGTCCAGGCAGGCTACCTGTTGACAAGTTATAACACGCCTGAACTTAGCCCTGAAATTTTAAAACTGCACCTCGAACCCGAAAATATTGGGTTCCATGAACTAAGCAATATCTGGAGCATGTTAGGGGGCAAATATTTACCGTCCTTTTTATTAAAAGTACGCATGCTCGCCATTGACAAAACAGAAGTTGAATCCATGCAGCGCCAAACCGGCGAGGTCAGACTGCAACTATAAAACCTGTCTTTAGTGATAAATCAATCTAACAGTCAAATAACCTATGAAAAAATATCTGCCCCTCATAACGTTTACAATCTTTCATGATTATTACAATAACGGGAAATTCTGTGAATCAGATCTTCTGATTTGCGAAGGAAGAAAAACAGCAGAAAAAAATTACGGACTGGTCTTACGAAAAAAAGGTCCGGGCGTATTTATCTTATATATCGACGGTACAAATAATTTCAGGGAACGGTTACGGTTCCTGATCAGCGATCTGAAGGATCCGGGAACTTTATCTTTTTTGCTGGTATCGGGGAATAATGACCTGCAAACTTTTACGAAAGATATCGGCATAAAGTCTGATAATAAATTACTTAAACTTAAATATCCTGTTCAAAGCGAAGAAATCTTTCCGGATTACCGACCGGGCAGGCTGGAGAAAACCTCCGGCAATACCACCTTTGAGAAAGATATTTTAAAGCGATATCCCAATGCCTTGATCGATATAACACTAAACACAAAAGAAACGGATATAAACAGTCTGCAGTACCGGATTGAAAATAATAATCCGTTGAGTGTAGTCATCCGGTTTGAAGCAAAAAGTCTGAACTGGAAGTACATCCTTCTGCCCCGGAACAATTTGCAACCTGATCTGTCGGTCATTGATTCAATGCAACGGATCAACTTCTCCGGCGTAAAATGGACAGGCATCATGGATCGTCAACCCACAGGGATTGCCTGCAGTGAAGGAGTAATTGCATTTTCCGAAACCTATCCTTTCCATTTTCAGTTATGGAAAAACTACTTTAATGGCAGGAACCTGGTTATCGACCGTCTTTCGTTCCCTGATCCGGCCAATACCGGCAATCTCTCTCATGAAAATGGGAACGACTATGTATCAATATTCCAATATTTTTAATCAATAAATTTAAGTTATGTCTACAATGAAAACTCCCGGCGTTTATATCGTTGAAAAAAGCGCCTTTCCGAATTCAGTAGTCGAAGTTGCCACCGCAGTACCGGCTTTCATCGGCCACACCGAAAAAGCCGTCAACGGGAACAAATCGTTACTGGACAAGCCATGGAGAATTACTTCAATGGCAGAATTCCACACCTATTTTGGCGGTGCTCCCGACCCGGAATTTTCAATTAATGAACTTCCCGGCGACGCTCAGGATACTCCTGATTTCAGTTTCAACAAGAAAAAATACCAGTTGAAGCAGGAAAAAGGAAAATACCTGTTGTATTACAGTATGTTGCTGTTTTATGCAAACGGCGGAGGCCCGTGCTATATTGTTTCCATTGGCGACTATGCCACCGATATCAATCCAGACCGGATGATTGCCGGAATTGAAGAACTGATCAGGGAACAGGAGCCGACCATGGTAGTTATTCCTGAAACCACGCTCCTGCCCGACGCCGGTACCTGTGCCAATGTACAGGTGTCCATGCTTAACCACTGTGGTTCAAAAATGAAAAACAGGTTTGCCATTCTCGACATTTACGAAGGTTACAAAGACCGCAAAGATCCGTCTGGCGATAAGGTGCTCGAATTCCGGAACAAAATCGGGACCAGCTTCCTGGATTTTGGGGCAGCTTATTACCCTTGGATCAACACGTCAATTATACAGGACCGGGATTTAAGCTATCTTAATCTTTCGAATAAAGATGTGCTTCAAACCATTCTTACCGAAGAATTAATCCCTGAGGGAAAGGAAATGGATGAAACGAAGAAAGCTGACATTCAGGCAAAAATCGATGAAATCGTAAAAGACGAACTTCCCGAAGTTGAAAAAGGACTGTTGAATAAAACCCTGGCCACCATCAGTCCGGTATTCAATTCCATGATCCGTGCCATGAAGGAAAAACTGAACCTGATGCCTCCCGGAGCAGCCATGGCCGGAATCTATACCATGGTCGACAATACCCGCGGCGTTTGGAAAGCACCGGCCAATGTTAGCCTGAGTACGGTGGTTTCGCCGGCAGTAAACATTACCCGCGACGATCAGGAAGAGCTAAACGTTCCGCTAACCGGAAAATCGGTCAATGCCATCCGTACCTTCATTGGCGAAGGCACGCTCGTCTGGGGTGCGCGTACCCTCGACGGCAACTCGCTCGACTGGCGTTACATCAATGTTCGCCGGACAATGATCATGCTCGAGGAATCGATTAAAATTGCCAGTAAGGCTTATGTTTTTGAACCCAATGTAGCCAACACCTGGGTCACATTGAAAAGTATGATCTCCAACTTCCTCTCCGGCATCTGGAAAAGAGGAGGGCTGGCAGGCGCTTCCCCCGACGATGCTTTCAGTGTCCATGTCGGTCTGGGAGAAACAATGACTGCCGAAGATATTCTTGAAGGAATTATGCGGATTACAGTACTGGTTGCAGTAACCCGTCCTGCCGAATTTATCGAGATTACCTTCCAACAGCAAATGCAGAAATCTTAATTAACTGAATATTAACCTTAAAAATCATAAGTTATGGCAGATGATGGATCAGCTCAATCAACCAGTGTTTGGCCATTGCCAAAATTTCACTTCCAGGTTGAATGGGACTCTGAGCAAGTATCTTTTCAGGAAGTTTCAGGTCTCGATATTGAGGCCCAGGTTATAGAATACCGTCATGGCGACAGCCCCGATTTTTCAACGATAAAAATGCCGGGAATTAAAAAATCCGGGAACGTAACCATGAAAAAGGGGGTGTTCAAGTCTGATAACAAATTCTGGGACTGGTTCAATGAAATCAAAATGAACACGATTAAGCGGAAGACCGTAACCATAAAGCTTCTCGACGAATCCGGGGCTCCCACGATGACGTGGACGCTGGCCAATGCCTGGCCGGCAAAAATTACCGGGACCGACCTGAAATCCGATGGTAACGAAGTTGCCGTGGAAACAATTGAGATTGCTCACGAAGGAATTACAATAGCGAACTCCTGAGCTTAAGGGACCACAGATAGCCGTTTTACCTGGCTATCTGTATTCAACTTCAGAATATGGAATTATTTTCAGATTATCCACCTTCATCCTTCTATTTTAAAGTTGTATTTACTTTAACAGGAGGCCTTACAGATACGAGTTTTCAGGACGTATCAGGAATTACAGGTGAACTGAATGCCGAAGAAGTGGAGGAAGGCGGTGAAAACAGGTTTGTACACCTGCTTCCGAAAAGGGCTAAACATGCCAATCTCGTTTTAAAGCGCGGAATTGCCGGCATGAATTCGCCGCTGGTTTTGTGGTGTAAATCCGTCATCGAAGGGGATTTTTCAGCGTCCATTGAAACAATGCCTGTTATGGTTTACCTGATGAACGAATACCAGGTTCCGGTCCGCGGATGGATTGTTGACAATGCCTATCCGGTGAAATGGGATATCGGAGAATTCAATTCTACTAAAAATGAAGTTGCCCTGGAGACTATTGAATTAGCATACTCAACACTCAACAGGATCATTTGATGGCTATAGAGATTAAAGAAATTATTGTCAAAACAACTGTTTCAGACGAGAAAAAAACCGATCAGACCGATCAGTTAACCTATAACAAACTGAAAAAGGAAATTCTCGATGAAATGAAGCGGGAACAGCATAAAAACGAACGTCATAAAAAAGATCGCTAATGTCCGGCGCCGAATTGGTTAAACTGAAGATAGTAGCTTACACCGACGAAAACTTCACGTCAAAGTCAGGTAAAGAGTTTGATGCACTCATCAATCCGGCAGGTTATACCCATAGCTTTTCCATTAAATACAAGGATGGGGCAAGCATGGGCAATACGGCAGGTGCTCCCAAGTTCGACAAATATGCTCCGGAAGCCATTAATTTTAAAATTGTGCTCGACGGGACAGGTGTTGTGCCGGTAAGCGGGGCCCGTAAAAATGTTTACCAGCTGATTACGGCATTAAAAGATACCGTTTACACGTTTAACGGCACGATTCACGAGCCCAATTACGTACAGCTGGTATGGGGAAGTATGCTATTCAACGGGCGGCTGAACACATTCAAAGTCGATTATAATCTGTTCAAGCCAAACGGTTTACCGCTACGCGCCAATGTTGACCTCGACTTTAAAGGGTTTACCAGCAAAGAGCTGAGCAGTAAAACGGCCAACCTGAGTTCGCCCGACATGTCGCACATGGTAACGGTAAAAGCCGGAGATACATTACCAAACCTTTGCTATCGAATTTACAAAAACAGCAATTACTGTCTGGAAGTGGCAAAGGTTAATCATTTATCAGGATTCAGAAATTTAAAACCGGGAACACAACTGTTGTTCCCACCATTAGAAAAAAAATGACAGATAGTCCAGGAAAAAATTCAGCACGTTTAGTCACATTTAAAGTGTACAGTAACGGCTCTCCCGTTGCCGACAGTTTTCAATTCAGGTCGGTCACAGTAACCAGGGAAGTCAACCGCATAGGAAGCGCCACGCTCGAAATTATTGCAGGCAACATGCCCGGACGTGATATTCCCCTAAGCAACGACGACACTTTCAAACCGGGGAAAGCAATAAAAATTGAAGCAGGTTACGAATCAACAAACGAGGTCATTTACGAAGGGATCGTTGTTTCTCTCGGGTTGCGCCTCCCTGCCTCGGGCGACACCTTGCTGGTAATCGAATGCCGCGACTTTGCAATAAAAGCCACGGCCGGACGTAAAAATTGTGTCTTCGAAAAGAAAAAAGACAGCGACATCATTTCCCAGATTGCCGGAACCTATTCCGACTTGACCACATCGGTCGATGCCACTTCGTACCAGCACGAAGAGATTATTCAGTATTACTGCACCGACTGGGACTTTATGCTTTCCCGCGCCGATGTCAACGGCTTGATCGCGATCTCCGACGGTAAAAAACTGAATATTAAAAAGCCGGGGGTTTCCGAATTACCCGTACTCACCGTTACTTTTGGTGACGATTTAATCGATTTCGACGGCGAAGTGGTTGCTTTAGGTCAATACAGCGCAGCGCAGGCTGTTGGCTGGGACCCTGCCACCCAGGCCGTGGTAACTTCCAGCAGCTCAGCGCCGGGACTGAACCGGCAGGGCAATTTGTCACAGTCCGATCTGTCCGGAGTACTGGCTCTCAACCGGTTCACGCTTCAAAGTGGCGTATCTGCAGAAGCGGCGCCGCTGAAAAGCTGGGCCGATGCTTTGCTGTTAAAGTACGGGCTGGCACGATTCCGCGGAGATCTCAGATTTCAGGGAAGCGCTAAGGCAAAACCCGGATGTATTATCGAAGTGGCAGGCCTCGGAAACCGTTTTAACGGCAATGCCTTTGTCGGAAAAGTCGTCCATAACATTTCGGACGGCGACTGGATTACCACTGTTGGACTGGGAATCGATCCCGAACTGATGACCGAACGCGAAAATGTGACCTCTCCGCCGGCATCGGGAGTGTTGCCCGGCATCGAAGGGCTTCAGATCGGTAAAGTGACCAGGCTTGATGCCGATCCTGCCGGTGAAAACCGCATCCAGGTAAAAATTCCGGTGCTGAACAGCCAACCCGGCACCGTCTGGGCCCGGCTGGCAAATCTGTACGGAACGGCCGGTCAGTCAGGAAGCTTTTTCATTCCTGAAGTCGATGACGAAGTGATCCTTGGCTTTCTGAATAATGATCCCCGTCATCCCGTCATTTTAGGCAGTTTGTACAGTAGCAAAAATAAACCGCCGTACAGGCTAACCGCCGAAAACAAGACCAAAGCAATCGTCAGCAAAAACAAACTGGTGATTGAACTGGAAGAAGAAAAAAAGGAGATTACCATTAAGACGCCCGGCAACAATCAGATTTTTATCAGCGACGACCAGAAAACCATCAAACTTTCCGATCAAAACGGAAATACGATTGCCATGGACAACAGCGGCATTAAAATCGATTCGTGTAAAGATGTAACCATTAATGCCAAAACCAATATTAAACTCACTGCCACATCCAACATCGAGACCAAAAGCACCGCTGATACAAAAATCCAGGGGATGAATGTGACCGGCACAGCCGATGTGGGCATGACCATGAAAGGCAGTGCTACCGCTGAATTTTCAGCTTCAGGACAAACCACGGTTAAAGGGGCGATGGTGATGATCAATTAGGAATGAATAATTAACAATGAGTAATTGTAATAAATTAATAAACAGAACTATAAATAAAATATTCAGAATATGCCACCCGCAGCACGTTTAACAGATATGCATACCTGTCCCATGCAAACGCCGGCGATACCTTCACCCATACCACATGTAGGAGGACCGGTTGTAGGACCAGGTGTACCAACCGTACTGATTTGCGGTTTGCCTGCCGCCGTAATGGGCGATAGTTGTGTTTGTATTGGCCCGCCCGACACCATTGTAAAAGGTTCGGCCACCGTGATGATTGGAGGAAAACCCGCAGCTCGGATGGGCGATACGACTGCACACGGAGGCACCGTCGTTCTTGGTACTCCAACCGTAATGATAGGAGGTTGAGATTTATAATGTTTCATTATCGCCTTTATTGCTGATCAGATAACTGAAACAAGACGCAATTATTTTACAGGACTTGAAAATGGACATGAAATCATTTTTAGGAACAGGCTGGACTTTTCCACCCTCTTTTGCAGGGTCCAGTAGTGTAATAGACATGGCCAGCGGAGAGGAAGATATCCGGCAATCGCTGTTCATTCTGCTTTCGACTGTTCCCGGCGAACGGGTGCATAACCCGAATTTCGGGTGCGGTATTCATAAAACGGTATACGAAAAGATGAATTCCAGTACAGAGACTCTGTTAAGGTACACCATCGAAAAAGCGGTCCTGCTTTTTGAACCAAGGATAACCCTTAACGAAGTCAGTTTTGATTTCAGCAATGAAGAAAACGGAGAATTGAAAATCGTACTCGGGTACACCGTAAGGCTGACCAACACGCGAAGCAACATGGTTTATCCCTTCTATTTCCGGGAAGGAACAAATTTATAAGAGATGAGCTATCTATTAGGAAAAGACGGATTGAGTCAGAACCAGCGGGCAGAACGTTCACAACTGCCCGATGGTTTTAAAGTGATGGACGATCGGACTGATTCACTGTTGGAAAAAACAGCCGTGCTTTGTCAATTCATCAATTACTATAATTTTCAAAATAAAAAGCAGGGCAGTTTTCACCAAATGATTGCAGGGAGCGTAATCATGATTTTGTCTGCCATAAAACGGTTCAGTTTTGATGCTGAAGAAAAACGGTTGCTGACCATCACCGGGCATAATTTTTCATCACAGCACAAAAAGGAAAAGATCGTCATTGATCTGCTGCTTAACTGGATCAGCCTCTACGAGTCATGGATAGTTTCATCTTCCCTTTCCGGTTTCTCCGGTTTTAAACTGGCGCTACGCTCCGACCTCGTCAATCAGGTTACAGTTAATCTGCGTAAGCCTGTGGCCCTGTTGTATTACCATATCCAACGGAATTTTAAAGGAATCCAAACTCCACCCTTAAGCAGCATCTGGCACCTCGATGTGCCCGGAGAAGAGCTTGAATATCCGGGACGGTTCTACAAATCGACAGGCTACAAACTGCTCAACTCCGTTGAGTTTCTGAAGCAAAACATCAGCCTGTATGAAGACGAAATCTTCAACTCAGGCTACAACGATCCGGCCATCGGACTAATTATGGCCTTCCTGAAAAATCACAGTACCGTGGTCCGGACATTTAATCAGCGATGGAAAACCTATCCGTACTTTTACCTTGATAAGATTCTCAAAGCAAAACCGCTCAAGGCCCGGCCAGACACCACCTTTGTCCGTTTCGTAAAATCACCGGAGCAAAAGGATCTCGAGATCCCTGCAAAAACAGTCTTTACCACCAGCGACAACATCCGTTTTTGCAATACCGACCATTTAATCATCAATGATATTCAACTGAAGCAGGTATGGGGAATACAGGAAGAATACGATCCCGAAATCGAGCCTGCGGCCGGACTAAACTATGTCACAGCACTTCGCAAAGTCGATTTAAGCAACTGCATTAATGCTCCGCTCGACAGTCCTGTCTGCACCATCTTCGAAAAGAAAGGCGAAAAAAATACTGAAGCTGAAAACCGGCAGGAAAACAGTTATACCCCGGTCGGCCTGACGATCTGTTCGGCATCGCTTTTATTAAAAGAAGGGAAAAGAAATATCACCCTCAGGCTGGTACCTACTGTTCCTGCAATCTTACAGTTTAAGCAACTGATCCGGCAAATTCAGGAAAAATGGCAAATACCTGAGCAGGAAGTCCTTTACAAGTTGCTCGGCGATATTTTCTACATTGAAATAACTTCCGGGGCTGCATGGGAAAAGATAACTTCCTGTTCGGTGAGCTTTAACGAAAGCGATGGACAGCCTGCATTCGAGGTTAAATTTTCGATGGATGAAGACTTTCCGTCCGTTCTTCCGCTTACCGGCAGTCCCTGGAAAACACCAGCCATCCGTTTTCTGTTAAACCGAAATGCCTGGCTATTTCCCTATTCCTGGTTAAAAGATTATGAGTTCAGCACCATCAGGATAAAAACCGAAGTAGAAGGCCTGAGCGACCTGCAGGTATACTCCGAGCTGGGCCGGCTGGATACGTCCATGCCCTTTTATCCTTTTGGGGTAGCCCCTAAAAAAGGCTCATGGATGGTGCTGGGCAGTTACGAGATGGCCGTTAAAAAGGTCACATCATTCGATTTAACCATTAACTGGACCAACCTGCCGGAGCACGATAACGGCTTTGCCGGGTACTTCGAATTGTATGAAAACGGGATCAATAATTGTTCTTTTACTGTTGAAGCAGAAGCTCTAAAAAACCGGAAGTGGCAGTCGGAAGCTCCTTCCCGTACAAGATTTTTATTTAACACCATAACCGAAGTGTCTGACGAAGAAGTCGCACCTTACGGGAAACTGGCCCCGGAAAGCAGGCTAACCGGTATTCAGTTCAAAAACCTGAACCGGCAACAAACAGTACCGGCTGACTTTACTTACAACATGTTTACCTCAGACGGCCTTTTCAAACTTCGCCTGGCCGGGCCTGCCTTTGGTTTTGGGCATACCTGCTACCAGAAAACCTTTTCCGGTGCTCTGATCAAAAACATCAGATCAAAGAAGGACATGCAGCTGCCCAATCCTCCTTTTGTTCCGCAGGCAGGACACATCACCGTCAATTACACCAGCGAAGATGAAATTAAACCGGGTAATTCATCCGGTCCCCTTGGCAGTGAAATCAGTTATATCCATCCGTTCATGAATAATTCGCCCGATTTGGTCCCGCCAGGAAATACGTTCAACCTGATTCCCTCCTATAACAGCAAGGGCAACCTGTTGCTGGGGCTCGACCATGTTTCCGGCGGTGAAACCATCCGGCTGTTTATGCTGCTTTCTCCTTCGCTGAGGGAGATCAGTAAACAACAATTTCCGGCTATAAAAGCATATTACGGCAATGGCTTCCGCTGGACAGCCCTGCCACAAAACAATATGGTAACCGATGGTACCCGCAACCTGACCGAAAGCGGTATTCTGGAAGTTATACTGCCCAAAACGCTTCCCGATCCGGAAACATCCGGGGACCATCTGTTTTGGCTGCGTCTGTCCATTGAAGAATTCATAGAGAACATTTCCGATGTAAAAGGTTTTTACCTCCATGTGGCTAACGTTGAACGCATCCTCCCTGAAAATGAACCGTCCGTATTCAAGCCGGTCCCACCCTCAAGCATTACCAAGGCCGAGCATAAAATCCCCGGTCTGGCAGAAATCATTCAGCTTACAGCCACAGCAGGAGGACGGAAAGCAGAAGACCGGGAGATAATGCGCATCAGGCTCTCGGAACGGATTTCGCACCGTAACAGGGCCGTTAGCGCACGCGATTTCGAACGTCTTGTACTCGAGAAATTTCCGCAGGTGCGAAAAGTAAAATGCCTGCCGGCCACCGATTCAAAAGGCCACCGGCCCGGCGTAGTTACGCTGGTCATCATTCCGCAGGTTGCTGAACGAATACGAATGCCAAAGGCCAACAGTAAGCTTTTGCTCGACATTGAAGAATATTTGCAGCATTTCACCAGCCTTTTCTCCACCGTCGATGCCATTAACCCGGTATACGAATTCATGCAGGTAAAATGCAAAGTAACATTGCAAAAGACCAGTACCGAAGGCTATTACCTGCGGTTGCTGAACCGCGAAATCAGCAATTATATTGCATTTTGGGAAGAAAAGAATGAAGCTCCGGTATTCGGGCATTCCGTTTCCATCATCGATCTAGCCAATTTTATCCGCAGCCGCAACTATGTCGCCAATGTGAAAAACTTTTCGGTGCTCCACCTGCGGAAAAAAGGAGAACTTTTGTACGAATTAATCGAACAACGCGAACACGAAGCTGCAGGCGCCGACCGCGGCGACATGACCAGCAATGTAAAAATATTGCTGAACAAACATGAATTAAATCAGAAAGAACTACAGTTAGTCGGGCCGTCATACCCCTGGGCCATACTCATCCCCATGGAAAATCACCTGCTGGTCCCTGATAATGAAGATCAGAACCAACAAACAGGAATTGATGAACTGGAAATCGGAAACACTTTTGTAATCAGTTGACATGGCTAAAAGAAACAGAATAACGCTCAAAAAATTTTTCGTCCGCGGCAAGATGCCTACCGAAGAACATTTTGCCGATCTCATAGACTCGATGCTGAACATTGTGGACGAAGGATTTGATAAATCATCGGGCAAAGGGCTTTCTCTTTCACCGCTGGACGAAGAGGGCCATATTGCAAGCATTTTCAGGAAAATTGAAGACAAGGAAGCCCAATGGTCGGTGACCCTTGAGAAACAAAGTGAAAACCTCGTTTTTCGCCAGTCTGACGGGAAAAAGGTTTTGGTCCTTTCACCGGACGAAAAAATAGGGATCGGCACCGATACCCCCAAACACCAGTTGCATACGACACAAACAGCCGGTCTGTACGGGCGCGCCGGCACTTTTGCTTCCGGTGAAGTCCCGGCCGACAGCCGGTGGCATACCATTACGCCTTCGCTTACCGGATGCTATGCCTTTGAAGTAATTGCAGGATGCGGAAAAATCCGACACAGGAAATATGCACTATTGGTTGCTACTGCTATTCAGTGTTTTGGAACCCATCCAAGAATCCGTAGTACCCGGTCGTGGTACGGAAGCTGGCTCAACAAGATCAGGATCAGGTGGAAAAAAGATAACAACAGCATGGTGCTGCAGCTCAGGACCCGCTGCAACTACGGCCCCGGAAACGATATCAGCTACAACGTTTCGTCCTTGTGGGACAACCACCGCATGAACCGCGAAACCAAAGAACAAACAAAAAATGACTGAGGAAATTTATATAGAAAAGAAAGCTGAAACCCAAGAACCATCCGATTATCAGGAACTTCGGGAAGCGGCACTAAAAACGGTCCGGCAATTATCGGGAAACCTGTGGACCGACTATAACGACCACGATCCGGGGATAACCATTATGGATGCTTTCAACTATGCACTGACCGAACTTCATTATAAATTATCCTTTCCCGTCGAAGACTATCTGACCAATACCGGCAGCAACTTCAATCCCAATGATTTTGGCTTGTTCCTGCCTGTGCAGGTATATTCCACAGCGCCGGTTACCACAAGTGACTACTGCAAACTTTTCTTCGACCGGATTCCCGAAATAGCAAACATCTGGTTGCGTCCGTCACCTCACCGGCTACCGGGGACACTCGATATCATTGTCGATTTATCCCCCTCTGCAGATCCACTTAAAAGATCGAAAACCGAAGCCAAAATCAGAAAGCTTTACAACGAAAACCGGAACCTGGGAGAAAAACTGGGGCAGATCCTTTTCCGCGAAAAGCAAGAGCTGGAACTTTGGGCCGAAATTCATTTAACCGACGATGCCAATGCCGACGAAATACTGGCCCGTATCTATTTTGCATGTGCCGGCTATTTCAATTCAGGAATAAAATATCACAATATGCACAGGTTGCCCGAAAAGGAGGACGACTGGTCAATCTTACTGGATGGCCCGCTGATGAAAAACGGCATTATCGACGACAACTCAGTCCTGCCGGTAAAAAAAACATTCTATCTGTCCGACCTCTATTCGCTGATCAAAGAAATAAAAGGCATACGTGTCATTGAAAATATTTCACTGAAAAATGATTCCCGGACCTTCGCCGACGAAATTACCTGTCCGGATATCCTGCACACCTGTACCGTGACCCTGCCTGCCCGTAGGCAGGACATTCAGTTATTGCTGCTGAAAAACGGGAAAGAGGTGACCGTTGGATTTTCAGAAGTACAAAAATACTTTAAAAAACTGGTCATTAAAGAATACGGCAGGCAAAACCAGTTCGCCGATCCCGGTAAAATGCAAGTCCTTCCGCAGGGAAAATACGTCGATTTTTCGGGCTACGACAGTATTCAGAATGACTTTCCCGATTTCTACGGGATCAATAATAAGGGCATCCCTTCGTATTATTCCGACGACCGGAAAGCTAAGGCAAAACAATTAAAAGGCTATCTGTTGCTTTTCGATTTTGTACTTGCCGGATCGATGCAGGAAATCAACCAGCTTCGCGATTTATTGCAGGCCAACGCGCACCTTCCTGCCGAAATACTGCCAGACCTGGGTTCAACCATAGCTCATTATGCAGAATTGGTCGACGCCGGAAAGAAAAATACAGCAATAGAACAGTCAAAACCGTTCAGGGCCGGAGTCAAAAACCAGCTTTTCGACCTGCTCGATGCCTTGTATGGTGAAAAAAGCACCCTTCGATTTCTGTCCGATTTCGACGTTTACCACGATCCCTTAAAGCAACTGGAACAGCGGGCAAGTTTTATCCGTAACGAACACCGTTTTATGCCTGCCAGGGCCAGGGGAATCAACCTTCAGAGCAGTCAACCCAATGATGTCCCCGGAATAAAACAGTGGTTCGCGGCAGTGCTGGGATTGCCCCGGGCCCTGGAGTTACCGGTCACCAATGTCTTCTCAGAATATTCTCTTCGTCTGTTGAGCGACCAGGAATACTATAAAGACATGAGGGGATTGCTCAACATCGATTTTATAATGGATAAGCTGGACAGCAATTTCGATAAAGAAAATATTTTCGATGTACCTGCTAAAGAGGTTGAAAATCCTAAAGACAATTACCTTGGGTTTCGCCATAAAATTTACCTGCTTCACCACGACATCATTTTCGAAAGTTTCCTGCGGAACGGCATCGACCTCCGCAATTACAAAATTCTGCGGCCTGCCGGCAACGATTTCATTTTAACCTATCATGCCTGCGAACAGGAAGAGTGGATTGCACTGGGAAAATTTGAAAAACACGACGAGGCGATCGAAACAGCCAACCAGCTGCAACAATTCCTGATCGAACTAAACCTGCAAAGCGAGAATATCTACCTGGTTGAGCACCTGCTCCTGGATACAAATGCCGACGACCGCTGTTATACGCTGCAAATTTGCGATGCTGACGGGAAAGTGCAGTTCAGCCTGCTCTCGCCTGTTTCGCGCAAAGAGATTGAACAGCTGAACGAAACAGCCCGGGAAGCATTGACCAATCCCCGGGTGTTTGAAATCAGGGAATCGGAAAGCCACAATTTCCTGATCCTTCTCGAAACCGAGGGTCCGGATGCCATTTATTGCCCGCAACGGTTCGACAGCCCGGAAGAGGCCCGACTGTTCCTCGAAAATCTGAAACCCGGACAGTTCAGCATCCACCGCTATTGCGTGCAGGACGATGACGCGCTGTTCCCGTATGATTTTATGGATTTCAACCTGACAGCCGTGCTACCCGACTGGTCAGTCCGCTTCCATAATACAAAGTTCAGGGCGTGGTGCGAAGAACTGCTTGAAGAACGCCGCCCGGCATATCTGAATATTAACTTCTTGTGGTTGAACGCGACTGAAATCAGGCAGTTCGAAAAGCTCTACTTTGCATGGCGTACCGCGTTGGAAAACAATACCGGTAACAAGGCAAAATCGCTGGTACTGGCCCGTTTCATCCACCATCATTTAAATAAAACGTGAGCGACAATATCCATATAAAAAAGGCAGATTTCCGGTTTGGAATGGACAGCGAAGAAATGGCTTTTAATCTGTATTCATCGTGGAGTTCTTTTTACGGGTCCGCATTTGTACGCATCGTCGAAAAGGTGTTGGAACGTTTCAACCCGTCCGGAGAGCTGCTTTCAATAGGTATGCTTGAACTCGACCTGGGGACGATTCCCCGTAACGGGTTTTATACACAATTTCCCCTGCTGCTGGAAGAAAAACTCGAAGAACTGATGCAAAAATTAATAGTTGCCGGCGCTCCCGGCGGGATCAAAAAAGTCCCCGCAAGCCTGTCGTTCTTTGAAGCAGTTACCTGGTTCCTTATTCACGGTTATTACCCGTGGCCGGGCATACAAAAACAGAAAAATTTTAAGGTGCTGTTCCTTGAGATCCTCCAGGAATATACCCGGGACCTATGTGAATTTCTGCGGACTTACGGTCATTACAGCTCATTAAGACGAAGACTGGCCCTACTGCTCAACAACGGCGACTTGCAGCAACTGGTCAAAGCACTGGCCCCTGCCGAAAGCGGGTTTATTATCAGCTACTTCAACCTGCTGATCAATGAAAGTACGCATGAAAAAGTGGCCACAGCCACTGTTAAAGACCACCGCGATGCCTGCTGGGAAGTTATTTTGTCGTACCTCCTGGCACAAAAAGCCGGGCATTTCAACCGCCGTGCATTCATTGATCAGACCATCCATGGGCTGGCAGCACATTACGGACTCGAATACATCAGGTTGCTTCATTTCCTCACCGATGTTGTTTTATCGCTGAACATAAAGACTGATTTTCATTCAGAATTCAGGCTTCTCCTGACCGAACTGAATGAAGCTGTTGCTCATGAAGCGGCAGCTTCTGATCATAATCGTTTGTTTCCAAAAGAATTTTCGGACGCAGGAACCATTAAAAACCGTTCCAGTGTGTTCAATGCGGAACAGCATAAAGAACAGCTCCTTGTTCTCTTAAAACAGCCGCAATCGCGACGCAGGCTGATTCGTCAGTTGAACGAAAAACAGCTGCACGGACTGGTAAAACTACTGGTCCCCGGAGAAGAGCGTTTTGTGATTTCCTATGCCGGAATGCTCGACCGGCAACACGAACGGAATGCTTTTGAAGGCCATACAGCCGGGGAATTCAATCTGTTAAAATGGGAATTTATTCTTACGGTCCTCATCGAAGAGACCGGCAACATGCTAAACCGTAAAGCATTTGTCTATTCGGTCATCAGCATGCTGGCTGCACACTATAACCTCACGGTTTACGATCTGCTCCGGTTGGTTTATCAAACCCTGATCGACCGGTTGATCATAGCAGACAAGGTATTGGCCGGTATCATCAGCGAGCTCTATTTCGAAGAAAAGGAAAAGAAAGAGATACGAAATGAACCCAACCTGTTCGATCAGGCCCTTCGGGATGAATTCTATTGGAAGCTGGTCAGAAAGCAACTTGATGCTGGCATCCTCCCGAAGCACAAAATCAGTCTGTGGCTCAGGTCTGCTCCCCATGCCGTGCAGCTAAAGTGGATGCACGCCATGGTATCGCCTTACCATCGTCAGGTGCTGAACGATGCATTCCGGCTACTTCAATGGATAAAGGAGACCGTTGCAGGCTGGTCAGGAGTTTCATTCAACCGGCAAAAGGTATTCGGATTGTTGCTGGAGTTCAGCTCGGGAAAAAATCAAAACCGTACAGAAAAGGATTTATTAAATGCACTGCTTCATGCAGCCATCGGGCCTGTCACCGGTGAACAATGGCAGCAACTGCTGTCGATACTGAAAATAAAAGCAGCCAACAGGGGAAGACAATGGGAGCAAAAGATGAAGTGGCTCGAACATTCAACGCCCGCTGCCGGAACCGGCAATGAGAACACCCGGGAGGAAGTTGTTTCACACGAATATTCAGTTAATCAAAATAATAAACCAATTATGAACGAAGAAATATTTATTAACAACGCAGGCCTGGTGTTATGTAACCCGTTTCTGCCAAGGCTCTTTTCTCTGTCAGGGCTTACCGGTGAAAATGGTTTTAAAGATGCCAAAAGCGCAGAACGGGCAGTCCTGTTGCTGCAATACCTGCTTTTCGAAAGCACTGAGATCGCAGAACATGAGCTGGTCCTGAACAAACTGTTGTGCGGACTCGCCCCTGCCATTCCGGTCGACTGCACACTGGAGGTCACTCCGCATGAAGCAGAAACCATGCAGCAACTGCTGCAAGGGATAATCCAAAACTGGGGGCGCCTGGGTAACACCTCACCCAGGGGGCTGGTTGACTCGTTCCTGATCCGCGAAGGAAAACTGGAAAAGGATGAGGAAGACATCTGGCACCTCAAAATAGAACAAAAAGGTTACGATGTTTTGCTCGACAGCCTTCCATGGAGCTACTCCCCGGTAAAATATTCGTGGATGGATAAACCAATATATGTGAGCTGGAGGTAAAAAAGAAATGATTGAATGAGAGAATGAGAGAATGAGAGAATGGTGAACACAGGGCTTTGCCGCTTGAACATGGTTGAAGGGTTTGATAGCCTGCTGCCTGTTTGAGGAATATATGGCGACTAAAAATGCGAATAATTAATGATGTAAAATAAACGATAATAGCACAAAGCAATGCAAATGAGAGTCTATCCAAAACGGGAGGGTCAGCAGCAGCAAAGCACTGCCGGCAACAATGGCCGGATCCGCATCCAGGACAACCGGACAAGTACTGCAGTGCAGCAAAAGCTGGCTAAAACTGTTCAGTCCAAAGAATACGGGAAAAAACAGGGACAGGATAAGTTCACCGTTCAGCGTGCCGGAAACAGGACCGGCCTGCCCGGTAACCTGAAGGCAGGCGTTGAAAAACTCTCGGGCCTTGACATGAGCGATGTGCGCGTGCACTACAACTCATCAAAGCCGGCCGGGGTACAGGCCCTTGCCTACGCGCAGGGAACCGACATCTACGTGGCACCGGGACAGGAGAAACACCTGGCCCATGAAGCATGGCACGTGGCCCAGCAAAAGCAGGGACGCGTACGGCCCACCTCCACGGTAGCCGGTACGCCCGTAAACAATAATCCCGGACTTGAGAAAGAAGCCGGCACAATAAAGACGGATCAGGATGTACATCTCAAAAGTTTAGACTTAATTCAACTGAAAAAAGCATATATAAGTAATAGCCAGCTAATTCAACGGATAGTCATGCCGGTCGTTATAGGAGGAGGAATAGCTTTAACCGGAGATACGTTAGTTAAGTTTAATGAAGTAATTACAGCGATGAACTTAGCGATAGGCCCAACTGCCGGAATTGTTGTTGGGGTGAGAGTTGATGATAATCACGAACCAAACCCTGCTGATACCCGGATGAGTTCCAGTGGGGGTATCGACATTGAAGTTAACCTGAGAAAATGGTATCTGGATATTATGTCTGTGGGTGAAATCGTTGGTCTGATAGCTCATGAGCTGGGTGTCCATAATTTGGCGGATTTAATGATAAGCCCAAGAGCACGCAGGAGAGAGAAAAGACGAAATTCTGCTGGTCGCGGATTTCAGGTAAATGCCAATAACCGCAGAGTTGGTGTAGCAGGCTGGAGTGTTCCCGTAACAAATACCAGAGATGCCCAAGGTCGTCAAAGAGATCATATTAATGTGGTAAGAGACCAGGGAGGAGTAGCGGGTAATGCTTCTGCAAGAACACGGGCCTATGTAGATACTGTGCTCAATTTAGGAGACAATATCAATGCCGGTTCCGGACCTGTAGCCACCAGAAATCTAAAACTACATGATTTAATCAAAACCTTTTTATTTGATTATGCCCGGATATTAGTAACTGACGATAGTGGCCCATGGTCCACTTTTTCTAAGGCCAGCCTTATCTCACATGTAATGCAATGGTACCAGGGGGAAATGATACCACGCCACGTCGCGGCACACCCTTGGTTAATGGCTAATGCAGTCCATGTCAATTCTGGTGGGTGGAAGATAAGAGGGTGGTTACTTGGCAAACTAACAGCCTATCTTGCAAATAGAACACTCACTATAGCAGAAAAGGGTCTCAACGTTGTAGGTGAAACAATAAGGGGACTCTGGGAATAGGACCTTTAGGTAATCCTTTTATTTCCGTCCCCTCAGCTTAGACATGGAGCATTTCGTTGATTCGGGCCGGACATATTATACCCCTTTGCCCGGAATTTGTAATTCCCGGAAATACGGAAAATGCACCGCATCACTTTTTACAACGGTCCTCCAGAAACAGGAAGGCGCCCTGATAAAAAAGCCATAGCCTGCTCACCCAAAATGGGACTGAGGAGCCGGAGGAGTGAAAAATGCGTACCAACGAATCTCTTTTTCCAGGTTCTGAAGCATTGGAAAAGCCCGATACGAATCAATATGTATGCAAGGCAATTAAAAGAAAGGGCCATTGAAAACGAGAATTTAGTTTTTGAAAAATCTGCTAAACAATATAAATTATATACACATTAATATGGTATCTTGTTAAATGTATTTTAGCAGGGAGAGGAAAGAGGATAAGGCAATCTATTAAAATCATAGCACAAGCGTGGCGCCCGCGCTATATCAAGGTCCGGACAAATTATCCCAACCGGTCACCGCCCGGAATTTATAATTCCTGGCAATGCCCCGAAAGGCATTGATTTTACATTTAAACGATCTTCCTGCAACAGGCAGGTGCTCTGAAATATGCTAAGGATTACAAAAAATGAAGACAGTGCTTCCCTGCGATTCGCATTCAGACAAAATACTTTATTTCAAAAACATACAAAACAAGAAAGGAGGTAGTGTTTAACTAATGGAGAACTGCGTTTCGCGTAAAGTACCGGACTCCCTGGATTGTGACAAACAGTAGTTAAGTCAAATCTTATTGATTGTTAAATTTAAAAAGAGAAATATTATGAATAATTTAAAAAATGGTTGTAACTACAGAAATAATGGCGTCAGCTTTAATAATATCTGGACCGGAAAAATAACAGGCAAGGGTGTATTAGGATCTGTTTCCATATTACCCGACGATAACAGCGAAGTGAACCAAATCATTATGCTATTCGTCCCGGGGGGCACTAACCTGCAACCTAATTTGGATGAAGCAAAACAGCTTTGGGTATACTTGCCATACGAAATGATGCCGCAGGTATTAGAATTATATAGTACTGAAGGCGGTTATGTCTTATATAACAATGGTAGCTTCGACCTGTACTCAACAAATTACGGCAGATAAAATAATAGATTTTCGTAATCTATCTTAAAAAATAAAAATCCTGATTATTTAAGTCTAAATCTCAATTAGTTCCGGAGAGGTACTTACCTCTCCGGATTAATATTTTCCGGAATACAAACCCAAAAAACAAAAAAAATGAAGAATGAATTTATTATTGGCGGATGGTCACAAAATCTAAGTGCTGTCCCACCTCAGTCATTTTCGTATGCCATGTACGGAATGATAACCAATTTCCAGGGATTAACGTCAGGAACAGCACAATGGCCGGGATGGAGCCCTGCAAAAACGGCAGCGCCGCAGCATGCTCCCTGCAAAGTGCTGTGGACATACGGAGGCGCCGGCGGTTCCCCTACAGGGACCCCTGCTGATGAATCGGCAATAGCCCAAATAGTAGACGCAACAACAACGCAAAACTGGGCCGGGACAGACTTTGACAACGAATCTTCAATGAACATCGGGAACATTGCCGGGACAACACAAAAACTGAAGGCAGCCGGCAAAGAAACAAGTTATACTTTTTTAGCTGGCTGGGCATTCAATAACACCCCGGAAGAAGCTGAAAATATAAAGAGCCTGGTTGCCAATGGTGCTATCGACCGGTTTATTTTAATGTGTTATGCCGATGCGATGTGGCCCATGCAGGATATTATATCGAATGTTGGTCCGGCCATTGAAAAAACGATTGCTCAGGGAGTTGATGCCAAAAAAGTTATTTTGGCCCTCACTTATAACGGACTGACACGCGAAAACCTCGACTATTTTCTTAATCAGGTAACCAGCCACAACATTGGCGGCCTGTTCATCTGGGAATATCCCTCACTCAACAGTGACGATTTGGAATATATCTGTTCGAAACTGAAAATCAATTAACTCAGATTATTGAAAAAATCGTACGGATAACTCGCTAACATTATCTGGAAAAATATGGAAGAAAAGAATGATTTACTTTACTCATATTATACGATCAGAAAGGTGATCGGTCTTTTGGGTATCCTGTTGCCTGTTTTGGCGGTGCTGGGTTACGGCGAATTTTTAGCCTCGATTAGCCATTATTACTATACCCGCTCTGCTGTATTCTTCATTGCGACATTAGTGTCCTTCGGTTTATTCCTGATTACTTACCGGGGCTATCCGCGCGACAAAAAAACGGAATTGATCAGTGATAATATAATTACCCATATTGGAGGATTTGCCGCTATTATTGTCGTATTGTTCCCGACAAGTTGCGGTGGAAGCGGAAACCCAGATATTCAACAAATGTGCAATGACCATACTTATCCGCTTTGGGGACATAATAATGAGGTCATTAGCACCATTCACCTGGTTAGCGCCGGAATATTTCTGGCCTCGATGGGGTGGATGTCATTTTTCCGGTTTACAAAAGGCGGAAAAACAAAAGAAAAGATGAGAAAAAATGTTCTTTACCGGACAAGCGGATTAATTATGTGGGTATCAATTTTGATCCTGTTAACTGAATTCACAATTCATTATCACGTTACCGGCTACGATGTATTTATCCTGGAAACGATATCTGTTTTTGCATTCGGAATATCGTGGCTTGTAAAAGGAGATGCAATTAAAGATTTAATAGGATTGTTTAATTCTGCTGCAGATTAAACAGGCCCCTGATTTTTCTCCTGATACCCTTTCGATATAGGGTAAATCAGGAGAAAAATCGGCCTGTTCCCTTCCTTGTGCAGGGGAAAGGCCGCGAGATTGTTCGAATAAGCCAACGTTGAAACAAATGCAGGCACAGGCAAAAAAGAATAACGTAAAACCTAACATTTAATCTATGGAAAAAACAATCTTATTTAACATCAAAACAGAAGACGAATTCTCTGTTCACCAGGTCGATCCCGGTATGACCGGGACCATTGACGACGGTATCCAATGCATGGATTCCTTTACTCAAAACGGGATCCCGTATCTAATCGCCTTTAAAAAGGATAACGGCCCTATTCAAATCTATGAGGCCTACAATGGCAATAAATTTATTGTAGCAGTGCCTGTTGCACCACTGCTGCTCACCACCACCCTGGCAGCCATAATCAATACAGACAGCGATCCGTTGTGCCTGGCTTACGATGGCACATCCGGGAAAGTATCCATCATCGATATTGCCCCTAATCTCGGGCTTAGCGTAGTATCTACCCTGAATATAGAAACAGGGGCCACAACCCTGGCCGCATTTATCTATCGGAAACAACTGTACTTCATTTCCTATAACAGGGATACCGGCCATGTTTCGAAATATCAGATCACCGTAAACGCATCCCCGTACTCTGTTTCAGTACAAAAGGTATGGAGCGACAAATGGGCTCAGGGATGGACCCGGTTCTCATTCTTCCAGATGGGAGCAGAAAACTTCTTTATTAAAACCAATATAAAATACAACAAGGTAAACATCGACCATTTCATGGACGATTCGGGCGAAGGTTCCCATCCGGTACTGAACATCGATGCCCCGGCACAAATGGTTGGGGTAAATAATGTAAACACTTTTGTCGATGTAAAAGGCTTCCCGTACTTTGCCACTTACCGCAGTAACGGCGAAACGACCTTTAACCGCGTTTACGGTAACTGCCAGGGCTGGGACACAGAGTCACAGCTGACAACCGGCCCCGACAGGGAATTAATGCTTGCCTTAACCATTAATAATGAAAATTATCTGATGCTTTACTGATTCAACTATTAACCCGTAAAAACAATACTGTTATGTCGAGAATAATACAGGAATCGAAACAAATTTCGGTTCATCATTTACCTGAATTACCGGTTATCGACTGGACTAAAACAGGACAGGAAGCTCCTGTAAACATCAATATTTCTTACGAAGGCCCTGATGCCAGCCTTCCTTCAGCAGACACAGTTATCATTACCTGGACCAGCGCCGAATGGTCGGCCCTCGATCATGTTTTTGCCAACAGCCAAACCGTAAGAAAGCCCGACGATGAATCGTGGCACGATCAATGGTACCTTTACAGCAAAGATGCCCCGGAATCCTCTTTTTCGAAATTGTGGGGCTATTTCCGGATGGTAAGTATAAAAAATCAGAAGGTCCTCCTGTTTAAGTCAGAAGCACACCTGGCCCATCCTCCTTATATCGACGGGTTGGCCCAAATGGTAGGTCATATTATCGACGATGCCCAACCTAAACAAATTTATTCCATCGGA
This sequence comes from Prolixibacteraceae bacterium, assembly GCA_963676095.1. Lineage (GTDB taxonomy): Bacteria > Bacteroidota > Bacteroidia > Bacteroidales > Prolixibacteraceae. Next base: position 5,515,089 of record OY781040.1, on the reverse strand, counting down.
ACGGCCGGAGGCGCATCGCTCAAAGATATTCTGGGAGATACGGTCATTACCAATGCCGGCCATATTATACTGGAAAAAGAAGAAAACACTCAGGCAAGGTATAATAACCAGACCATTTCGTGCAAGTGGTTTCCGGACATAGCCCTGCAACGGGCCGTAACGGGGAACCTGCTGATGCCCTTAAACCTTGTTTTAACGCCCGGCGAGCTCGACCATCTGCTGGACGAACTGCATGAACGGAAGCCCGGTTCGTCGGGCCTTACGCTTACCGATTTGATAAATAAGCCTCTGAGCCCCGACAATCTGAAGTCTCCGGTTATGTTACCCGGCAAAAACATTCCGCTGCTGACCACCGATTACTATTTTATCGCTACAGGTAGCGATGCAAGTCAATATTCGGCCCTTGAGATGGACGATACAGTGGTAGGCCATGAAGCCGGTGAAAAAGGTGTAAACTACACATTTGTCCGTAACATCTCCGATCCGGTTGTCGTATCTGAATCAGCATCGGGCGAAAAAATACCCGGAGAAATAAGGGAAGAGTGGTCATCGCTGATCTACCAGACCTGTGGCCTGTATACCAGCTTTAACGGGGCATTGACCACGTGGGCATGTATTGTCGGGTAAACCACCGTCTCATTAAGCATCATTGATTAAAATAAAAAAACAAAATGACAACACCATTAGAAGTAAAACTTGTAAACAACGTACGTAACTGTAAAACCTGTCAATGGTTTTGGGGAGCCATACCTCCGTACGGCAATTTCCCGGTATACGACTGGAACGAAGATTATCCCGAAGCAGTGCGCAACCAGCAACAAACGACAAAATATGAGAAAAAGCCGTTCTTAAAAGTAAAAGCATGCGGACAGGGCCAGGTCGATCCCGGCGTGATGCACGGCTGCAGAAAGGCGCCAATCATGACCATCGGGATCAATCCCAATATGACAGCCTATTTTGCCAGTACTTCCGGGGCAGTCTGGGCTTATCCCAACTTCAGCAACAATGCCCGGTATGCCTACTATTACCGGCACCATAATGTTTACCAGGAAAGCTTTGATCCCGGTTTTATCAAAAAGAATATTGAGCCGGGCACTGAAATTATTGCCGATCAGGACGGATGGCTCATCAGTGCCAACCGTTGCTCCGACTACCGCTGGGTGCTCCTCTCCGTTGAATATGTCGACGGAACAAAGAAAGAAACCGAAGTCGCCTGGACCGATAGGTTACGCTTTGTTGTTCTGGTCAATACCAATGCCGGCAAAGATCCGGACAAACTAAGCTTTAAAAAAGGCGATATTATCGGGGCTAAAATATCAGGGCTTACCGGCAGTAACGAACAACTTTATGATAATACGACCGGCTATTACCAGCGCTATGTGTACGTATTGGAACGGTTCAAAGCATTAATGGCCGGACAGCCGGTATCCGGGGCAGATCTTTCAATATCGGAAGACGTGGCCCAGCACGACATGATTGCCTGTGCATCGCCGGGCTGGAGCTCAAAGTACGACATCCCGACCGATAAGATTACCGGCAACTGCATCCTGGACCACGATTACCTGGTCTCGCAGTTAATCCAGACCAGGCCTTCTGTTATTGTTATTGTCGGAGGAAGTTCGCTCGAAATGTTTGCCAGGGTATTCGCCCCCTGCCTCACCGATTTTGACTATTATTATGAAGTTGAGAACAGCGACGGAGAGAAAACCAAAATCATTAAGGAAACCTATCAGCTGCTGAAAGAAACCACCGAAAGGGAAAAATTCCTCCTTATAAAGACCGGTAACTATGAGTTAAAATCGCGGATTGTTATTTCGCCCCACTTCTCCTATTCCGATAATTTTGTTGAACAGTCACGCTTATCAGAGGCAGCATGGAAAGCTTTTAAATCCGACTTTACAGAAGACACACGGATACTCAAAGAAGAAGGCAGGGTAAAGGATAACGACTGGAATTCGATTGTTCCTGTACGGATTTTAGGCAAGGACGACAGTATTCAGGAAAGGCTCAGCTCGTCGGCATGGAGCGTACTGATGGCTTATTACTATGATCCGCTGGAAATGCTGGCCTCTGTTTTGCAGCAGGAATACAATGCAGGCCGCATTTCGTACGACGAATCGATCGGCAGGCTGAAACGTACCGAAGGCTCCTGTCAGTTTTGCGTTAACAATTTGTGGCAGTTCACCGAAGGTTGTCCCTACGGAAAAGAGATTCTTCCAGCCCCGGACGATGGGGAACTCGAAGCTGTGGCCCAACAGATACTAACTATTCCGTAACATAAAAAAACAATATGAGAAACGAATTTTGGGTATCGCCTTCCGGGATTGATACAAATCCGGGAACAAAAGAACATCCTTTCAGAACACTGGAAAAAGCAAGGGATAACCTGCGCAGTCAAAACAGGCAAGAAGAACAGGACCATGACATTTATATCTGGTTGAAAGCGGGTACTTACCGTCTCGAAAAGCCATTTATACTCTCGGAGAAAGACGGAGGACGAAATAATTTTAAAGTAATTTATAAAGCTGAAAAGGACGCAGTTTCCACCCTTAGTGGTTCAATTAAGATCAACAACTGGGAAGTCTGTCCTTTTTCCCCGTCTATTTACCGGGCCAGCGTTCCGCACGGAACAAAGTCGAGACAATTATATGTCAACGGGAAACGCATGACCAGAGCCAGAACACCTTCCTATCCCAAAGGATTCGTCCCCATTTATGCAAAGGGAGGTATCTGCTACGAATGCTCCTTCGCAAATAACCGGCAATGGAACAATCCGGCTCAATGGAACAATATCGATAAGGTCGAAGCTGTAATCCAGACCCAATGGAAGATGATGCGCGTCCCTTTACAGGCAGTAGATCCCAGGGCAGGAATTATTTCGCTACAAAATCCTGCATGGGAAAATGCGAACCTTTACCGCGTCAGCAAAAAAAATCCGGATCCGGGAATATGGAGCTTTTGGCAGGTTACATGGTTCGAAAATGCGCTGGAGTTTTTAACTGATTGCGGAGAATGGTATCTCGACGAAAAAAAAGCATGGCTTTACTACAAACCATTTCCAGACGAAGATTTATTAACAGGAGATGTCAATGTTGAACTGCCTGTTTTGGAAAAATTAGTAATTGTTGAAGGAAGCATGGAGAAACCGGCTGAGAATATTGAATTTGAAGGATTGACTTTTTCTTATGCCACATGGCTGACTCCAGGCACCAATGAAGGATACGTCGCCGATCAAAGCGGATTCCGGGTAATCGGTGAAGGACACCGCCCAAACATTACAGGACATGTAAAACATGTGGTAAAAACACCGGGCAATATTAGTATTCAATATGTTAGAAGCTGTTCGTTCTGCAACAATTCATTTACTCATTTAGGTTGTGTAGGACTCGACTTCGGCGAGGGAAGCAGGAACAACAATATTTCCGGAAATTATTTCTCCGATATTTCGTCTGCAGCGATACAGCTTGGCGATGTTTGCACCTACGACAACATTTTGAGTGAAAATCAAATTGTGTCGATGAATACGATTGCTGATAACGAAATTGAATCGGTGGCTGTTGAGTTTGTCGATGCGGCAGGTATTTTTGTCGGATTCAGCGAATATTCAACCATATCCGGCAACAAAATCAAAAATGTCCCATGGTCAGGCATTGCCATGGGTTGGGGCTGGGGACTTCTCGACCCGGACGGTTACCCGGGACTTAACAATGCAAATTGGTTCGAATGGGGAAAAAATAACTACCATACAAAAAACAGGTATAACAAAATCGTCGGTAACCGCATTGAGAAATTCCTGCTTACCTGTTGGGACGGAGGGGCCATATATACAACAGGGTACCAGGGGACAAACGCCGACGATTCGCTATTGATACAGGGAAATACGGCAGCCGATAAAAATCCGGAGCTGGGGGGAAATGTATTTTATACCGATGGGGGCAGCCGGTGGATTATTTTACTTCAAAACCGCTCGGTAAACAATCCGGTGGGGCATCCTTACTTTGGCCCTGCCCCGCTCGATCCGTTTGTTTATTTGAAATTCAGAGAAACATCCGAACTTTTGAGCGGGTATTTCACATCAATCATACAAAACATAATTCCTTATGGTGGCGATATAGGAGGATGCAGGACTTACGGAGATATAAAATTTATCGGAAACACCGGCATAAAAACGAAATTCTATGACATCTGTCCGTTCAGTTACGACGGAACCTCTTACCCCACAAATATGATGTACGATAACAACAATAATTATACAGCAGGCAACAACGGCAGCGGGGCCTCTTACCCCCCGGTTAATCCATCAGACAGCTGGCATATTCCCCGCATTTCTTTACCCGGAATTATGGGAATGCAATCCGATTATCTTATCGAATGGTGGTATTACGCCGGAGTTGTGTACAGTAAATCAGGTCGTTCTTTTAGCCTGATGTTTACCATTCAAAGAGCAGGGCACCATAATGAACAGGTAGGCATAAGCATGCTCGGTCTGGGATGGCAGGATGCCGAATGCAGCCAGTCGGTACATGGCTTTTGCCTGGGCATCGGTGCATCGCACAATCCGGATCTGTCACACCTCCTTAACTCACTCTATATTAAACCTGTTACCGATTCTGATTTCGAAGTCGCATTCAGGCCTTTAATTCAATTTATAAATACACAAGGCAACCTGCTTCACCCGCCATTTATCCTCAACAAATCGAACAACTGGAATATAAAATACACCGGTGGCGAAATCCTGGGGACGGTCAATTCAACCTATCAAATATCAGCCCGGGGGAAAGGGTATCTAACAACATCAAACACACCTCAGATTAGTGAAAGCGACTTTCAAATAACACTTTCGTTTGCCGATCAGAAAGGAATGGTAATGGAGAATAAAGGAGGCGTCGTTGGCACCTCTTACGAGTGTGCGCAGCCGATGCTCAATATCATACCGGGAGGAACAATCCGCATCGACGGGGACGACTTCACCATCGATAAAGGGCAACTTTGGATGGACCGGCAAATGCTGGCCGGAGCCATTGGGGGCAGCAACATTCCGTTATCCGAAGAAAAGCATTTATTAAGATGGTTCGAATCGAACCGGCAAATGCTTGGGAAATCGCTCTATACGGGCAACTGGATGAGCGTGACTCTAAACAATGGTTTTTCGCTTGTACTGGTCGAATTCTGGAAGCAGCATCCTGAACAGTGGGTGTCGGGTACTCAAATCGGACGGCCAGAGAACAATCCACTGAGCGAAGGATTCGGGAATATCTATTACAGTAACGATTATGCCCGTCAGTACGGAAATGGCGGACGTTTCCTCAGGCCCCGGCTAACCTTGGAACAGACAGCAGAAGAGTGGGACTACGATGTTAATTTGCTTGCTCCCGGGAATAATGCCAAAAATTCACCCCGCTGGAAGTCGCCCCAATCAGGGATAACTTATGCAACCGCATGGCATATTGAGTTTTCACCTTTACTGCATATCAAAGAACTCCCCGGGGAGCTATTTCTTTTTGCGCTATGCGAAAATTCAGAAATTATACTCTCAAAGGAAAATGCATTTTTTGAAGGTGCGGCATTTGCCTGTCAGGCTCCCGACCCGAAAAGTAAAATTATCGGTCAGGCATTTGTTGAACAAATGGGATATAATTGATCCGGCAAAGCGTTACTTTCCCCTCGTTGCAACCCGAGGGGGAAGCAACGCTTTCTCACTTTATAATAATCTTTCTTCTAAAAAAATGTCTGCACTGGAACAACAATTACAGTGGCTGTCGACCATTATCGAAACAGCCGTACAGCTTTATTTTGAACAGGAGTGCCCGGTCGATTCCATTGAAGAAGTATATCCTCCTGTTGAAGATTTTTTTGCTCCCTTTATCACGGAGGGGCCATTAACCCTTCAGGAACGGGTAGTGCTGCTGCTGGCTATTGCCCCGCACCTGAAGCCGCAGCTGCTCGACACCTTTTTTATTCAGAACAAGAACCTAGACCGGCCCTTTACCGAGTTTGGCGGTCTGAAAGGGAATAAACACAGCGGCTTCCTGCCAACCGGCGAAACAGCCGCCTTTATACTGGCCGGGATCAACATCGGCAAACGTATCAAGCTGCTGAAGCTTTTTGCTCCTGATCACCGGTTTGCCCGGCAAAACATTCTGAAAATTGAAAATCATGAAAACGGAGAACCTTTCCTGAGCGGCATGCTCCGCCCCTGTCCCGAATTTTTAACCTTGATCACTACCGGGCAGGCCTGTAAGCCGGATTATTCCATTTCGTTCCCGGCCAAACGCATCAGCACGCTTTTAAACTGGGACGACCTGGTACTACCCTACTCCACTCTGAACGCTTTGGAAGATATCAACACATGGATTCAGCATTCGGACAAAATCATGAACGATGAACATCTAAAGCGTATCATTACGCCAGGGTACCGCGCCTTGTTTTACGGGCCGCCCGGAACCGGGAAGACCCTCACGGCCTCGCTGATCGGAAAGAAAAACGGGTGCGATGTTTACCGGATCGACCTGTCTATGCTGATCTCGAAATACATTGGCGAAACCGAAAAAAACCTGGCCAATATCTTCGACAGGGCCGAGCATAAAAACTGGATCCTGTTTTTCGACGAAGCCGACGCCCTGTTTGGGAAACGTACCCCCGCCAACACTTCGAACGACCGTCATGCCAACCAGGAAGTGGCTTATTTGCTGCAACGCATTGAAGATTACAATGGCATCATCCTGCTGGCTACCAACATGAAGAATAATCTCGACGATGCCTTTCTGCGCCGGTTCCAGGCCTCCGTCTTTTTTCCCATGCCTGACGCCGGTCTCCGGCTGGCCCTTTGGCAGAGCATGCTTCCCCGGGAATGGCTTTCCGGCGACAGAATTTCCCTCGGGGAGTTTGCCTCCCGGTATGAACTGAGCGGCGGATCGATTGCCAACATTGTAAGATACTGCGCTTTAAAATTAATTCAGAGGGAACAAAGCGAACTAAATGATGAACTGCTTCTGGAAGGGATTCAGAAAGAACTTGGAAAAGAAGGTAAATCCATTTAAACGGCTTTTTTGCTGTAGCTTTTCTGCTTCGGGTGTTCAAATCCATTCACCGGCCACTGTCCGGACTGCATACGGTACGGTTTAGTGCCGGGGCAGCTCAGCTAACCGGAAGCACAAACCAGAATTCCGAGCCCGCGCCTTCCTCGCTGGCGACATAAATTTTACCACCATGCATCCCGACAAATTCTTGGCATAGGAGTAATCCCAAGCCGGTGCCTTTTTCATTATCAGTCCCCGGCAAACTGTCGATAGTCTGGCTGTCAAAAAGCAAAGCGGCCCGCCCGGGCGAAATGCCGATGCCGTTATCTTTCACCGATACTTTCACCTGGTCCTGTACTTTTTCAAGCGACAAATCGATGGTCCCGTTATGACGGGTAAACTTCATGGCATTATTCAGAAGGTTTACCAAAACAATTTGTATTAAACTCCGGTCGGCCTTAACCGTTAAATTTTCAGTGGCATTGATATTAACGCTGATGTGCTTCAATCTTGCATGGTTGTCGAACATCGACTTCACCTCATCCATTAATTGACCGATATCAAACTCTTTTTTATGCAGGTTAATGCTTTTTTGTTGCGACCGGGCCCAGTTTAACAAATTTAAAATAAAACGATAAGATTCTCCTGAGATCCGTTGAATTAAAAGGCCGTTGCTCTTGGCATTTTCCAGGTTCTTTTCCTCCAGGTCTTCCATTAACAGTTCGCTTGTTCCCAGCAGTGCATTAAAAGGACTGATCAGATCGTGAGAGATAATGGAAAAAATTTTGTCCTTCGCCCGGTTAGACTTCAGCAATTCAGAACTCAGCCGGGCAATAATCCTGTTCCTTAAGAAAAAAACGACGGAGAAAATAACCAGCAGCAGAATAATCAAGCCAGCATAAACCTGTTCCCGTTTATGGTCTTTCAGATCTTCATTGACGGCATGCAACTGCTCGGTCATTTGGAAACGGTCTTTTACTTCAGACAAGGTCTGAAACTGCAGGACCGAGAACAACGAATCGTAGGTACGAATGTAATTCCGGTAATTTTCCGATGATTCGCGAAATTCTCCGAGTTGAAGATAAAATTCGCCTTTTGCCTTGTAAACCTCCAAAATATTAGGGGTGAGCTTCGAATCCTGTGCATTGGCCAGTGCTTCGTCCAGTATTTTTTCGCCTTCTTCTCTTTTGCCCCTATGCGCCAGTACCTTTGCAATCCCCAGCAAACCGTTAATTTCGCCCGTCGGATTATGCCTTTCCCGGCAAAGTTCCAATGATTTCTGAAAATAAATATAGGCCGAATCGGGTTTATTTTCCCGAAAAAAGACATCACCCATTCCCTGCATTGAATAGGCCATATAACTTTTGTTGTTTAGCTGCCGGTGCTTTTCCAGCGATTGACGGAAAAAGTACATCGCCGAATCGGTTTGGCCCATCAAAAACAATGTTTGGGCAACTTCCAGGTTTGCCGACGCTATTCCAATTGAATCGTTAAAGCCCGAGCGAAGCGATATGGCTTTTCTGAAATAATTAAGCGCAGTGTCGTATTTTTCACTGATACGGTTTACCTCCCCCATATTAACATAACTGTAGGCAATGCCGCGGGCATTATGCAATTCTTCGAACAGGGCCAGTGATCTCTGGCCATATTCAAAAGCCAGCGGAACATTCCCGATCTTGTAAAATGCATCGCCAAGATTATTATAGATGTAGGCAATTTCGATGGAATCCTTTACCTGTAAACTAATTGGCAACCCCTTGTCGTAGTAAGACAAAGCTTTGGAGACATCGTACTTATAATCCTGATAAATTACCCCCATATAACCGTAAAGGGTGCCCAATTCTTTGTCGAAGCCTCCAGCCTTGGCAATCTTTATTCCTTGCAGTCCGTATTCGATGGCTTTGTCTGTTTGCTTTTCCCTGTTTTCCCAGCATAACTTCAAAAGAGCCTTCACTTGTTCAAGTTTTGGCAAGGAGTCGAAATCCCTTAATCCGCCGGTATTGTTATTTTGCCCGTGAAGTCGCGAGGTGAGTAAAAATAACAGAACGCATATAAGCACATACGCAAATTTTCTGTTCATAGCGATAATCGTATTTGCGTCAAAGGTAATAAATTACAGGAAGATTAGCAGGCCTCGCCGCACGAAATGAAATGAACCTAAATTCAACTTAATATATTGCTGTTTTGCATTAAAAATAGTGCATATCGGAAATATTTCCGAATAAAGCCGGATCAGCGGACACGGCCCCCGGTGACCCAGGTTTTCCTGTAATACGGCTCGTCCAGGCTGCTGACGGTAACCCCGCCCGAGGTGCTGGCATGGACAAACCGGCCTTCTTTTAAATAAATCCCCACATGATTGACGTCCCTCCTTCGTCCTTTCCCCACCCGGAAAAAGACGAGATCTCCTTCCTTAAGCCTGCCCCGGTTTATTTTCCGGCAGTCCCCGGACAACATTTCAGACGCAGACCGGGACAGCTTTTTCCTGTAAACATTCCGGTAAGCATTGATCACCAATCCCGAACAATCCAGTCCCGCCCTGCTGTTTCCGCCATAGCGGTAAGGAACTCCCAGCCAGCCGGCAAGATACGAATACAGCTGAAGGTTATCCTTTTTGGTCACCTTCACCCCGAATTGTCCGGAAAGTACCTCCCTCGACGCGCTACCCGACGGTAGTTGCTTTCTGGTGGCACAGGAAGTCATAAACAGGACAGCCAGGAACAAAAAGACAATTGGCATGTATCGTTTCATATTCCCAAAAATAGAAAATTACTGCATAAATTAACACCTCCGTTTCCTGAAATCCTCCGGAGAGCCGGTAAATCCCGTTCATTTAAAATAAGATACAAGACCGAAGATAACCATTCTTTATAACGAGAAAAGCGTAATAAAATCTGACGGACAGTAAACAGGCAGGTTTGAATTGGAAAAATCCCGAATATTACCGGTAATGATAATATCCATGTTATTTGTTTCAGCCAGCGCATTAATCAATCCATCCTCGAAATCAGAAAAATTGGATGAAAAAGCATGGTGAATGGATTCATCAGAAGTGTGAAGAAGTTTTGTGAATTTTAAAAGTTTTTGAATCGCATTTTTTGCGACCTGTTTATCTATTTTCATAGAACTGTTCAGGATGTAAAAAATAGTATCAATTGAAAAAGCTGGCACATAAGCATCAATATAATTTTGTAACAAAACAGCAAAAAAGCTTTTCTTTGTTTCAGGCAAAATTGAACGATTTACGATTAAATCGATGCAAACATTAACATCCAGCAAAACCCGTTGTATCCTATTCTCCACGGTTGACATACATTTTGTCTCTTAATGATTTATATTCTTCCGTTTGCAAAGACTCATTTACCTCAATACCATCCAATAATGAATCCAGCTCTTCCGGTAATTCATAATTCTTTTTGAGATTTTGTCTTTCCGCCTTGATTAGATTTTGAAGATAATTCTCTACAATTCCGGAAACAGTCAGTCCCCTTTTTCGGGCATATCTCTTAATTTGTTTTTTTAAGGAGGCATTACGCAAGCTTAACGTTATTTTTTCCATTGCACTACTATTTTTTCAATTGACATACTACCAAATATAAACTATTTGGCCTTCATTGCAAAATTTGAGATAAATTAAAGAACATACTCCGAAATTGACGGAGGCATGTTCCGTTAAAATAATATGGAGAGCCTCCACAGCCGGGTATGGAGGGTCTCCATCCCTTCGTATGGAAGGGTGCCACAGCCTGGTGTGGAGAGTATCCATACCCTCGTATGGAAGGTTCCCATAGCCTCGTATGGAGAGTATCCATAGCCTCGTATGGAGCCTCTCCACACTATGCGATCCGCCCAATGCCTTGATGTAACGTTATAAAGAAATCAACGTTTCGCTGTTCCTGAATCCAGGGCACAGACTTTATGTCTCTACAAATTCCTTACAGTATAATTTTAGGGGCCTTTGACTCCCGCAGACGGTGCCTGCCAATACGATAGGTAAAGTCTTCTTCTGTAAGTTGGTTATTTCCGGTCTTGCCGATGGCTTCCGAGATAGGCATTTCAGTTCCGTCCGCATTCACAGCGATGGCCTCCACGCCATGCTTAGCCGGACATTAAAATCACAAATTGTGATACCCAATTCTATTTGACGTTAAGGCAGATTGTCGTAAATTGGAGAAACAGAAACTAAACTCTATATTTATAATAAATTATTGCCGTTCGGAAAAGAGCAGATATGGGGGGGAGATAGAAAAACAACAGCGTGCTTTGTAATTATAAAAAAATCGAATAATATGATTGACTCAAAATTCAACATTGCCGTTTTAATTGATGGAGACAATGCTCAGGCGAAATTGATTAAAGAACTTTTGGGAGAAGTTTCCAAATATGGAAAAGCCACGATTAGAAGAATTTATGGAGACTGGACAACTCCTCAAATGAATAGTTGGAAAGAAATAATAAATCAACATTCGATTAATCCGATACAAAAATTCTCTTATACGACAGGGAAAAACTCTACTGACAGTTCACTTATCATAGATGCCATGGATATTCTGCATAGTCATAGTGTCGATGGATTCTGTATTGTTTCGAGCGACAGTGACTATACCGGACTTGCAAAAAGAATACGGGAAGAAGGACTTTTCGTCATGGGTATTGGAAGAAAAACCACACCAATAGCATTTGTCAATTCTTGCGAGATTTTCACTTTTAGCGAAAATTTATTACCAGAACTGGAACTTAATGAAGAAAGTTCCGAAGGGAAAACAAAAGAGAAATCTCCGGCAAAGAAAGTTTCCCCAAAGATTATTGAGAATATTGGAAAAATAATTAAACAGCCGGAACTTGATATAAGCATTATCGATAAAGCATTCGAGATATCAATTAATAACGAGGAAGAAGAAGCCTATATCGCAAAAGTCGGTAGTTCTCTCAGAAAAATTGATCCAAGTTTTGACTCAAGAACATACGGATTTAAAACGTTGACACAACTTTTTGAGAGTTTGGGAAAATATACAGTTATTAAAAATGAAGTAAATGGATTAAATCATCCGCTTGTTAAATTGAAATAATTTGCACAGATCATTTCCCAGCAACCTCCCGGATAACCCATCCCGATTTCATTGTTAAAATGATTAACACGCCCGTTAACCGTTAGAACAGTACGCCTTCATCCCTCACCGTCACAACCCGCAGGGTAAACTATTCATCACCACATCTAATCAGGGCAACGTCCCCCTCAAACAGGCCGCAGGCCGTCAAACCATTCAAACGGCGAAACCTCAAACCATTCCGAACGCCCCCCTACTGCAAATAATATCATAAACGATAATCCTTCCCGGTCGAAAACTGAAGCAGCCACTTTAGCGAGGTACCTGCTGTCATTTTGTGTATTTTTATTGTCGATATCTCCCCGAGAAGGCAAAAACAGATCGAATAGTTCACTAATTTTGGCTACTGCGATCTTTGACATGCTGGAAATAAACAAATTGACGAAGGTTGTCGATACCTTAAGAAAAATACCTTTTGACAGATCGACGATTTTTATCCATGGAAAACATGGATCCCGAATAAGTAAAACACTGAATGGCAAACAGTTTTATCTGTCAAAAAAACAACTTTTAATCGTACCAAGCTGGAATTGAAACATAAGTTTTCGTTTTTTTCTGGTAAGAATAAAATCCCTTTTAATCGTACCAAGCTGGAATTGAAACAAGTTTTTAGCCAGCTCGTCAATAAGCGGAATTCCTGCTTTTAATCGTACCAAGCTGGAATTGAAACGGTACAGACAAGAAATGAAACTATTTCACGAAAAGGCTTTTAATCGTACCAAGCTGGAATTGAAACGCCGGAAGTCCGGTTAGACCAAGCGCGGCGGACTTACTTTTAATCGTACCAAGCTGGAATTGAAACGAGGATATTACGCGCCTGGACAGTTTGAACCTGGGGCTTTTAATCGTACCAAGCTGGAATTGAAACGAAGCAATATGTATTATGATGCACAGACAAAAGGCAGCTTTTAATCGTACCAAGCTGGAATTGAAACTTTTTCATTACTTTTAAAAGGTTGATAAGATGTTCACTTTTAATCGTACCAAGCTGGAATTGAAACAGTTTTACACGTAAAAATATAAGAAATCTTCCAAGACTTTTAATCGTACCAAGCTGGAATTGAAACCGCTTGTGTAACAGCCGTGAACCATACCCGCCTTTCTTTTAATCGTACCAAGCTGGAATTGAAACGAAGAATTTTGTCCGGCAATATTAACGGAGAAGCACTTTTAATCGTACCAAGCTGGAATTGAAACTGGCTTTCTTGGATCCCAGTGAGGCACGTTGTAGGCTTTTAATCGTACCAAGCTGGAATTGAAACTCCGTTTGCGCTACTGTTGCCCCGTAGTGCAGATCTTTTAATCGTACCAAGCTGGAATTGAAACCACATACGCCGGTTGATGTTACAGGACGTATAAAGCCTTTTAATCGTACCAAGCTGGAATTGAAACCGTCAACTTCGAGATCTTTCAAATTTGACCCCTCCTTTTAATCGTACCAAGCTGGAATTGAAACAGTGATGTCCAGTCATAGCTAACAAACAACTGGAACTTTTAATCGTACCAAGCTGGAATTGAAACTCGTTTTTTTGCTTCGATCAAAAATTGATTGAGACACTTTTAATCGTACCAAGCTGGAATTGAAACATAGATGGAGCATTTACAGTTCCGCTGCTATTGAAAGATTCGGCAGAAGCATTAGTTGTGCAGTTATCGAAAAAATTCGGGGACGACAGGATAGATGATCCCGAATCCGTCAAGACTCCGACGGAAATGCAGGACAGAGCGGTGCGGGGGCCGTCAAAACGCCCGGCGGAGGGTTCGTTTTGACAAGATTTTTGCTTCCTTTTCATCGAATGGAAAAGGAAGAGCCTGTCCGGCTCAAGGACAAGAATTCTAAAAAACGTTGTTGTTTGTGCTTAAAACAATCCGGATCTGGTAAGCGGGACCTGATTGCAAAAATTAGAATATGATAATTCTGAATGTTAGTTTTGGAATTTTTGCCTTTTTGCCGCAAGGTTGGCTGTTCATTTGTAATTTAATTGGCACCCTGATTCTCTATTCATATAGTTTTGGCGTAATTAAAAAAAGAGTTGCTTTCAACACAGTTCTTGATGGTTTGTGCTTGCTAATGAGTCATCATCGGGGTGAAATATTGTTGTGAACGACACAACAGCATTATTGTGAGTGTCGCAACAACGTTGTTGTGTGTATCGCAATAACGTTGTTGCGGGTGTGGCAACCGTATGGTTGCCGGTACTGCCAGTGAGGTATCCCCGGACCAACACCAACCAGGTCGAAGATTGCCCCGCCAATGCTTCGTTATCGCTGTATATCAAGCTTTTTATGCAGCTTGTATCGTACAGAAATGTGAGGCCGTTTCACTAATGCTTGGGAGGATGTCTCACACGTATTAGTGAGAGCGTCTCCTCTATTTGGGGGAATAATGGTGAGTGTTGAAGATTCCGTTATTTTGGATGCAATAACCTGTTTTCAAAAGACTTGATGATTGGGAAAGGATGGATACGACCGATAATCCGTTAAAAAATAGTATGGAGAGTAGAATTAGGAGAGGGATGCAGATAAATGACTACTTTTATGTCTGATAAAAACAGTAAGAACAGCCGGGTTTCCCTCCATCGGAACAGCCACAAATGTGACTGGGCTGTATGCCGGGAAACTGAGCACAGCGTGCCCCGGTTGTGAAATGCAGTTCTTTGAGGTATAAACGATGCGATCCGGCAAGCGTAAAAACGCATCAGAGCGAGGATAAACCGAAAACCGGAAACGAATAATCTTAAAAATTATATATTTGTAGATTGTTGATTATTAAAGGAAATAATAATGTCAGATATAAAACTCAAGTCTTTTTCCATCAGAGGGTACAAGAGCATTAAAAATATAGAGGATTTTATTCCTCATGCCATTAATGTTCTGATCGGACCTAATGGCGCCGGGAAAAGCAACTTTATTTCGTTTTTTAAATTTCTAAGCTGGATGTTAAATTCTGACGGTAAATTGCAGGAATACGTTGCCTATCTCGGTGGAGCAAATGATGTATTGCATGATGGCGCTGATACGACAAAGAGTATTGACGCCCATTTGCAAATAATGACACCTTCAGGCGTAAATGAATACTCTTTTAGTTTAATGTTTGCAAAACCTGATAAATTAGTATTCAGAGAAGAAAAATACCGCTTTGTTCCCAATCGAATTCAAGGAGAGCCCCGATGGAGTTCCTGTGGAGTTGGACATGAAGAGGCCCGTCTACCTTCTGTCTCTAATCAGACAGCCACGATGATATTGAACCTGCTCAGAAAACTTATTGTTTACCAGTTTCATAATACAAGTGATACCGCGCCGATGCGCCTTAAATGGTCTGCATTTGATGGCAGATGGTTAAAACAAAATGGAGAGAACCTGGGAAGCTTTCTATATCGATTGCAAAATGAAGAAAAAGCTTATTACCTGCGTATAGTTAAGTACATACGCTTAGTGTTACCGTTTTTTGACGACTTCGAATTATATGAAGAATTTGGAAAAATTCTTTTAAGATGGAAGGAAAAAGGCACGAATAAAATATTTAATGCAGGGCAAGCATCAGACGGTATGTTAAGGACTATTGCCTTGATTAGTTTATTGGCTCAAAATCCCAAAGACTTACCGACCGTTTTATTTCTTGACGAACCCGAATTGGGTCTCCACCCAAGCGCAATAGATGCCGTCGCCGGACTTATTAAGGCCGCATCGTCTCATTGCCAGGTATTCATTGCCACTCAGTCTGTTAGTTTGGTTAATAATTTTGAACTGGATGACCTTGTCGTTATAGACAGAAAATCGCGTAGCTCCGAGTATAAACGTCCTGATAGTGAAAAATTACAGGCATATCTTGAAGAATTCTCAACGGGTCAGATCTGGGAAAAAAATATTATTGGGGGACGTCCATGAAACTCTTAAATTTAATTGTCGAAGGAAGCTCAGAAGAAGCATTCGTAAATGACGTATTGGCCGGGCATTTTGCCCAATTGAATATTTTTGTTTCTGCCCGCAAAATAAGAACGGGCTGGGACAAATTTAATAACAAACCGTCGAAGGGCGGCTTGTTAAAATACATACAGTTTCATAATGATGTTTTAAGATGGATCCAATCTGACAGAAACCAAACAAATTCATGGTACTCTAGCATGATTGACCTATATGCTTTTCCTAAAGATAAATTAAGTCCGTATAGTGAGGAGATTCAAAAGATAAATAATCCGTATCAAAAAGTAAATGCACTGGAAACTGCTATTGCAAAAAATATCGACCACATTCATTTTATTCCGTATGTTCAATTACATGAGTTTGAATCGTTTTTGATGGTAGAGCCTGACAGGTTGATAGCAATGTTTCCGGACAAACAATCTGCTATTCAGAGATTAAAAGATAATATCAAAGACCTGAAACCAGAAGAGATTAACGAATCGTCGCAAACTGCCCCATCCAAAAGGATTATAAAATATATACCGGATTATGAAGGACAAAAAGCCCAGGTTGGCCCATTAGTGGCTCAGGACATAGGATTACCTCAATTAAGGAGCAAATGTCCTCATTTTGATGATTGGATAACCAAACTTGAAAGTATTTAAGGTTTCCGGAAACCCGCTCCCGCCTGTGGTATCTTTTAATTGTACCAAATTGGAATCTATACATACCGACTTTTCTATTGCCAAAAAACACAGACGTACCGGAACCTCCTTCTGAAAAGGAGTATGAAAAATAACAGGGAAAAGCACGGACTACGACTCAAAGACGACTATGCAAGTCTTTAAGAAACTGAAGATTTTGCAATTGATATTTCCGGATTTTTCCCGCTGCAAAATAAGAAACAAAAAGGCCAACGGGAGCCGCAACAATAAGGCTGACCACTGATTCTTCATTAGTCAAAACCTCAATGAATGCCTTATCTTCAAAATAAACATGAATTGATAAAATTGTCAGTATATAAAGGAAAGGAATTAAAAACAGATATAACTTACCAAATTTTCCGGTTAACCATTCCGATAAAATATTGATTCTTTCTTCTAACCAGCTTTTTAATGATTGATTGTATCTGTTATTTTGCAATTTGTACCAGGATAACAAACCAGATATCAGCGAGATTATTGTTATTATTCCAAGAGTTACATTGTTTATTAAATAAATCAGATCGTCCTGCCGGTTTAATGAAGTGATTGCCAGAAAGATTAACAGTCCCGTACAAATAAGGATTGAAATACCCGTAATGACTAAAAACTTATTAATTGTTTGCTTCGTTTTTAATAGCAGCAATAAATTCAGTTCATCTTTGGTTTTCTGATTGAATTCATTATCGACAGTCTTCCATATTTTTTGTAATTCATTGTTTTTCATGGCTCTTACTTTTTTAAGTTTTGTTTCAATAACTCTTTGGCCCTGTTTATTCTCACGCCGACATTTGATTTTGAGATGCCGATTATTTCAGCAATTTCATCATAGCTCTTTTCTTCCAGATAAAGCAGCATGATTGATTTGTCGAGTTCATTGAGGTTATAGATTGCATTTAATAATAACTGCAATGATTCATTCATTGCTATTTCGTCAATAACATTTGTTTTGTCGGGCAATTCGGGTATTGTTTTTCTGTATTCTATTCGCGATACCTTCTTGATTCTTGAAATTGAAGTGTTTATTGATACTGCATAAATCCAGGAACCGATACTCTTGCGATTTTTGATACTTGGAAATGATTTCCAAAGCTGATATATGATCTCCTGAAGGTTATCTTCCCGATCAGATTTGTTTCTAAAGTAAACTAAACTGACTCTGTGCAATATTCCTTGATAATTTGAGAGTATTTCGAGAAATTCATCTTTAGCGGATTTCATGTTTAATGAGTTTCTTACAAAGTACCTTTTGAACGAAATTTATTACAAAAAACAAGAAATAATTCCAACAAAGTTAGCATGTTTATAACAGAGATCCATCTGCTTCTCTTAGGTAACACTTTCTGTTACTCCCATGAAAACAGAATTGCTTGCCGTGCCTGCTTAAAAACTTACATCCGCAATATTGACAGAGCATCGGTCAGCGGACAAAAAACCAAAGACATTACTTAAATTGTATTGCCCAATGCTCAACATATTTTATGTATATTTCCTGAAAAGAATGCCGTTATGATAACTTCAAAGCTTAAATGCCTCTTAAATAACATCGTTCAATTTTCAGAAGATGAATACGGGCTTATTGAACCATATTTTGAACATGTCACTTTAAAAAAGAATCAGGTCCTCCTGGAGGAAGGTCAGCCTTGCACCTCCATTTTTTTAGTTGAATCAGGTGTTCTCCGTAATTATTATAACAATGATGGTTTGGACGTGAATCTTAGTTTTACATTTGAAAACCAGTTCGTCACCAATTTTGAGGCTTACATAAACCGGGAGCCTTCAAAAATCATTATACAGGCAATTGAAAAATCGGAGGTGTGGATTATTAAAAGCAGAGAATTTTCAAAGGAAAAAGGTTCATTTGCCAATCTTTCAACGCTCATCCGGAGAATAGCCATACGGGTATTGCTTGCTACCGAAGAACATCACAATATGATGATGATAAACTCTCCTGCCGATCGCTATCGTTATCTGCTGGAAAAGAAGCCCGGATTGATTCAAAGAATTTCGCTTACTCATTTGGCGTCTTACATTGGTATTACAAGGGAAACGCTGAGCCGGATCCGAAGTAATAAATACTGAAACTTGTTTTTTTGATATTTATCACACTACCGGCAGCATGGAGCCAGGTAACTTTGCGCAAAAAATTCATGAAGCTATCAGAAGCTTTCAGGTCGCTCAGGCACCGCAATTTTGCCTTATTCTTTTCAGGTCAGTTTGTTTCCCGGGTAGGTATGTGGATGCAGCGCACCGCTGTTATTTGGTATATATACAGCATAACACACAGTGCATTTATGATTGGTGTAGCCACTTTTGCAGAGCAGTTTCCGTCCTTTTTATTTTCCATTCGTGGCGGCATTATTGCGGATAAATACAATCGTTATAAGGTGCTCATGCTTACGCAGTCTTTATCTGCATTGCAGGCGGTATTACTTACCGTTTTTGCCTTTGCCGGCAGTGCCAATATCAACCTCATCCTTACGTTGAGCGTATTTCTGGGAATCGTAAACGCTTATGATGTACCGGTCCGTCAGTCCATGATTAATGACATTATTGAAAATAAAGAAGATTTGCCCAATGCAGTAGCTTTAAATTCGTCGCTCAATACATTTGCCAGATTGATTGGGCCTGCACTTTCGGGTTTCGTTTTGGCCGCTTACGGTGCTTCTTATTGTTTTCTCTCCAATGCCGTCAGTTTCGCTGCCGTGATCGGAGCCATTGCTGCCATGAGGTTTCCTCATCATACCTTTACTGTTCCTAAATCGAGGAAAAAAGGCAGTTTTAAAGAAGCAATTAGCTATCTAAAAACACAGAGAACGATTACAATGGTCATTATTTTGACCTCGCTCTCCAATTTTCTGGTGTTGCCATTCATGACATTGTTACCGGTTTATGCAAAAGAAATTTTTAAAGGAAATGCGGCGACCTACGGCTGGCTGAATTCTGCCATTGGTTTAGGTGCTTTCATCGGAGCTTTCCATTTGGCAACATTCAGCAAATCTGCCGACTTCAAAAAACTACTGCTGATAAATACCTTGATACTCGGTATGAGTTTATTGCCCTTTGCCTTCGTCAACAATCTGGACTTAAGCATTCTGCTGCTGATAGCAATTGGGTACGCATCGATTAGTCAAACCGCTATCGGTATGACGATTATCCAAACGCAAACCGACAAAGAATTCCGGGGGCGTGTGATGAGCTTTATGGCAATGGCTATTTTCGGAATGTTGCCGCTGGGTAGTTTACTGATAGGAAAGGTATCGCAAATAATAAGTGTACCAAACACCATTATTTGCGAAGCCATCATCGGTCTGGTCATTGCGGGAATTTTTTCGGGATTATCAGCCAAAAACCGGAATTAAAATATGAGGGCACGACAAAAATCAGTTCATATAAATTAATTATTCACTTAAATTTTTTCAATTATGTTATGGTATCACTACGTAGCCGGTTTCTTTGCCGGAATGTTCTTAACTAATTTTATCCCGCATTATATTAAAGGAGTTACGGGCGAATCTTTTCCCACGCCTTTTGCCAATCCTCCCGGTAGAGGACTGTCTTCACCGGTAACTAATGTAATATGGGCCCTTGTGAACCTGGTTATAGGATTTTTGCTTTTAAAATTCAGCAAAACCGGCATAAACAATGTGCTTTCACTTCTTACATTCTTTACCGGATTTGTGTTTATCACGATGGTAAGTGTTAAAAACTTCTCGAATAAACAAAAAGATTAAGGTTGCCTATACCCAATCCGGATCCGCCACCGCCATCCCGTTTCCCTACGCACATTACCGCCGCATTGGGAAACGGGAACCGGGGACATATGGCTTCACCGGTTATTATACAGGTTTATCCCGGTCATCAGAAATTGGATAGAAAGGAATTTTGAAATTTCAATTAAATAGTTTTACTTTGCAAGACAAAGTACTTTAAAATGGAAAATACGGAAATCTATTTATCTGAAATAAAAGCAATCAGAAAGATGATGGAACAGTCGAGCCGTTTTCTTTCGTTAAGCGGCCTGTCGGGAGTTTTAATCGGCTTTTATGCCCTGACCGGCTCGTTTCTGGCCTACCGGATGATCTATTTTCGGTCCTTTTCATTTTTCGGACAGCTTTTTTCCGGTGATCTGATTTCCGGTATGATCTTTTTAGGAGCGGCAGTTCTAAGTTTGTCGCTGGTCACAGGAGTATGGCTTACCTACCGGAAAGCCAAAAAATCGGGGAAGAAAACCTGGCACACCGGCTCCCGCCTGATGTGCATTAACCTGGCTGTTCCCCTGGTCAGTGGAGGGATCCTGATGCTGATTTTCCTATCGCAGGGAATTTACGGAGTTATTGCTCCGTCATGTCTGGTCTTTTACGGATTAGCACTCGTTAATGCAGCAAAATTTACCCGGCAGGAGATCTTCTATATGGGACTGCTACAGATTATCCTGGGTATCCTGGCTGCGTTGCTGCCGGCCAAGGGGCTCCTTTTCTGGGCAATAGGGTTCGGTCTTATTCATATCATTTATGGTACATTGATGTACTTCAGGTACGAACACAATCCGGAAGCAGCGTGAAAAATTTATTTCAAGAATTAGACAAGGCCTTTGAGAATAAAATCAGGCTGGGCGTGACATCGGTCCTCTCTGTGAATGAACAGGCGTCATTCAATGATTTAAAGGACATGCTCGAAGTAACCGATGGCAACCTGGCCAGTCATCTTAAATATCTTGAAAAAGAGGGCTACATTTCGGTTAAGAAAGATTTCATAAACCGCAAACCCAATACGGTTTACTTTCTGACAGAGGAAGGTAGGGGAGCTTTCGGGAAACACCTGAATACATTGGAAAAGATATTAAAACAGTTCTAATTTTTTTTAAATACACACTTTGAAAAACAAAGTTCTTTGTTAAACTAAAAACAACATTGCTATGGAGACAAAACAAACTTTAGAAGAAAAGTCCAAATCATTCAATTGGCAGGTAACGTTAAAAGTGGCCACGATCGGAGCCATCGTAATTGCCCTGCTTATCCCTAAAATGATGATCCTGGGATTGATCGGCGAACGGGAAAACACAGCGAAAACGACCAAACAGGAAGTCATGGAAAAATGGTCGCTTGGCCAAACGATCAGGGGGCCGGTGCTGACCATCCCTTATATTGAAAAGGTCAGGGATGGAGAAGGAAAAATAGTCCGGGAAGAAATCCACAAATGTTATTTTTTACCTAAAAACCTGGATATTGAAGGGAAAATCCTGCCTCAGGAATTACACCGCAGCATCTACCAGTCGGTAGTTTACGAATCTTCATTAACAATAACGGGCCGTTTTGAAAGCCCCGGGTTTGAGCGGTTAAAAATAGATCCGTCGGATGTTTTGTGGGAAAAAGCGGAACTGTCAGTTGCAATCAGTGATCTTCGCGGGATAAGTGCGATGGTGAATTTATTGTGGAAAGGTAAGTCTTATCCGTTTTCACCAGGTATGGATAACCGGTTAATCGGGACCAATGGGATCTCGATGGCACTCCCCTCCCCCGGAGTTTCCGATTTTCCGGCAGATTTTCAACTCGATCTAAACCTGAAAGGTTCCGATATTTTACAATTTGCGCCTCTGGGAGAGACAACCAACGTTAACCTTCAATCGTCGTGGAATGACCCGGGATTCCAGGGAAGTTTTTTGCCCGATACACGAACGGTCACGCCCAAAGGATTTCAGGCCCACTGGAAAGTACTGAATTACAACAGAAATTTTCCACAGGAGTGGAAAGATGACAATTTTAAAGCGACCAATGCTGATTTTGGCGTTGAGCTGGTCACTGTAGCCGACCATTACCAAAAGTGTTCGCGCAGCGCAAAATACGGCATTCTGGTTATTCTGTTTATGTTCCTTTCCTTTTTTCTGAATGAGATCATTACCAAACAGAAGATCCATCCGTTTCAGTATATATTGGTCGGATTTGCCGTACTCATTTTTTATCTGTTGCTCCTTTCCATTTCTGAACAACTCGGCTTTAACCTGGCTTACCTGATCTCGGCCTTTTCCGTCATCATAATGGTACTGATTTATTCACGGTCCTTTCTGAAAACCTGGTTAAACTCAATTTTGCTCACTTCGATTCTGACCTTTTCGTTCGGATTCATTTTTATTTTGATGCAGTTGGAAACATATGCGCTCTTGGTTGGAAGTATCGGCCTGTTTTGTGTCCTTGCCCTTACGATGTTTTTTACAAGGAAAATTAACTGGTACAACACATAAAATTTGAAACCGGAAGGCCGGGTTGAAAAAACATCCGGCCTTCCGGGATATCTCACCGATGATTTTATTCAAAAAATCGGGAACCCCAATGATAAGTTTTTTTAAACCTGACGAAATACTGACTTTAGCACGTAAAACAGGGTTTAAGGAGGCAAAAACAATAACGACAAAAAATATGGAAGAACTGTATTTTACAGACAGGACCGATCATCTTTTGCCTGCAAGCGGCGAAGTATTCTTACTAGCGACAACATAAACGGGAAGTAACCGGGATGAGATAGGAACTCAATCAACCGACGCTATAAAATTTTCCACCTTAGATTTATATTCTTCGCCCTGTTCCCACCAACTGTAATGACCACTTTTGTTTATAAAAACAACTGACGAATTTTTTAAAGTTAAATGGGCTTCATAAGCAACCCCATCGCCAGTTATATCCTGTCTGCCCTGAATAATTAAAACCGGTTTTGTGAAATCTTTCAATGCCTCCCTGCATTCAAATTTAATTTTAAACAAATCGTTGTAGACCAGTGCCGTAATCTGAGGATTGCCTCCGAAAGCCAGTCTTTTGGCCAGTTTCGGTACATAGTCTTTATTATACAGATATGCTGATGCCAAATATTTTCCTTTGCTATACTTTGCATTGCTGGTTGTATCTCCCTGCTTTATCCTGTAATCCCAATATTGTAAAGAATCGCGCTCAGCCTGACTTAATCGCGACAGGAGATTATCATTGAAGTAATTCAATATACTTAAATCAATCCCGCCACTGCTTGACAGGATCATTGCCTTTATCGCCCCCGGATAATAAACGGCATAATATTCAGCTAAAAATCCACCAAAAGAATGTCCCAGCACAATCCATTTGTCAATCTTCAGATAATTACGGATAATTTCCATATCTTTTACCATGAGGTCCATTGTAACGGTAGTACTGTCGACCTGTTTCAGTTCTGATTTTCCGGTGCCACGCTGGTCGAACAGAATTGTCATATATTTATCAGATAACAACTCAGCCAGCGGATTAAAACCTTCACAGTCCAGTCCCGGTCCTCCATTAATTATCAATACCGGCTCTCCGCTCCCATACGTTTTAAAGTGGAGTACGCCACTTTCAGTTTTAATTAATCCATCTTCCTGAGCAATTGCCATAGCCGGAAATACCAAACCTGTTAAAATCAGGATCAATTCTTTTATCATAGGTTTATTTTTTGTCATATTTATTAATTAGCTGGTTATCTGATAAAACTTTTCATCACAATAGTCATTTCCACTGCGTCATCACGCAAATTAACAGTAAGGTCTTTGTAATACCCGTCGGTTTCGGGCAGGGATGAATCGTTGGTTTTGTTTAAAATCCGGAGCCGGCCAAAGCTGGAGCCAATGGTTTTGGTTTCGGGGTTAAATTGTACCGATGGAGACTCGATAAGCAGATACTGGCTCCCTTTATCAACCAAAACTGTATTGTCCCGGAGATAATGGAGTTCTCCTGCAATTGAATCCCGCCGGGCTGAAATAAATATTTTCCCGTAATCCTCGAAGACAGGCGTTGGTTTCACATCTGATTTTTTTAGTATGGCCCCCCATTGCGAAGGTTGATAGAGGCGGATCGTATAGTCGAGTAGTTCGGGGCTTCCGAACTTTCCGTGCCCGGGGACGACATATATTGCCGGGCCATACGCAGCCTTCACCTTTGAAACAGTTTCCGACCATTTATCCAGGCTGGCATCGCCCATATTTCCAAACCAGCCGTTCATATTCCGGACTGCATTACTCCCGAATAAAATGCGTTCTCCGGGCAGCCAGGCAACTATTCCATCTGAAGTATGCGCAGGACCAAAATATTGCAAAACCAACTTTTTATCCCCCACTGCCAACTCCATTTTTCCTGTAAATCCCTTTTGAGGTACCGGTAATCCTTTCTCCGCTGCAATTTTGCGGGTCATTTCGTTCGCATAAGACGGTATCTTTTCGTTAATGGCAACATCAAGGCCTTCCATATTATCCGGGTGCCAGCTGTCAATAACAAGCGCGGTGATTTTTACCTTTAGTGAATCCCGCATCCAGTTAATGAGTTGTGCAGTTGCCTCATCAGTCGGAGGTGTAGATATAATTACACCTTCCCCATTATCTACCGTGACCAACCCGTTGCTTCCCTGGCTCATGTGAACATACGTTTCCGGAGAAAGCTGTACCAGTTCCAAAATACCCGAAACAACAATCTTTTTCTCCTGCGCTTTCGCATTTTGAAAGGTCAGGAGTATGATTAAAGCAGTTACAATTTTTATCATCTTAGCAAGTGTATTTAATTATTTAGCCACCAATACGATTGTAAGACAAGCTTCCCCCAAAACAGGTCCGGGAAACTTATTCGATCCCGGCATTTATCATGATTTTATCCGGTTTCAGTTTTTTTCCCGATGCCTCCAGTGTAATTTGTCCCGGGTTACCCGACGACTGGATAATGACCAGGCATTTCCCTTCATAGGCCTTTCTGCATGGCTGTTGGAAACTCTCAACACTTTGCGGATTGGAATTGCCAACTCCCACGATTTTCCCTTCTCCTTTAATCGTAAAATGAACCAGATCATCGGAATGAGGGTCCAGGATTCCGTTTTTATCTGTTATTTTAACCGTCACATAACATAAATCTTTTCCATCTGACTTAATGGTCTCCCGATCAGCTGACAGATGAATCGTTGAGGCTTTTCCCGCGGTTTGCAAGATCCATTCGGCAGATATAGTCCCATTTATATAGCCTACCGCTTTCAATATTCCGGGGACGTAAGCCAAATTCCAGGGTGCTTTGAATTCAGTTTCTCTGGAAGTGACTTTTGTTCCGATTAACTTGCCGTTCAGGAAAAGGCTCACACTGTCGCATGCGGAATAGGCAACAACTGTTAACAGCTCTCCCTCATGCCCCGGCCACGTCCAACTGGCTTTTACATCGTCCCAGCCCCAGGGGGAGTCCCCTTTCCCGTCAAACGAGGGAACCGGTGCAAAGACAAATGCTGAAAGCTTATTCCCCTGGTTAAAAAGCACATCCCGATAATAGGAACGCGGACGTTTGAACCCGCACAGGTCAATATCGCCGCTGTATGTGGAAGTCCAGGGAAAGAAATCATGGTCCCCTTTGCTGAAGCCCCACCAGCCCAAAGCAACTTCACCCATGAAATCCATCGCGGTCCATTCAAAGTTTCCCAGAACGAAGTCGTTATCCATCGCGCTCATCCAGTTTTCGAATGAGTGTCGCGGATCAATCTCGGAAGAGAACATGATGCGATCAGGAAGCCGTTCGTGGTCCGTTTTATATTGAGATGCCTGGTAACTATACCCGCAAATGTCTAAAGCGGCCATATAGGGGTCGCATTTTTTCCATTCCTCAGGCGGACAGTTTCTCCAGTTGCTGCCCGTTTGGGCTACATTGGCGGAAACAGGACGCGAAGGGTCCAAGGTATGGATAAACTCAACAAGCTGATGGGCCAGGGCAATACCGGTACTATCGCGGTTTTCACGAACCTGGTTGCAAATACTCCATGTAAAAATTCCCGGATGGTTCCGGTCGCGCATTATCATGCCGGCAACATCTTTTTTCCACCAGTCATCGAAGTACAGGTGGTAATCCTGTTCCCGCCAGCCTTTCCTCCATACATCAAATGCCTCATCAATGACCAGCAAGCCAAGCCTGTCGCAGGCATTGAGAAATACAGAGGAAGGAGGATTGTGCGCACAACGAACAGCATTGAATCCCGCGGCCTTCATCAGCTCTACCCGGCGTTCTTCTGCCCTGTCGTTTGCTACAGCCCCCAAAGGCCCGTTATTGGCGTGCATGGAGCCGCCTTTTAGCTTTAGCCGTTTCCCGTTTAATATGAAACCCTTTTCTGAATCGAACCGGAAGGTCCTGATTCCAAATGTGGCTGTAGTTTCATCTATGATTTTACCGTTTTTGATCAGGGTACAAACCGCTTTATAAAGTGAAGGTGAGCCAGGCGACCATAATTGCGGACGTTCAATGTTGAATTTTAGATTTAGTGTCGAGGATAGATTACGGTAAAGCTGAGTATGGAGTCTTTTTTCGGCCACTTTTAGCGATTGTCCGTTGAATATACTACAAATCATGTCAATGTCTGTATTTTCTGGCGTATAATTATTGACTGTTGTTTTGACGTCGATTGTAGCCGTTAAGGAATCGTCACTTTCGGTGGAGACAAAGGTGCCCCAGCGGGCAACATGTATTTTATCGGTTACCTCCAGATAAACATGGCGGTAAATACCAGAACCGGAATACCAGCGAGAATTAATGCCTTCATTTTTTACTTCAACAGCAATCACGTTTTCTTTATCCCCAAAATTCAAAAAACCGGAAAGTTCAAATTCAAAGGCGGTATAACCGTACGGATGGTTCCCCAGATGATGACCGTTAATCCAGACATCAGCATTCATATAAACGCCATCAAACAGAATGCTTATCACTTTGCCTTCCACTTCTTCCGGTAAGGTGAAATGCTTACGGTACCACCCTGTCCCACCTACTGTGTAACCGGAATTATAACCCGCAAGCGCTTCTGAATCAAACGGGCCGCTTATAATCCGAGCCTTTCCGCCGGGCAATTGAAAAATACCCTGATTGGGAAGGTCCTCAATGCTCCAGTCGTGAGGTAAATTCAATACACGCCACGAACTATCATCGAAATCCGGCTTTTCCGCTCTGTCATCTTTGCCTTTAAAAAATTTCCAGCCGTTATCAAATGACTGGTTACGTATAAAATCACTTGCATCTAATCGGGTCTGGAATAAAATCAGCACGAGTATGAATAAAAAATATTTAGTAGTCATGATTAATGTGTTTTTTGTATTTACTTTATCATTGCACCTTCCATATAATGTTTGTTCTCTGCAAAAACACGAAGATGAAATAAATCTATTCGTTTCATATGTTAGTCAGTTAGTTTAGCATTCTTAAATTATTCTCTTATTGGCTTAATGTCGAAATCACTCATACCTCAGCGCTTCCACCGGGTTCCTTGTAGCCGCTTTCCAGCTTTGCCAACTTACCGTTAGCAAGGCGATTCCCAGGGCCAGTAAACCGGCCAGTGCAAAGATCCACCAGCTCAATGTGGTTTTGTAGGCAAAATTTTCGAGCCATTTATGCATGGCGTAATATGCAATTGGAGTAGCTGTCACAAAGGCAATGAATACCCATTTTACGAAGTCTCGGTTAAGCATGGCCATCACTTCGGAAACACGGGCGCCATTTACTTTGCGGATGCCAATTTCCTTGGTTTTCCTAACCACCAAAATAGACGAAATACCCCACAGGCCAATGGACGAGAGAATGATACAAATTACGGTAAACCAACGGACCAGTTTATTGGTAATGATGTCGCGGTTATACTGTTCTTTGTACACTTCGGCAAGAAATTGGTAATCGAAAGGATTATCGGCAAAGGTTTTGTCCCAAACCTGTTTGATCATCGCAAGGCTTTTGTCCCTGTCTCCAGGCCTCATCTTAACAAGGTAGTTCCATTGCCAGATTGGTTTCTGAAAAAAGATAGTTGGTTCGATGGGGTTATACAACGACGAAAAATTAAAATCCCTGACCACACCAATAATTGTTCCGCCGTTAATAACGTCCGGAGCGTCAGAAAATTCAATTTTAAATGGAGTTCCGATGGCCTTTTCAGCCGATTCGAAGCCCAGTTTCTTTATAGCCGATTCGTTGAGGATATAATTCTCGTTCTTCTGGCCGGTAATGTATGGTTTCTCGCTTCCGGCCACCAACGGGATATTAAAAAACGAGAAAAAATTGCCGTCAACGGGAAGGATGGTAATGATCTGCTTTCTGTTCTCATCAGGAATATCGGCGTATTCAATACGACGTGCATCCTTCACCAAATATCCCGGAGGGTCCATACACATGGATACATCTTCGACAAACGGCATTTTTAAGAGCTCGTCCTTCAGCAACAATACCTTTGGTTCTTCGGCCCATAAGTTTCTGGAGATCATAACGATGTTGTTGTTGCCATAGCCCAAGTTGCGGCTGAACAGAAAGCGGTTTTGCTTATCGAGCATCAGGCTGCTGATGATAACAATAACAGAAACGGCAAATTGCAATACCAGCAGTGGCTTATTGACAACAACCGATTTTCGGTTGAGCAAACGTGATGTGTTGCTGGTGAAATAACCGGAAGGGTTAATCCTTGCGATTAGGATCGGCAAAATACCCGACAATGCGATTAAAACAAAGATACCTAGGGCTACGCCAACTGCTGCAAGGCTTAATGCCGAAGGCATAGTATGCAGGACTCCGGAAGTAACCAGCAATATAGATAGTGGCACAAAAGCAATGGCCGAAACGACCAAAACGATAACGGCAATACATAACGACTCAATTAGCAGCAACGTTACATTGTGTTTTTGCTGTGCCCCGATGGCAATGGAGAGGTGCAGGTATTTGCTCCTTTTTTCGAGCAAAGCGAGCATCAGGTTGATGTAGTTGATGAGCGCGATAAGCAAAACCCCCAGGCCAACAAGAATAAAAAGCCTCACTTGTTTGATGTCACCGTTAGGCTCTATCTCTCTTTCGATGTGAGACCTCAGGTGGATATCGGTAAGCGGAGTGAAATGGATGGTTGAACTTTTTTGTTGACCTTCGGGAACATGTGCTTTCTTGAATTCATCAATCCGGCTTGTGATTTCTCCGATGTTGTGGCCTTTCTTTAAAAGAATATAGGTAAAGGCAAAATCGTTTCCATTAACAGGTTTGGGATTATAATGCACCAGCATGTCGGCATGAAAATGCGAGTTGACAGGCATGTCTTTGTAAATACCGGTTATGGTATGTTTCTCGAACCCGTCGGTATTTCCGCCATTCAGTTCAAATACCTTACCCATGGCATCCTGATTGGGGAAAAGCTTTTTGGCAAGGCTCTCGGAAACAACGACTGTACTTTTTGCCTGAATTGCAGTCCGGGAACTTCCTTCAATAAAATTGAAATCGAATACATTAAAAACCGTTGAATCAACGGCATACGCCCTATCAGTATAAAACTCGTTGTCTTTGGTCTTCACCGTGGTCTTCCACATTGGCCTAAGCTCCACAAGGCTTTCTATTTCAGGATAAAAATCCGGAAGTTTCATACGCCATGGTTGCCAGCAACGGGCAAAATACCAATAGTAGTTATCTTCAGGCCTGCTTTCTTCAACGGTGAAACGATAAATCCGATCGGCTTTGCTGTTGTAACGGTCGTAACTCATTTCAAATAAGCACCATTTTGCAATTTGAAGGACAACAGACAATGCAATTACCAATCCAATGATGCTTATCAGTGTTGTTTGTTTTTGTTTTATTAAATTTCTAATTGCCAATATGAAAAATCTTTTCAGCATTTTATTGTTTTTTATTATTCATACCTCAGCGCCTCCACCGGATTCCCCGTTGTTGCTGCCCGTCAGCTTTGCCAGATACCGGTTAACAGTATTTATTGAACCTGCTAATGGACCTTGGTCGCTGTATTAATATACCCATTCTCCCAAATATCCATGTCATAATCAGGTGTCGTTTCATTCTTGTTAAAAATGATGCTTATGACAGCTTCTTTTGAATAAAACTCATTTTCTGAAACAGCGGACAACCGGGCCGTAAACCGGTTATCAGGCTGCACGGCGATTTTCAGCCCTCCATCGTCTGCTAAATTTATATTGATCTCAATCCCATGTAAGTCGTAAGTTCCGCAATACAATTTCATAAGTTCATGCGATGGTTCCGCGCAACTGACAATCTCCGTGCTAAAATCATTGTCCACTTTGGTCCAGGCACATTTCGAGCGTAAGTTTTCATCCCCTGTATTCAGAAATTTATCATTAATTTTCCAGTTTGAGTCAAAGGATCCGGAAGCAACCAGGATTTCTTCATTTTCTGCACCTGCAGAAATATTCTGAATTTTCCCATCGCTGATGTAGTAATCATATTCAAAAAGCTGGCCCACACTTACTTGCTTATAGAACGAGAAGCCTGCTCCGGATGTTGCTGCAACTATCTGGACATATCTTCCGTTGTTATACGGGTTCGGGTAAACGGCATTGAGGACAGCATCCTTCACCTTGAATGGCCTCCCCGCCAGGACAATCGAATCAGGTGTTATTCTAAAGTTTATTTTTTCAAAGATTTGCTTTGATACTTTATTTTCATCCGGGCCGCCAAGAAGGAAAAGTGAGTATTTTTTTATATCATCTTCTGTTACGTCAATATCCTTTTTATACCGTGGCTCATATTTTTGTGCAATCTTCCAATTGCTGACGATCATTTCAGCTTTTTGTGAGATTGCCCTGACCATCATGGAATCTTTCGAAGTTGTACCAATCACCACGATGAAAGGAGTTGTATTAAAATCGGAGATGGGGCCAGACAGTTGCGGCGTTTTCTTTAAAGACAAAGGATTGTAACCCTCTTCTTTCAGTACAATTTTTCCGGCAGGATTGTTTGCTTCCAATAATTTACCATTCCATACAATCCTTACCGGTTTGCTGAAATCAATAAGGCTTTCCCCTGGTGTTAACGCTATTTCATCGACATTTTTTGTATCCAGGCGGATCAGGTTGTTTGGAAGTACTTCTGCATCGGCAACCATAAATTCAAAAGGGCTGTTTCTCTGGGTTATTTTTACCCAATAAGCCGAAGCTGTTTTCAGGTCGGCTGCCCTAACCCTTACCTTCCGGGGGAAGGCATCTCTTTTATACTGTAACAGCCAGGGAATATACTGGTCCCATAAACCCAGGTCCTCGTGCCCCTTTCCGGGGACTTCAATATAGCGCACATTGTAATCCCACCTCTGGAGCATCCGCACAAGATAACGGGAATAATCGACCGGGACACCGTTAAAATCCTGGTCTCCGTGGGAAACAAGTATTGGCATTGTCAACAGGGACTCCATCTGAGAGGACGAACTTGTTTTGTCCAAATTATACTCTTCCCAGGCAGTAAGTTTCGAAAGGTTTTCCTTTGAGAAGTAAGCATGAAAGTCGCTTCCCCCGTAAATCGGGGAAATTGCAGCAAACAGTTCCGGGTGACGGGTAGCCACATTCCAGACCCCGAACCCGCCCATCGATTCGCCCGTGAGGTACACCCTATCGTCATCAACACTGAATTTCTGTTTGGCCATCTCAATGCATTTCAATACATCTCGGTCGCCTATCCCCGTGTACCAGGTGTTGCCACGGCCATGCGGCTCTATAAAAATAACCCCATATCTGTCGGTCCGGTTATCGTGCCTTTTGTCAGCATTCCACCAGTTATAGTATTCAGGATTATCCGGATTGTAACCATGCAACAAAACAATCATTGGCCATTTTTTCGAGGGGTCATAATTGAGGGGCAAATAACACCTGCAAAACTGGGGAGTGCCATCGACATCGTCAATATAGGCCATACGGACAAAACCTCCGGGACGAACCTGTTTGTTTGCCTGCATTTCGGCGTACTCTATTAACGGCGGATGCAACGAGGCCAGCCTTGAAGAATCCGGGTTTTGAAGGTTGTTGTCCAACCGGCAGAGCACCATATCGGCCAGCATCCGGTGTGTGGATGCTTCCGGGTCCCTTATGTCTTTGCCCGGAGCGCTATTGACCAATTCACGGGCGGCTGCCAGGATATCCCCTTTGTACCAGGTCAGATAGCTGAAATGTGGCACATCGCGGATGTCTTTATAAGCAAACCTAAATTCATACACCCCGTCGAGCCAGCTGTTATAATTCATGGTGACCGGTTTGTTGCAATCAAAAGTTTTACGGGCAACTGTTTTTCCACCGGAAGTACAGGCTTCTACCGAAATCGTTTGCCTTAACAGCGACTGGTCAAGGGTCCCTTTTGAGGTAAACGTAAGTGTTTTGTTTTTAGGGTCATTGTTCCCCAGAGAAAAATTGATGGTGCCTGTTAGGCTTTTTGACAATCCGATACCTTCTGATACCCTCGCCACAAAGCCCCATCCGCCGTTGCCTTGGAGTATTTTAAGCAACAGCCGGTTCTCCCCGGCATTCATCTCCACTTCAACAACATCTTCGTCAACAGTCACTCCGCGGTAGATGGCATTGCGATGCACCAACTTCCCGTTGACCCATGCCTTTACTCCGTCGTCGGAACCTAACAGCAAGTTTACTTTTCCCGCTTTTTCCCTGTTTACAGTTGTATATGCATAAGCAACCACTTTTTCGGCCTGTTTGGCATCAACGGTTGATGCTAAATCAACAGTGCTTTTACATTTTAGAGGCTTCCACTTCAGTTCGGCCCCGGAAATGTTGCATGTCAGGCCTTCTGTTGGGCGTATGCCTGATTCGCCACCCAGTCCGGTAAGGAAATCCGTGTCCAGATCCTCCATCCCTTTGACAGAAGGGATGGGCAATAAAACGAGCCAATCTTGCAGAAACTGCGATTGGTCAGGGTTCCATGGGTTCCTCATGGTTTCTTCCAGGTTTTTATCGTCCAATTTATTTACCTGTGAAAAAGTGGCGCCAGATAAAAACATGCAAACACATAAAAAAAGGACAGGAACAATCTGTTTAATTTTTTTAAGTTTCATAGCTAGTTTTCTTATTATTTAATCTTCAATTCTATCGTATTCCCATTTTATTCAACTTTAAGCTTAACACATCTTAGATAACATTTTGAGCTAAAGGTTACACATTTTCAACATTCCCGTTCTGATATGTTTCGCCATCGGGAAGCACGCTACTCATTATACGTGGGTACTTTAATTATTACTACGGCTTGACATTCAGCCTTCTATCTATTCGTATCTCAGTGCCTCCACCGGATTCCTCGTCGCAGCTCTCCAACTTTGCCAGCTTACCGTGAGCAATGCGATTCCCAACGCCAACAAACCTGCCAATGCAAATATCCACCAGCTTAAAGTGGTTTTATAAGCAAAGTTTTCGAGCCATTTATTCATGGCATAATATGCAATGGGTGTGGCAATGATGAAAGCGATTACTACCCACTTTACAAAGTCGCGGTTAAGCAAGGCCAATACTTCTGATACTCTGGCACCATTTACTTTACGAATACCGATTTCTTTGGTGCGCGTATAAATATTATTGAAGCAAGAGCTTGTCAACCCCATCATTGTTATAAAAATTGACAGGATTGAAAAAAGCAACACGACCCTTGAAAGCTGTTTCTCTTCCCGGTACTGTTGATTAAACCCAGTTTCGAGCAAAGTATATTCAAACGGGCTGTCGGAGAAAATGCGGGTCCATTTGTCTCTCAAAACGTTGATTTGCAATGGGGTTATTTCGCTCTTCGATTTGATCATAAAGTAAGCAAGCCGGTTCAGTTCACAAATAAACAAGCTTGGTTTCACATTTTCGTGTAACGAGGTGTGGTGGTAATCGGCCACAACGCCAACGATTTCTTTTTTGTCCCTGTTGGTGAGCTGGTGAATAGCTTCCGATGGATTTGTAAACCCCAGTTTGTGCAACAAGCTTTCGTTAATAATGATCTGGTTCTTACTGATTTCAGGATTTTTACTGAAATTTTCTCCGGCAAGAAAGGGTACATCAATCACATCGAAATAGTCTTCGTCGCACGAAAGCCCCAGGTATTTATTGATGGTTTCTTCCCGGTTTTTCAACCCAAAATGTTCGGTAATCAGTTTCTCCCCAGGAACGGAACTTGCAGCCGATAGCGCAACAACCCCCGGAATATGCGATGCCTCTTCTTTGAAAAGCTTCATTTTCTGCCCGTAGTTTGTGAGGTCGTTGGTTATCGGGGGAGCCATCACCAGTATATTTTCCTTCGCAAACCCCAGTTTTTGCTGATCAAGATATTTCATCTGGCGGTTAATAACGATGATGGCGCAGATCATTAAAATAGAGAGGACAAACTGGCTTGTTAACACAAGCGAACCCTTTTTGTCGGTTTTGACCGGGGTTATCCGTTTTTGGATCATTTCCAGCGGTTGGAAACTGGCGAGTTTAAAAATAGGATAGATTGCCGAAAGGAACGACCCGGTGAAGAACAAGCCAATTGTGACCGACCAAAACAACTGGGTGTTAACCTGAATGTGTTCCATCTGGAAATTGAAAATCCTGTAAAGTTGCGGCGAAATGGTCAGGAACAGAAAGGAGATGATCAGTACCGGAATTGATGTCAACAGCATCGATTCTTTAATCAGCGCCAGTATTAGTTTTTGTTTTGTTGACCCAACAATTTTGCGGATGCCAACTTCTTTAAAATATTTGGTGTTCTGGAAAACCAAAAAGTTGATGTAATTCAGCCACGAAATGAGCAAGGCGACCAGCCCTACAAGGAACAACACCTGGAGCGATGTTTCGCTGACAAACGTTTCGGAAGGATGCTGGAGGATATACTCTTTTTTGAAATGTTTTCTCGAAATGTTTTCCATCGAAACAGAGGCAATGCCCTGCGATTCACGGTTGGCTGAGTTGGCATATTTATTCACGAGTGCCTCAATTTCTTTTTCGACCTGTGCAACATCGGCTCCTTTTTTCAGGGTTATATACGATTGGCTGGCTTTGATAAACCACGAATCGACCCATTTACCAACCAGTTTCAGGTAATCGTCCATGTCGCCAACGATCTCAAACTTCACGTTACTGTTGGACGGGATGTCCTCAATCACTGCTTCAACCGTAACATTTAGCGGTTCTTTCTGATCGTGCAGTAGTTTAAACTTTTTCCCAACGGCATGGCTTGTGCCCAGGTATTTCTCGGCAGCCGAACGGGTAATTACCACTTTCCCCGGTTCCAGCGCATGATCGAGGCTCCCGTCGATTGCTTTATAATGAAACATCGACAGGAATTCAGTATTGGCATAAAGTACCTCGGGGTTCAGGAAATCGGATTCGCCAATGTTGAGCACCCGCGTTTCGAAGATTGAACAGAAGGTACACCAGTTGCCGATTCCCGGGACTTCGCTCCAAATGGTTTTAGCCAATGGGATGGGCGTAGTGGAATAAAGCGAACGGGTCCCGTTTTTGTTGACGGTAAATTCCAGGTGATAAATTTCTTTTGCATCAGGAAGATATTGGTCGTAATTACGTTCGGTATAAACGTAGAAAAAAATGAACAGGAAGGTGAACATCCCCAGCGTTAAGCCAGCAATGTTCAACCACGCGATTTTATTATGGAAGAGGTACTTCCTCACAAACAGGCCTATTTGTCTCATGGTCTATTCTTTGTTTATTTTAAGCTTGATTAGGAACAGGTCGTGCATCCCTTTTAAGTCAGCAAACAAATTAGCACCGGTATAACCGGCATGGTACAGGTATCCTTTGTTGTCCATACAAATGTCCTTTCCACAAGTGCCGCCGCCCTCCCCCTGCCCAATAAAATACCGGTCCCATACAAGGAACCCGCTTTCATCATACATTTTGCAGAATGATTGGCACTTAGGGTAGTTCTGGCAGCCGCTGATCAATACACCCTTGTTTTGAAGAACACAAATGCTGTGAACACCGTCCCAATAGCCCGTGCCAAATTGTTTTGTCCATTCTATTTCGCCTTTTTTGCTCCATTTTTGGAGGAATGCATCGGTATTCCCAATTTGAGGGCAGGCCAAATCGCCATCAGTACTTCCTGAAATATAAATATTCCCGGTTTTGTCGGTCTTTATTTCACCTGCATAATCGCCTTTGACCGTACCTGATTGTACAAGTTTTATTTGTTTGAGATCACTTGTAAATACTCCCCAAAACAGATCGTCGCCCCCGGCATTTTGAGTAGCCAAATTACCCCGTGTAGTACCGCAAACATAAATCATGGAATTGTCTCCAATAGTAATTCCCGATCCCATATCATATTCTGAAGTCCCAAATTGAACCGAATGAATTATATTTCCGGCAGAATCCAAATGAAGGATAAAACAATCTCCTTTACCACCAGAGCTTCCAGATAGAGTTCCTTTTGTTGAGCCTGTCAGATAAAGTGTTCCATCCTTAGCCACTACAATATTTTCTCCGGTATCCGGCGCATCTGTTCCATAGGTTTTTTGCCATATCGTCTTGCCATTGGAATCTACTTTTACTATAAGTATATCGGTGTCTTTAGGTCTATTGACATCATCGGGACAGATATATCCAACTGCATAAAGGTTGCCCGATAAATCGACATCGGTATGTTTCAACTCATCATCTTCTTTCGAACCAAATTGCCGAACCCATAAGAGTCGGGCTGCACTGTCAATTTTAGCAATAAAACCATCTGATTTGCCAAAGTATTCCTGCCCAAGTTTGCCCATCGTTTTTCCAACGATGAAAATATTCCCTGAAGTATCGGCGACCAAATTTCTGGTTTTGTCATCTTGTTCAGAACCAAATTGTTTGCCCCAAATAAAATCGACTTGGGCATAAGCAGCATGTGCTAAAAGAAATGATAGTAGGATAAAGGCTGAAATTCTTTTCATTTTGAATTTATTTTAATCATAACGCAACTTTAATAGCTATTGACAACGGAATATCATTCATCCTTCAAACATACCGCAGGGTTTGTACTCGCCGCTTTAATGGCCTGACTCCCAACTGTCAGCCAGGCAACAAGCAGAGCGATAAAACCAGCCGCGGCAAAGAACCACCATTCCAAGCTTATCTTATAAGCAAAGGTGTCGAGCCAATGCCTGGCGATCAGGTAACTGACCGGCAAAGCAACCAGGATCGAAACCAACACTTGTTTGGTAAAATCGCCCGATAAAAGGTAAAAAATGCTCATCCCGGTAGAGCCAAAAACCTTCCGGATGCCTATTTCCTTGCGCCTCCGCCCGGCGGCAAAGGCAGCCAGGCCAAACAATCCCAGACATGAGATGATGATGGCAATTCCGGCAAAGTATTCCGACAAAGCAGCTACTTTACTTTCCGATTCATAGAGAGCCTGATAATCCGAATCCATAAATGTAAATTCAAAAGGGTAATTTGGTAGAAATTTTTGATAAGCTTTTTTTAGTTGATCAATGGTATTCCTTTCAGCTCCGGCTTTTATTTTCACCATAATATTCTGATTATTTGGATAGAACCTTAAAATAAGAGGTTCCACTTTATCGTGTAACGACCCATAGTTAAAGTCATTAACCACGCCAATTATGGTCATATCATCTCTTATTTTTTTACCAATAGGATCTTTAAACCCCATCAATTTAAGCGCTGCTTCATTTATTACAACACTTTTACTCTCGT
The DNA here is from genome assembly GCA_963676095.1 of Prolixibacteraceae bacterium. Classification (GTDB taxonomy): domain Bacteria; phylum Bacteroidota; class Bacteroidia; order Bacteroidales; family Prolixibacteraceae. The sequence continues at coordinate 5,476,934 of OY781040.1, read as the reverse complement.
TATAATCTTTTGAAAAAGAACGTCCTTCAACCATTTTCAACCCAAGGGTCTCAATAAAATCATAACCAACAACAGGACTTTGAAACACGAAGCTCCTGTCTTCTTCGCGCCCGCTCCACGAAACGCCACCTTGTCCATAGATTTCACTCAGAATATTTCCACTCATGTTTGTTATATTCACAACGCCCGGTAAGTTTTTCGATTCTGCCATGAAAAGAACCAGATCGTTATTGTCTCCGTCGTTCGAACTCATTTTCTCTTTCCATTTAAAACATAGGATATTGTCCCTGTTATAGCCCAAGTTTTTGGCTTGGGTAAATTCGATTTGCTTGTTGATAACCAATAATCCAACAATAAAAATTACGGATAAAGCGAATTGAAGTATGACCAATCCTTTTCGCACCCAAAGTTCTCCTAGTGAGGTAATGAGCTTTCCTTTCAAAACAGTTATCGGGTTAAAACCCGAAAGGTAAAAGGCAGGGTAACTTCCCGAAACAAAACCGGTAAACAAAGTAATGCCCAGAATTGGTAGTATAAGATTCGTGCTGAAATTTAAACTTAGGCTTTTACCTGTGATTACATTAAATTGGGAAAGGAGTATTATAACCAACAAGAATGCAACAATCAGCGAGATGAGCGTGATCAGCATGGATTCGCCCAGATACTGAACAATCAATGTTTTTCGGCTTGAACCTATCGCTTTATTGATTCCAACTTCTTTTGACCGTCGGGATGCTCTAGCTGTGGATAGGTTCATGAAATTGATGCAGGCTATTAGGAGTATAAAAATGGCAATGATAGAGAACAACCTGACATAGGCGATACGCCCTCCAACCGGTATCCCATTTTCATATTTGCCATAGAGGTATTTATTTGAATATTGCTGGACAAACAATGTAAACAAATCCCCAAAGGGCGAAAACTTTAATTTTAAAAAACCTGCAATTTTTTTATCAAAATGCTCAATGTTTGTGCCCTTTTTTAAAATCAAATAAGTTTCGGCATAATTTCCGGTCCATTTGTTTGCCTCCTTATCGGTTGCCAGTAGGACATCCATACTAAATATCACATCAAATCGTGTTGTAGAGTTTGTGGGGATATTAGAAAAAACGCCCGAAACCTGATATATCCCATTAAAGAAAGGGAAGTTCCATTCAACCGATTTCCCGATGATATTATCAGTAGTATTGAATAACTTCTTTGCCAATTCTTCAGAAATGACAATACCATTTTTATCGGCCAGTACCTGGTTTTTATCACCCTGAACAAGTTTATATGAAAAGACGTTAAAATAATCTTTGCTTGCATGTATCCCCCTTGATTTAATATGGTTGTCTCCATTTGAAAGAATTCCTTCTTTATTTTTCCAGCTAAAAAAGTCATTAACAGCAGCTGCGTACTCAACTTCAGGCATTTCTTTGGATAATGCCGCAGCCAAAGGAGCAGGCGTATAATTCCCCGTTTGAATGCCTTGTTGAGTTTTGAGATTATTCATCACCTGATAAAGCTGTCCGTTATTTTCAAAGAACTTGTCCATACGGAGTTCGTCGTTTACCCACAGGTAAATCAGCAGGGCGCAGGCCAAAGCGGTCGAAAGGCCAATCAGGTTGATAAAAAACGAAGATTTGTTCCGTTTGATACTCCGAAGGATCAGCAATAAGTGGTGTTTGAACATTTTTTATGCTTTAGTTATTCATCTGTGAATAATTTGTTTTTTCCTTGCCCGATGGAATAGCCATGATTGAATCCTTTATTCTCAATTTCAGTTGGCGTTTGCTAATCATGGCTATTTCATTTTATAGTTTATGTCAGTGTGATCTTATACTTACAACCGGCATCTCCACGGAGTACAGAAGAAATGACCTCTGCTTTCAGCGGATGGCCAGCCACTTTCGAAAACATCATTTCGGTGAACCCTTCGGCACAGTAGCACAATATTGAAGATTTTACGCCTTTCTCCCGGGCCACCATCGGGCATACACAGTAGTTCTTGTTTTCGTTGGCAATAATGGTCCCGGTTCCTTTTTGATAATCAATTTTCCAACCCCACTTCTCTCCCATGAGGCCAAGGAACTTCTCCAGATCGCCAATGTACGGTTCAAGTACATTGTCCATCTGCATGTGATTGTAATGGGCTATAGCACACCTTCGCATAATTTCCCGGCAGGAGGCTTCATCTTCCTGATCATCGATGCTGCCCAGCAAGGCAGAAATCCAATCCTGCATCAGCATTTTATCGCGGTCCGGTTCTGTGGCTTGGTTTTCGATTGATGATGCAGGTTTTGCTATAGATACAAATCCACACAGGCAGGCTCCCGCAAAACAAGCTTTTTGAATAAATTTTCTTCTGTTGTCTTCCATTTTTATAGTTTTTTTCGATTACTCATACCTCAGCGCATCAACCGGGTTCCTTGTTGCCGCTTTCCAGCTTTGCCAGCTTACCGTGAGGAGCGCGACTACCAGAGCCAGTAAGCCGGCCAAGGCAAAAATCCACCAACTCAACGTGGTTTTATAGGCAAAGCTTTCGAGCCATTTGCTCATGGCGTACCAGGCAACGGGCGTGGCAATCACAAAAGCAATGACTATCCATTTCACAAAGTCGCGGTTGAGCATGCTCATTACTTCCGATACTTTCGCGCCGTTTATTTTGCGAATGCCGATTTCTTTAGTTCGTTTGTTAATAGTTAACGTGGCCATAGCAAACAAACCCAGACAGGAAATAAGTATGGCAAAGAAGGAGAAGGTGCTGATTAATTGTGATGCCCTTTTCTCTTTAATATATTGGTGTTGAATTTGAGTATCGACAAACTGAACGTCAATAAAAGCTCCCGGTGCTATATCTGAAATGCTCTTTTTTATTGTTCCAATCAGTCCTGAAACACCTTTTAAAGAGGATGCATTGATCCTGATCATCAAAACCGTACATTCATTGCTGTTGCATATAGCCAATGGGGCAACCTGCTGGTGTAATGAACCAAAATTAAAGTCTTTTACCACACCTATAATTTTATCCTGCCCGTTATCGTTCACAAACGATGCATTCAAAGGATCATTCAGACCATACTTCTTTACAAACGCTTCGTTGACCAAAAAACAGTTTTTGTCGGTTGGCCGTGACGGATCAAAATCCCTTCCTTGTAAAATCTGAAGGCCAAGCGTTTGGACATATCCTTCGCTTGCCTGCGCACATTCAAACATGACCAATTTATTTTCTCCATCACTATTCAAATACCGGCCCCACTTCCCAAAAGGCGATCCAAACACCGCATCGCTGGTAGCTACCTGTCCTATTCCTGAAAGATCTTTTAACTTCGCGATTATCAAATCTTTTTTACTTTTCAACTCATCGGGCAGCGGGACATACATTAACTGGTCTTTATCGAACCCCAGTTTGCGGGTTTGTATAAAATTCATTTGCCTGTTCAGGAAAAGGGTTGATATAATCAGTGCAATTGAAATTGCAAACTGAAAGACCAAGAGCCGATCACCCCATTTCCCCGAACCAATTTTGGGAGTTTGTCCGTTACGCAAAATGGAAGTAACCCCCGCACGCGAAAATTTAAATGCCGGATAAGCACCCGTCACTAAACCAGTCAATAAGCCTAAGCCTGCAAGTCCGATGTAAAACCAGGGTTGTCTCAAGTGAGAATGTCCCAAAGAATTATCCAACAAATTGTTAAACAAAAGGAAAAAGAGTTCAACGAGAAACATCGCCAGTACTGTGGCAACCATACTGATCAAAACCGATTCGGCCATAAACCTCGACAACAGTTGCATCTTGCTGGCCCCTTCTATTTTTCGTATGCCATTTTCTTTAAACCGTAAAGCTGAAAGGGCAAGGGTCAGGTTGATGAAGTTGACCACGGCAATAAGCAATATCACAATGGCCACAAGCATAAATACATACAATTCTGTTTTGTTCCCATGTTTGAAGAGGCGGTCAAAAACACAGTCGGAACAGAAATGTATTTCAGTTAAGGGCCTCAGTAAAAATGTCGATTGTCCGTCAGGGAATTGTTTTTTCATTCCCTGATTGATTTTCTGGGCTAAAGCACCGGAATTCGATTTGAAAACGACAAAAGTATTGAAGGAGACAATGCGCCAGTCATTTGACCCAAAACCAGAATATTCGGACCAACAGGAGAAAGGCAAAAGCATGTCAAATTGCATCGACGAATTTCCCGGTATCTCCTGTAAAACTGCAACCACAGTGAACAGGTTTTCCCCACAGAAGCCCAAAGTTTGGCCAACCGGATTTTCTTCACCAAATAATTTTTTTGCTAAAGGCGCTGTTAATACAACTGAGTATTTATTGTTGAAGCCTTCGGCAATATTTCCGCAAGCTACCGGAAAAGAAAACATCCGGTAAAAGGTGGAATCGACAAAAACAGGGTTTTGCACTTCGAAATTACGGTTGTTTGCGGTCACATATTTGGAAGTTTCATTAAGATCAGCCACACGTGCTGTAAGCTCAATCTCAGCAAAGTTGTCTTTCAACCATTCTGCCATTAAACCTGATGTTGCCGGAAGAATACCCAATCTAGTATCCCATCTCTCAACCCGATAAATATTTTGGGCATTTTGGTGAAATTTGTCTGCCCGTAATTCATTGAACAGGTAAAGAGAAATAAACAACACCAGCGCGAGGCCAATGCTCAGACCCAATAAATTAATAAATGTGGTCAGCTTTTGCTTTTGAAGCCCACGGATAATGGATTTAAAAATTGAATTGGTCATGTCTTTATCTTCTTTATTAATTGAACATTATTCGTTACTCATTGATTATTCATACCTAAGCGCTTCCACCGGGTTCCTCGTGGCCGCCCTCCAGCTTTGCCAACTAACTGTCAGCAACGCAATTCCCAGCGCCAGCAATCCGGCGAGGGCAAATATCCACCAGCTCAGTGTGGTTTTGTAGGCAAAGTTCTCCAGCCATTTGTGCATAGCATAGTATGCGATTGGTGTGGCGATGATAAAAGCAATGGCCACCCATTTTACAAAATCACGGTTGAGCATGGCAAGTATTTCAAAAATTTTTGCTCCGTTGACTTTTCGTACGCCGATTTCCTTTTGCCTTCTGTCAGAGATAAAAGCAACCACTCCAAGCAAGCCAAAGCAGGCGATAACAATAGAAATTGCAGAGAAAAGGCCAACAAGCTTACTTAACCGTTCTTCAGTCTTATATTGTGCGTTAAACGAGTTATCGAGAAAAAAATATTCAAATGGTGCCGTTTCGTTCAGTTCTTTCCATTTCTTTTCGGCCAGTTCAACAACCTGTCTCGCACTTTGAGGCCGGACCCTGATTGCCAGAAATTCTGCCTGTCCTGTGACACGCAAAATCAATGGCACTTGCTCGTATTTTAAAGACCCCATGTGAAAATTATCAACAATACCAATCACATTATAATTCTTCCCTTCATCGTTATAATCGAAAACAACCTTGTTGTCACTGTCTGTCCATCCTAATAATTCAGCAGCTTTTTTGTTAATTACCGCATTATTTCTCTCCTCATTTAGTTTATTTGAAAAAAAACGTCCATCGACCATCGTTATTTTTAAAGTATTCAGAAAATCAGGATCAACATAAAGCCTGCTAATAATAACCTTGTTATCATCACCAGACTTACTAAAAGGGTTGGAATACCCGTCAAATTCTGAAGGCAGGCCCGATGCAAAACTGGCATCAATAACATTGGACGATTTTTTTAGTGCATCTTTAAAAACTTCGGAGCTTTGCCCTAACTGTTGACTGTTTTTAACAACAAGGACATTTTCTTTTGAGAATCCGGGATTGTGATTTTGTAAAAAAAGTAATTGTTTTTTTATAACCAAGGTTCCTGCAACCAGCATAATGAAAACCACAAACTGCATGGCAACAAGAGCATTTCTGACCACATTTCGGGAACCTGTACCTTTCGCTTTTCCTTTAATAACTTCAACCGGATTATAGTTTGAAATAATAACAGCAGGGAATAGCCCCGCCATAGCAGAAATTAGAAAAGGGAGTGAAACGAGAATTAAAACCAATGGAAACCCTATAAAATCGGTGAATGAAAAAGTTAATGCTGTAATGGAATTTAACAACGGGAGTACCAGCGCCAAAACAAGGAAAGAAGCACACAAGGCCAATAGTGACAGAACAAAGGTTTCGGATAGCACCTGGATAATTATTATCGATTTTGAAGAACCCAGCACCTTTTTTATGCCAATTTCCTTCGCTTTCAAAGATGCCCGTGCGGTCGTCAGGTTAATAAAATTAAAACAGGCCACAAAAAGGATTAAAATGCCAATTACGCCTAAAATGTATAGCATTTGTTTATTGCCATAAACAAGTATATTATCTACAAAAGTTTTATCGAGATGGATTTTAGTCAGTGGTTGCAATTGATATCTTACAAAATTTCCCTGGGCCTCAAATTGTTCCATAGTCATGCCAACATTTGCCTTCATCATTGTCCCGTAATATTTGAGGGGCAATTCTTTAAATTTTGCCTCGAATGCTTTAATATCAGTATTCTGCCTGAGTAAAACATACGTGTACATGTCTCTGAAGTTTCCCCAGTCAAACGCACCAATCCTCTGAAATACAGGTAAACTGTTGTACGATGCAAGCTCTTCAAACGGAATTTGTGAATTTTTTGGAATATCTTTTAGAACCCCTGTTATTGTATAAGAAATTTCGGGATCCCCAATATTGATAACTTTTCCTATGAGTGGAACATCTCCAAAGTATTTTTTACCAAAATTTTTAGTAACCACAATTGAATTTGGCTGGGTAAGGGCTTGTGCCTTATCGCCTTCCTGAAGTTCAAAATCAAAAACCCGGAATATATTCTCATCGGCATACCACAAACGTTTTTCTATTATTTTGTTATCGCTGACCGTTATTGTCTGGTTTTTAGCGAAATACAGCCTTGTAGCCTCTTCGGCTTCAGGGAGGTCATTTTTGACAGTTGGCGCCATCGGGTTTTCAGAGGTCGTTATATTTTGCTCTGTTTCACCCATTTTTACACTGGCAACAACCCTGTAAATACGATTTGTTTTTGAGTTGAATGTATCAAAATTGGCTTCTTTGTATACGTAAGTTGATATGTAAATAACTGCGGTGAGCCCCAGTGTTAACCCAATAATATTTAATGCCGACTGGTAAACATCTTTTCTTATGTCTCTTACTACTGAAGATATAAACCGTTTAATCATATTGTTATTATTAAATATTTTACATTTCTATTCATACCTAAGCGCTTCCACCGGGTTCCTCGTGGCCGCCCTCCAGCTTTGCCAACTAACTGTCAGCAACGCAATTCCCAGCGCCAGCAATCCGGCGAGGGCAAATATCCACCAGCTCAGTGTGGTTTTGTAGGCAAAGTTCTCCAGCCATTTGTGCATAGCATAGTATGCGATTGGTGTGGCAATGATAAATGCCATTGCTACCCATTTTACAAAGTCTTTGTTGAGCATCGAGAGTATTTCGGAAATTTTGGCACCGTTTACTTTGCGGATGCCGATTTCTTTGATACGGCGTTGGCTGGCAAGCAGCGACATGGCTAAAATGCCCATGCAGCAAATGACGATGGCACAACCTGCAAATAGCGAAAAGGCCCGCCGAAACAGCAATTCCGATTGATACATGTTTTCAATAGCCTGGTCGAAAAAATTAACCTCTACCGGAAACGAAGGCGAAAGCTGTGATGTGGTTAATTTTATGTCCTGAATGGTTGACCGCAAATTGTCAAAACCCGAGGTTTGTAGTTTTACCAGGCAATAGGAGGTGTACCATCCGTTCGTAATGACCAGCGGGGTAATAGGTTGAGCGACTGATTTGAAATGAAAATCTTTCACAACGCCTATAATTTCAGAGCTTTTGCCATCCATTGTTACCACCATTTTGCCGCCAACCGGGTTTGTGATGCCATAGTTTCGCATGAAAGCTTCGTTTACAACGATTTTTCCTTGGTCGGACGAAAGGTCATCAGAATAAATCCGTCCTATCTTTAATTCCAACCCCATTGTTTTAAAAACAGAAGCATCGGCGTTGAACATGTCAACCGTAATATCTTTTTCTTCCCCGTTCAAGCTAAGTTTAGTCCCCCAGTTTGATATCTGGGAACCCGGGAAATACATCGAATAAGAAACATTTTCGATAGACGATTTTTCCAAAAGCAGTTGCTTTAATACATCCTTTTTCTGGCTAAGTTCCGGGGTAAGCCTGATTCCAACAAGGTTTTCTTGATTGACCCCGAAATCGGAGCCGAAACGTACCTGTTTCTGTACCAATACAGTAAACGCAATTAAAACAATGGCTATAATAAATTGCAGGGTTACAAAAACTCCATTGAATGAGAATCCAGGATTACGATGTCCGACGTTTTTTTTCAGGTTATCGACAACTTTTGAGGAAGAGATTCGCAGTGCAGGGACAAAACTGAAAAGCATACTTAAAATAACGGTCACTGGAATGGAAATAAGAACAAAGCTGGGGGAATAAATTAATTGACTATTGAAATGAATTCCTGTATATTCCTGAATGAAAGGCTTTACAATAAAAACCATACCAACTGCAAAGCAAAATGCAACCAGAAAAAATGTAGCTGACTCAATAAGTACCTGACTCATTATTATTGAACGTTTTGCGCCGAGGACTTTCATTACACCATTTTGTTTGATTTTCTCAACCCATTGCGCTGACGAAATATTCACAAAATTGACCAGCGCAATCATCAACACCAACGCAGATACCATCAGAAGGATTAAGACCTTGGTTTTGTCGCCGAACCTGATATAATCGCCACCGAACATGTTGAATTTAGAGAAGTATACTTTTTTGAACGGGCTAAGCCCAAATCCTGCAATATTTTCACGACCGCCTTCAAGCAAAAGCGACCGAATACTTTTTGCCGTTATTCCAGCATCAGTCCCTTTTTTCAAAAGGACAAACGTCATAAACCCGCCCATACTCCAGGAAGTAAACTCGTCGCCATTGGGTTGGACAATTTTTTTTGTGGTGTTTGAAGTAATGGCGTTAAACGAGAGGCAGGTATTCCCTTCGGGCTTGTCTATCACCGCCGTTATCGTCAATTGATGGCTGTTGTTCAGTTTCAATGTTTTGCCAACAGCGGGTTCTCTCCCAAAAAGTTTTTCAGCCATCAGTTTTGTAATAACCACCGACATGGGCGTTTTCAAGGCCGATGCCAAGTCACCTTCGATAGCTTGATAGGTAAAGAGATTGAAAAAATCCTCATCGGCAAAAATCATGTCAGAGGTGATTGCGTCTCTGTTTTCTGCCTGAAAAACAGGAGCATTCCATGTCCCCGACACCCGAACAGTTGATTCTACTCCGGGTATATTCGTATCAATCTGGTCTTTCAAAAGGGCAGGGAACAATACGGCATTTTTCAAATCGCCGTACAGGTAAACACGGTCGCCATTTTTATGGTAATTATCAGTCATCAGTTCGCTGTAAGAGTACACCGACAGGATAATGACCAAAGCCAAACTAACTGCCAGCCCCAAAAAATTAATCAGGTTGGTGCCCGGGTTCCGGATGAAGTTTCGGATGGTTGATTTTAAAATGTACTTCATTGCTATTTTTTATAGTTTATTTCTTAGTACTTACATGTTTAGAATTATATTGGCTAAAATGTAATAGTCGAGAAATGATTTATCCAATGAGCTACCCGTGTAGAGAAGCAGGAAAATAACCCATTAACGATTAGAATAAAGTACACCAGAACCATACCAAACAAATAAACAACTAAATTACAATACATTAACAACAAACCCTATTCTTTAACTGTCAATTTTATTTACAGACAGGTGTATAATTATTTACCAGACCAAATGTACCAGTACAATACATAGCGTTTGGGATTCGAATGGATAGTGAAAATCGAGGCTGGAGACGCTCAAACAGAAATTGCTCAAAAACCCCGGCACCATTAAAGTAGCAGCTTCGTCGGATGTGCCTTCGGATATCGGATGGTCAAACATTCCAATCTGGGAAGGAAAGGCCGAGGGAGAAAAACCTTTCTTTTACAGGCTTAACGTGGATGAAAATTTTCCCGACCTGTATGGGTATCAAACTTCTTCAAACGGACGAAGTCCCTCTGTTCATCCCTGCGACCGTCGGGTTTCCGTACCGCCCCCGGGCGGAGAGCCTAAAGCCAGCCGCATCCAAGATCCGGGTAGTTGCCCTCTTCCGCCTCCGGGCATTCGATAAAACGCGTTTCCGGGGAATGACAGCGCAGGTATTTATTAAGGACCACAATACTTTCTACTGCAATCAGGCTGTTTTCGTTTGGCAGATGATTATACTGGATAATCTGGAGCAAGCTGACCCCCTAAGACCGGAGGTTTTTTGTCAAAATAAGCGGCAAGGAACAACTGCCATTCCGGCGGATGCTGACCCCCTTTCAAGATCGATTTAGGGCGATTATTCCGGAGCAAGCTGGTTCTTCGTCAGTTTTGGTGAATGAAAATGATGGAAAAAGAGATAAAAAATTACAGATAAATATGTGATAAACAAGTAAATATATAGTGAAAAATATTAGCAAATCTCAACATTTATATCTAATTTAACTTTCTGATATTTAAATATTTAAGATATAAAATGAAGCAATTTGCTAATAAGAGCAAATTTAGCCCTTTTAATGCCCTGTTACAACTTTCAGGGATAAGAATTAATGAAGTTCATATTAAAGACCCAGGAATAATGATCATTGCTGAAATCAAATCCAGATCAGGTTTTTGCCCACGATGCGGGAAAAAGAGTACGAGCATTCATAGTCTCTATTACAGAAGCTTGCAGGATTTGTCTATTGCAGATAAACAGGTGAACATAAAGTTACTTGTTCGAAAATTTTTCTGCCGGAACAAGCGATGCTCCCAAAAAATATTTTCACAACAATTGACAGGTAGATTGGACCGGTATGCCAGAAGGACCAGCCGGGCAGGTCAACTGTTAACCCGGGTGAGCCTGGAAACATCAGCCAGGAAAAGTTCGTGGCTGTCAAAACTTATCCGGATTCCGGTCAGCCCCTCTACCTGTTTGAGACTGGTAAATAATTGTGTCCTTCCTTCTGCATATCAAATCCCCAATATAGGGATTGATGACTGGGCATACCGTAAAGGGACTTCTTACGGAACCATCCTGGTCGACATGGACCAGGGAAGAGTTGTCGATCTTTTGCCCGGAAGGGACGGAAAAGGGGTAAAGAAATTTCTACAATCACATAAAGAAATCCAGTTGGTTTGCAGGGACAGATCAAGCGCCTATTCTGCCGCGGTAAATGAAGTGCTCCCATCAGCCAGGCAGGTAGCAGACCGATTTCATTTAGTCAAGAACCTGTCGGATTCAGTTTATCAGCTTGTTAAATCAGAATATACCAGGTTGGTAAAACCATTAAAATCGCCATCCATGCAATCAGATGGCAGACCTGCCACAGAACCAAAAACAGGAGATGCACCATCAAAAACTACGGTACAGCCAACGCCGGCTAAGGGGGCTCCATCGGATTACCGCAAAGAGCTATTTGCTGAAGTAAAATCTCTTATTGCACAGGGGCTTGGTTTTAAAACGGTCTCCCGCAGGTTAAAGATTTCCCGCACTACTGTCCGTAAATATGCAGCGCTGGATGTACTGCCCAATAAATCGGTTATTCTTAAAAATGACTATTCAGGCTATCTGCCTGTCATTGAGCAGGAACTTGGTAAGGGGAACAGTATAAAAGCAATTTATAAGATTATAGTTACTCAGGGTTTCAAGGGAAGCCGGAGTGCTTTTTATGAGCAGTTCAAAAATCATCCGTTGATAAACAATCTTCATAAACAGGCCTCTCCTGCGGCGGAAAAACTTCAGGATGTATCTATCTTATCACCCAGAAAAATAGTACGCTATCTTTTCTTTGACGACTTAGACAAAATAAAGAATGAAAAAGAAAAACAACAAATCGGGCAGCTACTGGATAGCAACAGCTTATTAGCCAGTTTACGGGAACAAATACTGTCCTTTAGGGAGATACTCAAAAATGGAACGCCGGGACAACTAAATAAGTGGATGGACAAAGTTACAGCATTGAATAAAAAAATACTGAATACTTTGATAAACGGAATGAAGGAAGATATCACAGCAATCGATAATGCCATTCTTACAAATTGGAGTAGTGGAAAAGTTGAAGGCAATGTTAACCGGTTAAAAAATATCAAACGGCAAATGTATGGCAGAGCCGGGTTTGAACTGTTACGCAGAAAAGTTGTGCTGTCAAATACCGGATAGAGTCTTCACCTAATTTGACGAAGAACCCAGCATCACCGGAATATCCAATTATACACCAACGCGGCAATCCGTATAGCTCTGTTCAGGCAAGCCTCGATGCTTAGCAGGGTATAATTAATACTTCCCAGTTTGGACGAGCTCACCAATATCCGGGGATAACCTGTGGCCCGGAGGTAATCGATCGTCAGCAACTCGTCGTTAACTGGGACCATGAGGCCCCCCGCACCTTCCAGCAGGACAAGGTCGTACTTTTCGTTTAAATATCCGGTGGCCTGCGTGATCACGTCAACATCGATCGTTGTATCTTCCATCCGGGCCGATAAATGGGGCGATGCCGGAAATTTAAAAACACAGGGGCAGGTGATCTTCTGCCGGTCGACATCCTGCAGTCCATTTTCTTCATTACTTTCCAGCTTTTATTACCAGGGAATTTCACCTGTTTCTGGATTGGTTTCTTCGCTGAAAAATTTACCTGTTGGGCCGTCTTGGTCAATCAATGCGTATTTTACAATTCGGTTTCCAGCAACTTCCACCTCTCCTCCGTTATGGAAAGTGAAATCAGTACTTGTATAACCTGGACAAACAGCATTTATTTTAAATGCAGTGTCACGCAATTCGTAAGCCAAATGTACGGTGTACATATTCAAAGCTGCTTTTGACGAACCATAAACCGCATATTTTGCAAACTCATAAGCAGGCCAACTTGGGTCGCTTTGCAACGAAAGAGAACCTACGCTGGTACTTACATTTACAATTCTTGGTTCGGATGATTTTCTCAGTAAATCGATAAAAGCCTGAGTAACTCTTACTACACCAAATACATTGGTATTAAAAGCTGCTATAAATTGGTCTATATTTGCATCAATTGCGGTGTACGGACTGCCACCGTTGATACCTGCATTATTGATGAGTACATCCAAGGAATCTGTTTTCTTGCCGATTTCCTCACGAGCTGTTTTTACTGAATTTTCATCTGTCACATCTAATTGTACAACTTCTACTTGGCTTAATCCTTCGGATTTTAATTTTTCAACTGCTGCTAAACCGCTTTTTAAGTTTCGGCTTCCGATATATACATAAAATCCTTTTTGTAATAATTGTTTTGCAGTTTCAAAACCTATGCCTTTGTTGGCTCCTGTTATTAATGCTTTTTTCATTTTTCTTCTGTTTTTAAAATTAATAATACAAAGGTGGGTCGATTAAAAATGAAACGCTTTACCAAATGGTAAAAAGCGATTAGCGGATGTTTTTTCTTATCCTGCTTAATGATTGTTGCGTAACACCCAAGTAAGAAGCAATGTAAGCCAACGGAATTCGGTTAATTAGTGAAGGATGGTTTTCCATAAACGCCAAATAACGTGTAGTAGCGTCTTGCGAAATTACTGGGCCTTTTCTGGATTTTTGATACATGCATATTTGGACCATCTTGTTTTTAATATTGTCCCAATCAACAATAATTTGGGAAAGTTCTTCCCAGTTTTGTTTAGAAAATACAACGAGTCTGCAATTTGTACACGCTTGCAAATATTCCGAAGAGGAAGTGCTTGCTTCAAAATTGACATAATCAACCACCAAATTATTTTCGCTAATAAAGCAACGTGTAATTTCCTCTCCTTTTTTATTGTAATAACAACCGCGAACAACACCCTCCACAATAAACCCGACCTGTTTAGGAATTCGCTCTGCTACCGAAAAATATTCGTCTTTTTGAAGGTCTAATTCCTTCGCTTTACTTATTATAAGGTCAATTTGCTGTTTATTTAGATTGCCAAATTGCAAAATATATTCTATTAATTCTTTCATCGTAGCAAAGTTAGAAATAGTTGTTTGAGAAAATTTACCATTTGGTAAAAATCTATACGTATAATACAAACGAGTTATACGCGTAACTTTCAAAAATTTATTGTTCAGTGAAACTTCTCCCTCCATAATTTTGTGAACGCCGCAACAATACGGTTGCGATACCCGCAATAATGCAGTTGCGTCACTCACAACAACGTTCTATCCACACTTTTTATTTCATCAAGTATCGTTTTAGTCCTTTCTTTTGTAATTTTCCCGGCATAGAATATTATTACAAAATCATAATCATAAATTAATTCGTTTTTTGAAAGCCCAGAGGAACAATTTAGCCACCCATCGGATTGTTTTATTTTTTCTCCATCTTTTAAAAGTCATAATAAAAAGCAATTCGTATTTTTCATTTATATCCTGAGGTACGCAAGTTCTTGAATTGAAACTTCCCATTGCAACTTTAGTTATATCAATCTTTTGAATTGGTTTTACTCCCGGTAAATTTTCTCGCATTTCAAGTGTATCTTCTTTCTCAAAAAAATGGAAGCGATAAAAAACAGTTGTGTCTTTGGAAGCAATATGATGGTTTATAATTATATCATTATCTATTTCAAAATCCTCAATTATGTTATCTTTTTTTGTCAATTTATTTCTTTCATATATTTCAATTGAAACATAATCTCCTTGTTTTAAATCAAAGGGATATTTGAAAATATGTATTCATTGTGCTTGCCAGGCTTTGTTACAGGAGACCTCCCGTGTTCATCTTTCCCCCTTGTGTTACCACGCCTCCCCTATGACTCCGGCAGGCCTTGCTGCTTCGTATGGCTATTGACCGGCAATAAGTAACAGGGGTCTGAATACGTCAACATCCTCCCCAGCCTGCGATTTACACTTTTCGAAGCTACTACGGGTTCACGCCTCTTGCATTTTGGCTTGGTAACTCAATCCAAAGAACTTCTGAGTAAGCCTCACAGCTTAAACAGTCTTTTTCAGTAGCTAAGCCTCTGAAATTATTACTTCAACCCCAATAAAATATATGCGATGCTGGCAGCTGCCCATTTTCAAGTGAATTAATCTTTAAAACGACGACGGTTTCTTCACGGAACCCTCTGAGGCCGGGTTGATTGAGAACTTAGAAATGAAGATATCCATCCCTTTCCTTTGTCCAGTTATATTTTCAAGCGTTGGAAAGTCATCTGAATTCGTAGTGCCTATTACGTAGAGGGCACCGTTTGCATCGAAGGTAAGGATGGGCATATCCTCATTCTTCGAACCGCCGAGATAGGAACAGTAGGCGAGCGAGTTGTCGGCGATATTGAAGGCGAGCAGGACAGCGTCTTGACTCCCATGAGGATTCGCCTGTAATGCATCCGGTGTGACTGGATAATTGGATGATGTGACCTGCCCGCAGCCGAGATAAATTTTCGATCGGCCATCGTAGACGAGTTCTCCGGCATAGGAAGTTGCACCGGCCCCTTTGCCTCCGAGATAGGTGCAATACTTGAGTTGTCTGCCATCGCCACTGAAGCGGGCGAGAAAGAGGGCTCTTTTGCTCTCCATTGTTTTTTCAACGGCATCTGCCGTCACCGGCAAATCCTTTGATGTCGTAGTCCCGAAAATAAAGAAGTCGCCGCCGGGAACGGTAACAATCTTTGGATAGTAATCATCTCCGGTTCCGCCAAACAAGGTGGCGAAGGAAATCGTTTTCAGATCTGCCGACAGACGCATGACGAATATGTCGCCTTGCCCTGGAAATATTTTGCCATCGGGCATTTTTTGCATATCGCTACCGTGGTAGACGCTGCTGAAGGCGCTCGGGGTGGTTGGAAACGCCGGGTTGTTGGTGCTCGCCGTAATGAGGAATTCGCCGGAAGCGAGCTGTAAGACATCCGGCTCCCACGGAGCAAAATTAACCAATAGACGCGAGGACAGAATCCATTGTCCCTTGGCATCCAGACGCATAATAAACTGGGAACCATCCCGAACCCCCAAGGGGCGGATCGCATCAGCAGTTGGAAATCCAGGCGATTCGGTGGTGCCGAACAGCGTCATCTCGCCGGAAGGGTTGATGAACACTTTCGTCACCCTGTCAGGGCGGGTGCCACCGATGAACGTTGAGTATTGCAGTTTGCGTCCACCGTTGCCAAGAATCGTGAGAAAGCCATCATCATGGCGACCATTATCAGGCCCTTGGTACTGCTTGGTAAACGCATCGTCGGTCGTAGGGAAGTCCTGAGAGCTGGTACTTCCCACGATGTAGATAGTGCCATTGCTATTCACGACCAGATCGGAGGGTGTCTCCGATCCCTTCGCGCCCCCCAGAATGGTTGAGTAGGCGATCTCAGGCTGACGGGTGTTAAACTTTATCAGGTAGATGTCCTCCCTACCCATGTCGTTACCGCCCAGGTAGGTGCGATATAATGCATCAGGCGTTGTAGGAAAATCCTTTGACGCCGTTTCTCCCAAGAACCAGAGCATGCCGTCGCGATCGATAACCGGCGTGCGTGTTTTGACAGTCTCAAAATCGCTTCCGCCGATAAAGTATGTCCACTCCAGCCGCATGCCAGATGGGCGGACAGTGGTATCAGCAACTGTCGGTGCGATAGCCGTTGTGTTTTTGGTTTCCTGCGCTGCAAGTCTATTGGTCTGCAGCACGATCAGGATGACTATTAATGTTGTTAAATGATTCATGAGAAATTCCTTTCGTTTCAAATTCTAAAGATTAAGAAATCCATATTTATTTGTCCAAGTAAGAACATTATGACGATGGCTCTTTTGAATTAAATTTTCAAATCCCATAAGTTGCGTCTTTTGGGGTTGCTGCCAACTATGTAATAGCACGAAGTTATTACACTTTTTTGCCATTTTTGTTATCTGCTTTAATGCCCGGGGTTCCAAACATCCTGCCGGACGGGCTTTGTATCCGGCTGATGGCTTTACTACTGACATGGGTGTAAATCATCGTGGTTTTTATGCTCGAATGTCCAGGCAACTGCTGAATGTACCTGATATCGGTGCCCATAAGTTTAGATTTTAGTTTCCGCCCAATTTACGCCAATCTCCCTTAAAATCATACAGGTTAATGATAAAATTTGGCCATCTCCCGTTTTTAGTTTTCAAAATTTAATAAAAGGCTTAACTGTCCGTCATTTGGAGATGGATCGGATTGAGGGAGGAAAGCTCTTGGGGTCATGTTTGCCAGCAATACTTTGATTATGGTGCTGATTTTATAGTAAATGAAATTGCATAGTTCATACATCTTTTCTTTGTTCAGTGTTTTTACACCACTTTCAAGCAATAGCCTTGTGTGCAGAGATGAAAGTGACGAGTATATGATGCTCATGGCTATGGTCAGTATGGCCAACATACTTTGTAGCCCTTCGAAGGTTTTGATCTGGATGTCTTCCAGTTTGTAGCATTCTTTTATATGCCGGTGGTACTCTTCAATTTTCCACCTGAAACCGTATGCCGTGAATGCTTCTTTGATTACTTCAACAATACTTTCTTTTGGCGAACGTGTCAGTAGCCAGCAATAGCCGCCATTAGTCCTTTTGGTGACAACAAGCCAAAGATCATGCGTCTTGCCCTTGGTTCTATATTGGACCTTTATGGCGCCGCATTCATAAACCAACTGACGCTTCTTGCTTTTCTGTATCCTTGTAGCTGTTAGTTTCATGAACAATGGAACTTTCCGGCTGATCTTGTTCACGGCCATTTCTTCGCCTTTGTAGACCAGCTTGGTGGTTTTCTTCAGACGCAGGTTGAAATGGCCTTCATCGGCAATAATGAAATCCCGGCAAATCGGCCGGTCCATGCCACGGTCGAATATCTTTGTGACATCTTTGTCAATTATCGAGCCCACCTCTTTGATGGCTTCAAGAACCTCCAGATTCTCGCTTTTGGCGCCACTGTCAAAGCTGTACAGCTTGTTGTAAAGTGGGGTCATTTCCTTGTCTTTGCTAAAGTGTACAACGTTCATCAGCCAATAGCCAAGGCCAATTGATCCTTTATCGCCATCTTTCACATAGTCCAGACCATCCATCATTTTGGCATATTTTTTCTGAATATCAGAACCATCGAACAGGATATAGTCGCCATGGCAGACTTTGCTTTTCACACTGTTCATATGTCCCCGGAATAATTTCATGAAAAAATCTTTCTTGTTATAATGGTTCCTGAAGCGTTTAGTTGTTTGGCTCAACGATATTGTATCACCAATGCCAGTGGCTATTTTATTCACTAATACTGTACCTGTCTTTAGTATTCCGGTTGTCATTTCCCGGATACATCGGGCTTCCGGTTTTGTTAATTGACCCTCAAGTTTGAGAAAATAGCGGCTAATCTTGTTCTGTACCTGTTTTGTTAATACTTTTGTCATGAGCTGGTTTTTAGAGATTATTTGCTTTTGTTTGCACAATAAAAATAACCTTTTTAAACCAGCTTTCCTCATATCTAAACATCTTTAAACACCCGATATGACTGGGATGCAGAACTTATTCAACCCATTTTTCGGGAGATGGTCAGGTTAATGATAAAATCTTTTACGTTCGTTATTCCGGTGAGCAAAACGATTGTTTCAGCCTGCAAAACATAAATCTGGATGTGCGGCATTTGACTATCTCACGATTTAGTCAAATAATTCTCGGGTAATTCATAATTGTATAGTTGAGTCTGTTCTTCTTTTGTTCCATTAGATATCAAACGATTTCTGAACATTTTTAGTAATGTGGATTTTCCAGAACGACGTAATCCTGTAATTATTTTAATAACCTGCAATAAATTTTACCAATTAGTAACTTTAAGAAAAAAGTTCAGTATCTTTTGGGATAATCTTCACCATCTTGTGGAGAAATCTTCCGTATCTTTTGAAGAAATCTTCACCGTCTTTTCGCAAAATCTCCGGTATCTTTTCCTGAAAAGCCGGGCAACTTTTTCCGAAAAGTACGGCATCTTTTCCTGAAAAGCCGGGCAACTTTTTCCGAAAAGTACGGCATCTTTTTTCGTGAAGCATTTGAAAATTAAAATTCACGATCTGTTTACGAATATTATGGACGAACTAATTTAAAATCGCGAAATACCGAGTGGAATTCAGTCTGTTGCAGTCCGATACCGGCACAACATATTAATGGTTGAACCCTTCTTTCCCTGGCCCTCAAAGCCCTCACCGGTCCCTGCGGCTGATTGCTTACTTTGTTTCCAGGCACAATTTAGTTCCTTTTTGTACGTCTAAATAAACCACAGTATACGGATTGGATAATACTTGTGATTATCCTACAATAAAAAACGGAATAGTCCAAATAGATGAAACAACAGGATACAATTTTATTCTGGTTTTAAGATTATCCTACGGTAGCTGGTTAAGTTGTGAACACCATCATCGGTTACCTCACAAATAACATGAAGTTGTTTTCCTGCTGCATCAGACGGTATATGAACCGTGGCCATGTTTGATTCACTATTTGAGATTCTGATTTCTCCGGAATAATTTCCGGCTTCAGGTATTACCCACCATTTATATTGTAACCGGTCGCCATCGGGATCGAATGATTTTGATGCATTAAGCTTTGTTTCTTCACCTGTTTTGCATACTATCTCCATGGGATTGATGCCTTTATCCCCGTTAACAATAACAACCGGATTACGGTTTCCCTTTCCTTCTTTTGCCCAATCCATCCGGGCGGCGAAATTGTTAAATATTGCCGGATAAAAATATGCAAAGTATTTTGTGCAAATGTCGTATGGTTCTCCTGTATAATTTGTGTATGAATGCGTCAGGCTATCGCGCCCTAAGCCAAATTCAAAATAGCCGCTCCAGCTAACCTGCGTTGGAATATCCGGATTTGATAATCCATTTGGCATAACGTGCATAAAGGCCGGAGTATCTCCTTCAACTCCCCATTTATATTTTGGATATAAAACGCCAAGGTTGCCATGATTTTGGATATGACGTACGTATTCATCCCAATTATTAACGCCGGTTTGGTTTTGATGTTTCCATGCACATTCATCCCAAAAAAACATTAGATCTTTTTCAAATTTCCTCATCCACTGATGAGAACTATTGGCATAATTAATGGTATCTCCGCCGGACCATGGCCGGTCCTGATCTGTGATGGTATAAATACGAAATTTATGTAGAAAGGCTTTTAGTTTTTCAGGTGTCCGCTCTTGTTGCACACGCCAAATGGCCTGGGCAAATGTATTGCCACCTCCCCAAACAGTAATCCATATTGGACGGCCATCATTTTCATCAGCTAAATCAATAATAAGATTACTTCCTTCGGAGTCGTTACCATCGCCAATAAATTTCATGCCCATCTTTGTGCTTCCCACCACGGTTCGCTTTCGCAAATAATCGGCAGATGGCCAGTAACCAATTTCCTGCTTTGATTCATCATCTGCAAATTTTTCCTGATTGGAGCGTTTTTTTAGATTTGGTAAATCTCTCTCGTAGGCATTTAACGCATCATGAATTAAATCAATACGTTCCCTTCCACCCGTATTACTCCAACCAGTAGTGGCAATTAAAGCTTCAATCTCAAACTGGTCGGCATTGACAAGCAACCGAATCATAGACTCCATATCGTCAGGTTCAATATCATTGGGTGCAATATCGGTCAGCACGACAATTCGTGGTTTTAGATTTTTCTTTTCCGGTTCCTTTTTAGCGTAAGCTTGTGTTAAAATACAGCTTAAAGCTATTATAACAATGCTTTTTAACTTCATTTCTTACAATTTTGATTACAATCCTTTTTTATATTAATTATTTTTTCTCAAATTCAATCAATTCTATTGGTGCTCCATTATATTTAATCATTGCTGCTCTTACTCCTTCAGAAGGAACTCCAGGTTCAGAAATAATTTCAAAATTATGTACTTGCAACTCTTTATCAATATGCTCAACTTCAAACGCAATATGAGGAACTGATTTTATTAAATCTGATATTGGGCAATCATCATCGAATCTCATCCATTCAATTCCAAATGGACTTGTATTAAATCCAGAAACATAAAATTTTAAGTGAGGTAAATATCGTTCATCTGGCATTTTTATATTTGTTGGAATTCCTAAATGATGGTATTTCCACCCCCAATTCTCAATACAAGGAGGTAATTCAAAATCTTGACGAATTGTTTCAATCTCTTTCATTTTACTCAATTTGCCTTATTCGTTAGTGATAAACTTTTCAATCCTCTGCAATACTATATTTACGGGATAAAAATCAAAGTGTCTATAAAATTCAAGGACTTGTTCATTTCCTGCTCCGACATCCAATTTTTGTGTTTTTGTCTCTTTTAAAATTAACCAGTCAATTGCTCTATTCATTAATCGTTTACCTATTCCTGTTTTTCGATAAATCTCGTCAATATATATTGAATCAATTTCTCCAATTATTTCATCTTCTCTGTCGATTGTACTGATACAATATCCAATTATATTATTTTGGTTATCTGTTACATAATCAAATAGTATCTCCCTTGATTTTTTTATTAAATCAGTTTTTCTTAATTCCCAAGTTTTGTTTAGAAATCGAGATTTAAAATTCGGAGATAAATCAAGATGTAACTGATTCAATTTTTCCCACATTGGCTTTATCAAATCTAAATCGTCAATATTTCCTCTTTTAAAAGTGAAACTCTTCATTTTCTGGTCATTTTGCTTACCGCTAACTATGTAATAGCACGAAGTTATTACACTTCTTGGCCATTTTTGTTATCTGTTTTAATGCCCAGGTTTCCAAACATCCTGCCGGGCGGGCTTTGCATCCGGTTGATGGCTTTATTACTACCATGCGTATAAATCGTTGTGGCTTTTATACTCGAATGTTCCAGCAATTGTTGAATGTACCTGATATCGGTCCCCATAAATTTAGCTTCCGCCCCTCAATTTACGCCAATCTCCCTTAAAGTCAAATAGACCAATGGTAAAATTATTTACGTTTATTATTCTGGTGAGCAAAACGATAATCTCAGGCTGCAAAACATAAATCTTGGTGTGCAAACTTCGTCTCCAGCAATAAAGCTGCTCTCTCCGCAAAGTAAAAACATTGGATTATTACAGGATTTTAATTCATAAATCTATTCAAATTCAAGCTTCAGGCATCCAAATGCCCGCTGAGAAGCGTCGAAAATATTTTACGTTCTGAATTAAAGATGCTGAATAAACTTCTTTTTTATCCGGATAACCCGTCTGTGTTATCCGCGTAACTTTTGAAATTATTGGAAATCGAAGACTGGTAATTTGGAATAAAAATGTTACTCCACTCTAATAACTTTCCAATGTCCTCCTTTAGGTGGACCAATGCGTTGAACCAACCCATTTTGTCTTAGCTGTGCAACGTTTTTTTCAATTTTCCTTTTTGAAATTTTCACAATCAATGCCAACTCATTAGCTGTTATATATGGATTATTATGCATACTCACCAAAATTAACAACTGGTTATCTGTTAATTTTTCACCGACCTTTTCACCGACCTTTTCACCGACCTTTTCACCGACCTTTTCGGTATAACTTTCCGTCAATGGAATGGTGGCGTTAAAAATATCATCTTCGAAGAAGACGACCTGGCTGTTGCCGGAATAAGCTTTGGCGTATTTGTACATATTGCGTAATCCGGTTCCCAATTCTTCAGAACGTCCCATCTGTGTAAAAATCTGTGCCAGATGAGGATTCTTGGGGAAAGGTTGAAACGTTTCAGGAACTAATTGCCCGTAACCGTGGGGCCTGTTAGCATTTTTAGTCTCAACCCGATCATTGTATATGATCAGCGATGCAGGAAATGCATTGGTAAATTCACGGTGAATCAACATATTGGCAACAATCTCGCGAAATAGTTTTTCCCGAAGAGATACCCGCTGATCGCCAATCATATAAAATTTATCAGGAAGGTGTTTGGCTATAAATTCCAGCATTTTGTCGTATGCTTCTACAATGTTGCACCGAAGAGTAATCCGATCGTCATAGCGATCCAGGTCTACTCGTCGTACCAAGGCCTCAGTTTTATAGTGGGGTATGGCACTCATAATGACTTCTTCTCTCCCGAACAGAAGTAATGCGGCCATTGTAAAGCCTTTTTTCCCTGAATGGACTTCTTCCTGATAAAGGCCGGATATTCTGAAAAAATCTTTATCAGAGAGTTCATTCCACGGATGATCAGGCCTGTTTATCCTGATAATTCGCCTTATGCGTTCTACAATACCAGGCGCAAAATGAGATTCAATCAAATAAGGATAGATTATATTTTCGCTGTAAAAAGCAGTTTTACGCAGATAGATCTGCCGTGTTTGATCATCCGATTTGACATGGAAATCTCCATCTATACTGCGGTCATATACCTTTCCGCAGGTTTTATGAACCTGGGAACTTGCCGGTACAAAAACATGGATGATCTTTTTTCCTCTAAAATCAACAATTGCCGGGTATAGCAAAAATACTGGTTCAATTTTATTGGGATTGTTACTTTGACTGGCAAAATCCTTGCACATTCTTTCGGATTCCTCTGGATCTATGCCTATTATTTGTTTTTGATCGTTAACTCCCAGCAAAATCGTACCTCCGCTCCTGTTAAGAAAGGCACAGACCGTTTCAAATAAATTTTTAGGTAATTCATTCCAGGCCGATTTGAATTCGACGTTTATGCCTTCACCCTTTTCAATGATCTTTTGAATATCTTGTTCTGTCATTATTAGGGTTTAAGGGATTATTGTTCATTTTCATCCAGATTTGATAGAAGCTGGAGGATTCCTCTATTGTTCAACTATTCTTTTTATTCTTTCTCTTTTCTTAAAAGTTCAAACCTTCCCTTCTCCATCTCCAAAAGTTTTTCAAAAAGTTCTATTGTTTTCTCAACCGGAAAATTATTAAGCGTTTCAATATTGAGCATACCAATTGATGTTGCTGTTACTCCGCTGTTTTCATAAGAATTGTATGTCTAATAATTGTGTAAAGGGAATAAAGATAAACCTAATTTTAATAAAAGTCAACCCTGAAAAATACGAAAGAGGATGAACATAGGCTAGTTTAGCATACTGTAAATTAAAATATACGACCTGGCATGCATCCCTGTTGCCAACGGAACATTGTTCAACCTAAAATAACGAAAAGAGGCTGTCCAAAAAGAAAAAAGGACAGCCTCTTATATGCTTTAATCTATTTTAAATACTACAGAAGTTGCAAAAGGCATTTCAGCAGGACAGGTTATAGCAAGGCCATCGGCTTCCTGCTTCCATTTCAATTCACCGTCGTATCCAAGTAACTTCACAGTTTTAACCTTCTTTTCCAGGAGTTTTGCATCAATACCAAGCGACTTTATTTTTATTTGTGCCCCTGATTCAGGAACGTTCATGCAAAACGCATAGAGAGAACCGTTTTTACCAATTGTGAAACGGATATCCTGAGCATCGAATTTGAATTCAGCATGTTTGCGTCCCAATCCACCTCCAGGAAGCATCTTCAACTTGCCGTTTACTATTTCCCCTTCTCCAGGGATAGTCCAAGCGTGGCTTCCATAAACAGCTTCTCCATTCCGTTTCATCCAAACGCCCACTTCTTTCAACATCTTCAGGCTACCTTCATCGAGCGAACCATCGGGCAAAATAGCAATAGAAAGAGCGGCATTCCCATCGCGTGCGATGGCTTCGATGATATACCTGATCATCATTCCCGGATCGTATGTAAAACCGGGCGCATAAAACCAGTCGCCAACAGGAGCTTCGGCAATCCATGGCTGATCGGTTTTAATATCGGCCGGAACTCCAAATTCTTCGGTATTCACGGTACCATTGGTTTTGTGACGGAATTTTACAATGCTGAATGTGTTTACCACTCCACGGTTTTTGAGGGTGCGGTTGTAATAATCGGCCATAACCAGCGGCATAGCATTGGCTTTAATACCGGTGCCCGTCCCATTTCCTGTAAAGGGTCCCTGAACCGTACCATCGGTATAAATAAAGTCGGGATCGTAATGCTCAACTACATCCATCATACGCAATGCCCATTGCGTGGTGTACCATTTGGCATAATCCAGATGATTTGTGAATATGCCTGCCGGTGGAGGTGACCAACCTGATGCAGCAGCGTTGGTCACACCTTTGTATTCTCGCAGATCTATGCCGTAAAGCAAGCGTGGATCGTAACCTTCCCACCATTTTCCTTTGCCATCAGCGAGCGTTAGGTTTCCATCGTAAGGAACTCCTGCCTTGTCGCCTTCTTTGTCGCTGCCAAATGCGGTTTGCCACCACCACCAGGTATATTCATGGTGGAAGGTTACGCCAAAATGCATTCCTTCGGCTCTACATGCCTTGGCCCATTCGTCCAACAAATCTCGTTTGGGACCGATGTTTACCGAGTTCCAAGGTTGATACTTAGAATTCCATAAGTCATAATTGTCGTGATGCACACCCTGTATCATCAGGAATCGGGCACCGGCATCTTCGTATATCTTGGTTAAGGCAGTGGGATCGAGTTTGGCTGGGTTCCAGTCACGCAACACTTCCTTGTACCCTACTTCTGATGGATGTCCATAACGTTTGAGATGATTTTCATAAGCTCTATGACCGGGTTTATAGAGATTGCGTGCATACCAGTCGCCACTTTCGCCAGCCGATTGCGGGCCAAAGTGAACCCATATACCAAATTTTGCCTCACGAAGCCATTCCGGTTCGCCGGGATAATTCTTTTCGATAGATTCCCATGTTGGCTCAAATGGTCCGGGAGCAATCGGAATATCGAGTTTCATTTCGGGAAACGATTTACTGTCACCCATGGTCACACTGTCTATCGGTTGCTTTGCAGGAACCTCTGGAAACGGTGGGAGCAAAGAGTCCTGGGCATTTAAACCCAATGATACGATCGTAATTAAAACACAAGCAATTACTATTTTTTTCATCATATTACTTTTTGATATCGGTTTAGCTATTATTTTCATTAATCAAATTCAACTTTAAAGACTGTAGCTAATTCATCTATGGCAGATGCATCGGGTGTTGTAAATGTTAATTTATTGTCAGTTACTGACCATTTGAGATCAGTACCGCTTCCAACTACAGATACCTTCTTGATTTTTGATTCTATTGGAGTGGGAAGTCCAAGAGAAAATATATACAGGTGTTTTTATCTTTCGATTGGGTAAACCTGATGTCATTCTTATTGTAGTCAATTGTAGCCGTTTGCCCTCCGAACATACTGGCTTCAAATTCAGCGCTGCCATAGCCATACACATATTCCACTATTACTGTCTGGTTCAATCCTAAATGTAAACGTATGAAAATCAAAGAATGTCATCCAATAGATTTTTGAAGATAAAATTATTCTCTGCAACATGGGGCAAATATTTCCATCTTGTTCATCACAACCATACAATCCTTTCTCTGCCCTTCTCGATAATTTTCATGAACTATTGGAATCCACAGAACCGCAACAACTTCCCATAACCTTAGCGTTTAGTTTCCATCCCCCCCAATTTACGCCAATCTCCCTTAAAATCATACAGGTTAATGATAAAATCTTTTACGTTTATTATTTCAGTGAGCAAAACGATTGTTTCAGGCCGCAAATCATAAATCCGGGCGTGCGAACTTTGGTTCTGGAAATATAACCTATTCCGCCTTTATCGTTTTCTACCGGTGCTTTCCCCAAAACACTTCGTTCCTTATACCGGAAGGATAAAAAAGTTATACGTGTAATCCAATTGCATTTCACGCATAATGCAATCGTATTACACGTGTAACTCATTTGGATTACACGTATAACACAAATGAGTTATAAGCGTAACTTTCTAAAATCTATTGTTCAGTTGAAATTCTCCACAAATCAGCGGGTATGTGACAAACAGTTTGTGGCATTCCCAGTAACAACATCTTCAATATTAGATCCACAGCACCTCTATTTAGAGGAGCCGCCTTCACTAACACGTGTGAGACACCCTCCTAAACGTTAGTGAGCCCCCTTCACAAGCATTAGTGAGGCACCCTCCCAAACGTTGGTGAAACGGCCTCACATTCCTGTATGATACGAACTACCCCAAAGACCCGGAAGAACAGCTCCCTCATAACTTCAAGCTGCGAAACCAAAATTGTAACAGTACCGCCTCTTAAACCTATCAAAGTTCTCTGAATATTTTGGAGAAACTTTAATAGTAGGATACTTTTTCCGTAAAAACAAGACGAGTTTTACCGTATGCTTACACTTAAATTGAATTCGTCAGACACTGTCTGACTTTTTGTGAGTAGGCGAGGTAAAAACTCCTCATTCGTTTGATATTAACAGGAGAAAAGCCCCGTAAGTCAGGAAGTTCTTGCTGTAATCTTGCGGATATGGTTTCAATAGCATTTGTCCCCAAAAATGGCCGCGGATGTTTTCGGAAATAAATTTCCCGATGCCGAAATAACTCTATCATATTTCGTCTTAAAATATTTATAATAAGTAAGTTGTTGAATTAGTTTTGCGCCATTTTAGCTATCTCATCCCAATAAAAGAAAGCTTCGATATTGGATTTCTTGAGTTTGTTGAGTTTCGTATTTAACGGTTCTTTTATGACAGCATCACGCAACGGCCCGACATTTTGAGGTTCGAAATGTTTTGCTGTTGTAACTCTATTGGCAATTAAAGCAGATAAATATGCTGCTTTAGAAGCGTTGGTAATGGCACTGTCGATATTATATTTCTCGCTATGAATAAAACTTTGTATTCTTTTTGTTCCTGTCTGAAGAAGTCTGAAAGTGTCGGGTTCTACCTGGCCTTTCAAGCATATACAAAGTGAGGTCTGATATATATCATCAAGTACCTGAGCTATATTTTGAGGGTCAAGATTTCTGTATTGCAATTCAACGGTGGCAAACTTTCTGAATGTCTCTGCAACTACTGTTACATCGGCCGTTACATCAAACAGAGAAGCAACATCAAAAAGCTGCTTTATAATTTCCATTGAACAATCTTTATCTCCTTTAAAATAAGGAATACCCGTAGTATTTGGGGCAAAAGCAGTAAGTTTATCGCCCAGCATATCGGCTTTACCCGGAACATTTACCAGCACTGGCTCTCCCTCCATTTTCAAAAAACGGCTTTGGACAGGCAATTGCTCTATGTCATGATAATGAATATCCTCGAACAATACATCCAGCAGAATGCATTCTGTTTCGGTATTGGTAACGTAAGTTACCTGATAAAAGAATTTTGCATGTGTTTTAGGGATATTGTGTGATGTAACCCGTTCTACTAATTTCACCTCATCAAAGCCGTATTCGTGAGCATGTTTTTGTACAAATTCTTCAATGTTTGTACCGGGAGGGCAAATGATATCGATATCAATGGAAAGACGTTTGGTACTATCCATGTGAAGCATTAATGCCGTACCGCCTTTGAATACAAACGGACAACCCGATAATACCAAGGATTCGAGTAGCGAAAATGCCCTTATGGATTTTTCAATAAGGGCAATGTCTGAAAATTTATTTTCAGCTGCTACGTACTTCATCCATTCCAAGGTCCTGCTATCGGGATGAATCATAATTTATTGGCGTTTAATAATTGTTCTACTTTCTCTTTCCGTCCCCGTCGTGTGGCGTATCGTAAGAGCTTGTTTTTATTTACCTTGTGTCTTTCAAAAATCGTGGTATAGACATAATTAATCTCTGCGCCCTGCAAAAACGAGAATTCTACATCTCCGACTATGTCAACCAGAATTTTTTCTATAGTCGGAGTATTTATACCCCCGACCATCTGCAAAGGAGATTCAGAAATCAACGGACGAATGATAATCGCTTCGTTGGTGTTTATATATCGCTCGAAGTCAGTGAGCGTCGGCATAAGAAAAACCCGCTTATTGCCATCTGAATTTAATAGATTGAAAACTGACTCTGCGACTTCACGCTCTACATCAACAAACAGAAAATTCAAATTTGGAATATGGTGCATATAAGGCATAAGCACAGCACCGGACCATAAGCAATAGTCAACAAACGGGAACCGGCTCTTTATTTGTTGATTAATCTTTTCAATTTCTTCGGAACTCACAACCGAAAAATCCTTCCGGGCACCAACGGACAACTTATAAACTCCACGTTCAAGCCGAATTAACTGTCCTGATTTTAATAGCCGGTTTATTTGTTCTGAAATTGAGTTCGGAGCTTCGAGCTGATTATGAATCCTCAAATTAGCTATCAATTCTTTTCGGGAAAATACTTTATGCGTAAAAGCAAAATTTAATATATCGTTAGTTGTAACCATTATACTCTTTTCTCAGAAACAAAAATATCACAAAACAGGCAATAAATAATAAATACTGCCAAGAATGTGATAAAATTCTCTGTGAAATACCTGGACCCTTTTATTCTTTCCATATTTTTTCGCATGAATAACGATTTTGAGAAACGACTTATTCGCAGGCAAGCATCATCAGCCATAATGTTCTGAGTGAATTATAACAGATAAATAGCAGGTCTTTTCCTTCCTCAAAATGTATGAATAAACAAACGCTGACTGATCCCGGTAATTGTTAGACTTCTTTAGAAAAACCGGTAAACTCGACCCCATTTTAAAACAGATTCCAAAAAAGTCCAACCTGTGACCGATTGCTTACACTCATTTATGCATTAATCAGAAGTTGTCTATGCTACAACCAGTGCCTTTATCGTTTTCTACCAGCGCTTTTCCCCATATACTTTTCCTCTTATACCGGAAGGATGAAAAAAGTACAGTATCTTTTCCGGAAATCTTCAGCATCTTTTTACGAAGGGAACAGCATCGGTCGTATCCATCCTTTCCCATTTAGAGGAGCCGCCCTCACTAACACGTGTGAGACACCCTCCCGAACGTTAGTGAGCCCCCCTTCACAAGCATTAGTGAGGCACTATCCCAAACGTTGGTGAAACGGACTCACATCTCCCTATATGATACTATGAGTCAGCCATGGAAACGGTCATCATAAACGGTTCGAAGAATGGCTTAACCCTCAAACAGATCCAGACTGTTACAGGATGGGAGAAAGACAAGATTACCGAGGTACTGAAACAGAACCACTTGTTGTAGGCTTTCCAGCTTTTTCCCCAGTCCGTTTTTTCGGATCAATTGAAAAAGCAGGTGGAGAAAAAGATAAATTTATCGTTGCCTGTCGGGCAAAATACCCGTTCAATCAGAATTCCGATGTCGTTTCTAATTTTTGCAATCAGGTTCCGCTTCCCGGATCCGGATTCTTTTAAGCACAAACAACAACTTTTTTTGCAATTTCTGTCCTTGAGCCGGACAGGCTCTTCCTTTTCCAGTCGATGAAAAGGAAGCAAAAATCTTGTCAAAACGAACCCTCACCCGGGCGTTTTGACGGCCCCCGCACCGCTCTGTTCTGCATTTGCGGTGGAGTCTTGACGGATTATGGGATTGTCTATCCTGTCATTCCCAAACTTCTTCGATAACCGCTCAGCTTGTGCTTCTGCCGAATCTTTCAATGCTAAGGTTAAAGCCTTTAGGTCTGTACTTCGGGGAGTCAGGTTACCTTCTTCCTATTCCGGTTAGCTAACATTTATGCCTAAATAATCTTACTCCACCTGAAATGTCAATTAATCCGTTTTTTCCTGCTCCGAAATAATAAAAGTTATACGTGTAATCTAAATGGTTTATAAGCGTAACTTTCGAAAATTTATTGTTTAGTAAAACTTCTCTCCTATAATTTTGTGTACGCCGCAACAATACGGTTGCGTCACTCACAACAACATTCTATATCTTCTGGACTGCCAGGGCCAGGCAAAGCCCGAAACGGAACGCCGAAAAAGCCACAATGGCTGCCAGGCTATTAATCCCGGTTTGTGTCAACACTGCGCTCAGCCCAACCTGCCGTTCCTGCTTGGCACAATAATCCCTGATGCTCAAACCGGAGGACAGATAATCTTCGTAAATAGCCCAGAATTTTTTCTCATTTAACATGCCGGTTGCCATTGATCCTATTTGCCAAACTTAAAAAACAATGAGTAGATCTAAAATACGGGGTTTACCGATTGATTACCCCCATATTCCTATTTATTAGGGCACATATTTATTTTTTGTTCGTCCAATCTTTAAATTTTTGCATTTTGCTTGAATTATCAGCTATCCACTTACTTACAGTTTCTGAATCACCTGATTGTGAAATATAATAACTGAATGCTTCATCGTTTTTTGTTTGTACTAAGTCGTAAAATTTAGTCACATAGAAATCCCACCAAAAGCCCCTATTTTCCTTTTTCAATTCACCTAAAACACTGAAAAATTTATTTGTGGTTTCTACAAACAATTCCATATCGCTTTTATTCTTGTTCTCGTCCGTATATTGGGATGCCGCCAATAAGCTTACCATCATTTCCGCTTCACCAAATTCGCTATCTTTCGAAGAATTAAAAGGTACGTTAACGTTAATATTTTTCGCATCTTTTTTTTCCACTCCTTGCCCAAGCAGATTTCTCAAGCTATTATAATTAATATCTGAACGTTTGGAATTTGGTTCCAGCATTAGAAAATAATATGTTGACAATAATGATTTAACTCGCTGTCCTTTTGCATTCATAATTGCAGCCAAAATTATATGACTGCTGCCATGGGCAGGTTTAGCAATAATTGCATTAATCGCAGCTTTTTCAGCAATATCATAATCTTTTTGATTATAAGAAGTCAAAGCAAGATTATAATTCAACAAATTGCTATTTGGAAATTTTTTCAAACCTTCTTGGTATGCCTTAATTGCTTTTTCAGGCTTACCAAGCATATCAAGGCAATTCCCTAAAACAATATAAGCTTCATGTAGATTATTTGCATTCTGATCAATAACTATTTTACTGTATTTAATACCTTCTTCATATTTCCGGGTAACCATATAAGTATAAGACAGTTCATAATTTGCTAATGTTGAGTTTTTATCAATGTCTAATGCTGCCTTATATTTAGCAATAGCTTCATCATATTTCCCCTGATCGTGTAATTCTGTACCTTGTGCAACTAGTTCTTTTACTTTGTTCTCTTGTCCTAAAAGATTCAATCCAATGAATAATCCTAAAGTTAATGTAATTAATAATCTCATATTAGGTCGTTTTTTTTGTTAAATTACCATTTATCCTACAAATGAGAGTGTCTTAACATTCTGACTAACGTCAACTTTCGATGCTCAAATTAGGAGAGAAAGAGAAGCCGACATCTTCGGGTTCGATATCAAATTTAACAATATTTTGTTTTATTCTGGATACCAGTTTCAACTTTCTTTTTTGGTTGAGAAACAGGTAATCAGAGGGTTTATTTATTGACATTGCATCATCAATTCCTTCTGAAATTCAAATACCTTATTATCAAGATTATAATTTAATCCTGACCAGCCAGGGCAGTTGTTGCCGGTTTTCTACCGGTCTTTTTCCCAAACACTTTTATCGTAAGGATAAAAAAGTTATACGTGTAATCCAGTTGCATTTCACGTATAATGCAATCGTATTACATGTGTAACTCATTTGGATTACATGTATAACGCAAATGGTTTATAAGCGTAATTCCGAAAATTTATTGTTCAGTAAAACTTCTCCCTCATAATTTTTGTGAACGCCGCAACAATACGGTTGCGACACCCGCAATAACGTTATTGCGATACCCCCAACAACGTTGTTGTGACACTCACAATAATGCTGTTGTGCCACTCACAACAAAATTCTATATCTTCTGGACTGCCAGGGCCAGGCAAAGCCCGAAACAGAACGCACCAAAAACCATAATACCGACCAGGTTATTAATCCCGACTTACACCAATACACCAATACCGCGTTCAGCCTTCTATGCTGTGCGTGGGCAGAACGCTTAATTGTTTAGGGCGTTTTATTTATCTGTTCCCAAACCATGTTCTATAATCATCAATTAATTGATAGTCTGGACTATTTTTATCTATGACTTCCAAATCACAAAGAGGAAATTCATATCTCTTACCATTATCCATTTTTATTGATGCAATCACGCCATATAAATCTACAATATGCGGTAGAGATTTTATTAATACTTTTTCTCCTGCTCTAATAATCCAACTACTATTAGAATCAGTAACTATTGCCTGAATAGGAAAAGTCAATTTTTTATCAAGATGGTCAACCCATTTTTGCAAACACATCATTTCATCTTTAGGATTTACTCCGCCTAATACTTTGGAAATCCTTATTCCTTCATATCCTAATGAAGTCCAAAAATATTTATCGGATAATTTGTTTTGTATTTTTTTTACTTTCCCGTTGCTGTCTCTTGGTTTTGTTTTTTCTAATTCTGTTGCCCATAAAGTCATATATTTCCATTCGTATCCTTCTATTTCGGATTTTTCTATATAACTCGATGGTATTTCGTTTAGTGTATGAGAATCCCATTCAATGGTTATCAAAGTATTATCTTTATCCGACGTTGTATCTATTTCAATAATTCGTCCTTCCCAACCTCCAATTTCAAACTCTCCATAATCAGGTTCTTTTGTCCCTTGTTTTACGATTATGCTATCTCCTAATTTAAATTCCATTTTAATCACAATATTGTTTTTGAATGCATCTATGGCCTATAACGAATTAAAACACAATAATGGTGGCAACCAAATTGATAAAAAAGGCCATAAACATCAACCTTTCCACCTCTTTTTTGAGCCCCACTGTGCCTTAACTCCTAATTTGTTGCACGCTGACATTTTCAAAATTTTTATTCATTTGTCTTTATATTTACTTTTCTTACTCTGTTTGTCAGTTCCAACATTCGGGTTATCAATTCATCAAATGTTTTTTTTGATTTGTCGTAGATAAAACTTTCCCGTAAGTCTTCGTAGTCGTTTCTCCAATCGTTTCGCAACTTTTCAGGCGGACAAATTTGTATTTGGTCAGAATAATGCGTTCGATAATCTATACCTTGAATATTATTGAATTTCTGCCGGTGTCTGATTATCGTTTTGTACAATTCTGCGTTTTGCAATGCAGACTCAGCATATGGACTGTCCATTATTTTTTCTAAATCGTACAAATGTCTCGACATTCTCTCTGTGCGTGGATTGTCTCTTTGATATTCTTCGTGCAGCAAAAATATCTTTTCTAAAAAAGTACGTTCTGGCAATACAGATTTAAATATACATTTTATTCCGTTATCTATTTCCGGGTATTGAGAGTGAATGAGTGTTGTAATCTCTTTTTCTAAATTAGGTTCATCAAGCGACATTGCACTAAATTCAATCTTCACAACAGGCAGGACATAATCAATTACCGTGGCAAGGATACTTTTGTATCGCACTTCAATAGTTGCAACCATTGCACTACTATTTTGAGTAATCAGTTCTATTTCATAGCCATTTATTCCGGTAGAAATCAGTATTTTATTTATTTCCTTTATCAGCGTTTCCTCGATGTAATGAAATGCCTTCCGGCGAATTGCTGTTCGTTGTTGAGCGGTATCTTCCGGTAAGCTGAAGAATGAACGGCTTATTACCAAGTCAATATCTTCGCTGAAACGATTAATCAGTCCCCACGCCTTGCTCAAAGAAGTTCCACCTTTAAATTGCAAAAAATCAGCCCATGACGTTTTTGACAATGCCATTAAAATGGTGCTTACCCACCAATCTTTTTCGACTGCCTGCTCTACAACGTTTTTTGCTACTGCCGTTTGTTGAAGCATAGCAAGTTTTTCGTCCTCATTATAATGCAACCAAATATTCATTTTGTTGTCATTTTAATGATTGGCAAAAGCAATTCCTTAATCCACACGGGAGACAAGTATAAATCGTACATCATTATAGTCTTTTCATCTGTGTTGCTCTTTGAAATAAGGCTAATGATTTTATTCCTGATTTCGTCTGTAACGCGACTTTCACCAAGCTCCTTTAAAGCAATGATTATTAGTGGTAAAAGTTTGCCTTTAAATTGAAAGTTTTTTTGAACGACATTTTTAAAAATAATGTTTCTTTCGCCAACTCTTATTTTTCGTTTTGCACCGTTTGTAATATAGACGGCGTTCATCGGGACTTGTGTAGAAAATCCCAAGATATTCAATGCTGTATCGCCCGTTGGCATAATTTGTGCTTTGTCTCGTTCTGCAATTTTTTGGGCAATTTGGTCTAATGTTGGATACAAAATACCAAATTGAGTTTTTTTAGGATTCATATAAATGCCTGTTGCCACACGAACAATTATACCTTCGTTTTGCAAACGCGATAACGTCCGGGTAACAAGATTATCATTGTTTATATCCTCAAAGTCCCTGGTTGTAAACAATTCACCAGCCTTGATATGCCTAATCCGTTCTCTTATTGTTTGTGAAATACTGTCTTCCATATTTTTGTCCCAATAATATGTCTGAAATATTCGGTAAATTTCGGACAAACATACGGCTTTTTGTTATTATTTCAAACCAGCTTTTAATTCATAAAAGGTAAGCAATCGTATTACACGTGTAACTCATTTGGATTACACGTATAACACAAATGGGTTATAAGCGTAACTTTCGAAAATTTATTGTTCAGTGGAAATTCCTTTTCAAATTTGTGAACGCCACAACAATACGGTTGCGACACTCACAATAATGCTGTTGCGTCACTCACAACAACGTTCCTCCCATAGGGTATCCATTACCGGCTACCAAAGTCTGCAACGAAACATCAAAAATCCCCCCTACTGTACTTTTTAATAGGTTATTTCCCAGAAACCTGTTTTATTTGATCCGATTCGTTGAATGAGGGCAGCGTTTTTTAACTTCTTTATCAGCTTACGGATGTATTACTCTGTCAGATTCAGGTTTTCAGCTAACTGTGCCTGGGTAATTCGAGGATTCTTTTCAATGGCTTCCAGGATACTTCGTTCATTCTCTGTTAAAGCATTTATCCGCTCATTTATCCGCTCATTTCTTTTTTCAGAACTTATTTTTTGATCTTTATAATTTAATTCGACCAAAAAACCATTGGGTATTTCATTGAAATCAAAACACATCGTTGGATAGCTTTCTATTTCTTTCCGGATCCGGATAAAACCATTCCCGTACTTCTCAATATCTCCGGTCAGATAAAATGCTTCAGCCACTAATTTATTCCGTGCGTAAGCCTGGTAATTATCTCTTTTTAAATCTTCAACAGTCAGATTCCCGAATAGTTGCTATGAATCAATAAATTAAAATCATTTCAGCAAAACCGGATTAAACTACAGTTGGTTAATTAATACCAAAAAAACATCTATGGCTGCAATAGTATCAGATCGAAATACATTAAACGGGTTTTGAGCTTTGCTGTTTCCTCTAAACCAGTAAATTTTTTTTCCTGTTCTTCAGAACTAAACAGATATACAAAATCATTCTTTTCGTAGTAACGTAATGGACCTGGCTCATTGTATGCATCCACTACAACAAAGCGGCATCCCGTTTTATTACCGCTATCGATGAACCATGACTTGATAAAATCCATCAACTGATTACCTGTACGTTGTTCTTCTCCTTCAATTAAACGGTAGTTGGTATTTACACCTAAACGACCAATTAGTACAGCCGGATAACTCCTCATTTGTTTTTGGTGTGGAATTTTCCCTGGATACTTTCTTCTTTCGGGCATTGGGCAGGTTTATTGTTTTGATACTATCATTTGATACAGTGAAGGCACAAACAATTATTGATGGATTTTCATCCAAGGTAAAACAATAGGATTTACCTAATAGTTCAGAACTGTATAAAATAGCATCGTTGGCAAAAAACTCATTTAAATCCTTGTGTCCACAATCAAAAGGGATGCATCCTGTTTTGACTGAGTCATCATAAAGACGTAAAGTGCATTTATCAGCAAGAAAACTCAACGATGATGGTTTTTAGATTTTCGATTTGGCCAATATCTTAGCGGCTACCGTTGTTTGTTTGCTAAATTTAACGGTATGTTTGACGGCAGAATTTTTTTTAACCCTGGACGTAAAACCTTCTGCTGCTTTTGCTTTCAGAACTGGTATTGATTTGATTGCAATTGCCATATTCAATTAATTTATGCTACAAAGTTAGAAAATTTGATTTTACAATCCACCGCAAACAGAAAAATAAGGGCTATAACCTTTTAAAAGTATAACCATTTCCGGGAAAGACCCAACATCTCCGAAATATACCAAAAGCCACCTCTTTTACTAAAATCTACCATACAATCAAAAAAACAAAACACTCCAGGCTACCAATCCCAGCCAATGCCTTCAACGAAGCATCTCAAAAATTTATAATACCGGTCAGGTTATTATTTCTGTTTTACGCCAACACCACATTCAACCTCTATGTTGCACATGGGCAGAATGATTAATTATTGTCTCGTCGTACATTATTTGTTCTTTTGTCCGAAATCATCTTTGTATGTATTACCTAGTGAAATATCAATTCCATATCGGTGTGCTTCAAGTTCTCCAATTGCTTTATTATGATTTACTCCTTTTGCGAAATCATCTTGGTGTTTCTCGTGCCAATAATAAATTTCAAGATCAATCAGAGAGAAGACGAAATCATTTATCCTAATTGCTTGATTCAAAATCAAATCATTAGCAATAGACTCAAGGGAATCTTTAATTGTTAATTCGGAATTTGTATGTTCATTTTGCTATACATGGTATAACTTACTCACTTTTATTCTGTTTAAGACTGTCCCAGTGAAGGGAAACCCGGCTGTTCTTACTGCTTTTATCAGAATTTAAAAGTAGTCATTTGTCTGCATTCCTTTGCTAAATCTGCGCTCCATTTTATTCTTTTTCAGAAGTACCGGCCGGATCCATCATTTCCCAATCAGAGGAGCCGCCCTCACTAACACGAGTGAGACATCCTCCCTAACGTTAGTGAGCCCCCTTCACAAGCATTAGTGAGACACCCTCCCTAACGTTGGTGAGACGGACTCACATTCTTACTTCCAAAGCTAAAACTGCCAGCAGATTATCACAATACGTAGCTCACCGATTGCTTACGTACAAACGACCACGTTTTTTAGAATTTCTGTCCTTGAGCCGGACAGGCTCTTCCTTTTCCAATCGATGAAAAGGAAGCAAAAATCTTGTCAAAACGAACCCTCACCCGGGCGTTTTGACGGCCCCCGCACCGCTCTGTTCTGCATTTGCGTCAGAGTCTTGACGGATTACCGTGTAACACAAATGGGTTATAAGCGTAACTTTCGAAAATTTATTGTTCAGTAAAACTTCTTCACAATTCCGCAGGTACCTGGCAAACATTTTATGGCATCCCCGGTAACAACATCTTCAACATTAGCCCCATTATACCGCTATTTAGAGGAGCCGCCCTCACTAACGTTGTTGCGACACCCTCACTAATGTTAGTGAGACACTATCCCAAACGTTGGTGAAACGGTCTCACATTCCTATACGATACGGATTACCCCAAAGACCCGGAAGAACCTGATCCGTCTGGGGGTCGATCCGGAACATGCTTACCAATGGAGCCGTTCCCGGATGGGAGGATGGGTTATTGCCCAAAGTCCGATTTTGAGAACTACCATTACTTTGGAGCGATTGCGAAAAAGAGGGTACGAAGCGTTGCTGACGTATTACGGAAAAGTTGCCCCTCATCTTAATGAACCGCTGTATATGTGCCCGAGGTTAAAATGTCCGGTGGACATTTTGGCCGAAGGGGTGGAGCGTAGCCCGCGTACCTGTAGTGGTGTGAAAGCCTCTCCCTGTCAGCACTTGCTGGCAGGGCGGGCTATTCGATTATAGCCTGTTTTTTATCAAAGAAATCACAGAAAATACTGTTATAATAATAAATGTAAAAGCGGATACAAGTACCGTAATTGTTCCAATATTCGGAATATCGTAAGATTTTAATATACTTATTTTACGGAGAAAAAACAAAAACCACCCTGAAGCACAAAATATCATTAATAACAAGAAAAAATAAGTAAGTTTTAGTCGTAGCTGAAATGTAATGCCATCTAATTCAAATTCTAAAAAATAAAGAATAACAAATATTAATGTTGTTAATACAAATAATCCACCAAATAATAATGATATTGAATTCAATGAATGAAATTCAAAAATGCTATAATCATGTTTTATATAGTCAATAATTGAATAATTTAACTTTTTAAGCATTTCTGAAATAAATAACAATGAAGCTATTATTGAGACAAAACCCATTCTTTGCCAAAATGCCTTAGCTGAAAAATATTCATATACCTTGACAATTAAATTAACACAAAAACGCCAAGTTATAACAGAGATAGTAGCCAAAACATTCCATAATATATTCGAAATGGTAAATATTATCAACATTAAAATATTGGGAACATATACAAAAGAATAAAGAATAGAAATTATCGATGAATCTTCTAAAGATTTTGGAATAATAATTTTTAAAGGTTTAATCTGAATAATCTCTGGCAATTCTCTTGAAAATGTTTCACTAATTGCTCTAGCTAAGACAATCACTGCAATTAATGCAGTCAAGATATAACGTATATCAAAATAATTACTGAAAGACGTAATTACTGAAATAGAATACTTTGCGTAGTCAAAATATACAAGCCCCAAAGTTACGAATACACCAGAGACAAGCCATAATGAAGAGATAAAATCTATCAAATTTTCTGATTCTGATGTTTTATTGAAAATTAAAATTGACCAAATCAATATAGATAAACACAATGTAACACTTTGGGCTAATTCATTATTTGAAAACAAATAAAAGCAAGGTAAAATTACGGTAGGCAAATAAAAAGCACTATTTATTAAAGATGATATTAATATGCTATCTGTTTCTAAAGGAAAAGCAAATGATAAAAAACCAAGAAAAATAAAAATTATTAAACCCAAAATAACTACTGAAACAATTTTGTCACAGTCGGTTATATAAAAGCCATGAACAATACTCTCGGCAATTGAAATGTTGCGTACAATAATTCCAATAATTGAAAAAACAATTATCAAAAGGACTATAAAGAAAGCATTGAAAGGTAATTTCTGCTCTGTCATATTTATAATTATTAATGCTCGGTTGTTGTCGGGTAACGCAGGCGGATTTCTCCGCCCTTGTCCCCTAAGAACCGTGCTTGAACCTTTCGATTCACACGGCTCAGGCTCTCTAAAGGCGGATTAAACCACCCGGCAATATACAAAATATTCAGTTTATATATTTAATTTTAAACCTGTTGGCGAAATAACGATCCCAGGAACTGTCGAAAGGATTAGCTTTCCCATTAATGAGCCGGTGGCGTCTGATTTGGAAGCAGGCAAACATACGAAGCAAGATGGTCTTGCCATCGTTGAATTTGCCGAAGAACTGCCATTTTCGGTTGCCGATTCGCATAAAAATGAGGGAAACTATTTTTCGGTATCCCAGGTTGTTATGCCTTCGTCTTGCCCAGTTCCAGATGTTGCGCCACAGTATCCTGTCTAATTTGTAAAATGTTTTCTTAGCGCAGGCTTTCCTGTGGTAGTTCGCCCATCCGGTAATGACCGGGTTCAGGTTGCGGATCAGTACTGCTGCCTGTGAACCCCTGTGTTTGACTATGATTTCCTTCAGTTTGTTTTTCACGCTGATGATGCTGTCCTTTGAGGGGCGTATCAACAGTTTGTTCCTTGAATACATTCTGATGTTCTGCCCCAAAAAGTCGAACCCTTCGGTGATGTGGGTGATCTTTGTTTTCTCCGGTGATAATTGCAGCCCTCGTTCGAAGAGGAATCTCTCGATAAGTGGCCTGACTTTCGTTTCCAGTATGTCCTTGTCCGTAGCTGTAACAACGAATCGAGTAGACCCAGGGAACTTCCCCCTGAGTCCCTCCCAGATCCGTACGTGACAGTCTCCCGTCATACGGCTCCTATTATTCAGCCTCAATGGTACATTCATACCATTGGCGGTGTGATTCCAAACTTCCAGTGTGCAAATAAAGTGGGGTTCTGTTTATACATACTACCCAACCACCGAATCGCTCTGGTTTTATGCCTTCTACATCGCTTAAACTTCCGTGATACCCAATGGGCTAATCGTTCGTTTAGACGCTGAAACAACGGATACATCGCTGATTTGTAAAACTTGCTGTAGTAACTGATATAGCCTTGCAACATCGGATTAAAAATATTCGCTAAATCCGTCAGGCTTTTATCTGATCTTTCATGTAAGTTCCAGCTCCTTATTTCTTTGCTGATCTTCTTTTTCGCTTTCATGCTGATAGCAGGACTAAAATTAATAAAGAATTTACCCCATCGATTCTTTGACCTCCTTGCCATAAAAGTAAACCCGAGAAAATCAAATTTCTCCAGGTCATGGCTTCCTCTTCTGTCATCATCTTTGCAGTAAACAATCTTAGTCTTTGCTTCATTTAATGAAAGTTTACACTGTTCCATTCTATCCTTGATCGCTGTTTTAAGGAACTCTGCTTCTTCCTTTGTCCTGCAATGGCAAATGGTATCGTCCGCATATCTTTCAAAGGGGACTAAGGGATATTTCCGTTTCATCCATTCATCAAAAGTATAATGCATATACAGATTCGCTAATAGTGGCCCGACTACTGACCCTTGTGGTACTCCATTCGCTCTCTTTATCTGATGACCATCACTTGTTTGGTATGGAACTTTCAGCCATCTTTCAATATAAAGTAATATCCAGCGCTCCGATGTGTGTCGTTTGACTGCCTTCATGAGAAGTTCATGATCTATCGTGTCGAAAAACTTTCGAATGTCCAGATCAAGTACCCAGTCATATCGCCAGCACCGTCGCCGGGCTGCTTCTACCGCCTGATGGGCCGACCGGTTTGGCCGGTAAGCATAAGAGTTCTCGTGGAATAATGGATCAATTACCGGTTCTAATAGCAGAACTGCGCACATTTGTGCGACGCGATCCGAGACCGAAGGGATTCCAAGCGGCCTCGTTTCTCCATTCCCTTTGGGTATTTCAACCAGTTTTACTGCCGATGGCATATAACTCCCCGATGACATCCGGTTCCAAAGTTTATATAGGTTCTTCCCTACTTCACGATCGAACGATTCTATGGTTACATTGTCTATGCCTCCGGCTCCCTGGTTGCGTTTCACCTTCAGGTATGCCTTCCAAACTACTTGTTTTGGAATGTCAAATGGCTTTGCTGTCTGATTTAATTTCATCCTAAAATTGCTTTCAGTTGGTTAATTCTTTCAGCTGAATAATGTACCCCCTTCGCTAAACCTTCATTACAAAGACTGTCTGATACTACTACGGGGTACTCTGTCCCTGTGCCTCGTATTGGTACTCTGAACTTTACAGGTTCTCTGCTTAGCGTTCTCCCTTAGCACCGAGACGACAGGTTCCCAAGTTCCATGATAACGCCTCTTTACAGATCATGCCATCTTTGTGCCGGATGCCGCTTAGACAGTGTATCAGGTGCCCTCCAAGCTTATCCCGGGTTAACGACTTCCCCCCGGTTCTGACATCATCACTACGCTTTCGACATTTCATCAATGGTTCCCTTGCGGTCATCTTCTGTAAAGTCACCTGATAGATTCTACTCTACCTTTTCTGTATCGCTCACGACCGCACCTCTTAAATGCAGCAGCATACAGCGGTTTGAAATCAGTTCCTGCAAACCGAATCCGGAGGGCCTGCCTCCATCATCATCATAGCATCAGCTCCCGCTACAGGAGTTGTTCTTGGCGCACAGTCGTCGGCATAACGGATAAGGTGGATTTTGTGCGGGTTGTTTTTACGGCAGCCATCGGGCCGGATTGTGATCCCGAATGCGTTGTCAATTGCCGTTTCAAGCCCGTCGAGGGTCATGTTGGCGAGTGTCGGAGAAATAATGCCTCCCTGCGGAGTACCCCTTTCTGTTGGGAATGACCGTTTGTTTTCAATAAACCCGGCGTTGAGCCATTGTTGCAGTATCTTCTTATCCATCGGGATGTTTTCGATCAGCCATTGATGGCTGATATTATCGAAGCATCCTTTGATGTCGCCTTCCAGTATCCATCCAGCGCTGTCGCGCCTCGAAAGATGTATGTAACATCTTTCGATTGCATCGTGACAACTGCGGTACGGACGGAAGCCGTACGAGCCTTTGTCGGCTGTTGTTTCTGCTACCGGTTGGAGAGCCAGAAGGTGTAAAGCCTGATATGCCCGGTCTTGCATGGTTGGGATTCCCAATGGCCGTTTCTTGCCATTCTTTTTGAGAATATACAAGCGACGCAGCGGCATTGCTTTGTAGCCCTTCCGGGATAAAGATAAGGCTGCCCGGAGTTTTTGAGTTGGGGTTTTCCAGAGGACACCATCAACACCCGGTGTCCGTTTTCCTGAGTTTTCTGTAACCCGTTTGACAGCCAGTAATTTGGCTGACCACGAGTGGGTAAGCATCCATTGTAAAGCCTTGGCTTTGTTATGTCTGCCTTCCCTTGTTGCCTTTGCAATACGTAATTGAAATGATTTTACTTCCCGTTCAGCCTGTTTCCAGTTGACGGTTTTCCAGTTCGCTGGTTTCGTTTCAAGTGCACAATCCGGTTTATTGGATTTCATTTGCTTTCCTGATTTAGAATCTTATTTCAATGTTCTTGCAATAGAGAACCCGATGGAAGTTGGCATATCCCCCTGATTACAAGGGGGCATTGGCTTTTTCCATCGTCCCATACCTGTGCGGTATTGTATTCACCTTGCGGTAAACCTACCTTCTGCAACAAAGGAACCACACAGGCTTACCACGTTCCGCCCAAATAACAGGATTGGGTTAGGTGCTGCCTATATACCGGAAGCTCTGCGTCCATGTGCTCATAGCTAACGTACTTGCATCCTGGCTTCTTACCTTTTGGTCAGAGTGTGTCAGCAACTTTCACTCTTTCGCAGCATGACGATACGTCAACGGCAGTTTAGTTATCTTCACCATACCATCCAAGCCGACACCTTTCAGAATGTTGCTATCTGTCAGGGAATCTGTTCCCGGCAGCTTCACACCCGGAGATTGCTCTCCACGCGTGTGCCGGTAGGCTACCCATGATGGAACATGAGGTTAAATCATTCTACAAAGAACGTCTAACAGTTATTT
The DNA here is from genome assembly GCA_963676095.1 of Prolixibacteraceae bacterium. Lineage (GTDB taxonomy): Bacteria > Bacteroidota > Bacteroidia > Bacteroidales > Prolixibacteraceae. Next base: position 5,432,903 of record OY781040.1, on the reverse strand, counting down.
GAGCGACTTCGTGTCGCACTTAAAATAGGCTATAACGTTTCGCAAATACACGCAGGGCGGGAGTTTCCCGATGAACTTCCTACGAAGATTTGCACTTTCAAATACTAATTTCCTGTCAACGAAGCAATGAAACCCGACTTGCGGGTATTTTGCTGTTAACGGTTGTTATTTATTATTTAATTAGATCATTCATCTTTTCATAAAAATTATCGGCTATACCAATTGATTTTGCTATAACTTTTCCTTCTTTATCAATTAAAACTTTTGTTGGAAATGCCTTTACACCATATCGTTCCACAATTTCCTGACTTCCTGAAAACAAATTCACCCAATTGATAGAATACTTCTTCAATGCATTTCTCCAGGCTTCTTGATCTGAGTTGCAGCAAATCCCCATAATGGCCAGTTGGTCTTTAAATCGTAATTGTATCTCATTCATTTTAGGAACATCTTTTACACAAGCGCTGCACCAAGGGCCCCAAAATTCAAGTAATACATACTTTCCTTGAAAATCACTTAAGGTTATTTGTTGATTTTTTTCATTCAACATAGAAAATCCGGGAGCACTAAGATGTTTAGGCGCTTTGGATATCCTATCATATAGATTCTTTCCCCAAAAGGAAATCTTAACATCATTATCCAGATTCTCATAATGCCTTGAGATGGTATCATCCTGAAACGAAGTTTGAAGTAGATAAGCTGAATATAAAGACTTTGGATTGTCTTGAATTAATTTAATCTCAAGTCGTTGAATTTGATTTTTTAAGTCATTAATTTTTTTCGCTAGGTTTTGCCTATGATCTTTTAATGTGTCATTTTTATATTTTGACTTTTCAATAATCAACTTATTATAATCTTCAAAAAATGGGAATAATGTCTTCTCAAATTCATTCCTAGTTTCATTGATTTCATTTCCTTTGACCGTATAGTAAATTCCAAAATTTTCAAATTTTGCATCAACTATAGCATGATCTCCGGGCTGCATGAGGAATGAAATATCTCGGTTTTTCAATTCTTCATCGCAGCATTTGTCTTTTCCAAATATTTCATTGAATTTATTGCCATTTATAACAACCATGTGCCATAATTCATATTCTGTATCAGCTTGAAATTCGAATTTACCATTTTTGCAAGAGACATAATCAATAATTGGATTTGCTCCATCTTTCCATGGCAAAATCATTATCTGTAATTCTGCATTTTCTATTCCGTCAATATGCCCTTTAATCTTAATTGGCTTTTCGGAAAATACTACTTGGCAAAGAATCATTAATAAAATAGAAATAATTGTTGTTTTCATTGTTTGTCCTTTTGTTTATAATAACCGTTAACTATGTAATAGCACGAAGTTATTACACTTTTTTGCCATTTTTGTTATCTGCTTTTATGCCCGGGTTTCCAAACATCCTGTCGAGCGGGCTTTGTATCCGGTTGATAGCTTTATTACTTACATGGGTGTAAATCATCGTGGTTTTTATGCTCGAATGACCAAGCAACTGCTGGATGTACCTGATATCGTTGCCCATAAGTTTAGATTTTAGTTTCCCCCTAATTTACGCCAATCTCCCTTAAAGTCATACAGGTTAATGATAAAATCTTTTACGTTCATTATTCCGGTGAGCAAAACGGTTGTTTCAGTCTGCAAAGCATAAATCCGGGTGTGCAAACCTTAGCTCCGGAAATACGAGCGGGTTATTCTTTGTTAAATCTGTAAGTTAAGTTTTCCTTGCATATGGAAGTAAGTTTGTCCGGGTATATGGCGGAAAAAGTTTCCTCCAATAGGGAAACAGTCTCATCTATGCATTAAAGACAACTTGTTTATGCGTTAAAGAAGAGTTGTTTATGTACTAGAGACAGCTCGTTTATGCGTTAATCAGAAGTTGTCTATGCTACAACCAGTGCCTTTATCGTTTTCTACCAGCGCTTTTCCCCATATACTTTTCCCCTTATACCGGAAGGATGAAAAAAGTACAGTATCTTTTCCGGAAACCTCCGGTATCTTTTTACTAAAAGTCGGCCAGCTTTTGAGGAAATCTTCCCCATCTTTTTATGAAAAGTCCGGTATCTTTCCGCGGAATCTTCAGCATCTTTTTACGAAGGGAACAGCATCGGTCGTATCCATCCTTTCCCATTTAGAGGAGCCACCCTCACTAACACGAGTGAGACACCCTACCAAACGTTGGTGAGTCCCCTTCACAGGCATTAGTGAGGCACCCTCCCAAACGTTGGTGAAACGGCCTCACATCCGTTCACAGGATTACGTCAACACCTCGCTCTGTGTCTATGCTGCACACGGGCAGAACACTTAATTATTGTGGCGTCGTGGTTTTAGAGCATTGTAAATCCAAGTCGCTTTCCTAATCCTTCCTCAATAATTTTGAACAATGTAGATATTTGAATATCAATCTTTCCATTCTCAAGTCTTGAGATATAGCTTTTCTTTGTCCCTGTTTTCTCAGCTAATTCTTCTTGTGTCAGATGGGCCTCTTTTCTTGCGGCCTTAATCATTTCACCAACAACAAAAGCCTTGGCCTTTACTTCAAATTCGTCTCTTTTCTCTGTTCCAAGTTTACCATACTTAATGTCAAGTAGTTCATCGAATGTCTTTGCTTCACTAAGCTGATTCATAATTATCCTCCTCTCTTTTTATCAATGTACTCTTGTTTTAATTTTAAAGCTTTCTCTATTTCCTTCTTAGGAAGCTTTTGGCTCTTTTTCTGAAATCCATTGAATAATATCACTATTTTTCCTTCATCAAAACAACAAAAGACTCTGTAAATATCACTTCCGACTTTGATCCGTATCTCATATAATCCCTCTGCATTTTCAATATGCTTCAAAAACTTTTGGGGAATCCTATCAACTGTCCGAACTACTTTAAAAACATATTCAATCTTTTCTTGAACTGCCGAATCCAGCGACAGATAGAATTCAATGAAATATTTTTCATAAAATCGTATTTCTCTAGACATGGGACAAAGTTAACAAGTTTGTCAACAAAATCAAAGTCGTTAATGACGAATTTTATGAGACAACACCGGCCCTTTAACCTATAACGTTTATATTACCAAGGCATTTAAACGGAACCATTTGTTGCGGGCTTTACGCAATCTCTCCCCCACAATTAGTGAACGCCACAATAATGCTGTTGCGTCACTCACTACAAAATTCTATATCTTCTGGACTGCCAAGGCCAGGCAAAGCCCGAAACGGAACGCCGAAAAAGCCACAGTGGCCGCCAGGCTATTAATCCCGGTTTGCGTCAACACCGCGCTCAGCCCAACCTGCCAGTCCTGCTTGGCACTACGTGCCGCTAAAACGCCTATTTATTAGGGGCGTTTTTATTATTCATTAATTTACTGATATAAATTTTATTACTATCCCAATTACAATCAATATGACACTAACCGAAATTCCTTTTTTTATTGTCAACTTGTCAATAACCGTAATAATCCCAGTTATAACACCAATAACTCCTATGACCGAATTAGAGATCAATGTCCAGTCCGGATACATAAAAAGAAATAAAATACCCATTTTGTGATATTGATATAATAAGTACAAATTATCCCAAATCCAGAAAAGATTAATTCCGACTATTACTAATCCTGCTAGGAGATTACACTTTCTATTCATCTTCTAATTTTTCATTTATCTCCGTTTCCAAATTCTTCCAGATTTCGAAAATTATATTTGTCTTGGAATTGGCTTTATTAATCAACTTTTCCCCATAATCGGAAAGGGAAAATCTTTTATTTATCTCTGAAACAATTTTGTTTTGAATCAACCATTTTATAGATTCCTCCAGTTCTTTATTTGTCGGTACTGCATGATTTATTCCATCTGCAATTTCAGATACTTCCCGTCTACTGGCTGGATATTTTTGAGAGGCAAGAGCAATCGCCAAAAGAATCCATGATATGGTCGTTGTTTTTTTCATTCAAATGTGCCCACCGGGTAGTTTACGCCCCAAAAACTGTATTCCTAAAATCCAGTATAAGCTATTCTTACTGCTTTTATCAGACATAAAAATAGTCATTTGTCTGCATTACTTTGCTAAATCAGCTCTTCATTTTGTTCTTTTACAGCAGTATCGGCTATATCCCATCCTTTCCCAATCAGAGGAGACTCCCTAACTAACACGTGTGAGACATCCTCCCAAACGTTAGTGAGACCCCTTCACAAGCATTAGTGAGGCACTATCCCAAACGTTGGTGAAACGGACTCACATCTCCCTATATGATACTATGAGTCAGCCATGGAAACGGTCATCATAAACGGTCCGAAAAATGGCTTAACCCTTGAACAGATCCAGGCTGTTACGGGATGAGAAAAAGGCAAAATTACCGAAGTATTGAAACGGAACCTTTTGTTGTAGGCTTTCCAGATTTTCCCCAGCCTGTTTTTTCGGATCAATTGAAAAAGCAGGTGGAAAAAAAGATAAATTTATCGTTGCCTGCCGGGCAAAATACCCGTTCAATCAGAATTCCGATGTCGTTTCTAATTTTGGCAATCAGGTCCCGCTTCCCGGGGCCGGATTTTTTTTAAGCACAAACAACAAGGTTTTTTATAATTTCTGTCCTTGAGCCGGACAGGCTCTTCCTTTTCCTGTCGATGAAAAGGAAGCAAAAATCTTGTCAAAACGAACCCTCACCCGGGCGTTTTGACGGCCCCCGCACCGCTCTGTTCTGCATTTGCGGTGGAGTCTTGACGGATTATTGCATAATCCAGTTGCATTTCACGTATAATGCAATCGTATTACACGTGTAACTCATTTGCATTACACGTATAACACAAATGTTTTATAAGCGTAACTTTCGAAAATTTATTGTTCAGTGAAACTTCTCCCTCCATAATTTGTGAACGCCGCAACAATACGGTTGCGACACCCACAATAACGTTATTGCGATACTAACAACAACGTTGTTGTGACACTCACAATAATGCTGTTGCGTCACTCACAATAACATTCTACTCACATGGTGATACGAACTACCCCAAAGAGCTGGCCAACCTGCTCCCGCACAACTTCAAACTGCGAACCCCGAATGGTAGCACTGCCGTCTCTTAAATCGATCAAAGTTCTCTGAATATTTTAGAGAAACTTAATAGCAGGATACTTTTCCCCTAAAAACAAGACGAGTTTTACCGGATGCTTACACTGATCCTGGTAATTGTCAGACTTCTTTGGAAAAATCGGTAAACTCACCCCAATTTTAAAACAGATTCCAAAAAAGTCTAACCTGTGTCGGAATGTTTTTGGAATTTTTAAAACAGAAAGGAAACCCACCGCATTTTCTCACCTGTACCTGGCCGATTGCTTACGATATTTCTATGTTGATTACCTTTTCCCTCTTTTTCCTTTTACACTATATTTGGGGCGAAGTTTGTCGAAAAGCCATTCTTCTAATTCTTTTCGTCCTAAGTCAACAAGGACATAAGACATTGTTAAATGTTCATGGATCCGCTCATTGAGCATTCTCTCTATTTCCGATGAAAAGCCTTTTTTCGGAGAAGCCTTTTCGTACCCCGGCAGAAGTGAATAGTGTGCATGCCCCAGGTTACGTCTCATCGTATGATTTTTCGTATTTAAAATATCCTTCATCCTTCCCTGAAGGCTTCCCGTTTCTCCAACATAACACACTTCTCCATCTTCCCTAAATAAATAGACTGAGGCTTCAGCAGGGAAAGAATTTGCCCATGTACGTGACAGTTCAATGGAATGTCTTTCTGCTTCGATTAGCAAACCTTTTTCAAGCTCAAGCAAGTACAATTCAATTTCTGCTTTTGTCATTGCATACAAATTTTGTCAATTTATTGGCGAATAGCTCTGTCGGCGCGATCGAGAGGGTTAATCTAAACTCTCCTTAATTGTTTTAAAACTTTCCAATGCACTTTGAATATTGTCTATAATTTCATCAATCAACGTTTCGGGTTCCGGAAGATTTTCAAGGTCAATCAGGTTTTCGTCCTTTAACCAGGTTATATCGAGATTGGTTTTATCGCGGGCAACCAGCTCTTCATACGTGTACCTCCTCCAGCGCCCTTCCGGATTCTTTTTTGCATGAAAAGTCTCTTCTCTCTTCTCTCTGTTTTCTGGCTCAAAACATTTTACAAACTCTTCCAGATGTTCGTATTTCAATGGGTTCTTTTTGGGAGTATGCCTAATGTTGGTGCGGTAATCGTAATACCATATTTCCTTTGTTTTTAATGGTTTTTTCTTTGTTCCTTTTTCGAAGAACAGCACATTGGCTTTCACACCTTGTGCATAAAAGATTCCAGTTGGTAAACGCAAAATGGTATGCAGGTTCAATTCGTCGAGCATCCGTTTGCGGATAGTTTCCCCGGCTCCACCTTCAAACAACACATTATCGGGCAGCACTACGGCAGCCCGACCATTCTCATCCAGCATAGTAATGATATGTTGCAGAAAAGCTAACTGTTTATTGCTGGTAGATATCCAAAAATCCTCCCGTAAAAAATACCCCTCCTTCGTGGCCTGCTTTTTATCGTTAGTTGCAATGTCGCTACTGCTTTTGCCAAAAGGAGGATTCGCGAATACTATTTTTACTCTTGGAAAATTAGTTACTTTTAGACTGTCAGTAACATCAATTTCTGGTGTCTTGACAAGATCTCCAACACCATGCAGAAACAAGTTCATCAAGCATAATCGGGCTGTCGATTTTTCAATCTCCCAGCCATGAAATGTCTTGAATGAAATTTCATCCTGATCTTCTTTCGAAAGTTTACTTTTATGAAGATATTGCAAAGCTCCTAAGAAAAATCCACCTGTTCCACAACTTGGGTCTGCAATGGACTCACCTACATGGGGATGAATACATTCGACCATCGCTTTAATAACAGGACGGGGTGTGAAATATTGACCAGCGCCACTGCTTTCAGCATTTCTTTGTAACAGTGATTCGTATATTTCCCCCTTAATATCAACTTCTTTACTGCTCCAATTCTCTTCACCTATAAGGTTGATTAATTTTTTTAGCTTGGCCGAGTCGCTTATTTTGTTTTGAGAGCCATCAAAGATTTTGCTTAACATTCCTCCAGCTTCGGCCAGTTTCTTCAAAACCTCTTTATATTGCTCCGATAAATCGCCTCTTTCTTTTCCTCTGATACTTTGCCAATCATACCCAACCGGTAAATTGTATTGTTCTTTGTTTTCATCGGCCATTTTCAGGAATAACAAATAGGTTAACTGTTCCAGATAATCGCCATATCCCAAACCGTCATCCCTCAACGTGTCGCAAAACGACCATATTTTTGCTACCAGTGTATTGGTTGTCATAACTTGTTCCTTTTTTCTATTTCCAGTTGAAATTTTTGTGTTGTTGAAAATCCGCCTTTTTTGCGGGAGCCTCTTAATTCGGTTATATTTTCTGTCTTCAGGATTTTCAGGTACCGATTGATTGTTGGTACGGAAACCCGTATCTTTTGAGCCAACTCCTCTGCATTTAATAATGGGTTCCAATACGTTACCTTCGTGAGCTCTATTAGCTTAACAAGCACTGTCTGTTTAGTTTTGCCTGCAAGCTTATTGGTTAAAAGGTCATTTATCCTATCATTTACTTCTCTTACCTGGTTTATCCTATCGCTTAAAGGATCAGGTATCCGATCACCTGCATCCGAAGTATCCGTGTTTACGCCTGTTTCAAGATTATTTATCCTATCATTTAGGGCATCATTTATCCTATCACTTGCGGTTAACGTGTCAACCAGGTCATCATCCAGCGGAATAATCGTTCTGAATACCGGTCCCTCTATAAATTCAGGACGATCATGGCCGGAATAGGCTTTGCAATATTTATTAATATTGAGAATCCCCGATCCCAACTCATCAAATCTTCCCAATTGCATAAAGAATTTGGCAATGACCGGATTCTTGGGAAAAGGCTTAAAGTTATTCACATTGATAGGCCCCTCACCATTTGGAACATTGGCATTTTCGGTAATGACCGCCGATTTGGTGATCACGAATGTGGTGGGATAGGCATTGGTGTACTCTTTATGAACCAATATATTGGCGGCAAGCTCACGGAAAATAATGGTGCGCAGGCTTCGGCGCTGATCGCCTTCGAGATAAAACTTATCGGGAAGGTGTTTGGCTACAAAGTCCAGTAATTGCTCGTAAGCTTCAATCAGGTTGGTTTGGATATAGAGGCGGTCGTCGTAACGATCGACATTGAACCGGCGTACCAGGGCGTCTATTTTATAATGGGGGACCACACTGCGGATGGCTTCGTCTTTCCCCAGCAGCAATATGGCAGCCAGTGTGTAACCTTCTTCCCCCGTTTTGTAATCACGGTCGTAAAGTCCGGCCATACGCAGCATCTGTTCATCGTCCAATTCCAGCCAGGGGTGTTCGGGGTGATAGCTGCGAATGAGCTTACGCACCTTTGGGAAAAGTGGTTGTTTAAAATCCCCGAAACGAAAAGCGGGGTAAATCATGCCCTCGGTATAATGATTCCGTTTCCGGTTATAAAGCTCGGCAATTTGGTGTGCCCCATGTACCACAAAATCGCCGTCGTTGCTGCGGTCGTAAATTTTACCGCCCGTTTGGTGCACCTGCGAACTCTCAGGAATTTGAAGGTGAATAATATGGTTCCCATCTATCACCTGCTCCTTGGGGAAAAGGATAAACGGAGGGTTCAGCTTTTGCGGGTTATTGCTCAGATTAGCAATGTTGACAATCATTCCAGCAACCTTCACGGCATCCACTCCTATAAGGTTCCCATTATCATCGGCGCCCAGGATAATATCCCCTCCACTGCGGTTAAGCATGGCGCAAATGGTCTCAAACAGGTTCTCAGGCAGCTTTCCCCTTGCCTGCTTAAACTCGCTGCGAATGCCTTCGCCCTGAGACAAAATATCTTTGATGCGGTTGATTGTCATTTTAATATTTAAATCTTTCTAAAATTTCTTTATATCCGTCTAATTTGGAATAAAGCTTAATACATGTAATTGCTACAGCTGAAAATTCCGCATTTTTATCACATAGTTTTCTTAATCTTTTAAAACACTTCTCCAAAACATCTTTCTTTTGAAAAAGATTCACTGCTTCAAAATAACACTTCTTTGCATCTTCAATCTCTCCAAGGCATTCGTCCCAAATCAATTTTCGCTGATAGTTCAATTGATCAAGATTTAAATGATAGAATTCAATGGATTTATCTGCTCTAAAAATCTCAAAATCATTATTGGAATTTGGCATAGCCTCTCCATTTTCATCGAAGGAAATTAAATCTACATCGTATTCACTAAAAGGATCAAGTAAAATGGGTAGCTCACAAGAAATTGCAGAGCAATCGTCTGCTATTGTCCCCTGATCATCAAAACATAAGGGAAAAAAATCGCCTTTCCCTTCAACTTCAGAACAATTATCTAGCCGATCTCTCCTTCTGATATTCATCATCCGTCCAGATATACGAAAATTCTCCCAGTTGTATGCTAACCACCAATAACCATTTTCCTTAAGTACTTTCCCATCATATTGACGTGACCTATTTTTTGGTCTGAAGTGATCAATTTCAAAATCTCCTGCTCCGATTTTCGCCTCAGAATACCAACATTTATAACCCAGTTTTTGCATAAGCGGTTGGAATTCATTCCAATCTCGATGAGCATTAAAGTATTCTGATCTTTCTTTCGGAGAAAGTGTATTTAGTTTCTCCAAATGGACTTTCTCTTTCTCTACCCATCCTATCTCTTTAGCAAATTGTGCAACAACTGACTTATCAATATGCCTCATGATTTATTTTGTTTGGTTTCTTCTTCAATAATTTTATCCATGACTTCTTTCGATATTCGATCTAACTCCTTTAAATCCTTATCTGAATAATTTGTAGTTGAAAATTTTTCGTTTTCACTAGTCAGGCTTAGAAAGCGATTATATCTACTATCGATTGATGTTTCATAAAATCCTCTTTCATCTAAGAATGATTTTAATTCATTGTATTCTTCAAGTTCTTTTTTTGTTATTATTTCTTTCAGAATTTTGGTTTGTAAAAATCTCTTTCGATTGAGTTTATCTTCAAGATATTTACTCATGATAGAAGGAATTCCGAACAATTCGCTGGTTAAAATTTTAGCGACACTCATTTCATAAGGATTTATTTTGGGAATCCTTATTTCTGCATCACCTGTTTCATTTTTGGAGAATATTCTCAATTCTGATTTTTCCAAATTTCCAATTACTAAAGGATCGTGTGTGCAGAAGATTACCTGAGTTTTATCTTCATCTTTTACAACCTTTTTCAAAAAGTCATAGTATTTCCATTTCCAAAGAGGATTTAAATGTGTATCAGGTTCATCTAGTAAAATTAAAGCTTCTTCATCTTTAGTAAATTTTAGAAGGCCGAATACAGTGATTAATTGTTTTTCCCCTTCACTTAGTTCCTCCATTGATAATTCTCCATCGATGCCCTCCTTTTCTACTTTCATCCTGACATCCTTGTCTTCAACTAATTCCGAAAAATGAAGACTACATAATGCATTAAAAACTGTATTCTTCCCATAAAACATCTTAACATCCATTAGGTCATCGAATGCTTTCTGATCTTTCATAAAAAGGAAAAGTCTATTTAATGTCTCTTTTCTATTTAAGATGGTACTTACCTGTTCTTGAAAGAAAATAGGTGCTGTGGAAAATGACCATAAATCCTCAATAAATCGTCGAACTAAACCATCAGTGTTCCAAAAAACATCTTCCCCTTTCCTCGATTTGGACCACCTGGGTTGCTTTAATTTGAAAAGGGCAGAGCCAAAACCGCTAATCTTCAAATGTTCCTTTAAAAACTGCAAAGAATCTTCTTCTTTGTCTGGAAATAGAAAAAGAGCAATTATAGCAAAACTGGCATGTATCGACTCTACTAGAAATATTCTGGGTATTTCATTGAAATCCTCATACTTAAGAGAACGATCCATCATTTTTTCAAACTGGTGCTTTTTGTGATCTTTATATAAATTAACTAATCGATCACTTAGCCCTGAATAATAAGTGAATACGTGACTGGGAAGATATTGGTCCTTATTTTTAAAAAATTGATTCTTTGAAATTTTTTTAGCTCCATCAATCATAAAAAAATATCCATTGCTTAAAGAGTAATCAATTTCAATATCAACACCTCTGCAATTATATTTGATATTATATTCGAGTACCTTGCCGGTTTCTTTATTAATCGGAGGACATTCTAAATCCAAATCGCGGAAAATGATAAAAATGGCTTCAATGAAATTAGACTTACCAGAGGCGTTTACCCCAATTAATACCATTTTCCACTTTTCTCTTTCAAAATCGAAAATAAAATCATATAGATTTTTATACCGGTTCTTGATATGTATTCTCTCAATTTTCATTTTTTAGAGAAATAAATGATTCTGAAGAAATTAAATTTTTTGATTCTTTGATTACATTAAATATCTCCTTCAATTCTCTGTAGAAATCTTCAATATTATCTTTATGCTTGGTGTTTAACCATAAATCTTTCGCAGAAATTGGCCCGTCTATGTCTTGCAGAACCTCTAATATTGATTTATTTGTTTCCATAGGTTTTATTTTTCTTGGTTTTTGTTTTTCTACTGCTTTTTGTTCTAAAAGGTACTTTTCTTTTTCAATCTGAATTGTTTGAAGTAACTCCGTAGCGGGCTCTTCGTGTGGGAATTGAGGCTGCAAGCATCCATCAAACGCTTTTTTCAAAATTGTCTGTCGAAATACCTTTGTTTTAAATAATCCTTTCTCTATTGCAGATTCCAGTTCATTGATTAACGCAAAATGTGACTCCAGCTCTTGAACAATTTGTTGTTGTTCTTCTATCGGCGGAACTTGTAATGAGAATTGCTTTATATCTTTTTGAAAGAGATGTGGAATTGCGCTACCTGAAATTTTTTCGGCAACTATTTTTTGCATAGAAGGCCCTAAAAAAAGGTAGTATAAAAAATCAGGGATAAATGCCTCGAATGACCGTATAACTAATAGCGAAGAGTTTACCGTTGCTTTATCCGGTAAATGTTTTACAATCCCAACTTTTCCAATTCCAGCTCCGTCTTTACAAAGTAAAATATCATTCAATTGAAGTTTGATCTCTGGACTTTCGTCATAACGTTCAATTGATACATGATTTGCTTGATGAAATACAACCGTCTTTCCATAATTCAGGGAGTAAACCGAAAGGAATAAAGGTCCATTTTCCGTGTATTCATCTTTGGTTAGTCCTCGCCATCCGATTCTTGCATAAATGCCAATCAAATTTTCCAATGTAGCAGAAGCCCAAGTATTGATTATTGGACTTCGCTTAAATGAAATTCTTGTACTTAATTTATTGTTTAATGCCAATGATGAGAAGTTTCTTTCACTTTTTATTTTTTTGAGCTGATCAATGGCATCATATCCCGAATTTTCCTTTCTCCACTTCTCCGTCAGTTTCCCTTCAAACGCACTTTTCAGCAACGCCTGTTTGTAAATTTCCAATCGTTTTTGTGCTTTTTTCAACTCATCTTCGGCATGGTCGAGTTCGCTAAAAAGTTCTTCAATTCGTGAAACAATACGGTGTTGTTCTTCAAGGGGAGGAAGTGGTATTGGAAATTCTTTTATTACTTTTTGGCTAATGTTTGGCTGAGCTCCACCTTTTCTTTTTGAGAGAAGATTCTCCCTATTTTTTGTGAAAAAATAAAGTAAGAAACGAGTGTCAATGACTGGCGAAACAATACCTGCAACTGCCTGGTTGGTTGCCGCAGGTATTCCTAGTATTGCTAATTTACCAACAGTGGCGCCATAAAGAGCTATTAATAGTGCCATTGGGGGAAGTAATTTGGCACTTGAATTAATTAATCCGTCCTCCGATATTTTCTCTTCGGTTTTATAAATTATTCCTTGATTAAGCTCTCCAGATTTAACCCAAGGGATATTCCCTTTGAAATAGTTATAGTTTCCTCGATCGGGAGTACCTCCACTCGTAACTATTCCAATTTCACCTATTGTCGTCCAAATCCACCCCTCGGGCAAAGTACCTATTGATTTTTTCTGCTCCATCTGTCATTCTTAGAAATGGCGCTAAAAGTACACGAATTCACTCTCCTAACCAATGGAAATTTTATCTAAATGTTGTATCTCACAAGAAGCAGTTATATAGCAAACCACTTGGCTATTCTATGATCTTCCACCATCCCAACAACTGATCAACATTCTCTGTCAACTATTTCAACTCTCTATAATGCTACTTATTCTTATCCAACAACTCAATCACCCTTTCCATCAACTTTAACATGAGTTGAGTCTGTTGCTCATTAACAGTTTGATAAGTGCTATGGAATTGCTTGAAATCTACTGTTACTGATGAATTTTGAATATTTTCTAAGAAGTTCCCTGGAGAGGTCGTAACGATCTGCAGTGGATCAACTTTAAGGAATTCAGCGACCTTCTGAATTAAGTCGACGGTAATCTTACTTTCGCCTCGTTCATATTTCGTATAAGCAGCTTCACTAATCCCGATATGTTCAGCGACTTCAAATGCTTTCTTGTCACGTAGCTTCCGGAATAGGGCTAAATTACGTCCGATACTTTTGTTTTCCAGTATGGTAAAGTGATCATTTTCTTCGTTATCGTTCATATCAATAGTTATTTAAAACAACTTTTTCGTTAGGTAAAACTACCACATAATTAAATAAGTCCCAAATATAATGCACTAAACTTGTCCTTGCTAAACGTAACCTTTCAAGCACCCTGACAAAATCACAATTATAAGAATAAAAGAAATAATGATCACTATCAAATACATTTTTTTACAGGAGAACAGCCCTCCTTTTTGATGGCTATCACCTAAACAAAACATTCACCCCTAAAATCTTAAAAGCAGGAACCAAAAATCCGGCTTCATGGCACCCTTATGCCCTTTTTACAATGAGTAATGAGTAATGAGTAATTAATAATGAAGACGATCCGCAACTGCGGAACGATTCGATTTTAACCCGACAAACTAACTGAATTATGAAAAAAAAGCGATTGTTTTACTGGCTGGCGGACAAACGCCGGCCCCTGCTGTGCATGGCCCTGGCAGGGCTGTGGTGGTCGTGCAGCGACAGCAGTGAAGGGGGCGGCACCCCTTTCGATCCGGACCAACCGGTCGTGCTCAACGCCTTTTACCCCGATTCCGGGAAGTACCAGGAACAGGTCATCCTGACCGGCACCAATTTCGGCACCGATCCCCAAGCCATCAGCGTTTATTTCAATACCGCCGGCGCTGCGGTGATCGGCGCCGGCGGAGATAAAATCTACGTGCAGGCACCCCGCCTGCCGGGCGATACCTGCGTGCTGTCGGTCGTCATTGGCGAAGACTCCGTGAGCTACGACCAGCCCTTTTTCTACCAGGAGTCGGTAACGGTAACCACCATCGCCGGAAACGGCAACAGCACGGACTACCAGGACGGGGATCTGAGCAGTTCCATCCTGCAACCCCGCTATTTATGCGTGGACAAGGAAAACAACATCTTTGTCATGTGCAGGAATGAGGATGAGACACAACAGGAAATGGCACGAATTGACGAGGAAGACAACGAATTAATTACCCTTCAGAAAGGGACAGGCAATGTACCCTGTGCTGATCCGGAAACGGGAATGATCACTGTCCCTACGGAAACAACAATCGGTTCCTTTTACACCCTCGATCCGAATGAGATGTGGGCACCGCGGTTCAGGGAAATGGTCTGGCCAAAGACAGGGCAAAATCTTCCCGATAACGGGTGGAAACACTGTATGGTGGTGAATCCGGACGACGGATCTGTTTATACCCGCTATTACTACGGACAAATCGTCAGAATGAACCCCAACACCTATGAAGTGGAAGTAATTTTTACAACGGGAGAGGGAAACAGTTTCGGACTGACTTTCAGCCCGCTTCATCCAAATATCCTTTATATCTCTTTCGCGTCGGGAGTCTATGCAAACTGCATTTATACCATTGATGTAACCGATCCGGAAAATACCTTTCAGAAGATAGCCGGGGCCACAAGCGGCGGACACCGCGACGGTCCGCTGGATGTGGCTGAATTCAACAATCCTTGCCAGATCTACTGCGATGATGACGGTAACATCTACATAGCGGACTGTAATAATCACTGCATACGACGGATTACCCCGGATGACATGGTGGAGACGGTGCTGGGAATGCCCGGCACGGCAGGATGGAAAGACGGGACGAAGGACGAGGCCCTTTTCAATCAACCGCGGGGCATCGGCATCAGTTCCGACGGTTCGGTCTATGTGGCCGATTACGGGAACAGCCGCGTAAGGAAGCTTTCCATTAACTGAAAAGATTTTTTAACGCCCTCTTCACTTGTTTTTCGGCTCACCGGACGAGGCCAGTCCATCCCCATTTTATTCGGGATAAAAAGACGGATACGCATAAAATAAAACAAGAAAATCAAACACATGAAACACATAAAAATAACAGGTTTGTTAGGGTTGTTCCTTTCCTTGTGCCTGGCCCTTTCGGCGCAGGAGAAGAATAACAAGTTCACCATCAAAGGGACCGTGTACGACGAAACGAGTGCACCGATGCCGGGTGTGACCATTTACATCCGGGATGAAATCAGCATCGGAACAATCTCAGACAATAACGGGAAGTTCAGCATTAAAGCATCCCGCGGCGATATGATTGTCTTCTCCTTTGTCGGCTACGAGAAGGTGGAATCCCTGGTCACGGAACAAAAGCAGAACCTGAAAATTAAAATGGCCCAGTCCAAAGAGAAACTGGACGAGGTGGTGGTGGTCGGAATGGGAAGCCAGCGGAAAATATCCAATGTGGCGGCTGTTTCCACGATTGAAGTTAAAGACCTGCAGCAGCCGGCCGCCTCGGTTGCGAACCTGCTGGGAGGACGTGTTGCCGGGGTGATCTCCATGCAGACCAGCGGTGAACCGGGAAAAAACCTTTCGGAGTTCTGGATCCGCGGCATCGGCACCTTCGGGGCCAACTCAAGCGCGCTGGTTTTGATCGACGGGCTGGAAGGAAACATTAACTCGATCGACGCGGCTGATATTGAGAGCTTCTCCATTTTGAAAGATGCTTCGGCAACAGCCGTTTACGGGGTCCGCGGAGCCAACGGGGTAGTGCTGATCACTACCAAAAGGGGCGAAGCCGGTAAGCTGAAGATTACCGGACGGGCCAACTTCACCTTATCGCACCTGAAGCATATTCCCCATTATCTGCGGGCTTACGATTATGCCAGTCTTGCGAACGAAGCCCGGGAAGTAAGAGGAGAATCAGCCATTTATTCAGATGTTGAAATGGATATTATCAAAAACCATCTCGACCCGGATCTTTACCCGGATGTTTCGTGGCAGGACGAAGTATTAAAGAACAACTCCTTTAAGCAAAGCTATTATGTCAGTGCCCGGGGCGGGGCAAGGGCTACCCGGTATTTTCTCAGTCTGGGCGGCAGCCGGGAAACGGCAGCGTACCAATACGATAAAAGCAGCCCTTATGCCAATAATGTGGGCTACAGCACCTATTCATACCGTGCCAACATTGATCTGGAGCTGTCGCCCTCCACAAACCTGTACTTCGGATCAAACGGGTATCTCTCCGTTCAGAACAATCCCGGAGTAGCCAGTACAGACTATATCTGGCAGGCACAGGCTAAACTGAACCCGCTGCTGCTCCCGATAAAATACTCCAACGGACAGCTCCCAGCTTCCAGCAGTTCGGTAGCCACCATGTCGCCCGTGGTGATGATTAACAATATGGGGCGGCGCACCGACCAGGAGTATGACGGCGAATATACCCTGGAGCTGAAACAGGATTTTTCAAAACTGGTGAAGGGCCTGAAATTCCGTATCCAGGGAGCTTATAACCTGAACAGTTACTTTTCGGAGAGCAGGACCATACAGCCCGCACTCTACCAGGCCGTTGGCCGTGATAAAAACGGCGATCTGGTGACCATTGAACGGGTACAGCAAGGAACGGTTTCATACAGCAAAGGTACGAACCAGTACCGGAAATACCATTTGGAAAGTACCGTCAATTATGACCGGACATTCGGGGGAGCACATAATGTCACCGGGCTGGTCTATTATTACATGAGCGATGAGAAAAAAGCAAGCGACGGAACGGATAACCTGAGTGCCATACCTATTCGTTATGAGGGCTTATCCAGCAGGCTCACCTACGGGTACAAAGACACCTACCTGGTTAATTTCAACTTCGGGTACACCGGATCGGAGAACTTTCAGCCGGGGCACCAGTTCGGATTTTTCCCTTCCATTGCCGTGGGATGGGTACCAACGGGATATGAGTATGTTAAAAACAACATGCCCTGGCTCGGCTTTTTAAAGTTCAGGGCTTCTTATGGCACAGTCGGAAATGACCAGATCAGTTCCAGGCGCTTTCCTTACCTCACGCTGGTCAGCTCATCGACTGTCAGTCCATGGGGATCAAACGGTGTGGAAGGGGTTACCGAATCGACCGTCGGCGCTGATAACCTGGAATGGGAAAAAGCCATTAAGGCCGATCTTGGAATTGAAGGACATCTTTTTAACGACAAAATAAAATTTGTGGTGGATTTTTTCAGGGATAAGCGTGACGGCATTTTCATGCAACGGGTACAGGTTCCCGATTACGCCGGCCTGGTGTCACTGCCTTACGGGAATGTGGGTAAAATGATCAGCTACGGGGCTGACGGAAACGCCAGTTACACTTATAGCATTAATAAGGAGATGAGCTTTACGGTCAGGGGGAACTTCACTTTCTCCAAAAATGATGTGAAGAACTGGGAGGAGGCCAACCCGGCCTATCCCTACCAGGAAGCATCAGGCTATCCGTACGGAAACATCCGCGGTTATCATGCCCTCGGCCTTTTCAGGGACCAGGACGATGTGGATAACAGCCCCTCGCAGTTCGGGGCTACGCTGATGCCCGGGGATATTAAGTACCGGGATGTAAACGGGGACGGCACCATCGATTCGGACGACAGGACCCCTCTGACCTACAGTACCTATCCATTGCTCATGTACGGCTTCGGAGGAGAATTCCAGTATAAAAATATCTCTGTCGGGATCTTATTTAAAGGAACCGGAAAAACCGATTACTTCCATGTGGGTTATAACGGCAACGGAGAAGGGTATGTGCCTTTTTACAACGGCGTTTACGGAAATGTACTGACAATTGCCAACGATCCGGCAAACCGGTGGATCCCGAAAGAATATGCAGCCGAACACGGCATTGACCCCAAACTGGCTGAAAATCCAAATGCCCGCTTTCCCCGGTTGTCGTACGGCTACAACACCAACAACTACCAGTTATCGGACTTCTGGAAAGGGGACTCCCGTTATCTGCGCCTTCAGGAAGTAACGGTCAATTACAACCTGAAAGCCTCTGTGCTGCGAAAAGTCCATATCGCTTCAATTGACCTGCAACTGGTGGGGAACAATCTGTGCGTATGGGATAAGGAAGATTTATTCGATCCGGAGCAGGCCTACCAGAACGGAGAGGTCTACCCCATACCGGCCACTTATACCCTGCAATTGTATATCCATCTGTAAGGTATGCGCAAGTCAGGTCCCCGATTCACCGGAAGGTGAAAAGCAGGGATGGCCGGTCAAAGTAGTCCGGGCCGGTGATGGCGGGAACGGTTTTTTGCGGGTATTCAAGGAGGTGCGCCAGAAAGAAAAAACCGTGAGGCGGGAGGAAGGATGACTTTGACAAGACTTTTTCTTCCTTTTGGTCGACTGCAAAAGGAAGGGCCCCGCCGGCCAGAGGCGAATACAAATTAAAAATTGTCAGGTTATTAAAAGAACGAAAAAAATACCTCTAAAAATTTATACAATGAAAACAAATACAACAGATATCAGGAAGGCGGGGTCGCTTTCCGGTCCGGGAACAAGGCCTTTCCGCTGTTCCCGGCTCATCATTGGCGCCCTGCTGGCCCTTGTCTTTTCTTCCTGCAGCGATTACCTCGGCATCGACGACTATTTCAGCGACGAGCTGAAGCTGGATACCGTCTTTGCAAAAACAAGGTACATCGAAGCCTACCTATGGGCCGCAGCCGCCATGTTCCCCGACGAGGGGAATATCCTCGATTATAATTATACCCCCGGCCCTACCGCCACGGACGAAGCGTTCACCGGCTTCCTGACTTCTTCCGGCTATAACGGGATCCGGTACGTGCTGGGCGAAATTACGGCCGGTAATATGCATGAACTGGAAACCTGGGGAAACTTGTACAAGATTATCCGTAAATGCAACATCATCATCAACCGCATTGACGAGGCAACTGATATGACCACCAAAGAGCGGTTTTCCATCCTGGGGAATACCCGGTTTATCAGGGCTTATGCCTATTACAACCTGATCGTGGATTACGGCCCCCCCATCCTGCTGGGCGACGAGGTCGTGGCCTCGAACGAGGACCTCGCCTATTACGACCGGGAACGGGGCACCTACGACGAGGCCGTGGACTATGTTTGCTCCGAGCTGGACTCCGCTGCCGTTTATTTAAGTTCAACGGTTTCCCTGATGGAATTCGGACGACCGACCAAAGGCGCCGCTTACGGGCTGATCGCACGGTTGCGCCTGATACAGGCCAGTCCCCTTTACAATGGCGGGGAAGCCGCCCATACCACTTTCGGGGACTGGACCCGTTCTTCCGACGGCGCGTATTACGTTTCGCAGGCCTATGATGAAAAACGCTGGGCCGTGGCTGCCGCTGCCGCCAAAAGGGTCATGGACATGCAGGTCTCCGGAAGCGGTCAGTATTCCCTGCATACGGTCGAAGCCGATTCGAAAACGCCCGCTTTGCCCGACGGGGTGACCGGCGACCCTGATTATTACAATACCTGGCCCGACGGGGCTGCCGGTATCGACCATTACAGGTCTTACGCCGAAATGTTCAACGGGGAATCTGTACTGGCCACCAACCCTGAATTTGTCTGGGCCAGGACAAGCAGCGAGGTTAAAGCGGAAACACAGGAGTCGTTTCCCGAGAGCGTGGACGGGTGGAACGGCATGTGCGTCACCCAGAAGGTGGTCGACGCTTATGCCATGGCCGACGGACGCTCCATTGACAATTCCAGCGCGGCTTATCCTTATACGGAGACCGGGTCCTCCTCTGCCGTAAACTCCTTCTCGGGATATCGGCTGAATGCCGGGGTCAGCAACATGTATGTCAACCGGGAGATGCGCTTTTATGCCTGCGTGGGCTTCTGCGAATGTTACTGGCCCATGACCTCGTCAACGTCATCGGGTTACTATAACCAGACCATTACCTATTATTACGGCTCCGCCAACGGGAAGGGCCATGTCAGCGACCCGGTCAACTTCCCGCTCACCGGCTATGTGATCAAAAAATTCATCCATCCCTCGGATGCCTGGGGCGGGACGAACTGCACCCGGATGGACAAGGCTTTCCCGATTATCCGCTATGCCGAGGTCCTGCTTTCCTATGCCGAGGCGCTCAACAACCTGACCGGCAGCTATTCCATCGATGTGGACGGACAGGAGGAGGTCTTTTCCAGGGATATGAACGAAATTAAAAATGCCTTTAACCTGGTCCGTCACCGGGCCAGCCTGCCCGGGATAACGGGGAACGAGGACACTGAAACCATTCAGGAACTGATCGAAAAGGAGCGTATGGTGGAATTCCTGTTCGAGAACCGGCGTTACTACGATGTCCGGCGGTGGGGGATCTACAAGGAAACGGAAAACGTGACCATCAAGGGCATGAACGTGGACGGTACCAGGGATGCGTTCTATACCAGGACCACCCCGAACACGTCGAGGACCGGCGCACGCATCGTGGACAAGAAACTGACGCTGATGCCCATCCCGCTCGACGAGGTCAGGAGGCTCCCTTCCCTGGACCAGAACCCCGGATGGGGGGACTAGGGAAGGGTTGCCCCATGACTGGTTGAGCTGAGCTGAGCAGTGGGGCGTTGCCCCAAACCCCAATTACTTTTTTGTCTTAACACAAAAAAGTAATCAAAAAAAGTCAAGGCTGCGTCCACTTCGCACGAAAAACTACGCTCGAGGGCTAAAATCTTTTAAACTCGCCTGCGGCTCAGACAGAAAAGATTTTTTAACGCCCTCTTCACTTGTTTTTCGGCTCACCGGACGAGGCCGGTACGCTTTTCAAAAACAGTTTTTCTTTTAAAATGGATATTATTATAAAGATTATATCGATGAAAAAATATAAAGTTATTGGTCTGATGACCCTGTTGTCCCTGGGGGTGTGTTCCTGCGACAGGGACGAAGTTTTCGAGAAGGAACAGTACAAAAATGTGTTTGCCCTGATCAGCGAAAGCGGCAATGTCTTCACCAGGTATTATGAGCTGGGAAAAGAAACGACCGGGTATGTAAACGCATCATGCGGGGGCACCTGTCCGACAAAGGAGGACATCGTGGTCAGCCTGGCGGAGGACGGGTCGCTGATCAGCGACTACAACACGGCCAATTTCGATGTGGACAAGGCCCGGTATGCCCGTCCGCTCCCCAAAAGCAAGTACGGCATCGACAGCTACCAGTTCACGATCCCCGCGGGGGAAGTAAGCGGCCAAATGCCCATCCGCGTCAGGCCCGACGGGCTGTCCCCCGATTCGGCCTACATGGTCGCCCTGCGCATCAGTTCCGGTTCCGCCTGCGAGGTCAACCCGGACAAGGACTACGTCCTCTACCTGGTGAAAATTGAAAACTACTGGGCGGACAGCGACGGCAGCGGCTACACCATGAAATCGAAGATCACCCAGGACGGCGCAACCGTAGAAGTGCCGGGTACGGTAACCATGGCCCCCCTCGGCCAAACAAGGGTACGGATCATGGCCGGGAACGAGACCTACGGGTCCGACCTGGCCGTCTTTAACAAGGGCGCCATCGTCCTGGATATCGACACCGTTTCCGGCAAGGTGACGATCGGTCCCTACAAGAGCATAACGGTCACCCAGGTCGACGGGGACCCCGATTATCCGAACAGCTTCAGAATCGAGGATGACGGCTACAACACCTACAAAACTTTCCTGCTCCGTTACGACTATACGGCCGGCAACGCGACCTACTCCGTAAAGGAAGAGTTGCGGCTGGAATTCGATGAGGGGGACGAAACGGAATAGCTGATAAACCTTTAATCCAACTAAAAATGAAACAGATACTTTTTTATTCCGTCGCCTGGTCCCTGTTGCTGGCCTGCCTGTGGGGATGCGACGTATATGAACGGACGGGCGTGGAGGCAACAATTTATGTTGACCAAAACCCGCTCGACCTGTTTACCGGCGAAGTGGTCCGGCTTACCGCCAGCCCGACCGCCAATACTTCTTATACCTGGTCCAGCGATGACCCGGCTGTTGCCTCGGTCAGTGACGGCCTGGTGGAAGCAATCGGCGAAGGGGTGACCTTTATTATTGTCAGTGACGGGACCGCCGAAACAAAAGTTCAGGTAACCGTGGAAACAAGGATCTCCCTGACGGGCATTGTGCTGGATGAAGTGTCGCTTGAACTGTCCCCGGACGATGCCACGACTGTTAATGTTTTCCTTATCCCCGAAGGTGCCAATGACCTGCCGGGGTCCTCCTCCTGGACTTCTGAGGACACGGGCGTGGCGGTCGTGGATGAAAGCGGGACAATTACCGCTATTGCGGAAGGGCAAACCTGCATCATCTATCGCGAAGGCAGTTTTGCGGATACCGTTGTTGTTTATGTCTCCGACACACGGCCCTTTAACGGGCCGCACACCTTTTCTGCGGCCTCCCCATGCCTCATTTATGCCGCCGACTTCGATTTCGGCGGCGAGGGGTATGCTTTTCACGACAGTGACAGCGGTAATTCCATTGGCAACGACGACTACCGGCAGGGCGGCGGCGACACCAACAGCTACCCCGTGGAGGTCGAAGGGGACGGCGCCGATATCGGCTATACCAACGCCGGGGAATGGTTGCTTTATACGGTCGTTGTGCAGGATGCCGGCGACTATATGGCCGAGGTGAGCCTGTCGGCTGCCTCCGACGGGGGGCAGTTCCGCCTGGAGGCGGACGGCATTGACGTAACCGGCCCCATCAATGTCCCCAATAACGGGAGCTGGAGCGACTGGCGGTGGTTGGAGGCTGCCGCCCCTGTTGCCATCTCCCTGTCTTCCGGAAGGCACCACCTGAAGTTTTATTTCGAGCGCGCGGGCTACAACCTCCGGGCATTACGGTTTACCAAAAAATGAACCCTGAACGGGCATTGCCCCTGTTTGAAACAATAATGCTGCAACCTCCCGGTTTCCGGGGGGTTGTTTTTATTCTGACCACAGGGGCAACGCCCCTCAAACAGGCCGCAGGCCGTCAAACTCTTCAAACGGCGTAGCCTCAACCCTTTTCAAACAAGAAGTGTCAAACAGACGAAAATCCATCTTTAAAATCACCCATGTTAATTAAATTAACAACAGCAGCCAAAGCTCCTTTCTGAAAACCGGCAACCTTTGGGTCCGGAACGGCCCGCGAGGGTTTTGAATCTGAAAACAAGGGAAGGAAATCAGGGCGGGTCCTCGCAAGTAATCCCTGTCTGACGCTCCGGTTACTGCCGGTGCGGAGTTTGGATCACGCTGCATTTTCCAACCCCTGGTTTCTGTCCTCGGGCCGGACAGGCCCTTCCTTTTCCATTCGATGAAAAGGAAGCAAAAATCTTGTCAAAACGAACCCTCCGCCGGGCGTTTTGACGGCCCCCGCACCGCTCTGTCCTGCTTTCGCGACGGAGGGGTGCCGCTCCTATCGTCGCTTACCCGGGGTTATTTAGATTTGTCCCCTTCAGGGACCAGGGTAGTGCCGGCATCGCCATTATGTTTAAACTCATTATTAAAATCGGCCCTGTTAATTAAATTAACAACAGCCAGCCAAAGCCCATTTCTGAAAACCGGCAACATTTGGGTCCGGAACGGCCCGCGAAGGTTTTGAATCTGAAAACAAGGGAAGGAAATCAGGGCGGGTCCTTGCAAGTGATCCCTGTCTGACGCTCCGGTTACTGCCGGTATGGAGTTTGGATCACGCTGCATTTTCCAATCCCTGGTTTCTGTCCTCGGGCCGGACAGGCCCTTCCTTTTCCATTCGATGAAAAGGAAGCAAAAATCTTGTCAAAACGAACCCTCACCCGGGCGTTTTGACGGCCCCCGCACCGCTCTGTCCTGCTTTCGCGACGGAGGGGTGCCGCTCCTATCGTCGCTTACCCCGGGCTATTTAGATTTGTCCCCTTCAGGGACCAGGGTGAAGCCTACATCGCCGTTATTTTTAAACTCATTATTAAAATCAATCATGTTAATTAAATTAACAACGACCCTCAAACGGCGAACCCTCAAACATTTTCAAACACGAAGTGTCAAACCTGCTCAAACGGCGTAGCCCCTCCGCCCGGAAAAACTAACGTCCCCTGATCATCCGTTTCCCGCGGGCGGGTGGCAATGATCGGGGGACGCTCCTTGCCCGGGGTGCCGCTCCTATCGTCGCTTACCCCGGGTTATTTAGATTTGTCCCCTTCAGGGACCAGGGTAGTGCCGGCATCGCCATTATGTTTAAACTCATTATTAAAATCGTCCCTGTTAATTAAATCAACAACAGCAGCCAAAGCCCTTTCATAAAACCGGCAACCCTGCGGCTCCGGACCGGCCCGCGAAGGTTTTGAATCTGAAAACAAGGGAAGGAAATCAGGGCGGGTCCTTGCAAGTGATCCCTGTCTGACGCTCCGGTTACTGCCGGTATGGAGTTTGGATCACGCTGCATTTTCCAATCCCTGGTTTCTGTCCTCGGGCCGGACAGGCCCTTCCTTTTCCATTCGATGAAAAGGAAGCAAAAATCTTGTCAAAACGAACCCTCACCCGGGCGTTTTGACGGCCCCCGCACCGCTCTGTCCTGCTTTCGCGACGGAGGGGTGCCGCTCCTATCGTCGCTTACCCCAGGCTACCATAACATGACCCCTATGGGGCCAGAGGTGAAACCGGTATCGCCATTATTTTTAAACACGTTATTAAAATCGTCCCTGTTAATTAAATAAACAACGCCCTCGAACGGCGAAGCCTCAAACATTTTCAAACACGAAGTGTCAAACCCTTCAAACGGGCAACGCCCTTCAAACACCTCAAACAGGCCGCAGGCCGTCAAACCCTTCAAACGGCCGAAGGCCATCAAACCTTTCAAACACGAAGTGTCAAACCCTTCAAACGGCGAAGCCCAAACAAACGAAGTCCCCCTTCCCCCTCATTCATTCTGCAATAACTTAGTCAATTGCACCTTTAATTGCGGGTCAGACGGCCTTTTGGCGGATGAATCAATTATTTTTCCCTCTTTGTCTACTAATATAAAACGGGGTATCCCCTGAACCATATACTCGCGGAAAAACGGGATCCTTTCGTTTGTTGCGATTAACTGGATACCCTTCAGCCCTTTGTCTTTTACCAATTTCTCCCAGCCAGCCTTTGTTTCGCCCACACAAATGCTGACAAACCGGATATTGCTGTTACGGAAACTTTTTTCAAATTCATTTAAATACGGAATTTCTGCCATACAAGGAAGGCAATAAGGAGACCATACATCAATATATACAAACTGTCCTCTTAAATCCTCCAGGGAAACTGGTTTCCCGTTTATATCGTCCAGTTGAAAAGAAGGAGAAACCGCTCCCCTTTCAATTTTCTTAAGTTGCTGATATCTGGCCGTAAACTTCTTCAGCTGCAATGAATCACCAAGGAGGTCTTTAATTTTCGCATACACTTTATCCAGTTCCGTTGTCCGGGTAAGCCTTTCCTTGCCAACAGCACTTATCAGATTTTTCAGCACTTCTACGTTGGTTATATTTTTTTCTGCATTCTCCAGGTACATTAAAAAGAAATCGGTCGAATCATTGCCAGACAGCTGATTCTCCGTCATGTTATAAATATATGAATCTACAAAATGGACGTAATCAGGAATCCCGGCCAGTTTGCTGTCCGACAGGTCGATCCCTTTAAACAGGTTGGGATAGTACCCGGATGAAACGTTAAATTCCTTATTCCCGACCAACATGCGCCGTGCGCTCTCATAATGGGCCTCCTGAGAGAGCTTCCTGTATTTTAACGTGTTTTCTTCCAAAAAAATAAAATCGTTGCCAAAACGGGCGGCATACTTATTAAACAGGTTGATTTTAACCTGATAGACAGAATCAGACAATGCTAAAAATTCATCTTCGCCGAGCTTTCCGTAATAATGATAATCTTCAAATTTTGTCAGGCTGTCTTCCAATGCCCCCTTCCGGACCAGATAATTATTTTCTGCAGCCCCGATGCCGGAAAAGGCCGTTTTGCTGTACTCTTCAGCATGTAATGCTATTTCAAGGTCAAATCCCGGTTTCAGGTAAAGTTGCCAATTTTTATTGCCATCCTTCAGAAAATAAAATCCGTCAGGCACTTTCAGCGTGTCCCTGAATGTATTGTCCTTATTCAGGCGGATAACGGATAACGTTTTCCATCCGCCGTTCTGAATGCCCAACGAATCGGATCCGGGACTTTCGACGTTTCCGTGGAGTACCACAAAATCCCTGTTTTGTTTTTTACTGCACGACAGCAATGACGCTATCATTAATAGGATTAAAAATTGCTTTTGCATATTTAATAGCTTTTAATTTCCACGGATAAGTTACAAAACTTACAAGAAACAATATATTTTGTTTTTAGTCTTTTTTTTCACCCCGTCAAACGCTGGTTTTTCGTGCGAAGCGAACGCAGCCTTGACTGTTGCGATTAAGCGAGGGCAGAGCCAAACTTGTTTGGGCTCTGCCGAGCGTGAGCAACTTGCGCGAAGCGAACTTTTCTGCTAACTCTTTTGTGTCAAGACAAAAGAGTTAGTGGGGTCACAGGGGCGACGCCCCTCAAACTTCTCAAACAGGCCGAAGGCCGTCAAACCCTTCAAACGGCGTAGCCTCAAACAACAGGAACAATAGATGTTTGATCGTTTGAATGTTTGACGCTACGCTTCCAGGGATGAGAGCAGAGCGAGGGTACCAACAACAATAGTAACAATAGAAACCACAGAAACCATCCCCCTCATTCAAACACGAAGTATCAAACATTTTCAAACGGCGAAGCCCCAAACAAACGAAAACACATTATTAAAATTTCTATTTTTGTGTACATAATGGAATTATCTCAAAAAAATAAACAGGCTGCAAACAAACCGTTGTTCGACGATGTAAAAATGTTTGAATTCATTTTCAAAGCATATTTCCCGCGTCTTATGGCCTTTGCCGGAAAGTTTATCGAGGACAGGAGCGTTGCCGAAGATATTATACAGGATATATTTCTAAAGGTATGGCTAAACAGAAAAACCATCGAAGAGGAAACGTTTCAGTCGTACCTGTTTACGCTGGTCAGAAATGCCTGTATTAATCACATCACACACAAACAAATAGCCGATAAGTATAATACAGATATTCAGGACCTGGCTAAAGAAGAAGGCTTGTATTATGCCGACTTTTTTAGCGATCCTTTTCATCAAACGGTTTTCAATGAGGTTCAGCGGGAAATTGAGACTGTCATACAGGGCCTCCCGGAGCAGACGCGGAAAATTTTCCGTCTTTCCCGGTTCGAGGGAATGAAAAATTCGGAAATTGCTGCCATGTTGAACATATCTGTCCGCACAGTAGAAAAACACAACACCAAAGCACTGCAAAAACTAAAGGCCTGTTTATCTGCTCATTTTCTATATGTTATTGTTGTATTAGACCTGATTAAGGAGTTAAACAGGTGATGAGGGAAGGGGGGGTGTTTCCCCTGAAACCCCAATTACTGTTCTGCCCTGACACCAAAAAGTAATCAAAAAAGGAAGGCGGAAACTTTTGCAGACAGCCCAACCTTCAGACGTTCAAACAGCAAAGCGTCAAACACGCAGCTTCAAACATGAAATCTGCAACCTTAAATAAAATTTTTGTTGTGAGGGGGGGCGGTATTTGGTGGCTTGATTGTATTACTTATAAGAAACCATCAATTATGGACATGAATTCCGGGAAAGAGACCGTTTTATTTGAAGGATATCTGAAAGGTAACCTATGCAAAACTGAAGAATCAGAATTGCATGACTGGATCAATTCATCTGAGAAGAATTACCGGGCTTTCAAAAAATATATTCAAGAAAATCAGTTCGCTCAGATACATTCGGAAGAAACGGACCAGGCCTGGAGAAACCTGAAGGAGAAGCTTTCCCGCCATCATCTGCCTAAAAGTGAAAAGAAAATCGTTGTTCCGGATTGGCTAAAAGTTGCAGCGATCGTTGCTGTTGCGCTATTGGCCGGCTTTTTCGCAAACAGATTGACACAAACAAATCATTACTCCAATGCGCTGAACGAAATAACAGTTCCGAAAGGAGAAAAGGTACAGGTCATCCTTTCAGACGGAACCAAGGTTTATTTGAATGCAGGTACGCATTTTGAATACCCTGGGGTGTTTTCCGGGAATGAGCGCAATGTGGCCATTGTCGGGGAAGCATTCTTCAATGTGGCAAAGAACCGGTCTCGCCCGTTTATCATTAAGACCCCGGGGTTTCAGGTTGAGGTAACAGGAACGTCATTCGACCTGAGTACTTACAAGGAAGATGAAGAAAACAGTCTGACACTGAAAACAGGTAAAGTCACAATTACCTCCGATGGCCGGAATTACAAGGTGAGCCCGGGTCAGAAATATATTTTCAATACGCAAACACAGAAATCGAAAATTACGAAGGCCGATTTACAGAAATCTTTTCTCTGGAGGGAAGGGGTAACCGTCATTGATGACCAGAACCTTGAAGAAATCAGGAAGTTGCTGGAACGGAAGTTTGATGTCCAGATACGTATTACCGATAAAAAATATAAAGCAATCAGGTATACCGGTCAATTTAAGCCGCATGAAACACTGGAAGACATCCTGGATTTAATCCGGGAAACTTCACCTGTTAAATTCAAATATAAAATCAATGAAGAAAAAGACATTATAACAATAGAATAAAATAGTTGAAAAAGCGGAAAATGTTGCCTCCATTTCCCGCTTAGAATTCACTAATTACCTGAAGTAACTAATTAATATTTCAAATTTATGAAAAAAAAATGTGAAATGAGAGATTCCTCTTGCAGGTATCCTCTCGCTAAACTGGTCCGAACAATGAAATTTACGGTTTTTTTCATGTTGTGCTTTGCTGTACAGCTTTCAGCAAACGTTTATTCGCAACAGACACGGTTGAAAGTAGATTTCAATCAAGCCACCATTAAAGAAGTAATGAAGGAAATCGAACGGCAAACTGGTTTGACGTTCTTTTACAGCGGTGATGTATTGGATATTAACCAAACAGTGACGCTAAACAGCAGAAGTATGTCTTTGGATGATATTTTAATGCTTGTTTCCAGGCAAACAGGGCTTTCCCTGGAGGTTGAACAAGATCAGATCCTGGTTAAGAAAGCCGGTTCTTCAGCATCAGGCGCGCAACAGAAACAGGTTTCCGGAAAAGTCGCGGACGCTTCCGGAGTTCCCCTGCCGGGCGTGTCCATTGTCGTAAAAGGGACTACGACCGGCACGATTAGCGATGCCAACGGGAATTACAACCTGAGTAATATACCGGCCAATGCAACCCTGGTATTCTCTTTTGTCGGGATGAAGAATCAGGAGATTGAAGTTGGAGGAAGGAGCAATATCAATGTCGTACTGGAGGAAGAATCCATCGGTATCGATGAAGTTGTTGCAATTGGATATGGCAGTCAGAAAAAGGCTGATTTGACTTCCTCTATTGCCACCTTAAATCCGGAAGAAGTATTGAAAGCGCCGGGAGGGGTAACCGATGCCCTGCAGGGGAGCATTGCCGGCGTAAATGTATCCGGAGGGAAAATACGTATCCGGGGAACCAGCTCGATTACAGGGAGTACCGATCCGCTATGGGTAGTCGACGGAATAATTGACGGAGCTGTTCCCAACGATGATGAAATAGCGTCCATCCAGGTTTTAAAGGATGCTGCATCCTGTGCCATTTACGGGGTACGGGGTGCAAACGGAGTTATCCTGGTTACAACGAAGAAAGGTCAGCTGGGAGAGTCTAAAGTCCATTTTAATTCATACGTCGGTACGGAAACGTTGGCAAAGAAGATAAACATGATGAATGCTTATGATTATGCCGTTTATGTCAATGAATTGTACTATAATGCATCCGATGCGGCATCCGTTGCCGACGGGACATGGAACCAGACGGTACCGACCCACGATGCCACGCCCGGCAGTCCGCTGGCCGATACCAAATGGTGGGACCAGTATTTTTGCCGTTCCACGACCCAGAAATACGATTTATCGATAAGCGGCGCGAATAAACTGGCCGATTACCTGTTTGGCGTAACATACAGCCACGACGGAAACGAGCTGGATTCGTAC
Organism: Prolixibacteraceae bacterium; assembly: GCA_963676095.1. Lineage (GTDB taxonomy): Bacteria > Bacteroidota > Bacteroidia > Bacteroidales > Prolixibacteraceae. The sequence goes on along the minus strand of OY781040.1, from coordinate 5,402,534 downwards.
GAGAATAAATTCCAGAATATTTATTCGAATGTACAGGGAACAAAAGGACGGTTAACTTACGGAGGACAACTTCAGATTAGTTATAACCAGACCAATCAAAATACAGGGGCTTCTTTAATGAATATGCTGATGTTGCCCCCGAATTTACCGGTTTATAACGATGACGGCAGTTTCTATAAAACAGGGATCAATGAGACGGACGGCAATGATTTATCAAACCAGGCCTGGTTTGTCCATAATGAGGAAGAAAGAGACCGTTCGGTCAATGCACGCGGAAATGTATTCGGAGAGTTAAGAATATTCAACTGGTTAAAATACAGGATATCTTATTCTTATTCTTTTGCGCGGAACAATGACGCCACCTTCACCCCGGAATACGACCTGGGAGCCTCCCGGCAGGACTATAATTCCCAGTCGACCACCAAAGGGGGCAGCAGGCATAAAATCATTGAAAACTTACTTTCGTATGATAAAAATCTGGGCAGGCACTCAATCTCCGGGGTATTGGGGGTTACCTCCGAGGAGTCGGTTTCCTGGTCGCTGACCACCTCGGGGCACAGCGATGAACAGACCGATTTCGGCCTCGAATCGAAATTTACCGATTCACAAACCATCAGCAGTTCAGAAACCGACCTGGCTTACTTCTCTTACCTGGCGCGGGTAATGTACAGCTATGACAGTAAATATATGTTTACCGTGAACTTCCGTGCCGACGAATCCTCAAAATTTGCAAAAGGAAACCGGTGGGGGTATTTTCCTTCTTTCTCGCTGGGATGGAGGGCCAGCGAAGAACCCTGGATAAAAAGTGCGACTTCGCGCTGGCTCGATAATTTGAAAATCAGGGCTACCCTGGGCTGGATCGGAAGTTCGAATGCTGTCGGGGCCTACGACTACCAATCGGTTGTCGAAACAAACAACCGTTATTATACTTTCGGGGCCAACCAGGGAGATAATGCCGCAGACTCCAATGTGCCCGCCCCGCTCCCGGAATCTATTGCCAACAAATCCTTAACCTGGGAAACTACCCGGGATGCCGGAATCGGCTTCGATATGAGTTTGTTAAAGAATAACCTGAACATTACATTCGATTACTACAACCGGAAAGTAAGCGATATGCTGCTGGACGTTCAGTTACCCGAATCCAGCGGTACCACCAACTCCGTTCCGATGAATGTGGGCAGCATGACAAACCACGGGATCGAGTTGGCGGCAACTTACCGCCAGGCAATCGGCAACCTAAGATTAACATACGCCCCGAATTTTTCATTATACAGGAACAAGGTCAACAGCCTGGGAGATAACGAATCCCTGGCAGGGGGCAGCATCGCTACCGGCGCGAATGTAACGCGCACCGTTGCAGGGAAACCGGTCGCTCAGTTCTGGGGTTACAAAACCGACGGATTATTTAAAACCGACGAGGAAGCGGCAAATTATGTCAATACGAAGGGAGAACGGTTGCAGCCGTCTGCATCTGCCGGTGACCTGAAATATGTCGATTCGAACAACGACGGGGAGATTAGCGATGAAGATAAAACGTATATTGGATCCCCTCTTCCGGACTGGTCCATGGGATTAAATATTACAGCCGAATATAAAGGATTTGATCTGTCCATCCTGTTTCAGGGCGATTTCGGTTACGAGATCTATAATAACTGGAAATCGGAGCTAATGGGAGGCTATTGTGCAAAAAACCAGATGGCAGCAATGAATAACCGTTTCCGCGCTACGGACGTTACCTTTACGACAGCAGGGAACGAAACCATTTCTCTTCCCGCCAATACCAATACTTCTGTTCCCCGGGCTGTATTAAATGACCCGAATAATAACCATACCAATGCTTCCGACTATTTTGTCGAAAACGGTTCTTATCTTCGTTGTAACCGGATCACCCTGGGGTATACTTTTTCCGATTACCTGACGGGAAAACTAAACATCAATAAATTCCGTATTTATGCAGGGGTCAAAAATCCCTTTACAATCACCGGTTACTCCATGTTTGATCCCCAGGTGCCCAATGACGGTTCTACCCTGAACCGCGGGGTCGATGGTTCTTATTACTGGTCGTCGTCTACCTTCTGGAGTCAGCGGGAATTTTTTGCCGGACTGCAACTGACCTTTTAATCAAACCTTTAAACTTTGAATAAAATGAAACGAATGAAATTATACAGCTATGTCCTTTTAGTGACAATCTTAATGATGTTTACAGGATGTGAGCCGGGAATGGATTATGTAAACCCTTCGGCTGAAAGTGATGCGACTTATTATAATACCCAGCAGCATTTGACCTATGCGGTAAACGGCGCTTACAATATTCTTCAGCGGGGCGGATGCTGGGCCCGTTGCATGCCGTTTATGCTGAATGCCCGCAGCGATGAATATGCTTTTACCAGCGGAGCTGCGGCAGGAGAACCCTCTTCCGCCAGTTTGTCGGAATATACCGTCCAGGCTGATAATGATTTTATGTCGCTGACCTGGCAGGATTTATACGTGCTTCAATATGCAGCCGACCTGGCCCTTGAAAAACTGGACGCCAACCAGGATGATGCTTTTGACCTGAGCAATACAGACGACAAGGCCTTGTATGACAGGCTGAAAGGGGAAGCGACTTTCTTACGCGGGTTAAGCCGTTTTTACCTGGTTTTCTTCTGGGGAGACGAAATTCCGGATCGTGACTATACCACGACAGGTGGAGAAGACTATACCCTCGGCCCATCCGACCCGGGAGTTATTTACGGAAAGATGATCAAGGATTTCCAGGACGCAGCAGATTTGCTTCCCGTGCGTTCGGTCGTTTACGCCGATGAAGACAATACAGGGCGTGCAACAAAGGGAGCAGCCCTGGCTTTCCTGGCCAAAGCCTATATGGGGCGGCCTATTTTAGACGGTACGGCCGGCGCCGGAGACGCAGAATGGAGCCTGGCCAAAGAAGCGCTAAAGAAGATTATTGATTCCAATGAATATGACCTGGTCAATAATTACCGTGACAACGGATCGGAAGACAATGAAAACAACAAGGAATCAGTCTTTGAGGTACAATTTTGCAAAAGTCTGGATACCGACGGTTATAACCCTGTATCCGACGGAGATATTGGTAGCTGGACAATAACCGGGCAAAATACCTGGCGCCAGATTGAGTTGAGTTCCCCGAATTCAACGGAGTCGGGAAGGTGGTGGAACGGACAGCCTTCACTGACCTTGTATTCCGAATTTGAGCGTGACGCCGACGGGAACATTATCGACCCGCGCGCATATCAGGGATTATGGATTCCCGACGGGGCCAACTTCTATGGGAAAAGTGGTCAATGGATCGGATACGACGACTTGTTCAGCGGAGGGACTTTTGCCAACTGGAAAGGAAAATGGTTCGGGACCCGGAAATACGGCGAAGATCAATTTGTCAGCGATGCAGCAAAAAGCGGCATTAACGACCGGTTAGTCCGTTATGCCGATGTGTTGCTGATGTATGCCGAATGTTGTATCGAAACCGGAGATGAGCCAACAGCCCTGAGCTATATCGATCAGGTCCGTTCCCGTGCAAACAATGAAATGGCCAATCCTTCTGAGGCAGACCAGGACATGTTCTACGCCAAGGGAGAAGGAACTTTACCCACAGGAGAAGATTTGATTGCCGAAGCACCGACATTAGGCAAGGTTGTCGACGACGGGACCGTTATTCTTCAGGGAACAAAGATTAATACAGTCCGCCGGTTGCTTAAACACGAATATTCGGTCGAATTATACTGGGAGGGATGGCGTTTCTTCAACATGATGCGCTGGTATAACAATTCCAATGACCCGGATGCTGCTTCGGCATTAGACAACCTGGTCAATAAAAATGCGGTACAGGTAGCCCAGACAGGTTTAACCGGAACAGCAACATTTAACTATTCCAAAAATTTGCGGGTACCGATTCCGTCTTCCGAATTATCAACAAATCCGAACATGTCCGGGAATGATGCCAACTGACAGAATAATGCAGATTACCTGGCGATGCTGAACTAATAAAAAAAATTGGAAAAAGGGATTTTCCGGATCGACTGTCAGACAAAAAATCTGTCAACACCGTTTAGGGAACATTATAACAGAAATGCCGGGGGAAAGGGACCTCCGGCATTTTTTTGAATAGATAAAACCGGAAAATGTATAACTATTGAGCTATTAATTTTTTAATGTCCGTTATCAAAACATCGGATATTTTATCAGAATAACGATACCATTTATATAGCTTCCCATCTTTGTCTATCAATAAAAAGTCAGGAAATGCATGCAATCCATAATCTTTTACAATTTGTTTATTGCCAGCACAAACAGGATAGGGCAAATTATTATCCCTCACATATTTTTTTAAAATAACGGGTGGGTCATAAGGATAAAATGCAACCATTTCAAATATATTGTCTGTATGAAAAGTCCGGGCTATTTTGATTAAGTGCGGCGTCGATTTGACACAAGGACAACAATTGAGCATTCCGAAATACAATAAACGAATTTTCTGTTCGCTTGGTAACAGGTGCAGCTCCTTTCCGGTCACTGTACAATCCTTTATTTCCGGGGCCAGCGATCGAATTTTTTTATGCTCCGGGATTTGAACAGGTCTGACGTTGTCCGTTTCAGTGTCAATTTGATTGGCATTAACAATAAATTGATTTATCCAGGTCCCTGAAGGGAATTCGGTATTCCCTTGTTCCCGGAATTGATAATTTCGCAGTTCATTAGAATACAATAACTGTGGCCTTTTTGTTACGTGAGCATAACTATAAACAAAAAACGGGAGATAATAATTAGCCTCCAATAAAGCGTTGCTTGCATACGCTTTAGATTGGAGGCAGTGTTGAACTAAACATGATTTTTTATGTAACCGCCTTTTGGTCAGTATTCTGACAGTAGTGTTTTCAATCGGTTTCAGGGTTCCCTATCCAGCCGGTTTTTACCATTTGTTTTTACATCCTGAAGATCTGGCTTATGATCGAAAATTCCGTTACCCGTCAAAAACATTCTGGGTTTTATCCATTTTTGAAAGGAACATGCCATTTGAACCGGTAAGTTTTGTTTTCCGGGCATAGCATTCCCGTTTACGCCCGGGCGCATCAGTTTAAGATCCGGAAAATCAATCATTGGCACATTCCTGTCAATGCATTTACCGGCGGAGCCCGTTGCCCGGGCCAGGATTCCAGCAATTGAAGCACCCCGCCACAATCTTTACACCTGAGCAGGGAGTGCTGGCCAAAACGCAGTTCCAGAACCTGAGCCCGCGAAAGCGGTGCAGGGGGTAGCTGTTCTAGCCCAAGGCTTTGGCGTATTGCTTTCAGATTTTGTTTTTTGCTCCGCGAGGCCAGGAATCCCAGGTGGCGGATACGCCGGAAATAAGGGGGCACAATGTGGTCCAGGAAACGTTTGAGGAACTCTGTTCCGCTAATGGTTTCGGTTTTCTTTTGGTACCCGTTTTCGCGATCGCACCAGCTAAAGGTAACATGGGTATCGGTTACTTTCATGATCCGCGCATTGGAGATGGCCACCCGGTGGGTGTACCTGCCCAGGTATTCGACCACACTTTCCGCGGATCCGAAAGCCTGTTTGGCATAGACCACCCAGGGCTTTTTAATCAAATCACGGGGCACATACTTGCGGATTTTGCCCTCTTTTTTCAGTGTTCTGAGTTTCTTTGCGAACCTGGCGCTGAACATTGCAGACATTTGTTTGACATCGAACAGGAAGCCGCCGTTCTGTTTGGTGCTTTTCCATTTTCCGTTTTTATCCATTCCCCCGGACGGTACAATCAAATGCACATGGGGGTGGAACCGGAGCTGTTGGTCCCAGGTGTGGAGAATGGCAATGGCACCCGGACGGGCCCCCATGAGTTTGGGGTCACGGGCAAACAGGCACAGGGTTTCCCACGATTTTTCCAGCAGCAGGTTGTACATCACTAGGCGGTTGAAACGGAACAGCTCCAGCAGGTTGTGCGGGACGGTAAACACCACATGAAAGTATTTTAGCGGCAGCAATTCCTGTTTGCGGGCTTCCACCCACAATGCTTTATCGATGCCCTGGCAACGGGGGCAATGACGGTTGCGGCAACTGTGCAGCACGTAATGTACCGATCCGCAATCGTTGCAGACCATGGCCGAACCACCCATTCCGGGGGTACGGCAAGCTGCCAGAGCCCGGAGTACCTTTAGCTGGTCGGAGGAAACGCCCCTGTCTTTCAGCAACGCGGGCAGGAATTGTCGGATAACCCCGCCCAGGGAGTTATCGGGTGGCACCGCCGTATAGCTTTTCCATGGGGGCAAAACCGGCCTTGGGGTCCGAACGGGCAATGTGCAGGTACATCATGGTAGTGACGATATCGGCATGGCCCAGTTGGTTTTTTACGCTCACGATATCGAGTCCCATCTCCAGCAGGTGCGTGGCATAACTGTGGCGCAAGGTATGGATACAGGCAGCTTTGCGGATGCCAGTCTTTTGCATGCACGAACGAAAAGCATGGCGTATCCCTTCGTGACTGATCTGCTCCCCCCTGACCTTGCCGTTGAAAAGCCATGTTTGCGGGTTGGAAGCTTCCAGGTACTGTTTTATTCCTTTAATGGTGAGCGGGGAAACAGGCACGTAACGGTCTTTTTTGTATTTGCTTTGGCGGACATGTACCTGCCGACGGTCAAAATCGATATCGGTTATTTTCAGGTTTATTACCTCTGAGATGCGAAGCCCGCAGTCGTAAGTAACGGCAAACAGCGCCCGGTGCTTTAATAGTTTGGGCGTTTTCAGGATGAGTTTGATTTCGGGTTGGGAAAAGACTACAGGCAATGCCTTACTGCCGGATATAGCAGGCAGTGCCAGATACAGTTTCTCGTTTTTGAACATCGAAAACAGGGTGCGCAGCCCGTACACCAGGTGTTTGAAAGAGCTCATGCTCGGCTTTTCATTTTGGCGGAGATGGAAAAGGTATTCTTCCATCTGGTCGATGGATAAATCCAGTGGCGAACATCCGAAATGGAGCACCATTTTTGATATTTGCATCAGGTAGTTTCGCGTGCATGATCCGGATTTACCGGCAATGGTGTACTTGCGAAGGAACTTTTCGCTGATGGTTTTAAACTCGGGAACAGCCTGGCAGGCCTGCTCCAGGTAAGATTTTCTGCTCATAATAATTTGTTTTTAAAATTAGGAGCAGCAAAATCAACAGATATCACCAACAATTCCTATTTTAGTTGTAAAATAAGCTCCCGCTTAGCGGGTTTAGTTCAACTTTTTGCATCAATCCAAATAACATATCCCAAAAAATGATTCTCATCCATAAACGTTAACCGATAGAATTTTCTATTGTCAACAATTGTATCCGGAACTACCGCTATCTGGTTTTTAGAATATGACTTCAGGACATGAAAAATTTGCGGGATTTGTCCATCTGCATGTTTTCTAAGAACCTTTATTGCATAAGGATCTTGTATATTAAGCAATTTGTATCTTGCATCGGGAATGACATCATTGAGAATATCCTGATTAGAGTAGTAATAATATCCATTATACACCTGACGTTCAATCCGGTCAAAATTGAATGTTTTTTCCCGCTTATCAAAGGTGTAGTTCATGCCACATAATGTGTCGTAATCATTAATTTCATATGAAAGTTTGCCGGTATAGTACCACGTCATTAATGTATCAGCGTCAGTTTGCTCATAATTAGTATAAATACTTTCATAAGAACCGGCTTTTGATTTCTGAATAGCATTTATTGTCCTGTCGATAATTTCATCTTTTGAAATTTGAGCGGAAACCAGCATCGGAAAAAGTAAAAGAATGAGAATTATTTTTGTCATCATGCAAAGTTTAATTGTACTTCCAAATACAGATAGACCTTAGTGCGCCGTTCGGCTTTCCACATTTAATGAGAGTAGGACCGACGGCCCTGCTCCTAATTTCAGAATAAAAGTACAAATTATGAAATCAACGTTATCAATCTCTGAGTAAGAATCTTAAAAAATCAATCGATTACGATACTGATGATGTTTCCTGAATTTTGCAGCACCGGGAACTTCATGTTCGCTTTTAAACAACGCCCCTCAAACAGGCTGCAGGCCGTCAACCCCTTCAAACACGAAGTGTCAAACCTTCTCAAACGGCGAAGCCTCAAACAGACAAGTCCGGTCATTAAATCAATGCCCATTGTTAAAAAACAATAATTGTCCTGACTAAAAGCGGGTTCGCAGAAACTACTTATCATTAAAATTTCTTACTTTTAGTCCCGGCAATGAAGTCTGCCATTAACCGCCCTGAATAAAAAAGGCTGATGACTTCTATCATAAGGATTGTATCATTAAAATCAGCTTTTATGGTAAAGTCATTTTTAATTGCCGGAATGGGGGGTTTTTTAGGGTCGGGAAGCCGGTTTCTTATCTCGCGTTACATCCAGTTTTCTTTTATTTCAGTTTTTCCGTGGGGAACATTTATTGTCAACATTGTTGGCAGTTTGTTAATCGGATTTTTTTTCGGGATTTCCGAAAAAGGAAATTTTATGTCCCCTGAATGGCGGTTATTCCTGACAGTCAATGTACTACTTTATAAAACAGGAAAAAATAAATTTTTTGACCTTTAAAAGTGTCTTGTTATGAAAATAGAAAAAATCAAAGCAGTTGAGATCCTTGATTCAAGAGGAAATCCGACAGTAGAAGTTAACCTGCAGCTGGAAGACGGGACTACGGCCCGGGCTATGGTTCCCAGCGGGGCATCAACGGGAGAACGTGAAGCGTTTGAGTTAAGGGACGGTGACAGAAACCGTTACGGCGGCAAAGGCGTTTTAAAAGCGGTTGAAAATGTTAATCAGATCATCGCCAAAGAGCTGGAAGGTAAATGCTTTGGCAGCCAGCGCGAGTTGGACTACCGGATGACCGGACTGGACGGTACAGCCAACAAATCCAACCTGGGGGCCAATGCGATACTGGCCGTTTCTATGGCTTATGCACGGGCCGGATCGATGAGCGCCGGCATTCCCCTTTATCAGTACCTGGGAGGGAGCAATGCCCATCTGCTGCCTGTTCCCTGTATGAATATTATAAACGGCGGAAGGCATGCCGACAATAATGTGGATTTCCAGGAATTCATGATTGCCCCGCACGGGGCCACTTCTTTCAGAGAAGCAATCCGGATGGGAATCGAAGTTTTTCATACGCTGAAGTCTGTGCTGAAAAGTAAGGGATACAGCACCGGCGTAGGCGATGAAGGAGGTTTTGCCCCTGATCTGAAATCGAACGATGAGGCAGTCGAAGTCATTCTGGAAGCAATTAACAAAGCCGGATATAAACCGGGAGAAGAAGTCAGCATTTGCCTGGACCCCGCTTCCAGTGAAATGTGGGAAGACGGTAAATACAAACTTTTCAAAAGTACCGGAAGATTGCTGACAAGTGATGAGATGATCCGCTTATGGGAAAGCTGGACGGACCAGTACCCGATTGTTTTACTCGAAGACGGGCTGGCAGAAAATGACTGGGAAGGCTGGAAAAACCTGACCCAGGCGCTCGGCAAAAAGATAGAGCTGGTGGGGGACGACCTGTTCTGTACCAACAAAGCCATATTGGCTGAAGGCATTGAAAAACAGGTGGCCAATTCGATCCTGATCAAGCTGAACCAGATCGGGACAGTCACGGAAACGCTGGAAACCATTGAGCTGGCATACAAAAATTCATACAACTGTTTTGTTTCGCACCGTAGTGGTGAAACCATCGACAGTTTTATTGCAGACCTCACCGTCGGTGTTAATGCGGGACATTTAAAAACAGGAAGCGGCTGCCGCGGAGAACGTGTTGAAAAGTTTAACCAGCTCATGCGTATTGAATGTGAGTTGGGGAAAGCATCCGTTTTTGCAGGAAAAAAAGCTTTCAAAAATAAATGAGCAGGTTCGCGGGGCTTTCTTAAAAGTTTATTCGAACCGCTATCGCCAGGCAGAAAAACGATTTTTATAAAGCCGGGCCGGGAGCTGCCGTCAGTGCCCTCCCTGCCTTGGCTTTTTGTCATTTAAATCACCTCCGGTATCTCTCTGTTTAAAATCGTTCCTGATAATTAAATTAAATAGCCTGCCAACCTCCTTCCAAAAACCGGCAACCCTGGGGGCCAGGAACGGGCAACGCCCTCAATCAGGCCGCAGGCCGTCAAACCCTTCAAACACGGAGTATCAAACCTTTTCAAACGGCAAAGCCCCAAACCGACATCCGTCTTTTCCGCTAGTACTGCTAGTACTCACTGTGATTAAGGGAACAGCCCATGCTGTCATTCCATATTAATCTTCAGCAAAACCGTACTTTTATCCTCATTGATCAGGTCCGAATTATCGCAACTGATTGAAACCGGCAATACATACGAATTCCCGGATGAAAGATCGGACAAGTTGCTGAAAGTAACCGTCGTATAATCAGAATAATCCAAATCACCGGACTTCCCCAGCGTTATTGTTGTCGATTTAAAGCTGTAACAGGAAGAAGGCATTAAAACATAAGACGTGCCATTTTCTTCATTATAAGTGTTTAAAGCCTGTTCATCGATAGTTAACATGACCGTAAGCTGATCGTCATTATATCCTCCTTTATAGAGCCACAAATCGTAAGTTAAATTGGAATTGTCGAGAGTAACAGACTGTAATCCGCTGTTCAGGATATAAACAACCGAATCAATGTCCATATCTACCTGGCGGCCATCTTCACATGCCGTAAACAGCAACAGGCCCAATAAAAAATATATCTTTCTCATATTATCTTTTTAGAATAAATTAAGTTCTGTGAAATAAATGTCATCCCGCTTCTGTCTTCAGATAAACGATAAAAGAAGCGATCATAAAAGACAGATGTGCTTTGACACTCAATAGCCTGGGTTCTGGACCAGGTTATAGTTTACATCCATCTCGTCCAAAGGAATAGCGAGCCAGTTTGTTTTAGGCTGTTCAAAGACACGCGTTCCGTTTTCCCCCATGGTAGAAATGGTGTAAAATGCATCCTGGGTTTTCCCATCCAGGTTCCAGGACTTCATCGTTCCGTTCATCTCATCATAAGCTTCTTTCCAGCGGCGAAGGTCAAAATAGCGCCTGCCCTCGCTAAGAAATTCGATCGACCGTTCCTGGTGAAGGATTTTCCTTAAATCGTCTCCGGTAGGGATACCGCCAACCATTGCCCATGAATCTTCAAAATCAGGCAATCCGCTCCGGTTACGGACTTTATCAATATAAACAAGGCTTTGCGAGCTCAGCGTCCCGTTATATTCAAAATCGGCCTCGGCATAGCTCAGGTACAATTCGGCCAGACGGATGTATGGGAACACTTCTTTGTTGTAAGTAATTGACTTGGTAGTCGTGTTATAATACAGGTCCTTACTTATAAATTTCTTGTTCAGGTAACCGTCGCAAGTCTGGTATTCATCGTTAGAATTCAGGGTACTTCCATGCTTTTCCCCGCCCCGCAGGTAAAGGATCTGCGTTTCCCCGTTCACATCGTATTCGCCACGGTCATAGCCCACCGAAGCATAAAAACGCGGTTCTCGGTTCCTGTTCAGCAATGCCGTACTGTCGCCCTCTGCCACAGAATACAGGTCCAGGTCCTTTGTCGACGGGTCAACATCCAGGGGAAGCCCGTTCCTGGTATAATACATCTCAACAGCATGAAAAGTCGGGCTGATATAATTTCTAAACCCATCGGTTGAATAGTAGGAATACTGACGCGGCGCGGAATATTGCTGCAAGTAATTTATACCCCAGGTATAAGCGCTGGCAAAGAAAAATTCCTGCCGGTTCCAGGTTGTTTCACAAAAACAATCATGATAATTCTTTACTCCCTGCTCGAAATCGGAAATTGCCGTCGACGACGGATTTGTATAGAGAGAATACCCATTTGACCCGGCATATTCGATAGCCTCCTCGCAGGCATCGAGGGCCTTTTTCCACTTCGAAGCATCGTAAGTCTGGTTGATAAGCGCAGTACCGTCCTTGTTCACGAAGTTGGAAAAATCTTCAGAATTCCCGTTGAACAAAGGGCTTGCCGCAGTAAGGTACAACCTGGCTTTGTAAGCTTTCGCGGCAGCGGCAGATATCCGTCCCTGTTCTGCTTCCGGCCACATAGCAGGCAGCAATTCAGCAGCCTTGTCCCAGTACGAAGCGATAAAATCCACACACTCATCATAAGTCGAGCGGGGTAGGTACACCTCATCATCACCTGCATTTAAAGAGGTATTCTGATCAACCAAGACAACAGGGCCGTAAAAGCTGAGCAGTTCCTGATAATAAAGGGCAATCAGGCCATAAGCCTCCCCCCTCCAGTAATTATAGTTTTCTTCGCTGATGTCCGGCACATCCCCAACATGTTCAAGGAGCATATAGCAATACCTGATCGATTTATAGATATCATAGTTTGTACGTCCGTCGGGGCTGGACGATCCGGTATACCACATCCCGTAATAAGTTGTATTGGCATTCTCTTCTCCATAAAGGATACTTTTATACGGATACCAGCGTGTAGTCCCTTTTTTTCCTGTAATCAGATCATCTCCGGCAAACATGTCAGGGGTCCATTTGTAGCCGTGCCTGGGAATATTTTCATACAGATAATCCACGAATTTCTGACATTCATTTTCTGAGTTGAACAGATCGTCAACGGTTGCCTGTCCCTCCGGGACCACGTCGAGGTAATCGCAGGAAACGCCAAATGCGAGCAACGATATAAATATTGCGAATAGATATATTTTCTTCATCGAATTAAAAATTATATTGAAAACCGACATTATAAGTACGTTGTAAGGGATAAGACAAACCATTTCCGCTGCCTATTTCAGGATCCCAGTATTTGAAGTCTGTAAAACTGAGCAGGTTTGTCCCGAGTACATAGACACGCGCTTTTTTATAGGTATATCCAATCTCTGCGCTTTTCAAACGAAGAAAGGAGCCATTCCTGACCCAATAGCTGGAGGTTTGCGTGTTGTTCAGGTTCCATGTGGCGGACAGGCGCGGATAATTTGCATGAATATCCGGGTTACTTTCTGTCCAGTGCCCGTCAGCAATCCATTGTGTCATTCCGAACCCGGAGAACGAAGAACTTACAAAGGGGTGCATATCGCTCATTTCGATGGAGACACGGGTAATTCCCTGTAAATAAAATGAGAAATCGAACTTTTTATACTTGATGGAAGGGCCTATCCCGTACTCAATTTCGGGAGTAGTCGGGTAACCAACCGCAGTTTCGTCATTGGCATCGACTACGCCGTCCCCGTTCAGATCGATATATTTGATATCACCCGGGCGTACGGAAGAAGCAAAATCCTGAACAGGGGAATGATCGATATCTTCCTGATCGCGGAACACCCCGTCGGCAACAAGCCCATAGACCGTATTGATAGGATGCCCGACTTCCGAAGTATACGGATAAGTAAGGGCAGCCTCATCCTTGGCCGTCACCTTGTTATGCGCGTAGGTAAAAGTTCCCCTGACCGATAAAATAAAATCTTTCGAGAAAGCTTTGTTGTATTCCAGGGAAGCGTCGATTCCGCGGTTAGTCACAGCCCCTATGTTTGCATACGGTTCGGAACCGGTATAGCCCATCGAGGCAGGGATCGACTCGCGCTGCATAAATATCCCGCTGCGCTTTTCCCTGAAAAAATCCATGATCAAGGTCAGATTATTGTATAACCCGACTTCAAGCCCGATGTCCAGTTTCTTACTTACTTCCCAGGTAGCATCTTCGTTCCCGATCGTATTGATCGTTGATCCTTTAGCCTGGGTGATATCCGGGCCATAATAAAAGTTGAGCGACTGGTTCGTATTAATCGTCGTGATGTACGGGAAACGCGACTCCAGGGCGTCATTCCCTGATTTTCCCCAGGAAGCCCGGAGCTTAAGAAGGGTAATCTTATTAGCCATTCCGGCAAAGAAATTTTCATTGGAAATATTCCAGCCCACTGCGACAGAAGGAAAAAATCCCCAACGGTGCCCTGGGGCAAAATTCTCAGAACCATTATACCCAAAATTCAATTCAGTGAGATAACGGTTATTGTAACCATAAGTCAGGCGTCCTGCAATACCCTGTTCGCGGTATGGAAGTACCTCATACTCGTCCGCATCCGGGGTATTGTCCACCCTTTCCTTTTGATGGTAAACCAACAGGGCATTCACATCATGCACTTTATTAAACATACGGGAATATTCAAGGGTACCTTGTAAGGAATATTCCCGGTAACCATTATTGCTGACAGAGGTCGATAGATATTTTGTCCCGGTACTCCCGATTTCCGAAGTTGTATAGGTATAATTTCCGTTATCGTCCACTTCATAAGAACCGAGGGTATAATAAAAGGGGTTCCTGTAGCGGGATGTCGCTGAATAGGTTTTATTGTAGAAAGAAGCAAGAAATTTGGCTTTTAGCCCTTCCGCAATAAATTTCAGGTCCTGTTCCACATTAAAAACAGTTGTCAGATAAGAAAGGTGAGATTTTGTATAACCGCTGCACATCTCTGCCAAAGGGTTTACATCAGAGCTGGCCCCGTCCCAGGACGGAGCATTCCCGAAGCGGATAAAATCGTCTCCCGCCTCTTTGGGCCAGGTAGCAGGGAACATAACCGGGTTCGCCCGCATCGTATGATAAAACAAACTTGAAATACTATAATACGGCAAATAATTGTATTGGAGCATATTGTTCATCCTTATACTTACCCGCGTCGCTGGTGTTATTAAAGCAGAAACATTGCTTTGAAAAGCGTATTTCTGAAGGCCAATGTTGATATCATAGTCATTGGCACTCTGGTCTTTCAGAATGCCATTCTCATTATGTACCGAGGCATTCAGAAAGTAATCGATCTTTTGAGAACCGCCTGTTACACTGATGTTGGCATTCTGATTAAAGGTATGGTCTTTAAACATCAGGTGGTACCAGTCATTGTCCGGGAAAACATAGGGATTGAGCTTGTTCCTAGTCCCTTCTATTTTCTCCTGACTGAAATATTCAGATCCGTAAGCTTCGTTATAACATTCCTTGTAGGTAACGCCGTCGGCTATATCCTGGATACTGGTAGGGCCGGAAACATTCCCTTCCACCCGGACGTTTACGTTCATTTTCTCTGATTTCGCACCGTTTTTTGTGGTAATGATCAGCACGCCGTTCGCCCCGCGGCTACCGTACAGCGCAGTTGCTGTTGCATCTTTCAGAACGGAAAATGATTCGATTGTTTCCGGTGCGATAGAGTTTAACATTTCGGAAACAATCTCGACGCCATCCAGGATAATAAGAGGCGACGAATTGTATCCGAAGGTAGAAATACCACGGATCCAGAAGTTAGCGCCATCCGCCCCCGGTTGCCCTGAGGACTGCGTGCTAATAATCCCTGCAATTTTACCGGCAAACGCAGTTGTAAAATTACTTGACGTCGCAACCAGTTCAGTCGGCTTGATTGCCTGAACAGCACCGACTACGCTTTCCTTTTTCTGGGTACCAAAGCCCACGACCACGACATCTTCCAGATTTTTTGAGGCTTCATCCAGCGACACCAGGCGGAAGAGCACCCTGTCCTTCACTTTTATCTTTTTCGTGTTATAACCGATAAATGAAAATGTTATTTCCGCAGTAGAGACAGGTACCCGGAGGGTATATTTCCCGTCACCGTCAGTTACAGTCCCGATATTCGTTCCTTCAACAAAAACAGTTACCCCAGGTGCAGGCTGGTTATCCGAACTAAAAATAACGACTCCGCTCAGGGTTATTTCGCCTTCCGGCTGCTGTGCCAAAAG
This sequence comes from Prolixibacteraceae bacterium, assembly GCA_963676095.1. GTDB lineage: Bacteria > Bacteroidota > Bacteroidia > Bacteroidales > Prolixibacteraceae. The sequence continues at coordinate 5,386,792 of OY781040.1, read as the reverse complement.
CACCGGGTCCCTGCCTTTTTTGGCAAGAATGATATACCCCTCTTTTACGGAATAGCTGATATCCGTATGTCCAAATAAATCGGCCAATACCTGTGAAACGGCTTCATCCCTGACATTTACCGTTACCAGCTGATTGACATCAACCTCGTTGTTGTAGATAAATAAGTAGTCGGTCTGGCTTTCTATGGTATTTAACACTTCCTCTAACTGCACCTTATTTTTATTCATGCTGATCCGTGTATTCTGCGAACGCGTATTCTTGGCAAACGAAACGCAGATACAGAGAAAAAATAAAAATGTAGTTACTCGCATAATTCTAAAAAGCTGTTTATATCGTGAATTTTTAAAAAGACAAATCCACGACCAATCGTTTTTTTTCATATTATTGTAAAATTGATGGTTAATACATTCTTTAGGTATGTGTTGACGTTAGTCAGTAAGTGTTAGCGCGCTTACTGACTTTTTCACTGGTTAGCAGTTCTGTTCAATAGGCAGGAAGTTTTTAAGGTTTATACTGTAAACTGATTATTTTTGTCATATTTTAGTTTTCTGACGGACCATAAAAAAGCCGGTGATCTCACTGAATGGTGATTGTATCGTTTAAACTATTATATTCATAAGTAAAATTCATCGTTTGCTGAAGTACCCTCAGGATATGATCGATCCCGTCCCTTTGACGAAATTTTCCGGAATAAAATTGCTTTTTCACCGCCTCATTTTCGATATTAACAGTCAGTCCGTAATATTTCTCAAAGGTGCTCATCATATTGTCAAAAGAGGTATTTTTAAAGCAGATCAGGCCTTCCCTCCAGCGATAAGCATTGAAATCTGACACATAGACAGTATCCAGTTTCCCGTTGTGCAGATAAGCCATCTGACTGGGCTTCAGGATAAGTTTCACTGATTGATCGTGAACTGAAGCAATCTTTACCTGCCCTGACATCAACGTCGTCCTGAAATCCTTCTTACCGGAATAGGCCTCCACATTAAATTCGGTCCCCAAAACCTCGACGTTATATTGACTGGTTTGCACGATGAATGGTTTCTCTTCGTTTCTGGCTACTTTAAAATAAGCCTCTCCGTCAAGGATTACACGACGTTTTCTCTTATCAAATGACACCGGGTACTGTAATCTGGTCTGAGCATTTAACCAGACGCTTGTCCCGTCGGGCAATGTCAGACTGATATGCTGTCCTTCAGGAACATAGATTGTCTGACAGAGCTTATCGGGGCCCGGTATCCTGTTTTGAAAATACCAATAACTTCCTCCCCAAACCAATACAATGATCGCAGCAACTTTAAGCAACTCCACGTAAAACTTCCGGGGCGGGGACATCTTTTTTGATTGCTTGATTTTTCTGTTCAGTAAGATTGCATCATAGAGTTTACGCTCTTTCAAAAATAACTGTTTATGGTCAGGCGAAGCTTCCAGCCAGTCCCTGATCCTTTTTTCCTCTTCCAAAGAAGCATTCCCCTCAAAAAAACGATACAATATTGTGTGATCAAGATCCATATTTTACTCCTTTCTGTCTATTAGCAGTTCAAAGTCCGGCATCCCTAGCCGGGAAAAGAAAAATTTTTCATGAAAAGGGCCAGGCTGGAAATAAGTCAGGCCCAGGGCAGGACATTCATTCATAAAAAGAAGGCGAGTAATGGAAGGTAATCCTTTAAACTAGCACGCAAACTACTTAAAGCCTTTGTGATATGGTATTCAACTCCTTTGGAGGTCAGGTGTAAGAATTCTGCAATTTCCTTGTTCGAATGATTTTCATAACGGCTAAGCATAAAAACTTTTCGTGTCTGTTCCGGCATGCAGGCAAGGGTTTCTTCGATGATATTCTGAATTTCAGCAGTAAATAATTCATAGGGTTCAAAGGCCTCCAACGTGGAAATGCACAGGTTTAACTCCCAGGCAGCATGTTCGGAATAGGCCTCCCGTACCTTAAGGTGCTGCAGGTAGTTAATACATTTGTGTTTAATAACAGTCAATATATAGGCCGGTACATTTAAATCGTTCTGAAGCCCCCGGTGTTTTTCCCAGAAATACATCAACGACTCCATCGTGATATCTTCCGCAACAGAGATATCGCGGACATACGAATTCGCAAAACGCAAAAACCGTTCCTGATAATCATTAAATAACTGATTAAATGATTTCAAATCATTGCCATATTGCTTTTCATCCATATAAGTATCCTGCCATAGAACAATCCCGCACAATGTAAAACAGGATTTATAAAAATCAACCTACCAGAACAGAACATTTTATTCTGTAAATGAGTATTTTATAAATCCGCTTTTAGCCTGCCAAAATCTCAGGCCCGGTAAATATAACTGAAAATTAACGATGCTACAAAAAGAAATTATCAAAGAAGCAAAGTGCATGCAGTTCATGTTTTCATAACTTTCTGTTGAACTTGAAAACACGTTAATTAGGGCAGACACGCTAACTTTGGGACTGTAGAAAGTCTGTTTAAAGCAGGATTACAAATAGGGATCCGGAATTTTACCCGGGAAAAACCATGTTGAATTGTTTTTGTTTATTATTATAGTTCTATTTTGACATTTTTGAAAAATCCACCTGCTTTTACCCTAAATTCAGGCAGTTGCCGGATATCAGAAGAAATTTCCGGCAACTGCCTGATTAGGGTAAATCAGTAGGAAAATCCAGAGAATGGACTTTTAAATTTCTCTCAGGATATACCGGAACTGGTATTTCCCGCTTTTTACGTTAACAACATTATTGTCTTTCCCTGTCTGGCTGTATCCGTTTCCGTTAAGCGTATATTTTTCCACGCCCGGCGGGATGACAATACCTGCTTCCATGCCTACAGGAATTTCGACAGAGATGGACATCTCCCGGTTATTCAGTTCCCAGTTCACAGCAAGCCGTCCGTAAGGGGTTTCCTTGAAAGTTTTTGCCCAGGTAACTCCTTTCGGTACTTGCGGACAGATCAGTACGTTGCTGTAAGCAGGACTGTTTTCATCCGGAACGATCCCCCCGATCGCCTGATAAAACCACGAACCGATGCCATTATAGCAATTGTGGATGTAGCTCCGCTCACCGGCCCAGTTTTCCCAGGTCGTTGTCGCACCATTTTCGATCATGTACAAATAGCCCGGGCAGTCTTTCTTTTTCAGCATGGAATACATGAGGTCCACGGCCTTGTTTTTAACAGCCCATTCCGTAAAAACAGGGATGCCTACCAGGCCCGTTGCGATGTGGCCTCCCCGGATATCGTTAATCTCGTGGTACAGACTTTTCACAACAGCTTCCTTTAGTGAATCGGGAACAACACCCGCAAGCAAAGGATATGTCAGATCGATCTGGGAAGCCGTACCATAGCTATTGCTGGCAGGATTAAAAAACACCTGATGAATTTTCGAACGGAGCTGGTCCCTTTTCCGGGCATACAAATCAGCATCGCCGGGTTTACCAAGAAGGCCGGCAATTTTCGACATATCATCGTAACAAATCACCAGGAAACAATTATTCACCAGGTTCACAGACGCTTCAGCTTTTTGGTCGACGCCCCGGGGAACGGCCCAGTCTCCCAGGTACCAGCCCCGGTAATCCGTATCGGGCCACGGCATCAATAACCCGTCGACAGAGTATTTATCTACGTACCCCAGCCAGCTTTGCATCGCGGGATAATATTTTTTCAAGACCAGCGTATCGCCGTAATGCTGATATGTTTTCCAGGATGCCGGTATAATAAACCCGCACCAGTACGGTCCTCCCCCGGCAGTATAAGGATTGGGGGCCGTGTGCGGCATCCCGCCATCCTCGCGGATACAATCGGCCCAGGCCTGTAACCAGTTTGCATACAGCGGGTCGAGGTTAAACATGGTCTCGGCTGTCTCTGTCGAGGCATTCCCGTCCCCGCCGTACCCCATCCGTTCGATTGAAGGGCAATCGACCAGATCGCCGCCAAGGCTCAGGCAACGCAATGTATAAAAAATCATATCGTGGATCCGGTTCAGGTCATTGTCCGAGCATTGAAATCCCGAAGCTAATTCATAACCGGTATGGATCAGGTAGCAGGAAACAGAATCCGGGGCAGGGGCTTCCTGAAGGTTTGAAATACGGATATACCTGAACCCATGATAGTTGAATTTATTTTTAAATACTTCCGGCCCCTGACCTGCCGCGATGTATTGGTCTGTTTGATCAAGCGGCTCAAAATTTCTGTTATGGTCGAGATGATCTGAATATTCCAGGATAACCTGCTGTGACCTGACAAGCTTTGAAAAATGGATCTCCGCCCATCCGGTCAGGCATTTTCCCATGTCAACCAGGAAAGTATCTTTTGCGACCTGTACTATCTTTTCAGGTTTCATCGTTTCAAAAATACGGTTAAGCTCGACCATTTGCGGGCTTACCGCACGGTCGGAAACAGCGGCGACAGAAACCGGGGCCCAGTCCCCTCTTCCTGAATTTCCTTCCGCCAAATCGCTTTGGGCCAGTAATCCGTCAACAACTTCACCGCCAAAATGGTGTGGCCTCCAGTCCCCCACCCTGGAATAACCGCTTTTTCGTCCCTGCCAATCCCCGTCGGTTACCAGAAGAACATCCCGGTTACTTCCGTCAGTAACCTCCAGCTGCGCCTTTACAAGCGGCCCGTTATTGACTACCCCCGGGAGGCCTTCGGTGTACCAGCCGCTGCCCAGCCAGATCATCAGGGTGTTTGTCCCTTTTTTAATCAAAGACGAAACATCATAGGTATTCGACAACGAACGCTTCGTGTACTCCGAAACAGCCGGGGCCAATACGCCGTCCCCCACTTTTTTGCCGTTCAGGTAAACTTCATGATAACCTAACGAGTTAACGTATAAAAGCATGGTCCCCTCTTTTTTATCAACCTGAAAACTTCTCTTAAGCTGGGGACATTCCTTATAGCCGGCCCCTGTCGGGAACCCGATATACGAAGCTTGCCAGTCTTCGCTCTTCAGCAGGCCGATACTGAACCGGGCAACCGGGCTCCATGAGGATACCTTCCCCGTTTCATCCCACACGCGGACTTTCCAGTAAGCAATCTCCCCTGAAGACAATGATTTTCCGTGATATGGTACAAGGACCGATGATGAAGATCCTGTCTTACCGGAATCCCAGAGGTCGCCCCTGTCCTGTTCCAGCAGGGAACGGCTACCCGAAACAAGTATCTGGTAAGCCTTTTGTTCCGTTCCGTTTCTGTTACTTCTGACTTTCCAGCTAAGACGGGGATTAGTATTGTCAATTCCCAGCGGGTTGCCTAGGTTCTCACAGCTAAGGTCTCCGACCGTTAGATTAGCCTGATTACAAGATGCTGAAAATAAAAGGAAAACAACACACGTTAACAAGAGGATCTGTTTCATGATTTAGTAGGTTTATTATTTTTCAAAGCTAAATAATTGTTGAGAATCTTCATATCATAAATTTTTATTTAATATTCAAAACGTTTCGATAATATTTTAACTTTGGCCAATAACATTAAACTAACGGGACCTGACTCTTGAGGAAAAACGGTATGAAACCAGAACTAAAAATTACAAAAAGGCAGGAGCTGGAACAGAACTTGATTAAAAAACTGAACCAGAGTGATTCCATAGCGATTAAGCAATTTTTTGAGAGTTTTTATCCTTCGGTTTGTGTTTATGCAATCAAATTTATTAAGCAATCGGATGCAGCCGAAGATATTGCGCTAAATGCCTTTATTCAGTTTTGGAAAATCAGGGACCGGTTCTCCTCTGTAAGGCAAATCCGGGCATTTATCTATACGGCTTCCAGAAATGCATGTATCAATTATTTGAACCAAAAAAAGACAAGGGAGGAAATCCTTGCGAATAAACTGGCGATTGAAGAGGTATCTGAGGAACTGTTGATCGAAGAAGAAACCTACAGGTTATTACACACGGCAATCGAGAAACTTCCTAATCAAACCCGGAAAGTTATTTTACTGGCCCTCAGGGGCCACAAAAATCCGGAGATTGCAGAAATACTGGGGGTCTCAATCAACACAATCAAAACGTTAAAAAAGAATGCCTACTCAGAACTAAGACAGATGCTTGAAGGAGAGGTATTTATTCTTTTTATACTGAGCCGGGCCCTGCTTTAATTCCGGAAGAATAATGATCAGATCTTTTTAGTTACCGGACGCCCCTCTCAATTTTAATGTAAAAAAGTCAATTTTTTATTCACCCGGTTTCCGGACACAACTGTTTGATAGTAAAAGTCCGTTTTTTGCATGGAAGATCTTAACCAAATACAGGAAACCGTATTCCCGATAGCTGAAATTATAGCCCAAAAATTAAGTAATGCGGAGAATTTAAGCGAAGAAGATGAAAAGCAACTAAACAACTGGCTTTCTTATTCAGAACGGAACCGGTTATTATATGACCGCATAAAGGATGGACAAAATCAGGAAGAATGGAATAAACTTATCCGTCAGATCGATACAGAGCAGGCGTGGTCACGTTTCTCCATGTACACGGGAATAAAAGATACGCGAAAACGATCTGTTCAATGGTGGCACTATGCAGCCGGATTATTGATTCCTGTACTCGTCGTTTCTTTGTTTTATGTTACCAGGCATAACACATCTGTTACCGACAGTGATAACATATTGAAAGAACAAATCGTTCCGGGCTCGAGAAATGCGATATTGGTATTGGGAAACGGGAAAAACATAAAACTTGAAAAAAATGATTCCCTTAACATCGAGGAGGAAGATGGCACCAGGATTATTAAGAATGCAGCAACACTAAGTTATCATAAAATAAATAAGAAAGCCGAAGCACAAATTCCTCAAAACACACTGATTGTGCCGCGTGGAGGCGAATACAACATGGTACTCTCCGATAGTACGAAAGTCTATCTGAATTCGATGAGCCAGCTTCGTTTTCCCATCCGGTTCCCTTCCGGGAGCCGGGAAGTTTTTCTCGAAGGGGAAGCTTGCTTTATAGTAAAAAAAGATCCGGCCCACCCGTTCATCGTCAATGTAAATGGAATCAAAATAGAGGTCCTGGGAACTACTTTTGACGTTAATGCATATCCTGATCAGGGAAAAATTATTACAACACTGGTAAAAGGTAAAATAAAACTAAGTCTGCCTGACAGTCCCGGAAAAGAATTCTGCCTTGCCCCGAATGACCAGGCAGTACTGAACCGTTCAACCCAACAGGTACAGGTAGACAAAGTCGACGCCGGTAATTATATCCAATGGATCAATGGCATTTATGTTTTCAATAATGAATCGCTTGAAGAGATTATGAAAACCTTATCAAGGTGGTATGATTTTAATTATTGGTTTGAACAGGAAGATATCAAAAATATAAAATTTAACGGAGGGCTAAATAAATATGAAAGCATTGAACCGATCCTCGAAATTATTGAAAGTACAGGAAAGGTAGAAGCAACAATCAATAAAAACAACATATTATTCAGGGCGAAGAAAAAATAAGCAGGAAATGCGGCAAACATTTCCTGCTCTGACATTCCCGCTGACAGCAAAAATGTTCAATTAAAAGAGAATTCAAATTTATGAAAAAAAAACGAAATGGTTGCTTTCCACATCTGGAGGGCAGGTTAAAACTGTTGCGAGTTATGAAGCTCATAACTTTTTTCCTGCTGGCAGGGCTTATACAGGTTTCTGCCGGCACGTATTCACAAAACATCCGGCTTGATATCAAAACATCAAGTTTAAGCGATGTTATTCAAAAGATCCAGGAACAGACACATCTTGTTTTTTTTTATTCGCAGGAAGATGTGGCCGGGGTTTACGTCTCGGAAGTAAAACTTAACGGGGCAACCCTGGATGAGGCGTTAAACAGTTGCCTGAAAGGCACAAACCTGGACTATAACCTGATGTATAACGCTGTTATCCTTCATCCCCGCGCCAGTAACGAGGATTTAAAAACTCCTCCGGGAGACAATAAGGTCACCGGGAAGGTAGCGTCCGGAAAAGGCGATCCGATCCCTGGCGTCACGGTCGTGGTTAAAGGATCGACAACCGGTACGATAACGGACGCTGACGGAATTTTCTTCCTCGACAAAGTCCCTGATAACGCAGTCTTGGTTTTCTCGTTTGTAGGGATGAAAAGCAGGGAAATAAAATATTCAGGACAGGCAAGCCTGAATATCACCATGGAAGAAAAAACAGAAGGAATTGAGGAGGTGATCGTTGTCGGATACGGTGTCCAGAAGAAAATCTCCGTAAGCGGTTCCGTATCCTCTGTCCAGACCAAGGAGCTGACACAAAGTTCGGCAGCGAGCCTGGACAATGCGCTGGCCGGAAAATTACCGGGGCTAACATCGATTCAGACAGGAGGGGGCCAGCCGGGAATGGACGATGCCACAATCTATTTACGGGGGGCTTCTACGTTGAACGGAACAAGTCCGTTAATCCTGATCGATGGTGTTCCCCGTGACAACATCCGTACGCTGGACGCTCACGAGGTAGCTGCTGTATCTATCCTAAAGGATGCTTCTGCAACAGCCCTGTTCGGGGTACGCGGCGCAAACGGGGTGATCCTGATTACCACCAGACGGGGACAACAGGGAAAGTCAGACTTATCGATCAATGTTGAACAAAGCTATACGTCTTTTACCAAGGAACCCGAACGGCTGCATTCCTGGGATTATATGAAATTGCGTAATGAAGCTTTTGTCAATGATGGAGAATCTCCGGAATTCAGCGACGAGGTGATCGCCAAATATAAGGACCCGCTTGCAAATCTTGATCCGGCTGATCCCGACTATGAAGAGAAGGCAAGAGTGCTGAAATACATCTATCCGGATCATAATTATTATCGGGAATTTATCAAAAAAAATACTCCCTCGACAAAGGTGAGCGCAAATTTAAGCGGGGGCACCGATAAAGTGGATTACTTCATGAATGCAAGTTTCTTTCACCAGGGAGGAAATCTGAACACTGAACCTAAATCACAATTGGGCTATGACCCCTCTTCTAAAATGGACCGGTGGACTTTTCGGGCGAATCTGGATTATAAAATTTCCAGTTCACTTTCCGCTTTGTTGAATCTGGGAACTTACATTGAAAAGGTAAACATGCCCTATGTGGGATCATTATATAGTGAAAGCTATAGCTGGATGATGCGGGACCTGTTTTACCAGGCAAAGACTATTTTGCCGATTACTCCCGGACCTACTACCATTGCCGGATTTGGTTACGCTCCCGGGCAGATTGTTGATCCCGTGTATTTGGATCGTTCTGCTTTTGAAGTAATGAACCGTAGAGGATACAGACGGGATGTCCGTTCAAACCTGAATTCTTCTTTCGGATTGAATTGGGACCTGGGAAAATTGATAACTAAAGGATTACTGATAAAAGGGATGGTTTCTTATGATTCCTATGCAGGAACTACTCTGGAAGGGGGCAAATCAGAACGGCTTTACATTGCGAATGTCAATTATGATACTGATGAGCTGAGTTATTCTGTCGGCCGTGATACAGAAGATCTTCTTTCAGTTACTAAATCGGCAAATACGCAGTATGATATTAATTTACAGGGATCTGTAAACTACAGCCGGAAATTCAGCAAGCATGATGTTGGCGGAATGCTGCTGGCACAACGGGACTTCTGGGATCACGGAGGAGAGATCCCTCATAATGTAATCGGGCTTTCGGGCCGTTTTACCTATAATTACGATGACCGCTATTTTGGCGAATTCGATATGGGATACAATGGATCTGAACAGTTTGCGCCGTCTAAACGGTTTGGTTTCTTCCCGGCCTTTTCCGGAGGATGGGTTGTTAGTAATGAAAAGTTCCTGAAAGACAATGCGGTCCTTACTTATTTAAAATTAAGGGCATCTTACGGGAAAGTAGGCAATGATCAAATGGGAAGCAACCGGTTCTTGTACCTGGATGATACGCAAATTGTGTCAGGATCCCTTTCCAGCCTGGGAAAAGGAAAAGAAGTATATGAAGGAATCCGCGGAAATAAAAAACTGACCTGGGAAAGCGCATGGAAACGGAATGTCGGACTTGATTTTCAATTATCCAGGAATTTAAACGGCTCCTTTGATTATTTTAAGGAACATCGGACCCATATTTTGATTACCCGTCATACAGTACCTACTTTTCAGGGAGTGTATCTGTCCAGGGTTCCCTTGCAGAATATGGGCGTTGTGGATAATCACGGTTATGAAATTGAACTGAATTATACGAAGACAGTCAGAAAAGACCTGTCTTTCATCGTCAGGGGGAACTGGAGCTATAACCACAATACGGTAAAGAATGATGACGAAGTAAAAAGAGATGACACCTATGTTTATCAGACACGTACTGAAGGATTTTCACTGAGTCAGCCCTGGGGATATAAAATTGACTGGAAGGATCATCGTGGCTATTGGATTTCGGAAGATGAAATCCAGGCAAGCGGTTTGACTTACGATTTTGGTACTCCGCGTGCAGGCGATTTCAAATATATCGATATGAATAAAGACGGCATCATAAACGATAAAGACCAGGTCCCTGTCGGAAAGCCTTCCATTCCCCGGATAAATTACGGTGTAACGCTAAGGGTAAATTGGAAAGCTTTCGACTTCTCTGTCTTTTTCCAGGGAGTAGGCCAGTATTACAGTATGAGGTCGAGCCAGGGAATCTACGAAAATATAAAAGAAGGTACTTATTTTGACTACCACCGCCATGCATGGACACTGGACCGGTACCTGAATAAGGAAAAAATTACCTATCCGGCTCTGAGTACGCACAGCACTACAAATCATATAGAAAACGATTTCTTCATTATGAACCGTGCCTTTACACGACTTAAAAATATCGAGTTAGGCTATACGTTGAAAAATAATGCATGCCTGTCGGGCCTGGGAATCCATGACCTGAGAATATACTTAAGTGGTCATAATCTGTACGTGTGGGATCACCAGAGAATCGGAGGATTAGATCCGGAAAATAGTGATCCGATTGGTTATCCGGTAACACGAATGGTCAATTTCGGCGCCAATGTTAATTTCTAATTCATAAATAACTGAAGATATGAAAAGAAGATACACTTATATATTTTTTGCAATTCTAATTTTATTGCAGGTTGCCTGTTCCGATGCTCTGGATGTAGCTCCGGATGGCCGGATCTCGGAAGATGACATATTTGCTGATAATGACAAGGTAGGAGCCTATTTAAATAGTTGCTACGAGAATATGCCGACAAAAGGGAACCGGTACTATTTCTGGTCCCGTGGCCCTGTGGAATGGAGTGATGAGGCCTGGGATGCAGATGCTGAAGCAGAATCAGGGCTCATATCCGGAAGAATGTATAACGGAGATGCATCTGCCAGTGATTATCCGATCATCGATGTGAGCTCAGATTCCGGGAATGGGAATTACTGGGACCGTTACTGGAATTCGATCCGGATGTGTTGCGTTTTTCTTAGTCGAATAGATGATGCAAAAGTAACTGAAGAAAGTGACCGGAACCGCTGGAAGGCAGAGGCCCATCTCCTTCGTGCTTATTATTATTCTGAATTATTAAGGTGGTTCGGTATGGCGTTGCCTATTGAACGTGAACCTTACGATTATGCCGGCGATTTTTCCGAAGTAACAAGGTCAAGTTATTATGACGTTGTTAAATTTATTATTGAAGATTGTGATTTTGCCCTGGCAACCTCGGAACTTCCGTGGCATCCCACGGAAGAGGGAAGGGTAAACAAGGCCATGGCTGAAGGCATTAAATCGAGAATGATCCTTTATGCAGCCAGCCCGCTTTATAATGATGGAGAAGATCATTGGGAAGAAGCTTATACGGTTAATAAAGCAGTGTTGCAGGATCTCCTGGATCAGGGATATGAACTGTATTCCAAAATAAATTATCCGCAAACCTATGAATCGGCAAATGCCTTTCTCCCCAATACATATGCCGCATTATACAATGAATACTTTACGAATGCAATGGCATACACATCTGATCCGGTTGATAAAGAAACGCTCTATCAAAGTAAAGCATCTCAAGGACAGGTATGGCTTGTTGACGGGGTCGGATGCCAAAATCAATATAAAACGGGGACATGTCCTTCTCAGGAATTGGTCGATGCTTTTGAAACGACTGACGGACAACCAATCCTGGATTTAGCCAATCCCTACCTGGACGAAAAACATCTGGAACCAAATTACAATCCAGGTAATACTACGTATGACCCTCAACATCCTTATGAAAACAGGGATCCCCGCTTTTATGCAGATATTTATTACAACGGATCTAAACGAAAAGCTTATTGGAATTTTGATGAACCGGCAGCATGTATCGAAAATTATCCGGCTTCCAAGGGCAGCCGGGTCCGTATTATTGCGACTTGGGATGGAGAACCTGAAACAGGGATCGACCGGTTATCGAGGTATCAAACGCGTACCGGTTATTATGAACGAAAATTTTTGCACCCGTTTTCAGGAGATGACAACAGTGTCGCAGGGGCTCAATTTAGGATGTTCCGCTTAGGTGAAGTTTATTTGAATTTTGCAGAAGCGGCAGCCGGGGCCAATCATCTGGACGAGGCCAGGGATGCCGTGGATAAAATACGTGAGCGGGTAGATATGCCAGGCCTGCCAACTGGTTTATCTCAAAAAAATATGATCCTGAGGGTACGTCATGAACGCCAGGTCGAACTGGCAATGGAAGAATCCCGCTATTTTGATGTCCGGCGTTGGTCAGATCCGGACGGAGATCTGTCAAAAACAGACAGATGGATTACTGCGATGGATATCATAAGAAATAGCAATGGTAGCTTTACTTATACGCGCCGTACTGTCAGGTCTACCGAACGAAAATGCTATACAAACAAATACTTGAAATGTCCGATCTCTCTGAATGAAGCCAACCGGACAAAAGAAATTTTTGGTGAAAGCTGGCAGAATCCCGGATGGTAAGAGGTATAAAAATGGATTTTTTAAAGAAGATAAATATGAAATATAAAATAACGATCAGGATAATTATACTGCTGGCGTTACTGGTTCCTGTATTTGGAGGAGTAAGGCTGGAAGCACAAACAACCAAAATACTAAAGGGAGTGGTCCGTGATGAATACGGGAAGCCTTTAATAAATGTAGTAGTATACGCACCGGATGAAGAAAACCGTACCATGACCGGGAGCGATGGACAGTATGCCTTAATGGCTCAGGATGACGTTTCCTCTCTTATTTTTTCCTGCATTGGATATCAGGATAAAAAGGTTAAAATTCTTAATGCAGACCAACCTGTAAATGTGACACTTGATACAGATGAGAACAATCTGAATGAACTGATCCGGTTAGGGTATTCTTCCCAGCGCCGGGGAGAACTTTCAGGAGCTGTATCTACTGTTGCCGGGGAAGAATTAAAGAAATCGCCGGTAGCCAATCTGGCAATGACTTTTGAAGGACGTTTACCTGGTTTGTTTACACACGAAACCGCGTCGGAACTGTCCAGGGCCAGTACGGACTTATTTGTAAGGGGTGTTTGTGCAAACCGGGCAAATGGTCCCCTCGTTATTATTGATGGTATTGTTTGCTCTTATAAAAGCAATCAATCGCTCGAATATATCTCTCCTGAAGAAATCGAATCTGTCACGCTGCTGAAAGATGCTTCCACCGAAGCTTTGTATGGAATTCAGGGGGCCAACGGCGTTGTCGTGATTACAACCAAACGGGGTACTCCGGGAAAATTAAAGGTAAATGTTCGTATAGATGAATCGTTGCAGCAGATGACCACGAAGCCCGCTTTTATTAATTCAGCAGAATATGCACAATTAAGAAATGAAGCAGCCCGTAACGATGGGAAAGGACAGAATTATTTTTTCTCGGATGATCAAATCGGAAAATACAGATCGGGAAATGACCGTAATTTATACCCGAATACAAACTGGTATAATCTGTTTCTTAAGGAATTTGCCCAAATGCAGCGGGTCGGAATTGATTTATCCGGCGGAAACGAAAAAGTCCGGTATTTTACCAACATTAATACGATGCACCAGGGAAGCCAGTTTAAAACGGATCAGTCAGAATATGATACGAAACCCAATTTTACGTGGATTAACTTCCGTTCGAATGTAGAGTCTAAAATCAATGATTACCTGGGAGCTTACTTACATTTAAGCGGAAATATTAAACGCGAACGGGTCCCGGGTAATGGGACTTTCTCTCAGGCACTGTATTCAAGTATATTTTATATGCCTTCCACTATTTACGGACCGGTTACCCCAACGGCTGTAGATCCGGAAACCGGAGATATCTCAGGCAATCAGGTTATTACTACCAGCTTGGTCAGTAATCCAACCTACGGAATGCTGAACCGTGCGGGATATACGCGACATACGGTTACCAATATCTATGCCCAGTTCGGATTAAACCTGGATATGAAATTTTTAACTCCGGGACTAAAGGCGTCAGGGGTAATTGCCTATCAGACAAATTCGGTGAACAGTCTGTATACGACACAGGATTATGAACGGTGGGTGAGAACAGATGACTTAGATACGCTTGCTTTTGTGACGAAAGGCTCGAATACGAATACAACACTTTCTTACTCTAAAGGGTCCAGCTATTATTATCATCTGACTTATCAGGGAATGATGAATTATGAAAGGAGTTTTGGCCTTCATGAAGTAACCGGAATGGCTTATGCCTTTTATGATAATTTGTCTAAAGTAGATACCGGTTCTCCTGAAAATCTTCCTTATAACCGGTTTAGTTCCGGTGTGGAAGCTACCTATGGATATGCCCGGAAGTATTTGCTGAAACTGGATGCCGGTTATTCCGGCTCAGGACAATATGCCAGAAGTCACCGCTATACACTGACTCCCGCTGTATCCGGGGCCTGGGTCATTTCGAAGGAAGATTTTATGAAGGAAATCAGGGGAATAGATTACTTAAAGGTAAGGGCTTCGTATGGAAAGACTGCCAATGACCAGGACAATAAAGGACGTTTCATCTATTTGGATAATGTAACTTTTAATAGCGGCGGACCAATCGGAGATTTACGTTTCATAATTGATGAAAATCAGACAGGCAACCCAAATTACGAGGCAGAAATTGTCAAAAAACAAAACTACGGAATTGATCTCGGCTTGTTCCGGCAGTTATCCTTGAGTGTGGATTTGTTTAAGGAACACCTGGGAAATATGGTTTTGACTCCTTCCGCCTATATTCCTTCCTATCAGGGAATCCCTCTTGAAAATTATCCGGTGACCAATTCCGGTGCTTTTGAAAATAAAGGCTGCGAAATCTCCGCTTCCTGGAAAAAATCAATTACCCGGAATCTTACGGCCAATTTGGGCGGGTTCCTTATGTACGCTAAAAATAAAGAGCTTAGGTCCCTGGAAGCAGTGAAGTCTGAAGATTATGCCTACAGGAAAAGAGCGGAAGGATATTCGTACGGACAATCGTGGGGATATTTGGTCGATTACGGCAATGGAAACGGATTCTTTAACAGCCAGAGTGAAATAGATAACAGCGGGCTCACCTATTCATTCGGTACCCCCAGGGTGGGTGACCTGAAATATCAGGACCTGAACAATGACCAGACCATTGATGAGAAAGACCAGGCGCCAATCGGAAAAGGTTCCATTCCGCGTTACTATTACGGATTTTCCGGAGGGTTTACCTATAAGTCATTTGATTTCAGTTTCCTCTTCCAGGGTGTAGGCCAGTGGTCTTCTGTTTATAGTGGAATAGGTGTTTACGAAACCAGTTATGACGGCGTTTTCGGATCTTTGCACAAAAATGCCTGGACAGAAGAACGTTACAGCAATGGAGAAAAAATTACGGCTCCTGCCCTGTCGCTGACAAAATCAGTAAGTCATGAATCAAACGACTATTATGAATACAACAGGGCTTACTTACGCCTCAAAAATGTCGAAATAAGCTATACCCTACCTAAACGCATATATAAATCACTATCGGCAAGCGAAGTCCGTTTTATTCTGAGCGGACAGAATTTGCTGACATGGGACAAAATGAAATCAAATGATTTCGGGCCGGAAGCAGAGAGTTACGATGCCATTCCTGTTTATCGGGTTTATAATGCAGGAGTGAGCATTCGATTCTGATGAACTGACCATTTTTAACATTGAAATAACAGACAGTATGAAAAAATATATTTTTTATCTTTTATTGATCATTTCCACAGGTGGTTATTTTTATTCCTGCGACGATAAACTGGATGTGGACCCTGATGGGCGTATCACCATGGACCAGGTTTTTTCGGATCGCTATAGGACCATGGGCTATCTGAATTCCTGTTACGGATACTGTCCCGCTCCGTATATGGACCGTTCTTCCGTTTGTGATGAAGCTGAAGATGCCGACGATAATACGTCAGGTTCCAAATACAGGGCCTGGTATGATGGTGCCGTAACGGCCACAACCTTCCCTTCTTACTCCGTTGACGGCAGTCCATGGACTTCTTTATATGAAGGAATCCGAAAATGTAACGTTTTCCTTGCTAATATATGGACTGCAACAGCCTATGCTACAGAAGAAGAAAAACAAGGATGGGCTGCGCAGGCACACACCCTGAGGGCCTTATATTATCTGCAACTGATTAAACGGTACGGAAGTGTCCCTGTTTTTGATAAACCAATGGGAACGGATTATGATTTTTCGCAGGATAAAAAGTCCGGTTTCGCAGAGGTCGTGAAATTCATCATTGCAGACTGTGATTCAGCATTAGCAGCACCGGCTACTGAAGATGGGTTTCACTGGGAAGTATATGATAATCAATTCGGGATGATGACAAGGGCTATTCCTTATGCCATCATGTCGGAGGCTGTTACTTATGCAGCCAGTCCTCTATGGACCGATGGCACCTATACCTGGGCGGATGCAACCAATGTGAACAGGGAAGCCCTATATCAGTGTCTGACACATGATTATGAATTGTTCAGCGATGAACCGGTAGAGCATGCGGCACAAAATTCCTATGCGCTATACTTTATTACCAGTTCAGATGATGAACGTTCGGTAGACAAGGAAACTATTTATCAGTGCGGTACTCAAATGGCTGTCTGGAAAAATGCAGGACTTCCGACAACCAACGGAATGAGTAAAGCAGGGCCATGTCCGGCTCAGGAGCTGGTAGACAGTTATGAAATGGCAAACGGAGAGGCACCGATCCTGGGATATAGCGATGACGATCATCTTCAGCCAATTATTAATCCGGCTTCAGGTTATGATCCGGAACATCCCTATGTTGACCGTGACCCTCGTTTTTATGCTTCGGTTTATTACAATGGGGCCAAAAAAAAGTTGGAAGCAGATGGCGCAAGGGACGATACGTACAGCCTTTCTTTTACCTCAAGCACACACCAGATGGATGTAACAACAGACCCGGACGGGACTTATGAAGTAACGACGACCGGAGGAGATCCTTATGTCTATTTGACCGGATTGAGTGCAGGTTTGGATACCCCTCCTTCTGTGGCCTTTAAATTTGAGTATACCAGTTCGGCAGATGTTGACCTTCAGCTTTTCTTCGGACCTTCCATTTCTGCGGCCCGTTCCGTTCATCCGGGGACTGTTTCTGCTTCTTCTGAATGGAGCACTTATTCTGCCGACATAACTGAGTCTGTCACAACCTATAGCTGGGGAAACCAGGAAAATAATATGCGTTTTGATTTAGGCGGTAAATCCGGCGTTTCCATGAAGATCAAAAATATCAGGGTGGAAGTAAAAAGTTCAGGAACTATTGAAAACCTCGAAACCTATGTGGGCGGAGCAGAAGAGATATCTCAGACGAACCGGACCCATACGCATACCGGCTATTACCTGAGAAAATTTAACAACTGGAAATCCGGACTGAGTAAGAATCTCGACGGGTCTATCCGCGTATTCCGCCTGACTGAACTATATCTGAATTTTGCAGAATCGGCTTACCTGTCAGATGGCCCGGATGAAGAAATTACCCTGGGATCAGGCATAACCATGAGTGCCCGTGATGCCGTAAATGCAATACGCAAAAGAGCCGGAATGCCGGATTTCCCGGCAGGAATGGCAACAGATGAGTTTCAAAGGAAATATCGGAATGAGCGTCGTATTGAATTTGCATTTGAAGGACATCGTTACTTTGACGTTCGCCGCTGGAAGGTACTGGATGAAACCGATAAGGTTATTACGGGAATGGAGATTACTAAAGACGGGGACAATTTGACTTATAACCGTTTCAGATTTGAAGACAGAAATTGCTATTCTGACAAATGGCTGTTATACCCGGTTAATCAGGATGATGTAAATAAGATAATCGGAATTACCGGAGATGACTGGCAGAACCCGGGATGGTAAAAAAAGTCATATGATTTTTTAAAGATAAACACATGGAAAATATAAAATTCATATTTGCTTTGACGGGAATTTGTTTCCTGACATTTTTTTATAGTTGCGATAATTCTTCGGATGATGATTATCCGGTGACGATTAGTTTCAGTAATGAATCTGCACTTGATTCGGTTTATGACGGGGATACTTATACGCTTAAGGGAAAAGTAATAGCCGGGGGACCAATCGAACGCATTCAGTTTTACAGAAATTTCCCATTTACCTATCAGCAGGATTCCGTGGAAATAAGCCGCCAGGATTCCGTTGAAATGGCAGCAACTGAAATAACCGACATTCCCGGCGATACATGTACGTTCTCGGTAGATGTTCCAAATATTACTTACGAAACCAGGATTAAAGTTACAGTTACACAGAGCAACGGACATCAGGCTTTCGCCACTTATACCATCAAATCAGGAAGGATATCAAATATCGTCACGTTGTCGAATAACTGGTCCGGGGGATGGGACAGTCCGTACTACGGGAACTTTTTTAGTATCATCGACGGCGTAACATATGGATTTAGCATTGAATGGAAACATCCGGAACTAATACAAAATTGTGATTTCTATTTTGGCGATTTTGCGGTAGGGGCGATCGATCTGGATGCATCTAAACATTCTTCCGGAGTAGCTGCATTTGATGATATGGGAACGAGATTTGCAAAAACAGGCTTTACTGCAGAAGAGTTCGATGCCATGAGGGATGACGATGATTTTGGATCAATGAGCGATCCGACCTTACAGTCTGTTGATTTTGAAGAAGAAGACGTTATTCTGTTTAAAACAAGGACTGGAAAAAAAGGATTGCTGAAAATTATTTCCTTGAATAGTGAGGAAGATTATAATTTTGATGTAAAAGTTCAAAAATAAATTTATCCTGTTTTGGGGAGAAGGTCTTTTTTAACAAAAATTCCTTCTCCCCTTCCTGTACGACAATAAAACAGAACAGCCTGATCATCCTGAAAATTAAAAAGAGGAAAATATGACGAAACAATTTATCATTTTAACACTTTTAGTTCTGGATTTTTTTGCAGCGATGGCAAAAACGAAATCCGATTTTGTTTTATGGCAGCTTCCCTCCCAGGTCAACACGATCGGGAATTCATATGTCTTCCAAATGAATGACGGAGAAGTTGTCGTAATGGATGGCGGGGTAAAGGAAGAAACAGGTTATCTCCGTGGATTTCTGGCAGCTCTTGGCAACAGGGTTACCATCTGGTTTGTAAGTCATCCCCATCCCGATCATATCGGGGCATTAAATGAAATCCTGAAATCGCCCGGGGACATAACGATCGAAAAAGTATGCCTTTCAACGTTTTCATCATCTTTCTGTAAACTTGAACCTGATTATAAAGCTGCTGCTGAAGATTTTTATGCCAACCTGAAGAAATCCGGGATTCCGGCGCTGGATGTAAAGGAGGCAGGCCTGATCCTCCAGGTCAGCCATACCAGATTCAAAATTCTTGGAATAAAAAATGAAGACATAAAAATAAATCCCTACAACAACTCGTGCATGGTTATCCGGGTTTGGGACAGCGCAAAATCAATTGTCTTTTTAGCCGACTCCGGTAAAGAGGAAGGAGAACGGTTATTAGACGGTCCCTTTAGACAAGATCTGGATTGTGATTATTTACAAATGGCACATCACGGACAAAAAGGGGTAAGTAAAAACTTTTACCGCTCGGTCAGGTTTAATGCCTGTCTATGGCCATCCCCTTCTTGGGTTTTCAATAATGACACAGGAAAAGGGTTTAACACGGGACCTTTCGAAACCGTAGAAATCAGGAACCTTGCAGATTCTTTGGGAATAAAGAAAAATTATGTGAGTTGTAAGGGACTCTGTGAAATAAAATAAAATATTATCTTCTCAGCACAAACTTATGCTTTGCTGATTTTTGCAGACAGATAACCGGTAAAATCGTTGGAAGTAACCGGCTCAATATTTAATTTGGATCGATCAAAAATTATAACCTAAACTTATAACTAAAACCATGAAGTGGAAAAAAATTAAACGGGCATCTTTTTATTCAATAGTCTTTATATCTGTTGTTTTAGGGATCTGGATCCGGTTTTCGTTCAGAAACAAACAGCTCTCTTCCCCTCCTTTCACAGCGATTGAAAAAGGCTTCCGTACGCCTCCCGATTCAGTTCAGACCAGCGTTTACTGGTACTGGATCTCGGATAACATTTCCAAAGAAGGCGTAATAAAAGATCTTCAGTCAATGAAAAAGGCAGGGATCAACCGTGCTTTTATCGGGTATATCGGGCAAGACAATGTGCCCTATGGCAAGGTGAAAATATTCAGCAATGAATGGTGGGATATTCTCCATGCCGCGTTAAAAACAGCAACTGAATTAAATATCGAAATAGGGATATTCAACTCGCCGGGCTGGAGCCAATCCGGAGGTCCCTGGGTTAAACCGGAAGAGGCCATGCGTTATCTGGCCGCCTCGGAACTGCATGTGAAAGGTCCCCGGAAACTCAGCCAGAAACTGGATAAGCCGGTCAGCCTGTTTCAGGATGTCAAAGTGATTGCCTGTCCGGAGCCTGAAGACGACCAGCTGATCCTGGACAACAACAACGGAGAAGTCAGTTCCTCTCCCGCTGTCGGTGGCTTATCCGAAATTGTGGACAGAAACATGGAGACGGGAATCAGCTTTCCCGGTAAAGGAGATTTCACGATCGATCTGGTATCAGAAACGCCTTTCACCGCCCGCAGCCTTTCTGTTTATCCTGAAAAAAGGCCGATCAATACCCCGGCCATTCTCCAGGTAAAAGAATCTGACGGGAGTTTTCGGACGGTTAAGGAATTTCAGATCAATCGTTTTAATGCTGCCTTAAATGTCGGTTTCGATCCCTATGCCCCGGTCGTGATATCGTTCCCGGCTGTAGCCTCAACAGCCTTCCGTATCATCATAAAAGACACTGACCCGGACAAGGGGCTGGCAGAGGTCGAACTATCCGCAGCCCCCCGGGTTGAACGTTACCCGGAGAAAACACTGGCAAAAATGTACCAGACGCCGCTCCCCTACTGGAAAGAGTACCAGTGGCCCGGTCAGGCCGAGCCCGTCGATAAACAGACGATGATTGATGCATCGAAAGTAATCGACCTTACCCGGTACCTGTCTGCTGACGGCACTTTGACCTGGAATGTACCGGATGGCAACTGGATAATCCTCCGCATGGGAATGACGCCGACAGGCACAACCAATGCCCCTGCCTCTCCTGAAGCCACCGGCTATGAAGTGGATAAAATGAGCAAACAACAGGTAGAAAATCATTTTTACGGATACATCGGCGAAATATTGAAACGCATCCCGGAAGCCGATCGCAAAACGTTTAAAGTTGTTGTCCAGGACAGCTACGAAACAGGAGGGCAGAACTTTACAGACGGGTTTCTGGCTGAATTCAGACAGCGATATGGCTACAACCCGCTCCCCTTTCTCCCTGTTTACAAAGGCTTTGTTGTAAACAGCGAACAGGAATCCGACCGTTTTTTGTGGGACATGCGGCGAATGGTAGCCGATAAAATAGCTTATGACTATGTTGGCGGTTTGAGGGACATCAGCCATAAATATGGATTACATACCTGGCTAGAATGTTACGGACACTGGGGCTTCCCGGGCGAATTTCTAATGTACGGCGGACAATCGGATGAGATTGGCGGTGAATTCTGGAGCGAAGGCGAACTGGGAAACATCGAGAACCGGGCAGCCTCCTCCTGCGGGCACATTTACGGAAAAACAAAAATATCCGCCGAATCAAATACTTGCGGGGGCCCGGCATTCAGTCGTTACCCGGCAAAGTTCAAACAACGGGGCGACCGTTTCTTTGCTGAGGGGATTAACAATACCCTGCTGCATGTTTATATCAGCCAGCCGTACGAAGATAAGACCCCCGGGATAAATGCCGGTTTTGGGAACGAGTTTAACCGTAAGAATACCTGGTTCTCCCAGCTGGATGTTTACATCGCCTACCTGAAACGGACCAACTTCATGCTCCAGCAAGGATTAAACGTGGCCGACGCCGCTTATTTCATTGGCGAAGACACCCCGAAAATGACCGGTATTACCGATCCGGAGCTGCCGGTCGGCTATCAGTTCGACTACATGAATGCAGAAGTGATTGAAAAATACATGACCGTAAAAGACGGATTGATCACACTGCCGGGTGGTACGCAATACAGGATCCTGGTCCTGCCCAAACTGGAAACCATGAGGCCCGGATTACTGGCTAAAATCAAACAACTGGTCCACGACGGGGCAATCGTGCTCGGTACTGCGCCCAAACGCTCTCCCAGTTTACAGGATCAACCTGAAGCAGACCTGAAGATCAAAGAAATGACTGCCGAATTATGGGGAAATGCAGATGGAGAAAAGGTGAAATCACACAAATTCGGGAAAGGAATGATACTGAACGGAATGAACATGCAGGAAGCGTTCAGTCTGATCAACTGTATTCCTGACTGTAAATTACCTGAAAACCGCAGTATTCATTACGGGCACCGGACAACGGGAAACGGAGAGATCTATTTCGTAAGCAACCAGACCGGAGAAAACCAACTGGTTACCCCCGAATTCAGGGTAAAAGGGCTTCAACCTGAACTATGGGAGGCAACAACCGGGACAATCCGACTCCTTCCTGCCTATGAACAATCTTCTGCAACGACTGCTGTTCCGTTAAAACTGGCCCCGTACGAAAGCGTATTTGTGGTTTTCCGCCAGAAAGCCGGTGCATCCGGAGAGCATGGGGTAAAAGCCAATTATCCGGATCCCGAAGTATTAGTAAGGTTGAAAGGTCCGTGGAAAGTGCAGTTCGATGCCTCGATGCGGGGACCGGAGCAACCGGTCGTCTTCGATACCCTTCAGGATTGGACGGGCTCCCCGGATGAACGGATCAGGTATTACTCGGGCACAGCCGTTTATTCCTGCAAATTTAACCTGGGCCGTTTACCGGAAAGGGGCAGGATTAACATCGACCTGGGCAATTTAACAGCAATGGCTAAGGTTTCGGTAAACGGTGTCTTTGCAGGCGGCGTCTGGACGCCGCCATACCGGATCGATATTTCGAAAGCCGTAAGATCCGGCGAAAATGAACTGAAAGTTGAAGTTGTCAATACCTGGGTAAACCGGCTGATCGGCGACCGGAAACTACCTGCCGGTCAACGTCCCACCTGGTGCCCGGTAAACCCGTATAATGCAGACAGCCCCTTACAACCGTCAGGGCTGTTTGGCCCGGTGACTATTTCTGCTGTAAATTATTCTGTTATTAAAAATTAAAAACAATGACCTGTAAAAAATTTTCAAAATATAAACTCTTAGCCGCGACTGTACTTTTTTTGCTGACAGGCCTGCAAGGCTATTCACAAAACAAAAAAGAAAAGGCGGTTATCCCCCAAATCCCGTCCGACAGTTCTGACGTTAATCATTACCGGGATATTTATCCCGACACCTGGGTGGGCAACGATGCGCTTGGGCGCCCGATGCCCGGAACTGAGGAAGCGGGACCTGTAAAGACCGGTCAGCGCCGGGTAGTAGGCATCTTTTACATAACCTGGCATACAGAAGACCACTATAAAAACTTTAAAAGTCCGTATTCTGCCGATGTATCAAAAATCCTGCAGAAAGATCCCAATGCCCGTCTGGATGCAAAAAACGCCTTATGGACCGAAAACTCGTATCACTGGGGGGAACCGGAAATGGGCTATTTTCTGAGCCAGGATGAATACGTGATCCGTAAGGACATGTCGATGCTGGCCGATGCCGGGGTGGATGTGCTGGTGATGGATGTAACGAATGCCGTCAGGTACTGGGATGAATGGAACGTG
Source organism: Prolixibacteraceae bacterium (assembly GCA_963676095.1). GTDB lineage: Bacteria > Bacteroidota > Bacteroidia > Bacteroidales > Prolixibacteraceae. The sequence goes on along the minus strand of OY781040.1, from coordinate 5,362,667 downwards.
ATTTTCACGACCATGGAAAAAATGAAAGCTGAAGGGAATAAAGTCCCCCAATTTATTTTCTGGGCATTTAACGGACCGGTCATCACAGTGGTTCAGGATTTATATGACCGCATTTACAAGGAAGGAAAATATAAAGACCTTTGGTTCTGCTGGGATGGAAAACCACTTTTGTTATACAATGGAAATCCGTCGGTCGACGCCAACGGGGGCGGCGTAAAAAATCCCAATCCCCATCATGACGCTGCTGCAAAAACAGACAGGAATAACCCGCATTTCGGAGATCCGGATTATACCGGTGAGTTTTATAAAGATTATACCCGGGAAGTAAAAAATTTCTTTACGCTCCGCACAATGTGGTGGGGTTATTATGAATGGGGAGGCAAACGCTTTGCCGGCACGGAGGACAACTGGAGCTTTGGCTACAGCATGGCCGATCCGAAGATAAAAGCACTGAAACCAGAAGAATTGCTTTCGACACATAATGGTCAGCCGGAAGAGTTAGCCGTAACGCCGGCCCAGCACCCTGTCACGATGACCAAAGAGAACATGGGAGTGGGTAAATCATGGTCGCGGCAATACGGCGAACCAAAGCTGAACGAATACGATCTGCCCGATTCGGCTTATGTTCCATGGCTGGGCAAAACAGTGAAAGACCCGGAAGGATATGGCATCTATTTCCAGGAACGCTGGGACGACGCACTGAAAGCCAATCCTCAATTTTTGTATATTAATGACTGGAATGAATGGACTGCCGGGAAATACCAGCCGAAAGACGGGGGAACTATCCCCTGGCTGGGGCGTAATAACCCGTTCTTTTTTGTCGACCAGTATAATTCTGAATTTAACCGGACCGTGAGCCCCATGAAAGGCGGATACACAGATAATTACTACATGCAGATGGCCCGGAATATCCGTCGCTACAAGGGCGTCAGGCCCATTCCGGAACTCAGGGGCTATTCCGGGATCAATGTGGACGGGAACTTCGACGACTGGCGTCCGGTTTCGACCGAATACCGCGATACCCAAGGCGACACATTCCACCGCGACCACAACGGGTACGGAGGCTTACACTATACCGACGATTCGGGGAGGAACGATATCCTTACCAGCAAAGTCGCCGTTGACAAAAATAATTTATATTTCTATGCTGAAACAGCCGCCCCGCTGACAGATCCGTCAGGGAATAACTGGATGTTATTACTGATTGATGCGGACAAGGACCACGGGACAGGATGGTATGGTTACGATTTCCTGGTCAATAAGAAGATAAAAGATAACCGGACGACCACCTTGATGCGCTACGATCCGGCACATCCGGAAAATCCATGGAAAGAAGTGGCAGACCTGCAATACAGGTATACAGGCAACCGGCTGGAACTATCCGTTCCGAGGAAGTTGCTTGGATTATCTCAGAATAAGGTCGTATTCGATTTTAAATGGAGCGACAATCCTTCGGAACTGAACGATCCCATATCGTTTTGCACGCATGGAGATACCGCCCCCAACCGGCGTTTTAATTACCGGTGTATCTGGAAAAAACGATAGAGATTACTGACCTGCATTAAATTAAAAACCCAAGGCCCTTTCATAGAATAGGGCTTTGGGTCTTTATCTCATGAAATGATCCGGAAAAAACTTTTTTCACACAGGAATATGAAAACCAATATCATAATCCTTGTGCTGATCATTTAAATTATCTTATATCAGGGTTCACTCTCCCGGAAGGTTCACCTGTATTTGTTTTTTATTTTCCCATCCGGAATAAATAATTCCCGAACCGGTTACCAGGCCTACCCGGTAAAAACGGTTTACCTCAGGGAACTCTCCTTCAGCTCTTGAGCAGGTTACCGTTACTGTTTTACCTGAAGTTACGGCATTAAAAGAATCCAGCTCATACTGTCCCTTTTTATACCCGAACCCATCACCGGCATCGTTGTACATGGTCCCCTGTGCTTTCAGGTCCTTGTCAAGACAAACCAGCAAGGTTACCGAATCCGTTTTATATTCGGTGGTCGACTGGATCACTTTCCCCAGCGGGATGATCGATCCTCCCTTTTGTTTCAGGTCAGGCTGAAAATGGCTCTTTTCCGAGTCTTCCCCGACCAGGGAAACAGTCCTCCAGATACCCTGAGGAAGATGGGGGCTCTCTGCCCACTTGGGAACGACCAGAAGGTCTGCCCCCAGCAAAAACACCTGTTGTTCCTGTCTGAGGTCCTGGTCCTTAAGATCGGCAAAGAAAACAGGCCGCATCACGGGCATCCCGTCCACGGAAGCCTCCCTGAAAAGAGTATATAGATAAGGCAGCAAACGGTACCGGCGTTCGAGGGCGATCCTCGAAGCATCTTCCACTTCCTTACCAAAAGCCCAGGGTTCCTGGTTTTTACTTCCCTCGATGGTATGTGCCCTCGCGAAAGGGAAAAATGCCCCCATGGCTATCCACTGTCCGAACAACTCGGGCGTTGCGTTACCGCTAAAACCACCGATATCGGGGCCGTTAAACGGCTGACCGGATAAGCCAAGGTTCAGGCTCATCGGTACCGACATCTTCATATGATCCGTACACGCGGCATTGTCGCCTGTCCAGGTAGCAGCGTAACGTTGTCCCCCGATAAAATTGGAACGGGTCAGCACAAAAGGCCTCTTATCCGGATTGGCAGCCAGGATCCCTTCCCTGCTGGCTTTAACCATCATCATCCCGTAAATATTATGGTAACGCAAATGAATGTCCTTCGGAATTTCCTGATCGCCGGCGTGAACGTTTGTTACCGGCATGGTGGCACTGGGCACATTAAACACGGCCGGCTCGTTCATATCGTTCCAGACGCCATCAACGCCTTTAGCCATGTAATTTTTATATAACGACGACCACCATTCCCTCGTTTTTTCGCTGGTAAAATCGGGGAACACGCATTCTCCCGGCCAAACGCCCCCCACATAAGTTTCACCCTTGTCTGTTTTTACCCAGACATCTTTTTTAGTCCCCGAATCATACACAAAATAGCCAGCCTCCTTTTTCACCCCGGGATCGATCATCCAAACCGATTTAAATCCTTTGCGATGAAGATAATCGTTGGTCCCTTCCGGGTCCGGGAACCTTTCGGGAGAGAACGTGAAGATCCGGTACCCGTCCATATAATGAATGTCCATCCAGATCACGTCGCACGGGATTTGCTTAATACGGAACGTATCGGCGATTTCCTTTACCCGTGTATCCGGATAGTACGACCACCTGCACTGCTGGTACCCCAGGCTCCAAAGCGGGGGCAAGTTCATCTTGCCCGTCAGGCCGGCCAGGGTTTTCACCACTTCCTGCGGCGTTTTCCCTTCGATCACGATAACCCGGAAAGCAGGCCCGTCGGAAGCAAACAGGATCCCCTCCCCGATCGAAACTTCCTGTCTCCAGGTATTGTCAGCCAGTACGCCGAATGCAGTCCCGTCGGCACGCACACCCAGCACCCACGGCTGTGACTGGTATAACGAATGATTATGAAGTTTTTTGTATTCAAAATTATCCGTGTTCCAGAAAATATGTGTCGTGCTGTTTTTCAGGAGCGTCCCTGTCGATTCGCCGGTCCCGTACAAATCGGTCCCCGGATCAAGCTTGATATACGCCATCGTTTTGCCAAACGCTTTGCTGAACTCCACGTCCACAGCCCAGTTTTTAGGCAGGGGCCCCTTTTCAACCGGCTCTTTCAGCAGGGCAAACGATGGAAGGTTTTCCTTTGCTTCGAAGCCGGGCGGATAAAAAACAGCCACATGATCGCTGATCAGTGCCGCCCTTTCCTGCGAATACAGGACACCTGACATCAACAAGAATCCTGCTACCAAAAGTAATCTCACTTTACTGGTTCTATTCATTTTATTTCTCTTTTTTAACAGGTCCTAAAATTAAAGAATTTGCCAGAGATCAACGGTCATTTATCAGTTATTTCCCTTATAATTTTGATCTGTCTTCCTTACATGCTGATCCGGATTACAAAGGATCCTTGAGTTCTGATGCGCACCGAAATATATTCTGATGCGCATCGGAATATTCTTTTCTCTTTATAACTTTTTTATCCGGTGCGCATCAGAATTCATCTTTATCTTGTCTTTAATTCAATCAGTACCTGAAATTCAATCCAAGATTAAAGCTTCTTCCGGGACGGTTATAAGCGCCCCAGTCCAGGTGAGACGAGTAAACCTTGTCCAACAGATTGTCAATCCCGGCATGAATATGAATCGTTGAGCCGGACAATACCGGTATGGAACAGTTCGCCCGAAGGTTAAACAACAGATAAGCCGAAGAGGTAGTTTCTCCAAACCCTTTGTTTATCCGCTTCTGGGCAGCAGCATATTCCATCTCAGCTTGTAAAGAATAGCTTTTCCCGGGCAGGCTGACATAAAATAGTCCGTTTAACGGCGGTACAAGCGGCATGGGTTGGTTTCCGGACAGTTCGCCCCGGTTATACTTCACCATGTTAAAAAACTCCAGGTAAGCAAGCGGCTGCCAAAGGGACTGCAGGTTAGCCGAAACAACGGTTGCACGGCTCAGATTGACATATTGCTTAACCCCCGAAGCGTATAAATTCAAAGCTTCATAATCCGGTTCGACCTGTCCGAAAATATAATCCGAGATGCGGGAATATGATCCTTCGGCAGAAATCTTTAAGGACTGACCGGAATACCCCAGGCTGGCCCAGGCATCGGTTGATTTCTCCGTCCTGATATCCGGGTCGCCCAAATAATCATATCCATCCATGGCATTATACAGGTAAAATCCAAATTGTTCGGACGACGTCGGCAAACGTTCGCCATAGCCGGCGCCAACCTTGACTTCCAGGTTACGCCCCAAGCCGGTCCGAAGATTCATGTTCGCCGATTTCACCAGATTGCTGAAAAGACGGTTAACCTCATACCCCAGGGCGGCAAACTGTTGCTTTCCCTGTTCAGAAAGCATTTTGGAGCGGCTGTAATCGACACGTACATTGGCGCTCAACAGGGTTTTCACTGAGAGGTTACAGGTATTCTGTATAAACAGGCCGGTCACCAGCCGGCTGTTCTCCGGCCAGGTTTCTGTAAACATAGGAGGTTCTCCCGGGTTCGAAAGGTTATTCATGAACATGGTCATTTCTGCTTTCGACCAATGACGGTAACTATCCAGCTTATAGGTCAACCGGTTCCGGGGAAACCAGTCGATGCTTCCTTCAGCAAAGGCCCCCAGGGTTCTGCTCCATCCGGGCATATCCATCCGCATATACACGCTATCGGCAGCGCCCGGACCGTTACCCACCAGGAAAAGACTGTCCCGGTGCGAGTCGTCCATCTGGTGGTAAACCCTGTTTACATAAACCCTTGCCCTAAAATGATCAAGCTTCCACAACCGTCCTTCGGGCTTATAGCTGACCGAATAGATCCGTGCTTTTGCATGGCTCACGTCCATAGGCAACGCCGGATATCCGACATCGGACGCATCGTCGATAAGCCAGTCAAAAACCAGGTTATGGCCACCGGCAGGCGTAAAAAGAAACGACTGGTGTAAATTTACTTTCGCGTATTGGGAAAACGGAACGGTCTTTCCGTTCCCGTCTTTGTATGATGAAAAATCGCGTATGGTCCCGCTCACACGGTAGGCCCACCTGGCTTTTCCATCGTTAAACAGCAGGTAGGCAATTTTCCCGTCCGATACCGATTCATAACCGGTACCGCCTTCCAGCCTGAACGTTGATTTTTCTGCTGTTTGCAACGACATGTTGTATGTTCCCCCGACGGTGCTGCCGTTTATGTTACCGTTAGTTCCCAGGCTCAGCTCCAGTCCCTTAAGGTTAACCGGCTCGACATAGGAGGTAACCGGGTCCATTTTATCGGTACAGGCGCCAAACATTTTCATGCCATCGATCGTGACATTAATCTGTCCGCCGGAAAAAGTACCGATCATGGGTTCCATAGCGTAAGCGCCCCTGCTCATGACAGAAACGCCCCCCAACCGTTCATTGATCTGGTCGACAGAAGAAAACAATGAACGGTAATTTTCGGTCATGCTTTCGTCGCCCAGGGGGATATTCCGGGTAACGACAACCTCCTGGATCTGGACTGTGTCGGAAACGGATTCCCTTGTTCCCTGGGCAAACAAACTGAAAGCGCTGACGAATAAAAAGAAAAGAGTAAAACAATATTTTGGCATAACGGATGAATGGTTATAAAACGAGATGGTTATATGGCCGTATGGTTTGATTGTTAATAGGGTGTCAATGATAATTGATCATTGGCACCCCGGCCCCGGGATAAAAATAATTCCCGGGGATCTTTCCCTATCAAATGGAGCCTTCTTTTTTATTGAAAAGTCACATCGAAATAGAGCTCGTCCGACATCAGTTCATCATTTTTACTTAATGTCAGGTTTATCCGCCACCAGCCGGTCATCGTAAAATTGACCGTTCCCTTATAGTGTCCGTTTCCCGTTGAAACAGGATCAACATTGTTCGGAGAGCTATGTCCCATCGAAGGCATTTCCGGGTAGATTGTTATCGCAACATCGTCATCGGCAGGGAAGTTTATCATGCTCTCTTTGTAGTGTACTGTCAGCTCGATATCGTTAAGGCCGACTACCGGTGCCGAGGGCTCAACCAGGGAAATGAAATAAGACTTTCCGTCAAGGGGAGAGACAAAGCTGACGATCCGGGCTTCGTCCGGACTGGTTACCGACAGGTCAAAGTTCACTGTATCCGGCACTCCGTTCTGATTAATCGCAACAGCCATCGTCCAGCTTTCGTCTTCATTACCGGGCATGGTAAAAACCACAGCCCCTTCATAATAACCGTCATCATCGGGAGTATTGGCCGGATCTTCGACCGGGGCAGAATGGCTCATCGATGTCATGTTCATCATCGGCAATAGGTTTATGGATGCCTCGGGAACCTGTTCCCCGGTAGCGGTTGATTTTACATCCAGGTATATTTTGTTGTAGCCTGTTTCCAACGTTGCAGCAGACATTAACCCGACTTGATAATTCCCGGCTTTAGAATAATTCGTTGCCAGGGTAATGAGTTCATTATTGTCACCGGCCGGATTATCGTCGTCGCTGCACGACGCCAACAGGGCCAGCAGCGGTAATATGATTATAAGATATTGAGATTTCATTTGTATATTTTTACAGGAGTTTTTCAGTTGTCTATAGATTTTTATCATTCAAGACTTTACGAAAATATTTAAAATAATAATCATCTGGTATTGAATACATACACCCTCTCCCCTTCTTCGTTCCGGAAAAAGAAAACATAAGAAAACAGGTTTAATTCCAGTTTGACAGATTTAAACCAATCATGGATTTTTCGAATGTGCCTAAGGAGAAGTAACAGGATCAGGAAAAATCGGATTCCGGCGGACGGAAAAAGAGACGGGAATATTCGAAAAGATAGTTACTGTTTATATACGAAAGCTCCGTATTTATAATATCCCTGGCAAAAACACCTAAAGAACAAACAAAAGGTAAGTTGAATTCGATATTCTTTACCTTTGAGTTGGCAGGGGCCTTTTCTTTTTGTGAATCATTATCAGCATTGGCCTCCTTCAACTGTTTTTCCAGGTAGCATTTCCCTTCACAGCATGACCCCGGCTTATCCCTGTTTATACATAAATTTTTAACGATATACGCTTTAAACGTGTAGTATTCCAGGAAAGGAAAAACCGGCTGTGTAATAATCATTACAGAAAGCACAAACGATAATATGGCTGCAGGCTTCTTCAACACGGTATCATTAACATCCGGGAGGCTCCGCTTGTTTAGAACCATTCAAAAAAAGAAAGGTTAAAGTGAAATACCTGAAGAAAGAAGATGAAGGACAGCTGCCCGCAAAAAAACAAGAGACACTGGCCCAACCCGAAAGATACCGTCGATCAGAACGGTTCAAAGACAGGAAGGACATCCCGTATGCAGCCCTGTCATTCTCCGGGAAAGATCAGTATGAGATTGTGGAAGTGTAACCTCTCCGTTGGAAACTGAACGCAAAGAAAGAGACTGAACGCGAGGGCACGAAGACTCGGAGGGGGGTTCCTGAAAAAACCATACTAGTTACATTGAGAATTCCTTTTTCTGGTCCTCTGCGGATAAGTAACACATTTATCTTTAAAACTAGAAATCTCATCGTTTAATTTTTTGTTCGCGTCATTTAATAGTTAATACATAAAAGCATAAAATAATGCCAAAAATGTTTCATTTTAAGTCATTATATTTGTTTTTCAATTATATACATGAATAATGGAGAAGCAAATATATAATCGTATTAAAGCAGTATTAGCTGAAAAAGAAAAAACAAATAACTGGCTTGCAGACGAACTGGGCATGAATAGGACAACCGTTTCTAAATGGTGCAGGAATGAAATGCAGCCAAGAGTTGAAACTTTATTTCAAATTGCCAGGGTATTGGATGTAGATGTACGGAAGCTGTTAGTTTCAACGAAAGACTAATTTATGTACGCGGATAGTTGGATAATATAAAAAGTCGCTTTTATTCCAGCCGCAGGGTAAAAACAGCTAATTTTTTGAATGTGTCAAAGAGAACTGCCAAAGATTTGCTAAGATTAAAAAAATCGATAACTTTTGGCCGCAAAACAGCTATTCCTAAAAATGCCGGATTTCAAAGAAAAACGCCAGCTATCGCTACCCGAGTTTGAAAAGTTTTTCAGGGAAAACTTTCAGGCCGCATCGCTCATTGCTTTTCGTTATCTTTCCGATCATCTGCTGGTAGAAGACATCGTTCAGGAATCGTTCATCACCCTGTGGAATAAAAAAGATGAGATTTATACAACAAAAGAAGATCTAAAAAAATATCTGTTTGTTACTGTCCGCAACCGGACTGTCAGTTACCTGCGAAGTATAAAAATCAGGCAGGTCGATCTTGAACATTCATTATCCGAAATTATACAATCAGACAGTGAAGGACTCTATGCTGAAGAGGAACTTTCTATAAAAATAGATAAAGCGATCGAAAAGCTTCCGGTCAAATGCCGCGAGATTTTTCTGCTTGCCTATATCGAAAATCTCACGTACAACCAAATTTCGGAAAGGTTGTCCATCTCGAAAAACACCGTCAAAACACAGATGGTTATTGCTTACCGCATTTTACGGCAGGAGCTAAAAGAACTTTATTTCAGTTTACTGATCCTTCTGTATCAAAAAAGATCAAGTAAAAATCCTTCTTTTTCTGTCTGTTAACGTCTGTCCGTGATTTTCCGCTGATCCACAAACAAAAAAAGATTAGTTTTTTTTCACCCTCTCCGGACTTACCTGCGTTATAAAAGCGAATATGGATAAAAAAGCAAACATAGATGAAGACCGGATTGTATCGTATTTTCACGATAGATCTGATAAAAAGGAAGAACTTCCGTTATACCTTACCGAAACTAACGATTACAGGGAAACCGAAAAAATCTTCAGCTTGCGCAAATACATCATGTTTTTTCACAAGTTGAGTCCTGAAGATCAGCTTTGGCATCGCATTAACAAACAAATTAACCCGCCAACGTTATTTAGGGCATGGTTTAAATATGCAGCTATCATTATTCTCTCTTTTGTGTGCGGAGCATTGCTTGTTTATTTTTCAGGGACCGATCGTGCCGAAACAAAACTGGCCAGCATTAGCAGTCCCAGGGGACAAATTACAAGCCTGACCCTTTTCGACGGGTCTGTTGTTTGGCTCAATTCGGGGAGTACCCTTAAATATTCATCTGACTTTAATAAAGATAAGCGCGATGTTTATGTGGAAGGGGAAGCCTATTTCGAAGTAACCCATGACGAAAAGAAACCCTTTATTGTACATATGGGAAACTCACTGATAAAGGTTTACGGTACCCGGTTCAATGTAAAAGATTATCCGGAAAGTGAATATATAGAAGCCGTTTTGATTGAGGGGAAAATAGAATTCAGTGCCAATAAGCGATCTGTCCTTTTAAAACCAAACGAACGGGTTGTTTTTTCCCCTGGAAAAGGGACCATCGTTAAGGACAGCATTGACGTTGAAAAAGTATCGGCATGGAAAAGAGGAAAGTACTATTATGATGATGAAAAATTATCGACTATTATCGAGCAGCTGCAAAGGTGGTATGACATGGAATTTATTTTCAACGAGAAAGAACTTTCCCCTTACTCGTTTACCGGCGTTATTAACCGGGAAAAATCAGTGGAGTACAATCTGAAATTAATAGAATTAACCAATAAAATCAATGTTGAATTTGAAAAAGATAAAATAATCATTACAAAAAAGTAAAACCGGGAAATGATTCCAGCATGTCCCGGTCTGTACAGTTAAACCAATGCCCATGACTTGCAATCAACTGGCATTGAATTGTTAAACTATAATTGTTACAAATTTATGAAAAAAAGTGGTTACCTGTGGAAAAGACAAAAACTCTTTTCCCAAAAACTCATTTTAATTATGAGACTGACATTATTCTTTATGCTCATAGGAATCTTTGGGGCTACTGCCAAATCCTGGTCGCAGCAGACTAACCTCAAGCTTGACTACAAGAGCACGACCATTAAACAGATCCTCCGGGATATTGAAGATCAGAGCAAGTATGATTTTGTTTACAGTAATAACGATTTTGATGTCAACCGGGAAGTTGATCTTTCGGTTAAAGATGCCAGCATCCAGGAAATTCTCGATTGCCTGTTGAAAGAGACCGGAATGGGGTATAAAATTGTGGATCACGTGATTATTATTACCCCGAAGGGAAATGATCTGACCAGTACCATGGACCAGAGGCCCAAAACCATTTCGGGTAAAGTGACCGATTCCTCAGGTGCTCCGTTACCCGGTGTTACCGTAATCGTAAAAGGAACTACGATGGGTACAATCACTGATCCAGATGGAAACTACAATTTAAGGGAAGTACAGGAGGACGCGACACTTGTCTTTTCCTTTGTAGGAATGAAAAACCTGGAAATAACTGTTTCGGGAAAAACGAATATCAACGCGAAAATGCAGGAAGAAACCATCGGGCTTGACGAGGTGGTAGCTGTGGGTTATGGCACTCAGAAGAAAGCCACCTTAACAGGTTCCGTCAGTAATGTGGAAGGAGAACGTTTGGCAAAAACGCCTTCCGTCAATTTTTCAAATTCGCTGGCTGGCCAGTTACCCGGACTGGTGGTTATCTCAAGAACGGGCGAACCTGGAAATGATGATTCCGTTTTACGGATCCGCGGTGAAAATACCCTGAACGACAATACCCCGCTGGTTGTGGTGGACGGAATTGCGGGCAGGAGCCTGGACCGCCTCGACCCGGCTACGATTGAATCTGTTACTGTTTTAAAAGATGCTTCTGCCGCTATTTATGGAGCTAAAGCCGCCAATGGCGTTATTTTGGTAACTACAAAACGTGGATCGAGCGGAAAACCTACGATTACTCTTTCTTTAAACCAGGGGTATAACAAACCCACGGTGCTTCCCCGAATGGCCGATGCGGCTACCTATGCCCAACTGATCAACGAAATTAAATCTTACGCAGGCGAAGACCAAAAATATACCGATGAAGACATTCAGCTATACCGGGATGGCTCAGATCCGTGGGGGCACCCGAATACAGACTGGTTTGACGCAACCATTAAGCCCTGGTCGCCGCAGAATTATATGAATTTATCCTTATCCGGCGGATCGGAAGCTGTAAAATATTTCGTGTCTGTGGGGACCAAATACCAGGATGGAATTTTCAGGAACAGCGCAATCTATTATTCCCAGACCGATTTTACCAGTAACCTGGATACAAAGGTATCGGACCATATTCATCTTAGTTTCGACTTGTCAGGAAGGCAGGAAAAGAGACATTATTCAGGAACCGGCGACAGCGGCGGGGACAATAATCAGAATGTCTGGTGGGCCATGAACAGGGCCTATCCCTATTTGCCTGCTTACTGGCCAACAGGGGAACCTGGTCCCGATGTGGAATATGGCGCGAACCCGGTTGTTTTGGTCACGGATGCCACGGGTTACGACAAGAAGAAAACCTACGTCATGCAAAGCAACATGAAACTGGTTGTGGACATCCCGTGGATCAAAGGGTTGTCTGTAACGGGTAACGCTTCTGTCGATAAAACTTTTTACAACCGCAAACGCTGGATAACGCCATGGTACTTATATACCTGGGACGGATCATCCTATGGCGATGACAATGTGCCAACCCTTACCAAAGTAAAAAAAGGATACACAGATGCCCGGCTGCAACAGTGGATGACCGACGGGACCACGGTTACCCTTAATGCGCTGGTTAATTATAGCCGGGTTTTTGCCGGGAAACATGATGTGAAGGTCCTTTTAGGAATGGAACGTATCACCGGAGATGAAATGGGATTCAATGCGTTCAGACGTTATTATTCTTCTGAATCAATAGATGAGTTGGATGAAGGGGGCGCTTCGTTGAAGGATAATGGCGGGTCTTCCAGCGAGAGCGCTTATTTAAATTATTTTGGCAGGATAAATTATAATCTCGATTCCAGATACTTGTTTGAATTTATAGCAAGGGAGGACGGGTCGTACATTTTTAAAAAGGGGCACCGGTACGGTTTCTTTCCCGGCATTTCCCTGGGATGGATCACCTCAAACGAGAATTTCTGGAAAAACAGGCTCCCGTTTATCAACTATTTCAAATTACGGGGCTCCTGGGGCCAAACGGGAAACGACCGGGTAGATCCGTACCAGTTTACCGAATCTTTTGCTTACAGCGGCACTTACCTGTTTAACGAGGATGTTTCCGAAAAAACACTGGTTTCCACACGGATCCCAAATGAAAATATCACCTGGGAAGTGGCCAACCAGTATAATATCGGCTTTGACAGCCAGGTCCTGGATAACAGGTTCAATGTAAGTTTTGACTATTTTTACAATCTCCGCTCGAAAATCCTCTGTTACAGGAATGCTTCGGTGCCTGCTACTGCCGGGTTGACCCTGCCGCAGGAGAATATCGGTAAAGTGATCAACCAGGGAGTTGAGGCTCAGGTAGGTTATCAGAATAAAGTGAGGGACTTTAAATACCAGGTTTCGGTTAATGCTTCGTATGCGAGGAATAAAATTAAATTCTGGGACGAAACGCCTGGGGTCCCGGAGTACCAGCAATCCACCGGACGCCCGATGAATGCAGCGCTGTATTATCATGCAATCGGAGTATTTAAAGACCAGGCTGCAGTCGATGCTTACCCGCATTATTCGGATGCGCGCCCGGGGGATCTTATTTTTGAAGATGTAAACGGGGATGGAGAAATTGACGGGGAGGACAAAGTCAGGAATAGCAAGACCAACATCCCGAGACTAACCGGCGGGGTGAACATCAATTTACAGTATAAGAATTTTTATATGAATGCGCTGTTCCAGGGAGCGGCCGGGGCTGTCAGGGCCTACATGGAATTCTCGGGCGAATGCGGCAACTTCATGTATAACGAAATTAAAGACCGCTGGACAGAAGATCATCCGAGCACAACACATCCCCGGGCATGGAACCGCGCTACAGAATACTGGATGACCGACGGGGCGCCCAATAACACCTACTGGGTAAGGAGCAGTAACTATTTGCGTCTTAAAAGCACGGAAATCGGGTACAACCTGTCTTCCCCGCTTCTGAAGAAATTCGGACTGGAGGGAATGCGGGTATATATTAACGGGCAAAACCTGTGTACTTTCACGAAGATGAAGGACTTCGATCCGGAATCGCCAAATTCGGCCAGCGGTGCTGCCGGCGTGAGCAGCGAGGTTTATCCTTCAAACAAAACAGTGAACCTTGGAGTAACAGTAACCTTTTAGATTATCGAATATGAAAAAGTTATCAATCTTATATTTGAGCCTCGCATTTGTATTCGTTTTTACATCATGCAGCGATGTTTTGAATACGAAGGACTTAACGGAATATTCATCGGATGATGTCTGGTCGGACATTTCTTTGGCCCAGGCCTATGTTAATGATATTTACAGTAACCTTCCCTGGAATGACGATCATTACTGTATAACCAGTTACTGGGCCGATGAATGCCGGGCCCGGTCTGATTATGATGATTATACATTCAATAATATGCTGATGACGGCTGATAATGCTACCAGTTGGGGTTCCTGGAGCTCCACATACAGTTACATCCGGAAATGTAACATTTTTCTGGAAAATATTGATAATCTCCCGGAAAGCACGGAATTAACTGATGGAAAAACAGACAAGGAAAGAATGAAGGGGGAAGTGACTTTCCTGAGGGCCTGGTTTTATCATATGCTCGTCAGTTATTACGGAGGAGTGCCATTGGTCACCTGGTCCTATAAATTGACTGATGATTTTTCAATAGCCCGTTCCAGTTATGAAGATTGTATCGATTTTATTGTTGATGAATGTGATACTGCTGCAAGTTTATTGCCGGAAGTGAATACCGGCGACAACATCGGCAGGGCCACAAAAGGGGCGGCTTTAGCCCTAAAATCAAGAACGTTGCTTTATGCCGCCAGTGATTTGCACAATACAGGTCTGTTTTCCGGCTACAGTAATCCGGAATATCTCGGATATGTTGACGGTAATCAGCGTGACCGCTGGCAAGCTGCTAAAGATGCGGCGAAAGCCGTAATGGATTTAGGCCTTTACAGCTTATATGAACCGGAGCCGGCTTCTGCCAAAGTTGCTTCGACAAACTACCATAATCTTTTTATTGAGACATCGGCAACCAGCGAAGATATTTTCGTCAGGTACTGGAATGCAGATGCAAGCAAAGGGGTCTACTGGTTCCAGTATTACCCCTGCGGATGGTACGGAAACGGACAGAACGGCTTTACAAAATCGACTGTGGATGCTTATGAAATGGCGGACGGGACAAAGTTCTCTTGGGATAATCCGGCTCAGGCTGCTGAACCGTATAAAAATCGTGACCCCCGCTTCTACGGGACTGTAATTTATGAGGGTGATACACTAAGACCGCGTACGGACGACGCTACGGACCAGGATCCTGTCGGGGTGATGCAGGCCGGGCATTGGGAAACCTGGGACGAGGAAACAAACTCGGAAAAAGACGTTTGGGGTCTGGATACCGAGTATGGTCCGATCAATAACTGGAACTGCAATGAAACAGGAACAGGTTGTAAGAAGTATTTAAACCTGTCCACCTCGATCTCGTCGAGCTGGGACAGACATGCCGATTTAACCTGGCGTTATTTTCGTTATGCCGAGATATTACTGAATTATGCCGAGGCCTGTATCGGATTGGGGGAAGAAGGTGAGGCAAGAACGTACCTAAACATGATCAGGAAAAGGGCCTATATGCCGGAGATTACAGATTCGGGAGACGATTTACTGACACGTTGCCGCAACGAACGACGGGTGGAAATGCTGGGAGAAGATCAGCGTTTTTTCGATGTCCGGCGTTGGTTGATTGGCCCGGAAGCTTATCATGACATGTACGGGGTCAAAATTGTTTACGAGCTGCAGGCAGACCATACAACAGCCACGGTCCCTACCATCACGCCTTACCGGATTACCACCGGAAGCTGGGACGACAAAGCCTATTTTTTGCCGATTTCCAGGGATGAACTCAATAAAAATTCAAAACTGGTCCAGAACCCGGGGTATGAGTAGAAGGGATCAGCCATAATACAGAAAAACAGCAAAGGACAATAAAAAATCTCAATAAATCTGAGAAATCATCCACAGGAGACGCAGCAACCTGTTAAATAACAGGTTGCTGCGTCTCCTTGTATTTGAAAGGTTATACCTTCAGAAAGATCTTCTTTTTATATAAAAACCAAAGGAAAAGCCAGCAAACAGCTATATAGCCGCAACTGAGGATCAGGCCCCCCGCCTCTTTGGAAAACATGGAAGCAATCCCGCCAAGAAAAAAGTTCGATATTCCCCAGAAATCAACAATGGACTGAGCCATGTAAATGGTGATGGAATTAAGCCCGATTACCTGGAAGGGGAAAGACCATTTCCGGTATTCCTTTACATCGATGATCCAGTAGAAAAGGGCAAGCAGCAAAAGACTGATCCCGGCAGTAACAAGCACAAAAGAAGGGCTCCAGAGCGCCTTGTTGATCGGAACGACAAAATTAAGTAAAAGGGCACCGACTAAAAACACGATTCCTGCGCCTCCAAGATAAAGTGCCTTTTTCTCAGAGGTTATTTTCCCGGAGGATGCCAGGAGTTCACCGGAAAGCATCCCGAATAAGGCAGAGGAAGTAGCAGGAATAAGTCCCAGAAGCCCCTCCGGATCAAAGTTACCGCCATACAATGCGCCAGGCAGGAACATCCGGTCGAACCAGGCCGCGATATTTCCTTCAGGGGAAAAAATATCCGTTCCGGCAGGAGCATCCGGCGCGAGGGCTAGAGAAAGCAAAAGGCTGTCAAAAATGAGCAACCCGAATGCCCAGATTACACGTGTTTTCAATTTATTGGTATGCATGTAAATAAGCGCGCCGAACATCCATGCAAAACCGATACGGGCCAAAACACTGGCAAAACGTACATGCTCGAACCGGAATAACCCGTTATAGATCAAACCGAATACAAACAACAGGATAGCCCGCTGGAAAATATGCCGGTGTATTTGCTGGTTTGTTTGATTATTGGCCCGGCGTTTTGCCAGCGAGAAAGGAAAAGAAACGCCCGCAATAAAAAGGAAAAGAGGAAAAATCAAATCCATGAAATGAAAACCATGCCATGGCACATGTTCCATCTGCTCGTTAACCGCTCCAAGAAATCCGCTCCCTGTCATTGCATAAAGGGAAGCAATAATACCTGGTCCTCCCATAATCCAGAACATGTCGAAACCGCGCAATGCATCGATCGACTGCAACCTGCTCTTTTTTTGTGTTTCCATTAATGTATATTTTTGTTGGTTATTGGTCGTCCCCGCTTTCTAAACCGATCAGGTCTGTTACAAGCCACTCTTTACCCTCAATTACAACTTTCTTATCCCCGATAAATTGAAACACCTTATTCCAATTCGGATCTGACTGGTCACACCACATCATCCGGGAAAAAAGACCGGGACATTTCTCAAACCCTTCCATATTCCCGTTTAAATCTCCGAAATAAAGGTTATTGGCAATACAGGTACGGGTTGATTTTCCAATATCGGCAGTCCGGTATTTTTCCTTTGTAAAGATATAATTATCCCTGAAAAACGTACTATCCGGATAACCATTCCAGTCAGTAAAACTAATCAATGTCCGGTCACTCTGTTCCTTATTTCCGGGAATCAATATAAAAATATTTTTTTCGATGACAGAATTGCTGACGGGTCCGGTACAATGTATTACCGGTGAAAAATAGCGTCCTTTCTGCATTCTGTCACGAATTCCATCGTTAATACTGATGTTGTACCGAACCACGGTCCCTTTGTTCCCGACGCTCCACTCAGGGGGCCACCCTCCGGAATTGCAGAGCAGAAAAAATCCTCCGTCGTTATTATAACTCAGGTTGTATTCGAACAGTGAATTGGTACAATTATAGTCGGAGTCGAACCCGTAACCATCGACTTTCGACCTGTGGCCGCTGACGATATTATACCGGATAACGGCATTGTCACAACTCCAGGGCCAGATCCCGTCGCAGGCCTCTGTTTCAGGAAGGGTAGCAGGACAATTTCTCATGACATTATATTCTACCAGCGGGGCTTCGCAGCCAACCGGGACAATCCCGTCACCAGGTACCCCTTCGATGACATTATTCCGGATAACTACACGGGTACTGGGAAACCAGTGCTTACGGATCCAGTTGCCCCACATCATGATCCCATTGCGCTGGCAATCTTTCAGGTAACAGTTCTGCACAACCAGGCTGTCAAACCTGGATGGAACCGAATCCGGATCATTCCCCTTCTGGTTCCTGATCATAATCCCCTGTCCGCCTCCGGCATCCTTATGCGGATTGCCTTCGCCTTTTATCAGGGAACCATAAACATCATGGATAAACAGGTTGTCGATCAGGATATTTCTGGCTACCCCGAAATTTCTGAGTTCGACCAGTAAACCACTTAGGTGCGGGCGTATTTGTTTCCCTTTGTTTGATATCTCCAGATCGCGGACGACCAGATATTCAGAGTTGAATACATGAACAGTCTGTAAAGCAGAAGCATCACCCATGATATGCGGACGGGAACTTCCCCCGTACTTTCCCACCACAACAGGCTTGCCCGCTTCCCCTTTGCACGAAATATACAAGGAATCATGAAACAGTTCGCCGGATTTTAAAAGGATGCTGTCCCCGGGATTTAGCGTCAATTCCCTGATCTTGTCCAAACTTTTAAACGGCAGGTCCGGAGAGGTACCCGGATTCAGATCATTTCCCTGTAAAGGATCAAAATAGTAGTTGACTGAAGTTTTAGGGGCTTCACATGAAAAAAAAATGAAAAAAGAAAAAAACAATAACCAGGAATAATTCATGTAAAAAATTTTATTAATGTACTTGCGTGTCAACATAGAATTCGCATCTCCGGGAGACAAATCTTTCCATAATCACAAGTTGTTAACTCAGCTTCTCCTATTTCCAGTCGTCTGTTCTGAACGATGAAACAGGGAGCCCGCCTGTTCCGAACAATTCTGCCTGAACGTAATTTTTAAAGGCATACCTTACAGCAACGGGCGTCTGCACCAGTTTACCGGATACCACCACGGTCCCCTTATCCTGATCGATATAGGCACCGGCTTTTACAAACACATGATTCTCTCCTGCTATTTCGAACAAAGTCAGAGGCCTGCCATAACTGGTAATACCGTTAAACTGGTTTTTAAAATAGATAATAGCCTTATTCCCGTCTAGCTCCATCCTGTCGTATTGGGGACTTTCTGCTTCAAACCCTTTTCCCCCGTAAGTCTTTGACAAAGCCAGCAGCCCCAGTCTTACCCCGGCTTCTTTCTTTCGCGGGGGATGGATCAGGTAAGGTTCCCCGACATCCAGCAATACGGCCATTCCGCTGTTGGGGATTGTTGACGAACAGGCTAACTGGGCTTCCCTGATATAAGCCGAAATTTCGGGATACTGCGGTGTAAAAAAGTTCCATTCGGTATAATCGTACGGGGCAATCTGGGCATAGTAAAACGGGAAGTCCCCTTCCTTCCATATTTTCCGCCAGCCTTCGACCAAGCTGGTAAAATGAGAGGCATAACAGGTAACATCAAAAATATTGGATTCGCCCTGGTACCAGATTACGCCCCTGATCCCGTAACCTGCTACCGGGTTGATCATCCCGTTGAAAAGGACAGTGGGAACATTGTTGATCCATTCCGAAGTTTCGTCACTGGCTGGAGGAATCGCGATTGCAGTATCCTTCCGGCAGGCTTCCGGTGTCATCCAGGCCTCAACGTTCGAACCGCCATAACTGGCATTAATGATCCCTACCGGAACATCCAGGTGCTTTTGAATAAAATCGGCAAAAAACCAGGCTACAGCAGAAAAATCAGCAGCAGTCTCAGGAGAAGCAACGGTCCATTTCGCCTTGAAACCATCCAGTGCTTTGTACGCTGCCATAACAGGAATATTGATAAAATGGATGTGCCGTCCTTCTGAAGAAAAAATAGCTTCGGTAGAACCAATTACCGGCTGACAGAAATAACCTTTCAGCGGCATGCTCATATTTGACTGTCCGCTGGCCAGCCAGACTTCACCGGCGTAAACATTACGGATGGTTATTTTCTTATCTCCTTCGATAAACAAGTTATATGGGCCTCCTGCCTCCGGTGTTGATATGCTTACCTTCCAGCGGGAGTCCTTACCTGCAATACAAGTATAAGGATTCCGGTTCCACGATGTCGTCAGCTTCACCTTTGTCCCGGGCTTGGCGGTTCCCCAAACAGGAACCTGCGTTTTTTGCTGGAGCACCATGTTGTCGGTAAAGATGGATGCAATCTCCAAAGACTGGGAGGATGCACCCGTTACTGTCGTGATAACGACCAGAAATAAGAGATAAATTTTATGCATCGTTTTTTGTTAAAAGTAGTTTCGATGGTTATTATTATTATTGTTTGAGGCTACGCCGTTTGAGCGTTTGACACTCCGTTGTTTGAATGTTGTTTCGGCTCCCGGAGCTTTGTTTTTCTTCCAATCCTCTCATTCCTTCATTCAATCATTCTTTCATTCTCCAGTTCACCAACTTACCAGTTCTCAATATTCCTTCCCCCAACAGCATAGCGTCAAACATTCAAACCCTCAAACATTCAAACATTTATTGTTCCTATTGTTTGAGGCTACGCCGTTTAAGCGTTTGACACTCCGTTGTTTGAATGTTGTTTCGGCTCCCGGAGCTTTGTTTTTCTTCCAATCCTCTCATTCCTTCATTCAATCATTCTTTCATTCTCCAGTTCACCAACTTACCAGTTCTCAATATTCCTTCCCCCAACAGCATAGCGTCAAACATTCAAACCCTCAAACATTCAAACATTTATTGTTCCTATTGTTTGAGGCTACGCCGTTTAAGCGTTTGACACTCCGTTGTTTGAATGTTGTTTCGGCTCCCGGAGCTTTGTTTTTCTTCCAATCCTCTCATTCCTTCATTCAATCATTCTTTCATTCTCCAGTTCACCAACTTACCAGTTCTCAATATTCCTTCCCCCAACAGCATAGCGTCAAACATTCAAACCCTCAAACATTCAAACATTTATTGTTCCTATTGTTTGAGGCTACGCCGTTTGAGTGTTTGATACTTCGAAGGTTGAATGTTGTTTCGGCTCGCGGAACTTTGTTTTTCTTCCCATTCCCTCATTCTGTCATTCACTAATTCTTTCATTCTCCAACTCACCAGTTCACCAGTTCACAATATCTTTATGCTCTCATCTCCAACAGCGTAGCGTCAAACATTCAAACTCTCAAACCACTCGAACAATCAAACCATTCAACCATAAAGCAATCAAACCTATTCTTTCCCGCTACTCCACCCTCACCTTATACTCAGGGACCACGGAAAATGATTTAACAGAAGGCACAGCCCACTCATGCTCTGCCGGAGGCATATCCAGAAACATTTTTGCCCCGTCGTCCGGTTTATACAGGAAGAGACGCAGATTTCTGCCTTCCACACTCCGTTCCTGACGGTTAAGACCAATCGTCCAGATCCTGTTACTGTTAAAATCGTCAGCCGAAAGCATATACCCATTGTATAGTTCAGTACGGTCGCCATCATATTTAAATCTCAGAAAAACATTATTTACCCCGTCCAGCGTACCATAAGGGACAGAAACATTCCATTCCTTAAATTCAGGTGCACTTAAACCGCTGGCATAATCCGGATCTGCAGCAATTTCAGGGGCAGACAAATTTCGTAGCGGCTTCAGCGGCGTCGGGTTTGTGTACATATCGGTCGTAATCCAGGAAGTGTCTGTCGAAAAGTCAATCCGGTCATAATTCGAATATTCCACACTTACCCTCGCAGCAAACCGTTTTACCCCGGTCGTATAAGGAAAATCAACAGAAAGCAGGTTTTCTCCTTTTTTTACATACCCTGTCAGGTCGATCTCATTGAGAACTCCAGGTTTCACAGCTTGTCTGACCCACAAATCATTAAGATTGATCCGGCAATCAGACTCCGGGAAAATATAAAGTGTTGCCTTTCTGAATCCGGAAGGATTATCCAGGCTGAATTCTTTCAGGAAAAACCGGTGATAACGTTGCCTTTCAGGGGCAATCTCCTTAAAGTCTGCCGATTTCAACCAGGAAGCCCCTGCGAACAACAAATGGGGGGTCAACGATACAGAGAGCTTTTTTTCTGGGGCAGTAACCGTCACGTCTGAGAAAAGCTCCTGTCTGTCCGGATTCAACCTGCTGACTTTCATAACCGGATTGGCCGATAAAACATAATCCTGTTCGTTATCGGCATACATACCGGCTTCTGAGATAAAACATTCCCGGTGACCGTTATGATCAAAGATCCAGCAGTCATCGGCTTCTTTTTCAGAAAGAATAACAATCCTGTTTGTCTGACCATTTTCCATGGTCAAAGAGATCACACAATCCTTTCCCGGATGAAGTCCGGATACGGTGGTCTGTCTTCCGGTCGTTTTCAGGATACCATTACCGGCAACAATGTTGCTCACTCCTGTGCGGTCAAAAGCCATCTCGACCGGGACGTTCCTGTTCTGAAAAAAAAGGAAACAGTTATTCACCTTTCCGATCAACTGGGCTGTAGCATACTTAAGCGTACAACCGTCCAGGTTATAATTCAGGGGCCAGATGAAAATGGTACTGTCCGGAATGTCAACGCCATTTTGAGGGAATGAGATGGTTTCCCCCTTTAGCTTTACCTGAAAGCGGCAGTCTTTTCTGGTTTCCTTTGGGATATACCGGGCGTAATTAATGCCGAACAAATACCCTGAGCGGTCGTCTGCCCTTATGGCCAGCTGGAGGTCATCCTTTTTGCCGGAAGAAATAACAGGCAACATCGGCGCCAGCTTTTCACCTTCTTCATCAAGAAAATAGTGGAGCTTTTTTACCTTCCGGTAAGCTTCCGACAATTCGCCGGATTCCTTAATAGCTGCCTGAAAATCATATGATTTTTCCGGCACCCGCGTCCAATAGCCGGTCTCCTCCTGTTCTTCTTCCGTTGAATGCAGCTCGCCCCTGAATTGGGTACCGCCTGCAAAGACATAGTATCCCAGCAGGTTACTGCCCGAGCCTAACTTGGCAGTGATCATCCCAAGCCCGTCAATCGGGTTGATAACCAGTCTGCGATGCCAGGTATTCTGGATCCCGATACCAACCTCGCAGGTAAAATAAGGGTATTGATCATAGGTCATGTAAGTGTCAGGATTTTCTTTCCGGTCATTGCCGATATTTTTGCTATCGCGGAACGAATCGAACATAAAATTTTCAGGCTGGACCACTTTCCCCAATGACTCAGACCAGGGCGCGTCCGCATATGCCCCCCATAAAGGGACGACTTCGAAGGGAGGTACCGATCCTTTTCCCCATCCGGTAACCGTATAGACAGGAACATCGATCCCCAGGCTAAGGGCTGTCTTCTTTAGCCATAAAATGTGAGCTTCACCCGGCTTCCCATACCAATATTCATTCTCGAGCTGTACGCCAATCACATTTCCGCCATCCTTGTAATATAATCCCTTAAGCTGTTCGGCAATCTCTGAAAAATACCGTCTGACATAATCCTGATAAACCACATCGTTCGACCTGTTTTTCAGGTATTTTTTTCGTAATATCCAATCGGGCGTTCCCCCGTTCCTGGCTTCACCGTGCGCCCATGGCCCCAGCCGGGGAATGACGTACATGTTATGCTTTGCACATAATTTAACGAAAGCGCGCAAATCTTTCTCCCCCTCCCAATCGAATTGCCCTTCGATCTCCTCATGCCTGTTCCAAAAAATATAGGTCGAAATAATCGTTACACCACAAGCTTTCATTTTCAGGATACAATCTTCCCACTGATCCCGCCGGATACGGGAAAAGTGCATCTCTCCCATCACCGGGAGTACCGGTTTTCCGCCGATTGTCAGATATAAACTGTTAACCCGGATAGCTTTATCGTCAGGGCCTGCATTTCCCATTTTGAAAAGCCCGGTCTCCGGTTGCCTCATCACGTCAGACGCATCTATTTTGTAAAGTTGCTGGCCAAAAACGATCACACAACCGATCGGCCAAAAGAACAAAAAAAAGAAAATCTTCTTCATCATCTGTCAGGTTAGTAGTTAAAATATTACCAGACAAAATACAAAATATTCTATCATTCCCTCATTCTTTCATTCTATCATTTCTTCATTCCATAGGTTTCCAGCATTCCATCCAGGGGATCTGCACACGGTCTCCTTCAAAAGTTACAGGCAGCCAGATATAACGGGAATCGTGCAGATCGGTTTTGTTCCATTCATCAAACATTGCGACGAACTTTCCGGGTTCACCGGCAACCGGAAAAACATAAGTGCACTGCGAATTAAACGTCTTGTCCGCATTCTTACCGGTACAGGGATTCCCCATGACAGACCAGTTTCCCAGCATCGAATCGGCAACAGCATATCCGGCAGCATTAGGGTCCCAGCCGGTACAACCGGAAGTGATCATGTAATACTTATTGTTATGTTTGAAAACTGCAGGGGCTTCCCGTGACTGATCGATAAAATTCCGGGTATAAATGCCTGACGGTTTTGTAAAATCGTCATTCAGCAGGCTGATATAAATAGTTTTGTTCCATTCGGAAGCCGCCACCTGATAAGCACGCCCGTCATCATCGAGAAAAAGTGTCTGGTCACGGCTATCTGCACCATTCGGTTTGAAGGACCCTAAATAGGTAAAACAGGTATTTGGATGATTGCTAACGGCGACCCCAACCCTGGCCTTCTCGTAATCAGGGCTCTCAATATGCAGCCACATCACGAACCTGCGGTTTTTTTCATTGTAGATTACTTTCGGACGTTCGATCACCTGGGACGGATGTAAATCAGAAGTAGGATCATTTATTTCCGGGGGAAGGACAAGGCCTTCAAATCTCCAGGTTACCAGATCTTTTGATGAGTAGCACGAGATACCGCCAGCTTCGGTACGCCAGCATTCCCATGTTTTTACCCAGTCGAGCCGATAAGTGGAATCCCCCTTGTACTCGCCATACCAGTAATAGACACTGTCGTGGTAAAGGATCCCTCCTCCATGGGCATTGATCATATTACCGTCAGTATCTTTCCAAACCGCACCCTGAACAATTTCTCCCTTTGGCCGCGGGGTGCAGGCAAATAAACCATATATCAGGGCAGCCAGTATAATCCGCCATTGGTAAGAAATAGATCTGCTTCTCATTCCTTCATATTTTGATTAAAACATCACCTTTCTTCTCCCTTTTCAAGGTAAAAGAACCTTACAATGTCTCCCCTTGTTAAAAACAAAGGGAGACAAAAACAAAACAGGGGAAGATAAAATATCAATATTCGGGGTTCTGGATCAAAGCCGTGTTCTTTTGCATTTCATCGTAGGCAATCGGGATAAAATAATGACTGCTATTCCATGCATGCGATTCGAATACAAACGAATTGTAAGTACTTCCGTCGTAAGTTACTCCGGTGGCATCGCCATAAGCACTTTCAGCAATCATCCAGCGGCGTACATCGAAGAAGCGGTGGGTCTCCCAGGCCAGCTCGATACGGCGTTCGTTACGGTAACGTTCCAAAAGACCGGTTCCCGTTTCCGTTTCCGGGATGTCTGGCATACCTGCCCTTTCACGGATCTCATCCATCGCTTTCCGGGCTTCGCCTTCTTCACCTAATCCCAGGCATGCCTCTGCATAGTTCAGCAAAATTTCGGCATAGCGGATCTGGATATACGGTTCCGGCTGACGGGTCCCCCAGTAATAGTCGTTTTCTGAGGGAGAAATAAACTTCTTAATATAATATCCCGTGGTATTTCCACTATTACTGTCAGCTCCGGTAATATCGATATTGGTATCAGAAAGCGTTCCCCAGGAATTAATATACCAGGGAGCCCCGTTATAGAGAATTGTAGCATAGAACCTTGGGTCCCGGCCAGTATAGGGATCGTTCTTCTGGTTCGCGAAATTGAATGCTGTTCCGTCTGCATTTTCGAATGCATCGGCCAGGTTACCTGTAACCTGGTTTAGCCCCCAGCCTCCGTATGAAGGGGTACCGCATATCCAGGCGATCCAGTCTGTGGCGTAATAGGGATAATTATCTTTATCGTATTGCGTGATAAAAATCTGTTCGTCGGAAGACATTTGCAAAAATAGCTGCTGAAAATTTTCAGCCGGGTCGGAATAAGCATTATACAAACTATAGCTGTTAAGGTCCATCACTGCCTTGGCTGCGCCTTTTGCTGCCTGATAGCGGTCGGTCTGACTGCCATCGACATACCCGATCAGTTCAGGGTGTTCATAGCCGGACGCCCAGGAACCATCACAATTGTACAAATCACTGGCGGCATAGAGAAGCACCCTCGATTTCAAAGCAAGCGCCGCACCGACAGTTGCCCTGGTTTTGTCGGTTTGAGAAGCCAGCTTGTCTTCTGAAACGGCAGAATCGAGATCAGCTACTATAAAATCGACCGTCTCGGCAAACGTATTTCTCGGCACATCATAGTTATCACCAACATTAAATACATAATCGATCATTGGCACCCCTCCGTATTGGGCCATGAGCAAGTAATAAAAATACCCTCTCAGAAAGTGTACTTCGCCGATAAGCTGCTGTTTATATTCCTCATCCGTAAAATCAGCCGATCCGATCTTCGAAAAAAACAAGTTGCACGACCGGATATTGGTATAGACCGATTCCCACCACCAGTTTTCCATGCAGGTTGCCCAGTTATCGGCAAAGGCGGCCTGTTCTTCAGGGGTCATTGTACTGCTAAGTACCCGGGTAACCACACCATCGTTCTGGATAGGCACAGCCTCGTCAACCAGGGAAGCGCTCATGTACCACTGGTAAGGATATGGAATGCCCTGATAAATATGATAAACAAAAGCTTCGATCAGGTCCGGACTGCTCCATACAGCAGCATCGTCGTACTGATCCCCGGGAACTGTATCCAGGTAATCGTTACAGGCAACCAGGGAAAACAGCCCCAGAACAACTATGATATATACTAATTTACGTCTCATTGTTTTTCTTTTTTAGGTACTATGAAATAATTGTTTGTCATACCAGACCTTAAAATTTAACGGTTACGCCTGCTGTTACAATTTTCTGCAAAGGATAACCCTCCCCGGCAAATCCGTCACCCTGAGCCTCAAGTTCCGGATCGAGATCCTTCATGTCGGGAGAATAAGTAAACAGGTTCATCCCGCCAATATGAACACGGATATTGCTCAGTCCGGTCCTTTCTGTAAGAGCAGCCGGTATGGTATACCCGATTTCAATATTCTTAAGGCGTATAAAGTCGGTCTTATGCAGCCAGAAAGTATTTGGATTTTCAGAGCTTACCCAATATTCATCGTTCCTGTTAAATGTTCGCGGATAGTTTGCATTCGGATTATCTTCGGTCCAACGCTTGTCATAAAACGATTTAAAGTAGTTTTGCGAATCCTTGCCCCCCAGGTCCTGAACATAACGGACTGCCCCAGCCTGTCCCTGGAATAAAGCTGAAAGATCGAAGCCTTTATATTCGCAGGATAAAGTAAGCCCTCCTGTAAGCGTAGGAACGACATTCTTGTAAATCCGCTTCATATCGTCACCGGTAATTTTCTGGTCACCATCAACATCCTTGAAGATAATGTCCCCGGTACGGGCTTCATCCAGGTGAGGATAGTTATCCAGGTCTTCCTGGGTATGGAATATCCCGATTGCCTGATAGTAAAGTCCTGATTCCATTGGATGGCCTGTCTGTTTTTGCCAGGGCAATGAGCCTTCCGCTTCGTCGAAAAACAAAACCTTATTCTTTGCATAACCTCCGTTTAACCCGATCCTGTATGTAAATTTATTAATCTTGTCCGACCATGTCAATTCAAAATCAAAACCCTGATTACGCACTTTACCGAGATTTTCATCCGGAAGGATATCGGTAAGGCCTGTCATCGAGGGAACCGATGCCGTACGTGTAATCAATATCTTGGTCCTGAGGTTATTGAAATAGTCGGCTGTAAGAGAAAGTTTATTGTCGAACATCGACATATCGAAGCCTGCATCGATCTGCCTGGCCTCTTCCCACTGGGCCTTGATATTCCCGGCAAGACTTTCGTAATAGGTAGTATGAGTTGTCCCGTCGCCGGTAACAAAGTACTGCCAGTATTGCGAATACAATGAAAAGAACTGGTAAGGATCGATCAGGTCATTCCCTGTTTTTCCCCATGAAGAACGTATTTTAAGGTTATTGACGATCTTGCTTATACTTCCGTTTTTCCAGAAATTTTCTTCAGAAATACGATAAGCTGCTGATATGCCGGGAAAGAATCCCCAGCGGGTATCACTGTCAAACTTGCTCGATCCCTGGTAACGCCAGACAAACTCGGCAATGTATTTTCCTTTAAAGGCATAGTTGGCGCGTCCAAAATAATTGAGCCAGCGATTGGTTCCCGGGTTTGACCCGTTTGCATACTGCGACTCCGAATCCCCGAAATTCAGTTCGGCAGGGAAATCGCTTGAGAAGTTACGCCTTTCGGCTGAGAACCAGTTCGAATTATCCTCGATCGCTTCGACACCTACAAGAAAATTAATGTCGTGTATATTATTAAAGGTTTTCTGGTACGACAGCAAGCCATTAACCAGGTACTCCTTGCTTACATCGAGTTTCTGGATCAGCGACGACGAGCCATAGGCCCCTTTGACAAGATAGGGCAGACCGTCAGAATCGAGCGTTGAGCCATCCCAGGTATAAAGGGTATATAATTTTGTAAAATCTTTCTGATAGTCCAGACCTCGGTCCAGAGCCCCGGTTATTGTAAGGGAAAGTCCATCCACCCAGGGCATTTTAATGTTCAGTTTCCCGTTTACATTAAAAACATAATTGTCTGTTTTGTCTGTACCGGCATCTGTCGTGGCCTGGGCAACCGGGTTACTTTGTGTGGTTGCATCCAGAGGTGGTCCGGGCAGCCCGTTTGGCCATCTGGCGACCTGGGTTGGCCTGGCAGTCATCAGATCACGAAAAATCGAAGAAGAAGATGCTGTCGGGAAGCTGCTTTCTTCCAGCCGTATGCTGGCATCAACAGAAACAGATATATATTGGTTTACCTTGCCGTCGATGTTGAAACGCAGATCGTGCTGGTTATACTTGCTGGCGCTGTTTTTGAAGAAGCCGTCCTGATGGCGGGTTGAAAGCGAGACAAAGGTCTGCAGGTTTTCATTTCCTCCTGATATTGTTACATTGGCATTGCTCTGCCACGACCAGTCCTTAAGCACGGTATCAAACCAGTCAGTATCCGGATAACGCCATGGATCGCTCCCGTCGGCGTATTTTGTGATCTCAGCGTCGGTATAAGTCGGGTCACTTCCGTCGTAGGTATCCACCTCGTTAACAAGGGTAGCATATTCTGCAGAATTGGTCAGATTGGGGATCCTGGTAGGTCTCGACCATCCGGAAGTATAGTTGGCCGTAAAAGCAAGTTTTCCCGGGGCACCCCTTTTTGTCGTAATCAGGATCACCCCGTTGGCAGCCTGCGAACCATAGATCGCAGCAGAAGCATCTTTCAGAACGGTCACGCTTTCAATGGTTGCCGGATCAATCCGTTCAAGCGAACGGTTTGGTACTCCGTCGACGACAATCAAAGGAGAATTGTCATTCAACGTGCTGCGACCACGGATATAAAGTGTCGAATAATCATTTCCCGGCTCGCCGCTTTGCGCCACGGCAACCACCCCGGGCAATGCCCCTCCAAGCGTGTTGGAGACATTCATCGCGGGAGATTTTTCAATTTCTGATCCCTTTACTGAGGTTACAGAACCGGAAAGAGTGGCTTTTTTCTGAACGCCGTAACCAACTACCACGACCTCATCGACCGTTTTGACCTCTTCGTTTAAAACAATGTCCAGTCTGCCCCCCTCCGAAATAACTCTTTTTTCCGTTTTATAACCAATGAAAGAAAATTCGAGAGTCCCTCCAACAGGAACGTTAATACGGAAATGTCCGTCATTATCGGTTACAACCCCCTGGGTCGTACCGCTAATAACGACGGTCGCACCGGCAATAGGGTTCCCGCCGACTTCGGCCACTGTACCATTTACCGGAACCTCCTTTTGTTGAACGGATGCCTTATCCAGGTCACCTGCTGAAATCCCTTTTACATCACCTCCATAAACAAACCCGATTTGAACGAAAGTGACTATAAACATTAAAAAAACGAAGAAACTAATCTTCAAACCTTCCTTTTTCACCCGGGAACAATTCATTTTCAAATTGCCGGATAAAGTCCGCATGTCGATACTTGCATGCCTGTGTTTCCCTTTATAAAAACATGCTTTTTTCATAAAAATTTAGTTTTTATGGTTATTAGTTTTCTCTTAAGTGCCTCAAAAAACGTGTACCTGATTATCTGTTGCGAATATAAACTGACTGAAAGAAAGACGATGACACAAATAAACCATTTAATAGCAGAATCGTGCGGAAACATGAATTGATGCTTTTCTGCTATTTTTTTGTCAGTTTAAAAAGCTAAATTGGCGTATAATTTATTTTATTGTTGGTACCCTGTTGGAAAGAGAATAACCACGACATGGAAGAAAGTAGAATTTTAATATTCATGAGAAGATTCGCAGCCATCATTTTGTCATTCCTGATCTGGGGGCCATCTTTTGCCCAGGAATTCAATCATTATGACATCACCGACGGGCTTTCTAGTATTGAAGTTACCGACATCAAAGAGAACGACAATTTTATGTGGATCGCTACCTGCGACGGGCTGAACCGGTTTGACGGGGAGAACTTTAAGATTTACAAGCGGGAAAACGGTTCAAAAAATTGTCTGACCGAAAATAACATTGAGACCTTATTTTTCGATTCCGGCGGATATCTCTGGATCGGACTAAAAACAGGAGGTGCCGACATTTATGATCCCAGAAAAGATGTTTTTACCCCAATCAGTAAAATTATCAAGGGAAAAGTTCCTGCGAGGGTGGTCTCGATCATGGAAGATTCTCAAAAAAACATCTGGCTGGGAACCTGGGAAGAAGGACTGATCAAGCTTGTCCCGGATCACAAAGGGGCCAAATCCTATCATGCTGAAACTTTTTGTCCCGGATATATTGTTTCAGCGCTCATCGAAAAACCTCGCGGATATATCAGGGTTGGAACCTACTTCGGCTATTTTGTTTACAACATGAACACCGGCAAATTAATCAGCCAGGGAGGAACGAACGAGGCAATCACCCAGTTTCTCGATACGGGGGAAGAAAATTCAGTCTGGTGTTCAACATGGAGCTCCGGTCTTCTAAAGATCAGGTGGAACAGTAATGATCCTGCCAGGATGAGAATTGCAGACGAACATAAAGGAGATAATTTCAGGTCGATCTATCGTATCACAGGAAGCAACGACAATAAAATCTACCTCGGCACCTGGGGGCATGGTGTTAAAGAAGTTAACATTACCCATCCGGAAGAATCACACTCACTCGGGAACAATACACTTACCGCCACCCTGATTAACTGCCTGTTCCGGGACAAGTACAACAATATCTGGATCGGAACCTATGGCGGTGGAATATACAGGTTCAACGCACAGAAGAACGGAATAGGACATTTTCCTGCTACAGGCAGTCTGCCTGCCCCTGCAACTTCGCTCGCCCCATTCGGAAAGGATTATCTGCTTACCGGTACCCAGGGGGCAGGCGTATTCCTGATTGACCTGAAGAATAAAAAAATGATGCCCAAATTTGGCAATTCGGGAACAGGCGATCTCAACAATTATATTTTATCGCTTTATTCCGGAAAAGACCTTGTCATTGCCGGACACGACGGGACCGGTTTTGGCTGGGTTGCTTCCAAACCGGATCCTCTATTTCATTTTAACGACTACTTTTCAGGAAACCAGCTCGAAAAAATTACAGCCTGTTTTCCGTCGGACGACAGACTTTGGATCGGTACCAAGCAGGACGGATTGTTTTCTGTACAGTTAACCCCTCCTATGAAAAGACCTGAAAACCTGATCCACTACGAATCTTTCGGAAGAGACGAAATCACAGGATTTGCCATGCAGGATAGCAGACACCTGTTTATTTCTTCCCATAACGGGCTTTTTCTTTTTAATACTTCCACAAACAAGATTAACGACAACGGGCGCATTATCAGGGACGAGATTGTTTACCGGATCGTGAAAGACAACAGGAACAATTGTCTGTGGGTCGGCACGTCTACCAATTTACTGAAAATCAACTTAGAAAAAACTTTCCTGCCGGAAAATGCGTTTCCTGAAGATTTGCTGCCCAAAGGAGCCATCCGGGCACTGATCCTCGACCGGGATAATAACCTTTGGTTTTCCATCGGCGAAAGATTGTTCTGTTCGCTCAGCAACCGGAAACGGGTGAAGGAAATAAATCCGTCCCTGCTGGGTAACCATGCTATCCTGTCAAGCAGCAGCATTTCATTCCAGGGACAGGACTATCTCGTTTTCGGCACTACCGATAACCTGATTATGATCGATCCCAGGCAGGCGTTAAACCAACCGGACGAATCGAAGATCGTTTTCACAAACATGGAAATCGACCACCGTAAAGTTGGTGTTAATGAAAAATTCTACGGGAATGTCGTCCTGAATAAAGCAACCGAATATGTCTCATCGATCGTCCTTTCATATAGGTGCCGGTGGATTTCCCTTTCATTTACCGAGACCGGATGGGATTTCTATAAAAACAAATATCAGTACCGGATAAAAGGTTTTAGCGATACCTGGCAATATTTGAACCTCTCCTACCCGATTACCTTTTCGCAACTTAATCCCGGAGAATATACCCTGGAAATCAAAAAATATGACGGATGGGAGGATTCCCCGGTTAACTGGTCGATGAATTTTATTATTACCCCTCCCTGGTGGCAAACGATCTGGTTTTACCTGTTGCTGGCCTTTCTGATAACACTGGGGGCATCAATACTGGTAATCGCCATTATCAACTATTACAAAAAGAAGCAAGTCTTCAGGCTAAAAGCAATTGAGAAGAGAAAAGAAGAAGAACTATTGAAGGAAAAGGAAAGCTTCTTTACAGGACTCTCCCATGACTTGTTAACGCCATTCTCCCTGATTTTGGCGCCGGTAAACGATCTGCTCCGGGAGAGTAAAGAGGATGATCCCCGACGGGAAAAGCTGGAAATAATCGGAAAAAATACCTCTTTTCTTTCAGATATCTTCAAGACGATCCTCGATTTCAAACGGGCCGAGCTGACCGATACCCGGGTAAAAGAGACTACGGTGGAGATAGTCTCTTTTACCCGTCTCATCGTCAATGCCTTCGACTACCTGGCAAAATCCCGGAAAATCAGTCTTTCGTTTACCTCAGAGATTGAGATACTTCCTGTTTTAACAGACAATGTCAAAATAGAAAGGATCTTGTACAACCTGCTCAGTAACGCTATCAAATATACACCGGAAGGAGGAGAAGTTTCTGCTTCGCTGAATTTCGAAGAAGGCAGCAGTATGCTCCGGATCTGCATCCGGGACAACGGATCGGGTATCGGGTTGAAAAACCAATCCCTTATTTTTGATAAATTTTATCGTGAACCTGAACGTCCCGACAAAAAAAATGCGCAGGGACTGGGTTTGGGACTTTATGTCGTCAAAAAGTTTACGGAACTTCTGAATGGGTATATCGAGCTCAGGTCCGAGCCAGGGAAAGGGACAGAAATACAGGTCAGCTTACCTGTCAAGGTCGTCAGGAGCGAAAAGATACAGGAAGACGCCTCATCAGCCCTTCCCGAAGATATCCCGACCATCCTGATCACTGAAGACAATGAGCAGATGCGGAAATACCTCTCGGAAAAATTATCGGCCCATTTTAATGTCATTACGGCTTCCAACGGGCAACAAGCCCTGGACTACATAGAGGAGTATCTTCCCGAAATTATCATTTCAGACGTCATGATGCCCGGGATGGACGGATTCTCCCTTTGCCGGGAGATCAAAGAGAACAGCCGCTATGCCGACATTTTCGTCATTCTGCTGACAGCCAGAACATCAACCGATGACGAGCTGCAGGGCTACAAAGCCGGTGCCGATATTTACATCAAAAAACCTTTCGATTCAGAGGTCCTTTTGAACCAGATCATTAATATTCAAAACACCAGAAAAAAAAGGAAAAGCCAGCTTCTCAGCAGGCTGGTTTCCAAAGAAGACTATGAAATCGAGTTCGATCCGAAAGAAACGTTCCTGCAACGCTCCATGCAGGTTATTGAGGAACACCTGATGGACCCGGACTTTAAAATAGACGAATTTGCCTCCGAGATGAACATGAGCAAAACAGTACTGCACCGCAAGTTCAGGTTATCCGTCGGACAAACGCCCAACCAGTTTATCCGGCTGGTAAGGCTTCGCAAATCGGTGAACCTGCTGCGGAATACAGACCATTCCATCGCCGAAATTGCCTATCTTACCGGTTTTAACCAATCGCACTATTTCATTAAATGCTTCCGGGAAGTTTACCATGAAACACCTAAAAGCTTCAGGCTACGGAAATAAAAATAATGGAGTATCAATAAAGTTTTTTGGGGGAAGATAAAATCATAACCCTTCAGTAAAAAAAATTGTGAAGTAAGGATGATGTTCCTTACTTCACAATTTTTTTATTGCCGGCAATTCTCTTTTAACCTCATTGGGCCGCTTCTTTTCCCCTAAGGGCAAAGGCTGTAAAAAACAGGTAAAGTGCACTGATCAGGATAACAATCACGGCCCCCGCCTGCGAACCGATAGCATCGGAAAGCAGCCCCATAAAGAACGGGATCACAGCCCCTCCGAACACCCCGGTAATCATCAGTCCGGAAATCTCGTTGGCTTTATCCGGCCTGGACTGGATAGCCATACCGAAAATAATCGAAAAAATATTGGCTATTGTAAAACCGATTATCCCAAACAGGGTGAAAACCAGTAGTTTTTCTGCGACAAAGATCAGCAGAAACAGTGCCAATACCGCGATGCTGATATTTATTTTATAAAACTTTGACGAAGAGAAACGGGCAAGTAAAAACGCACCAATAAAAGCCCCAAGCGTACGGAATGCAAAATAAACGCTCGGTCCATAGCCAGCCTCTATCGAACTCAGTCCGCAGCGTTCCATCAGGATCTTCGACGATGCCGTGTTTATGCCGACATCGACGCCTACGACAAATAAAATCCCGAAAAACAACAACAAAATCGTCTTGTCTTTCAAAATTCCCATCACGCTACTGAAACTATTGGCTTCTCCTGTCACCGGATCTTCATGGATCGGGGTGGCCAGTAACCAAACGGTCGATAATAAAGTGATGACCGCATAGATCGGGAAAATGTACTGCCAGTTACCTAGTGCAGCTGCAGCAAAAGCCGCTATAAACGGAGCGCTGAATGACGAGATCGCTTTTACGAACTGACCTGCGGTCAGGCTACTGGTCAGCTTGTCCCCTTTCACCACGTTGGTCAGCAACGGATTTAGCGATACCTGTAAAATAGTATTGGCAATCCCCAGCAAGGCAAAAGCAATCAATGACATGAAAAATGAGTATTCGATCAACGGGATAAACATCGCGATGATCGTGATCACATTGCTCAGCAATACCGTTTTTTTCCTCCCGATCCGGTTCATCAGCACCCCCGTTGGAACCGAGAAAATCAGGAACATGGAAAACAGGGCTACCGGTATCATATTCGAAAGCGTATCCCGAAACTCAGGACTATAAGTGCTCAATAAGTCCTCCTTAACATGGGCAGATGTGATGCCGACCACATCGCAAAAGCCCATCACGAAAAAACCGAATAACACCGGCAGAATCTTCGACAATGACGTTTTGTTTTGCATTTGTTTGTAATTTTTAGTTGGTTAATCCTGACTGATTTTAAAATGAACAAAGATAAAAAAACAGGAAGAGCATCCATGCTAAATTGGCTTTTTGTTGATCTGTTAAAAATTAAAAGGACCTGCAAAAAATGAATGCTCTTTTTGATACACAACAAAATTATTTTCCCTGCCTTAACGCAACCTCAGGACTGTCCTTAAAATCATCGTAAAGAGGTTGTAATGGTTTCACATCGTCTGCGGCACCTTTTGCCACAGTAATAGCCAGCACCTTTATCCTGTCATTGTCAGGAAGGACAATACTGTTGTCCGTTCCCGAAGGAAGGTCAATCTCATATTTATACAAATAACTGTAGTCGTATGCAAGATTTTTCGACGGATAAGCCTGGTGCCTGTGCGAAGCGAACCATGCAATATTGTCCTGTTTTGAGAACGGACTGTCAATGGCTGTTACAGTAACCCCGTCCTTTGCAAATTCACGGTTATAAAACTGTCCCACGTAACCAGTCCATCCCTGTACCTTTAACGGGAAAACCTGCCCGCCAACCATGAAATCGCCTTCGGTATCGTTGTTGGCAGCAGCCAGGATATAGAGCTTCGTATATCCCTCAGGCAGATCAATTTTCTGGCCTTTGCAGGCTACTGCATTTTCAGCCCGGTCGTCCCTGCTTCCCATTTTGAATTGGATACCTTCGCTGGTAATCACATCAGGGACCAGCTCTGCAGGGATACTGTTGTGCCATGCGAAATCGCCATCATCCCGGTTTTGGTCAAAACTCATCACATCTTTATTATAAGGCAGGCTGACAGGTTGTTGTTCTGCTTTGGATAAAGAAGAAGCAGGCACCAGCTTTACAGCAAAACTGCGTATCGTATAATGGGTAAGCCCGAATTTCAGCTTATTACCGGAAAAGTCGGCCGGACCGATCTTTTGTTCCTGCCCGTTTACTTCCCATGCATCTGCAATTTTACCTGCAAACGAAATTTCTGCACCCTTCAGGTCTTTCCCTTCCAGTTCATTTACCCGCACAATGTAAGTATCGCCCTGCTCCGCTTTTTTGAAAGCCATCACACCTGTCTGAGGGGTACTAACAGACAAAAACGACACTTCTTTATTTATTCCCTGATGTTTTGAAACTTCAAAGGCCATTAAAGGTTGATTGAAAAATTTACCCTGCCAGAAAGAAAGACCGTCCTGCCAGCTTCCTTTATGCCCGTAAATACCATACCTGAATTCATGAACACCCCAATCCTGGGAATGCTGATGCGGGTACCATGACCTGGCTTCCGGGGTATACAGGAGGGTCAGTCGCAGTTCATTATCTGCTGGCTTATCGGAACCATATTTGCAGTCCTCCAGCACTGAAACGCCATAACTGCCGTCCTGGTTGGTCAGATCGAACCATTCTTTCGAGGGGACCTCGAATTTTACGCTATTGTTATTCCCCCGGCTAATAGTTCCGGTCCCCAGGTTATAAGTTGCTTCCGGGTTGCTGACCGTTAACGGGAAGGCTGCCTTCAGGCTTACTCCTGTTGATTGCCAGTCGACCACGTTTGCTACTTCGACCCGTTTACCTGCTTCCCCGGCAGAAAGGCTAACAACCTGCGTAATATAAGAATTCCGGCCGCCTCGCTTTATTTCAATGGCTACACGCACAGGACCATTCTCCAAGATACGTATACTGGCTTTTTCGTCCATGTAACCAACCGGGGGTTGCTGACGGTCTTTCCAATCCATATTCCAGGCTGGCCATTCAGCAGGTGCCTCATGCAAGAATTCAAGTCTGGCCGGTGCAGCCAACAATTCCTTTCCCGCTTTTTTATCAAATATGCTTAAGAGGTCGCCATTGTCACCAAGTTTCACCTTGTAATAATCGTTTTCCAACATCCTGCCGGTTACAGATAGCGAAGAAGGCATTGTTTTTCCATCATTTTTACGAATATCAAATACTCTTAATCCTACAGAAGGCAGTTTAGCGAGAAAAAGCAGCTTCAGGGTATCATTTTTCCATTCCACAATCTGCGTTGGGACGGGGTTTCCTTTTTCATTGTAAACCTGCACATCTCCAGGGAAGACATCATACTCCAGACTGGCACAGACAACATCTTCACGAGCCTGTGCCACCGGGTTATAAACGATAACTGACCGGCCTTTACCCTCGGTATTCATCGATGAGGACAAATTACCAACCGAATTTTTCAGGACATTGGCAAACCCGTTGGCTGCAATAAATTCATCATTCCAGGCATATTCATAGGCTTTTGGTATAGCAGTTCCCGGAAGGATATCGTGAAACTGACTTCCTAATACAAGGTCCCATGCCGGATTTAATTTTTCAAAGGGATAGCTGGTTTTCCCGGTCCAGTCTGCCATGGCTGCCAACTGCTCTGCATCCTGTGCCAACAGCTCATTTTTACGGTTCATCCGTTTCATATATGCCTCTGAAGTCATCGACCCGGCACTGTGCTCGATCAAAAGCAGGTCTCCAGCATAGACAGGCAGTTTCTTCCGGATTTCAGGGGTAATGTCCTTATACATCTGGTCGGAAGAAGTCAGCACCACTTTGAACTTACTATCGTTATTGTTCAGGCTCTCTGTTACATTTTTAACATCCTTTTCGCGAGGTGCCCCTCCCATATCGCCAACTCCATAGTAACGGTAATCGAAAGAAATTCCATACTGGTCATGGTCCTGATCAAGTCTTTTGTTCCAGTCATCGCTCAGGTCAAGACGAGGTACCACGCCCCCGCTATAGCTGGTAGCATTTAATGCAGCAACCACCCCTTTGCCGTCCGGCCCGTTCCAAATGCCAACATTAAAGGGAATACCTGCAGCAGAATGCCAGGTCAGTTTCTGTGTTGAAAAGCCAAGCAGCCCGCAGTGATGCAGTACTGTTGGCACACTATAAACAAAACCGAAACAATCAGGAAGCATGTAATCACAACTTTCAACTCCAAATTCTTTTCTGAAAAAATTATTTCCGTAAAGGACCTGACGTAAAAGCGACTCGGACGATGTAATGTTTACTTCCCCTTCATCGACAGAAGAACCGGAAACAAACCAGCGTCCCTTGTGGATATAATCCTTTACCTTTTCGTATAAATCGGGATAATATTCCTTCATCATCCCGTACCGTCTGGATCCGGTAAAATTGTAAACGTAATCCGGATATTTTTCAAACAAATAAAAATTCTCCGTCATGATATTCCGGATGCACTCGTCAATGGTTTCCTGATAATCCCAGTTCCACTCCGTATCCAGATGGCTGTAACCGATTGTGTACAGCACCTTGTCCTTTGAAATATCATAACCGGCACGCCTGTCCAGGGGTTGTGCCTGCAAAAACACGGAAAACAAAATTCCGACGGTCAGTAAAATAACCTTTTGTCTCATATTATTAATAAATTTAGTCGTTGTGTGTCCGTTTCATCTACAAATTATACAGAACAGTTCATTGAAGGATAAGTGAATCACGGCATCATAAAACAAACAGGAAGATGCACATATCCGGCACATCTTCCTGTGTTTTGTGATCAGGATAAACGTGTGTCCCCGGGAAAATCAATATCCATCATTTTGAACTAAATTGGAATTGACCGACGTTTGGGAATACGGTATCGGGAACAGGTTCAGGTCATCATCATCTGAAGCGGTATGATCCCACCAATCTTCGGTGACAAAAGCTCCAAAACGGATTAGGTCAGTTCTTCTTTTCCCTTCAAAGATAAACTCTCTTCCCCGTTCTGCCAACAATTCGTCCAAAGTTAATGTCGATGTTGTATATTTATGTGCATCCCAATCGGCTGCACTAAAGTCCCGGTCGCGACAGGTATTGATCAGATCGACAGCTTCCTGGGTTGCAACACCTCCGTTTTGCCGGATCAGGGCTTCAGCCTTGTCGAAATAAATTTCCGTCAGGCGGTAAAGGACCCAATCGTTACTCCAGTAATTTGCAGTAGCCGAGGTTCCGGCACCCGGCTGGTATTTATTAAAACGGGCGCCGCTATTCTCTTCTCCGGTATACATGGTCGATGTGGTCCCGCCTTCGGTATGACGCATAATGTCCTTGACAAATACCAGGTCTTGCCCGCTGTATTCATAAGCGCCCTTAACCGTGGTCGTCGGATCATCGTAATAATACTGGGTCCCGATAAGCATCCATTCGCTTTTTCGCAGGTCGTCATCGTCGAAAGCGTCATAAGCTGAAGGAATAACGACGGCCCCGTCGTTGCCATTCTTATCACCGCCATAGATATATTTCTGGTTGAAATGGTAAAAATCGCTGTTCCATCCGCAATAATTAGAAGTGCTTTGATAATCATATGCCAGGACGAACAAGTTCTCGTTTGAGGTCGTTGTATTCGTGTTGCAAAAAGGAGTCAGGATATCACTATCCAGACCAATGGTTCCCAACTGGGATCCGCCATCACCGGCAATCAGTTTATCGCATACATCGATACAATCGTCCCATCTGGCCGTGCCGGTCCAGGTTTCGGCATTAAGGTACAACTCGGCCAGCATCGCATAGCCTGCAGCTTTGGTTACCCTTCCTATGTTAGATGAGGTCAACTCGGGAAGATCGTCTATGATGTCCAGCAATTCTGATTCGACAAAATCGAAAACATCTTCACGACTTTCTGTCGCCGGGTATTCGGGTTCGCCGACTTCCGTAACAATAGGGACATTTCCCCACAGGTCCATAATTTTCAGGTAATGAAAGGCCCTGAATCCCCTAAGTTCCGCGATGTATGCAGTCCAGTCGGAATCGTCAATACCCATGTCGCTGGCAGTACGGTCTTCCAGGTTTGTGATGGCATCGTTACAAAGCCCCATTCCCCAGAACATGAGTTCCCATGCCCGCTGGATGGTATAATCCTGTGTTGTCCAGGTATGATAATGCAACCGGATCCAGTAGCCACTGTCATACCCGTGAATACCCTTTACCGGCCACGCCAGCTGGTCGCCGGAATATTCATTCAACCGCCAGTAACTTTGCTGTGAAGTCGGAGCAGCCCAGGCACGCGCATGGGTATAGGGCCTCAATACGGCCGACTGTACCTCATCCGAGTTAGAATAAAAGCCGGATGTGGAAAGTTCGCTGTAAACAGTCTCGTCCAGATTGGTACAGGAGCTTGAAACAAGCAGACAGCCCGCTAAAATTGTGAAAAACAGGAATTTATTCTTTTTCATAGCAGTGGTCATTTTCAAAATTTAACATTTAATCCCATAATAAAGCTGCGCGTAAGCGGGGTGCGGTCGGTCCACTCTATCCCCGGGGCCAGTCCGGTATCGGTTACTTCCGGATCGAGCCCGCTGTAACCGGTAATTGTCAGCAGGTCACGACCGGTAACATACACCCTGAAATCAGGAAATTTACTTCCGGAACGGTTCTTAAAGTTATAACCGACGGTAATATTGTCGAGTTTCACAAAATCGCCTTTCTCGATATAGTAATCAGAATACTGATAGCTGGAATCGACATTCTTGCTCCGCACGCTCCTCAGCACATTAAAGCCGGCTTCCAGGGTCGTTTTATTTCCATAGAACATCTCTGTCCGGTTCAGGATATCAAATCCGAATTTACCGCGAAAGGCAATTGAGAAGTCGAAATTTTTATAGCGGATGTAATTGGAGAGAGATGCATAAAATTTCGGGACACCATTGCCGATTACGGCCATATCATCATCTGAAATTTCATCAGCACTTACCTTTTCTCCATCCTTTGTATAGAACAGCCAGTCGCCATTGTCGTCAAACCCGGCAAAACGTTTTCCGAAGAAATTACCGACTTTATCGCCGGCATAGGTCCTGATCGCATTTCCCAGAGCCCCAAACCCGCCTATACTTCCGTACTCTTCATACTCGGCATCCGGATCGTTGGTAAACTTGACCAGCTTGTTTTGCAAGGTACTTCCGTTGAAATCGACCCGCCACATCAGGTCCCTTTTTCTTAAAGGGGTGGCATTCACCGAAAGTTCA
Organism: Prolixibacteraceae bacterium; assembly: GCA_963676095.1. GTDB lineage: Bacteria > Bacteroidota > Bacteroidia > Bacteroidales > Prolixibacteraceae. Next base: position 5,321,357 of record OY781040.1, on the reverse strand, counting down.
ATACCTTTACTTGTAATTGTACCTACATTGGACATTACGGTACTTTGCAACAATGAAGGGACTGCACTGTTGGCTGTAGCCAAAAGGTCTTCGGTACGCCGGTTGAACAGGTCGATGCTCCCACCAATCCTGTTGTTCAGGAATCCGTAGTCGATACCAATATCTGTTTCTTTTTTCTTTTCCCACTTCAGGTAGTTGTTTACGTTGCTCGAAGGTCCGTAAGTCTGTATCCAATCCCCGTCATCGTTGATATAATACCCTCCGGTACCCAATGTCGCCAGCGATTGATACGGATCAATCCCTGAATTACCGGTAACGCCGTATCCTACCCGGAGTTTAAGCTCAGACAGGAAAGCGAACTGCTGCATAAAATTCTCGTGTGAGATATTCCAGGCGGCGGAAGCAGACGGGAAATTACCCCATTTATTGTTTTTACCGAACTTCGACGACCCCTCGTGCCTCAGTGAAACCTGGGCAACATATTTACTTTTGTAAGAATAATTGACACGTCCGAAAAATGCAATCAGGGTTTCATCTTCCTTTTCACTGCTCATACTGGCATTACCGTCGGTAAGGTAACTCCCGGCACCGAGATCGTTTTCTTCGGTTTCGTCACTGAGAAATCCGGCATTTTCTGCCGACAATGTCTCTGTAACTTTGTATTGGTAACTGTATCCGACAATTGCATTGACAGAATGGTCTTTCAGGATTGTGGATGAATATTCAATCGTCGGCTCCATCGCATATTTGGATTGCAGGTATGAGCTTTTTTTAGCATATCCGCCGCCGTCATAACTATCAACCGAAGCTTTGGAATCTTTGTCATAGTAGACGTTGTCGACATAACTGTCTCTGATAGAACTACCGAATACCGAAAACTTCAGGTTTTTCAACGGTTCGGCCGTCAGCTTTCCATCCAGCGAGGTAGTTTGCTGGTTCCGCTTATATTTCTGTTGGTATAACCGGGCAACATAACTTGGATTTGTTGTTGCAGCATTCTCGAAAAAGGTACCGTCTTCGTTGTAAATCGGGGTAGTCGGATTACGGCTAAGCGAAGATTCCCATCCTTCATTTCCCAGTAAATCAGCATTGTTAAAGTTGGTTGCCAGGTTGGTCTGGTAAGTCAGAATGTCGTAAAAAGCTTTGCCTTGCAGAGAAACCCTGGCTCCGTACTGTGCTCGTTCGTCTTTCTTTGCCAATCCCTGCAGGTCGTTATAATACAGGGAAGCCCTGTAAGCAGAAGAATTATTGCCAGCACCAGAAAACGATATGTTATGGCTTTGGCTGAGATTATCGTTCTTGATCAGGGCCTTGTAAAAATCGGTCGAAGCCCCGTTATCCACCATGTAGCTTGGATCGTCAAGCTCTTCCATGTAGGTACGGTACTCGGCGGCATCCATAAAATCAGGATGTTTGGCAAGGAAATACCTGGTCACATAGGTTGAATATTCCATGGTATTTTCCCCCTTTTTACCTTTTTTAGTCGTGATCAGGATAACCCCGGCATTGGCTTTTGAACCGTAAATCGCCGCTGCCGAACCATCCTTCAGTACTTCAATCGATTCGATATCATCAGCCTGCAGGAGGTCGAGGTTACCGCCAGGTATCCCATCGATAACGACCAGGGGTTCCTGGTCCCCATTCATGGAAACGACACCACGCAGCTGGATCTCCACACTCGAGTTCGGACTGCTCCCTCCGGTCCTGGTCACAACCAGTCCTGCGACCTTTCCTTCCAGTAAAGACCTGGTATCCCGGCCTCCCCCGGTATTAAAATCTTCAGGTTTTACCGACGAAATTGAGGTTGCAATATCCGCTTTTTTCAATGTTCCATATCCTACGGCCACAACCTCTTCGAGACCAACCGAAGTTTCGCGAAGAACCACGTTTACCGAAGATTTTCCTGCTATTTCCACTTCCTGGGCCTGCATCCCGATGAACGAAAAAATAAGAGTTGCATCTCCCGGAACGTCCACAAGGGAATAATTTCCGTTTGCATCAGTAATTGTCCCTTGGGTCGTCCCCTTTACCAATACCGATACACTGGGAACAGGGACTCCGGATTCATCAGTCACTTTCCCGATAACCTTTCTCTGCGCAGGAGTAAATTTTCCGGAGCCTACAGATGACAGAATAATCTGCCGGCCATTAATTTCATAACCAATTCCCGTACCTTTTAGCGCTTTATCAAGAACTTCGTTAATTTCCCTGTTTTCAAAATCAACGGAAATCCGTTGGTCAACATCAATTTTACCGCTATAAAAAAAACGGTATTCACTCTGATTTTCAATTACTTTTAAAAAATCTTCAATTCTTTCATTTTTCACATCAAGTGTCAGCTTCGTGTTTTGGGAATAGCCTTGGGATGCCCATGCCCCCATGACAGAAAACAACACGACAAAAACAGTAAGTTTCATTTTTAAAAATGTTTGATGGATACACGACTCTTCGTCATGAAAAGCTTGCCTTTTTTTCATACTTTTGTAATAATTGGTTTATACTAGACAAATAAATCAAGCAGTTAAGAGAAGTGGAAAATGGCACTTTCCGCTTCTCTTTTTTAATTTTTCATAGCTGTTTCTTTTTATTGGTTAAACATCTTTTTTATTCGCAGTTATTTTAATTCTTCGTGTTTTGGAATTATAGGAATAGTTTACCGAGGCTGATTTACAAATCATCTCCATGACTTCTGTCAGTGTTTCATTTTCGATTGTGCCGGAAAACCAAAGGCCTTTAAAATCCAGACCGGAGTATTCGATGTCTACGTTGAACCAGCGTTCCATTTTATCTATCATGCTGGGAAAAGGTTCCCTGTAAAAAATCAGTCTTCCATCCTTCCAGGAAGTATATAACTCCGTATCGACAGTCCTTTTCTCAAACTTTTCCCCTACAAGACTTGCCTGTTCTCCCGGATAGAGGAACTCTTTTCCCTGTCCGCCATTATTTATGATCTGCACCTTTCCCCGGACCAGTGTTGTCACAAAATTCCCGTCAGAAAAAGCCTGTACATTAAAAGCTGTACCATGGACAATAACTTTTCCGTAATTTGTACTTACCTCAAAAGGGCCCCTTCTCTTTACCACATCAAAAAATGCTTCCCCATCCAACATTACATGACGGTGTTTTGAAAAATCGACGGGATAGGTAAGCGTAGACCCGGAATTAAGCCACACTGTTGAACCATCAGGCATAGACAGTTGTGTTCTTGCCCCATAGGGAATACTTACCGACTGGGTTGCCCCTAAACCTGACGAAGAACGCGACTGGAGGTAAAACCACACGTTACCGGCGAATAAACCTATAATCAGTAATGCAGCTACCCTCATGGCAATTGTATACAGTCTCAACTTTATCCTGGCTGATTCGCCCTCTTTTATAAGAATTGCCTGTTTTATCTTCTCCAGTAATGCAGGATTCTGACGGGAGACCTTTTCTTCCCGGATACAGCGTTCCCATTCCGGCTTCATCATTTCAGAAATGACAGTGTTGTTTCTCTCCTCTTTCATAAATGAGCAGAACTGGCTGAACTCATCCGGAGTAATAACAGAATGAAAATACTTTTTAAATAAACGGTTCATTTTCTGCAACTATCAGCGTTATATCGAATTCCTCAGAAAAATGATCTTATGCCCCATTATTTCACAAGAGGATCACTTATCTTCTGCTTTCCCGATATTAATACACGGCAGAAGAAGTCATCCCTGGTGAAAAAAGGGAAAAATCAAAAAAATAGATATAGATAGAGCAACGAAATCAATCCAAATGATTTCAAATGATCCTGTAGGTATTTGATAGATAAGTTGATGTGATATTCTACAGTCTTTGTACTGATATTCAGTTTTTCGGATATTTCCTTGTGAGACAGGCCGTCAATCCGGCTTAATTTAAATATCTCGCGCTGTCTGCCGGGCAATTTTTCTATTAGCCCGTCAATTTTTTCCTTCAGTTCGTCGTACTCGATCTTTTCAAAAAAGAAATATTCATCAGCGACTGAAGCTTTTAAAATCTGGTCCCTTATTTTTTCGCTTGTCAACCTCCTCCTCAACTCGTTAAGCAAAAGGTTCCTGGTTATCGTGAAAATGTAAGAGTTGAAAGTATAACCTGATTTAATATTGGCCCGGTTATCCCAGATTTTAATAAAAACTTCCTGAAGGATATCGTCTATACCATCTTCCAGCTTCAAAAATGCTTTCGAAAAATTATACAAACGGGGATAGTAATAATTAAACAGTTCTTCAAGTGCCTGTTTACTATCATCTGAAAGTTCTTTTAAAATCCGTTCCTGGTCGAATACTTTTGCCATTGAAATGATGGTTAGAAGCATTGATGCTTAAAAATCATCCCCGGATCTCCTCTGCCAATCTTTTAATTTCCCGGCCCCTTCACACATAATTAAACTCAAAGCTTTTTTATACACACAAAATCCGTCTTAACAAAGATAAAAACGGAACAGAAAAAAATGAATAAATTATGGAAATACCATTTTATTCACCGCTATTTAAAATAATGGCTTAATTTTGGGGAACACAGCAATAAAAAATCTTTCTTATGAAGAAGATATCGGTTACCTGTACCATTCTCCTGATCGCGATGGCAGGATATGGACAAGCTGTAGAGGTTGATCCCATAAAAGTAACATTGAGTGAGGCTGAAAAAACTTCAGACTCTCAATGGCAGGGTAGACGGGTGGCCTACCTGGGCGATTCCATGACGCAAAAGCCCCGTAGCGGGAATAATTGTATTTACTGGGAATACCTGGCCGACTTACTGGGTATTGAGCCTTATGTTTATGGCATCAGCGGGAACCAATGGGATGGTATTTACCAACAGGCACTTAAACTATACCAGGAAAGGGGGACCGATATCGATGCCATATTGATTTTTGCCGGAACAAACGATTACAGTCATGGTACTCCTATCGGTAAATTTTATAATGAAACCGAGAAGGAAACAAACCATAACGGCAAAACAGTGACACTAAAATACCGGACTCCTGTTATAAACGACTCTACCTTTTGCGGTCGGATTAACAAGGTGATGTCGTTCCTGAAAGATAACTTTCCCCGGCAGCAGATCATTATCATGACTCCCATTCACAGGGGTTATGCCAAGTTTAGCGATACCAATGTCCAACCGGAAGAAAGTTTCTCAAACGAGGTGGGGTTATACATTGACGACTATGTTAATACCCTGAAACAGGCAGCCTCCAACTGGGCTGTTCCCCTGATCGACCTGTACTCCTTAAGCGGCCTTTATCCACTTGCGGGATCACAGGTACAATATTTCAACAATAGCGATACCGATCGGCTGCATCCTAATGCAGAAGGGAACTACCGACTGGCAAAAACCATTCAGTACCAGTTGCTGGCGTTACCGTCAACTTTTGATACTCATTAATAATGGTTTTAACGGTTCAGTTATTTTGCTTAAAAAAATTTGTAAAAAAGATGATCTGGTACCGGACAGAATTCGTCCAGTAATCCCAATTATGCTTGCCAGGTCGTGAAATAAAATCGTGCGGGATATTGTAATACATCAATTTCTTATGTAAAGCCTTATTTACCGGGTAAAAAAAGTCTTCTGTCCCGCAATCAAATATCAAAGCCAAATAATTGCCTCTTAACAAATGAACCAGGTTAATCACTGTATTTTGATCCCAGGCCTCCTGGTTTTCGGCTTCACTCCCCAATCTTGTTTTGAGGCCCCAGTTATCCGGGAAAGGACGAAAGTCAACCCCCCCGCTCATGCTACCCGCCGCACCAAATATATCCTGGTGCCTGAAAGCCAGGTACAGGGCACCATGTCCCCCCATGCTAAGACCAGTTATAGCCCTTCCCGCACGGGTAGCAACGGTTTTGTAGTTCTTGTCGACATAAGCGACCAGCTCATGCGAGACATACGTTTCATATTTATAAGTGGTATCGGTCTTACTGTCGAAATACCAGCTGTCATACCCGCCATCCGGACAAACAATAATCACCCGGTATAAATCGGACAGATCCCCGACTTCCGGATCCCTGGTTACCCAGTCGGCATAATTTCCGCTCCAGCCATGCAAAAGGTACAGCATGGGCAACGCCCCTGATTCAGGATAAGCATCCGGGGTAATAACCACGGCTTTTATCTGTTTTTGCATTGCAGCACTATAGGTCGAAACAGTATCGATCCTAGCTGCAATTGCATTACTCCAGATTATAACAAAAAAAACGAGACAACTGAAAATACTTTTTACTTTGCGGTTATACATTCGGGAAATAAGAGATTCTTCCATAACAGACGACCTGAATAATTGATTTTTTATCTTACAATACTGATTAATTGCCACTTAAATAAATAAGATCGCATTCTGAGCTTTATTTGATTCCTTAATTTAATAGTGGTGACTAAGTTACAAAATTCGTCCGGAACATTTCCGATATCCTTAACTTTTCCAATCAGTAAGACAGTAAGGATAACACACAAGCCAAAATCAGAAATTTTAGAAGTAAATATCTCCAGAAACGACAGAAGAAGCAAAAAAATTGTTGAAATCCTGTTATGATTGTCCCCAAAGGACAACTAATTAGGTTGAATTTTAATTCATACATATTTAATTTCAAAAACAGATTCATGAAAAAATTGATTAGAAACTTATTTAAGTTTTTCATTCTGAGCGGGGTACTTTTTGCCTCTTCCGGATTATCTGCCCAACAGATACCATTGGATCCGGCTGTCAGGACCGGTAAATTACCCAACGGACTTACTTATTACATCAGGCATAACGAAGAACCTCAAAAGCGGGCTTACATGATGATCGTAAATAACGTCGGCTCCATACTTGAAGATAACGATCAGCAAGGCCTTGCCCATTTCATGGAACATATGAACTTTAACGGGACGACTCATTTCCCGAAAAACGAATTGGTTGACGTTCTGGAAAAATCAGGGATAAAATTCGGTGCCGATTTGAATGCTTACACCAACTTCGATGAAACCGTATATATTCTGCCCATACCAACGAACAACCCGGAAATGCTTCCCAAAGGACTGGATGTCCTGCGTGACTGGGCTCAGGAAGCCACTCTTGATCCGGTCGAGATTGACAAGGAAAGAGGGGTAATCCTGGAAGAAGAGCGTTTGCATAAAGGATTAGGGGAACGGATCCAAAAACAAATTTTCCCGGTATTGACAAATCATTCAAAATACAGTGAACGTTTGCCTATCGGGAAAACAGATATTTTGAAAACGTTTAAACCGGCAACAATCGTCCGCTTCAAAAACGACTGGTACAGACCAGATCTTCAGGCAGTGGTCGTTGTCGGAGATGTCGATGTCGATCAGACTGAAAACATGATCAAATCCAAATTTTCGGATTTAAAAAATCCAACGCCGGAACATGAACGGACAAAGTATTCTATTCCTTTGGACGGTAAAAACCAGTTTCTTGTTGTTACCGACGATGAACAACCGAATGCTGTGCTCCAAATATTATTTAAACGTGAAAGCAATCAAATCAAAACGGAACAGGATTACATTCGGACAATCAAAGGGATGCTGTTAAACCAGATGTTGTCATTCAGGCAATATGAAATGACCAGTACTGACCATGCCCCTGATTACATGAACATGAGCATGGGTAGACAGGATTTTCTCTCCAATGTTGAAATGTTTACCTTCAGCGTAACGGCCAAAGAGGGCAAATTGAAAGAAGCCTTCTTCAAAACATGGGGACTTCTTGAAAGGATCAGGAAAAACGGATTTCTAAAACAGGACCTGGAACAGGCAAAAACTGCTATACTCAATAACTACGAGCAAAGCATGAAGGAAAAAGACCATACGCCTTCACAGTCGCTGGCCGGGGAATATGCTTCTTTATTTTTAAAAGGAGAAGCCTCTCCCGGCATTATCTGGGAATATGACTTTGTAAAATCAAAATTACCTGAAATTACGGTGGATGACATTAATGGCCTGCTCCGGGGCTACATGGCCCCCCATGACCGGGACATCATCCTGATAGCTCCTTCCAACCAAAAGGATTCCCTCCCGGATGAGACTCAGGTCGGATTGTGGATGAATAAAATAGCCAACGAAAAAATGGAGGCATTTTCTGATGATGAGTCAGACAAACCACTTGTCGAAACGCTTCCCGCTCCGGGCAGGATTATTTCAAAACATGAATATGCTGAATTGAATGTTACGGAGTTGAAGCTCTCAAACGGAGTAAAAATTGTTCTGAAACCGACGGCCTTTAAGAGTGACGAAATTAGTTTCAGTGCAATTAGCGAGGGGGGAGTTTCGCTATATGACAAAAAGGACTATTACAATGCATCCAATGCAACCGGGGTGCTGTCGTCAATGGGCCTTGGAGAGTTCAGCCCGGTCGAATTACAACGAAAGCTGACCGGAAAAACAGCAAACGTCAGGATTGGGCTGACTGATCGTGCAGAAGTTGTTGAAGGCAGTTCCTCAACAAAAGATCTGGAAACAGCCTTGCAGTTGGTTTACCTGAAATTTACAGCACCGAGGAAAGACACACTGCTCTTTTCAAATATCATCAGCCGTTCGAAAGAAGGAATAAAAAACCGCTATCTGAGCCCCCAGAACGTATTTGGTGACACCGTGCGGTATGTTATGGGAAACTATAATTATCGCTATGCCCCGCCAACACTGAATATGATCTCATCGCTAAACATGGATGAAATGTGCCGGATCTACAAAGAACGCTTTGCTGACGCTTCGGGTTTTACTTTCATCTTCGTCGGGAACTTCGATGTTGATCTAATTACCCCTCTGCTCGAAAAATACCTCGGAGCCCTGCCATCGACCTTTGGCAAAGAACAGGCGCGCGACTTAAAAATCGAAGCACCGGAAGGACTCCTTGTTAAAAAAGTAAAGGAAGAAAAAGAAAATAAGGCTACGGTTCAAATGATTATTCATGGCGAATACAAATACGGTGCTGTTGAAAATCTTAAGCTGAAAGCCCTCATCGATATCCTGCAAATGAGGTTAATCCAAGTGCTGCGTGAGAGTGAAAGTGAGGTTTACAGTCCTTCAGCCAGTGTAAGCTATGATAAATACCCCCGTAATGAATTTGCGATCAGAGTATCATTTGGCTGTTCTCCGCACAATGTCGACCATCTTATTGAACTAACAAAAAAGGAAATGGAAAAAATGAGGACGAGCGGAGTAACTGGCGATGAAATCGAAAAGTTTAAGGCGGCTTATAAAAAGGACATAGAACAGGCCATGCAGAACAATTCATTTTGGTTGAATTACCTTACGACACAATATGAGAACAGGGAAAACCTCGACGTCGTAAATTCGTTTGAAAAAAATCTGGATACTATAACCGGTAAAAGCTTGTTGAAAGCTTCAAAAAAATTTCTGAGTGGCAAAAATACAATTGCGTTCGAATTATTACCGAAGGAAGACAATAAATAAAACTTACATTCGTACTCCCCAATAGATTAATTAAATAATTAGCAGTATGTTTTGCGGTCCGCCTTGTTCCGGACCGCAATTTTTGTTTCAGACAGCTCTTTCTGCTTTGGAAAGGCCAATGATCAATACGTAATGACAAATTGTTCCTTCGGTACCCTTACTTTTTTCATGTTGACCAGCCAGTCGCCCTCAGGATCACGGTACCCTAAAGGAAGTAAAGTTACACTCTTCAGTCCTTTTGACTTTAAATCGAGTAATTCATCGAGTTCTTCATTGGTAAAACCTTCCATTGGGGTGCTGTCTACTTTAAGTTCAGCTGCCTGGGCAATGGCTAATCCAAAACCAATGTAAGCCTGCCGCGCCGTATGGACAAAATTCTGCTCCGGTGTCTGGGGCAAATAGGCAGCTTTCAGCCTGTCTGTGTACGAGGCAAAACGCCCGCGGGGCAAGCCTCGCTGATCCGTGGTATAATCATAGGTCGCCATAATACGTTCTTCGGTATAATGGTCCCAGGCAGCAAAAACCAACAGGTGGGAACAGTCGGCAACAACTTGCTGTCCCAATGCAATCGGAACAATTTTATTTTTCAATTCCTGATCGGTAATTACAATAACCCTGAACTGCTGCAAGCCCGATGAAGTCGGGGCCAGACGGGCAGCTTCAACAATTTTATCGACATTCTCCTGTGAAACCTTCCTCGCCGGGTCATACTTCTTGGTGGCATACCGCCACTGCAAATTCTCCAATAACGACATTTCTATATCTCCTTTATGATAATTAAATTATTTTGCCTTATTTAATATTTTCAACACAATTTCTTTTAACTCCACCAGGTCTTCCGAAGTTATGCCCATCACTTCGACCACTTTTCCCGGTATCCCCGCCACATCGTTTTGCAATGCTTTCCCTGCATCAGTAACCGTGATTTCCACTACCCGTTCATCACTACATTTGCGGGTCCTTAATATAAAACCTTTTTGCTCCAGTCTCTTCAACAATGGCGTCAGGGTCCCGCTGTCAAGATGCAGCTTGTCTCCGATCTGATTAACTGTTTGCAGCTTGTTTTCCCATAAAACCATCATTACCAGATACTGGGGATAAGTGATGCCCAGTTCATCCAGAAACGGACGGTAACGGTTGATAATTTCCCGGGACAAGGCATAAACAGGAAAACAAACCTGGCTTTTTAACTTTAGAATGTCATCCATCATTTTTCAAATGTGCAACAAAAATAGAGCAAAATTAAATTGTACACAATTTAATTTTGCAGAAATATAAATTATTAAAACAAATTTAACCGGGGCAAGCAGAAAGGACGCCCCTGAACTTTTGCAAAGGGGCTGCCAGATCCAGGCAGCCCCTTTTTATTATTCACTGAAATCAATCTTTCAATTTTAATCCCGGATCGAAACGGTAAGTTTCTCCTTTTTTTGTTTTTTCAAGAGTTACTGTTTTGTCCCCATATCTCAGGATCAGAGGACTGTCCGACGAAGAAAGGATCCGGGCGTGATCCAATTTCCCATCTTTCCAATCGATATCCACGACAAAACCTCCGCGGGCAACCAGTCCCTTTACCTGCCCGTTTTTCCATACGGAAGGCAAGGCTGGCAGGAGTTCTACATAACCATTCTGACTTTGCAACAACATTTCCGCAATGCCGGACGTACCTCCAAAATTCCCGTCGATCTGGAAAGGGGGATGCCCGCAAAACAAATTCGGATATGTTCCGCCTGCATCAGACATGTTAATTCCATAGTTACCGATTGGACGAAGAAGATCCTTCAATAACCGGTAAGCGCGGTCGCCGTCTTTAAGCCGGGCCCAGAAATTTATTTTCCAGGCCAGCGACCAGCCTGTTCCGACATCAGTCCTTGCCTCCAGAGTTTTCCTTGCGGCTTCGGCCAGTTTCGGTGTTTTCAGCGGGTCGATCCGGTTACCCGGGTAAAGCATGTAAAGATGAGAAACATGACGGTGGGTAGGTTCAATCTCCTTAAACTCCCTGCTCCACTCCATTAATCGTCCGTCTGAACCGATTTGGGGCATTGCCAGGTTATCCAGGTCAGTCTTGATTTTTGCCAATAAAGGATCGGTATCTTTTAATATTTCAGAAGCTTTCAACACGTTTGTGAAAAGTTCAGCAATGATCTCCTGATCATGCGAGGGTCCCATGCTCACGGAGCATACGGAACCATCCGGAGCGACAAACTGATTCTCAGGCGAAACAGACGGACCGGAAACCAGTTTTCCCGTTGCCGGGTCCTTTACAAGCCAGTCGAGATAAAACCGCGCCGAGTTCAGCATAACAGGATATACACGTTCCAGATAATCCCGGTCCTGCGTAAACGTGTAGTGGTCCCAAAGATGCCTGCACAGCCATCCTCCCCCTACAACATACATTCCCCAGCTTGTACCTTCGCCTGGCGAGGTATATCCCCAGACATTGGTTATAGTCTCGGTACACCAACCGCTGCAATTATATTGCTCCTTCGCCGTCAGCTCCCCTGGTTTTACCAGCGACCCGATCAGGTTGCACAATGGGCTGAAGCACTCCTGAAGATTTGCCACATCGACAGGCCAGTAATTCATTTGCAGGTTAATGTTGGCATGATAATCACAATTCCACGGTGTCTGGATTTTATTGGCCCAGATACCCTGCAGATTGGCAGGCAGTGAACCTTCACGGGATGAAGAAATGAGCAGGTAACGGCCATACTGGAAATAAGTTTCCTGCAACCGGAGATCGTCCGGATTTTTCACCTCGTTTTTCAGCCTCACGTCTGTAGGGACTGTATCCTGTCCGTCTCCCGACAAATTCAGACTGACTTTATCAAAAATAGCGGAATAATCATCTGTATGCTTTTTTAAAAGAGTAGCATAAGGTTCCGATGCAGCTTTATTTAGCTGATCAAGCGTCGTCACCGTAGGGTCATCACCATGATAATCAGGGTAATCCTGCTTGTAATTAGTCGAAGCGGTTAACAGCAGGACGACATCGTCAGCCCCCCGGACAGTAACCAGGCTATCGGAATAAGTCACGGTCCCTCCGGTGGCAATCGCCTTTAACCGGGCGGCATACTGCATGCCATCGCCTCCTTTTCCATTGTCCAGGGTTCCGGACATCATCAGGTTGTCCTTTTCCTCGCGTGTAACAAACCGCTCCGGACGGGTCAGTGAAGCATTAAAACTTAGTGCCGCCTTTTTGTCGGCTGATAAATGCACTACCAGTACCCGGTCGGGATAACTGGCAAAAACTTCCCGTTTGTAGGCGATGCCTCCCTGTTCATAGGAAACACGGACGATTCCCCGGTTCAGGTCCAGCTCCCTCAGATAATCAGCATAAGGTCCTTTCGTTCCGAAGTCGAGCCATAAATCGCCTAACGTCTGGAAACAACCGTAGGGAACACTGGCCCCGTTCCCGCTTCCGGATCCCGGCCCCTTACAGACCTGCGTTTTCTCGGTAAGCTCATTGGCTTCTTTGTACTTACCTTCAAACAGCAACTGCCGTATTTTTTCAAGCGATTTAACTGCGTCCGGATTATTGTTGTTATCCGGGCTTCCCGACCATAGCGTTTTCTCATTCAGCTGAATTCTCTCCGTGCTGACATCACCGAAAACCATTGCCCCCAGAAAACCGTTCCCTACAGGTAATGCATTAAGCCATTCCGGGTCGTTTAACCAGCCGTTTTTCACATCGGCGATTTTAGAATTAGCCGGTTGCTTGTACCATAATCTCAACGATGAACCGCTGTCTGATACCGTTCTTGCAGGTGTACATGATATGAGAATCAGTAAAACAAAAATGGCTTCTGCAAATAAATAAGTCTTCATTGCAATAAAAAAGTAGTAATAAAAATTAGTATTAAAAAAACTGTCTCCCAAAAGTAAAGATTTACTGTCTGAATCCCAATTCGGGTTTCCTTATCAGAAAAAGAAATCTGTACCCACGGAAGACAGTCATGGATATCTCTATTCGTAATCCGGATTTTGTATCAGCACACCATTACTCTTGTCGATCTCGGATTGAGGCAAAGGCCATTTATAAAACTTATCTTCCCATACATAAGAAAGTATCCCATCTGTGACGTTCGGCAGAATATCCCCGGCAATCCGCCATCTTTTCAAATCATAATAACGTAGCCCTTCAAAAGCAAGCTCGACCCTCCGTTCATGCCGGATTTTCTCACGCATTTCGGACTGGGATAATCCTTCTTCCAAGTCGGGCATATCCACTCTTTCCCGGATAGAGTTTATGGCAGAATAAACCGATTCCACAGGCCCGCTGATTTCATTCTTTGCTTCAGCATACATCAGTAAGACCTCTGCCAGCCTAAAGACGACAAAATCCTGGTCGCTTTCAGTTGAATATCCGTAGGGAGTGTGATCGGGATCCAAAAACTTTTTCAGTCCGTATCCGGTCGGCATATTGTTCGATGGAGTATGCGTATTATCATCGCCCCAATCCACATAATCTTCAAAGACTGTTGCTGCCAGACGGGGATCCCTGTTATTAAACTGGTCCGAAGAATCGGTCAGTGGAGAAGTTCCGTATGGAAGCCCGTCTGTACATTCAAAATCATCCAGCAGGTTCCGTAAAGGGCTTACAACAACCCAATCGCCATAAAGTTGGTCTGTCCCATAAGTCGGGACATTATCCGGAGCAAGAAAATTAATTGAAAAAATGATTTCAGGATTGTCCGTCTGTCCCGCCGTTTGAAATAAATCGGTGAAACTCTCACTCAACGAGTAATACGGAATAATATCCTCACAAAGGTCACATACCGTTTGCAAAGAATCGACATCAGGGGTTCCCGAGTCGTCATAGGAAGAATACATCAGCACTCTTGCTTTCAATGCTTCAGCTGCGGTTATGGTTACATGCCCTGCATTATCCTCATATGATTCCGCGTTAAGGTTTGAAATTGCGTAATTCACATCGTCCAGGACCTGAGTCAATACCTCATCGGAAGAACTTTTAGCGACATCCTGGGTTTCCAAGGTCAATGGTTCCAGAACCAAAGGGACATCGCCATAAAAGGAATACAGCTGAAAATAATAGAATGCACGTATAAAACGGACTTCAGCTTCATATACTTGTTTTTCGTCGTCAGAGAGGTCAGACCCGTCATACTCGTTTAAATATTCCAGGAAGAGGTTGACCCTGGCAATTCCCACATAACAATATTCATAGATTCCTTCGACATATCCTTCTGTTGATGCGGTTAACTGTCCTTCTACTATTTCCTTCGTATTTCCATAATCATGCTGTCCGTAACCATTATCTGTCATACAGTCGAAATTTGGGACCAAATAAGAGAACGTCCCGCCGTTAGGGGTATCCCAGCAGTCGTAATCCAGGCCTTGCAAAAAACCGTAATTCGAAGTTAATGCCTCTTCCACATCATCTGCCGACTGCCAGAAATTACTTGAGGATATTTCATCAGTCGGATTTTTATCGAGGAAATCATTGCATCCGGTCAATAATGTTACTATCGAAATGCAGGTTAACTGTATAAAAACATATTTTTTCATGTCCGTTCTTTTAAAATTTTACATCAATACCAAAGGCATAAACTTTATTCTGCGGATAGTTGACAAAATATCCACTTGAACTACGTTCCGGATCCAGTCCCGGATAATCGGTAATCGTGAACAAATTGTCACCCGAAAAATAGAACCTGATATTTTCAACCCCCAATCGATTGATCCATGCCTGAGGAAGGCTATAACCGACAGAAAGATTCTTCAACCTCAGATAAGAGGCATCCTGCAGAAAATAAGTAGAATTCCGTGTTATTTTTGTAGGGGCACTCGGGTACCAGTACATCCGGGGCATTGTTTTTGAAGGATGGTCTTCAGTCCAGCGGTTTCTCCATTCCACGGTAGGAGGCGTCCCCTGAAAAAACGGAATCGTACCCCAGTAATTGACAAATAATTTCCGGCCTTTAACTCCCTGGAAAAAACAGGAAAAATCAAATCCTTTCCAAGTTGCAGCCAAATTAATGCCATATTCAAAATCGGGATTTTGTCCCTTTACCGGCACCCTGTCGTCGTTATTAACAACGCCATTGCCATCGGTATCTTCAAATTTTAAATCGCCGGGTAAAGTGTTGTCACTAAATTGCGTTGGAGAACTGGCGATTTCATCTTCATCCTGGAAAATTCCAATCCATTTGAGCATATAAAAGCTATTCCACTCTTTTCCTTCTTCTCGGAGATAATAACCGTCAATTTCCTTGTCACCGAAACGTACCAGCTTATTTTTATAATGATCAATATTAAATCCAAGATTATAATTAAGACCTCTTAACGCTCCGGATTTAACTGAATTTCGATAACTTAAGGAAAGTTCCCCACCTGTATTTTTCATTATTCCATCGTTAATGTAAGGAGCATCCAATCCAACGAGAGCAGTAACCTGGGCTGTTCTCAGAATATCTGTGGTCTTCTTCTGATACCAGTCAAATGTGAGTGAAAAATGATTAAAAGAGAGAAGGTCCAAGCCAAAATCGGTAACGGTTGTCGACTCCCATTTTAAATCCTTATTAGACAGTGTTGTCTGGGCAACTCCTGTTGATAAGGAGGAATTATCAAACGAATAAGCTCCTGTTAATTCGTAGGTTGACTGATACGGATAAACGCCAATATTCTGATTTCCTAATTTTCCGTACGATCCCCTTATTTTCAAATTATTTATCCAGGAAAGGTTAAGATTCTTAAAAAATGTTTCTTCGCTCATTCTCCATCCGGCAGAAAAAGAAGGGAAAAATCCCCACCGGGAATCGCGGCTCAACCGGGATGTCCCGTCATATCTGCCGTTTACTTCTAACAGATAACGATCTTTATAATTATATCCTAATCTGCCGAAAAAAGACATCAAGGCCCATTCTTCTTCGCTGCCTTCCGCTGTTTGTGTGGAAGCGCTGCCCGCACTCAACTGTCTCAGGTTATCACTGACATATTCTTTCCGGTATCCTTCCATCCATTGATAATCATTCTCCTCCAGACTGTATCCGATCTGGGCATTAACGGTGTGGCCACCATTAAATTCCTGATCGAATTTTAAATAGGAATACAATGTTTTATAGATTGTTTGCTTATCTGTCTCATCCAGTCCAAGATTGCCGACATCCAGATCACTCATGTATTCATAGCTGTGATAATTATATAAAGGCACGCTTGCCCCAAAATATTTACTCTTGCTAAAATCGGCATTTACGGCCCCTTTCATATACCAGCTCAGTGATTTCAGTAACTTTACATCCAACCACATCTGACAAGTAGCAACATAATCTTTGGTATCTTTGTCTACATTATTATCGATAACAGCCAGTGGATTTTTGTTATTGTATTCAAAACTATAGGCCTTATAAGTATATTTACCACTGCCATCAGGAAGTTGCGGGGCATAAGTCGGGGCCTGGGACATGGCTGCAAGGAATATGTCTTGCCCTGAACCACCTGGCTGAGATCTTACTCCATTTTTCAGACTTATATTTGCACCGAAAGTAATCCGGTCATTAATCTGGGATTTAATATTAAAACGAAGGTTGTATTTTTTATAGTTAAATCCTTTCATCACCCCTTTTTGATCAACAAACCCCATCGAGACATCATAAAAAGTACCATTTTTACCTCCGCTAAAATTCAAATTATGTGTTTGCGTTGGTGATGGGTCGAACAATAAATCCAACCAATCCGTATTCGGATATAAATTCCGATCTGTAGCATTTTTATAAAGTTCGATCTCATCGTCGGTGTACAAACCGGAAGTCAGTCCTGTATTTTCTTTTGCCTCGTTCCATAGTTCCATGTATTCAGCGGAATTGGTAATCAGGTCAAACATCTTTGTAGGAGTATGGATAGCATAACTACCGCTGTACTCAACATTCAGATACCCCTCTTTTCCTACTTTTGTCGTCACCAGAATAACTCCATTGGCAGCACGGGCCCCGTAAATGGATGCCGAAGCTGCATCTTTCAAAACAGAAATACTTTCTATATTTCTAGGGTTCAAATCGGTAAGGTTTCCTTCAACGCCATCGATCAAAACTAGAGGATCCGATCCGGCATCACTAAATGTTCCAAGTCCCCTGATCCGAATGGTTACATCTTCATTTCCGGGTTCTCCCGAATTCTGGATCACCCGTAATCCGGGAATCTCCCCCTGGATCATTGTCGCGGGGTTTGTAACCGGGCGCTTCAGCATTTCATCACCGCTGACAGAACTTACCGCTCCGGTCAGGTTTACCTTTTTTTGCGTCCCGTAACCGATTGCAACAACCTCGTCCAGGCCGATGGTCTCTTCCTGCATTTTCACATCGATCCGGTTACGTCCGTCTATGGTTACCTCAACAGGTTTCATCCCGATAAACGAAAATACAAGGACATTTCCCTTTCCTTCTGTATTGATCGAATAAACACCGTCGGCATCCGTTATGGTACCAATACTGGTTCCTTTTACCAAAATTGTTACCCCAGGCAGCGGGTCCCCCGTGGAAGAGGACACCTTCCCTTTTACCGGAACGGTTTGCTGCAGTCCTCCCTGGGCCCCAACCATATTTTCGGGGGAAAGGACAATCTGGCGCCCAAAAACCTCGTATTTTACGCCGGAATCTTTAAAAATAAGATTAAGCACATCTTCAATCTTTTCATTTTTTACATCCAGGCTAACCTTACGGTTTACATCAATTAATTTGCCGTTGTAAAGAAAATAGTAATCCGAATTATCTTCAATATCCTGAAGAACAGATTCAATGGTCGCGTTTCTTGTAGACATACTTAAACGGCTGTTCTGAGAGTAGACACCGCTTGCAAATGTTTGAAATACTGCCCAAAAAAGAATAATTAAGGTAATTTTCATTTTCCGTAATACATTTCTCAGGAGACCAGTACACCTCCTGTCCCATTGCGGGAAATCATTTTTTTTCATAAATTCACATTTTTAATTAGTACCAATTTTTAACTCTGTTTTTGCAGAGAAACTTTTCGAAAAGGGAAGCGGCAACTTCCCTTTTTTACTCATCATCTGAAACTCTTCTTTTCATTACTTATTCATGTTCCTATCTTACAGTTATAATTTTTCACATTTTTATTATATTACTCCTTCGCCGTGAAATCAGTATGACCTACCTGACCGTCCTTTTTGTTATAATTATCTTTCGTTTGCTGAATGTATCATCCGGCCCTTTTTCCCTGGGCAAAACGGTATATTTTATCGGGGCGCTGTATGTTAACAGGTCTAATACCTGATCGATGGTCTCATTAATAAAGGTAGCTGTGTAAAAATACCCTTTCAGTTCGACATCCTTTACCTCTATATCGACATTAAACCAACGTCCGAGCCTGGAAATTACCTCTTCCATCGGATCGTTTCTGAAAACCAGCTTTCCTTCAACCCATGCCAGATACTTGCTGTTATCCATTCCGTTGCAGATGCTGACATGTTGCTTTTCCTTGTCATAAGCTGCCAGCTCTCCCTCCGTCACACGACATAACTCCTTTTCTTGTTCTCCGGATCTTTCTACTAAAGTGACCTTTCCCTTTTCAAGCATCGTGCTCACCTTTTTATCGTCGTAATAGTTGCTGATATTGAAACTGGTTCCGGTAGCTTTTACACTATATGGACCTAAATCAACATAAAACGGATGATTCTTATCTGATTTCACATGAAAATACCCCTCACCGGTCAGCTTAACACATCTGACATTGCCGTTAAACTTCGCCGGATAAGTCAGCTTGCTTCCCGAGTTAAGCCAAACCCTGGAACCATCGCTAAGTTCAATTTGTGTCCTTACTCCGTAAGCGGTTTCTGCACTCAGCATATTCGTTGCCGAATCTCCGGAAAAGTTAATTTTCTGATAAAACAGTAATGCTGTCGTGATAAAAAGAGGAATAACAAACACAGCAGAAGCACGGTAGAACCAACTCAGGGACCGCACTTTATTCCCATCCGGACCAAACAACTTCCGTTTTACTTGTTCCCTGTCTTTATTAATATCGATAGAACGCATTTTTACCAATCTCTCCGCATAAAGAGATGTCTGAACATAGGCTTCGAACAGCCTGGTATTATCATCTGAAGAATTCTTCCACTCTTCCAGTTGGGATAATTCCTCCGGCTGAATTGTTCCATCCAGGAAACGTACCAGCAATCCTTCATAATATACATTGGGTTTCAAATTTCTTACTGCTTTTGATTAAAAGACGATATTACCCCCTTTTACCCCCAGGGGATATTACCCATTTATTAAAAATTTATTTCGCTTTGTTTTTAACGAAAAGACAAATACTACTCTACAACAACTGCCGGATATAAAAAACACAATCTGTATCTTCAAAGAAACCTGATGAATGTAAAAAAGGATGGATCCGGTGAAAAGCCCCGGAAGATATTCGGGATTTCTTTATTTCAGGAAAAAATAAGATTGAAAAAGCAGCAATAAAGGAAGGTAATCTTTCAATTCGACGCGGAGAATCCGAAGTGCTTTGGTTATCTGGTTTTCAACAGTTTTCTCCGAAACATTAAGTCGTTGAGCAATCTCCGGGTTCCTAAGCCCTTCGAAACGGCTCAATTCAAATACCTCCCGGCACCGGGGAGGCAGCTTTTCAAGTCCTTTCATAAAAATTGCCTCCAGTTCCGATTCGACAAACGTTTCGCTGTCATCAACAACCGGTTCTGAAGAAAGTGGCCACGACGAAACGCTGTGGCGGGTGCTTGCCTTCTTCAAAAAATCAAGGCACTTATTCCGTACAGAGGTAAACAAATAAGCACGGACTGAACGTTGAATGGCAATCCGTTGACGGTCTTCCCAAAATTTCAGGAAAACATCCTGTACCAGGTTCCTCGCTTCTTCTTCCAAGCCAGGCAAATATTGTTCAGCATAGACACATAATCCTGAATAATAATAATTAAAGAAAAAATCAAAAGCATACTCCTTCCCGGTCTGAAGTTCTGAAAAAAGAAACAATTCTTGTGTATTATCAGGATTGACCATTCGCTTAATTCTTGCTCAATGGCAAAATTAGGCAAATGAGCCAAACGATCAAGCCCATATGCCTAACAATATCAACTATCTATTTTCCAAGCCCCCATTCTTTATTGGGCGACGGTCCTAATTTTAGTTTCAGGCTACCCCCTTCTATAAAATCAGCATGTGAAAACGAATAGTTATTCCATTCTTTCCCGTTTAGCCAGGCATCCTGGATGTACATATTGGCCTCACTATTATTTTCCGTACTGATTACAAATGTTTTGCCAGGATAATAATCCGGGTTAAGATGAATAGTCACCTTATCAAAAACAGGACTGGTAATCTCATAAACAGGATCGGCGGCAGCGCCTCCGTCTTCCTCAAAAATTCCGATAGCCATAAGTACCCCCAAAGCTCCCATCTGCCCCTGGTCTTCATCGCCATTATAGCCGCCATAAGGGGTTGTGTCGTTAAAAGCTTCTTTTACTTCCCTTACCCATTTCTGGCTCAGCCATGGAGACCCGGCCTCATTAAACACATGCGCCGCGCCGGTGCCGGGTTGGTTACTGTAATCAATCCATCCGGAATCAGGGACTTTGCTTTTAGCCACAAAACCATATTTTTTAGCTTTCCCGAACTGTTCATTAAGCCTGTCGGCAAATGCACCGTTACCACCGAAAAGACCGACAAGGCCGGGAATATCCTGCGGGACAAAATAAGTGTAAACAGCAGAGTTGCTTTCGCAGAAACCACGGGTATAAGGATCTTCTTTCCCGACAGGGGTGAAACCTTTCATCCACGATCCGTCCATTTCCCTGGGGTGCATGTATTTTGTCTCCGGGTTCCAGACGTTTTTATAATTCTGTGCACGCTTCATAAACAACCGGTAGTCGCTGTCATTACCCATATTTTTAGCCATCTGGGCAAGGCACCAGTCTTCATAGGCATACTCCAGCGTCATGGCCGCCCCGTCACGGTGAGAACCTCCTCCCTTAACGCCTTCCGGTACATACCCCCTGTCGATATAATAAGGCATCCCGCCCCCTGTGGCATTTTTGGCATGGTCATAGCCGGCATGGTCGCGGCTGCCACCCGGAAAAGCGTTTTTCCGCAATCCTTCATAAGCCAGTTTTGCATCGTAATTGCGGATCCCTTTATTGTAGGCTGTTGCAAAAAAGCAGGCAGAAGGGTCACCGATCATCACGAAGGTATAATTACCCCCCGAAGGCCCGCGGGGAATAAGTCCCCCGTCTTTATACATGTCGACCATCGTGTTGCAAAAGCCGTCCATCAACTCCGGATAAACCATCGACCAAAGAATATTAAGCGACCAGTGGCTTCCCCACCAGGCATCGAAATTGTAATGAGGGAACAAGGGTTTCCCGTTTTCATCCAGACGTACCTGTCTTACCCTGGGGGTATCGCCGGTCATGTCCATATACTTTCCGTTTACATCGCTGATAATACGGCGTCCCTGCAATGCATGCCACAGATCGGTATAAAATTTCACCTGCTGGGTTTGCGTACCTCCCTGTATTTCAATCTTTCCAAGCCACCTGTTCCATTCGTCAAACGAATCCTGCTTCACCTTGTCAAAATTCCATCCGGACAATTCTGTATCCATATTTAACCGGGCCTGATCAACGCTTACGTACGAAATAGCCACCTTCATCAACACCTGCTCATCCTGCTTCGTCGAAAATTTCACCGCTGCCCCGGCATTCACGCCGTCAATCGTATCGGTGGGCTGATCCAGCAGTTGGTTGTTCCTCCAGACAATGAACTGATCAAAAGGCTTGTCCAGCCTGGCCACAAAATAAACCGGCGTTTGCCTGGGACGCCTTCCTGTTTTTTCCATTACCTCGTAACCGGCAATCTCATGATCGTTTACCTTCCATACCTTTGAATAAACGGTAGGGCCATGAGCAAGAAAAGCGCCGGAATCGAAAATGATATAACTATCACTGCTTTCAGGATAGGTATAGCGGTGAAACCCTACGCGGGTAGTAGAGGCCAGTTCTGCCGTAACCTTATAATCTTTCAAAAACACCTTATGGTAACCAGGCTTGGCAATTTCCCCATCATGACTGAATGACGACTGGTAAGCGTCCATCCCGAGGTATCCCTTAAACTCCCCCACGGTTGGCATCACCGCAACACCCGAAAGCTGCCAGGCATGGATATGACTGAAACAGCGGATTTGTTTACTGTCGTACAGATAGCCCGAGCTCCAGCTTCCCTTGGTATCGGTATCCGGGCTCAGGTTTACCATCCCGAACGGACGGGTTGCCGAGTTGAAATAAAACCAGCGGGAATTATGGGTATCAACAAATACATTGACCAGATCGGCCGGCTTCTTGGCAGACCGGGCACCAACAGCACACATCATTAGCACGCTAAGGAAAAGGTATCTACAACGTTTCATTTATTTGTCTTTTATGTAATGTGAATAAAAATATCAGAATGGTCAGCTTTATCCGGATCATAACTTAATCTTCGGTTATATGGTTTAACAGAGTTTAAAGATAACTACTTTAAATTTTTTTTTGAGTCCTGTCTGAATAAATAAAAATCAAAATTTATTTTTAGAGGGTCTGCATTTTCCTTTATTAAACCTAAATTTATCTCAACAAATTCGAAAGATTTATGACTTCCTTAGGACTATACCTTACCAGGAAATCTGTAAACAGGGCAATGGTTTCAAGACGAACCGGGAAGTAAAATGAAAAGATTATCTCACCCGATAATAAAATGCTATTAAGCCTCATTTTCAACAGTTCGACATTAATCTGAATCCTGAAAAACAGAAACAGGATACAAATACCAGAAAAATTGACCGGGTTAAACGAAAGCGAAAAACGCTGGTTGAAAAAGTAAAACAAACATTAATATTCATAAAATTATCTATAACTAAAAAATGTATATCTTAAATTATAAGTTATAGATGACTAAAAACCTTAATTTAGTTCGGCAAACTAACTAAAATGATGAAACTTCAAATCATTCAATCAGGAATAACACACTATGTTGAACCAGATAAAATCATTTATTGCAAAGCCGAACGGTCTTATTGCTTAATTTTTTTGTTTGGTGAAAAAGAGATCCTCTGTTCAAAATCCTTGAGTAGGTTAGCTGGAATACTCAATCAACCAAATTTTGTTAGGATACACAAATCATATTTGATAAATATAAAATTTGCGAAAGAGGAAATCCGCTGCAAGGAGAATCGCTTCGTTATAATTGGGAACAATGTAAAACTCCCTATAGCCAGAAACCGGAAAAATATCTTTCAGGAGGCAATGAGAAAGATCGCAAGATAACAGGTAAAGAATACAAAAATTGAGCATTTCCATGCCAGTGGGAAATTAGATTCTACCATTGGGAAATTGAACCCTACCATTGGGAAATTAAACATAGTTGTTTATCAATAACTTATTGTTTTCATAACAAAGAGTTTGTAATTTTATTCGACGAAAAACATAAGGAAATGAAATAAAACAATCAATGAATAAACTGCAATAAATAGCATATTTATGAAATATTGTTCAATAATAATTTCAAGCATAATATCTGTTATTCTCGTTGGCTGTAAAAATACCAGTGAGTGAAATTTTTAAAAATTTCACACTCGTGTCCAATAAATTTTTAAGAACTAATACTTAAAGACAAATTTAAGTTGAGCGGTCTTTTCACATATATCATCAATAGTCTTGGAGATCAGGAAAAGATTTCTGATGTATGTTTTGTCTGTCAGTACTCTGCTAACGACACGAAGCACATTAAATGTTGTCCTGCCCAACTGGCAGTCATCTTCGATGATAGCCACAAGACAGTATGTGATAACGGCAACATAAATTTGGATCCTCACAGCGTTCTCCGTATTGCCCCAGAAGGATGTGGTCCAGAGATGCTGCTTTATCCACCGAAAAAACAGCTCCACCTGCCAGCGTTGCTTGTACAGCATAGCGATATATTTCGCCTTGATGCTGATGTTGTTGGTCAGGAACGTGAACGTTCTTTTAAGGTCGGGAGCATAGTAAACAATCCTTCTCAGCACGCAGGGATACTTCTTTTGTGTCTGGTAGCCCGTAAGACGTATCGTCTGGTCAAGCAGGACGTTATCAGCTTTATCCAGAAGCTCTTCATCATCAATAATTTCATACTTGAGGTGAGACTTCTGTTGAATGACAAAGTAGGAACCGATCGTGTTGATTGTATTGTAGCCTTGCAAAGTCATAATATCCCTTGTCGAAGAACTATTTTGGATTTTAATGGAACAGCAATGATAATAAATAAAAAATAATTTGATTTTTTTTTACAAAACCTTTCAAATGAGAGCGAGTTGAGAACTATTATAACTAAAGTTTGTAATTAAAATATTAAAAAAATGAGAAAAATTAAAAGAATACTATTAGGTCTGGTTTGCATCGCATTAACGTCATTGAGTTTTTTACAATCTAATACGAAATCCAATCTTGACCTTGATTTAGAAAGTCTACTAAATATCAGTCAGGCACAAGCAGAATCAGGTGAAGACTGTATGTCATGGGGATATAGAAAATGGAATTGTGGAAGTGCATATGGAGATGGCGTTGACTGTGTCTGCACGGAAAGAGAGCATGTTTGTAATGATTGCAGCTGAATAAACTTTTTTAGATAGATAATACGAAAAGATAATTTGAATTTTTAGACATTCAAAATTTAATATACGTGAATCAAGCACAGGTTGAATCAAATGAAGGAGATTGTATAGACAATCGCTAAAAATTGGAGTAGTGATTATGGTGCAGATGGCTTAGAATACCTTTTTGCCGAAAGAGAGGATGTTGAGAACGACTGTAACTAGAGTTTGTCATTAAAATATTTAAAAATGAGAAAAATTAAACGAATACTATTAAGTCTGGTTTACATCGCATTAATGTCATTGAGTTTTTTACAATCGAATACGAAATGCAGTCTTGACCTTGACTTAGAAAGTCTATTAAATATCAGTCAGGCACAAGCAGAAACAGGTGAAGACTGTATGTCATGGGGATATAAAAACTGGAATGCCAATTGGTGGCTGGGAGATGGCGTTGATTGTATATGCCGTGAACATGAGAGAGTTGATAATAATTGTAGATGAATGAACTTTTTTAGATAGATAATACGGAAAGATAATTTGAATTTTTAAACATTTAAAACTTAATACACGTTAATCAAGCACAGGTTGAATCAGGTGAAGGAGATTGTATAGGCAATGGCTAAAAATTGGGGTAGTGGTTATGGTGCAGATGGCTTAGATTACCTTTTTACAGCAAGAGAGGATGTTGAGAAAAATTGCAACTAAAAATTATAATCATAATATTTAAAAAAATGA
This sequence comes from Prolixibacteraceae bacterium, assembly GCA_963676095.1. Classification (GTDB taxonomy): domain Bacteria; phylum Bacteroidota; class Bacteroidia; order Bacteroidales; family Prolixibacteraceae. Next base: position 5,295,608 of record OY781040.1, on the reverse strand, counting down.
GAAAAATTAAAAGAATACTGTTAGGTCTGGTTTGCATCGCATTAACGTCATTGAGTTTTTTACAATCGAATACGAAATCCTGCTTTGACCTTGACTTAGAAAGTTTATTAAATATCAGTCAGGCACAAGCAGAATCAGGTGGAGATTGTATAGACAATGGTTATAAAAATTGGGGTGATACCGGAGGTCCAGATGGCATGGATTGCCGTTGTGTGGAAAGAGAGGGAGTTAAGAATGATTGTGATTAAAGTTTGTAATCAGAACATTTACAATGAGAAAAATTAAAAGAATACTATTAGGTGTGGTTTGCATAGCAATAACGTCATTGAGTTTTTTGCAATCGAATACGAAATCCTATTTTGACCTTGACTTAGAACATCTATTATATATCAGTCAGGCACAAGCAGAATCAGGTGGAGACTGTTCTTCTTGGGGATATAGACTATGGAATACTGGGTGTAATATTGGAGATGGCGTAGATTGCTGGTGCAACGATAGAGAAAAGGTTTGTGAAGAATGCAATTGATGACTTTTAAAAAATAGGAATTTAAAAATGGATTTTAATCAGTATTTCGATAACGCTTTGATTAAATCCTATACTTAAATTATTAATTAATTATTACAATGAGAAAAATAAAAAGAATATTATTTAGTGTAGTTTGCCTCACATTAATTTCATTGGGCTTTTTACAATCTAATACGAAATCCAGTCTCGATCTCCACTTAGAAAGTTTATTAAAAATCAGTCAAGCACAGGCTGAATCAGGTGAAGATTGTTCTTCTTTTGGTTATAAAGATTCGAATCAATATGGTTATACGCTTGACGGATATGATTGTGATTGCAATGAAAAAGAAGATGTTAAAACCGAGTGCAATGACTAATTAAGCGTGGTAAAGGTCAACTATAAAATACGATTTATCTACAAACAATCTACCTGGATTTAATGGAATAGTTAAAATTAAGTGTTAATAATGAGAAGAATAATTTTTTTTGGGATATGTATTAATGTATTATTTGGATGTATTAATCAAAAAGGAAAAGAAAATATTCAATCCATTTCGGAAGAAGATTTTAAAGAGTATATACAATTGAGAGAAGAAAGGAAGGAGACAAAAGAAATATTAAATGTGCGAAATTTTTTTGTTCAGGATTCATTTCTCATTATTAACAATTCTAGACAGGACAGCCTATTCATGGTATTTGATTTATCAACATTTAAATGTCTTCATTCATGGGGACGCAGAGGACATGGACCTAATGAGCATGGTTTGTTTACACATACTATAAAATTATCGAGCGATAGCTTTCAAATTGCAGATTTTTCTAGATATAGAATTGATACTTATTCCCTACCTAAATTTAATTTAGTGTCAGAAAACAAAGTTGTCAATGAACGTAATGTGCGTGCATTAAGACATATTCCTCAAAAATTGCTATCTGATGGTCATTATTATTATTATGACTATTTCATCAACCATGAATTATTTCTATCAAAATGGAAAAATGGAAAAGCGCCAGAAGAAATATATAATTTCAAGAGATACAAAGAATTGTATAAATCTTCAGTAGCTTATTGGGGATGTTTAGGATTAAATAAAGAACATAATCGTATCGTTTATGCTTATAAATATTTAAGGAGTTTTGATCTTTTGGATTTGAACGGAAATTATGTAAAGACGGTAGAAATAAATCCTTATCCTACGGTACATGAACGCGGTAAAAATTTAGATAGAGAAAAATCTACGATGTGCTATATGGCAGTAAGAACTTCAACAAATTCCTTCTATTTATATTATTTAGGATACACAGCAGCTGAACTGGAGGATAAAGGCAGAAAGCTAACCACGTATATTGAGGAATTTGATTGGAATGGGAATCCTATTAACAGGTATAAGCTTAATAGAGTTATATCTGATTTTGAAATCATAGAAATTAATAAAGAAAAGATTTCCTTTATTGCTATTGATGAAGAAAACGAGAATCCTTTAATTATATATCATAAAAATGAAGAATAACAAATTATATATAGTCTTATTTATTTTCATATTACTGTATTCGATCTATGAAACTTTTCTTTTTTTTGATCTTAAGAACATATGTAAAGGATATATTAAAGTTATCGAAAGTAATGAAATTGAAAAAAGTATTGCTGAATACAATATCGCAGACTATTTAGAAATAGATTATTACAATATTAGTGAATTCAATGAGTATGCAGATAGTTTGATAGATAAGTATGATTTGGACAACAAATTAATTTTTTTCTTTAGAGATGGGGTCTGTTTAAAGTGTATTGAGAAAGAGCTTTCCTACATCGATTCTACGCTTACCAAAACAATAAAAAGCGAAGATATTGTTTTAATAGCCCAATCAACAGATAATGATCTTTTCTCAAATGCCATTTTTGAGAAATACTTAAATCGTTATAAAACTATATGGGTAAGTTCTGATGAGTATTTTAAACCATTAGCTCAAAAACCATATTACTTTATCGCAAATAATAGTTACTCTTCAAGGTTTCTATACGTACCGGGACTAATACCTTCTTATAGAAACGATTACTTTAAAAATGTGATACCCAATATATTGAATTCAAATTGAATAAAAACAGTATAATACATCCTAGTGTTAAGTTAGTTTTAATATGACGGTTTATTTATGTAGTCTTACCAGAAAAACTATGGTACTCTATACGATTAAACTAAGCAAGTATGAGGTTGAGGGACTCGATAAAATAATCAGCAAAGGGAGACATACCTCGCAAGCCTTTCGCGCAGCGTATATTCTTTTGAGTTGTGACAAACTGGTCATGGACAATTTCAAAACACATGATGCCTCGGAGTTCTACGAAACTTTTTTGCCGGAAGAAGCAAAACGGCTATGGAACGAATTTGAATTTATCTTTACTCCACACGGCAATTGGTTAAATATGGCAGAAATCGAATTGCATGTACTAAATGCACAATGCTTAAACCGGCATATACCAGCAATAAGCGAAATAACATCTGAAGTAAAAGCATGGAAAAACCACAGGAACAATAAAACTGCTAAAATCAAGTAGCAGTTTACAAACGATAAAGCACGAAAAAAGCCTTTTAACCCAACTTGCAGTTAATCGGAACGGAATTGTTGCTTTTCAATGAATTGGCAATTTTCGAGTTCGGATTTGTGTACTACGGATTTTCGTTTTACGAAAGGGGCATATTTATATTTTAGGGCATCATAAAGTTTTCTCACCTGCCCGTTTGGCTCAGAACAACGTCGTATTATGATCACTTCTTCAAGATTGTTTTGTGCCAAAGTGGTAACCACTTTTTGCGTGTTCATCGTTCTTACAATCTCTCGCCAGCCACTATGGATGCCTTCTTGTTTTAGTTGGTAACGGACGGTGTTTACCACCCAATAGGCCAACAGCCCCAGGTGGAGATGGGCCATCGTGTTTTCATCTTTTTGATGATAGATGGGCCGCAGGTCAAGATCAGTTTTCAGGACCCGGAACGAGGCTTCGATTTCGCGAATCGTGTTATAAAATTGCCATATATCTTCTTCCTTTCGGGACTGAAGCGATGTTCGCAAGAAGTAAACCCCGCTGCGGGCATTGATGTCAATTCCTTCTTTAACCGTCCATTTAATGGAGCTTACAATCCGCTTTTTCTCATTGCCTGGCTGGGTCTCTTTTTTCTTCCGTTTGGGTTCGGGCTGGTCGTACACTTGTGTTTCAATGTCGAAGTACCGCCCAATGGAAGGGTATTTTTGCTTTAACCGCCCGATGCGCTGGTGTACTTTGTCCTCTTGTTTTACCCCACCTTTTTTGCTCAGGCTGTCAGCGATCTGCTGCAGGCCGGCTTCAAAGCGTGACCGGAACTGCTCGTTCATCGAACGTTCTTTCAACTCTTTGGAGTGGCTTTCGACTTTTAGATAATAATCCGTATTACGTGCTGAACTGACCTGGCACAATTCTATCTTCTGTTTCCGGTTGCCGGTCACAGTGATGGCTGTTGACCCTGCCTCCATGTTATATGTCTTTAAATTCGAGCGGCTCACGCACAGGTAATCATAGCCGTTGTCCAGTATCATCTTCAGGTTCTCGTCGGTGGCAATGCCTGCGTCGATGACAACCAGTGCTTTTTTTGCAGATAAAGAGGTGTTGATGCGCAATTTTCGGATCATCCCCTCCAATGTTTTGCTGTCAGCCATGTTCCCTTCCAATATGGAAGAGTATTTGATAAAACCTTCCGGGTTGATCACCAGCCCAAGCACAACCAGTTTGGCTTCGCTGCGTTTTTCCTTGCTTCGCCCATATTTTGCCAGTTGGCTGACCTGTTTACGGCCTTCAAAATAAGTGTTGGTCAAATCGTAAAGCAGGATCTTATCATGAATGTCAAACAACTCGTTGGTGCGCACGGACAAATGTTGTTCCAAGGCGTCTTTTGCTGCATACAGTTTTCTTGATATGGCATACAACCGGTCTTTGGTAATTTGCCCGGCGTCGTACCCGGTAACTTCGCATACCGCCGAGTTTTCCCTGATCCACCGGACCGTTTCCTGTTCCGAGGCCGGGTAAACTGCCCGGCTGATGATGTGGGTCTGGGCCAGTCTGACCTGGTCTTCACTCCAACCAAGGCTTTCTAAAAAAGGCGCTATCTGCAACTGGCGCATGGCCTGGCAGGACAACCATTCGACACCGATCTCCCGCACCTCTTTGTGGCGGATACTGTTCAGATCAATCAGTTGCTGCTCCCTACCGTGCCGGTTTGCTTTTTTATCCTTTTTTTCAACAAACACATCAATGCGTTTTTCTGCAACCATCCGACGGTAAAACTCATCGACATAGCCGATCACCGCCATGTCATCGGTGTAAGGAAGTTCGAACAGCGGGTTGTCCAGGTTGGCCACTTTAGCGGTCTGTATTTTCTGGATCTGGTTGAGTTGGTCGGTGGTCAGATCGTCCAGATAACCTGCATTCAAAATAGTCCGGTGGCATACCCTCTCTTCGTGATTACGATAACTTTCAACTAACCGGTAATAGCCCGAATAGATTCCCGTAGCCGGGTTGGTGCGCATGGAGACTTTGAAATACATGGCCGCAGATTACAATCTAATTGGCTGAGAACCAATACCCCCCTGAGGACTACAAATGAAAATCAGAAAATATTGTGTCTGAATACCAGTTACTTACATGATAAAACCCTTCGAAATAGCTCCATTTTTACCCGACTTTTCTGTTTCTTTTTTGAAAACCACGCAAGTTGGGTTAAGGTTTACCCGCGCCTAGGTCATTGGTGAACTGCCATCTAATTTCGAGGGCGTAAAATAAACTCTGTCCATTATGATAAAAATAGTTAACATTGCAACTTATGGAAGAAAAGAAGAGACGCCGGAATATAAGGCGATACGAGATTTGGCGATAGAACAGTTACTTAGTGGCAAATCGTTAACGGGGAAAGGCGGAGTTTTCGCCCCGATGTTAAAAGAGTTTTTGGATAGCGCCCGTGAAGGGGAAATGGAAAGTCATCTGGACGAAACGGAACGATCGCAGGAGAATAAGCGAAACGGGAAAGGGAGCAAAATGGGAAAGACCAGTGTCGGAGAGATTCCCATAAAAACCCAGCAGTACCGTCACAGCAGTTTTGAACCCCAAATCATCAAGAAGCAAGAAACGACGCTGGCCGATCCTGTCTCCCAAAATCATTGGTTTATACGGCAAAGGGAAGAGCTTTAGGGACATTTCCGAAGAGAGAGATCAGAGAATGTATTATTAAACATGTAAGAGAAATGGAGCAAAAATACCCAGCGGTAATCCGTTCATGGAATGAAAACTGGGAAGAGCGGAGAGCTTATTTCCAATATGATGAGCCGGTGCGTAAACTGATCTACACCACCAACGCGGTTAACGGCATCACCGGCAGGTAAAAAAAATTACCAAAACAAAAGGAGCTTTTCCAAATGATATGACCCTGATGAAACTGATTTACCTGGCCGTGCAAAACATCTCCCAAAAGTGGGCACAGCCGATGCAAAACTGGGGATTGAACCGGAAGTCATGAACCCCCTGTCTGTTCTTTTAATCAGAAAGCTAAAAAGAAGAAAGATAATATTGCGGAGACGCTCACATTGACCGAGCAAACAGCTAAACGAGGACAAAAGGGATGGTTGAAAACGAAAGCGACCACCGAGAATTGAAAAAGTAAAACAAACATTAATATTCATAAAATTATCTATAACTAAAAAATGTATATCTTAAATTATAAGTTATAGATGACTAAAAACCTTAATTTAGTTCGGCAAACTAACTAAAATGATGAAACTTCAAATCATTCAATCAGGAATAACACACTATGTTGAACCAGATAAAATCATTTATTGCAAAGCAGAACGGTCTTATTGCCTAATTTTTTTGTTTGGTGAAAAAGAGATCCTCTATTCAAAATCGCTGAGTAGGTTGGCAGGGATACTCAATCAACCAAATTTCGTTAGGATACACAAATCGTATTTGATAAATATAAAATTTGCGAAAGAGGAAATCCGCTGCAAGGAGAATCGCTTCGTTACAATTGGGAACAATGTAAAACTCCCTATAGCCAGGAACCGGAAAAATATCTTCCAGGAGGCAATGAAAAAATTCTCAGGATAACAGATAAAAAATACAAAAATTGAGCATTTCATGCCAATGGGAAATTAGATTCTGCTAATGGAAAATAATTGTTTTTCCGATGGGGAGTATCTACCTGCTTGGTTTATTTTTTTCAAAATTTATTTTCTAAACACGATCGAACTATGAAATTTAAGAGAACATTACTGTTTAAAATAATAATAAACCTGGCAATATTTGCTTTGGTTATGTTGGCATTTGCATATATGCTTTATTCAGGGAAGGTTACATTTTCGAATTTCATTCCACCATATACGGCGGTTAGCATCGGTGTCATAATATTCACTGTCGGAACGCATCTAAAAGTGAAACGCTGGGAAAAACAGGTACTGCTTAATGAAACAGGCGTCGACACGATTGACCGGTATATAAAGGGCCGGTACGAATATATTCATATACTTGACGATAGCGTTGCTTTTTCCCTGACTGAGAGATGTGATTGTAAAGAATTGATAGAATGCTATTCGTGGACGATGAATAACCTGTTTAAGTCCATAACTGTGTTTTTAGTGTTTTTGCCTTTGTTTGCTGTTTTTGCCACCACGATGTTTTATGAAAAAGGCATTTATCTTGCGATTTACGGCATCCTGTTTTTACTTAGGTTTTTGTTTATCCCTATAAAGATGATGTTTTTTTCTTCGGGTAAAACCTTAATACACAAGAATGACATCGTTAGCATACACGTAAAACATACCATATTTGGAACGGCATTGTTGATAAAGCACAAAGAATTCATGCGTACTAAAAAAAGAGGGTTTATTTTACCAAAGGAGACCGGCCAAACTGCAGGAATTATAAGACTGTTGGAGCATGAAGGTTTAATCTGCAAATATTAGAAAGTGGTACGCCTTCAGAAACTACACAAATCATATGGAGAGGGTACGGGACACCTTCATGTCTTAAAAGGAATTGACCTGGAGATTCGGAAGGGGGAATTTGTTTCCATTATGGGGGTATCTGGTTCCGGAAAATCCACACTCTTGAACGTTCTTGGCCTGTTGGATGATTATGATAAAGGTAATTATTACTTAGACGGACAATTAATAAAAGAGTTATCGAAAGTCGAAACAGCAACCATAAGAAATAAAAAAATTGGTTTCGTTTTTCAGTTTTTTAATCTGATAGCCTATAAAAATGCCCTGGATAATGTGGCATTGCCATTACTGTACAGTGGAATCCATTATAAGAAAAGCAAAAGTATGGCGATGGAATACCTGGAGCGGTTTGGACTGAAAGATTGGGCAAAACATCTTCCGAATGAACTTTCCGGTGGACAAGAACAGCGTATAGTCATAGCACGGGCAATGGTTACAAGTCCCTCGTTGATATTAGCAGATGAGCCCACTGGCGCTTTAGATTCTGTTACTTCGTTAGAAGTTATGCAAATACTTAAAGATAAAATTTTATGTGAAGCGAAAGTGGATTGTGATTCCGTTGGAGGAAAGGGCTATGTAAAATGTTACGGATGTGATCCGATGTACTCTTGCCATGCTTATCCTTTGATGGGAAAAGTCGAATGTGATCGAGTAACGCACAGATGCGTATCGGTTAAAAAGTAGGTTGGCTTTATTCTCTGTCAACTCCGTTCCTGAGTTGACAGAGAATCGCAAAAGAGTTTAATAATTTAATTAAATCAATATGAAAAATTGGTTATTAATATTCGTAATCATATGTGACTTAGTTGTACTTTCTTCATGTAAAAAAAAGGAAGTTTATAATGTTCCGGTCGAGAAACTCCTGCCAGAAATTTCATATCAGAAAATCAATGATTCAATCTTTTTATCTAACATAGTATCAATAGAATGCATACAGAATCAACTATTTTTAACTGATATGGATCAACATGTAATTATTTGTTTAGATACAAATTTGAAATATGTTCAAACTATTGGAGGCAAAGGCCATGGTCCCGGAGAGTTGTTGTATCCATTGAATGTCTTTGAAACAACTGACGGAATTACGGTCCTGGATGCCGGGAACAGGCGATTAAACACATATTTAAAAAAAGGAAATCATTATTCATTCAATGATGCTTTTGCTACTAATTTGCTAATAAATGAGAATAGATCCATGCTTTTTAAAGATAATGTTATATTCCTGGTGACACCAAATAAGGAGCCTCTCTTTAAAAAGATTAATCTTTTTTCTCATGATACGATTAGTTTCGGAAAATTTTATCCTAAAATAACTGATGTCGAAAGAAATTTCAGAAGGATTTTACTAAACTCAAAGAATCTGTTTTCAGTTGGTGTTTCTGAGCCAATTATAGAAGTATTCTCTCTTTCCGGAAATGTATAAATTATTTTGATTTTTCAGATAATCCTGTCTTCCGTGAGACGCTTGCAGAACAGAAAGAGATATATAAAAGGAATCCGACTGGAACAACTCCTGTACTTATTGTTGATGCGTCTATTATCGACTCAACTATTTATTTACTCATCACAGAAAGAATGAAGGGACATAAAATTAAGACAAACAAGATATTGATTCTTGAATTGAGAAATGATAATCTCAAAATATCCAGAGCCTTAGATTTAGGAAATGGAAGGTATAATTCATTTTGTGTATTGCCCCGCAAGAAACAAATAATTGCTTTTGACGGATATTTATCTGAGCTAAAATTATTTAAAACAGATTAATAAATGAATAAACTACTGCATATTAAACTTGTTTTAGTATTCCTCATCCTGTATGGTGCTCTTGAAATAAGTTCATGCAAAATAACCAATAAAGGAATTGAAACACTTTCATTTAATCTAAAGCAACCGGATCTCAATCTTAATGTGAAAATTAATTCCATCATTAGGCTTGAAACCTTAGACAAAGCCTTAATTGGAGAAGTTACAAAGATTATACTTTATGATGATAGATTCTACATTTTAGATCGAACAATCGGTAAATCCCTTTTCGTTTTTGATAAAAATGGTAAATTTCTATCAAAAACAAAAAGAGGAAAAGGGCCTGGAGAATGTCTGGATCCCTGGGATTTTATCGTCGATCCGGTTAATCAGACCATTTCTTTATGGGACCAGGCCGGTTATCAAATGATAAAATATGATCCCCTGCTTAATTATATTAATACCGGTCATTACGAAGGAATTTCAATTGTGAATGCGGAATACATTAATGACGATTCTCTTCTTGTTTTTGCCCAGGTTCCGGAGACCGGAAACAAAAACAACAATAAAGCTTACTTCAATTATACGATATATACAAATAATATGACTAAAGGAGATCAGATGATTCCTGCAGACAGGACGTTGGTTAATCTTACACTGGAGTCTCCTATATGCAGAACGAACAGGAGGACCATATTTGTAGCTCCTTTCGATAATAATATCTACAGTTTTATAAACCATAAGCCAACAATATTATATACATTAAATTTTGGAAAATTAAATATAACCAGGGAAGATATCCGGAAAGGAATTAGTTATGTCTTTAATAGTGCAAGGCATAGACAAAAAATAACATCAATTGATAATCTCCACGAAAATGAAAGATATTTGTCATTTTCTTTTTTTTATGATAACAAGTTGAATTTCTTCATCCATTCAAAAGAAACGAATAAAAACTATTATTCGAAGAAAATCTTTCAAAAAGGAATTCTTCCGGGATGTTTGGTAAAAGGGATCGTTAATAATGGCGATTTCCTGGCTATTTCAACCCCTAAAGATGTTAAAAATTTTGTCTCTTCCGAATTAGGACCTAAGATTGGAGAAGGAGATAACCCCATTATTGTAATTTTCAGGATACAAGAAACGAGCGATGAAAAATGAGGATATAAAAAGCATTACATCTTACTTGTAGCCATATGGATTACGTTAATTGACTTTATTGCGGCATTTTGGGGTCCATATTATGAAAATTCAGCGCAAGATACGCACAAATGAATCTGAAACCATCTTTCCTGCTACCGATATGCGTTTGGTTTATAAAACTGCGACAATTTAATTTGGTACTCAATCAGGAGTTCTGAAGTTACGCATGTAGGTATAAATGGTAATCTCTGAGCATAGAACAGGTAATTTCTTGATGTTCTTTTCTATATAGCTCACAGATATTGTTTTGAAACCGGATTTTATCACTACATTTACTTCTGCTAGCAGATCTTTTCATTTACATCTCATTAAAATACAGCACCTTAAACATAGATCTGAATGACCGGATCTACTCATTATTTTATTTTTATTGCATCGAATTTGACGAAGAACCCATTTGTCTGATATACTCAAAGTTTTAATTGGGAAGTCTGATTTTCGACCAATTTATTTGAAATATCCAGGTTTGAATAATCATTCAATTCTCTATTGTACTTGTTATGTTTCAGTTGTAACAGTAATAGAATATTAAATATTACAAGTATACTAATTAGTATCTGATTAGAAACTTTGTTTTTGTACATTTATTTTAATTTACCTATTACTAAAATGGGATTATTACTTGAGTTGATGTTGCCTAATAAATACTTTATATTACTATCAACTCTTTCATCATTCTGAATGAACCTTTCTACTCTCAAAGCTGAAAGTGAGAAAAGCATATTATTACCATTTACTGTTTTTACCTCACCCAATGGAATTCCATCTATATCATTATTTATAATGTAATTAAAATTCAAAATTTTATTTCTGTTTTTATAGTACAGTACCTTTTTTGTATTATTTTCAAATTGATATTGAAAATATAGAATTTCATCAGTCTCAAAAAAAGTGTTTAGGTGGCATGCATAAGAGTTATTATTAAAGGCTTCTATACGCTGATCGACACCTAATTTTGCAATATTCACCGGTAGCATTTTTTTTCCAAAATCTATGGAATATTTAGGATATACCATATTCTTATTTATTTCATAAATAGTGTCATTATAAAAACATGAGAACAAGGCAGTTGTATCATTAACACGGGATAACATTGACGAATAGCCAAATATAGTCGATCCTTCATATGCCTCAAAGTATTTGCCCAGTAGTTTTACGCCATAAGAATCAATCTGCAAAAGGTTGTAGTTAAGATCATTCATTTTTCCAAAAAAATCAGTTCCCATAGTATACAAGAAATAAGAGGAAGGATTTGTTATTATAAAATCTTTCACCGTGTGGTTAATCTTAATATCTTTCATGAATTCTTGATTTGAAATACTATAACATAAAATTTTCCTTGAATTTCTATCAAGTATTTCCAACGTATTCTTAAATGGATTAATTAGAAAATCACTAATTCCAATATATTCTCCCGGTCCCTTTCCTACCCGACGAATTTTGTATAAAAACTTTCCATTTTGCGAAAAACAGAAGACTGTTTTAATAGATTTATCTAGAACAAAAAAATTATCCTTGTACCATATAAGCTTATCAATATTAGCTAGATAGCAATTCTGCGATGTTTCTAAAGGTATATATTTAAGACTATCAATTATTTCCGACAAATATAAATTAGCTATTTTATCAGGATCAATACGAATAGAGGTTATATTTTTTTTGAAGTTGTCTTTATGTTGTGTTCTATCATTATTACAGCTTATAAAAGTACTAATAATTGATACAACTAAAATATATTTAATTTTCATCTTATTTAAATTTATTGTTTTAAGGTATAAAATGGAACTTGCATGATTTAAATACTTGTCGTTTGTGTCAATATCTTTGTCGTGATCGTTTCATGATGGAATATTTAAGACTATTTTATGTCATTTTGCTTTATTGACGACAAATAGCAAGACCCAGGGCAATGAAGCAACCAGAAACCCGGCATAAAGTGCCGGATTAAAAAAGGCGCCGGTAATCTTGAATTGGCTGTGATATATTGCGGATATTCCATAAAGCACCGCTACAATGTTCAGGTAATATCGGATCGTTTGGGACTTCATTCTTTTAGGTTTGTTTATACCTTAATAAAACAGGCATTGGCTATCATTATAATATATTGCCAGGTTACCTTTTCAAAAATGATAAAATGAATCATTCTGTTTCTTTAAATTTAAGAACTTTGGATTAACCTTTTGTTATAAAATAAGATATACTTTTTCTAAAATTAGGTACAAATAGAGATTTTACCTGAGAATTGGAAGAAATTGACTATTAAGGAAACGAGAAATCTGAACCTGATAAAAATAGACAATTAACCAATAGCCATATTTTGACAGAATACTTTAAATTGAACTATAGATTTATTAATTTCATAAATTAAAATGATCTGTAGTTTGATTCTTTTATAAAGGAAAAATATGGAAAGTAAAATAGATGAATTCATAAATCTGCTGATCAATGTGTTTCCCAAAGAGGAAATACCCGAACCCGGCCCGGATAACCAAAGGATCCGTCAGGAAGCTGAAAAAATCAAATTTGAACTGATCCGCCAGTTTTGCACGATGGATGACAAGGAAAAGCAACGGCTGTTTGTCCATAATTTCAATGCCCGACTGGTTTACCTGGACGATTATTTTTTCGGAATAATGGAGAAAAGCAATCTGGAGAACCAGGATATGCCGGAAGAAAACCTGAAAATGCATTATTTACGGCAATCTGTTTTGCCTGTCCTGGATGACTTACTGGCTTTTGTCAGGGAGCAGTTTTCTTCATGGTGCAGCGAACAGCAGAAAATACCGGAAAGATTACGGCGATCTTTCACCCGTGAGATCACGGAAACATTGGATGCGTCGTGCTTTCCGGTCGCTGATCCGGAACATGATTTATTAAAGAAAGTAAAAGATTCGATCCGGCACCGGCTTACTGAAGATCATGCCGGTGTTACCTACGGATTAATGAACTATCTGCACACATTTCTCGAAAACGTTAACAGGATACAGACCGGCAAACAGGAACATGCACTTCTTACCGCCTTAACGGACCTGCTGATTGCTATCAATTTCAACGAAGTAGCCGTGATGGAAGACATGGTATCCGGAATCCGGAAAGAAGCCGAAAAGATCGGATCGGTCAAAGAACAGATCGAATACCTGAATGGCAGGCTGAAGAAGGTCAACCAAATCCCCTTCAGACCGGGTTGTCTATATAATGAACAAAACGAATCCGTAAGCTTTTTCCTCGGGAACTGGATTAAAGCGGAAATCCTTTTCCTTGAAAAAAGCCTTCAACTTTTCTCGAATCCATTTTATCCGCCGGGGTTCCAGGGTACACCAAGCGGATATAAAGTGCACCTCGACCTGTCTGTTGCCCAGATGGCCTGCCTGCTACGATTGCTGGTAGAATGCAATATCGTAAAAAGTGACAGCGCTATGGAATTATTCAACTTCCTGGCGCAGCACTTTCAATCAAAAAAACAAGAGAACATCTCGGCTGAGAGTGTCCGGGTACAATTTTACCATGTCACAGAATCGACCCGGGAAGAAATTCATAAAGTAGTCCTTCGTCTGCTGAAGAAGGCGAGTTTGCCGATATAATGAAATAATATACTATTAAGAAAATCGCCACAAAACGAAAAAAACAAAAAGGGGTCATGATCCCTCGGGACTGTTTTGGAAAAATACTTTGTCTGACCTTTGTGAAAGTTTTATTAACCCACAAATCTTACCGTTATGATTAAGTATTCTTTACAACCCAATCCAATTACCACAGACCCGAATGACCAATCCGCACGGGTCCAGTTAAATGCTACACTGAGTTTGGAAGACATCGTTAGCCTGGCCATAAAGCGGGGCACTTCCCTGACTGAAACCGACCTGACCGGGGCAGCCAACCTTTTGTTTGATGTAATTACTGATGAGGTAGCTGATGGTAACAGTGTTACTCTTCCCCTGGTCAACATCCGCCCCGGAATTAAAGGTGTATTCACCAGTGCATCAGACATTTTTGATTCTTCGCGTCACGTCAAACGTGCAACCTTTTCATCCGGAACATTGCTCAGCTCAAAAATGCAGACGGCAAAGGTGGAAAAGCTCACTTTCGAGTTGCCTTTACCCGTACTGGTGGAATATATTGATGTTAACTCCGGAACAATCAACAGTCTGCTCACTCCAGGAGGTATAGGCACCATTACCGGGGAAGAACTGAAATTTAACCCGGATAACGAGGTTGAAGGCATCTGGTTCGTCCCGTCCGACGGTGATGAAGCAGTCAAAGCAACTGTCGTGGCTACTCGTACTGAGGGACGGTTAATGTTCAGTGTTCCGTCAGGGTTACAGTCAGGCTCCTACTCCCTGGAAGTACGTAAATGCTATGGAGTAAATGCCTCCCTACGCACCGGCAGCCTGCATGATATGCTAGAAGTAAGTTAACCCTGCGGCATAACCGGCTTTTCGCTCCGGGAACTATCAGCCGAACTCCCGTTGACGCTGTGTTGATATAATTCTGTTATAGGTTAATCGAAAGGCAACATTAACCTGATCGGTCCGATCAACTTAACTCAAACTGACATTCTGGTATCGAAAAGTTAATATCAGCACATCCGAAACTTCTGATTAATGCATTAGCATGTTAATATTCGAGCATTCGCAACTTAATATTAATGCACCGGCAAGTTCCGGACAGTGCATTCTCAACTTAATATTAAGGCTTCAGCAAGTCGATATTAAGGCTTCAGAAACATGATTCCCATATTGGAAGAAACCGTTACCTATGTATTAGGGATAACTGTTTCTTCCATATTGGAGGAAATCATTACTCCTGTATTGAGAAACGCTACTTTTTAAATTATTACCTGCTTCAGTCAAAATTAAAACAGATGATGGACAAACTATTCAAGATTGCAATTGCCGAACTGGGCCAAAAGGAAGTTCAGGGCAGTGAAAACAACCCGGCTATTGTGAATTATGCCCGGGAGTCGGGGTTCGAATGGGTAAATGACGACGAAACGCCCTGGTGCAGCATTTTTATGAACTGGGTAGCTATGAAAGCCGGCCTTGTGCGGAGCAAACAGGCCAGCGCCCGTTCGTGGCTTCAGGTGGGACAACACACAGACAGGGATCCCCTGCCCGGCGATGTTGTTATTTTCTGGCGTAACAGTCCCTCATCCTGGCAAGGACATGTCGGGATCTTCGTTGGGGTTTCGTACGACGGGAAAAAGGTTTATTCCCTTGGAGGAAACCAGGATAACCGGGTCTCCATATCGGCCTATCCGCGGGAAACAGTACTGGGCTTCCGCCGTCTGGCAGCATCGTGAAAAAATGAAAAAGACACTTATCATCATTATTGCAATCCTTACCGCCGCGCTGTGTATCCTGGGGGCGCTGTACCGGGGAAAGGCAAAGGAAACCAAACGCCTTGGCGACAACCAGCATGCATTGCTGACCGACCTGGCGTTTTACCGGACCAAAGACAGTCTTTCGGGTGCAAGTGCCGAAAGACTTACACTCAGCAACAACGAGTTCCGGAAATACAATGAAGACCTTAAAAAAACCATCGACGAACTGAACCTAAAGCTCAGCCGCTTACAATCGGTAAGTCAGACTGCCGTAAAAACAGAATACGTCGTTAAAACGGTTTTCAAAGACAGCATCGTTTATGCCGGCAACAAGCCCGACACCCTGCGGTGTATCGAATATGAGGACGCCTACCTCACATTTGCGGGATGCGAAAACAAAGGGGCCTTTACCGGGCGCATCGAAAGCCGCGACTCGCTGGTTACGATCGTTCACCGCGTACCGCGTAAATTTTGGTTCATCCGCTGGGGGGCCAAGGCCATCCGTCAGGAAGTTTTAAGCAAGAATCCGTACAGCACCATTACCTATACCGAATATATCGAGCTGAAAAAATAGAACAAATAAGCTTTTCGCGACAATGGCGGTAAGCACATTAAAAATTAAACTACCTCGGAGCAAGCCCACTAGGAATCAGAAGAGCTAACGCACGAGGCAAAAGCGAAACCGCCCACAAGGGGAGGGAAATTAAACCCAAAAGAGATTAAAGCAAAAAGATCGGAGTTGTATTTTTCATTTCTTCACATTACAGACGCCTATGCCTTTTGCCCGATATAATTCATCAAAACATTAACCGCATAAAGCGGAACATTAATAAAATCGCCCGATTGAACCATGTTTCCGGGAGATATCCGAAAAACCGTTTCAGGCCGGTATTTACCGGAATAACTCCGAAGGCTTTTCAGCGTTCTGCCTGTCCCGTTTTTTACCTCGACAGGATAAATATTATTTTTTGACTCCACTACAAAATCAGTTTCTTCCATGTTAAAATATGCTGCAAGTTTCACCACTTTTTTTAGAGGACAAGTACAGGAAACAATAAAAACAGGATAATCAAGAGGTATTGCCACATGATGGTACCCTCTCTGATACATAACGACCCCTCATTGCATATGATATCCCATAAATTAGACGACATAATTTTTTACTGATTAAATAACAAGAAAAAGGAATCCGGTTATGATAAATCTATTTAAAATCACATCTTTTATCAGTGTATTAATCTTTCTTTCAAACTGTAAAAAAGACGATTCCGACACATTGACCGTTTCTAAGGAAACAATAGAAATAGAAAGCGATGGTGGCAAAGCCTATTTTGAACTTCAGACCAGCGCAGCCTCATGGACCATTGAATATCATGCAGTCTGGCTATCATTGTCAAAAAGCTCCGGAACGGAAAATGATGCCATTATTTGGATAGAAGTTGATACAAGGGCACTGGAAGACCGTGCAGACACGCTGATCATTAATGCGGGAAGTGCCTCCCCTACCAGCGTGGTCGTCAAACAAAGGAAATCGCAATCTTTGCTTTTTGAGGTTGACAAGAAAAGCATAACTGTCGGAGCAGTAAAATCCTCTGACTCCATTGTTGTGACAAGCGATTATCCAGATTGGACTTCATCCGTGGATAATGATTGGGCCAGTATTAATCCGTCGTCAGGAAAAGCAGGCGAAACCCTGGTCATCGTGAAAGTAGATGATAATTACGGGACAAGCGATAGAACAGCAAAAATTGAATTAACCGCAGACAACACACAAAAAATAAACATAACAATCACTCAAAAGGCAGGATATCAAAAATACAATACAGATCCCATCGCCCCTGACGCTACGGGGATGGGCAGTACTGCTACTGAACTGGCAAATAGAATAGGACTGGGGTGGAACATCGGGAATACACTGGAAGCCATTGGGGGAGAAAACGCATGGGGAAACCCAAATATAACCGAAGCATATATAAAAGCTGTTAAACAGCTTGGTTTTAATGCCATACGACTTCCTTGCTCATGGGATCAATATGCTGACCAATCTACTGCCAGGATTAGTCAAACTTGGCTCAATCGGGTAAAAGAAGTGGTTGGCTATTGCGTAAATAACGACATATATGTGTTATTGAATGTCCATTGGGACGGGGGATGGCTGGAGAATAACTGTACAACGGAAAGTAAATTTGCCGTAAATGCAAAACAAAGAGCATATTGGGAACAGATAGCCACCTCTATGCGCGATTTTGATGAGCACCTTATGTTTGCCAGTGCCAATGAACCAAATGCAGAAAACGCAACACAGATGGGAGTCTTGCTTTCTTATCATCAAACATTTATAAATGCGGTCCGTTCTACCGGAGGGCGTAATACATACCGGGTTTTGGTATTACAGGGATCATCCGAATATATCACGGCAGATGCTTTCCCGACCGATCCGGCCACCAATCGCCTGATGTATGAAGAACACAATTACACACCGTACCAGTTTACGCTAATGACTGAAGATGCGAGCTGGGGCAAAATGTTCTATTACTGGGGAGAAGGGCACCATTCGGCCATTGAACCCGACCGCAACCCAACCTGGGGCGAAGAGAGCGAACAGGACAGTTATTTTCAGAGAATAAAAAAAGACTTTGTGGATAAAGGAATCCCGGTTATAATGGGAGAATATGGGGCTTACAGGCGAACCACACCCGCAGATTTAACTACACATAACGACGCTGTGGACTACTGGATTACTTACGTGACACGAAAAGCAGTCGAAAGTGGGGTTAAACCGTTTTTTTGGGATACGGGCGGAACAATAGACCGAAATACCAATACGGTAACTGATCAACGTACTGTTGATGCGATTATTGCCGGTACAAAATAGAATCGCATCATTACCCGATACAACTCTTTTCACTTAAAATATCCCATTATTTTACTTTGGGATATTTTTTTACTTTAGCTTTACTTTATCCTGCATAGAAGCTTGCCCGGGGAATATGAAATTATTGCGAAGTATCCCAGGTATCGCCGGTTAACGGCCATGACTATACTGACAGAACCTGAGAGAATGGATTGTTTGGCAACAGGATCTATTGCTGTATAATATTCTTCTAACAGCCAACAAAATAATATCGGTCAGAAGATAAACCCCTGACCGATATTCTTAAGACTAAACTAAAACTATGGCTGCCTCTCTCTTTTAGAAATTTAATATTTTGCAGTCATGATTTATTGCACTTTTCATGTATTATCAATAACAACAAACCTAACAATCTTCTATTGATTAACATAAAACCTGATGTTATCAATATAGAAAACAGCTCTTACCGAATGGTTGTTTTCAAGATTACTAATGCTAATCAGGAACGGATTATTGGCCCAACCCCAATCTTCCATTTGATAGTCGCCATATTTTTCAACCGTTGTAAATGTTGATAATGGTAAGGAGCATGTCATCCAGTGCCCGAGTTTTACCTCATCGGTTGTCATATCCGCCAACTTGGCCTGGTATCCATCAGGTTTTGTTTTATTGATATCATTAAATACTATGTAGAACTCTGTAGTTCCAAGATCATATCCGATAAATATTTCGAAACGGAGATTTATGTCGGAAACAGGTGTCTCGGCAGGAATGCTTCCCGGCCGGTTGCCGCTACGGGTTTGTATTGCAATCCAGGGAGAGGAGTTCGCATCCCAATCATTGGTGTTGCCATCAAAATCCATTCCTTCAAATTCCCCGGAATGAACATCTGTAACAGATTTTCCGTTTGATGCGGTAACCCTGTAATTATCAGCTCCCCAGGCCCAAGCACCATAAGTGCTGAAATCCATTATCGTATTTCCGGTCACGTAGAAATTAGTTGAGGTATAACCGGCATTGGTCCTTACGGTTAATGTTCCGCCCTCTGAAGGAATAGAAGGAAATACAAACGAGAGTTTATCTTTGGTTTCGTTTACGGTTACACTGGCTGCCGGTATCTCAATTCCCTTATTGCCAATTTCCACGGAGATTAATTTATTGAAATTACTTCCGTAAACTGTAACCGTTTCACCAACAATCGGCATGTCTGAACTAACCGAAGTGATTACAGGCGGACTGGGTGGCGTTGACTGGAACGGCAGTACTGCGGTCCCGGAATAGCATTCGATAATGAAATATCCTTCTGTCAGGATTGTTTGCGGCATTGTTACAATAATCTTAGTGAAATCTCCACTGATTTGATATTCTGTAATATCATATTCCTCAGCCGGAGTGCCTTCAAGAGGATTTACATCAGCCGTATAAATACGCTGTACTTCGTAAAAGTTACCTCCCGTTATAGTTACTGACTGCCCCGGCCTTATTTCGAGGTTCCCCTCTCCGTCAGGGATCCATTCCAGTTCATAGGAGTTGGCATAAGGTTCAGGGGCCAGTATGTGAAAAGCAAAGGTAGCCGTGCCATGCGAAGTCTCAACGCGAAGTACATTGCTATATTCTTCAGGGTTTTCATCAACGAGCTCAAGATCTGAGGGTATTGTTAAAATAATATCCGTTGATGTATTGTAAGTAGGATTAAAAGAAACCTCTTGCCCGTTGATATAAATTTTTTGGGCATTGTTTAAGTTCTCGCCTTCGATAACGATCATCGTGCCCCGGGTTGCATCCGTAAAGGTACTGTCTTTTTTTTCGGGGTCGGTCAGCCGTACCGAGTTGATTACCGGGACATCTCCCTCATCGTCATTTTCACAGGAGATCATGCCTGCGGATATTATGCCAAGATATAACATCAATATCCAATATTTTGATAATATATTTTCCATAGTTTATATTTTATTCGTTAAAATCGTAAGGTTGCGGATCTTCTTTCAACATAGGATTTTGAATTACATCGCTTTCAGGGTATGGAAAGAAAATATTATCGTTGGTTATAGTGACATTATAACTTGATCCGTCATCGTATTTGGAAACGACACGTACTCCATTCTCCCTGACAACTTTGGCCCTTATAGGACGATCTTGACTGTTAAGATACTCAAGCATATATTCGGGTTTCCACTTATACCATGTGACCATGTCGTACCAGTTGGTATATTCCATGGCAAATTCGCAACGGCGCTCTCTTATTATGTCTTCGAATGTTATAGACGTTTTAGTTTCAAGACCTGCCCTTTCACGCACTCTGTTAAAATAGTCCAATCCGGGACCGGAGGAAAGAGAACTGCTATTGCCCAGGCATGCTTCTGCATAAGTAAGGTAGACATCAGCCAAACGAATAATATAAGTATTCAGAGGAGAATTCATTACAGCCACCTTACCATCATTATCATCGTCAGGACCACCTATGGCGCCTTTTTTGTTCGGAGCCATGTCTCCGGTATAAGTATAACCTCCGTCAGCCATATTGATATAAGAATAATAAGTGCCCTGTGTAAAAAAAGAGGCATTTAACCGCAAGGTGTCGTTCTGCTCATATTGCAATATCTGGTCGTATGTACCGTAAGGGGCCCCCCAAACGTTCACACCACCGGAGATGTCGCTGCTGAAAGTAAGTTCGGAGTATAGGGTGTTACAGACATACCATTCACCCAGCGGGACCCATTGCATTGCCAATAATGATTCTTCGTTATTGTTGTATTTGTACTTAAACAAGTTTTCGTATTTAGATAATAGGTTTAATCCACTGTTATCGCATACGTCGGCAGCATAATCACAAGCTTTTTCAAGATCTGCTGCATCACGAGTGTCGGAATTCCAACCGGAACGTGCTAAATATACTTTTGCCAGCATGGCTTTGGCAGACCATGAAGTGGCCCGGCCCGATGCTGCCCCGCTCTCAGGCAGGTGTTCTGCGGCATAAGTTAAATCGTTAATGATGAACTTAAACACATCTTCCTCCGGGTTTACGGGACGTATCGGATTATCAACAATTTCCTGGTTATCCTCAAATAAAATAACCGGACCCCATAGGCGAAGCATATAAAAATAAGCAATTCCGCGCATTAACCGGGCTTCTCCTTTTGCGGTTTCTTTTGCAGATTCACTAACATCCGCGGTTGCTTTTGTATTTACAGCATCAATTACCGAATTTGCCATAGTTACTACAGAGTATAATCCTTTCCAGGCATATGTTAATCCATCGTGTAATGCTGTTACCTGAAAGGTAGTGAATTCGGGGTATACCCATGGATTAAAAGCATCATTTGCCCTTGTGCTGCCTATGTAGATTACGGAATTTGTATGATATTCAAACCAGGCTCTGGTATAAAGCGGCGAAGTGGCTGCTTCCAATGCATCATCAGTAGTATAATAATTATCTTCAACATAACTATCCTCAGGTGTCCGTTCCAGAAAGTCTTTTCCGCAAGAAATCAGATAGAACAAGCTGATCAGGGATATGGCTGTTATGAATAAGTTTTGTCCTTTTTTCATTTTTTATAGTGTTAAGTTTAAGCCAAATGTATAAATCCGTTGTGACGGGTAGCGCGCATAGTCAATTCCCCGGGTCAACACTCCCTGGTTGTAAGCTCCAACTTCGGGGTCGTATCCTGAATATTTGGTGAATGTCCATGCATTCTGAATATTGCAATACACCCTAATATTCTCAATCCCTATTCTTGACGTTAATGATTTAGGGACAGTGTAACCCAATGAAATGTTTTTAATCCTCAAATACGAACCGTTTTCAACAAACCGGGTACTTACCCGGTTGTTATTGTTGGCATCACTTGTTGTCATACGCTGCACGGTTGCAGTTTCTGCATTTGAAACATACATGTTCTCCAATGTGTATTCACCATTCGGGTCAATTGGTTCAACGATTGCCACGTTCACCATTTCATGTAAAAGTCCCGAATTATTGCGGGGATCTAAATTCATCTCTTTCAGGTAATTATACACTTTATTGCCATATACTCCTGTTAAAAAGATATTTAAATCAAATCCTTTATATGAAAACGAGTTTGTGATGCCGAAAGTAAACTTTGGCTCGGGGTTCCCGATAAAAGTACGGTCTTTTTCATCGATCACACCGTCTTCGTATACATCTTCAAAAATGAAATCTCCATACCAGATTTCGTCTTCAGATACGGATTTTCCTTCCGGTATGGCAACAAACACCTTGTCGCCATTTGTATCTGTTATAAAATCACCGTTTGAATCTTTTTGGTAAAAATCAGACTCGGTTTTAAACATTCCCTTAACTTTATATCCGTAGAATTGGGCTGCCGGTTCCCCGGCCATTGTATAAGAATATTGAGTGCCGTTTATTTTGCCTTGCAACCCGGCTGTTTCTGTATATAAATCAATAATCTTATTCCTGTTCAGCGAAAAAGTAATCCCTGTTCTCCATTGGAAATTTTTATTATCGATGTTAACAGTGTTCAGTGTAAATTCAATCCCTTTGTTTTCGATAGAGCCTGCATTTACGTATGGAGAACTGATTACTCCGGTTACATATTCAGGCAATGAAGCCTGCATGAGTAAGTTTTTTGTTTTTTTGTAGTATGCATCTACGATCAATTCTATGCGATTATTAAAAAGCCCCACGTCTAAACCGGTATTATAGGCAGACGTTGTTTCCCATTTCAAATTTGCATTTGAATAATTTCCTACATAAAATCCTGTTCCCCAAACACCGTCAGAAGCGGTCATCGCAGATCCATAAGCGTATGAACCAGCCGACTGGTTTCCAACTGCGCCCCAGCCTAATCTTAATTTTAAATTACTTATGGTTTTAACGTCTTTAAAAAATGGTTCATTATTAACTTTCCAGGCAAGAGCTAATGATGGAAAATACCCCCACCGATTGTTCGGGCCAAAAGTTGATGAACCATCGGCACGCACCGTAGAGGTTAAGAAATACCGATTATCATAATTATAGTTAAATCTTGCAAAATAGGATTCAATAGCGGAACTGTTTTTACTGCTGCTGTTTGTAGCAGTTGAAGCATCACCTTCATCTAATTCATGCACATTGTTAAAAAGATAATTATCCCTGGAACCACTAAGGCTTTCCCATTTACTTTCCTGAGCTTCATGACCAATCATTAAGTTTACAGAATGCTTATTAAAAGACTTGTCGTATGTAAAATATGTTTTAAAAACAGTATAAAGGCTATTGGAAGCACTTCGCGAGCTACTTGCCGCTTGTACAAAATAACCGTAATCATAACCGTATGTATATTGATAGGTGTTACTATAAGAAATATAACCACCGTATTCCATTCTGAATTTTAGTCCGGCAAGTATATTAATATCGGTAAACGCATTAAATTGAACCTGTGTTTCTTTCTTGTAATTTTCGTTCAATAGTGCATCGGCAACCGGATTTCCGTAATACGTGCCATACATGTTTTCTGCTTGTACCCCATACGATCCGTCCGGATTTTTCACAGGGGTGTCGGGAGTCTGATTTAAGGCTGTTTGGATAACATTTGCAGCATCAATTGTATTTTCTTGCCTAATACGTGCCGCGGTTGAATTAAGGCCAATATTCAACCATTGGGAAATCTGGGTTTCCATATTTACACGCGCAGTAAACCGCTTAAAACTTGATCCTATAGCAATTCCATCCTGATCCATATAACCGCCTGTAATGGCAAATTTTGTTTTATCATTCCCTCCGGTAATGCTAATTTGATGGTTATACATAGGAGCTGTACGGAAAATTTCTTCCTGCCAGTTGGTGCCTTCGCCTAAAATTGAAGGGTCTTTAAACTCTTCACGCTCACCAAAACCATAAACTTCGGCACGTAAATTCTGGAATTCGGCATACTCCCGCAAATTTAAAACGTCTAACATTTTAGGTATCTGTTGTAACGCGTAGTATCCTTCATAAGAGATTTTTGTTTTCCCAGACTGACCGTGTTTTGTAGTGATCAGTACTACGCCATTTGATGCGCGTGAGCCGTAGATCGCTGTGGCGGAAGCATCTTTCAGGACTTCTATCGAAGCAATATCGGAAGGGTTGATAGAGGACAAAGCATTTGAATTACCCCCGGTATATCCGCCAATTGCAACTCCATCAACCACATACAGAGGTTCATTTCCACTAAGGGAATTTATTCCCCGGATATTCACTGAAATACCACCTCCCGGAGCCCCTGAGTTTTGTGTAACCTGCACACCTGCGGCACGGCCTTGTAATACCTGGTCTAAAGTGGTTGCCGTGGTTTTTTTTATGTCTTCGGCTGAAACAGATACGACCGCCCCTGTCAAATCACTCCGTTTCATTGTTCCGTAACCTACAATTACAACTTCTTCGATAAACTTTGCATCCTCCTCTAAGGTTACATCAACATTTCTTTGCCCTTCTATTTTAATTTCCCTGGTTTTATAACCGGTGAAAGAAAAAACCAGCGTCTGTCCTTTTTCTACTTCCAAAGAATAAATTCCTTCGGAATTGGTAATGGTTCCGATTGTTTTGTCCTTAATTCTGACGGTTACACCGACAAGGGGAGTATTGTCGGTCCCTGACTTAACAACCCCGGTTAGAGAAACTTTCTGTCCAAAGACAGGCAACACGAAAAGATTTATGAGCACAACGGCCCAAAACTTCCTTAGCGTGCTTTTGTGCAATTTAGTACGCGCAACGAATTCTAATTTCATAATACTTCGGTTTAGTTCATAGTATTGATTCTGCCAAATATCAAGGTTCGCTTGACCAATTTGACCTTTAAAAGTATTATTTGACGAGCGAAAGGAGGGTGTATTATGTTTCGGGAATGGGCCAACGATGTTGTATCAAATTTATTTTATGTCTCTTTGATATTCAGACGGTATAATACAAAAGAAGATCCGGGTAAAAATGACGCTTGCAGACTTCCCTTTTTTTCACGGACAATCATTTCAGCGATCAATCGTATCGAAGGTAACCGATTTTTTGACTATCTTTTACCCTCCCGGATCTTCGGGACATACAATACAGAAGCATGGAAACGACAAAAAAAATTGGAACAGCACCTGTGTTTTTTACTGCCATATCGACCATTCTCGGAGCTATCTTATTCCTCCGGTTTGGTTATGCCGTAGGTACCGTCGGTTTTTGGGGGGTTATATTCATCATTTTGCTTGGGCACCTGGTGACCATTCCCACAGCAATGGCCATTTCTGAGATTGCTACCAATAAACGGGTGGAAGGAGGTGGCGAGTACTTCATTATTTCCCGTTCGCTCGGCCTCAACATCGGGGCTACCATCGGCATGGCCCTGTTTCTTTCTCAGGCCATCAGTGTCGCTTTTTACGTGATCGCTTTTACCGAATCGTTCGAGTTTTTCTTCGACTATATGTGATGATCTTGCTTAGTTTTATCATACTGGGGCATCCTGACTGGAAAAAGGGAAATATTAACCCAACTTGCAGTTAATCGGAACGGAATTGTTGCTTTTCAATGAATTGGCAATTTTCGAGTTCGGATTTGTGTACTACGGATTTTCGTTTTACGAAAGGGGCATATTTATATTTTAGGGCATCATAAAGTTTTCTCACCTGCCCGTTTGGCTCAGAACAACGTCGTATTATGATCGCTTCTTCAAGATTGTTTTGTGCCAAAGTGGTAACCACTTTTTGCGTGTTCATCGTTCTTACAATCTCTCGCCAGCCACTATGGATGCCTTCTTGTTTTAGTTGGTAACGGACGGTGTTTACCACCCAATAGGCCAACAGCCCCAGGTGAAGATGGGCCATCGTGTTTTCATCTTTTTGATGATAGATGGGCCGCAGGTCAAGATCAGTTTTCAGGACCCGGAACGAGGCTTCGATTTCGCGAATCGTGTTATAAAATTGCCATATATCTTCTTCCTTTCGGGCCTGAAGCGATGTTCGCAAGAAGTAAACTCCGCTGCGGGCGTTGATGTCAATTCCTTCTTTAACCGTCCATTTAATGGAGCTTACAATCCGCTTTTTCTCATTGCCCGGCTGGGTCTCTTTTTTCTTCCGTTTTGGTTCGGGCTGGTCGTACACTTGTGTTTCAATGTCGAAGTACCGCCCAATGGAAGGGTATTTTTGCTTTAACCGCCCGATGCGCTGGTGTACTTTGTCCTCTTGTTTTACCCCACCTTTTTTGCCCAGGCTGTCAGCGATCTGCTGCAGGCCGGCTTCAAAGCGTGACCGGAACTGCTCGTTCATCGAACGTTCTTTCAACTCTTTGGAGTGGCTTTCGACTTTAAGATAATAATCCGTATTACGTGCTGAACTGACCTGGCACAATTCTATCTTCTGTTTCCGGTTGCCGGTCACTGTGATGGCTGTTGACCCTGCCTCCATGTTATATGTCTTTAAATTCGAGCGGCTCACGCACAGGTAATCATAGCCGTTGTCCAGTATCATCTTCAGGTTCTCGTCGGTGGCAATGCCTGCGTCGATGACAACCAGTGCTTTTTTTGCAGATAAAGAGGTGTTGATGCGCAATTTTCGGATCATCCCCTCCAATGTTTTGCGGTCAGCCATGTTCCCTTCCAAAATGGAAGAGTATTTGATAAAACCTTCCGGGTTGATCACCAGCCCAAGCACAACCAGTTTGGCTTCGCTGCGTTTTTCCTTGCTTCGCCCATATTTTGCCAGTTGGCTGACCTGTTTACGGCCTTCAAAATAAGTGTTGGTCAAATCGTAAAGCAGGATCTTATCCTGAATGTCAAACAACTCGTTGGTGCGCACGGACAAATGTTGTTCCAAGGCGTCTTTTGCTGCATACAGTTTTCTTGATATGGCATACAACCGGTCTTTGGTAATTTGCCCGGAGTCGTACCCGGTAACTTCGCATACCGCCGAGTTTTCCCTGATCCACCGGACCGTTTCCAGTTCCGAGGCCGGGTAAACTGCCCGGCTGATGATGTGGGTC
Source organism: Prolixibacteraceae bacterium (assembly GCA_963676095.1). Classification (GTDB taxonomy): domain Bacteria; phylum Bacteroidota; class Bacteroidia; order Bacteroidales; family Prolixibacteraceae. The sequence goes on along the minus strand of OY781040.1, from coordinate 5,268,004 downwards.
TGGGCCAGTCTGACATGGTCTTCACTCCACCCAAGGCTTTCTAAAAAAGGCGCTATCTGCAACTGGCGCATGGCCTGGCAGGACAACCATTCGACACCGATCTCGCGCACCTCTTTGTGGCGGATACTGTTCAGATCAATCAGTTGCAGCTCCCTACCGTTCCGGTTTGCTTTTTTATCCTTTTTTTCAACAAACACATCAATGCGTTTTTCGGCAACCATCCGACGGTAAAACTCATCGACATAGCCGATCACCGCCATGTCATCGGTGTAAGGAAGTTCGAACAGCGGGTTGTCCAGGTTGGCCACTTTAGCGGTCAGTATTTTCTGGATCTGGTTGAGTTGGTCGGTGGTCAGATCGTCCAGATAACCTGCATTCAAAATAGTCCGGTGGCATACCCTGTCATCGTGATTACGATAACTTTCAACTAACCGGTAATAGCCCGAATAGGTTCCCGTAGCCGGGTTGGTGCGCATGGAGACTTTGAAATACATGGCCGCAAATTACAATCTAATTGGCTGAGAACCAATACCCCCCTGAGGACTACAAATGAAAATCAGAAAATATTGTGTCTGAATACCAGCTACTTACATGATAAAACCCTTCGAAATAGCTCCATTTTTACCCGACTTTTCTGTTTCTTTTTTGAAAACCACGCAAGTTGGGTTAAGATATACTGATTGGTATTTTTTCTATTAAGATATATTTTTATTTGACATTTGACTCAGATACACCTACAGAAATTTTGCTATCATTGGCATAGGCAACACAGTTGATTTAACAGGTAAAAACAGATGTACATGGTTTACATGTGAGCTATCCAACTCCTTATCTATTCTTTATCCAAGATATAGTCAACCCAATCGTCTGGGACTTCCCTGACCGCCTGTGTCAGTTTTTCTCCCCAGAGACTGGAAATAGAATGGAGTTCCTGCTCCTGATATCTCCTGATCCGGATTTGAAAGCTATCTTTCTGGTAGACCATTACATCAATGGGAAAACCTACATCATTTGAAGAGACCCTGGTTGAATCGAACGACAGAAAGGCTGTTTTTAGAGCGAAATGGATAGTCGATTCGTAAGTGATGGTACGTCTCAGTACAGGTGTCCCATATCCTGAGTTTCCGATAATGGTAAATGGCGACCCCTTTCCTATTTCAATCCAGTTTCCCTGTGGGTACAGCAGGTATAATTTATGTTCATTGTCTCCCTCCAGCTGTCCCCCGACAATCGTATTTATATTGAAATCAATACCACTTTCAGCAAGTGTTTTCTTGTCTTCGCTGGCCACCCGTTTGATTTGATCGCCCAGGGCGTTAACAACCTGATAGAGTTTATCAAATCCTTCGAGCTTTTCATTCAATGCCTCCGAAAAATAAGTAAGGGTTTTATCCCTGACAGAACGCAACCCGGAAGTCATCAGGAAAATCGCTTGCTTACCGTTTTGATAGATTTTATATTTTTCAGCCGTAGTTGTTTCATTCCCTGAAGTTACCCGGGTATCGCTCAGGGCCACTAATCCGGATTTCAGTTTAATACCGATACAATAAGTCATTGGTTCATCTCTTTATTTTGTTCCGCAACTAAAACATGATAATCTGTCCGGTTTGTGACTGATCCTTTTACAATTCCATTCAGGGTGCCACAATCGTTAATATCTACACCATGAGCTATTTTGATATAATGATGATCTTCCATCAGATCATTCGTAGGATCAAACCCGAGCCATCCGGTACCCGGAACAAATGCCTGGACCCACGCATGAACCGCTCCAACTCCCTGCATCTGACCGCCCTGATTTAAATATCCGCTCACATACCTGCAAGGGATGCGGTTCTTTCTCAGAATTGCCAGCATAAGATGAGCATAGTCCTGACAAACACCTCTCTTTTCGGAGATAGTCTGCACCAGGATCCGGCCCGGGTTGGTAATACTGTTATCATAAACAATCAGATCATGAATAAACCTATTAACCCTTTTTATAAAACTGAAGGCCGTTTCATTTTTCTTTTTTACGGGATATTCGAAATCATCCGGCAACCTGGTTAATTCTCCGCTATTTAAATAAGGATAATTCTCAATAACGAACTCATCGGTCTCCATTAAAAGAAACTCTTTCTCCACAGGAAGCTGAATGAACCCGAATGGGTTAACCGGATCCTTCCATACAGTGGCCCGAAAAGTAAATTTGAATTCAGGCAAAGGTTCCCGCACGGTAAAACGGACAATATCAAATCCGAACATATTCTTGCCGAAATAGGGTTTGATAAAAGGATCGGTCTCGATCGACTTTTCAATAATTTTTTGATGTTGAGAAATCTCCGGAAAAACAAGAAACTCAAGCCAGGCCTCCTTAACAAAAGGCACATAGGTATTACTAGTATGGTATGAAATCGTGTAACGCGGCATCTCTATTTAAAAAATTCATCAACAATAAGATCACTGATCTGATAGATCTTTGAAAGCAGTTCTTCCAAAAAAGCCGGTAAATTATCATCTATTTCATGAACTTCCAAATATTGATAAGGGGAGATCAGTTTTCCAACCCTGAAATCAATACTTCGGTCATGCTTCGAACCCGTTTTATTAATCCGCTGGAGATACCTCAATATCAATCCCAGACGACTATGTACAGACCTTGGAAAATCGGGGTTGAATAACAGGAACTCGATTGTCCGGGTACGGTTTGGAAGTGTTGTGTAATATTTTTTACACATGTCCATGGCTTCCAGACAGTCGAGCAGCACCTCCCACTGGTGTTCCTGGATATAACGGCCCAGCTTCATCCGGTTAACCTCTTCAATGTTTGCAATTTTACTGATCATAATCCGGACTATCTGTGACGCGCTTTCGACCTGGATACCCAATTGTATAAAAAGCCAGCCGACATCATGCATGAGTGTATTTTGTATCCGTCCCCGGACAATGGAACAATGCTGGATTACGTGATTGGTAAAATCGGATAATCCCCTTGTTTTATAAGTATCGACAGGATATGTCGAAACAAAATGATAAAAATTATTAATCGACTCCCACAACTCGGACGAAATACTTTCCCTGACACTCCGTGCATTTTCCCTGGCTGAGAACAAGGCAGAAATAATCGACACGGGATTGTTTTCATCCAGGGCCGACGCCACCAGGATCTCCTCTTCATTAATGTCCGCCTTCATGTCTGGTTTCGGCAATCCAATCATATCGGCGATCGAAATGATTGCCAGCTCATGCTGACGGGAATTAACAACATCCAGGGATGAAAAATATTCAACATTGATATACCGGGCCAGATGTTCCACCCGTTCCAGATACCGGCCTATCCAGTATAAATTTTCAGCGACTCGTGAAAGCATAGATAATTCAGTATTTGTAATTGGTTATGAGCAGAAATGCTGTATTCAGTTTACTTTTAACCTCTAGCTGCAATTTTTTTTAGACGGACAACAGCCGCCTGTCATTACAATAATAATAAAAACACATTATCAACAGATTACACACATCCATAGTATCCGGATCAATAGACCACCCAGGTATCCTTCGACCCGCCGCCCTGAGAAGAGTTGACGATAAGGCTCCCTTCTTTCAGGGCAACCCTGGATAAACCGCCTTTCAAAACATAATGATAATCATTTCCCAGTAGGGTAAAGGTCCGGAGATCAATATGCCGGGGTTCAAATTTTTCCTTGCCCTCAATATAAGTTGAATGGACGGAAAGGTTCATGATTGGCTGGGCAATATACTTCCGGGGGTTTCTTTTTATCAGGTCCTTCTGGTTGGCAATATCTTCCTTCGAATGGCATGACCCGATAAATATTCCATACCCACCAGACTGATCAACGGGCTTGACGACAAGTTCATCCATATGTTCCATCACATAATCAAAATCCTCCTTTACATCACACCGGTAGGTCGGAACATTATTCAGTATTGGATCTTCTCCCAGATAATATTTTATTACCTCCGGGATATAGGCATAAACGGCCTTATCGTCAGCAACCCCGGAACCGGGCGCATTCACGATGGTTACATTCCCCTTTCGGTAAGCGCTCATCAAACCAGGGACTCCAAGAACTGAATCTTTATTGAATACCAAAGGGTCCAGAAAGGCATCGTCGATCCGCCGGTAAATAACATCAACCTTTTCCGGTCCGTATATTGTGTTCATGTAAACAAAATCCTGGTCAGTAAAAAGATCCCTTCCCTCCACCAGTTCTACTCCCATTTTGTGGGCAAGAGCAGAATGCTCATAGTAGGCAGAGTTATACATTCCAGGGGTCAATACGACACAAACGGGTTCATCAATACCTGCAGGACGTATGGATTGCAGGGTTTCCAATAAGGCCGCAGGATAATCATTGATCTGGTAAACATTGAACTGTTTAAAAATATGAGACAATATTTTCTTCATGGCCTCTCTGTTTGCAAGGACATAACTAACCCCTGACGGACAACGGATATTGTCTTCCAGAACATAAAAATTACCATCAGAATGCCTGATCAGGTCCGTTCCGGATATATGGCAGTAAATTCCACCGGGGGGCGTGTATTCATTCATTTCTTTTAGCATCTGAAGAGATGAAAAAATAAGTTCGACAGGAATAACCTTATCTTTCAGGATCTTTTTCTCGTGATACAAATCATCCAGGAACAAGTTTATAGCGGTACTTCTCTGTATAAGGCCCTTTTCCAGAACAGTCCAGTCCGATTGATGAATAATCCGGGGAAAAAGATCAAAAGGAAATATCCGTTCAACTCCTTTCGGATTTTGGTTGTAAGTGGCAAATGTGATTCCCTGGTTCAGAAATGACCTTTTGGCATATTCATTCATCACCTGGTATTCCGAAGCTGAAAATGACCCAAAATTTGTAATCAGTTGCTGATAAAAATTTACTGTCGGTTCAAGAGAGGAAAATACTTCATCAAACGTTCGCCCGTTTTGTGGATAACCGGAGAACAAACCGTCTCTGTCGTCCCACACCGCTGTCCCTGCTTTCATAATCGTAGATTTTAGTCATGCTTGATAAATGTATAATTTTTTATTCAACAAAAACAAATATCTTAAATTTAATCGCAAAATAAATCAATTTGTTAATTTAATAGAAACACAAATATAATACTAACACTATATACCCCATTTTAATTACAAAACATTTTGTTCAAAATCAAATTAGCAGAAACAGTAAAATAATTGAAAAACAGATTCTCTTCCCCCTTAAAAAAGTGAGAGTCCCCGGGAATCAACGCTCCGGGAACTCTCTAGTGATTAGTTTTAAATAACCAAAATCTGGTTATTCAGGCTTTAACCGGTCAAAATTCCGTACAGGGGTCAACGCCTTTGTTACCTTCCCCGCAATCAACTCTTCTTTTAATACAAATGTTGCTGATTGTCTTATTTTTAAGGAAGAATCACCTATTCTGACGGTATAGGTCCCGGGTTCGGCAATCCAAGATGAAGCAGATTCGTCAAAAGAGGATAAGTCCCTGGTATCCAATGAAAAATTCATAATTTCTGTTTCTCCCGGGGTTAACAACCTGGTTTTTCCAAAAACCTTGAGTTCTTCTTCCGGCTTTTTCAGTTTTCCGTCAGGCGCACTCAGGTAAACCTGAACGACCTCCTTTCCAGCCATATTCCCTGAATTTTTTACGCTCACCGAAATATTGACCCTGCCATCAAATGCCGCTTTGTCCAGTTTAAGACTGCTTAATTCAAAAGAAGTATAAGACAGTCCGTATCCGAACTCATACGCAACAGGAACATCGAATGTCGTATAGTAGCGATATCCCACGTAAATATCCTCCGCGTAAACGGTTTTCCAGGGAACCCTCCTGCTCGTAAATGAAAATCCTGACAAATCAACGGCATTCTCGTTTTTACCGGATTCGACAGCTATTCCCGGAAAGTCTTTCGAAGATGGAGCGTCCTTATATTCCAAAGGAAAGGTAACCGCCAGTTTCCCTGACGGGTTTACCTTCCCGCTTAGTACGTCAACAACAGAATTCCCGGCTTCCTGACCGGGCTGCCAGGCCAGGAGCACAGCATCAGGCCACTGCTTCCAACTGGCGGTTTCAATTACACCGCCTATATTCAGGATCACGACCGCCTTTTTCCCTTTCGCATGAAATGCCTTTGAAACATTTTCAATCAACGACTTTTCAGGGTCTGTCAGGTAAAAATCGCCTGGTTCGGCTTTCCGGTCACCCCCTTCGCCTGAGTTCCGTCCAATGGTAATCAGGGCTATGTCTGCTTGCAAAGCCATTCGGGCCGCCAGTTCAGGTGAAAGATTCATCTCAGCAACCGGTACCTTTCCTTTCATCATGGCCTCAAACCAGTTTTTAGGCTTTTCTCTCCTGTCCCTCATCTCCTGAATATATTGCTCATAGGTATTGGTCAATTCCTGATTAACTTCATAACCCCCATTTCTTAGGCCATCCATCAGCGAAACGGTATAGGCCTCGTTCACATCACCGCTCCCGGTTCCACCCGAGATAAATTCGTAGGAGGTATTTCCAAATGCTGCGACTTTTTTTATTGCATCAGTAAAAGGAAGGGCCTTCCCCTTATTCTCAAGGAGCACCATCCCATCTGCTGCTGCCTGACGGGTCACTTCTGCATGAAATTTCAGGTTGGGATGGCCGGAAGGCCGGTACCCCCGGTAACCCGGTGTTTTTAGCATAACAGTCAAAATCCTTGAAACATTTCGATCAAGGATCGATTCTTCCAGTTTTCCATCATTCACGGCACGGATCAGTTCTTCTATTTGTTCAGGCTGACCCGGCATAATTAAATCGTTTCCGGCCTTCATTTGGGCAACGACATCACTTCCCCCTCCCCAGTCAGTCATAACATAGCCTTCAAACCCCCAATCGTTTCTCAGTATTTTCGTTAATAAATCATCGCTTTCCGAAGTATAGGTCCCGTTGATTTTATTGTAAGACGACATCACGGTCCATGGTTGTGCATCCTCTACCGCCATTTCAAAACCTCTGAGGTATATTTCCCGGAGCGCCCGCTCGCTGACAATCGCATCAGCTGACATACGACTGGTTTCCTGATTATTGCAGGCAAAATGTTTAACAGAAGTCCCAACTCCGTTTGACTGTACCCCATTCACCATAGCAACAGCCATTTTCCCGGTCACCACCGGATCCTCGGAATAATACTCGAAATTTCTGCCGCATAACGGGTCCCGCTGGATATTCATCCCCGGTCCCAGCAAAATGCTTGCTCCGTATTCCAATACCTCATTTCCCATAGCTTTGCCAACACGATATACGAGTGCCGTATCCCAGGTAGAAGCAAGGAGTGTGGCTATCGGGAAAGCGGTACAATAATAAGTTTTATCGTCACTTTGGCGCACAGGAGAAATTCTCAGGCCCGCCGGACCGTCAGCCAACACCTGGGACGTAATACCTGCAGAAGGGTATTCTGCGGTAAATCCCGCAGCTCCCGGGAGATATTTTCGCACGCGGTCAACCATATGGTCATAAGCGGTATCGCTGCTTTCCTGCTTCATTCCTCCAAATTTTTGTTTGATGGAATCAGGCAGGTCCATGAACATCCCTGTTCCAATAACCAACCTGACCTTTTGCTCAAGTGTCATGGAGGAAATCATCTGCTTTACAGCCTGATCTTCCTGCCTTTTTTCAGCATGCCCTCCATTGCTCAGTACAACAAATAATACTAAAAGTACAAGTTGTGATATCCATTTTTTAAAATCTGTATTTCTCATTTATTTACATATTTAAATTACTATTTAAATGACCCGGACGACAGTCATAAAGATCCTTCCCGGTATAATTTATTCAGAAAAGAATCGAGCCTGAACGAAACACTGCCGGCGGGTCATTTTTAACCTAAACCTCGAATCACAATAGCTTCCGGACGTCATAATAACCCGGATCATTTTTTAACTTCTGAAGTACCCGTTTAACACCATTACCTCTTAATTTTCGACAGTAGATTTCGTTCATTCAGTAGCCTCCCCCGTTATGAAATCTAATTGTTCAAGGTAAGGAACAGAAGCCATTTTCACAGTATCTCCCAGTTCAATCACTTTCGGATCAGCATCACTGAAAACAGGCCATTCAGGGAGCCCGTCTCCATTGGGATCCCCGGTTTTTGCAAAATTCGCCCAGTAAGAAGACATAGTTTCTTCCACCTGATAATCAGTATCTGTAAAAGGGCGATCCCAGTAATCCAGCGTATGCAGGGCATAGGCAAATTCAGCAGAATGAAAAGCTCCGTAGTCCGGTTCCCCCGGAGGTACCCGTTTAAAATAGTAAAGATAGGCTTTGCCTGCTCCTGTTTCTGACTGCATACGTGCCCAGATATAATTATTCCAGCCGAAAAACAGCTGCGATGCAAGCTTCTGTGAATGGTAAGCCTCTTCATTCGTCGTGGCTGGAAAAAGCTGAAGATACTTTTTGGCCTGGTCTCCATATCGCTTTTCTACTTCAGCCCGGAACTGCCCGGCATTTGCCAGTGGTCCGAACGATACCCCGTCATCAGCATTCCATCCCGAGATCAGCGGTACATCATTCTGTTTTCCTGAAGCAAATGTTTCAGATACTGGAGGAATAATCACGCTATCGATGGTCAGACTGTAATGTCCCGCAATCTTCAAAAGTGAATCGGCAGAAACAGACCGGAGATCATTAATAGAAGTTATTCCCAGTTTATCCGTCAGTTGTTTGCCGGTTGCTTCCGCTTCATGAAGGGTCTGTCCCAGAATAAGCTGTTTCCCGAACATCCCCCCGCTCTCGGCAATCGCTTTATTAAACAACCCTTTCGATAGAGAAGAAACCATCAGTATATTTACACTGAATGCCCCGGCTGACTGGCCGGCAATTGTTACATTTTCCGGATCACCCCCAAAAGCTTCAATGTTATTTTTCACCCACTTCAACGCAGCGATCTGATCAAGGATCCCGTAATTACCGGAAACATTGTGTTCCGATTCTTCAGAAAGTTCCGGATGGGCCAAAAAACCAAAAATTCCCAGACGATAGTTAATGGTAATAAAAACGATTCCCTTCCGGGCCATGGCTTCTCCGTCATAAAGAGGAACAGTCCCTGAACCGGCAGAAAAGCCGCCACCATGGATCCAGACCATCACCGGTAAGCGTTCGCCGGTCGACCGTGCCGGTGTCCAGACATTTAGGTAAAGACAATCCTCACTTATAGGTTTATCGGGGATCAGGAATTCCTTGCTCCAGCAGAAAAAAGGGACCGGTTCTGCCTGCATGGCGGAAGGAGGCAGATCAACGCAGGAGCGGATCCCGTCCCATGAGGTCACTGGCTGCGGGGCCTTCCAGCGAAAATCATTTACTGGAGGAGCCGCATAAGGAATACCACAGAAAATTTTCACCGCATGATCTTCTGTTGTTCTTCCGGAAATTTTGCCTGAAAGGGTATTGACCGAATTGACGTCAATTATACGCTCATCCTGTCCGTAATTACAGGACAGGATGAGAAATAAAAACAGGAAAGGCAGTAACTTATCAACCATTTTATCTGATTTGGTTAATTACCAAACAACCTGGGAACAAACTCAGACAGATAGACCCGCCAGTTCCTCCAAATGTGCCCGCCATCGCTTTCAGAATATTCATAAGGCATCTTCATCGCATCCAGTTTTGCCCGGTATTCAGCTACATTTTTATACAAAAAGTCTGTTTTACCAATCCCGATCCAATACAGTTTATATCCATTGTCCATTTGTTTTTTCAATGTTTCATCGAAATCCTCATAGATTTTCGAGTGAACTTTTTCATTGGGAAGAATGGCCGGGGAGAAAAGACCTATATAATCAAACATATTGGGGTAATACCTGGAAATATGCAGTGCATGAAACCCTCCCATAGAAAGACCTGCGATTGCCCGGTTCTTTTTGTCAGCTATAACCCTGTAATTTTTTTCTATAAAATTGACAATGTCCATAAAAGCCGCCTCGAAAGTTCCGTCCATGGTTTTATTTTCCATAAACTGGGGCTTATAGAAACCACGGATACCTTCGCCGGGAGCTGCTTCCTGAGATACATTGCCATTAGGCATAACCACAATCATGGGTTTTGCTTTACCTTGTGCAATCAGGTTATCCATAATCTGTGAAAGCCTCCCAAGGGCCATCCATGCTTCTTCGTCACCTCCGGCCCCATGCAGCAGGTAAAGAACAGGAAATTTCCGGGTACTGCTTTCATAGCCCGGAGGGGTATAAATCGTTATACGCCTTTCCATATTTAATCCCTGAGAATTATACCACCGGCGCGTAACCGAACCATGGGGCACTTCTTTAACAGAATAAAGATCTCCTTCGCCTCCTTTAATGATAAAAACATTAAACACAGAAGCCACATCCCGGATCAGGTAAACATTGCTCGGATCGGTTGTTGTTACTCCGTCAACAATAAATGAATAGCTATAAAGCTCTGAAGGCAGAACCGACGAGGTGAATGTCCAAAACCCCTTGTCATCTTTTTTAAGACTGACTTCCCCTGGGACATCGAATACACCGAATGAGGTTTTCTTTTTTACAAGAGGCAAAAAATCTCCTGTAATCTTTACTGAATCAGCCAGAGGAGCATTGTACCGAAATGTAACCGTATTATCCGTATTTATTTCCGGAGATATAATCGGTTGTCCTCCCCATAATGCCTGCTGGGCGAAGGAATTTAATCCCAGAAGCAAAAAAGAAATAATAATTGAAATCAGTTTTTTTTTCATCTGTTCTATTTAAAAAAGGTTAACCTTAGTAATTTATTTACAATTTTATCAAAAACCATCATAATGTACAGATGACACATTTTATAAAATCAAAAAAATATCTCTGTAACGATAAATTTACCACCCGGAATTCTGGACCAGGTTAGAATTTATTGATAATTCCTCTTCCGGGAATGGAAGAAGATCATTCTTGAATCCATAAGAAGTATTTGTCCATTGGCTTTCTGTTACCGTCCCGTCACTGTTTAACACAGGGATATTTTTACCCTGATCAGCCAGGAAAGAGGAAGCATCTCCCCACCGGACCAGATCCTGATAACGGACACCTTCCCCGCACAACTCCAAACGTTTTTCCTTCTTAATATCATCTAAGGTAATACTGGACAAAGATGCCTCCCGAGCACGAGTACGGATAAGATTGAGATAAGTAAGAGCACTCCCGTTGTCACCGGATTCCAGACATGATTCAGTTGCCAATAATAATACCTCTGCGTACCTCATCCAACGGGAATTAGCAGACGTAACGTAACCATAACCTCCACTTACTACTTCCGACCCGGCAAAACGATGCTTCCACATAAAATATCCGGCATTACCATATACATAATTAGAGGTGACATAAATACCCATACTATCTTTAAGATAGGAATAGGTTTTTAGGGTTTGGTTCAGGCGATAACCATCTTCCCCTTCCATCTCCACGAAAGCATCATACAAACCTGACCTTGGGTTCGCAAATCCCCATCCTGACGGATAAATATCATGGTCTCCTGAATAATATCCTGTTAAATGAAGCGCATCTGCGCGCCAGCCAATCATAATTGCGAACATCGTTGTTCCCTGGTACCAGACATTATCTGGATCGTCAATCGAATTACTTTCAAAAATAGACTCACTGCAAAGATCAGCAGTTTCCCTGAGAACATCGCCATAATCGCCACTATAAAGTTCATACAATCCTGAATTAATGACTTCCTTCAGCACCTCTGCCGCCTCATCATACTTTTCTTCAAAAACATAAGCTTTTCCCAAGAAAGAAAGCGCGGCCTCATTGGTAAGCCGAATACCTGTTTCCTGGTCACTGGCACCAGTTTTGGAAGGTAAAGCTTCTGACTCAATTGCTTCCGTCAGATCTGTCTCTATTTGTGCCCAAAGTTCTTCTGCCGTTGAATTGGGCTGCTGGTACTCACTGGAAGAAAGGACATGGGTTACAAGCGGGGCAGTACCCCATAACGTAACCAGTTCGAAATTAGACCATGCCCTAACTACCTTGGCTTCAGCCACAACAGTTGCGATGGTATCACTTTCTGTCCCTTCAAAATTATCCAGAATTAGGTTGCAGTCATAAATCAAGGTGTAAAGATCGGCATAATAACTCTTCACCAGAGAAGAGCTGTACGTAAACTGATATTCATTAACATCTTCATAATCAGAATTATCACCACGGCTACCGCCTCCGCAATAAATATCATCAGAAAGAAGATTCTTCAGAAAAAAAGAATCAAAATACATACCACGCCATTGATAATAGACCGTAGAGATAGCTTCCAATGCATCCTCATCTGTTTCATAAAAAGTATCGGTAGAAATGACGCCCTGCTGTTCGATATCCAGATTATCCTCACACGCATTAAATGCGATTAGCGTCGCCATCAATCCTGCTATAATAAATATATATTTTTTCATGTTATTTAGAATGTTATGTTTAACCCAAACACGGCCTTTCTGGAATTGGGATAAACCCCTTTATCCACACCAATACCTGAAGTATCATCAGTTGAAGCGGCTTCCGGATCAAATCCGGGATAGCTGGTAAACGTAAACCAGTCTTCAAGAGAAACATATAAACGAAATTTTTTAATAGCTCCCGTTTTCCTAAGAATATTCTCCGGAACTGAATAGCCTAACTGGATTTGCTTGATTTTAAAATAAGAACCGTCAAAGATAACCCCGCTGCTGGTATAATAATCACTTGTTGTATAGCTGGCAGCAGGACGTTTTGCATTTGTATTCGTTTCCGTCCAGCGTTCATCATAAAATATCTTTAAGCGGTTCCCTGTCGGACGGTCTGAACGGGTCAGGCACTGATAAATATCATTACCCTCAGCACCACTTCCGAAAATAATAAAATCAAAATTCTTATACGAACAGGAAAGTGTTATGCCATAGGTAAAATCAGGGATTCCCTTCCCTATCTCGGTTTTGTCACTTGAATCGATATCCCCGTCACCATCGATATCAACAAATACAGGCTCGCCTGTATCGCTGTCAATATGGTCAAGCTGATATCCTCTCATATACCATATCGGATAGCCGACTTCAAAATCGGTTATTCCCGTATTTGTTGTCTGAAAATAAGCGCCACTGATACGGGAAATACTTGGATCCAGATAGGTCACTTTATTTTTCAGGGTAGCTAGATTGGCATTAATATCGTAGGAAAAGTCTCTGCCAATTTTATTCTTCCAGTCCAATTCAAATTCAAAACCCTTATTTTCTACATTACCTGCATTCACGATACTTGAAGAAACCCCCGTTTCCAGAGGAGGTGTTATCTCCACCAACAGATCTTTTGTTTTCTTTTTGTAATAATCAAAGGTAAAGCTAAAAGAATTATTAAAGGCGTGTAAATCAAATCCGAAATCAAGCTGCTCCGAGGTTTCCCATTTTAAATCAGAATTGGCAATGCCAGTGGGGGCAGAACCTATCTGATAGTCGCCGGTTGAAGAATACGGATAAAAGGTATCGGAAGAAATTGAGGAAGTATATGAGTAATCTCCCAGAGGACCGGTACTGCCATTCTGTCCCCAACTGGCCCGAAGTTTTAATTGATCAAGATTCAGACTTTTTGGGAAAAAATCCTCTTCTGAAATAATCCATCCCACCGAACACGAAGGAAAAGTTCCCCAGCGAGAGTCTTTTGAAAGTTTGGATGAATCACAGGCATCACGCCGGAGAATAGCCTGTAGCATATATTTATCGGCATAATTATATGATAAACGACCGAAATATGAAAGACTTGCCTCATAGGAAGAATATCCGCTTACGGTTTTTGTCGCATCGGATGAAAAATAATCAATATCATGATAGTTACCTAAATCCTTGGAAAGGTCGTCTCCTGAAACATATAGGTAATCATACGAACTATGTGTATATGAGGTTCCTAACAACGCCGTAAAATCATGCTTCCTTTTTTTAAAGTTATACTCTGCAAAATTTTCCCATTGATAGTAGAACCCATTATAATTATTACGGGTCATCGTGATGCTGTCACTATATCTTACCGTATTCACATAATATATCGGCGAATAATATTTATAATTACCAAAATAAGCCTTATATCCTAATTTGGATGTTAATTTTAGTCCCTTTATGGGAGTCAGTTCTGTAAAGAATGTTCCCAGAACATTATATCCCCAGCTCTTATTGTCGTTGATATCGCGTATAATCAGTGGATGTACAGCCTCGGCGTCATAAAAAGCAGAGATACCATAATACTGCCCCTGATCATTTGTCACCAATGCTTTACCTGCATCAATTAAATTCTGTACATGATCCGGGATATTGTCACTATCATAGACATTTGGGGTAAGTGGATCAAGGGTTAAAACAGAAGCGACCAAGCTTCCGTATTCCGTATTCTCAGTTACCGATTTACTTTTCCATTTCTCCATGGTACTGGTCAACCCTACCTTCAGCCATGGTTTTATCTGGTAGTCGGCATTAGCCATACTTGTCAGGCGCTGATAATAATCTGAATTACCTTTAACAATGCCATCCTGATCGAGATAAGAGAATGAGAGAAAATAATTTCCCTTTTCATTTCCCCCCTGAAAACTAATGTTATGTTTTTTCATCAGAGATGTTTCAAAAGCAACATCTTTCCATTCAGTATCAGTTGTTCCGTCATAATAAGAATCGATATCAGAATCTAAAATAAGATCTCCCTCTGTCATAAATTCAATATATTCCCCGGCGTTCATTACTTTTGGAATATTTGCCAGCGAATTCCATGCATATTGGAGGTCATAAGTTATTTTGCCGGCAGTATTCTTTTTCCCGGTCTTTGTGGTTATCAATACAACCCCGTTGCCTGCTTCCATTCCATAAATAGCAGCTGAAGCTGCATCTTTCAGTATTTCTATACTCTCAATATTATTGGGATCTATAGAACCAATATCAGAAACTTTCAATCCGTCCACAACATATAATGGATCTGAAGAGCTATTTGAGCTAAAACCACGAATGCGGACACTTGAGGCAGTGGAAGGAGAACCGGAAGTTTGAATCAATTGCACGCCGGCTGTTTTTCCGGACAGGGCATCTTCAGCCCGGACAATGGTCCTGTTTTCCAAATCGTCAGATTTGACCTGGGAAATAGCTCCTGTTAAATTACTCTTCTTCATTGTGCCATATCCAACAGCTACAACTTCTTCCAGACCTATCGTTTCTTCAATAAGTTTAATATTAATAACCTGACGGTTCTCGACCGGAACCTCCTGACTTCTCATTCCGACAAAAGAGAATACGAGTACCGAATTGACAGGAACCGACAGCAAAGAATATTTTCCTGAAGTATCCGTTATTGCTCCTGACGTAGAGCCTTTTATGACCACAGTTACTCCAGGAAGAGGCTCTCCTGATTCATTAGTAACCTTGCCTGACACAGTCTTCTTCTGCTGAGTTGTAAATTCACCGGACTTTACTTTTAATATAATCTGCCTCCCAAGAATTTCATAGTCGATCCCGGCATGCTCAAATATCTGGTCCAAAACCTCCTTAATGGAAGCATTCGTCTTATCGATTGATACAACAGCATTCAAATCAATTTCTTCGTTATAAAAAAAGCGGTATTCGCTTTGATCTTCAATCGCCCTGAGAAGATTGACGATTTTTTCATTTCGGTACTCCAGATTTAGTTTTGTGTTCTGAGAATAAAGATTACCGGCAAAACCGCTGAGTACGGAGATTAAAATCAACATGACCGTTAGTTTCATTCGTCTAAGGTTTTGATAAAGAAATAGCCTGGAGCTATTTCCACATCGTTTTTTTTTCATAATTTTACGTTTAGAAGTAAATAATTTGATCTAATTCAAGTTATTCTAAGCAAAAGGCAGGATCTCGCACATCCTGTCTTTATTTTTAGAACAATACACCCTTTTCTGCATTTTTAATCGGGTTTGATTGTAAGTACCCGTGTGTGTTTGTCATAGGCATAACGGATTGGTTTTGTTTTATTAATATATTCCATCACTTCTGTAACAGATTCGTTGAATATCTGCCCGGTAAACCGTATCGAAGCAATACTAGGATCCAAAAGGATACGGATGTCAAAATGACGTTCCAGCTTCTTAGCCACAACATCCAGTTCTTCGTTTTCAAAAGAAATTACACCGTCTTTCCAGGAAGTCGCAAAATGTGGATCTACACAATTAATAACCAAATACTTATCATTTACCATAATCAATTGCTGTCCGGGTAGCAGTGTTTTCTCACTTCCAGGGTTGCTGAAATGGATTTTACCCTCAACCAGCGTAGCCTGAAAATTCAGATCGTGATAGGCCCTCACATCGAATTTGGTTCCCAAAACCTGTATGTCACCATAGTCGGAAGAAACTATAAAAGGGACCTTACCCTTTTTAACTTCGAAAAAAGCCTCACCAGACAACCTGACCAGCCGGCTTTGTGTATCAAAATTCTTTGGAAATTGAAAAGAAGTTCCAGAATTTAACCAAACTTTAGAACTATCGGAAAGCTGTATTTCTACCCGTTGTCCATTCGGAACACGGATTTCATTCATTGCGGTAAAGCCCGGCTGACCTTCAGTGAACTTTTCTGTAAAAATCTGCCTGCTGAAAAAACCGAGTGTAAAGACCAAAAAGAGAATTGCAGCATATTTTAATGTATTCAGGAAGAATATTTTGCGCCCATTATCTTTCTTCTTTTTAAACAAAAAATAAGAATTTTCCAGTTGGATATCTTCCATTGGCCGTTCTGAGGAAGATAAGGCCCAAATATTTTTGATTGCCTCATACTCCTCTCTCCGTTGAGGATTTTTCCTGATTTCGTCAAGCAGTTTCTCCTTTTCTTCCGCATTTAGATTCCCGCTGACCAAATTGATAAATTTTTCTTTTCTGTCCATAGCTTCTTTATTCACAGATATAATCCATCAGGAAGGAAATACCCTTGCTCTGTTTTTTATTTTTTTATACAAGGAAAGGACAATTATTTTTTCATGATCAAAAACAACGGTATAGTTCTATTCCAGTCAAGAGTCTTAATGCGGTATAGCAATTTCAGGAAAAAACAGGCAACCTCATAACCACCCTACGGTATACTCTATCCCAAAGAGCACCGGAGGATGAACCCACTTTTCAGGAAACAAACAGGAAGGCGACCAGGGGCAAATAATCCTTCAGTGCAATACGGAATATCTTTATGGCTTTGGTCAGATGGCCTTCAACGGTTTTTACCGAAATGCCCAGTTCTTCAGATATATCCCGATTCTTTTTATTGTCGAAACGGCTCAATTCAAATACTATCCGGCACTGGGAGGGCAACACCTCAAGTGTCGCCCGGATAATCCTTTTTATTTCAGAAAATGATAAATCGGAAGTATCCAGTTTAGACAAGGCACTCGCATTTAATTCCAGTTCAAAAGCGGTACATTGCCCTTCCCTGAATATTTTATTTCTGTATTTTTCGTCCCGGATCTTTTTCAGGCTATTGTTTCTGGCCACAGTATAAAGCCATGCATTCAGATTCGTATCAGCTTTTAGCTGCAAGCGTTTTCTCCATAACGATAAAAAGGTATCATGAACAATATCCTCCGCCATATCTTTGTAAGGAACATACTCAAGTACGAAATAAAAGAGTCTGGGATAAAAAAAATTATAAACTACCTTAAATGAAGTTTCGTCCCCATTTTTTAGCAGATCAAAAAGCTGTTTTTCATTTTTTTTATCATTCATCAGATTGACTTTCCACGTTAAAACATTTACAGCAACTGTTCCCCAATAAAAAAATTAAAGCCTTCAGCTTTTATGGCTATTTTATTTTATCCGGATCATAAACAATCATAACATGTCCATCCTGGTCGGTAAGGCACATCGGACTGGCTGTACCGATTGATACATTCACAGAATAAGGTTTCGCCCGTTCCAAACCGCTGCTGTCAATAAGTGTTTCAGCCAATTGTTGCATTTTAAGAAGATAATTCTTGTCATAAGCATCTTTGACATACGGATAATGTCCACAGTAGATCTTATCAATTCCCTGGTCCATATACTTTTCCATTCTCATGACCGACTCCAGGTAGGTAAAAATCGGAGAGACCGGTTCGCACTGCAGCCATACCTGTCCGGATCCAAAAGCATCTCCGGAATAACAGTTGCCTGACTTCCAATCCAATAAGACAATAGATCCGGGGGTATGCCCAGGCATATGTTTCACCTCGATCTTTGTGCCTCCCCCCAGGTCGAAAACGCAGCCATCAGTAACAAAGTTAATTCTCCCCTCATATTTTGTATCTGAAAGAAATTTGTCAAACAGGACAGTATCCGCAGGATGCATATAGATTTCTTTAAAATACCGGATATTCCCGGCATGATCCGGATGATAATGGGTAACAACTATATAAAGAGGCTTATGTGTGATCTTTCTAACGATTTTATCCAGGTCATTGCATTTTGTCCCGGTATCAATAAGTATCGCCTTATCTTTGCCCTCAACAATATACATTGTTGTCATATCGGCAGTCTCCACAACCCACATGTTATCTTCAAGTTTCGAAATCTTCAAGTCATCATTGAAAAACACTTTCTTGCCTGGGTTTTGTTCTTTCTGCCCTGAACAGATAAACGGAAAAATAAGAATTATAATACAAAATAAATGTTTCATAATGATTTTTTTAATATACAACATATTATCATTACAATTATAAAGAAATTGAAAACACGAAAAGCATAATATATTAATAAACATACCGGATAATGAATATACTGTCAATAAGACACAAAAATTTTGAACGGTTTATGATCTTTGGTTGTTATAATCGTTCTCCGTTTCAGAATAAAAATCAGTCCAATTATTCCCTGTTAAAACATTATTGTTTATAATTTATTCAAAACAGAAAAATATCTTTCATCAGAAAAAATTAATTAATTGGTATTCCCTCTAAATTATTTTCACAACACCACCATTCATATATCGAAAACATAGTTTCGTGTAAAAAAAACAGCTGCTCATGCAAAACAACATTAAATTAACCTTGGAATAGAATAAATAAGGAACCTTGTAGAATATTTTTGTAGGTGAAAAAAAATAAAAGTCATACGTTCAATGGATATACACATACTTGCTGATATTCTGGTTAGTTTTTGCTTAACATATTTCGCCATACCTCCAATAGTCAGAATTTCCAACGAAAAAAGTCTTTTTGACTTACCCAATGAGAGGAAACTGAACAAATTTGCAATTCCGACGCTGGGGGGAGTTGCTATTTTTATAGGCATAAGCATTAGCTCGATTCTTTTTCTGCCGGATGCAGATATGCCAGGATTGCGGTACATGTCGGCATCTGTGATTATGATGTTCTTTGTTGGGTTAAAAGATGACATCATGATTATATCGGCTGTCAAAAAGCTTATTATCCAGATTGCAGCCGCGCTGATCATGGTCTACTGGGGTGGCTTCAGAATTATCCACACATACGGAATTTTCTCAATCGATCAGTTTCCTGACTGGATCAGTTATCCATTTTCAGTATTACTAATTTTATTTATCATCAACTCGATAAACCTGATTGATGGTATTGATGGACTTGCTGCCGGGATAATTCTGCTCACAGCCTCTATCCTGGGATTTTGGTTCTGCCTGTCCGGAATCGAACGGTATGCAATCGTTTGCTTCGCTGTTTGTGGAAGTTTATTGGCATTTATCCGCTTTAACCTGTGGGGAGCAGAATATAAAATATTCATGGGTGATACAGGTTCACTGATCCTTGGGGTTATAACTGCCTCCATTATGATAAAATTCAGCGAATGGAATTACACAAACCACGGAATCTTTTATCTTTCACAAGCCCCGCTTATAGGACTAACACTGCTGATTGTTCCTGTAACCGATACGATCCGTGTCTTTGCAATAAGATTGTATCACAAAAGATCGCCTTTCTCTCCCGACATGAACCATTTCCATCACTTACTCATCCGTTCAGGGTTCTCACACATCCAGGCAAGCAGTTTTCTGATTACCTATACCCTTTTTTTCTTTTTGTTGGGTATGACCATGCAGCAATATACCAACATCACCACAGGATTTGCGGTGATCCTTACCATGAGTTTTTCGTTTATAGGGTTAATCTACATGAGATCGAAGAAAGCAGAAAAAATGGAGATCACCATAGCAGAGAATTCAGATGTGAAAACAATCAGGTTGAACCCTTGGCAGAGAATTCATATAACCCCGGAAAAAAAGGTTGTTTTTGAGAAGCATTGAATAATTTCTAAAACCGAAACAGCGTTTTCTTTGATTAAGGCCTCTAAGCAAATCATAAATGTATTTTTTCGGCCTTTACCTGTTTCCCAATGAAATGTGTAGCATTAGCCTCAAAAAGACTGACTTCTTCAGTCGTATAAAACCGGACAGAATTTCCTTTTGAGCAGCCCTGTTCCATCTCAGGGTGTCTTTTCAAATAATCAACAAGCTTCTTCGCTACGATCTTTCCTTGTTCCACGATTTTAATATCCCCGGAAGGCAAGTATTTCTTAATACTATCAATTAAAAGAGGATAATGCGTACAACCAAGGATAAGACTATCAATATCCGGATCCTGCCAGAACAGGTCGCGGATATCCTTCTCGATAAAATAATCGGCCCCGGGAGTGCCTATTTCATTATTTTCCACGATAGGAACCCACATCGGACATGCCTTCTGGGTGGTAACCTTAACTTTTCCTCCGGACCATTTATCAAGTTCAATCGGATAAGAACAAGAAGCAACGGTACCGGAAGTTGCCAGAACCCCTATATGACCGTTTCCGGTAATCTCAGCCACATATTCAACACTGGGCCGGATAACACCAAGCACTCTTTTTGCCGGAGCAATTTCCGGAAGGTCCTTCTGTTGTATTGTTCTTAAGGCTTTTGCGGAGGCAGTGTTACATGCCAGAATCACCAAATTACACCCTCTGGAAAAAAGTTCTTTGACTGCCTCAATCGTATATTCATAAACAACATTAAATGAACGGGTGCCATAAGGATTCCGGGCATTGTCCCCCAAATAGATAAAATCATATTCCGGCAGATAATTAAAGAATTCCCGGAGCACTGTCAGTCCTCCATAGCCGGAATCAAAAACGCCAATAGGATGATAAGCCATATTTATAAAATAATTCTATAAAAATAGAAAAAGCCATCTTTTCAGAGACGACTTTTCCCGAATTTTATTTTAAAATAAGTCCGTTATACAAGAAGCTTACTTCTCGTCACTTCCTATTTAATACCGAGCTTTGTTTTTACCAGCGGAAGCAGATCGATACTCGCATTCGATTTGTACAATACAGCATTTGAATCAAACACATAAATAACGCCCTGCTGTTTTGCCACCTCTTCAATTGCCTTATTGGCCTTATCAAATACAGGTTGCATCAGTTCAGACTGTTTCTGCTGCAACTTTTGCTGTGCACTTGAGTTGAAAGACTGAATCCGTTCCTGAAGGTTTCTCAGATCTTCTTCTTTTGCCTGACGGACGATATCCGTTAAAGAGTCTGATTTTTGGGTATAATCGGCCAGTTTTGTCTGAAATTCTTTCTGCATATCTGCCAACTGATCTTCCAACCCCTTTGCCTGCTCCTGAAGCGTTTTCTGAGCAGTTGCCGTTTCAGGCATTGCCTGTATAAGGGCCTGAGAATCAATATGAGCAAACTTCAAAGTTTGGGCCTGCACTAGACCTGCTGAAAACAGTATGATTGCTATCAGACTAATTTTGAATACACTTTTCATGATCTTTTTTAGGATTTAATTTTGTTCACAAATATAGAATTTTAATTATTATAACCAAGCTTTTGAAGAACCAGATCACTTAAGTCATAACGGGAATCAGTATAGAGCATTGTTGTCCCTGCGGCCTTGTCAAAAATAACAGCATATCCCCCCTGAGAGGCCAATGACTGAATTGCATTATAAATCTCGTCCTGTATTGGTTTCACCAATGCTTCCCGCTTTTGGTACAATTCACCTTCAGGTCCGAAATATTGCCGCTGCAACGCCTTATATTCCTTTTCTTTCGATATAATAAGATCTTCCCTTTTTTTCTTCATATCGGCAGAAAGAAGAGCCGATTCCGATTGAAAATCCTTATACATCTTCTCGATTTCAGCGTGTCTTTTTTCAAGTTCAGACTGAAATTGCTTGGAGATTTCATCCAGCTTTGACTGGGCCTCAGCATACGCCGGGATTTTATTCAAAATATAATCCGTATCAACATATGCATATTTCTGTGCCACAACTGTTGCACCTGCCGCAACAACCAAAAAGGCTATTAATAATATCTTCTTCATCCTTAAATAAAATTACAATTTTACATTCTGCGATTTTCGTCTAAAATTACTAAATAACAGCTATTAAAGATTCAATAGTAACAAAAAGGATCCTGATTATAATTTCACATCATTATTTTTCATATCTAACTAACCTCAGGCTCCCCGCATCGCAAATTAACGGTCCGTCTTCTCAAACAAATACTCTGACTCTGCCAGACTAAAATCAAAACTGCTGACCGATTACGAAATGGAACTGGCTTCCGCCAACAGAAGAGTCTCCGTTGACATCGTCAAATCCATATCCCCAGTCAATCCCCATCAATCCAAACATAGGCAGGAAAATTCTTACACCGACACCTGCGGACCTTTTCAGATCAAATGCATCAAAATCGTTGAAGTTCATCCAGGCATTACCAGCATCCACAAACCCGAGGACATAGATTGTTGCCGAAGGTTTAAGGGTAACCGGGTAACGTAATTCCATGGAGAATTTATCGTAAATATTTGATCCAGTAGTCGGGCTGAGACTATAATCCTCATATCCACGAAGAGAAACGATATCAGAACCATACAGGTTATATCCTGACATTCCGGAACCACCCACACGGAAGCGTTCGAACGGAGACCTCCTGTTTTTGTCAAAATAACCAATGAAGCCATACTCAAACTTCGTATGAAGGACCAGGTTGGTGTTCTTCGTTAACGGGGTATACCAATCTCCGTTAAATTTCCATTTATGGAACTCGATCCATCGGTAACGTTCCTGGGCCGACATATTTGAGGAGCCATAATTTTTAGCGTTAAACAATGAATAAGGAATAGTAAACTGCAGGCTCAATGAAAAGTTGGACCCGTGCCTTGAGTACAAGGGGTTATCAACCGAATTTCTGCCAAATACAGTTTTAAAACTTAAGTTATTGAATTCCCCGTCTCCACTATTGTCGTTGTTATCACTCAGGAAGTAATAGTAATCCGACATATTTTGAAGGGAATAATGCTCCAGTGAAGCCTCATTATATAACGTGAAATAGTCGTCCGGCCAGTTTAAACGGAACCCGTAACCAAGAGAGAACGCTGTTGTAACCTGGATCTTATCCTCATCACTACTGGTACTGGTACTGGCATAGCTTCCGGAATCATAGTAATTACCATAACCATAAGGAGAATAACCATAACCATAACCATAACCATAACCGCTTCCATACGGACTATAGCCACTGTAAGAACTGTTTGCAGAGTAATTAACCCGCGAATGAGTAAAGGAAACAGATAGCGAATTCGGCTTTTTTCCTCCCAGCCATGGTTCCATGAAAGATATGCTGTACGACTTGAAAAATTTACCGCTGGTCTGAGCTTTCAGGCTCAGCGTTTGTCCGTCACCTGTAGGCAAAGGCCTCCATGCATCCTTATTAAAGACATTACGTATCGAGAAATTTGAGAACCTGAGTCCCAGGGTACCGACAAACGTATTGGCTCCCCACCCTCCGGATAATTCAATCTGGTCATTCGATTTTTCCTGAAGTTCATATTTGATATCCACAGTACCATCTTCCGGATGAGGAATAGGGGTCGGATTAATTGCTTCCGGATCAAAATGTCCAAGCTGAGCCAATTCCCGAACGGAACGGATAATGTCTGCCTTGCTAAACAGGTCTCCCGGATAAGTCCGAAGTTCCCGGCGGGCAACATGCTCGTTCGTCTTCGTATTTCCCTGGATAATAACTCGGTTTATCGTGGCCTGGCTCCCTTCGTAAATACGCATCTCATAGTCGATAGTATCACTGTGAACATTCGCTTCTACCGGGTCCAGATTGAAGAATAAATAACCGTGATCCAGATAAAGGTTGCTAACTGCATCATCGTCGGTTGTCAGACGTTTGTCAAGTAACTTCTGGTCAAAAACATCTCCTTTTTTGATCCCCAAAACGGCATTAAGATATTCCGAAGGATAAACAGTGTTGCCCATCCAGCGAACATCACCAAAATAATATTTATTACCTTCATCAATCCATATATCGACACGAACTCTGTTGTTCGCCAATGGGGTAACGGTATCAGCAATGATCGTCGCATCACGGTACCCTTTTTCATTGTATTTGGCTATCAGGTTCTTTTTATCTTCTTCATATTTATCCTCAAGAAATTTCTTAGTCCTCAAGAAATTACGTAATCTCCGGGCATTTGTCTTTTTCATCGCCCTGTTAAGGGTTGCTGCACTTAACTTATCAATTCCGTGAAAATTAAGATCCTGCACCTTGACTTTTTCTTTCTTATCGACATATATATCCAATATAACGCTGTTTACCTGGGCGGTATCGTCACGTTGTACAATATTGACATCTGTATTTAAGAAACCCTTTTCGTGGAAAATATTCTTAATGATACGTTCCGCATTGATCAACTGGTTATCTGTAACCTGGCTCCCTTTAAGCAGAAGCACTTTTTCTGTAATATCATCTTTCTCTGATTTTGAAACCCCACGAAAATGAACATCGCTTAACCGGGGCCTCTCCTGCAGGTAAATGTTCAGCCAAATCTTATCTCCAACAACCTTGCTGGCTTCGATCTTAACGTCAGAAAACATTTGGTGGCTCCAAAGTTTTTTAATGGCATCCGATATTTCCTCTCCGGGAATTTTTATTTCCTGGCCAACGCTAAGTCCAGATATCTGTATCAAAACGTCGGTATCGAGATAACGAATCCCTAATACATCGATGCCGGCGATTGTATATGCTTTAGGGCTGGAATAATAAATTGAAAAATTTGTTCCTTCATTTTCCTGAGCAAACGCAACAACGCTCATAAAAAACAATACCAAGAAAATTTTCAGTCTTCGCATTTCCTTTAAATTGATTAGCTCACTAATTGTTGACTGGTCTTTCCAAACCTTCGTTCTCTGTTTTGGAAATCACAGATAGCCTTAAACAGATCTTCTTTTCTGAAGTCCGGCCAAAGTATGGGAGTAAAATAAAATTCTGAGTAAGCGATTTGCCAAAGTAAAAAGTTACTTACCCGGTTTTCCCCACTGGTACGGATAAGCAATTCCGGATCAGGGATGCCGGACGTCGTCAGATATCTGTCTATCAAATCGTTATGTATATCTTCTATTTTCAAATTCCCGTTCTTTACATCCAGGGCAATCTGTTTTATAGCCTCGGTAATTTCCCATTTTGAACTGTAGCTAAGCGCTAAAATAACATTAAGTCCACTACAATCTTTCAACTCATTAATCGACCAGTCAAGTTTCTCCCTGACTTTATCCGGTAGCCTGCAAAAATCTCCGATTACCCGCAATACAACGTTATTCTCTTTTAATTTCAAGGTTTCGTTATTAATCGCTTCCACCAACAAATCCATCAGAGCGTCAACTTCGTCCTTAGGTCTTAACCAATTCTCAGTCGAAAAGGCATATAAAGTCAGGTATTTTATACCGATCTCTCCTGCACCTTCGACAACAGACCAAACAGAATCCACACCATGTTCATGCCCAAAAATCCGCTCTTTTCCATGACGGGCAGCCCACCGGCCATTGCCGTCCATAATTATGGCAACATGCTGAGGTAACTTGCTTGCTATAATCTTATCTTTTAGAGTCATCAAAACTAATTTATATTTTCATACGCCGCACATTTCTCACCTTCCCTGAAAATCTGGTAAGAAAGATGCACTCCAATATGAAAAGTCCAGTCATTGTTATGAAATATATCATTATACCCAGTCCAGTAACCTGATGTTCCGTTTCCTGCGGCAGAAGTATCTGTATAAAATTTTCTCGGATCATCCAGATTATCGATCTTGTCATTGAAATGTTTCCGGATTATAGCTTCTGTACCACAACACCATCGCTTCCCAACATTAAATTTAAAACCAAAACCAACAGGAATATTCATACTCCAGACATTCTCATCATAGGCAATGTTATACCCTGCCGGGACTGTTGAGGAAGATGCAAAATAAGCAACAACTCCTTTCAACCTAACCGGATCATATTCATAAGAAAATGTACTGACTCCAAATCCTGCCATCAGATAGGGAGTCAGGGAATACTGTTTATTTCCCGTCGAATATTTAAAAAAATTAAATTCCCCCATCAATGACAAATCAGTCAACGGCTTACTGAAACTCCATATATGCGATTCAAATTCACCGGATGCCTTCATCTTTCCTGACATAAGGAAAGCCCTCAAGGCATAACGTGAAGTAAGATTATAACGCAAAAAAGCACCAAAAGCCGGAGCCAAAGAACTTTTATAATTGACCTCTGTCATGTCTCCTGCATAACTTTCAATGCCCCCCCAAATACCGAAATCCGCCGTATGTTGGGCAAATCCGGTACGAAGTATCATTAATAAAACAAAAACGCCTAAATATCTTTTCATTAAAATCCCTTTTTGTGAAAGGTTTATACAAAAAGACCATATGATAATATACTGGCACCGAAAGTTATATTTTTAAAACATAACCGCGTTCAAGAGCTACAAAAGTAATATAATTCTCAAAACATCATGCCGGATGCATATTATAAAACCCAAATAGTGGTTAAAAATTGTTAAGGGCTAAAATTAATTTCGCCGGTCGGTTCCCCACATTAGTTTATTGCGAAGCGTACTGAAAAAACCGTGCCCTTCTAACTTTAATGTTTTCACCTGAAAGTCAGCTTTTCGTATATTTATTTCTCCTGGAAAATTGACAGCTTCTGACCTTGAATCGAGTGACGCTAAAAACTGTTGACCTCTTCCTTCAACCCTCAGTGTTAGCTTATTCCTGTCCGGAATAACAATAGGCCTCATTGTCAGGTTATGGGGAGCTATAGGGGTTATCAGAACATTTTCGGAATCCGGAGTTAAAATAGGTCCGCCTACACTGAGAGAATAAGCGGTCGAGCCCGTCGGCGTGGATATAATAAGTCCGTCGGCCCAATATGTTGTCAGGTATTCATCATTCAGATAAGTGTGGATATTGATCATCGATGAAGAATCCCGCTTCGTTACTGTAATCTCGTTTAGTGCGTAATTAAAATCTCCGAACAAATCAACCAGACCATCGACCTGAAGAACAGACCGATCTTCAATCTCATAATCTTCATTTAAAACGTTATCAATCGCTTCTTCCATATCCCCACGAGATATTGCAGATAAAAAACCAAGCCGTCCGGAATTGATACCGATTATGGGAATAGATTTTTTCTTAACGATCAGGATTGATTTCAAAAAGGTCCCGTCTCCCCCAACACTAAAAAAATACTTAACAGAATCGGGAAGTTCATTCCCTGATATAAATATTCCCTCCACTTCAGGAGCTTTCCCGATTGTCGATTTTAGAAGTTCAAAAAATGGTTTATACATGTAAATGCCCACACGTCTCCGTCTTAGCAACACAAAAAGCTTATCGAGGTTTAGCGAGAAAACAGGGTCAAAATTAAGTCCAAAGATTGCGATATTCATATTCAGGTGTTATTCGTAACTACTTTTACATGTTCATATACTTCATAAACTGGTTAAAGCGGTCCCCATACATTTCATTTATTACCGAATCATCCATAAAAACAGCCTTAATGGAATAATCGTACCTCACAAAGGTCTGAATTAACGGAGACAAATCGATCAGGTTAACCTTTAATGTTAACGTTATTTCCTTTGATTCCTTTTGATGGGAAACGTACAGACTAAGTATCTTTGCATCGTTCCCTTCGACGATCTGGGCAATCTGCGCCAGCGAATAATCAATAGGGTTTAATGTTAGAACAATTATGCCACCGGGTTCATTTACTGCAACAAGATCTGCAAATTTCTGTGCCAAATCAAGTACAGTAATTACTCCCTGGTAACGATGATCCGGATCCAAAACAGGTACGATTGAAATTTTCAATTCGGAAATAACGGAAACAACCTCGTAGATGTGCTGATTGAAATAGACATAGGGCCTTATCAATAAATCACGGCAATTATCCATCGTCTTCCCGTTCAGATTAAGGTCATAAATTGATTTGTCTGATATCAATCCGATATAATCATGGTCATCCACTACCGGAAGATGTGAAATCCGAAAGATTTCCATCCAGTTCAGCGCCTTTTGTCCGTTATCATTTAACCTCAGCGCAGGTACCACTTCTGATATGAGTTCTTTTGCCAGCAATTTTTTTTGTTTTAGGGGTTCAAACAACCAGGATGAGTCAACATCCCTGAAAACAATTATACAAAATTAAAATATGCGTTTCACGTTCCTAAAAAAATCATACAATTTTATCTTATATTTTTCATCAATTACCCAAATTATATACTCCCGTTACTATATCTTTCGGTTGTAAATTGTAAATTGCAACACAATTTTACATACAATGACGAGACTTAGTGTAAATATAAACAAAATAGCAACATTAAGAAACTCACGGGGAGGTTCAATTCCTAGTGTTGTTGATGCTGCAATTAACTGCCAGAAGTTTGGAGCAGAAGGAATTACAGTCCATCCAAGGCCCGACGAAAGACATATACGCAGACAAGACGTTTACGATATTAAACCACTCATAACCACCGAATTAAACATTGAAGGTTATCCATCTGAAGATTTCTTGAAATTAGTCATCGACGTAAAAGCAGATCAGGTAACGCTCGTTCCCGACCAACCTGGCCAAATTACCTCAGACCATGGATGGGATACAACAAAAAATAAAACTTTCTTAACTGAAGTGGTCCATCGCCTGAAGTCTGAAGGCATCAGAACTTCCTTGTTTGTAGATCCGAATCCTGAAATGGTGGAAGGAGCTGACATTATTGGTTCAGACAGGATCGAACTTTATACAGAACCCTATGCAAGCGGATATCCGCAGGATCCTGAAAAAGCGATCGCCCCATTTATAGAAGCTGCAAAAATAGCAACCATGCTTGGTTTGGGAATTAATGCCGGGCACGACCTTAATCTCAAAAATTTGAAATACCTGATAGACATGATCCCATCTATCGAGGAAGTCTCCATTGGCCATGCTCTGATAGCGGATGCCTTATACCTGGGATTACGGAACACGGTCAGGGAATACCTGGAATGCATAAAATAGCGGGAGATGGAGTTGTTTTACAGGGAAGAAGGCGAGGAAGGTAAAAATATTATCATTGTACATGGTCTTTACGGCTCGTCAGACAACTGGCTGACTGTTGGAAAAAAACTTGGTTTAAGTAACCATGTATATCTTGTCGATCAGCGAAACCATGGCCATTCGCCAAACAGCAGCATCCACACTTATGAAGCCATGAAAGAAGACCTGTCCGGGTTCTTTGAGAAACATCATCTTGGAAAATCGGTTGTTATCGGACATAGCATGGGCGGAAAAACAGCCATGTATTTTGCTGCCGATTATCCCGAACTCATAGAAAAGCTTATCGTTGTTGATATAGCCCCGCGAGATTATCTTGAACTGGGCGAAAACAGTCAGTATTATCAGCACCAGCTGATCCTGGAAACGCTCGTCGAAATGCAAAATAACTGTGACAGCTTTAGGACGCGGCAGGATATAGCAGATTTTCTCCAATTAAAGCTGGGCAGTAAACCGCTGGCACAGTTCCTGCTAAAAAGTATATACAGGGATAAAGAAACGCAAAGATTCAAATGCCGCATAAATATCGATGTTTTGTCCGATTCGCTTGATGAAATCATCAGCGGGGTCAATGAACGTCTTCTATCTGACAGGATCCCGATCCTTTCTTATCCTGTTCTCTTTATTAAAGGGGAACTTTCGAATTACATTTCGAAAGAAGATATTGCCTTGATCCACAAGATCTATCCCGAAGCCATGCTAAAAATAATACCGGGTGCAGGGCACTGGCTCCATGCCGAACAACCAGCCCTCTTCATGGACGCCCTAGAAAGTTTTATATAGGCTACTCGTCTGTTCCGTTCCGTTCTTCCACGGATATGCCGCTCTTTGCCTTTCTGTCATACCGGTTATATTTTTTCGTCAGCTTCCTCAGAAATTTTAGATGCTTTTTCTTCAGCATTTTCCAGTCGAAACGCCACTTCCAGTTATCCGTCACAGTGCCAGGAGTGTTCATCCTGCCCCTGCTGTCCAGTTCCAGTATATCCTGCATAGGAACAATCGCCATTGAGGCAACCGATGCCCAGGCGGCTTCGACTAACTTCCGATGTAAGTGTCCCCAGCCCGAATCAAAATATTTTCTTAAATTTTTCTGTTCAGCCTTTGTCGCAGATTTCAACCAGCCAATAGTCGTATCATTATCATGAGTTCCGGTATAAACGACAAAGTCATGAGAATAATTATGAGGCAGATTTCCGTTCTTCTCATCAGAGCCATATGCAAACTGAAGGACTTTCATTCCAGGTAAACCAAAATCAGTCCTGAGTTTTTCAACTTCGGGGGTAATTACACCAAGATCCTCCGCAATAACAGGAAGATCTCCCAATTGCGATTTCAAAATAGACAGAAGCTCGCGTCCTTTGGATGGAAACCATTCTCCATTTACCGCAGTATCCTCTTTTGCCGGGATCCCCCAATAAGATTCGAGTCCCCGAAAATGATCGATCCGGATCATGTCAAACAAACGAAGGTTAAAGTGTACCCTGGCTATCCACCAGTCGTACCCTCTTTCCTCAAGCCGTGCCCAGTTATATACGGGACATCCCCAGTATTGTCCGGTTTCGCTGAAATAATCAGGAGGCACACCTCCTACTATTTTCATCCGTCCTTCTTCATCGAGCAAAAAAAGGTCCTGGTTGGTCCACACATCAGAACTATCAAAGGCCACATACAATGGCAAATCTCCAATGATACGTATGCCCTTCTTGTTGGCATAGTTTTTCAGATTAAACCATTGTCTGAAAAAAATAAACTGAACAAAACGGTAAAGATTTAACTCCTCTGAATATTTATGAATAGCAACATCGAGTTCATGACTGACCCTCTTTTTTAGCGGCAAACTCCATTCATTCCAGCTTAAACTTTCATCTTCATTTTTAATAGCCCGGTACAAAGCATAATCGTCAAGCCACCATGAATGCTCTCCCAAAAAAGAGTAATAAGCATCTTTCCATTTGTCAAATTGTTCTTTAAAAGCGAAATACGCTTTCTTTAAAAAAGCATCCTTTATCTTATAAACCTCATCATAGTCAACTTTTCTTGATAGGGATTCAGGAATCTTCTGCAAATCTTCTTCCGGGAGCAGTCCCTCCTCTACCAGTTTATCGAGGCCGATATAGAGCATGCTCCCTGCAAATGAAGAATAAGACTGGTAAGGCGAATTTCCCATGCCCGTAGGTCCCAATGGCAAAATTTGCCATAACTGCTGCCTCGTCTCATACAAAAAATCCACGAAAGCAAAAGCATCACTTCCCATAGAACCAATACCTTCTCTTCCTGGCAAAGAACTAATATGCAATAAAACTCCACTACTTCTTGTTACCATATATGTTTTTTTCTGTAAAACTAAAATAGGACTTTTCCCTCCTTCAAAATACAGTTCCGGTACTCTTCCCCGGTCAATCTTCCTAAACGGCAGCAGATAACTTCTATCTTCTTCCCAATGGTTACAAAAATAAGTTTTTCTGCCATGATAAAATCATGATCCATAAAGAAATAAAAAAAGGTAAAATTCCGGACATTTGTTTTTTCCCCTAAAATTCACAACAAAACAGTACCTTTGATACACTAAAAAAAGACTTATGGCTGCGATAGGTGAATTAAACGAACTTGAAGTTGTAAAGACGGTAGATTTTGGCGTTTACCTGGATGGTGGAACTCATGGAGAAATTCTTCTTCCCAAACGCTATGTCACTGAAGAATGTCAGCCAGGTAACCGGGTTGAGGTTTTTATTTACCTCGATTCGGAAGACAGGCTTGTTGCCACTACGGAAAAGCCATATGCAATGGTCGGCGAATTTGCGCTCATGAAAGCGATCTCAACCACATCCGTTGGTGCTTTCATGGACTGGGGACTTCAGAAAGACTTGCTTGTTCCTTTCCGTGAACAACAGGTGAAGATGGAAGAGGGTAAATCATACCTCGTTTATGTGTACCTCGACGATGAAAGCCAACGGATTGTCGCCACTTCAAAACTGGAAAAATGCCTCGACAATATTCCTGTCGATTATGAACCGGGCGAAGAAGTTGACCTTATCATTGCCAGGAAAACCGATCTGGGATATAAAGCTATAATTGACAACAGTCACTGGGGAATGTTATATCACAATGAACTTTTCCGTCCGCTAAAAATAGGAGACAAACTAAAAGGCTATATCAAGCAGGTCCGTCCGGACGAAAAGATAGATCTTTGCCTGGAGAGATCAGGATTCGAAAAAATCGATGATATTTCCAGGAGTATCCTTGACAAGCTGAAAGCAGCGAACGGCTTTCTTCCCTATAATGATAAAAGCAGCCCGGAAATTATTGCCAGCCAATTCAGCACCAGCAAAAAAAATTTCAAAAAAGCCATTGGCACATTGTACAAGAAACGATTGATTAATATTGACGATACCGGAATAAAGCTGGCCGACTGAAAGCCCTGCCATGAACGCGACCGGATATTTACCAGAAAATAAGCAACACGAAAATGGCACCTGCTTTTCAGAATAATTAGCGGGAATAGTCGCCTGAAAATTTTGAAACCATAAATTCATGAAGCTTTGCATTGCCGAAAAACCCAGTGTGGCCAGAGAAATTGCCCAAATACTCAGAGCAGGAAACCGTAAAGATGGCTATCTGGAAGGAAATGGCTACCAGGTTAGCTGGACATTCGGGCACCTTTGTACATTGAAAGAGCCCCATGATTATACCGGAAAATGGAAATACTGGAACCTGTACGATCTGCCCATGATCCCTTCCAGGTTCGGAATTAAACTGATTGACGACGAAGGAGTGAAAAAACAATTCGCCATCTTGCAAAAACTGATAGAAGGCGCCGAAATGATTATCAACTGCGGTGATGCAGGACAGGAAGGCGAACTGATACAACGTTGGGTAATGGCCAAAGCCGGCAATAAAGCACCGGTAAAAAGGCTCTGGATATCATCGCTCACAGAAGAGGCAATTCGCGAAGGCTTCAACAAACTCATGGAAAGTTCTGAATTCGACAAGCTTTACGAAGCCGGGAGCGCACGGGCCATTGGTGATTGGTTACTGGGAATGAATGCCACTAGGTTGTATACCCTCAAATACGGACAAAACAAACAGGTCCTGTCAATAGGACGGGTTCAGACACCTACCTTAGCAATGATCGTGGAACGTCAAAAGGAAATCGACAATTTTAAACCGGAACCTTTCTGGGAAATCAGGACAATATACCGGGACGCTACATTCTCTTCGACTAAAGGACGGTTTAAAAATCCAGAAGATGCAGCAATCGTACTCGAAGATATTACAGGGAAGGACCTTTATATTGGTAAGATAGAAACGAAAAACAGCAGCGAACACCCGCCGCGCCTTTTTGACTTAACCTCGCTCCAGGTCGAATGCAATAAAAAATTCAGCTTAAGCGCCGATGAAACGCTTAAAATCATTCAGTCGCTTTACGAAAAGAAAGTAACGACTTATCCCCGTGTAGACACGACATTCCTTTCGGACGACATCTATAAAAAAGTTCCTGGAATTCTGAAAAGTATGAAAGGATATGAAGAACTGACACAGCCGGTACTGGAAGCAGGTAAAATCCGGAAATCATCTAAAGTTTTTGATAATAAAAAAATTACTGACCATCACGCCATTATTCCGACTGGTGTAACCAGGGTTGATCTGACTGTCAACGAAAAAAAAGTTTTTGACATGGTCGCCAGACGTTTTATCGCCGTTTTTTATCCCGATTGTCAGGCGGCGAATACAACGGTGGAAGCTTCGGTCGGAAAACATTCTTTTAAAGCCACCGGAAAACAAATATTAAAACCGGGATGGCGGATTATTTTTCAGAACGAAAAAAGAGAGGAAGAAACAGAAGACAAGGTACTGCCAGTATTTACAAAAGGCGAGCACGGACCACACCGGCCTGAACTTCAGGAAAAACAGACACAGCCACCGAACTATTATACCGAGGCTACTCTACTTAGGGCAATGGAAACGGCTGGAAAAAATATGGATGACGAAGAACTGCGTGACCTGATGAAAGAAAATGGAATAGGACGTCCTTCGACCAGGGCAAACATTATAGAAACACTTTTTCGCAGAAGATACATCCGGAAAGAAAGAAAACGGCTTGTCGCAACCCAGACAGGGATCGACCTGATCGATAGTATCGAGAACGAACTGCTTAAATCGGCTGAACTCACCGGCCAGTGGGAACGGAAACTCAGACAAATCGAATCAGGAGAACTTGAAATCGGACAATTCATGGAAGAAATGAAAATCATGGTCTCTGAAGTTGTTTCCCAGGTAAAAAATTCTCCCAAAAAAGAAATAGCCATCATGGAAGAGGTAAATAACCTTTCCGACAACCAGTCTTCGGGAAAAAAGAGCAGGAAAACAGCGAAGACAAGAAACGAAAAAACGAAAAAAGGGATAGATCCGGATATTCGATGCCCTCAATGTAAAAAAGGGAAAATATTAAAAGGGAAAGCAGCATGGGGATGTTCGGAATGGAAAAGCGGGTGTCACTTTACAATTCCATTCACCATTCACGGGAAAAAGATTACAGATGCCCAAGCCGGCTTGCTGGCATCAAAAAGTGAAACAAAATTAATAAAAGGCTTTAAATACGAGAACCTGAAAATTGACGGAAAACTGATCCTATCAGACAACCAAACCGTTCATTTGCAAACAGAGATAGCCGCAGACACCGTATGTCCAAAATGTCAATCCGGAAAAATACTGAAAGGGAAAGCGGCATGGGGATGTTCAAACTTCAGAAATGGCTGTGACTTCAGGATCCCGTTTGAGATATAAAAAAGCACCCTGCATCACCTGCTGTTCCTTCCCCGCTTTCCCCTAATTTATTTTTACGACTTTCAGGAACCAGTAATCAGCGAGCATATAAATCATTATACAAGGTCTGCCTGCCTCAATTATGTGACAGCGCGGATTTATTCACCAAAATCCAGGTTAAATTTTTGTCTGAGCAAGTTGATGTTTGGGTTTTTCTTCATCATCTCGATAAAACGGTCACTTTCAGTAAGGGGCTTGCTTTCTGTCTCAACAACTGCAATTTCCGTAACAAGTTCAATTCCTGTATTTTGCAATTCCCTTCTTAACCAGGAAACCAGTTCCGGCTTAATTTTACCAATCTCGTCATCCAATACAGAGTTGCCGACCTGTAAACGCAATTTACATCCCTCAAAAATTTCAGGAACCCTTGCGAGTGCCGATTTCAGACTGGGTCTTTCCGTCAGCCGGTCAACATATTCTTTCCATTTTGCTTCGAATTGTTCCTGTGTAAAAGGGTTTTGAAGATCCTGACTGGTGTAGTACTTCATTACTTCTTTGGCATCAGTCCGGGCCGGTTCATCTCCTAGTTTTCCAGAAATGGCATCTTTGATCGAAGGAGTAAATCCGCTGCCCGTTCTCCTGATAGTCTTTTTTGAATGGTTTATTTCGGACGGAGTATTTTCCACATCAGGAATACTCCCGGGAATCGTCCCCAAAGTAACATTCTGTTGGTTATCAGGAGACCGGATCACTGACCTGGCACTAAAAACGGGCTCCAGTTCCTTATCTCCGGTATTGTCAGCTATTTTTTTTTTAATGAAACCTGGGCCATCCTGATCAAAGCCAGTTCAACGAGTAACCGTTTGTTCTGACTGTTCTTGTACTGGAGGTCGCACTCGTTACTTATTTTTAATGCATCAAAAAGGAAATCAGCTTCACAGGCAGCAGCTTGTTGCTTATACTTTTCCCTGATTTCTCCCCCTACTTCAAGAAGCTGTACCGTAACAGGATCCTTGCAAACCAACAGGTCCCTTAAATGACTGCTAAGTCCGGAAATAAAATGATGCCCTTCAAATCCATGATCCAGCACATCATTAAAAAGCATTAATGCGGCAGAAACATCATTTTTCAGGAACAGGTCTGTCAGCCTGAAATAATAATCATAATCGAGAACGTTCAGGTTATCTATAACATTTTTATAGGTAATCTTTTTTCCCGAGAAACTGACGATCTGATCAAAAATAGAAAGGGCGTCCCGCATCGCTCCGTCAGCTTTATGTGCGATCACGTTCAAAGCTTCAGCTTCAATATCGACATTCTCGTTTTTAGCAACAAATCCCAGATGCCCTGAAATATCGGAAATTTTAATACGGTTAAAATCGAATATCTGGCATCTGGACAAAATAGTCGGAATAATTTTATGTTTTTCAGTCGTAGCTAATATAAAGATAGCATGCTTGGGCGGTTCTTCAAGTGTTTTCAGAAAAGCATTAAAAGCCGCCTGCGACAACATATGTACTTCGTCTATAATGTAAATACTGTATTTACCAATCTGAGGCGGGATTCTGACCTGATCGGTCAGATTACGGATATCGTCGACAGAGTTGTTAGACGCCGCATCCAACTCATGGATATTATAGGACCGGCTTCCGTTAAAAGCCTCGCAAGACTCACAATGATTGCAAGGCTCGATTTCGGGAGTAAGATTCTGACAGTTTATTGTTTTCGCGAAAATACGGGCACAAGTAGTTTTGCCTACTCCTCTGGGACCGCAAAACAAATATGCATGGGCAAGTTGTCCGTTCCTGATCGCGTTTTTTAACGTGGCAGTAATCGACGCCTGACCAACAACAGAGTGAAACGTGTCGGGCCTGTATTTTCGTGCTGATACAATAAAATTCTCCATAAGGTTAAAAAATGATGACCAAAGATAATCATTTTAGCCTATCCTGAAAGGATGATTTTATTAACAGACACTATCCCTATTATATTTTTTCTTTTAAACTTTTTTCATGAAATACTGTTTTTTTCTTTAGTTAAAGCACGAAACGAATATGAATATCTTGCGTAGAACGCAATTACGATGAAAACACGTTTTTTCAACTTAAACTAAAACAAATGAAGAAATTTTGCATACTGTTTATACTGTCTGTAATTTCGACTTTCTCGTTCGGACAGAAGTCATTTTATGATTTCAAGGTGAAGGATATAAACGGAAACACATTCGACCTCTCAAAATTAAAAGGCAAAAAAGTACTGGTAGTTAATACAGCCTCTAAATGCGGGTTTACCCCTCAGTACGAAGCACTTGAAAAACTTTATAAAAAATATGGTGGCCCCGACTTTACCATTATCTGTTTCCCCGCCAATAATTTTTTGAGCCAGGAACCTGGGACAGATGATGAGATCAAGGAATTTTGCACAAAAAATTACGGGGTCACGTTCCCGATGATGTCAAAAATTTCTGTCAAAGGCAGCGATATTGCCCCTATTTACCAGTGGCTTACTCAAAAAGAAAAAAATGGGGTTATGAATTCAAGTGTAGCCTGGAACTTCCAGAAATATATGATCGATGAAACCGGTCACCTTGTCGACTATGCCAGTCCTAAAACCTTGCCCGATGATCCGAAAATCGTTAAATGGATAGAAGGTAAATAACACGAACTAAGGGTTTCGCAGCTCTGAATCCAGAACAAAGAGCATCGGGCACAGAGTGAAAAGCGGAACCCGGAATGATATATACGAAACTTCAGCAACATTAGTAATAGCTATTCTGAATCTGATAACGGGCCCGACGCGGCAACAGCAGGGAGGCTTATTTGTTTGGTATTTAAACGTCTGCCAAAGCCTCCTTGTAAGCTTTTAAAGCCCTTTCCCTCGCCAAATCCAGGTCAACAACAGGTCTGGGGTAACGTGATGTTCCATACTCCGGCACCCACTTATTAACAAATTCTTTATCCGGATCAAACTTCTCCATCTGCAATATTGGATTGAAAATCCTGAAATATGGAACTGCATCGCAACCGGAACCTGCAGCCCATTGCCATCCTCCATTATTGGATGCAAGTTCGAAGTCAAGAAGCTTTTCCGCAAAATAAGCCTCTCCCCATCGCCAGTCGATAAGAAGATGTTTACATAAAAAGCTGGCTGTGATCATCCTTACCCGGTTGTGCATGTACCCAGTCTCGTTAAGCTGCCTCATTCCCGCATCCACAATCGGGTAGCCGGTCATTCCTTCGCACCATCTGGAAAAATCCTTTTCAGAATTAATCCATTGTATCCTGTCATACGCGGGTTTGAAAGCTCCGCTTACAACATGAGGAAAATGCCACAGGATATCGATATAAAAGTTTCTCCAGATAAGTTCATTC
This sequence comes from Prolixibacteraceae bacterium, assembly GCA_963676095.1. Classification (GTDB taxonomy): domain Bacteria; phylum Bacteroidota; class Bacteroidia; order Bacteroidales; family Prolixibacteraceae. The sequence continues at coordinate 5,229,520 of OY781040.1, read as the reverse complement.
AGAAAAGATTCAGAATGTTTTAAGGCCAAGGCTGTCACCAGTCGGATACTGACTGTTCCGAAACGTAAATGTACACCAATCCTGGAAGTCCCCTCGGATGCAGGAAAATCTCTTTTCAAAGCATAAGACTCCATCAGTGTGGTATCCAGAATTAAAGGCGGGGCGGTAAAACTTCCGTGACGAAAACCAAGGTCTGCATGATGGTATGTCTTTAACGGGACTATTTGTAACAGGTTAGACAAATACTTCTCCGAAGGAAAAGGCTGAAGATCTGCCTCCGCTAATTTCTCTTTCCATTTCTTACTATATGGTGTGAAAACAGTATAGGGTTTTCCTCCCCCGGTCAGCACATCGTCCTCATGAAAAATGATATGATCCTTTAACAGCTTCAACCTTGCACCCGCAGAAGAAAGGAATGTTTCAACGTGGTTGTCCCGTGCTATAGCATAGGGCTCGTAATCCTGATTTGCATAAACAGTATCGATGGGCAGTTCAGAAGTCAGCAACTTAAAAGCATCGATTGGCCTGCCATGATAAACCCAAAAAGAACTGCCTTGTTTCTCGAACAATTCCTGAAGCTTCTGAACCTGTCTTAAAATAAAAGTCACCCTGGAATCGTTGTCTTCCAGATCGTTCAAAATATTCGTATCAAAAATAAATACCGGAAGCACCGGCTTCCCCGAGGTCAGCGCCCTGTAAAAGCCATGATTGTCTGATACCCGTAAATCGCGACGAAACCAAAAGATGTTGACCGGTTGTTCCTTCATTTACCTTTAATCTGTGTGCTTTTAAACGTTTCTGGCTAGAAAAGGTTCCTTCTCAAAAACAACTTACTCTCAAATTTTATAAGTTTGAGCCCTTGTTGACCAATTAAAAGCAATAATAACAAAAAAACACAAAAAAATCAATTAAACCATTTTGAAGGAAAATATGAAGAAAGGTTTTGCAAGTGACAATAATTCCGGCGTCCATCCGGAAATTTTAAAGGCTTTATCTGAAGTAAACCATGGTCATGAAGTTGGATACGGGAGTGATCCGGTTACATTAAAGGCTATCGAACGTTTTAAACATGAGTTTGGTGAAGAAACCGATGTCTATTTTGTTTTTAACGGAACGGGAGCCAATGTTCTCGCCATTTCGAGCCTGACGAAAAGCTATAATTCGATTATATGCGCTGATACAGCGCACATCCATGTTGATGAGTGTGGTGCTCCCGAAAAACTGGCAGGCTGCAAACTGGTTCCTGTAAGGTGTACTGATGGGAAAGTCAGTCCCGAACAAATAAAAACTGAACTGCATGGATTCGGCTTTCAACACCACTCCCAGCCAGGGATGGTTTCGATATCGCAGGTAACAGAATTGGGAACTGTTTATACTGTTGACGAAATAAAGGCAATCACCGGACTTGCCCATCAGTACGGATTATTGGTACACATGGACGGGGCGAGAATTGCCAATGCAGCTGTGGCATTGAACCTTCCGTTCAAAGCTTTTACTAAAGATGCCGGGATTGATGTTCTCTCGTTCGGCGGAACAAAAAACGGGATGATGATGGGAGAGGCCGTTCTTTTTTTCAATCCGGAATTATCGGCAAATACCAAGTATATCCGGAAACAAAACACACAGCTTTATTCTAAAATGCGCTATATCAGCACCCAGTTCCTCGCATATTTCAAAAATGACCTCTGGCGAAAAAATGCAGAACAGTCAAACCGGATGGCAAAGCTCCTCGAAAAAGAAATCTCTGGGATAAAAGAAATAAAGCTCACAAGAAAAGTCCAGGCTAATGGGGTATTTGCTATTGTCCCTGAAAAAATTATTGCCCCGTTGCAGAAAAAATATTTCTTCTACATCTGGGACGAATCGACTTCCGAAGCCAGGTGGCTGACCTCATTTGACACGACAGAAGAAGATATTCTCGACTTTGTGAGTACGCTGAAAAGCCTTCTTTAAATGAGACTTTTCAACTATTATCCATCCAGAAACATACCAGGCCCGGAGAATGAAAAAAAAATTTTTCGGTACAGCATGGTCCTTCCGGGGCTTTTTCTGTTATGTTTCTGGATGGTTTTTCTGGTTGAAAATATGCTTCATCTCGATTTCTCAGAGTTCGGCATTTATCCCCTTCATCTCAGCGGTTTAAAAGGAATACTGTTCTCTCCGTTCATACATGGAAGCCTGAAGCATTTGACGGCAAATTCAGTGCCCTTCTTTATCCTCTCATCTGCTCTTTTCTATTTTTACAGGAACCTTGCATACCGGATTTTCTTCCTGATCTATTTTCTATCAGGTCTCTGTGTCTGGCTGGGAGGCAGGGAAGCCTTCCACATCGGGGCAAGCGGGATCATTTACGGACTTGCCTCCTTTCTTTTTTTCAGCGGTATATTTCGTGACGATATCAAACTTCTTACGATCTCGGTTATTGTTGTATTACTTTATGGCGGTATGTTTTGGGGAATTTTCCCGATAGAACCTTCCATCTCGTGGGAAAGCCATCTTTGGGGATCGGTAAGCGGCGTCATTCTTAGCCTTTACTACAGGAAACAAGGCCCACAACGTTCCCGTTATGAATGGGAAGAAGATGATGATGACGACGATAATGATGGAATAGATAATGATGAAATAAAAGACATAAACAACGAAAAAGGAAATTCCGGTTTTCAGGAAAAATGAGCCTGAACCTTAAAAATAATGAGATATGTTGAAAAGCACAGGAAGAATTTTTTTAACTTTGCCTCCTCCAAAAAGCAAACTGGTTCTAAAACAATGATTAGCAGAAGAATTATCCGAATTAAAGTACTGCAGGTTTTATACGCCTACTATACAGCCCCGGACAAATCCATCAATAATACTGAGAATGAGTTATTTTTCAGCCTGAAAAAGACATACGACCTTTATCATTACCTGCTTCAGTTGCCGGTTGAAATTGCCAACCATGCCAACACCGTAATCGAGCTGAGAAAAAAGAAACATTTTCCGACGGAAGAAGATCTTAATCCCAACACAAGGTTTGTAAACAGTCTATTTATTTACCAATTGAGGAATAATACTTCCCTTGGGAAATACCTGAAGGATACAAAAATAAGCTGGCAGGAAGAACCCGAGCTTATCAAAAAGCTTTATAACAATCTGATAGAAACCGACTTTTACAAGGAGTACATGACTGCGAAAGAACACACCTATCAGGATGACAAAAAAATGATGGAATTACTTTTTGCCGAAGTGGTCCTGCAGTCGGAAGATTTAGATCACCTGCTGGAAGAACAAAGTATTTACTGGAACGATGATCTCGATTTTGTAATCAGCATGATCATTAAAACGATTAAAAAATTCAGGGAGTACTCAGATGAGGATCAAAGACTGCTTCCTTTTTTCAAGGATGAAGAAGATCGTGAATTTGCCAAAAATCTTTACAGGAAAAGCGTTCTTAACCATGACGAGCTAAAAAAAATAGTGGAACAACATACCGAAAATTGGGATATTGAACGTATTGCATTTATCGACAATCTGATCATGGAACTGGCTATTGCCGAATTTATTTACTTCCCTTCAATACCGACAAAAGTAACGCTAAATGAATATATTGAACTCTCGAAGTATTACAGCACTCAAAAAAGCCGTAACTTTATCAATGGAATTCTGGATAAAGCGTTGAAATCGATGAAACAAGACAATAAAATTGTCAAATCCGGTCGCGGGCTTATCGGAGAGGAAAAGGAAGAATAGGCAACCGGCAGTTTTTTCCTTTTCTGAAGTCAAAGCCATACAAAAAAAGACATAAGTAAGTGGAATATCGTTTTTTTATAGTTTTTGCATTTCTCCTTTCCGGATGCACCCTGAACGGAGACAGAAATGACCGGCAAAATGAAAAAGCAGGTGTTCCGGAGTTTGTGTTTCAGGAAGAAATACATAATTTTGGATCGGTTCAGTCCGGAGAAATTGTTGCTTATAGTTTTGAATTTAAAAATTCCGGCAATGCCGGACTAATCATAAAAAGTGCTGAAAGTGATTGCGGATGTGTCACGGTAGATTATCCCAAAGAAACGATACAGCCGGGAGCAAAAGGGTATATCGATGTCGAATTTAGCTCCGCAGGAGAAATAGGTAAAGTTTACAAGGAAATCGTGATAACCAGCAACACGAAAGAAAAGGAAACAAAACTGGCGATAACAGCCAATGTAAAAAATGAATTAATAAATATCTACAGTGAAAATTAAATGATGAAACGATGAATTACTTATTAATGGCGACTCAACCAGGGACTGAAACAAATCCATTTACCGCTTTTCTGCCGCTGATCCTGATTATGGTAATTTTCTACTTCTTTATGATCCGGCCACAGGTAAAAAGACAAAAAGATCTTAAAAAGTTCCGCGAAAGCCTTGCTAAAGGCGATAAAGTGGTTACAACCGGAGGAATCTACGGTAAAGTAGTTGAAATTAAAGATAACTACGTTTTATTACAGGTCGATGATAATGTCAAACTCCGTGTTGATAAAAGTGCGGTAGTAAAAGACATGTCTGATGTAGCTCCTCAAAAATAAAAGGGTTAACTTAAAATACTGAAGGGCTGGAATAATAATCAGCCCTTTTTTTTACCTTTGGGCGTGGAAAATAAACAGATAAATAAAATCCAGTCTTTTTTCAAGACCTCAAAGATGAAGAATGACCGGAAACTGGTCACTTATCTTGTCTGCGTGTGCATTGCCACCATTTTTTGGTTCCTGAATGCACTGAATAAGCAATATACTGTCGATTTAACTTTCCCGATAAAATATACCAATCTGCCAAAAAACAAAGTCCTGGCCAACAAGCCTCCGGATCGTTTCGTGTTAACCGTAAATTCCTTCGGCTTTACCATACTGAGGCATAAACTAAGCATGGCTTTCACTCCTCTGGTATTCAACGTGAATGAATTTACATCCGGAAAAATGGAAAGATCTGATAAATCGAAATACGCCATTCCGACCAGGCAATTCATAAACAGGTTGTCATCACAGGTAAGTAGCGAATTGAAAATTACAGAGATCCAGCCAGATACCCTTAACTTCGTATTCGACCGGATTGTTAAACGAAAAATAAAAGTAAGGCCAAACATTAGTGCCGGATTTACAAAACAGCACTTTCTAAGCCAGAAAATCTCTACCGTCCCGGATTCTGTTTTTGTTTCAGGGCCAAAATCAGTATTGGACACCCTAAAATTCGTCAGCACCGCTTACCAAAGATACAAGGATCTGGATCAATCCGTGCAACGGAATATAACCCTTGTGGAAAAAGAAAACCTGATCTACGAACCCAAGAGAGTCGTCCTGAAAATCCCGGTTGAAGAATATACGGAAAAAAATTTACAGGTTCCGATCTCTATCGATAACCTGCCTGACAGCATTCATGTCAACCTGTTTCCTGACAAAGCAAGAGTCAGCTTTATGATTCCCCTCAGCAGGTTTAAAGATATAAAACCGTACAACTTCAAAATCAGTGTTTCATATAAGGATATTCAAAATAAAAAAGACCTGCTTGATCTGAAAATCGAAACCCAGCCCCAGAATCTCAGGGCAATCTCGGTTTCCCCAAGTCAGGTTGAATATCTGATAGAAAAATAGACTTTATGCTAAAAGTTGGTATTACAGGAGGTATCGGAAGTGGAAAAACAACCATTTGCAAATTTTTTGAAGTCATGGGCCTTCCTGTTTTTATTGCTGATACGGAAGCAAGAAAAATTATGGAAAGCTCTCCCGTGGTAAGGTCAAAACTGATCTTAAGCTTTGGTAAAGAAATTTACCTGCCGGATCATGCACTTGACCGAAAAAAACTTGCCGCGATGGTTTTCAATTCACCACTTTTGCTTGAAAAAATAAATTCGATTGTTCATCCCGAGGTTCATCGACATTTTCAGGAATGGTATAACAGGCAAGATGCGCCTTACATTGTCTATGAAGCGGCCATCCTGTTTGAAAGCGGGTTCTACCGGCAAATGGATTTCAATATTCTGGTAACGGCTCCGGAAGAAGAAAGAATTAAACGGATATTGTTACGGGAAAATACCACCGAAAAGGACGTCAAAAGCAGGATGGCCAAACAGTGGAAAGATGAAGAAAAGAAAAAACTGGCAAATTTTGTAATCGTAAATAACAACAGGGAACTAATTGTTCCTCAACTTATTGAATTGGATAAAAAATTTAGGATACATGGCTAATTTCGGAAAATGGGTAGCCGGTGGGCTGGGATGGGCATTCTTTGGTCCAATTGGCGGGATCCTGGGCTTTGTCCTGGGGTCAGTACTTGACAGTGAAAAAGTTCAGAATATAAACAACAACAGCAGGAATATCGGACAAACCACCACCGGGGGGTATGTGATGAGCCTTCTTGTTCTGATTGCAGCCGTCATGAAAGCAGACGGCAAAGTGCTCAAATCAGAGCTTGATTATGTGAAAGACTTTCTGGTACGTACTTTCGGACCGGATTCTGCACAGGAAGCAATAAAAATGCTCCGCGACCTACTTAAACAAAATATCCCGGAGACAGACGTCTGCCTGCAAATCCGGAAGAACATGGATTATTCGTCCCGTCTGCAGATGCTGCATTTCCTGTTTGGTATCGCACAGGCCGACGGCAAAGTTGATGCACAGGAACAGCAATTGCTGTCTCATATCGCCATCAACCTGGGTATCAGCAATAAAGATTTTGAGTCGATCAAGTCAATGTTTGTAGCCGATACGAATTCAGCTTACAAAATACTTGAAATAGACCCGTCGGTCTCCGACGAAGATGTTAAGAAAGCCTATCGTAAAATGGCGATGAAATACCATCCGGATAAAGTCAGCTACCTGGGCGAAGATATCCAGAATGCTGCAAAGGAAAAGTTCCAGAAAGTAAACGAAGCTTATGAAACGATAAAAAAAGAGAGAAATATTGCCTGATAACAAATCAAATAATCAATTTTAATTTATATCAATTACCTGCTCCATGCAATACACGAAAGTGATCTTTACGGTCACACCAGACAATGAAACTAACCGGGAAATATTAACGGCTTACCTTTCCCTGGTTGACTTTGATATGTTTGACGAAACGGAGAATGAACTAAATGCATTCATCCCGTCAGACCGGATCAAGCCGGAAGAACTTGGGAATATGCTTTCAGAGCTCCCTTTTCATGCTAATTTCAGAACGGAAGTAATGCCCGATATCAACTGGAATAAAGAATGGGAGAAAAATTATTTTCAGCCGCTTCTCATAGGAAACCAATGCCTGATCAGGGCCCCATTTCATAAAGACTACCCGGAATCGAAATACGAGATCATCATTGAACCCAACATGGCTTTTGGAACAGGCAACCATGAAACAACCACCCTCATGATTGAACACCTGCTCGATCTGGATATAAGGGATCAGGTTGTACTGGATATGGGCTGCGGTACCGGAATTCTGGGGATCATGGCTTCCAAGCTTGGGTGCAGGGAAGTAACCGCTATCGATGTAGACAGTTGGGCTTTTGAAAGTACCATTGAGAATTCAAGAATAAATAATGTCAGTAATATCAAAGCTTTTATTGGCGACACCAGCTTGCTTGTTAACCGGCAGTTCGATGTAATCCTTGCAAATATCCAGCGAAATATCATCCTCAGCGACATGGAAAGATACTGTTCTGTTTTAAAAGATGACGGGATCCTTATTGTGAGTGGCTTTTATAAGAACGATCTGGAAGAAATAGCAGCCAGGGCTTCCGAGTTATTCCTTCGTAAAAGAATGATCAGGGAACAAAATAACTGGGTTGCATGCTCATTTACAAAATGATGGACAAAATTATTGACTATTTCAAAAACCTCTACGGGAAAACTTATTCCGAAGAAGAAGAAAATGCCCCGGAAGCAATTTCTGTGGCTAACCTTACGCGGGAACAACGCGATGAACTCCGGAGCAGGCTTTTTAATGAAGCAAGAGCATTTAATAAGAAACAACCTGGAGATGAACCTTTTCTCTGGCTGGAAAACTGTTTGGACCTGATTGAGAAGCATACCTTCAGGTTCCATAGAGTCTACTTCAGTCCGGGAACCGATATTCCTGAGATCATTAACGACCTCCTTGACCAGGCAAAGCATTCCCTTGACCTTTGTGTCTTCACCATCACTGACGACAGGCTCGTCAGCCATATCTTCGACGCGTTAAAGAGAGGAATAAAAATCAGGATTATTACCGACGACCGGAAAATTTTTGACCATGGCTCCGCAATCCAGTCGCTCCAAAGGGCATCAATCCCTGTAAAGATCGATCATTCACAGTACCATATGCATCACAAGTTCGGGATTATCGACAAAAAGATAGCCTTTACCGGAAGTTTCAACTGGACTTATACGGCTTCAAAACACAACCAGGAGAACCTGCTCGTCACATCAAAATACGACCTGGTGCGCCAGTATCTTGATGAATTTGAGAAGCTCTGGGTACTCATGTACCCATTGTAGCCGGTTCTAAGCGCAACAACTAAAAATCCTTTTTTTCAAATTCCAGGACTTCAAGATCACGTATATTTTTCCCGTCGATTATAAAACGCAGGGAGGTGCAAACTTTATGGAATCCTTTATACCCGGCTGCTCCGGGGTTCATATGCAGGCAATTTACCTTTTTATCATAGATAACTTTCAAAATATGCGAGTGCCCGCTTATAAACAACTTCGGCGGATCTGAATAAATCTGTTCCCTTACCCGCCGGTCGTACCTGCCGGGATAGCCCCCGATATGCGTCATCCAAACGCTCACACCTTCACACTCAAATCGCAGGTCCTCTGGGTACATTGTTCGAAGTAAATGATCGTCAATATTCCCGTAAACGGCCCGAAATGGTTTATAACGGCTTAGTTCGTCGGCAAGGGTTACCGACCCAATGTCGCCGGCATGCCAGATCTCATCAACGCTGCTTAAGAAGTTAAGTGTCCTCTGACTAACGTCCCCATGAGTATCTGATATCAAACCAATTCTAACCATAAATGAATTTTATTAGTTTTGCGCCAGCAAAAATAGTTTAATTTAGCTCCAAATAAAAAGTTTGAAGAGGCATTAACGGTAAACATTTTGTTGTAAAAAACTCGGAGAAAAGGCTTGAACAGGAAACCTTTTTAATGTGCGGACAACATTTAGTAACAGAATATTATAGTATATTAACTAAGTTTTTTTCGAATGAAACGTGTAGTAATAGTAAGACATGCAAAAGCTGTACCTTATGGTTATGATGATGATTTTACCAGGAAACTGAGGAGAAAGGGAAAGGATGATGCACAATTGGTCAGCAGTAAACTGAAGGAAGACCAGGTAAAACCTGACCTGATCATTTCAAGTCCGGCAAAAAGAGCCTATAAAACAGCTAAGATTTATGCAAAAACGCTTCGCTATCCGAAAGAAAAAATCGTTCTTGAAGAAGAATTATATGAAGGGCTGACTACTCAGGATTTTATAGAGATGTTAAGAGACTTGCCTGAAGAGGTCAACACGGTATTTGTATTCGGCCATAATCCGATAGCTTACTTTTTGGTAAACAACCTGGTCCGCTTTTTTAATAAAGATATGCCTACCTGTTCTACTGTAGCTATCGATTTTAAAACGACAAACTGGAAAGAAATTTCTTCGCGGGGCGGAGAGCTGGCATTTCAGATTGTCCCAAGGATGTTCCGGTAAAATAATTGAGCATGCAAATCTTCTATACACCTGGCATAAAGGGGAAAGAGCATGTTCTGGACGAGACAGAATCCAAACATGCCATCAGAGTTCTGAGACTAAACAACGGAGACAAAATTCATCTCATCGATGGTAAAGGAAATTTCTTTGAAGTCGAAATTACCGATGCAAACCCGAAGCAATGCCGGGTTGAAGTAGTAAAGCAGACCTGTGAATACGGTAAGAGACATCATTACCTTCACCTGGCTGTTGCCCCTACAAAAAATATAGAAAGATTTGAATGGTTTCTCGAAAAAGCGACCGAGATAGGCATAGACGAAATCACTCCTATCCTATGTGAACATTCAGAAAGAAAAATCATAAAAAATGACCGGCTGGAGAAGGTAATCATTGCGGCGATGAAACAATCGCTAAAAGCTTACCTTCCCCGGTTAAACCCGCTTACTCCGGTAACACAACTGTTTCAGTCGCCACATAATGGGAAAAAATTCATAGCCCATTGCTATGAGCAGGAGAAATGGGAATTAAAAAAGGAAATTGCAGACAGCAGGTCAAACCTGATACTGATCGGACCGGAAGGCGACTTTTCTGAAGAAGAAATAGCCATGGCCTTAAAAAAAGATTTTATTCCGGTAGAACTGGGGAAAAGCAGGCTACGCACGGAAACCGCAGCAATAGTTGCCTGCCACACCGCCAGTCTGATCCATGAATAAATCAGAATACGTAATTTTTTTGAATTAAACAGCAGCCAGAGCCTGTTCAATATCCTGAATAAGGTCCTGTACAGATTCTATCCCGACAGAAAGGCGCATCATCGTATCGCGAATTCCCATTTCATGGCGCTCTTCATCCGGGAGTTCACAATAAATGGTCGAATAGGGATGAATGATCAACGACTTATTATCGTTCAGGTTAGTAGCACGCCTGATTATTTTGAGTTTGTCCATGAAGCGGAAACAAACATCCTGTGATTCCAGGTCAAAAGTCATAATAGCCCCGGGCTTACCCGAAAACTGGCTCTCTGCCAGGTAAAAGTTTTCCGACGATCTCAATCCGGGATAGGTAACCTTCCTGATATATGGATTTTGCTGTAGATAGGCTCCCAAGGCCATGCAGTTTTCATAACAACGGTCCATTCGCAATTCCAGAATATCAAGTCCCATGATCTGGTAATGTGCTGTATGTGCTGTCATCGGGCTTCCCGTATGCCTGTAATAGTTCTTTCTCAAACGGGTGATAAAAGCATCTTTCCCGTATTTCCCGGCAAGCAGTGCCAGATGCGGATTTTTTGTCCAGTCGTAATTCCCGTTATCCAGGATAAGCCCGCCAAATGAAGTGGCACCTCCCGATATAAATTTTGTAGTTGACATGACCTCGACATGCACGCCAAATTCTTTTGACCGGAACACAACTGGAGGGGTAATGGTACTGTCAGTCACAAGCAAAATCCCATTTGCGTTGGCAATGTCTGCCAACTTACGTATATCGGCAATCTCCAGTTGGGGATTAGTAACCGTTTCAAAATAAATAAGCCTTGTATTTTTGTCGATAAGCGCTTCCACCTGCCCGGGCTTCGTGGTATCGGCAAACCGGATTTCCAGGCCGTAATTAGACAAACTCTGGCTAAACAAGGAAAAAGTATGTCCAAATAATTGTTTTCCGGAAATAATATTATCCCCGGAACCACAGACCGATAAAATCGTGTTCGTGATAGCCGCCATTCCCGATGAAAGGGCAAGCGATTGCCAAGCCCCGGTAAGCGCCTTCATCTTCTGCTCAAAATATTCGACTGTCGGATTACTCGTCCTTGAATAGGCATGTGCCGGAAATTCTCCCCTGAAACTGGCTGCAATTTCTTCCGAAGAGCGAAATTCGAAAGCAACAGACTCATAAACAGGCATATCCAACGCCCGATACGGATCATCCTTTGGGAAAGGGATATTTAAGGCCCTGGTTGTAAAACTTTTTTCCATGAAATTATTTTTATTGAGTAAAAATAACAGATTTGCCCGGAACTTATTCCGATATTCTGCCTGTCTCAAAATTATAGGTTGATATTTCCAAAATTATAAGTTAATATTCCCAAAATTATAAGTTAATATTTTTGATTTTATAGGTTATAATTTTTAAGATTATAAGTTAATATTTTAAATGCCCTTAATGCTCCGGCAAGTTCCGGAAATACATCCGAATAAACATTCACTGTCCCAACTTGTTTTGATTAAAAGAGAATATCGAAAAAAAAAATCGTATTTTTAGCTTTTAAACAGGCACTTCGATTTGTCGATGAAATTGGAAAATTGGCGAATTAGATAAATCACCACCCTGACATCCGGTTATTTTGATTAGAAGAAGGTGATAATTAATTTAACAACACATAGGGAAGGCAAAATAACCGGCTTTATCTTAAACTTACACGAAAAATTGATCAAATTTTTATATGACAACTCAAAATAAAGCCCGGTTTCTTTTTAAAAGCCTTTTAAACGGACTGGTTTATATGGTGGTGCTTGCTGTCGCATATTTTCTTCTTAAGGAATTCATCCGCCATGGCAATCAGGAAGTGTGGCTCGACCGGTTTTATGGCAATCCAATATTGATCTATCTGATTTATATCGGATCCGAAGTTTTTTTTGGGCTTATTCCGCCCGAACTGTTCATGGTGTGGGCGCTCCATAAGGGGGGGGAGTCGCAATACTGGATGAACCTGGCTTTTTTTGCCGGCGTCTCATACGGAGCCGGTTATTTTGGGTTCCTACTGGGACGTTATCTGAAGCGGGTTTTGTTTTTCCGTTACATGAGCCGGAAATTCTTCAGCCGCTACTGGCCGCTTTTCAGAAAATATGGCTCCATGCTTATCATTGCTGCAGCCCTTACCCCACTCCCCTGGATGACGATCAGCACACTTGTGGGCACAAGTGAATACCCGATGGGACGTTTTTTACTCATGGCCTTATCCCGAATATTCCGGTTCTCATTTTACGGGTATGTCATATTTCAGACACAACATTTCTGAAAAATAAAAACCATTCCTCCGCCCGCTTGTTTATAGAAGCTGAAGCTATAACAATAATATTTTAAGGACATGCTCGACAAGCTTAAGCAACGATGGCAGGTTAATACGACATTCGAATTGTTTATCATTTTCTTTGTTTTTTCAATTAGCGGAAGCTCTACGCTTTTTGTCAGGAAATATATTTTCCAGTGGATCCATTTCGATCCTCACTGGCCCCTCTTATTAAAAATTGCGGTTTATGTAATAACTATTGTCCCAATTTATCAGTTATCGCTGGTTACAATCGGGACTTTGTTTGGACAATTTGGCTTTTTCTGGCGTTTTGAGAAAAAAACACTGAAAAGGCTGGGAATAAAATTGGATAAAGAATGAAAAGGAACTTTCTGTTTCTCATATTGTTAATAGGTGGAATTACCAGCCAGGCTGTTGCCCGGTCAAAATCAGGAAATATGGAAATTGCAACATTTGGAGGAGGATGCTTCTGGTGTACAGAAGCAATTTTTAAGGAGTTGAAAGGAGTGGTCTCAGTCATTTCAGGATATTCAGGGGGCGACGTTGTAAATCCTTCGTATAAGGAAGTTTGTACAGGAAAAACGGGCCATGCTGAAGCTGTACAGATCGAGTTTGATCCTTCGGTCATTCCTTTTTCCAAACTTCTGGAGGTCTTTTTCGCCACTCATGACCCGACTACGCTTAACAGACAGGGGAATGACGTAGGTCCACAATACCGGTCGGTAATTTTTTATCACAATCAGAAACAGAAAGAAACTGCCGAAGCTGTAATCGACCATTTAAACAAGGAAGATATTTACGGTAAGCCCGTTGTCACGGCTGTGGAACCCTGGAAAAATTTCTTCAAAGCAGAAGATTACCACCAGGATTACTTCGAAAATAATCCCAACCAAGGCTACTGCCAGTATGTGATAGCCCCTAAAGTGGAAAAATTCCAAAAAATTTTCAAGGATCTGCTAAAGTGAATAACTATTTTATTCACAGTTGATTTATATTATTCCCGCACATTCTCACGAAGCATGTCTGCTGTTGGGGTCAGGCTTCCGTCAGTGGCTGCGGGGATAAGCCCAAGGATACGGGCAAAAAGAGGATAAATATGGATATTCTGAAATGGAGCAGAAACATAATTTTTCAAAAAAGCAGGCCCCGTAGCATAAAAAATGGCATGCATGTTCCTGTTGGAAGGATCGTAACCATGGTTGCCCCCTGTTGAAAAATGACTGGCCTTCCAATAAATGCTCCAGGCACTGTCGGCTACACACACGATATCAAAAATCCGGTTGCTATCTGAATAGTGCAGTGATTCAGGCATCGACGATTTAGTGTATACTTTTACATGTTTGACATTTTTTAATACCGACATAATCGAATCGGTACAACCAGCATTCGGATCGATCATCAGAACCGGGTTTGCCCCACCGACCAGATTCACCCATCTATCTTTAAGCAGCTTGTCCAGGGCAATGGCCCTTTCCGGAGAAATCGCCTGCATACCATGATCGGAAGTAAATACAAGGTTCACAGAATCGGCTATACTCAACTGGTTAATTTTTCTGCAAAAGACACCGGCCAGACTGTCGAGGTGCTCAACCACTTCTTTCGTTTGCTCGCTCTCCGGCCCGTATTCATGCCCTGTGTGATCCGGTTCATCAAAATACCACATAATCAGATGGGGCCTTTCCCCGGCAGGCCTTCCCAGCCAGGCAATCACGGTATCTATCCGCGCTTCAAAAGAAACAGAGCCGTCATATTGCTTGTAAATATCAGGGTAAACGCCCTTTATCGGAGCTTCGGATCCGGGCCAGTAAAAACATGCCGAACGGACTGATTGTTTTTCGGCTGTTACCCAGATGGGTTCACCAAAATAAAATTCAGGATTTTTAACCGCTTTACGGTCACTTAGGGTATATTTCCCTAAAACCGGATCGTAAAAACTATTTTGAACGATTCCATGATGCTCCGGATATAGGCCGGTTGCAAGGGAATAATGATTGGGAAAAGTCTTACTGGGAAAACAGGGAACCAGTTCCTGTGCTTTTACTCCTGTGGCTGCTATGGAATCGAGATTGGGAGTATGGTAGATCGCCGGATAATCCCATCGAAAGCCATCCATAGACAACACGACCAGGTACGGAACATCGGTACGATAACTTTTTTTTCCTGTCGCGGTACCGGTCTTTCCGTTCCGGACACATCCCTGAACAATCATCAAAAAAATAAACAAGGCGATGAAACAATTTACCTTACAGAAAAATTTCTTATACATTTTTATAGTCACTTAATTTCATAATCACGTAAGAAATATACTAAACCTAATCGATACAAACTGCATAAGCAATTTTAAGTTCTCATTAAGAAAAATTAACAATCATATTTTGCAACAGGTATGCTGCTCTTTGATTTGTTCACGATATTCACTAATTCTGTCAAAAAATAAAATCATGGAAACACGAAATGCTCAGTTTTATATGGACCGGGGAAAACCAGTATGGAGCCCACAACTATCACCCGCTGCCAGTAGTCCTTGAAAAAGGCGAAGGCGTTTTTGTATGGGATGTGGAAGGCAAAAAATACTACGATTTCCTGGCTGCTTATTCTGCAGTCAACCAAGGCCATTGCCATCCTAAAATAGTTGAGGCCTTAACCAGCCAGGCCCAAAAGCTTACGCTCACATCAAGGGCTTTCTACAATAACCTACTGGGAGAATGGGAAGAGTATATGTGCCGTCTTTTTGGTTATGACAAAATGTTACCGATGAATTCAGGGGCAGAAGCTGACGAAACAGCGCTGAAACTTACCAGGAAGTGGGCATACAAGGTAAAGGGCATTCCCAGGAATAAAGCAAAAATCATCGTGTGCAACGGAAACTTCCACGGACGTACGATCACCATTATCTCCATGTCTTCTGATCCGGATGCCTATAATGATTATGGCCCCTATACCCCGGGGTTCATCAATATCCCGTATAATGATACCGATGCACTGGAACAACATCTTAAGGATCCCGATGTAGCAGGATTTCTTGTCGAACCCATACAGGCTGAAGCGGGGGTTTATGTGCCGGAAGACGGCTATCTGAAAAAAGCGGCAGATCTTTGCAAAAAACATCATGTCCTTTTCATTGCAGATGAAGTCCAGACAGGAATTGCACGGACAGGAAAAATGCTGGCCTGTGATCACGAAAACGTGCGCCCGGATATCCTGATTCTTGGAAAAGCAATCTCCGGAGGTACCTATCCGGTTTCCTGCGTGCTCGCCGATAACGAAATAATGCTGACTATAAAACCCCGGAGAACATGGCTCGACATATGGGGGGAACCCTCTTGCTGCAAAAGTGTCCATAGCTGCTCTTGATGTTATTCAAAATGAAAAATTAACAGAAAATGCGACAAAAATGGGAGAACTCTTTCGTGAGTCAATCAGTGAGATCAAATCTGAGATGATCGAAACTGTCAGGGGAAAAGGTTTGCTGAATGCGATTGTTATAAGACCCGCAAAAGGAAAATCGGCATGGGATGTTTGTCTCGCCATGAAAGAAAAAGGAATCATTGCAAAGCCTACCCATGAACATATTATTCGCTTCACCCCTCCATTGATCATTACAAAAGAACAAATGGAAGATGCCATCGACCGGATCAGCCAGACATTCGCCGGGCTGAATTCCTGAATACGGATCAACATAAGTGACTTACCGGAAGCATGTCCGGTCACAATTCCCAATGGCTTTCCAGGTTTGCCTGTAAGTTCAGGCGGCCGGGGACCTGCAAGATGACACTGCATCAGCCAGTGATGTCCGTGTTTTTTATTTCATTATCCGGACTGATTATAAATTTCATTATTTTGAAAAGTAAAGCAACCTTTTTCCACATCCAATCATCTGAGAAGTAACGATAGAAAAATGATGTTGTATATCATCTTTTCTGTCTTGTTAATAATCTCGACAAATAAAATAAAACAAAAAAAAAACCGTTTTATACTAAAATGCATTTGCCAGCATGAGGATCAATATAAAACGGGGTAAGGGAATAATAATAAAGGATTTCAAAATAAAAAATTACAGGAGTCATGCCTATATCCATATTGATCAGTATTATTTCAAGCTTCATCATTACTTATCTGACAATTCCCCAAATTGTTCATGTTACCAGAGAAAAGAAAATATTTGACGAGCCTAATCCCCGCAAACTAAATAAGGATGTCATTCCAACACTGGGAGGAATCGGGATTTTTTTAGGTTTTACGATAAGTTCCATGTTAATGCTGCAAAAACAGGTTCTGCCTGAAATCAGATATATTTATGCAGCTGTTGTAATTATGTTTTTTCTTGGGCTGAAAGATGATATGATTTCCGTATCAGCCATCAAAAAATTAGTGACACAAATGGGTGTCGCGCTGATATTGGTCACGCTTGGAAATTTCAGGATCAATTTTCTTCACGAATTGACAGGAGCATTTGAACTACCTTCCTGGATCGGCTCATTTGCAAGCTTTCTTATTTTCCTGTTCCTCATCAATGCATTCAACCTGATTGACGGGATTGACGGTTTAGCCAGTGGCCTGGCACTTACCATAACAGGATTTTTAGGAATCTGGTTCTTTATGACCGGACATTTAAATTTCGCTATCTTATGCTGTTCCTTTTGTGGCAGCCTTGTTGCATTTCTGCGGTTTAACCTTTGGGGCGGTAAGAATAAGATTTTCATGGGGGATACAGGCTCTCTGATCATTGGCGTTTTCATTGCTGTCATCGTCATTAAATTCATCGATCTCAATCCGACTGCAAGCGAACCGTTGCATTTCAGCCAGGCATCGCTTACGGCTCTTGCGCTACTGATTGTCCCGGTCACAGATACCTTAAGGGTTTTTATTATACGGCTGTACCACGGTCAATCGCCCTTTAAGCCGGATATGAACCATATCCATCACCTACTACTGAGGTCAGGGATGTCTCACATCCAGGGGACCTGTTTTCTAATCGCGTATACCGTGACCTTTTTTCTTCTTACGTTAAGTCTTCAGTCCTATTTTTCAGTCTTATTCAACCTAATGCTGATCATGACTGCAAGTTTTTTGTCAGTTTATTTTCTGGTAAAAAGGAACCAGAGGATCAGTAAATTCACCAAGGCAAAAATGGTTGTACTAAAAAACCAGGAACTGAAGGAGAAAAAGCTGGCACAGAGTATCCGGTTAAATTCAACGACTTCTATTCGAAAAATATCCGAGAAAAAAAGGATCTGAAACGGACAGTCGATAAGAATAATTTTTTTATCTCAACCTGTAAAACAGAGAGAACTGCATACCGAACGAATCCTCTTCATAGTCGCCCATGTCGGTTGCCATTTTTATTTCATATTCCAGCGGAACCCTTTTCATTTTTAAATGACAGCCAGCCTCGAGTGAAACAAGGTTTAGCGGATAGTCGAACGGAGCATTGTAAGTACCGTAATATTTGGAATAAGTAGCCCTCCCCGACCAGGTTACATTGTCAGACAAGTATCCTGAAACTCCGGTGTGGAACCCCCAAAGCCGGGTACTTGAAAAACCCGTGGAAATTCCATTCTCGATCGTCGGGACAAACAACGGACAACCAATCATCCTGTTATAGGCAACAAATCCGGATTTATAAACCCCATGATTAAAATAATTATCTCTGCCATCGCTTTGACGGCCCCCGCTCTGATTAAGGGTATATACATATTCAAGTACGGCCCTCTGAACCAGCGATTTCTTCTTCATCCCCGTATATGAAATTCCCCATATCCCATCCTTCATATTCTTAAAAATAATACCTGAGCTATCTTCAAACAAATGCTGCCAGTAAAACTGCAGTTTAAACTCCGGACGAAGAAGGTCGGCGCTAAAAATATAATGTCCAAGGGAGTTCCCGGCAGCATTTAACTGGTCTGTTTCAGGAGAATCACTTCCCCCGCTCTGTCCGAAAATATATCTAAGGTAATAGCTAAAACCAGGCATCTTCCCCACATTCGGGTCAGGAGAAGTTCCACCCCAAAAAACCCAGTGATCCAGTCCCATGTGGAAGATCAGAGAATTACTGGCCTGGTAATTCAAAATAAACTTTTTATGATGTAAGTGTACATGGTCAACATACCGGTCATCAGTCAAAAGGTATTCAGAATACCTCAGATCAAAAGAAAAACGATTAAACCAACCAGAAAAAGGGGTTAACCCATTAAACCCGAATTCCCCCCTGGGTAACGGGCGGGCGTTGTTCGACAGATAAAGGTCGCCGTTGGTAAGGGACAATCCGTTTCCCCATACAGGCTCTGCCTTTGCCCCGGCCAGCAAATAAAATTGTCCCAGGTCAAGTTTTCCCCAATACTGTTCTGCATATACATCCTGCTCACTGCCGAACCTCCCAACCAGGGAAGCCCCGTACTCCAGGGAAACCTTTTTACCTTCTTTCGACGAGAAATGGCTGGCATCGAAAACAAATACCTGCTGCCCGTTCATATCGTCACTCACCTCTCCCATCCTGTTCATTTCCAACCAAAAAGGAACCTGACCTGAAGAAACAAGCGAGTGGGAGGTCAACTCAATTCTGGTACTGTCTCCAGGTTCAGCAGCATTTGAGGTCTGGTAAGCAAATAAACCAGAAACAGCAAATAGAAAAAATCGCTTCATGTTTTCAATCTTGGTTTTCAGCACAATAAGGACAACCATCCAATATGATGATGACGATCATAAGACCGAAGCCTTCATCTTTCTGTGCCATTTAACAAACAAAAGGAAATAAAAAGCAGACCTGTAAGCCGGGTTCTGTTTCTTCGGATTAACGAAGACCCCTATCATTTATCTTGCCGCAACATTGCTGTTACGATCCAGCAGCCTACCCCTCACGACTTCCCGAAAACGGGAACAAGGCGGGCAACCTTGTTTGCATTAAGCAGGTCGTGATATATTTGGCTTTGCAACCCATGTCGGGTACGGCTTCCGGAATCACTCCCGGAACCGGTAAGCTCTTACCTCACCTTTTCACCCTTATCCGGCAAAACCGGACGGTTTTTTTCTGTTACCCTGGCACGGACTTTCGTCCGCCTTCCCGTTAGGAAGCATGGCGCCCTGCGTTGCCCGGACTTTCCTCCCCTTCATAATGAAGGAGCGATAGAGCGGTCTGCGCTGCAAAGATAGGAAAAGAGAACCAGTTAGAGACACTAATTCAGCTTAATTGTCTGATTATTTAAAAAGCCTTCCCTGCCAGGTATTCTTCAATTCAAGCTTCTTTTGAAGCATAGCGGTAAATTCGAAATTCTTCAGCCCCCAATTAGGGGCAATTACCATATCGGAAGGAGCCTGGCTAACAAATCGTTCTACAACGATCTCCGGGTTCAGAAGCTCCAGGTAGCCAACCAGAAGTTCCAGGTAACCCTCGACCGAGAATAAATTAAATTTGCCAGGATCAGAAGCATACTCAACAGCCATGCGAGTCCCCTTGTGAATCTGAAGCTGGTGCAGTTTCAGGTTATTGACCGGAAGCCTTGAAATTGCCCTCGCCTGTTCCAGCAGATCTTCAGGTCCCTCTCCCGGAAGCCCAAGGATCAGATGTGCGCAGTTAAGGATATTTCTTCGGGAAGTTTCTTCAAAAGCTTTAACAGAATCCCAAAAAGTATGTCCCCGGTTAATCTGCTTTAATGTTCCATCGTTTACCGATTCCACCCCAAATTCGACCATAATATAATACGACCTGGACAATTCTTCAAGATAATCCAAAATTTCCCCGCTAATGCAATCAGGCCGGGTACCTATAACCAATCCTATTATCCCGGGTTGCGACAAGGCTTCTTCATAACGATCCTTTATCACATCGATCTTCGCATATGTATTCGAGTAAGCCTGGAAATAAGCCAGAAACTGCATGGCCGGATACTTCTTTGAGAAAAAGCCAATACCTTCCTTTATTTGGTCCCGTATGCTTCTATGCGAGCGGCAATAACCGGGATTAAACGAACGGTTATTACAGTATGAGCACCCGCTTACCGACTTCACTCCATCGCGGTTTGGACAAGTAAAACCGGCATCGACAGAGATTTTTTGCACCCTTCCGTTAAATTTCTTTCTGAAATAGCTCGAAAAATCATTGTAACGACCGTCATGCCCCCACTGAAATCTGAATTGAGTCATCCTATCGATTGAAAAACAAACATAATGATAACACAAAGATAGCGTCAGTTTCATATATTACGCCTACCTTCAACGAAAAACAAGCCCGTTTCATTTATAAAATCAGCCGGAACAGTGATTTATCAACAAATGTTGAAAACTTTCAACATTTATAGTTGTATCATGGTTCTTCTGATAAAAATTATTTGTTTATTTTTATATTAACTCAAAAAACAATTCCATGTTTAACACCAAAGATCTTGCTGAAATAAAGGCAAAAGGAGTCGGTCAGGAAACAGTATTGGAACAAATTGAAAATTTTCAAAAGGGATTTCCTTTCCTTCAGCTGATAAGGCCTGCGATAATCGAAGACGGTATAACCAAGCTGACTCCAAAGGAGATAGAAGAATGTATATCCGGGTTCGAAAAACAGGTGGAACAAGGAATGCGCGTAATGAAATTTGTCCCCGCTTCAGGAGCGGCAAGCCGCATGTTTAAAGCACTATTCGAAGCCAGGGAAAAACTCGGGAATGGTGTTCCGGAAGAAGAAGTTTTATCTGATAAGGACGTTCTGAATTTTTATTCACACCTGGAGAAGTTTGCTTTTTATGATGATTTACAAAAAGTAAGCGGGAAACCGGCAGATCAGCTTTCCCTGCTGGAAATTCTGGACTGGCTGCTGACAGATGAAGGCCTGAATTATGGCAACCTTCCCAAGGGGTTGCTGAAATTCCACAAATACAAGACAACCTCCAGGACCCCTTTTGAAGAGCATTGTACTGAAGGAGTGCTGTATTCAAGGAACAACGACAATATGGTGAACATCCATTTCACAGTTTCTCCGGAACACCACAAGGCCTTTGAAGAGCACTTTTGTGAGATCAAAAATGGATATGAAAGTTTACATGGCGTAATTTATAGTATTTCTTTCAGTCAGCAAAAGCCGTCAACCGATACGATAGCCGTAACTCCGGATAACGAGCCATTCAGAAACGAAGACGGGAGACTTCTCTTCAGGCCTGCCGGTCATGGGGCACTGTTATCTAACCTGAACGACCTGGATGCAGACCTCATTTTTATTAAAAACATCGATAATGTCGTGCCGGACTATCTGAAAGGGCCGACTGTAAAATATAAAAAAGCCCTTGCCGGACTACTCTTAAAACTCCAGAAAAATATATTTAATTATCAAAGGATATTCGATACCCAGCATTATTATGCGATGGACAGTGCCTTTTTGGCTGAGGCAGCCAACTTTCTGGAGAACGTACTTAATGTCAGGCCACCTACAGACCAATATTATACGGAGAAGGAAGATCTCTATTATTACCTGAAATCAAAATTCAACCGGCCAATACGGGTTTGTGGGATGGTCCGAAATGAAGGCGAACCGGGGGGAGGTCCATTCTGGGTCAAAAATAGTGATGACTCTGTTTCCCTTCAGATTGCAGAAAGTTCACAAATTGATCTGAATGATCCTGACCAAAAAGAAATTTTGAGAAGATCGACACATTTTAATCCTGTCGACCTGATTTGTGGAATAAAAAATTATAAAGGAGAAAAATTCGACCTTCTTAATTTCAGGGATCCCCAAACTGGTTTTATTTCCAGCAAATCGAAAGACGGAAGAGAACTAAAAGCCCAGGAATTACCCGGACTTTGGAACGGAGCAATGGCATATTGGAACACTCTTTTTGTAGAAGTTCCGATTGAAACTTTTAATCCGGTTAAGACGATAAACGATCTTTTAAGGAAAGAGCATCAGCCGGAATAACCTGTTTTCAAAAACTATTTATAAATTTGCACGTGCAATTTAATTTATATGGACGAAGATGCTTGGGATTTTTTCGAAAACGAGGAAATTCTGGACGCGGTAAAACGCTTCAGAAGGATGATCAGGAACAACAGTTTTGAGTACTTCGACGTATTTGAGACAGAAGGTATTGTTGAGTATTTTCTTGATGAAGGAAAAATAAAGCTGGCCTGCAAAGCCGTAGAAAACGGGCTTAGCATACACCCGTCTTCAACAGCACTGCAAATAAAAAAAGCGCAACTTTTACTCGTTGACGGAAAGGCAGAGGAATGCCTCGACCTTTTAAGAGTTGCAGAAAAAGTCGAGGAAAAAAATTCTGAGGTATACATGATCAAAGGTTCTGCACTGATTATGTGCGGTTCGGTACAGGAAGCTATTGAGGCATACGAAAAATCGATACGCTACAGCTATGAAGAAACCGATGATCTTCTTTATAACATCAGTGTTACCCTTGGACAGGCCGGTGAAACCAATAAGGCAATAGAATTTCTGGAAAAGGCACTTGAAATCAACCCTGAAAACGAATTTGTCCTTTACGAACTGGGATATTATTACGATAAAAAACAAGAGTTTGATAAAAGCATAGGTTATTATAACAAATACCTGGACCTGGATCCTTTTAATTCGTCGGTTTGGTATAACCTGGGCATTACTTATAACAGGATCGGAAAACATGAGGAAGCGATTGATGCGTATGATTATGCCATCGCGTTACAGGATAATTTTGAGCAGGCTTATTTCAATAAGGCCAATGCTCTTTCAAATTGCAACCGGTATGAAGAAGCCATAAAATGCTATCAGGAATATCTCGAACTGGACAAGTCAAATGATGATGCTTACTGTTATCTGGGCGAATGTTACCTGAACATGGAGAGGAACAATGAAGCCCTTGTTTATTACAGGAAAGCTATCCGCATAAATAAAAACAACTCGAATGCATGGTATGGATCAGGAGTAGTCATGTGGTTGGAAGGGAAGCTAACCGAAGCCATGGTATTCATAAAGAAAGCGATTAAACTGGACGACGGAAATGCCGATTTTTGGTTGATCTATGGAAAGATTAACAACGAACTGGAACAATTTGATCTGGCAGAAACAGCCTTTAAGAAAGCCACGTCTCTGGATCCGGACAATCCTGATGGATGGATCTCGTATGCAGAAATGGAATATGACAGGGGATCGCTTAACAATGCGATCAAAATCCTAAAAAATGCACATAAGCTAATTTCTGAAGATTCTGCCATTAACTACCGGTTAACGGCCTATCTATTGGAAAATAATGATGAACTGTCTGCAACCGGATATTTTGAAAAAGCTCTTGAACTCGACTTTAATGGCTATCATTACCTGTTTGATTATTATCCGGAAGCAGTGCAAAACGAATCGATCAGGAAGCTCATAAAAAAACATCAATCTACCAAACTATAAGAAATGAATTTTAATTTGCCATCTATCCCTGAAAGACCTGCAAAGCCTAGAGAATCGGGTCTGACTATGGTTATGGACAAAGGATTAAGTTTACGTGAAGCAGAAAACTTCTGTGAAGTAGCAACTGAATATACTGATCTGGTTAAGCTTGGTTTCGGAACAGGATTATTGACTCCCAAGCTAAAAGAAAAGATCAAAATATACAAGGAAGCCGGCCTGAAACCGTATTTCGGAGGTACCCTTTTTGAAGCTTTTGTTGCCCGGGACATGTTTGACGAATACCGTAAATTCTTGGCAGACAGCGGAGTTGAGACAGCAGAAATATCTGATGGTGTTTTACCAATCGAACACAATAAAAAGTGTAGTTACATTGAAACTCTTTCGAGAGAATTCGTCATTCTTTCTGAAGTAGGCACCAAATTAAAGGGAAAAGAAATATCCAATGATCAATGGGTTTCGTGGATGCAGACCGAATTGCAGGCCGGGGCATGGAAGGTAATAGCTGAGGCCCGGGAGAGTGGGAATATGGGCATTTACAATGAAGACGGATCGGCCAATTCAACGCTGGTACTCGATATCCGTCAGCATGTGAATTCCTACGATATCCTGTGGGAAGCACCACTCAAAAGCCAACAGGTTTGGTTCATTAAATTACTTGGACCTAACGTCAACCTTGGAAATATTGCCAGCAATGAGGTTATTGCACTCGAAACACTTCGTCTGGGTCTCAGGGGAGATACCCTTTTGAATTTTTTGCAGTAAAAAGATTCAGCTAATCCAGATTAAGTTACAGGAGAATAGCCATCAGGGGCTTGACGAGGCAAAATCGCATAAAAGCCGTTTTATTGAGGGCTTGACGACGAATTTCACTCATTTCAAAGCGCACTAAAAGCATTGTAATCCGAAGGACATAGCGGGAGAGATAAAAACCACAAGTGATTTTTTGAAAATGTCAAGACAAAAAAAAATTTTCACTTGACATTTTTTTAAAATCACAAGTGAAAAAATAAAAATCACTTGTGGTTTTTTAAATACTCATAAGTGGATTGACTCTTGCCAGCTTTTATTCTGAGAAATTAAATATTTAACCGAACTATCCGTCCTTTTCATTGTTCTTTCGTTAGAAAATAGAAACTGATGTTTTCTTTTCATAGAAAATTGGAATCTATATTCTATCGAATGTTTAGATTAATCATGTTCAAAAAAAATGATTTTTACTATAATTAAAAAAACGTGGTTAATGCGTCGTGTATAACAACGGGAAATTGTTTTTAAATATTAACTTTGTTGAATTATCTGGGAACTATGTTTTTTTTAGGAATTGCCGGACCGTTTATACCCTATCTTATTCTTACGGGAATATTAGTGGTTTTTACATTGGAGACCAGCAGAGAGGTTATGCCAATACGGGAAGATGGTTCGGACTATTTGAAAATCCAGATTTTTCAAGATGGACCCTCTCTCTCTGCACAGGGGCCGGAATTCTATTACTTCAGACCCGGAGGTCAGCACAGTGACCATAAGCAAGCGGAAGAACACGGCTCCCCTGCAATAGGCAGTTTAAGAATCCTTTCCCCTGAAAAATATGAAAAGGATACTTGCAATTATATTTTTAATTACTCCCTTGTCCTTACTTGTTGCTATTTCGGATTATCCCCTCCCCTCGCCCTCGTTTAACTAAAAAAAACTAATCTGGAGTTCAACTTTTTATTAATATTATGATAGGAGTAATTGGTCTAAGTCACAAATCTGCGCCAGTAAATATACGGGAGAAATTTTCGCTCGATGAGGATGACAGTTCCAGGTTGTCAGCAATCATCTTGTCCAACAAATACATCGAAGAACTGGTCATTCTCTCGACATGCAACCGCACGGAAATCTATTTTAAAGCTGACGATTGTTGTTCGCCCGGGGCTTTTCATATAATCATGAAGAGCCTGCGCAATTTTTCCGGCACAGGAGAAGAAACCGATAATTATTTTTACCGGTTTGGAAACGATGAAGCAATCAGACATTTATTCAGGGTGGTATCAAGCCTGGAATCAATGGTATTAGGAGAATACCAAATTGTTTCTCAGGTAAAAGAGGCCTATAGGGTTTCTAAAGAAAATAAAACCGTAGGAAGAATATTTAAACGTCTGTTTAGCAAAGCTCTCGAAACAGGGAAACTCGTCAGAACAAAGACGGCAATGAGCAACGGGGCTTTTTCGGTAAGTTACGCGGCTGTTGAGAAATGTAATGAACAATTTACCGACCTTCAACAAAAAAAGATATTGTTGATCGGTGCCGGAGAAACCGGAGAACTTGTCATCAAGAACCTTTACAAAAAAGGGTGTAAAAATATTACCATAACCAACAGGACCTCAGGGAAAGCAGAAGAACTGGCTACACGCTACCAGGGAAAGGCAATTCCCTTTTCCAGCCTTATGGAAGGCATCCATGAGGCAGAGATCATTGTAAGTTCTGTTGCCGGAAAAGATCCCATTCTGGATGCACAGAAAGTGCAGCCAGTAATGAACGGATTTCCGCACGTGGTAATGATAGACCTCGGCGTTCCCAGGAACATAAACCCAGATGTTTCGCAAATACCCGGAATTTCATTAATAAATGTTGATGATCTGGAGGAAGTTGTTGCAGGTAACATGGAAAAAAAGCAGGCATATGTTTCCGTTGCTGAGTCCATTATTGCTGAAAAAACAACAGAATTCTCAGATTGGTTAAGCGTGCAAAATCTTACGCCTGCCATCAATGAAATTATTTCGGCAGTAAACAGGACTTCTGAAAGTGAACTTGCCGTGTTCAGAAAAAACCTTTCGGAAGCAGACTATCAACAAATAGAGAGATATAGTAAACAGCTATCCGAAAAGATCACGGGATCGTTGATCAAAAACATGAAAAAAATCAGCGATAACGGAAGAAAAACGGAATATGTTAAAGTGATAACTGATCTCTTTTCATCATTTAGCCATGAACGGTAAAACGATAAAGATCGGTACAAGAGGGAGTAAATTAGCCCTTTGGCAGGCGGAACAAGTCAAAAAAGTAATCTCGGTAACCTTTCCTGACTTATCCATAGAGATTATCACAATGAATACGCTTGGAGACAAAATACTTGACGTTTCTCTCTCCAAGATAGGGGATAAAGGGTTATTCACCAAAGAAATAGAACAGGCTCTGATTACAGGAGAAATAGACATGGCTGTTCACAGCCTGAAAGATCTCCCGACCGAACTACCGGAAGGGCTAATCATTGGCGGAATACTTCCGCGAGGAGAAATAAGAGATGTTCTCATTTCCAGAGAAGGGAAAAAGCTGAACGAACTGGACAGGCATGACAGGATTGGCACTTCGAGCCTACGCAGAAAATCTCAGCTCCTGCATTTTAATCCTGATCTAACTATTATCGACATCCGGGGAAACGTAGACACCCGTATTCAAAAAATGAACGATGGATACTATGATGCTTTGATTATGGCCGGAGCAGGAGTTATCAGGCTGGGCTATGAAAATATAATTACCGAATATCTTGATCCTTCGGTTCTTCTTCCTGCAGTCAGCCAGGGAGCTGTTGCTATCGAAATCAGGGAAGATGATGATTACATTTCGGGGGTCACCGAGGCTGTCACCGACGATGAAACATGGCAGATCACCATGGCGGAACGTTCATTGCTCCGGACTTTGGAAGGAGGATGCCAGGTACCTGTAGCCTGTTACTGTTCAAAAATGGGAAAATTACTGGAAATAACCGGAATAGTAGCCAGTCTCGATGGAAAATCGTTGATCAGGAAATCGGTAAAATGCCCGCTTGATGAAGCTCCGGAGCATGCCGTTGAACTAGCCCTGTCTATTTTGGATGAAGGAGGACAGACCATTCTCGATCATATCAGGCAGAACAAGCCGGAAGAATAAAAATCTTTCTTTATTCAGGGATTAATTTAACTTAAAATCCCTGAAATATTAGAACGGTGGTTATCAGATTAATTTGATTTAACCGCATTTCAGAATGGATAAAAATTACAAACAAAAAGTTTTGGAGGGGAAGGTTATCATCTGTACTTTCCCAAATAACGGGGACGACGAGTTCTCTGAAATTATGCATGAAGCAGGAGCAGAAATATATGCTATGCCAATGATCTGTATTAAGTCCATCCCGTTTGTAATGCCACACGAAACAAATTATTATGACTGGCTGGTTTTTACCAGTAAAAATGCGGTCGGGCCCTTTAGTAAAAGTTTAAAAGAAAAAGGCCGCTACAGGGTTGCAGCAATTGGACAGAGCACTGCCAATAAGATAGAACAGGCAGGTGTTCAGGTTCATTTTACAGGAAGCGGAAAATCCGGAGAAAGTTTCGCGGAGGAGCTATTGACCGTAATCAGGGAAGGTTCAAAAATTTTATTTGTTTCGGGAACAAAGGCTCCGGACAAGCTACAACAGATTCTGAATAAAAAGTATATAACAGACCGGGTTAACGTATACGGTACCGAAATTTCCCCGTCTGTCGACAGCAACATCATTCAACGTATAAATAATGACCAGTACGATCTGGTCGTGGTTACCAGTCCTTCTGGAATTGAACATCTTATGCCGTATTTCTCTCAGAACAGGGAAAAACTAAGACTTGCCAGTATCGGACAAACCACTACCTCTGCCATACGCAGATTCAATATTGAGCCGGTCCTGACTGCAGCTGAGTCCAGTTACAAGGGACTGGCAAAAACAATAATAGATTATTTTATAAGTTAAAATATTACCTATGAGCTACCCTATTACACGTTTACGCAGACTACGCAAAAGCGCGGTCATAAGAAACATGGTCCGGGAAACAGAAGTAACACGCGATGATCTGATCATGCCTTATTTCGTTTGCCCGGGAAAAAATGTACGGAACCCGATAAAATCGATGCCGGGAAACGATCAGTTATCGATCGACTTATTAATTGAGGAAGTCAGGAATCTGCAACAACAAACAGGAGTTGATAAAATCCTGCTTTTTGGTATTCCTGAACAGAAAGATGAAGATGGCACCGTTGCATGCAGCCATGACGCAATTGTTCCAAGGGCAATAAGGGCATTAAAAGAAGTCCTTCCCGAGATACTGATCGTTGCTGATGTATGCAACTGTGAATATACAATTCACGGACACTGCGGAACGGTGATTAACGGCGATGTACATAACGACTTGACAGTAAAAACCCTGGTTGCCCAATCTGTAACACTGGCGAAGGCTGGTGCTGATTTTATTGCCCCCAGTGATATGATGGACGGCCGGGTCGGTGCTATCCGGAAGGGCCTTGATGAAAATGGCTTCGAAAATATCCCGATCATGGCTTATTCGGCCAAATATGCTTCTGCTTTTTACGGCCCCTTCAGGGATGCTGCTGAAAGCGCACCGAAATTCGGCGATCGAAGCACTTACCAAATGGACCCGGCCAACAGCGATGAAGCCCTTCGTGAAGTAGAACAGGACCTGATTGAGGGGGCCGACATGGTTATGGTAAAACCGGCATTGAGCTATCTGGATGTCATCAACAGGGTCAAAAGTACATTTAATATTCCTGTTGTCGCCTATAATGTAAGCGGAGAGTTCTCCTTGGTAAAAGCTGCTGCCGCTAACGGATGGATTGATGAAGAAAGGATCATCAGAGAAATACTGACTTCCATCAAAAGGGCCGGAGCAGATGTTATTATCACCTATCACGCAAAAGAATTTGTCTTGTCACAATTAAAAAAAGGGAACAGGGTATAAAACAGGAACTTATAGTTTATAAGTCATTGGATAAATGGATGGCGGACGCCATCCTCTTGTCAGTTACGTATAAACATCCAAATCGCTCAATAATAAATCATTAATATTATCCAAGTGAAATACCAGAACAGTATAAGGGCATTTGAAAAAGCAAAACAGCTCATCCCCGGAGGAGTAAACTCACCTGTCCGGGCATTCAAAAGCGTACATGCAGATCCTCTTTTTATCCAAAAGGCGAAAGGGTCGCGCATCTGGGATATAGACGGAAACGAGTACAT
Organism: Prolixibacteraceae bacterium; assembly: GCA_963676095.1. Lineage (GTDB taxonomy): Bacteria > Bacteroidota > Bacteroidia > Bacteroidales > Prolixibacteraceae. The sequence goes on along the minus strand of OY781040.1, from coordinate 5,199,437 downwards.
CGATTTTGTTGGATCATGGGGACCACTGATCCTGGGTCATGCACCCGACGAGATCATCAACGCAATAGTAGAATATGCAGAAAGAGGCACGAGTTACGGCGCCCCTACCTTAATTGAAAACGAGATGGCAGAGTTGATTACCTCAATGGTACCGTCAATCGAAAAAGTTCGCATGGTCAATTCAGGAACGGAAGCCACGATGAGTGCACTACGGCTTGCCAGGGGTTACACTGGAAGGGACCTTGTGGTGAAATTCGCAGGATGCTACCATGGTCATGCAGACAGCTTCCTGATTAAGGCAGGATCGGGAGCCATTACCCTTGGGCTCCCGGACAGTCCGGGAGTAACCAAAGCTTCGGCCCGGGATACACTTATTGCTGAATACAATAATGTGGAATCTGTTGAGAAACTTTTCAGGGAAAGAGGACATGAAATTGCTGCTGTTATACTGGAACCGGTACCGGGGAACATGGGCGTGGTCCTTCCACAGGCAGGGTTCCTAAAAAAAATACGGGAACTAACCGAATCCTATGGGGCCATTCTTATTTTCGACGAAGTCATTACCGGGTTCAGACTGGCGCCGGGAGGAGCACAGGAGCGCTTCGGTATTAAACCGGATCTGACAACATTGGGTAAAATAATCGGTGGAGGACTTCCTGTCGGGGCCTATGGAGGGAGAGAAGACATTATGAGTAAACTGGCGCCGGATGGCCCTGTTTATCAGGCAGGAACTTTATCCGGCAATCCACTGGCAATGGCCGCTGGCTCAGTAATGCTTAAGACACTGAAAAACAATCCGGAAATTTATGCAGATCTCGAACAAAAGGCTGAAGTTCTTGAAAAAGGCTTAAAAGAAAATCTTACCTCTACCGGCACACCTGGAGTTGTTAACAGAATCGGATCAATGATGACCTTGTTTTTTACAAATGAAAGTAAGGTGGAAAGCTTTGCCGGAGCCATGAAATCAAATTCAGTGAAATATGCACATTATTTCAGAAAATCGCTTGAAGCCGGTATCTACCTGGCACCATCTCAATTCGAATGTACCTTTATAACCAGTGCCCATACTGACGTGGATATCTGCCGTGCCATTGAAGCCAGTAAAAAAGCAATGGAAAGCATGGAATAAATTTGCGGAAAGAAGTATCAAAACTCTAAATTACAGATTGAAAGAACAAATAATGAAGTCTATTTTTTTGGACACACTTAACCGGAAGAATACAGAACGCCCGCCTTTCTGGTTCATGAGACAGGCAGGTCGTGTATTGCCCAATTACAACAGGCTGAAAGAAAATTATTCATTCCGGGAATTAATGTCCCGGGCAGAGCTGGCAGCAGAAGTTACGCTAATGCCCGTTTATGACCTGGGTGTAGATGCAGCCATCCTGTTTTCCGATATCCTGGTAATCCCTGTCGCCATGGGAATGGAGCTCGAGTTTACCGACAAAGGCCCGGTATTTAAAACTCCGCTTAAAGGGAGACCGGATCCGGCTGATCGTCTGGCTCCTGATCCGGGAAAGCTGGAATATATCTATAAAGTAATTGACGAAGTGATCAGACGCCGGCCTTCAGATATCCCGTTGATCGGTTTTTGTGGTGCCCCTCTTACCACCATGTGCTATATGATTGAGGGGACCAGTTCAAACCAGGGGTTTCCGGAAACGGTCAGGTTCCTGTTTCAGCAAAAAAAGGAAGCAAAGAAACTAATCGAGTCCATCGTTGAATTAGCTGTTCATTATGCGACAAAGCAAATAGAGCATGGAATAGATGTCTTTCAGTTGTTCGAAACCCACGCCGGTTTGATCCCCGCAGAACTTTACAATGAACTTTTTATCCCATCAGTAAAAAGGATCGGGCAAGCTGTTCGAGAAACAGGGACACCATTTATTTTCTTTCCGAAGGGACTTGGTACCGGACTAAAATATATCACCCCCGAAGTTTCTGATTTCGTAAGCATCGACTGGCAAACACCTTTAGCACATGCCAGAGAAATTGTACATCCGGAAGTCGGACTACAGGGGAACCTCGACCCAAGGATCCTTTACGGATCAAAACATTCTATAGAAAAGGAACTTGAAAAATTTAAAAGTTTCTTCAGAGACGACAATAAAGCATGGATCTTTAATCTTGGGCATGGGTTTATGCCCGACACTCCTTTCGAAAATGCGAATTTCGTCTCGACCTGGCTAAAAGGTAATTCCTGGAAATAATTTGGAAGGAAGCAAAAGCTTCCTTTCTTTACAAAAAAACACCGACAGGCAATGAATGCCTGTCTTTTTCATCATTTACTAATTGTTCAAATCGTCAAATTCGACACTGGTATAATCTTTCGACAGAATTTTATCTTTCGGTTCATCCAAATCGAAGACGGTATTCAGTTCAGATTCATCACGACGAAGTTCAACAGCCGCTCCCGCGGGTTGCTTCGTTGTGATATAGCCGATAGCTTCATTGACACCCTCAATAAATTTTTCAAAGTCTTCCTTATACAGAAAGATTTTGTGCTTTTCAAAATGAAACTTCCCTTCCTCCTCGTACCGTTTTTTACTCTCGGTAATTGTCAGGTAGTACTCATCTTTACGTGTTGATTTAACATCGAAGAAATAGGTCCTTTTCCCGGCTCTCACAGCTTTGGAAAAAATTTCCTGTCTGAATTTACTTTCAACTTCTTCATTTAATTCTTCATTCTTGTCAAAACCTTCCATCTTGCTCGTTTTTAGGTTATTTCCATAGTATAGTACATCAAAAATAGAAAAATTATTTTTGATAGAACTAAAAAATATAAACAAACAACAAATGAAAGTAATCAACACATGTTCTTTTCCTTAGTTATTATAGTATTTCAGAGCTTCCGGCATGAGCTTTTCAAGCTGTGCTATTCGATGAGAATCAACAGGATGAGTACTAAGAAATTCAGAAGTATCCGAAAATATTTAAATCCATTGATTTAACCTTCCGACTATTTGTTTGTATATCTTCTTTTTGCTGCCAGCAAGGTATTTTTCAACAGCGACACCCTTGTCATTGGCCCAACCCCACCGGGGACAGGAGTAATATAAGAACATTTTTCAGCAACTTCTTCAAAGACGACGTCTCCTTTCAGCTTATAACCCGACTTTGTCTGATCGGATTTAACCCTTGTCGTACCTACATCAATCACAACAGCTCCCTCTTTGACCATTTCTCCTTTAATAAAACCAGGATAGCCTAAAGCTGCAATCAGAATATCCGCCCTGGAACATAATTCCTTAAGATTTTTTGTTTTGCTGTGAGCTACGGTTACTGTAGCATTCATTTCCTTCTGCGACATCAGGATACTCAATGGACGTCCGACAATATTGCTCCGGCCAACAACGACACAATCCTTGCCAGACGTTTCTATTCCATAGCGTTTAATAAGCTCGACGATTCCATCAGGAGTGGCGGAAACAAAAGAAGGAAGGCCGATAACCATCCGTCCGACATTAACAGGGTGAAATCCATCAACATCCTTGTCAGGATTGATAGCCTCGATTACTTTTTGTTCTGAAATATGTGAAGGTAATGGAAGCTGGACGATAAAACCATCAACATCGGTATCTCTGTTCAGTTCATCAACTTTCGAAAGTAATTCAGACTCGGTTACATCATCTTCATACCTTACCAGAGAAGATTTGAAACCAACTTCTTCACAATCCTTAATTTTATAGGCGACGTAAGTTTCACTGCCTCCGTCGTGACCGACAAGAATAGCCGCGAGATGAGGAATTTTTTCTCCCTTCTCTCTGATAAGTCTTACTTCCCCTGCTATTTCAGCCTTGATCTCAGCAGATGTCTTTTTCCCGTCAATTAGTATCATTCGTTTATCTTTTCAGTTTTTTCCATTACAATGCACCGCTTTCCTGGTTCTGCTTTATTCCATAAATCAGCGTTTGCGCATATTGCCCATCATCCGGTTCATATTTTTACCCTGAGAAACCATTCTCATCATCTTCCTTGTCTCATCAAACTGCTTGATCAGCCTGTTAACTTCCTGGATATCTGTTCCGGATCCTGCGGCAATCCGTTTTCTTCTGGTACCATTAAGCAAGGAGGGTTCCTCTCTTTCCGCCGGTGTCATCGAATAAATAATCGCCTCAATATGTTTGAACGCATCATCATCAATATCGATATTTTTTAGAGCTTTCCCCATTCCCGGTATCATAGCTGCAAGATCTTTCAGGTTTCCCATTTTTTTAATCTGATGGATCTGGGTCAGAAAATCATTGAAACTGAATTGATTTTTTGCCAGTTTTGATTGTAACTTTCTGGCTTCCTCTACGTCAAACTGTTCCTGAGCACGTTCAACAAGAGAAACAATGTCCCCCATCCCAAGGATCCGGTCAGCCATTCGTTCCGGATGGAAAACATCGAGTGCTTCCAGTTTTTCACCGGTACCAACAAATTTAATAGGCTTATTTACCACTGAGCGGATAGATAAAGCAGCCCCACCACGGGTATCGCCATCAAGTTTAGTCAGGACAACACCATCAAAATCGAGGCGATCATTAAACTCTCTTGCCGTATTCACGGCATCCTGTCCTGTCATCGAGTCGACAACAAAGAGGATCTCCTGCGGATTTACAGCATCTTTTATCGCGGCTATCTCATTCATCATCTCTTCATCGACAGCCAAACGCCCGGCAGTATCAACAATGACAAGATTATATCCCTGTTCTTTCGCATACCTGATAGCAGACTTCGCAATTTTAACGGGCTCCATATTCCCGTCTTCAGTATAAACAGGAACATTGATCTGGCTTCCCAGCACTTTTAACTGGTCGATAGCAGCAGGCCTGTAAACGTCTCCGGCAACAAGGATCGGATTTTTACCCTTCTTGCTTTTCAGGTACCGGGCAAGCTTCCCCGAAAATGTTGTTTTTCCTGATCCCTGAAGCCCCGCAATCAACATGACGGCAGGATTTCCCTGCAAATTGATATCAACAGCTTTCCCTCCCATTAACAAGGCAAGTTCGTCGTGAACAATCTTCACCATCATATCACCAGGTTTCACCGCGGTGAGCACATTCTCCCCCAACGCCTTTTCCTTTACCGTTTCTGTAAATGACTTTGCAATTTTATAATTGACGTCAGCATCGAGCAAGGCCCTCCTGACTTCCTTTAACGTCTCCGCAACATTGATTTCAGTAATCCGTCCCTGCCCTTTCAGCAACTTAAATGAACGCTCTAACTTCTCATTAAGATTTTCAAACATAGAAGTAATTATTGTGTTTTTTAAAACTTATGCAAAAATATAAAAATAAATAAACTGCCGGAACCTTGTCATTTATGATTTGTGATTACAACTGATGATTTTATCACATCTCTTTTAGGGATTAATGTTGGCCCATTCAAATTCGAGGTCAAAATACCCCTTGACAAATGTGGGGTAATCATAGCTGGTCTGCATTAATAGAAAGGTTTAAATTAAAATTGGCCGGGAACAAAAAAAATCATATGAAAAAAACAGTCATTCAATGACTTATATTTCAATGAAAAAAAAATTATAAAAAAATCTCTTTTCTGGGGTAACCTTTTTCCAAAATTCGGAATAAATAGGCGGAAGAGAGAAACAAAAGATAAAAAAGTAATAATAAAAAGAGGTGAGGATGCTGGCATATGGACGAGAATTCTTTTTATTATGGGTTAATATTTGAATGTCCAATGAATAATCAAAAAGAGGATTGTGCTTTTAAGGAAATTCGAAAATTAAGTCTTGCGGAAAGAATTCATTATATTAATGCGCTAAACTCAAACGAGAAAGTTATCCTAATGCAAAAACATAAAAACTGTCTAGCAGACAGAGAGAAAAATATCCCTTTTTCACGAATCGCAATTTTTTAGAATCCCAATGGGGGGGCCGATCGGTCCCCCTTTCTTTTTTTAATAAGATCCTTTCTCCTAAAAAGAAAAGGATTAGATTAAATTCTTCAAAAAATTCTAATTTTGCAGCTCAAATTTTCATTATGGATTTTTTAGAAGAAATAAAACGGAGAAGAACTTTCGGAATTGTCAGCCATCCGGACGCCGGAAAAACAACGCTCACTGAAAAGCTGTTGTTATTTGGAGGGGCAATAAGGGTAGCAGGTGCAGTAAAAAGCAACAAAATTAAAAAAGGGGCTACCTCCGACTTCATGGAAATAGAAAGACAACGTGGAATTTCGGTGGCGACCTCTGTAATGGGATTCGAATACAACGGCTACAAGGTTAACATTCTGGATACTCCAGGGCATCAGGACTTTCAGGAAGATACATTTCGGACACTTACGGCAGTTGACAGTGTAATCATAGTCATCGATGCAGCCAAAGGAGTAGAACCACAGACCGAAAAGCTCATGAATGTATGCAGGATGAGAAAAACACCTGTGATTGTATTCGTAAATAAACTTGACCGCCCTGCCCTTGATACCTTTTCTCTGCTGGACGAAATAGAAAAACAATTGCAAATAAAAACAAGACCCTTAAGTTGGCCGATAAACAGTGGTCCCGAATTTAAAGGTGTCTACAATATTTTCAATAAAAGCCTGAACCTGTTCAATGCCAACGTTCAGGAAATAGAAAAAGGAATCCTGTTTAAAGACATTAATGATCGCGCACTGGAAAACCACATCGGCAAAGATGCCGCAACACTGAGGGAAGAACTGGAGCTGGTTGAAGGGGTATATCCCAAATTTAACGAAGAAGAATATCTAAAAGGAGACCTCGCTCCCGTTTTTTTTGGGAGTGCTCTTTATAACTTCGGTGTACAGGAGTTGCTTGACACGTTTGTAGAAATAGCCCCGTCCCCCAGGCCAAGTAATTCAGAAGAAAGAGAGATCAATCCACAGGAAAACGGTTTTACAGGTTTTGTTTTTAAAATCCATGCCAATATCGATCCAAACCACCGGAGCCGTATCGCTTTTGTAAAAATCTGTTCCGGGAAATTTGAACGGAATAATTTTTACAAACATGTCCGTTCCGGCAAAAATATCAGAATATCAAGTCCAACAGCCTTTATGGCTGCACAAAAAGAAGTTATAGATGAAGCTTTCCCCGGCGATATTATCGGGGTACCGGATACAGGAAATTTAGTAATTGGCGATACACTCACGTCGGGAGAAGATATCCATTTCAAGGGCTTTCCCAGTTTTAGTCCGGAATTGTTCAAATATGTGGAAAATGCTGATCCCATGAAAGCTAAACAGCTGTCAAAAGGGATCGATCAGCTTATGGAAGAAGGAGTTGCGCAATTATTTACCAGCCAGTTTAATGGAAGAAAAATTATCGGAACAGTAGGCCAGCTTCAATTCGAAGTTATCCAATACCGGCTGGAACATGAGTACAACGCCAAATGCCGATTCGAGAATATGTCCATGTATAAAGCCTGCTGGATCGAGTGTGATGATAAAAAGGCACTGACCGAGTTTAAAAAAAGAAAACATCAGAAAATGGCAACTGACAAATGGGGAAGAGATGTCTTCCTTGCCGATTCAGCTTTTATCCTTCAGATGGCGCAGGACGAATTCAAGGATATCCGTTTCCACTTTACCAGCGAGTTTTAAGAACAGTAATCTCTGAAATCGGTTATAAAAAGAAAAAAATCAATGTTCTATTCCGCGATAAATTACCTATATTCGTGGAAACAAGTAACTTAATCCTGATGACAGATTTTTATCATACCGATCTCTTCTCTTATGTAGTGCTTCCCCTGTTCATCATTTTTGCCAGAATCGGGGATGTAACGATTGGTACAATCCGTATCGTAATGGTTTCCAAAGGGGAAAAAGTGCTTGCCCCTCTTCTTGGTTTTTTCGAGGTAATCATCTGGCTCATAGCCATGAGCAAAATCATTCAAAACATAGACAACTGGATTGCTTATGTCGCTTATGGAACAGGCTTTGCATCCGGAAATTATATCGGACTGCTAATAGAAGAACGCATGGCTGTAGGGATCGTTCAGTTACAGATTATTACAAAAGCCAATGCAGAGAACCTGATTGCCAAATTGAAAGAAACGGGTTACGGGGTCACCTACCATGATGCAAACGGACCGGACGGAAAAGTTGCAGTCATTTACTCCATCATAAAAAGGTCGGAAGTGAACCGTCTCGTCGAAATTATCCGCACCTACAACCCAAAGGCATTTTATTCAGTGGCTGATGTAAAGTTTATCAACAAGGGAGTCCAATCCCCTTCCATTTCCATAAGCCCGTTAAAAAGATGGAGAAAAGGAAAATAGAAAAAAAGGGAAATGCTGTGCCAAAACAGACAGCACCGGGCACGGGTAGTCAAAAAATCACAGGCACCACCTTAAACATAAAGAGACTCTACAAATACAGCCAAACCAATATTTTCTCCTCCATTTTTGCTTTAAAAAAACAAATAACGATACCTTAACTTTGAGTTTAGAAGAGTTTCAAATTGACAAAAAAAAGTCTTTAGTCGGCATTTTTTTCAATATTTTTGTGATCTTTGTCATACTTTAAAGCTCGCAGATAATGAGAAATACAGGTATAAATAGTCAATTATAGTTGATCAATTACAAAAGGCACTTTACAAAATTATATACACATGTTTAAGATCCAGACCTTAAATAAAATTGACCCTATAGGGTTAAAAAATTTTCCTCTTGATCAGTACGAGATTGCCAGCGAGTTCAAAAATCCGGATGCAATCATTGTCAGAAGTATGGTCATGCATGATATGGAAATGTCCGCTAGCCTGAAGGCAATTGCCCGGGCCGGAGCAGGAGTTAATAACATACCTATTGACAAATGTACATCGCAGGGAATCGTCGTGTTTAATACCCCCGGCGCAAATGCACACGCAGTAAAAGAACTGGTAATTGCAGGATTATTGCTCTCATCACGTAAGATTGCCCAGTCGATCGAATGGGCAAAGGGACTGATTGGCAAAGGAGATGAAGTCCCTGCATTGATTGAAGAAGGCAAGAAAAATTTCGGAGGCAATGAGATAAGGGGTAAAACCTTGGCAGTGATAGGTCTTGGTGCTATCGGTGTTTTAATAGCCAACGCAGCCCAGGCCCTGGGAATGGAAGTTTTCGGATACGATCCTTACATATCGGTAAAGCATGCGTGGAGATTAAGCCGCAATGTAAAACGGGCCGAAGGGATAGAATCACTTCTGGCAAATGCTGATTATGTTACTATTAATATACCTCAGACTCTGGAAACAAAAGGGTACATCAACAAGGACAAGATCAATATGATGAAAGACGGCGTCCGGATCATGAACTTCGCTCGTGGTGGATTAATTGTGAAAGAGGATATGAGGCAAGCTCTTGAATCAGGGAAGGTCGGATGCTATGTTACCGATTTCCCGGATGAGGAAGTGCTCAAAATGAAAAATATAATTGCCATTCCTCATCTTGGTGCATCAACTGAAGAATCCGAAACAAACTGTGCCGTTATGGCGGTTGACCAAGTAAGAAATTATCTTGAGAACGGGAATATTGTCAACTCCGTTAACTTTCCGGAAGCAGAGATGGAAAGACATGGGGGCCCGAGGATTGTCATTGCCAATAAAAATGTTCCCAACATGGTTAGCCAGATATCGAGCATGCTGGCCTCACAAGGGCTAAACATAGCCAACATGCTGAATAAAAACAAAGCAGATATAGCCTATAATATTATCGATATTGACGGAACAGTACCTTCAAATGAACTGGTAGGCAAACTGTCATCCATCGATGGGGTGATCATGGTACGGGTCATCGCCTGAAAAAATAAGAAATCTTTCAAGAGATACCGGTACTTGACGCTCATGCGGAACTTACCGGTATTTCTTTTTAATAGGGCTTTGTTCCCAAAATATTTTATTTTTGTACGCAGAGTCTTAATTCGAAACGATTTAATTCTTGCAAAAATTAGAAAATCATGAGTAACAAGTTGATTCTAAAAGCTGCAGACAATATTCGTATACTTTCTGCAGCAATGGTTGAAAAAGCAAAATCGGGCCATCCTGGTGGTGCCATGGGAGGTGCCGATTTCGTAAGTGTTTTATTTTCTGAATTTCTGAACTACGATCCGTCGGACATGAGTTGGATAAACCGGGACCGGTTCTTCCTGGATCCGGGGCACATGTCACCGATGCTGTATTCAGTGCTGGCCCTTGCCGGCAATTACAGCATGGAAGATCTGAAAAACTTCAGGCAATGGGGCAGTGTTACTCCAGGCCATCCCGAAATTGATGTCGCCAGAGGAGTAGAAAACACATCCGGCCCACTGGGACAAGGACATACCATGGCCATTGGAGCTGCTATTGCAGAACGTTTCCTTGCGCACAGGTTCGGAGAATGGATGTCCCATAAGATATATGCTTATATTTCGGACGGAGGGGTACAGGAAGAAATCTCGCAGGGAGCCGGCCGTATTGCCGGTTATCTCGGACTTAGCAACCTGATCATGTTTTATGACTCGAACGATATTCAGTTATCCACTGAAACAAAAGAAGTAACAAATGAGGACACCGCTAAAAAATATGAAGCCTGGGGTTGGAAAGTTGTCACCATCAATGGAAACGATATCGATGAGATCCGTTCTGCACTGAAAGCAGCCAACACAGAAACAGAAAAGCCAAGCCTCATCATCGGAAAAACGATCATGGGTAAAGGTGCCCTGACCGATACCGGCGAAAATTTTGAAAGGAAATGTTCGACCCATGGCATGCCACTCGGAGAGGCAGGTGCCTCCCTGGCAAAAACAATCGCTAATTTATCCGGAAATCCGGAAGACCCGTTTGAAATTTTCGATGACGTAAAAGATCTTTTCGAGAAAAGAAAAGCAGAATTGATCAAAGCTGCTGCTGCTAAAAAGGCTGCTCAGAAAGAATGGGAAAAAGGACATCCTGAACTAGCTGAAAAATTAAAAACCTTCTTCTCCAAAGAAGCTCCTAAATTCGACTACACGAAAATAACCCAAAAAGCTGATTCTGCCTCCCGTGCTGCTTCATCAACCGTACTGGCAGCATTTGCGCAGGGAATAGAAAATATGGTAGTTGCTTCGGCAGACCTTTCCAACTCGGATAAAACAGATGGGTTCCTGAAGAAAACCACAGCTTTCAAAAAAGGTGATTTCAGCGGATCGTTCCTTCAGTCTGGTGTTTCAGAACTCACAATGGCTTGTTTAATGAATGGCATGGCCCTGCATGGGGGAGTGATCCCGGCTTGTGGTACATTCTTCGTTTTCTCAGACTATATGAAACCTGCTGTACGGCTTGCCGCACTAATGCAGCTGCCTGTCAAATTTATCTGGACACACGATGCTTTCCGGGTAGGAGAAGATGGCCCGACCCATCAGCCGGTCGAACAGGAAGCCCAGATCCGTTTGCTGGAAAAACTGAAAAACCATCACAACCAGAACTCAATGCTGGTGCTGAGGCCCGCCGATAGTGAAGAAACAACCGTGGCATGGAAAATGGCCATGGAAAATACAACGACACCAACCGCATTGATCCTCTCCCGTCAAAACATAAAAAATCTTCCTGCCAGGACAGACCGCTACACAGAGGCCTTACAGGCAGAAAAGGGGGCCTACATCATCGCTGACTGTGAAGGGACACCGGATATAATCCTCCTGGCCAGCGGTTCGGAAGTAAGCACTCTTGTCGAAGGGGCAGAAATGCTAAAGAAAGATGGCATAAAAAGCCGGATTATATCCGTTCCTTCGGAAGGATTATTCCGTTCTCAAAGTAAAGAATACCAAGAAAAGGTATTACCTGGCGGAATAAAGAAATTTGGCCTTACTGCCGGATTGCCGGTTACACTGGAAGGGCTTGTCGGTGCTGACGGGAAAGTATTTGGAATGAATTCTTTCGGATTCTCTGCCCCCTATAAAGTACTTGATGAAAAACTGGGCTTTAATAGTCTAAATGTTTATAATCAGGTTAAGGACCTACTCTCTTGACATTAATCATTCTCAATCTGTTACTAGATATAAAAAAGGCCGGAGATCATCCGGCCTTTTTTCAGCTCATAACTTTAAGCCAGGCTTTAGCCATCAGTTGTGCCCCTGCCAGGGTCGGATGAACGCCATCCGGACTCCAGTAGGTGCATGGAGCATGCTTTAATGCTTCCTTGTAAATAGAATGATAAGGAATGAAATATGTCCCAAATTCATCCGAAAGGGCCTTTGCAACTTTCCTGTAAGGAGCAAATTCTTCCTGCCAGCCTTCGCCGATAGCAGAACCTCCATCAACAGCATAAGGCTCCCCGATTACCAGAACAACATCAGGTAACTGTTCTTTCGTTCTTTTTAACAAAGCCCGGAAATCCTTCTCGTATATTTCAATTGTCCCGTCATACTGCCCGTTCCGTTTATGCCAGTAATCATTTACCCCAATCAGGATACTCAGAATATCCGGCTTTAAACCGATACAGTCTTCCTGCCAACGGTCGGCCAGCTGAAATACCTTATTCCCGCTGATTCCCCGGTTATAAACGGATAATTGTTCCTCAGGCATCTTCTTTAATAAAGAAGCCCCTGCCAGCATGGCATACCCCGGACCTAAAGCCCAACCATTATTAGGGTTCAGGTTTTTCCTGTCCCTTCCTGCATCTGTAATCGAGTCTCCCTGAAATAAAACCACGCCATCTTTTTTATAAACGGGAGGTGCAACCTTCTTCTTATCTTTTTTCGAGGGCAGCGTCGCAGATAAAATCATCGGAACACTTGCAATTCCAGCCATTTGTACGGCAGAACGCTGAATAAAATTTCGTCTTGACAGTTTCATTGGTCTCTACAATTTAAGTAGTGTTTATAATTTACAATTGATTAAAGTGTCAATTCCTATTGTTTTCAGGTATTCTAGAATAAAAACAGCCCGTTCTGATGGCCCCTGACAGGGAATTTCTACAAGCTGATAACCAGCCTTCCTGTATACATCACAAACATGGATATGAATACGGCAGGCTTCCTCATAGGTTTCAGTCCTTATTGCATCACGCGAATAAATTTCTTTCCAGGAAGGTGTAATAAAAACGGTATTAAAATAGCGGTATCTTTCCACATACTCCTCTAGCCTGCCTGAAGGTTTAAATCCATGATAACGGATGAAAGCCAGTTGATCCGGAAGTCCCCTGTCTGAAAAAGAAATTTTATCACACGCTGCATCAAGATAAAAGCCAATACGTAATTTTGTGATTTCCTCCTGAAACGTTTTAATATCCTTCCATGGAAGAATATCCCCTCCTTCCTTTGTCTGCCGGGCAATCAAATCCCGGGCAAATTCATCGCCGGTATTATACCCAAGATTTCTCAATTCCTTTATGACTTCTGTTTTTCCAAACCCAGGCCCACCTGAAATCACGATAATCTTTTTTCTCACATTCTAAATTCTGAGGAAGAACGAATTTAACTATTTCAGTCCAATCAGGAAAAGTCAATTTGAATTTATTATTAATTTTTTTTAGACTTTCCATTAAAACACTGAATAACAGAATATTTAAAAATAACCTTTTTCATAAATCAACTAATCCGAAAAAAAAGTTATACATTCGCAGCGAAAATCGTGTTCGCACACGGTTTTTTTTACAAACGTTCCGTGTGCGAAAACGGAGAAATAAAAAATAAACCAGAATCACGAAACTATCTTGAAGATGAAAAGCAGACCTGCCATATCATTAAGAAAAGAAAGTTTCATATGACCAGAAAAATAAAATAGATAAACGCATGAAACTGAACAGATCAAACGTTAAGGATGCAGCAAGATATCCGACAAGGGTACTGCAATTTGGAGAAGGTAATTTTTTAAGGGCTTTTGCCGACTGGATGATCCAGAAAATGAACGACGACGCAGGCTTTAATTCAGGGGTCGATGTCATCCAGCCACTGTCCAACGGTATGGTCGATCTGCTGAACCAACAAGACGGACTTTACCATGTTTACCTGAAAGGGATGAAGAATGGAGAACCAGTTCGGGAATACAACTTTATCCATTGCCTCAACCGGGGTATCAATCCATACAGTGATTATAAAACATACCGGGATGCTATTTTAAACCCGCAAGTACGTTTTGTCATTTCAAACACAACAGAAGCTGGTATCAGCTACGATGCAAATGACAGGCTTGACATGCAACCTCAAAAATCATTTCCCGGCAAGGTGACGGCCCTGCTTTATGAGCGATTTAAAACCTTTAACGGGGCTACAGACAAAGGACTTATATTTTTTACCTGCGAACTGATTGACCGTAACGGTGAAATGTTGAAAAGATATGTATTGAAGCATGCAGAGAACTGGAACCTTGGCAGCGAATTTAAAAAATGGGTGGAAACCGCCTGTGCTTTTTGTTGCACATTGGTCGACCGTATCGTTCCGGGTTTCCCCAAGGACGATATTAAAGAAATTCAGGCAGAACTGGGTTATGAAGATAACCTCGTCGTTGTCGGCGAATATTTCCATTCCTGGGTAATCGAAGCACCGGAATGGGTACAAAAAGAATTCCCGGCAAAAGAAGCGGGTTTACAGGTAAAATTTGTCAAAGACATGACCCGTTACCGGGAACAAAAAGTACGGGTGCTGAATGGCGCCCATACGGGAAGTTTCGCTGTCTCGCTACTTTACGGGATTGAAACCGTCCGTGAATCGATTGAAAATATTGAAGTCGGACGTTTCATGAAGGAAATGATTTCAGACGAGGTACTGAAAGGACTTGAAGGAGATGAGACCGAATTAAAAGCTTTTGCCTCCAAGATACTGGAACGTTTCTACAATCCTTATATCCGTCATCTTTGGACCAGCATTGCCCTGAATGCATTGAGTAAATGGGAAACCCGCTGTCTTCCCTCATTAGTTGATTATATTGCCAACACGGGACAGCTTCCCCAAAAAATTGTTTTCTCTTTGTCCGCACTGATAGCCTATTATAAAGGTGAAGTAGACAGTCACCCCTATAAACTAAGCGATGATCAGGTTCACCTTGACTTTTTCCAGTCTCTCTGGATAAACAATAACGACAGTCCGGAATCGATCTATCACCTGACCGAGCAGGCATTGGCTTACAGCATTCTTTGGAAGAAAGACATGAATAAAATCGACGGGTTGACGCAGGCCGTTTCATCTTACCTTTACCTGATCCGTCAGGTCGGCATGAAAAACGCGATAAAATCGGTGCTTGGTAAGAAAGAGCCTTTCAGAAAGGTTGCCTGACAAAAACGAAAAGCTCCCGGAAAGAAATGGCAGATACAGTCCCGGTCGAAAACAGAAACTTCGCCGGGACTGAAAAATGGACACATAAAATAAAAGATTTAACAAAAATACAGACACATGAAGGAATTCCTGATAATATCCCCGGAAGACAATGTAGGAATAGCGTTGCAGGATCTTCCTGCGGGACATGAATTCAAGTATGACAACTATGAGTTTAAGCTAAAAACGGATGTTCCGTATGGCCATAAATTTGCCCTAAAGCAAGTCCTTCAAAGTAATAATATCATCAAGTACGGTTCACCGATCGGACACGCGATCTCAACTATCCAACAGGGAGAACACGTTCATGTCCATAATACAAAAACCAATCTTTCGGGAACGATCGGCTATGAATACGCCCCAAAATTAAATGAACAAATCTTTAAGGACCGGAAACTAACGTTTAAAGGGTATAAACGCTTTTCAGGCGAAATAGGGATACGGAATGAATTGTGGATCGTACCAACAGTCGGCTGCGTCAATGGACAGGCGGAACAAATTATCAACAGATTCCGTGAAAATCATGCTGCAGACGATATCGACAGCATCCACGTTTTCAAACACAACTACGGGTGTTCACAACTAGGAGATGACCACACAAACACACAAAAAGCACTGGCCCAGTTAATCAAACACCCAAATGCAGGCGGGGTCCTTGTTCTGGGCCTGGGATGCGAAAATAACCAGATAGAACACCTGAAAAAATTCATAGGAAAATATGATCCTTCACGTATTAAGTTTTTAGTGGCCCAAGAGGTAGAAGATGAAGTGGAAGAAGGATTGAAACTGTTCGAGGAAATTTACAGTCAAATGCGCCATGATAAGAGAGAGGAAGTACCTCTTTCTACCTTAAAAGTCGGGTTAAAATGTGGTGGTTCCGACGGTTTGTCGGGAATCACCGCCAACCCGCTTGCCGGGGCTTTTTCCGATTTCCTGGTGAGCCAGGGTGGGAGCACGATACTCACAGAAGTACCAGAAATGTTCGGTGCAGAACACCTATTAATGGAACGTGCTGAGAACAGGGAAGTCTTCGGGAAAATCGTTACCATGATCAATGGGTTTAAAGAGTATTACCTGAAGCATGATCTTCCGGTATATGAGAATCCTTCTCCGGGGAATAAAAAGGGTGGAATAACCACTTTGGAAGACAAATCATTGGGCTGTACGCAAAAAGGAGGGACAGCGAGGGTGAAAGACGTGTTAACATATGCCGAACCAATCAAGAAACACGGATTGAACCTTTTGCACGCCCCGGGCAATGATCTGGTCGCAGCCTCAGCATTGGGCTTTAGCGGATGCCAACTGATCCTTTTCACCACAGGAAGAGGAACTCCGTTTGGAAGCTTTGTGCCAACCATGAAAATTTCGACCAATACCCTCTTATCCGAACGAAAATCAAACTGGATCGACTTCAATGCCGGTAAACTTGTTGAGGACTCCAGTATCGAGGAGCTTTTAGAAAAGTTCATTTCTGAAATTATCAGAGTACTGGAAGGTAAAAAATTAAAGCATGAGCTGAGTGGGTTCAAAGAAATTGCTATCTTTAAAACCGGAATAACCTTATAAAAAATATCCCTAAATGGGGTGGTTAGTAGTAATTGAGTAGTAGTAAAAAAAGCCATCGGCAACGCCTGGTGGCTTTTTAATTAAAAAATTATCATTTGTTTATGTGGATAGATAATCTATCAGCCATTGCATTAGCCAGTTTAATGCATAATTCGAATTTATCGTCTGTAAGTCCTCCCCTTTCTTCAACCGGATCATAAACCAGCTCCCATTTCACGTTATCAGCAAATTTTTTCAGGTTTTTTACGCCGCCGCCATTCCACGAATAATTACCAAATATGCCAACATAATGATCCCGTATTCCCATATGTTCTATTTTAAGCAATAACGATTCGACATTTGGGAATAACTCATTATTATAGGCACAACTTCCCACAATAAATCCCTTGTACTTGAAGATATCGCTGATAATATAGGAGGCATGGGTCTTGGACGAATCATACACGCGTATATTCCGGATCCCTCTCTCTGCCAACTGACGTGCTATTACTTCAGCCATTTTCTGGGTATTACCATACATCGAGCCATAGACAATAACGACTCCTGTGTCTGTGTTATAAGTACTCCATTTATTGTACCGGTCAAGAATCCATCGGAGGTCAGTACGCCAGATCGGACCATGAGTAGCTGCTATCATCCTGATATCAAAAGGTTCCAACTTTTTAATCGCTCTTTGCGTGTGCGGGCAATATTTTCCGACAATATTGGTAAAATACCTCATAGCCTCTTCTTCATAATAGCCGAGGTTTATTTCATCATCAAAGATTCCACCATCAAGGGTCCCAAAACTTCCAAAAGCATCACCTGAAAATAAAATCTTATTTGATTCTTCATAACTAACCATGGTCTCCGGCCAGTGAACCATTGGAACCATCTGAAACTGTAATGTGTTCTTTCCAAGTTCCAGTTTTATTCCGTCACTAACTTCCAGCAAATGTTCTGGCTTCATATAGAAACTTTCAACAAAACCAAATGTTTTTCTATTCCCTACCAGTATAATGTCGGGATACTTCGCCACAATAGCTCTCAACGCTCCTGAATGATCAGGTTCCATATGATTGATCACCAGGTAATCGACCTGTCTCCCCTTTAGAATCACCTCTATTTCTTCCAGAAAATCATCAATAAACTGACGTTCCACCGTATCGATCAACGCCACCTTCTCATCATCAATCAAATAGGAATTATAGGAAACTCCGGAAGGAAGCGGCCAGATATTTTCGAAAAGATGGGTCCGCCGATCATTAAACCCCAAGTAATAAATGTTTTCTGCTAGTTTTACCTGATGCATATTTTTAATTTTTTATCAATTTTTCCAATCACGAAAATAAATAATTTAGATTAAATCCAGGTTAAAAGAATTCCCGAAACAAAAAAAATTAAAGAAAAAACCCTACCGGATAAAAACTTAAACCTAATTAACAGAATTGCATATCCATACAGGCATCATATAATATCAGCAGAAAAGATTATTTTTGCAACGGGAAAATTACCGGCACCGGCAAGTATGGCCAGAAAAATAAGAAACTTAAGTACAATGAGTCTCTCGTAAAAACAGGTTTTCTTTCTGCGCCTTTAAGTATCAATTTAATAACTGGATAAAATAACTTATTGTCAATATATGGATTTAAAAAAGAAAAACAGAATCATGCTTTTCCCGAGAATTAACAAGATTGTGATCATTGTGGTCTCTATTGCGTTCATTATTACGGGGCTCCGTGGATACCAACTCTTTAAGTATGTATTTGATCCGAATATCAAAACCCCGGGAAGTATCACCATTCCTTATCATGCAAACTTCGAACAGGTACTTTGTTCTCTAAGATCCAAGGATATCCTTATCAATGAGAAAGCATTCAAATGGGTATCCAGGAAAAAGGATTATCCGAATCACATAAGACCGGGGAAATATGTTTTTAATAAGGGCATGAACACAAACTCGATCGTAAACATGCTTAAGGCAGGTGACCAAAAGCCAGTCTCAGTCACGTTCAACAACCTGCGTTTCATGGACGAACTGGCCGGAAAAGTTTCTAAATATATCGAACCTGATTCTTTGTCCTTGCTTGCTTATCTTTCAGACACATCAGTAATAAAAAAGATGGGGTTCAATAAATATTCGTTTCATGCGATGTTTATTCCCAATACCTACGAATTTTACTGGACAACAACACCCGAAGAATTCGCAGATCGCATGAAAGCTGAGTATGACCGCTTCTGGAATAAAACCAGAAAGGACAAAGCAGAAGCACTTGGACTAACTCCAATAGAAGTGATCACACTGGCTTCAGTCGTCCAGGAAGAAACGATCAAGGAAGACGAGAAACCTATTATAGCCGGATTATACATCAACCGACTGAAAAAGGGGATGCCATTACAGGCAGATCCGACAATCCGTTATGCGCTTGGAGACTTTTCGGTTAAACGAATATTAAATAAATACCTTGAAATCGATTCTCCATTCAACACTTATAAATATGCAGGATTACCGCCGGGCCCCATTAATTTTCCAGAGGTTTCAAGCATTGAGGCTGTACTAAATGCCAGTAAGACCAAATTTTTGTATATGTGTGCCCGCGAAGATTTTTCGGGCTATCACAATTTTTCAAGGACACTAAGGGAACATAACGGGAATGCCCGACGATATCAGGATGCGCTGAATGAAAGACAGATCCTCCAGTAATCAAAATTGGGTACTCATTTTTTATCTTTACCTCCAATTCGGTTCTTCGCTCCCTCCCCGGCTACTTCTTTTCGGATAAAAAGAAATAAAACAAAATAATAATCAATGACTCTCTTTCCTCAGAAGGGACAGATAGAAAAATTAAGGTTAAGCTGAAAAAACATAAAAATTTTTCCCTCTTAAAATTTTTGCGGTAAATTTGGAAAAAGAAATCAGTTGTTGCATGAACTGAGCATGAAAGAATCCACAAACTTGGACACACAAGGCTGGTTATCAATGATGAGCTACATGTGACAACTAAAAACAGTTTATAATATGAAGTACCTGTTATTACCATTCCTGTTCATTTCTTTGATTTCAGTTGCACAGAACCAGCAGCAACCAAAGGAAAATGTAATTCTTCAGGGATACTTATTTACCGAAGATTCAGTACCTGTTGAAAATGCGTTTCTGATCAATTACCGAACCTCCAAGATTATAACAACCGACCAAAAAGGCTATTTTAGAAGTTTTGTGGCTGAAGGCGATTCCTTGATGATTAATCATGTATCGTTGGCCCCGAAAGTACTTTATGTCGAAAGTTCAAAACCCGGACTTGAAAAAATATACGTTCCTTACCGGACATACATCCTAAAAGCCATATCGACCGGAAACTACGAAAAGGAAAGGGAAAACGTTGATGAGAACATGAAAGAAGTAAAAAAGGAAATTAACCAGCAGATTCTCATAAAACAAACTCAACGGACGTCAAATGTAAACCCTTACGATAATGAGGAACAAAATCCAGGCATTACAATTCCGATCATTCATTTAAGTAAACCCGATAAAAAACAGGATCAAAAGCATTAGTCCTTTTCAAGCACAATATTAACTTCGGTTTCCAGATCTACAGAAAAACGTTCATAAACAGATCTTTTAATCTTCTCTGAAAGTTCATAAATCTGTTTTCCAGTGGCCATTCCATGGTTAACCAGAACAAGTGCCTGTTTTTCATGCACACCGGCATCAGCATCCCGGAATCCTTTCCAGCCACACTGCTCAATCAACCAGCCTGCGGCAATTTTTACCTTTCCACTTTCCAAAGGATACAAAGGCATTTGAGGAAAATTTTTCTTCAGCTTCGCCCCTTCATTTTCTCCAACAACCGGATTCTTAAAGAAACTACCTGCATTTCCCAAAATCCCGGGATCAGGAAGTTTCGACTTTCGTATAAAGATAACCGAATCCCGGATACACTGGAGTCTAACAGGTCCCCTTTTTTCCACCTCTTCCCTCAAATCTCCGTAATCCAAATGAAACTCCGGAAATTTTGAAAGTCGAAAAACAACTGAAGTAACAATGAAGCGTGCTTTTAGCTTATTCTTAAAGATGCTGTTACGATATCCAAAACCACATTCAGGCCCGGGGATCTCATAAAACTGAAAAGTATTTAGGTCAAATCCCTTGACTGACAGAATGCAGTCTTTAACCTCAATTCCGTACGCTCCAATGTTTTGGACAGGGGCCGCCCCTACTTTTCCCGGGATTAACGATAAATTCTCTATCCCTGAATATTCACAAGCTACACAATAAGAAACAAAATTATCCCATTCTTCTCCTGCACCAGCTTCAATGTCGACATGATCCCGGTCTTCACCCGTCACCTTTATGCCTGGCAGATTAGGCTTCAAAACAAGCCCTTCAAAATCAGATGTAAACAACAGGTTGCTTCCGCCCCCGATAATGAGCAGGTGCATATCTCTCCATTGTTCAAACGAGCTTAGAAAAACAGGGAGGTCCTCTTCTTCAGTAAATTCAAAATAATACCGACAGCTAGCATCTATTCCAAAAGTATTGAATTTTTTTAGTGAAAAATTTTCTTCAAAACGAACCATGAAACTTGATTTTTTTGCCAAAGATAGCAGAAGCGGCTCCAATTTTTGCCCTGTGTATAAAGTTAACATTCAAAAAAAATTAATTCACAGAAAAAATTAACAGTAGAAAAGACTCTTAAACCAGACAAAATTCTTTAATTTTGAAAAGAGAAAGATTAATTTTGGGAATAATCGAGGCAGGAAATACCAGAAATCTTTTTCAATAATACAACAATTTGCTCTCGTGCCCGTTTTTTAAGAAATTAATAGTCAAAAAAATAGAAGTAAATAAAAAAAAAATTCGGATTATGGCACTGCGAATCCATCTTTTGCATAAATTGCGGTGCCTTTAAGCTAATTCGAACCGAATAGTTATTAACATGTTAAACCCATTTTAAGTATGAAAAAGATTATTTTTTTATTAGGCATTGTTGCTATCATGGCAGCTTGCAGCGGTAACAAACCAAGTAAAGAATCAACAGAACAAGAAGGTACAGAAATGCAACAGGAAGGTACTGATAACACAACTGCACCTGCTGACACTGCAGCTGTTGAAGCTCCTGCTGATACAACTGCTACTCCAGCTGCTGAATAATCATACCGGCGCTGCCAGATAGGAAGAAAGCTGTTTTAAAAGGAGAAGATATTCTTTTAAAACAGCTTCTTTTTTTCTTCAATCCTCAAGCAATTCGGAAAAATTCACCTCCTGACTTGAAGCAGAAGGATCCGATAATCTGCGGTCACTACAAATTAATGTTCTCGACGCAAATTTATTTAGCAGGATGTAGTCGTGCGTTGCCATAAGGATAGTTATTCCCTGCTCATTGATTCCTTTCAGTATTTTCATCAATTCTTCAGATGTTTCCGGATCCAGGTTCCCAGTGGGTTCATCTGCCAGTATAATTGCAGGTTCATTCAATAGCGCTCTTGCAATTACAATTCGTTGCTGCTCTCCACCAGAAAGCTCATGTGGCATATTAAGGAGCTTGCTTTCCATGCCCACTTTACCAATAACTTCTAGTATGCGTTCTTCAATCTCAACTTTGTTTTTCCATCCGGTAGCTTTCAAAACAAAAGACAGGTTTTCATGAACATTACGATCGTTCAGTAACCTGAAATCCTGAAAAATTACACCCAGCTTTCTTCTAAGAAAAGGAATTTCAGTTTTTTTTAATCTTCTCAGGTTATAACCGGCAATCCAGGCTTCACCATTATCAACATCCAACTCTGCATTCAAGACTTTAATTAAAGAAGACTTTCCACTCCCTACTTTTCCAATAAGATATATCCATTCCCCTCTAGCTACTTCCAGGTTTACATTTTCAAGGACCAGATAATCCTGTTGAAAAATATTGACAGATTTAAGAGAAATTATGGGAGTGTCCTGCATATATTGCATCTTTGAGCTTATCACAAAACTAATTTTTTTTAATCAAACAGGTAATAAAAATAGAAAATAAACAGTTCTTCATTAAGAATTCAGGCAAAGAAACCACCTGTTATTGACATTATCGCTATTTTTATTGCAAAATTACAAAGTCTATGAAAACACGTGTAATCCTGTTTTTAGTTCTGTCATGTTGTTTTACAACAATAGCCTTTCCCCAGCAAACGTTATATTACCAATCAATTTCGTCAGAGGTTCAAAAGGCAAAAGAGCTCTATTTCAGGAATGATTTTATAATGGCCCGGGAACTGTTTGCCGGCATTGCGGAGAAAACAGACAAGAATTCAGAACTGCACATAACGGCTGTCTTTTTTGAAGCATTATGCGGATTAAGGCTCAATCTGGACCAGAGTGAAGACTTCATGCAAAAATTTCTTGAAGAAAACCCGGAAAGCCCATACGACAACACCGCATGGATTGAATTGGGTAACGTCCGATTCAGAAATAACCATTTCAGCCAGGCATTAAGCGCTTACCGAAATGTAGATATGCTATCACTTACCCGGGAAAACCAGGCTGACCTTATTTACAGGAAAGGGTACTCTTATTTCAGATTAGAAAAGTATGATCTCGCAGAAACAGAATTTGCAAAAATAAAAGACTCGAAAGGAACCATGGCTGCGCCGGCAAAGTACTATTGGGGACACATTAATTACTTGAAGTATAACTATGACAATGCACTTAATGCCTTTGAACAACTAAAGGACAATTCGGCTTTTTCGCAGATAATTCCTTATTATATAAGCCAGATCTATTTCATGCAGGGTCGGTATACCGATGTCATTAACATTGCAGAACCATTAATGGCAACTGCAGAGGAACAACAAAAGGCAGCTCTTTCCAAGATACTTGGAAATTCTTACTTTCAGCTCAACCAGTTCGACAAGGCGGTTCCCTATCTCGAACTCTACTTCAACAAGACACAAAGCGCCAAGAGGGAAGAGAACTACATGCTCGGATATTGTTATTATATTACGGGGAAATATGCGGAGGCCATTCCGTTTCTAGAACAAGCATCCCGAGGACAGGACCTCCTTGCCCAAAATGCTTATTATCATCTTGCAGACAGCTATATTAAAACGGGCGATAAAAATAAAGCCAGGATCGCTTTTGAAGTGGCGTCAAATATGGATTTCAATCCTGATATTAAAGAAGATGCGCTATTCAATTATGCAAAAATCGCCTATGAACTATCCTATTCTCCATTTAATGAAACGATCAAGGCCTTCGATAAATACATCTCCCTGTATCCAAACTCGGAACGGAACGATGATGCTTACGACTACCTGGTAAAAGTTTATATGAGCACAAAAAATTACCAGGATGCCATAGCTTCTATTGAAAAGATAAAAGTGAAAAGTCCGGCAATCCGGAAAGCATACCAACGGGTTACGTATTACAGAGGGCTCGAACTTTTCAACAACCTTGACTATCAATCGGCTATCGCCAGTTTCGACAAGTCTTTGGAAAACGGGAATTATGATAGTAACATCAAGTTCGGCACCGTTTTTTGGAAGGCTGAAGCACAGTACAGACTTGGAAATTACGAACAGGCCATTGCCGGATACCAAAGTTTCCTCAGACTCCCGGGGGCAGTATCCAGACAAGATTACTACACGGCATGGTACAGCCTTGGATATGCCTTTTTCAAGGAAAAAGATTATAACAGCGCCATTTCATCTTTTCATAAATTTATTGCTTTCCAGGAAAGCAATCCCGACGATAAACTGGGAGATGCCTGCAATCGCCTTGCCGATTGTTACTTTATAAACCGTGATTACAATAATGCGCAATATAATTACCAAAAGGCATTTGACACCAACACCTACGATCCGGACTACGCTCTTTTCCAAATGGCTGTCTGTGAAGGTTTGCAAAAGTTTCAGGAGCAAAAAATAAACAGTCTCCAGGAACTGCTGAATACATTCCCCAAATCTTCCTTTGCTGACGATGCTCTTTATGAACTGGGCCGTACCTCGGAACGGATTAACAAGCCCTATGAAGCAATCAATTACTACCAGCAACTGCTTCAAAAATTTCCGGACAGTAATTTCAGTTCAAAAGCCCTACTACAGCTTGGATTGGTTTATTACAACCAGTCAGATTATAAAAAATCGCTCGAATATTACAAACAGGTTGTAGAGAAATACCCTGGAAGTGAAGAAGTTCAACCGGCGTTACTTGGTATTAAGAATGATTATGTCGAACTAAACCAGGTTGATGCTTATTTTACCTACACAAAAAAATCGGCATCTGACATTCTGGTTTCAGCATCGGAAAAGGATTCGTTAAGCTATCTGGCAGCAGAAAAACTGGTGATGTCCCACGATCCCCAGGCCAAGACTCAACTGGAACGTTATCTGCAACAATATCCAGAGGGCAGCTTCAGTACCAATGCTCATTTTTATTTGGGTGAGGACCAATATGCTTCAGGAGATTATAGCGCTGCCCTGTCGGATTACGAATATGTTCTCCAAAAAAACGACAACATATTTACAGAACCAGCCCTGGTTAAGGCTGCGGAACTCAAATATAATGCTGCTGAATACGACAAGGCACTTACCTATTACCAAAAACTGGGAAATATATTCAGTACTCCATGGAACAAAATTAAAGCCGAAGCAGGACAGATGCGGTGCCTTTTCAACCTTGGAAAGTATCAACCCTGTATTGATGCAGCCCAAAAAGTTTTGGCTTCCGATAAACTTACAGACGTGCTAAAACGCGAAGCCAGCTACATGCTCGCTAAATCGCTGTACCAAACGAAAAATTATGCAAAGGCACTTCCTTTATTCAAGGATCTGGCAAAAGATACACAATCGGAAGAAGGTGCTGAGTCGAAGTACCTGCTGACAGAAATCCTCTATAGTCAAAACAAACTGGACGATGCGGAAAACGAAGTCATGGACTTCATATCCAAGAATACCCCTCATCAATACTGGCTGGCCAAAAGTTTTATCCTGCTTGCTGATGTTTATCTGGCCAAAGGAGAAGAATTCGAAGCGACACATACCTTACAAAGCATTATAGAAAATTATCCGGAAAAAGATGACGGTATTATTGACACCGCCAGCACAAAACTGAAACATCTGGAGGAAATTGAGAAACAAAAACAGCAAAAAAACGATACTCCAATAAAAATCGATATCAATAAAAAGTAAAATAAAAGAATCATGAAACGAACGGTTTACAAATATATTTTACTATTCTCATTTTTTATCCTACTATCGGGAGTTTCGCTGGCACAACAAGACAGCGTTCGCCTAAAGAAAGAGGTAGAGGTAGTAAAGGCTTATCAGCCTAGCATATCTGACGCCTTTAAAATCAACGACATCCCCAGTACAAAACAGGAGAATACGGAGAAGCCTGTTTTTCAGTACCAGATCCACCCTCAACCAGTATTCTCCACATTTCTCACCGAACCCGTCCAGGCGGCTGAAATCGCGACAGAACCGCAAACTCAGCTCGGAAACGGATTACTTAAATTAGGAGCAGGAAATTACAAGACCCCTTATGGAGAAATATTTTTTAATGCAGCCTCAGGTAAAAAAACAACTTTTGGTATTCATTACCGGCATTTGTCGTCACATGGGAAAATAAAACTCGAAAACGACGACAAGGTAAAAGCTCCCCAAAGTGATAATAATGCTGAAATATTTGTTAATCAAACATTCAGAAAAGCTATGCTGAAAGCCACGCTATTTTTCGACAGAAAAGCTTTCCGGTATTATGGCTATACAGGGGGAAGGATGAACAATGCGAGCAAGAAAGACCTTATTCCTTCCTGGAACGATAAACAGGCTCTTTCAAAAGGAGGCATCCAGCTTCAGCTTGACGGGAACGAAAAACAGACAAAAGGCCTGGAATACAACACGACATTAAAATACCAGCTATCCGGATCAAAAACAGGGCAAACGGAGAACCTGATGCTCCTCAAGGGAACCTTTAACAAGGACTTCGATCAGTTCACAGGACAATTGGATGCATCCCTAAACTATGCCTATACTGATAGTATCTCCAATGATGAAAAAAATACTTACGGTAAAAGAAAACAAGCGTTTCTCAAAGTAACCCCCTCCGTCTTTTTTAAAGGAGAAATTGCCAGCTTAAGACTCGGAATTAACAGTTACAGCGTAATCGACAATGAAGATGAGGATGATTATATGCTTGCTCCCAACGTAAAAGCGGACTGGACACCAATTGAAGATATCCTGACTTTTTATGCGGGCACGGATGGATGGCTTCAGCAAAATTATTATTCGTCCATCGCTGAAGAAAACCAGTTTGCATCCCCATATCACAATGTAAAAAATACGAAATATAACTATATATTAACAGGAGGAATCAAAGGAAAGTTCCTTCCAAATTTAAGTTATACATTTCAGGTCGACTATTCCGGCATTAAAAATCAACATTTTTATTATCTGAATAATACGGAAGAATGGAATGCCTCTACCAATGAGTATGATCTGACTGCAAGGGAAAATACCTTCGATGTATTATATGACGATGTAAAACAACTTAATATCGGAGGGGAACTTCACTACTCAACATCGGAAGAACTGAGTATCCTCTTTAGGGCAACCGGACATTCATACAAAATGGATACACAGAAAGAGGCCTGGAATAAACCAGGGTTTGAAGCATCTTTTTCGGCTTACTATAGCCCTGTACAAAAGCCATACAGACTATCGGCCGATATTTTTTACACAGGTGAACGAAAAGGCCTGCTCCAGACAGAACAACAGGGACCGGCAGATCCGGGAGGAAACCCAACTACAAATTATCAATCAGATATTTATAAACTAAATTCTATTATTGATCTGAATTTTAGTATTGAATATTTATTCAATGATCAATTGAGCTTTTGGGGCAGGGTAAATAACTTCTCCTTCAAAAAATATGAACTCTGGCCTGGGTACAATACACAAGGTTTAAACCTGCTTCTGGGGATTAGTTATTCGTTCTAATGCAGGAAGAAAGACCATCCTGTTTAACAGTAAAAGAAACATTTTAAGAATGTACTTTCAATAGTCTGATTTTAAGAAAGTTACATTTATTAAAAAATATTGAAAACTTTAATTTTTAATGCCTTCTGAATCGTATTTTCAAAGCTTATTTTTACTATATTTGCATGTTAGGCACCGGAGAGGAAGAAATTAGATTAAAAAAATGATAATCAATTGTTTAATACCCCTTGCCCAATAAAAAATTAAAATCTTGGTTTTTAATCACAGCGCAGATAAAGGCCAGGTTGTCTTGCCGTCTTTTTTAAGATGGGTAAGAAAGTTTTTTTGAATAAATCAAATAAAAAGTAGATGAGCGAATTAGAAAATAAGCCAACAAACGGGAATGGTAATGGTAATTATTCGGCGGACAGCATACAGGTACTTGAAGGCCTGGAAGCTGTTCGCAAACGTCCGGCGATGTATATCGGCGATGTCAATGAAAAGGGGCTCCACCATCTTGTTTATGAAGTTGTCGATAACTCGATCGACGAGGCTTTGGCAGGTTACTGCAGTCATATTGAGGTCATCATCAATGAAGACAATTCCATCTCGGTAAAAGATGACGGACGAGGAATTCCCACAGAACTGCACACCAAGGAAAATAAGTCAGCACTTGAAGTCGTGATGACTGTCCTTCATGCAGGGGGAAAATTTGATAAAGGAAGCTATAAAGTATCCGGAGGATTGCACGGAGTAGGTGTATCCTGTGTAAATGCATTGTCAATTCAAATGAAAGCAGAAGTTTTCCGTGATGGCAAAGTATGGATGCAGGAGTATAGCCTGGGAAAACCATTATACCCGGTTAAGGTTGTGGGGGAAACAGATATCACAGGAACGATCATAACCTTCAAACCAGATCCCACAATTTTTCTTGTGACCGTGTATAAATACGAGATCCTTTCGGCCCGGTTGCGCGAACTGGCTTTCCTGAATGCCGGGGTACGACTGACCCTAACGGATAGGCGAGAAAAAGATGAAGAAGGAAACCCAAAGACAGAGGTGTTCCTTTCAGAAAAAGGATTGAAGGAATTTGTGGAATATCTGGACGTAACCAGGGAAAAACTGATTGATGAAACCATTCATATCTCTTGGGAGAAAGGAGATGTTCCGGTTGAAGTAGCATTGAGTTACAATACAAGCTTCACAGAAAATATTCATTCTTACGTCAATAACATTAATACGATTGAGGGAGGTACTCACCTGACAGGGTTCCGCAGGGGACTGACCCGTACCCTGAAAAATTATGCCGAAACTTCCGGCATGCTAAGCAAATTAAAATTTGATATTAATGGAGACGATTTCAGAGAAGGCCTTACTGCCGTACTCTCAGTAAAAGTAGCAGAACCTCAGTTTGAAGGACAGACCAAAACCAAGCTGGGCAACTCGGATGTCAGCTTGCCTGTTGATCAGGCTGTAAGCGAAATGCTGAGCAATTTTCTGGAAGAAAATCCAAAATCGGCCAAGGCGATTGTCAATAAAGTAATCCTTGCAGCCCAGGCCCGACATGCAGCAAGAAAAGCCAGAGAACTGGTACAACGTAAAAGCGTCCTTACTGGAGGCGGGCTACCAGGAAAACTGGCAGACTGCTCTGATAAAGACCCTGTACAATGTGAAATATTCCTGGTGGAGGGAGACTCTGCAGGTGGAACGGCAAAACAAGGTCGCGACCGTCGTTTTCAGGCTATATTACCATTACGGGGAAAAATACTCAATGTTGAAAAGGCGATGCAGCACAAAGTGTTGGAAAGCGAAGAAATCAGAAACATTTATACTGCTCTGGGTGTAAGTATAGGAACTGAAGAAGATTCAATGGCCGTGAACCTGGACAAGTTACGTTATCATAAAATCATTATCATGACGGATGCCGACGTCGATGGAAGCCACATCGACACATTGATCATGACCTTCTTTTTCCGCTATATGAAAGACCTGATCAAGAATGGCTATCTGTATATTGCAACTCCGCCGCTATTTTTGGTCAAGAAAGGGAAAAAGGAAGAATACGCGTGGACAGATCAGCAACGGTTACGTCTGATCGACGAATGGGGAGAGGGAAAAGAATCGTCTGTTCATGTTCAGCGATACAAAGGTCTTGGGGAAATGAACGCAGAGCAGCTTTGGGAAACCACCATGTCTCCAGAACAAAGGACTCTTCGGCAGGTAACCATCGAGAACGCGGCTGAAGCCGACCATATCTTCAGTATGCTTATGGGCGATGAAGTCCCTCCCCGACGGCAGTTTATTGAGGATCACGCGGTTTATGCCAATATTGATGCCTAAAATAAACGAATGTCACCCAAAAACGGTGACATTTCTGTTTTACTTTATAATAATTGAAAAATATGAAGATCTGTATTTTTTCATCGTCAAGTAATGCTATCGCTCCCGTTTATGTTGAAGAAGCAATAAAACTTGCAACGATAATCGGACAAACAGGACAGACACTGGTTAACGGTGGCGCCAATGTTGGGTTGATGGAAAAAATACTGGAAGCTGCCTCGACTGCCGGAGCAAAAACCATTGGCGTTATTCCTGAAAAGCTGAAAGACTTCAATCTCATTTCAAAACATGCCCAGGAACTGATCGTTACCAGGGACATGATGGAACGTAAAGCCGCCATGCGCGAACTTTCGGATGCTTTTGTCGCCCTTCCCGGAGGATTTGGTACCCTGGAAGAAATACTGGAGGTAATTACCCTGAAGCAACTGGATTATCACCAAAAAGCCATTGTGTTCCTTAACACCAACGGCTTTTATGACCACCTGTTCATGCAGTTCGAACAATCCTATGCCGAGAACTTCGCTAAACTTTCGGCGTCGGTTTGGAATGATACCAGTGATCGGAAGGAATTGATACCAATCATTTTAGCCGTATTTTCATAGTTTCATCCATGTAAATCCAAACCAAATCAGTTCGGGGATAGTACATGCATCCAAAAACCCAGGGATGTATGTCAACAGAGACCTTTACCTGCCATCATTGCCACAGGCGTTTTAAAAAGAATCCACGGTTAAAAGGGGAACAACGGTATTGTGGTTCCAGAGAGTGTCAGCAGGCCCGTAAAAATAAATGGGAACGGGAAAAGCTCAAGACTGATTTCCGTTACAAAGCCAGGCGCCTGGCTAACAGGGAACAGTGGTATTCGCGCTATCCGGGGGACAAGTACCAGAGCGTCTACCGCCAGACCCATCCGGAGTACCTGGAGGGGAACCGGGAGAAACAACGCACCCGGGGAAAAACCCTTACCGGGAATGCGTCGGGGTCAAAGATTGTAAAACCGGACGCGTTAGCTTCCGGAAGTCTTGCAGCACAAGGGTTATACGTTCTTTTCCCTTATAAAAACGCAGAGGCGGAAAAGATTGTAAAGCCGGACGCGTTTATCGTTGAACTGCGCGCCTGCAGCGGTTTTCAGAATATACTCCCATGTATAAGTTCCTGATTGTAAAACCGGACTCCATTGACCGTGATGCGTCCGGTTTTTAACTTAGCAGGACAATTAACAGCAAAAAGAGATGGACCAGCAACCGATCAAACTGGCAAATCTGGACGAGAGTTTCTCCCGTTTCCGGCTAACCACCCCGGGACAGGTCCAGGCGATGCAGCGTTCACTGGAATCAGTGGGTCAGCTTCACCCGGTGATCGTCCGCCGGACTGGTGCCAGGTTCCAGTTACTTGATGGCTTCAAGCGTTTTTTTGCCTCCCGGTTATTGGAATGGGAGAGTTTGCAGGCCCGGGTGGCAGAGGTGGATGATGTGACGGCCAAGGTGATGATTCTGACCTATAACGGGCAAGGCGCCAGCCTGGCCGATTTTGAGCAGGCGCAGGTGGTTTACAGTTTAAAAAAGGAACATTTGCTTGGTCAGGAAGAGATTGCCCGGCTGGTAGGGAAAAGCATCTCGTGGGTAAGCCGGCGTTTGTCTTTTATCGAGCGGTTGGACGAGACTGTAAAGGTTCACCTCAAACTGGGAAAGATTACCCCCACTCACGCGCGGGAGTTGGCTCATTTGCCGCGCGGCAAACAGGAGGCGTTTTTAAAGTTGATTGTCGGTCATAACCTGACCAGCCGGCAGACGGGGTTGCTGGTAAAAAAATACCTGCAGGCAAAAACAGTGGAAGAACAAAGCTGGCTTTTGGGCCATCCCCTGGAAACGATCGAGAAAGCCACCCTGGAAGGGGAGATTCATGACAGCCGTTTAAGTTTGCAGGGGAACAGGTTACTAAAAACCTCGCGTATGCTTGGGCATTACCAGCATGTTTTCATTGGACAAGGCACCAACCCGCCTCTGAAAGAACTGGCCGCCTTGGAGCGTGAGATCCTCTCACCGGGGTTCGTCGACATCGTTCGGAAGACAAAAACCATCCAATCAATCTTAAAATCCTACGAAAAATGAAAGATGAATCACTTGAAAATAACGTGGTCAGCCTTTACAGCCGGGGCTGGGCCGTGCGCCGGTTGTCACGGGAGCTGGGCATTACCCGCGGACGGATAAAGCGCATTTTGGCACGGAATGCGCACCAGCGGGAAAGCGGGGTTCAAAACATGAAGCCCCCGGAGAGTAAACCCTCCAAACTGGATGCGTATAAGCCCTACATCAGGGAACTGCTGGAAAAATTTGGGAATCCCCCCATTACCAACCAGCGGATACTGGAACTTTTAACAGAAAAAGGTTACCAGGGAGGAAGAACGATCCTGCGTAATTACCTGGCTCTTGCACGGGGGAAAAAGACCGCGGAGCCCATTGTTTGCGTGGAGACTGCTCCCGGCGGGAGGGCTTGTCATGACTGGAGCGATTACGTGATTGATTTTACCGGGGGAGAAAGCGGAAAGATCACTTTTTTCAGCTTTATTTTAAATTACTCCCGGCGCCAGTGGATCGAGGTGGTGGAGGACAAAAGCCAGGGTACGCTTTTGAGGGCATTAATCAATGCCTTTGTTTACCTGGACGGGGTTCCTCGGGAGATCAAAAGCGATAACCAGAAAGCCTGCGTGGACCGCTGGGAGTTAGGTGGTCCGGTCTTTAACAAAACGTATTTGGGGTTCGCGACCCATTACCGGTTCATTCCCCTAGCGATTCACCCTGGCAAACCCCGGGAAAATTTAAAGGTGGAGCGCCCGTTCTGGTACCTGGAGAAGAGCTTTCTGAACGGACGGGAGTTCCGGGATAAAGAAGATGTGAAAGCACAACTTCAAAGCTGGCTCACCCAGTATAATGATGAGCGTATCCACCGTACCACGGGGCGCAAACCCATCGACCTTTACCGGGAGGAACTCCCCTTTTTACAGCCTTTGCCTGCCGCCCAGTATGATACCTCCACCATCGAATACCGGGTGGTCAATAACGAATCGGCTATCCGGTGGGAGGGGTATTATTACATGGTTCCCAAAGGGTACCTGTACGAAACGTGCCCGGTACGGGTTAACGAAAAAGAGATCACCATCTACAGCCCCGCCTGTCACCCGCTGGTCAGTTATCCCCTGGCGGAAAAAGGGAGGAAGAACCGGTATATCGGACGTAGCGGCCCGGTGTGCAAATACCGTCTTGGCGCGGCAGAGGTAGCCGCCCGCCTGGATGCTTTCGGAGAGGTGATGCAGGCTTACACCAGGGAGATAAAAAAGCATAAACCCGTCACGTTCCTGCATCACTGGCAGCACATCCTTTCTTTAAAAGTCAATTACCGGGCAGATGACCTGCTCCGGGCCGTGGGCCGCGCGTTAAAATACCGGGTTTTTGAGTCCCAGGCCGTGGAAAACTTTTTAAAGGTCAACGCCCAAAAACAGACAGAAATTGATTTTACCTTCAAAACCACTTCCCATGAAGAGTAACGCCAAAGTACAGGCCGCAGCGGATACCGCCTTTTTGGAAAACTGCCGGTATTTGGGATTAAAATACCTGGAGAAGGAGTATGATCACCTGATCAGCCAGGCCACGGAATCGGACATGGGCTACGCGGGGTTTATCCGCCGCGTGATCCAAAATGAAGCCGGGGCTAAACGGGAGCGCAGTATCCAATACCGGATACAGGAAAGCAAACTGCCTAAGCCTTACAAGCTGCTGGATGATTTTGACTTTTCGTTCCAGCCCCGTTTAAAAAAAAGCCTGGTCATGGACCTGGCTACCCTGGAGTTCTTCCACCGCAAAGAGTCCATCCTTTTTATCGGCGGGACAGGAACAGGCAAGTCGCACATGGCGATGGCCTTAGCCCTGCTGGCGTGCAGAAAATGTTATAAGGTACTGTACACCACCTGTTCGGATATGTTAAACGATTTAAACCAGGGGGTCTATGAAAAGACCCTGCAGGCCAGGTTAAGAAAATACGTGAACCCGGATTTGCTGGTCATTGACGAAATGGGGCATGATCGCCTCGAGTTAGAGGTCACCAAAGAAGCCCACCTGCTCTTTAAAGTAATCAATGAACGTTACAACAGGGATAAATCCCTGATATTTACCACCAACGTGGAGGAATCCGACTGGGCCGATTACCTGGGAGACCCGATCTCCACTGCGGCCATCCTGGATCGTATTTTTCATCACTCCATACGCGTGGAGGTACGGGGACCAAGTTACCGTAAGTATGAAGGAGAACTGCTCCAGCAAAAATATGAACAAGCACCAAAAGATACCATCTGACCGACTTTGGCAAGAGGCGACCCGGGGTGAAACGTTAAACCGATGGTCAGCCGCAGGCGCCGGCAGTCACATGTCCGGCGTCTTTTTTGTTTTTAAACGGGCATCGAACCCGTTTAAAAACAGGCAAGAGGCTTCCCTCTGGCTCACATGGCCCGATGATAACCATCTCTGTGAGAAATCCCAAAACGAAATCAAAAATCAGTATCGCAAATACACAAAAAACAATCCCGCCAATGACCCATTAGACGGGGATCACAAAAGGGTGGTTCCGTTTTTTCCCGTCAGATGGTAACACATCAGGCCGACGCGGAAACTAAACCAGCTTACCGCGATCTCTACCATGTTGCAGGTACCAGCAGGGAGGTCATGAGTTATCTGGGATCTTATACTCCTCCTGCCCCGGTAAATAAATGGTATAAAGTTCCTGAAATCCCGAAAGAATAAAGCTTTTAAATTCTAAAAGAAAAATCAATCCCGGCGATATCTGACTCTCTCCAGTGTTTTGATGATTTTGACCTTTGCCAAACAGTAATATCATCTTACTTCGGCCTTACTCATTTCAATGCAAGCCATGATAAACGGACCTATTCCCTTCGGATCATTATCCCGGACCTCAGTACTGATGTAATATTCATAAGAACCATCCCGGTAAGGGTTTCCCCCCAGGCCGGCCACGGCACAGCAATTCGTCAAAGAAATTGTCCCATCATCATCTTTTTTGATAAAATTTTTCAGGATTCCTTCAAATCCTTTCCTTGCCGGGGCAAGATAGAACTGATCAAGATACCCCATCCGCACACCTTTTAATAAGGCATAAACAAACATGGAAGACCCGGTCGATTCGAGGTAATTTCCTTCACGGCCACTTTGGTCGAGTACTTGAAACCAAACGCCGGATGCCGAATCCTGTACCGCAACAACAGCTCTTGCAACCGTATCCAATATTCCGATCACTTCATTTCGTTTCGAATAGTCTTGCGGTAAAAAATCGAGAATATCCACAAGGGCCATCATATACCATCCCTGAGCACGTCCCCAGACATGAGGCGAATGCCCGGTTAAGGAATCAGCCCATTGTTGTTCATGGCTTTCATCCCATCCGTGAAAATTTAAGCCGGTAATACTGTCGTGTGTATGTTTCTGAATGACCAGGAGCTGATTAACTACATCGTCAAACGCAGCAGGCTCATTAAAGACATTTCCAAACTGGGCATAAAACGGATCGGCCATATAAACCCCATCCAGCCACATTTGACTGGTATAAACCCTTTTATGCCAAAATCCGCCTTCACTGGTCCTGGGCTGGCTGTTTAGTTGTTCCCTTAGTGTATAAATGGCCTTTTTATATTTTTCATCGCCTGTCTTTTTATAAATGTCGAAAAGTATTTTCCCGGAATTAATCATATCAAGATTATGCTTATTCATATCATACGTAGCAATAACTCCGCTATCCTTGATCATCTTGTTGGCATAGTCCAATCCATACTGATAATATTTTTGGTTCCCGGTTACTTCAGCGAGCCGCTGGTCGGCAAGGCAAACAAGTCCCTGCGTATAGCTCCAGCGAGGTTCCGGACTAAAATCTAATTTGGAGGCATCCGGGTTACGCTTCATGTCCGAATCGGCCATCTTTTTTCCCCACTCAAGCGGGGAAAGCTCTGCTGTCTGGTTGTTTTTACAAGACAAGAATGGAAGCAGTGAAACAAAAAAAATAATGGGAACGATCTTTTTCATAATGTATCAGGTTTATCGTTATATCATCGCACGTATAAATTTGGATAAAGTTACCTTACTACAGGAAAAATACCCGGGCACATATCGTTTTTTGAAAGGGGGTAAACTGTCATCAAACACAAAACGCCACATCCGGGCTTAAATTATCCGGGTATACAACAGGACTAGTTCACTGTAAATTCATATTTTCCTGATCCAATATGCACAATGACATATCCATTTTCTGTTCCAACGATCTCGATCTCTTTTCTAGAAAGATTCTTTCCACTTTCCTTAACTTTTCCAACATCAGACGCAGGAATATAGACGGTGGCAGTCGTATTCACAGGTATCTCTACTTTCATTGTAAGTTTTCCCTGTTCATTTTCCCAGGAAGAGACAACTTTTCCGTAATAAGTCTGAAGCTCCGCTTTTACAAAACTCAGCCGGTTTGTTATATGAGGTTTAATACAAATAACCTTATATCCAGGATTCTTCTCGTCAGTATTGATTCCTGCCACTTCACGATACAACCAGTCACCAATAGCACCATAAGCATAGTGGTTAAACGAGTTCATTCCAGGGTTCTGAAAACTTCCATCAGGCTTAATGCCATCCCAGCGTTCCCATATGGTCGTAGCCCCCATCGTTATCGGATATAACCAGGAAGGATAAGATTTTTGCAACAACAGATCGAAGGCGACATTGGTATATCCGAACCGGGTGAGTACAGGACAAATGTATGGTGTTCCCAAAAAACCAGTGGTTAAATGATTATCATACGACCGGATATTTTCAACCAGACGGTCAACAGCCTGTTGCCTAAAATTTTCCGGGAGCATATCAAAATTCAGGGCCAGGACATAAGCCGTTTGGGTTCCGGATACCAACCTGCCGGACGGTGTAACAAAATTCCTCATGAAGGCTGTTTTTATATGTTCCAGTAAATCCTGGTATTTCTCAGCATCCTCATTATATTCAAGTACTTTTGCAGCATCAATCAACAGCTGCGCTGAACAGGCGAAAAAACATTGGGCAATCAGGCTCTTATCTGTAACAGCCGAGCGCCCGTCATTATCATCTGCCGGACGATAAAACAACCAATCGCCATATGATGATTTTGGAATCCACAAATTATCCTGGCTTACCGAATCGATATAATTCACCCATTTTTTCATACTTTCGTACTGATTCTCCAGAATTTGTATGTCTCCATAAGCTAAATACATGTTCCAGGGGATAACGGTGGCGGCATCTCCCCATCCCGGACTACACTTTCCATCGCGAATGACATCCGGAACCACATCCGGAACCAGGCCATCATCATACTGGCTGGCCGCCAGATCCTTCAACCATTTGGACAAAAAGCTATGTACTCGGAAATTAAAACTTGCAGTACGGGAAAACACCTGTGCATCCCCGGTCCAGCCCAGTCTCTCGTCCCGCTGAGGACAGTCTGTAGGCACATCCAGAAAATTACCCCGTTGTCCCCACTGAATATTATGCTGTAACTTATTAACCAGGTCGTCGGAACAGGTAAAAGTGCCTGTCGGAACCATATCCGAATACAAAGCTGTCGCAGTAAAATTATCTGGTTTCAGCTCTCCCGGATATCCCTCCACTTTAATAAAACGAAATCCCTGCCATGTAAAGTGAGGTTCGAAGGTTTCATCACTGTCTCCCTTTAGAACATATACATCTCTCTGCTTTGCAGAACGTAGATTTTCCGTATAAAAATTACCATCTTTATCCAAAACTTCCGCATGGGAAATCGTTATTTTGTCACCGCTTTTTCCTGATGCTTTTACCTGAACCCAACCAACCAGGTTTTGTCCGAAGTCAATCACTTTTTCGCCTTTTGGGGTGGTAAAAATCTTTACAGGCTTAAAAACTTCATGTTTCCGGACTGGTTCGTTTTCCGTTGCAACAAGATCGATTACCGGATAATCCTTCAAAATAATTTCACTCCAATCGGCATCGTTAAACCCCGGCATTGTCCAGCCTTTCTTCTCCAGTCGGGCATCGTAGGTTTCTCCGTGATAAATTTCCGAATTCACGATAGCCCCGGTCGACGACCGCCATGAACCATCGGAGATAATCTGCTGAACGGATCCATCCTCATAAATAATCTGCATCTGAAAAAGCAGCGCAAGATTCTTTCCGTAAACATCAGTCTGTCCGTTAAACCCGATATTCCCCCGGTACCATCCATTCCCAAGCGTCACGCCAATAGCGTTTCTCCCGTCCTTAAGAAGATCGGTCACATCATAAGTCTGATACTGAATCCGTTTATCATACGAGGTCCAGCCAGGGGTAAGGCATGCCGTTCCAATTTTTTTGCCATTGACTTGTGCTTCATACATTCCCCTGGAAGTAATAAAGGCGACAGCCAGTTTCACTTTCTTCTCCGCTACAAATTCTTTTCTGAAAATTGGTGAAACGCCTGAACCATCCTCCCTGAATCCTGCCTGGATCCACTTGGCTGTCCAGTTTTCGGGTCCCATAATGCCCATGACCCACGAGGCAGGTTCACTCCACTTCGAAACTTTATCATTATTATCCCAGGCCCGAACCTGCCAGTAATACTTATGTCCCGGCTTCAGCGTGTTCCCGGTAAACTGTACATATACAGACTGATCAGACGGTATTTTACCAGTACTGAATATTAAATCTGTCCCTTTTTGCAATGATCCCAGATCTTCGCTGACCCGGATATCAAATGCAGACTGAAGGACGTTTCTTTTAGAAGATTGTAACTGCCAGCTTAGCCGGGGGTACATCTCGCTTATTCCTACCGGGTTGACTTTATTTTCAACCAGCAGGTTAGTTACCTCAATCTGCGCTGCAGCCGTAGAAACAATAGATGGAAAAACAATAAAAAAAAGCAAAATTTTTTTCATAGCTGTTTTTGATTAGGTTTTCCTGGTTTATAAAAAGTAAAAGTAGTCGGATAGTTAATCCCTGCAAAAGAAAAAATGTTTTTCGAAAAAGTCATACTCAATTCAACTGTTTTACAAAATATCCACTACTAAATCAAAATCTCCCGTCCCGGGATTGTCGTTAAACAACACCCCTAGAATACATCTCGCAAACTTATCTCCAAAAGGAATATCTCCGGACAGCTTCGCCAGGCCACCAGGGATCTGTCCGGTTGTTCCCAAAGGAATCACCATCCTTGTAAAAAGGGGAAAAAAGGAATAGTCAGACATTTTAGTTAATGTTTCTTTCTATGAGTAAGCACTAAACGAACGAATAATAATTCCAATCTCTTAATCAAGCCTTTCCTTCTTCATAAAGAAAGTCAGTTCGGTTGTGTATTAGTGGATCTTCCAGACGAGCACCCCGGCAGTTGGGATTCTCTTGCTCCCGATTAAAACAGAAGTCCCTTCCGGAAGAGGCATTTCGTAGACTTTATCCGAATAGTTCACCGCAATGCCAAACCCATCCCGATAATCGACAATAATTTCTTCAGGATAATCTTTTACCTGTATTCCAGCAGTCTGGTATACCTTTTTCAGGACATCATGTTCCAGTGCACCATCATTACTGTCGACTCCCACATAGGTAACTGTCCCCTTTCCCATTCTGTGGAAAGCGATTGCTGTTTTTCCTGTGTAGAAGCTATCCTGATATACTCCCCAGGATTCAGCCTTTTTATCCGGCTCCAGGATTTCGCCCCAGCTGGTCCAGCTATATTTGTTCCCGTCCATGGTTACCGTATCCGGTGCATAAGGTCTCAGCAGATCATAAAATTCGATGCCGGAGCCAATCAGATTATAAATCGGTTCGGCAAATTTTGATTGCCACAAATGTCCCTGGCTATCCTGGTGTCCTGTGCGACACGTCATAACCAAGGTTCCTCCTTTCTCCGCATATAAAGTTAACCGACTGATAAACGATTTACTGATTTGCTGAAATGCCGGAACAATTACAACCGGGTAAGAAGAAAAATCCATCGTATCGCGTATAAAATCGACCGGAGCACCAAAAGACTTCAATGCCCTGTAATACTTTAATACATGCTGCTCTGTATTCCATTCTGTGGTCTGCCGGTTTTGTTCAATTGCAGCAACATTATCCGGATCAAGAATAATAGCGGTCTTTCTCTTCAAATAATCAACAGGTACATCAGTAGAAGTAAAATTCTCACGCAAAGTTTTAATCTCCCTGATAAACCTTTCATACTCAAGACCACCGGGAGTTGGTGTAACCCCGTCTGTTCCGAGAATACCATAGTGATATTGTTCATACCCATAAATCGGCGCCCTAAAGCGGTAGGTACATGAAAACTTACTTCCTCCGGCAAAGACGCTCCAGAGCCAAAGACGGACCGCCCCCGGAAGCGGCTGCGAATTGATCGTTCCCCAGTTTACTTGTCCTGGTTGTAGTTCCATCACGCCGTAAATTCCATCGGACAATGGCCTGAAAAAATCATTGGCCATACTGATGCGGGTATAGTCGCCCACACGGTATCCTTCTCTTCCAATACCCCTGTCCCCTCCATAAACCATATAGCGTGTGTAGGATACAAAATCAAGCTCATGGCTCATTCCGATGTACCGGACATCATAAGAAGGTATGTAGTTGGAAGTGATCCACTGATCCGGACTGGCATACTGTCTGATCGTCTCTGCCTGCTCATCAAGGAATGAAGCGGTCTCATGATCACAAAACCGTTTATGGTCGAGCTTTTGGTAAAGGTTCATTCCCCACTGCGAATACCGGGGGATATCTATCTGTGAAAAATCGGTGTAAGTACCGCTCCAGAAATTGGTTCCCCATGCCTTATTCAAAGAATCGACCGATTGATATTTTTGCTCTAGCCAATCCCTGAAACGATGCTGTGCATCATCCCCGTAATCGACATTCGATTGAGGCTCATTATCCAACTGCCAGCCAATAATCCGTTTATCCTGCCCGTAATGTTTTGCCAGCCCGGCAATCATCTTCAATGAATACTGTCGATAATAATTACTTGAAAAAGAGGCATGCTGACGTGATCCATGATCAAGATACTGGCCATTTTCCAGTTTTTTCAAAACGTCAGGGTGTTTCCGGACCAGCCAAACGGGAGGAGTCGCCGTGGAAGTACACATGATCACCTTCAGGTTATATTTCGCAGCTAATGCAACGGCCCGGTCAAGCCATGCAAAATCGTACTTTCCTTCCTGTGGTTCGAGCTGTGCCCAGGCAAATTCTGCAAAATGCGTGAATTCAAACCCCATATCCGACATTTTCTTAAAATCCCTCTCCCATTGTGACTCATCCCAATGCTCAGGATAATAATAAGCGCCGACAGTAGTCAGTTCTTTTTCCGGGAAAAAACTTTTTTTTTGAGCTTTCAACACAGGAAGGGCAATAAAAAAACACAAAAAGGGTAGGAAATACTGCTTCATTAGTTTACGTTTTTTAGCATAGCAGGGTAAAAAATAATAACATGCCGCCTATCAGCAGCCAAACCCTCACAAGATAATAATTTTATTGGTTTTATGGTATTTATGAAGAAAAATCATGTCTAATTAGTTTTGTCGCTAAAATAATAAAACCAATTCAATCACTTTCTTTTTAAAAACTGAACAGAACTATCATTCATCCGGATATTATGTGTCCTGACCATCTCCAACACCTCCGGACCGGCCAGCAATACCGGTCCATACCCATGCGCGGCATAAACATTCACAGGACGGTAATAATAAAAAGCCGGATCGAACCCCATACCGGTTCCAACACAGGTTCCTTCAACCTGCCCCTGGCCGTTTACCTTCGTGGCTACTGCATTCCAGGCCAGGCAAACCATCGGTCCATAAACCTTCGCATCAACGTAACCCCGGTTTATCGCCCTGGCTATCGCGTACGTGTAAATTGCCGTCGCCGAAGTTTCAAGGTAGGTATCTTCCCGGTCGATCAACTGGTGCCAGAAGCCCCTTCCCGACTGATAACGCGACAGGCCTGCTACATGGCGCCTTAACAGGTCGAGTACCTGGTCCCGGCCCGGGTAACTCTCAGGAAGTGCTTCCAGTAACTCGACCATCGACATGATCGCCCAGCCATTCGCCCTACCCCAGTGATACTCCGGGTGTTCAGACATCCCTTCAACCCAACCGTGCATGTAAAGTCCCTTTTCATAATCGAACATCCTCTTCGAAAACTGCAAAACCTGCTTCACCGCATCGTTATAATAAACCGTATCGCCTGTATATTTACCCATCCAGGCCAAGGCAGGTACGCTCATGAACAAATCGTCGAGCCACAGCGAATTCGGCTGAGGCCGCTTACGGGCAAGCGTACCGTCAGGCAACCGGTACTGTTTCTTTTGAATATAATCTATAAAATTCCGGATCATCGGCGACAAATCCCCTTTAAAACCGGACAGCTCCGACTTGATCATGGCTGCGCACATCGCCCCGGCATCATCCAGCGCGCCAGGGTGCAACACGGATTGCAAGGCATCCTGCTCTCCCGGATGGTCTTCCTCAAACTTTATGAAATAAGGCCGGATAGCGGACAGAAACTGCATCCGGTCATAAACATAACCGGCATATTTCGGGTCTCCTGTTTCTGCCGAAGCCTGGAGCATCCCGGCATACGTTACGCCCCATTCGTAACTGACCAGCCGGAAATCGCCCGGCTTAAAAACGGTATTCCCGTCTATTTTACTGTAGTCACCGATTTCTTTCCCGGATAACTTGTCTTCCAGCTTTGCCGGGGTTACGGAATCCAGGTAGTGGCATACACGGTCAAGGACCTTAATGATTGATGAAGGACCGGGGATTCCATAGGGAGTCTCATAATCAGGTTGCAACAGGTGCAGCGGGGCAGTCGAATCATTGCCCGGTTCATATTTTTGAGACATTACAATCACCGGGAGAATTAAGAAAGCAAGAAAAAAAATAAACCGAATCATAATTTTTTTTAAATCATGTTAAATAAAATAAGGGTGTCCAAAAATCAAAACATCAGAGATTAGAGGTTTATTCCCCTTCTCTCTTTTTATTCTGACTATTAGACATCCTCACTCTTTTCAGTAAAAATTTAATAACCTGGGTTTTGCTCCGCAGCCTTTTCGTCTGCCGTTAAAGCCTTACCATCCTTCTGAATAGCATCGAGGTAGGATTGGGGTATAGGCCTAAGAATATGTTTATCTGTAATATTAGAAACAGCTTTTAGATTAAAGGCTTTAACTCTGGCAACAAGGGTCTTTGTACGGGAAAGATCCTCCCACCTGTAGAACTCGCCCATTAACTCCCTGGAACGTTCATTCAATAAAAAACATAAAGCACGGTCATAATCGCTGGAATATCCCAGAGTACTGATAATATTCTCATCCTCTTCCGGAAGATCAGAAAAGCTGGGAATGGTCAAATCTGTCGCATCAGTTGTTTCATTTATATTATTCGATTCATAATATGAATTTTCCGTATAATATGAACTTATATCTCCAAAAGTAGCATATCCGGTAGGATTTGAAGTCGCATTATAAGCAGCACCTCCGTCGCAATAGACTTTCCGGTCTTCACCTGGTTTGTACGCAGCACGTGCACGAACAGTATTGATGTAGGTAAGGGCTTTAGCATACTCTCCCTGACGGATGCAAACCTCTGCAGCTGTCAGGTAAGTATCGGCAAGCCGGGCAAGGGTCCCATCACGATAACCAATGCCATCGCTTACAGCTTCTCTTGAACCATCAATATATTTGTTAAGAGGTGCAAAACGATTTTGATAGCTATCGCTATTCAAATATTCCCCACCCTCTGCATAGGTGGCAAAAACGGAAGGGATAATCTTGCCTGTTTTCGGATCAGTAATGCTTGACAGGCTTCCCGTTACTGAGAACCGCGTATCATCATGACGATTAATAATATACATAACGGAAAGATCTCCTATCTCATAAACGGAACCGGAAGCCGGATTATTCACTGCATATTTTGTTTTGAAACTTTTCCAAAAACGAGAATCATTTATCCGGTCATATACATTATAAGCATAATAATTGGTTCTTAAGCGCTGATATTCACGACCACCGGCAATATCCCTCTTCATCTGAGGCAGATTGAGGTACTGAGATAAGTAATAGAGATGACATTGGTTCCCAT
Organism: Prolixibacteraceae bacterium; assembly: GCA_963676095.1. GTDB lineage: Bacteria > Bacteroidota > Bacteroidia > Bacteroidales > Prolixibacteraceae. The sequence continues at coordinate 5,155,241 of OY781040.1, read as the reverse complement.
AAGTCCCTCTTGTCGATACATCTGAAGTAAACTGAGCAGAAAGAATGATTTCGTCAAGGGTTTCATTGGCACCGTCAACTGCTGTATAATTCCATAAATCGACAAAATCGGGAGCAAGTTCGTGATGGGAAATAACCTCATCGGCAAAATTCAGGGCCTGTTCCAGATCATCACTTTTTGTCGCACTATTCCAGCTATCATTGATTTCGCTGGCTCTGAACAAGTATGCTTTTGCCAAAAAATGCGCTGCTGCATCCTTGGTAATCTTTCCTGTTTCTGAAGCACTCGAAGGCAAAAGACTGTAAGCATTCGTCAAATCAGAAATAACCTGCAGCATTACTGTTTTTACAGAATCGCGCGAAAATTCCCGTTCTGCAGTAGTACTTGGCTCTAACTTCAAAGGTACGCCGCCATACTGACGAACCAGTTTAAGATAATTATACGCCCGGATAAAATATGCTTCGCCCAAATAAGTATCTTTCGTTGTTCCATCCTCCAGGTATTCAGTCGCCTTTTGCAATAGCAGGTTTGCAGAATTAATGTCCATATACATATTATCCCAGAGATCTTCAATCATAACCGTATTTACATTAACGGCTGTAATCGAAGAAGAGAAACTGCTGCTGTAGGAATCCCACATTCCATTCGAGGCATCGCCTCCACACCTGAATTCATCTGTTCCGTAATTAGTTGTAGCATATGACCATTCATAAGAAAAATGGAACCTTAGCGAATAGTAGATACCTGTTTCCAAGGCATCGATTCCGTCTTCTGTATTATAATAATCAGTACTTTGAGCTGTAGTCAACTCCTCATCAAGAAAATCGGAACATGAGACAAGGCTCTTCAACGTCATTAAAAGAATCAGTATAGCCGGAAACGATTTCCTATATCTTAGAATCATATAATTTTTCATGTGTTTATTGTTTTGCTTTTTAATTACCATATAAAATTCATTTTGTGAATTTTCATTTCAATTCGCATGATTGGGAATAGTCATCTCGATTAGCGGTTGCACGAATCACGCTCATTTCATAATTTTTTAAGGTTTTTATTATCAAAATTATAGCAAAAAGGACATTATTCCTAAAAACCGACATTCACACCAAAAACGAATCCGCGATTCCATGTTGACCCTCCTAAATCCATATCGAGCCAGTCGATCTTGGAGAACAACATACCCGGGTTTTTGGCCTGCACATAAAGCTTTATTGTCTGCAGTCCCAAATCTCTGGATACAGCAGCTGGGAATGTATACCCAAGGTTGATATTACGGATCTTGATAAAAGAGCCACTCTTGTATCCAAGAATAGTATAATAAGGATCACCTCCGGCAACATTGTAAATAGGTTTTTGATATTCAGAATTTTTATTGTTCTCGTTGTAATAGCTTATACTACGCTGAACATAGCGCCCGCCTTGCCACTCCCCGTCTGTGTCGTAAGTATATCCCAGGCGACCATAGAGAAAGAATGAGAAGTCAATATTTTTATATGTCAGCGAATTATTGAAGCCAAGGGTCCAGCGTGGACGGGTATGGCCTACAACCTTTCTATCGTAATTAGCATCAATAATATAATCGTCATTCTGATCAACTGGACGTGCCATTCCAACTTCAAAACTATGCCCGTTCTCGTTGAACTTTTCCATCTCTTCAGTATCCTCTTCATGCCATATTCCATCTGATTCATAATTATATACAACATCCAAAGGTTGTCCGATAAACCAATGGTTCGAAATATCGTCTTCCTTACCGTTTGATAAAGAAACGATTTCGTCCTTCTGCCATGCCACATTCAGGTTTGTTTCCCATGTAAAATTTCTGGCCCTGATATTTATTGTGTTTAAATTTATATCAATACCTCTGTTCTTCGTTTCTCCGACATTAGCATAGGTAGTTGTATAACCGGAAACTGCAGGGATTGACATTTCCATCAGCAAATCTCGTGTATGGGACAGATAAAGATCAATAACACCGGAAACACGACCTTTCAGTAATGAAAAATCGAGTCCAAGATTATACTGGGTAGTCTTTTCCCATCCAAGATCTTCATTTGCCATAGCCGTTTCGCCATCATCAATCAACGAAGTTGAAGGGACTGAACCGGAAGTAGCGGAACTGCCATAAGGATAAAATAAAGAAACAACACCCCCTTTTGTCTGGTATGGATCGATAGCCGAGTTTCCCGTTGTACCTATTCCCAACCTCACTTTTAACTGGTTAATCCAGTTCGCAGGACTAAACCATTCTTCCTGATCTACCCTCCATGCTAAAGCTGCCGATGGAAAGAATTCCCATTTATGCCCTTCTGCCAATTGAGAGGCTCCATCCCAACGTCCGGAAAATGTAACCAGATATTTGTCTTCAAAACTATAGTTTAAACGTCCCATCCAGGACATCAGCTGGCGCTCGGATAACCCGGAATCCCAATCATCAAGAGAGGTTACATTATTAGTATTCAATGCATTCCATTTTTGACTTGCTAATGGAATATCTGTAGCCTGCATGTAGGAGTAATTATAATTCCACGAAGAAGACGTCTGAAGTAATGTAAGTCTCAGGGTGTGCTTTTTGATTTTTTTATCATAGTAGATCAGGTTATCCAGCGTCCATGAAAAATCGTTTTGATTTTTCAATGAAGCATAATTGGGAGAACCATTCCGGTTAACCGACTCTTCATCGATAAAAATTCCATTCTGGAAATACCTAAAATCAGGACCGAAATTCAAGCGATACTTTAAACCAGAGAGCAGATTTAACTGGGTATAAAAACTGCCAAGCGCACGGAAAATTTTTCGTTGATCCTGGGAATATTTCCACTCATCGACAGCAGTTTTGATCATATCATCGCCTCCGGGGTAAATGATCCTGTTCCCATCGCTATCATAAGGAACAGCATAAGGTAAATTATTATTTGCTGCTGCATAAATACTCTTGGGGCCGGAGGTCTGTCCTCCTGTAGCCGATTGTCCGTATTCCTGAATGCTATAAGTAGAATTAATGCTTACGCCCATCTCAAGCCATTTCAACGGGATCAGGTCGACACTTAAATTAGAGGTATACCGTATATAGTCCTGCCCTTTCATAGTTCCCTGGTAATCCAGGTACCCAAATGAACAATAAGCCTTCATCTTATCTGTACCTCCGCTGGCACTGATATTATGCTCTGTACTAATGCCAGTTTGTGTTACCATATCGGTCCAGTCGGTTGTTTGTACCTTGGAACCATCCCATGAACCACTGGTCCATCCTTTTAATATATTGGCCCAGGCATATTGGTCATTCGCCCCTAAAAATATAGTATAATCATTATCCTGAGTGGGTTCATCTCCCCTTGGATACTGTTCAGGATCAGCATAATAGTATGCCCATCTCCTCCATGTCAGATATTCAGAAGCATCCATCATCCTGGTCCTGTCCTGAATAGTCTCAAAAGTTAAGGTAGTAGAATAATTGAAGCTAAGTTTTCCTGATTTTCCCTTTTTGGTAGAAACAATAACAACGCCGTTGGCTCCCCTGGAACCATATATGGCTGTTGCGGAAGCATCTTTTAGAATATCAACAGACTCGATATCTGAAGGATTTAAAGTTTCAATCCCGGAATTGGACATAACAGGGATACCATCGACTACATACAAAGGGGTATTACTGGCAGTCAAAGAACGGACACCCCGGATATAAATTTCGCCGATTTCTCCCGGACGTTCATTCGAAGTGATATCAACACCAGCAGCTTTACCCTGCAACGCCTCAAACGCATTCGCCACGGGACGTGACTTCAATTCATTTTCCCGAACGCTTACCATAGCTCCGGTAATATCACTCTTTTTGACAGTTCCGTACCCCACGGCAACGACCTCTTCCAGTCCAATCGTTTCGTCCTGCATGGTGATCTGAAAATTGGTTTTCTCGCCGACCGGGACTTCCTGTAAGCGCATCCCTACAAATGAAAAGACAAGAACGGCATCTGAAGTGACATTCGAGATAGAAAAGCTCCCTTCACTATCAGTAATTGTTCCTGTGGCAGTGCCCTTTACTACAACCGTCACTCCGGGAACAGGTTCCCCCTCAGAATTGACAACATGTCCTTTTATTGATCGCTGCTGGGCTCCTGGCAAAGCACTTTGAGATTTGGTAATCACAACATTTCGTCCTACAAATTCAAAATGATAACCTCTCGGATCAAGGATCTGATGAAGAATATTGTCAATCGTGGTTTTCTTAAATGACAAGGTCATTTCTTCAGTATCTTTCAATAAATCGCTCGGAACAAGAAATCCAATATTCAATTTCACTTCAAGTTGTTCAAAAACTTCTGCCAGACTTGTTTTTTCAAAGGTCAGGGTAAGATTTCCTGTTTGAGAACTTGCCGGATTAGCATTGGTGATAAATACCGACAACAAAATGAGAAATAACATCAAACGCATCATGAGACACAGTTTTTTTACGTAATAACGGGCTAATAACCCGTTGAATACAGATTTTTTTTTCATAAGTTTGTACTGTTACATTTATTATTAAACTAGGGGATTGGTAGTCCCTTATTAATTGCGGGCAATATTGGTAGTATTGCCCGTATTTTATCTCAAATAGATAATATCCGGTTCCGGAAATCTTTCCTCCCTCCTTACTTCCAGGGGAATCGATAGCTTAAGCATGGTAATCACTTCGCCGATCGATGTTTCCTTGTTAAATGTTCCTGAGAACCTGTATTTTCGGGCCAATTGCTGATTATTAAAAACAAACTTCACGTGGTAAATCCGTTCAAGTTTCGTTGCAATCGCCCCTAATGTTTCATCCCTGAAAATTACTTTACCATCTTTCCATGCCGTATAAAGCTCGGTTTTGACATTAGCTATTTTAACATGATGATCTTTGACATTCATTTCGATCATCTGATCAGGAGAAAGATTATATTTCTTTCCTCCATCCACCTCAAAAACAACTTTTCCTTCAACAAGGGTAGCCTGATAAACCGGGGCCCCCTTTACTGCAAAGAAATTAAATTTTGTACCCAGAACCTTGATCCTGGCATATTCCGTGCTTACAATAAACGGATGATTTTCATTGTGATACACATCAAAATATGCTTCCCCGTCAAGAAATACATTCCGCGAACCAAAGCTGAAATCGGAATTATACCGTAACGTAGAACCTTCTCTTAAACAAACTTTTGTACTATCAGGTAAAATGATTTCCGAATTTGCGGTCTGACTTGCCTGGACAACAAATTCCTTTCCTTCAAACGTTTTTTCCCGACGATAATAGGAATAGGCTCCCCACCATCCGATATTTAACAAGACAACAACAATAGCTGCATACCTGCATATTTTCTGAATATTCATAAAACGGATGTTCTTTTTTCCTCTTCTGCCGGAAAGAATCTTTTTCCAGGTGTCTTCAAAACTTACCTGGGGAGTGGTTTCATGTACCTGTGCCGACCACACCCAAAGTTTAAAATAATCTTTTAAGCGCTTTTCCCCTTCCGGATTATCAATCTCTGTCTCCAATGCTTTTAACTCGCCCTGAGAAGCATTTTTCTGAAGAAAATGCAATATAGTCTTTCCAATAGAATCCATCCTGCTCGTTCTCTTAACTGGTTACCATGAAATCTTACGCCATGACAAAATTGTCTGTCATTCGCAATAAAAACACAAAACCACAGGAGAACCCTACATCGGAAAAGAAAAAACTTTCAGTATCAGAAATAAAAAAACTTTGGGGGGAAGGTTTGAACTTCCGTAATCTTCTTCTGAAAGATACTGAGCAAGCTCAACCCTCAACTTTCTAAGCGAGCGGGTTATATCGGCTTCGACTGCCTTTACCGAAATATTCAGCTTCCTGGAAATCTCAATATTACTGAGGTTTTCATAGCGACTCATTGAAAAGACGGTCCGGCATTGTGGCGGAAGATTATCTATGGCAGCGCTGATTCTTTGGGAAAGTTCTTCATAAAGCAAAATTTCTTCTCCCGTTTCCTGCAAAAGTTTATACTGAATAGATGCAAACGATAAATCATCCGGGAAAAACTCCGTAGATTTGTTTTTTCTGTCGCGTAATATATTCAGGCAACGGTTACGAACAATGATAAAAAGGTAATTTTTAATCTCCGGTTCCGTCTTTTTATGGATATCCTTTTCCCAGCATTTTATAAATGCTTCCTGAACTACTTCCCTGGCATCTTCTTCATGATGCAAAAAATGGAAAGCAATCTGAAAATAAAAATTAAAAAAACGATTGTATGTTTTTTCAAATTTCTTTTTTGCCTTTAATCCATATGATCCTTCTTCCATCAGGGTAAGTTTAGGTTTGGGAATCAGTGATAAAAATATAAAATACCCTTAAATAAAAAACTGTTCTTAAACCCAATCCATAAAAATCCTCGCGATTGGAATCATTACGTCCCTGCCCGTTAAGTCCACGCAACATTTTCCCACCAGTCACTGAACGATGAATATATTAAAAATTACCCCTGACAAGATTTAAAAATCTCATCAGGGGTAAAGTAATATTAAGGAAGAAAATAATTATATAGCAGGCCAGGGAACTTTCGGCGATTTATAAAAATTAATCCTCTGTGTTTTTAAACGTTCTCCCTGACTGGCCAGACGTGTTTTGTATTCCTCCCAATTTCGTTGGGTAACCGGAGTCCAGCCGATCTCGGCATATCCCGGCAAGCGGGGAAAAAACAGGTATTCGATATCGGCCATTTTTGTCACTGTTTCGGTCCATAACGGGGCCTCAATTCCCAGGATATCCTGCCTGGTAATCCCTTCTTCAAGCGTGGACGGGTCCCAGTTATAGCCTGTATCGACCTCAATATAACCGGCCCAATGAAGCCCAAGTGTTGTCAATGAATCATATTTCATATCCACATAGGCTTTTCTTGCCGGGGACATGATCAGCTTAATATTTTTTGACGCGGCCCGCTTTGCGTTGTCGGCACTTGACCAGTATTGGGCGATTGATTTGCTGTCCAGATCAGCAAGGGTCGTCTCGTCCCATCCAACCATAATCTTGTTATGCGTAGCAACTATTTTCTGAACCTTCTCAATAAAGGGGATATAGTCTTCTTTTTTCGTTGCATGCGATTCATCTCCCCCGATATGAATGTACGGACCTGGTGTAAGCCGGGCCAGTTCCACAATTACATCATTGATAAACTTATAGGTAATGTCCTTTTTAGTACATAATGAACTGAAACCGACATGGGTCCCGGTATAGAGATCCCTTGCCTTGCCATCACAATTCAGCTGTGCATAAGAAGCCAGGGCCGCATTTGTATGGCCTGGCATATCGATCTCGGGAATGATCATGATATAACGGCTTGCCGCATAATTCACAATATCAGAATATTCATCCTGGGTATAAAAGCCACCTTTTCCTCCGCCGACCTCGGTACTCCCACCAATCGCAGTCAGATCCGGCCATGATTTTATTTCAATACGCCACCCCTGATCATCCGACAGATGCAAATGAAGCCTGTTAATTTTATATTCTGCAAGCAGGTCTATCAGGTGCTTTACGTCGTCAACGCCAAAAAAATGACGTGCAACATCGAGCATTGCTCCGCGGTAAGCATATTCCGGGTAATCACGGATCACCCCGCCGGCAATAATCCAGGGACCCTGCTGAACAGAACTGCTTTCTATCTTTGCCGGCAACAGTTGGCGTAATGTTTGTACGCCATGGAAAATGCCATTGGCAGAGTTTGCAGTGAGAAATATATGTTTGTTGTCAATATTAAGCTCGTAACCTTCCTTTCCCAGCTCAGGCTGATCGGCCAGCGAAAAATAAATACCTGAAGATGGCTCCTTCGAAACTTTCTTCAGTCCCAATGAAAAGCCCGTTGCCGGTTTTATCATTTCTGTAAAATAACGTCCTATTTTTTCGAGATCACCGTTACCCTCCTGAACAGAAATCACTGTTTTATCGGTTAGTTCAAAAGCCAGTCCGTTGGCCGAAACAGAAACAGGTTTAGGAATGACCGAATTTTTGGTCAGATCAGTAGGTTCCTGTTTGGCACAGGAAACAATGCTGAAAAGAACCATTATAGCCAGGGTCAATTTTCCCTTGAATAATCTTGTTCTCATTCTTGTTGGTTTAAAAATTTAACAGAGCTTAAAGTTAGAGTATTATAAAGATCATGCTGTTTCAAAATCACCTCTTTTTAACCTTGCAAAATAATCTTTTGCCGCTATCCGGACTTTCCCGGACAAAAGAATAGCACTAATCATATTCGGGAAAGCCATTAATGCGAACGCAAGATCAAAAAAGCTAACGATCACGTTCATCTGGGCGACAGCTCCCCAAACCACCAATATGACAACCAGATAATTATAGAGGTATTGATATTTAACACCGAAGAGGAAACTCATACATTTGGCACCGTAATATGGATAGGCAAACATCGTAGACAAGGCAAAAAACAAAATACAAACAACAAGGATATAACCACCAAAAGGAATTGATTTTCCAAAAGCCTCGGCTGTAAGCGTTATTCCATCGGCATTGCTGTGTTTCCATACCCCGGTAATTATAATAGCCAGCGCCGTCATCGTACAAACAATGATGGTGTCGATAATAGGCCCCAGCATGGCAACAAGCCCTTCCCTTATCGGTTCATTGGTTTTGGCTGCACCATGCGCCATCGGGGCAGTACCTACCCCCGCCTCATTCGAAAAGACAGCCCTTCTCACTCCGGTAATAATAACTGCCCCCAGAGAGCCTCCCAGTACAGCCTGGCCGGTAAAGGCATCTTCAAAAATCAATTTAAAAGAAGGAATAATCTGTCCGGCATTTGCCATGATAATGTATAAAACGGCTATTCCATAGACAAGTACCATTACAGGCACCAATTTTCCCGTTACATGGCCAATTCTTTTAATTCCACCCAATATGACAATTCCCACCAAAAAAGCAAGGAAAAACCCGATAATCAGATTTGTCATAAATGTTCCGGGGATACCGTTAGGTACTAATACAATATCCCTGATTGCCTGTGCAAGCTGGTTCGCATTAAAAAGCGGAAGAACGCCAAAAACTGCCATCAACGAAAAAAACATGGCCATCGGCTTCCATTTTTTTCCCAATCCTTCCGTTATGACGTACATCGGACCACCCTGAATTTCACCGGCACTATCCTTACCCCTGTACATTACGGCTAAAGAACAGGTGAAAAATTTGGTGGCCACCCCGAAAAAAGCCGAGACCCACATCCAGAAAATTGCCCCCGGACCGCCCATGGTTATCGCAACAGCCACTCCGCTAATATTTCCCATTCCTACCGTACCCGCAAGGGCTGTCGATAAGGCTTCATAATGACGAAGTTGTCCGGCTTCCTCTGGATCATCATATTTTCCCCGGATAATCTGAATGGCATGCCCCAGATATTTCAACGGGGCAAGACGTGATATAATCAAAAAATAGAACCCGCCCCCCAGCAAAAGGACCAGAATAGGGGTCCCCCAAATCAGATTTGACAGGTAAATAATGGCATCTCCAAACTCTTCCACGCTTACGTATTGTTATGTGAGGCGATAAATATAACAATTATTTCTCCCCTAAAAGTAGCGGACCAGATTTACTTCAGGTAAAATTATTTTTTTCTTATCCAGAAGACACTTTACAAACATTCTGGCAAAGTAAGGAGCCTGAATACACCCTTTTGCCCCCAATCCGTTAAAAATACCTACAGTCTGAAAATCCGGATGAAGTCCCATCACAGGACGCCGGTCATGCGAAACCGGCCGGATCCCGGCCAGATGTCCTTCAATTGAAAAATTGCCCTTAAAAAAATGCCCAAGCTTCCCTATGAGCTCATTCCTCCCGTCAATTGTTGGCACTTCATCCATCTGGTCCCAGGAATAAGTTGAGCCAAGCCGGAACCTTTGTTCCCCGACCGGCATCAGAAATACTGATTTATTTATAATAGCATCCTGCTGATAACCGTCAATCGCCAGATCCAAAATTTCGCCTTTCGCCAGTTTAAACTTTACTTTATCAAAAAAAGGGTTTTGCTCACCCCTGTACCCTTCACAAAAAATAATTTTTTTTGCCTCAATATCCCGGTACAAAATCTTTTCCCTGTCTACATCCAGATGACCAAATTCAAAGTTTTCGTACGAGATCAATCGATTCTCAGTCAGGAACAGTTTAAAAAGAAAAAGTAACCTTTTGATGTTCAACTTTCCTCCGTTCGCAATCCATCCAGAGCCATAAGGCACATCAAGAAGAGGAAATGTCTTACTCTCATCATCAAGACAGGCATAGCTTTCAAGTCCGTTCTCGAAAATTTTTCTCTGCCAGAGATGCTCTTCACCGGCACCAAAAACCTTCAATATCCTCATCGGGATAAAAAACTGTTCTCCCAGCATTTCTGACATTCCCCTGTAAATTTCCAACATTACCGGATATAATTCATCCACCATCCAGCTTTTTGTCATCCTCCGGAAAACAACGGGATTTACCAGGCCGGCAGCCACTTCTGAAGATTTAAGATATCCCGGAGAATCGATAAAATAGAATTGTTTCCCTGCTTTCAGCAACTCATACCCAAGCACCGTTCCGGCCAATCCTTGCCCGATAATTAAATAATCTGTTTTCATCACAGCAGGAGACAAAACAGACCTATGATTTGTTCATCCGCACCGGGTATGTTTTAAATAGAAAAATCGATGCAAACCGGCAAATGATCGGAAGGATATTGATGATTGTCCGGGTCCCTGGCTACCATGTATTTCTTCACCTCAACTCTCTTTGAAACAAAAATATAATCGATCCGCTCAGTTAAGGGACTGTTAATATCGAATCCATTGAAAGTACCTACCGGACCTTCAGGAGTGGCAGCAGAAATATCCCGGCTATCTTCCAGATGACGTTTCAATACCCGAACAGGATCGTCTTCGGGCGTTGAATTTAAATCGCCGGTCAGGATGACTGGGAGGTCCTTTTTATTCAAATCCCTGATTTTCTTCAATATTAGCTTTGCAGACTCCTTCCTTGCCTTAACGCCCATATGATCAAAGTGAGTATTAAATACCCAGAAATTTTTATGCGTTTCATAATCCTCCAGCAACAAATAAGTACAAATCCTGGGTAAAGCGGCATCCCAGCTTTTGCTTGGCACATCCGGCGTTTCAGAAAGCCAGAACCACCCCTGTTCCTTTAGCTGGAATTTCTGCGAATTATAAAACACAGGAGCATATTCCCCTTTGTTAATTCCATCTTCTCGGCCAACACCGACCCAATCATATCCCGGCATGCGCGTGGCAATATCATTCACCTGTCCCAGTAGAGCCTCCTGCAGCCCGAAAATATCAGGGGCACATGAGCGGATCACACTGACCACCAAGTTTTTCCTGTTTTTCCATGAATGAATACTGTCTGCAGTATTTTCATACCTGACATTGTATGTCATAACCCTGATGTCCAAGGAAAAACCGACATTACATGCCAACATAGCGACTATTATCAATAAAAATTTAGCTTTCATAATTCCGGCTGCTTTTTATCCTCCTGCTCACAATAATTATAATCGGGGAAATCGCAATTATGCCGGCCTGGAATGATTGTATGCCTTTGTTCCAGCTTCTTTTCCAGCACATAATCATGGCAAAACCGGATAATCTCTTCAAAATAGTCAGTCATCGGCATTCCGGCTACAGCATGATCGCCACCGCAGATCGTATACAACCAGTATGGTTTGCCTAATCTTCTCAGTTTACCGGCAATCACCTCCGGTCCGTATAACATAAGATAGCCTGATTGATCTTCCTTGCAATAGTGATGCGGGGCTGCTCCGTAAGGTACAAGATTATCGCAAGTCCCATGAAAAAACATAGACGGGATGGCCGTTTCATTTGTTATTACAGTCGTATCCGGGACTGCCCCGGCCATTGATATTACGCCGGCATAGGCCACGGGACCGGAATCCAAGCCATAGCAATAAGGCGGTTTATACGCAGCATTCAGAACAGTTTCAGCCCCGGCGCTGCTTCCGGCAAGGATTATACAATGCGGATCAATCCCGAATTGCCCGTAATGTTGCACTAAAAAGAAAGTGGCGTCCTGCAGATCTTCAACCGCTTCAGAGAACGTGGAAAGCTTTACTCCTGAGGGGCAATCACAACCAAAAGCACTATCCGTACCCTTTCTTGTAAGGCGATAGGATATCGATACAGCCGTGTATCCACGACGGGTCACTTTCCTGCAAAAGTCAACAATCCCTGGTTCATCCCTCTTTCCTGCCGAAAAACCACCACCATGAACATATAAAAAAACAGGCTTGTTTTCCATCGCTCCGGGTATAGGCAAATAAATATCCAGATCCAGTTTCTGTCCGTCTTTTTCGGCATAAGTATAAGTCTCAATATCTACAGAATCAGTAACTTCTTCGAGATAAGGCTCCTGTGCCCGCAAGCCCGAAAAACAGAAAAGGAAAATGGAGAATGAAATAAATAGTTTCTTCATGCTTAACATCACGCTGGTATATCAACGATAAAAATTATTTCTTTGCTAAATTAGGAAAAAATTTAACCAATTAATTATTATCAGTTTTTAAAAGCCTGCATAAAAGGCATCTCTTTAAGCAACTAAATTAAAAAAGCAAAAACATGAACCGGATCAATTTTCAAAAAACGATATTAGCTATAGCTTTCCCGGTCGTTCTTTATTCTTGCCAAACAGGTCATGAACAGGGAAATCCGGAAAGAATTATGCACCCGAGCCACAAGTACACATTTGTGAATGTCACCTCCGACAAGATGGGATACCTCGAAACAGATTACCTTCCGGTCTATTCGGACATTTATCATATGGATGGCACCAGGCGGTTTCTGTTAACTTCAACCATCAGTATACGAAATACTTCCCTTTCAGACAGTGCCTACGTTTTTAAGGCAAACTATCATGATTCCTATGGTACCTTATTAAGAAATTATATCGATAAACCCATACTCATTAAACCGCTTGAATCGATTGAGTTTGTTGTCGAGAACAAGGAAGATAAAGGCGGAGCCGGTGCCAATTTTATCATCGAATGGGGAGGCAAATCTTACTCAGACCAACTACTCATCCAGGCTATCATGACCGGCACAAGTAATCAACAGGGTTTATCTTTTACAACAGACGCCAAGATAATTAAAAGATCGGGGATACAAACCGGTTCCGGGAAGGAGAAGTAATCTATGAATTTATCGAAATCAGGCTCGTGGAAGGAAAGGTAAAATATTTGATTATAAGATCAATAAAAAGAAATACGCTCAGCAAGAAAAATAAAAACCGTTTCTTTCTTTTTTAAATAAGTTTTAGCTAGCTTTGCGGCGCTAATTGCAAAAATTAACACATGGACGAAGGCCCGTATCATAAGCAAACAGAATTATTAACCTCGCTGTAGGGGCCCTGGCCTCCTGCAGAGAAAAAATGAAGGAGGCAAAATTATGCTGAAAATCTTCAAAAGCTTTGGTGGATATATCGAAATTCCCCAGGCAGAAGGAGGATGCTGGATCAATGTGGTTCAACCATCCTCTGAAGAAACTGAACGTTTACAAAAGGAATTTCAGGTTCCGGCAGACATCATCCAGGACATTCTCGACGTTGACGAACGTCCGCGTTATGAAATTGACGATGACTGGTCATTAATCATTTTCAGGATCCCTGTTGAAAGTCCCAATAATGGCGTTCCTTATTACACCATCCCTCTCGGCATTATCCGGATCAAGGACATTACAATTACACTGTGTGCGAAACAGAATGAAGTACTGCCCTTTTTGCAACCGGCATTATATCGCGGTCAGACACAAGCAATTCACCATGACGAACTGAATTTTATCATTAAATTGTTTCTTCGCTCAGGAACCACCTATTTGAGTTATCTGAAACAAATCAATCAGCAGACAGCACAGATAGAAGATGAGCTGGAGAGATCAATCCGAAATAAAGAACTCAATAAATTGCTGAAAATGGAGAAATGCCTGGTCTATTTCATTACTTCACTGAAAGCGAATGAGATTGTCCTGGCAAAAATCAGAAATGCGCTCAAAAAGAACATGAGCGAGGTAAATGAAGACCTCCTCGAAGATGCCATTATCGAAAATAAACAGGCACTCGAGATGTCCCAGATTTATTCTGATATCCAAAGCGGGATGATGGATGCATTCGCTTCTGTCATATCCAACAATTTAAACGTGGTGATGAAGCAACTGGCTTCCATATCCATCATCCTGATGATCCCGACATTGATAGCAAGTTTGTTCGGAATGAATGTTCCCAACTTTCTTGAAAGTAAAAGCTGGGCTTTCCTGGCAGTGCTCTTTTTCTCGGTAGTGATGTCTTCTATGGGGGTATTCGTTTTTAGAAAAAGAGATTTGTTTTGACCTATTATGTTTCCCAATACAAAACCAAAGCCCTGGATATTGATGCAAACCATCATATCCAGGGCTTTTTAATCCTACTTTGTTTGACACTTCGAAAAATCAAACTCAATCCTTAATCTGTCAAAGGAGAATTAATTATAACGGCAGACAGAACAAAAACACAGGCTTTGCCTTACCAGTCTATGACATTGCATATTTGGCATGCCTGTTTTCCCGGATCTTTTCATCATCCAGGTATTCTGTAAAGTCCATATATTTATCAATAACGCCATCAGGAGTAAGATCAATAACCCGGGAACAAACCGTTTCGATAAACTGGTGGTCATGTGATGCCATCAGTATCTGTTCCGGATAAGCTTTCATATTATTATTGAACGACTGGATCGATTCCATATCAAGATGGTTAGTAGGATGATCGAGAATCACCGCGTTCGGATGTTCAAGCATCATCCGTGAAATCATGCAGCGCATTTTCTCCCCGCCGGACAATACCTGAACATTCTTATGCAGGTCGTCTCCCGAAAAAAGCATTTTCCCAAGATAACCCCTCAGAAAGGCTTCGCTTGTATCCTGCGAGTATTTGGCCAGCCAGTCGATCAGGGTTTCACTTTTTGTAAAATACTCCGTATTGTCCATTGGCAAATAAGCTTTTGTAATCGTTATCCCCCACTCGAAAACACCGGCAGTGGGTTCCAGTTCGCCCGTAATCACCTTGAAAAAGGCTGTTGTCACCCGGTTGTCTTTACCAAGAAAAACCACTTTTTCACCCTTTTCAATGGTAAAAGTCGCATCTTTAAACAAAACTTCTCCATCCTGCTCCAGTGTCAGTCCCTCTACCCTCAGGATCCGGTCTCCCGACTGACGCTCAGGCTGAAAAATAATCCCGGGATAACGCCTGGTCGAAGGCTGGATTTCTTCAATATTAAGCTTTTCAAGCATCTTTTTACGGCTGGTCGTCTGTTTCGACTTGGCCACGTTCGCACTGAAACGGCTGATAAACTCAAGTAATTCCTTTTTCTTTTCTTCTGCCTTCTTGTTGGCAGCTGCCTGCTGCCTGAGTGCAAGCTGGCTCGATTCATACCAGAAAGTATAGTTACCGGCAAAGGCCCTGATCTTTCCGTAATCGATATCCACGACATCGGTACACACATTGTCCAGAAAATGCCGGTCGTGAGAGACCACGATCACCGTATTCTGACTGTTCCCCAGATAATTTTCCAGCCACCTTACCGTTTCCAGGTCCAGGTCGTTTGTCGGTTCATCAAGTAACAGGTTGTCGGGATTGCCAAACAAAGCCTGCGCAAGCAAAACCCGCACCTTGGCCCTGGCTTCAAGGTCCTTCATGTACTGGTAATGCAGATCTTCCTTAATACCCAATCCGCTCAGGAGCGTAGCGGCATCACTTTCCGCATTCCATCCGTTCATCGCGGCAAACTCATCCTCAAGCCTGGCTGCCAGTAACCCGTCTTCCTCCGAAAAATCAGATTTCGCATACAACGCTTCCTTTTCTTTCATAATGCGCCACAATTCCTTATGCCCCATCAGCACCGTATCCAGAACAGGAAATTCATCAAACTCAAAGTGATCCTGTTTTAAGACGGACAAACGTTCCCCCGGCCCCATTAACACCGAACCGTGGGTCGGCTCCAGCTCTCCTGATATCAACCGGAGAAAAGTTGATTTTCCGGCACCATTCGCACCGATCACGCCATAACAGTTACCTGGCGTAAATTTCAGGTTAACATCGGCAAAAAGCGGTTTTTTTCCAAATTGGATCGCTAAATTGGATACTGTTATCATTTACTTTGATTTTCTTCTGATTAAGGGGTGCAAAGGTAATATATTTCCTTACCTTACAGCTGTTTCCCGGTTAATTAATTCTGAAGTTTCCGCAGACCGCCCTTTCATTTACTGAACCATCCCCGATAAACCGCTTACAAATAATACACTATACTCTTGCAACTTCTGCATTCAGGGCAAAGAGCACAGAGCGAAGACAAACGAATGACGCAACATGTGAAACTTCAGTAAAAAAATAAATGTATAAAAATTTATTTCTCCGAAAAGCATATAATTACTTAACTTTGCCCTGCATAAAATTTCAAGATGAAGATCATTTTTGTCATTTATCGGACTAAAGGCTTATTAACCTTACTCTTAAAGATGAAATGATCCGGAATGTGTGACTAAAAAAGACATTTTAAACCAAATACAGGCTTAAAAACATGCTGAAACGAATTCTCAATCTCCTTTTACTCATCGTTCTGATGGGTGCTGTTTCCCCCGTTTTTGCTCAAAGGGCAGCTACTGACGTAAATGTAGACCAACTGACAGATGAACAGGTTCAAAAAATCATGAATGAAATAAATTCCAGGGGTTTAACAATGGATCAGGCGATACAAATGGCCAAAGCCAGGGGCGCCAGCCAGCAGCAAATCGACCAGTTAACCCAACGCATCCAGGAAATGCAGTCATCGGGCAAGCTAAACAAGTCCGGACAAGGGACAACATCTCCACAGAATCAAAAAAAATCCGGACAAAAAGGGAATTTTTACTGGAATGCAGACCAGGATTCCAGCCTTTACAGCAGTAAGGCCGATTCCCTGCAAGTGAAGAAGGATGCCGTTTCCGAGAAAAACAAAAAAATATTTGGATACCAATTGTTCAATAAAAAAAATCTCACTTTCGAGCCATCTGTAAACATTCCGGTACCGGATGACTATGTCCTCGGCATCGGAGACGAAATTACAGTAAATGTATGGGGTGCCAGCCAGCAAACCTACACGCTGGATGTTGACAATAACGGCGACATTAATTTTCCGGACCTGGGACCGGTCAAGGTTGCAGGGATAAATTACAATGAAGCCAGGAAACTAATCAAGGACAGGCTTACGACTATTTATAGCGGGATGGCCGGCGGGACCCCGAACACGTTTGCAGATGTTACCCTGGGCAATCCCCGGGCTATAAAAGTAAATGTGATCGGCGAAGCCATTGCTCCCGGGACTTATACCCTTCCTGCCACAGCCTCTGCGTTTAATGCACTTTACTTATCGGGAGGACCGGACGAAAACGGGTCGTTCCGCAGTATTCACGTGATCCGGGATAACAAGCTTTTTGCGAAGATCGATGTTTATGATTACCTGATCAACGGGAACACGGCAAGCAATGTCTCGTTAAGGGACCAGGATATTATCTATATCCCGACCTATGAAAAACGCGTCGAGACAGCCGGCAGCTTTAAAAGGGATAATATTTTTGAATTAAAGCAAGGAGAAAACATACAGCAACTTTTAAAATATTCCGGTGGGTTTAGTGAGAATGCCTCTTCATCCAGGCTTTTAATTACCCGCTTCGACAACGGGCAATATCAACTGGTCGATATCGATAAGGACCAGTTCGACACTGCCGGGCTGCAAAACGGGGACCTTATCCGTGCCGAAAAGGTCATCGACCGTTTTGAAAACAGGGTGAGTATCGAGGGCGCCGTTTTCCGTCCGGGCCCTTATGCACTGGAAAAAGACATGACCCTATCCCGGTTAATCGCCAAGGCTGGAGGACTCCGTGAAGATCATTTTGCACCGCGGGGACTGATTATCAGGCTGGACAATCAGCTATATCCGACAACAATCGCCTTTAATGTAGACGATGTCATGAAGGGAGCTAATGATCCGCTGCTGAAAAGGGAAGACAAAGTCATTATACGGGATATTTTCAGTATCGGAGAGAAGGAAACAGTGGAGATCCTGGGCGAAGTTATGACCCCTGGGGAATATGACTATCAGCGTAACATGACCCTGAAAGACCTGGTATTCCTGGCGGGGGGGATGACCGAAGCGGCCAGCGAATCGTACCTTGAAGTTGCACGCAGGAACAGCCACGAAGAGGCCAGCGTGGTCAACAGCAAGCTGGCATCCCTGTACCAGTTTAAAGTAGACAGGGACCTGAATTTAACACCTGAAGATGCCGGTTTTATCCTGCAGCCGTTCGACCAGGTTTACATCAGGAGGGCACCTTCCTATGAAAAACAAAAAACCGTAAAGATCGAAGGAGAAGTCCAGTACCCCGGCGAATACAGCATCAGCGACAAAAACGAACGAATATCAGACCTGATCAGGCGTGCAGGCGGGCTGACACCCTATGCCTTTGCCGAAGGGGCCAAAATGAAACGCTTTAACGACGATCAAATCCAGATCCAGATGGAAGCCATAAAAAGGATGAAAATGAAACTGGATACGACCCAAAAAGATACCATGTCTCTGTCCAACCAGGAGGATAAAGACCGGTTCACGCAACTGGAATTAAGACTGTCCAATATTTTACAACACCCTGGCACTTCTTATGATTATTACCTGAAAGATAAAGACCAGATTATTGTCCCCATGAAATCGGAAGAAATCTGGGTTACAGGTGAAGTGCTGACCCCGATCGGCCTCTCTTATGAACATGGACGGGGAATCAAATACTATGTCAGCCATTCAGGGGGCTTCAGTTCAAATGCAAAGAAAAGTAAGGTCTATGTCGTTTACAGCAATGGAACAACGCAGATAACCCGAAGTTTTATCTGGAAAGACTACCCAGAGATAAAACCGGGCTGCCGGATTGTTGTCCCGGAAAAACCTCAAAAAAATAAAACAGACAGTACCTCCAAATGGCTGGCTTTTACCACGGCCCTGTCATCGCTGGCTATCGCCCTTGCGGCAGTATTCTAAAAAGGCTGACATGAAACGATGGTACGTCCTTTATCTCAAAAGCCGGGCAGAAAAAAAAGTACTGGAAAAGTTAACAGGGAAAGGCATAGAAACCTTTCTTCCCATGCAAAAAAAACTCCGGCAATGGAGCGACCGCAAAAAGCTAGTGGAAATGCCGCTCATGCCGGGGTATATTTTCGTACATGTCGGCAGGAAGGAATACGACCTGGCCCTGCAAACCGAGCATGTCGCCTGCTACGTTACGTTTGACGGCAAGGCAGCGCCGGTCAAGGAAGATGATATTACCGCGCTAAAACACATTCTTGAACAACAGGAGCATTTTAAGGTCGAACTGACCCGGGAGGACCTCGAGCCAGGCATGCAGGTCGAGATCCTTGCAGGCCCGTTGGTAGGAATCCGGGGCGAACTGATCCGGCTGAAAGGGAAGCACAAAGTCGGTATCCGGATCTGTCAGGTCCACTATACCGTCATGGTAGAAGTCCCAATGAACGATCTTGCCGTACTGACATAGGCAGAGATAAATAACAGATCATTTTAATGCAACTTTTTCGGAATAGAATCCCAAAAAGTTTATACTTTTTCGGAACAGGATCCAAAAAAGTTGTATTTTTATGCTAAAAAAATAAATTAGTCAATGATCCAACGTATACTGGAATCTTCCATCAAATCCAAATTTTTCCAAAATAAAGCCATTATTTTGATCGGAACACGGCAAGTAGGAAAGACAACCTTACTAAAACAGCTCCTTCAGGATAATAATGATACGCTCTGGTTAAATGCAGATGAACTCGATGTCCAAAATATATTTTCAGAAATTTCTTCAAGCAGGCTAAAAGCACTATTGGGAAACAAGAAAGTAGTTGTACTTGATGAAGCACAAAGAATAGAAAATATCGGGCTTAAGTTGAAACTAATAACAGACTCAATTCCCGATGTCCAATTAATTGCCACAGGAAGCTCATCTTTCGATCTGGCCAATAGAGTAAACGAACCGTTAACCGGAAGAAAATGGGAATATCAAATGTTCCCGCTTTCCTTTGCCGAGATGGTCCGGCATCATGGACTGCTTGCAGAAAAAAGGCTTTTACCCCATCGCCTGGTTTATGGATATTACCCGGATGTAATTAACCATCAGGGAAATGAAAAAGAAATATTGAAACAGTTATCGGACAGTTTTTTATACAAAGATCTATTGATGTGGGAACAGATAAAAAAACCGGAAAAACTGTTAAAACTACTGCAAGCACTTTCTTTCCAGGTAGGATCACAAATTTCATATAACGAATTGGGACAACTCTGCGGATTGGACTCTAAAACTGTTGAGAAATATATTTTACTGTTGGAACAAACCTATATTATCTTCCGGCTCGGATCATTCAGCAGAAACCTGAGGAATGAATTAAAATTCAGTAAAAAGATTTATTTTTATGACAACGGAATGAGAAATGCGCTGATAGCCCGGTTTGATCAGATTGAAAACAGGGCAGACAAAGGATCGTTATGGGAGAATTTTCTTGTTTCGGAACGGATAAAATATTTAACCTATTCAAACCAATGGATAAATTATTGGTTCTGGAGGACTAAGGAACAAAAGGAAATCGACTTTATCGAAGAACACAATGGAAAGATTTCCGCCTATGAATTCAAATGGTCTCCGGAAACAAAAGTCACTCCTCCCAAAGCATTTTTGAACAATTACAAAGGGAGCAGTTTTCATGTTATACACAAGGATAACTTCGAGCCTTTTCTAACATCATTGTGACCGGTTCTTTTGAACGAGCCAAGAAACAGGATTTGGAACTGACCAAATTTTTTCACCACAAATTACTCTGATGAACACGGATTAAAAGCAAAATCAATATTCCTGTTATTTTCTTTATCTGTGCCAATCTGTGTTATCCGTGGTGAAATGAAAAACAAGTACCCTTCATGCAGTCATTATACCCCTTCCCATTCATTTTCCTGTCCTTCATCAAGTTTTTGCAACAATTCTGTTTCTTCTTTTTTGAGTAGAATTCTTATTCGTTATCTTTAACCGTTCTATCCAAACCCAGAGGGAAATTCCCCTCCGCCTGCTCACCCCTCTGGGACTGAGGAGGCGGAGCTGTAAAAATTCTGCAAACCAATCCAATACTATGCTCGAATCGCTTATTACTTCGCAAACCCGGATCAGACTATTATTAAAATTCTTTCTCAACAGCAACACCTCATCCTATTTGAGGGGATTAGCCGAAGAATTTCAGGAATCGACCAATGCGGTCCGGATCGAGCTGAACCGCCTGGAAAAGGCCGGATTATTAACAGCAACGTTCCTTGGTAACAAAAAAATTTACCAGGCGAATGTTAAACATCCGTTGTTTAATGAAATCCATAACATTTTACTGAAACATACCGGAATAGACCAGGTAATCGAACGGGTAACCGAAAGTTTGGGGAACATCACAAAGGTTTACCTGATTGGAGAAATGGCGGAAGGAAGGGACAGCAAGATCATTGAAATCGTTCTTGTTGGCAATCAGATTGACAAGGACAATCTTTCCCGGCTTTGTAAAAGTGTTGAGGAAATGATCGGCAGAAGAATACAGGCACAGATAATCTCCCCGGAAAAAGAAACAGTTCATTTCGAAAAGGAAAAGTCCCTGCTCCTGTTGTGGGAAAAGGCTGCACCACGGATTAAAATAAAATAGCAGGTATTAACTTTTTAATATTCATCTGTTTCAAATCGAAAAGAATTTCCGATGCTTATTAAAAATCCAAAATACGAGTCGCATAGAACTGAGTTCAAGTCTGTATGGAAAGACGAATATTTGAAGCAGATCTGCGGTTTTGCCAATGCAGACGGAGGTAAATTATATATCGGGATTGAAGACAACGGAGATGTTATTGGCTTAAAACACAGCAAAAAATTACTGGAGGATATACCTAACAAAATAGTCAGTTTGTTATCGAGAACAGACAGACATAACGATAAAAATCTTCGATGATAAAATCGTTTTTTGGAACAGCGGCACGCTCCTATCCCCGCTAAATGTCCAAATGCTCAAACAAGTACATCCGTCTAAGCGGCGCAATACACTAATTGCCAATGCATTCTTCAGGATGGGGTTTATTGAAGCATGGGGAAGAGGATTTCTTCTGATCCGGGAAGAATTGGCAAAAGAAGGTTTTCCCCAGCATGAAATCATTGAATTTGCAAGCGGACTACAGGTGACATTATACAATTATCCTAAAAGTAAGGAGAAAAGTAAGGAGAAAATATTAATAATAATCTCGGAAAATCCTCAAATCACAACATCAGAATTATCTGACAAGACAGGCTTAAGCATAAGCGGAATCGAAAAGATAATCCGGAACCTGAAAAAAGAGGGGCTCCTCCAACGGGTAGGAGCCGCCAAAGGCGGACATTGGGAGGTAGCGAAGTAAAGAACGCTGCTGGTTGCACCACCGATTACTCAGAAACGCAGCAATATCTCTGCTTAATATTTATCTGGATTCATTAAAAAATTCGGCAGAAGCATGGATTGGGCGGTTATCAAAGAAATTTGGGGATTACAGGATAGAAAATCCCGTAATCCGCCATGACTCCGTTGCAAATGCAGAACAGAGCGGTGCGGGGGCCGTCAAAACGCCCGGCGGAGGGTTCGTTTTGACAAGATTTTTGCTTCCTTTTCATCGATTGGAAAAGGAAGAGCCTGTCCGGCTCTAGGACAGAAGTGAATGAAAGAATTAGTGAATGAGGGAATGAGAGAATGGGAAGAAAGACAAAACTCCGGGAACCGTAACAATAGGAACCATATTAACCATAGGAACAGTCCCTCAAACGACGAAGTATCAAACTCTCAAACGGCGTAGTCTCAAACAATAGAAACCCTATTAACAACAGAAACGGCTATCAAAAAAGTTTGGAACGACAGGACAGACCATTCCGTAATCCGCCATGACTCCGTCGCGAATGCAGAACAAAGCGGTGCGGGGGCCGTCAAAACGCCCGGCGGAGGGTTCGTTTTGACAAGATTTTTGCTTCCTTTTCATCGACTGGAAAAGGAAGAGCCTGTCCGGCTCAAGGACTGAAATTATAAAAAACGCTGTTGTTTGTGCTTAAAACAATCCGGATCTGGTAAGCGGGACCTGATTGCAAAAATCAGAAACGCCATCTGAATTTCGATTGTTAACAGACTAAATTCCGGATATATCTGTTTTAAATACGAATCTGTGCCAATCGGTGTAATCCGTGGTAGTCAATAGATTTCACCACAGATTACTCAGATAAACACAGATTAAAAATGAAATTCAATTTCCAGCTTATTTAATATTTATCTGTTTTCATCTGTGACATCAGTGGTCGTCAATAGTCTTCACCACAGATTACGCAGATGAAAACAGAATAAAAATAAAGACCAATTCCCTTAACAAAATGGGCATCCGAAACAATAGACTACCAGACAAAGAATCGGAACAAGTTGAATTTAAAACTTCATTTAACGATGAAGCGATAGTCTCTCTTGTCGCGTTCTCAAACACGGTTGGAGGTTCGGTTTATATTGGCGTATCCGATTCCGGTGAAGTCAAAGGGATACAAATCGGAAAAGAAACCTTGAACGGATGGATCAACGAAATTAAGAATAAAACGATGCCGGCTCTTATTCCTGATGCAGAGGCCTTAAGAATCAGGAACAAAACCGTTGCGATATTGCGGGTAACTGAGTACCCGGTAAAACCTGTTTCCCTGAAAGGAAGATATTATAAACGAACGGGAAATTCAAACCATCAGTTATCTGTCTCCGAAGTAGTAGAAATGCACCTTCAATCGATAAATTCCAGTTGGGATGCTTATCCTGACCCGGTACATACAGTTGATGATCTTGCGCCCGATAAAGTACAGGCAGCCATAGAAACAATGAGGCAACAACAGATTACAGTTACAGAAACACCTCATTCATTTCTGTCAAAGTATAACCTGATTCGTGAAAGCAACATAACAAATGCAGCCTACTTACTTTTCAAAAAAGAAGATTCGGTTGTTAGCACAATCGAACTGGGACGTTTCCAGGATGAGATTACCATAAAGGATACATCCAGGACAAAAGCCGATGTTTTGACCCAAATCAGCCATGTTCTCGACTTTGTAAGAAAGCACATAAACAAGGAAATTATCATCCGGGGAGATGCACTCAACAACACCCGATGGCAATATCCGATGGAGGCGATCCGTGAAATCGTTGTCAACATGATTGTACACCGCGATTATCGTTCTGCATCAGATTCCATTATAAAAATATTCGATAACAAAATTGAATTTTATAATCCGGGAAGGTTACCGGACACAATTACAGTGGAAGACCTGATGACAAACAACTACCGGTCAACCCCCAGGAATAAACTGCTGGCCGATTTTTTCAAGGATATGGGATTGATCGAAAAATACGGCTCCGGGATCCGCCGGGTACTTGATTCATTTAAAAAAGCCCAACTGCCAGTACCTGTATTTCAAAATATTTCCGGGGGATTTATGGTAACAGTATTTTCTGGATCAGACAAAAAGGTCACCAAAAAGGTCACCAAAAAGGTCACCAAAAAGGTCACCGAAAAAGTCACCGAAAATCAACGGGCAATCATGCAGTTAATCACACAGAACAACTATATAACAACATCTGATTTATCAGATAAAATCGGGATATCACAACGAAAAATAAAGGAGAATATAGCAAAATTAAAGAAAGAAGGATTTATCCAACGGGTAGGAGCCGCCAAAGGCGGACATTGGGAGGTAGTGAAGTGAAGGACGCTGCTGGTTTGCACCACCGATTACTCAGTTAGACACAGCGATATTCCTGCTGCTTAATATTTATCCGGATTTTATCTTTTTAATCCCGTAATCCGTCAAAACTCCGACGGAAATGCAGAACAAAGCGGTGCGGGAGCCGTCAAAACGCCCGGCGGAGGGTTCGTTTTGACAAGATTTTTGCTTCCTTTTCATCGATTGGAAAAGGAAGAGCCTGTCCGGCTAAAGGACAGAAATTATAAAAAATGTTGTTACTTGTGCTTAAAACAATCCGGATCTGGTAAGCGGGACCTGATTGCCAAAATTAGAAACGACATCGGAATTTCGATGGTTAACAGACTAAATTCCGGATATATCTGTTTTAAATACGCATCTGTGCCAATCTGTGTTATCCGTGGTCGTCAATAGATGTCACCACAGATTACTCAGATAAACACAGATTAAAAATTATGGAACTTAATGATCTTACATACGAAATCATTGGGTGTGCTTATAAAGTTCATTCTCAACTAGGCCCCGGACTTCTGGAGTCAACATACGAAGTATGCCTGCAACACGAATTATTTAAAGCAGGACTCGAGGTTGCCCGGCAAGTCGCACTACCAGTTGTTTATGACGATATCAGATTAGATGCAGGTTACCGGATAGACTTGATTGTAAACAAAGCGATTATCATTGAAATAAAATCAGTTGATGCTCTGGCTCCCATCCATACGGCACAGCTGCTAACTTATTTAAAATTAGCTGACAAAAAATTAGGGCTACTAATCAACTTTAATGAAACAGATCTAAAAAAAGGAATTAAAAGACTGATTCTCTAATCTGTGACATCTGTGGTCGTCAATAGATGTCACAGCAGATTACGCAGATAAACACAGATTAGAAATGAAGTTCAATTTTCCACATATTTAATATTTATCTGTGTAAATCTGTGTTATCCGTGGTCGTCAATAGATGTCACCACAGATTACGCAGATAAACACAGATTAGGAATGAAGTTCAATTTTCCACATATTTAATATTTATCTGTGTAAATCTGTGTTATCCGTGGTCGTCAATAGATGTCACCACAGATTACGCAGATAAACACAGATTAGGAATGAAGTTCAATTTTCCACATATTTAATATTTATCTGTGACAATCTGTGTTATCCGTGGTAAGGCGAAGAACAAGTATCCTTCATGCAGCCATTAATGCTTTTCGTTTTCATTTTCCGGTCCTTCATCAAGTTTTTATAACAATTGTGTTTTTCCCTTTTTGAGTAAAATTCTTATTCGTTATCTTTGACCGTTCTACCAAAAACAGGAAGAAACCTTCCTGATGCCTGCTCACCCGATATGGGACTGAGGAGGCGGAGCTGTAAAAGACGCATAAATGACCGAAGACGAACTTCGAACAATCATTACCCGGGGTGAAGGCGAAAAAGTTGAATTCAAACAGAACTTCAATAACGAAGCCATCATTTCCATTGGCGCTTTTGCGAATCACAAAGGAGGAATATTACTTGCCGGCATTTGTGATAACGGTCAGCTAACGGGCGTTTCGGCCAACAGCGAAACGGTTCAGAATTGGATAAACGAGATTGGAACAAAAACAGAACCATTGATCATACCCGACGCCGACGAAATAATGCTCGATAACAAAAAAGTTGTTATATTCACGGTACATGAATTCCCGGTCAAGCCCGTTTCTGTTAAAGGCAGGTACTATGTCCGCAAAAGGAATTCAAACCATCAGCTTACGGTCGATGAAATTGTCGGGTATCGTATGAAAAGCTTAAATATGTCGTTCGACGCGTTCCCCGTTTCAACAAATTATGAAGACCTGGACAGGGAAGCTTTGGCTTTATTCTCGCAACGGATCCGGACTACCGGAAGATACAAACCAGGCACCGACCTGCATGCCGATCTGATAAAACTGGGATTTTGCAAAAAAGGAGGAATTACACGCGCGGCAGAACTATTGTTTGGGACACATCATACGGCAATTCATTTGGGAAGGTTTAAAGCCCCTTCTGCCATCATTGACGATATCGTCATCAGATCTCCCTTAGTCATCGCCGTCGAAGAAGCGATGGATTTTATAAAACGCAATATTGCTTTGGGGTACGAATTTACCGGTGAACTGCAACGAAAAGAACGGTGGCAATTTCCGTTGCCGGCTATTCGCGAGATACTGCTCAACGCCCTCATCCATAAGGATTATCGCAACCCGACCGATGTCATTATAAAAATTTTTGATGACCGGATTGAATTTTCCAACCCCGGGGCGTTGTTTGGCAATTTAACCATAGCCGATCTGCAAACAGATCATTACCAGCCCCGTCACAGGAATAAGCTCCTTGCCGAAGCTTTTTATCTGATGGGCGAAGTCGAAAAGTATGGCACCGGTTTTATCCGGATCAGGGCATGGTTAGAAGAATATCCCGGCTTACACTATGACCTGGTAGATTTGGAAGACTTTACACGATTAACAATTAAAGAAAAGGTCGTAGAAAAGGTCGTAGAAAAGGTCGTAGAAAAGGTCGTAGAAAACCTTAGCGAAAATCAGCAAAAAATTTTGGATTGTATCGCCGCAAACCCGTACATCTCAGCAAAAGAAATATCCTGTAAAATCGAAATATCGCACCGGAAAACCCAGGAAAATATAAAAAAATTAAAGGATGCCGGATTTCTCAGGCGCATTGGCCCTGCCAAAGGGGGCTATTGGAAAATCGCATAGTTAGTGGCAAGTAGAAAATACTGTGCCAAATTACAGATTGATATAATGATTTCGTATTTTTGAAGAAATAGCCATGATGTAACAAACACCAACCGGAAATGAGAATAACAACTCTATCAGGGTTATTGTCATATGGCAATTAAAAAAACAAGTTATTCACACATGAAATAAATGATTATGAGAACAATTCAGCTACATATACCGGACAGTATTGATTTGAAAGATTACGATTTTTCAATGATAATTGCAGCGAAATTATACGAAGATGCTAAACTATCAGCCGGGCAAGCAGCAGAGATAGTCGGATTGTCAAAAAGAGCATTCATTGAAATGCTTGGGAAATACGGAGTTTCAGTTTTCAGCACTTCGGTCTCTGATTTACATTCCGATATAGCAAATGCCTGATATTGTTATTTCAGACACTAGCATTTTGATACTTTTTCACAAGATCGGTGAATTTGATCTTTTGCAAAAAGTATACGGTAAATTGATTACTACGCCTGAGATTGCAAAGGAGTTTGGAGAGACTTTACCCGATTGGATTAAAATACAACCCGTTTCTGATAAGAAGTACCAGAACTTTCTTGAAACTCAAGTTGATTATGGAGAAGCAAGTGCGATTGCTCTGGCAGCAGAGTATAACGAAGTGTTGTTATTACTTGATGATTTAAAAGCCCGTAAATTGGCAACCAGATTAAAGTTTAAGATTACAGGTACACTTGGAGTAATTCACAAAGCAAAGCAATTGGCAATTATAGACAAGGTAAAGCCACTTATTGATAAATTATTATTAACTGATTTCCGTATAGCGGATAATATAGTCGATGAGATTCTAAAATTGAATAACGAATGAATTCCAGCCGCTAATAAGCAAACAAAAATAAGCCCATAAGAGCTAATTATAATTACAAAGAAATGGCTAACGACCAACAAAAGCAAAAGACAACCACATCTTCAGACGAGATCGACCTGATCGAACTGGCCCGGACCTTCTGGGCCGGACGACGTACCTTGTTTAAAACAATAGGCATATGCGCTGTTCTGGGGTTACTGATCGCAATCTTCAGCCCAAAGGAATTTACGGCCTCCACCACCCTGGTCCCCCAGGAAGCCGATGCCCAATCCAAACTGGGCGGGCTTTCAGGGCTGGCATCGATGGCCGGCATTAACCTGAACATGGGCAGCACATCCGACATTACCCCGACGGTCTATCCGCAAATCGTGGCCAGCATCCCGTTCCAGCTCTCCCTGATGAAGATGATGCTGAACTTTAAAGATATCAGCCAGCCAATCTCCCTCTACGATTATTACACCAGTTATAAAAAGCCAAATCCATTCATAAAATACACGGTCGGGTTACCCGGAACGATCATGAAAGCGATAAAGGGGAAACCCCAGGAGGTGGTAACCCCGGGAGGGGATAATGGCCCCATTGCCCTTACCATGGATCAACGGGATGTCCAGAAAAGGATTAAAGATCTTGTTACCATTGATTACAACGATAAAGATGGCTATGTCACCATTTCCTGCAATTTGCCGGAAGCATTGCCTGCAGCACAGTTAGCCCAACGAACACAGGAACTGCTTCAGCAATACATTACTGAATTCAAAATTCAAAAGGCAAAGGCCAACCTCGATTTTGTTCAGCAACGTTACGATGAAGTAAAAAAACAATATGAACTGGCCCAGGATGAACTGGCCGGCTTCCAGGACAAAAACCGGAATGTATTCACCGCTACGGCCCAGACCGAACTCCAGCGGCTCCAGAATAACTATACGCTGATTTACAATGTCTATTCCGGGCTGGCACAGCAACTGGAACAGGCAAAAATCCAGGTCAAGGAAGACACGCCGGTATTCACCATCATCGAACCGGTATCTGTCCCTCTCGAAAAATCAAAACCAAACCGGCCGCTTATTCTCGTGATCTGGATCTTTCTGGGGGGTATTATTGGAACAGGAACTATTTTCGGGAGGAAATTTCTTACTGAAATCAAAAAACGCTGGAACAACCCGAAACGAACATCCGAATGACATGAATGATGATTATTCTATTAAAAGACGAAAGCTATAAAATAATCGGAGGCCTGTATGAAAGTCCATCAGATATTGGGGGCAGAATTTCCTAAAAAAGTATGTAAGGAAGCATTGGGAAAGGAATTCATTCCTCAGTCGATTCTTTATGAAAGAGAAAAGTTATTGCAGATAGATTACAACAGTGGAAAACTAAATCAATTTTATAAAGCAGACTTTGTTTGTTTCCGTTCAATCATTCTCGAATAAAAGCAGAAAAGTTTATTTCGAACCACGACATGAAGCAGGTAATAAACGATCTCAAATCAACCGGGTTTATGTTAGGAATACTGGTGAACTTCGGAACTCCGTCCCTAACCTACAAACGCCTTATCAACTTCGTGTAATTCGTACAATCTATATTTCCACGTGCTCGAGTCTCTCATTAAATCCCAAACCCGAATCCTGATAATGAAGATCTTAATCTGAAACAATACCTCTGCCTACATGCGGGGGCTGGCTGACGAGTTTAATGAATCCACCAAAGCCATCCGGATCGAGCTAAACCGACTGGAAAAGGCCGGACTGATGACGGCTGCCCACAGCGGTAATAAAAAAATGTACCAAGCCAATACATGTCATTCGCTTATGACTCATCAGGATCAGTCGGCAAAACCAGTAACATCTGCCATCCAGCCACAAGTACCGGACACCTGGAATCCGGCTCCCGGTACTCGAAACTTATTGCCCCTCTCCCAATCGCTCCCCAAAGGGAAAAGGCGTCGGGCTCAGAGCAAACAAAAACGTCGACCCAATGATCCACAACCCCACAAAAACAACCATAAGCCCCAAGTCCTCCAACTGGAGAGGGGGGTTCTCCTGCAAGAACATATAAACTAAACAATAGCAACCGCAAACCCGGGTATCTCCAAAATCAAACAAATTTGTAAATTTATAAAAAGTTAAAATAATGGATTCAATAATTATTAAACCAAAAGACAAAAAAGAGTTTAACTTTTTTGTTGAATTAGCCAACAGGCTGGGGGTCGAAATAAAAACTACCGATGATTATTTAGATGAAGAACTTCTGAATGATATGGAAAAAAACAAAGAAACACCTTATATTGAAAAAGAAGAAGTACTAAAAACAATTCAAAATATTTTGAACGAAGATCAAGCCGGATATACCAAATGAAAGTTATTTTTCATGCAGGATTTGAAAAAGATCTTGCCAAAACAAAGGATAAAAAGCTGGCCGTGATCATCCTTCAAACCATTCAATTATTCCAGCGGGCTAAAAACCTGGAAGAAATTTCAAATATCAAGAAGTTGAAGGGACACTATAATGCTTATCGATACAGGAAAGGCAACTATCGTATCGGGTTCTTCGTTGAAGATAACACAATAATTTTTGTGGCATTTGCTCCCAGGGGGAAAATATATCGAAAGTTCCCGTAAATCAACTTAATCTGGACTATTCATAAATTTGAATAAAGTTCATCTAAAAATGCTCAAATCCGCCTTTGTGTTTGACGGACGAAATATCCTCAACCGTGAAGCATTAACAGCTATCGGCTTTGAGTTGAAAAGCATTGGGAAAGGATAAAGCAGTCAGACTTGAAACTTGGAACTTAAAACTCATCGCCTCTCGCCCAGTCAAACCAAAACGTTTAGAAAATGATCAACCGCAAGATGACGACCACAGGCCAAAAGTACCCCGATTGGGGGATTCAGGGGGCAACAAAACCCTCCCTCGTTTGGGGAGTTGGTGGGGGCTTTAACCCTACTACCGGAGCAAAAAATTCACAGCCAAATATTAAAACCCACCATAGTGTTCGACGGAAGAGATATTCTCAATCGTGAAGCATTAACAGCTATCGGCTTTGAGTTGAAAAGTATTGGGAAAGGATAAAGCAGTAAGCTGGGAAACATGGAACTTAAAACTCATCGCCTCTCGCCCAGTCAAACCAAAACGTTTAGAAAATGATCAACCGCAAGATGACGACCACAGGCCAAAAGTACCCCGATTGGGGGATTCAGGGGGCAACAAAACCCTCCCTCGTTTGGGGAGTTGGTGGGGGCTTTAACCCTACTACCGGAGCAAAAAATTCACAGCCAAATATTAAAACCCACCATAGTGTTCGACGGAAGAGATATTCTCAATCGTGAAGCATTAACAGCTATCGGCTTTGAGTTGAAAAGTATTGGGAAAGGATAAAGCAGTAAGCTGGGAAACATGGAATTTGAAACTCAAAAAATGCTGAAACCGACTTTTGTATTTGATGGTAGGAATATTTTGACCAACAAAAGATGAACACTATTGGTTTTGATTACCGAGCTATAGGAAAGGGCTAGATTGAAGTTCGAGATTAAAATTACGAAGTATGGAATATGAAAGATAAATTTCAAATATCAAGAAACGAGCAGTTTAATCAGAAAGAATGTTGGCAATGGTAATGATATTATTATGCGTGGACTATAAAGATTAAGTTGAATATCCTAATTCAGATATAAAATTCAGTTCATATTATATATAAAAGGATTATTTTCAATATATTCTCGATTAGCCAATCTATTTCAAATGATGATTAAAAACAACTTATTAAAAGAAACAGCGATATACGCCATAGGGGAAATAGTTCCTAAAATTATTTCATTTGTTTTACTTCCTATTTATACACATTATCTATCTCCTAAGGATTATGGAATAATTAGTTACACAAACTCAGTGGTAATCTTTTTATTTATTTTGAGTTCTCTAGCTTTAAACTCTTTTGTCATCCGTAATTATTTTGAAAAAAAAGATGTTTTTCAGCAAAAGTTGTTACTTGGGAATGTTTATTTATTTATCGGGATATTCAATCTTTCATTAATATGTATATACTTTTTAGTCTTTCCGCCAATTATTAAAAGTACTAATTTGCAAGTACCATGGAATCCATATTTCAAATTAGCACTAATAAGTAATTTTTTAGATGTTTTTTCAATCATACCATTAGTTGTATATAGAGTTAAACAAAAAGCCAGATTTTATATCATTTTAACGATAAGTAGAACCTTATTTCAATTTGGGCTCACATTTACACTTATCGTCGTTTTAAAAAAGGGGATTATTGGACATTACTATGGTAGATTGTTTTCCTTAATTCCATTCTTTTTTATCTACTGGGCGCTAATGTCCAAAGAAGCAATTTTTAGATTAAATCTCAAACAAATCAAAGAAGGCCTTAAGTTTTCACTACCCCTTATACCGGGTGCTATAGCCTATTTAGCAATCAGCTTCTCTGATCGAATCATATTAGAAAGATTTGTGAACCTTTCTCAAATTGGGATCTACAATATTGCATATACACTTGCATTTTCCCTTAATATGATAATACAAAGTGGATACAGGGCAATTGAACCCGAGATATTCAAGAAATACGGGACGCCAGAATTTCCGAATTTCATAGATACAATACAATCACGATTTTTATTTGTGGTCTTTGCATGTGCAATGGCATTTACTTTATTTAGTCAAGAAGTTTTTAAAATTATGGCTTCGGAAAAATATTATGAAGGTTATTTGTTAGTACCTATAATAATGCTCGGAGCAATATTGACAGCCCCAAATGTAATATTTGGAAGTATACTCCAAGCAGAAAAAAATACTAAGGCTATTGGAATTGCTTCCATGACTGGGGCTATTGCAAGTATCTTATTTAACATTGCTTTTATTCCACATTGGGGTGTTTATGCAGCAGCAATATCATCAGCATTAGCATTCTTAGTTATGAATCTAATTTTATATTTTAGACTTCGATTCAAGCAAAAGAAAATTGGTAGAGAAATAATCAGCCTATTGTTATTTTGTCTTTTTACATTCGTTTTATTTTATCTCATAAGAATTAATTATTCTTTCATTAATTCTTTACTAAAAGTAGGTATATTGATGGTTTACATTTTTATAAATATCAAATTGTATAAAATTGATTTAAGTAAAATAATTGGAAAATGAACCTTTTAATAAGACTGATAAAAAAATTGAAGAGATTATTTTGGTGGATATTGAACAAAAAAAGATTTCAAAAATTAGGAGCCCATTCATTCATTGATCGGCCACTAAAGTTAGATGGGACACAAAACATAATTATCGGTCAAAAGGTATTTATACAATACAAATCATGGTTAGCGGCAATGCCTCTAACCAGGTATCTTAATCCATTACTGAAAATTGGGGATGAAACAGTTATAGGAAACTTCAATCATATTTATGCAACTCATGAAATTATCATAGGAGAAAAAGTGCTTACTGCTGATAAAGTTTATATATCGGATAATATTCATGGTTATGAAGATACCTCTCTTCCAATAATACAGCAATCTATTGTGCAAAAAAAATCAGTTAGTATTGGTTATGGTTCTTGGATTGGTGAAAATGTATGCATAATAGGCGCCAATATTGGTAAAAATTGTGTAATTGGTGCAAATTCTGTCGTAACTAAAGATATTCCAGATTTTTGCATTGCTGTAGGCAATCCAGCCAAAGTCATAAAAAAATATAACCAAATACAAAAAAAATGGGAGCGCGTTTATTAGAATATAATAGCCTAGAAAAATTAA
The DNA here is from genome assembly GCA_963676095.1 of Prolixibacteraceae bacterium. GTDB lineage: Bacteria > Bacteroidota > Bacteroidia > Bacteroidales > Prolixibacteraceae. The sequence goes on along the minus strand of OY781040.1, from coordinate 5,121,034 downwards.
GAAAATTCCTCTTCTTTTTAATAGAAATGTTTTTTTTTAAAAACATAAAATTGGGGGCCTATATTAGGAAACCACTCAAAATAGTAGGGAAAAATCATATTGAACTTGGTAAATCTCTAATTGAAAGAAATGCAAGAATTGAAGCTGTAACAAACTATCAAAACATAAAATTTAATCCTCGAATAATAATTAAAGATGAAGTATCAATACAACAAAATTTACATTTAACATGTGCCGATGAAATTATAATTGAAAAAGGAACTTCTATAACTGCAAATGTCGGAATATTTGACATAACTCACCCCTATAAAGACATCTCAATAAACCCTCGAAATCAAAAAATTGAGACAGCTCCCATATATATAGGAGAAAATAGTTTAATAGGAATGAATAGCGTAATCCTTCCGGGAACAACTATTGGGCGGCATTGTATAGTCGGGGCACTATCATTATGCAAAGGAAATTATCAGGACTACTCTGTAATAACTGGAATACCTGCAGTAATAGTAAAAAGATATAATTTCGACACTCAACAATGGGAAAAGACAAATCCCGACGGAACGTTTATAAACTATAAAAAATGAAAAACATTTTAGTAACTGGTGGTGCTGGTTTTATCGGTTCAAACCTAACATTAAAACTAATAGCAAAAGGCTACAAAGTTCGTATTTTGGATAATTTGTCCAAACAAGTTCATGGAGATAACCCAAAAAAAACATCTCCATTGTATATATCAATCAAAGATAAAGTAGAGTTTATTAAGGGAGATATTACAAATCAAAAAGATCTTGAAGATGCAATAAGTGGACAAGAAGGTATCATCCATTTGGCTGCAGAAACAGGTACTGGTCAATCAATGTATGAGATAAAAAAATATTGCGATGTTAATATTGGCGGAACTGCTTTGTTACTTGATTTGTTAACAAATAAAAAGCATACAATAAATAAAATTGTTGTAGCCTCATCTCGAGCAATCTATGGAGAGGGTAAATATAAATGTGATCAACATGGCATCGTTTATCCAGAGGAACGAAAAGATGAAGATTTGCAACGGAAAGATTTTGAATGTAAGTGTCCTCACTGCCAACAAACACTGAACTTGCTACCTACATCGGAGGATAGTAAAATACATCCAACTTCAATTTACGGCATTACTAAGCAAAACCAAGAACAGATGGTTCTTAACACAGGTAAATCCTTAAAAATCCCTTCCGTTGCCTTTAGATATCAAAATGTATATGGTCCGGGACAGTCACTGAGTAATCCTTATACAGGCATACTTTCCATCTTCAGCACTCAGATTAGGAATGGAAATGACATCAATATTTTTGAAGACGGGAAAGAAAGTCGTGATTTTGTTTATATTGATGATATTGTTGATGCTACAATTCTCGGATTGGAAAAGGACGAAGCAAATTATAACGTGTTTAATGTTGGAGCAAACAAACCCATTGACGTAATTACTGTGGCAGAAACTTTAAGAACGAACTATGGTTCCAATATAAAAATTGATATATCTGGTAACTACCGTCTTGGAGATATCAGACACAATTATGCAGATTTAAATAAGATATCAACAGTACTAAACTATTATCCAAATTATTCTTTTGAGCAAGGAATAGCAAAATTTTGTAAATGGGTAATGGAACAAGAAATTCACGAAGACAACTACGCTTCATCAATTGAGGAAATGAAAAAAAAGGGGCTATACAAATAAATATGAATAAGTATCTAAGCAATAAAAATATACTCTTTTGTAGCCCGTCTTTTTTTGGATACGAAGAATTAATAATAAAAGAAATGACTTCCAATGGTGCTTCAGTTATTTTCATATCAGAAAACCATAGTAGACATAGGAAAAATTTAACTGTACACAAAAAATCGGAAAGGGTTAAAACAGCATACGAAGAATATTTTATAGATAAGCTTACAAAGCATAAGTTTGACGTGGTATTTATAATCAAAGGAACCCAATTGACACAAAAGTGTCTAAGCGCCATCAAACATTATAAGCATGCTATTAAAATCTTGTACCAATTTGACTCGATTGAGCGTTATCCATGGATAAAAGATTTATTGCCATATTTTGATTTTAATTTTACGTTTGACAATACGGACTCTCTAAAGTATAATATGCTATTTAGACCTCTTTTTTTTGCGGAAGATATTATAAATATCAAGAGAGAAAAACACCGCGGTTCGAAATACTTATTATCAAGCATTTGCTCGTATTATCCTCAGAGAATTTCAATTTTGAAAAAATTGAAACATGAATATAAGGAACAAGCTTATTTTTATGTATACATGTCTAAAAGTAATTTGGTAAAAAATATATTCGATTTACAGATTTCTGATTTTAAATTGCTACGATTAAAATCGAAAGATAGAGCATACATGCTTCAAAATATGCAAAATTCCATTTCAATTGTTGATATTGAATTTGAAGGTCAAAACGGACTAACTATTAGAACATTAGAAACAATCGGCATGCAAAAAAAATTAATAACAACAAATAACAATATTAAATTTTATAATTTTTATGATCCCTCATATATATTCATTTTGCAGAAAGATTTGTCGAATCTAATGGAATTACGAGAATTTTTAGATTCACCCACTGATTCGATTCCGAAAAGTATACTAAAAATGTATAGTTTACAAGAATGGTGTAAAGATATATTTACGAATAATCCATCACATTTTCTAATTACAAGTATCAATGTCGTCAATGGTTAGTAAAGCCAAGAGAAGAATGAAAAAAAAAATATTAATAGTAAACTTTCGAGATATATTTGGTGGAGGAGAAGTCTATTTGATCAATTTAATGAGGCAATTAGATCAAACTGGTGGCTTTGAAATCTTCACTATCAGTCCTGAAAATCTTAAGTATTTTAAAGAAGCCCAAAATATTTGCAAAAAAATATTTAAAGGAAAATCTCGGGGCAAAATATTTATATCAATTGGTAATCTTTATAATTACGTAGTTGAAGCAATAAAAATAAATAGAATAGTAAAAAAGGAATCCATTGATATTATCTACTTAAATGGAGCCAGTGGATTATATTTATCTCCTCTTTTAAGTCAAAAAGCAAAAACTTATGCGATAAAACACATGATGATTGATGGCGGCTTAATTAAGCTAAAAATCTTCCTTCATAAAGCATCAATAAAAAAACTCCGAAAATTAGTTGTTATCTCTGAAAAGCACAAACATCAATTAATACAACTGTTAGGAAAAAAATTTGAAGGTAAAATAGACGTTGTCTATAATGGGGTAGATGAAACTAAGTTCAAAATTGCAAAAGAAGAAGTAGAGCAAGGAGTATCAAAAAATGAAACGATAGTAATTCTTGAAATAGCACGTTTAACAAAAATAAAAGGACAAGAATTACTATTAGAAGCTTTTTACGAATTAAGTAAAATTTATGCAAACCTTGAATTATGGTTTGCTGGTGAAGGAGATTTAAAAGAAACATTGATTCTTCAGGCCAATGAAAAGTCAATTGATAAACATGTTAAATTTATAGGATTTACAAATGATGTTCCTTCATTACTTTATAAAACTGATATCGTTGTTCTTCCTTCTTATAACGAAGGTCTTCCTCTCTCTATAATTGAAGCGATGGCGATGGGAAAAGCTATTGTAGCGACAAAGATAGCTGGGATTCCTGAAATGATTACAGATGGAGAAAACGGACTATTAATAGCTCCTGGAGATACAAAAGCGTTAATCAGTGCATTAAAAAATTTGATTGAAAATCCAACATTAAGAGTTAATCTCGGAAAATCTGCAAGAATATGCTACGACCAAAAATTTACAAATAAAATCTTCCAAGCTAAAATGCTTTCATTATTTGAAATAAATGAAAATAGATAAAAAGTCCCTATTCTACATCATTCCTGCGACAATTCCATGGTATGGAATAGAACTTTTCGGAATAGGTCTTCCGATAATCGTAACATTACTGTATCTCTTATTATTGCTTTTTACAGAATTTCCAACAATACCCAAAAAGCTAACAATTTGGCATGGTATTATTGCTCTGTATTATATATGGATAGCCATATCAAGTGGATTCTCTTCATGTCCTAAGGAATCTGTAATTGAGTTATTCGTTGGACTTACCGTTTTAGGATCTATCATATTAATTAATTTTAAAGACTGCTCTCTCGAATTATTATTGAAAGTTCTCTCAGTATCCTCTATCTTAAGAAGCTCTCTTGAACTTTATCTATCCATCAGCAGTTTAAGCTCTTGGCAAGGCAAATACCTAGACTTTATGCGATTCTCCGTGACTCAAGTTGGAGGCGATCCAAACAATCTAGCCTTTCTCCTAATTTCGGCAATTATTTTTTTCTATTTCAAGAACGGTATATTGTATAAAATTGGACTTTTGATAATTATGATTCATTTCTTTATGCTATTTTCAAGGGGTGCAATTCTATCTTTGACAATTTCTTTGCTCATTTATGCAATATTTATGAATTTTAGGAAGGTTGCTCCAATTATTATTACAATAGGCACTTTAGTTATTTCTGCGATTGTGGTCATTCTTTCGGGAGATGTTAACTACAAAGTATCTTCCTTAGCAGGCCAAGACACATCCGCACAAGGTAGACTTGCATTCTGGAAAGAAACTATTGATTCCCTAGGGTTTAAAGAATTAATATTCGGCGGAGGGCCTAGATCCTATGTTGACAATTTTGGGCATTGGGCACATAATAGCTTCGTTAATAGAATATACGAAATTGGATTAATCGGACTAATAATTTATGTGTGCATATTAGGAATATCATATATTTTCTATTTTAAAAGAAAACATTATATATTCATAGTTTTTTCAAGCTTTTGTATTGCAAGTTTTTTTGTAGATTTATATTGGAACTTACTCTCTTGGTTACTAATTGGATTTGCCTTAGATCATCTAAAAGAACTTCCACCTGAATTTATCACCGAAAAATTCTACTTACGAAATGAAAGAAGCGACGAATTCTTATAAATCTCTGAGTTCCATTTTCATGTATTTAGGAAAATATTCAGATGATTATTGGCATATTGATTATCCTCTGCATGACTTTCAGTACAATGGAAAAAATTATTTCTTTGATATTAGAAAAAAAGCGACTTGGTATACCGGAGAATTTGATAAAAATGGCATATACCTTTATAAAGGAGCCGATGGCAAAAACTACTATTCAGTTATTAACCTTGCTCAGTACGCAATTGGTGCTTACGAAGAATATCTAAGCACGAACTCCAGCTTTTGGTATAAACAATTTCTAAAGCATTGTTACTGGCTAGTAGAAACTCAAGCCACTTACAAACACTGTGATGGGATTTGGATTAACCACTATCCAATGAAAACCTTTGGTTTAGAAAATCAATGGAGCTCAGCTTTATCTCAAGCTTTTGGAATTTCGGCACTCACACGGGCATATATGGGAACTGCTAAAGAACTGTTTTTGGAAGCCGCCCAAAAGGCCTTTCCTGCATTTGAAAAATCAATATCTAAAGGAGGTGTTTTATTTGAGACAAAGGATTTCATTTGTTTGGAAGAATATCCGACCAAAGAAAACTCTTCTGTTTTAAATGGGTATATATTCGCGATATGGGCTATTTATGACCTTTACTTTTGCACCAAAGATGTAAAATACAAGAATTCATTCGACCAGCATATAGAAAATTTAAAAATAAACCTGAGTAAATGGGATAAATATAACTGGAGTTCATACGACTTATGGAATAAGCATAATAATATTTCAAGTTATTTTTATCATCACTTACACATCAAACAGTTAACAATACTTTACCAATTAACCCATGAAGACACGTTTAATGATATTAAAAATGAATGGGATAGGAAAAGAAAAAATATAATCTATTCCTTTTCCGCGTTATTAAAAAAAATAATATTCCGTCTTGCAAAATAATATGGCAAAAAAAGTCTTGTTCCTAACTTTTGAAATGCCTCCCTATATCGTTGGGGGTATCGGCTCGGTTGCATATGATACCACGAGAGAATTTAAGGCACTTGGTTACGACGTTACCATCATAGGCCCTAAGGATGCCCGAAGTTTTGATTTAAATGTTGCTTATAAAGGTATCCCAATCCATAAAAACGTTATTAAATTTACTTTAATGCTTCTAAAAGCGTGGTATGAAGTCATTTTTAAAAAATATGATTTCATCTATTGCTTAAGTGGAACTTACCCTGGCATGGTCGCCTATATGCTTAATAAGGTTCTTTCAGCCCCTTACTTCATTGTTGCTCATGGTAACGAGTTTATCCGTTTTCGAGATTCGCTCATCTTCCGCCCCTTAATCAAGCGCGTATATAAAAATTGTCAGAAGATATTCGCAGTAAGTAACTTTACAAAGAATAACCTTATTGATTTTGGCATTTCTCCGGATAAAATATATACCTGCTATAATGGCGTCGATCTAAACAAATATTTTCCACTTTCCAAGGATGAAAGAAGAGAAAAAAGGAAAAAGTTGGGGATTGACGATAATACCTTTGTGCTCCTAACAATCTCTCGTTTAGACAAAAGAAAGGGACATTTAAACTCAATCAAAGCCATCGAGAAATTAAAGGATGACAAAATTCTCTATCTAATTGCAGGCACCGGAAAGAATGAACACCCCATCAAAGCAGCAATTTCCGAATATCATCTGGATGACAAAATTAGATTCCTCGGCTTTTTACCATGTAATAGCGTCAATGATCTCTATAATATTGCTGATCTTTTTATTATGCCTAATATTTATATTGAAGAAGACGGCAATGTAGAAGGTTTTGGGTTAGTTTTCATGGAAGCTGGTGCAACAAAACTACCTTCTTTGGGTGGTATAAATGGAGGATCAGCAGAAGCAATATTAGACAACATAACTGGATTTGTTGTGGATGGAAATAATGTAACCAAGATTGCAGAGAAAATAGAATTTTGCCTCAATAATAAGCCACAATTAGAGACGATGGGGGCAAATGCATACAATAGATCAAAAGATTTTTCGTGGCCTAATATAGCCAAAAAAATATCAGACATTATCGTCAATTATCTACAATAATGAATAATACGAATTAAGAGTTGAATCGCAATAGTTATACATAAATGATTATCAGTAATTTATATTTTCAATTATTCTAAAAGACATTAGAAACCAATGCTTTAATACTTTTTTAGTAACCATACTAAAGTCTTATGGTATGATCCTTAAGGTTAAAGAGTTTAAGCTAATAGCTATACATCTCTATATCAGCGATATATACAGTAATAAACTGAAGTATTTCTCACGGAGGTTCAGTAATAAGTCAGATCCGGATTTCACGGATCAGGAAATTATGACCATTTATCTTTATGTCATGCAAATCGAACAGCGCTTTAAAATTAAACAAATCTATGAATATGCCAGCGACCATTTGCGTTCATGGTTCCCTTTGCTTTCTTCTTACCAAGCATTCAATATAAGGAAAAAGCATTCAGTCTGTTAGCGACCCATATAACAGGCATGTTCGTCCCCCTGACTGTGTTACCGACAAGAGCTGTTTATTAAACTCCATGCCGATTATCATCTGTTCGGGCAAACGGCAAGGGGAAGTAATCCGGGAAATTACAGACAAAGGGTTTTGTTCCACAAAAGGCATGTATTATTATGAATTAAAATTACACGCACTGGCTTTTCTCCGGTTCAACCCTTTACCTTTCCCTGAACAATTTCAGTTCACCCCTGTTTCAAAAAATGACCTTGACCTGTTTAAACAGGCTTGGGGCGGAATCGAAAGCCTGATCCTTTTTTGTGATAAAACTTATCATAACTCGGACTATTTTAAGCAGGCAGAACAGATTCAAAATACGCTCATGCTCACCACGATGAAAGCGATCAAGGGACAGGATGAAGCATTAAAACAACGGGATAAAGCTACCGACGATTTATTCTCAACTGCCGTCTCCAAAGTAAGGCAACCTATCGAAGCTTTATTCACCTGGCTAATTGAAAAAACAGATATTCAAAGAGCATCTAAAGAACAGTCAACCAGGGGACTATTTGTCCATATCTTTGACAGGTTGGCCGCTGCGTTTATTCCACTAATTTTTAACTCTTAATTCGCATGAATAATAAAGTTTCAATTATTACACCCTCGTACAATTCTTCCCGCTTCATTAAAGAAACAATACAGTCAATTAAAAATCAAAACTTTAAAGACTGGGAATTGCTCATAACAGACGATTGCTCTACTGATGATACCTGGCTAATAATAAAAGAACTTGCGGTAAGTGATCCAAGGATAAAAACCTTTCAACTAAAGCAGAACTCAGGTGCCGGTATTGCCCGAAATAATTCGATTAGCCATGCCCAAGGCAGGTATATCGCCTTTTGTGACAGTGATGATCAATGGCTTCCGGAAAAGCTTGAAAAGCAAGTAGCTTTTATGCAAAAGAAAAAATGTGCTCTTTCATTTACAAGTTATTATGTTATCGATGAGAGGAACAATATTAAAGGGCATGTAACAGCAAAACCTTTTTTAGACTACCAAACGATGCTTAAAAATAACTACATCGGATGTCTTACGGCGATGTATGATACGGAAAAGCTAGGTAAAATATATATGCCTGATATCCGGAAACGGCAGGATTGGGCACTTTGGTTAAGTATCTTAAAAAAAGTTGATAAGGCATATGGTATCAAGGAATATTTGGCGAAATATCGTAAAAGCAATAATTCCATATCAGCAAACAAAATCGATTTAATCAAATATAACTGGAATATTTACCATGAAGCAGAAGGTTTTTCTAAAACTATATCCAACCTTCTGCTAATTCGATTTCTTTTTTACCATTTCAGACAAAAACAATTTAAGGTATGAATAATATCACTCTTATTGGTGCTTCTGGATTTGTGGGTACCCGTCTAATTGACATAACTAAGAACAAATTCCTTATTTGTAACTTTGACAAGCAACAAAGCCGCTTTCATCCGGAAATAACAAACATCGGCGATGTCCGGAACCCAAAAGAACTGGATCGCGAACTAAAAGGGCAAGATGCTGTTGTTCTTTTGGCAGCAGAACATAGGGATGACGTCTCTCCCACTTCGTTGTATTATGATGTAAACGTGCAGGGGACTAAAAATGTCCTGGCTGCCATGGATCAGAATGGTGTAAAGAATATCATTTTCACCAGTTCTGTAGCAATTTATGGGTTAAACAAAAAGAACCCGAATGAAAATCATCCAGCGGATCCCTTTAACCATTACGGGAAAAGCAAATGGCAGGCAGAAGAGGCATTACGGGAATGGTACCATGAAGATCCTAAAAACCGTTCCCTGACGATTATCCGTCCGACAGTTATTTTCGGTGAACGAAACCGGGGTAATGTATATAACCTGCTCAAACAAATTGCTTCCGGAAAATTTCTAATGGTCGGGAAAGGAAACAATTATAAGTCTATGGCCTATGTCGGCAATGTTGTTGCCTTTATTAAATATCAGCTGGAAAATATAAAACCTGGATACCAAGTATTTAATTATATCGACAAGCCAGACCTTAACATGAACGACCTGGTCGCGCAGGTAGAAAAAAGTCTGGGTGAACATATCCCATCTACTCATTTCCCCTATTGGCTGGGAATGCTGGGCGGTTTGGGATTCGACCTGTTGGGAAAAATTTCCGGTAAAAAATTTGCGGTAAGTTCAGTCCGCGTCAAGAAATTCTGTGCAACAACCCAATTTGATGCAACCAAGGCCCATAATTCCGGGTTTAAGGCCCCCTTCTCTTTATCAGAAGGATTACACCGTACACTCCATTACGAATTTATTGATCCGCAAAAAGATGGCATTACGTTTGTTTCCGAGTAAGACCTGGGCTCCGAATTGTATTCGGTATTTCATTCTGCAGAATGAAATTTTATCTTTTCAAAAATCACTGTTTCATACAAAAATATTTTGCCATTTCATTTAAGGATCAATGACATAAGACTTTTTCAAATACGCCCCATATCGAAACTATTTCTTAAATAGCATGCTTTGTAAAAGTGTGTGGCGGGCGCGAAGTAAAAAAAGTATGCAAAAAGATAGAAAAGCAATTCACTAGATTACGGTTTAGATAGAAATGTTTACTTTAGTAAGTAAAACAAACAGTTTGAAGACAACAATCAATCATCTGACAGCGGACAAGCAAGCTGACCTGCAAACAATTGTAGCGGCCATAGAAAAACGTTTTCCCTCCGAGATGATTATCTTGTTCGGGTCATACGCGAGGGGCAATTGGGTTGACGACCGTTATAAGGAAGCCGGAACCACCCACGAATACACAAGCGACTACGATGTGCTTGTTGTACTCAATACCGAGGTCGTAGCCATACGAAAAGAAAATAGCAAACGCTGGCAAAATAAACTGCGCCGCGATACCGGCCATGAAATCCCGCTCAATGTGATTTTTCACGGGATCGATTACCTCAACGCAGAAATAGAGAACGGCAATTATTTCTTTGTGGATATACTGAAAGAAGGGATCATGCTGTACGACAGTGGCAATTTCCGGCTTTCAGAACCAAAACCGTTAAATCCTGCAGATCGGAAATACAAAGCGCAATTGTATTTTGATAAATGGTTTAAGGGAGCCAACGAGTTTTTCGATTTATTTTTAGTCGCTTTTGACAAAGGATATTTTAGCAATGCTGCATTCCAGTTGCATCAATCCACTGAACGTCTTTATGCATGCGTATTACTGGTATACACCGATTACAAGCCCAAGCAGCACGATATCGACCGGCTGGACCGTCAGGCCTGCAAACTCGACAACCGGTTTAAAACCATCTTCCCGCATAAAACGCAGGAAGAGGAACGCCTGTTCACCTTACTGAAAAAAGCATACATCGATTCGCGTTACAAGTTGGATTACAGCATCAGCCGGGATGACTTAGAATATCTTTCGGAACGTGTGCAAAAGTTGCGTGAACTTACCGAGCTGGCCTGTAATGAAAAGATCGCTAATTTTGTATAAAAATCGCTGTGGCAGATAACCGGATAAAACAATAACAACTGAAGCTAAATTTTACCACTATGGACATCATGGATACCGCCCGACTAAACATCAAGAGACACCGCATTCTGAAAGGACTGCGGCAACAGGACATGGCAGACAAACTGCACATGAACATCCGCAGCTATCAGAGCCTGGAAAATGGCGAAACCAGGCTCGATCTGGAACGACTTGCGCAAATTGCTAAGGAATTGGACACAAATATGGAAGATTTAATAAGTCCGGATGGAGTCATCATTAACCAGGAAATAAAAGATACTGGTCATGGTTCTGGTTTTAGTACAGGTAATACCTATAATTACAATATCGAAAAAGATGTATTGGACAAATTATTGGCAGCAAAAGATGGTGAGATCCAACGGTTGATCGATGAAATAAAATACCTGAAAGAAAAGATTGACCAACTGTTGAATAAATGAAAAAAGCCCCTTCTTTTCGGAATTTGTAATCCAGACCGTGCAACAAGGACTCCGCAATTCTGTAGACAGGATGTCTTACCGGCAAGAAGTTTCCGGTAAGTTTCGTTCGCGTCAAAAAATTCTGTGCAACAACCCATTTTGATGCAACCAAGGCCCACTATCGATTTGTGGTGAACAAGAAAAGAGGCACCACTGACTACTCTGAAAAAACCACAAGTGATTAAAAAAAAATGTCAAGACAAAAAAAAATTTTCACTTGACATTTTTAAAAAATCACTTGTGAAAAAATAAAAATCACTTGTGATTTTCTGCGTGCTCACAAGTGATTGTCAAGACAGCTTAAAATCCATTAAAAAGTAAAAACAGCCGGGAAAAGGTGCCATTAAATTTACAATACAGTAATACCTCTATACTTTTTCAAATTTGAGGTTATTAATCATACTTTTCAATTCAGACCCTGGGCGGTAAACCACTTTGGCGCCTTTGATCATCGATGCTAAAAATTCATCTTCGGTCGCAGCGCCTTCACTTTTCAAATTCAGCACCATGCTCCCCAGTTTTCCCAGGTAAAGCTGATTGCCATTGGCCAATGACTCAATAGACTCATCGATAAGGGCAATCAGCACAGCATAAACATCGGCCCTCGCCACAGTTGACGACCGGGCAATGTTTTTTGAGAGTTCATCAAGATCAATTTTACGCGTAGTTACAGCAGACGCATAAAATTTCGGGGCAGCTTCCAAATCCCTTGGATTCTTCTTTTCAATCAACTTATATTTTATTGACATCTCTATTAATTTTTAATTTGGACAAGCATCTTGCCCGACTGTTTTCAGAAATAAAAGATAATAAATAATCATCAACATCGCACAACAAATGTTCATTATTTTCTTTTTGCCTATAATAAAAACAATTGAACAAAAGACAAAGTAAACATAAATAACAAGTTGAATTTAAAAGAATTGCTATTTTAATATAGTTACCATTGTTAGCCTTTACCCTGGTATATACTAATCTATTGTAAAAACAAAACTGAACATAAAAACGCGAGACTGAACGCTAAGACTCTAAGACGCTAGGAAGAGTTTCTGTTGTTAATAGGATTAACATTGTTACTGTTGTTTGAGGCTAAGCCGTTTGAGTGTTTGAGACTTCGTCGTTTTCCTAAACTGAATGCGAAGACGCCAAGACACAAAAATGGTTTCTGTTGTTACTCTAGTTCTTATTGTTCGGGGCCCAAGTCATTGCTTTTCAATTCAATCACTCACCAATTCACCAGTTCTCCAGTTCAGAACGCTCTATATTCTCCGCCCTAACAGCGAAGCGTCGAACAATCGAACATTCAAACTTTCAAACATTTATTGTTTTAATCCGTGTTCATCCGTGTTATCTGTGGTGATAAGTTTCTGTTGTTAACCTGATTGACATTGTTACTGTTGTTTGAGGCTACGCGTTTGAGTGTTTGAGACTTCGTCGTTTTTAAACAGAACACAAAGACACGAAAACACGAAGAATTGTTTCTGTTGTTTCTATTGTTGAAGTTGTTTCTATTGTTTTAATCTGTGTTTATCCGTGGTGTCCGTGGTGAAAACAGAACGTAAAGACGTGGAAAATAATTCCTGTTGTTGCGGGATCCTATTCTCTCATTTCTTCACTCAATCATTCTTTCATTCACCAGTTCACCAGTTCACAATATTCTCCGCCCCAACAGCGAAGCGTCAAACATTCGAACATTCAAACTTTCAAACCTCATTCTTTCATTCACCAATTCACTAACTCTCCAGTTCATTTAAAACGAATGTGCCTTGCTCTCCGGGACGAAAGCGGAGGGTTCCGGTCGGTCTTCGTCCGGAAATCCCGGCAACAATAAAAACCAGGCAAGGTAACCTTCTAAGGTCAGATTTTCAATAGGGTTTTGTTCGCAGGCTTACCATTAAACACGCAGCATATCCGCAGGCGGTATATTCAATGCCAAACAGAGTAGCCTGGCAATTTTCAGGGTCGGCTCCGACCGCCCGGAGATATAATCATTAACACGGGACGGGCTTACACCGATATTATGTGCCAACTCCTTCTGCGTAATGCCTTTTTCTTCCAAAGACAGTTCTATTAATTCAGCAATTGTCGGTTTTTCGATAGGAAAATGCACTTTTTCATATGCGATTACAATATCTGACATGACGCTCAGTTCTAATGCCTTCTTGTCATTAGCGGGGGTGTTGTCATCAACCAAAGGTAGAAGTTCCTCCACCTTTGCAAGCGCAAATTCATATTTTTCTTTTGTTATATTGTCCATATTGCGTTTAATTTTATACAGTTGAACAATCTATCTTATCGTATTCCTCATGTGTACCCACAAACCGGATGAAGATATATCCAATTGTGAATTTTACAACGACGACCAGCCTGTATTTGTTTCCCTTGATGTTGAAAACGTAATGCTGGTTGCCAGCGTAATCGGTAGCAGGAAAATCGACCTTTACATCTGAAAGGTTTTTCCATTCGGCTTTCAACGCGGCGTGATACCAACGCTCCAGGGCAACGCGGGAATCTTCTCTCCCTTTCGTTTCATAAAAATATTTCAGCTTTTTGTGCGATACAATCCTCATTCGTCGCTTACTTGTTGATGCAAAGATGAAGAATAATTTTTAATTACAAAACTTTATATGTATAAAATTTTGTAAACACGAATTTAAACAAAGAAGCAAGGGGATTAAAAGCCGATATTGATCCTTCCCGAAGTTTCCGGAATGTATTTATCGGAATCTCAATATCCGCTGTAAGAAGAAATTCATCTATTTGTAAACAGACGTACCTAACGTGAATGAAAAAGAGTTCTCCATATACATAAAGAAACTCAAAAAATGAAAAATAAAGAACAAATTCAACGGGATATAGCGTTGCCCCCCGCTGACGCACAGTTGTAATAACTACCTCTTTAGAAACAAAAGAAGAAACTCGGGTTATCTGATAAACAAAATGGGATGAGCGTTTTACAAATTACTAAATCAACCAATGCAGTAAATATCTGGTTCGACGAAATAAAGATGTACCTTGTTTTAGAAGATGGAAGGGAACTCACGGTTCCAATAAACTGGTTCCCATCTTTACGGGATGCAACACCTGAGCAAAGAAATAACTGGAGGTTCATTGGCGATGGAGAAGGAATCCATTGGGAAGATTTGGATGAAGATATTTTAGTGGTAGGGCTTTTATAACGAACAACCTTCAAATACAAACATCCTCCCCGCCGGCGCGGATTTGCAATCCGTTCTTAGCCCGTAAGGCTAAAAAAATATTATTATGGGTAGGAAAGCAAGGCATTCGGCCAATCCTTTTTTAATTCAGGTCCCGGGCGGTAAATCTCTTTGACGAGACCGAACGCTAAGACACGAAGATGCGAAGAAGTAGTTTCTGTTGTTAATAGGATTAACATTGTTACTTTTGTTTGAGGCTGCGCCGTTTGAGTGTTTGATACTTCGTTGTTTTTAAACAGAACACAAAGGCACGAAGACACGAAGAATTGTTTCTGTTGTTACTATTGTTGAAGTTGTTTCTATTGTTTTAATCTGTGTTTATCCGTGGTGTCCGTGGTGAAAACAGAACGTAAAGACGTGGAAAATAATTCCTGTTGTTGCGGGATCCTATTCTCTCATTTCTTCACTCAATCATTCTTTCATTCACTAATTCACCAGTTCACCAGTTCACAATATTCCTTCGCCCAACAGCGAAGCGTCAAACATTCAAACTCTCAAACATTCAAACCATTCAAATTTCATTCTTTCATTCACCAATTCACTAACGTAAGCATTCGGTAAAGACCGTCTTGTTTTAACGGGAAAAATAACCTACTATCAAAGTTTCTCCAAAATATTCAGAGAACTTTGATAGGTTTAAGAGGTGGTACTGTTACAATTCTGGATTCGCAGCTTGAAGTTATGAGGAAGCAGTTCGGCCAGATCTTTACTGTAATTGTCATCGTATTTATGGATATTATTCAGGAAAAAGATGAGCCATTCCCGGTAATTGACTCCGTGTGCCTTGCAGCAGCCAAACATGGAATACATAATGGCGGCATCCTCAGCTGCACTATGGTTCCCGCAGAACATCCAATTTTTTCTTCCGATCGCAAGAGGCCGGATGGCATTTTCCCCTAAATTGTTGTCCATTTTTAACCGTCCATCCAGGTGATACCGGGTCAGTTTATGGTAGATTCCATAGGTGTACCTGATGGCTTTCCCAATACGTCCTTTGGGCAGAACTTTAGGATACTCTTTTAACATCCATTTTTCAAAAGCCACCATAATAGGGTACGACAACCGGGAACGCAGTTCTGCACGCTGTTCAAAAGAAAGGTGTTCCTGATCGGCACGCCTTTCCACATCATAAAGCAGACCTATTTGTTCAAGGGCATACTCACCCCTGACTTTGTCTTCCTTTAAAGATTCATGGAATAGTCTCCGGCAATGGGCCCAGCACCCAATGGGGAGAACTCCCTTTTTGTTTTCGTAAAAATCGTAAACGGCGTATGCATCTGATTGGAGCACTCCCTGGTAATCTTTAAACAGGTGAAGCGCCACTTTCTGTGCCCTGGACCCGTGGTCGTAGTAAAAGAAGACCAGGTCCGGCATAACCGCTCGAACCATCCAGATGTATCCTTTAACGGTCTGGTGTTTCTCTTTATTTATTACAGGAACAGTTGTTTCGTCGCTCTGGATATAATCACTGCTCAGTACCAGTTCCATGAGCCTGTACCAAGCAGGCCTCAATAAATCAGCCACGGCCTTGAACCAATCATTAATGGTTACTGCGGAGATCTCAATGCCCAACTGCCTGAGCATTTGAATCTGGCGGTAGAAAGGAAGATGATACACGTATTTATCAATCGTTATATCAGCCAGGATTGTAGCTCCGGCATAGCTCTTCGGTATTGGCAGCAAGGGCATTGGGGCTGTAACAACTTGTTTTTCCACATCCAGGTCCTTGTCTTTTAACGCATATTTGTGGCGGATGATCTTGCGCACATAACATCTGGCCGGTTCGCGTTCCAATACTTCCGTAATTTCCGGTTCCAGTTCCGTCCAGTTCTCCAGGTCAATGTGCTCAGGATAAATATGGCATTCTTCTCGGGGAAGGCTTTCCGGAAGCGGTTTTCGCACCGGATGATTTTTCTCCTTTACAAGAACACGGATTGTTTTGTATTGCTTTATTTCCTCTGCTGCGCTGATGGCAAGTTCTTTTTCTTCCGGAAGCAGGTCAAGACCCTCAAAATCGAGACAGCGCTGCCAGGGGTCCTCATTGATATGCCGTTCACTGGATTTTCCCCAGATCCTCCGCTGGAGCATCTCCACCTGCTTCTTTAGCTTGCTGATGATCTCGTCTTTTTCTCCCAGCAGCTTTTGGTAAGTGCCCCTTTCTGTCTCAAAGTTTTCATAGCCGGCAAGCTGGCTTTTAAGCCTGGATGTCTCCCTGAAAAGAGCATCACGGTCTTCCAGAATTTGCTGTAAAAAAACGTCTTGGACAGTTGTCATCTTCACTTGCTTTTGATGACATGAAGATACTAAATATCAATCTTATAACCAAAAAAAACACCAAGATATTATGCTTTATTTTAAAGGTTTTCCCCACCTTTTTTTATTCACTTTTTTATCGGGAGTAATCCCCTGAACCATCATCATCAGATCCTGCCAACTGGTTTGAAAGGTGTTGGTATTTTCATCAAAAAGGGGAAGTTTGAAACATCCTGATTCCAGCTTGAGATGATAGATTACAAGACCGCCACATTCCATGTGCAGGATTTTCATGCTTGTACAGGGACGATTAACAAAAATGAACACGTCCCCGTCCTGTACGTTACGTCCCATCTGGTTAGTTACCATGCCGCTGAGGGTGTAAAAACTCCGGCGCATATCTGTCGGGTACGAATACAGATAATACCGCATGGACGATGTAAGACTGAACATGCTATGGCTGTGTTAAAAGCAACAGGGACCTGAGCATCTCCGGATTTGACACACCCTCCAGTTTTACCCGTACTCCGTTGGGATAGTTGATCTCACAACAAATCGTTTGGTTGGCAGCCGGATTTGGAAAAGCTTCCGGACAATTCTGTCCTGGCGATGGAAGCCGGGATGCCTGTGGTCCGTTTCCAAAAATCACCGGTACAAATCCTCTTTTGGGCGGAAGCTGTCCTTTTAGCTTGTTCTGCCAATAGAAGAACTTAGCTTCACTCATATGCTGATTCGCACAATAATCACGGATGGATAACCCGGACGCCTGAAAATCGTCGTAGATAGCCCGGAATTTTTTCTCGTTTAACATGTCGCTGTCTGTATTGATGCAATTGACAAACTTAAAAAACGACACGACCACTTAAAATACGGGGTTTACCGAATGCTTACTCACTAACTCTCCAGTTCACCAGTTTGTGTTAATCCACGTTATCTGTGGTGAACAAGAAAAGAAGCGCCACCGAATACTCAGACACTTCCTGCAAAACGTTTGTTATTTACCAACAATTATGTCCGAAAAACATTATTTTTGTCAAGTATAATCTTTGATAAACGAAAATCATGCTGAAATTTGTAGACAGATTATTGGAACAGGACCGGCTGACAAAAGCATTAAATCGTGAAGATCCGGTTTTTATTGTGGTTTACGGACGGCGGCGTTGCGGAAAATCACGTTTAATAAAACAAGTTCTCCGCCCAGGCGATATTTATTTTATGGCTGACCAGTCAGAAGCGGTACAACAGCGAACCTTGTTAGCCAATGTTCTCGGGGAAACGATAACAGGCTTTGGCGATGTGGTCTACCCTAACTGGGAAACGCTTTTTGAAACCATAAACAACAGAACAGACAAAAAAATCACGGTTTGTCTCGATGAATTCCCGTACATGGTAAAAAGTTCGCCCGAACTGCCTGCTATACTGCAAAAACTAATGGACAAAAAGGAAAGCCTTCGTTTTAATTTGCTGATTTGCGGCTCATCTCAACAATTGATGCAGGGTTTGGTATTCGACAGTGCCGCCCCGCTCTTTGGACGGGCAGATGAAATCATGATAATAAGGCCAATGCAGCCATTGTACATTCAGGAAATTCTGAATTGCCCGGCACCGGAAGCTATTGAGGAATACAGCGTATGGGGAGGTATCCCGCGTTACTGGGAACTCCGGTTAACTGAAAATACGCTGTTCGACGCATTGAAATACCACCTGTTCACGTCGCAGGGGATACTCTACGATGAGCCATTACGCCTGTTCCTGGATGATATGCGCGACACGGTCCATTCATTTACCATACTTTCGCTGATCGCGGATGGATGCCACCGTTTGTCGGAAATAGCGGGAAGGCTCGGCAAACCGGCAACACACCTGGCTGGCCCCCTGGAGAAATTATTATCGCTTGGGTATATCGAACGGGAAATTCCCTTTGGGGAAAATCCAAAAAACAGTAAAAAAAGTCTGTACAAAATTGCCGATCCTTTTTTGTACTTCTATTTCAAATTCGTTGTCCCCAACCGTTCTTTCATCGAAGTAGAAAAAGGGGAGGTCATCATTGAAAAAATAAAGGCACATTTTAACGAATACGTATCTATACATTGGGAAAAAATCTGCCGTGCTGCTGTACCACGTTTAACTGTTGAGGGCCTTTCGTTCCTGAATGCTTCGCGCTGGTGGGGCAGTCCGAAAAAAAATGTTGAACTGGAAATAGATGTGTTGGCCTGTTCGGTGGATGAAAAATATTTGCTTGCCGGAGAATGTAAATGGAACGAAAAAAACGTGAACAATCAACAGTTAATAAAAGAACTGAAAGAAAAAGCAGAATTGCTGCCATTTGCCAAGGGGAAAACCGTTATTCCTGCCCTCTTCCTTAAAAAAGGGAATAAGAAAGGCGAGGAAAACGTATTTTTCCCGGAAGACCTATTGTTGCCATAATTACTCTGTGTCAATCTGTGTTATCCGTGGTAACAAGAAAAAGAGAAGCATCACTAATTACACCGATATTCACAGATAAGAAATACGCCGTATTTTTTTTAATGTAAATATCCCCATTCGTGCAAATTCGTGTAATTCGTGGACAACTATACTCAGCCTATTCAAAAGATGCAGGCTAATGGCGTTACTTACGAAGTAGCCTGATTGACGCGATTGACCATCTGTCAATACCCCCGAACGAAAGACGCAAAGAGTAATTTCTGTTGTTAATTTGGTTAACATTGTACTGTTGTTTGAGGCTACGCCGTTTGAGTGTTCGAGACTTCGTCGTTTTCCTAAACTGAACGCGAAGACGCCAAGACACAAAAATGGTTTCTGTTGTTACTCTAGTTCTTATTGTCCGGGGCTCAAGTCATTGCTTTTCAATTCCATCACTCACCAATTCACCAATTCACCAGTTCTCCAGTTCAGAACGCTCTATATTCTCCGCCCCAACAGCGAAGCGTCAAACAATCGGACATTCAAACTTTCAAACCTCATTCTTTTCAACACCTTTACTCACCAATTCACGAATTCGCCACTTCACCAGTTCTGAGTGCCTTCCTCCCCAAAGCGCAGCTTCGAACATTCAAACACTCAAACCATTCAAATATTTATTGTTCCCATTAAAAGTACACGTATAAGTAAAACTTTTCATATTTTTACAATTAGTTTTACTTATATCACAAAGAAATGGATAATAAAAAATATATTCCAAGACCGCTTTACTTCAATAAAATTGAGCCCTATATCAATACCGGGTTAATTAAAGTGTTGACAGGACAGCGCAGGGTTGGTAAAAGTTATATTTTATGGCAGGTGATGGATGAAATACGTAAACGCTCACCGTCAGCAAGCATTATCTATATCAACAAGGAAGATTACCAGTATGAAAGAATCAGGGATCATCGGGACCTCATGGATTATCTTGGTCAGTACAGGGCAGAGGGGGGGAAAAAGCAATACCTGTTTATCGATGAAGTTCAGGACATCGACCATTTCGAACTGGCATTACGAAGCCTTTTATCTATCGATGACTGGGACATCTACATCACCGGAAGCAATTCAACTCTTTTATCAGGAGAATTAGCCACATATCTTAGCGGACGGACAATACAAATTTCTATTCATGCGTTGTTATATCCGGAATTTCTCCGGTTCCATCAATTGGAAGAAAATTCAGAATCATTTCTAAAATATATCCGTTGGGGAGGCATGCCACACCTGATAAATCTGCCTAA
Organism: Prolixibacteraceae bacterium; assembly: GCA_963676095.1. Taxonomy (GTDB): domain Bacteria; phylum Bacteroidota; class Bacteroidia; order Bacteroidales; family Prolixibacteraceae. Next base: position 5,100,356 of record OY781040.1, on the reverse strand, counting down.
AGAAGATGCCATCATTTATGAATATCTGAAAAATATACATAATACGATTATTCTTCGGGACATCGTTGCCCGTTTTAATATCAGGAATGTCAGTTTTCTGCAAGACTTGATCAATTATTTGGCCGATATTACAGGAAGCATATTATCAGCCAAACGAATCAGCGATTATCTAAAATCACAACGTATAAACCTCACGCCAAAGCTTGTTTTGGAATATCTTTCTTATCTGGAATCAGTTTATTTGATTGAAAGGACAAAGCGGGCAGAAGTAGAGGGAAGAAAGATATTTGAGATTGGGGATAAATTTTATTTCGAAGATCTGGGGATGAGACATGCAATCGTGCCGTTCCAACAAAAAGACATTGGGAAAGTCCTGGAGAATTTAATCTATCACCACCTGATTGCTTACGGATATAGTGTCTTTGTGGGAAAACATGGTAATAAAGAAATTGATTTTATTGCAATTAATGGCGAAGCAAAAATTTATATTCAGGTAGCCTACCTCATTCCTGATGAAAAAACACATGAACGAGAATTCGGTAACCTTTTATCGATTCCCGACAATTGCCGGAAAATGGTAATCAGTATGGACGAGCAGGCTACCGGCAATTATAAAGGCATTGAACACAGATCAATCAGGAGTTTTCTGATGGACAAAATTTAATCCTTATCCAATGCGGGACTGGACACGAAGGCAAAGACTCTAAACAGAACGCAAAGAATCGAAGACACGAAGGGTAGTTTCTGTTGTTAATATGGTTAACATTGTTAATATTGTTAATATTGTTTGAGGCTGCGCCGTTCGAGTGTTTGAGACTTCGTCGTTTCCCTAAACTGAACGCAAAGACGCCAAGACACCAAAATGGTTTCTGTTGTTACTCTAGTTCTTATTGTTCGGGGCCCAAGTCATTGCTTTTCAATTCCATCACTCACCAATTCACCAGTTCTCCAGTTCAGAACGCTCTATATTCTCCTCCCCAACAGCGAAGCGTCAAACATTCGAACATTCAAACTCTCAAACCTCATTCTTTTCAACACCCTTACTTCCCAATTCACGAATTCGTCACTTCACCAGTTCTGAGTGCCTTCCTCCCCAAAGCGCAGCTTCGAACATTCAAACACTCAAACTTCATTCTTTCATTCACCAGTTCACTAATTCGCCACTTCTCCAGTTTGTGCTAATCTGTGGATTAAAAAACATAAGGATCACGGATTATCCATGCAATTTTAAAATTTAGTTTTATTTTTGCATGGTAAACAATACTACCAAAACGATGTATATTTCAAGAAAGATTGAACGAGACATACATAAGGCACTGAAAAACAACCCTATCGTTGCATTGATTGGTCCCAGACAATGTGGAAAATCGACCTTGGCCAGGCATTTGCTCGAAGACTATCCGGAGAGTGTTTATCTTGATCTTGAACGACCTTCCGATTTACAGAAACTGGAAGATGCTGAATGGTTTTTGAGTACACAAAAGGGAAAATTGATATGTGTCGATGAAATCCAGAGAAAGCCGGAATTATTTCCATTATTGAGGAGCCTGACAGATGAATGGAACAGAAACGGCTCCTTTTTGGTTTTAGGATCGGCTTCAAGAGATTTATTAAAGCAAAGCTCCGAGTCTTTAGCCGGACGAATAGGTTATAAAAAGCTTACCCCTTTTCTGTGGAAAGAGCTAAAGGGAAACTATAAAATTGACCGCTATTATGCTCAAGGCGCATTTCCCCGGAGCATTCTCAACGACGATCCGGAGGCATCGTTCGAATGGAGAGAAAATTTCATTTCGACCTTCCTGGAAAGGGATTTGTTACAATGGAGAGGCTTTACGCCAGTAACGATGCGCAGGCTTTGGCAGATGCTGGCCCATGTTAACGGACAAACTGTCGATTTTTCCAGCATGGCAAAATCGCTGGGCGTCACCTCTGTTACGGTCAGGAATTATATCGATCTGCTGGAAAGCACGTTTATGGTTGAAATAGTACCCTCCTATATTTCCAACCAGGGAAAACGCCTGGTTAAAGCCCCTAAAGTTTATATTGCAGATTCCGGAATTACGTCTGCGTTATTGGGGCTACACAATTTTCAGGCTTTGGCAGGCCATCCTTCGTTCGGATCTATTTGGGAGCAAATCGTGCTTACCAATGTAAAAGGATTATATCCGGATGCAAGTGTCTGTTTTTACAGGACTTCAAACGGTGCAGAAATAGATTTTGTTTTAGAGATCCGGGATAAGGTATTTGCTATAGAATGTAAATCGGGCTTCTCTCCGACCTTATCAAAGGGAAACTATAATGCCATAGAAGATATCGCACCTGTTCATACGTTTATCGTAGCTCCGGTCGATAAAGGCTGGCAAATGAAAGCCGGAATTGACGTGATATCGATAAATGAGATGGAAGATAAGATAAATTCAAAAATCTGATCCGGTCCAAGGATCAATGCATAGAAGTAGACATAAAGAATGGTTGCTGTTGTTGGTTAGAATTCTATAATACGCTGTGTCAATCCGTGGTATCTGTGGTGAACAAGAAGAGAAGCAGCATTGATTAAAATCGTAACTTGTCAGCGTAAAAATCCGGAATATGTTTTTTGCCCTATCGAAAATATTTGCCTTGGTGTCGAGCCCGGTGACGTATATCATCGGACTGGTTTGTCTGGCGGCACTCTCGAAAAAAAGATGGATCCGGGGATCCGCTTATCTCCTGGCCATCGCCATCCTGCTGGTCTGCTCGAACAAATGGTTCTACTACAAGACCATTCAATCGCTGGCAGCCCCTTATATTGTAAAGGGAATGCCGGAGAGAACGTATGCCTACGGGATCGTACCCGGAGGATTCGCAGATTATGATTCCATCCGCCACAGCATCGACTTTAACGAGGCAGCCGACCGGCTGATCGATGCTGCCCGGCTTTATCGTCTGGGCGTGCTAAAAAAGATTATCGTCTCGGGCGACGGCTCCGATATAGATGTTCCCGGTCACCGTAGCGATCCCGGCGTACTGCTTTCCCTGCTCAAAAGCTGGAGTGTAAACCCGAAGGACGTGGTCCTGGAGCAACAGGCACGTAATACGCGCCAGAATGCTACCTATTCCTACCAATTGGTAGGCGACAGCCTCCGCGCACAACCTTCGCTGCTGATTACCTCTGGCTTACACATGAAACGCTCACTGCAATGCTTCCAGGCTATCGGCATCCATCCTGATCCTTATGCCACTGATATCAACATGGCACCCCAGTATGAGTGGACTGATATCTTCCCCGACTTCCAGTACCTCGGCAAATGGCAGTACATCCTGCATGAATGGATCGGCGGGATCGTTTACAGCATGGTCGGGTATGGACAAATAACTTTTTAAAAGATTTGAATATGAAACCTGAATTTTCAAGACATGCTTTGGAACAAATGGAACTCCGATGTATTTCAGAAGAACTTGTACGATCAATTGTCAAGTATCCTGATTCAATAGTCAATCAGGATGAAACAGTCATGATTTATTCGAAGCTTGTTATTGAAAAATCAAAAACTTATCTTTACCGCGTATCTATAAATCATTTAAAAAGGCCTGCATTGATCATTACAGTGTATAAAACATCAAAAATCGAAAAATATGGTGATCAGATATGATAAAGAGGTAGATGCAATCTATATAAAACTTTCGGACGCCAGGGTTGCAGAAAGTGATGAAGAAAAATCGGGCCTTATTTTGGACTATGATGAGGCTGGAAATATCGTTGGCATTGAAGTATTAAATGCATCAAAAAAGATGCAGGCTAATGGCGTTACTTACGAAGTAGCCTGATTGACGCTATTCACCATTTGAATACACCCAAACGAAAGGCTCAGAGGCGCGAAGAGGGTTTCTGTTGTTAATATGGTTAACATTGTTACTATTGTTTGAGGCTACGCCGTTTGAGTGTTCGAGACTTCGTCGTTTTCCTAAACTGAACGCGAAGACGCCAAGACACAAAAAATGGTTTCTGTTGTTACTCTAGTTCTTATTGTTCGTGGTCCCAAGCCATTGCTTTTCAATTCCATCACTCACCAATTCACCAGTTCTCCAGTTCAGAATACTCTATATTATCCACCGCCCCAACAGCGAAGCGTCAAACAATCGGACATTCAAACTTTCAAACATTTATTGTTTTAATCCGTGTTCATCTGTGTTATCTGTGGTGATAAGTTTCTGTTGTTAACCTGATTGACATTGTTACTGTTGTTTGAGGCTACGCCGTTTGAGTGTTTGAGACTTCGTCGTTTTCCTAAACTGAACGCGAAGACGCCAAGACACAAAAATGGTTTCTGTTGTTTACCAGATTGACATGGTTTCTATTGTTATTTTAGTTACGATTGTTTCCGGATACAGACATTGTTTTTCAGTACCTTTACTCACCAATTAGCAAATTCGCCACGTCACAAGTTCCGAGAGCTCTCCGCCCCAACAGCGAAGCGTCAAACAATCGAACATTCAAACTTTCAAACCACTCAAACCTCATTCTTTTATTCACCAGTTCACTAACTCTCCAGTTCACCAGTTTGTGTATTTCTATTGTCAGGTTCATTAGACTGTTTCTGTTGTTATCAGGGGACTTTTCAAATTTATCTGTAGCCTGAAACTCCCACTCTTGGACAGACAGACATTAGTTTTTGTTATCAACAAAAAAAAGTTAACTTTACAGACAAACACTTTTCAGGATGCTTTCAAAAATTATTGTAGAACAGGTTATTGAATCGCAAAAGGAAAGGCTGAAAAAAATGGATACCGGCCTTCCCCGTTCTATATCAGGGTTCGAGAACCTGACATCTCATGCATTTATTGTTTCAGGCATCCGCCGTTGTGGAAAAAGTACTTTATTACAACAAATCAACCACTCATTGGGAATACCATCAATCTATCTTAATTTTGAAGATCCTCGTTTGGCAGGTTTCGATTTGTCTGATTTCAACCGGCTACATGAAATTGCTGAAAAAAAGAGCATTACAAGTCTATTTTTTGATGAAATTCAACTGATTGGTCAATGGGAAAGTTTTATCCGTTTCAGACTGGACGAAGGATACCGTATCTTTATCACAGGATCGAATGCAACCATGCTAAGTAAAGAATTAGGAACGAAATTAACAGGCCGGCATATCTCCAAAGAACTCTTTCCTTTTTCGTACCAGGAATATTTAGCCTTTACCAATCAGTCCGAAGGAAAAGAATCTTCAATCCGTTATATGGAAAGCGGTGGTTTTCCGGAGTTTCTAAAGACCGGGCTTCCGGAAATCCTGATGCAAACATTTAATGATATTATTATCAGAGATATTTCATTGAGATACAATATAAAAAATACGAACCTCATACAACAACTTGCTGTTTGGCTGGTTTCAAATACAGGGAAACTTTTCTCTGGCAACAGTCTGAAAAAGATATTTCAAATTGGCTCTTCGTCCAGTATCATGGAATACCTGTCGTACTTTACGAATGCGTGGCTCTTTTTTTTCATCCCGCGCTTTAGCTACTCGGGTAAAGTACAGATAGTAAACCCTAAAAAAATATATTGTATAGATAATGGATTAATAAAAACGAATTGGCCATCTCCCGTTTTTAGTTTTCAAAATTTAATAAAAGGAATAACTGTCCGTCATTTGGAGATGGATCGGATTGAGGGAGGAAAGCTCTTGGGGTCATGTTTGCCAGCAATACTTTGATTATGGTGCTGATTTTATAGTAAATGAAATTGCATAGTTCATACATCTTTTCTTTGTTCAGTGTTTTTACACCACTTTCAAGCAATAGCCTTGTGTGCAGAGATGAAAGTGACGAGTATATGATGCTCATGGCTATGGTCAGTATGGCCAACATACTTTGTAGCCCTTCGAAGGTTTTGATCTGGATGTCTTCCAGTTTGTAGCATTCTTTTATATGCCGGTGGTACTCTTCAATTTTCCACCTGAAACCGTATGCCGTGAATGCTTCTTTGATTACTTCAACAATACTTTCTTTTGGCGAACGTGTCAGTAGCCAGCAATAGCCGCCATTAGTCCTTTTGGTGACAACAAGCCAAAGATCATGCGTCTTGCCCTTGGTTCTATATTGGACCTTTATGGCGCCGCATTCATAAACCAACTGACGCTTCTTGCTTTTCTGTATCCTTGTAGCTGTTAGTTTCATGAACAATGGAACTTTCCGGCTGATCTTGTTCACGGCCATTTCTTCGCCTTTGTAGACCAGCTTGGTGGTTTTCTTCAGACGCAGGTTGAAATGGCCTTCATCGGCAATAATGAAATCCCGGCAAATCGGCCGGTCCATGCCACGGTCGAATATCTTTGTGACATCTTTGTCAATTATCGAGCCCACCTCTTTGATGGCTTCAAGAACCTCCAGATTCTCGCTTTTGGCGCCACTGTCAAAGCTGTACAGCTTGTTGTAAAGTGGGGTCATTTCCTTGTCTTTGCTAAAGTGTACAACGTTCATCAGCCAATAGCCAAGGCCAATTGATCCTTTATCGCCATCTTTCACATAGTCCAGACCATCCATCATTTTGGCATATTTTTTCTGAATATCAGAACCATCGAACAGGATATAGTCACCATGGCAGACTTTGCTTTTCACACTGTTCATATGTCCCCGGAATAATTTCATGAAAAAATCTTTCTTGTTATAATGGTTCCTGAAGCGTTTAGTTGTTTGGCTCAACGATATTGTATCACCAATGCCAGTGGCTATTTTATTCACTAATACTGTACCTGTCTTTAGTATTCCGGTTGTCATTTCCCGGATACATCGGGCTTCCGGTTTTGTTAATTGACCCTCAAGTTTGAGAAAATAGCGGCTAATCTTGTTCTGTACCTGTTTTGTTAATACTTTTGTCATGAGCTGGTTTTTAGAGATTATTTGCTTTTGTTTGCACAATAAAAATAACCTTTTTAAACCAGCTTTCCTCATATCTAAACATCTTTAAACACCCGATATGACTGGGATGCAGAACTTATTCAACCCATTTTTCGGGAGATGGTCAGATTAATAAAAACGAATTCTATTTCATTCGCACCTGACAACGGACGGTTACTCGAAAATATGGTTTTCCTGCACATCCGTCGTCAGACTCCGGAGATCTATTACTTTTCAGAAAAAAAAGAATGCGACTTTGTTGTGTTCAAGCAGAAGAAACTACTAGGGGTTTACCAGGTATGCTGGCAACTTGACCAGGATAATATGGATAGAGAAATCTCAGGTATGCTGGAAGCGATGGATTATTTTGGTCTAAAAGAGGCTTCTGTTATAACGATTGACCAGTCTGACCAATTTAGAATAGAAGATAAAACCATCATGGTACAACCATTTTATGAATGGATTGAAACAGGGCACTAAAACGCAGAGATTAGTTCAACATAGAAGGCGCAAAGGATAGTTTCTGTTGTTAATATGATTAACATTGTTACTATTATTTGAGGCTACGCCGTTTGAGTGTTCGAGACTTCGTCGTTTTCCTAAACTGAACGCAAAGACGCCAAGACACCAAAATGGTTTCTGTTGTTACTCTAGTTCTTATTGTTCGGGGCCCAAGTCATTGCTTTTCAATTTCATCACTCACCAATTCACCAGTTCTCCAGTTCAGAACGCTCTATATTCTCCTCCCCAACAGCGAAGCGTCAAACATTCGAACATTCAAACTCTCAAACCATTTAAGCCTCACTCTTTCATTCACCAGTTCTCTAATTCGCCACTTCACCAGTTTGTGTTCATCCGTGCTATCTGCGGTGTAAATCTTCAGAAATAAATATTTGCCAAAATGTCGACTGGAATCGACATTTTTACATTATTTCTGTTGTATTAAATCGACAAAAAATGGATATCCTATTTGAATTTCAGGAGAACCTTGTACGATCCGTAAAAAATGGACCACTTCATATTTCTGTGGGGTATCCTTGTTAAGCAAAAATTTAGTGAGACGAAAAAGGAAGAAATAAGAATCTGTCACTCCATTCAAAGTTGCCCTAAAAGCCTTTAGTTTAGCATTGAAAGATTATGCAGAAGCATTCGTTGAGCGGTTATCAAAAAAGTTTGGAATGGCCAGGACAGACCATCCCGAAATCTGTCAATACTCCGTCGCGAAAGCAGAACAGAGCGGTGCGAGGGCCGTCAAAACGCCCGGGTGAGGGTTCGTTTTGACAAGATTTTTGCTTCCTTTTCATCGACTGGAAAAGGAAGAGCCTGTCCGGCTCAAGGACAGAAACTATAAAAAACGTGGTTGTTTGTGCTTAAAAAGAATCCGGATCCGGTAAACGGGACCTGATTGCCAAAATTAGAAAGGCCATCGGAATTTTGATTAAACGGGTATTCTGCCTGGCTGGCAATGATAAACTTATCTTTTTCTCAACCTGTTTTTGTCTCGTCTAAAAAACACAAATCTCTAACTTTTTTGATTCCCCTCAACTTTTTTAACTGATCCTAAAAAAATGATTTCCGAAGATATTTGCTTATATAGCCGGATATAATACGGGCACGGCAACTAAAGTAAAAAAGTTACTGGGCGTTATCGCAGAATCAGTGCCGTTTAAACCGAATATTGCAGCATTGTCCCGGAAACTTGATTTAAGCAGGGATAGCGTTTACCAGTATATTTATCAATTAAAAGACGCAAAATTACTTAATACGTTGAGCTTAGAGGGGAAAGGAGCCTCCACCTTACAAAAGCCGGATAAAATATTTTTAGAAAATACAAACCTTGCTTTTGCCTTAAAAGAAAAACCAGACATAGGCAATATCAGGGAAACATTTGTCTTAAACCAGTTATTGAATGCCGGATTAAAAGTCAGTTCGCCGGCTGAAGGAGATTTCACAACTAATGGATTGACTATCGGGGTTGGAGGAAAAAATAAAAATACATCCCAGGTAAGACATTTGGACAATTATATAATTGCTGCCGATGGCATTGAAACCGGAGTTGGGAATAAGGTTCCGGTTTGGCTTTTGGGTTTTTTATATTAAGAAAAAGCCGTAAAAAACAGTTTCTGTTGTTACCAGATTGACATGGTTTCTGTTGTTATTTTAGTTACGATTGTTAATCACTTTCGGGCTCCATCCTCTCCTCCCCAACAGCGCAGCGTCAAACATTCGAACTTTCAAACCATTCAAACCTCATTATTATTCACCAGTTTGTGTTCTCCGTGGTAACAAGAAGAAGAGAAACACCAGTGATCACACAAATATCCACAGATAAGAAATACGCCGTATTTTTTCAATGTAAATATCCCATTCGTACAAATTCGAGTAATTCGTGGGCAATTTTACTCAGCCTACTATTATCCAGGAATGAGATTCAAACAAATAACTTTTTCAATCTATCTGTGTTAATCCGGGGCATCTGTGGTATAATTTCCTGATAAATGTTACCTTTGAGTTTAAAGAAACAAAAGGGATGCGTCTTTCAAAAGATGAAATAGAAATCATAAAAAGAATTGCCAGTGAAGTACGGGGACCACGGACAATAGTCAGCCTGTTTGGTTCAAGAACAGATGACACAAAAAAGGAGGCGACATCGATCTGTACATTCATTCAACTGAAGAGCAGGAACCAAAGCAGATCATGATAAAAAAGGATGAATTTCTTGCCAAAGCGGAAATTTTTTTAGGCGATCAAAAAATAGATGTACTGGTAGATACCCCCTATAATTCTCATTTGCCAATTATAAAATCAGCACAACTAAAAGGCATTGAATTATGATCGATCCGGAACTAAACAATAAAATCGCTGAAACTTTTGATATTTGTGCCCTTCATCTAAAACGGATGGACTTTGCAAAATCAAAAGTAAGTACTTTTATCCCGTTAAACAGGAATAATTACGAAACAAAACACAATTAGTCTTTTACATATGCTGATCCGATCCAAAGCTCCCCTTCGTCTTGGCCTTGCGGGCGGGGGAACAGACGTAAGCCCTTACAGTGAAACCCATGGCGGCCTAATCCTTAATGCCACCATCGACATGTATGCCTATTGTACCATCAGGGAAACCAACAACGGGGATATCCGGCTTTATGCCCCTGATCTGGGAAAAGAGATAAAATACAGATCCCTCCCTTCCCTGCCCCTGGATGGAAACCTCGACCTGCACAAAGGGATTTACAACAGGATTGTTCGGGATTACAACAACGGGAAGCCTCTTTCCCTGGAAATAACAACCTATTCAGACGCTCCGGCAGGCAGCGGACTGGGATCGTCGTCAACCATGGTGGTCGCTATCCTCAAGGCCTTCTCGGAATGGCTGTCGTTACCGCTGGGAGAATACGACCTGGCCCACATGGCCTACCAGGTTGAACGGGAAGACCTGGGACTGACCGGTGGCAAACAGGACCAGTACGCGGCTACATTCGGTGGATTTAACTTTATGGAATTTTACGGGAATAAAGTCATCGTAAACCCGCTACGGATCAAAAACTGGGTAAAAGACGAACTACAGGCTTCCATGATCCTGTACAATACGGGAGCATCGAGGTCTTCCGCAGAAATCATACAGGAACAAAAAAGAAATACAGAAGGAGGTAACCAACGTTCGGTAGAAGCCATGCATGCCCTGAAAAAGGCAGCCGTACAGATGAAAGAAGCTGTTCTGAAGGGAGATATTGAAGGCTTTGCCAGTATACTAAGCGCCTCCTGGACTGAAAAGAAAAAGATGGCCTCCAAAATTTCCAACCCGATGATTGACGAGGTTTTTGAAGTTGCCCTGAAAAACGGGGCCAAAGGAGGGAAAGTCTCCGGGGCAGGCGGCGGAGGCTTTATCATGTTTGTCGTTGACCCGGTTAAGAAGCTGGATGTGGTGCATGCCCTGAACCAGTGCGGGGGACAGGTGATCAATTTCAACTTCTCGGAAGGCGGGTGCCACGGCTGGAAGATCTTCTAATCCAACGATCCACGAATTACCCGGATTACACGAAAAAACAAAATATGAATACACTCGTCAAACGAAAAGAAACAACATAAAATGATTATAATCAAGAAAAACACAATAGAAAAAACTCATTTGTGTTAATTCGTGGACAACATATTCAAAACAAAATATGATGGTTTTAGATCAGATAAACAAATCAATCGAAGTTAAGAAGGCGATCGCTGCAAACCCGGACCTGATTGCCCTGATCCAAACAATAGCGGATAAATGCACTGAGGTGTACCGGAGCGGAGGGAAAACGCTTCTTGCCGGTAATGGTGGCAGTGCTGCCGATGCCCAGCACATTGCGGGGGAATTTGTCAGCCGTTTTTATTTCGACAGACCGGGGATCCCGTCAATAGCACTGACGACAGATACATCCATCCTTACAGCCATCGGAAACGATTACGGCTATGAACAATTGTTTGCCCGCCAGCTTGCGGCCCAGGGCAATAAAGGGGACGTGTTTTTTGCTATTTCCACTTCCGGGAATTCAAAAAACCTGATCGAAGCATTAAAAGTAGCCCGGGAGAAAGAGATTATCAGTGTTGGCCTTACCGGGGCAAGCGGAGGACAGATGGCTGACCTTTGCGACTATTGCTTCAGGGTCCCGTCATCTGAAACACCAAGGATACAGGAATGCCATATCCTGGTCGGGCACATCGTTTGCTCGATTGTTGAAGAAAACCTGTTCGGACATTTAAAATAAACGATCATGGAAGCAATTGTACTGGCAGGCGGACTGGGGAGCAGGTTACGTTCTGTGGTGACAGACGTTCCCAAACCCATGGCCCCCATTTCCGGAAAACCTTTTCTTTACTATCTTCTCCGGTGGCTCGAAAAAAATGGCATAACCCGGGTTATCCTATCTGTCGGCTATAAATGGGAAACTATAGTCAACAGGTTCGGGGATTCATTTAACTCGATCGACCTGGCCTATTCGGTCGAAGATTCCCCGCTGGGAACAGGCGGGGCTATCGCTCTTGCCATGAAAAAGCTGAAAGGAGAACAATTTTTCATGATAAACGGCGATACCCTCTTTAATGTCAACCTCAGTTTATTAGCTGATTTTCATAAAAAAGGCAATCATGATCTCTCGATCATGCTAAAGCAGATGAGCGACTTTGACCGGTACGGAACTGTTGAAACCGACGAAAACAACCGGATAACCTGCTTTAATGAAAAAGCGCCTTGCGGGGAAGGGTTGATAAACGGCGGAATCTATATTGCAGACAAAAGCATCGGCAACTATTTTCCGGATTCAGACAAATTCTCGTTTGAGAAAGATTTTCTGGAAAAGAACATTGGAAGACTGATTTTCGGAGGGCTCGCATCAGATGAATATTTTATTGATATCGGCATCCCTGAAGATTATAAAAAGGCACAGACAGAACTTACTACATTATGAAAGCAAAAGCCCTTTTTCTGGACCGGGACGGGGTAATTAACCACGAGATCAACTATCTGCATAAAATTGAAGATTTCCGCTTTGTTGAAGGGATTTTCGATCTGTGCAGGAACTTTCAGCGCAACAACTTCCTGCTGTTTGTCATTACCAACCAGGCAGGTATTGCAAGAGGTTATTACACAGAGCAAGACTTCACTGTCCTGACAGAGTGGATGATAACTATACTTCATTTGGGATAAATTTCCGCACGTTTATTTTCAAAAGATTGAAATTTTAGGGTCAATAAATTATTCAGATCATCCTTGTATTCTTGATTAATTGATTGAAAGAAGCCGGTAATAGCCTTATGGAAAAGCGTTGATGTTTCATAATATTTTGCGTACAGTATTTTTTTCTTAGTGAATTTCCATAAGCGTTCAATAATATTCAGGTTAGGGGAATAGGAAGGTAAAAACAGGAGGGTTATACCTAATTCCCTTGCTGCATTTTCAACTAATTTACAATGCTGATAACGGGCATTGTCCAAAACAATCTTCAGGGGTAAATCCACATAAACGTCCCGAAGTTGTTTTAAAAATGCAATAATGGTTTCTGCATTAATAAACGTAGTATTGTTCAGGGTTATAACTTGTTTTGTAATGGCATCAACAGCTCCCAGTACATTGATCCGGTTACGCCCAGAAGATGCTTTGATAAATAAACGGGCAACACACCACAAGGCGCAAATAAAAGGTTCCAGAATAAAATGGGCCGCATCCATAAACAACAGGTGGCATTTCCCGTTCTGAGCTTCTTCAATGGCTGGTTCCAAGGTTGTTTTCATCCATAGCTGTTGTTTTTGGGCATCTGCTTTTGCCGGGATATGTCCCGTTTTGATATAACGCAATCCGTGCCGTTTCATAAAGGCACGAACCTGGGAAGGACTTCGGTCAATACCCGTCATCTTCTCAATACGCCATTTGGCCTCATTGATACTCATCGGGGGCTGTTTGGTAAAAGATTCCAATAGGCTGTCTGCATAGTTTTCCAGTTTACTTTTGTTCGTACCGTAACCAACCTTGCAAAGACTTTCAAAGCCCTCTTGCACATAGCGCTTAGTCCAATAACCAACCGAATCCCGGTTCAAGTCCGCTAAAACTCCGATCTGCTCATTAGACAGACCTGTGATAATCTTTAAATAAACGGCCTGTATTCTTTTTTGAACCATTGCATCAGGATAATGATATCTTTCATAATTTAGCCGTTGAATTTCGGCTCCGTCGAGATTTATTGGAAGCATATCTTCTTTAGATTTATGGTAGAACTAATTTGATATGCTTCTCTTTTTATTTTACGCCTCTCCTGACAAAGTTTTCAACTTTCTCTTGTTAATTATTTGCGGAAATTTATCCCGTGCGAAGTATAAATTCAGGGAACAAGGCATCCTGATTACCAAAGTTTATTATTGTCCGCACCACCCGGAAATAACCGGTGAATGCAGTTGCCGGAAACCCCATCCGGGAATGATTATGCAGGCCGAACAGGAATTTAACCTGAACCTGGCCTGGTCGGTATTAATCGGGGACAAGATCAGCGACATTGAAGCCGGAAAAAATGCGGGAGTGGGGATAAATATACTTGTAAAGCCAGATTCCATTCCGGAATGTCTGACTACCTTTTTCAATAAAAAAGATTGAGCTGATGCCAAATTTTATTTTCGTCTCCACAAAAAATTTAAACAGCCCTGTTTTCAGCTATCCATTCACATGAGAAGGTACCAGTAATGGGTTCATCACTTTAAAAAATATTTCTCGGGCACGGTCTTTGATAAATTCGCTACAAATAAAAAAATCTGCAATTAATGTTAAAAAAATCTTTCGTTCATAAATTTCTAAAGGGTTAATACAATAGATTGGTGATAATTGGTTTAAATTTGCGGGAAGTATGTTTTGATGTGCTAGAAGTTCATTCATGAAGCAGCAATGGTCATTCATTTAAAAAAGACTGCTGTTCATATAGTTTCGTCGAAAACAAACGAGATATTGAAGATATTTGATATATATTTTATATATATTTGAAGCAAAACAAATTATAGTCTGTGAATATTTACCTAATAACAACCTTGCTGAGTAGTTTTATCCTGACCTACTTTTCTATTCCTCCAATCGTCAGGGTGTCTAACATGAAACAATTGTTTGACTTTCCCAATGCCAGGAAACTCAATAAAGTGGTCGTGCCCACTTTGGGAGGAATAGCTATCTTTATCGGGCTAATGCTCTCTTCGATAATATTCATGAAGGGAGACGTTAATCCCGGGTCGGGAATAAGACAGATGCTAGCCTCCGTGATCATTTTATTTTTCATAGGTCTGAAAGACGACCTGATCGTCATGTCTGCCAGGAAAAAACTGTTTGTACAAATAGCAGTAGCCCTTTTACTCACAACAGCAGGCAACTTCAGAATTTCCCATGCGTCCGGTCTATTTTCACTAGACTTCATAAATGCGTGGATTAGTATTCCGTTAACAGCGGTCATTATCCTGTTCCTGATCAACGCAGTTAACCTGATTGACGGGATTGACGGGCTGGCAGGAGGTTTGACCCTCTTGTTTTCAACATTCATGGGAATATGGTTCTCTTTATGCGGGAATTACAACTATGCCGTTTTTTGTCTGGCTTTAAGCGGGAGCCTGATCGCTTTTCTCCGGTTTAACCTGTGGGGAGGAAAAAACAAGGTTTTCATGGGGGATACAGGCTCTCTGATACTTGGAGTTTTTGTTGCAGCTATAGCCATAAAATTTAACGAGTTAAATATAACAGCCCCGGCTCAGATACAGTTTGCCAAAGCCCCGTTAATAATTCTCGCCCTGCTCATTGTCCCGATTACAGACACAACCAGGGTTTTTGCAATCCGGATCTGGCATAAACAATCGCCGTTTTCACCGGATATGAACCATTTTCATCACCTGCTGATCAAATTGAGAATGTCACACATACAGGCTAGTTTATTTTTGATCTCCTATACGGTATTTTTCGGGCTCCTTGCCCTGACATTTTCTCATTCCCAGGTTAATATTACGACTGGGTTTGTATCCATGCTTTCCCTGAGTTATACAATTGTAGGTTTGTTATACCTGAAAACGAGATCAATTTCAAGTCCCCATCAAGTTATGGAAAAACAATTTTCCTATGGAAAAACCATCCAGATGGCACCCACTTCTCCATTAAAAGGGATGTTCTCCTCTGCTCACGAAACCAAACCAAAACCAGTCCTTCAGGTAAAGAAAAACGTTTTACAGGCGAACGAATAAGTCAGATAATGACCACATGGTCCGCATCGATAATTGGATCCCCTTTAAAACGCAATAAAAGATTGGCAACAGCCAGAGTATCCTTTTCACAATAACGGGCAATGCGTTCGAGGTTCCTTTCTTCGTAATATACCTTGGCGACCTGGCTTCCGTCGATATCATCCTTTGGGGTAGGGATCTGAAAGACGGCACATAGCAGATTCAGAGAGGTATAACTCTTAAAGTCGCCGAACTTCCAGAGTTGCATGGTATCGAGCAATCTTTCCTTGATATCCCAGGGTTTCATTCCAGCCAGATCCAAAAAACGGGGAATTTTCAGGCCGTTTATTAAAGAACGCCGTGCAATGAAAGGGAAGTCGAATTCCTGACCGTTGTGGGCACAAAGGCTACGTCCGGGGTAAGAGGTAAACCGGTCAAGCATTTCGTTGAAAGACAAAAGCAGTTTACGCTCATCTTCGTCATAAAACGATTTAACCCGGTAATATCGTTCCCCCTTTTTCTGGACAACTAACCCTGCAGAAATACAAACAATACGTCCGAATTCGGCATAAATTCCTGCCCGTTCATATACTTCGGAAGGGGTTTGTCCTTCCTGGCAAATATACCCGGCTTTGTGGTCCCATAGTTTTTTAAAAGTTTCAGGCAACTCATCATAAGCCTGAAACTGAGGAACCGTTTCGATATCCAGAAAAAGGACATCTTCTATATTCAACTGGTCAAGCATGGCTAACGATTTTGTTTTATGAAATGCGTCAGGATCTGTATGGCAACCTTGTTGTTGCCCCCTTCAGGAACAATAATATCGGCAAAACGTTTAGTCGGTTCAATAAATTGAAGATGACTGGGACGGACCGTCTTTTCATAACGTTTCAGAACCTTGATCACATCCCTGCCCCGTTCGATTATATCGCGTTGAATTACCCTCGCCAGTCGAACATCCGAATCACAATCCACAAACACTTTAATATCCATAAGCTTCCGCAACTCCGGATTGGTCAGCACCAGGATCCCTTCGACAATAACAACAGGTTTTGGATAAATAGTCGTTGTTTTCTCAGAACGGGTACAGGTAAGATAGGAATAATCCGGCTCTTCAATCGGTTCTCCCCTTTTTAGTGCTTCCAGGTGGCGGACCAATAACCCGAACTCGACAGAATCAGGATGATCAAAATTTAACTTTTGCCTTTCTTCCAAAGGTAAATGACTGCTGTCCAAATAATAGGAATCCTGAGACAAAACAGCTACTTCATCCTTTGAAAGCTGCGAAATAATTTTATTGACCACAGTTGTCTTTCCTGAGCCCGTTCCTCCGGCAATACCGATAATAATCATCCGTTTTTTATTGTCAAAGATAAACAAGACTGCCGTAATTTCGTTTATGATGGCTGGAAATATGGTTCCCAGCCCGGAAAGTATTAAATTCGCACAGTCAAATAAAAAAACACAAACCATGATTACCCATGTCGTCCTTTTTAAACTAAAAGAGTACCAGGAAGAGGAAAAGAAAGAAATACTTTCGAAACTGAAATCATCGCTTGAAGCGCTTACCGGAAAAATAAAAGAACTAAAACAGATGGAAGTGGGACTCAATTATGAACTGGAATCAAAATCATATGACCTTTGCCTGATTACCAGATTCGAAACACTGGCAGATCTTGACGTTTACCGGGTCCACCCGGAACACCTGAAAGTATTCGAGATTATTAAAGAGTCGACAGTAGCGCGGGCCGCTGTCGATTATTTTGGATAACGGACAAAAAAGGAGTACATTCCTTCCTTCTGTGAACAGGATAATAAATTGTAGAGAAAATAAAAAATAAAAAATACATATATGAAGAATTTATATCCATTGAAATTCGCCCCGATCTACATGGATAAGATATGGGGAGGACAAAAGATAAAAACGGTGCTGGGTAAAGATTTCGGTAACCTTCCTAACTGCGGTGAAAGTTGGGAACTTTCCGGAGTCCCCGGAAATGTCTCTGTTGTCAGCAATGGTTACCTGGCCGGCAACAACCTTGAAGAATTGATCGAAGTTTACATGGGTGACCTTGTTGGGGATCATGTATATGAAAAGTTCAGTGTGGAATTTCCGCTTCTGATCAAGTTCATTGATGCAAACGATGACCTTTCGGTACAGGTACACCCGAATGATGAGTTGTCGAAAAAAAGGCACAAAGCTTTTGGAAAAACGGAAATGTGGTACGTGTTACAGGCCGATGAAGGAGCCCGCTTGAATTGTGGGTTCAATCAGCCGCTCGACGCCAACAAATATCTTCAAAAATTAAGCGACGGAGAACTCATGAATATCCTCAACTTTGTGGAGGTAAAACCCGGCGATGTGTTCTTTATGCCGGCAGGCCGTGTGCATGCAATTGGCAAAGGTACTATGGTTGCAGAAATTCAGCAGACTTCTGATGTAACCTATCGTATATTTGATTACAACAGGAAAGATGCCAACGGAAATGAACGGGAACTACACACCGATCTTGCACTTGAGGCCATTGATTTTACCTATCATGACAATTTCAGGACGGATTATAATAATGAACTGAACAAAAGCACGGAAGTAGTTAAATGCAATTACTTTAACACCAGCATCCTTGAGTTTGATCAGGTTATCGAGAAAGATATTTATGAGCTTGACTCATTCGTTATCTATATCTGTGTAGAAGGAGAGTATGAAATTATTACCCCCGAATCGAATGAAAAAGCAAAAAAAGGAGAAACTGTTTTAATACCTGCATCCCTGATCCAGTATCAACTAAAACCAGTAAGCCCAACAGTAAAATTGCTGGAAGTCCATTTATAGATATTAAAAAATAAAAACCAGGGAAGATATGGATTTCATATCCAAACCCCCAATTTGCGAAAGGCAGTATCATGGAGATTAAAACAGCCAGATTTTTGATGAGCAGTACAGATGTAATGAAATGCCCTCCTCCGGAAAAACCGGAGTACGCGTTTATCGGACGTTCAAATGTGGGAAAGTCATCGCTGATTAATATGCTTACTGATAATAAAAAACTGGCCAAGACATCCCAACGTCCCGGAAAGACGCAGCTCATCAATCATTTTATCATTAACGAGAACTGGTACCTTGTCGATTTACCCGGGTATGGCTATGCCAAGGCCGCTAAAAGAGAAACAAAAAAGTTCCAGTCGTACATTGTCGAATACATTGCAAAGCGGGAAAATCTTCACTGTCTTTTCGTTCTAATCGATTGCAGGCTCGAACCACAAAAAGCAGACATGGAATTCATCTCCTGGCTGGGAGAAAACCAGATTCCATTTGTTCTTGTCTTCACGAAAGCTGACAAGCTGGGAAAAAACCAGCTGGCCTCCAATATCGCTTTCTATAAAAAAGAACTACTCGAAAAATGGGAGGAGCTGCCTGATATTCTGGTCAGTTCGTCAGAAACAGGACAGGGCAAGGAAGATATACTGAATTTCATTGAGCGAGTCAACGGCTAAAAAAAGTCTAAGAAACGGATGAATAAGATGATCATCTCTCCGTGCAATACCGATTGCTTTTCTGTATTTTACAGTGTACGACAGAAAAACGGATCCGGGAAAAACGCCTTCAGAAAAGAAGGCCAGCAACACATATAACAAATTAATAAACTGACAATTATAAAAAAAACAGGCAAAATACATTCATTAAACCTGGATTTTCCTTTTACATTATCTTAAAGATTTTTTTACCTTTGCGCGCGATCCAAGGTACTAAATTTAAATAGGAAAATATGGGAAAAAAAGCCCCTCTTAAGATTTTCACAGGGACGAACACCAGGTATCTGACCACAAAAATCTGTAGCAGTATTGGTGTTGATCTCGGAAAATCTTCCTGTCCGGTATTTGCAGACGGTGAGTTTGAACCTTGTTATGAAGAAACGATTCGCGGCTCACATGTATTTATTGTCCAATCAACTTTTCCTCCTGCTGACAATCTGTTAGAACTGCTGTTAATGATCGATGCAGCCAAAAGGGCGTCGGCTTACAAAATCATAGCAGTAATACCTTACTTCGGGTTTGCCCGGCAGGACAGAAAAGACAAACCCCGGGTTTCGATAGGTGCTAAATTGATGGCAGACCTGCTCTCAATGGCAGGGGTTGACCGGATTATTACAATGGACCTGCATGCCGATCAAATCCAGGGATTCTTCAATGTCCCCGTTGATCATCTTTACGCCTCGGCTCTTTTTATTCCGTATATCCAAAAAATGGGATTGCGGGATATCGTTATTGCTTCCCCTGATGTAGGAGGGACCAAAAGAGCTAATACGTATGCCCGGTTACTGGGCACTGATATGGTTATTTGCCATAAATCAAGGTCAAAACCCAATGTGGTGGAAAACATGACGCTGATCGGAGATGTACGCGACAAAGATGTTATTATTGTTGACGACCTGATCGATACAGCCGGAACGATTACCAAAGCTGCGGGGCTGATGGTTAAGGAAGGAGCCAATTCTGTACGCGCATTTGCGGCACACGGACTTCTTTCGGAACCGGCATACCAAAGAATTGAAGATTCGGCTTTACAGGAAGTTTACTTTACTGATTCTATCCCTGCAAAAAAAGAATCAAGTAAAATAAAATACATATCTGTAGCTGGCGCTTTTGCTGAAGCAATTCACCGGGTTTACAAAAATGAATCAATTAGTTCGCTGTTTTATAAGTAATTTTATATATTTGCACCGCTTTTTCCGTTCGGCATGATCGTTATGTATGCTGTTTGCCCTTTTTCTGAAAAAGGAGGACTGAGTACCATAATTATTAATTTTTAAAGATCTGAAAAATGAAATCGTTACAAATCAAAGGCGCAAAAAGAACAGCCCTTGGTAAAAAAGAGTCAAAAAAAATAAGAGCACAAAAAGTCGTCCCTTGTGTCTTATATGGAGGAAGAGAGCCAATTCATTTTCAAGTTGGTGAATCGGAATTCCGGCAGGCGGTGTATACACCCAATGTGTATCTGATTGACCTGGATATTGACGGGGCTACTTACAAGGCAATTATACAGGATATCCAGTTCCACCCGGTGGAAGAACAGATCCTTCATGTAGATTTTCTGGAAATAACCGATGAAAAGCCAATTAAAATCGAGATACCTGTAAAGGTTGAAGGCTATGCAAAAGGGATGCGCTCCGGTGGTAAAATGAAACTGAACCTGCGCCGTCTGAAAGTCAAAGGACTTGCAAAAAATATCCCGGATACAATCAATTTGAATATTGAGGATCTTGATCTCGGACAAAGTATCAAAGTAGGACAAATAGAAGTTGAAAACCTGGAATTTCTGAATTCGAAATCGATTCCTGTGGTAACAATAGTAGTCACCAGGGCTGCCCGTGCCGCCATGAGTGCTGCCCCAGCAGGGAAATAAAGACAGTATGTTATAGAGACTGAGAATTCATTTGTGCTTCCGGAAGTTTTTCTGTATTAAGCCAGAGTGAAATCAAGTCTTATAGATAATACCATGTTATGAAATATCTGATAACTGGATTGGGAAATCCGGGTAAAGAATACGAAAACACCCGACATAATATCGGGTTCAAAATATTGGACGCTCTGGCTGATGCGTCCAATATTGTTTTTAGCGAAAGTCGTTATGGTTATATCGCAGAATATAAATTCAAAGCCCGGATATTTATTTTATTAAAACCGGCCACTTATATGAATTTAAGTGGAATGGCTGTAAATTATTGGTTAAAAAAAGAAAAGATACCCATTGAAAACCTGCTTGTACTCAACGATGACCTGGCACTTCCATATGGCACATTGCGGTTGAGGGCAAAAGGAGGAAACGCCGGTCATAACGGACTAAAGAACATTGAGGAGAACCTTGGAAGAAACGACTACGCACGGCTCCGCTTCGGGATTGGATCTGATTTCAGAAGGGGCCAGCAGGTCGACTTCGTTCTCAGCGAGTGGACGCGGGATGAACAGGCTGTTTTACCGGAAAAAATCGATACGTGTATAAAAATAATTCAAAGTTTTGGCACAATTGGTGTTGCCAACACGATGAACGAGTTTAACAAAAAATAAACATCATGGGTAACGAAGTACGCATCGACAAATGGCTCTGGGCTGTGCGGCTTTACAAAACCCGGAGCCTCGCATCCGAAGCATGCAAGAAAGGAAGGGTCATGATAAGTAACATGGCAGTCAAGCCTTCCCGTGTTCTAAAGGCTGGAGATATTATCCAGGTAAAAAGATCGCCTGTTACTTATACCTATAAAGTTCTTCAGCTGACAGAAAGCAGGATGGGAGCCAAAATGGTAAGCGAATACATGCTCGACATGACCCCAAAAGAAGAGCTGGAGATTCTGGAGATTCAAAAAAACATGTCCTGGTTTAAACGGAATCCTGGAACAGGACGTCCGACAAAAAAGGAACGACGCGACCTGGATAGTTTCTTCGAAAACGAATAATGTGGAAATATCATGCTGATTGCAAAGGAAAAAAGGAAAACAAATATTGCTGAATACATTCTGTACCTTTGGCAAATTGAGGATTTGCTAAGGGCACAGGATTTCGATCTTGACAAAATAGGAAAAAACATTGTTTCCCGCTTTGATACGGATGATGAAACCCGGCTGGAAATTTACCAGTGGTACAAAAATCTGGTTATCATGATGCAAAAGGAACAAGTAACAAGCAACGGGCATGTACAATTCCTGACAAACATGGTCGACGAGCTGAACCGCTTTCACATCCGACTGCTACAAGCATCAAATGATTCCCGTTATGTCCAGTTGTTCCAGATCGCCAAACCACTCATTGATGAATTCCGGGGAAAAAGCCTGACCACGGAAGCACACGATATTCAGGTAGGCCTCCAACTGCTCTATAGCATTTTATTAATGAAATTAAAAGGAGGTGAACTTTTACCATCAACATTGCAGGCTTCTTCTGTAATTGGACAATTTATTGGACATCTGGCGGCAAGATACAGGCAATACGAAGAAGGAGAGTTTGAGATTTAAACACTGTCCTTTTTATTTGTTCTTCTTAAAGTCAGCGATCATTCCTTCGGCCAGCCATTCGGCCAAGGCTTGCCTGTTCCCGGGGACAATTAACCGTTGCTGATCCCTCTTATGGTTAATGTTGCCAATTTCTGTAAATACGGCGGTGGGATAAGAATATTTCAGGATAAACAGATTTCGTGTGGAAACAGAACCGTTATATCCCCTGTTCGGCTGGTAATAATTATATTTTTTTCTGAAAGTACTTTGAAGAATATCAGCCATTTTCTCTCCGGAACTACTGCGTTCATCATGATAAAAGAAAACATCAATGTTTTCGCTTTTACTACGGGAATCGACATGGATAATCAAAAGTCTTTGAAACTTTCCCTTATTAGCCATATATAATTTATTTACAGCATCTTTACGTTGCCTCAAACGGGCAAGTTGGCTCCTTGGGATATCCAAGCCAGGGTAACATTTCTCATCCTTATCCGGGATCAAAAAACTATCGTCACGAATGCCATCATTATCGTCACGGATAATCATGTAAACTGTTGCACCGTGCTCCATAAGGCAATGGGCAAGCCTTAATGTAACATCATAAGCATATTCATCCTCACACAGTGTGTGATTGCCCAGATGGCCGATTGCACCGGGATCCGGCCCGCCATGACCACTAATAAGATAATAAATTGCACCGTCCAGTTGATTATCAACTTGTTTTACATACTTGTATTTCTCTCCAAATATATCAAAAGCAATCCCTTTCCCCTCATTTTCCTGTTTTGCAATTGGTAGTTTATAATCCCGTCCAACAAAAAGGGAATTATCTTTTCCCAACTTTGACTTGTTCAGCTTAATAAAATCATCAAGATATTTTTCAGGAGATAACCCGTTCCTTTTTAACAAACTATAGATCCCGTCCCCATTTTCTGCTTTAACTACAGGATAATCCTGTGCTTTTGCAACATTATTAAAAATAAAAATAAACAGAACTAATACTGAAACATTATATAATTGGCGCGTGAAAATCTTTATCTTTAAATCATCCATGAAATTTATTTTTCTATAAGCAATATTATATCCGTAAAGTTCAAAATAATTTATTTCAAATCTGTTTCAGAAACGAATAAGTTACCAACAAAAAAAAAATACCAGATGCAGAATTTTTTTCCCGTACTCGTTATCCTCTTCGGCCTGCTGTCATGCAAAACTACATGGAACGTTCATGAAATCAAAACAGAAAATATTCCAAATTCTGAAAAGATAACTGAAATCGACTCTTATGTAATACGATTGGCTGTCCCGTATAGAAATAGACTGGGAAAAGATATGCCGCAATTAACCGGATTTGGACCGGTTGAACTGGTAAGGGCTAAGTCCGAAAGCATGCTGACCAATTATCTGGGAGACCTGATCATTTGCCTCTCGCATTTAGGAATCCAATACGAAAAGACCAAGATTTCCGTCTCTGTACTTGCTTCACAAACTCATTATACCGATTTGATCGTTGGCAGGTATACCCGCACTCTTCTGGACGAACCATTTCAACTCAAAAATGCCGGCGGAAGGCTCATTATCGTAAACCAGGCAGGATGGGCAGGAATGATGCTGAGACGCGTCGATTTTCTTTTCGACCGTACAAAAAGTGGAAAACCCGTTGTTTATAAACAAAACGCACAACTCATTATATGAAACGGACACATTTAGCCGGGTTAAGTATATCGTCTGCCATCCTTTTGAGCCTCCCCTGGCTCAGGCTATTACCAGGATGGATATTATTAGGTGCTTTGCTCCCTTTACTGATTGTTGAAGATATCTTGTCTGAACGCCGTAAACACAATAGGAGTATCGTCTTTTTCGGATATGCCTACTTGTGTTTTTTACTATGGAATGCCTTGACAACCTGGTGGATTGTAAACGCAACATTAATAGGGGCAGTACTAGCCATATTTGTTAATGCAGCATTTATGGCTTCCGTATGGTGGCTCTATCATCTGGTAAAACTAAAATTTCCATCCAGACTGGCTAATTTATCACTGGTTGTCTTTTGGATCAGCTTCGAGTATCTTCATTTCAACTGGCAAATTGAGTGGCCCTGGCTCACCCTGGGAAATGGATTTGCCAACCAGGTGAGCCTTGTTCAGTGGTATGAATATACAGGTATTCTGGGTGGCAGCTTATGGGTTCTAATAACAAATTTATTGCTTTTTGATCTCTACAAAACGTTGATAAAAAGTGAATTTAAAATCTCTTTTGCCTCAATGACTGCGGTTATCCTAACTATCCTTATTCCTGTGTTCTTTTCTGTTTTCCAGTACACGCATTACCATGAAAAAGGAAAAAACATAGAAATTGTATCGCTACAACCCAACATTGACCCTTATAACGAAAAATTCGGGAGGATGCCTGAAGAAAAGCAGGTAGGTATCCTGCTGTATCTAGCAGATTCTCTGATTACAGACTCGACTGATTACGTTATAGGACCAGAGACAGCCTTACCCCCAATCTGGGAAAACGATAGCATGATTAATAGTCCGTTTATCTCACCCTTTTATAAAAGGGCACAGCATTATCATAAAGTTAATTTCATACTAGGGGCTACCACCCAAAAATTGTTTCACAAAGGAGATATAATGCCGGAAACTGTTAGAAAATTCGGAAGCAACGGTCTCTTTTATGATGTTTACAATACTGCTCTTCAAATCAATAACAGCAATGAGGTTCAGCGCTACCATAAAAGCATCCTGGTGTCAGGAGTAGAAAAAATGCCTTTCAGCAGATATTTTTCTTTTGTCGAAGACTTTATTATCGACCTTGGAGGGACAACAGGCAGCCTGGGCGTTCAACAGAAACCGACGAATTTTCGATCGGCAGATGGCTATATTGTAGCACCGGTAATTTGTTTCGAATCAGTATTCGGAGAATATATAACCCATGATATCCGTAACGGGGCCGGGTTAATCTTTATTATTACCAACGACGGATGGTGGAAAAATACTCCTGGGTACAGGCAGCACCTGTCATATGCCCGGCTAAGGGCGATAGAAACAAGAAGGAGTATCGCCAGATCGGCTAATACCGGTATTTCTGCCTTTATTAACCAAAGAGGAGACATTTTACAGCAAACGGGATGGTGGGAAAGAACTGCAATGAAAGGCACGCTGACTTCGAATGACAAGCTTACCTTTTATGTCAGGTATGGCGATTATCTCGGACGGATCAGTTCCTTTATATCTGTTCTTCTGATATTATACTATATATCCATGTTCTACAAGAAATTGGTTCAAAGAAATCACATGAATTGAGATAGAAATGGGCGATTAATGATTTATGAAGTTCCTGATTATAAAAGGAAGAGTTACGATGGTTATTATTGTTTTTATTGCGGATAGTCTCCATACTCGATACTTTACACGCTATCTTATATCTCTACCGTGTTCTTTTATACCTATTACAATAGAAACTGAACCTAGAGACAATAGATCGACTGCAAAAAATAAAAATCCGCATCAATTCTATTGCGCAAAATCCCTGAATTACAGGATTTGAGTGCCGGAATGATCAGACTTCCACCGGTAGATAACTACTCATCCGACAAATGCCGGACTACAAGGCCTGTCTTAACATTCCAAAAGCTTTCTCTGTTTCGAAAAAACTGTTGAATTTGCCAAATTTGAATTAATGCGGATATATCATTTGCTAGAACGTTTTCTATAGTCCAAAGATAGATCCTTATCCTCTACTCTCCAAGTAAAATCAGTGTTTTTATAACATTCCACCAACATATTACTGATAATTAAACATATACAATAGCAATATTCAAACAGAGAAAACTTTCCCCTATTTTCATCGTAAAAAGGTTGTGTAATTCTGGAAATAGTTATTCTATGCATTTTTTGTACATAAACAATCAATCCAGTAAAGAGGAATAAACTCATCATCTGAATATTCAGCATCTTCACCCACCGAATGTTCAATGTAAGCCTAAAAGGATGCAAACGTGGTTAATCTCTAGCCATCCGAACTAATACCATTTTTTATAAAAATTATTTTGCGAAAGTAAAAAGTAGTCCTATATTTGCACGCACGTTGACAAAGGGTATAAAATCCCGATTTAACAGACAGAAATAGGGGCAAGAAGTTCCCCTTGAGTAAGAGAGATTTTTGAGATCTTTTGGGGAGGTAATAAGTTCTAAAAATACATGGAGAGATGGGTGAGTGGCTGAAACCAGCAGTTTGCTAAACTGCCGTACGGGATTACTGTACCGGGGGTTCGAATCCCCCTCTCTCCGCATCAAAGTTAAATATCCGGGATGTAGCGCAGTCCGGTTAGCGCACCTGCTTTGGGAGCAGGGGGTCCCAGGTTCGAATCCTGGTATCCCGACTGAAAATCAAGGGGTTAGAAAGACAAATCTAACCCCTTTTATTTTTTCCGTAAGTATTCCGTAAGTAAATTGGCCTTTTATTTTTTTGAATTATCTTATTTTCCCATTTAATTTCATCTCGAATTCCACCTCAATGTCATTGATCCGGCTGTCTTTTTCCAGGTCGGCAGCAAACACAAAGATGAAGTATTTCGCTTTGGTGTGGCACCGGCTCACCCGGATATCGGTCACCTTTCCTTCCTTGCGGTCGTTGCCTGTCAGCATCACCCATTTCCGTAAATCGTTCGAGGCAAAAACATAGAACCCTGCGAATATCGCATTGCCCTTTGTCGTCACCGTAAACGTAGCCGTTGTCCCGGTGCTGCCGGTATCCGTGAAAGAGCAACCTGTAACAATGCCTGTCTTAAGCGAAGTAAACGTTATTGTTGACTCTCCCGAGGTATAGGATACAGAAGCATTTGAAAAGTCCAGTGCCGCGATAGCTTCCGCGATTTCTGCCGCCGTCTCCCCTTCTGTTACTTCCATGGTATAATCCGTTCCAAAGACGCTGACTGTGATTGTCCCGTCAGCTGTTGCATCCCCTGTTACCTCCAATGTCTCTACCTGGGTTGTTATTGTACCGTTCACTTCGAGCTCGCATCTTTGTATTGCCCGGGTGATTAATTTGAATGCCGCTCCGGTCCCTAATTTACAAGGACGGGTTGTAAGAAGTGATTGTACAGTATTGTCAAAAGTTTCGTCCGAGATGGAATACACCGCTGTATCATTCATGCCAAGCAATTTGGGGTAAGCGTTGACCAGTAACGAAAAGCTGTTACTGAACTTGTACCAAAGCTTTGATTCAAAGGAGTAAACATAGGTATAACTGTAATTATCGTTTGTTATAACAAGCTCGTTGTTCAGTTTGTCAAAACCGATAATTGCCCCGGAAATATAGTCCCTTATATCAACTTTAGACAGGTAGCCAGACAATTGTACAAGGCTGTCATGTTTGATGCGTAACAAATAGTTCTCATTTGCCTGTAACACAGCGTTTGGCAACCCTTTTACAACCGCTGTCAAATCGTTCACATCACGGCCCGAAACCAGGTATAACCCGCGGCTTGTCGAATAGGTTACCCCGACCGAAAGCGGGACAATCTGGTCGGCGTCTTCCGCCACCTCCCCGTTCACCGGTAAAATATTTGAGAACAACACATCGTCCGATCCCTGTGATAACGTCCAGATCCCTTTGCTTGTGAAAACCGTCAAAGGGTATTCCCCGAACTGTCCCTGTGATAACGGTTCCGTGTTGGCCGCCAGCCCGACAATCTCACCGGTGCCGGCCTGGTAAGAGTTTTTGGTGGGAAAATAGAGCGGGTTCTGTAACCCGGAAGCCTGTACCCGGTTGCTGTCATAATAATCTTCCTGGTCGTCAAGGGTGGTTTCATTGGAATCGAAATCATCGGCGCTTAATGTGGCTATGATATACCTGAAAGCTGTCTGGGGGTTTTCCGTATCCCCGATATCCGTACTGTCGTCAAAAGGACCTGTTACCAGGCTGATATCCTGTTTATAATAGGCGTAATTGTCACTGCTGCTTTGTTTGAGCGTGTATGTTGCAACAGCAATCCACCTGCTGTTTGCGGGATCATAATACAATAACCTCATTTTTGTTGCCCTGGTATCCGGATAACCGGTTACAGGGGGAAGGACAAAATAATAAGTTGAGCTGTCGGAAGAAATGAACATTACCTGGTCCGTTAATTGTTTTGTGACAATTATCTTTGAACCTCCCGTGTTGATGGTGTATTCCAGGGCTATTGTCCCGGTTGTCTTTGTCACATCAGCTAAAGTTTGAATGACATACTCCGTTACCCCGTCAGCAGTTGCAGCAGTCGTTGTAACCAAACCGGTCCTTTTTTCAATGTAATTTCCGCTATCGTCAGAAGACAGTGTTTGCAGCGTGACGGGGTACTGCCCGAAACAGGTTGTAATGTCCCCCAGGATCAGCCGGTCGTTATAGGTGTACCCGACAGCCCCGGAAAGGCTGTGGTGCGATTCCTGGTCAACGGTCAGTGTTTCCCGTGTCGCGTAATCCTGGTAAAACCCTTTCAGGTTGTTTGAATCATCATTGATTATATCCTGGAGTGTCGAAACGGACATATCCTGTATTTTTTCAATGCTTTTTTCGTAGATCTTGTACCATTTCCCCGTATCCGCCATTTTTGAAAAAGCCGGGTTAAGGTCCGTAAACAGGTAGGCCAGCGAATAGCCCAGGTCCGAAGTCCCCATGTTATTGTTGTCCTTTGCATCGTCCCACCAGTCGTCGTCCATCGTATCTTCATCAATATCGTATATCGGTTCATTTTTGCAGGCAAACAACACGAAATCCGTGAATATTTTATTATTCAGGTCATTAATCCCGGACCCGTCAACATCCAGGGCCAGCCTTATCTGCGAGGCAGAAAAGGCCAGTTTCATTTTTGATGAAGAAGGCTGGATGAGCTGCATTTCAACGCCCAGGTCCAGGAATTGCGGGAGGGTGTGCATGACATAGGAGCCGTCAAACATCTTCAGGGCCGCGCGGACCATTATCCCGCCCGTTAGCTTCCCGTATTTCTCGGACATCTTGTTAACTTCCTTGAAATATTTTCCCCTCAGGCTGTCCGCAGACGTTGCCGCATCGGTTACCACCGTTTCTGCATTTGCCTTTGTCAGGGAGAAAAGTAATTCGGATGACATGTTAACATACTCGTAGCTGCCGTCATAATACAGGAAGGTGTAGGTTTTACTGTCCGAGACAACAATCATGAAGCGTTTGACAAAAACGATCTTGCAGGCGGCCCCTTCATCCAGGGTATAAACCAGTGTGGAAGAGCCCTCGTCCATATCGATGAGCCGGACCTGCCCGGAAGCCTTGATGTAACCGATGTAATTGTTGATGTTGTCCTGGTCGTGATAATACACCTGGTCAAACGTGTCGTCGGGCAAATCATACTTTTGGGTGATATTGCCCCTCGGTTGCAGTTTCCCGTCCCGGTGGCGGACATTGATGGCTTCATCCAGGTAGCCGTCTTCGATATCCTGTCCGGATGCCGCCCGGGCTATCCCCTTGTAGTTAATTTTAACAGATGTCATCGGCCTGTCCCTCCTCGATTGTTTTGTCATTATCTTCTTCAGGGCTGTTTGCCCGCTGGTTCATCACGTTGATGATGTTCTGTACAAAGCTGGCCGATGCCCCGGACGGGCCGTCCTTTTCATCCAGTCCTTTCACGCCCCGCTTGTCGGCCAGGTAGGGCGCCAGGACGTTGACCAGCTGGACCAAATCTTTTGTTTCGACCAGGTAATGTTTATAACCGTTTTTATCGATGTAATATTCGTCGTCACGGATCCGTTTTCCGATCTTTTCAAGGGCCATTAACGACTTGTCGCCGTATTCCCCGACAATCTCGCTGATCCCCGTTTTGATCTCCCGCTTGGCTGCTTCGATAGTCAATATTTCATCCTTAATGCCGTTTTTGTGCTTTAAGTATTCGTCCCAGTACTCGGAGCGGTACTTCCGGATGGTCACCCGGGACATGCCGGTGGCCCTGGCCGTTTCCGATTCGTTCATGTCGCACTGCTCAAGCACTTTCATCAGCCTGAGCTTCTGCCTTTGGGTGAGGTTCTTGCCCTGGAAGGCCCGTGATTTTTTAATGATTTTTCCTGGCATAACTATATTGAAGTATTAGTTTAACTAAAAATATTTCAAAGTTTGTAAATCAAATAATTATAAAAATAAAAACTGAAACATTTTTGTATCGTTTTCCCCTGTTTTTATGGGTGCTGTCCTGTAGTTTTACAGGCAGAACGTTCAAAAAAAACAGAGTTAACTATGGACCCGTTAAGTATAGGAATAGGCGTTGCCGGGATCGGTTCCCAGCTTTTGGGGGGGATCCTCGGGGGCAATGCCAATAAAAAAGCAGAAAAACTGCTCAACAAACAGATCGAGGAAAACGAGTCGGTCTACAACAACAATGTCAACCGGGATTACCTGGACACCAATGCCGCCAAGGGGTTGCTAACCCGGATTAAAAAGCAGTATGAAGAGGCCAACAGGAC
The DNA here is from genome assembly GCA_963676095.1 of Prolixibacteraceae bacterium. Taxonomy (GTDB): domain Bacteria; phylum Bacteroidota; class Bacteroidia; order Bacteroidales; family Prolixibacteraceae. The sequence goes on along the minus strand of OY781040.1, from coordinate 5,069,303 downwards.
AGCCGAAAACCGGGGCGTTGTCACCGGCGCATCCGCCGAGGAAACGCTGGCCGAAAAATCCCAGAACAATGAAGCGCTCAATAACGCGGTCTCCCGAATAGCGGACAATGCCACGCAGTACCAGGAAAACCAGACCAACCAGTACATGCAGAACAAAAACCAGCTCACAAACGAGAAGGTACAGTTGCAGCAGCAAAAGGCGCAGAACGCGGCCAACCTGGTCAGCAATGCAGGCAGCGCGCTTTCTTCTGTCAGCCCCCTTGCAGGTCTTTTCAGTAAGTCTTCAACTGCATCCGGGACCGCTGCCGCAATTGCCAACAGGACACCCAGTGACTGGTCAGGATTATATAAAATACAATATTCAGCATAATCATGGCAGATCAGGAGTATAATAAGAACAAGGTTGACCAGGAAAAGGCCGCTCAGGGCCAGATACCGAATACCCCTATCCAGGGGATACCGGCAAGCAGCGTCCAGGCCCAGCCGAAACAACGGACAGCGCAGGATATCATCGATAATATCTTTTCCTACCAGCCGCCCAAACCGGTTTATGACCCCAAGCGTCCGGAAGAAATCAAAAGGCAGATGAAAGTCAATGCCCTGACCGAAGGGTTAAAGACCCTGGGGGATGCCTTTGCCCTGTCCAGGGGGGCCAATGTCAACCGGCGGGAGCCGGACACGCAGAACAGCCAGCTATTGGGCAGCCTTCATAACTATATCGACAACTACAACAAAAACCTGGATACCTGGAATTACAATAACTATATGAACCGGGTAAAAAAAGGCCTTACGGAACTTCAGCAGTACAACACGGAACAGCAGGCAAAAGCCAATCAAACCAAAATGGCTTACGACATGGCCAAAGACCAACGGGACTATGGACTGAAAAAAGACCAGTTAACAGAGGCAAAGGAATGGAGGGAAGGGGACACAGGAAGACAAAAAGAGATTGCCAAATATCAGTCTGAACTTAGGATGAACGAGAATGATAAAAAATATCAGCAAGACCTTGCCAAATATGAAGCAAAAGTACAGGCGAATAATAAAGGGTTCATGCTTTATGATGACCGGGGCAATGCAGTAAAACAATTGGGCGCAGGAGAATTGGAGAAAATTTTCAACATAATTATCCATGATCCTGTAACAGAACAATCGGCCAATAGTGATTACACCTTCATGAAAGCACAATTTGGAGAAGGATTAACCACACAGATGATGAAAACAATTATCGGCGGGCACTGGCAGGATTCTCCTGATTTCCTTCAATATATAGGGATTAAGCCACAACAGAAGAAGTCAGATAATTCTGTATTCGGGAACATTAATCCCAGGCCCCCCTATACCGGACCTGCTACACAAGTAACGCAGGATACGACCAAACCCAAAAGGGTACCAACGTTATTTCAATAATTATTAAAAGTTATGGAAAGTACAGTACAGAGTAATAATCTTAAACTTTACAATAATATCATCAATTCAAGAAAAGCGACACAGGAAGAAATTGGTGATTTTGATACGTTTAATACTCTTTTGAAAGATTCAGCGAATGCAGAAAAGCTTTATAATAACTTAATCAAACTTGGACGTTTTTCTAAAGAAGAATTAGGGACAGAAGATGAGTTTTTATCAAATATTGACCCTGTTCAACCGTCACAAAACAAAGAAAATGTTGAGAAAACAACTGAAAACGGAGGTGCCGGACCGGGATTATCACCACTGGGGACACAAGAAAAAAGCAACGAAGAAAATATACTGTCTTCTTTAAACCAGGCACCGCAGCAATGGAAAGAATCCCTGTTAAACACCAAATCCCCGGAAGGCCATGTCAACCCTTACGGCTGGCAGTTTACCGAAGATACCGGCTTTGGAAGGGGCCTGAAGTCCGCTGCCAAGTCAGCTGTCGGGGCAATGGGGACAGGGCTCGAAGAAGGCGCACTGAAAATAAATGACCTGGCCCGTAAATTTTCCGGAAACCCGGCCTATCAGAAATACCTGGACAGCCAGGAAAACAGGATAAAAACAAACCTTCAGGATATCAGGGACTATGAGAAAGATGTCCCGGACCTGAAAGGCACCTGGGGCGAAAAGCTTGGCGGGCTTGTCCCGTTTACCGGGATGGTCGCAGCCAGCGCGCTGACGCGCAGCCCTGCTTTGGCCGAAGCAACGACAGGCATGTTCGGGACGATGGGCTTCGGAGAAGGGATCGAAGCCTATGACAAATACAAGGAAGCTGCCAACCAGCCCAAAGATGAAGGGGAAAGGCTCGGGGCCGGGCTCCTGTATTCCGCGGCTATGTCACTTCCCCTTTCAGGCTATCTGGGAAAAATCATGCCCAAAAAACTTTTCCAGAAAGCTGTTTCCAAAATCGTGACATCCGATCCGGAAGCATTGGGACAAAGCGGTAAAGCAATCTGGGAAAACTTCGTTAAAAATTCGCCGGGGATGGCTGAAAAAGTCGGACAGGCTTTAAGTAATGTAAGTACGTCCACGGCTTCAATGGCAACCATGGAAGCCGGGAAAATGGCGGTGGACAATTACCTGACCGGAAGGGATGTCAACCCCAACGAATTTTGGCAAAGGACGGGCCAGGCACTGGCAGACGGGGCCCTTTTCGGGGTATTGACGGCCCCTTTCGGGATGTATGCCCAAAGTGCTGCGACCAAAGCCCGCAGGGAAAAACAGGGCAGCGTTATCCTGGGCATGGATAAAGACAATAACCCGATCGAGATTATCCCGACCGGGAAAGAAAATATTGGTATGAAACCCAACGGTGAGACGGTAAAGGTCAGTGAAGAAGAAGTAAAGAACTCGGTTAAGGTCCCGACTGATGTGTTTTATAAATCTATCGCAAAGGCCAAAGAGAACAACGGTAAACTGTATGAAGGGGCCGGATTGGATGCGGTGAAAGGGAACCTTACTGATTTTGCCAACCGGGCCGCCTATCAAAACTCGGATAACATTATCACCTATAAGGCCCCAAACGGGGACCAGTATTTTGTCAAAGACGGGGATATTAAGGACCCCGGTGCAGACCTTACTTTGATTAACCGGGAAGGACAGGCCGTAAAGGCAAACATTCCCAGGGACCAGCTATCCGTTGTCCCCAAAGAAGACTTTATTAATGAAGGGGTAAACAGGTACCAGGGGACCAATAACCCGGCTACAGTCCCGGAGGGACAGAACAATATCCAGCCTTCGCCGGAACAGGCAAGACAGGCCGATATGACCAATGCAAAACAATCCGTTAAGGATATCACAAGCGAAACCGGGAAGATCGTCGCGATAAAAGACATGGAGGGAAACCAGTTCTACGCCACAACTGACCCCAATAATCCGGACCTGAGCGGAATGGTCAATGTTGTTGATGAAAACGGGAATCCCGCAGGAGATAAAGGGTTCATCCATATTGACAAACTGGACCGGAACAGTATTGAAGAATTTAACCCTGAAGAAATGCTGGCCACAAAAACGGCGTTGATCGACCAGCACTACAGTCAGCAAAATCAAACACAACAACCGGGAGTAGGGTCCACAATTAAATATAAAGGTGGATCATATACAATAAAAGTCGACCTGGGGGATTCTTTTGGATTATTTGATAATAAAACAGGGAATGCGATTACGGTCAAAAAGGATGAAATAATCCCCCCGGAACAGCCGGGACAACCAGCGCAGGCGACAAAGGTAGAAACCGAAAAAATCGGAAACCAGGCCTATGATTTTACGGAAGGACAGGATGGCTCGTTAACCCTTGTCCCCAATGAAAAGATGCCCCTGGATAAAGCCCTTCCCCTGCTGGAAAAGGAACTTAAGGACAACCCGGACTGGGAAGTTGTTGCAGACAAAGAGCAGGTTGAAGTGCCGGCGCAAAGCAGGTTCCAGAGGCCAACGCAGCAGACCGTCGTCAAAAATATTCAGATAAGGCCTAAAAACAGCCAGGTCAACCCGGAGCTAAAACAACAGGTTGAGCAGGAAACAAAACCTTCCTACGAATACAACGGCAAAGAAGTAAGCCCGGATTATGTCAAAGGAATTATCGAGGATGCCGACAGCAAAGAAGACCTTGCCGGGTTAACCTACCGGAATGACCCGGAAATTGATAAACTTATTGAAAAGAAATTCCCTGCCCCGGAACCGGCTTATACCATCAAGGGAAAGAAAGTTTCCAAAGACCGGGCCCTGTCCCGTATCGATACGGCAAAATCAATTGAGAAACTCCGGGAGCTTCAGGTTGAAAATGACCCGGAAACAGAACAGGCCTACTTATCCAAGACAGATGAATTTAGAAAACAGGCAGACCAGGCCCGCAATGAAACCAATAAAAAGCATGACAGGCTGGTCAGTATGATGCAGTCCTACAACCAGTCATCCCCTGCAGAAAGGCGCAGGACAAACACGCAGCCCGTCATGCAGCTGGCCTCGGAACTGGGCTATAATGTCAAATATGAAAACGGGAACGGGATCCGGATCTATAAAAACGGGACAGAAATCAGGAAAACGGCAGAGCGGCCAGGTAATGACGAGATCCTGGGGCACCGGTCGCTGAAGGATTATGACCAGGAGGTCCAGGACCTTGCTTCCTCCATGCTGGTACCCTCCAACGTTGAAGGGATGGAACTGGGGGGCCTGGCCCCGAAAGAAGTGAACCAGGGGATCCTGGATATACAGGCAGGGAAGAAAACCGTAACGGCCAACCGGCTCCTGGATGAGATTGAAAACATTCACCACTCGGGCGTTATCAGGCTGAAAGCAGACCGTAAAACCGGCTTCCCCGGGGCAGAAATCCCCCTGGAAGAATATACTTCCCTGATCAACAACAACCTTTCTGAAGACGACAGGCAGAAAGCCATGATCATCCCGGAAGATGTTGCCCGGTCGGTCAATGAAGGGCAGCTGACCCCTGAGTTATTAAACCAATACGGAAATATCATCTTTAAAAACGAGAATAAAAATGGAACAGCAGGAGAACAAACAACCAAACCAGAAACAGCCATCGCCGGAACAGGTGAAAGCTTACCTGAAACTGAGAAATCTAAAGAACCTGGAAACCCTGAAGGAGAAGTACGGGAAGAAACAGGAATTAAGCTCCCCATTGAAGAAGCCCTTGAAAAGGCAGCCGAACGGACCAAAATAAAGGATGCCGAAAGGGAGGCCAACCAAAGACCTACAGAAGCACAAAAAGAAGCCGGTAACTACAAGATGGGCCATGTCAAAGTCCGGGGCCTGGATGTGACCATCGAAAACCCCAAGGGGTCTGTCCGCTCCGGTACCGACCGGGAGGGAAATAAATGGTCGACAAAAATGAACAACACCTACGGGTACATCCGCGGGACAAAAGGCAAGGACGGCGACCATATCGATGTTTTCCTGGGGGATAACCCCGGTTCTGATAAAGTCTTTGTCATTGACCAGGTCGATCCGAAGACCGGGAAGTTTGACGAGCACAAGGCAATGATCGGCTTTGACCATGAAGCGCAGGCTAAAGAGGCTTATTTAAGCAATTACCAGCCGGGCTGGAAAGGCCTTGGCCGGATTACGGAAACCTCGATGGACAAGTTCAAAGAGTGGGCCGGAAACGGGACCAGGAAACAAAAACCGTTTGCCGGATACGCAGCAATTAAAGAAAATAATAACTTTGTAGAAAATGCGACCAATGAAATACCTGAGCAAGGCGCACCAAGAAGCAAGCGAAGCCAAGATGAAGTCAATTCAAGAATGGCAGAAATCGCCTCTATCCTCGGAGGAAATGGCGAAGGTGGCACAGGAACACTTCGAAGCACACGGTCAAGCAAATCCGAACAAGAAGAAGAGCTAAAAAATTACGCAGGACAAAGTGGCATTTGGTTTACTCCTGATCAAATATCCGCTATTACATCGATAAAGTATCCATCTGGTAAAGAAGCAGATGTTTATGTTGATAAATCAAATGCAAACATCATTAAGGTTGTCAATTACCAGAAGTACAGTAAAACCCCATTAGACTTTCTCAATAACCGTGTTTTAGCATTTAATGAGTTATTCCCTGAAACAGCTTATAATATAATTGGTTTCACAAATACAGACAAAGGACTGTCTTTTGTATTGTCACAACCATTTGTAAAAGGAAAGCTCCTTAGCAGGCTGGCCATATCTCCTGAGACATTGGACGAACAACAAAACAGGATATCCCAATATATGAAAGATAAATTCGGGATGGGGCCTGCAGGGCTTGATGCCTTCGAAAATAATCAATATAAAGTTGAAGACTTACACCTTAAAAATGTCATTCAGGGCGATGATGGCAACCTGTATTTTATTGATGCTATTTCTACAAAAAAAGAGAATATTTCACCATCAAACAATAATCAAAATGATCAAACAGACATCGAAGGGGTACAAAGTAGTATCCGAAAAGGGGAAACCCCTGAGCAAGGACAACCTGTCGAAACAGCAGGCGGAGAAAAGGCTGAAACAGGTCGAGTACTTCAAACACCAAAAGAAGTAAAGAAAACAGATCAAGCAAATCAACCAAATGTTGAGCAGGAAACAGGGCCGTCAAACGGGGCGGCCCCAGTTGAAACAAACCCCGAAGGGGCACGTAAAGAAGGTGAAGAAATCAGTAACGCTTATGGCTCCAGGGAAAAACAATCGGAAGCAGTCAGAAAAACCTTATCCGGACTCCAAAACACGCCTTTGCTCCGAATTAATAGGAACAGGAAAAGAACTCCAACCGGGAGAGAAACTGATCCTGGACGAATGCGAAACCCGGACAGCATACCGAAGGTTAAGCAAAGGACCGTATTCGACGGGTTCAAAGAATCGGGGTATGTAGATGTTATCGGCCAGAAAGTAAACTCCCCGCAGGACCTTGCCGATTTATGGGCCATCCACCGTTCCCCGTATATTGAAAAAGCGCACGTTATTTTTGTCCATGACGGGGTAATTGTCGGGAGCACTGCGACCACCCTTAACCAGACGGGGATATCACAGTTCAGCGATCCTGAAACTATTTCCTCATTATACAAGAAATACGGGGCCAATGGCATGTACTTTCTGCATAACCACCCGTCGGGGAATTCCGTACCATCCTCACAGGATATTTATGTGACGGTAGCATGCGCCAATGTCCTTAAGCCGGAGGGGGTCAACCTGCTGGGGCATGTTGTCATTGACCACAATGAATTCAGGTACATTAACCTTTCCGGTACCCCCTTCCTGGGAAACGCAAAAGATAACGAAGACCTTGAGGAATACCTCCGGTATAGTGTGGAACGCTATGAGTATAAAAACCCTGTGCCAAAATTATTTTCAGAGCGGGAAAAGCTCCCGTCCGGAGGGGACGCCCCCAAACGGTTGATGGAAATAGCGCAGGCCTTATTGAATGAAAGGGGCTACAACGGGGCGGTCATTTACTTCTCCCCGAACCTGGCCATTAACGCATACGACCCTTTCCCGGAGAATTCGACGCCCGGGTCTGTTGCCGGGTTAGCCGAAAAAGGATTAGGGGACCACCTTGGATCCAGGCTGGCAGTTATCCATGACGGCAGTTTTGATTTCAGCGGGACAAGATTGCCGGAAGGGACAATCGACCTGATAAATACCGGTAAAGGGCGCAGTGAACTGTTTATGACCAAAAACAGCAAATGGCCCTCATTACAGACATTATGGGAGCAGGACGAGCCCTATGAAAATAAGCCAAAATCCCTGAGCGAGGCCTTAAGTTCAAAGTCCTACATTCCTGAAAAAATAAAGGTAAACGGGATAGACAGGCCGGCAAGGAACAGCCTGGGAGAGCTGATCCATCCTTCCGTGATGGGGATTAAAAACTTCTGGAAATGGTTTTCTGATTCAGAAAAAGCAAAGAGGATTGAAAAACTCAGGAATTCAAAACCTATTGAAATTACAGGGAAGGAGTTTGCCTCCAGCGAAGATTTGAAAGAGTATAGGGCAAACGCTCTTGAATACGGCAAATCATTAAGAGGGAACTATACAAATAAAGATACAGGAGAAAAAGTACTGCTGGCAAGAAATGGGATCGGTGAGATATTGCGGCATGACAGTTTTGATAAGGCACATTTACAAACTATTGCAGCTATTCCCCAGATAATTGAAAACGCAATTTATATTGATACGGCAGCTAATGAAGATACCGAAAAACATCCCAATATTAAAGAATACCGGTATTATGTGTCAGGATTGAAAATAGGCGGGGCCGATTATACTGTAAAATCGGTTATTGCAGTCGACAGGGACGGGAGCAGGTATTATGATCATTCATTAACTCAAATAGAAAAAGGAAAACTTCTCGATGAAGCTGCACGGATAACAAGTCCGCCGCGACAACAGGAAGTTTTCCCTTCTGGTCAGAATAGTGGAATATCAAGTCCACCCTCAATAACCAGTAACAAAGATAAGCGGTTGCTTGATATTTTGCAAGTAAAATCATCGAAAGTAGTTGACGGCCAGGGAAGGCCGCTGGTGGTGTATCACGGGACAACAAAGGATTTTGATGTTTTTGGAAAAGGAGTGGAAAAAAAGCCCTTGTCAAATAAGCACCGGTTATGGTATTTCACAAAAGATATTGATATGGCCAATACATTTGCCGGAGGGACAGGCAGCATAATGCCCGTGTATTTATCAATCAAAAACCCCCGGATATTATCGCCTGAAGAAAAAGATGTCATCGAGGATATCGGCTACTGGGCTACCGATGAGATGCTGGACCAGTTTGAGAAACAAGGTTATGACGGTTTGATGCTAAACGATTTGTCGCAAATAGTAGCGTTAAATCCTTCCCAGATCAAATCAGCGACCGAAAATAACGGCGGTTTTAACCCGGAAGACCCAAGTATTGTAAAAGAAAGCCAGCCGGAATACGATAAAAAGAAAGATCCGCTACGGGATATCTATAACAGGATTGAAGATCCCTGGTTCGGGAACAGGGATATAGAGGCGGCCAAAGCGACCATTGATGCCACGAAACAACAGGACCGGATAAAGAAATCGTTTAAAGGACATCCGGGAGGGGCCAAAACATGGAAAGATATTGACCGGGCCATCCATATCTACCTGGATATGCTTGCCTCCCCGGCAGATGCGGAAAAATACTGGGACAAACTCAATCCGGGGCAAAAACAGTTGGTCAATATTGCCCGGAATTTATCTCCGGAACAGAAAAAAATAGCCTGGGACATACGACAGGAATACGATATTATCGGGCAAAAAGCGCTTGATGAAGAAATTATCAGCAATGTGCTGGATAACTACGTTGCAAGGAGCTGGGACATCCCGGAGAAACAGGCAACCGAGTTCTGGCGAAAATTCGGGACATCAACCCGTCACGCGAAAAAAAGGACGTTGGGGACAATCATTGAAGGTTGGGCCAACGGGTATAACCTGAAAATAGAAGGGGCTACCAATAACCTTCAGATTCTCCGTACCGAGATCAATAATGTGATTGAAAACCGTCACCTGATGGAATTTGGCCTTCAGTTACAAGGTCCGGAAGGGGAACCTCTTTTCACCACCTACCCCATGCCCGGATATGAAGAGATCAAACATCCGAATTTCAGGAAATGGGTAAAGGTAAAAACAGTCGGAACAGGAAGCGGGTATAAGGGGGAAAATTTCTCAATTGCGGAAGACGGCAGCGTCCTTGAAAGGAAAAAGGTTTATGCACCATCAAAAATAGCCCGTAGATTAAATAATATTTTAGGGACATCAAAGGGACCGGGCTGGGTTCAGGCCCTGACCCGGTTTAATGCAGTTTTAAAATCGACAATTCTTTCCTGGTCATTTTTCCATCACATGGCATTTGCAAGGTCATACATGCTCGCGGGGGCAGCGAAATGGAAAAATATCAACCCGATAAAAGCGTATAAAGATGGATTGAAAAGCCTTTATGAAATGAAGCCGGAGGTCGGGCAATTAATCCGCAATGGACTGACGGTTGGACGGATCCAGGACTGGGACGAAATGTATTTTAAGGAAAAATCAAGAATAGGAAGATATCTTGACAATCATAATATATTACCGGCTGTAAGACAAAAAATCCTCAATTTACATGAACAACATACTAATTTTCTATTCAATAAATACGGAGCCGGATTAAAAGTAAAAGCTGCTTTATTGGAATATAAAGAGATGTTGCAGAAACATCCGGAAATGGACCACAACCTGATTGCAAAAATGGTTGCCGAATTAATCAATAATGATTTTGGCGGGCTCCATTTACAGCGAATGGGAAGGAATCCTGTCACACAGCATGTATTCCGGTTGCTGGCCCTGGCCCCGGACTGGACCGAATCGAACATCCGGACCATGGTCAATGCGATTGCAGCCGGTTCCAGGGAAGAAAGGCATATGAACCAGAAATTCTGGTTCAGGGCCTTTTTAAGGACCGCCTTTACTTCAGTAGCCCTTAATTTGCTGATGGCTTTATGGGACCGTAATGACAAGGAGGAAGAAAGTTACCGGGATGCCGTTGAACGGATTTATAAAAATGCTTTTGAGGACCCGGAAAGGCTCAATTGGCTTTCCGTGGATATAACCCCCCTCCATAACGCATTGGGAAGCGGAGCGCCGGAAGAGGCGAAGGGGGATGTCAGTTATTACTTTTCAATCCTGGGGCATTTCAAAGACCCGGTTAAGTTTATCATGTTCCCCCTGCAATCAGCGAAAAACAAGGGGAGCATTTTAACCGGTACGGCCCTTGGCGTACTGGAAGGGACTAACTGGCAGGGGAAACGTTATACTACGCTTCCAGAGTTATTGGGAATTGATAACAAAGGGGTTTATACCCGTTCCAATGACAGGGAAGGTTACCGGGTGGGGGAACCTAAGGGCGGAAAATTAAGGGGGCACCTTAATAAATGGGGCACACCCGGGGATAACGGCCCCCTTGAATGGGATGAGATCCCCTCATTTATACTTGATCAGCTGAGAGGCTGGACCCCGGTACCGGTCCAAAATGCAATGGCTTATGCAATGGGGGACCTGGATGCTTTTGATGCGCTCACCCACGGGATCGGTTTTCATGTAAATAAATCGGCCAGAAAAGATAACCTGGAAAGTGACTATAATAAAATAGTACAGGATGCCACCATTCATATCCGCATGGTCAATGATGCAATAAACCATCAGGAAAGTGAAAAGGCAATGGAACTTTCAAAAGACTCCCGGATGGATGATTATATGGCCATTTACATGATGGATAAAAATATCTCCAACCTGAGAAAGATGGAACAAAAATCTGATGATGACGGGAACTTTGATAAAGCTGATGAACTTCAAAAAAAGATCGTTGAAAAAATGAAAGAAGTAATCAATAAATACGGAAAACCATGATAACAGATATCAGTAATTATGATTTACAACGGATTTCCCGCAGGACAAAGGGGTTAAAATCAAGGTCCATTGTCAAAGACACCCCGGACAAAAACGTTTCGGAGAATGTCCAGGACCTTGAAACCTACCGGCAGTACTGGGACTCCCTTTATGATCTAAGAAAAAGGTACCGCAGGAACTGTAAGTTTAACCGGGGAGACCAGTGGAGCGATTATACCAAGGACGACAACGGGCATATCGTCCGGGAAGACGACTATATCCGCAGCCAGGGAAAACTTCCCCTGAAACAGAATATTATCCGCCCGATAGCCAAATCATTACTGGGGCTGTTCCGCAGCGACAAGGGCAAGTCGATCGTTATCAGCCGTAAACCCAATTCTGCCGACATTGAAAAGATGCTTTCCAATGCCCTGCAATACGCCCTGAACCTGAACGAGACCCGGGAGATTGACCCCCGGACCCTCGATCTGTTCCTGCTCTCCGGCCTGCCGGTCCAGAAGATAGGGTATGATTTTATCCCCGAACTGGCACGGTTCGATATTGTACTCGAATACATCGATCCCAATTACATCTTTTTTAACCCGGATATTAAAGATGTCCGGTTAAATGACCTGCGGTGTATCGGGCAAATCCATGATATCAGCCTGGACGAGTTATTCGTCAATTTTGCCAAAACAAAGCAGGATAAGGACAGGCTCTTACAATTATATTCGGCAGTCAGTAAGGATGAAATCATCGATTATTACGGATTGTCAGACCGCAGGAACGAAAGCCTTGATTTCTATGTTGCACAGGACCCTTCCAAATGCCGGGTGATCGAAGTCTGGGAGAAAAAGGCGGTCGATGTGATCGAATACTGGGACCCGGCAGCCGGGGAAGAAGGGGCCTGGGAAGGCAGCCTGAACGGTTTACTGGCGATCAATAATTCCAGGGTGCAGAAATTCACGGAAGCCGGGTGGACGGATGAAGAGATTGCCGGAAAGCTGATCGTTTACGATACTTCCGTTTCCTTTAAATGGTTTTACAAGTTCCTTACCCCGTACGGGCAGGTGCTCCGCGAAGGGGAAACGCCTTACAGTCACGGCTCCCACCCTTTTGTGATGTACCCTTACCCGCTGATCAACGGGGAGGTCTGGGGACCCATTGAAGATATTATCGACCAGCAGAAATACATCAACCGGCTGGTTACCCTCTGGGACTTTATCATGGGCACCAGCGCGAAGAATGCGGTCGTGTTTGATGAAAAATCAGTAGACGGGAAATCCCCGGAAGAACTGGGGGCCACCTACAGGCAGGTCGGCGGGGTCTTTGTCCTGGACCTTAGCGGAGGGGCACAGCCACCGTTTGAGCTGGGGGGTAAAATGCCGAACCTGGGGATCACGGAGCTAATAAGCCTGCAATTAAAATGGCTTAATGATATCTCCGGTGTCCAGCCTGCCATGCAGGGACAGTCCCCGAATGCCGGGACCCCTTCGTCCCGTTATGCGCAGGAGGCCGTCAATGCCTCCAACAACAGCCGGGACCTGCTGGAATCGTTCGGCTCCTTCCGGAAGAGAAGGGACTTTAAAGTGCTGAAAACGATCATCCAGTTCTACCGGGACAAAAGGTACCTGGCCATCTCGGGAAAGCCGGGCGAAAATAACATGTATGACCCTTCCCTGCTCGATGGCCTCGGCTCGGAATTCGACCTGGTTATCGGCCAGTCGACAGATTCGCCGACTTATAAAAGCTGGGTCGATGATATTTTAAAGGATTTTGTGATGAACAAGCTGATCGATATTGAAACCTATCTTGAAAACTCGAACCTTCCTTTTGCCCAGTCTGTACTGGAAGATATCCGGAACAAGCGGGAACAGATGGCCCAGGGACAAATCGGCCAGCAACAGGCCATGCAGGGCATAAACCAGAATTTCAATCAGCAGGCAGGGGTCGACCCGGGACAGATAGCCCAATTGAGTAACATGATCAAATCAAATCCTGTTGCATGATAATTTTTGCATAAATATTGTTTTTCATCGTTTAGTTTGGTTTTTGTTGGTAAAAAAAGCCGGGTGATTTGCCCGGCTTTTGCTTATTCAACAACGTTTTTGTCTTATTTATCAATCGGTTGTGAAAGGTAATGAACTATTTTATCGGCCTCTTCCAACAACTCAGTTGTATTAGAAACAGTAGGAAGGTTTTTAGCAATATCAATAGCCCGTGACTTAAGTACTCTTTTGTCTACAATATACCATATATCCATTGATGGCTCCATTCCGATTAATACGTTACCGACTGATTCATCGAAACGTTTATAAGCTTTTTCAAATACTTCTTTGGGCGACCATGATTCATAGCCGTCTTCATAAACTACTTTGTAACCATCCCCCCAGTACAAAGGGACCTTATCCCCGGTATAGCCTGATTTTGGGATAACTGCAATATGTCCGCTTTCCATGTTCCCTTTTTTTCCATCTGTTACAGCCCCTTTCCATGCGGGTTCTGCGCTGACGATTTTAACGCCTAAATATTTTTCCATTGTTTTATGAGCGGTTGCCTGTTTACCGCAAGGTTTTATTTTGTTTATTATTTTTTCGGGTAAGCGATAAAATCAGCCGTTTCAGCCAGCTTCAGGGCGTCCACGTTCGTTCCAAGGACCCTGATCTTTTTGTTATATTCCACGTCTTTGGTGGACAGCAGCGTGTAACCTACCAGGCTTTTGCGGATACAGTAAATTTTCCGGTTCTCCGTGTCGGCCCTGAGCTGCGCGTTCCGCTTTGCAGCCTTAAGGGCCATCCTGCGGACCCGGAGGATAATGTTGTCCCACCTGATAAATAAGATACCTTCGTTTATTACTTTTTTTATTTCCCTGTAACGATAGTGTGATACTTCCCGCAGGGCATAGTCGTTCATGGCCCTGTAAACGGCCTTCTTCTGTTGTTGGGTAAAATCAACTTTATAGATGGAGGCCCTGCTCCTTAAAATGTTCTGTAATGCGTTCATAATTGTCCTTCCTTTTCCTGTTCCCTTGTTTTTATTTCGATAAGCGGCCCGTTAAACCCGGGCCTTTTCCTGATTTTTCCTTCCCTGTATAATTTGTTAAGACTGGCACGCCCTTTCTCCCCGAAGCGGTTGATGATTTCAATTACCGGAAGGAAAGGCCAGCGTGTTTTTGAGTACCTTAATAAGATGTATTTTTCTGTTTCGTCCATTTTCTAAAAACTTGCCTCCGACCGTAAAATCCTTTTTTTCACCTGACTGTCGGTTTTTATCCTTACCGGCGGCTTCATAAACTTAGTGGCCAGCCACACGCCCCCGGCAGTTACGATGACCAGGTCGTCATGTTCCCCTTCCACGGCCCCCAGCGTCCCGTCCGGTTTGACCTCGTACCAGTCCATCTCATCGGCTGCCCTGAGGTCCCGCTCGATGTAGTAATACCCTTCGTCCTGGCCTCTGTCCTTCATCATCCTTTCCCGGGCCGCCGCATTCAGGGAGTTGATGATCAGCCCCTTGGTTTTGACATTGGTCTGGAACCCGTATTTGGGGACATACCCGTCCCCGACCTTCTCAAAATCATTGCGGATATACAGCTCCCGGTAATAGGGGGCAATCTCGTCCAGGACGGTCAGGAAGTGGTCCCCTTCGGTTTTTTCCTTTTTCAGGGAGTTTACCTCCACGGCCAGCAGGGCATTGCCGTACATCTTACAGATCTGGGCGCACTTCCAGGCAAACAGGTCCTGGTCCAGGTGCCCGTGCCAGACGGCTGCCACTTCCGGGGACCCCCCGTCCAGCATCCAGTAACGGTCAAATATTTTAAGGGCGGAATAGTCCGCCTTCCTGGTCCTTCCCCCGATATCGGCAAAGGCGCAGTAGCGGTTTTCTATTTTCTCTGTCAGGTCGGGCATGGCCCAGACCCATAAATTACCCTCCCTGGTTTCTTCAAAACGGACCTTGTCCAGGGCCTCTTTTCCCCGCCTTGCCCTGGCAAAGACTTCCCCTTTAAAGACCGGTCCCGTGCAGTCCTGCCTTACAGCAGCCACATACGAGGGGGCGAATACCCGCTGTCCGGTGCTCTGGAAAGCTTCCTGCGGGGTGGACGGGAACTCGGACTTCATCCGCCACCCGTCCCCGTTCATCTCCCTGAGCTTGAAGCGGTAAAAACTGATCCCCTCCAGGGTTGCCCCCAGCTGCCACAGGTACAGCTCATAATCCGATAAGGTATTTATTAAGGAAACCATTTCCTCTTTACTGCGGAACGGGACCCTGTTCTTGGGGTCCTCCATCCAGGGGATGAAAACCGGTGTAAGGCCGTTTTTCCCGCTGACGGCATTCTGCCACGAGCGGTGAAAGAAGTTGCCGACCCCCTTGGCCGTTGATTCCAGCACGTACATCGACCAGGGGACCGTGGGTATTGTCCCCAGGATGGACTGGCAGAGGTCCTCGGGGGACTTGCCTTCCGTCTTTTTCCACAGGCCGATCTCGGAAAGGTGGGCCATGGCCACGTCGTCGGCGCGGACCGAATCCGGCGTCTCGATGGAGCCGATCGTGATCTTGCAGTTGCGCTCCGGGATGATCTTTATGTTTGAAGTATTCTCAAACCCTTTGATCGTAAAGTTTGACGCAAGCCCCTTGGGATAATATCTGGCCAGGGTGGAAAACATATGGCGGATGTTGGTAGCCGACTGGTTCAGGTGTGCCGCCACCAGGCTGTTCCAGTTGGTCTTGTGGATGACCTGGATGTAGCCCATGAAAACCTGGTAATAGGTCGATCCCCCGAACTGGCGGGACTTTAACAGTATTTGCCTGACCGGTTCACGGTTTAAGACCTGTTTCCAGGTCACGGCATGGACCTTCCGCTGTGGCCTGTTCAGGAAAAAGGGGATAAAATCGCCGCCGGTCTTGGGCTTGATCCTGGCCGTAGTGGCCGCCCAGAACTCGAAGTCATGTTTGAAACGCTCCTCGGACAAGGTGAAAAGGATTTCCTCCGGTTTCATGTGAAGGGCCGCAGACGCATCCGAAAGGGAGCGGAAGGAGGTTAGGAAGTTTACCCAGGGGACATTGAGCATCCCCACGGGCAGGAACAGGGGTCCTTCCCGGTCTGCGAAGGCCACCTCCTGCCTTTCCAGCGGCCCCCCTTCCCCGGTTACCGGGTTGTAAGGTCCGTCCAGCAGGGCGTTCCTTTTCTTGTTCTCATCTGTAAATTTCTCAATGTCCATCGACCATAAACTCCTCTTTTTTCAGTTCTCCGGCCTTCTCCAGGGCCCGGTACACCACGATACGGCTTGTGACAATGCCTGAGGATTCTTTCAGGCTGCTGATTGTCAGGTCGATGATGTGGCCCTTGGAGATATAGGGGGCATCCGGGCCGAAATGCCCGGTAACCAGATTGTACTGCCTGATAATGGTCAGGTACTTGATTTTGGTGCTGTCCCTCATTTTATCCCGGTTAACACTTTTCCAAAAATACCCAATTAATTTTAAAAACGATACGATTTTGTATCATTTATAAAATTGAATATGTGTTATATATCTACTTTTGATTAAAGTATTACTTTAAATATATTAACCGGAATAAAAAATCATGGACAAGGAAGATAAAAAAGGGCAGCAGCAGGCCGCTGCGCAAACCCCGCCGGAAGCAGAAAAGGCCCCGGAAGGGCCCCAGCCCCCGGAAGAAGGGAAAGACAACGGGGGAGCGGAGGAAGACAAGGAAAAAAGTTTCCAGGAAAGGCTGCTGAAGGTTGTCGGGGAATTCCCCGAGTTCGGCGATGTGCTGGAAGGGGTCATGAAAGGGATGTCCCCGCAGGAAGCCTTTGCCCGGTACATGGACCTGGACAGCATGGAACCGCCCGAAGGGGCCCCCGACTATGAAAAAATAGGCAAGGCCAGGGAGGAACGGCAAAAGGCCCTGGGGGAAAAGAAATCCAAAGAAGAGGCCCGCAAGAAAGAGCTTGCCGGGAACGAGCAGGTTTCCATCGAGAACGTGAGAAAGTTCCAGGCCGAAAAAGGGTGGGACGAAAAAACGACCATTGAATTCCTGGATAAGGTATCGGCCCTGAACGCCGATATGTTTGACGGGAAACTGACCCCGGAACACCTGGCCGTACTGGAAAAGGGCTTTAATTATGACAAGATGGCCAGCCAGAAAGACAAGGAGGCGCAGGCCGCCGCGGAAGATGCGCATGTTGCCGGCCTGAACGAGCAGATCGAAAAGAAACGGGCAGGAAAAGACAACGGGGACGGGCTCCCCAGGCTTTCCAATACCGGGGCCGTTAAACAGGCCCCGAAAAAGAAACTGTTCCTGGCCCCAAGAGAAGAATTCAGAGTTTAACAAACACAAATAACACGAGAAATGAAACGACAACTGTTTAAATTTTTATACCTGTTCGCAGGGCTGTTTGCCCTGGCAGTACTGCTTGGTACTGTTTTCGGAACAGGGATGCTGACCACTGCCGGTGTCACGTACAAAATTGCCGATATGGTGGGTGCCAGTATCGCCAATGAGGCCGCCGGTATGGAGAATGTCGAAGAGAATGCCGAAGGGATCCACCTGGACGATATCGACCAGGTCGTTACCAAGATGTGGCCCGGGTACGCCCCTATGGACCAATTGTTACGTAACATAAAGGGTATCCGCCGCGCAACGGATTCGATCAAGACAAGGCATTACAGCGTGGAAACCAAACCGTTCAACGATACGGTCTCAACGGCTGTCGCTGCCGCCAACCAGTCTTCTTTTGACCTGAAAGTGGGAAATGTATCCTTATATGGAGAAGGCGATACCATTTTTATCCCTTCTGTTCCCGGATACGCTGAAGGCGCCGGCACAACCACCCTGGCCAACGCCCCGTTGCAACTTTACGTTTATGCCGTCGATACGGCCAATAACCTGGTAAAGGTAATCCCGGTCAACGGGGACAATGCCGCCACGGATAAAAAGTCATTGCTGAAAACAGGCGTGCAGGATATTGCTGCCGACAGCGCCATCGTTATCGGCGGGCGCGCCCTGAACGAATTCAATGTGCAAACTGCGCCGAGCGAATACGTCCCTGCGGACGACTATAACTACTGCCAGTATTTCGGGTCCCAGATCGAAATCTCCAAATGGGAACAGAAAGCGAAGAAGGAAGTCAAATTTGATGAAGCCGACCAGATGGAACTGGCCCTTTACGATTACCGCGTAAAAAGGGAGATTGCATACTGGTTCGGTTCGCGCAACATCGTTTATCCCAACGGGAAGAAAACCTTCACCTGCGGGGGGATGACCTATTTTATCAGCAACGAGATCGACTGGACCTCGCTTGTATCGGACGGGGTACCGACCATCAAACCGGGAAATATTGATGAAATGGTCCGCCAGGCATTCAGCGGAAATGCAGGCAGCGGCCAGCGGTGGATGTTCATCGGGGAATACCTGTGGAACGCCCTTAAACGGACAGAAGATATCCAGAAGAACCTGTCCGAAAAGAATATCGAGTACCAGTACGGCCTGTATTTTAACAAGATCAACACCGGGGACGGGGAACTGGTTTTAATCAAGCACCCGCTGTTCAAGTACATGGGTTACGGGTACAATGCCGTCGTGGTGGATGTCAACAACATCGGCGAACGCCATTTTGTCCCCCAGAAAATCGATTCGATCGATAAACAAAAACTGGCCCAGTCCAACTCGGATGCCAAGTTTATCAGCGAGGTATCCTGCCCGGTCATCAAGTACCCGAAAACACACGCCATTATCAAGGGCCCGGTTTATACCAGCCTGGTTTAACCTTTAAAAAAAGGCAACAGCAATGGCAAGTAAAAGATATGTGGCCAATAACCGGGACAGTTTACTGATCATACTGGCCCTGCCCGAAAAAAGGCAGGCCAGTATCGAATTCATCCCCGGTTATTCCTTACGCAGGGAAGGGTATTTTATTACCAGCAATGAAACCCTCCAGCAGGCCCTGGAAGAAGACGCCCGGTTCGGTAAGAAATACCGGCTGGCGGAAATCGACGGGATGCTTATTGAAGAGTACAATGCAAGAAAGGCCCTGGGCCTGAAGGATAAAAGTGTTGAAAAGGAGGGGCAGACTGAAAAATCCTTTAAGACCGTCCAGCAGGCCAGGGACTGGCTGAACCGGGAACACAACATCCCCTTTACCGTCCTGGGCAATAAGGCCAGGATTACTGAGAAGGCCTGTGAACTGGGCTTTCAGTTAACTTTTGAAACCGATCAAAATAATCAGGAAGAATGACACGCGACAATTTTATAAAAAAATATGCAGGGGGTTATTTCGGGGATAACCTTTCCATGGAACAAAAACTCTATGCCATGATTGGCTTTGTCTTTGACTATTGCCCCAAGTACAAGGGAACGGCAACCGTTGATGAATTAACGGCGCTGGAGGGTCCGGACAACCTGGATGTTTACCGGCTGACCGGTGCCGGTAATCTGAACCCGGACGGTGATGTCCTGGCAGTTATTGTTGGCGACCTTGTTTATTACGATACCGGCGCTGCATTATGGAAACTGTTTGTTTCTGCCGCAGCCATTAACGTGTAAGTTTTTTTTCATAGCAGATTAAACAGGGCCCTGTCCTTTTGCGGGGCGGGGCCTTTTTACAAAATAAAAACACGATCAAGTCATTATAGCGATGGCAACATTAACGACAGAACGGACCTCCTTTGAATCAGCGCTATCAACGCTGCTCTCTTCCTATGCCAGCGGCAGCAGCGTCACAATACCCTCCGGCAGGCTGACATTGATCAACTATGTAAAGGCCAAGGTGGACGAGATCATCCCGGAAGGGGAAGGGACACAGTTCTCCCTGGATGACGAAGATAATATCACGGACCCTTACAATTTACTGGTCAACGCCTTTTTGGACGAGGCGGCCAAACGGGTGCTGCTCTCCGCCCCGCTCCATGTCCTGGACCCGGTCAGCAATGAGAATGGCCCCGTGGCCGATTCTTCCGGCGATGATACCGGTTATGTGCAGCTGGCCGATAACTTTCTTCGTCTTGTTTCCTTTAAGATGACCGACTGGGAAAGGGAGGTGACGGAGGCCATTACCCCGCAGGATGCCAGGTACAAGCTGCAACGCAATGCCTTTACCCGGGGAGGGCCGGCTAAACCTGTCGTGGCCTTTTCAAGAAGGACCATCGACGGCAGCATTGCCCGGGTATTGGAATATTACTCTTCGGCCACGCACGAAATCGGGTGGTTTTATTACATCCAGGAAACCGAAGCGGAAGACATGCCCGATAACCTCCAGGACGCCCTGACCTGGGCCGCCGCGGGAATGGTCCTCCAGGTAACCGGGATGGCGGAACAGGCCAAAGCCGCTTTTGCCCAGGAAAAACTTTGTTATCAAAACCTGTAAAAGATGCCAAGTGCAGAAGATTTTGAACAAGTGAGAAAAGCCACGGAAGATTTGATCCAGGTCAATGTCCGGGAGATCTTCCAGGTCCAGTACGGGGAGGAAACCCTTATTGACGGGGACCTTACCGTTACCCTGAAGACCGCTTATGACGATGCCGGCCTGTACGAGGTTTACGTGGTCCAGGCGGTCGATAACGACGGGGTGGACATCAAAGAGGCCATCTCCATTACAAAGGGAACGGGTTCTTTCGTGGTCGCCTCCTCCTGCGCGGGTACCCTGCGGTGGACTTCCTGCCTGAAGATGCCCTACTTTAATTTTTGGTCTTAAATAAACGGAACGGTAAAAAATGAAAAAATCAATATTCCTGTTATTCCTTTTCCTGTCAACACTTTGTCACGGGCAGAATGCCACCGGGAGGAAATACATCCCCTGGCTGAAAACGGATACGGCGGTGGTAAACAGGTACATCGGCACGAAAAGTTTTGTCTCCGGCTTTACCGGGTCGGGCTGGCGGATCGATAACAGTAGCAGCGCGACCTTTGACAAGCTGACCGTCCGCAAAAACATGAACGTGTATGAGCTGATCATTAAAAAGGTCCGTTCGGTCAACGGCGGGCTGGTGGTCTCGGCAGCCAACTGCAAGATAAAATCGGTCATCGATTCCACCCTGGAAAGCGATTACTGGATTATTTACCCGGAGGACTCGACTGTTTCCTTCGTGGCCGGGGACATTGTCCGCTGCCAGAACTTTACCGGGAGCGATGAAAAATACTATTATGCCGTGGTCGGCCACGTGGACAGCTCTTATTTTGCCCTGGACAAAAACTCCTTTGAGGGGGAAAGCCGCCCGGCAGTGGGCGACGAGCTGGTCCAGTTCGGCAACATTACCGATACGGACCGTCAGGGGGTAATTTACCTGACCAGCACGGACGACAATGCCCCTTACATCGATGTGCTGGACAGCGTGGACAGTTATGATTTCACGGGGAAAACAAAGGTAAGGCTCGGCGATCTGACCGGGATTACCACAAACACCTGGGGCAGCCTGAAGGGGTACGGGCTTTACGGGCAGAATGTTTACCTGGAGAACGGTTATTTCTCCGGGAAGATCTATGTAACAGGCGGGAACGCGGCCACCACTTCGGAGGTGAGTTCCTCTGCCGACAGCACTTTGACTAAGGCAAAGGATTATGCCTCGGCCAAGGCGGACACCGCCCAATCAAATGCCGTTTCAACCGCTGCCGGGGATGCCACGACAAAAGCGGATGCAGCTCTATCATCCGCGCAGGGTTATGCTTCAGCCGTTGGCGATACAGTCCGGGGTTATTCGGATGACAACCTGAATACGGCAAAGACTTATGCTGCAAATCAGGCGTCAAGTGCCTTAACCTCCGCCCGGAGTTATGCGGATGCAATCGAATCCTCATTGGACGGAGCCAAACAGGACGCCATTGTCAACGGGGAGACCCTCATTGAAGGGGGCTACCTGAACACGGATTTTATCGAGGCGGGGTCAATTACCGCGGATATGATCAAAACCGGCACCCTGTATGTATCCAGCAGTAATGTTACCGGGCTGAGCGACAGCCTGGACGATCTGGAAAGCTCGGTAAAGGACTATGCCGACGGTGTCGCTTCAACGGCGGAAAGCAGCGCTGTTTCAACGGCGTCAAGCGATGCCACGACAAAGGCCAATTCCGCCCTGTCTTCGGCCAAATCTTACGCGGCGACGCAGGACGCCAGTAACCTGAGTACAGCGAAAACTTACGCAGCCAGCCAGGCGTCAAGTTCCCTCACTTCAGCCAAGAGCTATAGCGATACCAACTTAAGTACGGCCAAGAGTTACGCTGCAACCCAGGACGCAACCAATTTAAGCACGGCAAAAACGTATGCTGCCAGCCAGGCCTCTTCCGCCTTAACCTCTGCCAAGAGTTACGCGGCCACACAGGACGCAACCAACCTGAGTACGGCAGAAAGCTATGCCGCAAGCCAGGCTTCAAGCGCGCTCAGTTCGGCCAAGTCTTATGCCGACGATATCGAATCCTCCCTGGACGATGCCAAGCAGGACGCCGTGGTAAACGGTTCCACCCTGATTGAGAACGGTTACCTGAACACGGACTTTATAGAGGCCGGAACAATAACTGCCAGCATGATTGCGTCCAAGACGATTACAGCGGCCAATATAGCAGCAGGGACGATCACAGCCGACAAGCTGGTCGCCACGGATATTACCTCCCTGGGCAACCTGGCCACGGTGGGGACCATCACTGCCGGGGCCTTTAACCTGGGAAGCGGAAAGTTTGTGGTAACCTCCGCCGGGGCCCTGACGGCCACCTCCGCAACGATAACCGGCACCATTAATGCCACGGCAGGGGCGATCGGTAATTTTACCATTGACAGCTACGGGCTGATCAACAAAACAGCCACCGGTTCCCTTTACCTGGCCAATGCCTCCTCTTCCCCGACAAGATATGTGCTTTTGCAGCCTGCGACCTTAAGGGACCCCGGTTCGTTTGGCAATGATGTGTGCACCGGCCTGTTTGTCAATACCGGGAGCACGGCCTCCGGGTATACCAATTATGCCATTTATGCAAAAGCAAGCAATTCAAACGGGTCTTCCTATGCCGGGTATTTCGATGGGAACGTCCTGGTTGCGGACAATTTTGATGTTGAAGGGCTGATCTACGGACAGGCAGCCGGGAATGTTGCCACAACAAGGAGCTCCTCCAGCGGGACAATAACCTTAACCAATGCCCAGTGCTTTTACAACAGCATATCCTCCAGTACGGTCAGCTTATACCTTCCGTCTTCCCCGACTGACGGGAAGGTCTTTTTTATCCGGCGGCAGAATGCAATCACCTTAACGGTCTATGGCAACGGCAAGACGATCTATTACGGGGAAGGCAAGTCTGCGACTTCCTATGCGCTCCCCAACCGGGGGCATATCTATACTTTCTTCTGGGACGGCACCTACTGGAATGTCGGGGTAATGGACAGGAATTTATAACATTAAAAATGGTTCTATGATACGTATTTATTCAATAGCAAGTAATTACATTGGGACAGCCAATGAGCTTTGCGGATGTTTGAACGACCAGACGGACCTGATTGCAAAATTTAATGAAGTGGCCGGTAAAAAAACAGGGTCAACAACGTTAACAGGCAGCCAGGTCACACTCCGGTCGGTTAAAGATCTCTTTTCTGAGGCATTTCAGCGATGGGCACTGGACGGGGTCCACCCGGTTATCGCCAATTCCGGGCACGGGACCAACGGAAGGGACCCGAACAACAGCGAAGCGGACGGAATTTGCGAGGGGTGGTACCTTGATTCGGGAGAAGTATTCTGGGATTACCTCATGCAGCCCTATCTTGACAAGTTCCCTGCCGAAGCAGGACTGGCCGTTATTGACGACAGTTGCTTCTCCGGGGGCGAAGGAAAGACAAAGGGGGGACAGAAAGTAAGGTTCGTCAAAACTTCTGACGTTGACACCGAAGTACCAATTAAAATTAAACGCCGGACAATACACCGGGAAACAGCCATGAACTACGTGTGGTTGTCTGCCAGCGCTGAAACTCAGGCTTCGGCGGATACCAGCTTTAACGGGCATGCCAATGGCGCCTTTACCTATTATTTTATGCAATGCCTCCGGGCAAAGGATTCCCTGAAGGAGGTCCACAGGAACGTATCCAAAAAACTCCCTTCCAGAAGGTTTACGCAGAAACCGCAGTTATACGGTAACCCGAAAATATTCAACCAACCATTTAATTTTTAAAAGACATGAAAAGACTGATTTTTGTATTTACGGTCCTGTTAGGGCTTGCTTTTACTGTAAGCGCACAAAATCACCGGTTTTATCCTTTCAGGGATAAATATAAAATCGTTTACCGGGACCTTTCAAAAGATACCACGTCAATAACCGATCTTGTGTCCAATGCCCTGGACCAGACCTATTATGTCACTGATTCAAGTTTCTATTTTGCCCCGGCGGTGTCATTTAATGTCATGAAATTTAACAAGACAGGGGCAGAAGCAACCGTATTGCCCGGTATAGGTTATGGCATTAATTACAAACCCTCCGGCAGCACGCTGGATTGTTCCAGCCTTGTTAGTTTTAATGTATTTACCAACGCCGGTATCTCTATTACCGATGAAGTAAATTTTGTGGGGTCCGTGTCCGGGATGTTCGGGATCTGGGACAACCTGGTCTCTGTGGGTGCCATGTATGAATTTGGCGGGTCCTGTTACATGTGCGTGGGGACCTCTTTTGAATTTTAAACAATGGAAGCACAAGGAAAAATCAACCTTGTACCTGTATTGAAATTTATGTTCTCAAAAACATACAGGCAGAAGGTCAATGAAAACGTTAAAAACTTCTGGCGATGGATAACAGGAAAAAAAAGACAGGGCCGTTAAAAAGGATGGCCATCAGGATAGCCCTTGCCAGGATGGCAAAAAAATTAAAAACCTATTTAAAAGACAGTGAAATGAAAGATTGGAAAACGACAATTGCGGGGGCTGTACTGGCTGCCGTTGTGGCTGTCCAGCCGATTGTGGAATCCGGGAATATTGACTGGAAAGATTTGGCCTTCGCGGCGTTAATTGCCGCCTTCGGCTACCTGGCCGGGGACAAACAAACAACAGGGACAAAAGTAAAATAAACAGGACAGGGATTTTAAACTGAATTTAAAATGACAGCATATGAGATTATCGTGATTGTCCTGACGGCCCTGGGCCTCCTGTTTGGTATTGTCAGGGTGTGGATCCAGTCCAAAACGGACATTGCAAAGATCCAGGCCCGGATTGCGGAGATCTTGAAAAAACAGGACGAACACGAAAGGGAGCTGAGGCTCCATAAACAGGAAGATGAAAAACGCTTCGAACAGTTCCACCGGGAAAACCGGGAAGACCACCAGATCATGTTCAAAAAGATGGACGCCCTGATGGGCCTTCTCAAACCATAAACAAAAAAGCCATGAGGGAACTGGTCGAAAAAACAATCCGGGAAATGGGACTGTACAGCCCTGAAGCAGCAGAGCTGCTGCTGGGCACCTGCGCGCAGGAAAGCGCATACGGAAAGTACAGGAAACAGCTTGGCGGCGGCCCTGCCCTGGGTATCTTCCAGTGTGAGCCGGCAACGTTTAATGATATCGTGGATAACTTTCTCAACTATAAGAAAGAATTACTTGTAAAAATTATTGAAGTTTCAAAAGTACAGCAGCTTAATGCCGCTGACCTGGAAACAAACGATATCCTGGCCACCTGCATCTGCCGGGTCCATTACTTAAGGGTGGACGGACCTGTACCGAAAGACCTGGACGGCTGGGCACGCTACTACAAGCAGTATTACAACACCCCGGGAGGGAAAGCCACCGAAGAAGAATTTAAAGCCAATTACCGGAAATATGTGCTGAAGGAGGGATAAACCATGCAGGTACTTTATTTTGAAATACAAAAGATTATTGACAATGCCCGGGTGATGTCGGACTACCGGAGCAAAACGGAGATTGACCACGGGGAACAGACAATTATCCCGTCAATAAATATTGTGGACGGCCCGGTGGCAAAAAAGCTGCTCGAAGACGGGGCTGCCGGGATAGCCGGGATGATGTCCGGGTATTTCCACGGGCTGAAGGATGGTGACGGCAACGCTTTGGAAGGATATGAATATGATACGGCTTATGAGGATACGGACGGGTGTATTGTTTACCGGCTGGACATGCCTTTGTCTTTTGATCAAAGGCTGTTAGTCCCGCTCAAAAGGGCCGTAAGGGGCGGCCTGGAAAACTATGTCCTGTCCCGTTTTGCAGACCTTACCGGGTTCAGTTCAGAACAGTATGAACAACATTATCGCTCGGAACTGGACAAAATAAGGTCTTATTTGTCCCGAAGGACAACAACCATTAAACGAACGTATAAACTTTTTTGAATTATGTCATACGAAAGAATTGATGCAACGGACGATACCGTGGCCAAGATACGGTTCTATTACACCACGGATAAAATAATCAACTCGGTCAGGTTAAGGAGCGCTTACCGGGCAAAGAGCGTAAAAAATGATGCCGGGGAAAGCCAGCTGGACGATGTGGCCATTTCCCAGGATGAAAAGGACATGGTGCTGGAAATGCTGGAACAGGCCGTTTATGATATTTTCGGGGAGATGTTCAAGATCACGGACGGAGTGGACGACCCGATTTTCTTTAATACGGAGGTTACCCTGAAGGACGGCACGACCAAGGTAACGGCCAGCGGGGGGCTGATCGCGGACAATGACGCCTTCAATGAAAATGTCCTGCCCAATATCGATAAGAAGATCCTGAACTGTATCCGGTACTTTATCCTGAAGGAGTGGTATGTCGCTTTAAGCATGGGGGATGACGCAACCCTTAATTTTAACATGTACAAGGATTACTTAAGGCAGGTGAAGAACCTGACCTTCCAGCTGAGAAAACCGCTGATGAGCTGAAAAAAATAAACAAAACAGTACATAGTTTCAAAATAAATGTTGTAAATTAGTAAAAGTTAGCTGCTTATTTAATTTTTATTTTAATAAATCTTCCCAGCTCATAATTTGTACGCGAAAGGGTCCCTTCTTACTACCGGGGGCCTTTTTTTCGTTGGATAAAGGTATTCAGTAGTATATTCCGACTGTAGAAGTGTAATATTGAGACTGACTGGCTGATGTCCTGTAAAACTATTCGATAATAGTAGTATTTCTTTCTAAATCTTCGCCTAATTTACTCATATTAAGAGTGGGTAGATTTATGGGATCAAACCCGGAAAGATTTGTTAACGTAGATATATAAGCTCGGATATAAGGAAATAATAAAGCTGGCGCATTAAGATAAAAAAATTTATTCAAATTATTAAGACTTTCCTTATTCTCAAATACATAATTGGCAATTGCTTCAATTTCAATATTAAATGCTTTATTTTCATCTGCAATTCGGACACCGAGGTGCAATTGAAAATTTGAATTATTCTTGTTGATATATCCTTTAGGAGAAAAAACCAATGATATCTTTTTTGACGCTTCCTTCTTTTTACGCTCTATCAAAGAACGGACAATATTAAATCCACTGAATTGAAATTTTGAATCTTCCATTTTTAAGCAGCTAAAGCATAATTAGTAAAGTCACTAAAATCAATTTCTTCAGTAAATCCTTCCACCATAAATTCAGGTACAGTTACAGTATTGTTAAAAATAACCTCTTCATATCCTAATAATAGTTCGGGATTTTTTATTTCAGTTAATGAATCTTCAGAAATAAAGACAATATCTTCATCAGGAAAAAGATTTTCAAAGTCATTTTCTAATTTCTCCTCAGCCAACATATATGCCTTATCATTTTCAAATATAGACAGCGGAATAACTTCAATTAAGTGGCTATAAGTGCTTTGATGGTATTCGTATCTTATCTTTATATCTTCAAATTTTGAAGCAAGTTCTTTTAGCTTTTTTATCAAAAATTCTTTTGATTTCATACATTAAAATTTTTAATTAAATAGGTCCTGATTTCTTTGGCTTTATTGAAAGCCTTATTCCCTTTGTCAGAATCTATTTCAATATCATCGTAATCTGATTCTAATCTAAACTGTTTTAAGTCCTTAATTGTTCGTTTAAAGTTTCTATATTCTTCGGGGGATACAAATTTACGTAATTCACTTGTCACATAATTTATAACGTATTGGTGTGTCCCTTGACCACTGCTCGATATATTTACAGCCTGAGTCACATAGTCTACGTTAAAAAATTCTTTTATTGTATATTTCAACAATTGGAAACAGCTATAATATGAACAATGAACACTCGGGGCATAATATGTCTCTTGTAACAACCGTTCTGCAGCATGTATGTTAAAATCAGATTTCTGTCTAATCTTGCTCATAAAAAGAATGCAAATGTACTTTTTTTAATTCATCCAAATATAATAAATGTATTATTATCGATTACAATTAAAATTCATTTAAAGTTAATGGTACTGAATATTAGTTTATTCATTTATAATTTTCTGCTTATTCTCGCGTTTTTGTTTTTATTTCATTTTTTTCTCTTCAGGTAGCTTAAGAAGTCTTCCAGTGTCCCGGAAGGCTTCAGGTCTACCGTTACAGGGACAGCCCGGATATAGCCCTGTAATTGTTTTAAAGTCCCTTTTGAGCGGTAAGTCTGAAACCTGAATTTCAGGTAAGACCACAGTTCCGCTTCTTTAAAAACATAACCGTCAGGGGAATAGACCAGGCCCGGTTTATCCTTTAAAACTTCCCGGAATTTAGGGTTATAGATATCAATAACTGCTGTTGCCTTGGCATTAACGGAGTCGGTTTTTGTCTCTTCCAGGATAAACTGGTACCCGATCGTGTCTTTTTTAGAGGAAGAAAGGTACCCGGATAAATCCTTGACAGTAATATTCTGCCCCGTCGCCAGAAAGGGCAACAGGGCAAATAAGAATAATAAATGTTTCATAATCAAACATATTTTTTCATTTCAAGAATAATTGTTTCAATCATCACTCTTAAAGAGGCCCCTTCTTTTGCTTTTTCCTGCCAGGGCTTATTTTCTTTCATTAACTGAATACACTCTTTTTTATTGGCTTCAAATTTTTTGTAGTATTCCATTAGTTGTTCTTTTAATAGTTCTAACATGATTTTTCATTTAAGGCTATTGGTTCAAGTACCGATTCAATCCTTTCTTTAGCTGCTTCATATCCCATTATATAAAAGACTGCTGCATCAGCCGTGTTTATTTGGCAGGCTGGATCATCCGGAAAATCTGTCCTGGCGATCCGGTTGGCTTCGATCGTATAATCACAATTATTGATTATATCCTGAACCTCTGTTTCATTAGGATCTGGAAAAAGTTGTTCAAGCGGGAATTTGTTTTTGTAATATTCAGATATCTTCATGATTTATTGGTTTTTTAAGTTGTTCCTCAAACTGTTTTTTTACTGCTTCAGCTTGTGATTCGAATCCATAATCAAGTAACATCTCGATGAAATCTTCGACATCCATTTCTTCTACGGTTAGATTAAATTCAAAAAAAAAAATTGATCCATGATTTATTAATTTAAATAAGTAATATTTAGGATGCAGGCCTTTGGTATTACCATGATGCCATTGGCCTGTTTGGGTGTTTGATTGGTTTCTTCAGCGTAGTTATGGGCCAGGGCAATTACCGTATCGTCTTCATAGATAATAACCCCGTAGCTTTCTATTTCCAGCTTGTTGGCCTTATAATCTTCAATATCCTGCCAGCCGGTCGATACGCCGTAACTGTCCAGCCAACGTATTTTTACCGGATTCATTTTCTTACAATTTTACTGTTTGACTTTCCTGTTTTTCTAAATTTTTGGAGTCTCTTATTTCTTTCTTCCTGATATAATCAGCATAAATTTTGCACACTTTGGGGCGTGTTTTTATGCAGTTATAGGCATGATGACTGCTATAATTGTCACAATGCCTTCTGGTACACCAGATTCCGGGACAAAGACGTTCATTTATAAGATTTATCATGTTTGAAGTCTGATGAAAAGACCTGTTCCCTGATTGAGTTGTAATACTACAAGTATCAAGCATGAAGTAGATCAAATCCTCTGCACCATCAAGACCATAGGCTTTCTTTTTCGTTCTTTTGATACAGTCTTTAAACTGATTGAATAATATTTGTTGTGGATATCCTAAGCTCATAATTATTTACTGAATTTTTTAATGTTTAACTTTCCTATTTTTAGGAAAAAACACTGGTTTCTGGACTAAAAAGGAGGGATTTGTTTCCTGTTTTTAGGAAACTTTCATTTTCTCCTGCTTTCGCCTTCCATGGGGACCATGTTGCACATGTGGGGCACCCGGTCACGGATAGCATCCCCGTAATAATCTTCAACATCGTTCATGTCCAGGTTGGTTGTGAAATAAGTCTTCAACCCTGTTTGCTGCCAGTAACAGTAACGGGTGTGAAGGAGGTACTGGATAACATTTCGTTTCGTGCCAAAGTGTACCGATGGCCGGGGCTCCTGCCCTACTTCATCGATAGCCAGGATGACAGGTTCACCTGAATACCCGGTCACATTTGCCGTGTAACGGTCCAGGTCACCGGTCTGCTCAAACTGCATGGCGATCGAATTGGCCGTGTAAACCCGGAACCCTTTCCGTAACTTTCGCATGAATGCCGAAAAGATGTAAAGCAACGAGCTTTTACCGGTCCCCGGCGGGCCGATCAGCCAAAGCCCCTTGCTGGTGTCATATTTTCCCGGCAGTCCGGAGAAGTAATCCCAGAGCCCGGAAATAACCTCCCTGTTCCGGTTATCAACCTGGAACTGTTTTCCCGGGTCTGTCCGTTGTATGAACTCGTTGGCGGTTTGCATGAACAGGTTTTTTAAACCCTTTTCTGCACCGGGGGGCAGGTCACCGTACGAGGGTATAGTCTTTCTTCCTTGCAGTATTTCCATGATTGTTTGCATTTTGTCTCCATTCCATGAATTTTTTATCCGTATCGTCAAAGACTACGCCCTGGTAGTTTCCTGCGATAGCATTGTCAATCAGCATGACGGCAAATTTTTCATTGTATTTTGCCAGTTTGTTAAGGGATTTTTGCAACGAGGATGGCGGTTTTTTCTTCCACTTGGGCATAGCTGCCAGCTCGTTCCAGGATTTCATAAACTCAGCGGAACTAAAGGGGAACTGTAAAGTTTCCGGTTGCTCCGGTGAGTTTTGTGGGTTAGAAGGAAATGGTTCCGCCTCAGAATGTCCGTCCTGGTGGCCTGCTAAAGAAACATCCCCCGTACCCTCTAAAGAAATATTTTCATTTGCAATTGCATTTGCATTTGCAATATTGTTGACCATTTGGTCGACCAAATGGTCAAACCAGTCCCTAACCTTTGATTTTATTAAGGTTTCATCATTATTTTCATCGATAAAATCGCTGGCTTTAAAACTTTCTTTGATTTTTTTCTTTTGAAAATTGGATAATTTTGAGGCAGAAATCAGTCCCGCAAGTGTCGCCGATGCTATTCTTTTAGGTTTAAATTTTGACCGTACGTCAACCACTTGGTTAAGCTTTTGGTTTAACCATCCGTCAACCGTTTTTATAAATTTTTGGTTAAGAACAATCAGGATTGTTTCCTCGGAACAACCGGAACAATACATCTTTAATCTTTTAGGGTCATCAGGTATTATATCATGCTGGTGCTGGTATATCATCAGGTCAATGTAACACGCCCTTTCTTCCGGGAGCATGGTCCTTGTCCCTTCATAAAAATCTTTGGAATAAAACAAAAAAGCAGGATCTTTCATATTAAACCTCTTTTATAAATCCAGGCATACTGTTATCGATTAATTATTCCCTGTCCTTTGGTTCCGGACAGACCTGTTCCAGTTTGGCATGGAAAACCTCTATTTCCATTTTGGCAAAACGCCTTAATATTTCCGTGTAATATTCACTGACTTTATCATAGGTCACTTCAATTACCCGGGAGGTATATTCCTCCATGTTTTTCATTGTTTCCTCTTTGGTGCTTATCCCGGTCCCGTAATCGTTCAGGCACCCTTCCACAAAATGCTGCATATCGCTTATGCTACGGATATTCTTTACATTCATCTTCTTTCTGTTTTTTCTAACGTGTTTAAATCAAAAACTCAGAAGGGCAGGTCATCTGTCCCGTCATTATTGGGCGGCATATCCCGGAAAGCTTCAGCCTGCTGGCTGGCCCTCTTATCGGCAACGTCCGTTTTACGGCCCAGCATCTCGATATTACTGACATATATTTCCGTTATGTACCGCTTTGCCCCGTCCTTGTCTTCATACATCCGGGTCTTGATTTCCCCTTCGACAAAGAGCTGTTGCCCTTTTTTGACATATTCGGAGACGACCTCTGCCAGCCTGCGCCAGCAAACCACCCGGTGCCACTCGGTGGATTCCTGCTTCTGTCCGCTCTTGTCCGTCCATTTCTTCGAGGTGGCCAGGGAAAAATTTGCCACCCGGATATTGCCCCCTTCCAGGATGCTGACCACCGGGTCATCCCCTGTAAAACCGATCAGTAACGCTTTATTCATTTCTTTATCTCCTTTAATAAAAACCCGTGAAAAACAGGCACCTTTCTAAACCGGTGCCCCTTTTCATACTTGTCATGCGCTTTTTTCAGTGCCAGGGCCCTTGCCCGGCCATCAGGGTCAACCGAATTTGACGCCATTTCCGGATGCTTGCTTTTCATTTCTCTTTTTCATTTTAGGCCTGAAACTCTTCTCGATAACCTCCAGGTCTTCTGTGGTCAGCCTGTTGAATAACCGGATAAACAGCTCCAGCCGTTTATCCTCCTGGGGCGTAAATAAATTTGTTCCCATCGCTTAAGCCTGTTTTTCAAGGGTGATACTTACAAGGATCTTTTTTATGCCGCTCTTTCTGAAGGGCCGCTTCTCAATCACATGGCCCACATCATACGATACCTGGTACCCGGTATCCGATGCGATTATTTTTATTGCTTCTATAATTTTCAGGTTGATGTTGTCCATCGGTTCATTTTTTTGTAATTCCAGCATAATGTTATGGTTTATGTCCTGTTAATGCTTTTTCAAGTTTATCAATTGCCCTTTCCACCTGCGCGCGAACATCATATTTATTCTCAACAAGGTCCATTATATCCCGGTCGTCGGAATACTTTTTATTGAGATAATACTGGCAGTTTGTTTTAAGTTTCTTTGAGATGTCGACATTGGCCTTGCAGGATTGAAATTCAATATCGCACCCCCGGGTTTTCATGCCTGCAAGTTCAAGGGCAAGGAATGCACAACTGGCACAACTTTTAGTCCCCGGATTAAAATAACACCGGAACTCATGGGACCTGCAGGAATTCTTATTCTCATAAATTTTCCCGCAATACCCACATTTATAGGCTTCTGTTTTTAACATAGTTTTCCCTTATTCTATTTCTGGACCTCAGGCCCTGTTACGACATTTTTTGATTATATCATGAATAAACTTTCTGCCCTTTTCAGTCCAGTAGGTATGGACCCTGGAACATTTCCGGCCAAGGGTGTCTGTATAATTGAACGTGTTCGTATCGGTATAGCCCATGTCCTGGTATTTGGCATATAAAACCCAGGTGCCGCTACTGTTATAAATGATGCCTTTATCATGTAAAATTTTATTCAGGGACACCGCGCTCATGCCAAGTTCCTTGGCTATAACATTGATCGTTATTCTGGTTTCGCTTTGCAGTACCTCGTCATAATACTCTACTTTGGGGGCTGCCTGTTTAATAACCTCTTCCTGGATCTGTATTTGTTCATCTTTTTGCCAGACTTGCTGTTCAAGTATTTTGGTCCGGTCATGCAGTATCGACATGGCCCTGCCAATGATATAATCGTTATTTTTTAACAGGGCCTCCCTTTTATTAAATTCATTTATGAACCTTTCCTTAAACTCTCCGGCCCTGGGACCGGTGTATCCCATGACCAAAAAAGAAAAACCGTCTTTTGTCATTTCATACATGGGCAATTGCTTTCCCTGGGAACTGATATAAGAGGAGTCGCCAAAATTGGCGGCTCTAAATTCCTGACTACATGATAAATTCCGGATATCCCGACATACTTTATCATGATCCTTTTCAAAAACTTCGGCTATAATCAACGATGTTGTGACATCTTTTCCTTGTTTGTTGGTTAATACTAATGTGTCCATTTTTTATTGATATAAACTTTTAAATTCTATTTTCAGAGGTCCTTTACCCTCCGTTCTCCAATCGACGGTGTCCATCAGGCGGACATCATCTTCATATATCTAATCTTTGCATTTCCTTATTTTCTGATAATCACGCCCTCATTATTAGTGAGGGTATAATTAACCCTTATTTCCAGGGATCTTTTATTCCCCGTTCTTCCAGTAATTGTTTGAATAAACAACTATCTCATAATAACATGTCCATCGGGAGTGCTCCATCCTATATAATCAGGATTATGAAGAGGAGAATGAATACTGTCTGTAGTATTTTCTTCAGGAATTACAAAGTCCTGTTCATGTCTGTCACATGATTGGAGTAGCATTATCACTAAAATTGCTAAAATAAATAATAGCTTTTTCATGGCTTGAATTTTAAGATTATTCCATTTTTCAACTCGTCAAATTCTTTTTGCCGATAAATCCAAATCTTGTTTTTTGTCAAATACAAATAGGTTTCAGCGATAAGTATTACATTGAACTTATCGAACTTATATCCGTATTGTTTGTAGATTATTTCCAGTTCGTCCAGTTCATCCATGTAAGCCTGACCATGCCTTTCAATTAATCCCTTACGGTATTTATGAAGGTCTCCGGATTGCCACATATTGCTATGAATTGACTGCCCGTGAATGTTTTGAATATTAAACCTCATACCTGGATGAGATCCTACAGAATAAAAATGACCCGCATGTTTTATGGGGCCATTGCTGGAAATACATTTCCCAAAATTTGTCTGATCCCGGAGCCGGATATAGGGATTGACAATTTTATCCTGAACGTATTGGATCATTTCATTCAATGGTTTTTCTTTCCATGGAACATGCGTCTTTTCTTTATGTCTTTTTTTCCCTCTTCCCTGCTTTTCTTTGCGGTCATGGAAAGACTGCCTTAACAGCTCTTTGTTGTGCTCCATGCGGCATTGGGGACAGTATAAGATGGTGGAATTGTATTGTCGCGTAAGGGGGACCTTGTGTTTGGGACAGGTCCTGGTAATTGTTTTTGTCTCCATTCTGTTAATTGAAAAATCAAGGCCGGGGCTTTTGTTGTCCCCGGCCTTTGCTGTTCATTGTTCCGGGTCCCGGTTCCGGGTTTCCCGGATTACTTCCCCGCGGTCTTCATAAGTAAACTGGATGTTGGAAATACCCGTTTCAAACTCTATGGCGACTTCTTTTCGTAACTGTTCCATCTCCTTTTTGTTCCTTACCTCATAGCTGCACTGGTGGACAGTTACCCTGGATATGTTTATCATTTTACCCTTCTCCCGTCTATTGCTCGATGATAACCAGATCGGGACAGGTTTCGTCAATATGGGAAAGCTCGGTATCGATCAGGCTGTTTTTTGTTTCACTGATAATATCGTTCGCATCCGGGGAGACCAGGCTGACACAGTAGGTGTCCGGGTTAATGTAGATCTCAACGCTGATCTCCTTCCTGGCCTGTCCCTTGAATACCTGGACAAAAAGCTTAAACCCTTCCGGGATGGAGTTCCTGATTACCTTCTGGCGGACCATCGCCTGGACATCGCCCCGGTTGTTGTCCGTCTTTTCCAGTTCCCGTTCCACCTTGACTTTCAGGTTCAACAGGTTCGAAGAGAGGTCCATGGCCGTTTCCTTGCTGGTAAAGGCCGAACGGTTCATCTTGATGAAGTTGGACAAGTCCCTGGGGGACCATTCCTGCCCGGTGTTGATTTTGAACTTTTCAAAGTCCGGGTGCAACTGTAAACTCCCGATCACCGTGTTCCCGTAAGGGCTGTTTTCGTTTTCCCTGAAGGTGATGGTCATGCAGTCCCGGTCAACCAGGACGTGTGATTTCTGCTGGTCAATTTCATTTATCCGCCGTTCCAGGTACCTTCGTACCGAATCGATTGTCCCGCTGATAAAAATGGCCAGCGGTTCCACGCGGGGAAGGGCCTTGCCCGTTAAGATCTCCACGGTCTTTACCCCGTTTTCCACGGTAATGTTATACGTTGCTCCTTCTTCCATGATACTTGATTGTTTAACTGATTTTTTCATTCTTTTTTACTGTAAAAATTGACGTCTGCCTTTCTCCCGGCGCCAGGGGCCGGGCAGAGATAAACTGTCCCTGGCTGTTGTAGGTGTTCATCATGCCGGACTGCTGGTCGTCAAAAAGGAAGATGGTCCCTTTCTCGGTGGTCTGCTTAAACTCGAGGTCACGGACCAGCTGGCTTTGGCGCATGCCCAGGTCTTTTAGTTTTTTCTTGTACTCCTTGCGGACCTCCGCCAGTTCGTCCGTCTTTTCCCTGGCCTCCAGGGCAACTTCAAAAAGCTCTGTTTTGTGCCCTTCGATTTCTTCTTCGGTCAAAGGACGGGTGTAAACCTCGTCCTCCTTAATCTCATAGCAGTTGTCTTCCAGCAACTGTTTACGCACTTCAGGGGCGTGTTCCTGAAATAAATTTTCCATATGTTTTTAGGTTGATGTTTAATAGCGCGGGGCCTGCCCGGAGACGCCCGGGCTCAGCCTCATTTCTTCCTTGGCCTTACTGACCAGGCTACGCACCCAATCCAATTGATGTGTGGCCGTGGCGTTTAGCCGCTCGGTCCATTTATACAGGTAGTTTTCCCGCTTGCAGGAAGCATCCACCAGTTTGTTCAGCACGGAAGGGGCGATACCGGCACTCTTTCCCAGTTCCAGGATAATACTTTCCGAAACGGCCTTGTCCCTGTGGTACCCGGCATCGGCAAGCATCTTGGAGGTGCGGGAAATGTAAACGGAAAGGGCGTTGCCCCGTTCGACGATCTCATCCAGGTCGTCCGAACAGGTTATTTCCAGGAAGCCTTCAATCTCCCTTGCTTCCTTTTCCAGTTGTTCAACTGTTGCAATAAGTTCAAGCATTTCTTATCCTTTTTTTAAGTCCGGACCTTATTTTAAAACGAACCGCCTGGAACCATGGACTGTCCGGAGATACCTGGAGTAGATCCCGGGGGCCTCGTTATGCAGGGCCTCCGCGTCGAATTTCGTGCTGTCTTTAGGCGTTTTCCATGTGGCAATGGTTTTTCCGTCATAGGCAATAGCCTCTGCATCCCGGAAGACCAGTTTGATCTGTTCTTCCAGTTCCTTCTTCTTGTCATCCAGTCTGGAAATTTCTTCCCTGACACTTTTCAGTCTGGAACAGGCCTCATAAACCTCCTGTCCTGCCTCGATAACCTTCCCGCTGGTGTGGCTGGTGTATTTCATCAGGATATCGGAAGAGGAAACCGCGTCCGGTTCCTGGCCCCCGCTAATGTTATCGGTCCAGAACTTTTCCACCTCTTCCGTGATCCAGTTATAAAAATCGGGGACAAACGTGATGTCCCGGTAACCAAACTGGCGTCCGGAACAGAGCCAGGCCAGGGAGCCTTCCGGAAAACCGGCAACCCCCAGCTGGTACTGTACCTGGCAAAACCAGTGTTTGGGCAAATCATCCGGGTCAACGTTCATTTGGGTGGTCTTACATTCCAGTATCCCCTTGTTGCTGTTGTTTCTCGGTTGCCCCGGTATCCAGTAAGTACGGTCCGGGGAAACCCTCATGAAATCTTTATCACGGCTGACAAACAGCCAGTCCCCGGCAGAAGACTTAATCACCTGCCGGTCTGTTTCATCCTGCCAGAAGCGGGAAACGGCATCTTCCAGGTAGTGGCCTGCCTTCATGGCGAAGTTCTCGTCCTTCGGGGGATCAATGCCGGTTTTCCTGCGCCAAAGCTGGTAAGGGGTATCAAAGGGGTTTAACCCCAGGATTGTTGCCACGTCTGAACTTCCTATCCCGAAGCTCCTTTGCCTGAGCCATTCTTCATGGCTTGCGGGCCTGATTACTATTGCTGACATATCATGACCTGTTTTTACTGTTAACGAAATATCTCACCTGTTTTAGGGTCCGCTTTTTCCCGGGCGGCAGCCGCTTTCTGTGCTTCAGCAACGCGGCCCTGCACCTTTTCCGCCTTCTTTCTGGCCTCTTCTGCCAGTTTAGCGGCATCGGCGGTATTCTTTTTAAAGGTATCGGCAACCGAAGTGGTCCCTTCCTTGATGGCGTTCCATAGCGAACGCAGGTAGAAGACCTTTTCTTTGTCGATCTCCTCGATGGACTTTACTTCCAGGTGTTCCAGCATCTGTTGTTCCGTTACCCCTGCTTTTTTGAAGCTGGCAATGGCATTCTGGCGGCTGGTTTCAAGGTCAATGGACTTACCCAGGGCAACCTGTTTTATGTTGCTGATTACTTTCTTGGTCACTGCTTTCGGTACCACCTTCAAAACGGCATTGCGGAAAGCAATAGAGGCGGCAGCATTTCCGGTTACTACCTGCATGTCCTCGGAATAGGAGTGCCCATACTTGTCGGTTATCCTCCGCTTTACCTCGGTGCTGACAGCAACGTTGGTTTCCAGGTCATGGCAAACGCCCTGGGCCGTAATGGTCTTCCCGTCGTTGCCGATGATACGGGTCTGCACCCTCAGGTTTCCCCACGCGCTGGCAATAATCTCGGCCAGGCGGACAGATACCCCTTCGATGACGGAAGCATCGTTCCCCTTACCCCTGCGGAGGGCGTAGAAGCAGTCTTCCGCCGTTTCCGTGTCCATCGTGGCGTAAGTCTCGATCAGGTTTAAAACTCTCGGGATTTCCCGGGGATATTGTTTTGCCGTGGCAACCTGTATGTCTACCTCGGCACGGTTGATAGCCTGTAGCATATCAGCCTGCTTGATTTCGATAATCTCGTTATCCATAATATTAAACCGTTTTTTACTGGTGATTTTTTTGAGAAAGAAAGGGCAGGCCAAGCTTGTAAATTACCTGTCCTTTCAATAAAAATAATTTCAAATGGAACTCATTATTTGAAATAAGCCCTGTGGCTTAGATCGTGGGGAAGAAGGGTTCGGACCTTCACGATAAAATCCTACTTGATGTAGCACGCTGTATTTTCCCCTATACCTCTCCCGGTATAGTTATTTTTCGTTCTGTTTACAGGTGCCGGGCCGTCCCAAGCGTACGCACTTTCCTGATTTATCACAGTTTAAATTTGGCCTGTTTCAAACTGCGCGTCTTCCAATTCCGCCATTCCCCGTTTGCCCCGGCATTTCATCCGGGGCGTTGGTTATGCTGCTACTTTAGCCTCATAATCAAACATGTTGATTTCTTTGCCAGTTATTGGCCTTTTGCCCTCCATTACCCGGTTTCCGCCAATCAATACCTTTCACCCCCAAGTATGGCTAAGTGTCATGGATCTCTTTCAACCCTGTGTTCCTTATTTAATTCGCTACATTGCCATTTGAAACCGTTTAATTGGCAAACTACGCGCTACGGCGAAAAGTGGAGGTGCCGACATCGGAGTCGGGTCTTGCTCGGTCTTTGATAACTTCATCGGACAAAATATTTTAGTCCAGGTATCAACCTGGTTGAAACTTCATCGTTTCACAACTTCGCAAGGCCGTTCCGGGATTGTTCCCATCTATCGTGTAATGCTCAACTTGTTCTCAGGCCAGTTGTGCGCCTTTTCCCGTATATTTTAGGATTCGGGTTTCCTTGTCGCACACGTGCGATTGTAGGGGAAGAAGGATTCGAACCTTCACGTTCAGCTCTCACAGAGTTACTAACTTCCGAACATCTAATCTCTAGAGCGTTACCATTTCCACCATTCCCCCAAATAGCCCCAGATTCTCAACTCCGGGGCTGTAAAAACCAATAATCAACTAACTAAACACTAAACTTATGAATTGAATGAAGTAAGAACTCATGCCTTTTTTTGGGACAGCCAGGCAAGAAGCTGCTTTATCCTGTTACAGCATCCCGGCGTACCATTCTTCACGCCGGTACAGCTGTACGGTTATCTCGTGAATGGTCTGTTTTGCCTTACCGGATTCGGCCAGTTTTTCAAGGTTTGAAGCCTCGTTCCAGTCCCGGCAGTACATTGCCTGCTTTACCAGGCTTTTATCTCTTTCACTCATGGCCTTTTCGATTTTCCGAAAAACATACACACGCATCGATGATGGACATTCCGGCAATGAAAAGCTGGTGAAGTGCCCCGACCACAACAGCGGCTGTGAGCGATGCAATCCCAATGAAAGTGAAGACCCAGCCAAATACCGACATTTGAGTTAGCTTTTTCATGACAGGATCAGAATTGAGGGTTATCAATAACCGATTTCACGTAGTTAAATTCAGTTCTTGAAACCACGATCGGGCTATTGGCTTTCGTGGTATCCATCTTGCGTTCATGCAGGTAACCACGCTCTACTGCCCTTCTGTAGGTTGAAGCCCCGATTTGTCGGGTGGCTTCTGTCTTACGGATATAGTCCGGAATTTTCCCTTGTTCGGAGAGTACCTTTTCGGCACCATTTTTTTCTCCAAGTGTATATACCCGGCGAAAAATCCTTTCTAATTGTACTTCTGTTACGTCCATAGTCTAAGCGATCCGGGTAACTTTTACCGTGTTACCTTCATTTCTTTTTATTGAATAATTCTTTGATTCCTGCATGTTCAGCCGTTGCCTGGCTGTCAATAGAGAGACCCACTGGGTGGATGGAAAGAATTCAGTATCCCCGATATTCATTAGTCTTAAAGTGGGGGCAACACGTCTCTTTTTATCAGAATATTTACTTGGTTTTTTAGTTATATTTGTATTCATTCGTTTAATTATTTAATTCACTGAATCACCTTAATACCTATGGTCGACTCCTCGTGTAAAAAACATGCTATCCCTTCTGTGTGAAAATGGGATCCCCAGGAAATACCTGTACCTATCGAGATGATGGATATGTTTATCTGGTTCTGTAGTTTTATTGACCTGTTTAAAAAAGGGGATTCCTAAGAAGTAAGCTTTCAGAATACCGACACTTTCATCATTATTAAGATATTTACGCTCCGTCGTTAATTTGATTAATGATAATTTCATGATTTATTTGTTTTAATGAATTACACATAGAATAGCTAACTAGTTAAAAATAAACGCTTAATCCTTTGTCGTCCTTTCGCATCCGGCAGGGACAAAATCAGCGGGATAAAATGAATTGTCTATCTTGTATAAAAATGGAATGCCTAAAAAATACTTGGTCCCGTCAACATGAAATAAAGTTCTATCAGATGTGTGGGTATGTCTTTCAACCGCTTTATAAAAGGGGATTCCCAAAAAGTAGCCGATTGAAACATTATCACTTTCATTATCGTCAATATCCTTACACTCAAAAAGAAAATGGAATAAGAATTTCATGATTTATTGATTTTAATTGATCCGTTTTAAGCGATCCGTCGAATTACTGGTTTATAATCTTCTCGATCTTTCTCTCGTTGGCTGCATTGCGTTTGCTGCGTTCTTTAATCAGGATGCCAACTTTATCAATAATAAGGTCAGCTGTCTCTTCAGAAACACAATCAGCGTTACCATTTAAAAAGCGGTTAACGGTAGGTTTAGAAATGCCTGCCAGCCGGGCTATTTTTCTCTGGTCGCCCCTTTTAAGGGCCGCGTTCAGTTTTTTTATTAAATCTTTGTTAATCATTTTTAGTATATTTTATACCTTTATTTGTTTTTCCGTTTTTGATACATTTGCGTATCGTTATTGAAACGATGAAACAAAATTACGAAATAAGTTTCGAATAAAACAACGAAATTCGAATAAAATTTCGAATCAGAATGTTAATATTTTAAAAATGAATAATATATCACTAAGAATAAAAGAATTAGTAGATAAGTTTGGCGATGGTAAAAATTCAAAACTTGCTGCTATTTTAGGCACAAGTGAGGCCAATATTAGAAATTACATTTCCGGAAGACAACCGAAATATGATTTTCTTTTTTCTCTTATCTCGAAAC
This sequence comes from Prolixibacteraceae bacterium, assembly GCA_963676095.1. GTDB lineage: Bacteria > Bacteroidota > Bacteroidia > Bacteroidales > Prolixibacteraceae. The sequence goes on along the minus strand of OY781040.1, from coordinate 5,027,136 downwards.
TCGAAATAAATTACGAATGGCTTTTTACAGGAGAAGGAGATATGTTGAAAGATCCCACTTCGCAAAATCAATCTGCTGAATTGGACGCTGAATACATCCCGCTGCTCCCTATTTCAGCACAGGCCGGTAAATTGACCGACTTTATCGTTTCTGTCAAGGATAAAGACTTTGAACAGGTTATTTCTCCGATAAAGGGAGCTGACTTTGCAATGACTGTTTCCGGGGATTCTATGTCACCTGAATTTCCTAATGGTTCCCAGATCTTGATAAAACGTATTAACGAGAAGGCTTTCATGGAATGGGGAAAGGTTTACGTCCTGGATACCTGCAACGGCACCGTGATAAAGATCATCACCCAGAGCGAAAAGGAAGGATACCTGCACTGCACTTCGATTAATCCGGATCAAAAAAGGTATGAACCATTTGACGTTCCAGGAAACGAGATTTACGGGATTTATCGGGTATTGCTGTGCATGTCGATAAAATAAAGGATGTTGAAAGGAGTGCAATATAATAACGTACGATACACTCATAGAGACATAGATGCCAAATACACATACTCTGACTGTTCCCACACATTTTGAACGATGAAGCAACTACTTAAAATAAAAACTCAATCACTAAGGACAAACTTATTGATTCAGAGAGATTAACTAAATTAAACATTAAACCTCTAGCTATTCTAGTTATGGCACGAAAAAACAACACAACAAAAGATGGTAATTCATGGACAGAAGAAACAAAAAAAACTGTCTGGGGAAAAGGTCGAAAAATTCCGGATTACAGTGAAAACATTTGGCGATGGGATAAATGTGGATTAGTAATGAAATGGTCAGAACACGGCAATAGAGATTCTAAATACGGATGGGAAATTGACCACATAAACCCTGTTGCGAATGGGGGTGGAGATGAACTAAACAATCTCCAGCCATTAAACTGGGTTAATAACGCAAACAAAGGAGATAAATTAAATTGGACATGCCCTGAAAGGACATAATTATAATTGTACTACTATCTGAATATCAATTAAGGATTTGATTGAAAAAATGTAGGGTAACGATATGCCATATTTCATAGAAGGACTGAGGGTTCTTGTGCCGCGGATTCTCGCATAAATCTCATGTCCTATGGGGCTATCCGAAATCCGCAACGACAACTTACAATTTTTTGTTAGCAATAATTTTAAACACAAAGAGATGTAAGAATTATTAATATGGATAGAAAAGAGAAAAATTCGAAATTATCTTACACAATGTTAGTATTCTTGATTGGAATAATCGTTCTGTATCCATCATTTGTAGGCATACTAGTTAAACCAAATTCCTTTGAGTGGCTACTTCTTGCGTTTATTGTTTTTGCTGCAATTGGTATTATTTTTAGCTTTCTTGGATACTATTTAAATGAATTTACAGACAATACAAATGACAAGATTGTTGGGCTTGGAAACTGGTTTAGCATATTCGCATTTCTTTTTTTCGTATTATATTTCTCAATTAATCTATATCAAGACAAAACGAAAAAACCAACCATTGAAACCCTAACTTACTCACCAGTTAATGTTTCTAGAGGAGAGAATATTGAATTATCAATAAAACTAAATGACATAAATGACAATATCAGAGAATATTGCTGGACAACAGACAGCTCAATTATCAACATAAGACCTAATTCAAAAATTGGATTAATACATATCCCCTACAATTATTCCAAAGATTCTATAAATGTCAGACTATCTGTTTATACCGAAAAACTACAAATTAAAGATTCAATAACCATATATTTAATGAACTATGAATAAAAAAACTGAATTAGATAAGTTTATTTCTAATTTTCTTGATTCTAATGACCCTCTTAATAGAACGGATGGAGACAGAAAAATAAGCAGAAGTGCATCAAGATTAACAGTATACAAAAGATTTGAAACACCAGATTTCTCAAAGCTTAGAAATTATAAGCAAGAGATTATTGATTTGGTTTCTAATAATTTTGAAACAGAAGCAGAGGGTTTACAGCAATTGACACAAACTAGCGAATCAAAATTAAGAGAATCTTTATTCAATTATTTAGGAATTCGCGAAATAAGACCTTGTTGCAGTAAATATCCTGGAATTTGGCCCTTTTGCAAATCTGATTGTTAAAAAAACTATTGCTAGTCGAGTAAGCTAGGGAAATTTCACCCCTAACTTCTCCTATAACCGTACGTGAACCTATCGATTCATAGGCAATTGACAAATTGTAGTAGGCTCTTTCCCTTTTTGTTCATCCAAATTGATCTTTGCATCCCCAGACGGCCACTTTGCTCACTGAAAGTGCCCTTTGGAAATTTTGTTCGATTTTTAGTTGATCAATTATCATGCATAGAGTAACTTTCATTGCAAAAACAAAACAACATGAAGGGAATTATTAGGTCTATAATTAGGGAGATTCCTAAAGGGAATATATTTGATTCCCACACAGTAATTTTTTTGCTAATCCAGCAGCATTCTGATGAGTATTTAAAAAGCTTTAATTTGAATTTAAACACAACAGAATTATACCATGCTCATCTCGGAAAAATAATTGCTGAATTTGAGAATGATCCAGTTGATAAGATTGAGAGAATAGGTGAAAGTTATTCCAAAAATATTCACGATACTTTTAGTCCTTGCGCCTGTTGGAGAAAATTATGACCAGGAGAATTCGCCATCTGAAAATGCATTATAATTTCGGCCTGTGCATAAAAAGCCAAACTGTCGAGAAAAATAAATAAACTCATTATGTACATATTTGGTGCAAACAAAAAAAATCAATGAAACTTGAACATAATAATCTCTTTAATCATCAATTTGCTGAAATTCCTGGAATCAGGTTTTATCCGTATGTCGGTAAAAATTTTAATAAACAGGAAAAACGAATAATTGTATTTGCCCATAATATTTATTGCAAACCTGAGAAATACGAAGCGGAACAAATTAGAACAAAATCCAGAACTCATTTTGCAGATGCACTTGAAGAATATACATATCGTCGTGGATGGTGGACTAAATCTTGGAGAAACTTCATAAAAGCAAGTTTGAGTATTAATTTTAATTTCACATCCAATTCGAATAATGAAATAATCTCAAAGATTGATGATTTTGTTGAAAAAATATCATATGTAAATTATATTAATGATATAGTTAAATCAAAAGGATCAATTAATGTCGATGTAGGCCAAGAGCTAATAAATAAAAGTAATAATATAAACAAGGAATTACTTGATATTTTAAATATTACCCATTGTGTTTGTTGGGGGAAAGATGTTTTTAAATATCTGACAAATTTAGATATCTATGAGGTTATCGAGTCTTATAAACTTCCCAGAAAAGGATTTGAGTATGCAAAACTGAGGAATACAGAAAAGGGGACAATCATTCACTCATTAAAAATTTTTCATCCATCTATGCCAAGTTTTGGTGTTTATAATAAAGAAACACAAAAAATATTAGAAGATTTCTATAAAAAAGAATAACGCTTTGCAATCGAAAGATGACGCTAAACTAAAAGCCTAGGGAGAACCTTTTTATAATCTAAATTCAGAATTATTCTTTCTAAGAAGCAATAAATTATCCCGGATTGTCGTAAATTGGATGGCAACTAAAACTAAATTTATGCTTAACTATTGCGATTCGAGAAGGGTTCAAACCTAATTACTGAAACAGGGAATTGACATATGATATATCCAGGAATGGATGGGAACGAGAGTATAAAAAACAACACAACGTTATACCTATGTTTCAGGGAATAATTTTAGCTTCAAAAATTTATTGGATGATATTCTTTGATTTTCACATGTTTACATTCATGATTGAACCAGACAATAATAGCGATGTATATGCAAGATGACTAAATATACAGAAACGTTAGCAACAAGTTAACAAGCATAAAAACAACATATATGGTTCTATTATTTAACAATCAAGAATTAAAATTCTATGTTGATTCAGAATTTAAGATTAAATATTTATCTCCGGTTCAGAGATTTGTTCAATGGAAACTGGAGAATAATAAATGGGATGATTACAATGAATTGTATCATGCATCGAAGCTAATTGAGATGTTGAAGATTCAAAATGATATCTGGTTTGACTCTCATTTATTATTTAAAAAAAATACATTAACAGGTGTTTTATTTATAGTTGGAGGAAAAATAACCAAATTGGAAAAGAAATTTAGTATTGAGAATGAGACCGATTCGTTATTGCTTAAATATTTTCACATAATTGAGAAAGGAAATGGTTATGGCAGTCAGTGGTTAAACTCGGTCGTAATTCCTTATTATAAAGAAAAAGGATATAAAAATATCTATGTCAATTCAAGTCATATGGATTCATTTCCCTTTTACAATAGATTAGGAAAAGAAATATCAGAATATAAACAACAAAGTGATAATCATCTAAATAATAGAATTGGGAGAAGTTTTCTAATCAAGATTAAAGAATGATTAAAGGTAAATTGACTAATGACAGTTGTCGTTGGTCAGATTCTTACTCGATTTTTTTAATGCGAAACACAAAATCGGCATGACAATAATACCGTCAATAATAAAAACAAATTAAATGGATGGAAACAAGGATTTAAATAAATTAATAAAAAGTATGTCACCTGTACTAAATGATGGTGATTATGTGTTTCTATCAGTTAATAATCTGGATAAAATTGACAGAAACATTACAATTTTTGAATTTAAGGAAAGAGAAGGGACTACTGTTGTAATTGAAAGAACCAAAGCGGATAAATTAAATTACACCTACAATTATGTTGCTTCCTGGATAACATTAATGGTTCATTCTTCTCTTGAGGCAGTGGGATTAACATCTGCATTTTCAACAGTATTAGCAAATAATAATATTAGTTGTAATGTAATTGCAGGGTATTATCATGACCATATTTTTGTTAACAAGAAAGATTCAGATAAGGCAATTCGAGTTTTAGAACAATTATCAAAAAACTATAAATAAAACCTGTTGCTAATCGAGTAGCCAGCCCCGCTAGTAAATACTGACAGGGAGAGGCTTTTTATAACCAGATTCAGAATTATTCTTTCTAAGATTGCAATAATTATCCCAGGTTGTCGGAAATCAGGTTAACGTCAAAACGGAAGCAAAAGGAAAGAATAAAAAAGATAATGTTTGCTGCATAATTACACTTCACGTTAAAAAGTGCATTGCATTGTTACATTATATTTCTATATTTGCATAACATTTATGAGATTTGGACGTATATATTGACAATAAGGAACTTGAAAAGCTTTATGAAAGTGGTAAATCAAAGAAATTGAAGTTACTACAGGACATAATAGATAAATATTTTGCAACCATTCAAAAAATTGATGCTGCAAAAGATATTTACGACTTATGGAACGACCCGTCGCTTAAATTTGAGAAATACAAGAAGCATTATTCTATGCGGTTAACCGGCAAATATCGTTTAGAGATGGAAGTAAAATGGATGAACAAAGAAAAGACTATTGGTGAGTTTCATCTCTTTGATATTTCAAACCATTATGGAGATTAAAAAACAGCAAACTATGGCATCAATCAAAAATTTAAAAGCAGCAAAAAAATTTGGCCCGGGATATTTTATCAGAGAACAGATGGAAATCCGCGGCTGGGTGCAAGAGGAGCTGGCCGATGTATTGGGCATTTCGCCCAAGCACCTGAGCAGCATATTGCAGGACAAACAAGCGCTGAGCATCGAAAATGCAAAAAAACTGGCAAGTGCCTTTAATACCTCGCCACAATACTGGCTCAATTTGGATAACGACTACCGCTTGTGGCTCGAGCATGAACAAAAAGAACAAACGTCCGTAGTTGAAGCCAAAGCCATTATATATAGCCGTATGCCTGTGCGCGACTTAATGAAAAAAGGATGGTTGGCTAATACCCGTGACTTGAAAGAATTGACAAATTCGGTAAAAACATTCTGGGGAATACCCGATTTGAATTTTCAGTTTCTCGAAGAATCGGTGTTGCCGCTTTGCAAAAAATCGGAAGCATACAACCAGTTTAACGCATCGTACGCCGCAACTTGGTTTCAGATGGCCAAGAAATATAGCATCCATTTCAAGGTGCCGGCATATAACAAACAAGCTCTCGAAGCACTGTATAAAAACATTTCGGGTTACACCACACGGCAAAACGGCATCGAATTATTTATTAATGAATTAAATGCCTGTGGTGTAAAATTCTTTGTATTGCCGCATTTAGAAAAAACCTATCTCGATGGCGCAGCATTTTTACTTGAAGGTATTCCGGCAATTGTTTACACGGCACGTTATAAGCGTATCGACAATTTTTGGTTCACCGTGGCACACGAAATAGCCCACGTATTGAAACACCTTGACGACAAAACCCCCTTTGTACTCGACAACTTGCGCGAAGAAACCATAGACAAACAAGAACAGGAAGCCAATACATTAGCGTCAATGCATTTGAAACACCTCGAAATATTGGAATATCTCGAACCATTTTTCAATTACCTAACTGTGGGTAAAATTATGGAATGCAGCGAAGCCATTAATATACACCCTGCCATTATTATCGGGGCATTGGCTTTTAATGAAAAAATTTCGTTCCGGAATCAGAGCCTTTTTAACGAAAACGTGCTGGAACTTATCCCAGAACAATTTATCCATCAATCTTTGCTTGCTGCATAATGAGAGAAGAATGGGCCCGTTTATAGACAGACACTAATTAGCCTCCAATAAAGGTTATTTGACCGACCGATGAAGAAATGCTAGAAAGTTATCAATAAGTTAAAAATGACTCTTAACTAAATATTATACAATTATGAAAAACATCGGATTATTTATTATTACTGGACTTATGATTTTATCCTGCAATCAAAGACCTGACCAAAGAAATGATTTCAAACATGAAAAACAGACTATTTCCAGGGTGGACTCAGTTAGAGATGGTGTATTTATCCACATAACAGAAAGCTATAATGACCCACATCGAGTATTGATGCCTTTAAAAATGGCAACTATGATGGCAAAAGACAAAGATGTAATTGTTTATATGGACATTCATGCTGTAGAGTTATTAGTTAAAGGAGCAAAAGATTTAAATTTTGCTGATTTTGAATCATTTCAGTCCTACATAAAACAGTTAGTAAATAAAAAAGTTGGCGTTTATGCCTGTCCGACATGTTTAAAAATTGCAGGCTTCAAACCTGAAGATTTAATGGACGGTGTTCAAGTTGCTCAAAAGGACAAATTTTTCAACTTTACAAAAGGACGAATCATAACATTGGATTATTAATAAAGCACATTTGATAATAATTAGCCTGTTTGTAAGAAGAAAAAAGCAGCATAAGCCCAAGAGTATTATTGGGGGATTGAAAGATGAGCGGCACGCCGCCAGAATTGCGGGCTTGAAAATCGAAAAATAATAAAATAAACGGAAAGGTGGTGAAGGATATTGTGGGGAGAGGATTACTTTCAATAAAGAACAGTTTTTAAATTTATTTGATACAATGGTTAATAGTTTTATTTTTTCTTCACTCTCAGCGATTATCGCTGGTTTCATAGCAATCATGTATAAAAGTATCGCTATGAGGTGTGGATGTCCAATCAAAATTTATTACCTGAACCACGAAAAATTATTCCGTGTAGTGGCATGGTCTTTTATTATTGGAGGAACGATCGAATTAATCACCCAGTTATCCTGGACTTACGGTTTATTAATGGTGGCAGGCTCGTTCCTTTTTTCATGCCTGTATACTTATGTGTTTAAAGAAAACATTGAGTGGATCTTGTCGTTACTCACGGTTGCCACTGTGATTTTCTGGCTTCTGGGAGGCATTGAGTTTCTTGAATGCAAGTTGGGAAATATCCAGCTCGGGATAATGGTACTGAAAAAAATAACAGGATGATGCTGTGCATGTCGAAAAAAAGATGGAGGAGAGGAGTGCAATATAATAATTGAAAAATTATAAGTATAGCAATCGGTTGTATTTTAATCTTTTCCATCTTCTTGATGTGGACATTGCTAAATTTTTGGCACATACTTAAAAATTTTTATTACCATCTTATTGTATTTTATTTTGCATATTATTAATTTAGCTTGTATGTTGAATTAAATTTAGCTTATCAAATTAAACAAAAACCAAAGACATGAAAAAGAAGAAGATTAAATTTTCCACTGTGGATCTGGACAAAAATCTTGATTCAATTAATGAATTTCTTTCAAAAAGAGGTTTATCTGAAATAAGAGGAGGAAGTGGTATAGCCAATAATAGCCTTGATTCTCCAGATTGGGGGAATAGTAATTATGCTGAGAGTACATATGTCCGGCACACCTAAAAGGTAGTGAAGGTGTCTGAAAATTATTTTTAGATATCTGAAATAAAAAATATCCATCGAAGGTGGTACACGAATCCATAGAGGGTGTTCATGCTTTTCAGGCACCCTCTTTTTTCAATAATTCTATGCTAATTAATGAATTAATTTTAAAAGTTACTAACAATTGCAATTTGAATTGTAAATATTGTTATGTTTTTAATCATGGAGATAACTCCTATGCATATGGTGCTTCGAACATGACTGATGAGATGGCATTGCATGTAATAAAAAAGATAAATCAACATTGCAAAAAAAATGGAATAAAAGACTTTCTTATTATCTTTCATGGAGGAGAACCATTATTGATGAAGAAATCATTTTATGTAAATTTTTGCAACAGAATTACAGAATATATTCCAGATATTGATGTGCGACTCGCATTACAAACCAATGGAACATTACTTTCAGATGAATGGATAAAATTATGTAAGCAATTAGACATTTCAATAGGAATGAGCTTTGATGGTTCGGAATATGCCACTAGAGATAGAATATTTAGATCAAATGGAGAAAGTGCATATAGTCAGATAATTAAAGGGATTAAAGTTTTGCATAAGAATAATTATCCGGTTAGCATTTTAAGTGTCATTCATCCTGAGGAAAATCCATTGAATATATACAACTATTTAAAAGAAATAGGCGTTTCATTTGTTGATTTTTTATACCCGGATAAGACCTATGATCAAGTAGAAAATAAGGATCAACAAATTAGTTCTTGGTTAATTGAATTATTTGACTTGTGGTTTAATGACAAATCTGTAAATAAGCCATATATAAGATCTTTTGATATCGTAATTGGGTTAATATTGGGAATAGAAAGAGGGAATGAAACAATTGGTCGAAAAAATAACAAAACGATTTGTATTAAACCGAATGGTGATATACAAGCAGTTGATAATTTAATGGTTTGTGGAAATGGTTTTACTAAAACGAAGTACAATATAGAGAGAAATACTATTGATGAAGCATTAGAAGATCCATTAATCAAAAAATATTATAACTCTCATTTAGACAATGAATTACACATAAAATGCAAAGAATGTATTATAAAAAATATTTGTGGGGGAGGGCATCTAGCTCACCGTTATTCTTTAAAAAATGGATTTAATAATCCATCTGTCTATTGTTTTGAAATTTTTTCATTGGTCTCTCATATCCAGAATAGAATAATAGAAGAGCTTCCCAAGACGGTCACCGGAGAAACAGAAATTGAAAAATTAACCTTAAATGATTACTATAAAAATGATTGATATTCATGAATAGAAAATATATTTTAATTGTAATTTTTATTTGTTTCAATTTTTTATCACAAGGACAGTGCCCTATTGGAAAGTTGGATGCATGTAGTTATAGCATCAATGAGGAAGCTGACACTATTCAATTTTTAAAAATAAACCGAGACCTAGAGACTCCCAAACCAACGATAATATTTTTGCAAGGATCTCTTCCAATTCCCTTGATTATAGAGTTCAACAATGGAGATGTAATATTTTCTCCGATAAATAATTTCGATTATAAGAAAATAGCAGAGCGATATAATTTTGTCTTGATAAGCATGCCCCATGTTCCGATTATAGCAAGTGAGAAAGATTTGAATAATCAGTTTGCATATATCACAGACAAGAAAGATGTCCATTCTTATCCTCGCCAATATTTGGAAAATAATTATCTGGAAAAGTATGAAGAAAGATGTGATACCGTGATTAATTTCTTAGTCAGACAGAAATGGGTGGATAAAAACAACCTCATACTTGTTGGTCATTCTCAAGGAGCACGCATTGCAGCCAGTGTTGCGGCTAATAACCCTCATGTTACAGCATTAGGATTTTTATCAGGAGATCCTTTAGGAAGAATAACCCAATATATCCGAAAACTTAGGTTACAGGAACAGATGAAACTAATTGATCCGGAAGAGGCGCAGAAAAAGATTGATCGTATTTACCAATGGTGGGAATGGTTAAATCAACATGCGGGAGACTCGAATTCGCAATCCGGGGAAGATTCCCCTAAGACAATATTAAGTTTTTCAAAATCAATAATTAACGAGCTCGTAACAACTAAAATCCCTGTTTATATCGCATATGGAACAGAAGATATTAATGCAGCTGATTATTGTGATTTGTTGCCAATTGATTTTATAGCAGCAGGGAAAAAGAATTACAAGGTAGTCCCATATATCGGTTTAGAACACAATTATATGGACGTTGATTCATTAGGTAAACCGATTCTAGATAACTGTCATTGGGATGAAGTAATGACCGATTTTATAAAGTGGGTGGAGTTACAAAATGGCAATAGAGAGTGATAGTTTCTGATGGTTGCTATCCGGATTGAGAATAACGTTGAGTTTAATCTTCCTTTTTAAATTCCTTATAAAAATCATCATTTGTCAATTACCACGTTGCTCACCAGAAAACCCCAGTTGAAAAATTTGTAAGATTTTCATTGCACTTTATTTCAGTTTGCAGTAAATTGTAGGGTAAACTAAAACTGACAAACATGGCTATATACCAGACTTAGTATCTACTACCTCAGAAAAAGAATTCAAAAGAAATACATAAAGCAAAATAAACGCACAGATTGAGCAAGTTTGGATTATGGATAATTTTCTAGAATTTAGAAAATAGCCACCAAGGCAGAGTAATACATCTAACAGTAAATACTTAAAAATTAAAATATGGATAAAGGGATTTTAATAGCTATTATAGGGGCAATTGCAACATTACTTACTACCATATTGAGTATTTGCATTAAGAAGTATTTAAATAATAAGACGAAACAAAGACCGATAACCCAAAATGAAAAAATACGAGGTAAATGGGTAGGAACTACAAGACAGAAATTTCATGATAGAGATGCTGAGTTTAAGATAAGCTTTATTTTTAAATCTGAAAATAATAAACTAAAAGGTGAATGTGTTGTAGATTTAAGAGAGACAAAAATTATCAATTTGGAAACATTTGTTATCCATGGTGGACTTTCTGATAATAGATTTTTAAAAATAGAATACAATAACGATGATCCAAATATGACGCAATTTGGATATTTTTTATTAGAACTATCACCATCAGGGAAAAATCTAAATGGTTGTTTCGTTGGTTATGGACCAGAATCAAAAGAGGTAATCTGTGGTAACGTTGCACTAGAGAAAGAAAGATAGCGGTTTCCTTTTTTCTATAGTTAATCCTTTTAATTTTGCCCAATAAATACACAACATTTATAGTTATGACGGATGTTCATGATCGGAAAAAGAAGCTACAACATGTCCCGGATCAAAGGGAAATAAGTTAGCCCCAATTGGGGGACATAGAAAAACTCCAAAAAAAAGAACAAGATGTGTTAAATTTTGTTGTTGTTTCAAAAAAAGAGAACAAAGGTTGCCAAAAATAATTTTAAAGTTTTGTACATTGCCAAACAATGTAGAGTAGAATAGAAGGAAGGATATTTTGTATGGAAAAGAAGACATTAGACCTTTATTCAAAAGAAAAGGCTAGTATTTACAAAAAGTCTTCTGCAACCGAAGACTTAATGAATGGTATCATGGGAGATGATTTCAAATTAACTCCTGATGGTGTAGAACTCTTGGGTGCAATGGACGCATTGAAAGAGAATCTTCAACAATTTCCTACTTATTCTGATTTATTACAACGTCATAGCAAACACTTTAATATAAAAGAACCCTCTACTGTTTGCTGATTCAGCCAATATTTATGCCTGCATTAACTATTTTAGCGGGACCCAGTGGTGCTGGAAAAACAAGATTTTCAGAATTTTTAAAACATAAAAATTTTTTGTCAACATGTCCGGTAAATCTTGATTTACTCAGGGAAGAGGTAATTAATGATTTGTCTTATGACAGTTATTTGGATGAATCAAAGATTGGAAGAAGGCTAGACAAATGTTTCGAAAAACTTTGTAAAGAAGCAATCTCTGAAGGTAGCGATTTTTCTTACGAGTGTAATTTAAGGAAAGACCAGGTAAAATATGTAAAGTTATTTGAGGAGAGTGGATATCAACTAAACCTTATTTATTTAACACTCAGAAGTATTGAACTGTCGAAATCTCGTATAGAAAAAAGAGAGGCAAATGAAAAATTTCCAAGGATTCAGGAAGAAAGTATTTTAAAAAATTTTCATGAAGGATTGAAAAATTTGGATGATTTCTATCAGGACTTTAATCAAATCGTAATTATTGATAATAGTGTTGATAATTCTCTGCCAAAGGTTCAGGTAATAATTTCTGATGGAAAAGTTAGATTATTCAATAATAAATTTCCGTATGAAGAGTTGTCGGATTATCTGCCTAAAATATCGGATTTCCTTAGGAGTAAGCGTTAAATAAGTTGTTTTTACGGCACGTAATCCCGAAATTACCACTTTGCTCACTGCAAAACCTCATTAGTGATATGCCGATTTCGAAAAGATTAATACTGCCTTTATCATGAATTGAAGTAAAATACTTATCTTTGACGTTAGTAATAACAGATGAATAATGATTATTAGCTTTGGATCAAAGGAAACAGAAAAGATCTGGCAAGGAGAAAGGGCTAAACGAATTCCTTTAGAGATACAACAAATTGGAAGAAGAAAACTAAGGATGAAAAATAGCTCCCAGGATCTTACAGATTTGATGATTCCACCATCAAACCACCTGGAAAAGTTGAAAGGCAAAAGCAATGAATTTTACAGTATCCGGGTTAATGACCAATGGAGAATCGTTTTCAAGTGGGCAAATAATCATGCATCTGAAGTAGAAATAATGGATTACCATAAATAAGGAGGACACAAAATGGAAAGATTGGCAAATATTCACCCCGGAGAAATTTTACAGGAAGAATTTCTAAAACCAATGGGGATAACTGCTTATAGGCTTTCAAAAGATACAGAAATACCGCAGACCCGGATTTCTCAAATACTGAAGGGAAAAAGGAGGATTACAGCCGATACAGCGTTACGCCTTAGTTCTTACTTTGGGAACTCTGCCAGGTTCTGGTTAGGGCTGCAAAATGATTATGACATTGAAGAAGAAAGAATAAATAATGTAGCCATTTTTAACCGAATCAGACAGTTGAGAAGGAGATCTGAATCCATGAACCAATTATAATTTCATGCCTTCGATAACTAATTAATAATTTCTTTTGCGGCCCGGCTGCGGGCTTGAAAATCGAAAAGATGTACTAGAACAAGAAGGATGTATTTAATTCACTGCATACAATCTAAAGGAGTGGGAAGCCGCTAGCCATGGGCCTAGGGAAAACCTCTCACATAACAACACCGTAACAGGACATCGGAGAAAGAGTCCTGCATGTATTAGAAGAACTGCATAATTGAAAGCACTGTCCTGAAAAAGTATGAAAGGTAAATTTACTTGTTCTACCAAACTGCTGACATTAAAAAAATATTAGCATCTTTATTTTGTATTACAATTAGAATGTAATAACTTTGTATCTACATGTCAAACATGCATAATATGGATGTATCAGTAATAAAGGTTGGCAATTCAAAAGGTATTCGATTGAGTAAGACTATCATTGATCGATATAACATCAAAGACACCATGGAACTTATCATGGAGAAAGACCATATTATCTTAAAGCCTAAAACAAGAATCCGTAAAGGTTGGGAGGCCGCTTTCAAAAAGATGCATGAAGCCGGCGATGATAAGTTGCTGATGAATGATGTTTTCGAAGAAGAAGATTTTGAAGAATGGAAATAAAGCAATATGAGATAATATTGGTGAATCTTGATCCCACAATAGGGAGCGAGATAAAGAAAACGCGTCCATGCGTTGTGATCTCTCCCAATGAAATGAATAAATATCTTCGGACAGTAGTGATAGCGCCAATGACAAGTCAGTCAAAAAAATATCCTACCAGAGTAGAAGTTCTGCATAATGAGAAAACAGGATGGGTTGTAATAGACCAGATCCGGACGATAGATAAAATGAGGATAGTAAAAGTGTTGGATAAATTATCAGCCAAAGAAATAGAAGCCGTAAAATTTATAATCAGGGAAACATTCGTCGATTAATAAAAACGTTTATCAGCGATTAAGCGTTCTGCCCATACGAAGTGGCCTCTTTAAAATCACCGAATGGAGATAAATATTTACATTTGCATTCATGACCGATGTTCACGACAAAAAAACAAGAAGCTACAACAATTAATCTTTCTTCCCGAGTGTAGTGGACTCGCTAAAGCATGCAAAAGTTAATTCCGGCTTGTCTTTCACGGAGCAGATAGATTGTTTCGTTTATTTCATTTGTTTCTTTTATTTCGTTTATCTATCTTTGTTAAAACAAAACCAGAGATTATGGAAGCAGTATTGAAAAAGACAACCCGGGAGGATCAGAAAATTGCCCGTTCCTCAATTTCAAGATTGGCAGAAACTCAAAAAAAGATCAGGAAGAACTCTGTCCGGATCAAGATTCAGGAGAACGAAGAATATCTTACTATACCGAAGAAGGCATTGACATTATTGTTTGACATACTTTGCAATATGGCAGAGGGAAAATCGATTACCCTAATTCCTTCGGATGCAGAGATAAGCACTCAACAAGCGGCAGAGATATTAAATGTTTCAAGACCTTTCTTTGTAAAACTACTGGAAAAAGGAGAGATCCCATTTAAGAAAGTCGGGACTCACAGAAGAGTAGAATTAAAAGACATCCTGGCTTACCAGAAGAAGCTTAACGATAATCGAAGCGAAAAACTTGATTTACTGGCAAAGCAGGCACAAGAACTCAACCTGGGATATTAAAAAATGATCTACTCTTCAAGATTCATTGTCATTTTGGATGCAAATGTTCTCTATCCTGCACCTTTGCGGGATTATCTTCTTCATCTAGCCAGCCTGGGGTTATACAAACCAAAATGGACAAACAAAATTCAAGACGAATGGATACGGAACCTGTTAATTAAAAGGCCGGATCTAAAAGAGGCCAGTTTAAGACTGACCCAGGGATACATGGATTCAGCCTTCCCGGATTCAAATGTTACTGGTTATGAAGATTTAATCGATGGACTAAAATTGCCCGATCCGGATGACAGGCATATCCTTGCTGCGGCAATTAAAGAAAATGCCGATGTGATTGTCACGTTCAATCTCAAGGATTTTCCTGGTGATTACATAAATACATTTGATATTGAAGTGCTTCATCCAGATAGATTCATAAACAACTTAATTAACCAAGACAAGATAAAATCAGTACAAGCACTAAGAAATCAAGTAAGCAGCCTCCGTAATCCACCAAGAACCATTAACGATGTTCTGATTACACTGGAAAAATGCGGGCTCATCGAAAGTGTAAAAAGCTTGAGAGAATCTGTTTAGTTAAAAGTAAGCATTCGCTAAACACCGTCTTGTTTCTGAGGAAACAACATCTGACTTTAAAAGTCTCTCCAAATTATTCAGAGAGCTTTGCCCCTAACTATAAAAAAAACATTCGAGATCATTGATTTTATTCGTATTTTTGTTTTCAAATTGGTTGAGTATGGAAAAGTTAACGATTAAAATAGACACTAAGAACAACAAAGGGAAGTACCTGTACGGCCTTATTACCGAAATGGCAAAGGAAGGTTCTTTCCTTGAAATCCAGAAGGAAGAAACCGCTAACGAGGTGCGAACTGCTATCCGGGAAATGAAGGCAGGAAAAAGAAAACCGATCAATGAACTTTTCAAATGAATATAAAAGTTTATTTTACCCCAATTTTTAACAAAAAATATAAACGTTACCAAAAAAAATTCAAGTCATTAGAAAGTGATATTAAGATCTTTATTGATTCTATTGAAAGCACAAAAGCTGCCGATCTGGGTGGTGGTATTTTTAAGTACCGGCTCTCTGTAAAATCCAAGAATAAAGGGAAGAGTGGAGGTTTTAGGATAATTAGTTTTGAATTATTGGTAGCAGAAAACGAAAAAGATATAACTCTTCTTACCATTTATGATAAAAGTGAGCAAGCTTCAATTTCTAAGACGCAAATTCTACAAATCCTAAAGGACGAAGGTCTAATGTAACCATTTATCGCCCTTCTTTTTTCAAGTTTCTCCAAATTATTCAGAGAACTTTTAAAAATTTACAAGCTTTTCTTCTCAAGCCGGACAATTATTCCCAGAGCCCTGATTATAAATCATGGAGGGAAAGGAGTAACCTTCCAGATCAGTTCTGCTTGATTAGTATCTGAAGAATTGCAATTGACGTATAATTTAATTATTTTTGTACGTAAAAACAATTATAATGCTATGGATACCAAATTGACATTAAGATTAGATGGGGCGGTTATAGAAAGAGCAAAAAAATATGCCCGTCATCATAAAATTAGTTTATCAAAGATGATTGAATCTTATCTTGATAGCATGACAAAACAGAAGGAAGACAAAGAAGAAAATTCAATCACCTCACTAGTTAAGAGTTTAAGCGGCGTAATCGATTTACCTTCTGATTTTGATTACAAAAAAGAATATGGTGATTATTTAGCAGAAAAGTATAAATGAAAAAGCTCTTTGTTGATACAAACATTGTGATTGATTTATTATCCCGCCGGGAATCATTTTATGAGGAAGCCGCAAATCTTTTCTCTTTAGCCGATAAAAGGCTCGTAGAATTAAGTATTTCTTCTCTGACTATCGCAAATACCAGTTATGTTCTACTGCGCCAAATGGATTCAAATAGGGCAAAATCTATTTTGAGAAAACTAAGGTTGCTTGTAAAAGTATTACCCCTAGATGATAAAATTATAGGATTGGCTTTAAATGATGACCTGTTCTCCGATTTTGAGGATGGACTTCAGTATTTCTCTGCGATAGAACACAGCCAGGATATAATTATAACCAGAAATTTAAAAGATTTTAAGAATTCTACGTTACCGATCATGACAGCCAAACAATTTATAGAAACATTTAGAATGGATGCAGGAGAACACACGACAGAGTAATTCAGATTGGTCACGACAATTAGATATATTCGCTGTCCTTCTCGATTCCTGCCTCTTCTATTTCACCTTTCAAGAAATCAATCACGGCCCGGTTGGCATTATCCATTAATGATCTTTTTTTACGGATATAATGGGCCCCTGCCAATGTTTGGCTTTGTTTATGGGCCAGGGCAAAGTCAATAACACTCTCTGATATTTCACACTCGTTATAGGCAATAGTGGACCATGTATAACGGGCATAGCCGATCGTAAATTCAGGAATACCGAGATCCTTTGCCCGTTTTTTCGTAAGCATTCGGTAAACCCCGTATTTTAAGTGGTCGTGTCGTTTTTTAAGTTTGTCAATTGCATCAATACAGACAGCGACATGTTAAACGAGAAAAAATTCCGGGCTATCTACGACGATTTTCAGGCGTCCGGGTTATCCATCCGTGATTATTGTGCGAATCAGCATATGAGTGAAGCTAAGTTCTTCTATTGGCAGAACAAGCTAAAAGGACAGCTTCCGCCCAAAAGAGGATTTGTACCGGTGATTTTTGGAAACGGACCACAGGCATCCCGGCTTCCATCGCCAGGACAGAATTGTCCGGAAGCTTTTCCAAATCCGGCTGCCAACCAAACGATTTGTTGTGAGATCAACTATCCCAACGGAGTACGGGTAAAACTGGAGGGTGTGTCAAATCCGGAGATGCTCAGGTCCCTGTTGCTTTTAACACAGCCATAGCATGTTCAGTCTTACATCGTCCATGCGGTATTATCTGTATTCGTACCCGACAGATATGCGCCGGAGTTTTTACACCCTCAGCGGCATGGTAACTAACCAGATGGGACGTAACGTACAGGACGGGGACGTGTTCATTTTTGTTAATCGTCCCTGTACAAGCATGAAAATCCTGCACATGGAATGTGGCGGTCTTGTAATCTATCATCTCAAGCTGGAATCAGGATGTTTCAAACTTCCCCTTTTTGATGAAAATACCAACACCTTTCAAACCAGTTGGCAGGATCTGATGATGATGGTTCAGGGGATTACTCCCGATAAAAAAGTGAATAAAAAAAGGTGGGGAAAACCTTTAAAATAAAGCATAATATCTTGGTGTTTTTTTTGGTTATAAGATTGATATTTAGTATCTTCATGTCATCAAAAGCAAGTGAAGATGACAACTGTCCAAGACGTTTTTTTACAGCAAATTCTGGAAGACCGTGATGCTCTTTTCAGGGAGACATCCAGGCTTAAAAGCCAGCTTGCCGGCTATGAAAACTTTGAGACAGAAAGGGGCACTTACCAAAAGCTGCTGGGAGAAAAAGACGAGATCATCAGCAAGCTAAAGAAGCAGGTGGAGATGCTCCAGCGGAGGATCTGGGGAAAATCCAGTGAACGGCATATCAATGAGGACCCCTGGCAGCGCTGTCTCGATTTTGAGGGTCTTGACCTGCTTCCGGAAGAAAAAGAACTTGCCATCAGCGCAGCAGAGGAAATAAAGCAATACAAAACAATCCGTGTTCTTGTAAAGGAGAAAAATCATCCGGTGCGAAAACCGCTTCCGGAAAGCCTTCCCCGAGAAGAATGCCATATTTATCCTGAGCACATTGACCTGGAGAACTGGACGGAACTGGAACCGGAAATTACGGAAGTATTGGAACGCGAACCGGCCAGATGTTATGTGCGCAAGATCATCCGCCACAAATATGCGTTAAAAGACAAGGACCTGGATGTGGAAAAACAAGTTGTTACAGCCCCAATGCCCTTGCTGCCAATACCGAAGAGCTATGCCGGAGCTACAATCCTGGCTGATATAACGATTGATAAATACGTGTATCATCTTCCTTTCTACCGCCAGATTCAAATGCTCAGGCAGTTGGGCATTGAGATCTCCGCAGTAACCATTAATGATTGGTTCAAGGCCGTGGCTGATTTATTGAGGCCTGCTTGGTACAGGCTCATGGAACTGGTACTGAGCAGTGATTATATCCAGAGCGACGAAACAACTGTTCCTGTAATAAATAAAGAGAAACACCAGACCGTTAAAGGATACATCTGGATGGTTCGAGCGGTTATGCCGGACCTGGTCTTCTTTTACTACGACCACGGGTCCAGGGCACAGAAAGTGGCGCTTCACCTGTTTAAAGATTACCAGGGAGTGCTCCAATCAGATGCATACGCCGTTTACGATTTTTACGAAAACAAAAAGGGAGTTCTCCCCATTGGGTGCTGGGCCCATTGCCGGAGACTATTCCATGAATCTTTAAAGGAAGACAAAGTCAGGGGTGAGTATGCCCTTGAACAAATAGGTCTGCTTTATGATGTGGAAAGGCGTGCCGATCAGGAACACCTTTCTTTTGAACAGCGTGCAGAACTGCGTTCCCGGTTGTCGTACCCTATTATGGTGGCTTTTGAAAAATGGATGTTAAAAGAGTATCCTAAAGTTCTGCCCAAAGGACGTATTGGGAAAGCCATCAGGTACACCTATGGAATCTACCATAAACTGACCCGGTATCACCTGGATGGACGGTTAAAAATGGACAACAATTTAGGGGAAAATGCCATCCGGCCTCTTGCGATCGGAAGAAAAAATTGGATGTTCTGCGGGAACCATAGTGCAGCTGAGGATGCCGCCATTATGTATTCCATGTTTGGCTGCTGCAAGGCACACGGAGTCAATTACCGGGAATGGCTCATCTTTTTCCTGAATAATATCCATAAATACGATGACAATTACAGTAAAGATCTGGCCGAACTGCTTCCTCATAACTTCAAGCTGCGAATCCAGAATTGTAACAGTACCACCTCTTAAACCTATCAAAGTTCTCTGAATATTTTGGAGAAACTTTGATAGTAGGTTATTTTTCCCGTTAAAACAAGACGGTCTTTACCGAATGCTTACGTTTTTTCAGAGACCGGTTCGTATTTTTCTTGAAGTTTTCAAAATTTGTGTACCGTTCCTGGAATTCAAAAGTTGCTTTTTCCCCTTTCATCTGTTCTATTAATTCCAGGGCTTCAGGTTCCAGTCTTATAGAATGTCCTACTTCTGTTTTTGATCGTTCGAACTCGAGCCGGTCGCCAACGATCTCCCCTCCCCCATTATTGATAAAATATAAATCAATCGGATTAATCCCGATCAGGTAAAAATCAAGAAGGAATATCCGATAAGCATTCAGCTCAAATTTATTCACTGGAGGGTTTGCTATAAACTGGACAAGTTGATCCAGCTCAATAATCTTTGGCTTGGGGTTATTCTTTGTCCTTGAGATCTTGTAATACTTGAATGGATAGTAATCTGCACTCAGCAGTTTTCGTTCATCATTGATCAGGACATTAAATAGATGTCGTAAATCTTTCATTCTGTTCCAGACACCATTCTTTACTCCGGAATCCCGCAAAAAAATTTCATATTTTTCCAGCCAGGATTTATCAATATCCTTGAAAAATAAAGTCTGCTCCTTCCCCATGAACCGGCGGACACTTTTCTGGAGAAGATCATAGCACTCTAATGTCTTTTTAGATGCCTTGGGATCCGTTTCAAGCTCTTTTTCATACCTGGCTTTTAGATTACCGATATACTCCTCCATGAAGGTAAAAAATTCAACCTCGTTACGTTTTACGCTACTTGTCAAGTATTCCTTTACCTGTTTTGCTGTTAAATTATTCAGATTTAAAAATATCTCGTCCAGTTTTCTCTCATAACCGGAAATCATCTCGTCAAGCCGGGCATTTATGATTGATGCATTGGGATGATTTTTTACCCTCCCGAATTTGTTAATTTGTTTTCCCGTCAAATAAAATTCGGTCTTGATAAACTGAGGTTGTCCGTTATGGATAATCTGGATTTTGACGTTGTAATTTCCATCCTTTCGTTTATCTTTAAGTATCACTTTGAAGGTTGCCATAGGGTCGTAAAAAATTCCGTAAGTATTCCGTAAGTAATTATCGTTATTTGACACTAAAATCTAGTTCTTTGTAAAGGTAGTAAATATTGGGGTTTCCAGTAACCACGCCAGTTTCAACCTTCTAAAAAAGTCACTTTTCCCTGCTTTGGGAGCAGGGGGTCCCAGGTTCGAATCCTGGTATCCCGACAAAAGGAAAAAGCTGATAATAAGCACCTTAAAGAGATAAGCGAGTTGGTACAAGTCTGTTCCAAGTCGCTTTTTTTGTTTCAAAACACACTAATTTACCCCTAATAATGACATTTTGATAGGGTGTAGATTTGAAATATACTTGAAATTATTTGAAGTGATTGCGCGGGCTTGGTTTTGTTTAACAATAAAACAAGATCAAAAATGGCAATTTTTAAAGCAATTGTATTTCCAGCAAAAAACCATTTAAAAAGTGATGGTACCACCAATGTAAAAATACGGATATACCATAATGAAGACCATCAATACATCCCCACGGATTTTTACATCCTTCCCGGGCGCATGGGAAAAAACGGTGAAGTTTCTCCGGACTGCGAGGAAGGAGACATGCTCAACTATGAGTTAGGGGAGATTATTCAGAAATACCGAAAACTCACTATCCAACTGGGAAACGCTCGCCTGTCCAGAATGACATGCAAAGATTTGAAAAATTATCTTGTCACGGCCTCACAGCCTGATTACGAGTTGATCGATTTTGTAAAGTTTTCAAGAGAGGTTATTGTAAAAACAAAGAAGAAAAGAACAGCAGACTGGTATGAAGTAGCCCTGAACTCATTAATATGGCACTATAACAAAGAAGTAATTGATGTGAAAGATATTACTTCTTCGAAACTGAATATTTACATGGAGAGGCTCGCCCAGTCAGGTCAAAACGGAAGTCCTTTGGAGCCCGGGACAATAAACAATTATATTAGGGCTCTGAGAGCATTATTCAATAAGTGCAAGTTACAGAACAACGACGATGACCTGGACATTATCCGGATCCAACATGATCCTTTTGCCAAAATAAAAATTCCCCAGTACCGGCGCAAACGTAAAAATATAGGTATCGAAGAACTGAAAAGGATAAGGGATGGCCATTACTTAACGGACAGGGAGAATATTGGCCGTGATATCTTTATGATGCAATTCTATTTGATGGGGATCAACATTAATGATTTATTCCTCTTGAAAAACCCGGTCAATGGAAGGATCGAGTATGAACGGAACAAAACAAATACGGATGATAATAATTAGCCTCCAATAAAGCGTTGCTTGCATACGCTTTAGATTGGAGGCAGTGTTGAACTAAACATGATTTTTTATGTAACCGCCTTTTGGTCAGTATTCTGACAGTAGTGTTTTCAATCGGTTTCAGGGTTCCCTATCCAGCCGGTTTTTACCATTTGTTTTTACATCCTGAAGATCTGGCTTATGATCGAAAATTCCGTTACCCGTCAAAAACATTCTGGGTTTTATCCATTTTTGAAAGGAACATGCCATTTGAACCGGTAAGTTTTGTTTTCCGGGCATAGCATTCCCGTTTACGCCCGGGCGCATCAGTTTAAGATCCGGAAAATCAATCATTGGCACATTCCTGTCAATGCATTTACCGGCGGAGCCCGTTGCCCGGGCCAGGATTCCAGCAATTGAAGCACCCCGCCACAATCTTTACACCTGAGCAGGGAGTGCTGGCCAAAACGCAGTTCCAGAACCTGAGCCCGCGAAAGCGGTGCAGGGGGTAGCTGTTCTAGCCCAAGGCTTTGGCGTATTGCTTTCAGATTTTGTTTTTTGCTCCGCGAGGCCAGGAATCCCAGGTGGCGGATACGCCGGAAATAAGGGGGCACAATGTGGTCCAGGAAACGTTTGAGGAACTCTGTTCCGCTAATGGTTTCGGTTTTCTTTTGGTACCCGTTTTCGCGATCGCACCAGCTAAAGGTAACATGGGTATCGGTTACTTTCATGATCCGCGCATTGGAGATGGCCACCCGGTGGGTGTACCTGCCCAGGTATTCGACCACACTTTCCGCGGATCCGAAAGCCTGTTTGGCATAGACCACCCAGGGCTTTTTAATCAAATCACGGGGCACATACTTGCGGATTTTGCCCTCTTTTTTCAGTGTTCTGAGTTTCTTTGCGAACCTGGCGCTGAACATTGCAGACATTTGTTTGACATCGAACAGGAAGCCGCCGTTCTGTTTGGTGCTTTTCCATTTTCCGTTTTTATCCATTCCCCCGGACGGTACAATCAAATGCACATGGGGGTGGAACCGGAGCTGTTGGTCCCAGGTGTGGAGAATGGCAATGGCACCCGGACGGGCCCCCATGAGTTTGGGGTCACGGGCAAACAGGCACAGGGTTTCCCACGATTTTTCCAGCAGCAGGTTGTACATCACTAGGCGGTTGAAACGGAACAGCTCCAGCAGGTTGTGCGGGACGGTAAACACCACATGAAAGTATTTTAGCGGCAGCAATTCCTGTTTGCGGGCTTCCACCCACAATGCTTTATCGATGCCCTGGCAACGGGGGCAATGACGGTTGCGGCAACTGTGCAGCACGTAATGTACCGATCCGCAATCGTTGCAGACCATGGCCGAACCACCCATTCCGGGGGTACGGCAAGCTGCCAGAGCCCGGAGTACCTTTAGCTGGTCGGAGGAAACGCCCCTGTCTTTCAGCAACGCGGGCAGGAATTGTCGGATAACCCCGCCCAGGGAGTTATCGGGTGGCACCGCCGTATAGCTTTTCCATGGGGGCAAAACCGGCCTTGGGGTCCGAACGGGCAATGTGCAGGTACATCATGGTAGTGACGATATCGGCATGGCCCAGTTGGTTTTTTACGCTCACGATATCGAGTCCCATCTCCAGCAGGTGCGTGGCATAACTGTGGCGCAAGGTATGGATACAGGCAGCTTTGCGGATGCCAGTCTTTTGCATGCACGAACGAAAAGCATGGCGTATCCCTTCGTGACTGATCTGCTCCCCCCTGACCTTGCCGTTGAAAAGCCATGTTTGCGGGTTGGAAGCTTCCAGGTACTGTTTTATTCCTTTAATGGTGAGCGGGGAAACAGGCACGTAACGGTCTTTTTTGTATTTGCTTTGGCGGACATGTACCTGCCGACGGTCAAAATCGATATCGGTTATTTTCAGGTTTATTACCTCTGAGATGCGAAGCCCGCAGTCGTAAGTAACGGCAAACAGCGCCCGGTGCTTTAATAGTTTGGGCGTTTTCAGGATGAGTTTGATTTCGGGTTGGGAAAAGACTACAGGCAATGCCTTACTGCCGGATATAGCAGGCAGTGCCAGATACAGTTTCTCGTTTTTGAACATCGAAAACAGGGTGCGCAGCCCGTACACCAGGTGTTTGAAAGAGCTCATGCTCGGCTTTTCATTTTGGCGGAGATGGAAAAGGTATTCTTCCATCTGGTCGATGGATAAATCCAGTGGCGAACATCCGAAATGGAGCACCATTTTTGATATTTGCATCAGGTAGTTTCGCGTGCATGATCCGGATTTACCGGCAATGGTGTACTTGCGAAGGAACTTTTCGCTGATGGTTTTAAACTCGGGAACAGCCTGGCAGGCCTGCTCCAGGTAAGATTTTCTGCTCATAATAATTTGTTTTTAAAATTAGGAGCAGCAAAATCAACAGATATCACCAACAATTCCTATTTTAGTTGTAAAATAAGCTCCCGCTTAGCGGGTTTAGTTCAACTTTTTATATATTCAGATTTTTGATAAGTCACTTTTTATTAAATTTATCTTTTATATAAAAGCATAGTTCTCTACATATTAAAATTGTTCTATACCTCTAGAAGTGTCAAGCAATGACGGAAGAAACAAGATATTGGGTATCCATTACTACCTTGTTTATATCTCCGCCTATGCGGAGAGGTCAATATCTATAGGTGTTGACTAAAAAAAGAAAGGAGGTATATATGGAATTTCGAATCCGGAATGGAATTGTAGAGAAGCTTGTTTTCGCAAAACGTATCCGCCGTAAAGGTAGATGGATATATCCGAAAACAAAAAAAGTGTTCCGATTTTGGGTGCCTATTGGCAAAAACCAGGAACACTAATTTAGTAAATTAATTGTAGAGCTAAGTCCAGTCCACTTAGTTCGGTACTTTCGAAGCAGCTGGAGCAATGGACGGCTGCTTTTTTATTTTAATGTAAAATTTTCAAAGAATTATCTTTTTTCTAACTCGTCAACCTCTACCCACATCGGGATAGCATCCAATAAGAGAATTTTAAGATCGAACCACAGAAGAATGCCGACAATGAAATCAAGAAATCGATTTTTGCCGATTAATTCATCATTTACTGAATTATACCAACACGGAATCCCGTGAAAAGTTGCATTTCTCATCAGTATTTTTTTTAGATGAAATAAAATTTTAAAAAGAATTTTTATCGAAATTAAAAAAAAAAATTGGATCCAACACCATCGGTTCATATGCCAGAAAAAATTTCTTAATTTATCTTTTGGAAAGGAATTTAAATATGTTATTAATATTGACTCCAATTCCTGCAACATTGGGTTCGAGAATTATTGTGTCATTCAATATTTTTCCGACACCACCCTTTAATTCCTTTTTCACTTTAAAATCTTTGATCTCTTTTTTATCTTTTATGTCTTGGAAGACTTTTTCGATAAGTTTAATCACTTCTTGAGGTGTTTTACAGACTTTCCCAATTTCAATAAAAACTAATTTGTCTTCTGGTATTTTTCCACCGGAAGATTGTTTGTTATTCCCGTCTAAAAAGTATTTTGGATGAATCGTAGTAATCATTAATGCAGGCAGTAATTCTTTAGGGTCAATTCCATTTACAGACTCCCATGACATTAACTCAGAATAAAAATGACTTTCTGGTATACCTTGAATTGCAATTGAGTCATTTTCAGCTGCAAACTTTGCGATCTTGTCAAAACTATTTCTAAGAGTATTGCTAATTGGTTCGTCCCAGCTATAATAGTCAAGAATATATAGATAATAACTCCTTTCTACATTTTCTGGAATTGCTGCAATTGTACTTATTTTTAGTCCCATAATTTTTTATTGTTGTCGTTTTTTTTAGTACAACCGTAAACCGGGTAGCTTCGCCAGATAAGAACTTACGTTCCAGTTTACCGGCATACAATTTACGACAAGCCGGAATAATTATAACAATCTTAGAAAGAATAATTCTGAATTTGAGTTATAAGTGATTCCTGTCAGTTTTTACTGGAGGGGCCATTCGATTGTACGGTAGTTTTTCTATTCTCTTTTAGAAGTAAGTATTAACAGCAAATTCAAATTGATTTATAAAAATCTCCTTAAAAGTTGATATGTTATTTTGTTCATAAAATAAGAGCATTGCCTTCTTATAATCAATAGAATCAACTGTTCTAAAAGACAATGGGCAGTGCTTCCCATTCATTAAGATTGCATTGCTAACAATTCTTGCTGTTCTTTTATTTCCATCCATAAATGGCTGAATATATGAAATCAAAGCTAATGCTAATAAAGCTTTTTCAAAAATGCTCTCTTTTTTATTAATCAAATTGCAAGTGTCCTGCAAAGCTTCTTTTATTTGAAATTCATTATCCAATGGTCGATAATTGGTCCCTGAAATTCCGACACGTCTTTTTCGTAAGTTTCTTTCAACAGCAAGTTCTTTTGTTAGAATGCTATGGATATCTTCAATTTTAGAAACACTTAAAGGATAAAGATAATCCGGATTATCAATGATGAAATCAAGAGCATCTTTGTGATTTAACAGCATTATTGCTTCTTCTTTTGTTTTTCCTGCGGCTGTTTCTTTCTCTTTTAACAATTTTTCGGTTTCTAATAAAGAGTAAGTATTCCCTTCGATCTGAGAAGATTTCCAACTTAAATCAATTGCTAACCGCTCAAATTCTTTTTTGTATTCATTCTCGGATAGCTGCTGAATGTTATGTTTAAAATTATTTTGCAGTTCGTTGAGTTTTGATAATTCATTGTCTGTGAATATGCTATTTTTCGCAAGGACTTCATTGATTATTGAAAAATCGAAATTTTCTTTAATTTTTCTTTCGTCAATTTCTTTTTTGTAGTACTCTTCAATATCAACAGGTTGGATAACCTTATAAATCGGAGATATAATATATTTAGTTCCTTTTCCTAGTCCTTTTGACGAAATATAGTTTTCTGAAATTAATTTTGTCAAGAGTCTTTTAAGCGTTGCATAGCTCACAGAAATGTTGACACCATCAAAAATCTCTTTTGATGAGCTTTCCCCAGATTTCTCTATGAAATCAATTATTTGCTGTTCTCTTTCTTCAATCATTTTTCATTTTTTGTAGCTCACAAAAATAATATTTAAAGCTCATTTTTGTTCATTTTTGAGCTGAAAGTTACTTATCAAATGAGCCATAACCCAAAAGTTTGGGCTTTCTGTTCCTGAATAGGGATGTTCCTGCAGTTCATCGAGAAGGGAATCAATCTTCTTAAGGACTGTCTTCTCCCCTGCTTTCCGCAACTTCTTCACTTCGTCAAGGAATGATCAGAAAAATCTATTTCGTATTTCATAAGTCACCAAAGAGTTCTTTTCTGAGTTCCGGCGTCATTCTCCTGACTTTCCCCTCTTTTGCTTCCTGTACTGCCTTATCTATTTTTGCAAGCATTGCCGGCGTGAAAAATAAATCATCATCATCGACCGGGGTCAATACGTAAGCCTGTTTTTTCCCCCTTTTTATGATTATCTTTTCCCCTTTGTCTGCCAGGTCAAAAAATGCCTTTTGCTTCTCCCTAAACTCCCGGCTTGTTACCTGTAAAACTGCCATCTTTTCAAATTTTATGTGTACCATTTCTTGTACAAGAATAATAAAAAATAAATAAAGAGTGATCCGCTTTTTTATTATCCACTAATGTTCTGATCCCCGGGAACGGGGTTTAGGAGCAGGGTAAAGATTCTAGGGGAAACGTTGATCTAAATAGGTTAAAATAGGTCGGAATGTGTGCCTGTTTGCAACAAAAGGATGACAACTTGCTGTTCGTTTTGTTCCCAGATCAACAACCAGTCAGGTTCAATATGACACTCCCATAGGCCGGAGTATATCCCTTGAAGCTTGTGTGGCTTATATTTGTTTGGTAATTTACCGGTTTCCTGGAGAGTATTAACAACTTCTCTAAGTTTAGAAATATCAAGATTCCTTTTGCTGCAAAGTTTAAAGCCTTTTTTGAATTTATTGGTATAAATAATGGAATACATTACCCAAGGCATTGTTTTATCAGGTCGTCAGCATCTTTTGCCTCGAAAACACGTCCCTCTCTCACGTCGTCTAAAGCCTCCTCAAGGCCCGGGTATTTCTTCCCGTGAGAGAACATAGTCACGGCTTTCGATTTACCCAGCATAGCAGCCAGTCTCTTGCCTTCCTTGGTCCTCTCGTTGATTTTAATTGTGTATGTTGCCATCACTCGATTATTTACCACAAAAGTAGTAATCTGCAAAGAAAAAACAAAAACCCATGAATGGGAGAGGTCGGTTTTGTACATTTGGGCTTTAACTAATAAAACAACTTATAATGAAAAAATGGATCTCTATCTTTAGTTTGAGTCTTGTATTTTTATTTTCATGTAGTAAAGACAATAATGATAATATTGGGTTGACTACATCTGAAAAAACACTGAATTATGGTGATACATATCAAATCGAAGCCACTTCAGAATCGACTATTTCCTACACCGTTGAAAACGAATACCACGCCAGTATCTCTGAAACAGGGCTTGTTACAGCCGGATATGTCGGGGAAACAGACATAACGCTTTCAAACGCTGAGGACAGTAAAGTATTTAAACTCACTGTTTCTCCGACAAGTAATTTATATCCTGAGCCCAAAGAAGAATATGGCACGTCAAAAAGCGAAATTGAAGCGGAATATGGTACCCCTGACAGCGAAACATCAAGTGTAATCTTATATTCAGATTACTCAACAAATGCTCCTTTTATTATGTTTTCATTCGACACAAACGATAAGTTAATTGCGTATGCCGTTATAGTTAAAACAGCATACAGTTCCGAACTTGGAACCTTTCTTAATGAGAGATATGTATATGTAGGTCAATCTGATGACACCTATGTATTCATGAATGCATTATCAAGCGATGATGCAACGATGGCCATTGGCCTCCAGTTATACAATACTTCTTACTGGGAGACTATCTATGCGTTTGTAAACACAGATACCGACACGAAATCGGCAATAAAAAGCACCGTAAAAACGGACAAGATTGATTCGCTAAAAGAAAATTTTAAAAAATGCCTTGAATTAAAAAATTAGCTTTACAATTTGCCCGGGACTGATATTGATACATATTCCTGGGCAATAAATCTTGTTTCCAGTACCGGGAAGTACTGATTTACCGATATTGAAAGGATTAAAGCCAGGCAGTCTCTTGTAAATCCGGGGAAAAACTGAAACGGTTTATATTTTAAATCAGAGAAACGTTTCGGCCCGGGAGTCGCTGCCAGGGATAAAAAAATTAAGAGGAAAGGAGTACGGTGTCGCCAGCGACAATAGACACCGGAAACTGACCTCTTTTTTTTCACTTTAAATCTACAATCATGAACGGAATTCAGGTATTCAGAAATAGTCAATTCGGAGAAATAAGAGTTAGTACCAATAAAAACGGTGATCCGTTGTTTTGTCTGACGGATATTTGTAAAGCATTAAGTTTGTCAAACCCAACCGTAGTTGCTCAAAGATTGGATGAAGAGGAACGGACTAAGTTAGATTTAGGGGTTCTTCGTCAAATTAGGTGAAGACTCTATCCGGTATTTGACAGCACAACTTTTCTGCGTAACAGTTCAAACCCGGCTCTGCCATACATTTGCCGTTTGATATTTTTTAACCGGTTAACATTGCCTTCAACTTTTCCACTACTCCAATTTGTAAGAATGGCATTATCGATTGCTGTGATATCTTCCTTCATTCCGTTTATCAAAGTATTCAGTATTTTTTTATTCAATGCTGTAACTTTGTCCATCCACTTATTTAGTTGTCCCGGCGTTCCATTTTTGAGTATCTCCCTAAAGGACAGTATTTGTTCCCGTAAACTGGCTAATAAGCTGTTGCTATCCAGTAGCTGCCCGATTTGTTGTTTTTCTTTTTCATTCTTTATTTTGTCTAAGTCGTCAAAGAAAAGATAGCGTACTATTTTTCTGGGTGATAAGATAGATACATCCTGAAGTTTTTCCGCCGCAGGAGAGGCCTGTTTATGAAGATTGTTTATCAACGGATGATTTTTGAACTGCTCATAAAAAGCACTCCGGCTTCCCTTGAAACCCTGAGTAACTATAATCTTATAAATTGCTTTTATACTGTTCCCCTTACCAAGTTCCTGCTCAATGACAGGCAGATAGCCTGAATAGTCATTTTTAAGAATAACCGATTTATTGGGCAGTACATCCAGCGCTGCATATTTACGGACAGTAGTGCGGGAAATCTTTAACCTGCGGGAGACCGTTTTAAAACCAAGCCCCTGTGCAATAAGAGATTTTACTTCAGCAAATAGCTCTTTGCGGTAATCCGATGGAGCCCCCTTAGCCGGCGTTGGCTGTACCGTAGTTTTTGATGGTGCATCTCCTGTTTTTGGTTCTGTGGCAGGTCTGCCATCTGATTGCATGGATGGCGATTTTAATGGTTTTACCAACCTGGTATATTCTGATTTAACAAGCTGATAAACTGAATCCGACAGGTTCTTGACTAAATGAAATCGGTCTGCTACCTGCCTGGCTGATGGGAGCACTTCATTTACCGCGGCAGAATAGGCGCTTGATCTGTCCCTGCAAACCAACTGGATTTCTTTATGTGATTGTAGAAATTTCTTTACCCCTTTTCCGTCCCTTCCGGGCAAAAGATCGACAACTCTTCCCTGGTCCATGTCGACCAGGATGGTTCCGTAAGAAGTCCCTTTACGGTATGCCCAGTCATCAATCCCTATATTGGGGATTTGATATGCAGAAGGAAGGACACAATTATTTACCAGTCTCAAACAGGTAGAGGGGCTGACCGGAATCCGGATAAGTTTTGACAGCCACGAACTTTTCCTGGCTGATGTTTCCAGGCTCACCCGGGTTAACAGTTGACCTGCCCGGCTGGTCCTTCTGGCATACCGGTCCAATCTACCTGTCAATTGTTGTGAAAATATTTTTTGGGAGCATCGCTTGTTCCGGCAGAAAAATTTTCGAACAAGTAACTTTATGTTCACCTGTTTATCTGCAATAGACAAATCCTGCAAGCTTCTGTAATAGAGACTATGAATGCTCGTACTCTTTTTCCCGCATCGTGGGCAAAAACCTGATCTGGATTTGATTTCAGCAATGATCATTATTCCTGGGTCTTTAATATGAACTTCATTAATTCTTATCCCTGAAAGTTGTAACAGGGCATTAAAAGGGCTAAATTTGCTCTTATTAGCAAATTGCTTCATTTTATATCTTAAATATTTAAATATCAGAAAGTTAAATTAGATATAAATGTTGAGATTTGCTAATATTTTTCACTATATATTTACTTGTTTATCACATATTTATCTGTAATTTTTTATCTCTTTTTCCATCATTTTAATTCACCAAAACTGACGAAGAACCACTTTGACCGGAATACTCAATCAGTTACCTGGTTATACCATTGGGCCAGTTTGGTATAAGCCACCCCTTTATCTTTTGTCAGGGAGAAGATCAACCTGAGAGAGTGAGTCAGGCTAAAGGCCTGTTTTATGTCGGGATATTGGGCAAACAGGATTTTAGCTCTTACCTTTTGATTAGGAGACCATTTCTCTGGTGATTTGAACAGCAGGTATCGGCTTCGGGCCAGTAGTTGCTTTTTGGTGTCGCCATTTTCAAACCGAAAGGGCACATACTCTGTTTTCTCCCAACGGGCATTGTCGATGGCATTGGTTTCTTCGTCAATGGCATCCCACCGGTGTTTGATGCGCATTTCCTGAAGAGCGTCGTAAGCCAGCTTCTGAACATGAAAACGGTCGATTACCTTGGTAGCCCGGCCAAAACAATGTTTGACAACCAGGTTCATTGAGCCGGCCATGTCAAGGGTAATTTCGTCAACCTTGTCGCGCAATCGTTTGGGGATTTGGGTCAATACCTGAATAACTGATTCTGCTTTCGTCCCCCTGATCATAGCAACCAACACCCCCTTTTGTCCTAAAGCTGCTTTATTGGTCAGGATGGTGTAAAGCTCACCGTTTGACAGTGAAGTTTCATCAAGGCTCAGCCGCGGACCCAAATTATCGGGGAACAGCAGCCACTCTTCTGCATGTTCTTTCTGGTCCCACTGGTGGTAATCGCTCAAATGGTCCTTGTATTGCTGCCCCAAATGGTCGCCATTGATATGGTAATGTTTTTCAAGACTTTTGCTGCTGATTGGGTAATTGTCCAAATAACTCTTTTAAAAAAGCAGCAAACTCTTTTGAGTAGCTGGTGCCCCTTGCTGTTATATCCCATGTCCGGCTATAGATCTTCCCCGTTGCTTTATCTTTCCATTTGCGGCGCCTTACAACAAGGTAAACACTCTTTTGGCGCAAGGGAAAATCCTGAATCGTTACCGGTTCATCAAAACCATTTGAAACCAGTTGTTTCTCGCTGTGTTCCGGAGGCAAAATATTTTGCTCATCCAGGTATAACCTTAAGCTGTTCTCTTCGGATTCCTTTACTTCTTTTAATTCAAAATTGCCCATCTTGGTATTACATTGTCAAAATGAACAATTTGCTGGCTGTAACCTCTCTGTGAATTTTGGATTTAGCGATCAGAATAGCAATATTTTATATGTTTCTGTAATGATATATCCATTTCTAAATCCAATTATTAGTATTATTTGATTTCAATTATTATAATGATTTACCCCGATTATTATAATAACTCATTTTATATTATTATAATAATTTGATCTGATCAAAAGAATAAAAAGAGCAGAAATAACCGGATCAGAAACCGGAATAAGCCTTATCGGTATGTCATTAACTTACGGATTGTCTCCCAACAAAATACGCTGAAAGAGAAAAGCAGCTACCGGTCCTTGATCAGGGACCACCATCCTTACTCATGAAAATCCATTGATAAGATAAATTTGTCTACTTAACTGCCGGACATTCGCTGATATAAGAAAATACCAGAAATATTTATTTGCATTACAACCCAAATATAACAACTTTGTATCTGCATGTTAAATATGAATAATATGGACGTATCAGTAATAAAGGTTGGGGGTCTGCTTTCAAAAAAATGCATGAAGCCCGGGATGATAAGTTCGAGCTATTAATAATATAAAAAGAATTGACTATGAATGATAAACAGGTAAAATTAACAATTGGGATTATTTATGCTATTGCTGCAATCATGATTCTCGCTGGAGTAATTTTTACAAATCAACATTATCCAAATGGACCTTTAATATCGATAATTGGATTCATGCTTGGAATGGTGACTATTATTTTTGATAGAATTAGATTTAAGAAAAAGTAATAAAAATTTGGAAGAACAGCTTAAATAAAAAACGTGTGGTAATAATTAGCCTCCAATAATGCGTTATTGTTTGGCCTAACAATGAATGAAATGGGGAAAGATTATGATATTAAATTATATCCATTGGAATCCAAATCCTGAGATTATAAATGTTTTCGGAATATCAATCCGTTACTATGGATTATTGTTTATAACAGGACTGATTACTTGTGTTTTTATTCTCAGTTGGATTTTTAAAAAGGAAAATATTTCATCTGAGAATTTAGAAAAACTTTCGATTTATGGGATGATTGGAATTTTTGCCGGAGCTAGATTAGGACATTGCCTGTTTTATGAACCAAATTATTATTTGAGCCATCCGATAGAAATGATTCTTCCAATAAAGTTTTTAAATGGGGAAGGAATTAAGCTCATTGGTTATCAAGGATTGGCAAGTCACGGAGGAGCACTTGGATTGATAATCGCATTGATTTTCTATTCCCGAAAAACAAAACATTCAATAATTGACACTCTCGATTTAATTGCTGTTGTTGCAGGACTTGGTGGCGGATTTATCAGGCTTGCAAACTTAATGAATTCAGAGATTATTGGTATGCCGGCATCTAAACCATGGGCATTTGTATTTGAAAGAGTCGATAATATTCCAAGACACCCCGCACAACTTTATGAAGCACTTACCTATTTCTTAATTTTTGGAATTACGTTTACTCTTTATCGAACAAAAAGAAAATATCTTAAAAATGGATTCTTTTTCGGGTTAGCTTTAATATTGATTTTTACAGCCAGATTTTTTATCGAATTTATAAAAGAAAGGCAAGTTACATTTGAAGAAAGTATGAAATTAGATATGGGACAACTTTTAAGTCTTCCATACATAATTATTGGAATTGGATTTATAATTTACGGAATAAATAAAACAGGAAAATTAAAAAAGAATATCATCCAAACTTAATTTTCCTCGGTTTTAGATTAAAAATTGGCCATCTCCCGTTTTTAGTTTTCAAAATTTAATAAAAGGCATAACTGTCCGTCATTTGGAGATGGATCGGATTGAGGGAGGAAAGCTCTTGGGGTCATGTTTGCCAGCAATACTTTGATTATGGTGCTGATTTTATAGTAAATGAAATTGCATAGTTCATACATCTTTTCTTTGTTCAGTGTTTTTACACCACTTTCAAGCAATAGCCTTGTGTGCAGAGATGAAAGTGACGAGTATATGATGCTCATGGCTATGGTCAGTATGGCCAACATACTTTGTAGCCCTTCGAAGGTTTTGATCTGGATGTCTTCCAGTTTGTAGCATTCTTTTATATGCCGGTGGTACTCTTCAATTTTCCACCTGAAACCGTATGCCGTGAATGCTTCTTTGATTACTTCAACAATACTTTCTTTTGGCGAACGTGTCAGTAGCCAGCAATAGCCGCCATTAGTCCTTTTGGTGACAACAAGCCAAAGATCATGCGTCTTGCCCTTGGTTCTATATTGGACCTTTATGGCGCCGCATTCATAAACCAACTGACGCTTCTTGCTTTTCTGTATCCTTGTAGCTGTTAGTTTCATGAACAATGGAACTTTCCGGCTGATCTTGTTCACGGCCATTTCTTCGCCTTTGTAGACCAGCTTGGTGGTTTTCTTCAGACGCAGGTTGAAATGGCCTTCATCGGCAATAATGAAATCCCGGCAAATGGGCCGGTCCATGCCACGGTCGAATATCTTTGTGACATCTTTGTCAATTATCGAGCCCACCTCTTTGATGGCTTCAAGAACCTCCAGATTCTCGCTTTTGGCGCCACTGTCAAAGCTGTACAGCTTGTTGTAAAGTGGGGTCATTTCCTTGTCTTTGCTAAAGTGTACAACGTTCATCAGCCAATAGCCAAGGCCAATTGATCCTTTATCGCCATCTTTCACATAGTCCAGACCATCCATCATTTTGGCATATTTTTTCTGAATATCAGAACCATCGAACAGGATATAGTCACCATGGCAGACTTTGCTTTTCACACTGTTCATATGTCCCCGGAATAATTTCATGAAAAAATCTTTCTTGTTATAATGGTTCCTGAAGCGTTTAGTTGTTTGGCTCAACGATATTGTATCACCAATGCCAGTGGCTATTTTATTCACTAATACTGTACCTGTCTTTAGTATTCCGGTTGTCATTTCCCGGATACATCGGGCTTCCGGTTTTGTTAATTGACCCTCAAGTTTGAGAAAATAGCGGCTAATCTTGTTCTGTACCTGTTTTGTTAATACTTTTGTCATGAGCTGGTTTTTAGAGATTATTTGCTTTTGTTTGCACAATAAAAATAACCTTTTTAAACCAGCTTTCCTCATATCTAAACATCTTTAAACACCCGATATGACTGGGATGCAGAACTTATTCAACCCATTTTTCGGGAGATGGTCAGTTTTAGATTAAAAAATCTAAAACCGAGGAAAACATAAAGAAATCGAAAGAATTTAGAATAAAAGGAATGGACGAAATAACGTTGAATTAAAAGCGCGCCATTAATCGAAATAGCCCGTCCCGCCAGTGACTACTGACAGGAAGAACCTCTTCCAACAGTATACTGATAAGCAGGACACCAGGAAAAGAATTCCGTATGCTGCCGTTGAGATGAGTCAGACAAAGACATACATTTACCGATTGAGCTATGCCCAATGTCTACGACATAAAAAAAGTCTCGTTCTTCGCGAGACTTAAAAATTAAATGGTCATTGCCAAAACTTACGCAAGTTTGACATTTACCGCATTCAGACCTTTTTTTCCTTGTTCTAAATCGAACGTTACCTGGTCATTGTCCTGGATCTTGTCTTTCAATCCACTCGAGTGAACAAAATATTCCTTTGAGGTTTCTACATCCTTAATAAATCCAAAACCTTTTGTTGCATTGAAAAATTTAACAGTTCCTTTATACATTTTTTTTAATTAAAAAGTAATGCAAGTTACCACGAAAAATTAAAAGATACAGCTCCTTTTTATTTATTTTTTTGCTGAAATTCATAGCTGTCCGGAATTCTTAATTAGGAAAAAAGCTCAAAAATTCAAAATTTTAAGGCGACAAAACACTTAAAAAAGAATTATGAGCTTTCCGATGCATAAAAATACAAAAAAGTCTGACATACCATTGTTCGGACAGTTAATTGATTTGATTCCCCGTCACATTCTGATAACAAGTATCGACAAATATCAAACGGATAAATATTGTAGCAATTACAAAACCTACGACCAACTTGTAGCATTAATGTTCGGACAGCTGAATAAATGCACGAGCCACCGCGAGATTTGTATCGGGTTGGGCGGTGACGAAAAATTTCTCAGGGACATTGGGTTGAGCCAAAGCCCGGCACGTTCCACCATGAGCGATGGCAATGCCAAACGCAACTATGAAGTATTCTGCGAGATATACCACAAGCTGGTGGAACATTACCGAAATGTTTTTAGTAAACGCCCCGGGTATAAAGAGATAAAGGAAATTGAAGGGAAAAACATCAAATTGGTCGATGCCACCATAATGAGCGTTTGCCTTAGCCTCTTCGAATGGGCCTCATACCGGACAGCTAAAGGAGGCATAAAGGCACATGTGAGCCTTGACGAGAAAACAATGTTGCCTGAGATTATAAACATTACCGAAGCCAAACTAAGCGACAGGCGAGGGGTTGACGGATTCCGTTACCCCAAAGACACCATTGTTGTTGACGACCGGGGATATTTTGATTTTTCCCTGTTCAAACAAAGGGTCGACGACCAAAACATCTTTATCACACGGATGAAATCAAATACGGTGTACCAGGAAATAGAAGAACTTGACCTGCCGGACGACCGTGATTTTGAAATTCTCAAAGACGAAACTATAAAATTAAGCAGTGTTGCTGCCGTCGAAGCAGGGATGGACGATATAACACTAAGGCGTGTTGCCATTTATTTTGAAGAAACCGACCGTAAGACAAAAACAAAAAAACACAAGGTAATAGCACTGGTAACAAATAACCTTGATTGGGATGCTTCCGTCATTGCGGAACTGTATAAAAGAAGGTGGTATATCGAAACATTTTTCAAGCTGATGAAACAAAACCTCCAGATAAAGAACTTCCTTGGAACCAGTGAGAATGCCTGCAAATCGCAAATCTATGTTGCACTGATCTGCTATTTTCTGCTCGAACTGGTAAGACGGACCGCAACAAAGGCCACGCACCGCTTTGGGCATTTTATAACGCTGATAAGGGTCTGCCTCATAAAATATGAGGTGATGGAATATATCGTCAATGATATCCGTACGGTTGTGAAAAAAGTGAATGATTACAAAAAACGGCAGGACGACAAACAGATGGCGCTAAATTTAAAGACCGGCTAAAATAGTTTTGCCTGTTTTTCTGAAATTTAAAAAAATAAACACTTGATCTCAACTTAGTTATGAAATAAAAATCATTTTTTTCATAAAATCCCGGACACTTATGGCTGAAATTAAACCAAATAGTTAAATTATTTGGCCGTACAAATACCGGACATATGCTTTCTCCTGGTAAGATTTCTTCGGAGAAACCGGATCAGAAAATCTTCTTTTTAATACGGGAAACGCAGAACAGAGCAGTGCGGGACCGTCAAAACGCCCGGCGGAGGGTTCGTTTGGCACCCATGATTCTTCTCACAAAAACATAATAAAAAAAGCTGCCCAAAGGGACAGCTTTGCACGGGAGGAGCGACTCGAACGCCCGACACCTGGTTTTGGAGACCAGTGCTCTACCAACTGAGCTACACCCGTGTTTTTTTACGCGTGTGCAAAGATAGTAATAAGTTCCAAACTACCTAATAATATTTTTTGTTTCTATTGTTAAAATAGTCTCTATTTCCGGTCTTTTACCCGTTCTCGCTGATCAATTTTAGCAACTTTTTATTCAGGATCTCAATATCCCGTCCATTCATGCGGATAATGCCGTCGTTATTAAATTCGGCGAGTACACGGCTGACACTCTCCCTGCTGGTATCGATCAGGGATGCCAGTTCGTCACGCGAAACAGGCAACCGGAAAGTATCCGATCCATATAGATTATCTGCAAAATCGAGCAAAACATCTGCAATATTTCCTTTCATTTGCTTCTGAGTGCGATTGGCGCATTTCCGGTACGAATCCAGCTCATAACGGCAGAGGTCGACAATAATTTCGTTCGCAAACTTTTTATTATTGCCCAGTAATTCCTGAAAGGTAGCCATATCAATAAAACAAACCTCAGAATCTTCTATCACTGTAACCGAGTACTGATTGATCTTATCGCTAAAAGTAGTTGGCAATCCCAGATAACGCGGCGCCTTCACAATTTTTATTGTTTGCTCGTAATACGGCCCCTTGATGTGAAGCTTGGCCAATCCTTTTCTCAGGTAAGCAATATTCGAAGAAAGATGCCCTTGTTTGATGACCGATTCTCCTTTTTTAAAAGAGACCATCAGGTGATTGCACGAAAGCAGTTCTTCTTCCTCCTCAGTCAGTTTTTTTGTTGCATCCGATTTATAACGGCAAAGAGCACACCTGTTTTCCATCCTGCAAAGATTTTCCGTGATATTGATCACAAATGTAAGTAAATCATGTCACATTCATTTTATGTTATAGAATGCTCTTTTTAGGGAACTTTGTACC
This sequence comes from Prolixibacteraceae bacterium, assembly GCA_963676095.1. Lineage (GTDB taxonomy): Bacteria > Bacteroidota > Bacteroidia > Bacteroidales > Prolixibacteraceae. Next base: position 4,987,810 of record OY781040.1, on the reverse strand, counting down.
AGACCAAAAATTTATGATATGGAATCAAATGAAAAGATTGTCATCATCAGTACCGTCGGTACCAACAATCCGGAAAAGGCCACCTTGCCTTTTGTCCTGGCAACAGCAGCTTTGGCTACCGATGTCGAGGTAACCGTCATCCTTCAGTCTGATGCGGTAGAACTGGCAAGACAGGGAGTAGCCGGAACAATCAGGGCAAAAGGTCTTTTGCCCCTGGAGGAACTTCTGAACTCCTTTATGGAGCTTGACGGAAAATTATTATTGTGTTCGCCTTGTGTAAAAGAGAGAGAGATCGGTCAGGACGAACTGATTGACCAGGCCCGGCTTATTGCTGCCGGAACGGTAGTAACCGAAATTTTATCAGCAAAATCCGTTGTCACATATTAGTTCAGGTCCCGGTCATCCTTTTTATCGTATGACCGGGCACCTTTCTCCAGAAAATAACCATTAATTTTATAAAAGTTGGAACAGGAATTAGTCAAACAGATCAGTCAATTGCAAGAGGAAGTCGAGAACTTAAAAAGACGCCTTGCTGAGGTGGAAAACTACAATAAAGACCAGTTATCGATAGCCATCGTTTCGGGGGATATGGACCGGATCCTTGCAGCCATGATTATTTCCCTTGCCGCTGCCGCCATGGATACCGAGGTAAAATTGTTTTTCTCTTTTTGGGCGCTTTCCGCACTGAGAGATCCAAAGAAACAGGCAAAAGGAAAAGATTTCATGTCACAAATGTTCGGGCTGATGCTCCCGAAAGGAAAAGGAAAGCTGAAACTTTCAAAGCTGAATATGGCAGGAGCCGGCCCCGCCATGATCAAATCTTTAATGAAAAAGCAGGGAGTACTTTCCCTGGATGACATGTTCCGGGAAGCCGGAGAATTGGGCATCGAAATCACGGTCTGCGAGATGTCGATGAACCTGATGGGCTTCAAAAAAGAAGAAATGATCGATTATCCGAATTTAAGGTATGCTGGCGCGGCCACGTTTGTTAGTGACGCCAATGCCAGCAGTTTTCAGTTATTCATTTAAAAGAACAAAGTTATGACAACATCTGAATTACAAAACGTGATTGTAACAAAAACAGTAGATGCCCGAGGAACAGCATGCCCGGGACCGTTACTTGAAGCAAAAAAAGCAATTGGCACCATCAACACCGGCGACGTTATGGAAGTCCTTTCAGCCGATGAAGGAACAAAAGCAGACCTTCCAAAATGGTGCAGCAAGAAAGGCCACGAATACCTGGGAACAATCGAGGAGAATGGTTACTTCAAAATCCTGATGAGAAAAAATTAGGAAGATGGCAATAGCTGTACAAAAGAGTGCCAGGATACTGGTATTCTCTACCGAAAAGATATCAGATCCCGCCATAGACATGGCGGGATTACTCAAGCTCCACTATCCGCCTACAGTATATACCATAACGGTTCGCTGCTCAAGCGGCATAAAGCCCAGGTGGATTATGCATGCCTATGAGAAAGGATTTGATGGCGTATTTATTGCCGCCGACGGAAGCGATTGCTCCTACGGAGAAACATGTACCGAAAAAACCGGCGCGATAGTCAGTCAGGCTCACGGGCTGATGAAGGAAAAACAAATAGACCCCGCCAGGCTAAGAATGGCAGCGCTATGTTCCGTGTGTAGTGAAGCTTTCGTTAAACAGATGAAATCGTTCAATGAATATTTACTCCGTACCGGCACGGCTTATAATCATTAAAATTTGAATAAACATGCAGGGACAAATAAAAAAAGCCTCTTTTGATGTGTTGGTAATCGGGGGAGGGATTGCGGGAGGCGAAACCGCGCTGAACCTGGCCAATAACGGGTTCAAAGTACTGGTTGTAGAGAAAGATCTTTCTATCGGTGGAAAAATGATCCTGCTCAGTAAAGTATTCCCCACCCTTGATTGTGCAGCATGTATAACAACCCCTAAAGTATCGGAAATATCGCGTCATCCCGGGATCAGCATCTTCACCGGAAGCCAGGTCTCGCAAATTATAAAAAAGAGAGAAAATAATTTTGAAGCTAAAGTAACCCGCCAGCCAAGATATGTTGTTGCCGAAGATTGTACTGGTTGCCAGTTATGCGAACAGGTATGCCCGGTAAACGTTCCCGACCAGTACCAGTTTAACCTGACGGGAAGGAAGGCTGCCTTTATTCCTTTCAGCATAGCCAGTCCGCGTGCCGCAGCTATCGATATCGAGAATTGTACGCTTTGCGGGGCATGTGAAAAGGCTTGTCCGACAAAATGTATCGATTTTACCCAGGAAACAGAAGAATACCTCATTGTGATACGGTCGGTTGTTGTTGCAACGGGTTTTAAACTATTCGACCCGTTAATGATGCCCCGCTATGGTTTCGGGCTTTACAAAAATGTGATTACATCCATGCAAATGGAAAGGCAACTGGCCCCTACCCGCCCGTTTAATACGATATTACGCCCCGGCGACGGCAAAATGCCCGACCATATTGCCTATGTACTTTGCACCGGGTCGCGCGACGATACTGTCGGAAACCCTATATGTTCCCAAATTTGCTGCATGTATTCCATTAAGCAGGCACAATTGTTAATGGGGGCCCTGCCAATGGCCGATGTCACCATTTATTACCTGCATATCCGCTCATTTGGCAAAGGGTTCAATGAGTTTTATGAACAGGCAAAAGGAATGGGCGTAGAATTTATAAAAGGAAAAATCGGGAAAATAACGGAAAAGGGAAACGGCAACCTCCTGCTTCGTTACGAAGATATTAAAGAAGGGAAAGTAAAGGAAGCTGAACATGATATGGTTGTCCTCTCCGTAGGAGTTCTGGCTAATCAGGACGCAGCTGCGTTATTCCCTCAGGAACAGTTAAAGCTGGATCCCTACCGTTTCATCAGCCAGGAAGATATACTGGAAAATCCGGCACAAACCAGCATAAGCGGCGTATTTGTTGCCGGGACAGCCTCCGGGCCAATGGATATTCCCGATTCCATTCTATCAGCAGGGGCTGCAGCATCAGAGACGATCGGTTACCTGATGAAACAGTCAGTTGAACAAGTAGTTGAGGAATAAAAACCTAAGGTTTCATTCGGAAATTACAGAATAAATGAATTCATGGCTAAATGGTTTTATGGTTAATTGCCGGATGGCAAAATAATTGGATAGCGAGTTTTGTCCCAGTGGAAGCTTGATGAAACGTATTGACATGAACATGAAACTTATGTTATATCTTATGAAAATTTATCTATATGAAGATTGGTGTCTATATATGTCATTGCGGAGGAAATATCTCCGACTATGTTGATGTAGAGAAAGTAAAGCAGTCTGTCGAAAACGAAGAAGGGATCAGCCTGGCAAAAACAACAATGTTTGCCTGCGCCGATTCGAACCAGAAAGAGATGGTTGAAGACATCAGGAACAACGACCTGGACGGGATCGTGGTGGCATCCTGTTCCCCCAAGCTGCATCTCGTCACATTCAGGGCGGTAACAGAAAGGGCTGGCCTCAATAAATACAATTACGTGCATGCAAATATCCGGGAACAGGCATCCTGGGCCCATTCTGACAACAAACAGGGTGCAACGGAGAAAGCCATCAAACTGGTAAAAGCTGCAATAGCCAAAGTAAAATATGCAAAATCGCTGGATCCCATAAAAATTCCTTCACGGAAAGCCGTTGCCGTTATTGGCGGAGGTGTCGCCGGGATGAAGGCAGCCATCGCCCTTTCCGATATGAACTGTCCGGTTTACCTGATTGAACGGTCCCCATTTACGGGAGGACGGATTGCTCAATGGAACAAGTTGTTCACAACAGGAGAAGCAGGAGAGGAACTGGCAACCCGTTTGTATTCAAACCTGATGAAACGGGAAAATGTCATTCTGTTTACAAATGCAGAAGTTATCGAAACAAACGGGAGTATCGGAAATTTCAGTCTGAAAGTCAAAATTAAACCACGATATATCGCAGAAAACTATCATCATGAGGGGCTGTTAAGGGCGATTGAAGCATGTCCGGTAAAGGTGCCCGACGACTTTAATTTCGGCCTCACCACGAGAAAGGCGATCTACGAAAATCATGCGGGAGAATACCCTCTGCAACCTGTTATAGACATGGATAACTGTACCCGGTGCGGAGCTTGTGAAAAACTATGCAGCGATATTGATTTTTCCCAGGGTAATGAAACAATGGAAATCCAGGTCGGGTCGGTATTAATGGCGACAGGATTCGATCCCTACCAGCCCGTTGACGGAGAATTCGGATACGGGCAAATCGGCAATGTTATCACGTTACCACAGCTTCAAAGGCTCATGTCGATGTGTACCCGCAAACTGATCTTCCAGGGAAAAGAAATAAAACAGATTGCCTATATCTATTGCGTCGGTAGCCGCCAGCCGGAAGGTGAAAACAAATATTGTTCCAGGTATTGCTGCACGTCAGCGATCCACACAGCTATCGAAGTAAAAAAGAAATTCAGGGATATTCAAAACTACCATTTCAACAGAGGTATCAGGACATACGGGAAGCAGGAAATCTTTTACGGCGAATCGTCCAAAATGGGAGATATATTTCTGCAATCCTATGAAGACGCCCTTCCCCGGGTAGCCCTGGAAAAAGGTAAAACGACCGTGAAAGTGAACGACATTCTTACATCGAACAAAGAAGTTGAAGTTGAAGCAGACCTTGTAGTGTTGGTAACGGGGATGGTCCCAAGGGTTGATAACGCAGCAGTCAACTTGTTCAAGGTACCTCACGGACGGGACAAATTTTTCAACGAAATCCACATGAAACTCCGTCCGGTTGAAACAGTCATTGACGGGATTACCATCGCCGGCACCTGCCAGGGCCCAAAAAATATCACAGAATCGGTTAATTCAGCCCTCTCTGCCGCAGCAAAATCCTACTCCTATATTAGTAAAGGACAACTCGAGCTGGAACCAATCGTTGCCACCATCGATCCTGAAAAATGTACGTGGTGCGGAGCATGCACCACAGCCTGCCCGTTCGAGGCGATCAGCAATGAAAAGAATAATGAAAAAGAGACTGCTGTGATTAATAAATCCGTCTGTAAAGGGTGTGGCATGTGCCTTCCTGTTTGCCCGGAAGATGCCATAGAATTAGTTGCATATTCCAACCGGGAAATAGAAAGCATGATCGATGTTTTGGCCCAGGGATAAACCCCGGACCGGAATATTTCCTAAAACAAAAAGTCTTTAAACAAATCTTAGAAGGAAAAAATATATGGACGTTGAAAAAGGAAAAACGGTAAAATATCTTCGGGAAAAACGGGAAGTCTCCATTACTGTAAAAGAAAACCTGAAGAGCTTCAACAACATGAAAAAACTCCTGCTATCCGCACTGAAGGAAGAGGAAATGACCGTTCCGCAGCTTGCAGCGAAAGTAAACCTGCCAACTCATGAAGTTATGTACTACCTAATGTCGCTGCTCAAATTCGGGCTAGTGGAGACCGGAGAACTGGATGATAACGATGAATATTTCTCTTATAAAATAAAAGCGTGATGGCCAAGATAAATCCTGAATTTTCAAAAGAACTCAAGAAGTACGGGGCATTTGATTTTAATGCCTGTTATAACTGTGGCAACTGCACTGCGGTTTGCTCTCTTTCCACAGAAGATAGTTCATTTCCCCGGGAAATGGTCCGTTATAGCGTACTCGGACTGGAAGGCGAAATCAAATCGTCAATAAAACCATGGCTTTGTTATTATTGCGGTGAATGCAGCCAGTTATGCCCCAAAACAGCCAATCCTGGAGAACTAATGATGTCGCTTCGAAGATGGCTTACTTCAAAATACGATTGGACCGGGTTATCCGGGTTACTGTACAAATCGCTGGCTACAAGCATAACCGCATTTATTCTGGTAGCAGGGATTGTTTTTGGATTTGGCTATTATCTTCATTTCAATACAGAAACAATGATGCATTACGGGCATTATTTCGAACAATTTGCGGTAGGACTGGTATTTCTGGTCATCCTGCTTCCGAATATAATTCACATGTGGTACCTGGTCATCCTTAAACCCGGCATAAAAATTCCGGCCAAAGCATATATACAAGGCACCGGAGATTTGCTTATCCACATGTTCACACAAAAAAAGGCGCTTGGTTGTGATGATAACCGGATCCGGTGGTTCGAACACTTTATTCTCGTGATCGGATACCTGGCCCTGCTGTTTACAACTATCGTACTGGATTGGTTCGGAACAGGCAGTGCATTTATAATCTGGCTGGGATATATTGAAAGTATCATCATTTTTGCTGTTACATTTGATTTTGTTATGGGCCGGATCCGGAAAAATAAGGCAGTAAGTGTGCACTCCCAGCCATCCGACTGGTTCTTTGTGATCTGGTTGATGCTGATGGGTCTGACCGCCTTCATTGTCCGTCTCTCTATCGATCTGCACCTGCAAAACAGCCAATACTGGATATACATGGTTCATCTGATCATTCTGGCCCAGTGGGCACTTATTATTGTTCCTTTCGGCAAATGGACACACTTTTTGTACCGTTCCTTTGCCATGTACTTTGACAAGGTAATCCGGTTAGGGCAAACGTCATAGCATAGAGAAACGAAATTTACTTTAATCATAAACGACCATCAAACAACAGAGTGCCAAACATCAAAATGGCACCGCCGCAAACCACAAAAACATTGATGAAGAAACCGGGAGCGCGTTTTTTCATCAATCTGCATCTTAGAACGAATAAAACAATATCTTTGCCAACAAACAGATTGTTCTATTACTAACTGTGAATTTTATTTTAGGCAATCCCTGTTACCGGGGCTGTTTTCGCCGTCAAAAGATATATTGAAACGAATTTGAGATTTCTTGTCTTATTCATATTACTGAAGGGCCTTATCCTCTTGTCTGACAATGGGATCATAGCAGCCAGGGAACCTTTGGATAAAGGCTCAGGTTGTTATTTTGAGGAAATCCCGGATTTCGGATGTGCCAATTTTATAAAAACAGATCCTTCGGTTTCTGTCTCGGTCCATATTTCAAAGCCACCTTTCCAGTATATAAACGGAGGAATAAATGAAACAGATCCGGTCCTCCAGGAAAAAGAATACCTGGAGAAATGTGCCGTCACTGAATTTACCAATACAAACCTGATCGTTATTCTTGTACACTCTCCCTGATCGTTATCCATAATTCCTTAAATACAAGCTTCTCCTGAAAGAAATCGATCCGGCCTAAGGGCCAAGAGATAAGGTATGCCCCTGCCTTTCAGGGAAGGAAATATTATTGTTTAATCTAAAAATATCAAATTATGGATCAACAGAATAACCTTCAAGACGAAACACAATACAGGACCAACAAAAAGTCGGTAATCATTATTTTGGCCATCATGTTTCTCATGTTTGCCGCAATGGTTTATGCCTTTTTTAACATGTAAAAGATCACTGGCACAGAAAGGCACACCAAATTTAATGAAGAATGGTTTGGTGAATGGTTTGAAGCTACGCTATCGTATGGTTTGAACCAGGAAATAAAAGAGCTGACCTGACGGTCAGCTCTTTTATTTCCTGATCATGAAAAATACCCCTTCACTCACCCTGATTAATAATCAATCAGCTAGCCAAGCAACGGGATCAGTGTTACATAAAGGCCTGTAATAATAGCCGTGGTGATAACACCGGAAATATTTGCACCAAGGGCATCCTGAAGAATGATCGCTTTCGGATTTACGGCTGTTACAGCTTTTTGTGCTACTTTAGCTGTACTTGGGACGCAACTTACCCCGGCGATCCCGACTACAGGATTGAACTTTTTACCGGAAAACCAGTAAAGGATATATCCCCCCAGTAGTCCTCCGATTCCCGAAAGAAGAAGGGCGAGGATCCCCAACAATAATAAAGGCAGAATCTCAGGGCTAAGGATCAGATGGGCCTCACAAAGGATACCCAGCAGCAATCCCAAAAAGAAGGTTGAGCCATATAATAGCGGGCCCTTGACAAAATCGACAACCGGCTCAATATTGGCCTCCCTGATTGCGATTCCCAGGAACAGGCTAAAAAACAAGGGTGCTGCAACCGGGAAAAGCAGACATAATACGACACACAGTATTACCGAGAACAATAGTTTCTTCGATGAACTAATGGATGCCGTCCTTTTAGGTTGGGGAGGTTGAATCGCCCGGATGTGTTTTGGTACAAACAACCTGATCAGATAAGGATAACCTCCGTAGGTAAATCCCAGGTATAAGTATGCGACAATGGTTATCGGGACAAAAAGTTTTTTCGAAAGCACCATCGACGTAAACAGGACCATCGGACCATCAGCCCCGCCAACCATAGCGATTGAAGCACTGTCGCGAAGGTTCATTCCCATAGCCGAGGCAATTGGCACAATGGCAAAGGTCCCCAATTCTGCGCAAAGAGCCAAGAATATACTCATGAAAGGCCGCCTTAAAATATAACCTACATCCAGCAATACACCGATTCCCATGAAAATACAGCAGGCAATAAGCCCGTTTGAAAAGGTAAAGGTGTAAATTGGCTGTAACCAGTCAACCTGTAAAATGTTAAAAAGAGCTGTCGGATCCGACAGCATTGGGTCAACAAACAGGTTTCCCTGCTTTCCTCCCGGGAAAACCATCACAGCAGCATTTATTGTCGCCATTCCCAATCCCATTGGTATCATCAGCAATGGCTCCAGTATCTTTTTCTTTCCCAGGTAAATCAGGAAAAGTCCAAGTGCCATCAGCCCGATCCTTGCCAGGAATAAGGTAATCCCGGAATTTAATAGGGTTCCAATCCCCTGAAAGAGCTGTGAAAAATCAATTTTCTCCATGGTTGTAAGCGTAAAGTTCCTTATTTACAGAGTCTTGATGCTGAGTTTTGCCGTTATGATAGTATTTATAAAGTTCCCGGTTATTCATATCCGGTTTAGGAGTAATTCCATCCGGATAGCGTAATCTGTTGTACTCCGAAATGATACTGCGGTTCCCAAAAATCCTGTGCCAAAAATTTCCTTGTACATCAGGAGCCCCTGGGGTTAAAACCGCATTTATTCCCCAAATAATTGTAGCTACCACAAAACCGGTAACAAATGTCATCATAGCCACGAAAGAAACAAAAGAAATTACATTCATAATTACTAATATGTTGAAAGTTAAAAAAAACTAAATTCAAACTATGAAAGGATAACAACCTTTCTTTTCAAGAAGGTAAGGAATGATATTTTAAGAAAAATCAGAAATTGGATAAACTCATAATCGTAGCACTTTCCATAGGGAAAGGGAAAACTGGTAAATAAGAAACAGGTTCAGGTTCAGATTCAAGAAATATTCCCTGTTAATTAAAGAATTCTCAGGTACAAAAAAATGGTAAATCTTAAATCCGGTAGGTCTGGTATCAGGTTTCTTTTGATCGGGGCAGCAGATGTCCCTGAAAAAAAGCGGAACGTTATTACTCTGCTTATCGACACCGGAAAAAGGCTGGCATGTATAATCAGTAGAAAAAAACTCCCTCTCCTCCAGGCTTCGAGAGCAGGAAGAAGGAGAACGCATCCCCTGACTATTAAAGAGATGCAACGCACAAAACAGACCGAAAAATAAAAGAAAATATCTCATCACTAAATTATGGTGACGCAAAAGTAGAGCAACACGTTTGAATATTATTTTGATTTTTTTGAGAATTAATAATGAATTAATGTCTGATAAAATTCTTCAATTCTTATCTTATCCATCAAACAACAGAATATCTGCATATTAAATAAAAAAAGTACAGATAATATAAAGCTATCATCCCTTAGAAATTCCTTTCGCGGGAGTAATTAATTTGGAAACTAATTCACTACTTTTAGCTTATTATTGGATGTTATAAATGAATAAAAACATGGAAACAGCCTTAATTACCGGAGCGACAGAAGGTATTGGATATGAGCTTGCTCTTCTGTTTGCCAGCAAGGAAACCAGTCTCGTTATCGTAGCCAGGAATCAGGAAAAACTGGAGAAGATCGCGAAAGAGTTACAGAATCAGGTAAATGTTTCAAGCTACGCTCTCGACTTAAGCAAAATGGAAAACGTTGAAAAGTTATATCGCGAACTTAAGGAGAAAAATATCACAGTCGATTACCTCATTAATAATGCCGGGTTCGGAATTACAGGGGAATTTCTGGATATGGAATGGGAAAAGCTCCGGGATATGTTTAACCTGAATATGTTAACGGTGGCATTTCTGACCAGAAAGTTTGCGACTGACATGAAAAAAAGGAATAAAGGAAGGATACTGAATGTTGGTTCCACGGCCTCATTTCAACCCGGACCGTATATGGCCGGGTATTGTGCCTCGAAAGCATTTGTACTGAGCCTTTCAGAAGCTGTCAATTTTGAACTCAGAAATACCAATGTCAGCGTGAGTACGCTTTGTCCGGGGGTAACCGACTCAAGGTTCCATTTCACGGCCATGTCCAGAAATACAAAAATGCACAGGCTGATGCCCCATGCGACCTCACGGGAAGTCGCAGAATTCGGGTTTCAACTCATGATGAAAAGAAAACCGTTAGGAATTCATGGAATGATAAACAGAATAATTGTCTTTTTAAACAGGATTACACCGCGGAATACAGTTGTATCTCTTTCCGCCCGGGTACTTAAGCCAGAGGATTAAGCCTCCCGTAGTTATTTTTTTAGAAATTCAGGAGTTATTCCTGTACGTAAAATTTCCTGTGAATAAAAATTAGCAACAAATTCGAGGTTATAGATACGGGCATTCCGCTCCAACAAACGAAAGCCTATTCCAGACAACTGACCGATCTCCGGATAATAGCGGACCATAAGTTCCTTGACTTTCGCATGTACGGTTTCGGCAAAGGCCCCCGGATTTGCAAATCCTGGCTCTTTTGCCAAGAGCTTACTAATAATATCGAGTTCCTCAGAGAGCCTGAATTCAGGATAATTCCGATCCTTATCGATAACTGAATCCGTAACATTCAGAATCGCCCCCGCATACATATCAACTACCCCGGCGATTGTCGCCTCATTGCCAATAGCAGGATAAAATTCTCCGACGATGACATAAATGTCCCGGCAAAATTCTTCTCTGAACATGTTAAAAAAATCATCCGTTTTTTTGAATTCCTTAAGCATTTGTCTCATCCGGTCGCTATACAATGGTTCCATATCCGTGCTCAATAAATAGTATTGTAAATAAAACACTTGTTGCTGAAAAAAGATTGATTTCGTGTTTCCAAACTTATCTGTTTTTCAACATGAGTGATCGTCTAAAAACAGAAATAACAGAGAACCTATCCGGGCATTAAAAATTTCATATCTTTAAACGAACAGAAATCTGTTCGTTTAAAGATATGAAAAACACTATTTTTTCAGAACAGGACCGTCTTTTTTATAAAGATGGTTATTTACTTGGAGAGCAGGCGGCAGAACAGGTAAAAAACGAGAATTCGTTTTCCGGCGCCATTGAAACCATGTACGAAGCAATTGACCAGTTAATTGATTCGTTATTAAAGATGGCCGACAGAAACGGGATCCGGATTGACTGCAGGAAGGGATGTTCCTGGTGCTGTCATCAACCTGTTTTTGCCAACTCTTATGAACTTCAGTACCTGGGAGAATTTGTTAAAAAGAATTTTAGTTCTGAAGAACAGACTGTTGTCCTTCACAAAGCAAAAGAGAAGAATTTCCGCACCAGCCAATTATCAGGAAAAGATGTTTTGAATTATAAAGCTCCCTGTCCTCTTTTGGAAGACAATGCCTGTTCTGCCTATCCGGCCCGTCCATTGGCTTGCCGGATCTATTTATCGACCAAATTATCAAGTTGTATCCGGTTTTTCGAATTACCGGAAGCTCAGGATAGCATCCCTGAACTTCTCGATTTTCCGCTCCGGGCAGGAAGAATGATGAACCAGGGATTTTTCGAAGCTTTAAAAGAAAACAGCATTTTTTCCTGTGAATTAAGGCTCGAAGAAGGGATCGCAGGTTATCTGGAATCGGGGAACCTGCTTTAGCGGCTCATTCGGACCTTAATCTGCATAATCTTCTCTTCCAGTTCCATGGAATAGGTGCTACTTCTATATTGAACATATTCCAGAAGCAAAAGTGCCTTCTTCAGGTAAAGTTCTTTTCTTAGCAAAGTTCCCCTGCCATGGCATTGGTCTCCCATAAATTCGAAAATCGAGGCCAGCTGCTCGTAATGTTGGTCGGCAAGAAGATTATCTTCCATAAGACTAATAAAACTACTATCATCAAGAAAAAGCAGTTCTTCCAGATCCCAGCCAAAATGCACACTAAGAGCATCCCGCGCAACTGCGGTAAACTGTTCTTCTTCCTGTTCCACTGCCTTTTTCTGCAACAAGCCAAGTAGCTTGGCAAGGAAAGCTCCCATCTCCTGAATCTGACTGACCAAATAATCTCGTCGTTCCATAGTTTAACACTCTTATTCTGCAATAGATCTTAAAAATAACAAATAATCGAGTTTATTTGGTACCATTTTAAACTTATTCATTTATTTTTGAAGAAACAGATTTTGTCTGTTTTACGAACATGCCCGGTTTCATAGTCACCACTGTTTTTCCCTTTGAAACGAGACATCAAAATCAATCATCAGGAACAGGTACATAAATACAATTGAATAAAATTAAAACAAATGAAACTACCAATATTTCAGGTCGATGCTTTCGCAGAGGCCCTGTTCAAGGGAAATCCGGCAGCAGTTGTTCCTTTGGAAGAGTGGCCCGAAGAAAAGCTGATGCAGTCGATCGCTATGGAAAACAATCTTTCTGAAACGGCATTTTTTGTACCATCAAGGCTTGGTTTTGAAATACGCTGGTTTACACCGGTCTCTGAGGTAAAGCTCTGCGGACATGCCACACTGGCTGCAGCTCATGTTATTTTTGAAGAAGCGGGGTATCCAAAAGATGAAATCTCATTTGGCAGTCTCAGCGGGATCCTGAAAGTCAGAAAAAACGGAGAGGCTCTTCAGCTGGACTTTCCTGCAGATAATATCAGTGTCGTTGATGCTCCCAATTCGGTTATTCAGGCCTTGGGTAAGCTCCCAAAAGCCTGTTATAAAGGGAGAACTGATTATTTATTGCTTTATGATAACGAAAAAGAGATCGAAGAATTATCACCCAATTTCACAGCTCTGGCAAAAACCGATGCCCGTGGCATCATTGCAACGGCCCCGGGCACCGAAGTCGATTTTGTCAGTCGGTTCTTTGCTCCCGCTGTTGGCGTCAACGAGGATCCGGTTACCGGATCGGCCCATACAACGCTAACACCATTCTGGGCTCAAAAAATCGGGAAAAAAGAGCTAAAGGCAAGACAACTTTCCCGTCGCGGAGGAGAACTTGTCTGTACCCTGGAGGAAGACCGCGTGCTTATTGCAGGCAAGGCAAAAACATTTCTTCGGGGAGAAATTTTCATTTAAACAGTGGAGGCTCATCCGGCCTTCCTTTCCTTGTAAAAAAGGATCATTTCCTAATGAATAGTTTCCATATTTCCTAGTCGTCCTCAAGAATATGTTGCACCCGGCCAATCTCTCCTGTCTCCAGTTTTACTTTAATCCCCCGGGGATGAGTAGACGAGCTGGTCAGTATCCGTGACACATAGCCTTCCGTCAGTTCTCCGGTCTGTTGATCCATCTTTTGCACAATTTCTACGTGACACCCGATTTTTATATCGGACCTTTTCCTTCCATCCATCATTATTTCCGTTTTTTCAGATTACTACAAAGTTTTATATACACAAAGGTCGAACAGCTTAGCCGATTTTATTTCAACAATTTAGCTATTATTATTTTGAATATCTATCAATTGCACTACACATGGCTTTAAAACAATCTGACGAAGTCTCCTCTTCGCTTGTTTTATTTTTATAAAATTCGTCAAGAAAGGCGCCCGTTCCGCTCCAGACAGTTTGCATCATGCCCAGAAAGCGGTCTTTCATTTCCGGAGTTGCATCTGTCCTGAACTGATACATATCATGTGTTTGCTGTACTGCCACATTCGATTTTCTCCAGGGGCAGGTAATTATGCGAAAACCTTTCATCGCAAAATAAACCGCCGACTTATCAGCCCGATCGTAGTGCCAGTCGCAAACAACAACATCCTTTGGAATCAAATCGATCGCCCGGCCCGTATTGTTCATACTAGCCTTCCACATTCCAAAACCTGTTGTTTTCCCATCGAGGAGACGGTCACCCCAAATCCAAAGTTGTCTGTTTTTCAAAGCCAAATGGTTTCTGATCAGGGTCACTTCTCCGGCATAAAGTTCTGCTCTATCCCTGCCTGCACAACGGGGACATTTGTCATCACCAATATAGAAAACCTCATCCATGCCCGCATGAAAAGCTTCTGTTTCAAATACATCACAGATTTCATCTACCAGGTCAAAAACAACCTGATGGACTTCGGGATGCAAGGGACAATAACTTTTACAATACAGCTTGTCGGCATTTGGCCATTTATATTTTTCTGGCATCTTTACCTGGGGCGTTTCATCAAACTGGGGATAAACCCGCAACAGATTTCCCGTTGCAGAAGCCCATGACTGATGCCCAAGCAAGTTAATCTGCGGAATCAGCCTGATATTATTTTTATGGCAAACGCTTACGAGTTCCTTTACATCTTCCTTCGACAGGGCATCGGAATCTCTCAGCTCCGGATGAGTCGTGTAACAATAATTGTAATCGACACGGAGAATCAGGGTATTGACTCCATGCGTAGCGAGCTCTTCATCTATAAAGCGGACGAAACGTTCAAGGTCCTTTTCTTTCGGTGCTGAAATACAAAAGCCCCGTACGGGTAATGTATCCTGTGCCCATAAGCCTGAGCCCAGACTTAAAACAACAATAAAAAGCACGGCAATCTTCTTCATTTCATTTCTTATTTTTTTGCAAATACAATTATCTTATAGCCCAAAAATCAAAAATATCAACAGAACGCACCGGATCTGGTCATAAGCTCTTTTAATGCGGTTTATAACTTTAACCTGATATTCAACCTGGCCAGCAAAGCGGCAAAGCCAACCATTGTAAAAGCCCATACAAGCGAGCCTGTTACTGCAAGAACCGGACTGTGATCCTGCTTATAAAGAAGTACCGGCACGCCAATCCACCAGATCAGGTAATAAAGCACATCCGGCGCCAGGTAAGTTGTCAGTGAATTTTGACCGGCAGGAAGAAAGGCTTTTGCCCACCGGTCCTTGTTTAAGTAATCGACAACCAGGAACAGCATGGCAAAAACCAGTATGCTGATCCCGTTGCAGATCATTCCCCAGCTCGGGGTCCCGTATATTTTTGAAATAATAAACCAATGCCTTAAGACAACCCCCGCAAAGACAAAAAGGATCCCCGTAACCGAAAAAACAGAAATCAGTTTCAGGGGTTCCCGGCCAAACCGTCTCAGCAAAATACCCGCGATAAGTCCGGTAAGTACAATAAACGGCACGTTTCCGTCAATTATGACACCAAAAACAGGCTTAATAACATCTAGAAAGCCAAGCATCTCAAGTTGGGAAAAAATGTTTAGTAAAAGGAAGAAAAGCCAAAATAAAACGATAGCTCCAAGTCGTTCTCCTGCCAGCAAAAAAGGAATAGCTGACGCAAAATATCCCCATCCGATCAGTCCCAGTATGCCCCACCATTCTGTTCTGAGCCATTCTTCCCGGCCTGGCTCTCCGGCCCTGAAAATTGCAGCCAGAAAAACAAGTCCCGCAATTCCTGCAATTTTTAATCCTAAATAAAATTTTCGACGGCCTTGCCGGTCAGGATACCTGTTCCAGACCAGAAAAATCGAAACAAGAACGGCGATCGACCACATGAAATGGTTCATTCCCGAAAGTTCCGGATTAATCCGTCCGCCATTCAATAACATGACCCCGATAATCAACAGGCTGACAGTCCGGGAAAAAATATGCAATAATATCTGCCGGTTACTGTTTCCCTTTTTACGGCGCGAAGCAAAAGCATATGGTACCGACATTCCCACCATGAAAAGGAACCCCGGGAAAACCCAGTCTGCAAGGCCCATTCCGTCAACGTCTGCCTTTGTATGTACCAGCCAGGAAGGTACGCCCGGCTCATATAAATCATTTACAAAAAGCATCAGGAACAGTGTCAGCCCCCGCATGATATCGATTGACATTATACGAGACGGACGTTGTTCTGTAATTGTATCCTGCATGCCGATTTTTTATTTTGTGCCGATCATGATGGTCATAATAGAATGAGGTAAACTTTGCATATTTGCAGCTTTCCCGCTCATCCATAGTTTATAATCGATCTGCACGTCAGACCGGTTCATCACAATAACGGCAATTTTACCGTCAGGGTTCAGGAAAGCGGTTGTCATTAGCTTATCCCTGTTTGAAGAACTGACGATCCTTTTTGCCCCCGGCCGTATAAATTTTGAAAAATGCCCGATATAATAATAGCTGTTGGTATAGATCAGTTCTCCCTTTGAAAGATCGGCATGCACAGGCGCAAAGCAATAATTACCTACATGATTGGGCCCCCCGTGTCCGTCGAGCAAAACATTCCAATCAGTCCAGGCAACTGTTCCGCTATTGAAATCGTTGACCATCGAATACCCATAGCGCTCGCCAAGACTCCAGTCGTTAAGCCTGTTATAATCGAATTTTTCGGCACATCCTTCCGTAAACATCAGTTTTTTATCAGGGAAAGCCTCATGCACAAGTCTCAGGTTCTGAAACTGCATATCGCTTCCGGTCCATGTTTCGTACCAGTGAAAACCGATTCCCCAGACATACCTGGCAGCATCCGGATCGTTCAGAATCCCCATGGACCTGTGATAGATCAGGTCCCGGTTGTGGTCCCAGACAATCAATTTCTTAGTTCCCATTCCGGCTTTATCAAGAGTCGGTCCCAGATAGTTCTTTACAAAATCTCTTTCTTCATCCGCAGTATATACGCAGGACTCCCAGATTTGTACAGCCATTGGTTCGTTCTGCACGGTAAGTCCCCATACCGGGATTCCCTGTTGTTCATACGCCTGTATGAACTTCACATAATGATTTGCCCATGGTTGCATGCAGGTACCGAGCAAATGTCCTCCGTGAAGCCGGTCATGGTTATCCTTCATCCAGGCCGGAGGGCTCCACGGGCTAATGAAAAGTTTGAGGCTGTCTCCTGCCTCTGCCATTGCCCTCTTAATAAGAGGGATACGAAACTGCTCGTCATGTCCGATACTGAACGAGTTCAGGCTGGAGTCATTTTCAGCCACATAATCATAACTCTCGCTCGAGAAATCACAGCTGGCAATATTTGTCCTTGCTATGGAGTAGCCAATCCCTTTTTCCTTGTCGTAGTATGCTGCAAGGAATTCCTCTTGCTTATCTGCCGGAAGTTGGGCAAAAACTTCAGCAGACGCATCGGTAAGTGCCCCTCCAATACCGATAAAAGTCTGAAAAGTATGGGAAGGATCAAGAAAGATACATGGTTGCCTTTCGTATGGCTGATCCAGGTCTTCAAAGACAACATCAGCGAGATTCGTCAATCTGTCTTCTGTTCCTTCTGCGGTACGATAAACCGTAGCCATTTCAGGCACATATGATTTTCTACTCTCTTCCGGCTGAACCTCCTGAACTTTTTTCGGAACAGGGTTACACGAACAGACCATGCCCAAAACAACGCATGCTCCAATAAATATTTTGCTCATAAAATTGAATTTTAGTTGGTTGGCTATTAAATAATTGATTATTTACAAATATGCATCAGATTAATCTTTCATTTCACCAATTTCAAGTTTCCGAATATACAAATTTTCCGTTGTTTACTGTTCGCATAAACAACGTTTGTTTTGAACAGCAAAAGAGGCTTAGCCCAAACCAGGGGAAAGCCTCTTTTTTTAATACATCAAAAAATTTTTATTTGATATTAACTGTAACATAATAGTTCTGGGTAAAGGCATGAACCTCATAATTAGCCGTAGAATCGTTCATGGTACTGGTATAGGATATCGTTTTTGACGGATCAAATGTCAATAGTTTAAACTTTCCGGTTGAACCACCAGACAATGCTTTGACATAAATATTTTTGACACCCTTCACAGCCCCGGGCCATACCATAGAAAAAGCCCCGTTAGTATCCGGCTCAAGCACTGTCTCGTCCTCATCGACTATTTCATAATCGGTTCCACTAATCGCATCTCCGCTAACGTAATAATAGGTTATCACATCAACATCCATAGGATTCTCGCTCCAAAACTGCACAGGTATGCCGATAGTATCTCCCCTGGTAACATTGTAAGAAACATCATTTTTCAAATTTCCCCAATTTTCAAATCCAAAATAGTAAACATGATCATAGGCAGGGTCTCCGTCGCTCCATTCATCTTTTTGGCAGCTGACAAACAGAAAGACAAGAAAGACGTTCAATATAACTAAAATCCTTTTCATAATTTTATCTTCTCAGTTTAAGTTTCTATCATTAATATCTTAGTATAAATTCCTCAAATTCGTTTGCCCAAGCATGAAATTTGCCCGTCAGGAAGCTATCATAAACATGAAAGAGCTATATCTCATTGACTGTTTCATCGTAATGAATCAGTTATCCCATCCGGGATTCTGAGTTACAGCTCCTCCCGAAAGCGATATTTCATTTAGCGGAATCGGGTACAAATAATCTTTATCCGGATCAAATACCCGATCCTCCGCAAGTTCAATTACATAGATATCCGATTCATCATAAACATATTTTCCATTCAGATAGCCATTTTCATCCGTCAGACGGTTTTCCAGATCTTCCCGCTGTTTGGTACATTCCTCATCAACGAATTTTGCCCCGAGAATATTTGTCGGTAAAACATCTTCAGCAATCTTCCAGCGTATAATGTCGTCATAGCGAAATCCTTCGTCGAGAAGTTCAACATCCCGTTCCCTGCGGATTTCATCCCGCATACTCAACCCATTGGCTGTAACGAATGCATTCGTAAGCCGGGCATCAAAACCGACCCTGGCACGTAAGGCATTTACAGTTTCATCAAGCTGTTCGTCAGAAATCGAGCCGTTATACTCATAAAGTGCTTCAGCATAGGATATAAGGACCTCTGCATAACGAATAAGCATTTTATCGATCGTCTCTTTCGAGTTTGTTTCCCATTCGGAAAGCAGAAAGCCTTTTTTCAGGGAATAACCGTATCCATGTTGATTATTGAATGGCACGTAAGCTCCCTTGTAAGCGTCTTCTCCAATCTGATAAAGGGTCATTGACAAACGCGGATCACGGTTCTCAAAAACATCATCAAAACTTGTTTCCAGATGAATCTTAAGAGGCGACATATCCCTGGGAAGACCATCCGAATAAAGAAATAAATCGACCATCTGGCGGGTAACAGAAACTGAATTCTCCATCTGACGGCTGTTCCCGTGTACTACGGTTCCGGCCCCGTTAGGACCATAAACTTTCACAAAAATATTCTCTTTGTTCTGACGGCCTTCCCCGTCGAAAAGAAACAAACTTTGAAAATCGGGATACAGTTCATGTTCGTTTTCGGAGATGATCAGTTCTGCTGCATCGATAGCGATTTTGAGGTGACTTTTATAGTCGCTTCCCAATTCATGATACTTTGAATAGGTTCCTTCATAGAGCCCGATCCTTACTTTCATTGCCAGGGCAGCTGAACGCGAAGCCCTCCCCCAATCCGCATCGTCAAGATCAGAAATGGCAGGTAACCACTCTGCGGCGAAGTCCAGATCACTGTAACACTGCTGTATAACTTCCTCCCTAGAGGTCCTTTCTGAATAAAGGAGCGGATCATCGGTACTCTCAATCGCCTTCAGGATAAGAGGAACATCTCCGTACTTTTTTACCAGCATGAAATAATAGTAGGCGCGAAAAAAATAAGCTTCTGCCAGCCATCTGTTTATTGTCGATTCGTCCAGATCGACCTGAATTCCCTTCTCAATGATATTATTTGCAACAAAAATACTTTCATAAGGGTCGCTCCAGTTGCTCGAAGTGGAAGGAACAGTCCAGTTTCCGCTCGAAATATTATCAGCAGAAGTTTTCACAAGTTCATCAGAACGGGTATCGTGATAAAATCCGTCCAGAAGATAATATAAATAGGTGCAGGCCCCTTTCAGGTCGGTTTCTGTTTTCCAGAAAGCACTGTCTGTAAAAGTTGTTTCCGGCACTCTATCCAAGTCGCAACCTGTAAGGATTATTGTCAATATTAAGCTCAATAAATAATATATTTTTCTCATAATTAACTTTTTAGAATGTAACATCAAGACCTAACGACCAGCTTCTGAAGAAAGGATAATAGCTTGCGCTTGCGTTATTTCCGACCTCCGGGTCAAATACAGAAAGTACCTTCGTATGTTCCCATACATCCGCACCGGACACATAAACCCGTGCATGATCTACAATCCTCTTACTTAACGGGAGAGTATATCCAAGCTGGATATTTTTCAACCGGATATAGGCACCGTTCTGGACCCATTTATTCGAGGGTTCAAAGTTGAAAGCAGTACCATTGTAATTATACAAACGTGGCCAGAAAGCATTCTGATTATCCTCGGTCCAATAATCGCGATGAATAGTCCAGGGCATATTAGAGGTGGAATAAAAAGGAGCAATCGTTGAAGTTTCGATAAGGAAACTCCGCTTCCCGACCCCCTGAAAAAACAGCGAAAAATCAAAACCTTTCCATTGTGCCGCAAGGTTAAGACCAAAAAGATAACGGCCATTTGCCGACCCCAGATAGACAAGATCGCCCGGGTCTTCGGGAGTACCCCCTCCTGCGCCTATGGTATGGTCCGGAGTTCCCTGGGCTACATACCTAACATCGCCGCCAGCAATTTTGGCGTCGCTGAATGACTGATAACCGGGATGATTCGTCTTATATTCCTGGTACTCCTCTTCACTTTTCCAATATCCGTCCGTCTTATATCCCCAAATTGTATTCAGAGGATATCCTTCCAGCAAAGAAACAGTCCCGGCCGATATGGTATTTTTACCATCATATTTAAGGAGCTTATTCTCACTATCTGCAATATTAAATCCAATCTGATAGGAAAAATCACCCTTTTTATCCTGCCAATCGATACTGAACTCCCAGCCCCAGGTTTTGAGCTTTCCCACATTCGCAGTCGAAACATCAATTCCCAGTAAACTTGGCAACTGGAGAGAAGCCAACATGTTTTTATTGTATTTCCAGTAATAGTCGGCGGTCATATTCAAGCGACTATTCAGAAGTCCCAGGTCAAAACCGATATTCGTCGTTTCAACGATCTCCCATGTTTTCGATTGTGATGCCAGGGCCGTCTGATAATAATAGTTCTGCCCCATGTAATCTCCACTGGAAATGGTGGCGATATAATCATAAAGACCTAGGACAGCGCCGTTTCCCAGCTGCCCCCAGGAAGCCCGCAATTTTAAATTAGAAATCCGGTTAATTCTAAACCATTTTTCTTCATTAATCCTCCAGGCACCGGAAAAAGAAGGAAAGGCTTTCCACCTGTTTTCGGGAGACAAACGCGAGCTTCCGTCGTACCGGATATTAGCCTCAAAAAGGTAACGATCTGCCAGATTATAATTTAACCTCCCAAAGTAAGAATTCATGGCCCAGGTTTCAACGTTATCGGAAACTGATGTATTGGTCGTTTCAGAGGAGTCATAGTAATTGAAACTAGCAAGATCTTCCGAATTTAAACCATAGACAGTCGTCTTCATCTCATCTTTCCGGTAATCTTCGTATGATGAACCGGCCAGTACTTTAAAAGAATGCTTTCCAAGAGTCAGATCGTAAGTAAGAATTGCTTCCAGATTATCATGATAATCGTAATTCTTCGTTTTCGCAAGGGAATTGGGGTTATTGACTTCAAAGCGGATACTTGTGCCCAGCCGATTGTACCAGACCAGATGATTTTTCTGTACCTGTGAGTTATAATATCCGTTCTGACGGGATGCACTCAGTTTGAGACGAAGACCCGGAATATAATTTTTGAGAGTGAGATCCCCCTTCCCCACGAAGGCTTCATAGCGGTTTTTGGTAAGTCCCCCGTTTTTCATAAGATCAATAGGATTAACCTGTAAGTCTCCATTATAAGGATTATCGTTAATGTCTTCTTCCGGTGCATAAATAGGTTGTCTTCCCCGGACATGGTATAAACGCTCCAGAATAGATGTGGCTCCATATGGATTTGTTTTTGTAAAAGCCCCGGTATAGCTAACCTGTGCCCCCATTTCAACATGATCGCCCACCTCGGAGTTAACCTTCATCAACATGTTATAGCGGTTATACCCGTCAGGGCCATATCTCAGCAATCCGCTTTTTGTATAATATCCGGACGAGAACCTGTAATTCAGCTGTTTATTTCCGCCACTGACAGATACCGAATGGTTTTGCTGCGTTGTGTTATCCTTGGTTCCTTCGGCCACCCAGTTCGTAGCTGAAAAATAATCCCAACGCCCATTTGTATTATTAGGACGATAGTTAAAGTTAGAATTGGCCACCCATGAGGTCTGTTCCGCATTCCATTCGGGAGATCCGGAGGCATTCACTCTGGAAAGATTGATCATCTCCTGCTCTTCCCAGGCAGGCACACGCTCTGGCATGTTTCCAGGTGTATTTACGGAAAAGTATCCATTGTAATTGACTCTTATCTTTCCGGACGAACCGGATTTCGTAGTAATCAACACAACGCCCGCTGCTGCTTTCGCACCGTAAATAGCTGCGGCCGATGCATCTTTTAGGACAGAAACAGATTCAATATCACTCGGATTGAGCAATGTCATGTCTCCCTCTACCCCGTCTATAAGAATCAGTGCAGAAGTTGAATTAGCAGAAGAAAACCCACGGATCCTGATACCTGAAGTTTCAGATCCCGGTTGACCGCTACTCCTTAAAACAGCGACACCCGGCAGTTCACCCTGCATAGCACTAAGTACATCGGTAGAGGCTTTTTTCTCCAGTGTTTCTCCCTTTATAGCAGAAACTGCCCCTGTAAGGTTTACCTTCTTTTCAACGCCATAACCTACGGCAACGACTTCCTCCAGCCCAATTGTTTCCTCTGAAAGGACGACGTTGACTTCACTTCTTCCGGAAATAGAAATTTCTTCGGTCCTCATCCCAACAAAGGAAAAAAGCAAAATGGCACTCTCCGGAATATTTTTTAACATATATTTCCCGTCAGAATCCGTGATTGTCCCGATTGATGCTCCTTTGACCACAACAGACACTCCTGGGATCGGGTTGCCGTCAGAGTCCTTGACAATTCCCCGGACATTTCTCTCCTGAGGCACTTGTATTCCGGAGTCTCCTCCATTCGTAAGGATGATCTGCCGGTCTCTGATCACATATTTTATCTTCGACTGTTTAAGCAGTGCATCAAGAATATCGACAATATTTTCATTTTCGACATTGATGCTTACTTTCCGGTTAACATCGATCAAATCCTGATTATAAAGAAAATAATACTCTGATTGATTCTCGATTTCGTTTAAAACGTCAACCAACCGGGTATCGTTCAATTTTAAAGACATTAGGGTTCGTTGGGAATAACCATTTTTGGCAGATAACTGAAAAACAGCCATTAACAGTAATAAAATAGTCAGTCTCATAAGTAAAAAGGATTTTTTTAGGGCATACCAATAGCTAGTTTCACTTTTTCGAAAATTTTCCATAAATTTACGTTTGTAGGGTTTTAATAAAATTTGTGTATTTACTCTGCAAAATATCAGGAGAGTGGTACCAACACTTTCCTGATTTATTCGAGCTTACTTCTTTTCAATAATAATTTTCTTTTTCATATAGATTCCGTTTTTATTTATTCTTCTATTTTCAATACGATATTTCATGGGAGTAGAAATGGCAATATTGCGAAGGATTTCATCCAACTGCTCATCCTTGAAAGTAACCCTGAAATTATAATTCTGCAGTTGTTTGTCCCGAATCTCAAAATCAACATTATACCAGCGCCCCAGTTTTCTCATGACCTGGAACAGCGATTCTCCGTCAAAGCGAAGTATCCCTTGTGTCCACAATGTTTGTTCTTCCGCATTTACACGACTGACTGTGGCCTTTCTATTTTCAATATTATAACTGAATTTCTCCCCGGGCTCCAATAAATAGCCTCTATCAGATATCCCGCTCCTTGTAACACGCACATGTCCTTCCTTCAGGATGACGCTGACTTCCTGATCATCACTATAAGCAGATACATTAAAGGATGTTCCCAATACCTGAAGAGATAATGCATCAGTCGTTACCTGGAAGGGATTGCCATACTGATGAACGACATCGAAATATGCCTCACCGGTCAGTTTTACATTCCTCGTTTTAAAATCGACAGGATATGTTATCGAAGATCCGCTGTTGAGCCATCCGTTGGATCCGTCCGGCAAAACAAATGCAGTCCTCGCACCCGGAGGAGAAAAAATTGTGGCTGTAGCCTCTGTCTTGCCAGATGTTTCATACAGCATCCACAATAAGAAACTCAGCAGTAAAGGGACAAACAATAAAGCCGCTATCTTTTGATAAAAGGTAAAAATCTTCTTTCTCCCGGATACAGGCTGGCTGTGCATGATTAAAGATTTCAGAACAGACAGTACCCGTTTCAAGCGATCATTTAACAGCTGGTCTTCAGGAATCTCAGTCCACTTCTTCTGCATAGAATCTTTCAAAACAGATTCATTCTCCGAGGAAAATAAACGTCTTACTCTCCGATAATCGGCACGGGTATAATTTCCGTCATCAAAATTTTTTAATGAATCCCAATCCTCATTTTTGTTTTCCATCAGTCAGATTTTGCTGTTAGTCCGTTCCTGTTACAACTGATATATCCCGAAAAACAAAAATCCCCTATTCTTAAAACGATTTTTTTGATGAACTTACCAAAAGTTGAAGTGGAAATTCCGGATGTACTGTTAACGGAAACACTGAAGCCTTGATATCAACTTGCTGAAGCCCGAATATTAAGTTCCAGATGCTCGAATATTAAGTTCTGAATGCACTGTCCGGAAACTTGCCGGTGCATTATATTCCATTTTGAGCTATTAACTCACTCATTTCCCTTGTTTATATTCAGTTTCCGTTTAATTCAACAAAAAGAGCAAAAAAAAGCATTCCACCTGGAAGCTCGTCTTCAAACCTTCTTTTTAAGTATTTCATAGCTTCAGTAATCTGATTCTCTATGGTTTTCTCAGAAACGCCAGCTTCTTTGGCAATTTGCTTCACCGGTTTTCCCATTTTTTTCTTTTGGATAAAGATTTCTCTCCGTTTTTCAGGCATTTCCTCAATAAATTGTTCAAGCTTTCCAATTACTTTCTGATAATTATGCTCATAATCCACGGTATCCTGATCCGTATCCAAAACATCTGTCAGGTCCAGCAAAAACTGATCACTTTTTGCCTTCCTATTAAAAAATTTTCGGATAGCGTTAAATGCAATGGTAAACAAATACGATTTAAAAGAAGTATCTGACTTTAAAGACTGCCGGTTAATCCATATTTTAAAAAATACATCCTGAACAATCTCTTCTGCTTCGTCCTCATTTTTTAGGTAAGAAAGGGAGAAGCTAAACAGCTTTTGAGCATAGCGGTTAAACAGCTTCTCAAAAGCATCATGATTTCCACATTTGAGTGCATCAAGCAGATCTGTATCCTTATCCGGAATAATGGTTTTCACTGGTTAGATTTGAAAATGTAAAGAAACAAAAATAAAAGGAAAAACCGTTTGAAAATGTTAGTCGTTCCTATCCTCAAAAAGAAGCTTAAATTTTCCTTCCTGTAACTTTTGTTTAGCCGCAAAAAAATCAGAAGCCGTAGAATTATAAATAATTGTTAACAGGAAAAAATAGCTGGATTTTCTAATTTTCAGAAGAGAAATAATGCGTAAAATTGTACAACAATGTTGAATGCATCAACAGAAAAGACTTAAATCAACCTGCTTCCTATGAACAAATCATTTTATTACCCCTGGGTAGGAATATTATGCCTTGCATTGCTGCTCTCTTCCTGTAAACAAACAGGCAAATCCGCTGGACAAAAGGATGAAGGGTCTGCACTGACTGCTGAAGGTTTTGTTATGATTCCAAGGCATTTTGAGAATAAATTAACAGTTACTGCAAATCTTTTACCTGAAGAATCTGTCGAGCTGAAATCGCCTGTCTCAGGAACAATTCTTGCCATTCATTTTAACGAAGGACAACATGTAAAAAAGGGAGAATCGCTCCTGCAAATCGACGACCGTGTGTGGAAAGCTCAGGTCAAAGGATTAAAGGCCCAACTGATTGCAGCCCGTAAAGAGCTAAAACGGAAACAGGACTTGCTTTTAGCAGAAGGCGCCAGCCAGGAGGAGGTGGAAACTGCCCGGTCTGAAGTAGAACAGCTTGAAGCCCAGATAGAAGAATTATCGGTATACATCAGTCTGGCAAGCGTACCGGCACCGTTTAGCGGGAAGATAGGCATGCGTGATCTAAGTGTAGGGGCCTATCTTTCTCAAGGACAGACAATCATACAAATAGTGCGGTCAGAGCAGTTAAAAATAGATTTCAGCCTCCCCGGTCGTTATATCAGTCAGGTGAAGGCAGGGCAAAACATAACAGTAGCCTCTAACGGAGATACATTGATGGCCCCTGTTTATGCCATCAACCCGGTTGTTGATGAGAATGCACGGACCCTTCAGGTGAGGGCCAGACTGGAAAATAAAAAAGACTGGTTTCCCGGAAATTTTGCTGAAGTCATCATGATTCTGGATGTGCATGATTCGGCAATGGTTGTTCCATCGCAATTAATCGTTCCTGAATTGGGAGCAGAAACAGTTTATATCTATAAAAACGGCAAAGCGATTAAGCAAACTATAACTACCGGCCCAAGAAATGAGACAGATGTTCTGGTAACCAGCGGGCTAACACCGGGGGATACCCTGCTTGCTTCAGGGCTGATGCAGGTGAGGGAAGGAATGTCTCTAAAAATTAACAAAACCGTTAGCGAATCTGAATTATGATATTATCTGACCTCAGCATAAAACGTCCGGTAATGGCGAGTGTGTTTGCCATCATTATCGTGCTCTTCGGCGTTGTCGGTTTTTTATCTCTCGGGGTCAGGGAGTACCCCAGCGTTGATCCGCCGGTTGTAACCGTCACGACAAGTTATTCCGGTTCGAATGCCGAAATTATCGAATCGCAGATCACAGAACCGCTTGAAGAATCGATAAACAGTATCGACGGTATAAAAACGCTCAGCTCTGTAAGTTCTGACGGGCAAAGCTCCATCACCATCGAGTTCGACCCTGAACGCAACCTGGACGATGCTGCCAACGATGTCCGTGATAAAGTCTCGGGAGCAGTCTCCAAGCTACCGACCGATGCTGATTCCCCGGTCGTGTCAAAAGCCGATGCCGACGCACAGACGATTTTGTCGATTACCGTACAAAGCAACAAGCGCAGCCTTCTGGAACTGACAGCAATCGGTAACAACATCTTCAAGGAAAGATTACAAACCATTCCGGGAGTCAGCAGCATAAGGATCTGGGGCGAACGGAAATATGCCATGCGTATCGAGCTCAATCCTGAAAAACTTGAAGCCTGTGGACTAACCCCAAGCGATGTCAGCAATGCTCTCGCAAATCAAAATGTAGAGCTGCCTGCCGGTCGCATCGAAGGCAAAAACACAGAATATACCATCCGGGCCCTGGGAAGGTTAAACACACCGGCGGAGTTCAGCAGGCTTATCGTCGCGAAGAAAGGGAATACCCTGATCCGGCTTTCAGATATCGGGACGGTAAGACTGGGGGCAGAAAACGAGCGGACCATCATGAGGGGAAACGGTATGATCCCGATGATCGGAGTAGCCTTACAACCACAACCGGGAGCAAACTATATTGAAATAGTCGATGGAGCATTCCGTCGTATCGAACAAATAAAAAAAGAACTTCCTTCAGACATCATCCTGAACGTTGCCTTGGACACGACAGTCAGCATCCGGAAAGCGATCGATGAAGTAAAGGAAACCATCTTAATCGCTTTTATTCTCGTACTTCTGGTCATTTTCTTCTTTCTGCGAAGCTGGAGAACGACAATGATCCCGATCGTGGTCATCCCGATCTCATTGATCGGAACCTATTTCATTCTTTTTATTGCAGGTTACTCGATCAATGTATTAACCCTTCTGGGCCTGGTATTGGCGACGGGATTGGTTGTCGATGATGCGATTGTGGTCATGGAAAACATCTATTCCAAAGTTGAACATGGCATGGACCCGGTACAGGCCGCCTTTAAGGGAGCCAGGGAAGTATTTTTTGCTGTCATTTCAACATCGGTCAGCCTCATATGCGTGTTCCTGCCGATTTTCTTTCTGCAGGGACTTACCGGACGTCTGTTCCGGGAATTCGCCATGGTAGTCGCCGGTGCCATCCTGCTTTCGACCTTTGTTTCGCTGTCGCTTACCCCGATGATGAGTTCACGGGTACTCAAACCCAATGAACGCCATGGACGGGTAATGAAGTTTTTTAAAAAAGTTGTCGACTCGCTTATCACCGCTTACAGTCGCGCATTAAAGGTATTTATGAAGAAAAGATGGCTGGCATTTCCAATTGTAGCCATCATTGCCGGATTGATCGCCCTGTTCGGAGCCAACCTGCAGCGGGAACTCGCCCCAATTGAAGACAAAAGCCGGATCAGGCTAACCTCAACAGCCCCGGAAGGGACTTCTTTTGAAGCCATGGATGCTTATGAACGGCAACTGATGACACTAGTAGACGCGCTTCCTGAAAAACAGTTTATGATGGGCATCACAGCCTTTGGAGGAGGCTCGTCGCCTGCCGTTAATTCGTCGTTCGTCAGAATCACCTTGCTGCCTCCAAAACAAAGGACCCGCAGTCAGATGGAAATAGCAAAACAACTAAGTCAGCTGGTAAAAAAATACAACTTTGCCCAGACCCTTGTTATCCAGGAACCCACCATCAGCGCAAGCCGCGGCGGTAAAAACAACCTTCCTGTACAATTTGTCATCCAGGCACCGGACCTGCAACGGCTAAAAGAAGCCATCCCGAAATTCATGGAGAAAGCACAGGCCGATCCTACGTTCGATGCAGTAACAATCGACATGAAATTCAACAAACCGGAGTATTCAGTCGAGATACTCCGGGATAAGGCACTGGACATGGGGATCTCGGTGAGCGACATTGCGAAAACAATTCAGACTTACCTGGCAGAACAAAGAATAGGCTATTTCATAAAGGAAGGGAAACAATATTATGTGATTGCCTCGGCAGACAAAAAAGACAGGAACGAACCTCCCGACCTTACCAGAATGGCTGTCAGAAACAATATGGGACAAATGGTCCCGCTGGACAACCTCGTAAAGATGACGCTTGATAGCCGTCCTCCCCAATTATTACGCTTCAACCGTTATGTTTCCGCAACGGTTTCCGCAGACCCGGCACCGGGAAAGACAATCGGAGACGGAGTCGACGCTATGAACCGTATTGCGTCGGAGGTACTCGACGATTCATTTAGCACTGCCCTTACCGGAAGCGCTTCTGACTATGCTCAAAGTTCGGGGAATATTGTGCTCATTTTTATTTTCGCCCTCATTCTGGTTTACCTGACCCTGGCCGCTCAGTTCGAAAGTTTCAGGGACCCGCTGACAATCCTGTTCACCGTTCCGCTGGCCCTGGCCGGAGCCCTTATGTCGCTCTACTTTTTTGGGCAGACGCTGAATATTTTCAGTGAGATCGGGATCATCGTTCTGGTGGGTATCGTAACCAAAAACGGGATCCTGATCGTGGAATTTGCAAATCAGAAAAGAGAACACGGACTTTCCACGATTGATGCAGCTATCGAAGCTTCCATCCAGCGGTTCCGCCCCATTCTGATGACAAGCCTGGCTACCGTACTGGGAGCCCTCCCGATCGCCCTGGCATTGGGTGAAGCTTCTACCAGCCGCATTCCCATGGGTATCTCCATCATTGGAGGTCTTATCTTTTCATTGATACTGACCCTTTTCATTATCCCTTCGCTCTATACCTATATTGCGAATAAATCAAACAGAAGCTATGCAGAAGAAATTAAATAAAGCCCTGCTCCTTGTATTCACTGTCACAGCCGTCACAGCTTCCCTCCGGGCACAGCAAAAAACTTCCCTCTCCGAACTGATAGACAGGGTACTTACCGAAAATTACCAAATTAAAATCGTCCGCAACGAAGCGAAACAGGCTGCCAACAATAATAGCCTGGGCAATGCAGGGTTCCTGCCAACAGTTTATACAGATGACACTTATTCCAGGTCGAACAACAATACCCATCAGGAACTATACACAGGTACGGTAAAAGACGGGAAAAATGCAAAAAGTACCGTGCTTAGCGGCTATGTTGAAGCAGACTGGACCATCTTTGACGGGTTCAGCATGTTTGCAAAAAGAGATAAGCTTTCTCTTCTTCAGCAGCTTGGGATTATTAATGCCCGATATTACGCAGAACAGACCATTGCCGATGTTTCTGTCGCTTATTATCAACTGATCCGCGAAATAAACCTGCTCGGAAACCTTCGCCGATCTTGCGAAATATCGCGTTTCAGATATCTGCTGGAACAAAAAAGACGACAGGTGGGCAGCGGCACCACCCTGGAGAATAATCTTGCCCTGTCCGATTACAACTCGGACAGCCTGGCTCTTATAAGCCAGGAACAAACAATAAAGAGCCTGCAGATCAAATTAAACCGCTTTACCAGACAAGATCCGGATCTAACTGTATTTCCGGCAGATACAGAACTAAAAGCCACTGGTATCGCCCCAAAAGACTCGTTACTCAAAGAAGCTATAAACGCAAATAAAGACATCAAAATGGCTATGATCCAGGAATTGATAGCAGAGAAAGATGTCCGGATCCAACAGGCAGCCCGCTACCCTCAAATCGGGCTGTACGGTAAGTACGGATACTCCAAACAAACCAACGATATAGCGGTTACCCAGCTTAACAGGACTTATGGACGTACTGTTGGCATAACCGTTCGCCTTAACCTGTTCGACGGGGGAAACCTAAACAAGGCTGTCGCCAATGAAAAACTTTCCAACGAAAATACCATCCTCACCCGGGAAAATACCTCCGACCTGGTTACCTCTGAAATTCTGGACGATTATTATGAATACCAGTCATTGCTCCGGCAACAGTCGATTGCAGGGGAGAACGTCAGGCTGGCTGAGAAATCTCAGGAAATTGCCAAAATACAGTTTGAAAAAGGAGCTATAAACGGGTATGATTTTCGTCAGACACAAACAACTGTCATTAATGCGTGGAACGAACTGACGGAGATCAACTTCTCCATTCAATCCCTGGAAATTGAGATCGACCGGCTCACGGGAAAACTGGAAAGATTGCTGTAAGAATGGGAATTCTATCCTCAGCCAATGGGATACAGAAGAAAAACTGAAGGTCAGGAAACGTCCGGTTGATCCTTCGGCGATCGTCGGGAGTACGTTGTATCTTTTCCTAAAATTACCGTACAGTTTTAAGATTATTGACTGGAATAGTTATGCTGTTGAAAAAAAGCTTCAGAAACAGGAAAACACTTGTTTCTGCAAAACGGGAAAAAGGAAACAACTTTTGCCACAAAGGTTGCATAATTTTGAAAAATTAGGGAAACCTGGATAAATTGCCTACCTTGCTCTTCCTTCAAAAAGCCAAACAAATCAGTACCTGAAAACGTTACTTAGTGTTATTTGAGAAAGTTCTTGCAGACTTAAATGATCATTTATTAAATCAAAAAGAAATTGATGTATCTGGAAAAGACTGATCTTTTAACAACTGCTGCAAAATCGGCAGTTGAGGCACTGGATGATTATTATCTGGCTTACCTGAGCCGGCAGCTAAGTATTCTTGGCCGGCGTGAAGTACATAACGGCAGGGCACATTTCGGTATATTTGGCGATGGCAAGGAACTGACACAGATCGCCTATGCTAAAAATTTCAGAAAAGGAGACTGGCGTTCCGGTTACTACCGGGACCAGACCTTTATGCTTTACCTGGGACTCCTGAAGCCCGAAGAATTTTTCGCCATGATCTACGGGGATACGGATGTGAACTTCAACCCTTCGGTTGGGGGCCGGAACTTTAACAATCATTTCAGTACCCGGAATATCGACGGGAGCGGTGAGATTAAAAATCTGACCGAACAATACAATTCTGCTTCTGATATATCCCCAACCGGAGGCCAAATGCCACGTCTGCTGGGGCTTGCACAAGCATCAAAACTGGTACGGCAAAACCCCCGATTAAGGGAGAGCCTTCGGAATAATGTAACCGGCAACGAAGTGGCTTTCGGGTCAATTGGCGATGCAAGTACCACCGAGGGCATGTTCTTCGAGACCATTAACGCAGCTTCAGTTTTACAGGTCCCTGTTGCCATAGCTGTTTATGACGACGGGTATGGTATCAGTGTCCCGGTTGAACTGCAAACGGCCAAAGCAAGTATATCTGAAGCGTTGAAAGGGTTTCAGAAAGAAAAAGATACAAATGGTATTGTTATCCACACTTGCAAAGGCTGGGATTACCCGGGGATGATAAAAACATTTTCAAAAGGGATTGACTATTGCCGGAAAAACCATGTACCAGTGCTCTTTCACGTTCAGGAAGTAACACAGCCCCTGGGACATTCAACATCCGGGTCGCATGAAAGGTATAAAACAAAGGAACGTCTGGAATGGGAAGAAGAATATGATTGCCTGAAAAAATTCAGGGAATGGCTTGAGGAGGAAGAAAAAATCGCCCCGGCTACCCTCGACAGCATAGAAAAAAGGGCAAGGAAGGCCTCAAGGGAAGCCAGGGACAAAGCCTGGACCCACTATAACGGAAGCTATAAAAATGAAACCGATACCCTTTCATCAATCATTGAAAAAATCTGCGAAAAAAATAACTCCCCTGAATACAAAACGTCACTGGATAGTATTTGCAGTAAAATTTTCCCGACGAGAAGGGCATTGTTAAGCTACGCCAAACGCACAGCCTTCGACCTTCATGAAATGACTGAATTTGAAGATGAAAGGAAAGAGCTCCTGAAATGGATCGAAAATTTCCAGAAGAGAAGCGAAATTTTTTATAACAGGCAGTTGTACCGGGAGGGACCTGATTCTGCGTTAAAGGTTCAGGAAATAAACCCCATCTATGACGAAAATGCAGAAGAAGTCAACGGATCCGAAATTGTGAACCGGAATTTCGACATCCTGTTTTCCAAATATCCGAACCTGATTACGTTTGGAGAAGATACCGGGAAATTGGGCGACGTGAACCAGGGGATGAGAGGAATGCAGGAAAAATACGGAAAATGGCGGGTTTCCGATACCGGGATCAGGGAAACAACGATCATTGGACAGGGAATCGGTCTGGCACTGAGAGGCTTTAGGCCTATAGCAGAAATTCAGTA
This sequence comes from Prolixibacteraceae bacterium, assembly GCA_963676095.1. Lineage (GTDB taxonomy): Bacteria > Bacteroidota > Bacteroidia > Bacteroidales > Prolixibacteraceae. Next base: position 4,954,471 of record OY781040.1, on the reverse strand, counting down.
TCTCGATTACCTGATCTACGCACTGCCTACGCTTAGCGACGACCTGGCAAGTATGCAGTACCGGACCATGGGACGACAAGCAGCCCCGCTAATTATCCGTACCAGGGGACACCAACTCCAGGGAATGTGGCATGCAGGATCGCCGATGCAGCTATTACTGGGCTCCCTGCGGGGATTATACCTGTGCGTTCCCAGGGACCTCACCCAGGCGGCCGGGTTCTATAACACCCTTCTGGAGGGGAACGACCCCGCCTTGGTCATCGAACCGTTAAAAGGATACAATGTCAAGGAAATACTTCCTTCCAATATTGGCGAGTATAAAGTTCCGCTGGGCGTGCCCGAAATCATGAAGGAAGGAACTGACGTGACCTTGGTCACTTATGCCTGGAACGTGCACCATGCACTTAAAGCAGCCGATCTGCTCGATCAGAAAGGGATATCGGTCGAGGTAATCGATGTCCAGACCCTAATGCCTTTCGACATTAATCATCTTATTCTCGAATCGATCAAAAAGACCAACAAGGTGATCTTCATGGATGAGGATGTTCCCGGAGGTGGAACGGCCTACATGATGCAGAAAGTGCTTGAAGAGCAAAAGGCTTTCAACTACCTGGACACAGCTCCCCGGACGTTACCTGCCATGGAACACCGCCCGGCCTATGGCATCGACGGCGAATACTTTTCAAAACCAAATGTCGAACGGCTGTTTGAAGCGATTTATCAGATGATGGGGGAAGTGGATGTAAAACGATTTCCAAAACTTGATTAATAAAAAAGACTTTCCGGAACACTCATTGCCAATGCTCCGGAAAGTCCGTAAATACCGTTTTTCGCTGGTGCTCCAGGAAGAACTAAAAAAGATTCTTTATTTTTTATTTATGCGAAAAACCAGGACATCCCGTGGGGCTATATTAAAATTCAACTGCTTTTCCTTTAATACCGATAATTCTTTTCCTCTCCATAATTCTTTTCCTCCAAACGATTTATTTGATGGAATATTCAAACGCTGCAAGGGAATGCGTTCAGATGTCTCCTGATCAGAATAATTAAAGGCTACGACATACCAATAGGTTGTGTCTTCATATTGAAATAAGTTACAGGCACTGTTTCCGGTATTTCCTTCAACCGGATAAAATGGCTTCTCAATTCTTGCAATATGATCAATATCCGGATTGGTAACATATTTCAAGGCACGTTCTTTTCCTTCGTCACTACCTGTCTTGCTAAAATCATCACCAAGAATAAAAATACCGGTAATCACAGAAGAAGTCACTCTCGACCGATTTTCAGCCTCGCTGTAACCATCGAGCACGACATGATCGGCATCATTATAGTCATAAATATTTCCTCCGAGCCACCAGCCATAGCTTAAAGCATTCAGCGAATATTCGGTCTGGCTGATCGCTCCCCAGGAATCACATCCGATACGCCGGGAATTGGCATAACATCCGGGAAATAGCGGAGAAATTGCCGCATTAATATAGAGATCATCGCCGGCAACTTCACACAAAAATTTCATTCCTTCATTATAGGCCTCCATGCCTGTGGTAACATCTTTGTTGTAATAATGATCGGCTTCCAAAGCACCATGAACCAAAAAATCAATTTTTAAATATTTAAATCCGGCCTTTTTAAACCGGTCTATATCATATTTGATGCGTTCTTCTGTTCCGGGATGGGTTGGATCAACGGCTATTCCGCCATCAATATACTGCTGCTTTCCATTAGCATATAGATAAATGTCGCTGTACTTATAATTACTTCCTTCAACCTGCTGGTTTCCATTCCCTCCCCAGGCAGTAAAGGGACCAAAATAAATGCCGGCTTCCTGATGATTTTTCTTGCAATGTTCAACAAAAGCTTTCAGCTGATCGTCATTAAGATGATCCCACCCGGCATCCAGACCTATATAGACAATACTGTTATTCTCAAAATGATCAGGTTGAAGGTGTTGTTCGAAATAATCAGAAACCTGAACTGCTTTATCGTAATTAATTCCAAACTGGATCTTTCCCCAACTGTTCCATCCAAAGGGAACTCCTTTTGTCCATTTCCGGGCGGGGGTTATCACAGCATTGGTTTCCGCGTAAGTCTCAAGTCCTTTGCGCCAATCGGAGAAATAGCCTATAAATATTTTAGGAGAGCTGACCGTCAATCCGGAAACCTTTCCGTGAGGGAGGACATCCCGGGTCTTGGTACCTGTTACTCCGCCAAAAACTTCCAGTCTGGTGATCGCATCTGCCGATGTCACAGAGCGGACTCCTGTCTTCCAGGTACTATGTTCCACAGAGCCAATCACAAGTCCGTTTCTGCTCTCGTTGTTGTACCAGGACGATACCTCGTAAGCCGTCACCCCGGATCCAAAAGGATAAGCATGATAGCGCACCCATTTATCATTATCAAAAGGCACGAACAAGGAACGGTTGTCCCCTGACGGGAAAGGAGCTGAACCGGTACAGGTAACCAGGGGAGCCATATAGTTTGAACGGATCTCCTTTTTACTTTCAAGTTTCACACTCGTCAGAAAATAATCCAGATGATCATATAGCCAGAAAGTCTGCGTCATTTCAGGCAATCCTTTCCCGGTAGAAATAATCCGGTAAACTGTTCCTTTTCCGAATTGATCCCGGAGGGGATGTTTTATCAGCCGGTGTTCAGGATAATCCATACTGGAAATGGTCTGGGGAATTTTAACCAGGGCATAGACGTCGGTTAAAATTTGGTGAGCCCCCTTGCAGAATGTTGCCGTTCCATTGGTTTTATCATACAAAATTTTCCACTCCCCTGATTGAAGACTCACCTGGTTCCCCAATTGATGAATGATTGGACGGGCCTTGAAATTATCAAGCTTTTTATCCGTCGTTGCAAGTTTCACCAGCCTGCTGTAAGGTGAAAAACAAGTGTTCTTCATCTGTGGCGTTAGCTCATAACTTCCTTTTGCCAGCGAGGCAATCCGGTAATTTCCGGACGCATCGGTAACTGTTTGGCGACGGGTATCCCCGCTTAGTATTACGGTCACCCCGGGCAGGGGATGGCCCGCTGCATCGGTAACCTTCCCGTCAAGAGCTGCGGATGGTTCCGGCCGGTCACTGATTGTAATCCGGTCCAGACCGGGAGCTCCCTCATCGGCCTTATTAAAGCAAATCCGGTTCAGGCCTTTCTGCAGTGGAATCAATAAGACCTTCGTACTTACGCCGTTATTTCCTGCCGTTGTATAAAAAATGGACTCGGTCACCAGCCGGTCATTCACCGTCACGGTAAACGAACGATCGTCTCCGGTAATATAATAGACCGTCATCCGGTACAGCCCCTCAACGGAAACAGGTATTGTTTCGAAGGTCACACTCCCGTTTGAACGGTCTCCGATACCGGAGACTTCTTTTCCCCCCACGCAAAAACCGCGGGAATCCACATGTGCCCCGTTGGAAAGTTTCGCCGACTCTGCTTCATAACTCTGCTGGCACCAGACCCGTCCTACGAAAAGGAACAATCCCAGGGCGGTCAGCAGAAAATAGTTAATTATTTTTTGTCCCATATCAATTCTTTTTTCCGCATTAACTGACTTCTTCAACTTTAAGAACAACGCTGCTGCGACCCGCATTAACCTTGGGATTGTACCCAATCTGCATTAAAAATGCCCCGCTGAATATTTTCCCGGAATACAGGGAACTGTCCTGACCGGGATACAGGTTAATCTCGTAAATACGATAATGTTTAAGCGGATCGAGGCCCCTGAATACAACGGGAAACTTGCCGCCCCGGTCATACCGGTTATTTACCAGATAGTTAAATACAACTGCAGCCGTTTTTGCCCCGTTCACATACATGATTGAAGCAACGTCATGGGTAAAGGGATCGGAAAGCCTGTACTGATCTCCATGCCAGATAATTCCTTTTATTGAAGCATAGGTTTTGACGGCATTCTGACAAAATTTAAGATCGCTGTCACTCAACTTGCTAACGTTGATGTCGAGCCCCAGCTTGCCCATCATAGCCACATCGGTACGATATTTTAGGGGTTCCTTTCCCCAGCTTGTCACATGATTACACGAGGCAACGGCCGGATAGAAATAGGAATATTCCCACTGGATATAAATCCGTTCAAGCGGATCGGTATCGTCACTGGGCCAGAATTCGGTAAAGTATCGCAGTGCCCCGTAGTCGACACGGCCGCCACCCCCAGAGCAAAGCATCATCGGAAGATCCGGATAGCGGGTACGCAGACGTTCTAACACCTTGTAAAGTCCCCGCACATAGTCGATATATAAGTGGGACTGGTTTTTCAGATACGGCGAATAGGCATTGTAGATCACCGAATTACAGTCCCATTTCAAATAGACAATTCCCGGATTCTTTGTCAAAACAGTATCCACAACGCCGTAGACAAAATCCTGGACTTTGGGATTGCTTAAATCCAGTACCAGTTGATTGCGAAAATAATATTCCGGCCTTTGGGGTTGTTTGATGACCCAGCCGGGATGCTGATGGTACAATACGCTCCGGGGGTTGACCATTTCAGGCTCCATCCAGATCCCGAACTTCACACTGCCCTCCCCTGCTTCTTTGACCAGCGATGCGATGCCGTCAGGCAGCTTCTTCCGGTTGGCCTGCCAGTCGCCCAATCCCGCATGATCATCGTTCCGCGGATATTTATTCCCAAACCAGCCGTCATCCAGCAGGAATAAATCGACCCCAAGCTTTCGGGCATCTCTGAGCAGGGTGTCCAGTTTGGCTTCATTGAAATCAAAGTAGGTCGATTCCCAGTTATTCAGAAGGGTGAGTCGTGACCCCTCTCCGTCCACCAATTTGAACTTACGTGCCCATGCCTGCAAATTACGGCTTGCTTCCCCCTTGCCCTTATCGGAGAAGACAGAAATGAATGGCGGAGTACAAAAAACCTCTCCCGGCTTCAGACTGTATGCCGACGCGTAATTGTTCATGCCTGCTATTATACGCAAATTGTCTCTGGGATCAACTTCCAGATCAAAGCGGAAATTTCCACTCCACTCAATCGATCCCAGCATCACTTCTCCCTGGTCTTCCGTAGAGGGCCGTTCTCCCAGGGAAATCATAAATGAAGGAGGCTGAAAAAGATCAGCACGTGTCCCCAGTTTACTGTCCAGGGTCTTGATCCCGTGGGTTAATTTCGACACTTCTGGCTGCATTTCTTTGGCCCAGTCCCCGTAGTACTGCCGTAACCAGTAGCCTCCCTGATTACTCAGATAAACATTGGCCGAAGCAAACTTATGCAGCACAACATTCCCCTTTTCATGATGCTCGATGACACTCCACTGCTCAATCACATTCTCCTGATAATATGATTTATAATGAAGCATTACTTCAAAATCATAGACCGGATCATGAAGCCGGATGCTCAGCAGGGAAACATCATCACTTAACCGTGTCGTTTTTGAACCGACATACTTCAGGGCAAGTGAATTATTTCCGTCAGCATGCGTTACGGTGATGGCGGGTTCCAGCAGGTTCCGGGTACCCGATGGGGTATAGGCCGAATTATATAAACCGGTGTAATCAGTAGCCTGACTGTATGCTTCGGAAATGTTCCCGTATTCACCGGAAGACGGAAGCTTTGGCCCGTAATAAATCATTTCAACATCCTTATTTTTACTAACTTCAAGAACCAATGCGTTGTCCCGGGTAATTACAGGAAGCATTACAACTGATTGTCCCTGAACAGACATAAGTATTCCGGGGATAATCAATCCCAATAATACCCCAATCAATCGTTCTGATTTTCTGACTTTTGGATTCATAGTGTTTATTTTACTGGATGGGTTAACAGTCATTGCTTTTATGAGATCACCATTGATCGGTACGAAAAGGTGACGCGGGAAGCCCGGACTTGTTATACAAATTCACAGGTGGATTATCCGCCCATCCATAGCGTATGGCCACAGGTTTTTCCACTTTACTGCTCGATACAATGACTCGATCGCCGTGGATAGTCGCGTTGGCCCAAAAGAAATGATGATCAGCCCCGGCAATCGCAAATCCATAAACGGATTTACCGTCTTTGCTATTTTGGGCAACCAGGCCGCCTTTGGCATGGCTGAACGTAAGCACAGCCTTTCCGTTTTTTATATTCATCTGTTTCAATTCCGGACCGGAAGCTTCAATATGCCTGCCGTATGCCACCTTCAAGGCGATCCTCTCTAGTCGGGCGCCCACGTCCTGTTTATTGGCAGGATGGATGGTTTTTGCCTCACCCAGGTCTATGGCTACCGCTTCGCCCGTATCCGGCAACTTCAGTGCCCTGTGCTGGGCTTCCCGGAGCATAGCCCAGTCACTTGGCCCCGGCTTTTCTGCCTGCGCCATGAAATTGGCCAGCTGGACCCACAAAAAAGGGAACCGGTAGCCCCACTTCTCTCTCCAATCGTTTATCAGCATCGGGAAAAGCGTCCGGTATTTTGCAGCCTCTGAGGTATTCGATTCGCCCTGATACCATATTACTCCTTTGATCCGGGAACCAACCAGCGGAGCGATCATGGCGTTGTATAGCTGAGATGGAAATGCATTCGGTCCCGGATCTTTCACACCGTACATCTTTTTGGTCACTGACGGCCGGTATACCCACTTCCCGGATAAAGAAACAGTATCTTTTCCTATTTGAAGGTACATGGATTCTGGCATTCCGGAAAAACCACCGACCCCACTCTGATTTCTTACTTTTACGATTATTTCATTTTTTCCCGCATGTAGCAGTCCTTTTTCCAAAACATAGTGACGCGGTGTATACCAGTCATCAATAGAACCAACCTGTTGTCCGTTCACATAAGTCACATCATAATCGTCGACTACCCCAAGGTTTAAATGTCCTTCTCTACCGGCCTGGTTTTCACTTAAGGTTACCTCTTTTTTGAACCAGACGATCCCTTCGGTTTCACCCAGATCAGACTGACCAAAACTGCGCGGCAGATCCATTTCTTTCCATACTCCGGGACGGTTACCGGGTTGATACCATTGTTCCTTCAGTCCCGGATCATGATTCATTGCCTGTTCATATTTCGTCTTGTTTTTGACCCAACCGGCAGCGATCTCAGGAAAGGAATCTGGATCCATCTGCCGGTAATCTCCCACAGTTTTCAATTTGTCCCAGCTGATCCAGGTTTGGATGATAGTCCCTCCCCAGGAAGAATTAATCAGCCCTACCGGCACGTTCAGGTCCCGGTGAAGATCCCGGCCAAAGAAGTAAGAAACAGCCGAAAACGATGCTGCATTTTTTGGCGTACATACCTGCCAGGTTCCTCCTTTAAGATCCTCTTTTCCATGATAGGCTGTTTCATCTTCTACTGTGAATAGCCGGATATCAGAATAATCAGCCACTTTTATTTCCTCTGCTGAATTTTTTATCGGATTTCCGCTCCAGCCTTCAAGAGGCATTTCCATATTTGACTGTCCGCTGCACAACCAAACATCACCGATCAGAATGTTTTCTAGATGGAGTCTCGTGCTATCTCCTCTGATTTCCATTGTATAAGGTCCTCCATAATGCATCGGTTTTAGCCTGACAAACCAGTTTCCCTGATCATCAGCCCTGATTTCTGCCTGCTGTCCGTTAAAGGAGATCCTGATCTGTTCTTCTTTGTCCGCCTGCCCCCATATCATCAATGGTTCGTCCCTCTGAAGGACCATATTACTACCAAATACTGAAGCCAGTCTGACTCCGGCATAACTCGTTCCTATTCCTGAAAGCAGCACAAATGATACGATCAGGATTCTCCTTTTTATCTGTTTCATTTTCAATTTATTAATCCTTATCCGATCAAACTATCAGATACTGTCCTGACGACCTTGTTTTTTACTTTTGATCTCCCGCATTTTTCCGTTCACTTTTACTTTCACTATCCGGGATTCCGGTGAACAGACCCGGTAATGTGTTACCTTTCCATCTTTCCATTCGATATCTACCGTGTAATTTCCCCTCGCTTTCAATCCGCTCACTCTCCCGTAGGATTTCCATACATCAGGAAGGGCTGGCAACAGATCGATATATCCCTCATGGCTCTGCAAAAGCATCTCAGCAATGCCTGCTGTTCCTCCGAAGTTCCCGTCGATCTGGAAGGGGGGGCCTGCAGAAAAAAGGTTGGGATATACTCCGCCACCCGCACCGTAGTTGATGTCCGTCTTCAACCTTGGGTGCATCAGGGTACGGAACAGCCGGTATGCATTGTTCCCCTCATGCAGCCGGGCCCAGTACAACAACTTATAGGCGATTGACCAGCTTGGTCCGTCATCGCCCCGTTCTTCCAAGGTCCTGGCGCATGCTGCAGCCAGCGCCGGAGTCTTGTCCGGGGTGATCAGCGAAGCCGGATACAGACCGTATAAATGAGATATATGCCGGTGGTGCGGGTCTGTCTCCGGATAATCCCGAAGCCATTCCATCAGTCCGCCGGTCCGCTTCGACACCCGGCCTGCCGGCGGAAGTTCCTGTAGCTGCTCTGCCAGAGTATCCCGGAATGCCTTGTCTTTTCCCAGAATTTTGGAAGCGCTGATCACATGACCGAACAAATCCCGCATGATCTGGATGTCCATCGTCGGGCCCATGCAGATATTCGCGTGGCTCCCGTCAGGAAGGGCAAACGCATTCTCCGGTGACGACGACGGACCGTCGACCAGCCATCCTGTTTCCGGATCCCGAACCAGCGTATGGCTGTAAAAACGGGCTGCCTCCGCCAGTACCGGGTAGATTTCTTTTAGATAACTTGTATCACGGGTAAAAGCATAATGTTCCCAAAGGTTCTGGCACACCCAGCCTGATCCGCACAGCATGATCCCCCATGAGGCCGATTCGCCTGGTTCCGTATACCCCCACACATTCGTGATCGTATGGGCAACCCAGCCGTCCGAATTAAAATACGCTTTGGCACTTTTCTCCCCATGACTCACCATTCCCTTCACCAGTTCCGTCAACGGCAAGCTCAGCTCTGGAAGGTTACACACTTCTACCGGGAAATGGTTCATCTGGACATTTACATCCAAATGATAGTCCCCGTTCCACGGCGTATGCACTTGGTTGGCCCATAGTCCCTGTAAATTCGGAGGCAGAATCCCAACGCGCGTACTGCAAATACTCAGATAGCGCCCGTACTGGAAAAACAAAGTCGCCAGTCCCGGGTCCTCCTCCGGTGAGTCCATGAACCGATCCAAACGTTCATTCGTCGGAAGACTGCTGTTTTTTCCTTCGCCCAAATCCAGGCTTACCCGGCTGAACAGCTGTTGATAATTTAAGACATGATCTTTTTTCTCTTTAGGATAGGGCGTGGCCAAGGCTGACTTCATCTGATTTTTAACCCTGGTCCGGTAACCTGGATCCTTAAAATCAGTACCGGCTGAAATATAAATGGTCACTTCTGTGGCTTTGCTCACCCGAAGCATATTGTTTTCCATTGTGACAATTCCGTCATGGCTGACCGCATTCACCAATGCCAGGTATTTCATCCCCGGCTGATCGCTCCCGCTTTCCAATTCGCCGCTCATTTCCAATGTTCTCCCCTCACTCGTCACCAGGAAACGTTCCGGACGGTCAATCCCGATCCGACAGTTCAGCATTCCTTTTTTATCCGACCATAGCCGGATCACATCCACATCGTTCCCGAAGCGGGTGAAGTATTCCCGTCCGTAATGAACGCCCTTGTAGGTAAAGTGACACTCAGCCAAGGCTGTATTCAGGTTCAATTCCCGACAGTAATCACTTACCGTCCCTTCCGGGACCAATTCCCCGCCATAGGTACAGGTCAGATGAAGGGTTCCCAGTATCTGATAACACCCAAAGGCAGGACCTCCTGAACCAGGCCCCACACACGTGAATGTATTCTCTGACAATGATTTGGCCTGATCATTCTTCCCTGAGAATAACAGCTTACGGATCACCGGAAGGGATTTATACCCCTCATAATTATTCGCATCCTGTGGCGAGCCTGACCACATCGTGATATCGTTCAGAACGATTGTCTCCTGGTTGATCCCACCATCAGGCATCATTCCCAAACGTCCGTTGCCCAACGGCAAGGTCTCCTCCCAACGTCCCGCAGGTCCCGGAAACCATAACTTTAACGGCATTTTTTCCCCTTTAACCAGAGGTACCATACTCATCAGAAAAACGAATACGGTAAATAATTTTTTCATCATGACGGTTCTTTTCTATGTTCCGGAGTTATTTAACCCAGAAGATAAATAATCTGTTATTCGTAATCCGGGTTTTGTATCAGAACCCCCTGGCTCTTATCGATTTCTGTCTGAGGCAAAGGCCAGTCATAGAATTTATCTTCAAAGTGATAAGGCACCACGCCATCCGTCACCAGATTCAACACCTGACCGGCAATTCTCCACCGTTTCAGATCATACCATCTTAAACCTTCAAAAGCCAGTTCAACACGACGCTCATGACGGATCGTTTCCCTCATTTCCGATTTGGAGAGACCATCCGGGCAAGGAGGCATTCCAGCACGTTCCCGTAATGTTTTCATCGCGGTATATACGGAAGCATCCGGACCAGCGATTTCATTTTCAGCTTCTGCGTACATCAATAGAATTTCGCCCAGACGTAAAACCACAGCATTTTGAGCACTCAGCGTGGAAAATCCAAATGGAAGATTAGCCGGATCCAGATACTTCATTACGCCATAGCCTGTTGGTTTCGCATTGGACGGGTACCAAACTTTACCATCACCAAAATCAGGATGATCATTATAGATGGTCTTCGCCAACCGGGGATCGCGATTTTCAAAAGGATTTGACGGATCGTACAACGGAGATTCAGCAATCGTCTTTCCATCAGTACATTCAAAATCATTGACCATATTTTGAAGTGGATCCGCGGCAACCCAGTCGCCATAGTACATATCCCAGGCAGTCGTATTATTCGGAGCTAAAAAATTAATCGAGAAAATAATTTCAGGATTATCCTGTTGGCCTGCCACGCGGAACAAATCTGAAAAATCCGGACACAGGGAATACTCAGACTCTACATGAAGGGTCAAGTCCCTCACTTGTTTCAATAGATCCAGATCAGGAGTTCCCGTTTTATCATAGGCGGCAAAAATCAATACGCGAGCTTTCAGGGCCTCAGCAGATGTAGAAACAGCATGTCCTCCATTATCTGTATATGGTGTATCTGGCAGATTGATAATTGCAAAGTCCAGGTCACTCAATATCTGATCCAGGATCTGCTGGGCAGAGACCTTCGGTTGTATTTGATTGTCCAGCGTTAACGGCTCAAGGACTAATGGAACATCTCCATAAGTTGAATATAATTGGAAATAATAAAAGGCTCTGATGAATCTGACCTCACCTTCGTAACCGGCTTTGTCATTATCTGAAATATCAGTTCCGGTATATTCTGACAGTTGTTGTAAAAAATTATTAATTCGTGCTATTCCTGTATAACTGTCATTGTATATTGCACTTTGGTATCCCCCTGTTGAAGGGCTTAGATTACCTTGCACGATGTTATTGTCGCTTCCGGAATTAAATTGAGCGAAACCATTATCAGTCATGCAATCCCTTAAAGGCAATTCAACAGCAAATTCGGATGCCTGCATTGAACCGTATACAGCAGTGAGTGCATTATCAAAATCATCTTTGGATTTCCAGAAGGTTGCATCGGAAACCTGATCAAGAGGATTCATATCCAGAAAATCGGAACATGAACTCAAAATAGATATAAAAATAACGGATAATAAATATATACAGCGTTTCATATTCTTCATATTAAAATTTGATATTACATCCAAAAGAATAAATTTTATTTTGAGGATATTGTACAAAAGTTCCACTACCCGTTCTTTCAGGATCCAAACCAGGATAATGAGTAAATGTCAGCAGATTATCGCCAGAGAAATAAACGCGGATTTGTTTAATTCCTAATTGACGGATAATAGAATTAGGCAGTGTGTAACCCAAAGTTAAATTCTTCAAACGCAGGTAAGAAGCATCCTGCAGGAAAAAAGACGATGCGCGGGTAAGCCGCTCAGGTGCTCCCTGTCCCCAGTAAAGGCGAGGCAAGGTTGTTTAATGATTTGTTTCTGTCCAGCGATTAAGCCAATTCGTTGTAGGAGGCGCTCCCTGTACAAAAGGAATGGTTCCCCAACCATTAACATACCGTTTTACCCCATCAACACCCTGAAACATTACATAACAATCAAACCCCTTCCAATCGGCAGAAAGATTAAATGAGTAATTTAATTTAGGAAATGCTCCTGGCATAATAATCCGGTCGTTTTCATTAATTTTCCCATCATCATTTTGGTCTTTGTATTTTAGATCGCCGGAGAGAGTAGCATCATTGAACTGTTTTGGAGAATTGGCAATTTCATCTTCTGATTGAAAAACCCCAATGCTCTGTAGCATATAATAGGATCCCCACTCATGTCCTTCTTGCTCAATTGTATAATCACCAATTTCAGGAGCACCAAACTTTACCAGCTTATTTTTATAATGTTCAGCATTAAGTCCCGCACTATAATGCAAACCATTAAATATTCCTCCGCGAACCTGATGGTTATAAGTCAATCCCAACTCAACGCCTTTATTTTCCATTGTTCCGTTGTTTATTGTCGGTGCCCCTAACCCGACAACGGCAGTAACCTGAGCTTGACGAAGAATATCCGTTGTTCTCTTTTTATACCAATCAATGGTAGCATTTAACCCGTTAAGAACAGTAAGATCGCCTCCTATATCTGAAATTGTAGTTGCCTCCCATTTTAAATTCGGATTAGACATCGTCTGCTGGGCAACTCCTGTACTCAGGTTTGAATCATCAAATGAATAATTACCCGTAAAATTTAATAAGGCCTGATAAGGATAGTTTCCGATATTCTGATTTCCCAATTGGCCCCATGAACCACGGATCTTCAAATTATCCAGCCAGCTTAGGTTCAACCTTTTCATGAAATCCTCTTCGGAAATCCGCCATCCGGCAGAAAAGGACGGGAATACTCCCCACCGGGAATCTGAGCTAAGCCGTGAAGTGCCGTCATATCTAAGATTCGCTTCAAAAAGATAACGATCGTGGTAATCATAATCCAACCTACCAAAGCAGGACATCAAAGCCCAACCGTTTTCCGTCCCGTAAGCATACTGAACGGACGGGCTTGCCGCATTCAGTTGCCTCAATTCATCTGAGATGAGATCCTGCCGTGACGCCTGTAAATACTGATAAGTACTTTTTTCCGCACTGTATCCCAATAATGCTTTGATATGATGGCCGTTAAAATCACGGTCATAATTTAAGTAACTATAAAAATCATAGTAAAATTCATACTGATCCTGATCAGTTAAGGAAGTACCAAAACTAAGTGTCGTTGCAAGTTCACCGGTTCTAAAATTATATTCCTTAAGTGGCGGTTGAAAATTTTTATATTTATCAAAATATGCATTAAAAGCACCCTTTGTGTACCACGATAATGATTTCGATAAATTAATTTTGATCCATCCTTGTGTGTTCGCAATATAATTATCAGTATTATGATCCAGATTATTCTCAATAACTGCAATAGGGTTCTTATTATTATATTCGAAATCATATGCTTTATAGGTATAATGTCCACTACCATCGGGTACAACAGGTCCGTATGTCGGAGCCTGTGACATAGCTGATAAAAACAAGTCCTGGGATCCAAATACGGTAGCACCAATTTCTCCTTTTTTAAGTTCAACATTAATTCCAAAGGAAAATTTATCAGAAAGTTCAGAAGTAAGGTTTAAGCGTATATTGTATTTTTTATAATCAAATCCCTTCATCGTCCCCGTCTGATCAACATAACCAAGAGAAACATTGTAAACCGTTCCATTTGACCCACCGGTAAAATTTAAATGTTGGGTATAGGTTGGAGCTGTCCTGAAAATCAGATCCAGCCAATTTGTATTTGGGTACAAGGTACGGTCTGTAGCATTTTGATAAGTATCGATATCATCCTGTGTATATAGTCCTGAAGTATAACCGGAATTCATTCTGGCTTCATTCCATAATTGCATGTACTGCGCCGAATTTGTAACCAAGTGGAAAAGTTTTGTTGGTTTGTAAAATCCAACATTGGTAGAATATTCGATCTGAAGTTTTCCTTCGCTTCCAGTTTTTGTTGTTACCAGGATAACACCATTGGCAGCTCTTGCACCGTAAATAGATGCAGACGCTGCATCTTTTAGTACCGAAATATTTTTAATATTATTCGGATCCAAATCAGACAAACTTCCTTGAACACCATCAATTAACACTAATGGATCCGATCCCGCACCACTAAAGGTTCCTGTTCCCCGAATACGGATATTAGTTCCCTCATTACCAGGTTCACCTGTATTCTGGGTAATTTGGACCCCGGGCATCATTCCTTGTAACATAGAAACAGGATTGGTTACCGGCCTTTTCATTAATCCGGAATTGTCGACTGTAGCCACAGCACCAGTAAGATTCACCTTTTTCTGCGTTCCGTATCCAACAGCCACTACTTCATCCAAACCAATGGTTTCTTCCGTCATTGCCACGGTAAAAATCGTTTTCCCATTCACTGGCACGGACTGGGTTTTCATGCCTACAAAGGAAAATTCCAATATTGCATCAGCAGGAACTTTCACTAAGGAGAATTTCCCTTCAGAATCAGTAATGGTCCCGTTTGTGGTTCCCTTTACAACAATTGTAGCACCGGGGACGGGCTTTCCTGATTTGTCGGTCACCGTCCCTTTTACAGCCAAGTTTTTCTGTTGCTGATTGCTAAAGTCAGATAAACTTACATTCTGACTTTTGTGGATGATGATCAATTTATTATTGATCGTATAAGTCAAACCGGTACCTGCCATTACCTGATCAAGGACCTTCTCAATAGGTTGATCTTTAATGGTTACATCAACTACCTTCGATAAATCGACTTCTTTTACATTATAAAAAAAAGAATAATCCGACTGATCTTCAATCCGTCCAAGCACCTGTTCTATGGTCAGATTCTGCAAAGACAAACTTAATTTATTGTTTTGTGAATAGGTAGAGGCTGTTACATGCAACAGCGACACGAACATAAACAAACAAATCAATCTCATAATCCGACAGATTTTAGGAAAACCGCTCCGTAAACGATCCTCCTTTGGGTTTCGTTTTTTTTTCATAAATTTGAACTGTTTAACAATTATTATTTGATTGTTTTTAATTAAAGGCGGGCATGTTGTGGCGACATGCCGCCTTTCTTATTTTTTCACACAGGTCTCTTGTAATATAATTCAAACTCCCGGAAGCCCGTTTTTTTATAACCAATTGGAGATGTCAGCTTTAATGCATCCAGTACCTGCCAAATTGTCTCCTGATTCTTAAATTTTCCGGAATAAATCAGGGAATCGAGTTTTGAACTCTGATAGACCAATTTAACATTGTACCATCGTTCAAGCCTTCGCATCAGATCGGGGAAAGGGATTTTACTGAAAATAAATTCATTTTTTGTCCATGCCAGATCAGCTTCCAAATCGGCTTTTTCCAAAGTATGCCTCATCGTCTGCTGATCAAAACTTATTTTCTCCCCTGGTTGCAACAGATAGGACTGACGTCCTCCAACTACCAGATTAATATGCCCTTCAAGAAGAGTAGCACTCGTTTTCAAATCTTCAGGATAACTGGCGACATTAAATTTTGTACCAGTTACAGTGATATCAAATTTATTCGTCTTTACGGTGAATGGATGTTTTTTATCAGCTTTTACTTCAAAATATCCTTCTCCTGTTAACCAAACAACTCTGTGATTTGTGGAAAAATGTCTGTCCAGCTTAAGGCGACTATCTGAATTCAGGTTAACCTTAGTGCCATCAGCCAGGGTAAGACCGGAACAGGAACCCCGCGGAACAAGAACGGATTCGACCTGACTTTTCTGACGTGAATTTACGTTTTGCAGGAATATTCCACCCAATACGATACCGATAATCAAAATAGCCGCAATAGCATATATAAACCGGTTAATCTGTATCCTCTTCTGCCTGTAAAGAAACTGCTTTCTATATAAACGCAAAAGATGTTCTCTTTGGTCCCCTTTTCCTGCCCTGGCACTCGAGTCCCAAGCATCTTTCAGCTCAAAAAATAACTTCTTATTTTCCGGGGTTTCCCTAATCCACCGGATCAGGTTCCCCTTATCTTCAGGAGTAATATCTCCATTCAAATACCTGGCGACTAATCGTTCTCTTTCCTCTTCTATAGGCATACGAACAAACTATTATTGGTTGTCTATTTTTAACACAACTAAATAGAAGAAACTACGTCGCCCAAATAGAACTATTTTTCAAGATAATCTATAAAAATCTGGCATACAAAACAATAAAAATAAATGATTGGATAATTTTTCCTTCAGCATGGATAATGCCCTGAAAAGCCTTGTTTCCACTGTTCGCAGCGGTATATCCAATTTTTCTGCAATTTCCTTATTCCTTAAACCATCAAAACGGCTCAATTCAATAATTTCCCTGTAGATATCAGGAAGAGAATTAATGATTCCATATATTTTATCAAGGTCCTCTTTCTCTATAAATGATTTTTCTCCACTTTCATAATAGCAAATCTCCTGCTCTGAAAGTGAGGCCAACTTATTTTCCATGTGCTTTGACACAATCTTTTCATGTTTCAGATAATTAAGGCAGGAATTCCTGACTGATTTAAATAAATAGGCTTTAACAGATAGTTCATCCATATCAAATTTCTTCTTTTCCCACATCGCAACAAAAATATCCTGTACCAGATCCAACGCAATATTTCTCTGAACAAATTTTTGGGCATACAAGAAGAGAATCGTATGATAAGTTCTGAATATTTCTTCAAAATCAGTCATAAGTTTCATAAAACATGATACAAATTAATTAATTTTAAGTCTATCTATAAAATAATTTTCAAAATTTTGGATCAGCATAAATAACCAACCTGTGGCATACGATGGGTAATATTAAACCTCCTTGCCCCGATTATTTCCTGCGATGCTTGAAGACCTCCCGATTTTGCTTATTTTTGCAACTTTAAAGCAAAAAGCTTAATGACTATGGCTCAGAAACCTTCTATTCCAAAGGGGACACGTGATTTTTCGCCCTTCGAGATGGCGAGAAGAAATTATATTTTCGATACGGTAAAAGCTGTTTTTCAACTTTATGGTTTTCAGGCACTGGAAACACCCGCCATGGAAAACCTGTCGACCCTGATGGGCAAGTATGGGGAAGAAGGAGACAAATTGCTTTTCAAGATTCTGAATTCCGGGGATTTTATCTCCGGTGTAGAAGAGCATGATTTACTCGGAAAAAACAGCATCCGGCTCACCAATATGATTTCGGAAAAAGGGTTACGGTACGATCTCACGGTACCGTTCGCCCGCTTTGTTGTACAGCACAGAAACGATTTATCATTCCCGTTTAAACGCTACCAGATACAGCCTGTCTGGCGGGCCGACCGGCCCCAGAAGGGACGTTACCGTGAATTTTATCAGTGCGACGTTGATATCGTAGGCAGTGATTCTCTGCTGAACGAGTTCGAACTGGTTCAGATTGTCGATGAAGTTTACAAAAGACTTGGAATAAAAACGACTGTAAAAATCAACAACCGGAAAATACTGGCAGGGATTGCCGAGACAATAGGAGAAGCACGTCGAATTGTGGATATAACGGTTGCAATCGATAAACTTGATAAAATAGGCCTTGACAATGTAAATGCCGAGTTATTGGAGAAAGGAGTTTCCCAGCTTGCTGTTGATAAACTGCAGCCCATTCTAAAACTTCAGGGAACAACCCAAGAAAAGCTGGAACAACTCTCCTCAGTTATCGGGAATACAGAAACCGGAAGAAAAGGAATTGAAGAGATACACACATTGTTTGCTTATATAAGTAAAGACAATCTGGAAACGGAAGTTGAGCTTGACCTCACCCTGGCCCGTGGGTTGAATTACTATACCGGGGCAATTTTCGAGGTAAAAGCCAAAGATGTTCAGATAGGCAGTATTACAGGAGGGGGAAGATACGACGATCTGACCGGGATATTCGGCATGCCGGGTGTTTCAGGTGTCGGGATATCATTTGGAGCTGACCGGATTTACGACGTGATGACCCAGCTAAACCTCTTTCCTGAAGAGGCCGTTGTATCTTCCAAGGTTCTGTTTATAAATTTTGGAGAAAAAGAAGAAGCCTATTGCCTGCCGATTTTGAAAAAACTTCGCGACGCAGGAGTCACAGCTGAAATATTCCCGGAAGCGGCAAAAATCAAAAAGCAGATGGTTTGGGCCGATCGTAAGAATGTGGCTTTCGTAATCATGGCCGGAGAACAGGAAATGGCAGAAGGAAAGCTAAACCTGAAAAACATGAAAACAGGCGATCAACAGTTGGTAAATTCTGAGAAACTTATAAAAATACTCACTGATTAAAAAAACAGGTGCCCCTCAAAAAACTATTTTTCTGAGGGGCACTTGCATCCAAGGAATCAGCAAAGGACACAATCTATGGCCTGTTATCACTGCTATCCTTCCCCTGTTCCTTGTCCCTGAACTCACGAATCATCCTGAACCGGAACTCATTTTCAAACTGTCCGATCATAACAACCTTTTTTGCAGGCAAAACCTGGAGAAATTTATCATTATACACTTTTGACAGATTGGCTTCCTGTACTTCCTGGTCAACAAGTTCATAGCTCAACTTTCGAAAGTCGCTTTCACTGTATGAGTCATAATGGTCACGAATTTGCTTCTCCAAATTGTGACCCTTTTCATTAAGTTCGAACCTCTTTTTCTCGAACTCGTTATAAATAGGCCAGAAACGCTGTGCCTCCAGAGGTGTCAATTCCAGCTTCTCCGTCATGAACGATATTTTCATTGCCTTAAACTTCTCAAAATCTTCAGATTTCCATTTCGGGGGCTGGGCAAATCCATGAGCGAAGAAAAAGAATAAACCAATTATTACTACCAGTTTCTTCATAAACATTTCAGTTAATAATTTCCGCATAAACTTCATAATCACTTAATTCTGATGAAAGAAAAGAAATAATCTCATCTGAATCAATCTTATTTTGATTTTCCTGGGAAGTCAGGATCTGAAAAAAAGTACTTTCATCGATATCATCAGTAAAGGCAGCCAGTATTTTTTGTTCAGTCTGGCTTGTTTCTTCGATTTTATTAGTTGCATGTTTCGACATATACCATGGCAAAAATTTGCTTAGAGGGTAATGAACAAGCATAAAAACAATTGCGAAACTGGCCGCCAACCCGAGCAAAGGTTTAAGCATCCGGATTACTTTTACCTCTTTGGATACTTTTTTTCCTTCCTCCTGCCTTATCCGTCCTGAAATTCTGTCTTCCAGCATCCCAAAATAGCCTTCAGGAACGCCGAACGGATTATCCTTTGGAAATTCTGAGTTATTTATCTGCATATCTTGTTTCTCTCCTATTTTTGTATTTGACTGGATAAAATATAAAAAGTTTAAAATTCTGCAAATCTATTTCGCTAATCTATTAATTTAAGGTATTCTTCTATTTTTTTTACTGCATGGTGAAAAGATGCCTTCAAAGCCCCCTCTGAAGTTTCAAGAATCTTTTCCATGTCCTGATATTTGATATCATCAAAATACCTCATGTTGAATACAAGGCGTTGCTTTTCCGGCAAACGGGCAATCGCTTCCTGCAACTTCCGGTGAATATCATCGCCACTGAAATATGGATCTGTCTGAATGTTTTCAATTAAATAGTCATTAAATTCCTCTTCGCTGTTTACAAATGATTTTTTCTTTTTTTGATTAAGAAATGTAAGGGATTCATTTGTTGCGATCCGGTACAGCCACGTATAAAGGTTGGCCTCTTCCCTGAAAGAATCAATACTCTTCCATACCTTTACGAAGGTATTTTGCAGGATATCATCGGCATCGTCATGATTCAATACAATCTTCCTAATATGCCAGTAAAGCCGTTCTTTATATTTGCCTACCAGCATACGGAAAGCAGACTCTTTCATGCTTTCGTTCTTTAAGTCGGCTATCAATTGCATATCCTGAACCATGTATTTTTATATTTCCTTATAGATTAAAAATTAACAGACTGGTTTAATCCATTAAGTATTTTTAACTATTCTATCCTAAATCGAAGCCCTTCTTCCTTTAAGCGGTTATAAACTTTTTCATCAAACTTGTATAGGCGGGCTGCCCGGTGCGACACATTCTTCTGTTTTTCCTGGGTATCAATCAGCAGGTCCATTTTTGCAATCTTTTTCCTGAAATTGCGGGTATCCATTTTCTTATCCAGAATTACTTCATAGAGAGACTGAAACTCTGTAAGGGTAAAGTTCTCAGGGAGCAAATGAAAACCAACAGGCTGGTACCGAACCTCATGCCTGAGGTGTTCGATTGCCCGATGGATGATCTTTTCATGGTCAAATGGTAATTTCGGCAAATTATTGAGACCAAACCACTTCAGATCGTTTGTTGCGATCGATTTCCGGAGGATGTGATTAGCCGGATTTATCAGGGCGTAATAACCGACCGTGATCACCCTGAACTGAGGCACCCTTCCTTCTTCACCGAAACAATGAAACTGCTTTAAAAAAACATTATTCATTCCTGTCGCCAGGGACAATAATTCTCTTGCATACTCATCAATTCCCTTATCGACGGGCACATGGGCACCAAAAACGCTCCAACAATCAGGTTCAACAATGTTGGGATGAGAATCGTAAAGAACCCGAATATCCTCGTAATCCTCCCGTTCTTCAATTTGTTTGCGCAACACATCGGGGTTCTGTTGTGAAAGAAGTACCTTGACCGAGGCTCCATCAAAACCAAAGATTACGCAATCAATAGAAACCGATTTAAGTATCATCTAGCAAAAATTGAAAACCTTTACCTGGAAACCGCCAAATTTTATTTTAACAGGATAAACATTTGGGCTTCTCCCTTTAATCCTTCAAAAATAGGGAAAAAGGTTTAACTTTGCACCGCAATTTTAGAATAAGCGAAAATGGCATTAAAATGTGGTATCGTAGGACTTCCCAATGTTGGAAAATCGACTCTGTTCAACTGTCTTTCAAATGCAAAGGCCCAATCCGCAAACTTCCCGTTTTGTACAATTGAGCCCAATGTCGGCGTGATTACTGTGCCGGACGAACGGCTTAATAAACTGGCCGAACTGGTCCATCCGGAACACATCGTCCCGACAACGGTCGAGATTGTCGACATTGCCGGGTTAGTCCGGGGAGCAAGCAAAGGAGAAGGACTGGGAAATAAGTTTCTCGGAAATATCAGGGAAACGGATGCCATTATTCATGTATTGCGCTGTTTCGAGAATGACAACATTACACATGTCGATACCTCGATCGACCCGGTCCGCGATAAGGAAACGGTCGATATCGAATTGCAATTGAAAGACCTTGAAACGGTAGAAAGCCGTATCGCCAAGGTAGAAAAGCAGGCAAAAGCAGGGAATGACCAGGAATCCAAACGGTTATTCAAAATCCTGTCAACTTACCGGGAAACCCTTCTCCAGGGGAAATCAGCCAGAACAATAGAAATAGAAGAAAGTGACCTGAAACTATCGAAAGACCTTCAACTGTTAACAAACAAACCAATCCTTTATGTCTGCAATGTCGATGAGGCTTCTGTAACGAAAGGGAATGCCTATGTCGAAGCAGTTAAGGAATCGATCAAGAATGAGAATGCTGAATTGCTGGTTATCGCAGCAGCAACGGAAGCAGAAATTGCAGAACTGGAAAGCTATGAAGAACGCCGTATGTTCTTGGAAGACCTCGGATTGGAGGAATCAGGTGTCAGTAAACTAATCAAATTGGCTTACCGCTTACTCCAGCTTGAAACATATTTCACAGCAGGTCCCAAGGAAGTAAAGGCATGGACTTACCGGAAAGGGTTCAAAGCCCCGCAGGCAGCTGGAATTATTCATTCCGACTTCGAGAAAGGATTTATCCGTGCCGAAGTAATTAAATATAGTGATTATGTTGCATTAGGCTCAGAGGCTGCCTGCAAAGAAGCCGGGAAGATGGCCATCGAAGGAAAAGATTATATCGTCCAGGACGGAGATATCATGCATTTCAGGTTTAATGTCTAAAAATTGAGAGACGGGGTTAAAACGGAGACACTAAGCTGAATACAAAATAGTTTTTTTGTTTCTGTGGTTTCTGTTGTTACTATATACTGGTCGGTCCCCGTTCTCGATTCTTTTCTTCCAATTCCTTCAATCACCAATTAACCAGTTCACAAAATGTTTATATAGTTTCTGTTGTTAATCTGATTGACATGGTTTCTGTTGCTTTTTGGTTAATCACTTTCCGGGCTCCATGCTCTCCTCTCCAACAGCGAAGCGTCGAACATTCTAACATTCAAACATCTATTGCTCCTGTTCCTATTGTTCTTGGATCTAATTCTATCATTCCCTCATTCTTTCATTCACCAGTTCGCCAACTCACAAATTCTCAATATCCTTCTCCCCAACAGTGAAGCGTCAAACATTCAAACCCTCGAACCATTCAAACCTAATTCTCTCATTCCTTCATTCAATCATTCACCAACTCCTCTGCTCCCATTACATTTTCTTAACATACCGAATCTTTTTTTATTTTATTTTTTTTGGAACACCCCCCTTTCACACAAAGGGGTATATCACTTTATTGATATTTTATTTCAGTCAATGGTAATTTTTTCAGGGGGGTATTATCTCCAAAATACCTTTTCAGAATGAAACAAAAAGAATCCATTACTCTCTTCTTTTGTTAAGAATAAATATTGTTGAATAGAAAAGTGTCAGTATAATTTTTTAAAACAAACCAAATAGATTATTTTTGGGAACTTTAAAATTAGTAATAAAAATTGGATCTTAAAATATTGGCATTATGTGCGGAATTGTAGGCGTATTTGACTTAAAGACTGATGCTCAGGAGCTGAGACCACAAGTATTGGAACAATCCAAGAAAATTAGACATAGAGGACCAGACTGGTCCGGCATTTATTGCGGAGAAAAAGCAATCATTGCTCACGAAAGACTTTCCATTGTTGATCCGGAATCGGGGGGGCAACCATTATACAGTAAAGATAAAAAGCTTATCCTGGGAGTAAATGGTGAAATATACAACCATTTGGAAATCAGAGAAAGGACAAAAGCAACTTATGAATATCAGACGGGGTCTGACTGTGAAGTTATTTTGGCCCTGTATCGCGAAAAAGGGGCCGGCTTTCTGGACGAACTGAGCGGAATATTCGGGTTCGTGCTCTATGATGAAGAAAATGATGCTTACCTGATTGGACGCGACCACATCGGAATTATCCCTTTGTATATGGGGTGGGACAAAAACGGCAACTTTTATGTAGCATCCGAACTAAAAGCGCTTGAGGGGTATTGCACTAAAATACAGGAATTCCCGCCGGCAAGTTATCTTTACAGCAAAGACGGGGAAATCAAACGTTGGTGGAACCGTGACTGGATGGACTATGAAAATGTAAAAAACAATACAACCAGCATTGAAGAACTGAAGGAAGCAATGGAAAAAGCAGTCCACCGCCAGTTGATGTCTGATGTTCCTTACGGGGTATTACTTTCCGGTGGATTGGATTCTTCTGTTACGTCGGCCTTGGCAAAAAAATATTCAGGTAAAAGAGTGGAAGACGGCGACGAAAAAGAAGCATGGTGGCCACAATTACACTCATTTGTTATCGGACTTGAGGGATCTCCCGATCTCGTTGCAGCGAGAAAAGTAGCAGAACATATCGGAACTATTCACCACGAAATCCATTACACCATACAGGAAGGGCTCGATGCGATCCGCGATGTCATTTATCACATCGAGACATATGATGTGACAACAATCCGCGCTTCTACCCCCATGTACCTGCTGGCAAGGGTTATTAAATCGATGGGGATAAAAATGGTACTGACAGGCGAAGGGGCCGATGAAATTTTCGGAGGCTATCTTTACTTCCACAAAGCTCCAAGTGCAGAGGAATTCCATAAGGAAACCCTTCGCAAAATAAGCAAACTGAACCTGTATGACTGTTTGAGGGCCAACAAGTCACTTGCAGCCTGGGGCGTAGAAGGCCGTGTTCCATTCTTAGACAAGGAGTTCATGGATGTAGCCATGAGACTCAACCCCAAGGATAAAATGGTTGGCAACGGAAGGATGGAGAAATGGGTCGTGCGGAAAGCATTTGAAGATTTGCTTCCGGAAAGTGTTGTCTGGAGACAAAAAGAACAGTTTTCAGATGGCGTCGGATACGGATGGATCGATACCCTGAAACAAATTGCAAAGGACAAGGTCTCCGACGATATGATGAAAAATGCACATTTCAGGTTCCCGATTAATACTCCGATGTCAAAAGAAGAATACCTTTATCGTTCTATATTCAGTGAACTTTTCCCGTCAGATCAGGCCGCAGCCTGTGTGCCTTCGGTCCCTTCGATTGCATGCAGTACAGCAGAAGCCCTGGCATGGGACGAATCGTTCCGGAACAATGCAGATCCATCGGGCCGTTCTGTGGCCGGCGTACATGAACATGGTATTCCCAAAAAATAAACAAACGCTCGGTTTTATAAGAAATTCGACTGATGTAACAAAAATTCAAGGCATTGGACAAAGTTGGTCCAATGCCTTTTTATAAAAAGTCATTTTCAATAAAAAAGGCCGCTGGTTAGGCGGCCTTGCAATCATGAGTAACAAAAGAAGTTAATTCTTCTGCTTTGGGGATTAGCCAAATGGCCAATATTTTTAACACGTACAGGAAATATCCGGTTTTAGATGGGTTAAAGATAAATATTAACTGTTATTTTTTCAGCATAATTATCGCGATTCTATAATTTTCGGATTGTACCCCGATGATCTTGTTTAATTTTGGGGCATCAATTCAGCCTTTGAAATTGTTTTGAACAATAATACACCCGATTTATTCACATAGAAATTACTCAATGGCGTACTTTGGAGAGATCTCAGCGCTGCTGACTGCTTTATTCTGGACTATTACCAGCATGGCATTCGAATCGGCCGGAAAAAAGGTAGGTTCTCTTGCAGTCAATCTGGTACGATTGGTTATTGCTTTCATTATTTATGCCTTATACACAAAAATAACCCGGGGAATGTGGTTCCCGGCAGATGCCGGTGCAGAACGATGGTTCTGGCTTTCCCTGTCTGGTCTGGTTGGCTTTGTATTTGGCGATTCACTCCTGTTGCAGGCGTATGTCGATGTAGGGGCAAGGATTTCGATGCTTGTCATGGCCATGGTCCCCCCATTCACTGCCATTATTTCCTACTTCATGCTTGGAGAAGTTTTATCACCGGGGAATTGGCTGGGGATGGCCATTACCTTAACCGGTATCAGCATGGTCATTCTCAAACGGGAAAGTAAATCGATGGAAGGAGACAAACCCAAAAGGAAGAAACTTACTACGGCATACTCAATCAATGGCATACTCCTGGCCCTGGGTGGTGCTGTCGGACAGGCGGCAGGACTCGTGCTCAGCAAAAAGGGTATGGGCGACTATAATGCGTTCTCTGCATCACAAATCCGCGTACTGTCCGGGGTTATAGGATTCGCCATACTTTTATATTTCCTAAAAAGATATAACAGAGTTTGGAACGCCTTTCGCAACACTTCTGCCATGAAAGGTATTGCGCTTGGTTCTTTCTTCGGACCGTTCCTGGGGGTGGCCTTTTCCCTGCTGGCAATACAACATACAAAAGCCGGGATTGCCGCGACAATCATGGCCATTGTTCCCGTACTTATTATCCCTCCAACCATCTTTATCTATAAAGAAAAGATCAACTGGAAAGAAATTCTAGGTGCCGTTATTACAGTTCTTGGAGTAGCCGTTTTCTTCCTGTAAAGAAATCTATTTTTCAAAAACGGAAATGTCCGAAATTTCGCTATGAAACAACTGATTTAGTTTTCCTTTCCTTTAACGAATACTTGAGTAAAAAATACCCCAACACCCCGGAAACCAGAGAACCAACCAGGATTCCTATTTTGGATGCATCAATCATAGCCTGCTCCTCAAAAGAAAGGTTCGTAATAAATAAAGACATAGTAAACCCTACCCCTCCGAGGACCCCGGTCATAGCAAGCTGACGAAAACTGGTCTTTTCGGGAAGACTGGACAACCTGAACCGGATGGCCAGGTAAGAAAATAAGCCAATCCCTATTATATTTCCAAAAAACAAACTGGAAGCAACAATTAAGGATAATCCTATATTCGAAAAACTATTCGAATTAATTAACACTCCCGCATTGGCAAATGCAAAAACAGGCATGATCAGGTATGCTACCCATCCATGAAGTTTATTCTCGATATTCTGTAAAGGCGACTGAACCTGTTGTGTCAGGTCCTCTATTGTATTAATAGCTCCCATTTGGGCGTTTGTCAAAATAAATTTTGGCTGTTGACCGTTTGACACCCGTTTAAACAAATTCAGTGCCTCCAGCATATCATCCTGGAAATGCTGGACCTTAATATTTTTCCGTATAGGAACAGCAAAAGCGACAAGCACTCCTGCCAAAGTCGCATGAATACCCGATTTCAGGAATAGGCCCCATATAGCAACAGCGGCGACAAAAAAGATATATTTTGAAAACAACCCGGCATAAGATAAGAACAGCAGAACGACAAAAATACCCAATGCAATAAGGATCAGAGACCAATGGATCGAAGCGCTGTAAAAGAGGGCTATAACCAGGATCGCCCCCAGATCATCGACAATGGCAAAGGCTGTCAGGAACACTTTCAGTCCATAGGGGACCTTCTTCCCGAGCAACTGCAATATCCCGAGAGAGAATGCAATATCTGTAGCCATAGGAATTGCCCAGCCTTCGGCAAAGTCAGGCCGGCTATTCGACACCATAAAAATTATTACAGGAAATAACATTCCTCCGAAAGCAGCAAACACGGGCAGGCTTGCCTTCCTGAAATCTGAAAGTTCACCGACCAGGATCTCCCGCTTCACCTCCAGTCCTATCACAAAGAAGAAGATGGCCATTAGCCCATCATTAATCCATAGAATTAGCGATTTGGACAGCTCAAAATCGAAAATTCCAAATGTCAGTTTATGATGCAAAAATTCAAAATAGGGATTGTAAAAACCGACATTCACGAACAACAAGGTAAGGAGGGTAGTCCCCAGCAAGAGCATGCCCGAAGAACTCTCCTGCCTGAAAAAACGGTCAAAGGCTGCAGAAATAAAATTCATTTCACAAATCGTTAGTTAATAATTCATAAGGGCAATGTACCCCGAATAAATCCATCTTTGTACAAGAAACACAAATTTTAGCTTCTGGTTTCATGTAAAGAGTCAGCAGATACCGATTTAACAAAAAACTAACAAATTTATGAAGTCCAAACAAAAAATCAAATAAGATCACACACTGTAGCGGAGACGGCCTTAATCAGGTCATCCGGCTTTAAAAGCAATTGCATTCCCCTTTTTCCGGCGCTGACATATATAAAACCGAAACTGAGGCAACTTTCATGAATGAACACAGGGTAAGGCCTTTTCATTCCCAGCGGAGAACATCCGCCACGGATATAGCCGGTAAGGCCCAGCAACTCTTTCATATGGACCATAGCTGCGCTCTTGTTCCCGGATACCTTTGCTGCTTTCTTCAGGTCGACTTCACCATTTCCCGGAATAACAGCAACAAAGATCCCGGTCGTATTTCCCCTCAAAACCAGCGTTTTAAAAACCTGTTCGACATTCTGTCCAAGTTTTGAAGCCAACGTGTTCGCACTCAAATCGTTTTCATCAACCTCGTATTCTCTCAATTCGTACGGGATATGCTGGCTATCAAGTAATCTGGCAGCGTTCGTTTTCTTTATACTCATTCGTATAAAATTCAATATATCGGAAATTTTCGCATTAAACAGTCTAAAAGCCAAGCTGTTCCTTCAATACAGTCAACATTTTGTCAAACTCCTTGTCATCAAAACCTACGGAAGCATAAATAATCTTTCCATTTTTACCGACTATAAAATTCCGGGGAATAAACTGGGATGCAAATTTAGAGTAAACCTCACGTTTTGGATCAGGGAACAGGTCGAAATCAAAACCTTTCTTTTGCTTAAACAGGTCCATCTCTTCTGAAGAATGTTCACGGCCAATTACCAAAAGCCTGAAGTCAGGATCGTCCTTGTACTTTTCATATATTTCTTTCTGAACATGAGGTAATTCCTTCATACAGGGACCGCACCATGCGGCAAAGAAATTTATCAGCACCACTTTCCCCCGGAGGTCCTTCGCAGAAATTTGCTGTCCAGCTCTTCCTTCAAGTACAAAATCGGGAACCTCCTGGCCAGTTTTTACCAGGGTCGCTTTCTCCTCTTCCGTCTGAGCCCAAAGACCAGAAGAAACAAACAGAAATAAAAGAACAATCATCGTTTTCATAAGCCTCATAATTTGCAAAAGATGAAAAATCAACTGCCGGGGATGTTATTCCCGGCAGAAGTCTAATTAAAATAAACCAATGAGGTTTACAATGTCTTTAAAAATGCGGTAACGTTCCTGTCAATACGAGACTGAATCTCTGCAATATCTGATTTTTCAAACGGATCACCTGTAATAATTTCATACAGTTCGATATAACGATCGGTAACAGACTCAACGAATGCCTTGTCCATTACAGGCACCTTTTGGCCTTCCTTACCCTGAAATCCGTTCTCAATCAGCCATTGACGAACGAATTCCTTCGACAGTTGCTTCTGTCCTTCTCCTTTGGCAAGACGTTCTTCATACCCTTTGGCATAGAAATAACGCGAAGAATCCGGCGTATGAATCTCATCGATAAGATAGATCTTACCATCTTTCTTCCCAAATTCATATTTTGTATCAACCAGGATCAACCCCTTTTCTGCAGCCATTTCGGATCCACGCTGAAAGAGTTTGAACGTATATTCTTCCAGTTTTTCGTAATCCTCACGGTTAACGAGGCCCTTTGCAATAATTTCCTCCTTTGAAATATCTTCATCATGACCTTCGTCAGCCTTGGTCGTCGGAGTGATTACCGGCTTTTCAAATTTCTGGTTTTCGACCATTCCATCAGGAATAGCAATACCGCAAAGACTGCGTTTTCCGTCGCGGTATTCCCTCCAGGCATGGCCGGTAAGGTACCCTCTAATTACCATCTCTACCTTGAAGGGGTCGCAATGATGACCAACCGTAACATTAGGATCCGGAGCCGCAATCTTCCAGTTCGGGACTATGTCGGCCGTTGCATCGAGAAACTTGGAAGCAATCTGGTTCAGCACCTGTCCTTTATATGGAATCCCCTCCGGAAGGATTACATCAAAGGCCGAAATACGGTCACTGACAACCATGACCAGATATTCATCGTTAATATTATAAACATCGCGAACTTTTCCATGGTAAACACTTTTCTGTTTCGGAAAATCAAAATCTGTTCTCGTTAATGCTTTAGTCATTTTCTTTATTTTTATCTTTTTGCTTTTTCTCTTCTTTTTTTGCCAGCTGCTGTTGAAAGTGCCGGTCATATGCTTCTACAATTTCCCTGACCAGCCTGTGGCGCACAATATCTTTCGAATTAAACTGAACAAACGAAATATCCTCAATGTTCCGGAGGATTTTCTTCGCCTGTAAAAGTCCCGACTGGCTGGCAGACGGGAGATCGATCTGGGTCTCGTCTCCGGTAATGACGAATTTCGCATTCATTCCCATTCGGGTAAGGAACATTTTAAGCTGGTTAATAGTCGTATTTTGCGCTTCATCCAGGATTACAAAAGCATCGCTCAGGGTACGCCCGCGCATAAAAGCCAGCGGGGCGATCTGTATAATACCGTCTTTCATAAATTCTTCCAGTTTTTTCCCCGGGATCATATCCTGAAGCGCATCATATAAAGGCTGCAGGTAGGGATCGATCTTTTCTTTAAGATCGCCGGGAAGGAACCCCAACCGTTCCCCGGCTTCAACAGCGGGCCTGCTTAAAATAATACGCCTGATTTCCCTGTTTTTCAGGGCTCTTACAGCCAAAGCAATTGCGGTATAGGTTTTACCGGTCCCTGCAGGCCCTATGGCAAAAATCAGGTCCGATTTTTTACTGGCTTCCACCAGGGCACGCTGATTTGGGGTCCGGGCCCTTATCGGTTTCCCGTTATTTCCATGCAGTAAAAGGTCTGTCTGGTCCGAAGACGTGTTCAGGGAAACCGCATCATTATTGATTACTTCCCGAATCGTCTCTTCAGGCAATATATTAAACTGGTTATAATGGTCGAGCAACAACTGAAGCTTCTGCTCAAAAATGGCGCTTTCCTTTTTATCGCCCTGTACAATGATCTGGTTGCCGCGACTTATAATCTTTAACTTGGGAAAGAAGGCCTTGATCAAATCAATTTTGGCGTTGTTCACACCATAAAATTCAAGAGGATCAACCCCTTCCAATAAAATTAGTTTTTCAAACATAGAGTTGTTTAACGTCCTTAGTCTTGCAAAAGTAAAAAAATGTGAGGAGAAAAACGGGCTTCCTTCTTCCTGATAATTCTTAATTGACAAGAATTTTAAATAAAGATCAACATGCCTCTTTTGAACCTTTTCCATCTCGGGTGTATAAAAGCGTAAACAAAGCGATATGACAACATTCAACAAATGGAATAATATCCAGGGATGGCTAATTTTTGCAGTTTCCCTGATTATATATGTATTGACCCTTGAGCCGACAATGAGCCTTTGGGACTGTGGCGAATTTATTGTCTCGGCAAGTAAGCTTGAGATCAGTCACGCACCTGGTGCCCCCTTGTTTGTCATGCTGGGAAGGATTTTCTCGTTATTTAGCACGGGACACACAGAAAAAGCAGCCATGATGATCAACCTTATTTCTGCAATATCCAGTGCAGCAACAGTCATGTTACTCTTTTGGATATCTGTCTGGCTCATGAAAAAAACAGTGAATATTAAACCCGCTCTGATATGGATGGCTTCGGCAACAGGGGCCCTTAGCTTTGCCTTTTCCGATTCATTCTGGTTTTCAGCAGTCGAAGCCGAGGTCTATGCCCTATCTTCGCTCTTCACGGCCCTTGTCCTTTGGGCAGTTACCAAATGGGAACGCGAACCTGAAACAAAATATTCAAACCGGTGGATCGTGTTGATTTTCTTCATGACAGGCCTGTCTATAGGTGTACATCTTTTAAACCTGCTGGTCATCCCGACTGTCGCCCTGATCATCTATATCCGCAGGTATCCGGTAACAGTGAAAGGGACAATATTTGTCATGACAGGCTCCATGCTGCTCATCCTCGTAATTATGAATGTATATATTCCCGGATTATTTGAACTGGCAGGGCCACTGGAACTGCTGGCAGTAAACACATTGGGATTACCGGTAAACACGGGATTTTATTTATATCTTGTTCTCCTGTCTGCCGCATTTATACTGGCATTGTATTTTACACAGAAAAAAGGTAAAACATTATGGAACACAGTCGTGTTATGCTTTCTTTTTCTTACGCTGGGCTACACTTCTTACCTGAGTGTTTTTATCCGGTCTGAAGCAAATCCGCCAGTAGACCAGGGCAACCCGGAAACGACATTCGAACTGATTAATTATCTGAAACGTGAAAGTTATGGTACCAGGCCAATCTTTTACGGAGAAAACTTCGGTTCAGTTCCAAGGGAATACAAAGAACGAAACAGTTATGAATTCGATGGAAAGAAATATGTTCCGGCCCGGCTAAATCCCAAGGTAGTATATTACTCACAAACCACAGGATTTTTTCCCAGAATGTATAGCCGGGAAGACGGGCAGGCCGGAGCTTACAGGCAGTGGAGCGGCTGGAAAGGAAGAAAGGTGCAATTCGAAACAGAAAATGGGATAACAGAGACGACAACCGTTCCTACCTTTGGAGAGAACCTGCGCTTTTTTCTGAATTATCAGTTAGGTCACATGTACATCAGGTATTTCCTGTGGAATTTTGCAGGAAGGCAAAACGACATACAGGGAACAGGAGGCCCTCTTTACGGGAACTGGATCTGTGGCATCCCGGTCATTGACAGTCTCCGGCTCGGCCCCCAAAAGAACCTCCCTGACGAACTTCAAAATAACGAAGCCAGAAACCGTTACTTTTTTCTTCCCCTGATCCTTGGACTGGCAGGAATGATTTATCATTACCGGCATGAAAAAAAAACATTTTATCCGGTCTTGCTTCTATTCCTTATTATGAGTATCGGGCTTGTCGCCTACCTCAACGAAATACCGGAAACACCGAGGGAGAGGGATTATGTTTACGTCGGTTCCTTTTTTATCTTTTCAATCTGGATAGGTTTTGGGGCACTTGCCCTGTTTAATTTCGTTATGAAGAAAACAAAACACCGGTTTTTTGTATTAACTGCCACGTTAATAGCCTTTTTAGCCGGGCCTGGAATCTTGCTTCAACAAAATTATAATGATCACAACCGGTCTGGAAGATACTCAGGACGTGACCTTGCAAAAAATTACCTGATGTCATGCGAGCCAAACGCAATCCTGTTTACCCATGGAGACAACGATACTTATCCGGTTTGGTATTGCCAGGAAGTAGAAGGCATCCGCAAAGATATCAGGATTGTGGTGATGCCCTACCTGAGCGCGGGATGGTACATCAGGCAAATCAACCGGGAAATATATGATAACCCGGGACTAAAGCTAACAATCCCAGTTGAAAAATATGAAGCCGGGAATATCGATTACATTCCTGTAGTTTCCCGTATCAAAAAAGAACAGGTAATAAACGATGTGCTGAAGTTCGTGGCCAGTGACTCATCCGGGACAAAAATAAGGATGCAGGATGGCGATATCCTGGATTATATCCCGGTTACAAACCTGAAAATTTCAGTTAATAATGACAGCATTCCCATAAAACTCAAGGAATCCTACATGATGAAGGGTGACCTCGCTTTCTGGGATGTTATTGCCTCAAATATAGGGAAACGACCTATTTGCTTTACTTCTCTCGCCGATCCGGCCGATCACGGATTACAGGATTACCTGCGTTTTGACGGGATGGTATATACACTTGTTCCGGAAAAATACGAATCCGGAAACATAGCCGGTACCGGAGAAACAGACTCGAAAATACTGTATGACAACCTGATGAAAAGATGTAACTGGACAAACCTCAAAGACAGTTCTGTCTATTTCAGCTGGCACCACCGGCGGATGTTTGCCGTTGCCCAGATTCGTCAGGCCTTTTACCGGCTGGCGGATGTCCTGGCAAAAGAAGAAAAAGATGATTTGGCCGCCCGGGTAATCAGGGAAGGAGAATCGGTTCAGCCATTAAGGCTTTGGCCGGTAGATTACTGGTCGTGCCAGCTCAATGAGGCCTGGTTTAAAATTGGCCGGAATAGTGAAGGCTTGTCTCAGTTGAAAAAGCAGACTGCAAACCTGGAACAATGGCTTGACTACTTTTCCCTGTTCAGGGGAAACGAGGCTATGTTCATCAACCAAGAAGAAACGTCCAAGTTATATTTATATCATTATCTGCTAAAACTGGCAGAGCAATATGCCCCGGAACTGGCTGAAAAAATGAGAGTCAGATTGGAAAGTTATCTGAGAACAATGACATGAAAATTATAACTGACAGGCATGACCATTGTCTCAAACCGGCTTATTAGCTTTTCAAACAACAAACTTAAAGAATGCTATCGGTTGTGGAACTCTTGGGCAAATGGAACAATGCAGAATCAGTCGCACCGGATTGATCGACCCTGGTTGTATCAATCACCGAAGGTACATGCCTGTAAAAAATAAAGTCCGGTTTTACAAAAAACAGAAAGGTCACGATCCCGGCGAAAGCCAGTTTTATTGCTGCCTGTCTTGAAGAAAAAATCCAGGAAAAAAAACCGGCAAACGAATTCTGCCTGATCTTATAAACGGCGGAACGTTTAAAAAGAACCTGCCGTAACCGTTCTCTGAGATAAGGGTCTGGCGCACCTGGCCGGTCCTGTACTATTAATTTCTTAAGCATTTTCTCGTTCATTTCTATTTTTTTTAATCTTCATGCAACAATTATTCTTCAATTCTTAGATCCTAATTTATGTCGATTTCATCCTTTAAATATTGCAGCTTATCTGCCAGGAACTTCCGGGCATAAAACAGCCTGGATTTCACTGTACCTGGTGACAGGTCCAAAACTTCTGAGATCTCATTAATACGGAACCCTTCCCTGTAATGCATCAGGAAAACCGACTTCTGCTCTTCTGTTAGCTGATCCAGATTTTTAAAAATCCGGTCGACCAGTTCATCCCTGGAAATATTCCCTGGCGATACCGGATCGGTCTGATCAGTTTCCGGTAAAGGAATATTTCTGCGCACATCCCTTCTTCTGTATTCATTCTTACAAAGATTATGGGCTATTGAAAAAATCCAGGTCCTGAACTCATAGCGGGGATCAAAATGTTCCTGCTTTTCGATAATCTTCAGAAATAATTCCTGTAAAAAATCATTAGCCATTTCCTTCGAACTGCCCAGCATCCGAAAAAAATAATAGTATAAGCGTTGATAATACCGGTCGTACAGCTCATTAAAGGCTTGCTGATCTCCCGTGCCCATCAGCTGCATTAATTTTTCGTCACTATACGATTTTATTTTTCTTCTGAACATGTTTCTTTTGGTTTCTTCATGATCAGATAAACCATTCCTGAATAAGCCGTTAATATTAAAACCGGAGCTAATGTTATCCGTCTGAAGCTGAAAATATTCATATTAAAACTTTCAGGGTCACTATTTTTGGGCCCACTCATAAAAATAAAACCTAAAATTAGTACAATCAATAGAAAAATAAGCATCATATACTTTCGTTTGTCAAACTGCATGTTGTTTTTTGATATTGATACACCCGAAAAAGAAAAGGTTCAACCGGATTTAATAAAAATTTTAGCTTTAAAAAAATTACCGTTCCGACAATTATCTTTTTATCATTTTCGGCATAAAGCCCCGCCGGTAGATAAAGCCACTCCCGATAAAGATTGTAATTTTGAGGAACTAATAAAGAAAAGAGTTATGGACGAGAAACTGAAAGCATTTGGCAAGCTCCTTGAAATCATGGATGAATTAAGGGCAAAATGTCCCTGGGATAAAGAGCAGACATTTGAATCGCTTCGAAAACTAACCATTGAAGAAACCTATGAACTTGCAGATGCAATCATTCAGAACGACATGGACGAAATCCGGAAAGAACTTGGTGATTTATTGCTCCATGTGGTCTTTTATGCCAAAATAGGCTCTGAAAAACAAGCCTTTGACATGACCGATGTTATTAATTCGCTAAACGAGAAACTGATCTATCGTCATCCTCACATATACGGAAGCCAGGGAGCAGAAAATGCGCGCGAGGTAGAACAAAACTGGGAAGCACTAAAGCTAAAAGAAAAAGGCCGTAAAAAGAAAACAGTACTGGAGGGAGTACCTAAATCGCTTCCGGCCCTGGTAAAGGCGAACCGGATCCAGGAGAAAGTAAGCGCTGTCGGGTTCGACTGGGAGCATCCCGAACAGGTTTGGGAAAAAGTAAAAGAAGAAGTGAGTGAACTTCAGGATGAAATCACAGCAAACAATGCCGACAAAATGGAAGCCGAGTTTGGCGATTTATTCTTCGCTATGGTCAATGCCGCACGGTTATATGGAATCGATCCGGAAACCGCTCTGGAAAGAACAAACATCAAATTCATCAAACGGTTCAACTACCTTGAAAGCCAAACCCTGAAAAAAGGTCTCGATCTAAAAAAAATGAGCCTCGCCGAGATGGATAAATATTGGGAAGAAGCCAAGGCTTTGGAATAAAGGAATTAGGAAGAGAACAAAGGGAACAGGAAAGGGAAACAGACAATGGAACACCGGAATCCGTACCAGCAATGAATGAGAACACACAATAAAATAATAACAACAACAGAAACCATTTAGCAATAGAAGCAATAAGTATTTGATGGTTGGGCACTTTCTCGTTGCGGGGTACCCAAAAGCAGAAAAACAGCTAACAATAGAAACAATTGCAGACAAAAAACTCAGACAAACAGGAACTTCGTTAACGACATTCATACAACGGAGTTTCAAAAATTCAAACGGCGTAGCCAAACAAGAGAATTACCCAAGCTGAAAGAAAACAATTTTCATCCCGAAATGCTTACAGGATACATGAATTTAAGCTAATTTTATGTTTTTTAATGAATAGAGACATGAAGAAGTTGGGAAAACTCGAACCAAAGGTTGTTTGGAACTATTTTGAGGAGATATGCCAAATTCCAAGACCTTCGAAAAAGGAAGAAAAAATCAGGAACTTTTTGCTGGACTTTGCCGAGAAAAACGGATTGGCTTCCAAGACAGATGAAATTGGGAATGTACTGATTTCCAAACCGGCAACACCAGGGATGGAACATCGTCCTGTTATTGTGTTGCAATCGCACTTGGACATGGTTTGTGAAAAGAATAAGGAACGGATTTTTGATTTTAATAATGACCCGATTATCCCAATTATTGACGGAGAGTGGGTAAAAGCCGACGGAACCACACTCGGGGCTGACAACGGGATTGGCATTGCTGCCCAGATGGCGGTACTGACAACCCCCGGGCTTAAGCACGGCCCGATGGAATGCCTGTTTACGGTTGATGAAGAAACCGGATTAAGCGGTGCTTTTGCCCTACAGCCAGGATTCTTTTCCGGGAAGATTCTGCTCAATCTCGACTCGGAAGATGAAGGAGAACTTTTTATCGGGTGTGCCGGAGGAGTTGACACAATCGCCGAACTGGACTTAGAAAAAGAAAAAACGCCCGGCAATTCATTTGGATTAAAAATCATGGTACACGGACTTTGGGGTGGGCACTCAGGCGATGATATAAACAAAGGAAGGGGGAATGCCATCAAGATACTGACCCGCTTTTTATGGCATGCTATCCGTAAATTTGGCGTTCGTGTTGCAGATTTTAACGGGGGGAATCTCAGAAATGCCATTGCCCGGGAGGCTTCGGCCTGGATAATTGTCCCCAATGTACAAAAAGAACAGTTGATTGCCGAGCTAAATATGTTTTCTGCTGAAGTTGAATACGAGTTTGAACGTACCGAGCCCAACCTTATACTCGACCATAATTCGGCAATACGTCCTTCAATGGTCATGACACAATCAAGCCAGGAGAATTTC
Organism: Prolixibacteraceae bacterium; assembly: GCA_963676095.1. Lineage (GTDB taxonomy): Bacteria > Bacteroidota > Bacteroidia > Bacteroidales > Prolixibacteraceae. The sequence continues at coordinate 4,917,379 of OY781040.1, read as the reverse complement.
CTGAATATGCTGTACGCCTGCCCCCACGGTGTACTCGAAATGAGTACGAGGATGAAAGATATGGTAGAAACCTCCACAAATCTGGCTTCGGTTAAGTTTATTGATGATACAAAAATACTCATCACCACCAGTCAGCGAAGCGAACTGGAGACCCGGAAATTCTATGCCGCCGAAATGGTTCGTTCCGTGTTCGAAATGGCAGGAGCAAAAGTGACGCATTCCGAAGGGTATCCAGGATGGGCACCTAACCCGGACAGCCCGGTTCTCCGTATTGTATCCGAATCTTATCAAAGGCTATTTGGTAAGAAACCTGTGATAAGATCAATCCATGCCGGACTGGAATGTGGTTTATTTCTAGAAAAATATCCGGACCTCGACATGGTTTCATTCGGACCAACTATCCGGAATGCACACTCTCCTGACGAACGACTTCAAATTGGAACTGTAAAAAAATTCTGGGATCATCTGGCTGATGTGCTGAAGAATATCTCTTAATTTTCATTTTTACATAATCTTCTTATTGCCTGATAATGAATTAATATCCTACTGTTTTAGTGGGATATTCTTTTTTAGTCCAAATTCAAATTAAGACTTTGTATCATTTATTACAAAATGATTTCATTTTTGTCTTTATGTTTACACCATCAAAACAGTAGGAAAAGTAGGATAAAAATGAAAAAGATGATTAAAACACTAAAAATCGGTTTGCTGGCAGGATTCTTCCTTTTCATCTGTGGTACAGTCGGAGCCCAGATACAATACAGACTGTCCCCCGAAAGTAGTTCAATGACAGTCAGGGGCACTTCAACCCTTCATAACTGGGAAATGAAAGTCGAAAAAATGAACAGCTCTTTTACTATAACCACGGGTAACTACTTAAATGATCTGACATCAGGAGATCTTATTATTGAGGTTAAAGCCCTTAAAAGTGAACATAGCCTGATGGATAAAAAGGCTTATGAAGCATTGAAAGAAAGCTCGTTTCCCCAGATTCGTGTAAAGCTACTGCATGCCCAAGAAGAACAGGGAAAGGGAAAAGCCACGGTAACCCTGACTATTGCTGGAAAGACAAAGACCGTCGGAACCTCTTTCACTGTAACGAGTTCCGATGACGGGAAATTCGAGATAAAAGGGACCCTTCCTGTGAAAATGTCTGAATTTGATATGGAACCACCGGTTGCCCTGATGGGAACCATAAAAACGGGAGATGACGTACAGGTTGATTATGACCTGGTTTACCACAAATAAATTAATAAAAATCAAGTAACATTTTAGATAGTATGAAAAAGATTTCGTTATTACTTGTTTCTGTGTTGGTTGCCTTGACATCCTTTGCACAGAATTTCGAACAGCAGAAACTTGACCCTGCAAAATTCGAAAAAGTCCAGACTCACATAGGTGGAGATTTCGCACTTCAATTCCAATCATTAAGCAACAGTGCGGATGGGGTAGAATTGATGCCGTTAGGATCAGCATTTAACCTGCCAAGCGCAAACCTCAATCTTAGCGCGGACCTGGCACCAGGTATGGAAGTTTATCTAAGGACCTATCTATCCAGCCGCCACCATAACGAAACCTGGGTAAAAGGCGGTTACCTGCTGATTGATGCCATGCCGTTTCTTAATTCACCGGTCGTTGACAACCTGATGCAATACCTGACAATAAAAATCGGGGTGGATGAGATAAATTACGGAGACGGTCATTTCCGTCGTTCTGACAATGCAGCCGTCATGAACAATCCATTTGTAGGTAACTACGTAATGGATGCGTTCACTACTGCCCCTACCCTGGAAGTCCTGTTCCGCGATAAAGGATGGATCGGGATGGTAGGCCTGACAGACGGGAGCCTTGATCCAAATGTAGTGGAATATAATAGTTCTGATTCGACCTTCAGCAAAATCAATACTTTAGACGAATTGGCCGTTTACGGAAAAGTCGGAATTGATAAACAACCGAACAGCGACTGGAGAGTCCGCCTGACTGTTTCCCCCCTGTATCACGGAAGTTCAAGAAAAGGCACTCTCTATACAGGCGACCGTACGGGATCCCGTTACTACGAAGTAATGGTACCGGCCTCTCAGGGAAGCGATGGAACGGATATCTCGAACAATCACAGAAACGGACGCTGGGGTCCGGGAAACTACAGTAAGTTGACTGCGGTTATGGTCAATACATTTATCAAGTACAAGCACGCCGAATTATTTGGCTTGTATGAAAATGCAAACGGAACATCGACCAGCAATGCAGATTTCAATTTTAACCAATTTGCAGTTGAAGGCTTGTACCGTTTCGGTAAAACAGACCAGTTTTACGGAGGCTTACGTTACAACCATGTTTCCAACGACCAGGATATGTCGGTTAACCGTGTACAGATAGCAGGGGGATGGTTCCTGACAAAAAACGTGATGGCCAAACTGGAATACGTAAATCAGCAGTACAACAATTTTGCGACATACGGAGGAGATGCCGAGTTTAAAGGGGTTATGTTCGAAGCGGCTATCTCATTTTAATTGGTTTGGGTTTAAGTAAGGGCTGATCCGGAGAAATCCGGACAGTCTTTATTTTTTTAAGATAATGGTATGAAAAAGAGAATAACATTTTTATTGCTTTTACTCTTGTTAACAGGAGAAATGGTATATCCTTCCGCTCCGGAGGATAGCGAGAAACCAGATAATTACCTGCTTGAAGAAGTTACCATTACCGGTTCGACCAATATTAACCACTTCCAGTTAAGCTACAGCGAAAATCATTTTTCTGCGATACAGGAAGATGGACAACCTCAAAATAAATTCAGTGTAAACATCCCTGCCCGGAAGATCGAGGCCGGATCAAAAGTAATGCTGAATGATTTTTTAAAAATGATCAATGCCAGCAGATATCCGGACATAAAAATCACTTTGGATGAGGACATATCCAAAGAAATGGATACCACTGCCGCAACCGACCATCAAATAGGGTTAACACTCAACGGCAGAACAAATACCTATATTTGTCATTCAACAAGTGCCGAATATTTCCGGAACCAATGGTGCCTTGTTGGCAGGCTACAGTTCAAACTAAGCGACTTTGGGATCGATCCTCCAAAAAAATTTTTCGGGGTTGTCAAAGTTGAAGACGCAGTATTTATTAATTTTAAAATCGTATTTACAAACGATTAAAAAAACCAAAAATTGAAATTTAGTACAAAAACCCGTTATGGGATCCGTGCCATGCTTGAAATAGCATCCGATTCCTCTGGGAAGGGAGTATTTCAGAAGGATATTTCGGAGAGACAAGAAATTTCGATCAAGTATCTCGATCAAATAATATATGCTTTAAAAGCAAGAGGGTTAATCGTCAATGTCAAAGGAAAAAAAAGTGGCTATATGCTCACCCGTAAACCGTCAGAAATAACGATGCTGGATATTCACAACGCCTTCGAACCGGGAATTTGCGTGATCGACTGCATGTCCAGTGCCTACAATTGTCAAATGGAAAAAAAGTGCAGGGCATATGGTTTTTGGGGGAAGTTAAACAATATAATCGCTGAATATTTTCAGAAAACAACATTACAGGACCTGATTGATAATAAATACCTGGTTGACTGATAACTAAATTCTCCGGAAACCTGAAAGAAGTAATGACTCTGATGGTTAACTGGTTATTCGCTCATAGCTATTGAAAGATGAGTTATGCCGTATAAGACGACTATTGTACTGAAGAAAAAAAAGATTCCGGATATAAAATTGTCACTCATTCCTAAAAAAAACACGGAAACAGCAATTTATAAAAGAATAAATGCTGCTCCCGTATTTTCTTTATTTGTTGATTATCTTATAAAATAAAACCGGCATCAATATTCCATCCCGAGGTCTGCATCGTGCAATTCATGCCACGGCAACCCATTCAGGTTTAATGCGTCCATAAACGGATCCGGATCGAACTCTTCGACATTGAAAACTCCTGGTTTTTTCCAAATCCCTTTCAGATACATCATCGCGCCGATCATCGCAGGAACGCCCGTCGTGTAGCTCACAGCCTGTGTCCCCGTCTCAGCGTATGCAACCTCATGGTCACAGTTGTTATATACATAATAAGTATGTTTTTCCCCTTTGCTTATACCGGAAATACGGCATCCAATTGATGTTTGTCCCTTGTAGTTTTCGCCAAGGTCTCCTGGGTTTGGCAGAACGGCTTTCAAAAACTGGATAGGAACAATTTCCTTTCCCTCGTACATAATAGGCTCAATACTGGCCATCCCGATGTTCTGGATTACCCTCAGATGAGTCAGGTACTCCTGACCGAATGTCATCCAGAAACGGGCCTGTTTAATTGTCGGGAAGTTTTTGACAAGTGACTCGAGTTCCTCATGATAAATCAGGTATGATTCTTTAGGTCCTATATTCGGATAATTCAATGGTTTATGAATCTCATGAGGCTCGGTCTCGATCCATTTTCCATCTTTCCAGTATTTTCCCCGCTGGGTTACCTCGCGGATATTTATTTCCGGGTTAAAATTGGTGGCAAAAGCCTTTCCGTGATCGCCGGCGTTGCAGTCGACAATATCCAGGTATTGAATCTCATCGAAATGATGTTTCGCCGCATAAGCAGTATAGACACTTGTCACCCCCGGATCAAAACCACAACCGAGAATTGCAGTTATCCCAGCTTGTTCAAACCGTTTTTGGTAGGCCCATTGCCACTTATATTCGAATTTAGCTTCATCCTTCGGTTCATAATTAGCTGTATCAAGATAACTTACACCCGTCTCCAGACAGGCATCCATGATAGGCAGATCCTGATAGGGAAGAGCTACATTAACGACCAGGTCCGGCTTAAAATTCCGGATAAGCTCAACCAGCTGAGGTACATTCTCCGCATCAACCTGCGCAGTTTTTACGCGGTTGCCACCAATTTTGCCCGCTATCTCGTCACATTTGGCTTTGGTGCGGCTGGCAAGCATAATTTCTGAAAAAACTTCAGGGTGTGCGGCCATCTTATGAACGACCACGGTCCCTACTCCACCTGCACCGATGACTAATACTTTTCCCATTTTAACTTTTCTTGCAATTTAATCAATGTTAGTTTTACAATTGTCAAAGAAACTAAATTTTTTAATCTGTTGAAAATGGAAAAAGACCGTTGATTAAATTCCTTTAAAACAGTTTTTAATATGCTCTGACGGAAGCCTGCCTTTCGAAACGAAAGCGCCAATAGCCGTGATTGTCACAGAAGCCGGCAAAGCTATTAGAATTGGATCGATCATGGCCAGACCGGCAAGAACGGTACCTTTTACAATTGAAGGTTTTCCAAATATCATCTCACAGAGCTGAAGGCTGGTAGCTTCTTTCTCATGAACAAAAAATATCCAGACAATGCCGGCAATAAACCCGGTTACCATTCCTGCGATAACTGCTTTTGCAGAAATATTACGGATATAAAGGGCAGAGATATATGCCGGTAAAAATGAGGCAGCACATAAACCAAAGAACATAGCCGTACCTGTAGCAATAATATGCATACTGGTATCAAGTTTATTAGCCATGAAGGCCAGCAATACACTAATCAGAATTGTGATCAGGATACCTGTTTTCGTTATAATAATGGTATTTCCAGTTTTATTAAGTGATTTCTCGTACACGTCCCGCCCGATAGCTGTCCCCATAGCATGAAACTGGGAGCTTAAAGTACTCATAGCCGCGGCGATAAGCGACAGAAAGAAAATAATCCCGTACCAGTTGGGCATGAATTGTTTTATGAACACGGGAATAATCTTATCGTTCCCGCCGGCCGCCTCAATGGCAATCTTTCCCGACTCTCTAAAGAAGAGCACATTCGACAACGAACCTACGATATAAGTCACTCCTGCCATCATCAGGATAAAAATTCCTCCGGAAAGTACTGCCCTGTTTAGTTCCCGGTTGCTCCGGACCGTCATAAAGCGGACTACCAGCTGGGGCTGCGCCAATACACCGATCCCTACCCCCATGATAATCGTTGAAACCAAAGACCACCAGATCGGGGACCCAAGCTCCGGCATCGACGTCCAACCGCGAAAACCGCTATCGATCATTTTACTTAATTGTTCCTGAGCATCAGGATTCTCATATAAATTGCCCAATAGTACATGAGCCTCGGTTATGCCTCCCAGTTTATAGTAAGTGTAAACCAGCAAAAAGGCCATCCCCATAAACATAATAATCCCCTGAAATGCATCTGTGTACATTACACCTTTCAAACCTCCCATCCACACATAGATGGCAACCACCGCCGCGAAAAACAAAAGAGAAACTTCATAGGAAATCCCGAAATGAGACTGTATAAAATCGGTTCCGCCTTTCAAAACGGCAGCGGCATAAACAGGCATAAAAAGAAAAATAACCATTCCGCCAAATCCCTGTATGAACCTTGATTTGAACCTTGCCCCAAGAAGTTCAGGGAATGTATGGGCATCGAGGTTATGCCCCATTTTCCGGGTCCGCTTTCCGAAAACGACAAATGCGATAAAAACGCCAACCAGGATATTGAGAAAGGTCAGCCACAACAAACCCATTCCAAGAGTTCCGGCAACACCTCCAAAACCGACAATTGCAGAGGAACTGATAAAAGTAGAACCATAGGAAAGGGCCATGATAAAAGGGTGTATCTGGCGTCCGCCAACCAGGTAGTCAGCCGATGTCCTGGTGTGTTTGTAACCCAAATAACCTAAAAAGGTAATTATAAAAAGGTATACCAAAAGGGCAACAGTATTTCCAATCATATGACTTACCTATAAAAGTTCATTAATCTTTGATTCATTGTCTTCCCAGTCGGCTTCTTCACTAATTTCTTCAGGACCCGGATCAGCCCCTTTGTTCCAGTTAAAAATACCATAACCAATGCAGGCAAGGGTACTGAAGATACACAGCAAATAAGCCAATAATATCCACGGATCGTTTATTCCCAGCATAACATTATTTATTTCATTATCAACAAATTATTATCATTCAGCATTATCACCATAGACATCACGGTCTGGGATCAGCTTTAATCCGCCAGCAGTTAGTCTCTCTATGCTGTCAGCAATATCTTCCACATCTATTACGAGGTAAGCCAATTTTCCCGGGATAACAATCCGACCGTAAGCATTGGTGAAATTTACCCCCGCTTCAGCAATTTTCTTTAGCAAATCATCCAGACCTCCCAGGGTGTCCCGCATTTCAATAACTGCAACCTGCCGCAATATTGCAGGGAAGTTATTGTCAGATAATGCCTGACAGGCACGCTCCGGATTGTTTACAATAAGGTTCAGGATGCCCCAGCCCTGAGTAGAGTGAGATAAGGTCATTGTCCGGATATTAATACCGGAAGCTTTCAGCACACCTGTAATCCGTTGCAGGTGTCCGATTTTATTTTCAAGAAATACTGATACCTGGAATGCCATAAAAACTTATTTTTATTTTTTCTTACGTTTGTCAATCACCCGGACAGCTTTCCCTTCCGGTTTTGGCAATGAGCCGGGCTCAACCAGTTTTATAATCGGTTTTACGAGCACCTCATCCCTTATCTTATTCGTCAGCAAGCGGGTAACACGATCCAATTCCGACAAGTTGCCTGAAAACCATTCACGTTTCACTTCAACTTCCACGAAAAGCTCGTCATTATCGTTTACATTCTCAATCGTTATCAGGTAATCCGAACCGACTTCGGGTATTTTCATCAGAATGCCTTCTATTTGCATCGGGAAAATATTGCAACCCTTTACGATAAACATATCATCGGTACGTCCGGTAATCCGGTCGAGCCTCAGGTGTGTCCTTCCACAGGGGCAATCGCCCGGCAGGAACCGGGTCAGGTCGAGGGTACGGTAGCGGATCAGCGGCATTGCCATTCGATCCAGTGTTGTTATGACCAGTTCTCCCTGTTCCCCCAAAGGCACAGGCTCCAACGTCTCCGGGTCAATGATTTCAACAAGGTAAGCGTCTTCCCAGATATGGAGTCCACTCTGACAGATGCATTCGAAGGCAACCCCCGGGCCGTTCATTTCCGTCAGGCCAAACGAATTATACGCTTTTACCCCAAACATTTCCTCAATACGGCTGCGTTGTTCTTCGGTATGAGGCTCTGCTCCAATCACCAATGTGTGCAGTTTCGTATCCCGCTTCGGATCGAGATTCAGCTCCCTGAACACGTCATACAAACGGTTAAGGTAACTTGGAATAGCATGGGCAGCCGTCGTGCCATAATCCTGCATCAGTTTTATTTGTCGCAGACTGTTCCCTGCGCCTGCCGGTATGCTCAGACATCCAAGGCGTTCCGCCCCATACTGGAACCCCAGGCCCCCTGTAAAAAGACCGTATCCGCAAATATTCTGAAAGACATCGGTATCCCGGATACCAGCAGTAAAAAGCGATCTTGCCACAAGATTGGCCCAATTCCTCAGGTCGCCGGCCGTGTGAAAAATAACGGTCGGGTTACCGGTTGTTCCCGAAGAACAATGCAATCTGACTACTTCCTTTCGGTCGACCGTCAAAAAACCATAGGGAAAATTTTCCCGTAGATTCTGTTTGGTCGTGAAGGGAAGCTTCGTTATTTCTCCGGTGTTTTTTATAGAACCCGGCTTTATACCTTTCTGCCTGAACAATTCCCCGTAATAGGGCGATTGCTGCGCCATGGCAAGTGTTTGATTGAGCTTCTTAACCTGAAGTTCATGAATACCCTTACGATCAAGGGTCTCGATGTCCTTTTCCCAAAAGTTCATGATTTATAGTTTAAAAATACTGGCTCATAACCAGGATTATGCGATTATTGGTTGCTTTATGGGTTGAATCGAATAAACCATCAGACAGATTGATGGTTCCGATACCATAATTTGCCGTCGTCCTTTCATATTCTGCAATCAGGCGGAACCCTTTCAGGTTTAACGAGACATGCGGCGCCACACGGTACATTGTTTGCATATTGAGGAACGATCCGTAAGTCTTTGCCTTACCTGTGCCAGGATCCCAAAGGGCATTTTTTGTTCCCATATTAAACCCGTAACCTGCAAAAAGGCCCAGTTGCCATTTTTGCCCGTAAACCAAGTTAAAAGAGTTGTTACAAGTCCGGTAACAGGTATAAGTTTCTTTTCCGGTTGCCTCATCATAAGTGGCCACCCCATATCCTCCCGGCATGACCATGTGCGACATGTTTCCGCCCATGAAGCTTTTTGCAAGGAGGGTAAGCTTTTCTGTTTTATAACGGGCATAGGCCATGAAAGCGGTACTGGTCAGGTACTGGCCGGACTTTGAATTTCCCTCTGTGCCCGTAATCATAAGACGGGGCTTTATTCGTTTAAGCTCTGCCCCGCCCCCCAATGTAACCGATTTATTTGTCCATTCCCCGCTCAGGACAAGTTCGGGCAGGACTCCGTCCCTTTTGGCATGATTTGTCGTAAGCAGGTATGAAAAGTCAGCCTGGTCTACCATTGGCGTTGTATATTGCATCTCCGAAATAGCGGATGCAGAAACCGTAAACTCTCCAAACACCATTTTGTAACTGACCATAGGAGACCGGTTAAAACAGCTGAACGGAGCCCCGGTATTCAAACCGGCCACAACCGGGACACAGCTATTGCCGAAAAAAGGATGCCATGTCTGGCCAATCAGCAATGATGACTTTTCCCAGGATAATAAGGAATAGGCCTGACGGATACGAAAAAGTGTCGGATCAGATTTCAGGTTCCCGGCAAAATCAAACTCCAGTAAACCAGTAGCCTTGGCTCCCAGCACATCCGGAAAGGCAATCCTGGTCCCGAGGCGGGAAGCTATTGCGGTAATATTCGAACTAAGCTGCTTGTTCAGGTCCTCTATGCCATCTTCTTCTACATATAACGGCAGCAGATAAAAAACATCATAACCGGCGTCGACGCCTTTATAGGTATCCATATAGGCATCGACACGAACAAATCCATAAAAATCGAGGGTAGGTTTATCTTTCTGCTGGGCATTAACAAACATAGCCACCAAACTGGCAACCAGTACTAAAAAGTTTTTTTTCACAGTCGGTCGATCTTTGGTTAAAATTAAGCTATCATGCTACAATAGGTCATTTTAGCATTTTCTTTTTTAAACATACTATTGCAACGGAAATCACAAAAATAGCATTAATTTATCGCCAATAAATCTAGATTGCTTTTAAATTATAAACAGAACGTAAAAAAATCGAATTATTCAGTATTGAACAGGGTCCTGTTTTCATACCAGAGAGCGACAGAAGACGGATAGGGTTGCATTCTTAACCGCCATTCCACAGGATAGTAGTTATTATAACGACGCCCGACATTTTTCACAAAACCCAGGGGCACCTGCTTAAAGGTAACCAGCTGCCAGCCACTACCGCCAGCACTAATTTCCGGTTGATTCCGTCCCAGGTACTTCAATGCTCCTTCCAGATCAAGTTCTTTCGCATCAAAAATTCCAGGGAGAAGCGATACAGACATCGCCAATTCATGATCAGGTATAATTTCCTTTTTCATCAGGTTACCGGCAACAGTTCCCGAATGGACCAGGTTTATCTGTTCAAACAGGTAAAGAATCTCCTTTTCCCATTCAGCCGGAATAAATTTAATCTGGTCCTGGTGCTGAAAAAACTTTTTATCCGCAGTATCACGAGTCCATTCAGGCACAGTAACAGAATGTTGCAGTCTGGTCCTGAATTTTTTCGGGAATCGTATATCCCGGGTATCCTCTTCTTTTCGCAAAAGGCTTATAAAAAAGCCTTCACTTTTCATCCGGTGAGGCAGAAAACGGTACCCCCAGATATCTCCATATAAAAATTCGTCCACCTGCCAGGCAGGATCGACAGGCACCCTGATGCTGGAAAAACCGCATCGGGAGCTCAGCCAGGAAAGATTCTCCTCGTTTTCTGCCGGATTAAATGTGCAGGTACTGTAAACAAGGTATCCCCCCTTTTTCAGGCCAGGCCAGCATTCTGCCAGTATCCTGCGCTGACGGGCAGCACAAAGCCCGCTATTCTCAACAGACCATTCTTTTGCAGCTTCGGAGTCCCGCCTGAACAAACCTTCACCGGAACAGGGTGCATCAACGACAAGAACATCGAACAATGCCCCCATCTGACCAAACTGTTTGGCATCACTGTTACTTACCAAAAAATTCGGTTTTCCCCATTTAACCAGATTCTCGGTCAGCACCGGAACCCTGGAGCGGATTACTTCATTCGCGACAAGTAAATCATTGCCGGCAATCAGGCTATTTAAATGAGTGGATTTTCCTCCGGGGGCAGCGCATAAATCCAGCACCAGTTTCGGGTGAACGATATCTATTTGCCTGAATACCTGTTCCAGGAACATGGAACTTGCTTCCTGTACATAGTAAGCCCCCGCATGCCATAGGGGATCCAGGGCAAAAACAGGCCTTTCCCTTAAAAAATATCCCTCGCCGCACCAGGGAACTTTTTCAGGTAAAAGTGCCGGGCTAAACTTAGCCGGATTGAGGCGAATACTTACGGCTGCGCCCTGATCGAGTGATCCCAGAAAATGATTTGCCGTTTCGGGGAATTGTCGCCTGATCCGGTCTGCAAATTCAGATGGCCATGTTGATTGATCTGATGTCATGGTTCAAAAATAAAATTTTTATATGACATTCACTTCGTATATCCATTTTAGGGACTCCTGTCATTTTCAAATGTGGTATAAATGCTTATCTCACTTCCTAAAAAATAGACTTACTTTGTTTCCAATATCTTATCATTAAAAATTGGTAATTTTGCAAACTGCGTTCGACAGCCTGTTTGCCAGATCAGGAAGAAAGGATAATTTAATTATGAGTGCAAATCCAGCAAAACAACTAAATGCCGAGTTTAATGAAACAGAAAGTGTAGAAACGCTTAAAGAGCTTGCAGCCCGTTTCGAAGGAAAAGTCGTTTTTACAACCAGCTTTGGAATTGAAGATCAAGTTGTAACAGACATGATTTTCCGCAACAGTCTACCTGTAAAAGTTATTACACTGGATACAGGGCGCTTGTTTGAGGAAACCTATAAAGTCTATGCACGGACAATTGAAAAATACAATAAACCGATCCAACCATACTATCCGGACAACAAAAGTCTGGAAGAATTTATCGCACAAAAAGGACCTAATAGTTTCTACCAGTCGGTCGAAAACAGGAAAATGTGCTGCCACATCCGTAAAGTGGAACCATTGGGAAGGGCACTGAAGGGCATGTCGTGCTGGATTACAGGATTGCGTGCATCCCAGTCTCATAACCGGGAAGATCTGCAATTCTTCGAGTGGGATGAAAGTTTTTCCATAATAAAATATAACCCTTTATTAAAATGGAGTTTGGATGATTGCAGGGAATACATAAAAATAAATAACGTACCTTACAATGTCCTGCATGACCGGGGGTTCGTAAGCATCGGCTGTGCTCCCTGTACCAGGGCCATTCAACCCGGGGAAGATTTTCGCGCCGGGAGATGGTGGTGGGAGAGCAACTCTAAAAAGGAATGCGGATTACATACCCATTAAAAAATGCACTTAAACGATCCTGCGTCCAAAAGGGGCAAGGGCAAGGCTTACCAGTTTAAAATGCTGCGAAGCAAAAGGTATCCCTATAATCGTTATGGCGAAGATAATACCCAGGACCAAATGAGCGAGGGCAATCCATATACCGCCAAATAAAAGCCACAGGACATTCATTAGAGTAGAAAGGCACCCGGGGGCATATCCCATGTATTCAATCCTCTTGCCAAAGGGCCACAAAGCCATTTGGGCCAGTTTGATTGCCTGCAGTCCGAAAGGTATGCCCACGATTGTCAAACAAAGGAGCAATCCCCCCAAGAGGTATTGCAGAAAAATAAAAAATCCGCCGAAAACAATCCAGATAATATTTCCTATCGTATTCATAAAAAAAGACTATGGTTAATTTAAGCCAGCACTCACTCCTGATACCAGTCAGTTATCAAAAGTAACCGATTACCCCGAAACGAACCTGTTTTTTTCGGCAAACCTGCCATTTTTGAAGGTAAAGCCTTCAAAAAAACGTAGAGGTCAAGTTACTGAATAAATTACGATAAAATAAGGTATAAATAATTGGCTACTTTTGCATCATGACCGGCTTAATAAGGAATCCTGACTTCTGTTCCGGGCATTTCCTTCGAGAGTCTTTCGGTCAATGATTTTATATCGATATTATAATAAAGCAAATAAAGTATTTTAGGCTTCAATCGCTTCACGACCTGCATACACATATTTTCATCCATCGTAAAGGGCATCATAACAGTAATGAAAGCGACATCGGGTTTCATGAAGAAACGCATTTCATCGATATATTCCGTATCTCCCGAAATATAAACAGTCTTATCTCCGAATACCAAAAAATACCCGTTCCCGTCACCTTTTGGATGATAGGGAATGTCGTCCGGTCTAAGATTAACGACATTATAGGCAGCCACCGCTTTTATATAAATATCGTTAAAAGTCATCTGTACCCCGTTTTCAAGGAATTGACCGAAGTTCATTTTCGAGATACATGATTTGGAGGCAATAACTTTCGTGTCGGGTTTGCTCAAAAACCGGATTATATCGGTATTAAAATGGTCGCGGTGGTCATGGGTAATAAGGATCAGGTCTGCCTTGGGAAGATTACTCACATCCCCCACATTTGGAATAGGATCGACATAAATATTCATCTGGTTAAAACGAAAATGGAGAAAACAATGACCGATCACTTCAATCTCCAGGTTTCCTTTCGATGTTGCCACTGTATCTTTTTGCCAGTACTGTCCGAAAGCCCTCTGGCCAGCAACCAAAGCCATCATGAAGAACAAGATAATGGCCCCTTTCCTTATTCTCAAGTAAGATGCTCTTCTCATGGGGCACTAAGATATTAAATTTTCGAAGCAGGACGAACAGATATTGATCTAAATTGCCACGAAAAACAGACTGGATTTCAAATGCGGTAACATGAGGGTCCTATTCTCTTAAATACGTAAATTGTTATACCAACTATCGAGATAAAACGCCAAAATAACTTATCTTTATTTTTTATTTTTGCTCAGAAAACATGTTCATCATACAGGAACCTGATATTAGCGATAAGTTATCAGAAATTGAAAGTAATAATAACAAAACAAGAGAACATAGAAACAAATACTAAAAACAGAAACACAAAGTTATGGAAAAAATTATCAATGAACAGGAAGAGCGTACGTGGGGTATGCTTTGCCATCTTACTGCTTTTGCCGGATGTATCATACCTTTTGGAAATATCATCGGTCCGATGATTATTTATTCGCTGAAGAGAAAAGAATTTCCGCTGGTGGAAGACCAGGGCAAGGAATCTTTAAATTTCCAGATAACATTCAGCATTTTATTTCTGATTTCCCTGTTTCTTTACCTCATTATAATCGGAATTTTTCTGTCACTGATCATCGGCCTTCTGGGGTTAATCTTTGTTATTATCGGTGCGTTGAAAGCCAATCAGGGAGAATATTACCGTTATCCTTTCACAATCAGGTTTATCAAGTAATTTTTCGGGATATGTTTTAATTTTGACTGAAACTGACAATGAACCGGCAGTGACGGCACACCAGCTTTGAAGCAATGATTGTTTTCAATACAGAGGTAACGGTTTTTTCCAATAAGGAAATCATGTTCCTGAAGCCTTAATATCAACTTGCTGAAGCCTTAATATTAAGTTGTGAATGCACTGTCCGGAACTTGCCGATGCATTAATATTAACTTGTGAATGCTCGAATGTTAACTTGCCAATGCGTTAATCAGAAGTTGCGGATGCACGAATATTAACTTTCCGGTGCACGGACAACTGGTTTGATCTAAGTTAACCGGACGGGTCAGGGTTAATGGCCCCTTCCGGTTAACTTATAAACAGGAACAGATTAACTTAGCGTCACCAGGTAATCTGCATTGATTTATTCTTCCGGCAGATTAACCTGCATAAGCACAGGTTTATCCGTGAAAGAAATCTTTGTCTGCTGATTTTCATTCAGTTGTTCGAAAATCACAATACGATTTTCCCCTTTATTCAGCCAGCATCCCGGAACATATAGTGTCTGCTGCGGACCTACTTTCCAGTACCGCCCAAGGTTATGCCCGTTTACAAAAACAATCCCTTTCCCCCACGACGACATATCCAGGAAGGTGTCGGCAGTCCGGTCCAGGTTGAAAACCGATTCATAAAACAGAGGACGCGCTTCCTTTACAGTCCCGTTTTTCACAACAGGGGCTTCATCCATCGGCATCCTGTACATTTCCCATCCACCGCTGATCTCAAAACCATTTAATAGTACAGGTGAAATGATCCCTTTCTGGTTATGGACAATTTCTGCTCCGTAATTGATCCGGCCCATATTTTCGACCAGGATTTCCAGCATGCCATTGAAAGGAATGGTTACATTAATCTCATACTGGTTAAAACAGCGGTTAAGTTCTCCAACTTTCTTCCCATCCACGTAAACCACGGCAAAATCTCTAAGTCCATCCACCTTAAGAGTTCCGGAAACCGGCTGCGTAAAATGTTTTCTGTAGAGGACATATCCGTCACCCTGTCCCAGCTGTTCAAAAGTCTGAGGCTGATCGCTTACGACCGGTTTTTGTCGGTGCAACCAGGAAAGGACATCCATCGTTGCACGAACAGACTGGTCATCTAGCTTCACAACCGGTATTTGCGCAGGGATGCCGGGAAGCTTAGTCTTCGAATAGTCCTGCATGACCTTCCGGATCGCTTCGTATTTCGGGGTTACCCATCCGGCCTCGCTGATGGGTGCATCATAATCGTAACTTGTAATATCGGGCTGGATATCATGATCGTCGTTATAATTGGCCCCTGAAGTGAAGCCAAAGTTTGTTCCGCCGTGAACCATGTAAAAGTTAAAGCTGACCCCTGCTTCCAGATAAGCCTTTGTTTGTGTGGCAATATCGGCAGCTCCGACCTGGACAAAAGGTTCGGCCCAATGATCCAGCCAACCGGGATAAAATTCAGCCACCATATATGGCCCCCGGTTTCCATTATACTTATTAACAGCCTTTTTAAGATTATCGACATTCGTCTCCCCGTTTGCAGTAGGCAGCACACCGTCAATAGCCCCTCCGTCAAACAGCCAACTGCCATCGGAGGTAAAAAAAGGTTCCGGGAATCCGGTTTCCTTCAGTAAATGATAAATAGCCATCTTGTAGGCCTGATGTTCTTCCTTAGGAATATCTGTGCGCTGGGAGACATAAGAACCGAACTCATTCTCTGCCTGGACCATAATGATAGGTCCGCCCTGGCTGGCAAACAAACCGTCAAGCTGGACATGCAGGTGTTGAAGATAGGTTTTGCACGAATCAAGAAAAGCCCGGTTATTTGTACGGATCACCAGGTCCGGATTATTCTGGAGCCACCAGGGATACCCACCGTATTCCCACTCGGCACACACATACGGTCCGGGACGAAGAATTACATAGAGTCCCTCCTCCCCTGCAGTGCGGATATATTCAGCCAGATTTTTATTGCCTGTTTTAAAATCCCACACTCCGGGGGCGACTTCATGGTAATTCCAGAACACATAGGTAGCCACAGTGTTCAGCCCCATCGCTTTCATCATTTGAAAACGGTGTCTCCAATATGCCCTGGGCACCCTGCTGTAATGCATCTCCCCGGAATGGATCTGCACAGGTTTCCCATTCTGAAAAAACGCTCCGTCATGAATAGAAAAGCCTTTTTGCGCGGACGCACGCTCTCCGGAAAATAATGTAATGAAAAGAAAAATAGCCAGGAAATAATACTTCATTCGTAAAAAATTTCAAAGTTGGTTCAAACAATTTTTGTATCTGTTTTAGCTGTTAAAACGATCTAATAAATACTGACAGAAGAAATAACGGGACAGGCTTTAGCATCACTTACAGTTACCCTGATTTTATCGGTTACTACCGGATCGAGTTTGAGAATTCGTTTATGCCCGATTGTCGTACCGGTTGCAACCTGCTCCCATTTACCGTCTTTCCGGGCTTCAACAACAAACGACTTTACCCGTTGCCCAAGTTCGATATATTCCTGAAGTTGCACAAAATGCACGGTCTTCTCACCACCAAGATCAATCTCCAGATTACAGGAAATCGTACTGTCATTGACTGTCCAGTAGGTATCCGGATTTCCGTCAACTGCATTTTCTGCTCTAAACCTGGGAGAGTTACCGCGTACTTCTGAAGCAGCAACTTTTGCATTCAATGCCAGATCGTTGGCAAAAACGCTGTCAAGTATGGCTTTGAACCCACGCAGGGATTTAACATCATTTTCATGAAAGCGTCCCCTTTTGTCGGGAGGAATGTTGAGCAATAAAGTGGAACCATGTCCAACCGACTGCAGGTAAATATCGAACAGCTGCTCAGGAGTTTTTACCAGCGAATCTTCCGATGCATGGTAAAACCATCCCGGACGGATAGAAACATCTACTTCTCCGGGAATCCATTTATTTCCGTTTTCCGAGCCCGTATTCAGCAAATCGCTAATCCCGGATTTACCGGCATAAAGAGTATCCACGGAAATCGTATTCCAGTTGGTCTCGCCCATATGCCCCTGCTCGTTCCCGCACCAACGCAAATCAGGACCGGCATCGCTGAAAAACAATACCTGCGGCTGAATGCTGTGCACCATTTTTAACGTTGCGGGCCAATCGTAATAGGATGAACGGTCAATTTCCCGTTTTTCCCTTGCGCCGCCATAATAGCCATCCCCGCCATTCGCTCCGTCAAACCACATTTCGAATACAGGCCCGTAGTTCGTGAATAACTCCTTCAATTGATTCCTGTAATACTCAATATAAGAAGGTTGCCCATAGTCGCCCCGGTTACGGTCCCATGGCGAAAGATAAATTCCAAATTTGAGCCCGTATTTTTTACAGGCATCGGAAACGGCCTTAACAACGTCGCCTTTGCCATCCATAAAAGGGCTTTCTTTTACCGAATGGTCGGTGTATTTCGAGGGCCAAAGGCAAAATCCGTCATGGTGCTTGCAGGTCAGGATTACACCTTTGAACCCGGCCTCCTTCAGAACAGAAACCCACTGATCCGGATCGAAATCCGTAGGATTGAATACCTTCGGGGATTCGTCCCCATACCCCCATTCCTTATCGGTAAAAGTATTCACTGTAAAATGGATAAAAGCGTTCGTTTCCATCTCGTGCCAGGCCAGCTGGCGCTGATCGGGCACCGGTCCTACAGCCTCGGGAGGAGCTACTTCTTTTTGGGTACAGGATGTTGAAAAAACAGCCAATACTGCCAATAATGCTCCTAATGCTTTTAATGATCTGTTAATATTTCCCATAAAAAAATGATTTAGGTTAGAATATATAACTCCAGTATCTAAATTTTATTTCCCTGTGAAATTGACCGGCTCCCAGAGCCGCAAAGTATTTAATTTCCAAAAATAAAAAAAATGCATCATCCCGATGAATGTTTATTCATTGGAATGACGCATATCTTTATTTCAAAACTGGTTTACCAATTCGGGTTCTGTACAAGATTTTTGTTCAAATCCATTTCACTTTGAGGAATTGGCCACAGGTAATCCCTGCTGGCATCGAAAACACGTGTACCCACAAGTACATGACTGCCATAATCACTACGATCAGTATTATAGTTATTCAGGATGCCATAAAGTTTCCCGGGAATCACATCTTCTGCAATCTCCCAGCGGCGGATATCAAAGAGACGCTCTTCCTCCATCGCAAACTCGACACGGCGTTCTCTCCTGATAATTTCACGCAATTCGTTTTGTGATTTTCCTGTGGTAATTGCTGGCATCCGGACATCCGCGCGTCCCCTGACCTCATTGATCGCATCATAAACAGACTGATCGATATCGCCGGCTTCAATTTTTGCTTCGGCATAAGTCAGCAAAACCTCAGCATAACGGAATAAGATGATGTCATTCGTACAATTGGCATCATACGAACCGGAAATTTCCGTGGGAACATATTTTTTATAATAATATCCTGAATAGGAAGCATTATTTTTACCAAGTCCGTCTGATGAGCCGGATGCAGTAACATCAATGGTATTCCCGTTAACAACATCTCCGGGAAGGATAATTGTCATATCGAGACGAGGGTCACGGTTTTGAAACGAATGTTCCGGATCATATAAAGGAGATTCATCAATCGTTTTCCCATCGGTACATTCAAAAGCGTCAACCAAGGATTGCAGGGGAACCACTTCAGACCAACCTCCAAGGGTAGGGCCACAGATCCAGGTTGCCAGAGAACTTTTATATGTGCTTGTATATTGAGCGGACATAATAATCTCGCTACTGTTTTCGTTGGATCCGTCAAACAGGCTCCCGAAATCGGGATCAATACTGTAAACGCCAAGATCCATAACTGCTTTTGCTGCCTCGGCAGCTTTTTCCCATTCGCCGTTATAAAGAAGCGTACGCGCTTTAAGAGCAAGGGCTGCCCCCCTTGTTGCCCGGCCCCAATCAGCGGCATCATACGAAACAGGCAGATCATTGGCAAAGTCGTCAATTTCCGACACGATAAAATCGACAATACTATCTTTAGAGGTACGACTTACATAGTATTCGGAAGGATCGCTCTGAACATGCTTGATCAAAGGCACATCACCGTAATAACCAACCAGGTGCTGATAAGCATAAGCACGGACAAAACGAGCCTCGGCAGTAAGACGGGCCCTGGTATCATCATCCATATCCGTAACCTTATCGATATTATCGGTTACATTGTTTGCAGCAGCAATAGCCTGATATGAATGAGTCCAGAAATGACTAAAGGTCCCAAGACTGGTTGTGGCGCTTCCATCGTTTACATACATAACATCACAGGGCCAATTAGACCAAGCATAACTATCGTCGGTAGCACAGGTTAAAAAAGTTGTCCACCATTCATCGCCAAAGAAACCGTAACAGGCAGTAACCGCCATTTCGGCATTCTCTTCAGAGACCCAATATGTTTCCGAGCTCAGGGCATCGGTACGCTGCTTATCCAGAAAATCGTCGTTACAGGCAGACAGGAAAAGACAGGCAGTAATAAATCCGTATATTGAATATGTTTTCATCTTCATAATCGATAATTTTTTAGAAATCAACATTAACACCCAAAGTATAAGTCTTTACCTGGGGATAGTACCGGGCATCCTGAGGATTTTCAGGATCAATGCCATAATCGTTCAGCTTCGAGAAAGTCAGCAGGTTCTGACCTCCTACATAAAGCCGGCATTTTGAAATTCCTACCCGTTGCGTAGTCGATTTAGGAAGCGTGTATCCCAGTTCTACATTTTTTACCCGGAGATAAGCACCACTTCTGATCCAGTAAGAAGACATAACATAATTTACGGAACTTGTTGTCAGCCTGGGAAATTTAGCATCAGTATTATCTATTGTCCAGCTATCCAGATGCTGTTTTTTAAAGTTTCCGTCCTGACTGATTGGTGCTTTATTCGACTGAAGCGTATTTACGTCAACCTTCCCTACCCCTTGCAGGAAAAGTGTCAGGTCAAAATTCTTATATTGACCGTTAAAATTCAAGCCATAGGTATAATGGGGAATATCGCTTCCGATAATTTGCCGGTCATCGGAAGATATACTTCCATCCTTGCTGTTGTCCCTGTAAATCAAATCACCTGCTGAAGTCGTACCGGAAGACTGGGTGGCATGCGCATCCACTTCATCCTGACTTTGGAAGATTCCGTCAACCTTGTACCCGTAAAATGCATCAATCGGCTTCCCTTCTGTATCAATTGTCACATTCAGGTTCCCGCCATTTGCATTGATCATGTAAGTATCATGAAGATCGGTAATCTTATTCTTAACATTTGAAAGGTTCCCCCTTACCGTATATTTAAAATCGTTACCGATTTTTCCCTTGTATCCAATAGAAAACTCCCATCCGTTATTTTTAACCGAACCGGCATTCTGATATGGAGCACTCACTCCTACTGTCGCCGGTATATCCAGGTCGAGCAGGATATCTTTCGATTTTTTGATGTAATAGTCAAACGTAAAATCAACTTTCCCTTTAATAAGCATCCCGTCAACACCGAAATCTGTCATCTCGGTCGTTTCCCATGAAATATCATTATTGGAAGCCGTTGTCATTCTCGCGCCTGAGCTAAGCGTTCCTCCAAAGGGATAATTGTACCCCAATACCATGAGCGACTGATAAGGATAAAGTCCGATTTCCTGGTTTCCCAGCTCTCCCCATGAACCTCTCAATTTCAATTCCTTCAGAAAATCAATGTTCTGCATGAACGGTTCCTGGGTTACCCTCCATCCCAGGGAAAACGACGGGAAAACGCCCCACCTGTTTCCAGCGGCAAAACGGGAAGAACCATCAGTCCGGATATTGGCCTCGAGCAGGTATTTATCCTTATAAGAGTAATTCAACCGGCCAAAATAAGAAAGAAGAGCGTATTCATACTTGTAACCTTCGTTATCGACCGAAGAGGCATCTCCAGCCGAAATCTCGTTAAGGACATCCAAAGATCCGCCGTTGCGGTATGCTTCCAGGTAATTGGTTTTATCCTCGACACGTTGGATGCCCCCCAGCAAGTTAAATTTATGACCGGCAATATCCTTCTCATAGCGGACCAACCCCTGATAATTGACATGCCATGTTTTATAAACATAATTATATACATCATCAATACCTTTTACAGTTTCCTCTCCTGTAAAGAAATCGGTATAGGTAAGGGCCTTATCATTAAGGTAGTCAAAAGTATTGGTATAATTTACGTTGGCAATACCCGTAATTGAAAGTCCTTTCAATATTTCATATTCCAGCTTGAAATTTCCGGTAAGCAGGTTATCCTGGTAATCATACTTTCCTCCTTCATACTGCAACCGAACCGGATTCCCGTCCCCTCTGGCAATTCCCCAGGTACCATCACTATACTTAACAGGCAGAGTAGGATTAGATGTATAGCCCTGACCAAACTGGAACCACATTCCATCTGAACCGGCAGATCCCTGGGGTTCAGTGCGGTCAGAAAATTTAGTTGACATATCTGCACTAAAATGTATTTTATCCGATAAATCAATATCAGTATTCAGGCGAATGGTCAGCCTTTCAAAATTGGTCTTTTTGACAAGCCCTTGCTGATTGAAATAATTGGTAGAGAAACGGAGTCTGCTTTTTTCATTTCCGCTGGTAATAGAAACACTATGCTCCTGCTGGAAACCGCTTCCCTGTAGAATTTCCTTCATCCAGTCCACATCAGGGTACTTATCCTTGTCCCTGTTCGGATCATCATAAGCAGCAATTTCTGAAGCGGTAAATTTATCGCTCTCCCCCGAATTTTCGCTCATCAGGTTGACTAATTTCATATAATCCTTGGCACCGAGAAAATCAGGAAGCTGGGTCGGATTTTGAAATCCCACGTAACCGGAATAGGAAACTTTTGTTTTTCCCTCTTTTCCCCGCTTCGTTTTTATCAGAATGACACCGTTTGCTGCACGTACTCCATATATCGAAGAAGCCGCGGCATCTTTCAGAATAGAAATAGACTCAATATCGTTCGGATCAACATCATTGATATTGTACTCGAGCCCGTCAACCAGTACGAGCGGGCTGGTTTTATCAACAGTATTTCCGTATTCATCCTTTGAGCTGATCGAACCAATACCCCGGATATTGATTGTACCAGCGTCGTTACCCGGTTGTCCGCTGCTTTGAATAATGGTTACACCAGATGCGGTTCCCTGAAGTGCAGCGGAAAGCTGTGTTACAGGCTTGCTCGCGATCGATTCGACTGACAGAGAAGAAACGGCGCCGGTTACATTCTCCTTTTTCTGCACCCCGTACCCAACGGCAACGACTTCTCCAATGCCGATCGTTTCTTCTTCCATTTTTACGTTAATCAGTGGCTGACCTGCCACATCAACTTCCCTGGATTTCATTCCCACAAACGAAAAAACAAGGAACGCGTCAGCGGGAACATTCTTCAGAGAATATTGCCCGTTAACGTCTGTTATAACACCAGTCGTAGTTCCTTTTATCATAACGGTAACTCCAGGGATAGGGTCTCCCGTTACATTGGTAACTGTACCTGACACATCCTTCTTTTGCGGGACCTGAGCAATTTCAGACGGAGTAAGAACAATATGCCTGTCGTTATAGGCAATTTTTACAGTTGTCCCTTCAAACAGCAGTGAAAGCACCTTGTCAAGGGACTCATTCTTTACAGAAATGTTTACTCTCCGGTTTACATCAACCAATTCGCCATTGTATAAAAAGTAGAGGTTACTCTCTTCTTCTATTTTCGACAATACGTCGCGCACGGTAGCGTCTTTCATTTCCAGGTTTAACCGCGTATTTTGCGAAAAGCTATTGCCAGCTAACGCCTGAAAAGAACACAACAAAATAAAAAACAGCGTATTACGCATGACTAAAAAATTTTTCCGATGTTTTGCCAAGGCAAAACATAGCCAATTCATCCTTTTTTTCATAGTTTTGAATTACTTTAATGAATAAATACTATAAAATGGTATTTGACATCGGGGGAAACGTGTTGACGCACTTTCCCCCTTGTTTTACTGGTTTATTATGCTCATTCTCTCTTTCTTATTTTAATTGCTGATTTCTCCATAATCCCGGTTTGTTCAGAATACCTACCGGGAATATAATCAATCGTTATCGGGGAACTCATCTGCAACAAATCGATGACCTGCTGCAAGGGTTCATTATCAAATATCGTGGTAAATTTATACTTATACAGCTCTTTATCCAGGATTTCAACATCAATCCCGTACCAGCGTTCCAGCAGGGTTGCAACCTCTGCCATCGGTGTATCTTCGAAAATCAACCTATTATTATGCCATGCCGTATATTTTTCAGCATTTACCGAGTTCAGATGGGCCACATGCTTTTCTTTATCATAAGTCCACTGCTGATCAGGGTTCATCTGTACTGGTTCAAAACCCTCATCTTCCTTTTGTTTTAAAAGAATACTTCCTTTTTTCAGTACGACCTCAGTCATTTTTTCTTCAGGGAAAGCTTTTACATTAAACTGGGTCCCCAATACACGGACCTGAAACCCGTCAAAATTGACGTCCAGCGGCGAGTCTGGATTTTTGACCACATCGAGAAAAGCTTCACCGGTCAGTTCCACCTCCCTTGTTTCCCTCACAAAAGGAATACTGTATCTGATTTTGCTGTCGGCATTCAACCACACCTGTGTCCCATCGGGCAGAACGACCTTGCTTCGCATTCCTGAAGGACCTTTAACTTCCTGATAACTTAATTCATCAGGCATAGGGTGATCTTCCCTGATGAGACTCCAAACAACCAAAATCAGCAACGGAATTACAATAATTGCGGCAACTCTGCTAAATTGGGCATAAAACATGGAAAAACCGGTTCCGGAATTTATTCTGGAATGAACACGACAGAATGCTTTTCCCGTATCAACCTTCTGCATCGCTGAGATAAGAGTTCCGGCCTCCCAAAACTGATCATCCTTAGGCTGCTCTTTCTTCTTCTCAAGATAAGCATCAAATTCCCTTTTATTAAACGAATATGTCTTTTCCCCTTTTTTCAAGTGTACTATTTTTATCTATGCGCTCAGCATAACAGACAAATACCCTGATTTTTTATTCACTATATCGTTAATACAAACAAAAAGACCAGTACACGTATAAAAAATTAATTTTTTTTTAATAAAAAAGATCGATCAACAATAAAAGGCCAATATAATCTTTCAGTTCGTGCCTTAATATTTTTAATGCATTACTGATCTGGGTTTCGACAGTTCTTCGGGAGAGGTCCAACTTATCTGCTATTTCTTCATTTTTTAGGTTTCCATACCGGCTAAGCGAAAAAATTTCCCTTGTCCTGGGAGGAAGTTTTTCAAATGCTGCTTTTATCTTTTTCTGAAGTTCGCTCTCGACAAAAATATC
This sequence comes from Prolixibacteraceae bacterium, assembly GCA_963676095.1. Taxonomy (GTDB): domain Bacteria; phylum Bacteroidota; class Bacteroidia; order Bacteroidales; family Prolixibacteraceae. The sequence continues at coordinate 4,892,512 of OY781040.1, read as the reverse complement.
CTGATTGTAAGTAAGGTTATCGTTCATAACCTGTTTCAACTCATCAATTTTGCGGGCTTCCAGCTTTTGATGAGCCAGGAAATTAAGCCCCCTGTTCCTGACAGAAGTAAAAAGATATGATTTCAGGCTTTGTGTCTCCCTGATCGAGAAGCGATGTTTCCACATCCTGCAAAAGAAATCCTGGACAATTTCTTCTGCTTCGTCCTGATCATGGGTAATCTGGCAGGTAAACATAACAAGGCCCGGGTAATAATGCCTGAATAATAATTCAAAGGCCGTCTGATCTCCCTCTCTGAAGCGATCAATCAATACTCTCTCAGAAATGCCATTGATTATTTGCATGCCCCAAAAATAATTAAAACTCGATGAATACAAACGAATGAGTTTCAGAAAGGGAAAAATTACTTCAAATTGTCAGAAAATAATACATTGCTAAAAATTTAGGCAGCTAAAGCACATAATATTGAAGTCGTCTATAAAATTTCGTATAAATTTCAGATCTGAATATGCCTGATACTACCTCTTAACGGCAAAGTAATTTCATCAGGTGAAACGACTGCTTTTTCAAAAAAATCAAAGGTGTTTAAATTCCGGAAATTATCCCATTTCAAAAATTTCGTCTATGAACGAAAAATCATGCCACAAGAAAAATCAACAGCAGCCATACGAGAAGAAATGAAAAAACAGATTTTTCAAAACTTTAATCTGATTTTTTCATTTCTTCTTGGTTCATATAAAGGAAAAATCTTTTTATAATTCCCGTATTTTAATGTTCCTGAAAACAGTAAGCCCTCCATGATCCTGCAATCCGATATGTCCCTTTTTGGCCATACCGTAATACGGACAGTCTTTCCATTTCCCGGCCTGTTTTTCGGCCTTCCATTCATCCGTCCATAAATCATATTCCACCACCTTCTTACCATTCAGCCAATGTTCAACATGCGGGTTCCGGACAACAATACGTGTTGTGTTCCATTCGCCCACCGGGGCCACTTCAGCTCCCTGAGGGGCCTGCATCGCGTAATTTGATCCCGTATACTGATACTTTTCAAGCGGATCGGGCCACCCTTTTTCATCGACCAGCTGGTATTCCGGACCTGATTCATAGATTGCCTTCGTTACCCCCTCCTGAACATGATAGAAAATTCCGGAATTACTTTTAGGATAAATTTTCCATTCCAGTGTTAATTCGAAATTTTCATATTCCTTCTTCGTGACAATGTCACCGCCATGATCGGAACCTTCACCGGAGTTGTGCATTTCTCCGTTTACAACAGTCCAGCCGGTAACTTCTCCTCCGTTAAACATTTTCCATTTATCCATGCTTTTCCCGTCGAAGAGGAGTTCCCAGCCTTCCCTTACTTCAGTTTTCGAAAGAGAATTCATCGTGGTTTCTTTATCAGCAGAAGAAAAGCTGATAAGTGCCGTGGCAGGCAAAACCATTAAAATCAAAGATCTCAAGTTCTTCATGTGTTTACTCAATTTAGGTTGTTTTCAGATGAAAGGAAGCCAGAATATCAGATTGTCTTATTCCGCATCACCATCCCGGCTCCATCTGCATCGTAAGTTACAAATTTATTCAAGAGTTGGATTAAATGTTCCTCCCCAGTCAACATTTTGTTCCAGATTACTATTTCGATCGATCGATTTCTGTTGTATCGGAAAGAAATAATACTTTTCAGGTACCGAAGTTACCTTTACTACCGTTGAGGGAACCTGCAGAATGCTGTATTTAAAATCCTTCTCCGTAAGCACATTGGCCATTGTCTTCTCAATGGCTTCAGAAATTGGCATTTCAGATCCGTTCTGGGTTATTGCAATTGCTTCAATACCATGTTTTGTATGGTTATCAAGACGATCAAGCATTCTCAAACGTCTTAAGTCCCAAAAGTATTCTCCTTCAAAACAAAACTCGATGTTTCGTTCAGAAAGAATTGCTTCCCTGATTTCTTCCCTGTCCGAAGCTGAGATCCCGTAATTACCGTCATTTCCTGATTCAATTCCTGCCCTTTCTCGTATTTCTTTCAGTATTTCCAAGGCGACATTTCCATGTCCTGTTTCATTGGCAGCTTCCGCATAGTTCAGCATTACCTCTGCAAAACGCATCACGATATAATCGTAATCATATTCCTGTACCTCCGCCTGTGTCAAAGAAAGATTACATGCCTTGAGAATAAAGAAACCTGTATATGTATTCAGGTTGGTCGAGTTCGATCCGGCATTTGGGTTTACGCCGAAATCGTCAAGCACATCGGCAACGCCCAGTGAGGTATACTGACGGTTACCACTTTCCTCTCCGGCCACCTCATAAAGACTTGCATTCCAAATGACAGATTTTTCAAAACGGGGGTCCCTGTTTTCCCAGTAACTTTGTAAGAATTCGTCATCTGTTTTATAGTATTTACCGGAAGGATCGCTGTAGAGCCTTCCGTCTTTCATTGGAAAATCCTTCACAAACTCCCAGGTAGGACAAGTCCAGGCATTTCCCCGGCTCTCGGATCCGGGCCTGGCCCCGTAATCCCATGTTGCGACCTTGTCCTGATACGAATTGATAACAGAAAAGACAACCTCCGGGCCTCCTTCATCAGAAAATATATTGGCATAATCCCCTTCAAGAGCATATCCCTGTTCCCCGAGTTCTTCATAAGCTTTTTTATTGATTGAATAGGCCTCATCCCAATAGGCGTTATCCCAGGGATTTTCAGGGTTGAATTGGGGCGATGCTTTATAGAGGAGTACCTTGGCCTTAAAGGCAAGGGCAAAATTCCCATCAATCTGCCCGTAAATCGTCGTCTGAAGGACTGATCTGTTCAGGAAGAAGCTCAATTGCCCTGTCTAGGTCAGACTGGATAGAATCAAAACATTCTGCTGTCGTATTCCGGTAAACATAAAGGTCATCCTCATACCGGTCCTGAGGAATAGTGATATATGGGACCCCGCCATGGTAAACGACCATGTAAAAATAAGTATAAGCCCTCATAAAAAATGACTGGGCTGTAATCTCATCCTTTACTCCCTGCGACAGTGATCCTTCATTCACGTTGGTGATCGCCTCATTGATTAACCGGATTTTCTCATAGTCCCAGTTCTTACATTCATCGTTGGTAACAGTTACGCGATCTGAATACCAATATATCCCGCTCAGCTGCTGTGTTTTCTCATCCAGCGTAACATCCCAGTTTCCAAACACATCAGAATATAAATTCACTAAAAAAGCATTGGCCAGATCTTCATCATTCCAGACTTTCTCTGCATCGTAATCGTAAATATTTTCTATATCCAGAGCATCATCGCATCCAACAAATAAAGCGAATGTCCCCACCACGAATGTAAAATATATCAGTTTTTGCATATGCTTATTTTTTACTTCTGTTTTCATAGTTTATACCATTGGTTAAAATTCGACATCAATACCCAAAGTGAACGACTTCATAATAGGAAAAGAATCGTAGCAATCCTGTTCAGGATCATGAAATTCTTTCATGTCAGAAAATGTAAGCAGATTAGTCCCGTTGAAAAATACCTGTGCTTTCGATAACTTCAAACAGGAAAGCAAAGAGCGGGGAAGGTCGTACCCGACATTCAGATTTTTTAGGCGGAGATAGGCCCCGTTCCTGATCCAAAAAGACTGAGATCCGGTTCCTGCTTCCTGCCAGCTGCTATGACCGACCACCCTGGGATATTTTGCATCCGGGTTGTCAGGGGTCCAGACATCACCGGCCCAAACCGGATAATAAGGCCTTACCGTTCCGCCGTATTGCCTCATACCCGCCCCTTCCTGATTGCCGACAATCCGGTCATAAACACCAACTCCCTGAAAATGAAGTCCGAGAGAAATACTTTTCCACTGAAAGCTTGCACCGAACCCATAATTCAGACGGGGAGCAGCATTCTCGCTCAGTACCTGGTAATCATTTTCGTCAATTTTTCCGTCTGGTCCGGCAGAATAACCGTCTCCCCTGATGTCTTCAAAATACAAAGCCCCCAGATACGGTTCCCTTCCATATTGGGTGAACCCGCCGGAAATCATTTCATTTAACTGATCTTCGGTCCTGATCATTCCAAGCGTTTTCAGGCCGATAATCCGGTTTACAGGATGGCCTACAGCAGACTCCCACTCAAGGCTTCCTCCATGTTGATAAGCATCGCTTTCATCAAGACGGTCCCATCGGTCTTTGGCATAACCCAGATTCCCGTATATGGAATAATGCAACTTCCCGTTCAAGGTCCGGTCCTTCCACACAGCCGAAAATTCGAATCCTCTCCACGATCTGGCGGCATAATTTTCCGGGGCCAGGTCCTGCCCGTAAGTATCGGGCAAAGTAACCTCCCGTGACCCCAGGATATCTTCCTCTTTTTTATAAAAAAAATCGAACGAACCGGATAACCTACTGTTTAAAACACCAAAATCAAATCCTGCATTACAGGTTTTTGACGTGGCCCAGGTAAGATTCACATTCGGCGTAGATCCGGGTTCAATACCTGTGTAAAGGTTATCACCAAAAATATAGGAATCGGCAGTCTGGTATACTTCTGTGTATGAGAAAGCAGTAATTTCATTGTTATCCACATCCAGATCGTTCCCTGTAGTTCCATAAGAAGCCCTGATTTTTAGATTATTCAGCCATCCGGAGGTGTTTTTCATAAACGGTTCATTATTCATCCGCCATGCCGCTGAAAAAGAAGGGAAGAAACCCCATCTTTTTCCTTCCGGAAATAATGTGTTCCCGTCGTACCGGAATGAAAATTCCGCAATATATTTCTGATCGTAAATATAATTAAACCTTCCAATCCATGACAAATGAGCACCATTTTCTTCAGAAGCATCTCCATTTCTCATCTCTGAATCTGTCGAATAAACAAACATCTGGTCATAGTTCGTAACAGGATTTTCTCCTGTAACATCAGCTTCATAGGCACCATTTTGTCCTTGTTCCCAGACCACCATTGCAGAAATACCATGTTTTCCGAAAGTATTGTCATAATTCAAAAACCAGTTAAGCTGATCGCTCCAGCCTGTACTAATAACATAGCTCAGAGATTCTTCATTCTGTGAAAAAGTAAAGGTATTTGTTTGTGAAGGATCCGGGGCTGCAGGAATAAATCTGTTCCCGTCAGGATCGGCAGAAATAAACACATAATTTGTCTGGTAAGTAAGGTACTTTTTCCTCATATAATCAGTGCCGATATAATTCCCGGTAAACCGGGTGGTCAGCCCTGGAATAAACTTTCCAAGATCGACTTCCAGCGAAAGAATTGAATTTAGTTCCCGTTTCCTGGTTTTGATATACCTCTCTCCAATCACCTGATCAATTACATTCCATGCCTGCCAACTGCCCATAGGTGTTTGTACCGGATATTCAGTGACATGGTCGGCAGGAGTTCCATCTTCCTCCAGGAAAAAAGGATATGTTTTGGGCCAGTTAAAAGTGCAGCGGTATAAGTCGGCAACAGTATATTCATCGTCATCGGAAAATGGCCAGTAGAAACGGTCGCCATTTTGCTGGTTAGCCGACATGTTCAGGTGCATTTTGATCCTGTCTGTAATTTGCGCAGTAACATTCGAGCGAAGATTATACTTGTCGTTTTTAAGATTTTTATAAGATCCCTGCTCTCCCCTGTAACTGGCCAGAGCATAGTAGGTAATCCGGTCGCTTCCCCCGGAAACGCTCAGCGAATGTTTCTGGTTCCAGGGAGTTTGCCAGACCCAATCGTTAACATTATAATTTCTGGTTTTAAAATATTCAAACTCATCATCTCCATTTGGTAAAGTAGTCCCCTGGTATTCAGCGATCCTGTTTTGATAGATCAGTTCATCTGTAGCAGTTGTTCTATCGGAAAGCAATTTCATTGTAGGAGAAGAAACCGTATAGGAAGCCTGATAATTAAACATAGGCTTCTGTTTTTCTCCCTTTTTTGTTGTGACCAAAACAACACCATTCCCTGCCCGGGAACCGTATATTGAAGCTGTTGCCGCATCCTTCAGAAAGCTTAACTGATCTACTTCATTCGCTTCCAAAGCATCAAAAGCGTCCTTATCCCTTACAATGCCATCAATTACATACAAGGGTTCAGCGAAACTTCCTCTTAGCCTGATTTCAGAAGATGCTCCTATCAACCCGGAATTGCCGGTAATAGTTGCCCCGGGAGCCCGACCAGCCAAGGTGTTCGAAAGATTGGAGGCAGAAATGGTAGTCAGCTCATCCGCACTAACAGCAGTTATCGCCCCCGTCAGATTCACTTTCTTTTGGGTTCCGTATCCTACGGCAACAACTTCGTCTATCCCAATTGTTTCATCTTGGAGCACAACATCAATTTGATTCTTTCCAACAACAACGATCTCCGTTGATTTCATGCCAACAAATGAAAAAACAAGAATTGCATTTTCAGGGACATTGGAAAAAGCATAGTTCCCCTCAGCATCTGTAACAGTGCCGTTTGTCGTTCCCTTAATCAGGATCGTTGCTCCCGGAATCGCATCTCCCAAAGCATTGGTCACTTTTCCCGTTACGGATTTATCCTGCTGAAGAAATACCGTATCCCTGGAATTTCCTTTTGCCGCGATAACAACATTATCCCCAATAAACTGGTAAGAATAATCATCTCCCAAAAGTTTTTTCAAAACTTTTTCCACCGGAATATTGTCAAAACTGACTGTGTATTTCCGGCTCAGGTCTAACTGATCATTCTTGAAAAAGAACCCCACGTGGCTTGTTTCCTCAATTTGCCTGAAAATCTCGATAATGGTAGATCCCCTTGCTGTCAGGCTGACCCTTACTGTTTGACTGTATACATCAGATGCAAATGAAAATACAGATACAAACAATAAAACAAGTGTTAATTTCATCATAAACACAATTTTTGTCAGCCGGCTCCACCCGGAGCACGGCCCTAAAAAAAAATTTTTCATAGATTTGTGTGTGTTAAGTTTAAAATGAACTGTTTTTACAGACAGTTTTTATTTAACATGGAAGTGTACCCTGCCCGGTACACTTCTTTATTTATTTAAAAAAACAACTGCTTTTTTGCCCTCCTTTTCTTCTATTTTATAATTAATACCTGTTGTCAGTTTAAACATCTCCATTAGCTGCTTCACCGTAGTTGTTCTCAAGATAACGCTGGTATATTTTTCTGAAAGAAGGCCCTTATTCCCAACGACAATTGAAACGCCATACCATTTTTCAATTTCTTTACAAATATCAGAAAGTGGTAAATCAATAAATACAAATTTGTTTTTTGTCCATCCGGTTATCAATCGCGGATCTATTTTTTCCAGGACATAGGAGTTATTTTTTGTATCGAATCGGAATGTTTGGTTATCAGACAGTTCCCTTATTTTTTTATTCCCGGATGAAAAAACAGTAACTTTGCCCTCTATAAGGGTAGTCCTGTAGTACTGATCATCCGGATAAGCAGAAATATTGAAACGGGTACCAATGTCCCGGATTCTGATTTCTCCGATATCTACCGTCAATGTGCGGGTTTCATCATGTCTGATATCGAAAAAAGCTTCTCCGGCTAACGCTATTTTAATCTCGTCTTCTGTTTCGTTTAAGATCAGCTTCGTATTCGCATTGAGCCAGATCCTTGATCCGTCATCCAGCACAATAGTGGAAATACTTCCATTCTCAGAATAAAATTCCTTATGTGTATTTATCCTCTTATCCCGAAGCAGGTAGCCTGTATAAAGTCCCAGAAACAATGCAAGGACCAAAGCCGCGGCATACGGCAACAAACGTACATACCAATAACTCTTTTCCCCGGATGTCTGTACAAAATGCCAAAAACGACGAAAAAGTATCTGTTTTTGTAAAGAAGAGATCCTGATCCGGCCAATCTGCTGCAAATCCCACAAGCTTTTCAACTGCAAAAATTCTTCTTTCTTTACCGGATCGTGCTCCAGCTCCTCAAAAAAGATCCTTTTTGCATCACCAGATACGTTTCCTTTTAGAAACTCACAGTAAGTCCAATCATCCATTTTGTATCTTTTTACCAATAAACACAAAACATGACCGACACCCTATCAAAAAATAAATATTTTTTAAGAAAAAAAGTTAGGATAAATAAAAAAAACAAATAGCAGATAATCCTTCAGCTCATGCCTCAAAATTTTCAATGCTTTGGAAATCCTTGCCTCTACCGCTTTTTCTCCTATATGAAGCTGTTCTGCTATCTCTCCATATTTTAACTCGTCAAAACGGCTCATCTTAAAAACTACCTTCAGATTTTCAGGTAAATTTTCAACCGCCTGCTCCACTTTTGCCTGAAGTTCTTCAAATTCCAGAAAATTTTCACTGAGACGCATCAAAGAACCTATTGCATAATCGTATTCCAAACTTTTCAGTTGATCAAGATGTTTCCAGAAGGTTCTCTGATTTCGCAAATAATTAAGGCACAAATTACGGGTGATGGTATAAAGGAAATTACGGATATTGGTAGCAGGTAATAAATTCTCACGGGCTTCCCATAACCGGACAAAAGAATCCTGAACAATATTTTCGGATACATGCCGGTCTGATACATACTGGAAACAAATAGCATATAACATCCCGGAAAAGTCATCATATACTTTTTCAAATTCAACCTTGTTCCCTTTTTTTATCAAATCAATATTATACATCCGAAAATCCTTAATACCTGTAAGAATAAATTAGATTCATAGGTATGTATCACAAAGATCAAGCAGATTAAATAAACAATCTTTCTCTTTCCTGAAAAATAAAAAACATTGAAAAACAAACTAAAGAAAAATCTTTAGGCATAAAAGGACAACCAAACAGACACGAAAATTAATTATTATCCGCAACAAACAATCGGGACAAGTTAAAAAAATTGATCAGAATGAATCAATAAATAACTATTAAATGACATCTAAAAAGACAATGTCTTAGTATTATTTCTTCTATATAACACTTTTTGTTATTTCCCGGACAACTGAATTCTCAAATGCTGAAGAACTATTTTGACAGATTCAACCAATCCTTGATTTTTTTCTTGATTAACCCCATACATAAAGTGTATCAGAAAAAAATCTGCTTGTTCACTCCTGTATGTAGGGGTAAAATAAGCAGATTTTCAAAAGTGCCAATGTAGTTTTCTTAAAGGATCCTGTTAAAACAAAAATTTAGCAAGCCCTTTTATTCTCCATAAAACCAATTATGCTATTCAATCTCCGCCATCTTTCCGGTTAGCCTGAACCGGCCGCTCACGGTTGAAGTTGTAGAAGCATTTGTTCTTCCTGAAAACCCGGGTTGTTCCCCGCCCACAGACACGGTGAACCATCCGGGTTCGATCACCCGGCGATCTTTTTTATTGATCAGTGAAAGCTGGCGGGGTTCGAGCGTAAACGCCACTGTTTTTGTCTCTCCCTTTTTCAGGTGTACCCGTTCGAAACCTTCCAGCTGACGCACGGGGCGGGGAGTTGATGCTTTTTCGTCGGTCATGTATAACTGGACGACTTCGTCTCCGTCCATGTCACCGGAGTTGGTTACATCGACTGTTATTTTCACAGGTTCATTCATCTTTACTTCCTCCGGGATATTTAGTCCGGAATACTCAAAACGGGTATAGCTCAGACCATAGCCAAAAGGATACAATGGCTCCTGGTGAAAATAACGATAGGTCCGCCCATCCATATCGTAATCGTCGAACGGGGGCAACTGGTCAACCGACTTGTAATAAGTCACAGGAAGCCTTCCTGCCGGATTATAGTCGCCAAACAAAACATCAGCAATAGCATTCCCTCCTTCCTGTCCCGGGTAGCCTGCTGTCAGTATCGCCGGGATATTTTCCGAAGCCCAGTTGACGGATAAGGCGCTGCCATTGATTAATACCAGCACAACAGGTTTCCCGGTTTTACAGATTGCCTGCATCAGGTCCCGCTGAGCTTTGGGAAGGTCCAGGCTCGTGCGGTCGCCGCCTGAAAAGCCATCGATGTGGATGTTCATCTCCTCTCCTTCAAGACGTTCATTCAGGCCAAGGACCAGTACTGCCACATCAGATTTTTGAGCAGTCTCGACAGCCTGAAGAAGCATATTATCCTGAGGCACAGACCACATTAACCGGGCAGTGGCATCCCCGTAATAATTTTCATAGTCCGCCTCAATTTCATAACGTTTGCCTGCTTCCATCTGAACCTCGATCGGATTAAAGTCTGCAGAATGCTCATGGTTCCCTCCGGTAATATCTTTTCCCCCGTAAGTAATTTTCAGGAACGGTTTTCCCCATCCGCTGATGTAATAAGTACCTGTCTTGGGGGCTATAATGTAACCGGTCCAGCGTACACTGAATTCACCGCTCTCAAGCCTGGGGTCAGGCGTATTGATATCCCAGGCAAAATCGACATGGTCGTCAACCTGCGTGTACAGCGGTCTCCCTTCCAGATCCTTGTTAATGAAATATTCTCCAAGCAATCCCTGCCTTCCATCTGGAGTTTGCAAATAAACAGAAGGTATCGGTTCAAATTCGGGAATCCCTTCAGCAAGGTCGCATCCCTGGGCATAGATCACTTTGGCCTGGGGTTCTACCTTGTTTCTGATGCCGTTTAAAACAGTTACGGGATGAGAGGGGATGCCATTGTAATTGCCCCACAGAGACTGGACATCGTTGGCATTTGGGCCTATTACGGCAATCGTTCCTGTTTTCTTGGAAAGAGGTAATGCCTGCCCCTCATTTTTAAGCAAAACAATACTTTCACAGGCGGCCTTGCGGGCAAGTGCCCCATGTGCGGGATTGTCGTTCACGGAGAAAGGAATTTGCGCATAGGCCACACGTTCTACCGGATCAAACATTCCCAGTCTGAAGCGGGCAGTAAACAGCCGTTTAACAGCCTGGTCGATAGTCGCCTCACTGACGATTCCCTTATTTGCCGCTTCATGCAAGGCCTTGTAAGTATCGCCGCAATTGAGATCACAACCTCTTTCCAATGCCAGGGCAGCAGCAGAGGCCGCATCGGGTTCGACCTTATGATACCGCCAAATATCTGAGATGGCCCCACAATCGGAAACCACATATCCATCAAAGCCCCATTCATCACGAAGAATATGGAACAACTGGCTGCTGGCACAACAGGCCTCTCCCCTGAAGCGGTTATATGCCCCCATCACAGAGGCGACTTTGCCGTCGACCACGAGCTCCCGGAAAGCCGGCAGATATGTCTCTCTTAAGTCCCGTTCACTAACCCTCGCATCAAATTCATGGCGAAAAGGTTCAGGGCCTGAATGTACTGCAAAATGCTTGGCGGTAGCCACTACCTTCAGGTAATGACCGTCATTGCCCTGAAGTCCAAGGACAAACTCCTTCCCCATTTGTCCGGTCAGGTATGGGTCTTCACCATAGGTTTCATGCCCTCTTCCCCAACGGGGATCCCTGAAAATATTGATATTGGGAGACCAAAAAGTAAGTCCCTGGTAGATACCACGCTCTCCCCTCCGCACAAATTCGTTATGTTTGGCCCTGGCCTCGTCCGAAATTACAGAAGCCACATCATAAACAAGATCTTTATCCCACGAAGCAGCAATGGTTATTGATTGCGGGAACACGGTAGCATAGCCGGCACGTGCAACGCCGTGAAGGCATTCGTTCCACCAGTTATATTTCGGTACTCCAAGCCGGTCGATTGCCGGGGCCTGGTAAAGCAACTGGTCGATCTTTTCCTGTTCGGTCATCCTGGAAACCAGGTCGTCCACCCTTTTACCGACAGGGAGGTCAGGATTCTGAAAAGGATATTGATACTGGGCAGAAACGCCCACGTAAAGAAGCAGCATAAAAGCCACAATGATGATTTTTTTTTCCATACGTTCAAGTTGGTTTTTGTCTGTTCTGTTCTGGTATGTAAAGCTACAAAAAAAACGTATTGGCAGGAACGGGGAACTGAATTTATCTGTATTTCCCTCCAAACTAACGGGGTGACTTGAAGTCACCCCGTTAGTTTGATACGCTATTTTTACATTTCCTTCAGCAACGGTGCAACCCTGCTCCAGAAACCAGGTTCGACCAGGCGGGCGCTGCCCACGATCGATGCAGTCTCCTTTAGTTCAGAGATCTCCACCTTTATTTTTAATCCTTCTTTCTGCAGTTCTGCATTCATTGATGGGTAAAACAAGTTAAATGCCCTTGAAATATTACCCCCGATCACGAGCACTTCAACTCCGAATTTTCTGAACCAGGGAGCTAACAGTACGACCAGTTTAGCCCCGAAATCATAAAACACGGCACGGGCTACTTCGTCTGTTTTGGCGGCATCGGCGACGGACTTAGCCCCGAAAACGTCTTTTCCTGACAACCGGGAATAGCGTTTGACCAATCCTCTTGTTGAAAAATAATCATCAGCAATGCCATCTTCAAAAGGAATATGCCAGACACAGCCGTTTTGGGGAACCTCATCCCCCGAAACAACAGGCAGGCTATCTTTCAAAAATGCAGATCCAAACCCCGTTCCCAGGGTCACAGACAATGAACGCTTAGAGCCTTTTGCTGTTCCGATCCAGTCTTCACCAATAGCAAAAGCAGTAGCATCGTTGATAAAACGTACAGGGAAATTACCAGGGAGTCCGAGGTACTGACGTAATTCGTGAGGGACATTCAGTCCGTAGATATTTTCATATTTATTATTAGCTCCCGTAAACAACGGGATTCCGTTCTCATAGTCGAAAGGGCCGGGCATGGCGAAACCAATACCTTCAACATTATCGATACCTGCTTCATCAATCGTTTTTCTGATGGTTTTTCCCCAGGCTTCGATAATCACAGGTCCTTCTGCATGATTATCCAGGTCACTTTCTGCGAAAGTACTCTCTATATACTTCTTTGCTGCTATATCAAAGGCAGCGCAACTGATGTGGCTACCGCCAACATCGACACCAATGGCTATTTTCTTCTTCATCCTGGTTAGCTTTAAGGTCACGGACCTATTTATTATTTTTGTTATCACTTATTTTATAGCTTTTTAGAAAACTAAAATTTAGGACAACACTTATTTTATTGTACTTATCATCTTCTTCGCAAATACTTTTTGTACCTCAACCAATCCAAAATTCAAATCTACGAAGTTTATCCCTTTTTAATTCATCCATCCGGACAAATTATTCAATTTTATCGTGACCGGCATGTGTTCACAGGAGATAAATGACTTCATACCGGATTACCTTGGAAACAGGTTTTGATTTACAAAAGATCATTAACCGGATTTCAGGATAAAGATGAAGTCTGATGCGCATCAAATAAAAAGATTATACGTGAAAAAGGATATCCCGATGCGCATTAAAATATATTCTGATGCGCATCAGACTTCAAGATCCCTTAAGAGTCAGGATTGGAATACAAGGGAAACAGATGATCAACATAATAGTATCATTGATAGAATGTACGTATCGTTCATTGATATGTTCAGATATTGATCCGGAATCATTTAATTCTCGTTGCTTATATACGGTTAGTTACATCGGATACCATAGAGAATTTAAAACAAAATGAGAAATAAAAAAAGGCTACCCTTCCGGACAGCCTCATCTGTTTGTAATCATTAATTGCCGGCTAATTATACCCGGGATTTTGGTAGGCATCGACTTCTTCATCGGTCATTTCCAAACCATCAAGCTGAGATGTCGGTATGGGGCGCAGATACATATAATTTTCAATATTACGGCTTACTGTTTCTGCAGTATGGTCGCCATAGGAGCTCCCGCAAATCTGGTAAGTACCAGCAAGGTCTGCCCACGTTTGCGTACGTACCAAATCAAACCAGCGGTAACCTTCCCCAAAGTATTCACGTGAACGCTCGGCAAGAATGTAATCAATCGTAATTTCGTCGGGTGTGGCTGCGGTCATTTCAGCACTGAGGTCTTCCTTTTTGGTGGCATCTCCGTTGTTGTCATATCGCCAAACACCGGCACGTGCGCGAATCACGTTAATCAAATCCCTGGCACTTTTCCCGACTGTTGTCGCAGCTCCCTTCACAGCTGCTTCAGCGGCTATAAAGTAAAGTTCTGAGAATTTGGAAATGTTAAAGGGACGGGTACTAGCCGCATTCGGCGATCCCAATCCGTCGCCGTTGTCCGTACGATATACTCCGAGCTTCCAAAGCCCTGGATAGACGATTCTGCTTATACCGTTCGGCGCTATTACAAAATCGGCTCTTCCCTGCAATACTCCTGCTCCAATATTACTTGCGTATGGAGAATTTGAATAATCAATATCCGTTGTCGGGTCCTCGTTCAGGAAAGACAGAATGGCATCCCCCGGGACCACCTCCTCATTATTCGCATTATACAAATAGTCGTTGGTAACAGTAGTACTTTTATTCCAGTTGCCGCGATAGACGGTTGTAAAGGTGCCGTCGTAACGAGAATCATTTGTCTTGTCTGCAAAGGTGTTTTCAATTATGCCGATAAGGGGGCACATACGTGTCCACGGACGGCCCAGGTGCTGTTCTGCCTCGCGTTGAACAGAACTTACACCGGTCCAACCCACGCTACTTACATCAGTAGAACTGCTTCTAATAGCTGTATAGTTCCATGTCATCATCCAAACGGCAAAATTGTCCGGAGAAGAACCACTACCATAAGTCAAACTTCCTCCATTATAATATTCGCTGTCCTCCGTATGATCGGCATACAAAACGATTTCGTTGTTGCGGTCGTTTGATCCTTCATTAACATCATAATAGGTTTCCTGTAAACTAAAACTGCCCGGGTCGTCAATGGCCTCTGTAGCCACATCGTATGCCTTCTGAAAATACCAGGCAGCATCATGTCCGTCAGGATCGGTCCGGTCACTCTCCGGGTAAGTATCAATGTTGTTCGGATTTTCCAGCCACCACGCATAGGTCAGGTAAGCTTTTGCCAAAAAAAGGCGTGCTGCCGTCATGGTTACGCCGCCGGTTACACGGCCGCTTGCAGGTAAATCGATCAGCGCGGTATCCAGATCCGGAAAGATTGCTTCGGTATAGACCTCCGGAACCGTGTTACGTGTAGAAGTTCTTGAGGGATCAGTATTGAACTTCAGGTCTCCTGAGCCCAAATCCAAAGGTACCCCACCAAACGTTTGTACCAGGTTAAAATAATAAAACGCACGAAAAAATCTTGCCTCGGCAATCAGTTCATCCGAAATACCTACTTCTGTTCCATATTCAACAACACCGTTGGCTGTATTGATGTAAGTAAATGCATTGTCCCATAAAACACTGGTATTACTGTTGTCAGCGGTGAGAGAAGCCGCACCGGACATATCCATGGCCTTAAAATTCTCATCTGCGCTCTGGGCGTATGTTGCTTCGTCAGTTCCGGTTTCACAGGCATTATAATAATAACCGTTGCCCCAGATATAACGCATTCCGGCATAGAGCGCTGTAACCCCTGCCGTAAGACCATCCTCGGTTTTGAAATAATCAGTGGTATACGTGCTGCGCGGCGTTTCGTCCAGAATATCAGAGCAGGACATCAGAAACAAAAACATTACAACAGTTCCTCCTATTAAGCTTCTTATATATATACGTTTCATGGATACCTTTTTTAAAATGTCAAATTAATACCTATCAGATAATTCCGTGTTGATGGCGTGTTCGTCCCGACAACCAGCAGGCGTTCCTGAAAGGAAGTAGTTACTGCCTGATTTTCGTCTCCGTAAGAGTTGGTTTCAGGGTCCATCCCTGATTCTTTATGGTAGGGAGAGAATAATACAAAGGGATTCTGTGCCGTGAAGTAAAGCCTTAACTTGTTTATGCCGGTATTTTTAAACCAGTTGTTCTGCTCGAAGTTGTAACCCAGAGTGATTGTACGGATTTTCAGATACGATCCACTGAAGTACCCTAAGGTACTACCATACTTTGGATTGTCTCCGCTTGTTAATCCACCTGGTTTTGGATACTTCGCACCGGTATTCTCCTCTGTCCAATAGTCAATTTTTACATTTCCCCGGCGTCCGTTCTCCATGTTGAGGTAGCCTGATGATCCGTAGAGGGTACTATTGAGTATCCCACCACTTTTAAAAGCGCCGATAACGCTCAGATCAAACCCTTTATAGGCAACCCGGGAATTAAAGCCCCCCTGAAAATCGGGATTTACATCCATGATCTGCTTATCATCACTACCGATTTCCCTGGTCGGCGAACCATCCCCGTTGTAATCCCCGGTATATTTCACTTTAATCATCCCTGCATTTCCGCCTGGTTCATAAGTTGTGAGGTATTCGTCATCTTCCTGCCAGAGCCCTATTTTTTTATAGTCGTAAATGACATCGATCGGATGACCTACGAACCACCAGTTGCTTTTATCTTCTTCAACTCCCGAGGCAAGGGCTACCAGCTTATTACGGTTGGCATACAGGTTCACCCCGATATCCCAAGTCCAGCCGTTGCGATTGTCCAATATTGTTCCATTGAGTGAAAACTCAATCCCTTTGTTTCGGGTCTTTCCGACATTGGCATAGTAGCTGTCCACACCTGATGAACTGGGCAGGTCTACGCTCAGCAGAAGATCTTTGGTTTTTTGCTGATAATATTCTATCGTACCGGACAACCGGCCTTTCAGCAGGGAGAAGTCCAAACCATAGTTCCAGGTATTGGTATATTCCCATCCTAAGTTATCGTTTGGCAGTTCTGAGACATACAGACCTGTGGCCTCTTCATCACCGAAATTGTAAGGTATGGTTGACAGTTTTCCGAGTGTGGAATAGGGGTCAATGGATTGGTTCGCGGTTTGTCCGTAGCCCACACGCAGCTTCAGCATATCTATCGAGATGATATTTTGCATAAAAGGCTCTTTATCGATATTCCACCCCGCTGATATGGCCGGGTAGCTGTGCCATTTATGTCCTTCTGCAAGCCTGGAGGAACCGTCGGAGCGGTAACTGGCCGTCAGCATGTAGCGGTCGTCATAGGAATACATGACACGCCCCATCAACGACATCAAACCACTCTTGTAATACCCCTGGTAATCCGGGTCAATGGTAATTTCCCCTGTAGACTGCCCCAGATTGTAGTATTGAAACTCAGAGGAAACATCAGTCGCATAAATGTATGAACTGTTATAACTGGTCTGCTCAGCCGAGTATAACCCGACTACATTCACCCTGTGCTTTTCCGAAAAGGTTCGGTCGTAAGACACCAGGTTTTCAATGGTCCAGTTCGTGGTCTGCGAATTACTGACCGAAGCAGAGGATTCATTATCTTCATTGGAGCTGAATACCCCGACTCCGGTATAAGTGCCCCCGTTGCTCACCCTTAGGTTCAAACCAAGGTTGAGACGGTACTTTAATCCCTCAACCCAGGGGACTTTTACTTCACCGTACATGTTATTGTAAGTGCCGTAAGCCTTGGTCTGGTTTGCATAATCATCACCCAGATTTTCCAGGCTTTCTTTGGTATATACCCAGTTTTCATCAGCCGGCATAACTACGGTCCTTTTCAATGTACCATCTTCCTTATATGGATCGGCTATAGGGGTCGTGCTTAAAGCGGTTCCCGGACTAATGCTGCTGCCATTCGTAATGGAATAGTTGCTGTTTGTGGAAAAACCGAAACGAAAATACTTGCCTATTTCCTGGTCTAGGGAAGCGTGCATCGAAAAACGCTCGTAGTCCTGCAAAGGCAGGACGGCTTCATCCTTGTAGTAACCCACACCGAAGTTGTAGTTTCCGTGATCAGTGCCGCCCGCAACGTTAACGTCCTGACTTGTTACCATACCGGTCCTGTATAGCAAGTCCTGCCAGTCAGTATTGACATCATCCGATTCATCCGTTCCATTGGTGTACTGATCAGCAGCAGCACGGAGTTTAACATATTCAGGTCCATTCATCATAGGATAGTTGGCAAAAACTGTTTTCGCGCCCACATAACTGTTGAAGGTTACCGTTGGTTTTTGCCCGGCATGCCCTTTGTTCGTTGTAATCAGGATAACACCGTTGGCACCGCGTGCGCCATAAATAGCTGTAGCCGATGCATCCTTAAGTATATCAATACTTTTGATATTGTTTGGATTGATATCGCTAATTGACCCGGCAAAAGGGACATTGTCGAGCACTACCAGTGGGTTATTGCTCGCATTCAGTGAACGCGAACCACGGATACGGATTTGCATAGTGGATCCCGGTTTACTATCGGTTTGTGACATTTCCACCCCGGATACACGCCCTTGCAGTGCCTGGGAAACATCAGACGAGGGCACATCGCGTAACGCATCTCCGCCCACCGAGGCCACAGAGCCCGTTACTGCTTCTTTCCGCTGGACGCCATAACCAATTGCAACCACTTCCTCGATCCCGATCGTTTCCTCCTGTAGGGCAACATTAATAACTGATTTCCCTGCAACCGGAATTTCCTGTGTTCTCATTCCTACAAATGAAAAAACAAGAATGGCATCGGGTGGAACATTGGTTAAGGAATACTTTCCTCCTGCATCCGTAATCGTTCCCACGGTAGAACCTTTTACAACGACAGTTACTCCTGGCAGCGAATTCCCCGATTCATCCGTGAGTTTGCCGGAAACACTTTTTTGTTGCTGTATCAGATCGGCGATCTGTTGACTCTCTCCCTTTTTCTTGATTAAAATGTAACGGTCATAAACTTCATATTCAAATCCTTTGTCTTTTAATAATTTATCCAACACTTCAGAGATCGATGACTGATTTGCATCAATCGAAACGTTTTTAAAATTTTCTATTTCATCATTTTTGTAGAAGAAATAATAATCTGTCTTTTCTTCGATCTTTTGTAAGACCGATTTAAGTGTAACATTTTGCATTTTCAGGTCAACCCTGACATTTTGAGAATAAATTGTTTCCGAATGCGCGGCCAATAAGCCCGCAAAAATGAAGATACACGCGAATTTCATTATTAATAAAAATTTTCGCCATTGCTTTTTATAACAATAACATACGTTAATTTTTTTCATAAATTTGAAATGTTTTAATAGTTTAAAAAATTTGTTAAAACGTTTGACGGTGGAAGTGAGGGGCACTTTCACCGTTCTTTTGTATATTCCTTTTATTCAATCAGCCATAGGCAGTTTGTTTTTACCAATGATTACTTTATCTTTTTTATCCGCATTTACGATTAACCTATATTCTATGCCGTACATCCGTTCCAGCACCTTCAGGAATAGATCGAGCGGTTTCCCTTTTATAATGGTCCCTGAAATCCTGATGTTTCCCGTATTTTCCCCAGCAAAATCAATATCCACATTATACCATCTTTTCAGGATAATGGCCAGATCGGAAAGTTTTGTATCTTCAAGTAATATTTTTCCGTCGATCCAGCTACTGAAAAATGCTGTATTTACCTTTCGCAGATTTGTTTCGCCGGTTAGTTTATTAATACTAATCTGTTCTGATGGATTTAATATGGCCAGAGAAATGCCGTTATTGTCTTCAACGGAAACCTTTCCTTCGATAAGAGTAACCACAAACAATTTATCATCACGATACGACTCAACATTGAAAGTAGTCCCGTAAACTTTGATAATCCCTGATTTTGTTTTCACCTCAAACGGGACTTTGGTATTATGAGTAACTTTAAATTGTGCTTCTCCATCGAGTATGACAGATCTTTTTTGTGTATCAAAAGTTGTCGGGTATTCAAATGTCGTACCTGCATTCAGCCAGACTTTTGTTCCGTCAGATAAAGTCACTGTACTCATCTGCCCCCATTCCAGTTCAATCTTGTTATAAGTTACTTCATGTGACTTGTATAACCATCGGGGAATCGTAACCCCAATGATGAGTGCCATCAGAAACACGGCTGCATATCTTGAAAAGTGTACGATTAATTTCAGGATCTCCGGATAATGACTGATCTGACTATTTATGTATTTCCAATTCTTCTCCTTGTCAATTTTCCGGATGAAAAAGCTGCCAAAAACTTTGAAACGGATCCGGACGGTTTGCTGAATAGCCTCTTTTACCTCTTCTGTTTCTTTAATTTTCTCAAATTCTGCATCCTCGTCTGCATTCAGACCATTATGGATTTTGCCGATAACTAATTTCCAAAGCTTATTATTCTCCGTTTTCTTCATGCGAATCTCGATTACGCATAAAGGACGAGTTGACCCGGAAACAAGGTGACACGAAAATCAGATTATTTTTATATTCCGGAACAAAAACAATAAAAGTAGTTCGTTTCCCAATCTGTCCCGTAAGAAAAGGTAAGCCCGGGAGATTTGTGTCTTAACGGTATTTACAGAGATATGAAGCATTTCTGCAATTTCCTTATATGACATCCCTTTATAGACTGCCAGTTCAAGAATCTTTTTCCGTTGTTCGGGGAGTTCTTCAATTAGTTTATATACCTGAAGAAAAGTTTCCTCTTTATCAAGATCATACTCTTCATCTGGCATATTCTCGAGCCGATCAATTACTATGTTAATATCTGCCTTCCGGCTTTCTGGCGATCGCAAATAACTGTAAATATTGTTCCTGACAGCAAGTAAAAGATAATTTTTTACAGAAGATTTGATATCAATTGTGCCTCTACGTTCCCAAATCCGTACAAAACAATCACTTACAATATCCTGAGAAAGATCAAGGTCGCCGATTACTGAATTTGCATATAAACAAAGAGACGAATAATACTCATCGAAAAGCCGTCGAAATGACTGTTTATCTCCTGATTTTATTTTATCCCAGTTAAGTTTGTCCATTCAAATTCAATGTACCAATGAGACACAATGTTAATAATTAATTTTAAAAAAGAAAGCGGCATTTTACAATAAAGATACATGAAAGAATTGCAATTACAGATTAATGATTATTGATCTCAGAAAATATCCACCTCACAAACACCTGATTCAAAATAAATAATACATCATCACGTTTCATGTAAAATTGTTTTCCACAATATGCTCGTTTCATCTGTCAATTTTATGTTCTGAAATTAAGCAAAGTCAGAAACAAAAAATCCGGCTTTGAAACCGGATTTTTTGTTTGGGGAATAGAATTCCCGGAATATTTTCTTCCCGAATTCAGCGTTCTGATTTATCTGTTGAGAACGAATACGGAAAATCTTCCTCTTTCGTTCCTCTGTTTTTATTGGGTTTGTCACCCATCTCAAACTCGATATCAGCACCATTCTGCAGGTCAGAATAGTCGAAATAATTTTTATTCCATTCTTTTCCGTTCAGCACGATTCTTTTGACATACCTGTTGTCTTCACTGTTTTCCGGCGCTTCAATCTCAACTTTCTTTCCGTTCTCGAGGCTTAATGTAATTTTCTTAAACAACGGAGCTCCGATGACATATTGACCGATCCCTGGCGTAACCGGATAAAAGCCCATTGCACTAAACACATACCAGGCAGATGTCTGACCGTTGTCTTCGTCCCCGCAATATCCGTCAGGAGCGGGCGTATATAAACGGTTCATGACTTCCCTTACCCAATATTGGGCTTTCCAGGGCTGTCCGGCATAATTGTAAAGATAAATCATATGCTGTATCGGCTGATTTCCATGGGCATAATTTCCCATGTTCATAATCTGCATTTCCCTGATCTCATGAATGACGCCATGATAGTAGGAATCATCAAAAATCGGGGGAACAACAAAAACAGAATCAAGCATGCCGACAAACTGTTTTTTACCTCCCATCAGATCGATCAGCCCCTGAATATCGTGAAAGACCGACCATGTATAGTGCCAGCTGTTCCCCTCGGTAAAGGCATCACCCCACTTAAACGGACTAAATGGCGACTGGAAAGTACCGTCCTCGTTCCGTCCCCGCATCAGGTTTGTTGATTTGTCGAATACATTTTTATAGTTCTCTGCCCTTTTGGCGAATATTCCGATTTCGCTTTCAGGTTTTCCAAGAGCTTTACCGAGTTTATAGATGCAAAAATCATCGAAGGCATATTCCAATGTCCGTGCGACATTCTCATTAATGCCAACATTATAGGGGATGTATCCCAGCTTGTTGTAATAGTCGGCGCCATACCGGCCAACAGAGTGAATAGGGCCTACGCTTTTCGAATTTTTCACGACTGCGTCAAACAGTGATTCGACAGCATATCCCCGGCATCCCTTTAACCAGGCATCAGCAACAATGGTAGCAGAATTGGAGCCGATCATACAATCGCGATGGCCGGGACTTGCCCATTCAGGCAACCAGCCACTTTCTTTATATGCATTTACCAGTCCTGCCTGGATTTTCTCGTTCAACGACGGATACATCAGGTTGAAAAAAGGAAATACGGCCCTGAAGGTATCCCAGAACCCATTATCCGTGAACATATAACCGGGAAGCACTTTCCCGTTGTAAGGACTATAGTGGACAACCTGTCCCTTTTCATCAATCTCATAAAATTTCCGGGGAAACAGCATAACCCGGTAAAGGCATGAATAAAAAGTCTTCAACTGGTCATCTGTTCCTCCTTCAACTGCAATACGCGACAGTGCCTTATTCCAGATGGCTTTTCCTTTCGCCTCCAGTTCATCGAAGGAATCGTTTCCAAGTTCCTTCATATTACGTTCTGCCTGTTCATAACTGATAAAAGAAGAAGCTACACGGGCATGGATCAGTTCCCCTTTTTTTGTCCTGAACTGAAGAGCGGCCCCCACATGATCATCTTTCAGTTCTGAAACCCCTTTAACCAAAGAGTCGGCACTCCAGACCGAACTTTCTGCAAACGGTTTATCAAAAATGATAACAAAATAATCTTTGAAATTATCGGGAACACCGCCACTGTTTCTCGTGGTATAGCCTATAACCTTATTTTCGGAAGGAATGATTTTAATGTACGATCCCTTGTCGAAAGCATCGATTAATACCCATGATTTGTCGCTCTTCGGGAAGGTAAAACGGAACATCGCGGCCCGTTCGGTCGGTGTAATTTCGGTTGTTACATCGTAATCTGCAAGATAAACCTTGTAATAGTACGGTTTGGCAGTTTCTGCCTTATGCGAAAACCAGCTTGCCCTGTCTTCACCCTTTATTTTCAACTCGCCGGTCCCGGGAAAAATTGAAAATTGGCCATAATCGTTAATCCAGGGGCTTGGCTGATGGGTTTGCTTAAACCCCCTGATCTTATAGGCATCATAACTATAAACCCATCCGTCTCCCATTTTCCCGGTCTGAGGGGTCCAGAAATTCATTCCCCAGGGTAAGGCAGTGGCCGGGTAAGTATTTCCTGTGGAAAGTTTAAACTCGGAGTCTGTACCCACAAGGGTACTTACATAATCAACCGGTTGTAATTTTTGTGCCTGGACACCGGTACCCAACCCGCACAAAAGCAGGAAAATAAAAAAAATCGATCTTCTCATGGTTTTTCTTGTCATCATTTGAACATTATGAATTATGGTTTAGGCTTCGCCAGACCAGCTGTACTTCTCGATAATTAACAAACGATCATCTTGGTTACTTCAGCTACCGGCTTGCGCAAGTTACACATATTTGAAGGGAGTTCCTCCCTTTTGTTTACACAAAAAACTCCCCCTAAAAAAGCCGAATTTAAATAAAAAGCAAGTCCGCCAAAATATAGTCCTGAAAATAGTCCTGTCCAGGTCAATATCCGCCTGATAAGATCGTCAACAGGGTTCCCTGAAACCAATTAGTAAACAATCGTCACATGAACTCCTTCCGGGTTATTTTCAAAACTCAGAAAACAGGTTCCCGAACGAGCATCCCATGTTGATTTATTTGCCTGAATTTCTTTCCCTTCAGCGTCTTTCAAAACAATTGATTTAGGCCGGGCAGGCAAAAGTACCCTCATGTTGTTCGTTGTCTTTAATGGGCTTTTTGCAATAAAGGAATAGCTTCTCTTTCCCCTGGCCTCATCCGAAACACGGGCCGCGGCAGCCAATACCCTGGATTCGTCTTTGTTTTCAATGCGTTTCAGATCGTACAGGAAAGCTTGCGTTCCCGGCTTAACAACTTTTTCGGCAAGCACAGGCAACTCAGGGTTGAACAGGTCAATGACCGGCCCCTTTACAATAAAAGGCTTTTCATCGGTATTTTCATCCATCACAGAAACGATATCATACGGACCACGTTCCAGATAAAAATTATTTTTAAAGATCAGGTCCCCGGCGTTAGCCGATTTTTCATAAGCATCCCTGACTATCCTGACAAACTGTTCATCACTGTTTTTCCCGAGAACGAATGCCTTGGGATTTTTCCGGATGATATAAACGGTCCCCTTCCCAAAGTTATACTTCCCGTCGCTGGCATCAGGGTGAATATTCATCATTTTAAATAAATGTTCAGAAGGGGCGCTGAAATGATTCTCTTTGGTATTCCACCATTCCTGAACAGTCTGGTAAGGATCGTTGTCTTCACCGCAATAAACCAGCACCCCGCCCTGTTTTACCCAGTCTGCCAGAAACTGATGACTCTCCTCCGTCAGCGGTTTCATATTTGAATAGCTCATAATAAGCACCTTCGTATTCCCCAATGATTCTTTGTATCCGAGGTTTTCCATGTGCACCAATTGTACCGGGACACCCCGTTTAAGCAAAGGCAACGTTTGTCCGTAAAAATTTGAAAACTGGGGGTCGTCGTACCCATCGTGAACAGGGAAACGCTGAAACATCAAGGAATTACACATCAACACACCTATTCCCTCCGATCCGCTAACATCGTTGCTTGACAAAGGCATATCATTCAACGCATTGATCATGATCTGGATTTGGGTCGAATAATAGCGGGGGATCAATACTTTCTTATCACTTCCGGGCAGGCTGTAAGGATGCGTGTAGATCCGTTCGGGCCAGGGCATCACTTCATAATCGTTTACCATGGGATATAAAAGCTCAGCCGTGAAAGTAGCTTCATAATTACGTTTGTAATCGGCCCAGTCCCTGGGCCGATCCTCGATTGGATCTGTCAGAAAAAAAACTTTCCGGTGGGTAGGGGCTGTCATCGAAACCATCGACCCGTATTCAAGAAATGCATTCTCAAATACCCGCTCCTTTCTTTCCCCGTTGAAATAGTTGGGCTCCCTGGATGTGCCGGTCCAAACCTGGGCGATGTAACCATCAATACCCGGTAACGAAGCCAGGCTGGCTTCCGGGCTCACGATCTGCCAGGATGAATAATTAACCAGGGAATGAGTCGGAATATAAACCTTCACATCGGCCCCCTTGCTTTTACCGTATTCCTTGGCATAATCAGAGACCTCCCTGATTGCATGATAATACATATGGTATTTCAGTTTATTTGAAAGGTAAGTATTCTCAGGCGATTCATCCTGAGGCCGCCAGGGAAAGCCATAGTATTTCTGCCATTCCTTTTTAAACAGTTCGCTGTACCCGGATTTAGCCCAAAACTCAGGTTCTTCCAGATAGATCGACGTAATCCCGGCATCAATCACCTTTTTTATAATGCTTGACTTAAAATATTCAATATAAGAACCGACAGGGACCACATAAGGGTTCAGTTCGCCGTGCGATACACGGTCTCCGTTCTTTTGCACCTGCGTTACATCAAGATGGTTTTTCCCGTCCCATTTACCCAGATAATAGTCTTTATAATCGCCCCAGGCCATTCCCGTCATAAAATGAGCCAGGTAACCGTGTTTTCGCCAGGAATCCACTCTTTCACCAAAAGTCATCCCCGGACGGTCGTTGGCTCCATATACAATGGCAATATCAGAACGGACATCAATTTCAGGCATCCATGGGCTACTCGTTTGGAATGCTGTTTTCTCCCTGTCGGCATTTTTCAGAGGCTGACCACGAAGGGCCATGGTATTCAGGCCAAGCAATGCTATCGCCAGCACTTTGCCAAAAAATATTCTTTTATGCATTGTCTGATTAATTTAAAAAATAAAGGCATCCCGGCCATTAGCCAGGTCCACTGGTGAAGGCCGGAATGCCTGAAAGATAAATAAAATATTTCTACGGAACAGTAACAGCTAACGGCTCATTGTAATTGTACCGTTTCGTTCCATCGACAGTATAGTTAATCCTGGCACCTACACGAATATAGTAAGTAGCATTCGAATAGGGCAATTCGGGAGTTGTGATGGTAATGGTCTGTCCGAGTACATCGTTCGGATTATCAACGGAAACGGTATATCTCGAATCGTAGTTATTGTCGCCGACATAGTAGCTCGATGAGTTCACAAAAAGTTTTATATCAGCACAATCCTGTTGAAAACCGGGATCGGAAGTTCCCCGTTCAATCTTTGCCTGAACCGTGATTTTTCCGTTGCTAACAACCGGGTCGCCCACCCAGGATACCACCAGAAAAGGATCGACCGTGAAATCGTGAGTTACCGCACCATTAACCGCAATCGTAACGCTCTCATTTTTTGTTGTGTCGCCATCATCATTGGTTTGGACAAACGGGACAAAAGCCCCCAGCGGAATGATATTATAAGTCCCGGCAAAAACCTTCGTATCCTGAAATTCGCCATTCTGCCTGCAGGTAAAATACCATGGAGTAGGATTGTCGTCATAACTGATTTCCGACATTTTAAAGCGGACCCCATTATCTCCCACTTCAGTCTGAAAGCCACTGCCCGTAACCTGATCAATCAGGGTCCCGGAGAATGTTTCAGAAGGTGCATCATAATTATCGTCTGAGCAGGAACAGAGACAGATTACCAGGATTAATAAATATATTATTTTTTTCATATGCTTATCTTTTCTTTTATTGTCATGTTAATTTTAATAACCAGGATTCTGCACGACAAGATTACTGCTCGTTGAAATTGCATTGTCCGGAATTTGCTGATAATACCATCTTGTATCGAAAGTATAGGTATTCCCTGTTTCATCGTAACGGATATCGAAGAAATATTTCCCGGCATAATCAGCATAAAATGGCATCAATGTCAGCCAACGTCTGTCTGACTGTTCATCTTCGATAACTCGCCAGCGTTTCAAATCCCACCATGTCTTATTTTCAAAAGCCAATTCTTTGCGACGTTCTTTTCTTACAGCTTCAATGAAGTTGTCAACAGAAGATTTTTCAGTACCTGAAAGAAGAGTTGCACCTGCCCGTTCTCTTATCTGATCAATGCAATCATAGGCCTCGCTCAAATAAGATGAATTTCCCAGAGAAGCCAGTTCGGCAGCAGCTTCAGCCCTTGTCAGTAATACTTCTGCATAACGCATCTCAATCCATGGCTGATCGGAATGATTTTCAAGAACTTCAGATTGATCCAGGCTTTCATCCAACCATTTGCGAACAGAGAAACCAGACATGGCACAGGTATTATCGCTCGAGAAACGACCACTTTCCCCTGCGGGATTCATTTTGGTTCCATCGTGCAGGGTATAAGCAGACTGAGATCCGCTGGATGAGGTCACCAACAAATCAGCCTTACCGGAATTTTCATATTTCACGGTACTCCCCTCCGGGATTAGCCGCTCTATCGTTCCTGCTTCAGCGTCTTCTTTTCCGGTATAAATTCCTCTCCAGATCTGTATGGACTGATCCTTAAACTCGTCACCAGGCAGGATGACAGTCGCCCGGAGCCGTGGTTCTGCAGTTGCAAAGAGATCCATGGTGTTATTATATAATTTATAAGTGCCATCCGGATTATAAACATTTAAATGTCCTTCATCGTCCTTGTCCATTCCATCGAACATTTCAACAAAATCGAGGGTCGGATTGGTTTCTGAAGAATACCCATTAGCCCCTTTGCATTGTGCCGGAACATTGTAGGCATCGTACCCGTGAACAGATTCGGGATAGCCATATTCCCGCACAAATATGGCTTCAGAGCCCGAAGGATTGGAAAATATATTCAGATAGTTCGTGTACTGGGCATCCAGGTCCCCGGATTTCCAATCGTCCTTATATAACGAGTAACTTCCTCCATCGACAGCCACCGCGGCATCATATGCCTGTTTAAAAAAACCGGAAGCCAGATCAGAGCTCATTCCACAAACACGGGCTGTATCACTAACGAACGATTCGGTATTATACTTCGCAATTGAGCCGGCATATAACATGGCCCTGGCTTTAAAAGCATAAGCCGCCCATTTATTGGCACGGCCCCGTTGGTTCGTTTCCGGTAATAAATCAACAGCCTTGTCGAAATCTTCAGAAATCAAATTCCAGGTTGCCTTTTCAGAAGAACGGGCAATATTGCATTCCTCAGCCGATAGTTCCGGATAATTCAATACTTTGGTTACCAAAGGAACACCGCCATATCGTTTGGCCAAAGCATAATAGGTTACAGCACGTACAAAATAGCATTCTCCCTTATACTGGTTTACCTCTGCTTCGGTATAATTAGCGGCATAATTATCAATTGTCTCAAGAAAATAATTACATTCCCGGATCAACGTATACATGTCGCTCCAGGTATTGGTATAATCGGTTGTGGTCGATTCTGTTATTGCACCGCCTACTTCCCGGTTAATGCATTCTCCGGTAAGACATCCGGGAACTTTAAGGACCCAAAAATGGTTGAACAAATAATTTGGAGAATACCTGAAATCTTCGATAGGCAGCTCGCTGTACAGCCTGGCCATATAAGAAGTAATCCCGCTTTCCGAACCAAAAATATCATCATCTCCGATAATGTTTGTAGGAGAAATATCCAGGTTTTCACAGGAAAACAATGCAAAACTTATGACGATCAATATGTATTTCAAAATTTTCATAGCAGGCTTATTTAAAATTTAACATTCAACCCAACAGTAAACGTCCTGTTCAAAGGATATACATTACCATAACTATCGCTAGGGTGCTCCGGGTCAATGTATTCCATTTTTGACCAGGTATATAAATTATATCCATTTACATATAACCGGGCACTTTTTATTCCCCATCTTATCAGTTTACTGATTGGCAAGGTATAACCTACCTCAGCACTCTTAAGACGGATATAACCGGCGTCGTTATATCGGAATGTAGAATTTGACTCAGAGACAGTGCCCGTATAGGGATATTTCCCTTTAATCCATTCCGTATTCGGGTCGTATGGATCAGCAGTCGGATCGACCGGATGCCATCGATCCCAAAACATTTTAAGAGAATTCGAATAATCAGATCCCCAGTTGGGTTGGGCTAATATCTCGGTGTAAGCAACCGAACTTTTCGCAACCCCCTGGAACAATACGCTCACATCAAATCCCTTCCATGAAGCGGCCAGGGTTAAACCAAAATTCATCATGGGACGCCCGCTGTAATCGATCGGATGAATATCCAAATCAGAAATAATTCCGTCTCCATTCCAGTCGTCATATTTATAGTCCCCGGGCAAAGTCGAGTCACTGTATTTTACAGAACTGTTTGCTATTTCCCCGTAAGACTGGAACTGACCTTTTCCGCTGTATCCCCAGACGATATCCGAATAACGGTTGTTCGTGTTATTCCTCCACTCATCATAACTACTGCCAAATGTTCCCACTTCCTGGTGCGTGTATTCTTTCCGGGTAAGTCCGCAAAGGGCCTTTACCGAATAGTTTACTTTACCCAGATGGTAATGATGGTTAATTTCAAGATCAAAACCCCTGGTCAGGTCGCCATTCAGGTTTTCCTCCGGCAAATCGGCACCCACCACCGAAGGCAGGCTGGAAGAACGGGTCCCAAGTAAACCGTCTCTTTCCCGTCTGAAATAATCGAAGGTAATCCCCAGCATACCATTCCATGAATCCAGGTCAAGGCCCAAATCAAGTGTTTTTGAGGTATACCAGGTGATATTTTCATTGGCTATTCCTGTACTGACAGAACTATTGACATATGACCCATCAAAGAAATAACCGCCAGGTAAATTATTATAATCGCCATCAGCGGGATAGCTGTATCCTGTTAAATATTGATAAGTGGAAGCATTATCATCTCCAAGTTTTCCATAGGAGGCCCGGATTTTAAGATTATCAATATAACTAAAATTCAGGGCTTTCCAGAAATTTTCTTCTGAAATCCGCCAACCAATAGAGGCGGACGGGAAAAATCCCCACTGGTGCCCTGATGCAAATTTGGAAGAACCATCATAGCGGAAACTAAATTCTGCCAGGTATCTTGATTTAAAATCATAATTTAACCGGCCAACAAATCCCATGTTTGAATTATCATAAAAATCACCGGAGTCTGTTGACATGCTCCCTTCCTGGTCATCGCTGTTACCGGCAGATAGCTCATCGAGAGGAATGGATAATTCCCGTTGGGCATAAATGTTATCTCCCTTACTCCTTTGCCCTTCATACAAAAACAAGGCTTTAACATGATGGCTCTCGTTAAAGGTCCTCTCATAAGTTAAGTAAAACTGGTGCAGGGCAGATTGTTTCGTGTAAAATTCACGACGAATTGTGCTCGGGCTTTGATGCGTTGTAGCTTCATAAGTCCCGGAAGCATCATCGTAATCGTACAAATTATACTCTTTCTCGTATATTTTATTATCAATAACCTGATAATCATAACTAAACAATACCTTTGCTTTCAATCCTTTAATGTAAGGGATGTCGTATTCAAGACTGACAGAAGACTGGAACCACTTGTTGTTATACTTCCGGTATCCGCTCATATCGGCATCAGACATGGCCAAGGGGTTGGAACCATCCACATACCCCTCCTGTATATAGTCAGGATTATTATTCGCATAGACAGGCTGAATAGGAGACGACCTCTCCATTGAACGAATAATCCAGTCTGTACTTTCATAATTTTTATTCGACTGATCCATGATCCCATTCATTTTTACATCAATCGTCAATCGGTCTGTAATCTTACTGGTTACATTTGAACGTAAATTATACCGGTCATAATTGTTGCTGTTACTGCGAAGAAAAGACTCCTGGTACATGTAGCCAACAGAAGTATAATACTGGGTCCGGTCATTCCCGCCTCTCGCACTTATTGTATGTTGCGTTTGCGGGGCACTCTTCCGCATAATAGTTCCATACCAATCGGTTCCTGTCTTGGTTCCATCGGTATATGCAGTAATCTCATCATCGCTGTAACGCAGGCTTCCTCCGCTTTGGTTGTGCATCGAGGCTTCATTTGCCAACGTCATCCATTCTGCCGCAGTACAGCTTTTAGGAGAACCAGTCGGGGTTTGAAGGCAGAAATTTGCACTGTATTCTATTTCCATAGAACCACTTTTACCTTTTTTAGTTGTAATCAACACAACCCCGTTAGCAGCCCTAACACCGTAAATCGCTGCTGAAGCATCCTTTAATACGGATACACTTTCTATATCTTCGGGATCAAGCCGTGACATATTATCCCTTGGGATCCCATCGATAATTATCAAAGGATCTCCCAATCCTCTGATATCAAACGTATTATTAAACGAACCCGGTTCAGATGATTTTTGTACAACCCGTACTCCAACAATTTTTCCACTAAGCATATTCTGAACATTCTCGTTCTTTGTGGAAATAATTTCATCGTTCGATACCGCAGAAACAGCCCCGGTCAGGGTAACCTTCTTCTGGACACCGTATCCGACAGCAACAACTTCGTCCAGTCCCACGGTTTCTTCAGCAAGGGTAATATTTATGCGGCTCCTGCTATCTACTTTGACTTCCTGGGTTTTCATCCCGACAAATGAAAAAACAAGGGTAGCGTCAGCAGGCACTTTGGATAACATATAATTACCCCCGGCATCAGCTATTGTTCCCATTGTTGTTCCTTTTACCACGATCGTAACACCAGGGATAGGATCACCTTTTTCATTTAAAACTTTCCCCGTTACATTGCGAGGCTGTTGTGAAGCTGTAGCGTTGCTATTAGCAGAAGTAAGAAGGATCAGATTGTCATCCATTATTTTATAAGTCACTCCCTGATCCTGAAATAAAGCATTCAATACTTCATTTACATTCTTATTCTTCACCTGCAGATTAACTCTGCGATCAACATCCACCTGTTCGCGCTGATAAAAAAAACGGAAATTGGTGGTCTCCTCTATCTCCTTAAGTATGTCAGAAACTTTCTCACCTCTAAAGTCAAAGGTCAGTTTAGTTGTTTGTGAATATACCGATGCAGAAACCTGCATGATAAAAATAAAAAAAATAAAAAAAGTCAGTTTCATTATTAAAACCAGTTTTTGCCCTTCCCTCCCTCCTTCAGGAAAGGCCATACGATTTTTTTTCATATATTTGAAAGTTGTAGATTAATAATTTATTTGGTGTAACAGCACCATTTTATTAACTCTTTATCCGGCCGGACTGATGTAACAGCATCTTCCGGCTTTTTTATCCGTTTTTCTTTTTTACATAGGCAATTCCTCCTGCTATTTTTTTAAAATCCGAATCGTTTGATCATTGATAGTATATTCGATAGGAAGTGTGTTTTGAAGAATTTTCATGACCTCAATAATTGTCTCATTTTTTATGGTCCCGTCATAATGATAATTCAATATACTTTTATCGACAACGTCTATGTTTACCCCATACCTGCGTTCGAGAAGGATCACCAGTTCTCTGAGGCTCATGTCGATAAATATAAGTTTATTATCTTTCCAGGAAGAATAAATTTGCGGATTAACCTTGTTTAGCAAGAGAGTCTTTTTCTCTTTATTATAAATCAGCTGATCGCCGGGTTTCATAACAATGTCCTTATCCATTTCCACTCCGTTAACGGCTTCGATATGGATACATCCCTTTCCCAGGGTAGTAATTGCATCCGGATCTTCCACATAGGCTTTAACATTAAATTCCGTTCCCGTTACCCGGACATTATAATAAGGGGTATGGACAATAAAAGGGACCTTTTTCGATTTGGTTACCTGAAACCAGGCTTCTCCTTCGAGATAAACTTCACGCAGTTTCTTTTCCGGGGAAGCAAAATAACGGGCTTTGGAACCGGCATTCAGAAAAACGACCGTGCTATCGGGTAAAATAGCTTCGGAAACCGATCCTATCGGAGCAATCGCGGTATAACAAACAGGATTTGAATAATCCTTCTCACCAAAAGGAATCAGGCTTCCTAGAATCAGGCCAATCACCAGAACAGCAGCTACCCAGTACCAGGAAACAGTCATTCGGATAACTTTTCCCTTTTCCTGCTTTATCTTTTCATCCTCGATCCGGCTCCACAAACGCTCAAATCCGGACCTCAAAACTTCATCTTCTTCGATGACATCCTTAAAATCGACCAGTTGCTGGAATAGTTCATCTTTCAACGGGAATTCGTTCTCCGCCCGGTGAAACAATGCCAGAATTTCTTTCCGCTCGCTGTCTGCAAGTTCTGACGGGTCTGACGACTTTAGTTTTTCCAACCGATCTCTTAGCTGTTTATCCATCTTTTACTTACATAATAAAACACTCCACAAATCGAAACATAAATTAACTGTTCATGATCTTTTATGTAACTTGTTGTTTTTTGTTTCTATTGTTAATTGGTTTCGGGTCCTTTTGCAACTTGTTTTTCAAGTTAACTGCATTCTTAATTGTTTTATCTGTCTTTAATACGGATATCGTTTTCTTATTACTCACCCTACTGCGAAAAAAGTATTAAAAAAAACAAAAAAAATAGTTTACTGATTATCAAATAAAAAGATAAAAAAAGAGGATGGGAAACAATGAATCCCGGTAAAAATTTTCTTTAAGATAAAGCGTAGCGCGGTATAGCTGGTTCTCGACAGTCCTTTTGGATAAATTTAGTTTTACGGCGATCTCTTCATTCGAAAGGCCTTCCTTTTTACTCATTATAAAGATTTTTCTTCGTTGCTCCGGCATTTTATCCAAAAGCTGATCGAGCTGTGAAAGCATGTCATTAAAAACAACCTCGTCCCAGGTACTCTCGGAAAAGCCGGTACCACGACTTGCAAACTCAAGAAAAGCCTGTTCGATATTTTTATGACGGATAAAATCATAAATACTATTGATCGCCATCTTATAAACAAATGCCTTTAGATTACCTCTTTCGTCCAGGGCAGAACGCTTGTCCCAAAGTTTAAGAAAAACGTCCTGCACAAGTTCTTCTGCATCATGCCCGCAGCGAAGATAGCCACAGGCAAAACGGTAAATCTTTGTTCCGTAACGTTTGTATAACAAATTGAAAGCCTCTTTTGAACCTTCTTTGAGAAAAAGGCTCAGTTCGCTGTCGCTAATGTTTGAAGCAAGTCTCACAGGCAATCCTTTTAAAAGGTCCAGGCAAAGATAAAATAAATTCACGATGGCTGTAAATGTTACAGAACCCATCAAAACGGGCTCCTGCCCGTACCGGTCATTGTACGGGGTTTACCCGGAAAGTCCTGTTAATGCCGTTCTTCCAGGTTCAGGGCAAGTGCTTCAGCACAACGTTCCCCGTCGATTGCCGACGAAGCGATCCCTCCGGCATACCCGGCCCCTTCGCCACAGGGATAAAGCCCTTTTATACGGATATGCTGCATTGTTTCCTCATCGCGGGGAATCCTGACCGGTGATGAAGTCCTTGATTCTACGCCAACAGCAATACCTTCAGGAGAAAGGAATCCCGGCACCTTTCTGTTTATCATAGCAATTCCTTCTCTCAGCCTTGAAGCAATCCGTTTAGGCAGCTTTTCATGTAAAACAGCCGGAATAAGGCCTGGATGGTATGAAGATTCTGGCAACGTAGTTGATTTTTTACCTTCAACAAAATCAGTAAGCCGCTGTGCCGGTGCAAACTGGGTATGTCCATTAATTTCAAAACACAACTTTTCAACGCCCCTCTGAAATTCCAGACCGGCAAAAACGCCAAAGCGGCTGAACTCCCGAAGATCGTCAGGGTGCACCTCAACCACCAGGCCGGAATTGGCAAAAGGAGAGTTTCTCTGAGAGGGCGACATGCCATTTACCACCAGTTCTCCGGGGGCGGTAGCAGCAGGGACGATAAACCCTCCGGGACACATACAGAAGGAATAAACTCCTCTCCCGTTTACCTGTTCGACAAAAGAATAAGTTGCTGCAGGCAAATAAGGCCCTCTGAAATCCTGATGATACTGGATCGAGTCGATCAGGGACTGGGGATGTTCGACCCGCACGCCAACAGCAAACGATTTTGCTTCGAGGTTAACCCCCGACTGGAGCAGCATCTCGTAAATGTCCCTTGCAGAATGGCCCGTTGCAAGAACAACTGCGGGGAACTCATATCGGGAGCCGTCAATCAATTCCAAGCCTTTGCACTCATTATTATCGAGGATAAGCCCGGACACACGGCTGTTAAAGCGGATCTCCCCTCCGGAGGCTAGTACCTGTTCCCTGATCCGGGTAATTACTCCCGGCAGCTTGTTCGTACCGATATGCGGATGAGCATCGATCAGGATCTGCGGGTCTGCACCAAACTGGACAAATACTTCCAGTATCTTTCGGACATTGCCCCTCTTTTTGGAACGTGTGTATAATTTCCCATCAGAGAAAGTCCCGGCACCTCCCTCTCCAAAACCGTAATTGGAATCAGGGTCCACCAGATGTTCCCGGTAAATCCGGGCAATATCCCTTTTTCTGTCGCTCACCATCTTTCCCCGCTCAAATATTACCGGCTTATATCCAAGCTCGATCAGTCGAAGCGCAGCAAATAACCCTGCCGGGCCTGCCCCGACAATCCCGACAGGCACTTTATGCTCCACATTTCCGTAATCACACTTCCGGCTTTCTTCTACAGGCAGCTCTCCTGCATAAACGACGATTCCTAGATTAATCCGCACCTGTCTTTGCCTGGCATCTATCGATCGCCGACGAACAACAACAGCCGTAATTTCATCTGTCCGGATCCCCAGTTTCTCTGCAGCAACCTGCTTGTAAAAAATTTCGTCAGAAGCCTGTTTCGGGGTCAACGACAAATTCAGTTCCTTCTTCATCTGCATTCCTTAACTAATGTCAGCGGGAAAAACATGATCCGTTTTCCGGCAAAATCCCGGATATGCCCATCCCAAATGACTGTAAAACCAATCAGATGCAAATGAAATACAAAATTCTGGATCAGCCCGCATGATCAATAAAAAGATTAATATTACCATGAATGTCCGGTCAGTTCTCAATTTCAGAAACAACAATTGGTTTAAGGCTCATGTTGGTACGCTCAATGCCCCTGGTTTCAAAAAGAGCGGTAAAAGGGACATTCTTTCCTTTCAAATAACGGGAACAAAATGCCTTCAGGGAATCGGTATCGGTAAAATACTCGACAGTCGCTTTCACTCCGATATCGTGATCCGAGAAAAAAATAAACTGTTCCGTGTGCTCCGGTCCGGGTAACCTTGAAACAATTGCATATTCAAAATCAAGGCCCTCCAGGGTAAGTCCAAATGTCTGCGGGGCATGAAGCCGGTCGCCCGAAAAAATAAGCTGTCCGTTCCTGATCTTAAAACGCGGGTTACCTTCATTAAAAAAATGGATAAACTTGTTGTTATTTTTAATCGGTCCAACATAAACAGCATTTCCTTCTTTGATATCAGAATAACTGGAATTGGAAGAAAACCTGATTGCGAAATTTTTCCCGTCCCGGTAAAAAAGATAGGAGATCAGCTTTGTTGCATCGGCTGCCATTCCTGTCGTGTAATTATAATTGGCAGGATATAACTGGTCTTTCAGCTCCGGGTGTTTTTCACAAAAAGCATAAAAATCCTCCAGATCATTAATGTTATAGTCCCTGATCCATCCGACGGAACCGGTTTCTGTTTTCCCCATCACCCCAAACGAATCGCCTATAAAAAGGGTTGTTGGCTTGCCGTTTGAGAAAAAAGATTTCCAGAAAACCGGTTTTCCCGGGGGTAAAAGTATAAAAACAGCAATCAGAATGATCAGGACCAGCAAAGCAGAAAGTCCGTAAATCAAATAGTCCTTCAGGCCAAGCAACCTGCCTGTTTTGTGGTTCCGGATAAACTCGGCCCGGTACTGCCCTTTGCTGATGACAATTCGCCAGGAATCATCCTTCCCTTCGTTTTCATAATAAGCACTTAACTTCTTTCGCAGGTGATAGACACTGACACGAACCCTGGCATTTGATTTTTCAGTATCAAATTTTTCCCCGAAAAGGTCCAGCGCGATTGTCGCTTCCTTTACATCAATCCTGTTGATCGAGGCATTGACCAGGTATTGTAACAAAACACTGCTTGCAGGCGATTTAATAAAAACAGGCTGGTTCAGCAATCTTGTCAATATTTCTTTCTTCTCATCATCTGTCAGCATGCGTTCCGGATTCGATTATTATAAAAGCAAAGAGATCAATATTTTATTTTTCAATTAAACGGTTACATGCACCGTTTAACGATCGTTAAATATAGAAAATCATCCTGAAATGATTTGTTTTGTTTAGCATTAACCTGGTACAAACAAATAAATAATCGATCCGACATGAAAACGTTACTTTCAATTTTACTTATTTTCCAGATAGGGACGGTAATCGCCCAACCTGATTTTATAACAAATGCAGGCAACCGGATCCATGAGAGCCTGAGCGGCAAATGGAAATACATTATCGATCAGTACGAAACCGGACAAATTGGCTTTAGCCCGATCTACGAAAATAAAAAACCCGCGGATAAAACCGACCGGGTAGAATACAGTTTTGACCATGCCCAGACATTATGGGTACCAGGGTCATGGAATGCACAAAAGGAAGAACTGCACTATTACGAAGGGAGTATCTGGTACCGGAAGACTTTTGATTTTCAGCGAAAATTAAAAAACTCAAGGGTTTTCATCTATTTTGGTGCGGCCAATTACATGACCATCTATACCTTTAACGGCAAGAAACTTGGCACTCATGAAGGCGGCTTCACGCCTTTCAGCTTTGAAGTGACCGACCTGATTAAGGACAAGGATAACTTTCTGATCGTGGGGGTCAGTAACAGACGTGAAAAAGATTACATTCCTTCCATGGTGACCGACTGGTACAACTTTGGGGGAATTACCCGTGACGTAAAACTGATTGAGGTACCGCAGGATTATATCGACGACTACACGATCTGGTTAAAAAAAGAAACCGCCAACTCCAAAGAAAAAGAAATAGAAGGCCAAATAAAAGTTACCGGTAAAAATTTGCCCAAAGAAGCTTTGGTAAAGATTCAGGAACTGGGGCTGAGCACAACAGTACCATTAGATCAGACGGGGAAAGGAGAATTCTCGTTCAAAACAAAAAATGTCATTTTATGGACGCCGGAAAATCCCAAATTGTACACGGTAAGCCTCAGTACGAACGAAGACTCGCTTTCCGACCTTGTCGGCTTCAGGAGCATCGAGACCAGGGGGACACAGGTTTTACTGAATGGCAAACCAATCTTTTTGAGGGGAATCTCCATTCACGATGAGAACCCGCTACGCAGGGACCGGGCAAACTCGGAAGACGATGCCAGGCTTGTACTGGGATGGGCCAAAGAGCTGGGCTGCAACTTTGCCCGTCTGGCTCATTATCCGCACCAGGAGAATATTGTCCGGCTAGCCGACAAAATGGGGATATTGCTCTGGGAAGAACTTCCGCTCTACTGGGGCATTGACTGGAACAACCCGGAGGTGCTTGAAAATGCAAAGCGCCAGTATGCCGAGGTTATCCGTCGAGACAAAAACAGGGCTGCCACGATCATTTGGAGCATCGCCAATGAAACTACGCCCGGAGAGGCCAGAAATAATTTTCTCACGGAAGTGGCGCATCAGGTAAGGGAACTAGATCCGACAAGACTAATCAGCGGGGCTTGCAAAAAGGACAGCTGGAACGATGGGGATAAAAGTAAAACCTATCTGGTAAGCGACCCGATCGCCAAAGAATTCGACATTGTCAGCTTTAACGAATACCTGGGCTGGTATGGAGGTGCTCCGATCGAATGCAGGGAGAAAAATTTTAAAATTGCGTATGAAAAACCGGTTATAATCAGCGAATTCGGAGGCGGGGCGATACAAGGCTTTCATGCGGACTCAACCACCCGGTGGAGTGAAGAATACCAGGCAAACATGTACAAGGAAAACATTGCTATGTTCGAACGGGTACCGGGACTGGCCGGGATGACCCCCTGGATCCTGGCAGATTTTGAATCGCCCCTTCGCCAGCTCCCGGACGTCCAAGACGGATGGAACCGTAAAGGATTGATTTCCGAAACAGGGGCTAAAAAAGAAGCATTCTACGTGCTTCAGAAATACTACAGACAAAAGAAACAACAATGGAACAATTTTGGGAAATAATACCTATTTCCGGTTACAGTCCCGGCGAATCACAATCGCTGTGACTGTAACGATATATTTAATTTTTATCCTTTTTACATGCGCAAACATAAAAAGACCTAACTTCATGCTCCTGAAAACAGAAATGAAACAGGGGGCCGGCCTGGTCGGAATTTCTCCTAATGGCCTGTTCCATAGACAAAAATATACAGGACATGTTTTATATTGCAGATCTTCACGTACATTCTCATTATTCCAGGGCTACCAGTAAAAACCTCAACCTGGAATCGCTCTACCAGTGG
The DNA here is from genome assembly GCA_963676095.1 of Prolixibacteraceae bacterium. GTDB lineage: Bacteria > Bacteroidota > Bacteroidia > Bacteroidales > Prolixibacteraceae. The sequence goes on along the minus strand of OY781040.1, from coordinate 4,853,274 downwards.
GCACGGATAAAAGGGATACAGGTTGTAGGAACAGGTGATTTCACGCATCCCAAATGGTTCAGCGAACTCAAAGAAAAACTGGAACCGGACGGATCAGGTCTTTTCAGGCTCAAAAATCCACCGGCAGATATTGCCCTGCCTGGTGCAAAAGTTCACGATAAAGAAGTCCGGTTTTGTCTTTCCTCCGAAATCAGTTCCATTTATAAATACGGGGACAAAGTCAGGAAAAACCACAACCTTGTTTATGCCCCCGACTTTGAGACTGTTTCCAGGATTAACGCCCGGTTGTCGGCCATCGGGAACCTGAATGCCGACGGCCGGCCAATACTTGGACTGCCATCCCGCGACCTGCTGGAGATCGTAACAGAATGCTCAGACCGGGCTTATCTTGTACCGGCCCATGTCTGGACCCCGTGGTTTTCCACATTGGGATCAAAAGGTGGATACGACAGCATCGACGAATGTTTCCGGGATCTCAGCAGCCATGTTTTCGCGATCGAAACAGGGCTGTCTTCTGACCCGGCAATGAACTGGAAATGGAGCGCACTGGACCGCTTCACGCTTATTTCCAACTCGGATGCCCATTCTCCCCAAAAATTGGGAAGAGAGGCAAACCTTTTCGATACAGAATGCAGTTATGACGGGCTTTTCAACGCACTAAAAACACAGAAGGGATTTCTTGGCACCTACGAATTTTTTCCGGAAGAAGGAAAATACCACCTTGACGGGCACCGTAATTGCGGGGTGATCCTTTCTCCGGAAGAGAGTATCCAAAACAGGGGAATCTGCCCGGTGTGCGGGAAACCTTTAACGATCGGCGTCCTTAACCGGGTGGAAACACTCTCTGACCGGACAGAGCCTCATAAACCGGAATCGGCAGCCGGGTTCCGGTATATCATTCCCCTGCCGGAGGTCCTGGCCGAGCTGAAAGGCTCAGGCCCGGAAAGCAAAACGGTGATGCAGGCTTACCAGCAGGCCATTTCTGCATTCGGAAATGAATTTACCCTGTTAAACGATGCTCCGGTAGAAGACATAAAGCGGTACGGCGAACCGGTACTGGCCGAAGCCATCCGACGGATGCGTTCGGGCAACGTAAACCCTCAGGCCGGATATGACGGTGTGTATGGAGTAATCCGGATCTTTGAAGAGGGGGAACTTGCAAAGCTTTCCGGTCAGCTTCATCTTTTCGGGACTGCCCCCGCACCTGTAAAAAAAGACAGGCTTCCCAATAATATAAAAAAGAAGGAAGACGAAAAGATCAGGGAACCGGAAGTTGCTTATAAGGCCAAAAGGCTGAATGAGGCCCAGCAGGAAGTCAGGGATACCCTATCCGGGGCCGTCCTTGTAAAAGCGGGACCAGGAACCGGAAAAACCAGCACACTTATCCAATGGATCAGTCAGCAAGTGACCAGCGGGCAGGCCGCTCCCCAGGAGGTCATTGCAATTACCTTCACAAACAAGGCTGCAAAAGAAATCAGGGAAAGATTGTCCAAACTTTCCGGGGAGGGAATACAACAGGTCAACGCAGGAACCTTTCACTCAATTGCCTTCAATATGCTCCGTGAACATTACCCGGATATAACAACAGTTTATGATGAAAACAGCAGGTTGTCCATCATCAGGATCCTTTTCCCCGAACTTGAAGAGCAAAAGTGTAAACAGTTATCTCAGTCATTGGGAAGATTCTTTGAACTGGGAAAAGATACGGGAGAAGGACCGCTCCTTGATTATGCAGCCAGATACAGGCAATATGTCAGGAGCCAGGGAGCAATCGATCTTTCTGATATCATCGGGGAGCTTGTCCGCTTATGGCAGCAACAGCCGGAACAATTAGAGGGGCAGCGTTCCGGGATCAGGTCCCTGTGTGTCGATGAATTTCAGGATATCAATGCCATGCAATACGAGTTTGTCAGCATGCTTGGGCTGGGCAAGAACCTGCTGGTTATCGGAGATCCCGATCAGGCCATTTATGGTTTCAGAGGATCGGATGTAAAACTGTTCTTCCGCTTTTCAGAAGATTTTCATCCCAAAGAAATCAGCCTGAAGGAAAACTACCGGTCGGTCCCATCTGTACTGAAAGCTGCCGGACAACTTATCTCGAACAATAACCTGCGAAGCGGGATTGTCCTTCAACCTGCACGTGGCGGCAGGCAACGCATACGGACCTGCCATGCTAGCAATCCGGAGAAGGAAGCCGGTTTTATCGCTTCAGAAATCGAGAAAAAAGTCGGAGGGTTTCATTTGCTGTCAGGCGGGACAGCCTATGATGAAGGGGATTACGCCTTTGCCGATATTGCGGTACTCTGCCGCACAAGGCAAGCCGGCCGGGACCTATTACCTCATTTAAAAAAGGCCAACATCCCGGTAATCCCTGGTGACGGGACCTCTTTCCTTACAAGTAAACCTTTCGATCTCATATCCAATGCACTAAGGGTTATACTTCAACAGGACGATCTCATCGCGCTGGAAGGGATACTTAACCGTCTCAATGGATGGAAACAGGAGAACATCCGGTCACTCCTGTCTGTACTATATGAGAAATCATCCGGATGGACAGACGCGACATTGCCTGAAGACATTTCCCCTGAGGCAGAAAAAAGCTACGGGAAATGGAAAAATAATTACCGGAAATTGTCAGAGCAGCAAAAAGAGACGGATGTAAAAAGCATAATACAGGAAGCATTCAATATATTTCTTCCTGATCCGGAATTGAATGAGGAGCAATTGCTAAAAAAGGAAATCATCCTGTCCCTGGCAGAAGAATCAGGAAACGACCTCAGACAGTTTATCAATGACAATTGCCTGAACAATTATACGGATACAGGACGGCACCAGGGACAGGGCGTTCACCTGATGACCTTTCACGCGGCTAAAGGACTTGAATTTCCCGTCGTATTCATTGCCGGAGCTGAAGAAGGAACCACTCCCCTGTTACGGAAAGACTCAGATCTGGAAGAAGAGAGGCGTCTGTTTTATGTGGCCATGACAAGGGCAAAGGATATCCTCTACCTGACATATTCGGAAAAAAGATTCCGCTACGGCAAAGAAGACCTGTGCCATCCGTCCCGTTTCATAGCTGAGATATCTGCAGATTTGAAGGACGAAGTTAACCTATCTGAAAAGACAAATAAGAAAAACGTTACTGAAAAAGGCAACCAGTTGTCTCTTTTTTAGGAAGAAGGCAGAACGGATTGACAAAGTCAAGTAGCTTCTGAACAATGCGGGCCTTAAAGTGCAGAGCAGAGAGGATCGGAAAGGATAAAAGAAACCGGGAAAAGAAAAAAGAAATGGTCTTCCTGAAAAACCACTGACAGAAGTCAGTTGTTTTATCATTAAGTGCCGTTAATTTTAGGCTTGCTAAAAGTTGATGATCATTACGCCTAACGATCACCGATTTCAAGGCTCCGTATAATAAAGCAAACCTACAGGCCAAAATTGTCCGACCTGGAAGTCCGGACCGGAATACAATGAAAATTTTGAATTGCACATGCTTTTGCAAATGTTAAGTATAAAATAAAAATAAAGAGTACAAAAGATGAAGCATTTTTTCCTTTTTATCCTTGCCTTTCTTTTGATTACAGAAAGTGCGTTTTCTCAAAAAAAGGCTTTCACGATCGATGACCTGTATAAAATCCACTACCCGGGAGTGCCTGCTGTCTCGCCCGACGGCAACCATGTGGCCTTCACCGTGACCAATTACGATCTTCCCAAAGGCACCTCGGTTACTGATATCTTCGTGATGTCCCCCGACGGGCAGAACAAAAAACAGATTACGCATAACGACAAAAGTAATTACAGCCCGTTCTGGGGAAGCGATAGCCAATCGTTATATTTCGTATCGACAGAAACCGGGGCCCCACAGGTTTACAAATACACTTTTGCTGACGACAAAATGATCCGGGTGACCGATTTCTCGATGGGGATAAGCGAGCCTGTGCTCTCACCGAACGACCGGTATATTGCTTTTTCGGCAGATGTTTACCCGGAATGCGGTGCTGACAGCAAATGTAATGCGAGAACGGATTCACTGGCAAACAACGGACCGGTGCAGGCCTACCTCGCCGACAATCTTTTGTTCCGTCACTGGACTGAATACGCTGCCGGAAAGTACTCACATATTATTGTTTATGATACAAAAGCTGGAAGTTATACCGATATTACCCCCGGTAAATATGTCTCTCCAACCTTCATGCTTGGCGGGGGCACCGGCTACAGTTTCTCTCCCGACAGCAAAGAAATTTGTTACGTTTCGAATCATGACGGGCACCCGGAAGCATCGACCAATTCCGATCTTTTTCTTGTACCAGTTTCCGGGGGAGAAGCAGTCAATATAACCCGGGACAATGAAGCCTGGGACGGATGGCCTGTTTATTCCCCTGACGGAAAATATATTGCTTACAGGAAACAGATTGTTCCGGGATATGAATCGGACCTGTTCCACATTGCCCTGTACGACCGCAATACGGGAAAATCCAGAACGATTACAGAAAAATCAGACAATTGGATCGACGATTTCAGGTGGACAGGGGATTCAAAGTCTGTTTTTTACCTAACCGAGGAAGAGGGGCATCAGCCTGTTTACCGGATCGACATTAGAACAGGAGATATCACTCCCGTAACCGGTGCAAAATCAGTCTCCGGGTTCGATCTGGATCAGAACGGGTATTTATACTATATGGCCAACTCGGCCGGTAAACCATCAGAACTGTACAGGATGAGGCTCAAGGATAACAGTATCATACAACTTACGGACCTCAACCGGGAAATCACAAATACCGTAGATATACGTCCGGCAGATACCATGTGGGTTACCGGGACAGACCAGAAAAAGATAGAAGTCTTTATTGTAAAGCCGCATAATTTCGATCCATCAAAAAAATACCCGCTTATTCTTAACGTGCACGGAGGCCCGCAGGGGCAATGGATGGATTCGTTCCGAGGCGACTGGCAGGTATACCCGGGTGCGGGTTATGTAGTGGCCTATGCAAACCCGCATGGCTCGACCGGTTACGGACAGGCTTTTACACGCGAAATATCAGGCGACTGGGGAGGAAAAGTTTTTGAAGACTTGATGAAAGTGACGGATAAGCTTGCGGGACTTTCTTATGTCGATTCAACCCGGATGGGTGCGATGGGATGGTCGTACGGGGGCTACATGATGGATTGGTTCCAGGGGCATACCAAACGGTTCAAATGCCTGGCTTCCATGATGGGCGTTTACGACCTGCGCTCCATGTGGGGATCGACCGAAGAACTCTGGTTCCCGAACTTTGAGCTGGAAGGGCAACCATGGAATTCTGATCTTTACAGTAAATTTTCGCCATCACACTATGCTGCCAGCTTTTCAACGCCAACACTGGTCATTACCGGCCAGCTCGATTTCAGGGTCCCTTATACTCAAAGCATCCAGTATTTTACGACCTTACAGACGCTGGGTATCCCGTCACGTCTGATCATCCTGAAAAATGACGGGCACTGGCCCGATATGGTCAAATCCATGCCGCTATATTACGATGCCCACCTTGACTGGTTCCACCGTTACCTGGGCGGAGGTACTGCACCTTATGATGTTGAAAAGATGGTTAAAAATCAGGCCTTCAAAGAGAAATAGACAGGAGCATTGTGAACTGGTGAGTTGGTGAACTGGTGAGTTGGCGAGTTGGTGGATGAGTGAATGAAGGAATGATAGAATTAGATCCAAGAACAATAGGAACAGGAGCAATAGATGTTTTAAAGTTTGAATGTTAGAATGTTCGACGCTTCGCTGTTGGGACTGAGAGCATAGGTACATTGTGAACTAGAGAATTGGTGAGTTGGTGAATTGCAAGAAAAGAGTAACCTGCGATCAGCAACAATAGGAACTATATTAACAATAACAACCATTATTTTGTGTCTTCGTGCCTTAGCGTTCAGTTTAGTAATCAAACAACGAAGTATCAAACCTTCAAACGGCGTAGCCTCAAACAACAGTAACCATGTTAACCATAGAAACAACAGAAACAAGGACCAGGGAACCATCTTTTGTATCTATGTGTTCAATCTCATGTCTTCGCGTTCAGTTCAGTAACAACAGAAACGATTCTTAGCTTCTGAACGTTCTATTTTTTCAGCAGGCACCAATATTTTTCGCACAACTCCTTAATTTTGCAGAATTAGAATTTTAAACACACAAATAATGAAGTTCGGACAAGTAAACAATTCAGAAAGTATCGATTTTTCCTTACCGGGAGATCATCCACAGACCACAGAAATATTAAAAAACAGTGCTAAAAACAAGCCATTGGAAATATACGTCGGATGTGCCAAATGGAACAAGACCGACCTGAAAAACTTCTATCCACGTGGAACAAAAGACGAGTTGGCCTATTATGCCACACAATTTAACTCAATTGAGCTGAATGCTACATTTTACAATATGTTCGGGGCAGAGCAGATCATTAACTGGCGGGACAAAACTCCTGACGGGTTCAAATTCTTTCCTAAAATAAACCAAATGATCAGCCACAGGAAAAGGCTGAACGATGTACAGCAGTTGGTTGAAGAATATTGCGACAACATCAGTAACTTTGAAGCCAAACTGGGTATGGTTTTTCTCCAGGTACACGACAACTTCGGGTATAAAAACATGGACCGGCTGGGCAGTTTTGTGGAAAATTTTCCAAAGGCTATTCCCCTGGCTGTTGAAATGAGAAATTCCGAATGGTTCAACGATGAAAAGATTGCGGCTGAACTATACTCGCTGTTCAAAAAAAACAATGTCACCAATATACTTGTCGATACTGCCGGGCGGCGTGACCTGTTACACATGCGCCTGACCACACCTGTGGCCTTCATCCGTTACGTCGGGGCTAACGATCCCCTGGGAGACAGGGAACGCCTGGACGATTGGATAAAAAGGCTCGAAAGGTGGATCGACCAGGGACTGAAAGACGTTTATTTCTTTGTCCATCAAAATATAGAGAAAGAATCGCCTTTATTGTCGGCCTATCTTATCGAAAAGATGAATAAAAGTTTCAATCTGAACCTAAAAATGCCAAAAACACTGGAATAGTCATTGCTTCAGCTGTAGCGACGAACAGTTTCGGGGACAACCAAAATTTTTCAACAGGAAGTATGTGCAAATGACTTTATTAATTGGCTAATCCCGGATTAAGCAATAAAATTTAGAATGCTTAAACCGGGATAGATACGGGTATGTAGCTCTTTTTACGACGATCCGTTTCGCGATAAGGGACTATTTACCGGTATTCATGGCCCGAAACAAACTTATTTCGCAAAACAACGCAACCATTTTTCGAATACAAATCTTTTAATAGAAACCATAAATAAGTTTTTCTTATAATGAAAAATATAAAAACAGAAATTGTAACACTTATTTTACCTACATTCATCAGCCTGTCAGCATATCCACAACTCATCATAAAAACACAAAATTATCCAGGGGATTCCAACGCCGGAATATCCCCATCCGGACTGGATGATACCTCAAAGTCTTATTATCTCAGGAGGCATTACTGGGACAATGTAAACTTTCTTGTACCTCAGACGACCAATACGTCCCTCCTTACAGAAAAACTGGACTATTACTTTAACAGGTTGATCCCGCAACAACCCGACACAGTCATCAGTTACATGAAAGAGCTATTGCACCGGGAAATGGCAGAACCGGTCAAACATTCAGTCCTCGACTTTCTTATACAATATACCTCTGAAAGCAAAGTCATGGAAATGGAAAAAGCTTTTATCTGGCTGGCTGGCAATTACTACCTGTTTGGCTGTGACTGGTTGCCGGAGAAAAGGCTGGAAACAATCAAAAAACAGTACGAATATAACCAGTCCTGTCTTGTTGGCAGCAAAGCTTTTAACCTGTGGATGGAAACAGACGAAGGGACATCATTTCAGCTCTACCAGCTTCAAAGTAATTATACCCTTCTTCTATTTTATGATATTACCAGTGATGCGAGCAAAGATCTCGTAAAAGAACTGGTTTCAAACGCGTCAAAGTTATCCCGGTCAGGTGTGACGATTGTTGCTGTCAATACAGGGACAGATCCGGATAAATGGAGAAAGTTTATCCGCCAGGAAAATATAACCGAATGGCATAACGTGATGGACCGGCCAAACAGGACTAACTTCCGTGTTCTTTACGGGGTGCTGGAAACCCCAATCCTTTTCCTTCTTGACAGGGATAAAAATATCATTGGGAAAAGGCTAACGATGGAGAAGGTCTTTGAAATCATCAACAAAAAAACAGCAGGAGAATGAAAAGAAGATATTCTTCTCTCAACAACTCCTGTCTATTTCAAAATTGTTTGTTGCATAATTCCGGAACGCCCGAATTAATGTAAAATCTTATGTCCCGCTTTTTTGTGAGATAAAGAGGTACTGATGCGGCAATCACGGGATCACCTGAAAGGACCAGTTTCCCGATCCGACATTCTCAACAACGGCACAATTTCCTTCACGGCGAAAAGCGACAGAAGATCCGTTCAGGGCAACTTTCTGTGAAGAAGCCATTATTGGCAAATAAATATCTGCAGTCGAATTTCCCGGGATCGTCACATTCATGGAAAATGATTTTTTTATGTCGTTTTTTAAAGAAACCATGATCTCCCCACGAATGGTCGGACACCTGATTTCCGCGAAAGTCAGTGTTCCCGGTTGGGGTTTAATCCTGAATTTACGGAAGCCCGGCTCTACCGGTTCTATTCCCATCAGTTTCCGGGGAATGATATTGGCCGGGGCAGCCCCCCAGGCATGGTTCCAGTCCTGATTCGGCTTGTATTTGTTGTCCCATGCTTCCATTGTAATGGTAGACCCGGAACGGATCATGTTATACCAGCTTCGCTCGGCTGACGAAGACATCAATTCGAGCCCGTATCCTCCGTTATTACCATCATAAACGGCATCGAGAAGGAATTGAGAACCATAAACACTGCAGGCCATTCCACGTGACTGAATAAAAGAATTTATATGATCCAGGTATTTATCCGGAGCAAGGCCAAAGGCAAGGGGAAATATATTCGCATGAAGCGAAGCATGTTCTGTTCCGGTACCATCAACGTAAACCTTATGCTTTGAGTCGAACAGGCTGGTATTGAAGGCATTTTTCACTTTCATGGCCTCGCTTGAGAAAAGACTGCTTTCATCTTCCTTTCCCAAGGCAGCAGCAATCTTGCCCATAATTGTCAATGCCCTGTAATAATAAGCATTGACGACCGTATTTACATCTTTAAAGACAAATCCGTCAGTCTCTCCCGGCTCGTTTTTTCCCAGCCCGAGGATCCCTGTCTGGGGCCAGTCAACAATATCCCGCAGGTTATCGTTAAGATGGATCGATTGTAACAATTCGGGGGTAACTTTTCCGGTCCGGGTACTGATCAGCCCCGACTTCTCCGCCAGCGGCATCAGCGTCTTTGCTTTCAGGTCGTTATAATAATGTTCCAGCAAAGCTTTATTTCCGGTATACAGGTAATCGTTCCAGGCCATCAGGACAGTCTGAAGTATCCATTCAGTTGGCCAGGTCGCATGATCAATCAGGTATTCGAGAGAATAGCGGGCCATACTGTATTCGCGGGAAACGCCATAATCTCCAAGCTGATTGATGTAAGCATCAGCTTCGTAGGGAATACGCTCGCGGTCGCCATCCACATATATCCCGGCAAATGAAGTAGCTTTCATCGAATATTTGCACAAGTCCCATACTTTATTCAGTATCGTATCCGAACTATGAAAATATGAATCCTGTTCATCGAAGGGATAATTCACCATCTCCCGTACGATATGGCACGGCTCAAGAGGGCCATGATAACCTTCCACCTCGCAATACCGGAAAGGGGTCACATCTCCGGTATATTCAGGCAACTTTACAGCCCTGGAGCCTGTGTTTCTTTTATCAGGCCGGACCGCAACGATATAAGTATTCCATCCCCTCAACAACGGAAAGCTGTATTCTGAACAACGGATTGTCCCTCCTGGTTTTTGATTAATGTGACCGTTAATAACAGCCTCGCCTAAACGAATAGTAACACTATCTCCTTCTGATTTGCCGTTTAGCGTAATACGGAGCCTTCCAAATGCATCCTTCCCGAAATCGACAAAGAAATGAGTCCCGGATAAATTCCGGATCAGAAAAGGGACCTGATCAGTCTTTTGCAAAGGATACCTGGCCGTAGCATAACCGGAAAGAGAGCCCGCCATCCTGAAAGCCGAAACAGAAGAATAAGAAGATTCAACGCCATGGTTGTCCCAGGTTTTCACTTTCCAGAAATAAGTCTGACCGGGAGCCAGATCCTTCCCGGCATAATAAACATTCACAGACTGGTCGCTTTCCACCTTTCCGGAATCCCAACAATCGCCCTTCCCCGCCGAAAGGCTGTCCTGGTTCGAGGCAACCAGAATGCGGTAAGCAACCTGCAAGGTATTATTCTTTACTGAGTTGACCACCCACCCGAAAAATGGTTGTTTTTGTCCTATTTCTGTGAATTGGAAGTTTTCATTTCGTCCATAAACTTCGGACAGGGGCGTATTAACCGGATATCCATTCAGGAAAACCTGATCGGCGTGCACCAGCAAATTGACACTAAGTCCGGACGGGGCATTACTTCCCTTCACGTTGGACCCAGCGGCTATCAATGACATGGTAAAAATCAACAGGGATACAAACCTGCAAGAATTTCTGCTTCCGGAAAAGTTCATATTAATCGTTGTTTATTGGGTTAGTTTGTCAAATTTCTGATAACATTATATTCATCATCGAGCAAGATCAGATCTGCCTCTTTCCCTTTTTCAATACTGCCCCTCCGGCTATCGATACCAAGGAACCTGCACGGGTTGTATGAAATAAAACGGATTGCTTCATACAAAGGAGCTCCCGTCAGCCGGATAAAGCGTTTCAGTATGTCATCGACCAGCATGTTGGCCCCCATCAGCAGATTACCTTCCTTATAACGGACCCCGGTTGCATCAGAGATGACCTGTTTCGAATAAAAAACATACTCGCCATATTCAAGTCCGGCAGCAATAGCCGCATCCGAGATCAGAATACAACGTTCCCTGTTCAGTTGCTGATAACATATCGTTATGAGATCATCGTTTACATGAATGCCATCTCCGTTCAGTTCAAAAAAAAGGTCCCTGTTCAGGAAAGGCAGCATGGCCAGCCCCGTTTTCTTATGAGATATACCGGACATGGCATTGAAAAGGTGGGTTATACCTACCGGACCGGCGCCATCCATTGCGAAAACATTCCCCAGGTTACAGTCAGAGTGACCAAGGCACGGAATGATCCCATTCTTCTTAAGATAATCAAAGATTTCCCGGTTCCCTTTTTTCTCGGGAGCAACCGTCATTAACTTTAGCAGGCCTTCCGTCTCCCGGATAATCTGTTTCAAAAGGAATAAGTCCGGTTCATGAATATATTCAGGAGGGATCCCTCCCTTTTTTTCCTTATTTATAAAAGGGCCTTCAATATAAATCCCCGGAATCTTCTTCTTCAGCAAGTCTGAACTTTTGATTTGCCGGACCATACGCCTGATTTTTTCCCTGTCAGGCAAAAAAGTAGGGATAAAGGTATTGATCCCTCTTGCGCTCAGGAAATCAAGAATGTGGAAGATATTCCTGTTTTCCGCATCATCAAAACCATATCCCCCGCATCCGTGAATATGCATCTCGACCAGGCCCGGAGAAATGTAAGCCCCTTCTGCATCAATAATATCAAAACCGGTATAACCTGTACGGTCTCTTGCAATATCGGCAATTATGCCGTGATCTACAATGATATCATGACCGTCAAGTATTGAATCCTTTAGAACGATTTTCCCGTTTTTAATCCGATAATGATCCATAATTTATTATAAAGGAGTTTTCCGGCTCAGACAAAAACAGAAACCGTTCATTCTTATCCTGACCGATATATCGTCCAAATTTAGCAATCCCTGTCCGTTTTCAAGGTATTAAATAGCATGAGGAGAAGCAAAAACTTGCCCTCCTCATGACGGTCACTCACGGGGTGACTCAAAGTCACCCCGTGAGTGATATCGCCAACCTCTCTTTCACCACCCGGTATTCTGTTCCAGAGTTGCATCCAGGTTAGCATCGATAACAGATTGCGGGATCGGGAAAAGGTTCCACCCGGAAGGAACAGCTGCACTTCCCAGGTAATAATCGCTTTCCGATCCTGCATAATAGGAATACCTGGCAATCTGATCGGTTGCTACCGTTCCTCCCATACGCAACAAAGTACACCAGCGCCTTTCTTCTACAAAAAGTTCGCGGGCCCGTTCATCAAGGATCAGGTCAAGCGAAACATCATTGGCCGTAACCAGATAAGAGCATTGGGCCCTGTTCCGAAGAACATTGATGTCTGCGGCAGCTGCTGTCGTGTTCCCTTCCCGAAAATAAGCTTCCGCCCTCAGCAAATAAGTTTCCGAAAGACGACATGCGTATTCGTCCCGATACATATTAGACCGGTTTCCACCATCCTCCAGATCTTCATACCCCCAGTCGTCAATCGGGGCAAACTTTGTCCAGATTGGATATAACCGTTCCAAGGTACTGGAATCAAGCATATCTGTCGTAACAGTGTCTCCATAATAGGAAGATGTGGGATCCATACATACAAATTGGCGACGAATATTAGCAGAAGAATTTCGCATATCATCAGCATAATCTCCATCCCAGATTTTTGTTCTTACATAAGCGGTAGGCATATAAGCAGAGATTCCGCGGCCTCCGACATAAGCTGTCGTCAACGAAGGCCATGGTGAAGAATTGGATTCCTTGTAGGTCGAGTTCCAGTTGGCATTACGCAATACCGGTGAAAAATTACGGGGATAGGCCAGGTAATTGTCACCCCCGTATGTTTTATAAACATCATAATCATTTTCAAGCGTCCAGAGCGCTTCTGTGTTTCCTTCCGAATAATCAAGGTTTCCCCGCTGGAACAGGTCAAAAAAGACATCTCCGTCTTTATAATAAGCCGCCACACTATTCATTGCTGCTCCACTCCCTTCTGTTGCACGACTACCAAAACGCTCCGTCATCAAAGAATGGAGCCCCATCGCTCCTGTTGCACATTCAATAGATGAATCCAGGTAAGCCTCGTTGTTATCCATCTCTGCGGCCAAAGCAAGATATGCTTCTGCCAGATAATGGTATGTAGCGCCTTTTGCAACCCGTCCTGCTTCCTCCGGATAATCAGGCATTCCGCTTAGGGCTGCTTTTAAATCCTTAATGGCAAACTCGTATGTTTCTTCCCTGGTCGATCGTACAAAATCATATTTCGGAGTAGTATAGAACTGGTCAACCAGGGGGACCCCTCCATACAATTCGCCAAGGGTCATATAAGCAAATCCTCTGAAAAACCGGGCCTGTGCGATCACATAGTTGTACTCATCCGTATCATCCCATGTAATATTACCGGATTCGGCTCCTTCCAAGGTTTCATTGGCATAGCTGATTAACTGGTAAAAAGCATTCCAGTTGCTTTCAACCGAACCATATTCAGACGACCAAAGGCTATAGTTTGAATAACCGCTGCCACTGCACCTCCAGTAAGGAATATCGAGCAAATCTGTTCCCAGTCCTTTCATGAAATAATCGATCTGGAACCAATAACGAATGTGCACATACATATTCGTGACACTGGCCTCCACCTGAGAAACGGTATTGTATGAGTTCTCTGAAGTATAAAATGTAGTCGGGTTTTCTTCGAGAAATTCATCGTCATTACAAGAGGTAACACCAGCCAGTAAACAGACAAAAGCAATAAAAAGATATATAGAAGTTTTCATGTTCATCCTGTTAATTTAATTAAAATGTTAAGCTAACTCCCATTGAATAAGTGGATGACAAAGGATATCCGTAACTGTAACCACTGCCCAATGTTTGTCCTGTTTCAGGGTCACCCCCTTCCCATCCGGTAATGGTGAATAAATTTGTTGCAGAAATATAGGCTTTCAGGTTATTGATGCTTAACTTCTGCACCCATGGCTGACGAAAGGTATAGGAAACGCTCAGGTTCTGAAGCCTGACAAATGTACGGCCCTGCACGGGGGTATAACGACTGTCAGTATAATTAACGCGCGGATACTTATTGCTTGGATTTTCTTCTGTCCACCAGTCATGATCGAAGTTGTTGTCATAAACCACATCACTGGCGGTTCGGTAAGCATAGATATTGGTCGTTCTGTAATATTTGTTTCCCCCGAAGATACCTGAAAACAAGGCATACAACTCAAAATCCTTATATTTCACAGTATTGGAGAAAGACATTCTGAAATTATCTTTACTGTAACCAAGAATAGTCCTGTCGTCCGACGTAATCGCCCCGTCTTTCGTTTTATCCCAAAACTTCACATCGCCGGCAGTCGCCCCATTCGCGCTGATATAATCAGCATCGTCTTCCTGCACAATGCCGATCTGCTTGTATCCGTAAATAGCCCCCAGGGATTTTCCAAGGAACAAGCTGTTCGAAATATCATCATTCCCGTCCCCGTACAACTCCTTTAACTTATTTCTATTTAAGTAATACGTCAAGGTTGAGTTCCATTCAACGTTGCGCCCCTTAATATTTTGCGTGTTTAAGGTCGCTTCAATACCGTGGTTGTTAACCTGCCCCATGGTCGCACTGATCGTGGTAATGCCATTAGCCATTACCGGAATTGTCCTGTCAAAAATCTGGTTGGTCGTCTTGGCAAAATAAACATCCATGTCCAGGTTAATCCGGTTCTGGTACATTGAAAGTTCAAATCCCCCGTTAAAAGAAGCAGTCGATTCCCATCCTAGTTCGGTGTTTCCCAACGTGGTTATCCGTTGTCCCCATGAAGCTTCAGAAGTATTGCCAAAGGGGTAGCTGTATCCGCCGCTTTGTCCCAAGGAAAGTGCCGACAATGTCTGATAAGGATCCAGAGACTGGTTCCCGTTCTTTCCCCACGAAACCTTCAGCTTTAAATAATTAACAGGATTAATATTTCTCATGAAATTCTCCTCACTGGCTGTCCATGCAATACCAACAGAAGGGAAGATTCCCCACTTATTGTCTTCTCCAAACACAGACGAACCGTCGCGACGAACAGATGCAGTCAGATGATATTTGTTGTCATAGCTGTAAATCAATCGCCCCAGGTAACCGATATTGTTTTTTAAAGTATTGTCTATCGATGATATTTCCTGGGTTGCAGCATAAGTTAACCCATTATATCCCAATTCTGTATTTCCCAGTTCAGAAAAATCGGTCCCGGTCATTTTCTTGTATTTGTAATCATAAGAATCCCTGGTATAAACAGCGGTTAAGTCCACGGCGTGTTTGCCAAAAGCATGTTTATAGGTAAGAATATTATCCCAGACCCAGGCAATATCCTTTGTCCTTGCAACATAACCATTGGCACTGGCAAGATAATCAGAAAGAGTTGAGGCAGAATAACGATCGTCTGACGTACCTTCTGCCACATAATAACCTTCGTGGGTAAAATAATCCCGTTCGATGTCCCGCTTAGTAAAAGAATAATTAATGCGATAGCTCAGTCCTTCAATCCAGGGACATTTTACAAGCATGTGACCATTCAGGATGGTCGTGTAATAAACATCATGATCGTCTATTGTACCGCTCTTTACACTCCACAAAGGATTTAGACGATAGATCCCTTCTGTAGCCGGGTATTTTTCCAGCAACTTATTTTCTTCATCGCGGTAGGCGCGTCCGTAAGGGGTCAGCCGGATTGACTGGTAGATATCGTAAGTAGTCGGACCTGAATAATCGTTAAAACTATAATTTACATCTCCACCAACCTCAAGCCAGTCGGTAATGTTCGTCGTCAACTTCGAAGTAAGGGCTACGCGGCTGTAATCATCACCGATCAGTACTCCTCCGGTTGAACTGTAAGATGCAGA
Source organism: Prolixibacteraceae bacterium (assembly GCA_963676095.1). Lineage (GTDB taxonomy): Bacteria > Bacteroidota > Bacteroidia > Bacteroidales > Prolixibacteraceae. The sequence continues at coordinate 4,837,383 of OY781040.1, read as the reverse complement.
CATAAAATAATTAGTCCTGTCACTAACACCGGAAACGGATAAATACTGATTCTGGGTAGTTCCGGTACGTTCTACAAAATCCTGCCAGTTAATCGTCTTTCCGGCAGCATAATTTTCATCCTCAAAATCGGACATCCAGCTGGTCGGGTCTGCATCTTCATCCAGCCCCTCGAGAAGGTTCACCTTCTTAATCCAGTTTGCAGGGCTTAAGACCTTTGCCTGATTAATCACCCTGGAAACGCCAAAAGAGCTCTGAAAATTAATAACTGGCTTACCCTGTTTCCCTTTTTTTGTTGTAATCATCACAACCCCGTTGGCTGCTCTGGATCCATAAACAGCAACAGAGGTAGCATCTTTCAAAACGGAAATACTCTCGATCGTCGTCGGATCAATATCCCTCATCGCCCCCATAAAGATAACGCCATCCAACACGATTAACGGATCTGTGCCTCCATTGATCGATCGCTGACCGCGAATAAGCAGACTGGGACTTTGTCCGGCTCCCTGTTGCTGAGAAATAGCCATCCCAGGAACAGTTCCCCTTAAAGCATCCATGGCATCCGTTTTTGGAATGAGGGCCAAAGGCGAATCTTCCATCTTAACCTGCGATACGGAACCAGTGAAATCCTTTTTTGTGGTGGTCCCATAACCAATTGCAACAACTTCCTCAATACCTATTGTTTCTTCCCTCATGGTCACATTAATAACAGAATTCCCTTCAACCGGGATTTCCTGAGCCTTCATCCCCACAAAAGAAAATACCAAAACAGCATCGTCTGGTAACTCCATAAAGCTAAACCTCCCGTCAATGTCTGTCAGCGTTCCGCTGGTTGTGCCTTTTACCGTAATTGTTACGCCCGGTAAGGTTTTACCCTCTTCATCCTTTACTACACCAGAAACATTATGCTTGCCCGGGGAAACCGATTTCCCGTCTGCAGGTGAAATAATAATCTGCCGGTCCATCACAACATATTTTATATGCTCTCCGCTAAAAAGCTTATCCAAAACACTCCTTATATCCTGATTGTCAATCTTCAAATCGACGATCTTACGGACATCTATCAGATCATTATTGTACAAAAAGTAATAATTACTGATATTTTCAATCTCCTTAAGGGCATCCTGAATGGTCGTCTGCTTCAGGTTCAACGAAATTTTCGCACTCTGTGAGTACGTACCGGAGGCTATGCTGGTCATAAAAGAACAGCACACCAGGAATACAGTAATTCTCATCATCTTTAAAACTCCTAAGCATAAATTCCCCTTGAAAATGCTGGGTGCATTATCATTTTTTTCCATAAATTTGAAATGTGTTAATTAAAAATTAGATTTTTCCCTGAATCTTCAGTTCAGGTTAAAAGACACATTAACGGGAAAGTGCGTCAACACTTTCCTGTTTTTTTGATTTACTTCATAGGCTTCTGTTTTTTTAAGTTATATTAGTTTTACAATTCTTGTTATTTCGAAAAAAGAATTATTTTCTGTTGCCCACCTTCCCCGGGCTTTCCCTGAAACTTATAAATTAAAGGGGTCGATAAGCTTAGGTATTTCAATACCTGGTCCAGCGAAACATCATCAAAAGTACCGGTGACATGATACTTTTTCAAATTATCGTCCCCAATTTCAATTTTCACATTATACCTGTTTTCAAGCCTGGTAACCAGTTTTTCTATCGGATCGTCAGAAAAGACCATTTTCCCTTCTTTCCATGCCACATATTTATCCATATCCCGGTTATCAAGTCCGGTAAGTTTTTGGGAATTCTTACCCTGTGAATCATAAACAATCACCTCATTGGGATTGAGGATTGTAATTTCCCGTTCCTGGCCTTTAACCTCTCTCGATAAACTTACCTTTCCCCATAGCAAAGCAACTGTTACTTCCCGTTCATTTGCATATGCAGAAACATCGAATGAAGTTCCCAATACCGTTACGTTCAGATCTGGCGTATGCACCACAAATGGCTTTTTTTCGTTCTTGACAACATCGAAATATCCTTCTCCACTCAACATAACATTCCGCTTATCCAGATTTCCAAAGCTGACCGGAAACTTGAGCGAACTGCCGGAGTTGAGCCACACCAAAGTACCATCAGATAAAAAAAGCTTGGTTTGTGTTCCATAAGCTGCCTTTATTTCCTGGTAAACAACAGCTTCTTCCGAGGATCTTTCCCTGAGAAAATAATTTACCAGAAAAGACAATACCGCTGAGGTAACCAGGACTGCCGCAGCTTGTCTCAGCAGTCTAAGCCATCTGACATTTTTATTAAAATCAGCGATCCTTCTTTTGGTTTTTTTCAAAGCAGGTTCAACATCAATAACACCCGGTAATAAAAGCCGGTCCGACCTCCGCCATAGTTCCCTATAGACATCAAAATCCTTCCTGTTGGTCTCTGATTCAGAGGTCCATTTTCGGATCTGAAGCTCTTCCTCCGGGGTGGTCCTGGAAGAAAACGATTTAATAAGCAAGGATTCTATTTCTTTCTTTTCCACGATTTCCGCATGTTATTTGTTTAAGGACGTAACCCGGCAAATAACACCCTACATCATTTTTTAACTTTTTTAATCTGCTAAAAAATCATGTTACGGAGTAAAGAATGGTTAATATGGTTAACATTGTTCCTGTGGTTTGAGGCTACGCCGTTTGAGCGTTTGACACTAAACTGAACGCTGAGACTCGAAGACGCTAAGGAGGGGGTAGATGGTTAATATTGTTTTTCTTGTTTCTATGGTTACTATGGTTTCTATGGTTACTGTTGTTAATCACTTTTGGGCTCCATGCTCTCCTCTCCAACAGCGAAGCGTCAAACATTCAAACTTTCAAACATCTATTGCTCCTGTTCCTATTGTTCTTGGATCTAATTCTCTCATTCCTTCATTCCCTCATTCTTTCATTCACCAGTTCGCCAACTCACAAATTCTCAAGATATCTATTCGCTTTTGAGGGCTTAATGTCTCATCTGAAATAATAAAACAAGAATGGGCAGATAATCTTTCAATTCAACGCGTAAAAATTTCAGGGAACGGGTCATCAGGGCTTCAACAGCCTTTATTGAAATATTCATGCGCGAAGCAATTTCGGGGTAAGTAAGCCCCTCGAAGCGGCTATATTCAAATGCCTGGCGGCAACGTTCAGGAAGACGGGACAAGGCTTCGACCAGCTTTTCCTCGAATTCACCGGAGAGTAAAGCTGTCTCCGAATCAATATCATTTAGCCGTTTATCATTTCCAGGCTCCAGACTCACTTCTCTGGAGACCTTCCTTAAATAATCGATGCATTTATTCCTGACCATAAAAGAAAGATAGGAAGACAAATTCTGAATCTCTGTCGCACGTTCCCGGGTCTCCCAAAACTTTATAAAACAATCCTGAACCAGGCTTTGAGAAATATCAAGATCACCGGTATAAATATTGGCCTGTGCACACAGTGCCTTGTAAAATTTCCGGAATATATAGTCGAAAGCCTTCTCCTGTCCTTCCTGTAAGGCGATCAACAGAAATGAATCATTATATTCAAGATTTGTTTCCATATAAAATACCTGTTCTCTGCGGCAATAATCCTACATTATTACAAAACGGTAAAAGCGAAACAAGATACAAAATACCTGCAATAACTTCGATTTTACACTTCTTTTTTTAGATTTGCATGCTTCTTCCAGATCAATGCGAAAAAAGGTCAGATCCTGTTTTTATTAAGACTGTTTACATATTACCCCATTTACATCTCATTAACAAAATTTTTCAGCTGATAAAGTCATATTTGTTATAAATTAGTCCAATTATCACCTGTAAATCTATCGGTTATGAAGAGAAGAGACTTTATCAGTAAAAGTATCGGAGCTGGCTTGCTTGCCGGGGCCGGTTTGCATTCGAGCGTTTGGGGAAGTGTGATTTCAGGCGCGACCGGCGAGGCTTCACCCTATGACATGGTGGCTATCCGCGGCGGGGAAGCAGATTCAATGTTCGAAAAAGCCATAGCATCGCTTGGAGGGATGAAAGCTTTCGTAAAACAAAATCAAACGGTTGTTATAAAGCCGAATATAGGTTGGGATTCAATTCCGGAGAAGGGGGCTGACACCAATCCCCGTCTTATCTATAAAATTGTTCAGCATTGCTTCCAGGCCGGCGCCAAATCGGTTTACGTTTTCGATAATCCATGCGACAACTGGCAAAAATGCTACACCAACAGTGGTATCGAAAAAGCAGTAAAAGACGCAGGAGGACAAATTGTGACCGGCAAAAGCGAAGGCATGTATCAGGATGTCGACCTCAAAGGGGCCAAGATCCTGAAAAATGCTAAAGTTCACGAGCTGATCCTTTCCAGTGATGTATTTATCAATGTGCCGGTATTAAAAAACCATTCCAGCACATCCGTCTCCATTGCCATGAAAAACCTGATGGGCGCAGTATGGGACCGGGGATTCTGGCATCGGAATGATCTTTCACAGTGCATTGCAGATTTTCCATCCTACCGGAAGCCGGACCTGAATATCGTGGATGCCTACCGGGTTATGAAAAAAAACGGACCAAGGGGCGTTTCGCCTGAAGATACTGTTATTATGAAGGCGCAACTCATTTCAAAAGATATTGTTGCTATTGATACAGCTGCCGCCAAACTTTTCGGGATCGACCCTGCATCAGTCGCCCACATCGTGAAAGGGCAGGAAATGGGCTTGGGGACCATGAACCTTGATAGCTTAAATATTAACCGGTTAACAGTCTGATTTAGAAAATGAATAAAAAACTTAAGCCGGTCAGGGTTATTATTGCCCTGATCGTGTTGATTGTTGTTGCTTTCATTTTTATTGATTTCAGGCAACATTTATCTACATCATCGTACAGATGGATCACCTGGCTGCAGATAGTCCCTTCTGTGGAAAACTTTCTGATTGCAGCAGGAATCCTGTCCTCCGGATTTATTATTTCAATTGTGCTGACATTGCTTTTTGGAAGGGTGTATTGCTCCATGCTTTGTCCTCTTGGAATCTTTCAGGACGTGATCAGTTTTATTTCAAAAAAAATCAGAAAGAAAAAGGCAAGGTATAAATTCTCCGAAGCAAAAAATATTCTGAGGTATTCATTTCTGGCACTCGCGGTAATTCCATTGTTTTTTGGATCGGTAACACTCCTTGGCCTGCTGGATCCTTACAGCAATTTTGGCCGTATTTTTTCCGACCTGGTCAAACCTCTGGTCATGGCCGGGAACAATGTCCTTTCCGAGCTCCTGATCAAAGTAAAAGTATATGCCATGTCTCCGGAAGAGTTTGCGCATGTTCATTTGGCAGCTTTAATATTTCCTGCAATTGTTCTTAGCGTGATTGTCTGGATGGCAGCAAAATGGGGACGGCTTTACTGCAACACCGTTTGCCCGGTCGGGACATTCCTGGGGTTTTTGTCCCGTTTTTCCCTCTTTAAAATCAGGATTAACAAAAATACATGTACAAGTTGTGCGAAATGTTCATTCGTATGTAAATCGCAGTGTATCGATCTGAAAAAACAAACAATCGATTTCAGCCGTTGCGTTGGCTGTTTCGATTGTCTGTCTGTCTGTGATGGCAATGGCATTGGTTATAAGTTATCCTTAGCCAGGAAAAAATCTTCAAATGACACCCATACGGTCGATGGATCAAAAAGAAAATTCATCGCAGGTTCATTGCTTATGGCGGGGGCTTTAACCGGTATTTCTGCTGTCCAGGAAAGGAACCAGCAAAGACACAGGCTCCAGAAAGGACAAATACCTGTGAAAAAGGAACATCCATGTTCTCCCCCTGGTTCTCTGAGCCTCGAACATTTTAACGATACGTGCACGGCATGTCATCTTTGTGTCACCACGTGTCCAAACAACGTGCTTCAGCCGTCGTTACTGCAGTACGGACTTGAAGGGTTCTTACAGCCTTATCTCGATCCTGCAAACGGGTATTGTAATTTCGATTGTACGGTCTGCGGAGAAGTTTGTCCGACAGGCGCTATTCTCCCGTTAACAAAAGAAACAAAACAGGTTACACAAATAGGCGTGGCAATATTTATCAGGCACAATTGTGTAGTCCATACAGACGGGACCCTTTGCGGCGCCTGTTCAGAACACTGCCCGACAAAAGCTGTAAAAATGGTTCCTTACAGGGATCATCTCAATATTCCGGAAGTTGACCACGAAATATGCGTAGGGTGCGGGGCGTGTGAACACGCTTGCCCGGTAATGCCCAACAAGGCCATTTATGTCGAAGGGAACGTCGTACACCAGACCGCAAAAAAACCGGAAGTAAAAAAAGCAAAGGAAGAAGTAATCGAAGAGTTCCCGTTTTGATGTTGCAATACTGATCCGTTTTATTTTGATAATCGGAAGAGCTAAAAAAACAGAGAACAAAATATAAATTTTAGAAAAATAAAGATGCTCTCCTTAAAACCCATTTCACGGCAAAATATTTCTGCATAAAACGCCACCACTTAATCCGGAGAGACAAAAAAATAGCGGAGGGCCATCAAACACCACGTTAACCAACTCCTTGCCCTCCGCTTCACTTCCCCTACCATTCCACTCTCTTTGATTCGGGGAACCTAAATTACGAAACAACCTAAACCAACAATTACACCCAACTCCCAAGCCTATTTTTAACCGGACCAAAGGAGAATAAGCAATAAAATTCCCAAGGCCAGTATAAAACAATATCTATAGTAATTAACATACTTCTTCAATTGCAAAATTTCAGTTTTAAGCTCCTCCATCACTTCAATGTTCCTGATCGATTTTGTCAGGTCGTCGAAGAAATGGTCCCCTTTTGAAATAAAATCCGTAGCCCCGCTTTTCATGATCAGATCAATCTCTTTTATGTCTTCAATAGCCGAAAGAACCACGACCGGGACTTCTCCATACTTTTCGATAACAGCACGGATCAATTGCTGGCCACCTTTCAACGGTTCGCTTTCATCACCAATCATATAATCAAGAACGACGATATCCGGGTTAACTGTATTCTGACTGAACATTTCTTCACCTGAATGAAAATATTTAACCTGATAGCCAATTTTCTCAAGACCGATTTTTACAGGGATGGCGAACATCTCGTTGTCCTCAACAAAATAGATCTGTTTGTCGTGCTCTTTCTTCATATTCCCTTTATTTCGGCAAATTTTCCGGTTGTTTTTGTTTCAGTCTCTGTATCCATTTATACCAATCACATGCCAAAACATATAACAACCTAACAATAAATAACTTAACAATGAGACAATTTCAATATAATGATTCATTTCGGGAAAAAATTCCCATAATGGGAAAAAACAATTGTCTTTAATTCTCAAAAAATTACAGTTACTATTCTTTTATCCACAAATTTTACCAATTACGCGAATTGGTTTTCCTGCGGAAAACCTTGAACCCACTTTGTGGTTTTAATATTCGTGAAATCCGGGTAATTCGTGGATGGAAATTGCCGGCAGGCAGGACGCGACCAATAAAAATATTTCAGAAATGATCGTGTGCAATATTCCCACTTCTCTGGATTATCTTTTTCTCAATCAATTTAAAATATAGCTTTTTTCGCCATCGGTCAATCTGCCTCCCGTCCGGTTCGTAAGTCCCGTGAGGAGTAAAAACAAAAGGGACATCAAGTAGCCCGAATATTTCAGAGAGAAGAAAATTAGTATAAATAAACCTCCCGTGGAGATTAAAAACAACCGGATCCATTTCATCAAGAATAGCATCTTTAAGTTCCTTATCAATATCGCCCCTTCTTTGTCTGAATTCCCGTATTCTTATATTTTCAAGGATTTCAATTGGAAAGGGCCTGCCAGCTTCACGTACATACCAGATTTCTGTCACAAAACCATGATGATTTTGAGCAATGGCAAGCTGGCTTACAGCATTCAATATATTAACAGTTTCTTCCCCATTCCTGCTGCTACAGACCACGTGCACTATTTTATTTTTTTCATTCATACCTAATCTAATTTGATGAGTTTTCATGGTCTTCAGTTCTATTATTTTAAAAGTGTATTTCCATTTCCATGCCACCCATCCCGAATGAATACTAAACAACTATCATCATGATACTTACAATACAGAACATAATTTCCCGGAAGTTTTATTTTAAAACAGTTGTATCATTATGGGAAAAATAATAACTTAAACAAGGAAACGGATCAACCCTGAACAAATGGAACCATTCAAAATATTTGTAGTTGAAGATGATCCATGGTATGCCGACATTCTGGAATACCAGCTGTCGCTCAACCCGGATTATGAAGTTGAAAAATACTACACAGCAAAAGAGTGCCTGAAGAATCTCTACAAGAAGCCTTCATTGATCACGCTCGATTTCTCCCTGCCTGATATGGACGGCAACGAAGTACTGTCAAGTATAAAGAAGGCAGATCCTGATCTTCCGGTGATTATTGTTTCAGGTCAGGAAAATATAAAAACAGTAGTAGGATTGCTAAAAAACGGGGCCTTCGACTATATTGTGAAAGATGAAGACACGAAAGACCGCCTGTGGAACAGTGTCAGGAACGCCCGGGAAAATCGCATGCTCCGGAAAGAAAATGAACATTTAAAGGCGGAAGTCGGAGGTAAATATAAATTCGATACCGAACTTATCGGAGAAAGCCCCTCCATGCAAAAACTATTCCGGATGATTGATAAAGCAGCGAATTCGTCTATCGCTGTATCCATCACAGGTGAAACCGGAACAGGAAAAGAGCTTGTCGCAAAAACAATTCACTATAACTCGAACAGAAAAAAAAATACCTTCATGGCCATAAATGTAAGCGCCATCCCTTCAGACCTGATCGAAAGCGAATTGTTCGGGCATGAAAAAGGTGCTTTTACCGGGGCATCTGCCCAAAGAATAGGGAAGTTTGAAGAAGCCAGTCTCGGGACGCTCTTTTTGGATGAAATAGCAGAAATGGACCTCCAGATGCAGGCAAAGCTGCTCCGGGTATTGCAGGAAATGGAAATAACCCGGGTTGGATCGAACAAACCCGTAAAAATAGATGCCAGGATCATTACTGCCACACATAAAAATCTGGCAGAGGAAGTAAAAAGGGGAAATTTCAGGGCCGATCTATATTACCGGCTGATTGGCATTCCGATAGAAATAGCCCCTTTACGCGAACGAAAGGAGGATATCCTGCTACTTGCAAGGAGTTTCATCAATGAATATTGCAAAAAGAACAAGATGCCGGTTCCTTTGTTAACGCCGGAGGCAAAGGAAAAATTACTTAAATACTCATTCCCCGGAAATATAAGGGAACTTAAGGCAGTGACAGACCTGGCTGTAATCATGAGCAACGGAAAGGAGATACAGCCCCCGGACATCACATTTATGGAGCTGGATACAATGACAGACCTGGTAAGCCAGGAAACTACGCTGGAAAACTACACCAAATTTATTGTCAAGCATTTCATGGAAAAATATGAAAACAATGCCATCTTGGTTGCTCAAAAGCTGGATATCGGTAAATCCACGATTTACAGGATGATTAAAAAGTACGGCTTATAGCCGGGAATGAAACGGATAAATGAAGCTCAATATCTCCATAATCGATAAATTAAACGAACTGGTCCCTGTTTTCTCTAACCTGGGAGGCCTTCGTGATCTGGCTGCTGAATTCGAAAAAAACCTGGGCGATCTTTTCGAACTCACGGCGTGGGGGATCTATTTATACGACTTCGAGAAAAACAGGTTTAGGATTGTCCAAGCCAAAGGTTTCACTGCTGAGAAGCTGGAAAAACTGGAAAAGGAGGCAATGGACGGATTTCCCGGGATTGCTTTCCGGACAGCGCGGTTAATTTATTTTCCGGATATGGAACAGGTTAAAGAGCCTGTTTCTCCGGCCTTTATTCATGAATTTAATGTCCGTTCCCGAATTTACATTCCCCTGATGAACAATAAAAGATGTGTCGGGACATTCGGGGCCGTAAGCACAATTCCGGAATATTTCTCAAAGGAAGATATTTCCATATTAACATTCATCTGTAACCTTGCAGGAATGGCTTACGGAAATATCCTGAACAAACACAACCTGGAACTGGCAAATTTAGAGATACACAATTTATCAAGAATACCGGCAGAAAGTCCGTTCCCTGTTCTCCGGATCAGCCATGATTATTTTCTTTTATATGCCAATAACTCAAGCAAGGATTTTCTGGAACATTATGGCATATCCGCGGAAAAGCCATTGCCTCCGGAATTCAGAAACTATATCGACACGGTCCAGAAAATAAAAACGAATTACCAAAAAGAATTTTCCGTCGGGGGACGTACCTATTCCATGGTTTTCGCACCAATCGCAGGGACCCGTTATATTAACGTATATGGACAGGATATTACCCGGAGAAAAAACTATGAAAAGGAATTGCTCCGGTTGGCCCTGATCGCGAGGAAAACAGACAATGCCATCATTATTACATCAGCAACAGGAGATATTGAATGGGTAAACAGTGCTTTTATCTCGCTCACTGAATATAATGCAGATGAAGTCAGACATATAAACCTGTGCGATTTCCTCGAAAAAACCGGAACAGACGAAGCAGCCATAGCTCTTGTAAGGAAAGCCATAAAAGAAGTCTCTTCAATAGAAGTAAAACTGAAAAGTTACCGGAAATCCGGAGAATATTACTGGGGGCGTATGCAATTTCAACCGATCTTCAACAATGTAAATCAACTGGAAAGCTTTATCTCTTTTCAGAAAGACATTACAGAAGAACGGCAATTCGAAGAAAAGCTGAAGGCCAACCAGGAAAGGATCCAGAAAATAATTGAATCATCACTCGATGGATTAATTATGATAGACAGTGACAGTAAAATACTTATCTGGAACAAACAGGCTGAATCCATTTTTGGTTTTTCTGAAAAAGAAGCACTTGGACAAAACATGAATAAACTGATCATTTTCCCCAAGTTGCAACTATCGCGCAGAAATTGGATGGACTATTTTCTAAAGAGTGGTGATACACGGATAATTAACAGGAGAATCGAAATCACTGCCCTTAAAAAAAATGGAGAAGAACTTCCGATTGAATTATCTGTCGCTGCCATCAATAATGAAGGGTCCCGGTTGTTTAGCGCCTTTGTCCGGGACATTTCAGAAAGGAAGAAGGCTGAAAACGAACTTTTCTCTGTTTATTCAAGGATGTCTGCCCTGATCAGCAACCTGAATGCTGCGATCCTTGTTGAAGACGAGAACCATAAAATAGCATTATTGAATAATGAGTTTTGCAGTTATTTCGGTATTCCTGCCTCCCCGGAAACACTATATGGTCAGGACAGTACCAACTCTGCCGGGCAAAACAAACATCTTTTTAAGGATCCTGAACAGTTTGTTTCCCGGATAAATGAACTACTGGAAAAGAAGCAGCCCTGTTTCGATGAAGAACTCGATCTTATTGACGGACGCTGTTTCAGCCGGGATTATATTCCGATTTACAAAAACAGACAATTTCTTGGAAATCTCTGGCAATACAGGGACATAACCCGTCAAAAGGAAGAGGCGCACATGCTCTCAGAGGCCAGAATTCAGGCAGAACAGGCGAATCAAGCCAAAAGCCTGTTCCTTGCCAACATGAGTCATGAAATCCGGACCCCCATGAATGCGATCTTCGGCATCGCCAGGCTTCTTGAAGATTATAACCAAAATGAAGAGCAACAACGACTGATAGAAGGACTGATAACCTCTTCGGAAAGTCTTCTGAATATCATTAACGACATACTGGATTTTTCAAAAATCGAAGCGGGGCTACTCGTCATCGATCCGGTAACATTCAACCTGAAAGAACAGCTTTCAAGAATTATGAACTCACTGGAATTCAAAGCAAATGAAAAATTCATAGAACTGATCTTCAACTATGACGAGAAGATATTCCCCTACCAGTACAGCGATGCGACACGGATCTCTCAGGTACTCACAAATCTGGTAAACAATGCGATTAAATTTACGGAAATAGGAAGCGTCGAAATGGGATGCAGGCTAATCGATGAAGATAATGAATCCAATATCATCCTATTCTGGGTAAAAGACACGGGAATAGGAATCGAAGAAAAAAATGCGGAACGTATATTCGAAAGCTTTCAGCAGGAGGACCCTGGTACCTATGGAAAATTTGGAGGAACAGGCCTTGGACTCTCTATCAGCAAGCAGATCGTGGAAAAATTAGGGGGAGAAATAAAAGTCAAAAGTAGTAAAGGGCAAGGAAGTGCATTCAGTTTTCAGCTGAAACTAAAAAAGGGAAATGAAAAGGAATATTTCAAATCGAATGTAAAAACAACCATCGATCCGCATAAGTTGGCAGGGAAAGAGCTCCTCCTTGTCGAAGACGTTCCCATCAACCAATTTGTTATCAGGTCAATCATTGAAAAATGGAATATAAAGGTGACAACGGCTATGCATGGCAAAGGCGCCATTGAGTTGCTTAAACATCAACATTTCGATATAATACTCATGGACAAGCAAATGCCTGTAATGAACGGACTGGAAGCGACGATCTATATCAGACAAAAGATGAACCTCGACATTCCGATCATCGCGCTGACTGCCAATACGGTCAAGGAAGTAATTTCCCAATGTTATGAGGCTGGCATGAACGATTATATATCGAAACCATTTGAACCCTATATATTATATGAGAAAATCGCCAGGCTCCTGGGAATAAACACCGACAATGAAGAAGTCATCATCACAGAACAAAATCATTCCAGGGAATCAGAAAAACTTTATGACATTTCCAAACTGGAACGGATGCTCAATTACGACCGGGAGAAAACAAGTGAAATGATCGGCCAGATCTGCCAATACATTTCACCTTATCTCGAAGAGTTGATGGATCATTTCAGGAACGGTAACATGGAGGGACTGGCAAAGTCCGCCCATAAATTCAAATCGAGCCTGCTCCTGATCGGAAACCAGAAGATTGGCAACCTGATAAAAATTATCGAGGAATACGCATCCAACGATAAAAATCACGACGAGCTGAAGCTACTCGTTCCCCGGTTTGAAGAACTAACCAAAGAAATGCACGAACAACTGAAAGAAGACTTTTAGAAGAAACACTATTCTTTCTCTTTATACCGTTTGTACCCATGTTTGCTGTAAAAAATCAATTCTGCATCTTCATCAGATAAAGCGATACCCAGATACTTCTTTACATTTTCCTTTAATTCTGCTACACTTCCCGATCCTGAAAGAACGGACGAAACGGTCTTGTTCTGACGCTTCAATATCTTTACATAATCGTCGTATCCCAACGGGTTGGTTATATTTTTCCACACTTCCCCATCTGAAAGTTTTGCCGTCTCCTCTTCTTCTTTGGGCATTTTCCGGTAGGCTATTTCCAGGCCACCGGTTTCATGGTCGGATGTAAAAACCAGCAAGGTATGACGGGGATCCTTTTCATAAAAGGAATACGCTACCTGGAGGACCCTGTTCATATCTTCAACGGCCTGATAAACCGCATCAACGTCGTTATCATGCGCCTCCCAGTCAATACGGCCGCATTCGATCATCGTAAAATACGGCCCTCCCCCTGCAGCTATTATTTCAAGTGCTTTCCGGGCCATATCCTCCACGTAAGGCACCGTATCCCCTTCTTTCGGGTGGTCAATAACAGCGGGCATGCCTCCCTGTCCAAACAGTCCCAGCAACGGTCCGTTACCCGGAGCTGCTTTCAGCTCTTTCAGGTTAAAGGCCAGATTATACCCCCTTTCCCTGAATAGCCGGATTAGATTAAGGCTGTCTTCCCGTACCGATTCGAAGTTATTGGTTTTCTCTTCCGGATAAAAATCAGCCAGCCTGCTCCCTTGCGGAAGAAAATGGTTCGCCCCGCCTCCAAGGATCACATCAACCATATTACCCGTATAAAGCTGGTGGGCGATGCCGTCCTCCGCGTCCCGGTCCGCGCTATGGGCGTAAAAAACAGCCGGTGTGGCATCTGTTACCGGGGCATCGGTAACCAGTGCTGTTTTGTAATTCTCCCTTTTAGCTACAGCCAGTGCACTTTCCATCGGGTTACCGTCCCTGTCTACGCCAACCATATTCATCCTGGTCTTTTTGCCACAGGCTATTGCCGTCCCTGAAGCCGCAGATCCCGTTACCAGTCCTTCCGAGGTCCCCGTATACGAATACCCGCACGATCCTTCCTTCATGATCTTCTCAAACATGGTCGCTTCTTTCGATTTCTCGGCGTAACGCATATAAACCGGAAGGGCCATGTGCATATTGCCCATGCCGTCGCCGATAACCAGGATGACATTCACATGATCTCTGACAGCCGCTTTCAGGACCCTCCCGATGGAATCGTTCTGGAGGATCCCCTTCAGTTTGCCCGTGTACTCTTCAGGGCCCACTGCACCCACCGGAACCGGAGCCGCCGTGTGAAAATTGGTACTCCACAGGATTTGGGTTTTCTTACTCTCAATCCGGTTTAACAGATTCTGCGCCGTCGAATTTTTGTTCCAATATTCTGACTCTGTTTCTACCAGGCGTTTATATAGTTTTTCCTGCTTGCTTTCTTCATGACTGCACCCCCAAAAAAGAACTGCCGCAATCAGAAGCAAGGACATCCTTGTCAATCTCATACCTTATAATTAGTTTTCCTGACTCTTTTTATTTATAAATTTTTCCAGGCAGGCCGGGCAATCGCATCCAAGCAGGTCAACTCCCGCTTTTTCCAGTACGCTCCAGTAATCCTCCCTTACTCCCGGGGCATCCGGGATCCCCCAGAAGCGGATGATCTGATTGTTTTTATGGCAAGTATCAACGAAGCCTTTCAATTTCTGATATTCATCCCCGGGAATGTTCCCTTTTCCTTTCCACGAAAAAAAACTGTTCCAGTCATCGCTAATCAATGGAATCAATGAAGGCGAATCCTTCCAGTCTTTTCCATTCAACCGGCCATCTATAAATGCATAGCGCTGTTTCTCGGTCCTTAGCGTTTCGATTGGCCGGGATCCGGATAAAATAACCGTAACCTGGCGCTTTATTATTTTTCCATCCCTGTATTCTGTCAACATCCGGGAATATTTTGCCAGCAAGGGTTTCAACGCCTGGTAGGTTTCTTCCCCCCGGTCTTTTATATCGACCAGTAAAATAACGGGTCGAAATTTTTCTCCTTCCCGTTCAATGATATTCCTAAGTGGTCCCAGGTACAGGCCATCCAACGTCCTGTTTTGTTTTAACTCCTCCTCCGAGTGACCAACCAGAATCTGATGTTCACGCAGAAAAACATCGGCCTCTATACTGACCATACCGTGGTCCAGGGCCTCCAGCAATGGCCTTGCCTGATGATAATCGTTGTGGGAATGTCCTCCTTTAAAGGCTAACTCCTGGGCCGAAGTAAGGGAGACAACACTTACGAATACAAAAAAAGAACAAATAATCTTTCTCATAATAATTTATTTTTAAAGGACCATCACAGCCATGACAAATCCTAAACCTTTAAAATCAAGGGACTAAAAATATGAGAAAAAGAAACAGGCCTGGATCAAAATACCCTGATAATGGTGGATACTTTTAACAAAAGGTGGACGAATTTATTTATAAAGGTAGATAAAACCTGCATTAATGCCGGCTAAAATTAAACTTTAACCTTTTCAAGAAAAGTTTTCCTGTATAGTGACGGGCTCATTCCAGCTTCTTTTGAAAAGCTCCGGCTGAAATATTTCGGATCGTTAAACCCGGTCATATCGCTTATTTCATTAATCAGTATCCGCTCATCTTCGAGGAGCTGTTTTGCCCGTTTTATCCTCACGGAACGGATGAATTCAGTAGGCGTCATCTGGCTAATATCCTTCAGCTTCCGGTATAGCTGCATCTGGCTTAATCCTACCTCGCGGGCAAGTATGTCCGGATCAAAATCAGGCTTTGAAAACTCCTTTTCGACAACCGACATGATCCTCTTCAGCATTTTATCGTCGTAAGATTCGACTGCCTCGTTATTCGGCTCTGTCATTCCGTCTATCCGGGTCTCATTCTTTATTGTCCTGTTCATCTCCAGCAAACGGGAAACTTTCAGATACAGGATTTCCGGATCAAATGGTTTTGAGATAAAATCGTCAATGCCCGCGAAATATCCCTCCTTTTCATTCTCGACATCGCTCAAGGCTGTAAGCAGAATGAAAGGAACAGACCGCAACCTCTTTTTCTTTCGGATTGCCCGGCATAATTCAATGCCATCCATTTCCGGCATGATCCAATCTGAAATGATAATCTTTACCGTCTGATTTTTCTTTATAAATTTTAATGCCTTCTTTCCGTTTTCAAAAGCCGTTACCGTAAAATAACGCGACAAATAATTCCGGAGATAGTCCCGGAGATCTTCGTTATCTTCGACCAACAATACCAGGTCTTCTGCAGTCTGATTTTTCCCGGTTAATGCATCGGCCTCCAATGCCGCATCGGGAACAATCTCCATGCTTATTTCTTCGGTATCCTCTGCCTCTGCTTCCTGTAAATTCTCCTGGTAAGGGAAAGTAACGGTAAAGCAGCTCCCTTTTCCCTCACTACTGATAACTTGGATTGTTCCCCCCAGCAGATCGACAAACTCCTTAACCAGTGAAAGTCCGATCCCGACACCTTTATTCCCGGGATTATTCGCTTTGCCCACCTGGTAATATCGGTCAAAAATATACTTGATCCGGCTTTCCGGTATCCCAATCCCGGTATCGCTAATTTCCAGTTTTACAGATTCTTCTTCAACGGTTAAGCTGCAATGGATTTCACCTCCGCCCGGCGTAAATTTTAAAGCATTCGATAAAATATTAAATACAATTTGCTTAAGCTTTCCGTAATCGAACCGGACCTTAAGGACCGCCTGGTTCGAGTTGAAATAAAGCCTGATATTGTTCGATGCCGCTTCACCCTCAAACGACAATACAGTCGAACGGCAAAGGGCAACCACATCTCCCCGGGTAAAAACCTTTTCCAATCCGCCTGTTTCCAGCTTTTTTTTATCCAGGACCTGATTCAATAAATGGATAATATAATTTGTATTTGAACGGATAAGTTCCAGTTTCTCCCTGAAAGGACTTTCCGGGGGCTGCTCCTTTATGATTTCACATACCGGAGCATAGATCAACGACAAAGGAGTACGGATATCATGGGAAATATTGGTAAAAAAATTCTCTTTTAACCGGTTCGATTCTTCAAGTTTGTCATAAATCTCCAGCAAGTGGTCCCGCTGGGCCAGTATCTGGTCTTTTTGTGAAAGTACCTTTTCATGTTCCCGTGCCAGTTCTGCATTAGCTCTTTCCAGTTCTATCTTCTGCTTCTCAATTTTCTGGGTCCGCTTATCAACCAGTTCTTCCAGCCGCTTATTTTTCCTTTTTATTTGTTTCAGCCTGAACTGTGCAACCAACACGGCTACAGACGCAATAAAACACAGAAGAATAACAATGAAATAGAAATCCTCCCAAAAAGGCTTCTCAATGGTAAAAGATAATAATGATTTACTTTGGGACCAGATCCCGTCGGCATTAGCAGCCTTTACGACCAAACGATAATGGCCCGAAGCCAAACCGTCATAATTTATGATAACCTGAGGCCCGTTCCCTATGTGAAAATTCTTATCCTTTGGAATAAGCTTCCAGCCCAACAGGGTTTTATATGGATTATTTACCAAAATCGACTGGATATGAAACGAGAGATCCTGCTCCCAGGCAGAAAGCCGAACAGGTTCCAGTCTTTCTGCCGTGTTTGAAATCTGACGCTTCTCTCCGTCAACATCCAGCCGGTTCAGCACAATATCAGGCACAAAATAATTTACAGGAACAGAATCTGTACTGAAACTGCAAATGCCGCTAACACCGCCAAAATAGACTTTATTATTAAAGTTCCTGAATCCGGCGCCTTCCGAAAATTCGGCAATATCCACGCCATCCATATGATTATAGGTCCTCACAAAATCATGGTCAATATCGATCCGGACAATTCCTTTGATTGTGCTGCACCAAAGTTTTTGATCCTTCCCCGGGAAGATCCGGTAAATTAAGGTAGATGGCAATTGTCTGTTAATATAAGGAAAGGAACGCATTTTCCCGTCTGTTCCGACGCAGTTGAGACCGCCAAAAGTTCCAATCCAGATGTTTCCCTCACCATCTTCACAAATCTCAAAAACACTGTTGCTGCTTAAGGAAGCACCTGCTGCCGGGGATTGATAAGAATAATGTTTCAATACGTTAAACGATGCCGTATCAATAACGAAGATCCCGTTATTCTCCGTTCCGACCCAAAGGTCCCCCTTGCTGCTCAGCATTAATTTACGGATATGCTGGTCCCTCAGATCCGATAGCGAATCAATGCGGGTAAACGTTCTTTTCCGGCGGTCATAATAATCCAGGGCCCCCCACTCTCCCACGAAAAGATTGTGTTTCGAATCCTCCACAATGCTGTAAATACGCTTTTTCGAAATCGTACTTTCATTCCCCGGATCCTCCTCAAAATAACGGGTTTTTAAAGTTACCGGATCAACAGCACAGAGCCCGGCATAAGTCCCTATCCACATGGTCCCGTCACTGCATTGAAACATATAGCGGATCCAGTTCCATTTATCGTCCTGGTCATTTCTGAAATGGACCGGTAACGTTTTCTTATCTTTAAAAATCCAGATCCCATGGTTATAAGTTCCAAGCCATAATTGTCCTTTATTGTCTTCCCATATTGAACGGACCGCACCATGCGGCATTCCCAGTGCCGGTAATCCCAACGTGTTAAAAGAAGTGGTAACTTCCAGCCCCTTATTCACCCCGTTGTCTTTAGTTCCGACCCACACAACTTCATTTTTATCGACAAAAACACAATAGGTCTCATTGCCGGATATAGCCGAATTTCCGGGAGATTTTGTACTGTAATCAATAAGCCTGGAATAATCGCCGTCCGGTATCTTAATAACGCCATATTTAAGGGTGCTTACCCACAGCACATGGTTCTCCTTGTCCTTAAAAAAAGAATACGGTTCAACATCCGGATAGTATTTCTTTAGCTGTTCCTTTATTTTTTCCAGGATTACTCTTTTGGAAGTATAATGCCCCGTGAAAGGCACCAGCTTGTCAGCATTCCTGTCGTATTCAAGATAAGCTAAACTATCGGCCAGCACCAGGTTTTGTCCATCATCAAGATCAAGAGAAAAACTATTTTCTCCTGATTGATTATCAACCCTGTATTTCTTGCATCTCCCGGAAGTATCCAATAACTTTACCAGCCGGTTCCCTTCGTAAAGCACCCAAATATTACCATAACGGTCAACAACAATATCTTCAGGCTTATCATTAGGCAGTCTTCCTTCTTCTGAAGAAAAGCTGCTTTTCACTTCATGATAATCAATCCCGTCAAAATAAGTCAATCCGTTATAGGTTGCAAACCAGATCCTTCCTTCATGATCCTGCGCAATATTTAAAACGGTATTGCTTGATAAACCATTATCGACAGTAATTTTTTCAAATTCAAGGCGTTTCTCTCCAAAAGAATAAATAGTAAAAACATTAAAAGCAATTTCCAGAATCAGGGCAAAGAACCTTGACAAATTCATAAATGCAAACCAGTTATAATAAACAGTAAATGAACAAGTCAAATATTACTGAAATGTAACGCCCAAATTATATTATTGTGAAAAGAAGGGGAGAAAAAACACTGGCCTCATCACAGAATTAGAGTGCCCAAGGTGAAAATAAATTCTATCTGTCCTTTATTCCGGAAGTCCTCCCCCATCGTTCGTAAAAGTGTGAAACGCCAGTTAATCATATTTTAAAGAAAACTTAATCATTAATTTTTTAATTGATAATACTGCCAAAGGCTTCCTTCTATTGAATGTTGTTACTTTTAACCGGATTAAATTTGTATTTGTTAATTCATGGAACTTTCAAATAGCAACCAAGTATCGCGCCATAACAAAAAGGATGATCACAAGGCTTTTGAAGCAATCTTTTTACAACTTTGGGAGAGGTTGTATGCTTTTAGTTTCAAAATGACTTCAGACCGGGAATTATCTAAAAATATTGTCCAGGACATTTTCATCGATCTCTGGGAAAGATGGAATAAAATACAGATAAACAATATTGAAAGTTATCTTTTTCAATCTGTTAAATTTAAGATTTTCAATTATTACCGGGATAAAAAAATGAACCGGGAGGTACTGCAGGATAAATTTGACGATTATATCCAGGACTCCCAGGATATTCAAAACCATGACTTGCTGAATAAATTAGAAAAATCGCTCAGTAAATTACCGAAAAAAAGAGGGACGATCCTTCGCATGAATAAAATACAAAACTTACCGGTTGAGGAAATTGCACTCCATCTCAATCTGTCCAAACAAACAGTAAAGAACCAGTTATCCCAGGCATTTAAACAATTAAAGGCCGATCTTCACGAGTCCTGAAATGATAAGGGCACAAATCTTTCTGATTCTTCCATTGTTTTTCCCGGTCCGTTCCGGGATCATTCTTTCAATCCATCCATAAAAGCATTAATTACATTAATCCAAATGTAATTGAAACGTAATAAAACAGAATAGTACGATCGGCCTGTACCCGGTACTTAAGGGTAGAAATTTACCGAAAAAAATGCATGAAGAATAAGAAAGGACACCGCCTGGACAAGCTGATTGAAAACTATCTGGAAAATGAAAGCCCGGACAGCGAAAGCCACCTGCTCGACAAGTTTGCAGAAGACTTCCGCCAAAAGCTGGATTGGGATGAGGAGCAGATGGGAAACAAAGCCGAGATTGCTACAGACATCTGGCAAAAAGTTTCCCGGCACCAGATCCAGGATCACCGGAAAACGATACGCTACAGGCAGATTCGCGTGGGGATCTCCATTGCTGCTTCTCTAATCCTGATCGTTGGACTGAGCTTCTGGCTTCAGAAACCTGCCTACAAGACAGAACTATTCAGTATGGAAACCGGAGAAAAAATGGATTCGCTAAAACTGCCGGATGGTTCAGTCATTTTCCTCAGCCCGGATACAAGAATATGCTACAATAACGATTTCAACATGAAATCCCGCGAAGTTGAACTGGGAAAAGGAAATGCCTTTTTTAAAGTTGCCCACAACCCGGAAAAACCTTTCATTATTACTTCAGGAGCCATCAAAACGAAAGTAGTGGGGACATCTTTCAATATTCATATGGGAACAGACGGTTACCGGGTAACAGTACATACGGGAAAGGTGAACGTAGCCTCGGCCAGCGAAAGTGTAAATTTAGTACCCTTGCAAGAGGCCGGTTATTCTATTAAAGATGGCCATTTGTCTGTTAACAGGGTCAGCAAAGAAGATATCAGTCCCTGGTATAATCAGGATATCACCCTGACAGATCAAAGCCTGAAGACCATTCTGGACCTGGTGGAAAAGAAATTTGGAATGGAAGCCGTACGGGTCAGTCCCCAAGTGCTTAACCTCCGGGCCACGGTTTTCATTGCCCGCGAAGCAACACTGGAATCAGTTCTTCAACAAATAAATTACATCACAAACTTAAAAATGGAAACACATGGTAAAGAAATAAGCTGTAAAAACTAAACCGGAAAGCCTTATGCCCAAAGGACCCGGGAAAAAACAAAAAAACCGTAGTTGAGCCCACAACTACGGCCTTATTCAAGTACTTTTTAATCAATACTTAAAAACATGTTTTCAAAATTAAATTATTTTGTCGTTAAAACAACATTATTCCTGCTTTTTTCCTTGTTCTGCATCCCTTACGGATGGTCGGATACAGGAACAGCTTCAGACAGGAATATTAATCTGAAAGTTGAAAATGCACGATTGACCAGCATTTTTGAACAGTTGGAAAATCAAACCGGTTACCGGTTCAGCTACGGACAGGAAATTATTACAGACAGGAACACGTACTCAATGGATTTCCGGAACCGTGAATTTAAAGCAGTTATGAACGATCTGGCCCGGGAAGCAGGCTTAAGTTACACAATCTCGGACCGGTTGGTCATGGTAAAAAAAGCAATGACCGTTGCAGGAGAGGAACAAGTGAAAACGGTTAAAGGTAAGGTCCTCGACGAGAACGGGTCCCCTCTTCCCGGCGTAAATATTGTAGAAAAAGGGACAACAAACGGAACAGTAACAGACATCGACGGTAAATTCAGCCTGACCCTGAAAGGCGTAAGCCAGACAGTGGTTTTCTCGTTCATCGGATATGAAAGCGTGGAAAAACCGGCAACTGCGAACCTCTCTATCCAGATGGCCCCTGAGAGCAGGGGATTAAATGAAGTGGTGGTTGTTGGCTACGGCAATCAGGAAAAAAAGGATGTCACCGGCTCTATTGCAACCCTGAAACCAAAAAATTTCAAACAGGGAATTACAACATCGGCAGATAATCTGCTCCAGGGAAAAATGGCCGGCGTCCGGATTATCAATTCGTCAGGAGAACCTGGCGGAGGTGTTGATGTTCAGATCCGCGGACTTGGTTCCATCAGGAGCGGAAGTACTCCCCTTTTTGTTGTCGATGGAGTGCCCTTGTCCAACAATGATGTAACCCCGGCCGGAGGGAGCGTCGGGTTCGGATCGTCATCATCAAAAAACCCTTTGAATTTTCTGAATACCAGCGACATTGAATCGATCAATGTTTTAAAGGATGCATCTGCCGCAGCTATTTATGGCGCCCGGGGCTCAAACGGGGTCGTTATTATAACCACAAAAAAAGGAAAAAAAGGCGAAGGGACCCTTACCTTAAATTCGTATACTGCTGTCTCTGAACTGCCTAAAAAAGTTGATCTGCTCTCGGCCGATGAATACCGTAAAGCTGTTGGTGAAAGCAGTGCGTACAACCACGGATCGGGCACCGACTGGCAGGACGAGGTTTTCAGACAGGCAATTACAACAAATACAGAATTATCTTTTGCCAGGCAGACAGACTCCGGAAATTATTACGCTTCACTGGGACATATTGACCAGGAGGGAATTATCCATAACAGCAATTTTAAACGAATCTCAGCCCGTTTAAATGCCGAAGAATCATTCCTGGACAACAAACGGCTAACCGTAAAAATGAACCTGGCCGTCAGTCAGATGAACGAAAACGGGATACCGTCAAGCGACGATGCCGGCTCAGACGGACAGCTCATCACCCATATGCTTATGGCCAATCCGACCCAGCCTGTTTTTGACAGTAACGGAGATTATACCAACTTCAATTTAACGCAGAATTTTAACCCCGTTTATTTGCTGTATATTTATGAAGACGAAACCAGTACTTTCAGGGCTGTCGGCAACATTGAAGCTTCATTCCGGATATTAAACGGATTGACTTATAAAATTAATTATGCAATCGACCGTGCTTCATCTGAAAGGAACACAACCATCTACAAAAATGAAACTGTCATTAATCCAAGCGGCATTTATGACCGGCAAAACCTGGATAATAAAAGCGAACTCATAGAGCACTACCTTACTTACGGTTTTCTGAACGGAAAACATAAACTGGACCTGCTTGGAGGTTTTTCTTATCAAAAATTCAAGACAGAGAGTAGCGGGTTCTCAATTAAAGGGTTAAATGAAAAGGGTGTAGGCGTTAAACCGAAATACAATCCGGATTATACAAGTTATACCTCTTCCGATATCTCCGGGAGTGCCCAGGAAAATGAATTACAATCATATTTTGCCCGGGTGAATTACATTTTTAACGCAAAATACATGCTGACCGCTTCACTCCGGGCTGATGGCTCAACCCGGTTTGGTGAAGACAAAAAATACGGTTACTTCCCTTCTTTTGCTTTAGGATGGAATATCTCAGAGGAAAACTTTATGGCGCACACGTCATTTATCGATAACCTGAAAATCAGGGCAAGCTGGGGACAGACAGGGAACCAGGAGGTTCCGAACAAAATCACGAAAGCAAGTTACTCTCTTTCCAGTGGAAATGGCTACAACCTGACACAGGGAACCGTAACCAACGGCATTACAATTAACAGGACCGCCAACCCGGACCTGCATTGGGAAGTAGTTACGCAATACGATTTTGGAGTGGATTTTAACCTCTTCGGGAATAAACTTTACGGATCGCTTGACTATTACAACAAAACAACAACAGATGCCATCCTGAATATTCCCTCACCCGTGCTAAGCCCAACGGACAATGTGTGGAAAAATGTTGATGCAAAAATCATCAATAAAGGATTCGAGTTTTCACTGGGCTATAACCTCATCAACAACAATGAACTGAAGTGGAGCGTCGATGTAAACGGCACAACCCTAAATAATAAAATCAAAGATCTGCCGGTAAGTGAAATGTATTCAGGATCAATATCCGGACCTGGTCAATCTGGGGTAATGGCCAATATTTATAAAAGCGGGTATGAAATCGGGGCCTTCTATTTACTGAAGCACCTGGGTTTTGATGAAAACGGGGCCGAAATTTTCCAGGATACGAATAAAGACGGAAGTATTGACAGTAATGACCGTGTCATTGTAGAAGGGGCATTGCCCAATTTCACGTATGGCTTAAACAGTCAATTGACCTACAAAAATTTCGACTTCTCATTTTCAGTTATTGGACAATCAGGAGCTTATTTGTTTAACAACACGAATTTTACAGCAGCAAATATTAACAACCTGGTATCCGACAGAAATGTATTAAAGAAATACTACGATTCAGGAGCAAGTTCTTCCAATTCGCCTCAGATATCAACTTATTATCTGGAGAAATCAGATTTTATACGGTTAAACTCGGCAAGGTTAGGTTATAATTTCAATACCAGTACAATTAGCTGGTTGTCCGGGTTTAACATCTATTTAGCCGGACAGAACCTCCTTACAATTACCAATTATACTGGTTTCGATCCGTTGGCCAATGCCAAAAAAGCTTCAGACGGCAACCAGTCGGTAGGTATCGATTACACCAGCTACCCGAATGCAAGGACATACATGATCGGTTTAACTTTAAAATTTTAACAATGATACTTTTGAAACACGCGAAAATAAAAAGATTTCTGGCATTCTTACCTGTTTTACTTGTTCTCGTAAGTTGCACAGACCTTGAAGAAGTGCTTTTAGACGAAGAACTGGGCAATACCGATGCTACCCCTGAAGCCAGTCTGTCGGCTGCTTATAACCGGATGATTTCTGATGTGTTTGTTGATCACGCCCATTTATGGGGAATGCAGGAATACAGCACCGATGAGGCCATGCTTCCGACCCGTGGCAGTGACTGGGGAGACGGCGGCAGGTACCGTGCCATTCAGGAATTCACCTGGGGACCGGACAACCCGTTGGTTGATGACAACTGGAGCTCGCTTACAAACGGGATTACCCGCTCTGTAACAGCTGTTCAAACGATCGACCAAAGCCCGGACGGCAGTAATAAAGCGATGTATCTCGCCGAAGCAAAGGCCCTTTTATACTTGTACACCTATTATACGCTCGATTTATACGGACAAGCCCCTTACAAAGACCCGTCAGCAACCGATGATAATGTTGTCGCCGTTTACAGCACATTCATTGATACGCTGATTACCGGAGTAGAAGATATCATTCCCAATTTGGCAACACTGGGCGAAAATTCCACTTACGACGGGAGGTTCACCAAAGAAGCGGCTTACGCCTTCCTGGCAGAAATGTACATGAACAGGGCCGTGTTCCTTGACCGGTATAATTCGTCATCAGATTTCGATTTCACAGAGGCTTCAGTGAACGACAACAGTAAGACAGATATGGATATGGTCATTGAATATACGTCGAAGCTGATCGGTTCCGGAAAATTCTCACTGGAAGGACATTATTTTGACAATTTCAGTATCGACAACACCAATGGGACAGAGCTCATTTTCGTGGCACCACAAGATGTTGATGACGGATCGGTCACAGGACAGAACGATTTTGTTTATATGCCAATGGCCCGTGCGCAACATGCTTCCGAGTCGGGTATGCGCGGAACAAATGCTACATGCACAACCCCGGAATATTATGCCAGCTGGAACGGAAATCAGGACGATCCCCGTTTTAAACAAAAATACCGGTACAGCGACGGAACATGGTTTTACAACAACAAAGCCCAAAACATTTCAGAAAGCACATTGGACGTTGTTGACGGAACAGACGGCTTACCCTGGTTCCATTTCAACCAGGGATTCATGGCCGGGCAACAATATGGCCCGACTTACGATTCCAATAATAAGTTTGTCAGGGAAACCATCGACGGGAAAACCTACATCAAAGTAACCGCCCTGAAAACCGATAAGAATGACAGCATGCTGGTATTTTCACCCAATCTTGACTTTTCTTCGGGAACAATTCTCCCTCAGAATAAGGTACAACAGGGTGTGCGGGTTTTCAAATTTGAGTTTGACCCTGTTGATAACGATAAAAGCTCTGCCCGTTTCGATGTGCCTATTTTCCGTTTAGGTTATATATACACTCTCCGGGCCGAAGCTTATTTCAGAACAGGAGAAGCAGGAGCAGCCCTCGCTGACATCAACATCTTAAGAACCAGCAGGACAAGGACTCAGCCGGACAATGAAGGGGGCAATATTTCAGGCCAGTCCATTTCGCTCAGCGACCTGACTGAAGAAAGGTTGTACAACGAGATTTCTTACGAAAACTACTGGGAAATGAAAAGACGCCCACAGATGATCCGTTTTGGAACATTTGATGATGCTTACACCGGCAAAGATGAAACCGAACCTTATCGTCGTATTTATCCTATCCCTCAGGATGTTATTGATGTTAGTGGGGATATTTTCTCTCAAAATAAAGGATACAGTTCCGGAAATTAACTGACCTGGTTTTAGAAAAAGGCCGTCCCGGATTTATGCTTTGAGACGGCCTTTTTTTCGGGTACAGGCCAACCGGGAAAAAGGATTCCCAGTCTTGACATAGGAAAAACGCCGTGAACAAATAAATTTCGGAACAGGCCTGGTAAAGAAAACAGGTCCACGACTCTTACTTTCTGACCCCAACCGACCTTTCTCACGGGACTTCACTCCCCCGGAATCATACAAACAGATAATAAGTGTTGTTGCGCCTCTCACAATAACGTTGTTGCGACACCGGCAATAAGGCGGTTGCCATACCGGCAATAATACGGTTGCCGCACCGGCAATAACGTGGTTGCCACACCGGCAATAACACGGTTGCCACATCCTTCCTCAATAAAAGACGGCTTCTTTACTATTTAAGCCCCCCTCACTTACCGTTACCCTATCAAAAATTGCGGGCAATACATGAATTTTGCAATCAGGCTCGGTTTACCAGATCCGGATTGTTTTAAGCACAAGCAACAACGTTTTTTATAATTCTTGTCCTTGAGCCGGACAGGCTCTTCCTTTTCCAGTCGATGAAAAGGAAGCAAAAATCTTGTCAAAACGAACCCTCCGCCGGGCGTTTTGACGGCCCCCGCACCGCTCTGTTCTGCTTTTCCCTGATTAAAAAGATTCCCTCTCCGAAGAAATCTTGGCAGGAGCAAGCAGATGCCCGGCATTTGCGACGGAGTTCTCGACGGATTATGGGATTGTCTGTCCTGCCATTCCCAACTTTCTTCGATAACCACACAACCAATGCTCCATCTATGTTTCAACTCCAGCTTGGTACGATTATGAGACTAAAGGGCCATGCTTATGATGACTTTTTTAAGGTTTCAATTCCAGCTTGGTACGATTATGAGATCGTATTTTATAATAACAATGATAATTACTAATGTGTTTCAATTCCAGCTTGGTACGATTATGAGACGCTCCCAGTATCTCCATAAACACCGATTATTACGTTTCAATTCCAGCTTGGTACGATTATGAGGCCGTTATTTGAAGATGCCGAAAGGCTTATTTCTAGTTTCAATTCCAGCTTGGTACGATTATGAGTATAAGGGGGCAAAAAGCCTATCTTAATTGGATAGTTTCAATTCCAGCTTGGTACGATTATGAGGGACTCAATTTTGAAGATCCCCGAAGCCGTCTAATATGTTTCAATTCCAGCTTGGTACGATTATGAGCCAATTTTACGTGTTAATGCCTTTGCCATTTCAGAAGTTTCAATTCCAGCTTGGTACGATTATGAGATGGATATACAGTCAACCGGGTGGCCTTCAATCATAAGTTTCAATTCCAGCTTGGTACGATTATGAGATTGGTTGTAAAGAATATCCTTGTTTATTTAATTCAGTTTCAATTCCAGCTTGGTACGATTATGAGAGGTACCGCGATAATGGCATGCACTCGACGTTTGGTCGTTTCAATTCCAGCTTGGTACGATTATGAGAGAAAACAAGGTATTCATTAAGGGCAGGTTACGCTTGTTTCAATTCCAGCTTGGTACGATTATGAGATTTTTTCCAGTACCTAGCCCAACCTGGTAGATCCAGGTTTCAATTCCAGCTTGGTACGATTATGAGCTGCAAGACTCTCCACAGCATCCGCAATAGCTTCATGTTTCAATTCCAGCTTGGTACGATTATGAGCGTGCTTCCCTCAGACAGCTTTCACCAACAGAGGCCAGTTTCAATTCCAGCTTGGTACGATTATGAGTTACTGTTGCGATAGCCTGAGCAGTCTTACCTAAACCGTTTCAATTCCAGCTTGGTACGATTATGAGATCTAAGTAGTGGGTAAACTGCTTCGTATCAAGGCGTTTCAATTCCAGCTTGGTACGATTATGAGTCATTTTCAAGTAGCTTAAAAAAATGCCTTACTTGTTTCAATTCCAGCTTGGTACGATTATGAGCAGTTGATACCCACGTTCATAAACAAGCCCTCGCAAGTTTCAATTCCAGCTTGGTACGATTATGAGAGTATTCGATTCGGACAAACAGGAGATCCTGGATCGTTTCAATTCCAGCTTGGTACGATTATGAGGAACCGGATTCTTTGACCACGCCGAGTTTTTCGACGTTTCAATTCCAGCTTGGTACGATTATGAGTGAAGTTGAATCATGAAAAAATTATCTTTAAAGCAGTTTCAATTCCAGCTTGGTACGATTATGAGTTGATTTCTTTTTGCACGTTCATAATATTTGATTTTGTTTCAATTCCAGCTTGGTACGATTATGAGGCCACTGATGGGATACTGGTAAGCCATGTTCCAGTGTTTCAATTCCAGCTTGGTACGATTATGAGTTCATGACTTCTTTGATATGATTATGTGCTTTTATTAAGTTTCAATTCCAGCTTGGTACGATTATGAGTATATTTAGAAGCTATGATATTTCCACCTTCTTCTTTGTTTCAATTCCAGCTTGGTACGATTATGAGTATCGGTAGCTCCGGAACTGCCTTCGATTTCGTCAGTTTCAATTCCAGCTTGGTACGATTATGAGCCGTTCGACGACTCAAAAAAATAAGTTCATCTTCAGCAGATTAACTTTCGTAAATATAGAAATTTTAATTAAAAAGATTGTCGATCCCTCAAATGGTATTTTCACCAGAAGATCGACAAGTACCCATAACCGATTTATAATCAATATGTCAAAGAACGAAACTTCATTTTTGCGCTCCTTTTCCTTCTCAAGGAAACGATTCAAGAAACCCTTCGACGACTTTAATTAAAGAAAAGTGTCCAGATTTTGACGTTCATGACCAACGATTTCTTTATCCAGCCATTTTTCCTGCCGGGTCTTAAAGATAATTAAACTATCGGTTTCTTCATCCATCAGGAGCATGGCCTCATGCTTAAACTCCAGCAATTTTGCTTCAGAAATTTCCCCTTCAAAAACCGAGTTCTGTATCCAGTTCAGGTACCGGCGGCAAAGTTTCAGCATTTTAGCCACCCGCTTTTTTCCAACATCGTAAACAGCAATGACATACATATTCAATGAGAAAATTTTGAATTATTGAATGATTGGATGAATGAATTAACGTGACCCCATGGTCTTTCGGGCTTTAGCCATGATTGAAGTAATTTCGTTCGATTCTGATAATAACCGGTGTGCCTCTTCTGTATCCCTCTTTTTTGATTCGATGAAAAGCTCCATCCAAAATCCACTTTCGTCGCCTTCTTCAATTACATTGGAAATTTTGCTGTAGAATTCAGCTCCTGACCGGGCTCTGCAGGATGCCCGGTAATTAGCCCCAACCGATGTTCCTGAGCGAAGCAGCTGATCCCCCAGACGATAACAGATATTGTTTCGAGGCAAATCATCACAAAAGGCAATAATATCCAAGGCAAACTTTTTTGTCCTGTCCTTCATTTTTTCAATAAACACTTCTTTTTCAGTCATCATCATTGGTTTTATTTCGGTTTTTATTCACTCTCTCATTCTCTCACTCTCTCATTAACTTCACCACCACATTTTAAACGGTTTGTATTCTTCAATCTCCAGAAGGTGCTTTTGTATCTTGTAACATTCCAGTTTTATCAGGTGCTTGTAGCTTACCGAACGGTCCAGGGTCCGGTGTTTGATGGTTTCATCCAGCCTGGCTTCGAAGGCCTGGACAAACACTTTTTTTCCGGCTGGCTTCAAAAGAACGCGGTTGAGTTGTTCTTCGAAATCATAAGTCTGGACCATCTTCTTGTTCATAACTTTAAAGATAACCCGGTCGACCAGCAAGGGCTTAAAGATCTCGGCAAGGTCAAGGGAAAGCGAAAAACGCCGGTCTCCCGGCTCATGCAGAAAACTAATGACAGGATTGAGTTGTGTTTGATGGATTGCCCGCAGGCACTGGCTGTAACACATCATGTTCCCGAATGAGATTAACGCGTTCACCTCATTTTGCGGGGGACGGTAACTTCGTCCGTCCATACTGAAATCGTTGATGATGAGTTCGAAGGCATCATAGTAATTTTTGCGGATATTCCCTTCAATGCCCATCAGCTCATCGATAGCTGTGGTGGCAGGTATCTTTGCGGCTAACCCTTCGATCAGCTCGATAATCGGATCCAGGTCCTTTCCCCGGCTGTTGTAATATCTCAGGTTCTTGATCATGTTAAAGCTGGCACCGTCCAGGATCCGTTGGGCCAGGTCGATCCGTTTCTTTTTATTTTGCTGGACCCGTACCTGCGAAACCAGCATCTTTCCCGAGATCAATGCTTCACGCGGCATAAACGAACCGGTATAGTTCTCGTAATAATCGAAAAAATGAATGGGGATCTGTTCCTGTCCAAGAAAATTGTACAAGGCAGAATTGGCATCCAGATTGCCAAAGCAATACAGCTCGCCCACGTTTTCCACCGGGAGGAACCGTGGTTTTTGCTCGTTACCTTCTTCGTCGTAAGGCGTAAACTTAAGGGTATTATCGCGGCGCTGCAGCCGCCCGGGGTTGAAAAGATAGTACGTTTTCTTCATTGACTATTATCTTAATGGAGACAATTCTGTCCATCGGTGCAGAAGGATATCGTAAATGCTGTAAAATATGGTCCCGTTTTCATCAAACGAAGAATAAAGCAACTCCCGGCTCATTAATGAGCTGAGGGAACGGAGCACGGTCGACGGACTACCAAGTTTGTGCTTACTGATAAAATCTTTGGAAGTCGGCGCTTTTACAAAACCGTCATGGGCAACTGCCTTCAACAACTGCCACTGAGGTTGGGTAAGCATATTCCGGTAATTGAAAAAAACAGGTTCCTGCTCTTTTAAAAGCTTAAAGGCTTCTTCTTTCCAGATATCGCTGGTGATTTTCTTTCGTCCGGTTGCAAATACCCGGTTACAAATAAGTTGTACATAATAAGTATGTAAACATGACCATTCCAGCATCTCGTCGATTATTTCATCCGGGATCTCTTTTCCTGATTTCCGGAACCAGTGCGAAATAAAATTACGATACGCCAATGCATCAATTTTGTCGATCCGTTGCATAACAGTGCTCCGGTAAAAAGGTTGCGAAGGCATGTTAAACAATTCGTTTATCAGGTGCTGCTGGCTTCCTGAAAATACAAACCGGACATTGTTCATATGCTGAATAATGGACCGCAACCAGGCATCAACATTGTTCTCCGGATAGCGGATTATTTGCTGAAACTCATCGATCCCGATAACAATATTAAAGTCTTGTTTTTCCAGAAACTGCATGATGGAATGAATGTGCATCTCGGTATCAGTCCGACGTAGTTCAAAAGATGCTTGTGGCATATTCGTCAGCGGGTCAAAACCAATTACCGGACGCAATGATTTAACAAAAGCCCAGATTTTACGGCCAAGACCTTCCTTCTCAGGAACTGCGTTTAAAATTGCTGTAGTCAATATGTTAAGAAACTGGGAAAGATTTTCGGTCGAAAGGATGTCCACATATATTGCTCTCCAGTTATCAGGGAGCTGATAAAAAAGATGCTTCATTAATCCGGTTTTCCCGATTCGCCGGATGGAAGTCAAGGTGACATTCTGCCCGTTCCGGATGCTATTCAGAAGTTGCGCCGTCTCGTTCTTTCTGTCGCAAAAATAGTCGGGACCGTAATAGCCCGAGGTTAAGAATGGATTCTCCGGTCTTCTCATGACAAGCAATATTTATGTTACATTTTGCAATTTACAAATTGTAAATTGCAAAATGCGCAAAAGGGTTAACTATTTTCTTCACCGCTCCAGCAAAAATCGAAGTAGCTGCAATTTTTGCATTGTCTGACCGGTATTCGTTCGGGGCATTGTTCCATGGAAATGAGTTGTTCTATTTCTTCGATCATTTCCTTAATTGCTTCACGATCGGGGACTGTTAGCAAGACTTCATCCGTTTTATGCAGTTTCGGGTATTCGAGCAGCCCGGTAGCGCCAACCACTCCATTCTGTTCCAGCACATACAGATAATATTTTACCTGCCATTCATGGGCTTCTTCATGTTTGTCCGACTTTTTGATCTCGTGTACGACTTTGTTTTTCGGATCGTAGTAATCGATTTTGATGCCATCCAGCTCAATCTCCTGGTACTTTTCGCTTCGGCGCGGATAGGAGATTTCGTGCAACAACTTGCCTTCGTAAACCAGATCGGAAGTCGATTCCATGTTAATGCCACCGGCAAACAACCACAGTTTGCGGTGACAAATCAGGTAATAATTGAAATGTGTTCCGGTAATACGCATAGGGAATTGGTGAACTGGTGAATTAAAATGGTGAGCCATTGTTGTCCGGATCGTCCCTCACATCATCTTCTCCGGTCGATTTTTCTCTGTCGCGGAAAAAGTCTTCCAGTTGTTCCGGTGAGGGTAAAAGGTCGTCTGCGTCAAACTCAAAATCGGTAATACGGCCATGTTCTTCATCGTATTCCATTTGGGCTGCGACTTCAAAACAAATCGTGCAATAGCCAGGAAACGGACAATCTTCCGGATCGTAGTCGCAAAACTCAATATGGTTTTCGCCAAACGATAAGGGAACATGTTCCTCGCCCCAAAAATCGCGGATAAACGGATAACGGAGATGCGCCGGGAACTTTTCGGGAAAATCGAGCCGGAAATGGAAATACTGCAACAGGTTCTCCAGCTCGGTAGCCAGCAGTGCCCGTTGTTCATTGTTGAGTTTCTCCGGCTGGGGAAGTTGTTCAGTGGCAATACCTGTAATCTGGCCAATAGGTTGCGTTTCGCCATAAAGGTATTGTTCTACAAACGACATATCTTCCAGCTCCAGCTCATTGTCGGGGTCTGCCTTCGACTCTTCCCACAGT
Organism: Prolixibacteraceae bacterium; assembly: GCA_963676095.1. Taxonomy (GTDB): domain Bacteria; phylum Bacteroidota; class Bacteroidia; order Bacteroidales; family Prolixibacteraceae. The sequence goes on along the minus strand of OY781040.1, from coordinate 4,803,890 downwards.
TCGTGCGGGGGCCTCAAATTCCAGGTAGCTTCCCGGATATCGTCAATCAGTTGTTCGATGTAGCGTTGCATTGTATGATTCGGTTTATACTTTTTTTCTGAAGATATTTTCAAATAGCTTCCTGTCTGATTGCAGGCCCGGGAATATTCCCGTCTGACATAGTCCTTCTCATTTAGTTTATTTTTCAGATCCTGAAGGTTAAAAAAAACTTCAGGATCCAAGTTACAAAATTTCTACATCAGTGCCCCTCTCTTCCACCTCCAATTGCAGCCCTATTTCAGAATCATATTTACGGTGGATGACGTAATAAGACTGCTCTTTGACTTCTTCTTTATGTAAAAATTGAAAAGCTGAAACATCCCTAAAAATTTCATCTTTACCAATTAAAGAGACGAACCGTTGTTTCGTAATAGATACTTTTAATGATTCTGCGTTAATGAACCGATTGGCTTCTAATAAATTCACATAATCTCTTTTCAGGATTACCGGAAGTACTTTTACTCCGTCAAACTGTTTTTCAAATTCTTCTTCACGATGTGAATCGTAAATGAAAGGAGCAAGATTTTTCCAAACATCTGTCTTCAAATGATTATAAACCCGGTCGAAATCTTCTTTGTCTTTGTCTAACCATTTTGGATAAACCTGATCGATGTAATATTGAAGTTCATTCTCGACAACGATTCCTGAATTTTTCGATTCTATTTCTCGCAAAGCATCTAACGTCCGATTAATCACTTCTTCATTCTTATAGATGTATTTATCCACTTCATTTCGTTCTGAGAAAACGATGCAATCGCATGGCGGACGATATTTCCCATTTACACGATGACGGTTTACCCTACCAAAACGCTGTAATAATGCATCGAACGGGGCCGGTTCAGTGTAAATAACATCGTAATCGATGTCTAAACTCACTTCAATAGCTTGTGTTCCAACTAAGAGCTGCACTTCGTCCGACATTAGTCCGGCTTCTTTTTTGTTCCTGTCAATTCCGTTGAAAGCGCCATGTAATAATATTTTTTCGGAAGAATCCAAACGGTTATAAATATGCTGTGCCTGCTTCACAGTGTTACAAACCACCAAAACCTTATCTCCGGCATCTAACCGTTGCTGAATATCTTCAACATGGTCAGAGAGTAAGCCTTTGAAGACCGTTACCCGGTGACGGACGAAAGATTGATAAAATTCAGCATCGGCATTTATTTCAGTGTATTCTCCGATAACTTTTACAAATTCCCTTTTCAGGAAAGCAGGCAAAGTAGCAGTCATTAAACACACTTTTACATTGAGGAATTGAGTAGCAAACTCAATCAGAACTTTGATTTGCGCTGTTACTTCCGGATCATAAGCGTGAATCTCATCGAATATGAAATAACCTCCGCTCATTTCGAAAATCCCTTTTTCAAATCCTTTTAACCCGAAGATGGATTTCAACAATTGAAAAGGGGTTGCTACTTTTAATGGCGGAACCAATGCCCGAAAACTCTCTTTCAGTTCACGTTTTAGCTTTTCGTTCTGCCAGCTATATGTTTCTTCTCCAAAACGGCTTTCAATATATTCAGAAAGCTTACCGTGAACAACACCTACAATTTCGTTATGACCTTGCATTTTTTCGTCAAGCCGTTCAAACATGGCATTGATGGAAGCAGTAAACGGTAAAATATAATAAGTTCGCCCCTGTCCGCTATCCCTCAGCTGTTTATGCAACCATAAAAGCGATGCTTCCGTTTTTCCTGAACCAGTAGGAGCAGTGAGTACAATATTTCCGTTTATTTCGGATGCCCTTTTTTGATGGAAATAGGGCGCCCATTTTGTTTCATACAGAAAATTAAAATGCTTTTCTTCCAAAACGTTCACGTTGAATACCCCGGCAGATGCAGAATGGTCGCACTGCTTCAAAGCTCCTGCCGCCAATAGCAATTCCTGAAAATTGATTTTTGTAGAATTGACAGGACTTCGTGTATAATCCTTTATTAATTGCATGGGCAAAGCCAGTGACCTTGATTTCAAAGAGACATTGTACTTTTCCAGAAATGATTGGATAAATCCATCATTCAGCTTTTTTGTTTCTTCATCCCAATCCAGCTTGCCATCTTCTCCAAACGAAAATATATCTTCGCCTGTTTTATAGCCATGCTGGATATGATCCAACAAAAAGCTAAAATCCTTATGGTGTCCTGCAACAATCAGTTTCAATAACAATCTGTCTCCTTCGGATAAATCTAAAGAATCGATAAACGGCGTTGAAAACAGTTCATGCCGCTGATGATACCAGTTAGCTCGTCTTCCTTCAAGCATCTTTTGAAATTCGGAATGTGATTTTCCCAGATCGTGAAAAATGATTCCCAAACGAACGAGTTTCCAAAAGTGGTTTAAATTCTTCACCGGTAACCGTTCGAATGATTTTCTAAGCGAATTATATACGTTCAGGCATTCGTCGATATGTTGTTTCAGTGAAATAGGAGGCTCCGATTTAGCCAGAACCTCCTGTGCTATCGTTGTCATACCTCAAACTTGTGAAAATAAATGTCACTATCAAATTCTTCCAATTCAGGTCGATATCCCGTTAATTGTGAGTTAACCGGATTGTTATACGAAATCACGGAGTACGGTTCGGTTCCAAGATTCTTCCGGGGAATGGTATTGCTGAAATATCGGGGCAAAGCCTGAATTTGTCCGGGCAAATAGCTACCGTTGAACGGAACAACCTGTCCGGCAATACGGGCATTGTTTACGACTTGCAATTCGACATCCCTAATGCTTTCGATTCCTGCCAGATCGCTGCTACGCCCCAGTAAAAGCTGATAGGCTGGTTGATGAAAACAGGAAACCAATTCTTTATCGGTCAAATAAAGGAACAATCGACAATCGTAAAGAAATTCCCGTTGGATAACATTCGACTTTACAGTATTGTCCGGAAAATTCTTATCATTTGCTTTAATTTGATAAATTGTTTCCAAATCGACAGTTTTGATCTTAAAATCGAAATAATAACCCAACTCTATTTTCCGACTTTCCAAATACTTTCCCGATGCCGCATTAATCAAGCCCATTACCGTACTCACTGGCGGAACCTCAAGTGTTGGCTGGAATCCTGAAATTAAATTCGGATATCTGAAACTTGATGTCCACGAGTTAATTTTAATACGGAATGCTTTCATCAGTCAATCTGGGATTTCATTTGTTCGCAATATTGATCGATAGCATCGTTCACCGACAAAATTTTTACGGAAGGAATATCCGTCATACTTTCCAAAGATTCCAAATCATTGGCAATTTCGTTCATAAATCCACTACGCCGTCCTATAAATATAGTTCCTTCAAATGTGCCTTTGTAGTCTTTCAATACTTCTACCAAACCATCGAAGTTAAAAACTACTTCTTCGTCGCGTTGTCCTTTGTTACCAACAACATGACTAAACGGATGATTGCCTGTATTTGTAGTAGCCAGAATAATAAATTTGGGGGTCACATCACCCATATTATTAGTTTGCATGGCTCCGCCAGAAATGGTTTTAAGCGCCTGAACAGTATCAACAGCCCTTTTCTGCCTTATTGTTTTATCTATGCGGATTAATTTTTTAGGCTGCCCTTTCGCATCAAGAACAAAAGGATCATCAATTTCGACTGCTCCATTTTTCAGAGCCTCTTCCTGCAATATAACTGAAAGATTTTTATACCCGGTACGATCGTAATTAGAGAACGTGCCAACCATAGACAGGTCAAGGCTAAACATACCCTTCATCGTTGCGCAGTATTCCTGTTTTTCGTAGGGAACAGCATCACCCTCCTGACGGGCCATACTCGACCAATTTTCTTCAGGGCGCACACTTGCAGCCGAGATAATTGCAGAATTTTTTAAAGGAGATACTCTCGTAACTGTCACGTTAGTCATTTTAACATTTCCCTTTTTGTCTTTCTTGGGTTCCCCATTTTCATCGAGTTCAGCATCTTTTGCCGCACGCATATAACCAAAAACATCGTCATCAGGATAATTTAACGGATCTGCATTGGTAAAAGCAATTTTCCCATCGCGGGTTATAGGCGACAAAGCCCATCCCTGATTCTTTTGTAAAGCTTCGCGCCACCAGTAACGCCACGCCTGACCTGAAACATAAACATAACTGCGTCCGTTTTTACGGATTGACTTGGTTGCAATGGCATTGTCATTATTGCTCTGAGTGTTTTTACCTGCATTATTCAATGCTACAACATCTACGTCGATTAAGACGAATCCTTGTGCTTTAATATTTTTCATAGTTTATTTGATTTATTCATTAGTTATTTCTTCTATTTCCGACTCCAGTTCCACCTTCAATTCTTCAGAAATCAGATTCCGTTCATGTAATTCCTGATAAATGGCAATAAGCAAGAGATCTCTTATCTCTGCCCAATAAGAACCATCCGGGAACAGGTAATTCACATAATCTTCGACTGAAACGATTGTTTTATCGTTACCTTCCACGTAATTTGCGGCAACCACATCTTTAAGAATAAAGCGTCGTAACCCTGCAGCATTTTTTGCTCCGTCAAGAGACTTGATACGTTTTCTTATTTTATCGGCATCTTCTTCCCGTACCAGGAAAGCAGCCAGCTCTTTAATTTTGTTGATGGTTTCTTTTTTCATACCTATAATGTTTTGTTGATAGATTGATACAATTTCAAAATTGAATGGATGCTTGCGCGACCAATTTTTGATGAATGGAATAATTGTTTGATCATTTAAGAGCCTTTTATATATGGTGTTTGACCAATTTTTATTTACGTGTGATAAATCATATTCGACCTCAACATCCTGAATCTTTCTGAAAATAAGTTGCTTGCTTAAAGTGCTTTTATATTCACTGCTTTCCGAAAGCTTTTTATAATCACTTGTTTTTTTCCACCGTCCTACTTCAAATGAATCAAAAATCAATTGTCCTGAATCAGTAAAGGATGAATCAATGGGGCTTAAGAAATTCAAATTAAAACCACCGATTTTATTCTTATAAAAGTTGGCATAAACTTCTTGAGGTAGAGAAAATACTTCTTTTGATTTTTCTTTATCCTTTGAAACTTCTTCCAAATACGAACTTTTATAACCTTGAAACTTTTTATAATATGCATTAACGAACTTATTCCAATCATCTTTAAATTTTAGGTTATAACAGTTCCAATAAAATTTGAAAACCTTTGATGGCAAGCAATACAATTCTATATCTGGGCTATTACCTAAATTAGAAAAATAATATAGTGTCAATGCATTGTCTTTAGTCTCCGTCTTTATTTGTAGCTCACTCACAAAATGTTTAAGGTATTCAAATAAAAGGTTTGTCGGATTTTTAAACTCAGAGAGGAGTGGTCTTTTCCCTATTCCTTTACCAATATCAGACAAATTTTCCTTACAATTCTCCTCAACAAAAAATTTGGAAATAACAATATTGTGACTATTGATTAAGGCAACCTTGTTACTAAGAAATATCGTTCCAAATGGAACAAAAAACATTCGAATGATGATTTCCTTTGAAACAAGAATGCCAGAATCAAATGAATGATGAAAATTGATAAATGTACCAGACCCCGATAAAATATAATTGTCACGCCCCGAGCTATAAACTTTTGCTTCTCTACCAGTTAATCTGCAAAAATACCTTTCACCAAATTTGTTGCTAATTTTCCAACTATTTGTTTTGCTTATAAATTGCAGCGTACCCGAACCAAAATTTTTGATTTCATCATTTACTAAAACTGTGAAATAATTTCTTGTAATTATTTCTTGTCTTCCTCCAAAAGCAGGCTGAGTAATAGTTGAATTCAAAAAATATGCACTAAGTTGTCCGCCCCATTTTTCCACGTAGATTTTAGTAATGTAGTCAATCAGTTCCAGAATATCCTTTTCAGGGAATTTCTCCGAAAGATATTCAATAGCAAAACCGCCGGCATCGGCAAACGGATCCCCGGTTGGCCTGGTCAGCCATTCGTAGTCGATTGTTTTACAGGTTTGTTTCATATCGTCAGTTTAATTTTCGTTTCATCTTATCGTCAGCTTCCGCCCCCGACAACCCGACAACCCGACAGCGTCGGCTCGACCTGTCGGCGTTGGTATGACCTCGACCTGTCGGCGTTGGTATTAATTATTTATTATCAACCTCCAGTTATGCTGACAGGTCCTCCGGACGCTGTCAGATAACTGGTTTTATATTATAATCCCAACCAATTATCTATTTCATCCATCGCTAATTTTTTATTGTGTACCTGTTTAAAATTGGCTTCGCTGCCGAACCAGCCAATTACGGCATCACGGTACAGCCTGGTCGGTTTAATCGAGACACATGTCAAATAACTGCTCCACGGGTATTCAACCGGATGGTCGCAAAACCCATGATGGACCGGGTTATTATGAATGTAAATGAGTACTCGTTTTAAATATTCTTCATTGTCTATCAACTTTCGTCTAAACGGTCGTTCGAACAGGGCACCGCGGGTTTCGTACCGTTTGTTGAAATACCGGCTGTAGGCATTAAACAGGTGCGAAAAATGAAGGTGTGGTTTCGGTATTTTTATCCGATTCACTTCGTTAACGCCGACAGGTCCTTCGGACGCTGTCGGGTTAGGGGGTATTTCAACCGTTTGCCACTTCACCTCTTCAAACCTGACAGCATCAACAGATTTATCAGCGTTTGAATATTTATAAACGACATTTTCCTTTATCCTGACCAACACATGAAAATGATTTTTCATCAACACCCACGCGTAGGTCCCGGCTATTGGCAAAATGTATTTGTCATACAATGCCAGAAAATATTCATAGTTGTCCGTTTTCCGGAACAAATCGCGCCCGCCCACACCGTGATTGTAGATGTGGTAGTAATTCCCGGGTTCCAAGGGTTCGAATGGCTGCATTCCGTCCGTTTTTTCTTTTGTCTCTAAATTATATCATTGAAACCACTCATTTCTTTCGTCCATATAATGAAGGCATTCTGTGAAAGTTCCGCTAAAAACAGCAATCCATTGGTCGTTATGGCGTTGCCAGTCGAGTGTACATTCATTTGGATAGATTGTGATCCGGGCGTATTTGAATTCAGCATACCGGCCATCGATAAGAGGCATGATAAAACGGGCATCCGGATCATCCCACCCAAATTGTTCCACAAGCTGGAAAAAATAGACACGCCCCGCCTTTATCTCAAAACGGTTGATGCTTTTCGACAACTTAGATGAACTTTCAATAAAGGATTGTACCTCTTTTTCTAACAATAATTTTTTTATATCGTCCAACTTTTGCGGCTTGGGATTCCCTTGAATCCATTTATTACTTTTCATGTGTTTATATTTTTTTTATTACAAATCCACTTTGCGTTTCAAATTCAGCTTATTAATCCCGCTTTTCGCATTTCGTCTTTCAGGGCGGGCAGGTTCGGTTTGTGGTTGTAAAGGCTATGGACCAGATCATGCCTTTCAGCTTCGAAACCGGGTATCTTTTGGCTTAACAGGAGCCATGATGCAATTCGTTCGTAAACATGCCTGCCACGGTTGTTTTGCAGGGTACTACCGGCCTTGCTTTTTATATGGTTAAAGCAGAACTCCGGGTAAATAATCAATATTGGTGAGATCATTTCGGCATAGTTCCAGTCGTTTGAATCTTGCTCCACTAATATTTTTATATCTTCATAGCGTTTTTCAACTTCCAGTATTTTAACAACAAAAACTTTTTCCCACTGCAATTCCTTTAAAAGATTGTTTAAATCGGGTTCGGAGAGATATGCCCTGATTTTGTTGTAGTATTTAATTTCTCTCCGTTGTACGGTAAGTTGCCAGAATACCCGGACAAACAGATTTTCGTCAAGTTGGGAAGAAACATATTGCTCCAGGAATTCGGCCCAGAGATACTTGTTAGCAGGAAATAATTCACGGGCTGTTTTAAGGAAAGCGTCTTTGTCCGTTTCAGAGTAATAATTCAGTAACTGTTTGGCGACCTCTGTGTTGTTCCGGTAAAACTGCAGCGCCGACTGCAACCATTCCGTTTTATTCCCGGTCTTTCTGTTAATCAGCAGGATAAGCTCTGCCAGTGACTGCCTTTCAACGGACGATTGATCGACAATAGACAATAAGCGGTCGGGATAAGACGATTTTTCGGCCAAAGTAATCAGCAGCTGCCCGAAATGATTCGCGAAGTGGGGATTCCCCGGGTACTCCGAATCACAATACCGGAAAAACAGATCAAACGCAGTAAGGATAACATGATCGGAGACAGCGCTTAACCTGAGTTTTTCGGCAAGTTCATTCACCATATTGGCATGTTCCGAAAGCAGGTACCCGTTTACATCCTCAAAAGAGCATACTTCATCGGCGATTTCAGCATCCTGTGTTGCCTCGTACAGGCCAATGAGCATAGCCGTCAGCTCATCCGCCTTTTGCAGGATGATCCTGTCCGTAGCATCGGAGCGGAACCTGTCGAAAATTGTTTCAAACTCTTGCTCGCTGGCATACTGATAAGCCTCCCATTCTTCGATATACCCCGAATGGGGCGCATGATAGTTTTCCCAATCGGGATTTTCCAGGTCGACTGTTTCGAAATATTTCCTGTAATCAGTTTGTAAGGAGTGTATCAGATCCAGAAAATTGTCATAGGAAAGGCAGAACATTTCATTTTTTTCGGCCTGGACAAAAGCCTTAAATTCATTTTGGAGCCTCTCATTTTGCATGAGTTTCGCCTCTAAAAATTTCAACCTCAGGCCTTCCGGTGTTTTCAGATATATTTCTTCAAAATTCATTCTTGTCGTTTTATTTATTTTGTATGCAAAATAGTTATCAATCGTTGTTTCTTATCCCTTACAAGAAAACCGTCAGTATTTTCCGGTTACGACTGCTTCGCACCAGCCGAACCCCATCGAATTCTTTTCTCCGGCCCCGCAAGACAAGATGAGCTGATGAATTTCATCAGGGGCTTTGAGCACAAATTCGAAAACAGAGCCCCTCACTTTGCTTTGCTGCGAAGTATAAGCTTTTATGGTGACCAGCTTCGATTTAGCCAGTCCCCTCTGTTTAAACTGGAGCGCAGGGATCTCCGGTAACTTACGGGCATTGGGAAGACTGCAATACTTTGTTTCCAGGTGTTTCACGAATAGTTCATCGTAGCAGGGATCTCCGGGTAAAAGGTAACGGGGGTATTTGTCCGTTTCGTTTCTCTGGCTGATCACTACCGGCGACACAGCGCGGTAATACATTTCAGGCCGGATATTACCGGGCTCCGGCAGTCGTTCAACCTGTACAACAGCCAGGTCCAGCCCGTTAAATTTATCGCCAATGTATGCCTGCTGGTCCTGAAAAAGGCCGACAATAAACTTTTCGGCTGCTTCGTCCAGCAGAAAAGAAACTCTTAATGTTATCTGATCTCCCTCAACTTCAAAAAGGCTTTTCTCCTTCCACAATTTTGGTTTTCCAAAATTCAGCGGCGAATAATTAAAAAGTTTGAAACGCCGGTGTTCGACCAGGTAACCCTGTGTATGCAGGAAAGAAGAGAATTCCCTGTCGGCTTTTGCGAGAACTTTATAAATCCAGGCACTTAAGTAGTACTGGTAATCCATGGGGATCATGTGCTGCCTCCCTGTGCGGTTGAATGTAATTTCAAATCTCATAACAATTCATGTAGTAATTCTTTAATCGTTTTCTTTACTTCAGCATTTCCAGTTGATATCGCCGGAGTTTATCCAATTCTTTTCATCAGGTCTGCAGCATGAAAGTTAGCTATTAAAACTCCGGAATTCGTGGACTTTTAGAAAAAATATTACCATCGTGTAACTTTTTTCTGCAGGTATTCCAGAAAACCTTTATCTCCCATAACCTGGATATCTTCGGCCAATCCCAGGACAAACCTTCCCGGGCCCTCATATTTGGCAACAGGCGCATTCACTCATCGGGGTATTCAATCCAGTACTTTCCGTCTTTTTGCCTGACATCAAAGCCACTGTCGAGTAAAACATTACGGTAATTATAAAATGCAGAATCCTTTATTCCTAAAAATGAAGTGCATTCATCTTTCGTTTTTGGGTAACTGCCCGAAAGAAATGAAATGAGGCGAAGGAACCTGTGGGTTCTGGTTTCTGGCGACATCCTGAATTAATTTATAAAATATAAATTTATAACGATTGTCGATCAAAAGCAATAGAAAGGGGAAATGCTATCCGAACTGCAATTGAAAATTAATGGTAAACAGGAAAAGTAAACCAAAGAGAACATTCGCTTTTTCTAAAGTTTGCAGACAAGAAAAAGCGGTTATGAAAAGCTTTAAGCTCTGAAAATAGCGTGAACCCAATAAAAGAGCTCACGCTTGATGTACCTTGACCGATTAAACCAATCCTGAATTTTTTGAAGGTGCCAACGTCGTCTCACTTAAAAAAAATCAGTTACCCGGAGAATAAACAGAAAGTGTTACTAAGAGTCCCTCCCGATGTTGGCGTACAACCCATAAACGAATACCCGGAAAAACAAGTTGTAAAGGGCCCGCCCCCAACTGACAATAGGAATAATTGAAACAGAAACAACGTTACATAAAAGAATTAAATGGCAACAAAGAATAGCCGGTGGTCTTTTTTACCGTTGTGGATGTAAATACGGCGATCCTTTTCGGCCCACTCCCCTCGCAGGTAATTATACGAATAGGCCTCATTGCAGCAGTCGATATAAGGGGTCAGATCGCTGGCACTTTCAACCGACAACGCCGCTTTTTTACAAATATCGTTCTGGTCAAAATAACACTCGACTGTAACATCAATAAACCGTTCAGTAATCAACTTTTTCAGCCTCTTTTCATCGAAGAAAGTGGTTACATCTTCCCTGGACATGCCTAACACCCGCTGTGAGGCATCTAAAATTTTGCTGAAAGAATGGTTTAACATCAGGTTTGCATAAGCCATACAGATTGCTGCATGATACCGTTTGTCCTTCTTTAAATATTGATTTATCATAACATTCAGTTTGCGCCCGCCGTCCCTCACAGGCATGTTAATAATAAATCAATCCGTATATTGAAAACGAACATTAATAAAAAGGCTGAAAAAGAAGCGCGGGACCGGCAACTATGATTTACAACCGGCAACCCGGCTGACAATAACCAAAAACGGACTGATACTCATTTACCGTTTTTCAGCGTATCAACACGCCCGCCTCTTCTCGTACTGTCTAACAAGAACCGGCTGACATTGAAAACCCGTCAAGCAGGTAAACAGAACATCAACTTCCCATTTTTATGGCTATTCCAATCAGCACCGGGCTTCCCGGTTACAGGAACAATAGTTAACGCTGCTTTTTCAAATAAGCTGACTCAAATATACCATTTTACCTATTAAAAAGAACTATGACTCAAAAAAAAATCGTTCAGCAAAAGAACTTTTACAGGGAATTTCATACTTTTACAAATCAACGATACACCGATCATGAAACGCTCGATAGCATATCTTCCCAAACGAAAACAGGACGACATCCATTACCTTGTCAGGTCGGTACTGGAAAGATTGCCTCAGACCGAAATGATCATTCTTTACGGGAGCTACGCCACAGGCAAGTATGTCGACCGTGACGAACGGATCGAATTTGGCATCCGGACAGCATACATGAGCGACTACGATATTCTGGTAGCCACCCATGAGATCAGGAACAGGGAAGCCGGGCAAAAGCTGGACGCGGTGGAAAACAAATATTACAAAGATCCCGATTCACAAACTCCGGTTCAATTCATCAACGAAGATATCGGCAAGTTAAACAAAGATCTTTCCGAAGGCAGGTATTTCTACACGCAGGTAAAGAAAGAAGGGATCCTTTTATACGACAGCGGGAGGTTCAGGCTGGCCCGCAGACGGAAACTAAAATACCGGGAAATTAAACAACAGGCAGAAGAGTATTTTGAAGAAAAGTTCCATAAGGCCCAATTATTCTTTGACCAGGCGATATTCATGTATAATAAGAAAGAATACTCGATGTCTTCGTTTGATCTTCATCAAACCTGCGAGAATTTATTTCAGGGGGTACGGCTGACATTTACCCTGGAAAGTTTTAAGCAGCATAACCTTGCGAAATTACTGGCTGCTATCAGGAAGTATTCCGACGAACTGGAAAAGCTATTTCCCCGCAAGACCGCCGAAGAAAAACGGCTTTTCAAGTTGCTGAAAGATGCCTACGTGGAAGCGCGGTACAATCCCGGGTTCGCTGTTACCAAAGAAGATATTGACACTTTAATGCCCGCCGTTGAGCAACTCTTCGAAGTGGTTAAACGGCTTTGTGCCGACCGGATCAAAAAGTACGGCGAGATGATTGAATAACCGGAAATACGAATTTATATCCTATTTACTTCATTCAGGCGTTTTGGATCAATTGACATTTCCTGCGGATTAAGATTATTTAAGCATGGATTTTAGCTAATCGGAATCTTTTTTTAATCCGTGGCGCAGGACAGTGCGGGGACCGTCAAAACGCCCGGCAGAGGGTTTGTTTTGGCAAGATTTTTACTTCCTTTTCATCGACCGGAAAAGGAAGAGCCTGTCCGGCTCAAGGACAGAAATTACAAAAACGTTGTTAATTGACAATTGGATGTGACTGAAGAATTCTAACTAAGAGAGCATAGTCTGACATAAACAAAGGTAAAATAAAAAAATTGCATTCCAAAAAAAGATTAAAGAAAATTGATTTTTCTATATTATCTAATTGAATATTAGACTAATAAAAACATCAAGAATTTTGGGGTTTTCTTTCTTATAAATTTCTGTACCCGGCTACTCCCTTTTTCATTTTTTTAAAATAGCAGGTAATCTACCTGGGTTACATTGTGTTGTAATTTAATTTGAAATTAAATCTACATTTATTATTCTTTTATATCCTTATTTATAAAATGTTAGTAGCAAAATATATTATGTTGCTTTAATATTGTTTTAAAAATACACTTTTTATTTTTCTTAATCAATTGATAAACAGCATACATAAAACTATGTATGCTCTCTTAGTTAGAGACCATACAATGAGTGGTCATTTTCGACGGCTGATATTTAAGGACGGACTATTGGGCAGGAGCTGTTGAAATTAATACATAAATAGTTAAAAAACAATCTGTTTGTGTGACCATTGTCATCATAAAGATAACTGTAAACCGAGAATGTTTGATTATGAAAAAAGAAAATGCTTGCGAGAAAGGGAGTCCCCATTTGACTGTGAAAGACCGGGTACAGTCGCGTATTATCTTCTTGTTTATTAATAATGAACCATTTGTAGTGGAACGACTGCTGCACTTGTCACGGGATAAAAATAAATTGCTTATCCCGGTTGATTAAGCAATTATTATCAGGCACAGGTTGCTTTGGGTTTAAACAAAAAAGGAGGTTATCAGATGGAGCGGGTAAAAATTCTTTCTGTGGATAATAATCCCGTCAACTTGAAGGTCTTCCGCAATATGTCCGGAAATTTCTTTGACCTGGCCCTGGCCGGCCCTTCGGTGGAAGCGCTTAATTATCTGAGAAACAACCCGGAGGTAAAAGTATTGGTCGGCGACTGGCAGGTGCCACGGCCTGATGGCCCGGAATTGACCGACCTGGCGCTGCAAAGAAAGACTTGACTGATGGATGGGATGATATTGATCTGGCGGAGCTAATTATGGCAGGCTGCAAAAAAACGTATGTTTTATGTAGCAGCCTGCTGTTTTCCGGCCTTGACTCCCCGCTGCATGAGAAAGACACAACCTGTGAAAACAGACTAAAATACAGACGATTAAGCGGAATATGTAATAACTAAATTTTTGAAGTATGAAAAGTTTTTTAATCAGGATTTTTGCTGTTATGGTAGTCTCCTGTATGGTAAAAGTATCCGGGGCGCAAACGACAACTTCGAATGACGCATCGGTGAATATCATTACACCACTCACCCTCACGCAGCTTACGGCCCTTAATTTCGGAGATATCAGCGTGAATATCGGGAGCGGTTCTTCTGCCGGTACCTGCATCATGGGTACCGACGGTGTACGCACCCCCAGCGAGGGCGTTACCTGCCTGGCCACGGATGGGGGCACCAACGCCAGTTACAGTCTGAGCGGGAAAGCCGGTACCCAATATACGATCATAGGGCTCCCCAGTACGGTTACGGTCTATCTTGACGGTGATTCCGGCAGCAGTAGTACGCTTTCTATCGGAGATCTGACTACTTCAACGACAAATAATGGCAGCGGATCAAGCTCTACCCTGGATTCAAACGGCGCGGACGGGATCGTTCTGGGAGGAACGTTGACGCTTCCGGCAGGGAGTATTACCGCGGGAACATATAACGGCACGTTTGAAATAACTGTAGCATATAATTAATAACATGTTTAATTTAAAAACTGAAAAACAATGAAAAAAATGTTAGCCGGCTTGACAGCCATACCAATGCTCCTGCTTTGCGCAATGGGGGCAAAAGCACAAGTTAGCGGAGAATCCGCCAGCATCACAACAGTCAGCGCTTCGGCCAGTATTGTTGCGCCCATCTCGATATCAGAGGGAAATGAAGGCCTTGTTATGAATTTCGGCAGTTTATCGGCAGGAAGTACCGAAGGGACCTGCGTTTTGAGCCCGTCGACCCAAAAACGGACGGTTACCGGGGGCGTAAGCCTTGTCGGGGCGACCTATTCCTGTGCCGGCTTCAAGGTTGAAGGGATTTCCGGAAATGCCTACACCATTACACTTCCGACAACTGATATTACCCTGACAGCGGAAGACGGGAGTTCAACAATGTCGGTTTCGGGTGTTACGGCTTACGTCTCTTCTGCTGCGGCAACAGGGACAAGCGGAACGATTACCGGAGGGACTGACGCGTTTGTTATCGGCGGTACGCTCAATGTCGGGGCCAACCAGGCAAAGGGGACATATACCAGCGATAATTTTACGGTCACGGTAACTTACGATTAATAAGGTAAGATAAGGGGCGGAACCGGGTAGGGGAAAATACAGGATAACGTTATGCTACGGGGGCTATCAGGGTATTAAATTCCTGTCCCGGTTTCTTTTCCCATTTAATGTACCGGATATGACCTCAATGGATAAGGTATCTCCGAAATTAAAAACGGAGGCCGGACCCGGCACTTTATTGAAACGGAAATGACGGAAAAACACAGAAGGTATCAATTATTAACGAAGAGGGGATGTACATGAAACAAACAACAATGAAGACAGCGATGTCCGTATTGTCTTTATTGATCACCGTATCGGCACTGGCCCAGGGTAGTATCACGGGCCAGATGCGCACGGAGATTTTAGCCCCGGCAACGGTATCGGAGAAGGAGATCCTGAACTTCGGGGTAATCATTAATGAAAGCGGAGGCGGTATGGTAAGAATATCACCCCGAAGCGAATGCGTAACTACCGGGGAACTGGTACAGTCCGACGGGATATACAGCGCCGGAAAGTTTGTATTAAAGGGGTTTGAAGGGAACCTGATCTCGGTAGTCCTTCCGCAGAATTCCCTTTCCCTGAAACGGGATACAGGGGGCGAGAAGGTAACGGTCGACAGCTTTACCTCTACGGTAACAGAGAATGACAAAACCTCCGGCGGACGGGGACAGGCAGAGATCAGTATCGGAGGGACGCTGCATATCGGCAACTGGTCGGAAAGCCCGGCCGGGGTTTATACCGGGACCTATGAAGTCGTCTTCCTGAATAATTGATTGGAAACAGGTATATAAGCTAACTGACAATTGCCCGGGATCTTTCATCCTGACATTTTTGGTGTCCGGGGTTTTTGTGTCTAAAATAAAGAAAATGAAGAAACTGAATATTTTATGGTTTTTTTTAATTCTATCCTCTCTTGGCCGGGTCCATGCGCAGGGAAATCTGCTGATAACGCCGATCCGGGTTGTGTTCGACGGAAATAAACAGAAGGAAGATCTGAACCTTTGCAATATCGGAAAGGATACAGCAGAGTACCTGATCTCCTTTTTGCATTACCAGATGCAGGAAGATGGCAGCTTTAAAGATGCGGGCAGTGCAGACTCCATGAAAAATTGCGCTGACAGATATCTGAGGATCTTTCCCCGTAGGGTGACCCTCCCGCCCCGGGAATCACAGGTTGTCAGTGTCCAGTTACGCCGTCTTCCCGGGATGGAACCCGGCGAATACCGCTCGCATTTGTATTTCCGGGCCGGGAAGAATTTGAAACCGCTGGGACTGGATGAACTGAAAAAAGACACGACAAAAATGTCGGTAAGCATTATCCCTGTGTTCGGACTGAGTATCCCGGTGATTGTCAGGACCGGGAATCTCAGCCTGGACATAAGTCTTACAGATGTATCGCTTATTGCTGTGAACGATTCTGCTTATCAGCTGAAGGTAACCATGGACCGTAGCGGAAATAAATCGGCATACGGCAACCTGGAAGTAAAATATGTGCCGGAACAAGGAAATCCGAAGATAATCGGAGAGGCCAAGGGGATAGGGATTTATACTGAATTGGGCAAACGCATCTATGCCATGGTCCTCCGGATGGAAAACGGGATGCATCTGACCTCCGGAAAATTACTGGTCCGTTACCTGACCCCCGACGATGACGGGAACAAGGAAATAGCCCGGACAGAGTATCCGCTTTGACCGGATGGAACTCAGAAATTAAAAAATATACCAATGAAACGGGAAAATAAAAAAATGGGGAACGGACCGGTAATTGTTTTTGTCCTTTTGAGTTTATTGGTACTGTGCCTTGACCGGATTGCATCGGGACAACCTGAACTGCCGGCGAAAACCATTGAAGTCACGAAAACCCAGGCATTGCAATTCGGGGATGTTTCGTTGACAGACCCCGGCGCAACAGGAACAGTAACCGTTGATTATAACGGTACCCGGAATTATGAAGGGAATACTGTCTTACTGGAAAATATGGGAGGGACATACTGCCCTGCCATATTCGGATTTAAACTGTGTCCCGGACGTACAGTAAACATCGAAATGACCCCGGTTTCCCTGACCAACGGCGGGTATTCCATAGACTTGTCCCTGACGGGCGCAAAGATCGGGACAAATACCTATGAAAGCGTTAACGGGGCAATCAGCTGCAGCTTTCAGTCAAACACAGGGTGTGACGAAACCCATTTGATATACATCGGCGGCTCGATCCCCATTGGCCCCTTATCCTCCACCCCTGCCGGGACTTACACGGGAGAAATCGAGATTACCATCAGCCAGCAGTAAGCATGATTTAAACTGGTTTTGCAACCGGTCAGGCATGACAACAATAATAAGTACAAACAAGAGGTAAACCTTTTTGAACTTTATGACGACTCCAGTATCACTTCTAAAGAAACTTGTCATGATTTCATTTTTCTGGTCGATTTTCTGTTTTCATGTCCAGGCGCAGGAAAAGATTGAAGATTATGACTTTTTCGATATTACAATAACCTTTGGTAGACTCGGTCAGAAAGTATTCCCGGCATTTTACCGGGACCCGGGAACCCTTTTTTTACCGGTTGACGAGTTGTTCAGTTCCTTAAAGATATACAGTGAGGTCAAAGCCGGAGGGAAGGTCCTGGAGGGCTATTCCGGGACAGCAGACAATCCATTCCGGATAGACATGGATGCCGGGACTATTGCCTGGCAAGGGAAGGAGTTTCCCCTTTCGAAACAGGAATGCATCCTGGATATGGGAACGCTTTTTGTGCGGAAGGAAGCCCTGGAAAGGGCTTTTGGTTTTAAAATCGATTTTAATTTCCGGGGACTGTCAGCCCGTTTCAGCGCGGAGTTTGAACTTCCGCTCGAGAAAGAAAAGCGACTGGAGCGGGCACGGGGCAATATCGGGAAGGGAGAAGAAGAATCCCGGCCGGACACGATTATCCCGCGCAATTATCATTTGCTGAACGGCACCATGTCAGAGTGGTATGTTTCCTCGGGCCAAAAAGGAGGGACATTCACTGAAACGTTGGGGGGTCTTGGGCTTGGAACAGAAATCCTTGGCGGAGAAACCAACCTTTGGCTTAACTGGTCATCCGGGTACGGGATGAAAAGAAACCAGCAGGATTATTACTGGCGGTGGGTGGATAATCATCATAAAATTTTCAGGCAGGCCCGGCTGGGCAGGATTAATGTCAGTTCTGTGGCCACGCTGACTTCCCCGGTCGACGGGATATCCTTAACCAATGCAGGGACGACCGTGCGGAAGGCCCGGGGCAATTACCAGGTCGACGGTTACACGGATGCAGGCTGGCTGGTCGAAATTTATATCAACGACATCTTAAGCGGTTATGCCCATGCCGACGCTTCCGGTTATTACTCGTTTAAGGTGCCTGTTGTTTACGGCACCACGGGGATGACCCTGCGGTTTTATGGTCCCCAGGGGCAGGAACGGTCAGAAGAGAGGACCTTTACCATGCCATACACGATCCTGCCTGCGGGCGAGTTTGAATATAAAATCAGCGGGGGTTTTGTCCTGGACTCCCTGGATTCAAAGTACGGAAGGGCCGCGGGCAGCTATGGCCTGTCCCAATGGCTTACCCTGAGCAGCGGGGTGGAATATTATTCTTCAGTCACGCACCCCTGTATCCCGTTCGTGCAGGTTTACATGCAGCCGTTATCCCGGCTGATCCTCACGGGGGAATATGACGCGGGGGTTAAAGCGGAAGGGTCGCTGAATTACACCACTACCGGGAATATTTCGCTGGAGCTGGATTACACAAGGTACCGGGAAAACCAGACGGCCATTATTTACAATTACCGGGAAAAGCGCCAGGGAAAGCTTACTGTTCCGTTCAAACTAAAAGATATGTCTGTTTCGGCCAGGACCACTTTCAGCCAGAATGTTTATTCGTCGATGAAGTACAATTCCGCAGAACTGGTTTTATCCGGTTACCGGGGAAAGCTCAATGCCACATTGGGGAATTACATGAACTGGTCCACCTCGGGCACCACGAATTTATACAGTAATGTTGCTGTAGGCATGAGGTTGAAGGACCTGGGGACACTCCGTCCGTATGCCCAGTACAATTTTAGCACGGGTAAATGGATTTCCTACAAGGTTACTTTTGAGAAGAACCTGTTCGTCAGTGGCTACCTGGGGCTCGGTTACGAGAACAGCATCCTGGGCGGGTACAGGAGCTTTAACATGTCTTTCCGGTATAACGTTGACTGGATGTCCTCTTATATATCGTCTTACTTCAGTAATAACAAGATCCAAACCTCGGAGAGTGTGCGGGGCGGCCTTTCTTTTGACCGGAAGGGGCTTGTAAATGCCGATCGCCGGTCGTTTATCGGGACATCCGGCATTACCCTGATCCCATTCGTTGACGCTAACTTTGACGGGAAACAGGAGCCGGATGAACCGGTCGTGCCTTACCTGTCTGCCAGGTGCAGCGGGGGCCGTGTTTCCTACAGCGGGAAAGACTCCCTGTTACGGATAAACGGACTGGAACCCTTTGTCGATTACCTGGTAACCCTGGATGAGTCCGGATTCGAAAATATAGCCTGGCGGCTTTCAGTGAAAAGCATACGCGTGTGCACCGACCCCAACCAGTACAAGGAAATCCGCCTTCCTGTCCTCCCCATGGGCGAGGTCTCGGGAGTGGTGGCCGACCAGTCCGGGAATGGCCTGGGGCGGGTATTGCTTCGGATCCTGGATGGACAGGGAAACCAGAAAGCCCGGATCATGACTGAATCGGACGGTTATTTCTCCTACCTGGGATTGGCCCCGGGCAGTTATACGGTCCAACCGGATACGGACCAGATGAAGTCAATCGGGATGGAACCCCTGCATGCGGTTTCGTTCCGGATCAGGAAAGACCTGATGGGCGATATTGCCGATATCGGGACCCTGGAGCTGGTTACGACAGAACAGGAACACAACCGGCAGAAGGCCCGGTTGTCCCTTGTCCCTGTTTCTCAGGAAAAGCTTTCTGAAGAGAAGGCGGTACCGGGAAAGGACAGCCTGGCCAATGGCCGGTTGATTGCCATTTCAACCCGGGACTTTATTCCCGGGGACACCGGGGAAGAACAACTCAAAATTATTCAGGCCTGTGAGAACGGGCCCGGTATCCGCAAGTATGAAATGTTTGAAGGGGCGATGATCGAAAGCATCAATGGACAATATTTTTCAGTCCAGCTGGATGCCTTTAAGTCCAGGGAAAACGCAGTGAAGCTGGTCTCGGGTATAAAACCGCTTTTAACGAAAGGGACTGTTTATATTATCATGCAGGGCCCCTATTATAAGGTTAAGATTGGCTGTCTGGGATCCCGGGAAGAAGCACGCAGTGTTGTCAAAACGGTAAAATCGGGAACAGAAAAATAATATAACCGGTCATGTTTTGAAATGAAAACAGAGAGCAGATATTATCGACTAAATGAAAAAAATGAAAGAAATTGAAGTTAACCAGGAAGTTAAGTGCTTTATCTGTGAAAAAGGGACCAGGCTCCATCAATACGAATTATTTCACGGTGTGCTGGTCATTTGTTTCGACAGGAAGTACTTTTCAGTGCAGGCAGGAGCTTTCCGGACAAAAGAAGAAGCCGAAAGATATGCTGTCACCATACTGGCTTTCCTGAAAGAGGGGGGCGTGTACATTATTAATAATAAGCCGCTCTTCAAGGTAAGGATCGGGTACTTCAGAAACCGGGACGACGCGCATAATACAGTCATTTATATCAAACCATTGATCGAACTGTTTAACAGAAAAATGATAAATAGATAAAACGAGCCTCAAGGACCTGAAAAAATTATGTTCACAGAAAATTATACACATAAAAACAATGAAAACACTTTTCCGTTTTTTAATCATATTTTTAATGTCGGGCCTTTACCAGAAGAATGTCCAGGGACAGACGTCGACCTCCGGGGCAAATGTCATTTCCACGGCAGTCCCTTTTCTGACCATCACGCCCGACTCAAGGGCCGGGGGCATGGGCGACGCGGGCGTGGCCAGCAGTCCCGATGTGAACGCCCAGCACTGGAACCCGGCCAAGTACGCTTTTGCCGGGAGTAAATCGGGAGCGGGGCTTTCTTATACGCCTTGGCTGAGAAACCTGGTTGAAGGGATTAACCTGGGCTACCTGGCCGGTTATCTGAAGCTGGACCATGTCCGGACCATAAGCGGTTCACTTCGTTACTTCGATCTCGGAGATGTAACGGTCCGCGATAATAACGGGGATTACCAGGGCCAGGCCAGCCCGGACGAATGGGCAGTCGATTTTGCCTATACCCGGTTGTTGTCGGCACATTTCTCGGGGTCGCTGGCCCTGCGTTATATTCATTCCGGTCTGGCCGGCGGGGAGGAAACAAGCCCTGGAAATGCCGTGGCAGCAGATATCGCTTTTTATTATCAGAACGAAACAGCGGACAACCGGCTGTCGTCTGTTTTTTCCGCGGGGATCGATATTTCCAATATCGGGACAAAAATTTCCTATACCGGCGGCACAACGAAAGATTTTATCCCGGCAAACCTGCGGATAGGGGCCGGCTACCGGAAAGAACTTGACGGGTACAACAGCCTGTCTTTCAACCTAGATCTGAATAAATTACTGGTGCCGACGCCGAAGAACGGATCTGCGGCAGACGAAGAGGGGATCTACATTGGCAATGATTTCAGCCAGGACAAATCGGTGGTGGACGGGATTTTCAGTTCTTTCTCGGACGGGCCTTTCAGGGAGGAAATACAGGAAATAAACGTTGCCCTTGGGGTTGAGTATTGGTACAACAGGCAGTTCGCCCTGCGTACGGGGTACTTCTGTGAGAACAGGAACAAGGGGGACCGTAAATTTTTCACGGCAGGGATAGGCGCTGACTTAAGACTGGTCAGCCTGGATTTTTCGTACCTGGCGCCCACGGAACGGGACCACCCCCTGGCCAACACGGTACGGGTATCGGTAAGCTACCGGCTAAAGTAACTTCTCCGGGAGAACAGCGGCAACAACCGGGCAGCAGCAACAATAAAAACAGCATGAATAATGTAACCTGTAAACAATAATAACCAGAAACCCGATGCAACAAACAAGACCTATATTCCATTTATTTCTCCTGTCACTGGCCGTTTTGCCTGCCCTCGTTTCGCGGGGACAGGGAGCGCCGGTGGAAACAGGAACTTTGACCTTTACCTGCGGGGGACATGTAGCGCAGTTCGGCAAGCATGGCTACCGGGTAGCCTCAACGGACCACGCTCTGGCCGTGGAGTTCGTTAACAGCCGGGAGGCAGGGCCTGTTTCCGGCGGTAATGGCGCAGTGGGGCAAGGCGCCGGTTTACCCGCCGGCGGTCCCCGGGCAGACGGTCCGGCAGGAGCCCCCGACCCGCTGGACCGCGTGACCTACCCCGGGCTGTGGGACAAGGTGACGGCCATTTACCAGGGGACTAAGGAAGGGATCCTGGAGAGCGTATACGTGCTTGAGCCCGATGGCGACAGCACCCGCGTTGGAAGCATCGTGCTGCAGTACAACCGCCCGGTCAGCCTGGACAAGGCAGGCAACCTGGTTATCGGGTACAATGGAGGCGAACTGACCGAAAGCGCGCCGGTGGCGTGGCAGGAAGTGAACGGTCAGAAAAGGCCGGTAGCGGTATCCTACCGGTTGTACCCGGGCAACCGGGTAGGCTTCAGGCTGGGAAAGCTTATCCCTGGCATAGCGGTGACCATCGATCCCTCCCTCTCGTGGAATACCTTTTTGGGAGCGTACTACGCTGATTATTGTTATAGTATTGCCACTGATCAGGACGGGTATATTTATGTAGCCGGGTACAGTAATTCGACATGGGGACAGCCTGTCCGGGCCTTTGGTGGCGGCAATTGTGATGGTTTTGTTGCGAAGTTAAGCCCGACGGGAAGCCTGGTGTGGAACGCCTTTTTGGGAGGGGCGTCCTCTGATTATTGTTATGGTCTTGCCGTTGATCAGGAGGGCTATATTTATGCAGCCGGGTCCAGTTTTGTCACATGGGGACAGCCTGTCCGAGCCTTTAGTGGTTATGCTGTTTATGATGGTTTTGTTGCGAAGTTAAGCCCGGCAGGAAGCCTGGTGTGGAACACCTTTTTGGGGGGGACCTCCTACGATGATTGTTATGGTATTGCCATTGACCAGGAGGGTTATATTTATGCGGCCGGGATCAGTTCTGGCACATGGGGACAGCCTGTCCGCGCTTTTAGTGTTTCTTTTGATGGTTTTGTTGTGAAGTTAAGCCCGGCGGGAAGCCTGCTGTGGAACACCTTTCTGGGGGGGACCTCCTCTGATTTGTCTAACGGTGGTATTGCCGTTGATCAGGAGGGGTATACTTATGTAGCCGGGCAAAGTTCCGGCACATGGGGAGAAACGCCTGTCCGGGCCTATGGTGGTGGTGGTGATGGTTTTGTTGCCAAAATAAGCCCGGCAGGAAGCCTGGTGTGGAACACCTTTCTGGGGAGCACCGCCACTGATTATGGTTACGGTATTGCCGTTGATCAGGAGGGGTATATTTATGCAGCCGGGTTCGGCAATGCCACATGGGGGGAAACGCCTGTCCAGGCCCTTAGTGGTTCTTATGACGGTTTTATCGCGAAGTTAAGCCCGGCAGGAAACCTGCTGTGGTACACTTTTCTGGGGGGGAGCTCCTCTGATCAGTGTTGTGGTATTGCCGTCGATCAGAAGGGTTATATTTATACGGCCGGGATCAGTAATGCCACATGGGGGGAAACGCCGCTCCCGGCCTATAGCGGTGGCAGTGATAGTTTTGTTGCGAAGTTAAGCCCGGCAGGAAGCCTGGTGTGGAATGCCTTTCTGGGGGGGAGCGGAAACGACCAAGTTGGAACACTGGGTCGTGATATCACGATTGACCAGGGGGGCAACATCCTGGTTTGCGGGTACAGTACGGCCACGTGGGGCAGCCCGGTCCGTTCTTTCTCTGCAAACGGGAGCAACACGGATGGTTTCGTTTACAGCCTCAGTCCCCGCAATGACTGGAAGGGGATGTTGAGCGCCGACTGGGGCACGACGGGCAACTGGACGGAGGGGAGCGTTCCCTTGTCCGGGGAGAGCGTTTACTTTGATCCCTCCCCTCAGAATAACCTCGTGATGGACCAGGACCGGACCATCGGCTCGCTGGGCAACAGCCAGTCGGTTTACCGGCTGGTCGCCAACGGGCATACCCTGACGGTAGGGGGCAGCCTGGCCCTGACAGGCGGGGCGCAAATCGATGCGTCGGCCCCCTCGTCGGGGATCTCCTTTTCGGGGAGCGCGGCACAGGCCATTCCCGCCGGGGCTTTCTATAACAACGAGGTTTACAACCTGACCATTGCCAACAGCAACAACGTAACACTCGGGGGCGACCTGTCTGTAACAGGTGCGCTTACGGCCACCTCTGGTGCGCTTGACGTGACGGTGAACTCCCCGACGCTGACCTTTTCGGGTAGCGCCGCGCAAACGCTCAGCTCCGGCGCCCTGCTAAGCAACAAAGTTTATAACCTGACGATTAACAACAGCAACAACGTGACCCTGGACGGCGACCTGACCCTGACCGGGGCCCTGACGTCCGTAAGCGGGGGTCTTGATGCCACGGCCAACAGCCCCGCCTTCACCTTTGGTGGCAGCGCGGCGCAGGAAATCCCGGAAGGAGCCTTCCTGGACAACACGGCCTACAATTTAACAATAGACAATGCAGCGGGGGTGACTGATAACACGGACCTGTCGGTGGGCAACAACCTGGTGATCAGCAGCAGGTCGTCGCTGACGGTTGCCGCGGACAAAAGCCTGTCTGTGGACGGGACGCTGACCAACAGCGCAGGTGGTACCGGTCTGGTGCTGGCATCCGGTGCGACCGGCGTTGGCTCGCTGCTTTACGCGGGCACGGGGGTAAGCGGGACGGTAAACCGTTACATCGGCCCTGACGAAAGCTGGAAGTTCATTTCTTCCCCGGTAAGCGGGCAGGCGATCTTCGGGAGCAACAACTGGACGCCTTCGGGCAGTTACGGCGACGGTACGGGCTACGACCTTTACGCGTGGGACGAGCCAGGCTCGTGCTGGATTTATAACCTGAACACGGACGTTGACCCGACGTGGTCGTCAGTGCAAGCGGGCGATCAGTTCACCCCTGGGAGGGGTTACCTGTACTCGCTGGAGACGGCGGGGACGAACAGCTTTATCGGGACGCTGACCAGCGGGAGCGTGGACTATGCGATAACAGCCTCGGGGACAGGGACGAATGACGAGGGGAGCAGCAGCTACACGGGCTTCAACCTGGTTGGCAACCCTTACCCCAGCGCGATCGACTGGGCGGCAGATGCCGGTTATACCCGCGACATGCTTACCCCGGACAACGGTGGCTACAACGCGTGGATCTGGAGCGCAACCAACAGCAACTACGGGGTGATCAACTCTGCAGACGCCGACGGTGAAGGGACAAACGGAGTGGGCCGCTACATTGCGCCGACAGAAGGCTTCTTCGTGCAGGCAGCCTCTGCCGGGACGTTCACCTTCAACAATAATTGCCGGGTGAATGCGAACGGCGGCATGTGGGTGGAAAGCGCGGCAACCGGGATCCGGAAGAAAACCCGGTTCAAGGTAAAGTCCCTGTCCGGTCTTGGTGCCGACGAGGTTTGGTTCGACCTGGGCAACGGGGAGAACGCCGCTGGAGCGCGTAAGCTGTTCAGCGTGGTGAAGACCGCTCCCAGCCTGTACCTGCGGTGGAATAGCGACACGTTAACCACGCTCCACCTGACAGACACGACAGAAAACAAGACGGTTAACCTGGGGTTCAGTGCCGGGCAGGCGGGCAGCTACAGGCTCACGTGCAACCCGTCCGGAGCAGGACTGGCAAGCCTTTATCTGAAAGACAGGTTAACGGGCAGGGTGCACGACTTTAGCCGTGACACGGTTTACACGTTCAGCGCGAAAGCGGGCGATGCGGCTTCGAGGTTCGTGCTGTCCTTCAGCGCGGGCACTGACGAGAATGACAGGGGGGAAGCGTTGGTTTACATGAACGGCGACGAGCTGGAGGTCGACCTGGAAGGGCTGGACAGCGACATAAGTTACGAGGTGGGGCTGCATGACGTGAAAGGCCGGCTGCTGGGCAGGGAAACCCTGAAAGGGGGTTCAGCGGTCAGCTACCCGCTGAACACGCGTGGCATTTACCTGGTGAAGGTGAAAGGGGGCGGTATGGATAAAGGGTACAAGGTGGTGTACTAGTGGCTGGATACCGGATATTGGATGCCCGATACTGGATGCAGGATGGGTTATCCTGTTATCAAAGTGTTCCCCCTTTCAGGGGACAGGGGGCAAAAGCACCCCGTGAAGGTTGGTCACCGGGTAGGGGTCCCGTTAAAGACATACGTTTTATTTATAATTCCGGCCGTTTGCCTGTTGCTTCTTCCCCGGCCGGAGACAGGGGCAGACAACATCAGGGCAGGCAAGATAACCATGAACGGGGGACAACAACGAGAACGCGGAGACGGGGCAATAGTAAGTACAATAACAATATGGGGAATGGTAACATTAATCATTTTGATCTGGCTGATCCTTATCCTGGCACTTTTACGCGTCAACCATGTTGTTCACAGGAGAAACAGGCAAATGGACGAGCTTGTCCGCCTGGAATCGGAGAAACGGAAGCAACCGACGGAAAATCGGGAAACGTAGCCTTTCTGAAGAAATTACGGAAACCGGTTAAGTACATTGACTGCTTTCACAGAAGGCTCTTCCGATTGATCCGGATTTTCCTTTTCGCTGACTAAATGCAACCAACTCATAATCAATAAAAAAAAGTGGAGATGCCGGGAATCGAACCCGGGTCCAAACGAGGAAGCAATACGCTTTCTACATGCTTAGCCCCGACTTGGTTTT
This sequence comes from Prolixibacteraceae bacterium, assembly GCA_963676095.1. GTDB lineage: Bacteria > Bacteroidota > Bacteroidia > Bacteroidales > Prolixibacteraceae. The sequence goes on along the minus strand of OY781040.1, from coordinate 4,777,139 downwards.
CGAGTAATGACTGGATCAGGGCCACCGATCATTACCTTAGCTTCTTAATTTTCGCAAAAGTCCCGAAGCAAAACCTTCACTATTCCCGAATTACTTGCATCGCCGAATCGGGCCGCTTCAGGAAGATAGCACCCGGGCAATGTCTCGTCCCCGCACCTGGTGCAGGAATAAAGTGTAATCTACATTGTAGAATTACGCAGCAAGAGCGTAGTTATTTTCGCCAATTAATAGTTTGTCCATTGAGATTTTTGAGCCAACAGACAAAGCTCAGCATGCTTACATACCTCTTCTACCCGCTGTCAAAACCAGTCATCCCCATTTTTGCTGTCGCGTTTTGCGAGTAAATGAAGTGCGAAAGTACTACAATAATTTTAATTCTGAAAATATTCTGTTTCCAGGATGACCTCTTCCATCTCTCTTCTGCCAATTATTGCCCTAGGTATTTTAACAGAATAATGCTATCTTTAAGACAAGACTTGTGACCGGCGGTTTCCACTGAATAAGTGAGAAAATATTTTTCATGCTGCAAATACCAAAAAATCCCGTCACAGGTAAAGGGCACAATTCTGACAATGATAATTCAAAAAACAAACGGTCAATAATGAAAATAGGCGTATTAAGGGAAACGAGACGTTGGGATGACCGCCGTACCGGGATTACACCGGCAACAGCCAGGTTGATTATGGATAGCTACCCGGATGTCGAACTTTACGTGCAATCGAGCAAGGTCAGGATATTTGCTGATTCCGAATACACAGAACTGGGCATACCTGTCGTTGATAACATAGACCATTGTGACCTGCTGATCGGCATTAAGGAAGTCGATGAAGAAGAACTCATTGCAGGAAAAACATACCTGATATTTTCTCATGTAGGCAAACAACAACCCTATAACAGGAACTTTTTCCGGAAAATGGTGCAAAAAAAGATCACGCTGATCGATTATGAATACCTGACGGACAAAAATAACAACCGGTTGGTCGCTTTTGGTTTCTGGGCCGGAGTGGTTGGAGCATATTATGCCTTCATGGGGATCGCCAGGAAAACAGGGAATACTGATCTGCCCTCCCCTGAAATATGCCTGGACCTGGAAGATATGCTCAAAACGTTAAAAACGGTCACAGTTCCACCGCTCAAGATATTGGTTACAGGGGGAGGCAGGGTCGCTTCAGGTGCCCTCGAAATTATTCGGGGAGCCGGGATCAAAGAGGTCATTCCCCGTGATTTCCTGAACTCGGAATATGATTTCCCAGTCTTTGCCCGCCTGGACCCTGAAGATTATGCAGAACGGAAAGAAGGAAAATTCGACAGGAACGAATTCTACTCCGATCCCCGGTTATATCAGTCGACGTTTCAGCGTTATCCGGGCGTAACCGATGTTTTTATTCCCTGCCACTTCTGGGACAACCGTGCCCCTGTATTTTTCACTAAAGAACAAGTCCAATCGCCCGATTTCTCAATTTCGCTGATTGCCGATATCAGTTGTGACGTAAACGGTCCCATCCCGACCACGGTAAGGACTTCTACAATTGGAAGTCCCTTTTATGATATCGATCCTTCGGACCTGTCCGAAAAGCCGGCATTTTCCTCTCCCGGTTACATAACCGTCATGGCAGTCGATAATCTCCCTACGGCTTTACCCATGGACGCTTCACGCACATTCTCAAACGACCTTTATAACCAGATATTCCCTTATTTATTCGGAACTGATGAACAAGGCATTATCGAACGGGGAACAATATTGAGAAGGGGACAATTGACCAAACAATTTGACTACCTGAAAGATTTTTTGAAAGGAAAGCCATAAATGCCAATCATTTCGGGGATTGTTAAAAAATAAATTCCCATGATAAAAGGACAAATAGCAGGTATCGTAAATAAATAGAAAATAAAAACACCTTTGCTTTAGGTTTTTCGATGAAAATATTATTTTTGCATGCCGTTAGCAAAACGGGATGTAGCGCAGTTGGTAGCGTACCACGTTCGGGACGTGGGGGTCGCTGGTTCGAGTCCAGTCATCCCGACTAAATGACTAACAGTCAAATAGAGAAGCCTGCAAATCGTATGATTTACAGGCTTCTCTATTTTTTATAAATCAGTCCGGGTTAGACAATTGGATCACTTCATATTTCTGAGGGGGTATCCTTGTTAAGCATAAATTTAGTGAGACGGAAAAGGAAGGAATAAGAATCTGTTACACCATTCAAAGTTTCCCTAAAAGCCTTTAGTTTTGTATTGAAAGATTATGCAGAAGCATTAGTTGAGCGGTTATCGAAAAAGTATGGAAACGACAGGACTGACCTTCCCGAAATCCGTCAATACTCCGTCGCGAATGCAGAACGGAGCGGTGCGCTGGCCGTCAAAACGCCCGGCGGAGGGTTCGTAAAGATAGACACCAGCATATCTATTACAGTTGCCAGGGCATTGGTCCGGTTGATCTTTTGTCCGTGTCTGCGTAAACGCATCCGTGGTAACTTCCCTGATGTTGAAGTCGCTTCGGGAGGCTTCCTTGAAGGAGCGGTCCAACTCTCGCTGTATGGAACTTTTGAACTTGAGCACCAACAGGATTATCGTTTTGATTGGTAATTTTCTATTACGGGTAAACACCCCCTTCATGTCCGCCTTTAAAATGACTACAAAATTGCTGGTTGTCAATTTCATTGCCAATATGTCCCGTTAATGTTTCCCGATAATCCGATGTCTTGTTAACACTTGGGTTACCCCTTTATACCCTTACAAAATAAGCAACTTCGGGCAAAATACATACTTTTCAAAAAACTATTTTTCTCCAAAATGCCTGTAAAATAAGGAAATGCCGATGTTTTTCTTAACTAAACGACATTGATTCATATTTCCTAATTCTTTCTGTTTTATGCATTTTGGCACAACGGAACGAAACCATTTACAAAACCCGAATAAGATAATTAACATAGACGTTTTTCGGACGCGTTTCATTTCCTCCGGTGGCTCCGGTGGTTGAGCCTCCTGCTTGCCAGTACCGCCCACTGGCAATATCTCCGCGACTGTTAGGAAAAGAGGTATAAGAATGGTTATGACTTTTGAATTCATCATCTTGTCTGGATCCTACATTATCGCCAGTTGCTGTACCACCTGCCTGCGAAGATCGGGAGGATGAATCCGGATCATTTCCTGCACCATGATCAACCCCTCTCAGGAACATTCCACGGTAATCAGGTAAGTTAAATGTTGTGGAACCATCCCCTTTTCCATATATAACCCCGATCGATTCATAAAGCGTTTTGTAGGTGGTCCGGCTAATTGCTCTCCCATCACAAATTAACCATCCGGCTGGAAGGTTGGTGCCATTACCGGCAAAGGGAATTATACATCCAACGGGAACTATCCCCGGACCAACGAATCCGGCTGAAGCGCTAATACATCCATTTGTTGCGATTGCATTCCAGCAATCAGGTGCATCGACCCATATTCCACAACCAGTTGAACCGGAATATTTTACACTAAGCATGTAATTACTGAATGCGGATCCCCCTATAGCAACGGTTCCCAGCGATGCGTCAGCAGCATTACACAATTGGACGGCTCCTCCTGCAGGAGCATTTATCATGCTTACATTAGCCCCAATGTCGTTTGCTCCTGTACCGACTCCGATATTTTGTGCTGTAAGGTTTCCTGAAACAATAACAGATCCGGCAGTTAGTGAAGTACATTTAATTTCAGGTTGGTTCACAATCACAGTTACATATAAATAATTGTCAACCGTTCCATCTTCTACCTGGACCGAAGCTTTCAGGGCAAAAGTGGTCGTATCGGTAATACCAGGAGATGTCCAGGAACGTACCTCGGTTACATCCACTGATTGAGCTCCGTATAATATTGTATATGACCCAAGGTCTGATCCGGACCAGGTCAAGGTAACCGGATTCCCATTATCCACCATGGGTGCCGAAGCTGCAAAATTATTGACATAAAACCCGTCCGGTAATTTAGCCATGTCGTAGCTGTTGGCTTTATCTGAAAATTTTTTGTTATCGACAGACGAATGCTCGACAATGGAAAAAGTGAACGTTCCAATCTGTTTGTTCACCTGAATGTTGTAAATATGAAAACTCAGGCCGTCTGTGGTGATCTTGTTGTCAGAGGGACTCTTCGGCGTAGCTGTAAAAACGCCGTCTGAGGTAATGCCGATCTGCCACTTATCCGAAGGATTGACAGACACCAGTATCCCTGCTGAATCTGACGTCAGATCCTGTGCTAGATCACCGATTGGAAAACTAAAGGTCAATTTATCACAATAAATCGCATGCGATGTGTTGTTGGAAACCGCAATAACCAAAGATGCTGCTGCCGGATTACCAGAATCAGGGCTCACATGGACCGGATCCGGGTTGGCCGTTACCCTATAGGATAACAGTCCTTCGTTTGTTGTAGATAGTTTGTGTGACATACTCTTGACGATTATAGTTTTAGTGATTTTATTCTTTTATCCTGGTTCCAATCTTTCCTCTATTGGGATTCTTAAAAAGAAAAGATATCTATTATGAATTTAATATTTATAAAATTAAATAACTTTACCTATTGATGTCAATACTCCAGTTAGATCTTTTTTATATTAATTTGCGGAATAAGCAATTTCATGCACTTACCTCAGTATTAATACTACTTATTTTCAATGATAATCAGGTATTTAAGAAAAAATTTGTAATTGTGATTACATTTTTATTAAAACGTATTTTTTAATTCTCAACCTTACATGTACACTTATTATAAAAATAATTTCTATCTTTGTTTCACTAAAACAAGTGGATGTTTAAATTTAAGAAGGATTTGGTGAAGTAAATAACTTTTGGGACTCACCCCAAAGTTATCCTTTAGTTAACTCAGGCATATTCCTACCGGAGTTATTTTCATGTTAACATATTAAATAACAGATTGAGACCGGCCTAAGGTATTTATCCTATTTTTTAGGTCATAGGGTCAACTACATAAATTTAGACATCATGAACAACGAAAATATTACAACTATTCACGAATTCGATTTTAATTTTATCTGTGATTTCTTTTCGAATACAGAACGGCAGGGGCCCGGCAGTCCGGAAGTAACGTTGAAAGCATTGAGCTTTATAGATAATCTTACCGACAAATCCCTTATCGCCGACATTGGTTGCGGAACAGGCGGTCAGACCATGGTATTGGCACAACATGCACCGGGACAGATTACGGGGTTCGATCTTTTTCCGGCTTTCATTGACCTGTTCAATGCGAATGCCGCAAAACTGAATCTTCAGGATAAGGTGAAAGGTATCGTCGGTTCAATGGACAATCTTCCTTTTCAAAACGAGGAGTTAGACCTGATCTGGTCGGAAGGAGCAATTTATAATATCGGTTTTGTACGGGGATTGAACGAGTGGCGTAATTTTCTGAAAACAGGAGGATACATTGCCGTTTCTGAAAGCTCGTGGTTTACCGAGGAACGTCCGGGAGAAATTGATAACTACTGGATGGAGCACTATCCGGAAATGGATACAATCCCCAATAAAGTAGCACAGATACAGGAAGCAGGGTATATTCCCATTGCCACCTTTATCCTGCCTGCAACTTGCTGGACAGAGCATTATTTCACTCCATTGATCAGAGCACAAGAGATGTTTCTTGATAAATATGCAGGAAATAAAATCGCCGAAAAATTCGTAGCATTTCAACGTCATGACGCGGAACTATACCGCAAGTATAAAGAATTCTACGGATATGTATTTTATATAGGAAAGAAAATATAAATCAATAAACAGGAAGACTTCTTCCTGTTTCACCGGGTAAAATAAAAATAAATAAGCCCTCAGGTAAGGCAAAATTGGCATGAATAAATAAAAACTCTTATCCAAGAAAATTTAGCGCAGCCTGAGGGCATAAGGTACTAAAACGCCCCATACAGGGAAGTCTTTTTTGATTTTTCCACAACAAACATTGCATCAAAAAGAATATAATGTAAACACAAATGAGACCAGAAGATTTCGGATATAATGATAAACTCGAAAAAATAAGAAATGAGAATAACCTCAAAAACTTTGAGATCGGGCGGGTTGTTTCGGAGCATAAAGAAAGATACATCGTACGAACGGTTGCCGGAGACCTAGAAGCCGAGATAACCGGCAACCTGCGATTTTCGGCAAAAAGTTGTGAAGATTTTCCCGCTGTAGGTGATTGGGTTGCGCTAATCACTTATGATCCTGATTTGGTAATAATTCACAAAATACTTCCACGTTTGTCGATGATTACCAGGCAGGCTGCAGGTCAATGCAGAGAGATACAGGTCATTGCTGCAAATATTGATTATGTCCTCATTATTCAGTCCGTTGACAAGGATTTTAATCTTAACAGAATTGAACGTTACCTGACTATATGTTATTCATCTAAAGTGAGCCCGATAATTGTACTGACAAAAACGGACCTGATACAAAAAGAAAAGACTGATGAAGCAATTGACCGCATTAATCAGCGAATCGAAAATATACCGGTCATTGCAATCAGTAACGAAACACAAGATGGATACGATACACTAAAGATGCTTGTCAAAAAGGGAAAGACATATTGTATGCTTGGCTCCTCGGGAGTTGGCAAGTCAACATTGATGAATAACTTATCCGGCAAAACAATTATAAAAACAGATGCAATAAGTAAAAGTACAAACAAAGGCAGACACGTAACAAGCTACAGGTCATTAATCGTCCTTGACAATGGGGGAATACTCATTGATAATCCCGGGATACGGGAAGTTGGAATAACAGATACTTCTGGTGGGTTGGAAACTGCATTTGACAAGATTATCTGCCTTTCAGAAAACTGCAGATTCAAAAATTGCACTCACACCGGAGAAACCGGTTGTGCTGTCCTTGAAGCTGTTGAAAAAGGTGAAATCGATAAAGATTTTAGAATATTGGTCAAAAATTACAAACGAGATATAAAGAAGTACAAATTTAAAAAAGGATAGACTGTTTCTTATATTGCAAGTTAGGCGATAACAAATATCCAATATATCAATAAATGCATTTTGGGGATTATCTTACAGGACATATTTTTTCTTTTCATAATTAGCAAAAAAAGCTCTAACTTAACTGGTTGAACAACTGCTCCATTATAATATAGAATCGGAGATTATGGGAAAAGACCAGGAGAAAACAAAAAAAGACCTTCTTGAGGAGTTGAATATTTTACAATCAGAGAATCATCTATTAAAGTCAGAACTCCGTACCTGTCAGCTCGATATTCAGGAACAAAAAAAGGCATCAGAGTGGCAGGAGTTATTGTTTAGTTTATTCATTAACAATGAATTATCGGCTAAAGATATATTAAACAAAATCGCAGAAATCACCCCGCAATATTTGCGGGCGGTGATTTCTGTCGGAATCGGTTTTCAGAATAAACATTATCAGACCGCAGGATTCACGTCCTCAGCTTACTCCATAAAAAAGGAAATTTTTATAAAAGAAAAACCCACCGGATATATCGAATTCTATTTTCCGGAGAATTCAGGAGCATCTTTTCCTAATTCGTACAGACAAGAAGAAGTCATGCTTGAAACCCTGGCCAAACGGACAGGGACTTATTTTCAAAACAAGCTGGAACATGAAAGGTTAATCCAAAACATCAGGGAAAGGGAAAGTGCAGAAAAAAAACTTCTGAAGAGCAAGGAATCATACCGAAACCTGGTAGAAAATATCAACGATGCGATTTTTGAAACAGATGTCAACGGTACGATTCGTTTCATAAGCGCTCAGATTGAACAGATTATTGGTTATTGTCCCGGGGAAATGATCGGTTGCCCCATTTTCCAGTTTCTAGACACTGACCCCGATTTTTTTAAAAACCGTTTTTCCTTATTACAAAAAGAACTTAGGCTAAAAAGCACCTATGAAGTTTCCACAAAATCAGGCGAAAAAAGATGGATCCGAATTTCCTCCAAGGCCATTGTACGGAATAAAAAATTTATCGGTGCATTCGGAACAATTATAGATATTTCCGAGAAGAAAAGGATGGAATTTGAATTGAGGAGAAGTGAAGAAAATTATAAAACCTTGTTTTATGATTCTCCTGATGGCTATCTGATTTACCAGGACGGCATTTTTGTTGAATGCAATGAAGCCACAGAGAAACTTTTGAGAGGAAACAGGTCTCAAATCCTGGGTCGCTCCCTTCTGCAACTTTCTCCGGAATATCAGTACAATGGAAAGAGAACGGATGACTATGCAAAGGAAATTTTCGAGGAGGTTATGCGGACCGGGAGAAAGTCGGTCGAATGGATACACCAACGTTTCGACGGGACAGAATGTACAGCACAGGTAGACCTTACCAAGACCCAATATATGGGAGAACAGGCAGTGCTGGCCATATGGCGCGATATAACAGCTAGAAAAAAAGCAGAAGAACAGGTTTTGAAACTATCCCTGGCCGTCGAACAGAGCCCGGTAAGCATAATAATAACGAACACAGAAGGCAGTATCGAGTATGCCAATCCGAAAGCATGCGAAACATCGGGCTACACTCATGATGAACTAATTGGAAAAAATCCCCGGATACTGAAATCCGGTGAAATGCAAAATGCTGAATACAAATATTTATGGGAAACTATTTCGAAAGGGGAGATATGGCACGGGGTTTTCCATAACAAGAAAAAAAACGGGGAATACTATTGGGAATCGGCGCAAATAACACCAATAAAAAATGAGTTTGGCCAGGTACTTGGATATTCTGCAGTAAAGGAGGATATCTCACTTCAGAAAATGATGCAGGAGGCTCTGCAAGAAAGTGAAAAGATGCTTAACTATGCCCAGAAAATGGCAAAAATGTGTAGCTGGGAATACGAGATAGCCCAAAACAAGATAAAGTGCTCCCAAAACTATTTTAAGCTGTTCGAAATTTCTGAAGATGAAGAAAACCTTACTTTCGATTCCCTTAAACGAAAAGTTCACCCTGAAGACCGTCCCCTGCTGGAAAAAAAGATTAAAGAACTGGTCCTACGAAAAAAGACTCTCCGGATTGAACACCGGCTTTTAATGTCAGACGGCAGGATCAAATGGATCGAGACACAAATTGTTCCTGAATTAGATGATAAGAATAATTTAAAAATACTGAAGGGAATTAATCTCGACATTACAGAAAAAAAACTGGCACAGGAAGAATTAACAAAAAGAGAACGCGATCTGAATACGGCACAGCGATTAGCACAGATAAGCAATTGGGAATATGATTTACGGTCAGGGATAACAAAATGGTCTGAAAACACCTACGAAATTTATAAAGTAGATACTTCGCTCAGTCCTTCATTCGAATTTCTTTATAAAAACAGGATCCACCCGGAAGACACATGGATGTTCGACAATATGATCAAATCGCTTACAGAGAATCCGACAGAGATAAAATTTGACTACAGGATCATATTACCGGGCAAAGAGATCAGGTGGCTGCATAACGAAGTGGTACCCGTACTAAAAGAAGACCAGTTAATCCTGGTGAAAGGAATAAACCAGGATATTACTGAAAAGAAAAAAACGGAAATCGCACTCAAAAATCAAAATGACAGATTAAATGCAGCCCTATTGGCTATTCCCGACCTGATTTTTGTAATCAGCAGGGATGGCATTTATCTGGAGTCCTATACAACAAGAACAGAAGAGCTCCTCCTTATTCCAGACAAGCTTATCGGTTCCAGTATTTATGATACTTTTCCTAAGGAAAAAGCTGCATTTCATATCGAAAAAATAAGACAATGCCTACTTCAAAAAAAATTAATCACCTATAACTATTCCATATCAAAAAATAATGAAGAATCATATTTCGAAGCAAGGATTTCGCCCGTGGATGAAAACAAAGTCCTGATTCTGGCTAGAAATATTACAGAAAAAAGGACCCAGGAATTACAAGTAACAAGACTCTCCCTCGCGGTAAAACAAAGCCCCGTTATTACAATAATTACAGATTTGACTGCAAGGATTGAATATGCCAATCCTGCGTTTGAAAGAATCACAGGATACAAACTGGAAGAAGTTCTCGGTAAAAATGTGAGACTCCTGCAATCAGGCAAAACGCCCCGACCTGTTTATGACGATTTATGGAAAACGATTAGGGCTGGAAAAATATGGCATGGAGAATGGATGAATAAAAGGAAAAATGGTAAACTATATTGGGAAGAAGTAATTATAACACCAATCTTTAATGAGGACAACAGACAAATCAATTTTCTTGCAGTAAAACAAGATATAACAGAAAGGAAAAAGACAGAAAAAGAAATTGCGGACCTAAATTCGAACCTGGAACAAAGGATAATTGAAAGGACGAATGAACTGGAGGAAATCAACTCAAGGCTCTTAAATGAAATTGAAGTAAGAAAACAGGCGGAACAGGCTTTAGCCTTAAGTGAGGAAAAATACCGTTCAGTTGTCGAGAATATCAGAGAGATTATTTTTATTACAGATATAAAGGGAAACTGGACTTTTTTAAACGGGGCATGGGAAGAAGTGACAGGGTTCAGGGCCTCCGAGTCAATAGGAAAAAAATTCATTCAATATGTCCATCCGGAAGATCAGGCCCATGCCCTAAAATTATTTCACACGCTTTCAAACAAGGGGGAACAATACTTTAGACAGGAAGTACGTTATCTTACCCGTGACGGGGGATTCAAATGGATAGAAGTTTATGCCAAGCCTGCGATTGACGAAAAAAATAATGTCATGGGTATTTATGGAACACTTCAGGACATATCAGAACGGAAAAGGGCAACCGAATTCGAGAATGTGTTATTACAGCTGTCGGCCCAACTAACAGGGCTTTCCATGGTCGAAATCGATTCGGCACTGGACATGGCTTTAGGCCGTATCGGGCGCTTTCTGGATGCAGACAGATCGTACATTTTTGAATTCAGCAATTCCGGGGAAACCATGTCGATGACACGTGAATGGTGCAATGATGGGATAACTTCCGGGAAAAATTATTTTCAGAAAGTTTCCACATCAGACCTCCCCTTCTGGATGAAAAAACTTCATAAGCACGAAAATATTTTCATATCATCTCTTTCCGCTGTTCCGGGAACATGGAGAGATGAACTAAGAATATTTGAATATCAAAATATAAAATCATTACTTGCAATTCCCATGCTTGTCGAGAACAGGCTTATCGGGTTTGTGGGACTATCCAGTATCAGGCACGAAAAGGAATACAGCATTGCCGAGGTTAATGTATTGCAGGTATGGAGCGGAATATTAGCAAGTCTGACAAAAAACAAACATACTGAAGGCCTGCTTGCTGAGGCAAGACAAAATTATGAAACATTCTTTAATACGATCGACGACTTCCTTTTTGTATTTGAAGAGTCGGGAAAAATTGTGGATACCAATAATACCGTATTAAAACGTTTGGGATACACAAAAAAGGAGATCTTAGGGCTTACAATACTCGACATAAAACAGGACAGAAGAGAAGAATCGGCCACGGCAATCTCAAAAATGCTTTCTGGAGGGGCCAACTATTGTTTCGTCCCCCTTGTTACAAAAACAGGAGAACAAATTCCCGTTGAGACCAGGGTAACCAAGGGTTTTTGGAATGGAAAGCCTGTCTTGTTCGGGGTAAGTAAAGATATCTCGCAAATTAAGCTTTCCGAGCAAAAATTCTCCAGCGCCTTCCAGATCAGTTCAGCAATGATGTCAATCGCCCGGATTAAAGATGGCAGATTTATCGATGTAAACCAAGCTGTTATTGACATATCTGGGTATTCAAAAAAAGAAATTATCGGCAAGACAGGCGAGGAGTTAGGGTTCTATGTAAACCCGGAGGTGAAAAAATTAATATTTGAAAAAATCGATAAAAATGAACCCATCAATAAAATCGAAATAGAATTTCGTGCAAAGAACAATTCAACCAAAACAGGGCTAATTTCTGCCAAAGTAATCTATATCGGAAGCGAAAAATGTTTACTGACCGTTATTATTGACATCACTGACCGGAAAAATGCTGAAGAAAAAATGCTAAAAGCTCAGGCTGAAGCTGAAAAAGCAAACGCCGCGAAAAGTGAATTTTTATCCAGAATGAGCCATGAACTTAGAACCCCGATGAACTCGATATTGGGCTTTGCTCAATTACTGGAAATGGGAAAACTGGATGCCTCTCAAAAAAAGGGAATAGAACATATACTGAAAAGCGGAAAACATTTATTGAACCTGATCAATGAGGTGCTGGATATCTCTCGCATTGAAGCAGGCCGGCTTTCGTTGTCAATGGAACCTGTTCCGGTAGCTGAAGCAATCCTCGAAATGATAGATGTAATCAGGCCTCAGGCCCATGATAAAAACATTTCTGTCCGATTTATTAATGACCGGAATGACAACGTACTTATCAAAGCTGACAAACAAAAATTCAAGCAAGTATTTCTAAACCTTTTAAACAACTCGATTAAATATAATTATGAGGGAGGAACAGTAGTTATTAATATCGAAGTTATACCTGCCAACTCTCAAAATCACGCAATGGTCCGCATATCCATAGCAGATTCCGGACCTGGGATCAGGAAAGAGGATCTGAATAAATTATTTAATCCGTTTGAACGGATAGGTGCCGACCGGACAAATATTGAAGGGACCGGATTAGGCTTGACTGTTGTTAAAAAATTAGTTGGTGTCATGGATGGAAAAACAGGTGTTGAAAGTATACTAGGCAAAGGAAGCACATTCTGGGTCGAGTTCCCGTTTGTCACAAGCCAGGCTGAAGACAATAAACTTATTGAGCCACCTGCGGAACTGGTACATATCCTGGAAGAAAAAAATGGGGTTATTTTATATATCGAAGATAACTTATCTAATATCGACCTGATAAAACAAATCTTCGCAAACCAACAGTCACATATACAACTGATCTCAAGCATGTTTGGGAAACAGGCCCTCACTATGGCGATAGAAAATACACCGGATCTGATCCTGCTCGATCTGAACCTTCCGGATATCAATGGAATAGATGTCCTTAAAAACCTGAAGATAAACAAAAAAACAAGGAGTATCCCTGTCGTTATTATCAGTGCCGACGCCATGCCACAGCAATTGGAAAGATTGAAGAAAGCCGGAGCCGAAAGTTATTTAACAAAACCCATAGATATCCGGGAGTTTCTGAGCATTATAAATAAATTTTTATCCCATTAGCTTTTATAAACAATGATTACCCTTTAGGGATTCCGATTTCCGAAGGATAATCTTAAAAAATACACAACCGATGATCGATCAGAGTTTGAAAAAAGCAAATATACTGATTGTTGACGACCAGGAAGCCAACATTGAAATATTAAGAGGGTTACTCGAATTGCAAGGCTACGAGAATGTCCTGTCAACTACCGATCCAAGGCAAGCCACAGAACTGATAGCTTCTTTCAATCCGGACTTGATGTTGCTAGACCTTATGATGCCTTTTCTTTCTGGGTTTGAAATCCTGGAACACATAAAAAAGATCGTTTCTCCCAACGGTTTTTTTCCAATCCTGGTTTTAACAGCAGATGCAACGAAAGAATCCAAGCAACGGGCACTTTCCGATGGAGCCACCGATTTTCTTACAAAACCGTTTGACCTGATTGAGGTCGGACTTCGGATAAAAAATCTTCTTTACACCAATTATCTTCACCAACAGTTAAGGGATCAAAACCTGATCCTGGAAGAAAAAGTCAGGGTACGGACTGCAGAGCTGGAGCGTAAAAATGAGGAGTTAGTCACAGCAAAAGAAAAAGCTGAAGCAGGAGACCGGTTAAAATCTTCTTTTATCAGGAACATATCTCATGAAATCAGAACTCCGTTAAACGGAATTGTTGGTCTTGGAGAAATCCTGACCAACAGCCAGCCCGGAAAGAAAGAAAAAAAAGAATTATTAAAAATGCTCAATGAAAGCACTGAACGGCTTATCAATGTCGTGACAAACTTTATGGACATTTCAAAACTGTCATCCGGTAATCAACCAGTCCGAAGAATGGCCGTCTATCCTCAAACCCTGATTGAAGATGTTGTTCATGAATACAAAAAAGTCCACTCGTGTGGCCATGTAACAATATCTGTCATAAAAAAGACCGATCATGATAAATTACAAATTTATTCCGATCCCGACATGCTGAGAAGAATACTTTACCATCTGATTGACAATGCAGTAAAATTTACTTCTAAAGGCACCGTAAAAATTGGCTACACTCAGAAAACGACCAAAAAACTGCTTTTTTATGTAAAGGATAACGGCATCGGCATCTCCGAAAACAGCAAAACAAAAATTTTCGACTACTTCAGGCAGGAAGAAATATCGAATACAAGAAAATATGAAGGAAGTGGACTGGGGCTCCCCATTGCAAAGGGTTTCGTTGAACTCCTGGATGGAAAAATCTGGGTGGATTCAATGGAAAACAAAGGGACAACATTTTATTTCACTCAACCGGTTGTTATTAATCCTTTGTCAACAAATAAACAATAAGGATCCTCTCTTCAAAAATCATGACGCTGTTATTATCTTTTCTTTATTGTCGGTCTTCTTCTTTCAGCCATTTTCCTAGCAAAAACGTCATAACTTGTTTCCCTGATCCTGGCTATACAAGCCTGTCTGTCCGAATTAAAAACAAATCCAAAAACTTGCGATATTAAACTGTTATACTTCTTACAAGTACTTAAATCGGCAATACTACCTTCGGCACAACTCTGAAAACCATTTTCAAGATAGCACTGTCTGATCTTACACCAGCTAGCCTTAATATTAATAAATCCATTTATATTTACGAAAAATTTGATGTCATGATTGTTGATCTGTTTGTACCATGCTTTATTGACCAGCTTTATCCGCAAACTGCCTTTAATGTAATCAAGCTTTTAAAAAAAGCAGGAGTCCACGTTGCATATAACCCGGAACAAACTTGTTGCGGACAACCATCCTACAACAGCGGGTACTGGAAAGAAACGAAAAAACTGGCTAAGAAATTCATAGAGGACTTTTCCGGGGAACATCTGATTGTAAGCCCTTCTGCTTCATGTACCGGCTTTATAAAAAATTATTACTCCGATCTCTTTACAAAAGAAGATACGGAATATGAGGCCCATTTACAACTAAAAGAAAGGCTGTTTGAATTAACAGATTTTCTGGTAAATAAAATCAATTTTACAGATTTCGGGGCAAGCTTTCCTCACACAGTTTGCTACCATGATGCCTGTACCGCGCTTCGGGAATATGGCATAAAAAAAGAACCCAGGTTATTACTCTCAAAAGTAAAAGGCCTCAACCTCATCGAGATGGAAGACCTGGAAACCTGTTGTGGTTTTGGTGGAACATTCTCAGCCAAGTTTCATTCTATTTCGTCTGCCATGACCCAACAAAAAGTAGAGAATGCCCTGAATACGGGAGCAGAATTCATAATCTCGACCGAGTCATCGTGCCTGATGAATATTGAAAGTTATATAAAAAAACATAAATTACCTCTGAAACCTGTACATATAGCCGATATTCTGGCCAATGGATGGGACAATTAAAAAGATAACAAATATAGACTCTGTAAAAATAGTCCAAAAAAAAGAAAATATTGTTAAATATCCTGTGGCATTTGGAAACAATAATGATTTAATTTCGTAGATTTATAACGAAAACAAACTAAGTTTCAGAACAGACCCAACTTCTCTCTTTTAAACTCTCCGGATTATCCATTGATCCGGGATTTGAGTATTCTGCCCCTGAATCCGGAAAATTCGGGATTAAAGGTTGAAGATTTAAATATTACGACAATGAAAGCGCGGATTAACTCAACTAAAAGCGACTACTTTAGCAAGATACATCTCATCTATCCAAAGTACTCGGAGAACTTACCGTCTCATGTCCTTCACCGGCCATGTACAGACAAAAAGGGGATACATTGTACAGGTGACAAATTTGGTTATGTAGTCGAATGGCAAATTTCCGAAAAGAAAAGTGAAGCCAGGACAACAGATACAAGATCCTGAGCTTATTTACGTTCCAAATGAAATTTTTTCTGATCTGACTGAACATTTATGAATATAGGACCCGGTTCAAATTTAATGAACCGGGTTTTTTATTTTAAATTATTAGAAAATAAATTTGACACTTACTAATTAGTAAGTATATTTGCAAAAAAGCAAGACTTATGTCTGTTACACGGGAACGCATTATGGAACTGGCAGAGGAGCTCATTCTGACCAATGGGTACAATGCTTTTAGCTACCAGGATATATCTTCTGAACTAGGCATAAAAAACGCGGCCATTCATTACTACTTTCCATCCAAGGCCAATCTGGGAACAAGTATTATAAGAAATAATATCCAACGGTTTGACGAGATGGTTGAGAACATGCAATTCAGAAAGTTTGACGAATGGAAACAGCTCGAATCCTTTCTCCAGGTATATGTGAAAAGCAACAGGGAGCATAAAATCTGTATCGTAGGATCACTTGGTCCTGATTTCAACACACTTCCTGAGGCTTCCAAACTTGAAATCAAAAAAATGACAGAAAAGATAATTGACTGGTTATCCTCAATCCTGGAGTCGGGACGCGAAAAGGGAATTTTCAAATACAATGGCCTCCCTGGAAACAGGGCTCTTGTTATCCTGACAAATATGGTCGCCAGCCTTCAAATTGCAAGGGTTCTTTCGAAAAATGAATTTAAGCAAGTTCACCAGACTATACTTGACGATCTAAAACCTTAAATTTTTTCACCGTATAACTTACTTATTAATAAGTAATCCATTTAAGTAAATTATCTCAAACATAAAAAAGACAATTATTAAAGATAAAACACCTGGAAAAAATTATAATACGAGGCATTCTACGAGAGACCGGGCAATTGCCGGATCGGTTGGTTGATTAAACAGCAGACGCTGGTACAAAAAATTCTTGGACTTAAAACGAAAAACAAAAGCATGAAACGAGTTGTTATCACAGGATTGGGTGCCATTACACCTATCGGCAACAATATTAAATCCTTTTGGGAAAACCTGATAGCAGGGAAAAGCGGTGCAAATACGATCACTCATTTCGACCCAAAAAATTTTAAAACGAAATTCGCCTGCGAATTAAAAAATTTCAGTGCAGAAACGTGGATCGACAAAAAAGAAGCCCGTAAAATGGACCTCTTCACCCAGTATGCAATAGCCGCTTCTGATGAATGCATGAAAGACTGCGGCTTTAATGAACACTGGGACCTAAAACACATCGGCGTCATCTGGGCCACCGGAATTGGCGGTATCGGAACATTTGAAGAAGAAGTGCGCGAATTTATTAAGAACCAGGAATATCCCAGGTTTAGCCCTTTTTTTATTACAAAAATGATCCCAAACATCGCTGCAGGACAGCTCAGTATACGTTATGGATTACAAGGACCAAGCTATGCCACGGTATCTGCATGCTCATCCTCCAATCATGCAATTACCGACGCCTTTAACCTGATCAGGTTAGGGAAGGCAACAGCCATCCTGACCGGAGGTTCAGAAGCCCCGGTTACAAAGATAGCAATAGGCGGTTTTAATGCATCAAAAGCACTCTCCCAACGGAACGATTCCCCTGAAACAGCATCACGCCCCTTCGATGAGTCCCGTGACGGGTTTGTCATTGGGGAAGGTGCCGGAGCGCTTATGCTTGAAGAATTGAACCATGCACTGGCCAGAGGAGCAAAAATATACGGGGAAATAACCGGGTGCGGAATTTCATCCGATGCTTATCATGTTACTGCTTCTCATCCTGACGGAACGGGTGCAGTTCGAGCCATGGAAGAAGCCTTACAGGAGGCAGGCATAACTTCGGAAGAGGTTGATTATATTAATGCGCATGCCACGTCAACCCAGATTGGAGACCTAAGCGAATGCAAAGCAATATGCAAGATTTTTGAAAGCTCCCTGGACCAGCTCCATGTCAGTGCCACGAAATCGATGACGGGCCACTTACTGGGAGCAGCAGGGGCTATTGAATCCATTGTCTGCCTGAAAGCCATTGAAAACAGTATCATACCTCCAACCATCAATCTGATAAATACGGACCCCGAAATAGATAAGAGACTACAGCTGACCCCGAACCATACGATAAAAAAAGAAGTAAAAATAGCTCTTAACAACACTTTCGGATTCGGTGGACATGTCGCAGTAACGGTATTCAGAAAATTAAACTAAATAAAAGGTTACAGAAGTACATTAATTTAGCTTAACATACTAAATATCCGGCTCATACAACAGTCGGTGAACCGGATTTACTTTTTTGCATCCCTTGCAAAAGGTCAAAATAATTATCCATCTCCAACTTATAAAGATTCAATTTAACTTCTTCACCTTTAAGTCGTTCCACGAGACTATTAATTCTCAACCGGCAAGACTCATAAAATGTATTCCAGATTTTCTTCTGTTCTTCATAAGTAGAAAAAACAAAATTATAAAAATTCTCGCAGTCTTTTACCTTCTCAAAAGCATCCTGTAGATTTTTCTCCAATTCCACAATTGTATGCTTATTCTCAGAATTGTCTGCTGACTTGGTCTCAATATCCGGATTTATTATTCCGGAAGAATTATTTGTATCAGAAATACAACAGTAATCTTTGATCGAAATTTTTGTTCTGGAAAGATCTGACTCCAATAGCATAACTTCTTTCTTCGCATTCTCCAGCTCGAGGACAGCAATTCTCATATCACTTTCTACAGTAGAGGCATTATATGATTCCTCTGCCCTCAAATCAGACTCCAGTTTCACGATCTCTTTTTTTATCTGGCAGACTAAAGAATTCTGCTTATTCCAACGGAGATAAAACCTGTCATATAAGGATACGACATCTAGAATCTCCTCAAATGGCAATGACCCCTTAAAATCTTTCATTATTTTTTACTTATATCAACCCAATCTTCGATTATCCGTTTATCCTTTCTACAGACGAAAAATATTAAATTACAAAATCAATCGTTCCCGACAGATTCATAATATTTCAACTAAGAGCCAATAGAAAATCACACAGAATCATTCGATGAGCCATTGAATGGGTAGTATAAAATGAGAGTAGTAAAATTTTTTCATATCCTTGGATTTTGGTTGTTGTTGCGTTTGTTTTTTATTTAATAATACAAAGATCTGTTAAAACGATTACACACAAAAGCAGAAAAACTTTTAACTAAGATATAATAGCCTAAAATCAGGATATTCTGTATCCATTTAGGGATAAACAGACAATTTTTATGATCTTATTTTCATATGTCACTAAAACAGCCATGCTATCTCCCTGTGCACCAAAATCCCTGGATTTCGTCATATCCATCTTATCTTTCAAAGCAAATCAAACCGTTCTTTTAATGCAGCCATATACTTACGGGAAACGGTCAATCTTAATTTATCAAAAGGAGAGATAAGGCTACATATATGAGCCTTAAATTCTATTTGCTTCACATAAATGAGATTCACAAGAATCGACTGATTAATTTGAGCAAATCCATACCGCGACATATACACGGTTATTTCTTTTGCTGTAGTTCGTTTATGAAGTTTCACATGATTAAAATCCGAAAGGAGTGCCTGCCACTGAGGTTTATCTTCTTTAGTCTCCCTGATACATTGAAAAAGGACGATACTTCTCGAATTAAGAAAGCGCAATCCGGTGAGAGTTGGCAATGACACAAGATTATAATGTGCACTATCTCCGGTCTGAGGGACAACAACAGACAAAGGATCCAATCGTTGCTTTTTATATCGGTTTATCACTCTGTACAGATCATCCCGCGTTACAGGTTTTACAAAAAAATCCAATGCCGGCTCATACTGCATACGGATCAATGACTGCTCATCCGATGCAATATAAACAACCTGAGGGTTATCTCTTTCATCCATACTATTCAGCAAACCACGAGATTCAATTCCCGCAAAAATGAGATCCGGCTTTTCCTGATTAAGCAACTCCTTTGCCTTTTGGGATACAGAAGTATACCCCTTTAATTCTACTTCAGGGAAACGGGACAAATAATCCTTAAGGATAAACATGGAATCTTCATCATGATCAATAATTATAGTTTTTATTCTTGTTTTCGGGTCCATAAAATATTTTTATTAAGATGGCTAATCCCCAATACATACACACGCGCACAAGGCGTAATGGAAAAACAGCAGATATAAACGCACACAATATCCACTTTCTGCCTTTAAATAAAAATGGCCGGAAGTTTATTCCCTTTCTTTGCAATAACCATTCTATATAAAACAGAACATCTTAACAAGACATAAATTACCCCAGGCTAATTTCCGAAAAATTTTGCGAATTCCTACAAATATTACAATATAAAATTGTCATATTTCAAAAAATATTGCACTTTTTCTACAAAACTTTGGGAGAGACAACTCCTTTTACAAGAAATAATCTCCTGATAAAAGACTTTTTCAGAACCAATTCATCATATGCACCTACGTTCCCCGGCAACAATCTTAACCTGGAATCGTCACCATCAACCGATCTGATCTTCCGTATAACACTATAAGCATCTGTAACGATAAAGTAGATCTCCCCAGAAAGAATGAGTTCCGGATCTATCTCCTTTAAAAGTACAACAGCTCCTGACGGTATATCAGGGGACATTGAATCACCAACGCATGGAATTGCAATATCACAATGGGAAAGCATAGGTATATCGACATAATAGAGAGGATTTGAAAATATTTCTTCTCCTCCAGAAGAGACAGGCACAAACTCGTAATAAGGTATTCCCTTACCTGGCAAAGCGCCACGTTCGATCGGTTTATCTTCCCCCATAAACATAGTCCCTTCTCCGGTAAGTAACCACGACTTACTGATATTACAATATTTAGTTGAAATAAGTTCGGCCAAATCTTTGCTTATAGCATTCTTCCCTTTTTTTATCTGGTACAAATTCTCTGCTCTCTTTAGCCCCAAAGAAAGAGCAAAAGCGTTTATTGTCAGACCACTCCAACCAATAACCTGTTCCAGTCTTGTCCAACTATCCATCTCAAAAAACCAGTTTTAAATTTTTCAATAAAAAAAAAGAAATCGCTTGTCTTTACAATTTAATATTGTAGTTTTGCAACTAAATATTGCATCTTATGACTAAAAAAACCTTAATAATACAATTTATTCCACCTTTTGTTTTCAATGGGGGCAAAGATATACAATTAATTGACCAATCCATACACAACAATAAAGACATCTTTTCATATGTAGATTACCACAATTAATTTATGAATTACTAATTTTTATAATTATGAAAAAAATGCAAAAAATTACGAAAGCCGCGTTTGTAAGGAAGTGGTTTTTGTTCCTGGCAATTACGGTCGGGCTTGTAACTTCCTGTAAAGATTATGACGATGACATCGACAACCTGCAAAGTCAAATTGACAAATTATCAGCCAGCCTGAGCGATATTACAAGTGAGATATCAGACGGGAAAGTTGTCACCAGCGTAACCTCAACGACGTCAGGATTAACTATCACTTTCTCTGACGGAAATTCTTATACCATCACAAATGGAACTGACGGGACTGACGGGACTTCGTCTGTAGTCACCATCGGCTCAAATGGCAACTGGTATATTAATGGAGAAGATACCGGAACAATCGCAGTAGGAACCGATGGAACCGATGGAACCGATGGAACTAACGGTTCAACTCCGTACATTGGTGAAAACGGGAATTGGTGGATTGGTGAAACCGATACCGAAGTCTGTGCAACCGGAACGAACGGGACTGATGGTCTTACTCCATACATCGGTGAAAACGGAGACTGGTGGATTGGTGACACGGATACAAAAACCAAAGCCACTGGCGATGTTGTTACAATCGTAGATGGCTACTGGTATATAAATGGCATATCAACAGGAGTTCTGGCCAATGCAGGAAGTATTATGGCAGTATTGAACGAAGCCGGTACTTATTATACAATTGCTATTACAGATCAAGACGGTACAGTTACTTCAATAGCAATACCTGTTGCATCCCAGTATGTCTCAAGTATAGCTTTTGTTCCTACTTATGCTTCGGCAGAAGGTGTTTCGTACATCTATGCCCCCATCTTGATGGACAACACAACGCTTATCAGCAACCCAACCGTTACCTTAGCGTATCAGGTAAATCCTGCCAGCGTCCAGGAATCTAACTTCTCGATTGAAGGCTTAAGCAAACAAACGGCCACTGTCATGACAAGAAGTAGCTCCAGTTTCCTTGCAGTAAACAAAGTTTCATACCAAGGTGGAACATTGAAAGTCAGTTATACTGGGGACCTCGAAAATTCAGATGACTCCAAGCTAGACTACTATGCATTAGTCCTGAAAAATAATTCTGTCGATGACAATAATGATTCAGAATATGTTTATTCTAATTATGTGTTTGCCGATTTTGAAGATATTAATATTGATGACGTAACAATATCCAAAACTGCAAATGAAAGCTATGCAGCAATCGGTGTAACTACAGGCGACTGGAGTGTTGGATATAAAAATACAGACGGCATCAACCTGAATGCCACCTCTTACTACACACACGGGTCAACAAAAGTAGAACTGTCCGACTTCTTTGCTTGTAATTATTCCTATGCCTTGGTAAGCACATCAAGCTGGACTAATAACGCTTATTTTGAGTTAGACGGAAACAACATCAAGGTAAAAGACAACCAGGCTGCAGCCGTGGGAAAAATTGCAAAAATTGCAGTCACACTGAAAGTCAACAGCACCACAGTTCAAACTGGGACAATTTATGTAGAAGCTCTTGACCGCATCCCAACAGAAACTACGGTACTCGAGAAAACAATCGGAACCTATTACCGAGGCAACACGATTAACCTCGCTGCCGACGGCTTCAGTGAAGACCTCCTGATCAACGCAATCGATAATGCGGGTCTATCACATACATCTGTTGCCGTTTCCGATGATTGTCCGACAGGTATTTCATTCAATGGAGGAAGTATCTCAAGCGGATCGTCTGGAGCCTTGGTTGCAGGAACAACAGTAACCGTAAAAATACTTCCAAGCGTTGCCGCAGGAACCTATTCAGCAACCCGCACTTATACGACCGTTGATGGCAGCAAGTGGTACATTAAATATACGATTACCGTAGCTGATGGTTATGTTGACTGGGATGCCTCCAAAGTAAGCTCATACTGGAATACAGGACTGACTTCCATGTATGTTTACGGAAAAGAATCAGGAGGAGACTGGAGCCTTGAAGGCGATCTGAATGACGGATTTGACGTCAGCACGTTGATCCCGTCACCTGCTCCAAGCACTGGAAGTTCATTAAGCATCAACAGCCATTTTTATACTATTAATGGTTCATACACTGGAGTCCAGATTTCAGGTTCCACCATTAAGCTGACGAGCAACTACTCCACCTATGTTGAAGGTACCCCGATACCGGTTACATTGACTGTTATTTACGAGAATGATGCATCTTCTCAAGTATCAACCTACACGCATACGTTCTATGTACAGTTCAAGAACCCGATCAAAATTGAGTACAGCAACACAATCGACATCCTCAACCAGGATTATGGTAACTTTACCTATTATACCCGCAACGGATGGTCATGGAGCTCTCATTCTGTCAGCGACTATGTCGGACAATCCCCATGGGATGGTATTACTGTGAAAAATCTTGCAACCAGCGAAACCTTGACAGACTATACTAATATTTCCACACTAATCGATATCAGCTCAATGACTGAAACACCAAGTATATCAGACACGAACCTCGGTATCGACTGGAACCGCTACGTAACAGGCATAAGCCCGACATACACCATGGGATATATCATCTGGGATTACACAGGTACTGTTCTGACCTCAGCACTGAATGTAACCTACAATATTACTTATACTACATCCTGGGGACAATCGTTTACAACAACAGATTCTCCGCTGAAAATTACTGTAACACAGCCTTGATTTAAAAAAAATTTGTGAAATCAATTTTTTACTTAAATAACAAAGAGAGCCTTCGGGCTCTCTTTGTTATTTAAGTAGAAATCAGAACATTTTTATCATCCCGCTACTAGATTAGCGCCATCAAAAAAAAGTTATTTAAATTTAGCAGGCGTTTTTTATGCTCTTGATTGAATTCAAGTTTACCAAAATTGAAATCACTCACCATAAATAATTTAAATTCAACACATTGTTTATCATTTACAATTTACCACGAACACAATTTCGTTATAAAACAAAGACTTCTGTCTACCAAAATTTGGCTGAAATTTTGGTAGACAGAATAAAGAGCCATTCAGTTTTTTAACGACACAGGCCCGGTCAGAGTAAGTCAAACTTACCTCTCAATCCGGCAAGCTGGGCCCGGGAAGCGGTGAGCTTTAATTTATTGAACGGAGGTAACAGGATACATGCCCTGGTTTTAAATTCGACAAACGACAAATAATTCATATTCACGATAACGGATTGGTTCACTGCAACAAAACGATCTTCACCCATAAACCTCAAAATTTTTCTTGCTGTTATTCCCTTCGATAATGTCGAAAACGAAAAATCAGACATCATTGCCTCCCAAACCGGTTTTTCTCTTAGCGATTTCCTGGCACACTGAAAAAGAACAATCTTGTTTCTATCAATAAATTTCATCCCGATATTCGTTGAAAGGGCCACCGTATCGGAACCGCCAGGCAGGCTCAAGGAATGATCACCCGACTGACTGGTTAAAAATTTTTTATTCCGGGCCTTATACCGTTCTATCGCCTCTTTCAACTCTTCATGCCTGATTGGCTTAACCATGAAGTCCAGTGCGGATTCCCTCAGGGCGTTAATCATGTACCTGTCGTACGCGGTGTAAAAGATCACATCCATATTATCACACCCTATGTTCCTGACTTCCCTCAGTAAATCAAAGCCATTACGCCCGCCCAACTCGATATCAAGAAAAACAAGGTCAGGCTCTTTGCTATACTTCGCACGGGATAAATTTCCGCAAATAATTAACAAGAGAAAGTTGAAAACTTTGTCAAGAGAGGCGTAAAATAAAAAGAGAAGCATATCAAATTAGTTCTACCAAAAATCTAAAGAAGATATGCTTCCAATAAATCTCGACGGAGCCGAAATTCAACGGCTAAATTATGAAAGATATCATTATCCTGATGCAATGGTTCAAAAAAGAATACAGGCCGTTTATTTAAAGATTATCACAGGTCTGTCTAATGAGCAGATCGGAGTTTTAGCGGACCTAAACCGGGATTTGGTTGGTTATTGGACTAAACGCTATGTGCAAGAGGGTTTTGAAAGTCTTTGCAAGGTTGGTTACGGTACGAACAAAAGTAAACTGGAAAACTATGCAGACAGCATATTGGAATCTTTTACCAAACAGCCCCCGATGAGTATCAATGAGGCCAAATGGCGTATTGAGAAGATGACGGGTATTGACCGAAGTCCTTCCCAGGTTCGTGCCTTTATGAAACGGCACGGATTGCGTTATATCAAAACGGGACATATCCCGGCAAAAGCAGATGCCAAAAAACAACAGCTATGGATGAAAACAACCTTGGAACCAGCCATTGAAGAAGCTCAGAACGGGAAATGCCACCTGTTGTTTATGGATGCGGCCCATTTTATTCTGGAACCTTTTATTTGCGCCTTGTGGTGTGTTGCCCGTTTATTCATCAAAGCCTCTTCTGGGCGCAACCGGATCAATGTACTGGGAGCTGTTGATGCTATTACAAAACAAATTATAACCCTGAACAACACTACTTTTATTAATGCAGAAACCATTATTGCATTTTTTAAACAACTCCGGGAAGTTTATGTGGATTTACCCCTGAAAATTGTTCTGGACAATGCCCGTTATCAACATTGTAAAGTAGTTGAAAATGCAGCAAGGGAATTAGGTATAACCCTCCTGTTTTTACCTTCCTATTCCCCTAACCTGAATATTATTGAACGCTTATGGAAATTCACTAAGAAAAAAATACTGTACGCAAAATATTATGAAACATCAACCCTTTTTCATAATGCCATTACCTCATTCTTTCAATCAATTAATCAAGAATACATGGATGATCTGAAAAATTTATTGACCCTAAAATTTCAATCTTTTGAAAATCAACATGCGGAAATTTATCCCAAATGAAGTATAATTAAAAGCCTTTTAGCCTTTTCATATTGACAAGATTCTCCCAGTAGATCTATTTCAGGAAAAAAAGACAAATGTTCCTTTAATGAAAAGAGAAACTCTTTATCATCATCAATAATCACCGTTTTTATAGTTTCTTCATCCTCCATCACGCCACGTTTTGGTTAAAAAAAAAGCCTTCCGGAATAAATACCCGCACGCTGACCCCTGTCTGTCCCAGTTTGTCCGGGGAGTTTTGATCAATAGTAAATTCAATTTTTTCTTTATTCTTTTGATTGAACAAAGCGATTGTCTGGAGCAAAACCTTCAACCCCGTGCCTGTACCAGTCGACCTTCCACGGGAAGCTTTCAATCCAATGCCGTTATCCCGGATCAAAACGATAAGTCCACCCTTTTCAGATTGTTCAATCACAATCTGAAGCTTTTTCTTTCCAACAAGGGGCATCAGCCCGTGCTTAATAGCATTCTCCACCGGGATTTGTATCATCATGGCCAATACCGGACGGTTTAACCCAACCTCAGGCTGTAAATCAAAATCGACATCGAAAGCCCCGGGAATGCGTTGCCGTTGAAGTTCAATATACGCTTTTACGATATCAATCTCTTCTTTTAACGGGATTGCTGTCTGCTCAATATTCTCAATAGATTTACGCAACAGTAAGGATAACCGGTCCAGGTTTTTCTTTACGAGGACAGGATCGGAAGCTTCGGACGAAATAATACTTAGTACATTGAAAAAGAAATGCGGTGACATCCGGTTACGAATACTTTGCATCCGGAGAAAAGTCATATTTGCAAGCTGTTTCTGAAACAGGATATCTCTCTTTTTCTGAAAATACTTGAATATAGAAAAGCCGGTAATGAGCGTTAACAGGACAATTGTTCCCAAAAGTCCGATGACTAAATTTTTTAGGCTGTTTTCTTTTTCCTTTTGCCTAATTACGTTATCCTGTATTTCCCATTCTTTTCTCAGCCGGGTTATTTCCTGTTGCTTCTTTCCAGCATTCCATTTAACTTCAGCAAGAACTAATGCTTTATTTTTCTCTTTGTTCAGGATGCTATCATTAATGGATAGAGACTCTTCTGAAAGAGTTAATGCCCTTTTGTAATCACCTGTATTCTTGTATGCATTAATCAAAAAACGTATATTTTCCAATTGCGTAGGCAGGGCATTTTCCGCTTTTGACAAAGACAGCGCAGTTTCTCCATATCTGACGGCCTCCTGATAAAAAGCTGTTTTATTCGTATCTTTTGCCTGTTCCAGTTCCGAAACCATTAGGTTCCCGATTGCATTCAATGCAACAGACATTCCGAGCTTATCTCCTCGTCTATGACTATTTTCCAATGACAAATCAAGATATCTTCTGGCATTCTCATAATCCGAAAGTCCTGCATAAATAGACCCGATTAAAGCGTATAATTCGGTCATTTGCTCCTGAAAATGTAAAGTTTTGTGTGATTCCAATGATTTTAATGCCAGCATCAAACTTCTGTCCCATTGCTTTTTGCAAGAATAGACATTGGCCAAATCCCCATATCGTAACGCTATTTCATTCTGGCATTTTAGCTTCTGACTTATCTCTAATGATTGATTAAAATAGTTCAGGGCCTCGTCATATTCGCCAAGCTGTACT
The DNA here is from genome assembly GCA_963676095.1 of Prolixibacteraceae bacterium. GTDB lineage: Bacteria > Bacteroidota > Bacteroidia > Bacteroidales > Prolixibacteraceae. The sequence goes on along the minus strand of OY781040.1, from coordinate 4,749,439 downwards.
TTAAGATTACCAATACTGGCGTAAACAGAAACCATACCTAATTGATCATTCAATTCTTTTTTAATATTTGCAGATCTTACATAATCATTGATAGCTGTTTCATAGTCTCCCAGAAAAGAATAAACCTCTCCAATATTATGATACCCTTTAGACATATTAGACTTGTCTCCTATCCTGCTAGCACGCTGGAGCGACTCATCAAAAGCATCAAGGGCTTTTTCAAAATTGCTCCTCTTAAACCAAACATCTCCAATATTCTGATAGCAAATAATAATACCATTTTCGTCCTTGATCTTCTTGCAAATTTCAATTGCTTTTTCATAATAATCGATAGCAAGCTCATCCTTTCCCATATCATGGAACATCATTCCAAGATTGATATCACTCCCGGACAATAATTCATTATTCCCAATAGACTCTGCAATCTCCCTGGTTTTGGAAAAGCAGGAAATGGCACTATACGGATCTCCTTGTATCGAAAATATGATCGCACGATTTGAAAGAATCTTTGCAGCCAATCTTTTATTACCTGTTTCAGAACATAAATCTTCTGCCCGTTTATAATACTCCAGGGCTGAAGGATATTCACTCTGATTATAAAACAAAAGCCCCCTGTTTAACAATGACTGGGCAATCACATCTTTATTCCCGGTTGCTGCGCCGATCTGTTCGACAACAGAATCATATGCCGCAGCAAGCTTATAATTCCCGTTATAATTATTAATCGCAACAAGTCCTGAATAACAGGATGCAATCATTATTTCAATATTCTTGCTGACGGAATAAGCGTGGAGCAAAGTTATTGCCCGGTGATAGCATACAGAAGCGGAATCCGGATCTGACCACTTCTTCTCATCTCCCCTCTTCATAAAATCCCTTGCCTTGATCGTGTCTGAAAAAAACATGTCTGAGACCGCCATACCTGTTGATTTATTTCTTGAACATTCCGATCCCAGAAATATAATGCCAACCAATACCGCTAAGCAAACAAAAGTATCCAGTGTTTTTTTCATAAAAGAATTAGGTTTTGATCAACAAACTTTCCCTTCCGGAATCAAATAAAAAACAATTCAGCTCCTCTATTTGAAAAGATTTCACGATGAAACAGCTAAAAAGAAAAACTTCTATCTAATCCTTGCAATACTTTTAGATCAGACTATATCAAATTTAAGCATATGACCGAATAGAAAGAACCAGATGAAGGTTAATTTTATGTTATTTATGAAGTTAATGATATAAGGGATGCAAAAAGTCTCATCCCTGATGAATAAAAGACAACCCTAAAATTCTCTTCCTGCGTAAGTAAAAAATAATCCCTCACCCAAAAGCCACACTAGAATACCTGCATCTTATGCAGCTTATAATACTGTCCCTGGCGGGCGATAAGCTCTTCATGGGTCCCTGTTTCAACAATCTTTCCGTTATCGAGCACAAAAATGACATCTGCATTTTTAATCGTGGAAAGCCGGTGTGCAATCACCAGTGAAGTCCTGTTTTTCATCAGGTTCTCCAGGGCGGTCTGGACAAGTTTCTCAGATTCGGTATCCAGGGCTGAAGTAGCCTCATCAAGAATCAGAATAGGAGGATTTTTAAGTATGGCCCGGGCAATAGACAAGCGCTGTTTCTGTCCGCCGGAAAGTTTGTCGCCTCTGTCTCCGATATTTGTCTGGTATCCGTTTTCGGTAGCCATAATAAAATCGTGGGCATTGGCTATCTTCGCGGCATGGATTACGTCTTCCCCGGTAGCGTTAGCCGAGCCAAATGCAATATTATTAAAAAACGTATCGTTAAACAGGATAGGCTCCTGGTTAACATTCCCCATCAACCCGCGCAAATCGTGCATCCTCATATCCCGGATATCATCGCCGTCGATATAAATTCCACCCTCGGAAACATCCCAAAAACGGGGAAGCAAATCGACCAGGGTTGTCTTTCCAGATCCTGACTTACCAACAAAAGCGACCGTCTGTCCTTTTTTTATGGTCAGGCTTACCTGATCCAGAACATTTTCATTGATATAACGGAAGCTGACATTCCTGTATTCAATGGATTGATTAAAATCATGTTTTACAATGGCATTCCCTTTCTCCAGGATCGTATTTTTCTGGTGCAGGATCCTGTCTATCCGTTCCATTGAGGCAAGTCCTTTCTCTACACTATACAGGGCCGTGGAGAAGGCTTTGGCCGGATTGATGATATTGTAAAAAAAGACGAGGTAAACGATAAATTGCTGAGGGCTTAAAGCTCCCGCCTGTCCCATGAGGATAAGGTTCCCGCCATACCATAAAACGATCACGATAACCGCAGTACCAAGGAATTCGCTCATCGGGTGCGCCAGAAAATACCGGCTCATCAAACGGTTCATGATCTGTCTGTAATTCTCATTTTCCCGTTCAAATCTTTCGACAGCCTGCTTTTCCGCAGTAAAAGCCTTAATTACCCGGAGCCCCGAGATATCTTCATCGATAATGGATAATAATTCGCCTTGTTTATTTTGCCCTTTTCTCGATTGTTTCTTCAGGCTTTTCCCGACCCGGCCAATCAAAAAACCGGTAACTGGCAGCATGATGAATACAAAAATAGTTAACGACCAACTGGTATAAATCATATAAACAAGAGATATCAGTATCAACACAGGATTCTTGAACAACATGTCAAGTGAATTCATCACTGAGTTCTCAATTTCCTGGACATCGCCGGTCATCCGGGCCATAATGTCCCCCTTGCGCTCATCATTAAAAAAGCCAATCGGAAGAGAAAGCATTTTCCGATAGATCTTACTCCTTATATCCCGGACGACACCATTCCGGATACCAATCATCATATAGCTGGCGAGGTAAGTGAACCCTGTTTTTAACAACACCATAAGAATAATAAACAGACCAATATAAATAAGTGTTGCAGACGCTCCGTAGGTATCCCTGATCCAGGTTATAAAATAAGAAAGATTATTCTCGATGGACTTTGCCGACATCTCCAGCGGAACCCGTGTATGAACAGCTTCCTTCGTGTTAAAAAGAATTCCCAGGATTGGCGACAGCAAACCAAACGAAAAGGCCCCGAAAATAGCGGCCAGCAGATTAAACAAAAAATTAAGAATAACTTTTCCCTTGTAAGGGGGCAAAAAACGCCGGAGTAACTTCAGGAGATCCTTCACTGAAAAAAATTTTAGTTAATTACTTTATTTTGTCTTTCGTCTTGGAAAATAGATAAAAACATACTTTATCAACTAAAATACTCCGGTGTAATTCTGAGGAGTAATTTTTTTCAGTACGTCCTTAAGATCATTCCCTATCTCCAGAGAATCGATAAACTCATGAATCACTTCCCTGGTTATCTTTCGATTGGTACGGGTAAGCGACTTTAGCGCTTCGTAAGGGTTGGGATAGGCTTCCCTGCGAAGGATGGTCTGGATCGCTTCAGCGACAACAGCCCAGTTCTTTTCCAGATCCGCGTTAATAGCTTCTTCATTAAGCAAAAGCTTATTTAATCCCTTCAATGTTGAACTAAAAGCAATAAGAGTATGCCCGAAGGGAACACCGATATTACGGATTACCGTAGAATCTGTCAGGTCGCGCTGAAGTCTCGACACGGGGAGTTTGGATGCAAGATGTTCAAAAATGGCATTTGCCATTCCAATGTTCCCTTCCGAATTTTCAAAGTCAATCGGGTTTACTTTGTGTGGCATGGCAGATGATCCTATCTCCCCCTCCTTTATCCTTTGCTTAAAATATTCCATCGAGATATAGGTCCACATATCCCTGTCCAGATCCAGGATCACATTGTTGATCCTTTTCATGGCATCAAAAATAGCGGCATGGTTATCATAATGGGTAATCTGTGTTGTATATTTCGACCTTTTCAGTCCAAGTGAATTCTTCAGGAACTGGTTCCCAAACTTCTGCCAGTCTATTTCCGGATATGCAATGTGATGTGCATTGAAGTTCCCCGTTGCCCCGCCAAACTTGGCATCGCAGGCAATTCCTTTCAACTGGTCAAGCTGGTCTTCAATCCTTTCCACAAAAACATTGATCTCCTTTCCCAAATTAGTAGGAGAAGCAGGTTGTCCATGCGTTTTTGCCAGCATCGGAACAGATTTCCAATCACTCGCCAGACTTCTCAGCTTAAGCAACAGTTCGTCTAAAGCCGGATAGTATTCATTTTTCAGTGCATCCTGAATGGAGCATGGAACCGCCGTGTTATTAATATCCTGGGACGTCAGACCAAAATGAATAAATTCTTTATAATCGTGTAACCCGAGTTTATCAAATTCCTCTTTAAGAAAATATTCAACAGCCTTTACATCATGATTGGTCACCTTCTCTATTTCTTTAATACGCAGGGCGTCTTCAACAGAAAAATTTTCAACAACCTGTCGAAGGGATACAAACATCTTTTTGTCAAAGCCAGAGAGCTGAGGCAATGGAAGTTCGCATAACGCTATAAAGTATTCGGTTTCAACCAGCACGCGATATTTGATCAGCGCAAATTCAGAAAAATAAAACTGCAGGTTCTCAATCTTCTTCCGGTAACGTCCGTCTATAGGAGAAATGGCGGTCAGCAAATTCAAGTCCATGATTTAATTTTTATGCGCCGTAAAGTTAGCAAATATTTTTAGCCGGGAACGATTCCTGCGAAATCATATGGTACCCGCCTCCGCTATAAAAAACTCGGTTGACGGAGACCATAAAAAGCCAGGGGAAAAACAAAAATTCCCCGAAAAAATAAAAGCAATAAAAAGATATCTCGCGAATCCTCGCGATTTTCTTAACTTTGGGTATAAAAACAAGGCATATATGAAACCCAGCTTGCTCCTTTTTGTCATTGCCACCATGGTTGTTTCATGGCAAGGTTCTTATGCTTTAACTTCTGCTCAGGAAGAGGCAGCCCCAAAAAAAGTCGTTTATCAGTTCGACATCAAGGAAAGCATATCGCCCGGTTTGTGGAGAAAAACACAGCAAGCTTTTGCTGAAGCAGACAGTTCCCATGCAGATATTCTTCTGATCCATATGAACACTTATGGCGGAACTGTATTGGACGCCGATTCTATCAGAACAAAAATTATCAACAGCCACATTCCCGTTTATGTTTTTATTGACAATAATGCCGCCAGTGCCGGCGCCCTTATCTCTATCGCCTGCGACAGTATTTACATGAGACGGGGAGCTTCCATCGGCGCAGCAACCGTGGTCAACCAAAACGGACAAAAAATGCCCGACAAATACCAGTCGTACATGCGGTCAATCATGCGATCGACCGCCGAATCTCATGGAAAAATCAGGGACATCAGCGGACAGGATACCACTTACCATTGGTTCAGGGATCCCAGAATCGCAGAGGCCATGGTTGATGAAAGTATTTACATACCAGGCATCAGTGATACAGGAAAAATACTCACCTTCACTCCGGATGAAGCGATGAAACACGGCTTCTGTGAAGGAATTGCGGAGAATATTCCGGAAGTTCTTAAAGAGGTTGGGGTAAACAACTACGAAATTATTAAATATGAACCGACTACACTGGAGAGAATTATCGGGTTCATGGTCAATCCTATTGTTTCAGGAATCCTGATCATACTTATTATCGGGGGTATTTATTTCGAACTACAAACCCCGGGCATTGGATTTCCTCTTGTAATAGCAATTATTTCAGCACTTGCTTATTTTACACCACTTTACCTGGAAGGCCTGGCTGCTCATTGGGAGATATTAATCTTCGTAGTAGGGCTGATACTGATCGCTCTTGAAATTTTTGTCATACCGGGATTTGGCATTACCGGGATACTGGGGATCATTCTCAGTCTTACAGGACTGGTCTTAAGCTTATTGAACAATATCGATTTTAATTTTAAATGGGTAGACCCGGAAAAGGTAGTAACCGCATTTGCGACGGTTATTATTGCCTTATTTGCAGGATTCATAGGGAGCCTGTTCCTGAGTAAAAAAATATTCACGGCAAGGAACGGTTTCCTTGGAAAACTCTCGCTTCAGGAAATACAAGAGACAGAAAAAGGATTTGTGGGCGTGGATTCTTCACTGAAATCACTGGCCGGTAAAACAGGCATGGCTCATACCGTACTCAGGCCCTCCGGAAAAGTACTTATTGAAGGCAAAGTATATGATGCCGTAGCGTCATGGGGAATGATAGAAAAGGGATCGGAGATCATTGTAATTAAAGCAGAAGCCGCACAATTATATGTTGAACAAAAAAAGAATGAATAACTCTTCAGCATTGTGGTGAAAATGATAAGGAAATGAATATGATCCAGGGATTAACCTCCTAAAATAAAACGAGATATAAAAACATATGCATACAGAAGTTGTTTAAAATTGACGAAACAAAATCATATAAATCTGGAGAACATAGTGAAAAAGATAAAAACGACAAGTGATTTTTAAAAAATGTCAAGACAAAAAAAAATTTTCACTTGACATTTTTTAAAAATCACTTGTGAAAAAATAAAAATCACTTGTGTTTTTTTGAATGCGCACAAGTACATTAGTTCCGTACAACTTTATATCAAAATTCTTATTTTTCTGGCACAACAAGAAATAAACAATCCTAATTTTGTTTTGATCAATTAAACAATGGAGATGGTGTAATTGTATTAGTCATTTTAATCGTTTACGAAACAAAAAAAGAGGTTTACTAATCTGGTTACAATAAAAATTCGCATATGCAAAAATTTATATTAAGATACTTTTCGGAACTCATTTCCCTTTTAAACGAGATGGCCCCATGGCTGATTCTCGGACTAATATTTGCAGGACTCCTAAAAGTTTTTTTTCCTGACGACAAAGTTCAAAAGTACATGGGAAAATCGACAACCCGCTCAGTTGTCAATGCTGCCCTGCTAGGTGTCCCCATGCCTCTTTGTTCATGCGGGGTTATCCCAACAGGCATCTCCTTCTTTCGTAACGGAGCATCCAAAGGGGCAACCAATTCTTTTTTGATCTCGACACCACAAACCGGGATTGATTCCATTTTTGCCACTTACTCGATGCTGGGATGGCCATTTGCCTTATTAAGGCCGATAATCGCATTTATAACGGGTATTGCAGGAGGCGTACTTACCAATCTCCTGGTAAAGGAAAAACCAGTACGCAAAATGCAATCTTCATTTGCAGGGATTAAAGTGGATGTAGCCGCGCTTGGAAAAAACGACAATGAACTGTCATGCAGCGATGCATCATACAGTTGCCACAGTAGTGAGAAGAAGGCTAACGGGAATGTACTTTTACGGGCCGGTCACTATGCCTTTGTTGAGCTGCTCCAGGATATTGCAAAATGGCTTATCATAGGTTTTTTACTTGCAGCTCTGATCGCAGTAATTCTCCCGGATAACTTTTTTAGTTCTTTCCATGGATTAGGTTTTCTCGAAATATTAGTTATCCTGGCTGCTTCAATCCCCCTTTACGTTTGCGCGACAGGGTCTATTCCCATTGCAGCAGTCCTCCTTATGAAAGGAGTATCCCCGGGGGCGGCCCTTGTTTTCCTGATGGCCGGGCCTGCCACGAACATGGCGACGATATCGGTAATTGGAAATACGATGGGACGTAAATCACTTTTGGTTTATCTTGGAACAATAACAGGAGGGGCCATCCTGTTTGGAATGCTTATGAACTGGCTTATTCCTGCTGATTTTATACTTACCAGTATTGTCCATATCCATGGCAACGGTGAACACGAAATGCTTCCAATGTGGCTGCAGGTTGCATCTTCCGTTTTGCTTTTAGGATCTCTTGCTCTGGGTTATTTTTATGAAAGAATGGAAAAAACAAAAACAGATATGAACGTAACAACACTAAAAGTCGAGGGTATGACTTGCTCTCATTGTGAAGCCAGTATCACCCGGAATCTACTTAAAATAGATGGAATTGAAGAAGTTGTAGCCGACAGAAATAAGTCGGAAGTAAAAGTCAAAGGTGAACATATCGACCTGAAAGAGATTGAAAAAGCAGTAACTGAAATCGGATTTCGATTCAAAGGTATTAGTTAATGGGAATAATCCAGATACTCCTAAATGTACTGATTGACTTCCCCATACTTGCCACAATGCTTCTAGGTTATCAGTTATTCAGAAATGGACAGGGAATTTTGGGAAAGCCAACTATTTCACCAGGTTTGTTCTACACGGCAAAAGCAATCGCGGGAATTTTGTTTACCCTAGGATCAATTGCAGCCGCATATCCAGGATTTTTTAGTTCTTTTCCATGGATAATACAGAAAGAAATACCCGCAATCCAAAAGTTAATGAGCATGGTATTTCTCTGGACCGGGAACCTGTTCCTTATACCTGCCTATTATTCAATGAGTATTTTTACAAGGGTTGGATTACCTCTTTCTTCCCACGTTTTGAAAACCAGCGGAGTTTACAGGTTCAGCAGGAATCCCATGTATTTTAGCTTTTATTTTTTCTTCGCTTCCTGCTTTCTTCTAATCCCCAGCTTGTTCGTAGGGATACTGATTATCTACACGTTAACCATACACCATCTGATCATCTTAAAAGAAGAAAGATTCCTGACCGACCTTTTTAAAAATAAATACCTCATTTACAAAAAAAATGTTCCCCGGTACATCTAGACTTGCACCTTAAACAGCTAAAGATCCATAACCAAGCGGAACCCCAGGTTTCCGTCACTATGAGCCGGAGTACAAAAATCACGGAAAGAGACCCGGCAATAACAAGAATCATAAAGCCAGCTACCACCTCTCACAGCCCTGTCTGTTGCGGAAGACAGATCTGATGAACCGACTGCCTCTTCGTTGTCATAACTACCGTACCATCCGGAGCAAAGTTCACAGACATTTCCACTCATATCCTGAAGGCCCAATTTGTTCGGAAACTTTTTTGCAACCCTGTGAATTTTTCCAGCTGAATTCGAATGATACCAGGCAAAACCATCAAGAGCCCTCTCATCGTCAGTCCCTGCCCACATTTTTCGGGAAACGTTGCCTCCTCCAGCTGCGTATTCCCACTCAGACTCTGTCGGAAGCCGCCATGTTTTTCCCGTGGCATCGCTAAGCCAGTGGCAAAAAGCCGTCGCATCATTCCAGCTGATATGTACTACAGGGTAATCCAGGCTCCTGCTTCCACGAATTTTTCCCTTTTCATCACATCTCCAACTGACATTCTTCTGCTTATACCAACCATTGCGGGTCCACGCATAACTTCCATCACCTTTCTCTGCATCGGTCAAATAGTTGGTCTTGTCAATAAAAAGCTTAAAATGCCTTACTGTAACCTCTGTTTTACACAACCAAAAACTTCCAACGCTTTGCTTATGGGCCGGTTTTTCATCTGAACAAAAAGCATCACTTCCCATTACAAATTCCCCGCCTGGAACAAAAACCATTTCAAAGCAAACATTATCTACATATTCCTTATACGCAATGGGTAAGGATTGAGAGGGTATTCCTTTTCCAATGGAATTACATTGTTCACCTTCAGGAAGATTTTTTACAGAAGAATCCTTCCGGCAATTCTCAACATGTAAATCATCCCCGCCCACTATTTCTTCAAAATCCATCATTCCTGACTTTCCGTTATTGCCACCAGCCTGTCCCATATTTTTTAATGTAAACTAAAATAAACTATCCAATAAAAAAAATTAACATCATATCTTTCCGTATCTGTTCTTCATGATTCACAAAAGAAGAAACACAATCCAAATTATTTTGCACACAACAAAAAAGCTATAATTCATTAATCTTCATTGAAAAAACAAGATAGCACCAAATGTTTTTACAAACAAATGATCAACAATAATTTTCTCTTATTTTTTACATTTTCCCTCTTTTATTTATTGACCACTTTAATGCACTCATTTATGAAGATGGCAAAAAGACCTGAATACGAGTCACAAGATTGAGGCTTTATAAATTATTTTCAAGAACAGAAAACAATAAACGAATAAAAGAAGAAAGCCCTGGACACAAGCGGAGAAGAAAAAAATAAATCCCGGCAAAACCGGGACTTACTATAATTAAAGAATAATTTCTTCCATATTTTCGTCGAAGAAGTGATATTCCAGAAGACTATATGAATTTATTCCTTCGACAACTATTCTTCTGAAATATTTAAAAGCCCATTTCCTACTTGGAGACCAGAGGCCCTTGGTCAGAAATGCAGCTACATATGGATGAACTTTCAATGTCAATTTCTTTTTGTTCAGATCTGAAAAAATATAATTGACTTTATGGTCAAGTTCATCAGTAAAGAGAATTGCAGGAGTGACTTTACCTGTTCCCCGGCACGTAGGACAGACCTCAGCAGTCTCAACATGCTCTTCGGGGCGAACCCGCTGACGGGTGATCTGCATCAAACAAAACTTGCTCAAAGGCAAAATATTGTGTTTGGTGCGATCTGAGGACATCACCTCCTTCATACGTTCATAAACCTTTTGTCGGTTTTCAGCAACATGCATATCGATAAAATCGATAACAATAATGCCGCCCATGTCCCTCAACCTCAATTGTCGTGCTATTTCCTCTGCAGCAGCGAGGTTTACTTCCAGTGCATTAGTCTCCTGATCGATCCCGGCCTTCGACCGATTTCCGCTATTCACGTCGATTACGTGAAAAGCTTCCGTGTGTTCAATGATCAGATAGGCACCGTTTTTAAACGAAACAGTCTTTCCAAATAACGATTTTACCTGTTTATCGATCCCAAAATGTTCGAACATAGGCTGACCGCCTTTATATTCCTTTACAATTTTCTTTTTTTCAGGGTCGATTGTTCCAAGGTACTCTGCAATATCTTCGGCAACTTCAACATCATTCACGATGATACTGTTGAAGTTCGGGTTGTAAATATCCCTCAACAGGGCCGTAGTCCGGTCAATTTCGCCAACAATTAAAGATGGGGCGGTGGCTTTCTTTAATTTTTGGAATATTGTTTCAAACTTGGCAACAAGTTTTTTTAGTTCCTGATCGAGTTCCGCTACACGTTTTCCCTCTGCAACGGTCCGGACAATAACACCATATTTCTTCGGTCTGATACTTTGAATTAACTTCTTCAGCCTGTTTTTTTCTTCAGCAGAACTGATTTTCTGAGAGACGCTTACTTTCTCACTAAAAGGCATTAAAACCAAATTTCTGCCTGCAAGCGATAACTCGGAAGTCAGCCTTGGTCCTTTGGTTGAAATGGGTTCTTTCGCAATTTGGACCAAAATATTCTGCCCTGCTTTCAATACTTCCGTAATTTTGCCCTCTTTATTAATATCGGGCTCGGAATTAATTTTCGATAACGAAGAAATACGGTTCTTCCTAGAACTGGCAATTTTCATGAACTTACCTAAAGTTGAAAATTGCGGCCCCATGTCGAGATAATGCAAAAAAGCATCTTTTTCATACCCAACGTCGATGAATGCAGCGTTTAAGCTCGGCATTATTTTTTTCACCCTGGCAAGATAAATATCGCCAACTGCAAATTTTGCTCCGCTTTTTTCCCTTGTCAGTTCAACTAAGCGTTTATTTTCCAATAATGCAATAACAACTTCCGAGGGAGTGACATCAATAATTAGATCGCTACTCACAACGTTTTTTTATTTGAATTTAGGGCGGATAAAATCCGCCTAATAAAACAGATTAAACCTAAAGCACTTTCCGCACTTTAGGTTTAATCAACAGAACATATCAGAAAAGCTATTTCTTCTTCTTATGTCTGTTTTTACGTAGTCTTTTTTTACGCTTATGCGTGGACATCTTATGTCTCTTTCTTTTTTTTCCGCTTGGCATAATGTTATTTTTTTACTTCTTTAACCTGAGATACGAACGTTTTAGCCGGCTTAAAAGACGGGATGAAATGTTCAGGGATAATAATTGTCGTATTTTTTGAGATATTCCGGGCAGTTTTTTCTGCTCTCTTCTTTACTATAAAACTGCCGAAACCACGAAGATATACATTTCTTCCTTCGGTTAATGAATCTTTTACAGTTTCCATAAAAGCTTCAACAGCTTTCTGTACAGTAACTTTTTCGATTCCTGTGTTTTTGCTAATCTCGTTAACGATATCTGCTTTAGTCATCTCTTAAAATATTTAGTTTTCAATAAATTATATTTCCCAACTAATCGGTGTGCAAAAATAAAAATTATTTGAGAACTAGAACTATCAGAATTGAATTATTTTTGTATTTCATGTAATTATATATTAAAATTTTAGGTCAAAATATGACGTTCCCGGATGATTATATCCCAGTATTTATCGGAGATTTCGCCCGTGGATTTATATTTCATGGATTCTAAAGAACTTAATGATAAAATGGTTGATTTTTGTAAAGATTTGTTGGGCTGGTATACCATAAATAAGAGAGAACTCCCCTGGAGAAAAACGAAAGACCCATATGCGATATGGCTTTCCGAAATTATTTTGCAACAAACGAGAGTTGACCAAGGACTCTCTTATTACGTTAAATTCATAGAAAAATACCCCACGGTTGAAGATTTTGCCAGTGCAGGGGAAGATGAGATCCTAAAATTATGGCAAGGACTTGGCTATTACTCCAGGGCCAGGAACATGCATAAGACAGCACAGGAAGTTGTTTGCAAATGGCAGGGAAAGTTTCCTTCATCGTACGATGATCTATTAAAATTAAAAGGAATCGGTGAATACACGGCAGCTGCCATTTCCTCTATTTCTTATGAAAAGCCGCATGCGGTAGTAGATGGCAATGTTTACCGTGTCCTTTCCCGGTTTTTCGGAATAACTACCCCTATCGACAGCACCACAGGAAAAAAGGAATTCAGTCTATTGGCAAATTCGTTGATGAATAAAGAAAAACCTGGCGAATATAACCAGGCATTAATGGAATTCGGGGCTCTGTATTGCACCCCTAAAAATCCGGACTGCCGGAAATGCATTTTTAAAAGCCGCTGCATCGCTTTTGACTCTTCAATGGTTGAAAAACTTCCTATAAAAGGAGAAAAGCAAAAAAACAGGTTCAGATATTTCAATTATCTCGTCATCCTGGATAAAGGATCTGTCTATTTGAAAAAAAGAACAGGAAACGATATCTGGAGGAACCTTTATGAATTTCCCCTCATTGAAAAAGATAAAAAAACGGACATGACAGATTCGGAAAAACTGGTAAGAACATACCCCGGCATGGAAAAATTTGAAATTATAAAAACAACTTTGTGGAAAAAGCAAGTGCTTAGTCATCAAAATATCTATTACCGTTTTATTTACATGATAGCCGACAACAAAAAAAACAAGCTTGCTGATTTGCTAAAAGTAAATAAAAAAGATATTTTTAACTTTGCTGTTCCAAAACCAATAGAACGGGAATTGGAAAAAATAGGTATGGAATGATAAACGCACTTGTTGAAATAAACAAAGATCAGCAAAATTTCAACAAAACATAATTAGAAAATATTGATATATAACTTATTATGTTTTTAATAATAAGTATTCGTTCATATATAAAATAAGTACGGTTCGTCATAAAAAACGATGCCTTCATGAAGTTGTCCCTTTCCTATTCTTTTTTTAAAGGAATAATTTCATAAATTTATTATTCCATACCATAAAATATTAAAAGATGGCAGTTAATAAAGTAATCTTAATTGGAAATGTAGGTCGGGACCCGGAAGTCCGGCATCTCGACAAAGACGTAACCGTAGCAAACTTCACACTGGCCACTTCTGAAAGTTACACCGCGAAAAGCGGAGAAAAAGTAACAACTACAGAATGGCATAATATTGTTGTGTGGAGAGGTTTGGCCAAAGTAGCCGAGCAGTATGTAAAAAAAGGAGATAAGTTGTATATAGAAGGCAGGATACGTACCAGAGCCTGGGACGATAAGGACGGGAATAAAAGGTATACAACAGAAATCTATGCCGATAATTTTGAGATGCTGGGTGGTGGCAACAGGAATGCAGAGCGTACTGCACCTCCTTCTAATGAACCGGCAAATAATGTCAACGAACCGGACTTTAGTCCGTCGAATGAAGATGATTTGCCTTTTTAGTAACCTAAAGAAAGATTAGTTGGAAACAGATCCGTTACCTGATTTTATTGCATTAAGCTGGGCTGTCCATTTTCGCCCGATAACAACAGCTACTTTAACCAGTATCTTTTGCATTGTGGTACTTCTGATCACGTCTGCACTGGTTTCGGGATCCGAAGTAGCCTATTTCTCCATGAGCCCCAAAGATAAACTAAGGCTGGAGAAAAAAAAGGATAAGTATTCCTTGTTTATTCGTCAGAACCTGGACAATCCGGAAAAATTATTGGCTACCATTCTGGTGGCCAATAATTTTGTCAATATAGGCATTGTTATCTTGTCTACCTATGCGACCAACATGCTACTGGATTTCTCAGAAGCACAAACACTGGGATATATTTTTCAGATTGTCATCGTTACCTTTTTCCTGCTGTTGTTCGGGGAGATCATTCCAAAAATATATGCCAACCGCTATTCTGTAAAGGTTGCCCGGCTTATGGCTTTACCGCTGCATGTTCTGGAGCGCGTGTTCAGACCTGTCAATTCGATACTGATCTATTCCTCTTCGTTCATCAACAAAAGGGTACAGAACCATCACAACCAAAATATTTCAGTAGACGAACTGTCGCAGGCACTGGAACTGACCACCGGGGACGAGATTTATGAAGATAAGGAAATTCTGGAGGGGATCGTAAATTTCGGGAACAAAAACGCGGAGGAAATCATGCACTCAAGGGTGGATGTTGTCGCTCTTGACCTGAAAGATTCATTCGAAAAAGTAATTAATGTAATCAATGACTCGGGATATTCGAGGATCCCGGTATGCTCAGGATCTTTCGATAATATCCGGGGAATTTTATATACAAAGGACCTTCTTCCTTACATTCATAAACGGGATACTTTTCGCTGGCAATCTATTATCAGGCCCCCTTTTTATGTTCCCGAGACTAAAAAGATTGACGACCTCCTGGAAGAATTTCAAAAAAACAAGGTACATATGGCTATCGTTGTCGATGAATACGGTGGCAGTTCTGGGATCGTTACCCTGGAAGATATCCTCGAAGAGATCGTGGGTGATATTCTCGACGAGTTTGACGAGGACGAGCACTATTCCACAAAAATAAGTGATAACAAGTATCTTTTTGACGGCAAGATCATGCTAAATGACTTTTACAGGATTACTGGCTGTGACAGCAACATTTTTAACGATTGTAAAGGAGATGCAGATACCCTTGCCGGACTGATTCTTGAGATTAAAGGAGAAATTCCGGCTCTGAATGAAAAGATTGAATGCAAAAATTTCACTTTTTCTATCGATGCGGTTGACAACCGGCGCATCAAAAAAATAAGAGTCGAGATCAACTAACTGGTTCTTAAATGATAACTGTCTATTTATTATTTTGTATGGACCTATCTTTTTCAATATTAAAACAGATGGTTGGTCCAATATTATTTTACGTACATTAAGTAGATGTATAAAATGGAACTATGAAGAAATTGATGTGTTTTTTTTGCCTGGCCATCATTGTTAATGCCTGTCATCATAAATACACGCCTAAACCATATGGATATTTCAGGATATCATTTCCTGAAAAATCATATCATTCCCTGAAAACCGGCCTACCTTATACGTTCGAAATTGCTGATTATTCGAAAGCAGCGAAGGATACCGAAAAATTTTCAGGACCTTACTGGATTAATATCGTTACACCTGCTAACAAGGCGACCCTTCACATCACCTACTCTGAAATAAAGAATAACCTGGAGAAATACATAGAAGATTCGCGAAAACTGGCCTATGACCATTCTGTAAAAGCTGATGCCATTGAAGAAAAACTGTATTTAAATCCAAAAGAAAAAGTATTCGGGACCATCTACTATATAGAGGGTAATGCTGCGTCGCCAATCCAATTTTACCTGACCGACAGTACCCGTAATTTTCTCAGGGGGGCTCTTTACATCAGGGAAATTCCCAACATTGATTCGCTCAGCCCGGTGATACGGTTTTTGAAAACAGACATCATTCACCTGATTGAAACGACTAAATGGACAAGATAATGCCACTAATCAAAAAAACAGAAATAGGGGAAGGACTGCTGATGTTGTGGCAAATGACGGAAACGCCGGATATTTTAACCAGCATGCTGCCAAAGAATACAATGAATGACCAATTCAAAAAAATTACCAGTAACAGAAGGCAAAAAGAATGGCTGACAATAAGGGTTATGTTGAACATCTCATGTCCGTCTGAAATATTGACTTATTCAGAAGCAGGCCAGCCGGAACTTAAATTCGGCTCCCAAGGCTATAAAAATATCAGCATCAGCCATTCGGATAAATTAGCAGGGATCTTTCTGCATAAAAAATACAGGGTTGGCATGGACATTGAAAATTCGACACGGAATTTCATTCGTGTTCAAAACAAATATCTTTCGGAAGATGAAATAGAACTGGCATATTCTATTTCCAACGGACATGGGCTGTTTTGGTGTATCAAGGAAGCTGTTTATAAAGCTGGAGGAGTGCCCGGGATCAGTTTCTCAGAGCAAATACGGATCGCAAAAGACATAACAGGAAAAACATACGCCCGGTTAAATGCCGGAAGTAAACAGGAAATATATGAGGTACACCATTTTGAAATAGACGACCAAATCATCGTCTACCTCACAGGAGAATAACAGAAAGAAATTCATCGCCCAAAAACATAAAAGGGCTTTACTTGTTTATTTGTGAAAACCTGAGTAATAAAAACAGAAAGGGGGCCTTTCTCCGTACGAGAGAATGGGCCGCAAACGTTCAGTATGTTTACGAAACAAAAGACTACAAAAGCAATTGGCTAACACATGAATCAGACAAAACCACAAATACTTGTCATCTTCGGGGCCTCGGGCGACCTGACAAAACGGAAACTTATTCCTGCACTGTTCGAACTTTCCAAACAAAAACTGCTTCCTGAAAAATTCGCTGTTCTTGGAGTCAGCCGGACTGATCTTTCGGATGACAACTTCAGGAAAAGGACAGCAGAGTTTCTTCCCAAGGATAAGGAACAACAGCCAATGATATCGGATTTTCTGAAAAAATTGTATTATCAGCCACTGGCTACGGAAGACAGTTATGAATATCCTATTTTAAAGGATAGGTTGACAACTCTGGCCAAACAAAATGGAATTGCTGAAAATTTTATTTTTTATCTTTCAACACCACCGAAACTCTATGGGGAGATACCGGCCAGCCTTGCAACAGTAGAACTAAATAAGTCGGATGATGGTTTTCGCAGGCTCATCATTGAGAAACCATTCGGCACAGACCTGGCTTCTGCACGTGAGTTAAACAAGAACCTGCTCAATTATTTCGAGGAAGATCAAATTTACCGTATCGATCATTATCTTGGAAAAGAATCGGTGCAAAACATGCTGGTCACCCGTTTCGCAAATGGAATTTTTGAGCCAATCTGGAACCAGAATTTTATTCACCATGTTGAAATCACCTCTGCGGAAAGCCTGGGTGTTGAAGAACGGGGAGGATATTATGATCACTCAGGGGCCATGCGGGATATGGTACAAAACCACCTGATGCAGCTTGTTGGTATGATCGCAATGGAACCCCCCGTCGTAATCGAGGCCGATGCGATCAGAAATGAAACGCTCAAAGTATTTCAGTCATTAAGGCCAATAAAAGAGGAAGACGTTGCCAAACATGTAATTCGTGGACAATATATCGAGTCGCACATAAAAAAACAGGTAGTGAAAGGTTACCGCCAGGAAGATGGGGTTAACCCGGAAAGCCGGACGGAAACGTTTTTCGCCATGAAATTTTATATCGACAACTGGCGATGGAGCGGCGTCCCCTTTTATGTCCGGACAGGGAAAAAATTACCGACGCGGGTCACTGAAGTCGTTATTCATTTCAAAAAGACACCACACCGTCTGTTTGGTCAAACCCCCGGTTACCAACAAACCAACAACCAGCTGGTCATCAGGATTCAACCAGATGAAGGCATACTACTTAAGTTCGGGATGAAAGTTCCCGGGGCTGGTTTTAATGTGCAGACCGTAAACATGGATTTTCATTACGGCGACCTGGCTGATGTTCACCTGCCATCGGCTTATGAACGTTTGTTGCTCGACTGTATGCAGGGCGATGCGACACTTTACTCAAGGGGAGACGCAGTTGAACGGGCATGGGAATATGTTCAGCCGATTCTGGATGCATGGAAAAACAATTCTGACATCCCCGTATACGGGTATCCAGCCGGCACATGGGGTCCGGATGTAGCAGACAACCTCGTGGAAGACGGCACATGGCGTTATCCTTGCAAAAACCTGTCGGATGACGGGAACTACTGCGAACTTTGAAATGGAATATTAAGATGTAAGTATCTTATAAAAATTTTCATAAAAATAAACAAGTAAATGGAAATCAAGATATATCCTACCCCTGCTGCAACTTCGGAAGCAATAGCTGCTGAGCTGATACAGCTTGTCGGCAATTATTCCGGTGACGAATTTAACGTAGCCCTTTCGGGGGGAAGTTCTCCTCAGGTTTTATTTGATGTTCTGTCAAACCAGTTTGCATCGAAAATTCCATGGGGGAAAATACATTTCTGGTGGGGGGACGAACGGTGCGTGCCTCCGGAAGATAATGACAGCAACTTCAAAATGGCAAAAGAACACCTTCTAAACAAAATCGGAACGCAAGAATCCCTTATTCACAGGATAAAAGGAGAACTGACACCGGAAGACGCCTGCCTGCAATACATCAATGAAATAGAAAGTTCCCTACCATCCAAAGACGGGTTCCCTGTTTTCGACCTGATCCTGCTGGGAATGGGCACTGATGGACACACGGCATCCATTTTCCCGAACCAAATGGAACTGCTGGATTCTGAAAAAATCTGCGAAGTAGCAACATTCCCTACAACAGGTCAAAAAAGAGTTACCCTCTCAGGTAAAGTAATAAACAATGCAAACGCTGTGTTTTTCCTGGTTACGGGATCCTCAAAAAAAGACCGTGTCTACGAGATTATAAAGAAAAAAGATTCAGCACTCGCCCTGCCGTCTTATTATATTCACCCCTCCAAGGGGAAGCTGGTGTTTTATTTTGACCAGGAAGCTGCAGAAAGAATAACAGAAGAATAATAACCGGCTATGATAATGGGCTCCGTTGTTTCAGTCTCTATTGTTGGGGGTAAGTCGGTTGAAGATTCGGTACTTCGTTGTTTGGATATGGTTTGATGGTTTCTTTTGTTTCCATGGTTATTTTTGCACTATTTACTGCTCTTTTTCCTTTTCCTACTTCCTAACTTTGATTTTCGATTTTTGATATTGAATGCAAATGCAATACTTAAATTCATTTCTTCAACTTAGGAAGCTCCTTGAAAAGGACATTCCTTTTGTCCATTTCGACGGACTGGACATTTACCAGCAGAAATTCGTATCGCAATCACAATACCTTTTACCCGGAGAGGATTCTTATACCTGCCATTTCCACCAGGAAGAATTCGACACGAAAAATACTTTTCATATTGATATCGGACACATCGACGATATGATGCATGTTAAAGATATTGACATTCTGGAGAATAAAACATTCAATTACCGGATTTTCATGCCCGGGAAAAAAAAGCAGGCGGAACAGGCTATTTTTCTGCTCCACGGCTTTAACGAAAAAAACTGGGATAAATATTTTCCCTGGGCCCAATATATTGCGGAAAGGACGCAGTATGCCGTCATCCTCTTCCCTATTGCTTTTCACATGAACCGGACTCTCTCGATCTGGAGCGACAAGAGGAAAATGTTCAATCTTAGTGAAAAAAGGAAAAAAACATTTCCAAACGTTGTCGATTCATCCCTCTCGAACGTCGCAATCAGCATGAGGCTGCATTCAAGGCCACAACGCTTTATATGGTCCGGACTTCAGACCTATTATGACATTATCCAGTTTATGGAATATTGTAAAGCCGACAAAAATCCTCTGATTGCTCCATCAGCCATGTTTCATATGATAGCTTATTCCATTGGCTGCTTACTTGCAGAAATACTCAAACTGACAAATTACAACCATTATTTTGACAATTCCAAGGTATCGTTCTTTTGTGGGGGTGCAGTCTTCAACAGGCTTTCACCTGTATCAAAGTACATACTTGACAGCGAGGCTAACATCGCATTATATTCTTTTCTCGTGGAACATATCAGAAAGCACCTGGAACATGATACACACCTGAAACATTACATCAACGGGCCACACCACGAAGGAACGGTATTTTACTCGATGCTGGACTATAAAGTTATGCGCGGATACCGGGAAGAACTCTTCAGACAAGCCAGCAACGATTTTATGGCAATAACTCTGAAAAACGACAGTATCATTCCGTCTTATGAAGTTATTAACACACTACAGGGAGCAGCCAGAAATATCCCGGTCCCTGTAGACATTTATGATTTCCCCTTTGCATATACCCATGAGGCTCCCTTTCCCCCGATAGAAAAAGAACAGGAACTGATAGACAAAGAATTCAGGACTATCTTTGAACAGATAAGCCGGTTCATCCTTGATGAAAAGTAACTGTAGTAAGACATAACTATTAAATCAATTTTAAAGTCTGCTACCAAAGAATCTCTTCAAGTACACGCCCCTGGCAATAAGAAGGAACCTCCAACCCGAGTATTTCAAAAATTGTCGGTATCATATCTATTGCATCGACAGAATTCATATCTCTCATCTTTTTAATCCTGCTTCCCCTCCAGATCATCGGGATCCGTGAATTGTCCGTATAGATTGTCCTTTTATACTTAAACTGTGGCTGCCAGCCATTCTCCAGAACATACAGGACATCACCAGAACGCTTAAAATTGAAAGACTGGGAAACAGCAGTTAACTGACTTTTCACATAATCTCCCTTTTCGAAATCGGAAGCCGGGAGCGCCAGTTTTACCCCTTCGAACTGGTTAATAAAAGTAGCTGTTACTGACTGGAATTCGGAAAGATCAAGTTTTCTTTTTTCAATCAGCGACCGGTTAAGATAAATCTGCTGATCGCTTGTGAATTCAATCCAGTCGCCCTGTCCATAAGTAATGTTCAGATACGATTTCAGCAAGGCAATCATACTTTCAGGGGCTACATAACCGACCGGCATATTAAATTCCTCCTTCAGGTAGCTAACCGGATAAGAAGCAGAACAGGAAGAGGTCAGGATAACAAGTGTCTTATCGGTCCCGATATTTTTGTCCAGATAATTCAGCAGGTGTGCTATTTCCTGGTCAAGCCTCAGGTAAATGTCTTCCATCTCAACAGATTCCGGACCAAAAGAACCATTTTCATAATCCATGGATGAATAGCTGACAGCAAGCAAGTCGGGAACATCGTCGGCGCCCAGTTGCTCCGATTGGATCAGATCGAGTGCAAAATCTGTTATCATAGTATTTCCAAAAGGAGTGGTCTTTATCACTTTATAACTACCGGCATTGGATTTTAGTTTACTGAGGTTATACGGGAAGGTATTCCATTTATCGTAATAACCTTTTTCAAGGACATAGTCATCGTTAAGGCTTTCTTCATAGCTGTTCTTTGGCAACAAGGTTGTCCAATCTCTCCCAAGATATAAATCAGCGAACTTTTTGTTGTTAAAATCCAGCGCCCACGAAGGGAACTGGCTCACATAGTAAGAGCTGGAAATCATATTGCCTGTCTGGTTATCCAGCCAATAGGCTCCGTCAGCAGCATGACCGGCAGAAAAAACAGCACTGTAATCATTAAGTGAAACCGAAAAAACTTTTGCTTTTCCATTTGTCTGAAGCTTTAGCTCGTCTCCAATTGTAGGACTAAGCAGCAATGCAGCAGAACGCTGGCCCTCTTTGGAATCGCTACCCACAGTGATACAGTAATCATCCTCCAGCGCATCAATTTCCTTTTCCTTTAACCGGTCAAACCAGCTGGAATTGATAATTCCGTGACGATCGGGATATACCCCGGTAAATAAGGTAGGAACACCTGTTAAACATTTTTGAATATGAAGGTTCATTTCGACGTTCGTACAAACAGCCCCCTCTTTCATCAACCTGAGAAATCCGTCGTTTTGAAGTTTAGAACGATACCTTCTCAGGTAGTCTGTCCTCATTTGCTCTACATTAATAACCACAACCAAACGAGGAATATCTTCCTCCTTCTCTGTTGAACGCTGAGCTCTCGAAGAAATACAAATTCCGGACAATAGAATGACCAGCACTAAATATTTAAATTGATACATACCCATCGTTGTTTTAGGAGTCCCAAAAATATTAAAAAGTATGGGATTCACATACCAATTCGGTAAATGTCGTCAATCGGAAAGCAACAAAAGGATTCACAAGACTATTCACTGCAAACAGAAACGACCTAAAAAAACAGTAGTTAATAATATTAACTACTGTTTTATCAAAAGGAAATTCAAAAGCATTTTTAATATTTTTTTAACAAAAACTATTATTACTGAGTAACAACTTGTTAATACTTAATTAATTGTTTTTTCATGAAAATTAAGGCACTTAAATCAACATGATTTATACGTCTCACCAAATTCATGACTTTTAACATCTTTTTGTTTGTAATTATTCATAATTTTTGTCAAAACATCACATAATTACATTTCAAATAATCCTTTTGATATAATCATATATGTTCTTTATTAACCGGGAGAACTCAAATTATCAATATTAACCGTTAAATTTCATTGTTATATGAAGAAATTTGCACTTCTGTTTTTAGCCTTTGTGTTAGGCGTGTGCTATGCCATAGCACAAACCAGGGAAATTACAGGAACAGTAACTTCCTCGGAAGATGGAAGTTCCATTCCTGGAGTTTCTGTTTCTGTAAAAAAGTCAACATTAGGAACCATTACAGACATGGATGGAAAATATGTCCTGAAGATTCCTAAAAACGCAGAAACACTTGTTTTTTCATTTGTTGGGATGGAAACAAATGAAATTCCCATTGAAGGGAAGACAGTCATTAATGCAACCTTAAGCTCAGCCAACATTTCAGTAGATGAGGTTGTGGTCACCGCACTTGGCATTTCCCGGGAAAAGAAAGCATTAGGGTATGCCGTACAGGAAGTTTCCGGGGACGATCTGGCGAAAACAAAAAGCGACAACTTCGTTAATTCTTTATCCGGAAAAGTTTCTGGGATTCAGGTAACAAGCGCAAGCGGGGCTCTGGGGGCATCTTCCCGTATTACCATTCGGGGAAACAGTTCCTTTACCAGCAACGAACCTCTTTTTGTGGTAGACGGTATTCCTATTAGCAACTATCAGAGTAAAGTTGATCAGTACAACACATATGGCAACGGTGTTGACTTTGGAAACGGAGCTTCGGATATAGATCCCTCCAACATAGAATCCATTACAGTATTGAAAGGAGCAAATGCCGCTGCCTTGTACGGAATGGAGGCTGCCAACGGCGTAATTCTGATTACGACTAAATCGGGAAGCAAATCAGAAGGCTTTAAAGTCAATTTAAACTCCGGCATTACCTTCAGCGACAGTTATATTATCCCTCATTACCAGAATGATTACGGACAAGGACATGATGGTTCCGAATATATTTATAATAATTCCGGATCGCAATTAAGCTACCAGGACTACGCAAGCACAAACTCATTTACATATGTGGATGGAAAAGGAGGAGGAGTCTACGATAACAAAGATGAATCCTGGGGACCAAAATTGAATGCAGGCCTAAAACTGGCACAGTTCGACAGTCCTGTTGTAGATGGAGTGTATCAACCCACAGACTGGGTTTCCCATCCGGATAATGTTAAGGACTTCTTCAAAACCGGTATTTCTTATGACAATAATATTTCAATTGAAGGGGCCAGTGATAATATGAGCGGAAGGCTATATTTGTCCAGTCAGGAAATGAATGGTACCATACCGAATACTGACCTGAAGATAAATACAGCCAGTGTGAATACAAACCTGACTTCTCCGATGAAAAGACTGAGTGTAAAAGGGACAATAACTTACACCCAGTCAAAATCAGACAATCTTTCCGGTGAAGGATATGATGAAAACAATGTGATGCAGTCCATCGGCAGTTGGTTCGGAAGACAAGTCAACATGAAATCTCTGAAAGCGAATTGGAAAACCTATAATCAGGACGGGAATCCCTATAACTGGAACTCAAACTATCACAATAACCCATACTGGACCGTTTACAAAAATACAAACAGCATGCAAAAGGACCGGGTTACCGGCCATCTGAATGCTACCTACAAACTGGCCGACTGGATCAGCGTCATGGGGAGGGTAGGAATGGACTGGTATCATTTATACAGGAAACGGGTTAGCAGTGATGGGTCAGTTACCATTTCAGACGGAGGAACCTTCTGGCAATCTCAGGACTATTCCTCTGCCCTAAATGCCGATTTAATCTTTACATTCGACAAGGACATCTCTGAAACTGTCGGCTTTAACGGCACGCTGGGAGCCAATTATCAGGATCATAAACGTCACTATATGTATTATGGAGCCTCTTCATTAACGGTACCGGATCTGTTTTCGATAACCAATGTCAGTGGAACTCCGGAAGTTGATCAGGATGATACAAGATACAAATCCAATTCGGTGTTCGGATCGGCATCCTTTGATTATAAAAAATGGCTTTTCCTGGATTTAACCGGACGGAATGACTGGAGTTCAACGCTCCCACGAAACAGCTGGTCTTTCTTTTATCCCTCCATTACCGGCAGTTTTCTGGCGACAGACGCTTTCCCCAGCTTAAAATCAAATACGTTTTCCTTCTTAAAACTAAGGGCCAGTTGGGCACAGGTAGGAAATGCGACTGATCCCTTTCAGTTACAACAGACTTACACCGCGCTGACTTCCTATAACGGAACGACGCCGTTTCATCTCCCGACCACCTTACCTCCGTCTGGACTAAAACCAGAAAAAATCAATTCGACAGAATTCGGAATTGAAACAAAATTTCTGAATAACCGGATCGGAGTAGACGCCACTTACTACGATAAGGTAACAAAAAATCAAATTATGGATGTCGATATCAGCGACGCCAGTGGCTATGACAAAATGAAGATCAATGCAGGTGAAATTGAAAACAAGGGAATAGAGCTTCAGTTGTCTGCAGTTCTGTTGAAATCGAAAAAAGGACTGAACTGGGAAGCCACCCTCAATTGGTCAAAAAATTATAACAAGGTTAATAATTTATACGGGGATTTATCCACCTACCAGATATCCGACTCATGGGGAAGTCTGACCATTGAAGCGGAAGTAGGTAAAAAGTTCGGGGTTATCAAGGGATATGCTCCCAAAAGAAATGATGACGGAGCGGTTATCGTCAGTAGTTCCGGTCTCCCCCTACAAACAGACAATACTGTGGAAATCGGAAATATCATGCCTGACTGGGTGGGTGGTTTAAATAATTCTTTCTCATGGAAAAACTTTACTGCCAGCTTCCTGCTGGATATGCGCTGGGGAGGAGATGTATTCTCTGTTACCCAATGGTTCGGCGCCCAGGCCGGGACCATTGGATTTACCAGCCGTCCGGCTTCTCGTGAAGGTACGAACGGAGCCAATATCCGTGAAGTGGGAATGGTTATCGGAAAGGATGTTCTCAGTAAACACGGGGCTGTTTATGAAGACGGCTCTGAAAATACGACTGTCGTTTCTGCCCAGGAATACTATAATACCCATTGGTGGGACATTGAACAATACGGAATTATTAAAGGAAGCTATTTAAAACTTCGTGAGGTTACTTTCGGATATACCATTCCCCGGTCTTTGCTGAAAAAAACAAACTTCATTAAGGCCGCCAGCATTTCTTTTGTAGGACATAATGTTGCCCTGCTCTGGACGGATAGTTCCAACATGGCACATATAGATCCGGAAACAGCCATGGGATCTTCTCTGGCAGGCATGGGAATTGAACAGTATCAGATTCCGGCTACCCGAAATTTGGGATTTAAGGTAAGTTTGACATTTTAATATTATCATCTTAAAAAATGAAAGCTATGTTTAAAAAAATATATCAAGCAAGAATCAGTATTCTGTTTATCATCTCCATACTCGTTTATGGCTGTACCGGTGATTTCGAGGATATCAACACGGACCCGGATAACCCCACCTCAGTCCCTGCAACGAATGTTCTTGGTTATGCTTTGGAAGGATTTACTTTTAACAATTACTCAGTTGAGTATTGCGTAAACGGAGGAGAATTTGGTTTTGCCCATCATATCGGAAAAATTCAGTATCCGGAAGAAAGCATTTACCAGTACCGGGGAGGAGAAGTCAATGACTTCTGGCAGTTATGTTACGGATACCTGATTAATCTTCAGGACGTAGAAGAAATGGCCCGAGAAGACAGGGCCACCAATATGGAAGCTGCTGCCATGACCTTCAGCGCACTGATCTGGCACACGATGACAGACCGCTGGCGCGACATTCCTTTCAGCGAAGCCTTAAAGGCAGATGAGGGGATATATTCACCCACCTATATGACACAGGAAGAAATCTATCCGGCGATTATTGATTCGCTGAAAAAAGCCAATGATTTATTCAATCAGGGCGGGACTGACGAATTGGGAGACGGAGACTTTCTTTTTGGTGGAGATGTAATCCTGTGGCAAAAACTTAACAACAGTCTTCTGTTACGGATAGCGATTCGTCTATCCAATGTGGAACCTGAAACTTCAAAAACCCTGATAGAGAACATTATGGCAAATCCATCCACCTATCCGGTTATGGGGAGCAACGATGACAATGCTTTCTACAACTGGATTGGTACAGATCCTTACGAAGAACCTCTTTATTACAATAAGGCCGTGGATTCAAGAGATGATCACGGAGTTGCAAAAGCCCTTATCGATACGTTAAACAGCCTGAGCGATCCCCGGCTTCCGTTTTATGCCCATCCGGCATCATCGGACAGTAAATACAGAGGGGTAACCGTCGGACTAAACGGAGGAATAACAATTAATACGATCTCCAGGATCGGGACCCGTTTCAGGGATGTGGCAGCAGGCTTTTCTCCGATCATGGATTATCCGGAAGTCATGTTTATCTTGGCAGAAGCCGCCCAAAAAGGCTGGAGTGTCGGAATAACAGCCAAGGATGCCTACGAAGCAGCTATTACAGCATCGATGAAAGAGAATGTCAGTTCTGCTGAAGGAAGCATTTCCGATACTGAAATAGCAACTTATCTGACACAGGAAAATGTAGCATTCGATAACACGATGGAAAAGATCTACCTGCAAAAGTGGATCGCTCTGTACAAGAATGCAGAAGAGGCATGGTCCGAAGTCAGAAGAACTGATGTTCCCGCCTTTGGTCCTGCCCCTGATGGTGTGATGGAACAAGATCATAACCGCGGTCCGTTCAGAGAACCTTATCCTTCAAGTGAAACAAATCTGAATGAAGAAAATTCTGCCAGTTATGTCGATAATGTTGAAGACAGTTACTGGGGACAACAAATGTATTGGGATACCCGAGCAGGCGTCTATTAATAAAGAGATGCACCGCAAAGGAAAAAGTCTCAATCATAAAATAATAAAGGCTGCATTTAAAACAGCCTTTATTATTTTTATCGTTCAATCCCGGTTATCCGGAATCGGATAATTATTGCTTTTCAAGATTAATAACAACAGGTTTATCATCTGATGACAAAACGATGCTGAGTTTCGTTTCCTCGGCATTTGCTGTTCCGTGCAATGTTTCCCCCTGGGGTGTTATCCATTCAATTGTGTAATTATCTTTTGTTCCTGAGGGAATAAGTGTGGCGATTTTCTGCTGCTTCTCGTATCCCAGGAGTTTCCCGTTTATAATGACAAGCTCTTTGTTTCCATTATCCCCATCGACAAAATCAACAAAATAAGTGTCGTTATAATAAAGATTTTTTGGTTTGTAAATTTTTTCGTTTTCTCCCGATTCTATCACATCCGGGACCTTTGTCTCAGCAACCTGAGCCGGTTGACGATTTACCTGCACAGCAGTAATATTCTCGGGCAGTTCTTTCAAACCAGACAGAGCATCTGTCAGGGCCTCTGCATACCCATCGTGAAAATCTTTCGATTGCCCTGTACCTTCATTACTCCAGATTATCCGGTTCTGACAATCCTTTAAAATAACTTTCAGCTTATTCTTGAACATTGACGAAGTCTTCTCCAGTTCAATATTAAGCGCTTCACAATAATCGTCAGGCCTGTCATCCGACTCAAACTCGGTTCGGATTCCCTTTTCGTTAAATATCTTTTGCAAAGAGGAACAAACACCGTAAGGGTTAAATCCACTGCTGATGTCTGCAAACCTGGTAGGAATGATCACATATTTATAGGTGGTCTGGGCAAAAGATGGCTGGATAAAAACCAGCAACAGCATAAAAAAAATCCATTTCTTCATAATCTTCCGGAATATTTTCTAATTAATACAGCCAAACTAATAAAATTTTGCCAATAAACCTTCACCTGGCCAAAAAGTAAAATAAGAATTTGAAAGAAAAAAACTGCACCATGGAAAAAAATCCGATGGTGCAGCAAAAATAAAGAATCACTACTTGCTTATATATAAAAAAACTCGCTCTAATTAATAGGATTTCAATCATTTATTAATCTCAAAATACTGAATCGGGAAATTCCATCCTTCAACCGATACTTTCCAGTTCTGATTTTTTGACTGAGGACATTCAAATTCGATATTTTTTTCTGCTCCAGGGACCAACGACACATAATTATCATCCGAAAAGACCGGTAATATTCTTTCAGTTGTATCTGCATCAACAACTGCAATCCGGTTGAAAAATGCGACAGGCGCTTTTTTCGGGTTCTTTAAAGTAACCAATACTTTTTTTCCGTCTTCCTTTTTAACAGATACCTCAAGTTTTGATGACGGTATTTCCTGCAATCCGCTATAGTTACCGACAGCATTAGGGAGCCAGTAAAAATTTTCAGACAATACTTCCTGTTTCATATTTTTTAGCTGAAGCAACAGGAATGCGCCGTTTTTATCCATGCCAGCTTTTTTCAAATAAGCGTCGACCGGCATGATATTTTTAACAGAAGAAGGGCCAATATAAACAATAACCTGTGTTACTGGAAGTTCATTCCCTTTGATATCGTATACATTTGCAACCAGCATCAGGTCGTCCTGTTCCTCGAACCCATTATTGGCAATCATCACCATCTTTGTCACCGGGTTACACATGACGTGTAACGGTTCGCTCCCTTTACGCAACCCAAACAAGCAGGCATTCGGATCCAGATAATAGTCGTACATCTGCCCTCTTAAAGCTGTCCACGGGTTCTGAGTTTTCCAGATTATCGCCCCGGTGTACCAATCCCACATGTGAGATGTAAAACCTTCCATTAATGCCCGGTACTGATTATAATTGACCAGCTGGGCTTTTTTCGCAAAGTCTTCCATTCCGGTCGCTGTTCCATAGGCACTCACCGAACTTCCGTAACCGATATATTTATGATAGGTCCAGTCTTTGTTGCAAACAGCTTCCGAACCTTTTTCTTCAACCGGGACAACCAGATCTTCCATTGGAAGGAAACGCTTCAGTGATTCGGCATCGCCTACCCCGACAGAACCGACTTCCGAATTGAACGGCCATGTACGGTGTTGCCAGAAAACAGAATCAGGCTGAATTCCATAAGGCCCATCGCCATTTCCTCCAAGAAAATTATACGACATACTGTCTGAATTCGAATATTCAATAAACCATCTGGTTCCGTCAAGTTCAGGAAGAACAGAATCACGAAGGGCATTCAGGATATCTTTGGGCGGTTTTATTTCATTTCCACCGCACCAGATTGCCAAAGAAGGATTATTCCTGATCATTTTGACCATATCTACTGCCGATTCGACAAAAAGGTTGTGATCATCGGGATACTGTCTGCGAGTCCACTGGTCATCTTTCTTTTTCGGATCGACCCAGCGCCCGTTACAATCGCCAGACATCCAGAAATCCTGGAGGACAAGCATCCCATACTTATTGCAGGCATCATAAAATTCAGGTCGTTCAGGGAGTGCGCCTCCCCATACCCGGATAAGGTTCAGGTTCATATCCCGGTGATAACGGACCTCAGCGTCGTAACGTTCAGTAGAAAAACGAAGCATTGCATCGGATATAATCCAGTTTCCTCCTTTGATAAATATCTTCTGCCCGTTAACATGGATTTCCATACTCCTGGTATGGTCGTTCCAAACATGTTGTATTTCACGGATGCCAGTGACAATGTCTTCTTCGTCGGAAAGTTGTTTCCCGTCCTTAAGGAACTTCATCGCTACGGTATAAAGAGGCTGTTCGCCGTACCCGTTGGGCCACCACAGTTTCGGATTTTTTAACACCAGTCCGGGAAGTTCTATCAGGGAAGTTTTACCCGATGTCAAAGTTACCTGCTTTTCCACTTTATTCCCGTCCACTTCACAAACCAAAGTTCCACTAACCGGAGCAGAAGATGTATTTACCAATTCTGCAGAACCTTTCAGTATAGCAGGCTCCTGATCTCCCGCCGGCTTTCTGACACCCGGAACCAAGGTAACCACGTGCGGGTTCTTCAGGTCAACTATCCCAGTAGTCTCGATAGTCACTTTATCCCAGATACCGGTATTCCGGTCGCGAACAGGCTGTATCCAGTCCCAGCCTGCTACGTACTGATGGGATACATTGCGGGCTATTGTTCCGTCTCCTCCCTGTCCACCGTTCGGCTCTCCCACCGGGTCAACCGGGTAAACAATAACTGCAAGACGGTTTTTCCCATCAGTAGCAAGCAAGTTGGTTATATTGTAGGTCTGTCGCAAAAACATACCATAATGCCTTTCCTGATTGACTTTTTTCCCGTTCAGGTAAACATCGCAGCTATAATTTACACCACGAAAATGTAACCAAACCTGTTCTCCGGATTGTCTTTTCTCTTGAAAATCATTGACAAACCAGTAGGTGTAAAAATCCCTTCCAGTATTATAAATATCTTTTATTTTCTCGTTGTTAAGCCCATAAAAAGGATCCGGGACCTTGCCGTTTTTGATCATAGTGGTTAGTACTGTACCCGGAACAACAGCTGCTTCCCAGTCATCCAGTTTATAACCGGGCTGGGACAATTTTTCTCCAGGTAAATTAACCCGATTAATATTCGTACATTTCCAACCATTATTCAGTTCTTTCACCGGCCCGGCCCATAGCACAGGGGTAAAGAAAAGACATAGAAGCAACAAAGCCCCCAGCTTTCTTAATCCAAAATCCATCATCAGGTATCTCTTTATCTAATTAACTATTAAATAGTTTTAAGCAATGCAGGTTTATTGTCGTATATTTTTAAAATAAGTTCCCCAAACAAGGTATTTGCCCAGGCAAACCACGAACGCGTAAAATTCGAAGGATCGTCCATATGGAACGTTTCATGAATAAAACCTGTCCCGGCATGAGTTTTCAGGATAGTCCTGATACAGGAAACGATTTCCTGATCATCGCTTGACGTCATTGCCCTCATAATAATGCTCATCGGCCAAATCATTTCGGTCCCTACATGAGGACCACCAATACCCTCAGCGACTTTTCCCTTAAAAAACCAGGGATTAGCCTCGCTCAACACCATTTTCCGGGTATTCTGATACAGTGGATCTGTCACTTTTATAGCATTCAGATAGGGTAAAGCCAAAAGACTTGGAATATTGGCATCGTCCATAAAAAGTTTATTGCCAAAACCATCGACTTCAAAAGCTAAGACTTCCCCAAACTCAGGACGGTTTGCCTTTGCATAATTTTTTAATGCCAGCCGGACTTCTTCCGCCAAAAGTCTTGCTTTTCTTGACAACTCCATGTCATTATAGATCTCAGCGGACATTTCCTGGATCTGTGTCAAGGAAACCACGGCAAAGTAATTCGACGGGACAAGAAAAGGGAAAATAGTAGCATCATCGGATGGTCTGAACGATGAAACAATCAGGCCAACCGGACTAACTGGATTACCGTATCCCCCGCAACAAAGTGTATCCGTAGGTTTGGAAGTTTCCCTTGTAAAATAATAATCACCCCTATTTTCTTTTCGTTGCTGCTTCTTAAAGGTAGCTATAATCGTACGGAATACTTCATGCCAGTCAGAGGTAAAGCAGGTTCTATTTCCAGTCGTTTTCCAGTAGTTATACAGCAAACGGACCGGATAACAAAGCGAATCGATTTCCCATTTTCGTTCATGCAGCTCCGGCTTCATTTCGGTGTTGTCAGTATCCCATTCACTTCCTGTAGCGCCTTTATTAAAAGCATTTGCATACGGATCAATCAGAATACATTTTGCCTGCCTGTTCAGTACCCCTTGAAATAAAAGGTCAAGCTGGGCATCCTCTGTTGCCAGTTTTAAATAAGGCCAAACCTGGGCCGTTGAATCCCGAAGCCACATGGCATGTATATCGCCTGTAATAACAAACGTATCCGGCTTCCCGTTTTCCATTGAAAAATCGACTGTTGTATCAAGTGTATTAGGGAAACAATTTTCAAACATCCACGCCAGTTCAGAATTCGATATCCCTTTCTTAACGGCTGCGATCGTCTTTTCTACAGCATCGCTGGTAAACTTTCTTTGCCCGATAGCAGGACGCTTACTTTCAAAACCGGCAGAAGGAAAAGCATTGCTCCACAATGGAGACGAAATCAGACCCGCAGCAGCCAGCGAGTTATATTTCAGGAATTTTCTGCGTTCCATAAGATAAATTTTATATATAAGTTAAGTAATGATTAGTCCTACAAAAATATTTCCAAACTTAACCAACTTCCCTCAATGATCCATCATCATAGATAAAAACATACAAAAAATGTGTTAAATAAAATCACAGGGGACGAGCCCCTGTGATCTCCATTCTCTGATCTAACCCAAAAAACGACAAAGAAATGGATTGCAAAACATGTTCAGTTAAACCTATATAATCCCCTGAAACAGGGGCTGACAACATGTTAAAAACCAATAATCTATATACCCAATCTAACCTTTTTCTTTTCAAAATTTACTCCTGCTTTTTATGGAAAAACTGATCCTGAGGGATATCCGTCATTTCACCTCCGTCAGATTTCATTTGCAGTGTTAAGGAATTACCTCCTCCTCCATCAAAATACCCCAGATAAATCGGATAATACCCTTTCTGAAGGGCAATCTGCCCAAATTCGGCGGAAGGACCGTGTGGCCCGTCATGGTCAATTGTCAGATGTTCCCCCAAATAAAACTGGCTTCCGTCGTCAGAAGACAGAGCAAACGTATAAACACCTGTTCTGGGAACATAAAAATACCCGTTAAAATCGGCAGCAAATACTTCTTGCCGGTGTTCTGCAGGCAACCCCACCCCATCCATTACGCCGCGACTTTTGGGATGATGTTTTTTAATCTCGCCGACCGAATTTATCGCTATTTCATAATAATTATAACTTAAACCAGGCTGCAGGTCTGTTGTATCAATCGAATAAGGCAGAATAGGTTCAACCTTATTTATTGTTGAAGTTTTAATAAGGCCGTGACGTCCGTCTTTTAGAAAAACGCATGCCTTAAGAATCAAATTACCCTTAACGGTAAAAGGTTTCTCATACAGATCTGAACTCACAGATGGATCGCTTCCATCCAGCGTATAGCGGATCCGGGCAAAAGGCCAAGGATTTACAAGCTTTACCCGGACACTGTCGATAAAAATCATTTTGCTCATCATGCCTTCCGGCGCAGGAATATGGAAGTTATAGTTATTTTCAGACAACCAATCAAGGAAAGGTTGCAACCTGCTTATAAAGTCAGTTTCGTTTCTTTTTTCCTTCGGCGACCATAACACTTCACTCAATGCGGTCATCCGGGGCAATACCCGATACTCGGCCACCTTCTCCGTTGGCATATATTCTGTCCAGACATTGCCCTGCGCTCCCAGAACATATTTTGCCTCAGCAGAATCCAACTCAGCAGGGACAGGTTCGTAATTATAAACTTTGCTCAACGGGATATAGCCATTAAAGGCCAGAGGTTCAATATCCTTATTAAGGCTTTGATAATAATCAAAATAACAATAATCGACAGGCGTCATGATTACATTGTGCTTCATCTGTGCAGCCTTGATCCCGCCTGATTCTCCACGCCAAGACATTACAGTTGCATTTTTTGCCAGTCCCCCCTGGAGAATCTCGTCCCATCCAACCAGCGTACGCCCTCTGGATGTAAGGAAATCGTCGATGCGTTTAATAAAATAGCTTTGCAATTCTTCTTCATTGGCTAATCCTTCATCCTTCATCCTTTTCTGGCAAAGCGGACACTTTTTCCACTCACTCTTCCATGCTTCATCACCGCCAATATGAATATATTTTGAAGGGAAGAGTTCCATTACTTCTGTCAGGACATCCTGCATAAACTGAAATGTCTGATCTTTACCCGCACAAAGAATATTTACTTTGGCAATTCCACCTGATGTCACACCAATCTGTTTTCCCTGGCAGGAAAGTTCCGGATAGGCAGCAATGGCTGCAGCAGAATGACCGGGCATTTCAATCTCCGGAATTATCGTAATACCGCGCTCTGCAGCGTAAGATACAATATTCCGGATTTGTTCCTGTGTATAGTATCCCCCATAGGTAGCCTTTTCGCCTTCCTTCTGGTCTGGGCGTTCATTCCATGGTAAATCTTCATGATCGACCCTCCAGGCCCCCACCTCGGTTAATTTAGGGTACTTCCTGATCTCGATACGCCATCCCTGATCGTCGGTCAGGTGCCAGTGAAAAGTATTCATCTTGTGCATAGCGATCAGATCGATGTACTTCTTAATAAAATCGATGCCAAAGAAATGCCTGCTAACGTCAAGATGCATACCCCTGTAAGCAAAACGGGGATAATCGGTTATTTTAAGCCGTGGAACATCAAGCCCTTCAGAAGAAGCAGGCGCTTGCTGCAAGATTTGCAGCAGGCTCTGTATTCCATATAATACTCCGTTCTTCGTTTTCCCTGAAATCGTAATATTTTTATCGATTTCCAGAATATAACCTTCCGCTTGCTCAATCCTGCCATCCAGTTTAAGAACGACCTTTACAGCACTGTCATCTTTCTCTGGCAGGAAAGCATAACCAGGAAGTTTTTTTATCTGACCGATCAGGTAAGTACGCGAAAAGGATAGTGCCGGATCCTTACTGACAACATCAATCCCCTTTCCGATGGTCAGTATCTTATCGGCATAGTCGATCTTCACAGGCTCAGGAATAATTTTTACCAGTGTAAGCTCGTCCTTCCCGGATGATTTACATCCGGCGGTGGCAAAAAAAGCGAGCAATCCTGCCACCATCAAAAAACGATTCACGTACTTCCTCATTCAATTAATTTTATTGGTTAAAGTAATAACGTATAAATTTACAATATATTACTTTAGAAACGACTCTTCATCATCGAAAGGATAACGGACAAATGCTTCGATCGCCTCGTATTCGGCCAGTCCAAGTCTATCATAGATTTTTGCAGTGGCACGGTTCCGTTCTTCGGCGCGTTGCCAGAATTCACGTTTGTCTTCACCCGGGAAAACAGGGAAATCTTTTTGCGACTGGTGTTTGAAGATAGCTTTCCGCTTTCTCATCAGTTCATCCGGGCTGATAGGCACAGCCATCTCAATATCTTCAACATCCCATTCCTGCCATGCTCCACGATAAAGCCACATATAGCAATCATTCAGCCATTCATCGCCGGCAGCCCTGATTTGCCTGATTGCCTTAAAAATTATCTGCAAACAAACTTCATGAGTTCCATGAGGGTCCTGAAGATCGCCGGCCGCAAAAATCTGGTGGGGTTTGACCTTTCTCAAAAGATCAACGACAATATTAACATCCTTTTCTGAAACGGGACCTTTTTCAACCTGGCCTGTTTCGTAGAAAGGCAGGTTGAGGAAATGCACATTCTCTTCTTTAACACCACAGAAGCGGCAGGCAGCAGAAGCTTCGCCAACACGGATCAATCCTTTAATTGTCTTCACATAGGAAGAATCAATTTCACCCGGCTTTTTATCTTTCAAAAAACTTACCAGTTCTTTGTGATCTGCGTAAACAGGACTGTCTTTTATTCCCATTTTTTCACTAAGGTCGACAGCAAACTGGGAAAAACGGATAGCGTCATCATCGAAAACAGCAATATTCCCTGAGGTCTGATAAGCCACATGGACATCGTGTTTCTGATCAGCAAGCCGAAGCAGGGTCCCTCCCATCGAGATTACATCATCATCCGGGTGCGGACTAAAAATAAGTGAGCGTTTGATCTCCGGTGTAGGACGTTCCGGGCGTGTTTTTTCTGTTGCACCGGGTTTACCCCCTGGCCATCCTGTGATGGTATCCCTGATCAGTCCAAATACTTTTATGTTTAAATCGTACGCTCCCCCGTAGTAAGCAAGGAGGTCGCGCAAACCTGCAGTTTTGTAATCGTCGTCCGTCAGCTTGAGTATGGGTTTATCCGTTTTTTGACTAAGCCAAACGACTGCCCGTTTTACCATTCTCGGGGTCCATTCACAAACACCGACCAGCCAGGGAGCCTTTACACGGGTAAATTCAGACACTGCTGCCTCGTCAAGGTAAACGGAAACATTTCCGTGTAACTGCAAGAATGAAGCGGGAACTTCAGGTGTCACAGGTCCTTCTATCATCTTCTTCAGTATTGGAGATTTGGTTTTCCCCCAGCCTGCAAGCACAATTTTCTTAGCGCCAAGTATCGTTTCAACCCCCATCGTAACAGCCCGGTGAGGAACGGCTTCCTCATTTCCGAAGTCCTTCACCGCATCGGCAATGGTTATGGAGTCAAGTTTAACCAGACGTGTTGTCGAGTTAACCGTCGATCCGGGTTCGTTAAATCCAATATGACCAGACCGTCCGATTCCCAGCAACTGGATATCAATTCCTCCGCATGCATTGATCTTTTCTTCATAAGCAGCACAAAAGTCAGAGACCTCCTCCAGCTTCAGCGCCCCGTCCGGAATATGAATATTGGCAGGATCGATATCTATATGGTCAAAAAGATGCTTATGCATAAAATAGACATAGCTCTTTTCGCTGGCCGGATCCATTGGGTAGTACTCATCCAGATTAAAAGTAATGACATTTTTAAAGCTAAGCCCCTCCTCTTTATGTAAACGGACTAGTTCTTTATAAATTTTAACCGGAGAAGAACCTGTAGCAAGCCCCAAAACAGCCATTTCTCCGAGAGACTGTTTCTTTCTGATTACTCCGGCAATAATACCGGCAACGATCTTAGCTCCTTCCTCCTGATCTTCAGCGATATTAACAGGAAGCTTCTCAACCGTTTTTTCAATATAATTAAGCGTTTTGACCATACTATTTATATTTAATCCCGAGGGTTCCGG
Source organism: Prolixibacteraceae bacterium (assembly GCA_963676095.1). Lineage (GTDB taxonomy): Bacteria > Bacteroidota > Bacteroidia > Bacteroidales > Prolixibacteraceae. The sequence continues at coordinate 4,712,163 of OY781040.1, read as the reverse complement.
GATGAATTATCCTTGAGAATTTCTTCAAAACTAAAGATATTTTTCCTGAAAAGAATGAGTTTGGATTAAAAAATGTGCCCGCACACACAAATTTAACATTTCAAAGCGTGCCCGGACACATTTTTTTCCTATCTTGCCATGTGTTTCGAGGATCCCGGAACAATTTGATACGAATTTCTTTCTTTCTGAAAAACAAAGAAAAGAATTTGTATTTTTCAGGAGCCTAAAGCAATTTTAAAACTTATAAATATCTATTATGAACTCGAAAAAAAACCAATATGTTGTCGCGATGATCATCATTGGGGCCCTGTTTTTCGTAATGGGGTTTGTGACATGGGTAAACGGGACCCTGATCCCTTACCTGAAAATAACCTGTGAACTTGAAACAGATTTCCAGTCGTACCTGGTGGCTACTGCCTTTTACATTGCCTACACGGTGATGGCCTTGCCAGCCTCTTATGTTCTCAAGAAAACAGGATACAAGAAAGGGATGGTGGTCAGCATCTTCGCTATGGCCCTTGGTACGCTTATTTTTATTCCTGCTGCCCTGACCCGTACTTTCGGGGTGTTTCTTACCGGGCTGTTTGTAATCGGATCGGGACTGGCCCTTTTGCAGACAGCAGCAAACCCTTACGTCTCAACCATTGGTCCGATTGAGAGTGCAGCCAACCGGATCAGCATCATGGGAATTGCCAACAAGGTTGCCGGTATCCTGGCCGGTTTAATTTTCGGGTACATTGCATTAAATAATGTAGATGCGCTGGAACACAAGCTACAAACGATGGACGCCGTTACTAAAAGTGCAACATTGCATGAATTGTCAAGCCGGGTTATCGGTCCGTATATCATTATTACCCTGGTCCTTGTCGTGTTGGGCATTGTGATCCTGTTTTCGGCGCTACCTGACATTAAAGATGAAAGTTCTGATGTCGAAGAAACAGCAGATGGCCATCATTCTGCAAAAAACAGCATTTTTCAGTTTCCGCACCTGCTAATCGGTGTCGTCACATTATTTCTCTATGTCGGGGTTGAAGTACTGGCCGGGGACATGATTATCAGTTACGGGAAATCACTTGGGATAGAGTTGTCTGTAGCACGTTTCTTCACTCAAGGGACCCTTGCATTCATGCTGATCGGGTATATCATCGGGATCATCGCTATTCCTAAATACATCTCCCAGGAAAAAGCGCTTAAAATTTGCGCAATACTCGGGTTTGTCTTCTCTTTGGGGGCAATCGTAACAGACCGCTATGTTTCTGTCAGTTTTATAGCCTTGCTCGGACTGGCAAACTCCCTGATGTGGCCGGCAATTTTCCCTCTTGCAATCAGCGGATTGGGCCGCTTTACGAAAATTGGTTCCGCCATGCTTGTCATGGCAATTTCAGGAGGAGCTATTCTCCCGCTGATTTACGGAAAGCTTTCTCTCCTGTTCAATTCCAGAAGTGCATACATGATACTGATCCCCTGCTATCTGTTCATCCTGTATTTTGCAGTGAAAGGGTATAAAGTGGGGAAAACCGCAAAGGCATAAATCCGATGAATCAGTAAGAAAAGAACAGGCTGCCCACTAATCTGAGCAGCCTGTTCTTTTTTCCTCACAAAAAGAAACAAAAGCAGAAGAAACCATTTTCAGGATCTTCTGCCTTTGTTTCTGATTACCAATACGGACTGATTTCAAAACCTTCTATTCTTCACCTTATCCTGATTTTCTCTGACAATTTACTTTCTTCTGAGTTCCCGCCCACATAAACCGTATAATCACCGCGATACAGGTTCCGGTCGTGACATGATTCATCCCACTTTGCAAGTTCCCAGACCGGAATGGAAAAGGTGACGAGAACCTCGTTTCCCTTGGGGACAGAAACCTTTCTGAATTGTTTCAGTTCCTTAATTGGCATTCCATCAAGATGAGGATACCCAATGTAAACCTGCACCGCTTCCTTCGCATCCATATTTCCGTTATTCTTAACAGTCACCTCGAAACTTATGGTATCAGAGGTCCCTTTATAAACGGGCTTTGGTTTTTTAACCCAGTTGTACGTAAAATCGACATAACTCAACCCGTAACCGAACGGATACTGAACTTCTCCAGAGAAATACCGGTAAGTACGGCCCTTCATATCATAACTCTCATAATCGGGAAGCTGACTAAGCGATTTATAAAATGTAACCGGCAGGCGGCCTGAAGGAGAACAGCCCCCAAAAAGAATATCAGCCAACGCATTTCCTCCCTGCTCGCCTGGATACCAGGCCAGGATAACTGCATCCGAATAAGGAGCGACCTGGAAAATATCGACATCACTCCCGGCCGTGATCACCGTAATTATTGGATGATCGTTCGACGCTCTCAGTTTTTTCAGGAAAGCCACATGAGCTGCAGGAATATTCAGGTTATCCCGGTCACCTCCATGTTCGGCGAGAAATGCATCGCCTTCTTCCCCTTCCATCACCGGGGTGAGGCCTATTACAACAATTGTCGCATCACTCATCCCTGAAGCCCAGACTCCTCCAAAATGAATCGTATCCGTGTCACTACAGCCTAAATCATACTGTACTGCGACAGCCGGACCTGCAGCCCCGGTAATTCCCTCTGCAAACGTAACAAGATTGGAGGAAAGGCCATGATAATTGGCAAGTAATGCATCCAGGTTCCCTGAGTTAGCGCCAGTAACAAAGAGACTACTGTATTTGGTCCTGTCTAAAGGAAGGATATGCTTATCGTTTTTAAGCAGCACCATACTCTCGTCTGCCGCTTTACGGGCCAATTCCACATGACTGGCCGAGTGCACGTCTTTTTCACCAAGATGGCTGAACGGGATCTGATCCTGGGGATCAAAGAATCCAAGTCTAAATTCTGTCCTAAGATTCGGACGTATCGCACTGTTAATATCCTTCTCCGTAATCAGCTTTTTATCCAAAGCTTTCTGCAGATCATTCTGCAAAAGGCCGGAACAATCCAGGTTTATACCCTCCTTCACCGCTTCTGCGGCCACGGTAACCGCATCGGGCATGACTTTGTGCCTCATCCAGATATCATCAAGCGCACCACAGTCGGTAACGACATGTCCTTTAAATCCCCATTCCCCCCGTAAAATATCCTTAATCAGCGTTTGACTGGTACAGCAAGGTTCACCATTCAGCCGGTTATACCCGCACATGACTGATTCGACGCCGGCATCCACTAAATGTTTGAATGCATATAAATAGGTATCACGAAGGTCTCTTTCATCCACAATTGCGTTGAAAAAATGCCGGTTATACTCAGGCCCGCTGTGTGCGGCAAAATGTTTAGCGCATGCAGATGCTTTGAGATACCGCGGATCTGTTCCCTGAATCCCTTTAACAAAAGCAACGCCCATCCTGGAGGTCAGATATGGATCTTCACCGTATGTTTCCTGCCCTCTTCCCCACCGGGGATCCCTGAATATATTTACATTAGGCGACCAAAAAGTCAGCCCCAAATACTGAATCCGCCTTCCTCGCGCTACTGCCAGATTATATTTCGCCCGGGCCTCCGTCGAAATAACATCAGCAATCCTGTTAACCAGACTATCATCAAATGTAGCGGCCAAAGCAATGGCCTGGGGAAAAACAGTGGCTTCTCCAGCCCTGGCAATCCCGTGGAGGGCCTCGTTCCACCAGTTATAAGCTGGAATATTCAAACGAGGAACTCCCTGATTATTATATCCAAGCAACGATATTTTTTCAGAAGTTGTCAGCTCTCTCATCAAATCGTCCACTCTTTCATCTATTGACAAACTCGTATTTCGGAAACCGTTTTCCTGAGCTTTTGATACAAAAAAGGAAAAAGTGAATAACACAAAAAAGATAAATCTGTAGTCCGATATCTGTTTCATAATTATAAATTAATGCAATCCCGAGTAGAGGTAGGATTTTATATTTTCATGCATAATAATCTCAAGCGGGAACAAATCTGTTACCGGAGGTTGTTTCCTGAACAACAAATAATTAACCAGATAACTGATCCCCAGAAAAGCTTGCTTGCGTGGATTCTGGTTGATCAGATAATTTATTACCCCATCATACATATAATGAATATTGTCTTTCAGCATATCGTAACCGACAAGAACAATGTCCCGCTTGTTATTTTTATCCAGAACAGACGCCGTAAGATAAGATCCCTTTGACGTGGAAACGAAAATCCCGGATATTTTATCCCGGTTTAAAGCAGTCAGCACTTCCCTGTCAAATTCCGGTTCGTTGTAGGTACCGAAATCATAACTTATAATATTAAACGAGTCGAGCTTGTTTTCCATGAAGTAATCCCTGAAGCCACGTTCTTTCTCTTTCAGGTGAACGGCGTTCTGTATATCTTCATAAATATGGAGAACAGCAATATTTCCGTCCTTAACAAGTTTCGTTGCCAGCAGTTCTGCTCCAACCCGACCGCTTTGATACAAGTCTTGTCCGATAAAACTGACAGGTTCAGCCTCCGGAATATTTGTATTGAAAAGGATATAAGGTATCGACTTCGACTTTAACACGCCAAAGAATTCAACAGCTTCCCTATGAAAAACAGGGGCAATAAGCATACTATCAGGTTCGTAGGCAAGGGCTTTCTCTGCTGTTTCTCTAAAAGAAGATTTCTCGTAAAGGTTAAAATAGAAAGACTCGATTCGGACATTATATTGAGACCATTCTTCCTTTGCTTTAAAAATGCCGGCTCCTGATTGGTTCCAGTAATCGTCCAATACAGGATCGGGTAAAAGTGCCGCAATTTTATAAACCTTATTTGATCCCAATGTACTGGCAATAAGATTCGGCTTGTATCCGGTCTGTTCAAGGGCCTCCACTACTTTTTTCAATGCTTTCTCCGAAATTTTTCCCCTGTTATGCAAGACCCTGTCAACCGTGGCAACTGATACTCCTGCCATGGCAGCAATATCCTTTATCCTGATATTTTTAAATTCGGTCATAAGATAAATAATAAGAATAAACTAAGCAAGATAAAAATTATAAAAGAAAACAGCAGAACTAGCCAGATAAATCTTCTATTAAAAATATTTCGGGAAACACAAATGTAGAGAAATATCACTCCTTATAAGAAATCTCAACAATTATTTTAAAAAAATGAATCCCTCCAACTAATATATCATTTTGAGAAAAAATAATGATTTTTCTGTCTTTATTCATATGTTCACGCACACAAATATACAAAAATATTTGCAATTTAAATTTAATCCTCTACTTTTACATCCGTAAAACCTACGCCGATTAATCTTAGCACTTTCGATCCAGAAAAAATCCACAACAACACAGATTTTATATTTTATCCGTAATAACAGAAGAATTGTCTTATAAACACATAAGACTTATTTTACTTAATTATGAGAATATTATACAATTAACATAATGTTATATATAAAAATGTGTGCGGTAACGCCACAATTATGCGATTCTTTTAACAAATTTTAAAATTGGTAAACTATGAAGAAACTTTTCGTTTTAGTTGTTGTATTAACCCTGCTGACCGGTTTCTCAACGATAGCCCAAACGCTGTCCGGAAAAGTGGTGTCGGAAGGGGATAAACAGCCTATGCCGGGAGTGGCCGTAGTCGAAAAAGGCACAACGAATGGAGTTACGACAGATTTCGATGGAAAATTTGAGTTAAAACTTAAAAATCCGGAAGAAGCAGTACTCATTTTTTCATTTGTTGGCTATGCCAAACAGGAAATTCCTGTAAAAGGGCAAACAGTTATCGAAGTTACGATGAAAAACAGCGACATTGCCGTCGATGAAGTTGTTGTAACCGCACTTGGCATAAAAAGGGACAAAAAGGCCCTAAGTTATTCATCCCAAACAATTGGAAATGACGAGATCTCTAAAGGTGGTGAAACAGATTTTGTTACCAGTTTATCTGGTAAAGCTGCCGGAGTTCAGCTAAAACAGAGTACTGCAGGGGCTGGTGGTTCAACTAAGGTTCTTTTGCGTGGTACCCGTAACATTACATCTACAAACCAACCACTATTTGTGATTGACGGTATTCCAATGGCTAACTATCAGACATCTGATGCTTCAGGTTTTTATGGTGGTCATGACAGTGGTGACGGACTTTCTACAATTAACCCGGACGATATCGAGAGTATGACCGTGCTGAAAGGGGCGAATGCTGCAGCACTTTATGGTAGCCAGGGATCAAATGGAGTAATTTTAATTACAACAAAAAGTGGAAAAGAAGGACACACAAAAATAACCCTAAGCTCTACAACAACGTTCAGTAAAGCGATGATTTTACCTAAAAGACAAACTTCATATGCTGAGAGTGCCAGCGGTTCTACAGCTAGCTGGGGAGATGCCGGGACTTATAAAAATTATGTCGATGATTTTTTTGATACCGGTGTCAATACAATGAATTCAATTGCACTAAGCGGTGGAAACAGTAAAACGACTACCTACTTTTCTTATGCCAATACGCATGCAGATGGAATTATGCCTACGAATTCGTTCGATAAAAACAACGTGTCTTTTAAGCAATCTTCAAAGTTCTTTAACGATAAGGTTAAGGTAAGCTCTGATATCATGCTTACTCAGCAGAAAGTTCATAACAAGCCTTCAAACGGATACTACTGGAACCCTATTTTAGGTTTGTATACCCTACCCAATGGGATTGATTTAAAATACTATAAGAAAAATTATCAAACATGGGACGCTGATCGGAACATGAATATTCAAAACTGGTATTATGACGGAGGCAGTGAAGGGGATATGAACCCGTACTGGCTATTGTATAAAAATGCAACCAATGAGCGTACAAACCGTGTAATAGCCAGCGCGGATGTAAGCTGGGACATTACAAGTGACTTGCAGTTATCCGGACGGGGAAGTTATGATTATACCCGGCAAATATATGACAGAAAAGCCTGGGCCGGAGGAAATGCCGTGTTAGTTCCTGAAAATGGACGCTATGTCTATTCCAACCTGGAAAGCTGGCAGGCCTATGGCGACCTGATGCTTACCTACAACAAGAAAATAGCTGATTTTGATGTCCATGGCGTTTTAGGGACCAGCTACCAGAAGAAAGTGATAGGAGATGGGATCAGCGTGGATAGTGATACAAGTGGAGATGGATTAAAAAGTGCAAACATCTTTGTCCTTCAAAACATCGTGAATGCATCCTCATATAGCTCAGTAGTGGATTCTCGTCTTCTTAAAGAATCTGTATTTGGGAATATTTCTATTGGATGGAAAAATAGGATTTACCTGGATTTATCCGGTCGTAACGACTGGGCTTCATCTTTATCTTACACGGGTAACTTGTCCTATTTTTATCCATCTGCCGGGTTGACATTCATTCTTAGTGAGTTGGTTTCATTGCCGAGCTTCGTTGACTTTGCAAAGGTAAGAACTTCTTTTGCACGCGTAAGTAATGAGATTCCTTCTTTTAAAACAAATCCGACAAGTTCTGTTTCTGTTGATGGATTATCAGCAAGTTCAGTAGAGCCTTTCAATAATTTGAAACCGGAAATGCAAGATAACTACGAAGGCGGTATTGAGGCTAGTTTATTTGATAAACGTGTTACTCTTGATGCATCGTACTATCAAATTGAAAGCCGTGATCAATACCTGGAACTTGATGCCCCTTCCAACTCTGGGTATGACACCTATTTTCTCAACGCAGGCCATATCCGGAACACGGGAGCTGAAGTTGCTTTGACGATCAACCCTGTTCGGTCCAATACCGGCTTAAACTGGAACACGACCTTCAACTACTCCTGGAACCATAACAAGATATTGAAACTGAGCGATGAATTGGATGGATACTACACGCTTGGTGGTGGCGGCGAAGGTTATAACATGTATGTGAAAGAAGGCGGCAGCCTGAATGACATCTATGTTAATCAATATGCAAGAGATGATAATGGGAACATTATTCTCGACGATGATACTTACGCTCCGACAAAGAACAGCAGTACCATGAAGAAAATGGGTAATGCATCTCCCAAAATGATGTTAGGCTGGAGCAATGATTTTAGTTACAAGAACTGGAGTGCCAGCTTCCTGATCGATGCTAAAATTGGGGGTAAGATTGTTTACATGACTGGTGCTTACCTGGATAACCTCGGTATCACAAAAGCATCCGGAGATGCCCGGAAAGCGGGAGGTGTAAACGTGAGTGGCGTATTAAGCGACGGGACGGTTATCACGAACAAAACAATTGATGCCAAAGACTATTACCAGGCAATTGGCGGACGTGCAGGTATCATGGAAGCATATACCTACAATGCCACAAATATTCGGTTAGGACAGGTTGCCCTTGGCTATAATCTGGATCTTGCAGCTGTTAAATTTATTGATAACATTAAGTTATCATTGGTTGGCTCTAATTTGCTATTCATCTATAAAGATGCCCCTATTGATCCGAATAAGACCATCAGTACCGGTAATGGATCGCAGGGCGTTGAAAATTTCAGCGTACCGTCTGAAAGGAGCCTGGGTTTTAACATTAAAGTAAACTTTTAAAAACAAGCACAGCATGAAAAAATTTAGTATATATCTTGTTGCACTAGTTGCCATGTTTTCCTTGGTTCGGTGCACAGGTGATTTTGATGAGTTTAATACGAATCCCTATGGTGCGACCGATGAACAAGCCAGTTTTGACTTTAATAACATTGGTAGTTATTTCCAGGAAATTCAACGTGGCATTGCACCACTGAATGGATCCTTCCAGGTTTCGCAGCACTTACATGCCGATGTTTGGGCACAATATTTTTCGATCGACTATAACTATGGACAGGCTGCTACCACCATGAACTACTATCCTTATGAAGGGTGGAACAGACAATGGGAAGATGCCTATTCTAAAGTAATGAGTGTCATTTATTTATTGAAAAAAGACAGTGTCAATGTCAATTATCCGAATTTCTGGGCTTGGGCAAAACTCTTACGCGTCGCTGCCATGCATCGCGTAACAGATACCTATGGCCCGATCATTTATAGTAAATATGGAACAAGTGGCGATAGCGATACCGATATTTATGATTCACAGGAAGATGTCTATAACACGTTCTTCACGGAACTGGATGAAGCAATTGATACATTAACCGTTTATGAAGAAGCAGGAAGTGCGGCATTTACCAAATTTGACCTTGCTTATGACGGAGACATCGCAAAGTGGATTAAATTCGCGAATTCACTGAGATTAGAGCTCGCCATGAGAATTGTAAAAGCAGATGCTACGCTTGCCCAGACAGAAGCAGAAAAGGCTTGCTCAAATTCGTATGGACTGATTGAATCAAATGATGACAACCTGAATATTGACCTTGGAAGTATTACATTCCCTCTGAAATATTACTCAGAATCCTGGGGTGAAACCAGGATGAGCGCTACCATGGAAAGTATATTGGGCGGTTATAGTGACCCCAGGATCGCTGCCTATTTTGATGCGGTATCTGACTCGATTACGTTAATCAGTACAGGGAAGAAAACGGCTGCGTATATTGACCAATATAAAGGAATCATGCCGGGTATGGCTGACGACCTTCAGGCTTATTATAAAAATTATTCCGCAGTAAATACTGATTATGTCGAAAGTGCAACAACTTACCCGATTATGAATGCCGCAGAAGTTGCGTTCTTAAGAGCGGAAGGAGAACTCCGGGGATGGGATATGGATCCGGACGGAACTAAAACGGCAGAAGATTTTTATAATGAAGGAATCGAACTTTCGTTTGACCAATGGAGTGTAAAAGGCGCTGAATCTTACGAGGCTGATGCAACCAGCACATTTGAAAACTATGTGGATCCTCAGGGACTAGACGGCTTCACGAAGAAAAGTGATATCACCGTTGCCTGGGAAAGTGGAGCTACAAACGAGCAAAATCTGGAACGGATTATTACACAAAAGTGGATTGCCATGTGGCCTGACGGACAACGGGCCTGGTCGGAGTTCCGCAGGACTGGTTACCCGAAACTTGTTCCAATCGCAGATAACAAATCAAGTGGTGTTATCGCAAAAGGAGATTTTGTAAGGAGAGTTAACTACCAGGATGATCTTTATTCAGAAAATTCAGCGGCTGTTGCTTATGCTGTTAGTCTGCTAGGTGGAACTGATAACTTTGCTACCCGTGTCTGGTGGGATGTCGATACAGACGGTTCTAACTTCTAGACACAAAACATCGACAAGTATTAGATAAACGGCTACTCGTTTATCAGACCATAAAAAGAAAACAGAAGAAAGGCTAGCCTTTCTTCTGTTTTCTTTTTATGGTACCACCCGGCACATGACTAATAGTACCATTTGAATTTCTCCATGAGCAACACTCGCTACATGAACCTTAATGGATTATTTTGTCAAACAGCTTACAGTTTCTTCTTTCTTCAACTCCCTCTCGTACCGGCTCTGAAATAAAGCGGCAGCTCCGATAACCGACATCTTTGACATGGAGCTCTTTTCAATTACCAGGTTTTCCATAGCCTTCCGGTACGGGAATGTGTTGACTGTTTTCCACATGGAATCTTTCCACAACTCAAACGATTTACTGACTGAACCGCCAATAATGACCGCCTCGGGCGATAACACGAACAACATCGTTTTTATAAGGTTGCCCACATGGGTTCCAAGTTCTTTGAACATGGCCAGGCTTTCCGTATCATTGGTCAAAGCGTTCTCATAAGCATCACTGCCTGTTGTCCCGTACACTTTTTTAAAAAACTTACCGCTACAGTAAGCCTCAAAATCCCCATCCAGGTAAGGAATGCCTCCAAACTCGCCGGCACAGGAACAAACTCCTGAATAGAGAGCGTCGTCGACTATTATACCTGCACCGACCCCTGTTCCCAGGCTAAGTCCCACAAAATTGGAAAACTTTTGCCCTTCGCCATAAGTCTTAACGCCTATGGCAAAACAATTGGCATCATTCGTAATAAATACCGGTTTTTTAAAGTGGTTTTCCAGATATGACTTCAAATGAACTTCCTTCCAGGAAGGAATGTTGTTCACCGAAAAAATAATTCCTTCACGTTCATCGATAAGTCCGGGTGCTCCAACTCCTATCCCAACGGTATCAAGGTAGCCGGGAAGACTTTCAATTCCTCTTATGATATGCTGGACGACCTCTTCCTGAGACCCTTCTGCGGGGGTCTTTAATTTGATACTCTCGATAATTTTCCCTTTAACCAGTATACCAATACTTATCTTGGTCCCACCGATATCAATTCCTACAATTTTATTTTCCGATAACATCAGCCTAAATATTACGTCTACTTAATATCAAACCGGAAACCTTACCTTTCCGAAGACATTTCCAGTACGAGTTCTCCTCCTGCAGTAATGTCGCGGAAGGAGATGTAGTTCTTGTCATAAGGTTTTCCATTCAGTGTCTTCGATTTGATGTATTTATTTTCTTTACTGTTATTCAATGCTCTTATTGTGAATTTCTTTCCTCCCGGCAGGTTAATCGTCGCTTCATCCAGGGCCGGGCTTCCAAAAACAAATTCACCGCCGGCGGGATTTACCTGATAAAATCCCATGGCAGATAGTACATACCATGCAGACATCTGCCCGACATCTTCATTCCCGATTAATCCGTCAGGTTTAGTTGTATAAAATTCATCCATAATTTTTCGTACCAGGTCGGCAGTCTTTTCCGGTTCACCTTCCATTGCGTAGAGATAAGCAATGTGATGGCTTGGTTCATTACCGTGCGCATATTGTCCGATCAGTCCGGTAATATCATTGGAGGCCTGGTTGCCCATATCCCCTTTTGCTGAGAAAAATTTATCAAGTTTTGTAAGGAATTTTTCGCGGCCACCAAGGAGATCGACCAATCCGTCGACATCCTGGGGAACAAGCCAGGTATATTGCCATGAATTTCCTTCACAAAAATCATCCTGCCTGTGCTTTGACTTAAACGGGTTAAAAGGAGTACGCCACTCCGTTTCAGAAATACGGCCCCTCATAAAACCGATCCCGGGATCGAAATAATTCTTGTAATATTTTCCCCTCTTATTAAAATAAGCATAATCATCATTCTTTCCCATATCTTTAGCCATTAAGGCGATACAACCATCACTCACGGCATACTCAAGCCCCATGGCAACTGTTTCCACTCCCGAATTGGCGGGAATAAATCCTTTCTCTTTCACGAATTTCAGCCCCCGGTCATCTCCCATTGCCGACGCCTTAACTGCTTCGTAGGCAAAATTTGCATCAAAGCCCTTAAACCCCTTCCTGTAAGCATCTACAATAACCGGAACCGCGCTGTAACCAACCATACAGTTTGTCTCGTTGGCCATCAGGTGCCAGACAGGCAGTTTTCCCTGCTGCTCATAAATATGGAGCATTGTATTTACAAAATCGTTAACCCGCTCCGGCTCAACCAGGGTATATAAAGGATGGGCGGCACGATAAGTGTCCCAGAGTGAGAAAGTTGTATAATTCTCAAATGTAGTATCCCGATATACTTTCATATCGCTCCCCCTGTAATCGCCATTAACATCCTGAAACAGGGAAGGTGCGATCATTGTATGGTAAAGAGCGGTATAAAATTTTGTCAGCACATCAGGATCCTTGCTTTCAGCAACGACCTTCGAAAGCTCCTTGTTCCATTTATTACCGGCATCAGCTATAACTTCATTAAAATTCCAGGCGGGAATTTCAGTTTTCATGTTTAGCAATGCATTTTCACTACTAACCGGAGAGATCCCCACTTTCACGAACAACGGTGTCCCGTTCAATGTTCCAAAGTCAAAGTCAGCCTTCAACTTTACAGCCCTAAGTGTTTTCCCTTCTTTTTCATTATCATTGTCATATAATTTGACTGATTTGACCGGCTTTGAAAAAACAGCTGTAAAATAAATGCGCTGATCCCTGGCCCATCCTGTCGAAAAACGATAACCGGTAACCAGCGTATCACTGACTAAAGTAATATACGATTCAACAGGTGCATCCCAACCGATCCCGCGATCAAGGTTAACCAGGAGATGAGCATCTATGTTTTCCCCGAATGTATATTTGTGAAACCCGGTCCGTTCCGTTGCGGTAAGTTCTGCTTTTACATGATACCTCGGAATTTCGACAGCATAATATCCGGGCCTGACAGTTTCATCCTGATGCTTGTAAAAAGCGAGATAACCGGAAGAAGGATTCTCAGGAGTCCCAAGAGCAATTTTATAATCACCCGAAACCGGCATGACAAGGATATCTCCCAGATCTCCGATACCCGTCCCGCTTAAATGTGTATGGGCGAAACCAATCAGGGTAGAGTCGGAATAATGATACCCGGAACACCAGTCCCAGCCTTCTGTAATATTGGTCGGGCCAAGCTGGACTGCTCCAAAAGGGACATTAGCCCCAAGAAAAACATGTCCGTGGAACCCTGTTCCGATATACGGATCAACATATTTTGTCAGATCAGGAGTAGTAGCTGGCACCACTGTTTTTTGATGTTCAGAAGAACAATTATGAAACAGGATTCCAGCAAAAGCCAATCCTGCAAGAACAATTATATGTTTAATTCTTTTCATGTGTTTATTTTTTCAATTTAACTTCCAGCAATTTGCAGATCACGAGTCATCGCTTTGCGCCAGATCATCAACGATAACGGAACTCACCGCCAGACCATCCATCCCGTCCAATCAATCATTATCAGGTTTCTTTCCGGAAAACGTAAATGACTCTTTCTCAGCAAATCATATCCGTCAATTAATTTTATTATCTAAAGTCATGGCAAAGATAAGTTTTTATTGTTAATGTGCACGCACACACTTCAATATTAAAAATTTATACTTGAAATTTGCACCAAAAATTTACTTCCCGCGTTAACAACAGACCGGAGGAATCTCCCGCTAAATCATTTCAGGAAAATTTCGTTCTGACACAGTTCTCAGTATCTTCAGGATATTTTCATCCACTTTCCCAAACAACGAGATACCGGAAGCTCCATGCTGAAGTGCAGTTTCAATACCGGAAGCCAATTCTTCCCCTGATTCAAAATCCGGAAGATAAACCCCTGCATATAGGGGAAACCTTCCGCACAGAAAATGGATGCCTTCTTCGACAGCATCACCTATCCAGGAAACCGGCTCCTTATAAAAGCCATGATAAATCATCGGACAAACCCCGTCAAGATCCCAGTTTGTCCAGTCCTGCCTGACAATGCGTCTGGCTACCTCTGGCGTCGGGAATACTGCCGCTGTGATCTTTTTATGATGACGATGGGCGACCTCAGCCAATTGGCTGACAATGTTTGTAATACGGTCATATCTGAATTTCCGCCATGACAAGCTCTGGTCCGGATACTCGATTTTCAACAGATCAATTCCGTACTCTTCACTGAATTTTGAACGACAGGTCTCACAATAACAAAAATCATAATCAGGCAATTCCCGGGTCTGGACAATCCCGTAATTTTTCCACAGGTTTACGGGAAGTATCACATCGCAAAAACGCACATAATCCAGGTGTATCCCATCAACGTAATCTTTTTGCAGAATTTGCTCGACCTGATCTTTCAGGTATGCCTGTACTTCGGTTTTTGTAGGACAAAGCCAGCGGTAGTAGCCAACATAAGGGGGGGAGACAGCACACGATTTTCCGTTTCTGCTAACCGCGTACCAGTCAGGATGATTTTTAAGCAAAAATTCCTCCCCACGGTTCATCGTCCACATCCAGCGATGCGTCTCAAGTCCGGCCTCCTTGGCTATACGAAAATGCTTTTCACTGTCATTTTCGAAAAACATCCCCTTAATTCCATAAGAATAAAAAAGTGCGAACCTTTTTTTCAGAGATTCTTCATCTTCTTCCTTGTCTGGGTTCTCCCAGATCCAATGTTTAAATGTCCCTCCCCTCTTTTCCTTCTGACCTCCAAAGGACGGCTGAAAATTTATTAGCCCGATTCCCGCGAGCAGGGAGGATTTGATAAAATCTCTTTTCTTCATTTCTATCTCTTTATTTTCAATACTCCGGCTTCATTCAATGATATGAGGGCTCCTGATTTGTCTGAAATTAATGCAGTAAACTGCAGATCGGTGGCTACTAATGATATTTGATATCCTTTCCCATCCGCGGAAAAGTCATCAGTGGGGATATCAAGGGCCCCCAGTGACGAAGCAAACCTCCCGTTTTTTTCCCTGAAATCATATTGTTTATAATAAATCAACCATAAATACTTTTTCAACTGCTCGTCGAACGGTTCTTTGAAAGATGCCTGACCACCTCCGGCCTGTTTTTTTGTAAAACTGATCATTCCCCATCTTTCCGGATAGTGCATACTAATAAGGCCAGGAGCGCTCCAAACCCAGTTGTATTCGCTTAAAACCTTTCCCTGAAGATCTTTTCGTTTCAGATAATTTCCATCGTTCACGTCAGTTCGCCACTCAACCCTCGAGAAGTCAGCTTTCCAGACTGTTCCTTCTCCGGGGGCCCGGTCTTTATCTCCGATAGCCAGGTTCAGGGCATCGAAGGGGATAGCCATCTCTACCGACCATTTTTTATCGGTATCTGAGGGATCATTAAGAGTTCCGTCAACAAAGACCGCACTTTTCAGCCCGGGAACGTTCCATGAGATCAAAGGGTAACCACCCCCGTTCCGGTACGGACTTGGTAAGAACAAATCGAACAAGGTATTCCTGGCATTCACCTCTATTTCAAAATAATTACGGGCATCCCTGTCCGGATCAAGAAAGATCTCAAAATCGTTATCATGGTAGACAATCTGGTCCCGGGCTGTCATGTACGCCCAAATTTGAGGTTCCTCCAGTTCCGCAAAAACATAGAGGTAATTGTTATCCCACAACATTTTTACCCTTGTCCTGAGAAATGGTTCAGGTCTTTTGTCTCCTTCAATATCTGTAAAATCGGAAGTCCATGCTACATTTTTCCAGGAAATCTCATCTGCTTTCCCATCTACAACGATCGGAGAAACTGTCTGGTAAACGACATAATGCTGAACCGGGGTAAATAAATTTTCATATCTTTTCCAGATGCTTTGTCCAAAAGACAAAACAGGCAAAAATGAACAGATAAGTACGACTACTACCGGGGAATAACGGGAATAACTCATTTTAGCTATTTTAATTATGAGAATCAGGAATAAAAGAAAAAGCAAGTGCCGGATAATTTTTATTTTTCTGCCGGAACGACTTCGGTATAAACACGGTAACTTTCCCATCTCTGACATTCCATTTTACCCTTTTACCTGCTGCTAAAAATTCCATTGCTGTACCCTTTTTCGGAAGGTTTCCGGTCCATTCGACAACAGATGGGACAGTACTTCCCGCTTTTAGCCGGGCCAATGCATAATAGGCATTATCTTTCCCTTTCGTAAAGAAAACTTCCCCATCTCTGTAATTTTTGACGATACGGGTGTTATAGATTGCCTGCCCGTTACTTTTCATCCACTTTCCGATTTCTTCCAGCCTTGAAACGACCAACGAATCGAGGGTACCATTCGGGTTAGGGCCGACTCCCAGCAACAAGCTTCCTCCCTTTGCTACAATCTCAATGAGATCATGAATAACCTCAGACGGCTCTTTCATCTTATCATTTGGAACATGTCCCCAATTATTGCCAAGCGTAATACAACTTTCCCAGGGATGGTCAAGCTGCGTCGCAGGGATGGCCCTTTCCGGCGTCTGGTAATTTTCATAAGGTCCGTGTACTGTCCGGTCAACGATCAGGATACCGGGTTGAGCGTCTCTGGCCATCCTGGCAATGGCCGGCATGTCAATTTTCTGGTCCCAATCCGGGATGGGAGCCCCCCACGACAGCACTTCATCATTGACGGTTTCCTTGGGACGCACCCATCCCCCGTCCAGCCACAGGATATCGATTGTCCCGTAATCGTGCATCAGCTCGCTGATCTGGTTATAGGTAAAATCCTTGAACTTTTGCCAGCGTTCCGGATATTTCCGGATATCGTAATTGACATTCCGGTTAGGAGTAGCATATTTGTCCCACCAAAAATAGGGAGAATGCCAGTCCGGCTTCGAGAAGTATGCGCCGATCATGAATCCTTTTTTCCTGAAAGCAGAAAACACATATTTGGCAACATTGGCTTTGGGATTTGATGCAAACGGCCCGTTCGTTATTTTAAAGTCAGTTTGCTTAGTGTCAAATAGATTGAATCCGTCATGATGTTTTGTCGTAAAAACGACATATTTCATACCGGCATCGGCAGCAGCCCGGGCCCACTGATCAGGATCAAAACCGACCGGGTTGAACTTGTCCCTCAACCCCCAATACCATTTCTTAAACTGACAGTACGACATGCTGTCCGGCCTTTGGATCCAGTCTTCCGAACAAAGTTCCCATGACTCAATAATCCCCGGTACCGCATAAAGCCCCCAGTGGATAATCATTCCAAACTTCAGATCCTGCCATTGATCGAGTTTTTCAAGGACCATTTTATCTTTTGGCCATTCATACTCTTTCGATTGGGGATGTATGCCCTGCTCCTGCGCAACAAGAGGCAAAACGCCGGCCATGACCAGCACAAACAAACAAATTATCTTCTTCATGATGGATAAATTCTCTGAAATAATGTTACGACAGATGTAAAGATAACAATAATGACAGGAAAAAGAGATGATTTTTCAAAAAAATGTTTGCGCACACATTTTAACATGACTTTCAACAGGATTATCCTCTCAATGCGTACGAAAAAGCGCTACAGGAGCATGACTGTCCGTAAAACAGAACAATTCAATAGTCTTTTCCAACCGCGTGCCGTAGCCTGCATTATGCCCAATTAAAACTGGACAGGTTCCACTAATGACGAGACAACTTTCCCGAGTGAGCTCTCAATTGATTCTCCAAAAAAATTATAGGTTAATATTGCAAAAATTATAGGTTATAATCTTCGTGATTATAGGTTAATATTATGGAAATTATAAGTTATAATTTCCATAATATTAAGTTTATATCCAGCGTTTCACAACTTCTGAATCCAGGACAAAGAGATGAAAGTACAGAGCAGGCAGCGGGAACAGGGATAACATAAAAAACGACAGTTAATATTTTGAAACGGCCCTTAATACGTAGTGAAGTTACTGAAGCTCCATCAAGAACTTTATATCCGGACACCCCAAGGTCCGTATGCAGGCATTATGAAGCTCTCAATAGTGCACCAGTAATATCCAGACAATGCATCGAGACTCCTCATTAACAGATCCGGGCCATTGCGATGTGCCTGGCTTGGCGATGCTGGGGAGTTTGCCGGCAATCTGTATTTCCGGCTTTCAAATCTATAAGAATATACTGTTTTACAAAACATTTCCAGGAAAAAATCAACTGGTCATAAAACCGAATCTATCAATATAAAATAATAATAAACAACAACATAAAAATAAAAAAGCAATCAATCTAAAAAATGATTCTATGAAAAGTAAAAATTTCGTGGCACGATTATAGTATTTAAATAAAAAACAAACAGAAAAACACAACTTATAAAAGGAAAAGCCATGAACAAAAGACTTTTATCTCTAATTTTTCTATTTCTCACAGTTAATTGCTATCCGGTACAACCATTGCCCAATGGTAATGGCTACTATACCGGCGACAACCTGGATCTGGAAGCGGTAGCCTACCTTTTCGGACAGGCAAAAAATCTGGAAGAATTTGAACAAATGCTGAACGACCCGAATATACAGGTCTCCAATCTGGACCTGAACAGAGACGGGTACATTGACTATCTGAGGGTAGTGGAAACCGAAGAATACGGAAATTATAACGTAGTTATCCAGGCCGTAGTGGGAAAAAACCTGTTTCAAAATGTTGCAACCATTGTGGTCAGACAGGGTTATCCGGGAGAAACAATTGTACAGGTCATTGGTAATGAGTACCTGTACGGGCCTGACTATTTTTTTGAACCTTTATATTCTGGAATCCCGTTAATTATAGGATATCTGGTAAATCCCTATTACAGCATCTGGCATTCACCTTATTATTGGGGATATTATCCACGGTATTATGTACACAGGAGGCCTGTTCCTGCTCCTAACTATCACCGGCACATCGAAGACAGGCACTATTCACCTCATGCGATACGTTCTTACCGTGACCGCAGGAATGAATACGATAATAATTACGGACACAGACGTCCGGGAGATGAAACAATACACCGGGATGAGCATTTCAGAGAAAACCAAAAAATAGAAAGGGAAAGGAATCAGGAAATCATCAGGCAAAGGAGCCAGCCCACCAATATCAGAAGACCGGCAGAACAGCAGCACAGACAGGAAACTCCTCAATACAGCAATCCATCACACGGAAGGTCAGGATCCGGATCAATCAAAAAGAATACAAACGTTTCTACGGATCAAAACGGAAGAAAGTCCGACTCATCCCAACCATCAAAACAGTCAACGACTGGACAAAGACGGGAAAGGAGTGAATCGGGCGTACACAAAGCGAGGTCTTCTTCGGCTGAAAAATCAACGACTCAAACGGGACAAAAACGAAGCACCCCAACCCAAAACGGAAAGCAGAAACGACCGGAAAGACGGTAGGACATATTCTTCAGGATGAGAGGGTTCCTCTGGCATTTTAGCTTGTCTTCCGATATCGCCAAATAGCAAGGCTCAGAAAGGAAGTTCCGATAACGGTCAGGGAAATAAACTCAGGAAGGAGATCCCCGAACCCGGATCCTTTCAATATAACCATTCTCATAATTCGCATGAAATAATAAATAGGGTTAAGCCGGTCGAGAAACTGCGCCCAGTCGGGCATATTTTCGACCGGCGTAAATATTCCTCCCATCAAAATAAAAATGATCAGGAAAAAATAAGTTACAAACATAACCTGCTGCTGGGTTTCAGTAATGGTGGAGACGAACAAACCAAGTCCCAGCACTCCAACCAGGTAGAGGGCGGCAAAACCGAACAACAAAGGAAGACTCCCCTCTACCGGGAGTTGGAAAACCACACGGGCAATAAGCAAACCAAGAGCCAGATCGAACAAAGCAATTACCAAAAAAGGCAACAATTTCCCTAAAATAAACTGGTATTTCCGGATGGGTGTTACATTTAGCTGCTCAATCGTCCCGATCTCTTTTTCCCGCACCAGGTTCATTCCCGACATGAACATCCCGATCACTGTTACCAGTATCGATAAAATACCGGGTGCCATATACCACTTGTAATCCAGTTCCGGATTAAACCAATAGTTGTCGCTCACATCAATCTGCAGAGGAGGAGTGAATTTTGGAATCCCTTCCCATTGGGCGATAACATTTTTATTAAACCCGGAAATAATTCCTCTGACATATGAATAAATCAAAGAGGCTTTGCTGCCATCTATTGCATTGATCAAGACCTGCACGCCAGCCTTGTCGTCACGAATTAAGGACCGTTCGAATTTTTCAGGAATTACCAAAATAAAATCGGCTTTATCCCGGTTAAAGCTGTTCTCTCCTTTTTTCACATCAAACGATGTATCATGTATCCTGAAAAACGGGGAAGCCTCAAACCGGGTGATCAAATCTCTCGAGGTTTGCGAAAGATCTTTATCGACAACATACACATCCACGTTTTTAAGATCGTAGGTTGCTGCAAAGACAAGGATGAGCATTTGCAATAACGGCAGGAAAAAGATCATCGGCAGCATTGTCCGGTTCCGGAATATCTGGATGAATTCTTTCTGAAGAATATACAAAATGGTTCTCATTGCTGAATGGATTGAGGATTATGTTGTTATATTTCTATGTTGTTGTATTGCTATGTTGTTGTATTGCTATCTGGTTAAATGGTTTGCTGCTGGCCGACATATCAGCTGTTAGCACACCGGAAGGTTATTCGAGCCTTATTTTAAACTTACGGACGGCAATTGATATAAAAACGACTGCCATCATAATCAGGATCAAAGTTTCCTTCCATACATAAAAGAACCCGCTTCCTTTGAGCATTATATTTTTAATAATGATGATAAACCACCTCGGGGGCATGATCACTGAAAGTATTTGTAAAGGTTCCGGCATATTTGCAATCGGGAAGATAAAGCCTGAAAGAAGGATGGTTGGCAACATCAGTCCAATCATGGAAATAAACATAGCCGACATCTGGTTCTTCGCCATTGTCGAAATCAGGATTCCAAGACAAAGGGCCATCATTATAAAAAGGATACTTTCACCCATCAATAATACCCAGCTACCATGAATAGGGACACCAAAAATAAAATGTCCGATCATCAGGATCACAATAGCGTTGATCACCGAAAGTCCGAGATAAGGCATTACCTTTCCCAGGATAATCTGAACCGGCCTTAAGGGCGACACCAGTAAAATTTCCATGGTTCCCAGTTCTTTTTCGCGGGTGATTGAAATGGATGTCATCATTGCAGATATCAGCATCAGGATCATTGACATGATACCCGGCACAAACATGTAAACCGATTCGAGCTCTTCATTATAGAACATCCGAACCTGCGTTTCAATCTGCATAGGCATTTTCAGGTCGCCCATCTTTTTTAAGACATAATCGTTTATGATCGCTTTGGTATAGTCAGCAAGCAACTTTCCCATATTGGGATCCGATGCATCGACAATTACCTGGACATCGGCCTTTCCTTCTTTTGCCAACGACTCCCCGAAGTTAGGCCCGAAGACCAGAACTTCTTTTACATTTCCTTTTCTCAAAATCGATTCAATGTCACCGGTGTTATCCAGGTTCCTGTCGAGAAGGAAATATCCTGAAGAAAGCAGCTTCTCCTTTATTTCCCGGGTAACCTCATCTTTCGACTGGTCGTAGATAGCCACATGTGCATCCTTAATTTCATTGGTAATAACAGTACCGAAAAGCAACAGCTGAATAACGGGAATTCCAAACAGGATAATCATTGTCCTGCGGTCCCTGAAAATGTGGAAAAACTCTTTCTTTACAAATCCCCAAAAACGTTTCATAATTCTTTCTGGTTATTCAAATTTCAACGATTCCTAGTCTCTTTAATAAGTGCCAAGAATAGAACAACACTATATATCAATCAATAATTTAACAACGGCCCCATAACAAATAATAATAATTCGTCATTCGCTGTTTTTTGCCGATCTTGCTATTTTTAAGAACACGCCATTCATGTCTGTTGACTGATACTGTTTCTTTAGATTATCCGGTGTGTCAAGGGCTGCTATCCTGCCATCAACCATAATGGAAACCCGGTTGCAATATTCGGCTTCATCCATATAATGGGTCGTGACAAAAATCGTTTTCCCGTTCTCGGCAGCGTTGTAAATCAAATCCCAAAACTGGCGGCGGGTTATCGGGTCAACACCTCCGGTAGGTTCGTCCAGGAACACGATCTTCGGATCGTGCAGCAGAGCAATTGAAAAAGCCAGTTTTTGTTTCCACCCCAGCGGAAGGTCAGCAATCAATTTATCTCTTTCCTGCTTCAAACCAAGGTCATGAAGCAAAACCTGTTCTTTTTGTTTCCTTTCTTTTACAGGAATTCCATAGATTCCACCGTAAAAGCGAATGTTTTCGGAGATGGTCATATCTTCGTACAACGAGAACTTCTGGCTCATATACCCGATATTTCTTTTAATCTGTTCGGTTTGGCTGTAAACATCGAAGCCACCGACAGTAATCCGTCCGGAGGTAGGAGATGAAAGGCCGCAGAGGATCCTCATTGCTGTTGTTTTGCCAGCACCGTTAGCCCCCAGAAAGCCAAAAATTTCACCCCTGTACACCTCGAAATTCAGATGATCGTTTGCCACAAAGCTTCCAAATTTTTTTACCATATCGTAAACTTCGATCACTTTGGGATTCGGGCCATTATCAATTATATTCATTTTTGTCATTGACTTATCTTCTGGTCAGTTAAATTCTCCTGCTTTGACATTAATGCCATAAATACATCCTCAATCCCCGGATCTATCCGATGGATTTCCGGTTGATCATGTCTTTTTTCATGCAGATAATGCTCCAGTTCTGCCTCGGTCAGATTATCATTTGGCGTGGCATGGATATACTGGCCAAAAGCAAAAGCAGTTTTTATCCGGTCCCAGCTTCGCAGATCCCTTATCAACTGGTATATATTTTGAGAACGAACCGCGTATAAAACGTGACGGTTCCTCTCAATAATTCCGGAAGGACTATCGATAATCAGGATTTTCCCTTTCTGCATCAGCGCCACCCTGTCGCATAATCCAGCCTCATCCATATAAGGGGTCGACACCATAATCGTGATTCCTTGTTCCTTAAGATTGCCCAGCATTTCCCAAAATTCCTTCCGGGATACGGCATCTACGCCTGTTGTCGGTTCATCGAGGATAAGAATTTCCGGTTTATGGATCAGCGAACAGGAAAGGGCCAGTTTCTGTTTCATTCCGCCAGAAAGTTTACCGGCCAACCTGTTTTTAAATGGTTCAATTTGTGCATAAATGTCCCGGATCAATTCATAGTTCTCCCGGATCGTTGTTCCGAACACCGTAGCAAAAAAGGCCAGGTTTTCCTCCACTGTCAAATCCTGGTAGAGAGAAAACCGTCCCGGCATATATCCAACAATTTTTCTGATCTTACGGTAATCCCTGACAACATCGAGTCCGGCCATTCCGGCATGTCCGCGATCCGGGATAAGCAAAGTCATCAAAATACGCATAAGAGTGGTTTTACCGGCGCCATCCGGTCCGATCAATCCAAATAACTCACCTTTTTTTACGTCAAAGGAAATATCGCTCAGGACTTCGACCCCGTTATAAAACTTCGATATGTTTTCGACCCTAACCATTCGTAATTGATTATTTATTATTTGTCTTTTTATCAGGTCATTTTCGTCTTCAACAGCCTTCCAGAAATAGTGAGTGTTGCTAAAAATTCACTTCTCCCGGCATGCCAATCTTCAGGCGTCCGTCGTTTTTCACCTTTACCTTAACAGCATAGACCAGCTTTACCCGTTCCTTTTTAGTCTGTATAATTTTGGGGGTAAACTCGGCCTCCGGGGAAATCCAGCTGATCGTTCCGGTTAACGCCTGATTGTTCTTCCGGTCCTCGTCTATCTGTACCTGTACCTGCTGCCCAAGTTTAATCCCGGGAAGCTGCGCCCCGCTCACAAAAACACGAAGGTTCAGTTCTGACAGATCACCAATCTTGACGATAGCCTTACCCGGAGAAAGCACTTCACCCATCTCGACATATTTTTCCATGACTAGTCCTGTCAGAGGGCTCCTGACAAAACATTTTTGTAACTGATCTTCCAGTACTTTCATCTGGGCATCCAGCACATCAATATCGCTGTTTACAGATACAAATTGCGTATTCAGGCTTTCCATCTGCTTTTCCAGTACCCGCATCTGTCCGTCAACATCGTCAACCTGCTGTTGTGTCGCCGCTTTATCTTTAAAAAGATTATGAACCCGATTTTGCGTAATCTCCAGATTTTTTATCTGCTGCAGTTCTACATCGACCTGAGAACGGATGTTTATTTTCTTGGTTTCGACCGATCTGCACTGTGCCTTTACTTCACGAATCTGCAGGTTCAACTGGCCGGTATCTGCTATTGCCAACAAATCTCCCTTTGTAACATGGTCTCCCAGTTCTGTATCAAAAAAAATCAATTTCCCGGCTGTTTCAGAAGAAACAATAGTTTCATCTGTTTCAAAATTTCCATAGGCATCCGACTTGTCGTCATTTCCACTGCACGACATCAGCAACGCCAATGCCAGCACATATAAATAGCGATAATCAATCATATTTCCGATTTTAGTTTTGTTTACCTTGAATATTTAAATAATCCGCTCTGGCAGATTCCAATTGCACTTTATGAGTTTCAAAAGTGATCCGGGCAGTCATTTCGGCATTCAGGTCCCTGATGTAATCTGAACTTGTAATAGTACCGTTTTCAAGCTTTGAAGCAGAACTTTTCGTAATCCGCTCCTGAAGCGAAATGAGCTCCCGGTCGCTTTTAAGTATATCTTTTAGTTGCGTTATTTTCCTGTACTGGCCATCCAGCTGAATCTTTACATTCCTGTCGAACTGCTGTTGCTGCGTTTGTATCAGCTGCTGACGAAGAAGTATCGTTTCTTTTTCCCGTTTCGCTGTCTTCCAATCGAAAACATTCCAACTCAATCCTACGCCCACCAGATAATAAGTCTCAAAGTTATCATTATACATATTTAATCCCGGACGTCCATACCCGGCCTGACCGAACCCAAAAAAATCCGGGTTCCTTTTTTTCTGTATCTGAACAGAAGTGGCATCAAGTAACTCAGATTGTTTCCGGAACAGGTCGAGTTCAGGACGATTGATTTGATTATCAAGCGAACTATCAGAAGGAATATCCAGTACCAGGTCCTGTAAGCGATCCACTCCTTTCCCCGTCAGAATAGCCAGAGCAGCCAAGGCAGTCTGGCGATCCGACTGCAACTCTGTTTTCTGCTGCTTCACCCTGATTAGCTCCGCCAATACCTGGTCAAGCTCTGAAGACAAAAGCATCCCGTTTTTTACCTTAGCCTCCATATTCGATTTCTGGGACTCAAGGGTCTCCTGTTTCCGGTCAAGTATAGCCAGGTTTTGCTGCAATAAAAAACTTGAGAAAAAAAGGTCGTTTACCTGATCCTTTACCTGGTAGAGTTCAACTTCAACATTTTGTTCATCAACTTCTTTCCGGGCAGATTCGAGGGCATTAGCAGCCTTCGTTACACCTCCGTCCCAAATATTCTGCTTAACGTCCAGGTACGCTTTATACTGATCTTTGGAAATAGTGGGGATTGTTACATTGGGAATAGAAATTCCGAGATGCGTAACATCCGACTGGTAAGTGGCCTGGGCATCGAGTATCACCCGGGGCAAGTAGTTAACTTTCGTATTCTCCTGGTTGAGATCAGATATTTTCTGATACAATTCCTTCTGTTTCAAATAGGGATGTTCCTCCCTTGCCCATCGCTGACAATCAGTCAAATGAACCTGATCCTGGGCAAAAACAGCCCGAACAGGAAACAACAGGCAAATTAAAACTAGCTTTACGTACTTCATGTGATATTTGCTTTTATGTTCTCTGAAAACTGATAAAAACAGGTATCCTTAGTGGCTATCGTTCTTCGATGGCCCGGATAACAAACTGCTTTACAACTTCACGTCTTTCCTCGAAAAAGGAATCCAGCGCCTCTTTATTGTCTCTAAATGCGACAAAACTAATTGCAGGTCTTGCCGCAAAAGGGAACACACACATACTGACAATATTAACAACCAGGTGTTCCGGTTTCATCTTGATTATCTCACCGCGATCCATTGCTTCAGAGATAACCTCAAGAACCGGTTGTATGTTAAAACCGTATTTAGCGATCAGCTTCAGGATCACAGAGGGGTCCCGGTTGAATTCCTTCATGATAAAACCGGGCAGGTAAGGATGAGCAATCAAAAGATCAAGATAAGAATCAATCACCACCCCAACCTTCGTCCTGAAATCCACATCCGTATAGATTACCTGCTCGATCCGGGGAAAAGCTATCTTAATAATCTGGTTGAAAATAGCGTTGAATAGTTTTTCTTTGCTCCTGAAATAATAATGTAGCAGGGCCTTGTTGATTTTTGCCTCGTCGGCAATTTCCTGCATCCTGGCGCCTTCCATGCCTTTCTTTATAAAGACATTCTTTGCTGCTTCCAGGATCTTTTCTTCGGTATTATCTTTTTTTGCATTCATTTATTAAGTGGTTTAACCATTCAATTAAATTACATGGTCAAAGATATGACAACAGAATTTGAGATACAAGTTTTTTGACCAATAAATTTAACCAAATAGTTAAATTTATCACAAATATCTATGCTTTAGTTATTTAATCGATACATTTTCCCAGGAAGGCTTGTGATGATCCCTTTAAATTCAAGATTTAGCAATAAAGCTGAGACCCTGCCTGCCGGCATAGACATTTCTTCACAAATCTGATCGATAAACAGCGTCCCTGTTTTTAAAACATCGCTAAGGGTTTGTTCCTCAGGGGACAGTTCGACAAAAAGCTGTTTTTGGATATGTCCCGGATGCGAAATGTCTTTGGCCCATGACATAAAAAACTCCAGGTCAGCCAAGTTTTCGATCATTCCGGCCTTATTTTGTTTGATCAGCTTATTGCATCCCTTTGAATAGAGATCGGTCGATCGCCCAGGCAGAGCAAAAACATCGCAATTATAAGAAGCAGCTATGTCCGCTGTTACCAGGGCGCCCCCCTTTTCTGCAGATTCGGCAATAATCACGGCATCAGCCAATCCGGCAATAATCCGGTTACGTTGCAGAAAATTTTGCCTTTCGATATTTACTTCGCTGACAAAATCAGATACAATTCCACCGTCAGCCTGCATCTTCTCTGCAACAGTCCGGTGCAAGGCCGGATAGATACGGTCAAGTCCATGCCCCAATACCCCGATCGTCTGGACCCCATATTTCAGACAGGCTTTATGAGCAGCAACATCTATTCCATAGGCCAATCCGCTTACCACGCAATAACCACTCTTCCTGGCCATCTCAGAAACCATTTCATCGCAAAATGTCCGGCCGTAGTCAGTCGCATTCCTGGTCCCCACAATAGCAACAACCTTCTCTTCATTAAAGCGGATATTTCCCTTGACGTACAAAACGATGGGCGCATCGGAACATCTTCTTAATCGGGAGGGATAATCATTATCCAAAAAAAATAAAGTTTTGATGCCGTTCTTTTCGTTAAAACGAATTTCCTGCTCAGCCCGTCGCAGTGAATTATTTGCAACAATATTTCTGGCAGTAATGCTTCCAATACCGGGAACCTTCATGAGTACCTTCTCGGTGGCCTTAAAAATATCAGGAATATTACCAAAATAAGCAATCAAACTTCGGGCATGAACACA
Organism: Prolixibacteraceae bacterium; assembly: GCA_963676095.1. GTDB lineage: Bacteria > Bacteroidota > Bacteroidia > Bacteroidales > Prolixibacteraceae. Next base: position 4,684,401 of record OY781040.1, on the reverse strand, counting down.
CCCGATCCCGGGGATCATGGATAATGCAACCCGAAATTTCAGATCATCTGAGGTATCCATAAAATCATGTTTTTATATGAAACGAGCCACGAGTGCCGAACCTTACACACAAAAGCCTGATTATAAACCGGGAATTACATGTGGCCGTTAAAAGTAATCTATCAACCCATGAAATTAATTCATTATTCTCTTAAAATCAAATTAGCGGTAAATCATCCTCCCTGTTATTTCCCTGGGCCGGCTGTTGTAAAATTATTATAACTTTGCAACCACAAAACCAGAAAAGATGACTCCTTCAAAAATACGTGCTAATATTGTTTTTTCCCAACAGATCGAAAAGGAAGTTCAGAAAATCATTGATGGTTTTCCTCAGGGAAAAGTATTTCTGCTGACTGAAGATACTCCTGCCAAACTCTGCTTGCCTTTAATTGGCAATGTGGTCGACAATTATTCGATCCAAACAATTATAATCAACGGAGGCGAAGCCAACAAATCGATAAGGTCTGTTGAAAAGGTATGGGAAGATCTCTCAAGACACGGGGCAGACAGGAAATCGTTGCTTCTCAATATTGGAGGAGGGATGCTGACTGACCTCGGTGGGTTTGCTGCATCAACTTTTAAAAGAGGAATGGCTTTCGTAAACATTCCGACCACCTTACTGGCACAGGTTGACGCTTCCCTAGGGGGCAAAACCGGCATCAACTTCAACGGGTTAAAAAATGAAATCGGCGTATTCAACGAGCCGGACGCGGTAATTATCAACACTGGATTCCTGAGAACGATTGATAAAAAAAATTTTTTGTCGGGTTATGCAGAAATGATTAAGCACGGATTGATAAAAAATCCGGAGCATCTGCATGAGCTTCTGAACTATGACCTGGAAGGACGGGATTTGTCGGTGCTCCAGGAAATTATTACCCATTCTGTCGCCATAAAAGAGTGGCATGTCCAAAACGATCCGACAGAAAAAAACATACGAAAAGCATTAAATTTCGGACATACAGTCGGACATGCGTTCGAAAGTTATGCCTTGCATCAGGGAAGACCGATATTACATGGTTTCGCTGTAGTCTACGGAATGATCACTGAGTTGTACCTCTCTGCAAAGATGTGCGGGTTCGACGGGAAGGAACTCCTTGAAATGAGCAAGTGGCTTCTTAAAAACTATGGTAAATTCGAAATTGTACAGGAAGATTATGAAGCTCTCTATGAATTGATGACCCACGACAAGAAAAACGAGGGAGACAGGATCAATTTTACACTTTTATCAAAAACAGGAAATGTTGAAATCAACCAGAATTGTCATAAATCAATAATATTGGAAGCCCTTGATTATTACAGGAGCCTCTGATCATTAACAGTTGACCCAAACTCATTGATCTCTATCTGATCGTTTAAAAAAGGGACAAACAGATGCAGTACATTCTTTCCAAGCCAGACAAGAACATAAACGGGACAATCAAGCTTCCCTCTTCAAAAAGTATTTCAAACAGGGCACTGATCTTAAATGCCTTAAGTTACAGTCCCTATGAGATACAAAATCTATCAGACAGCGATGACACCCGCGTGATGCGACAAGTATTAACATCAAATACAAATACCTTCGATATTGGCCATGCCGGAACTGCCATGCGGTTCCTCACCGCTTTCCTTTCGCAGATCGTGGGAGAATGGCATATTACCGGTTCGGAAAGGATGAAACAACGTCCTATTAAGGTATTGGTCGACGCACTGAGGGAGCTCGACGCTGTTATTGAATATGAAGGAGAAGAAGGGTTCCCCCCTTTAAAAATCACAGGATCACATCTGAAAGGGAAAATCCTGAAGCTTGACGGAAGTGTCAGTAGTCAATACATTTCGGCATTACTTATGATTGCCCCGACACTTGAAAAAGGATTGACATTGCGACTGAAAAACAAGATCATTTCCCGTTCATATATCTCGCTGACACTTGAGTTAATGGGTAAATACGGAATCCGGTACAACTGGACAGGCAATGAAATCAAGATAGAAGAACAAACTTACAAACCGGTTCCCTTTACGGTCGAGTCGGACTGGTCCGGTGCCTCCTATTGGTATCAGATACTGGCACTGGCTGTGCAGGGGGAGATAGAACTCACTGACCTGTATCCGGATAGTCTCCAGGGGGACCGGATAATTGCAGAATGGTTCAGACTCTTCGGGATCGAAAGCAAAACCAAAGGAAACAGCATTTTGCTTAAGAAGGAAAGAGATATTAGTCCTGTGCATTTGGAACTGAACTTTATAGAGAACCCCGATATTGCACAAACAATGGCTGTACTTTGTACGCTAAAACGGGTCCCCTTTCACTTTACGGGACTGGAGACCCTGAAAATAAAAGAAACGAACCGGATACTGGCGTTACAGAATGAACTTGCTAAATTTGGGGCGTCGATTACCGAACCACAAAACGGGGAACTCCAATGGGACGGAAAATTTTCTTTAGAGAAAAAGAATGTGCCCCTTATTTCTACTTATCATGACCACAGGATGGCGCTGGCCTTTGCCCCGACAGCTCTATTTGGTGAAATAGCAATAGAGGACCCTCTTGTTGTAACAAAATCATATCCGAATTATTACGAAGATCTCAAAAAAGCAGGATTCATCATTAAACAGAAGATGAAAGGATAGTTTCTGTGTTTCCCGTGGTTTCTATTGTTGAGAAATAACTCAATTTTAACTGCTTCATGAAAAGGGATTCGGGTCGGAAACAGCATGTTGATAAAATTGACGAACGACAAAGCAAAATGGATAGCCTTATCTTTTTTCCCGGAAAAAGGCAGAGATAAAATCAGCACAATCGTCTCCCAAAACTCCTCCTTCTATTTCGGTACGGGGGTGTAACGCTTGCGGGGCAAACTTTGTGAACCCGCGTTTATCATCAGAGGCTCCGTAAACAAGGCGTCCCAGTTGGGCCCAGCCGATTGCTCCGGCGCACATTACACATGGCTCTAAGGTAACATAAAGCGTACATTGATTAAGGTATTTCGCCCCTAAAAGATTTGAAGCAGCCGTGATCGCCTGCATCTCCGCATGAGCTGTAACATCGGTAAGGGTTTCTGTCAAATTATGGGCCCGGGCAATAATCCTGTTTTGGGCAACCACAACTGCCCCAACAGGAACTTCTCCCTCCTCATAAGCCAGCTGTGCTTCCTGAAAAGCCCGCTTCATGAAATATACATCATCAAACAGTTCCATGACTTAAATCTATTCCGGATTAATTGACAAACCTACAATTTTAATTGCTAAAATCTATGTATTTTTGCAGGCAAACAAAATAAACAGGGAACAATATGTACAGAACGCATACATGCGGAGAACTGCGCCTTGAACAACAGGGAAAGGAAACCACCCTGGCAGGATGGATCCAGCGAAAAAGGGAACTCGGGGGAATGACATTTATCGACCTTCGGGACCGATATGGAATTACACAACTTGTTTTTGATGAAAATTCACCTGCCGGGGTTCGGGAAAACCTGAAAAAGATTGGACGGGAATATGTGATACAAGCCACTGGCACCGTAAGGGAACGTAGCAGTAAAAACAAAAACCTGCCTACCGGCGACATCGAAATTGATGTAAAAAAGCTGGCAGTTTTAAGCCCATCGGCAACACCTCCTTTTACCATTGAAGATGAAAGCGATGGTGGTGATGATATTCGCATGAAATACAGGTACCTCGACCTGAGAAGGGCCCCGGTACGCGATAACCTGATCCTTAGATCAAAGATGGCACATATTGCCCGTTCGTACCTCAACGAACTGGATTTCATTGAAACAGAAACTCCTGTCCTAATGAAATCGACCCCGGAAGGAGCCAGGGATTTTGTAGTACCATCGCGTCTGAACCCGGGAGAATTTTATGCATTGCCACAGTCTCCCCAGATATTCAAACAATTATTGATGGTCGCCGGCTTTGACCGTTATTATCAGATCGTAAAATGCTTTCGTGATGAAGACCTCCGGGCGGACCGTCAACCTGAATTTACTCAAATCGACTGTGAAATGTCGTATGTGGAGCAGGAAGATGTATTAAACATTTTCGAAGGCCTTACCAGACACCTGTTTAAAAAAATCAAAAATATTGATATAAGCGACTTTCCCCGCATGCCTTACAAAGAAGCTATGGATAATTACGGTTCCGACAAACCGGATATCCGTTTTGAAATGAAAATTAAAGAACTGACGGCACTGGCAAAGGGAAAAAATTTTAAAGTTTTCGATGAAGCGGAATATATCGGAGGAATTTGCGCAACAGGATGCGGTGATTACTCCCGGAAACAACTTGATGAGCTCACAGAATGGGTAAAACGTCCGCAGATTGGGGCTAAAGGACTCGTGTACATAAAATGCAACGTAGACGGAAGCATTAAATCATCGGTTGATAAATTTTATACTTCCGAAGAATTACAAAGCTTAACCAACGCTTTTAATAGTCAACCAGGCGACCTGATCCTGATCCTTTCCGGCAAAAGGACATCAACACAGACAGCATTAGGGACACTCCGTCTGGAAATGGGTTCACGTCTGGGATTAAGGAACAAGGATACCTACAGGCCCCTTTGGGTGATCGATTTCCCGCTCTTGGAATGGGATGATGAGACACAGCGCTTTTATGCGATGCACCATCCGTTTACCGCCCCAAAACCTGAAGATATTCCGTTACTGGACAGCGGTCCGGGCAATGTAAGGGCAAATGCGTACGACCTTGTTATAAACGGAGTGGAAATCGGAGGAGGTTCTGTCCGTATCTTCCAGTCAGACTTACAGTCGAAGATGTTCGATGTTCTGGGATTCACGCACGAAGAGGCTCAAAACCAGTTCGGATTTCTCATGAACGCTTTCAAATATGGTGCGCCACCACATGCAGGCATAGCATTTGGGTTCGACCGTCTGGTATCTATGTTTGCCGGATTGGATAGCATCCGGGACGTGATTGCCTTCCCCAAAAACAATTCGGGACGGGATGTCATGAATGATGCCCCAAGTCCAATATCGGAAGCTCAATTAAAAGAACTCAATGTAAAAATCGATCTCAGCAATTAATAAGAAATAGAGGAGGGCCGTGCCCTCCTCTATTTCTTTAGGAAATCCTCCCTTATTGGGGTAAAACTATCAATCAGCCTGGCTTTTTTAGTTAAAAGCTGAATACCGTGTTTTTTTCCCGAAGCAACCGCAAAAAAATCCCCTTGCTTCAGCTTTACGGGTTCTTCCCCTTCACATAAAAACAACACTTCCCCCTCCGCAATATAGGAGACCTGTTCGTGAGGATGGCTATGTAAAGGATCCGGTTCTTTCCACGGCCCACCGGAAAAGTCGATTAGCACGCTCATCAGATGATCCGAATGAATAATTTTTCGTTCAAGGCCCTCTTTTACTTTTTCATAAGGGACCTTATCAAACTGTAGTGTTGCCATGTAATTATCTGTTAATAAAACAAAAAAGGGAAACCTGTAAAAGTTTCCCTTTCTATATGATTTATAAATAAAATCAACTAATCAATCATTGATTTTTAGTCTGCTTACGCAACGAATAATTGATATGCAAAGCGGAAACCTTTCTGAGTTCCTGTTTGATATCAGTCACAATACCCATTTTGGTATATTCATCAACTTTAAGCGAAGTAATCATAAAAGGCACTTCAGCTTCGTTACGTGCCTGGCGCTCGCTGGTAATAAACTCAGGAATATCAGCAACGGTAGCAAACTGATCATTCAACTGGATACGTGGTTCGGAACCATATATACGCTGGTATTGCGGCTGAGGCTCACCAACATAAATATTACTAACCAAAGATTTCTTTTCCAGTTTTGAAAGCTCAGTTCCCTGAGGTACGGTAACATGTACCTTCAACGTCACATCCCTCATCTGTACCGTTACCATAAAGAATATAAGGATCATAAATACAATATCGGGTAAGGACGAAGATGAAATTTCAGGTAATTCCTTCTTTGAGTCTTTTCTAAATTTTGACATATTACTTTCCTCCAATTCTTTTAGGTTCAGCTTCGGAAATCCTGGAAGGATATATTTCCTGAATAGCATCCTGTTGATCAGGATTAAGACTTACAAAGGGCTTCCCAAACTTTTGCTGGGCTAACTCGTTCCGTAAATCATTTATGGCACCGACCAATTCGTTCTGAACCGCAATATATGTTTTATACTCAGTTCCGACATCGTTCTGTAAGGAAATAACACCTTTTGTGATAGGATAATCGCCAAAAAAAGGTACATTCTTGATTGTCTTTTCCGGCAAGTTCTCCTCGTCATTCGGATTAGCCATAAACCGCTTAGCCTTCTCACGAAGATCTTCAATTCGGGTCAACTCACCCTCGACCAGCAACTGATTTTTCGCGTTAACAAGAACAATGAATACATTTCGTTCCTTAATAGGAGGTGTGTCCTGATTGTCCGGAGCTATAGGTGGTAATTTCCTTTCCAACCCCATATCTGTATCCATAGTCGATACCATGAGGAAGAAAATAAGCACCATAAAAGCGATGTCTGCCAATGATGAATTAGGTATTGCGGGTACTTTTCTTGCCATAATAATAATTTTTCATGTTAATTGGATTAAATACCACATCAATTCTCTTTTCAACTTTTTACCACACGCTTCAAAGACCAGAAAATAGTCACTAGTACTGTTAAACCTGATAAAATGTAAGTTGCTCTTAAAACTGTATCAATCCACTTTGAACTATTAGCTGTTAGAGTTCCGTCAGCTACGAATTTTTCAACTCCGTAAAACTGAGGAAGTTTACTGGAAGCAGTAAGATAAGAAATGCCGAAGATAACCAGGGCGAAAAGAAAAACGAACCCTGCCCGCTTCGCAGCATCCTTGTCCGAGAACACATGGATAAGACTTGCAACGACTGCAATTGCTCCACCAAGTATTACAAGAATGTAGCTCCAGCTCAGATCCAGATTTAACCACGAACTCATAGCGGCATCATCGTCGAGATTCGAGAACAATGTAATTGTCAGAATCACTGAGATAGCAATAATCACTATGAGTACAATATTTAAAACCTTTTCAACCTTCATTTCAAATTACTTTTTAAGATTGTGCTTTACCAGTATGTCGATCAGGGAAATAGAAGAATCTTCCATACTATTTACAACACTATCAATTTTAGAAAGGCAATAGTTATAGAAAATCTGCAGGATAATTGCAACAATAAGACCACCGACTGTTGTGATCAAGGCAACTTTCATACCACCAGCAACCAATGCCGGGCTAATATCACCTGCGATCTGGATAGCATCAAAAGCCTGGATCAAACCGATAACTGTACCGAGGAATCCCAACATAGGGGCAATTCCGATAAACAAGCCAATCCAGCTCAATCCTTTTTCCAGCAAACTTGCCTGGACACTACCGTAAGAAACAACTGTTTTCTCTACAACATCCAGACCTTCTTCAGAACGGTCGAGTCCCTGATAAAAAATACTGGCAACAGGTCCGCGGGTATTACGGCAAACTTCTTTTGCAGCCTCAATACCACCTTTAGATAAAGCATCTTCAACATCCAGAAGTAACTTCTTATTGTTTGTAGATGAAAGGTTCAGATAAATAACCCTTTCCAGTGCAAACGAAAGCCCCAGAAGCAAACAGATCAGGATTGATGTCATAAAACCAGGTCCTCCCTGAATGAAATACATCTTGATCATGTTGTGCACGGATTTGTTTTCTTCGTTGGCAGCAGCAGCTTTTTCTTCGTTGTCAGCAGCAGCCGGGGCAGCCTGGCTAACATCGGTAGATGAATCTTTAGCTACTTCTGTAGTTGCCCCCTGGGTCTCGTCCTGAGCAACAGCATTAGTGGATGCACCAAGATAAAGCATCCCAAGAACTGCTATAAACGCAAATAGTCTTTTCATCATTGGTTTTAATTTTAATTAGTAAATCTCCTTAATTTTTAAATTATCTTATTTGCTTTTATTCTGATTGATTAAAAGGACTTAAGGTTCTTATAATCACTGTCAAAACATTCTCTAATTAATTATTATCACTATTATCATCACTCTGCTGCGGAGAGAGGGGGATTCGAACCCCCGGTACCCTTTTGAGGTACACACGCTTTCCAGGCGTGCCAGTTCAGCCACTCCTGCATCTCTCCCTGGTCCGGCCTCAATTTTCAGGGCTGCAAATTACAAAAAAATTGTGAAAAAAAAATAGCTACTCACTTATTTCACCGCTCAAACTTTTATTCAGATGCAACTTGATATCCTCATTACTTAAACCCTGTCCCAAAAGGAACATCAGTTTAGTCACCGCTGCTTCAGTGGTCATATCCTTACCACTGACAACCCCTGCTTTCAATAATTCCCTGCTTGCCTGGTAATGTCCCATCTTCACGGAACCGCCTTCACATTGAGTAACATTCAGTATGATAACTCCCTGACGGACTGCCTTCTTGATTAAACGCATCATCCAGATAACAGAAGGGATGTTCCCCGATCCAAAAGTTTCAAGGACAATTCCTTTCAAATTCGGGATATTGATAATACGTTCAAACACCAGCCGGCTCATTCCCGGAAATATTTTCAGGATAACTACATTCTCGTTAAAATTAGTGCTTACCTTTAATATTCCCTTGTTTTGCGGGTGATATATATTTTCATGATAATAATTAATATCAACGCCTGCTTTAGCCAGTAAAGGATAATTGGTCGAACTGAAAGCACTGAAATGATCGGCATGCCGTTTGCTGGTCCGGTTCCCCCGGCTTAACTTGAAATCAAAGTAAATACAGACTTCCGGGACAATGGAGACACCATTTATTTTTGCAGCAGCAATCTCAATTGATGTGATCAGATTTTCTTTTCCGTCTGTACGCAGGATACCGATTGGCAACTGCGACCCGGTCAGAACGACAGGCTTATCCAGGTTCTCAAGCATATAACTTAATGCAGAAGCGGTATACGCCATTGTATCTGTTCCATGCAGTATGACAAAACCATCAAACTTACGATAATTCTTTTGGATAGTCCTTGCCAGTTTAGCCCAAATATGAAAAGTCATATCAGAAGAATCGATCGGAGGGCTAAATGTTATTGATTCCAGGTTATAACCAAGTCTGTTCAATTCAGGCACTTCATCCAAAATCTGGTCGAACTTGACTGGTGACAGGGCTCCTGAGCCGGTCTTTTGCACCATGCCAATCGTTCCACCGGTATAAATCAATAAAATTGATGGTCTTTCTGGTTCCATAAACATTTTAGTACTAAAAGTATCCCGGGAGGATATCTGCACCAACAAGAAAGCCGGTTATATAAACAAACGATAAGGTCAGGAATCCGCCTTTCCCTTCATTTTCCGCCTAACATTTCTTGCCCTTCACTGTCAAAATATTAATAAAATCATATAAAGTATCTTCCCTTGCATTATTTAACTAATGCCTTATTACTATATTTTAAACAACCTTTCCGCATTTTCTGATGTAATCCGGGCTATTTCTGAAATAGGAAGCTGATAGATTTCAGCAACCTTTTGAGCTACATAAATCAAATAGGAACTTTCATTTCTCTTTCCCCTAAAGGGAACAGGTGTCAAATATGGGGCATCTGTCTCCAGTAAAACATGACAAGGATCAATCTTTTCAATAATTTGTGAAAGCTGACTGTTTTTGAACGTGACAATCCCGTTAACCCCAATATTAAAACCAATGTTTATCACCTGTCGCGCCTGTTCCATCGTCCCCGAAAAACTATGAAATACCCCCCTTAATCCCGGACCTTTTTCTTCGTCAAGTACACTAAATACCTCATCGAAAGATTCACGCACATGAATAACCACAGGAAGGTCATATCGTTTAGCAAGGATCACCTGACGGCGAAAAGCATCCGTTTGCTCTTGTATAAATGTTTTGTCCCAGTACAGATCGATGCCTATTTCCCCGATCCCGTAAAACTTTCTTTTCTTGATCCAAAATTCTACAAGTTCAAGTTCTTCTTCATAATCTTCGTTTACAGACGTTGGATGGAGTCCCATCAACGGGAAACAGATCTGAGGATACTGATCCACCAGATCAAGCATTTTCTTCACAGAAGAACTTTCAATATTTGGAAGCACGATTTTCCTGATATCATTCTCAAAAGCCCGTTGAATCACTTCTTCCTGATCGCTTGTGAAATCTTCGGAATAAATATGTGAATGGGTATCAATCAACATACAGCAAATTTTATCCGCAAAGAAAGCACTAAAAATGCAGAAGACCGTCTCCCGAATATTATCTTAATGATAATTCAAAAGGCAATCAGACAACGCCCTGGGCCAGCATCGCATCAGCAACTTTAACAAATCCTCCGACATTAGCCCCTTTTACGTAATTGACCTTTGCTCCTTCTTTTCCATAACGGACACATGTTTCATGGATTTCCCGCATAATCAGGTGCAGACGTGCATCAACTTCTTCCTTTGTCCAGTTCAAGCGTTGGCTGTTTTGGGTCATTTCCAAACCGGAAACAGCAACTCCTCCAGCGTTTACAGCTTTTCCAGGGGCATAAGCAATATGCTCGACCAGATAATCGGCTGCGTCTGCAGTACATCCCATATTTGAAACCTCAGCCAAAAGCATGCAACCATTTTCGACGAGCATTTGGGCGTCAGTCAGCTCCAGTTCATTTTGTGTAGCACAAGGCATCGCAATATCAACTTTTTGCTCCCAAGGCTTCTTCCCTGGAAAAAACTCAGCTTTAAATTCCCGTGCATACGGCTCTACCACATCATTATTAGATGCCCTCAACTCAAGCAGGTAATCTATTTTCTCATTTTTGATCCCTGCCGGATCATAAACATATCCATCAGGCCCGGATATCGTGACAACCTGTCCTCCAAGGTCATTAATTTTAGTAATAGCGCCCCAGGCCACATTTCCAAAACCGGAAACAGCAAAAGTGTGACCGGCAACATTTTTCCCTATCCGATCCAGCATATGCTGTACGAAATAGACAGCACCGAATCCAGTCGCTTCCGGCCGGATCAGGCTTCCTCCCCATGCCAGCCCCTTACCTGTAAGTACACCTGTAAACTCATTCCGGATACGTTTATACTGACCAAACAAATAGCCAATTTCTCTCCCCCCAACACCAATATCTCCGGCAGGGACATCGGTATGCGGTCCAATATGGCGTTGTAACTCGGTCATAAAGCTTTGACAAAACCGCATGATCTCGTTGTCCGATTTTCCTTTTGGACTAAAATCAGAACCACCTTTTCCGCCCCCCATAGGTAAGGTAGTCAGGCTATTCTTAAAGGTCTGCTCGAAACCAAGGAATTTCAGCACAGAAAGAGTAACTGTCGGGTGAAAACGCAGTCCCCCTTTATAAGGACCAAGCGCCGAATTAAACTCGACCCGGTATCCCCTGTTTATCTGGACATTTCCCATGTCGTCGAGCCAAGGGACCCTGAATATAATCGTACGTTCGGGTTCCACCATCCGCTCAAGTATTTTTGCCTTTTGATACCGGGGATTCTGTTGATAGACATCCCAGATTGACTCAACTACCTCCAAAACAGCCTGATGAAATTCACTTTCCCCCGGGGTCCTGGACTTCATTACTTCCATAAAATCAACGATTTCCCTTTTCATTCTTTTCTAAATTTAAAGTTATCCGGCAACTCTGACAATATCTGATGAAACTGATTTCCATGATTAAAAACAAATATATAAAATCAGTCCTTCCGTTAATTGCCGTTAACCTGTAACGATCTTCAACGTAATTTTAATCATTTTCTGTTTTCGAAATACAAAGGAAATAACGATTCTGTTTTCAAAAACTGATTTTAAAACAACTTTAACACCGGAGACAATGTTTAATAACAGCGTCATTAGACTATAGTAAAATCGGAAAAATGCTCCGTAAAGCGATGTCGTATTATCACGTTCTCGTGCTATTGATCAGGAAGAGCACCCTGTTAACTTTCGCGTCCCGGTCCCCGTTGTCCGTTCTTTAGCCTGTTCAGGATACACTCTGCTCTTTGTCCGTGATTCAGAAGCGACTAAACTTTAGCCATACTGTAAAAAGCAAATAAAAATCATTATATTTGCACAGTACAGCACAGTATAATTAACCTAAATCAATCCAATGATGAAAAAATTAATCTTCACTTTATTTATGGTCTTATCCTTGTGTTTGAATGTGTTTTCACAAAACAAGCTCTCAAACGAAACTGAAAAACAAAAAGAAGAAAGAATGGCATGGTGGACACATGACCGGTTTGGAATGTTTATCCATTGGGGGCTCTATGCCCTGCCAGCCCGTCACGAATGGGTAAAAAGCAGGGAGAAAATTTCAAACGAGGACTACCAGAAATATTTCGAAATATTCGATCCTGATCTTTACGAACCCAAAGAATGGGCAAGGAAAGCAAAGGCAGCCGGCATGAAATATGCTGTGCTGACGACAAAACATCATGAAGGTTTCTGCCTTTTCGATTCTAAATATACCGACTATAAAGCAACAAACACTCCCGCAGGAAGGGATCTTGTCAAAGAATTTGTTGAAGCCTTCAGAGCTGAAGGACTGAAAGTGGGTTTTTATTATTCGCTGATCGACTGGCATCACCCTGACTTCACGATAGACCGGTTTCACCCGCTAAGACCTGAAAATATGAAGGATTGCGATAAACTAAACAAGGACCGCGATATGAAAATTTACCGGGAGTACTTGTTCAACCAGGTACGTGAACTGCTTACCAATTACGGTAAGATTGACATCCTTTGGCTCGACTTCTCGTACCCGGGAGAATACGGCAAAGACGATAAAGATTGGGATTCGAAAGAACTCCTGGCTATGGTCAGGAAGCTTCAGCCCGGGATTATCATTAATGACAGGCTAAATCTTAATAAATATGAAGACGGATGGGATTTTACAACACCCGAACAATACAAGGTTGCCAGGTGGCCTGAAGTAAACGGGAAAAAAGTTCCATGGGAAACCTGCCAGACGTTTAGCGGGTCGTGGGGATACTATCGGGACGAGAACACCTGGAAAGATACCAAACAATTGCTGGAACTATTAATCGAGTCGGTAAGTAAGGGAGGAAACCTGCTTTTGAATGTAGGTCCTACTGCCCGGGGTGATTTTGACTGGAGGGCAGATAAAGCCCTTGCCGAAATAGGAAAGTGGATGTCGCATAACAGTCGTTCGGTTTATGGCTGCACACAGGCTCCTGCTGAATTCCAGGTACCTGTAAACACGCTTCTGACTTACAACCCACAAACAAAAAGACTTTATATCCACCTGTTGGATTATCCGCTCCAAAACCTTACACTGCCTAATTTCAAGGGAAAAATAAAATACGCCCAGTTCCTGCATGATAACTCAGAAATTAAAATAGAGAAAAGGCAGCGGTATGGTATGGAAGAAAAAGAAGGGGAGAACGATTTAAACCTGATCCTGCCAGTTATAAAACCCAATTATGAAATTCCGGTAATAGAACTTTTTCTTGAATAAAGGAAGGCGATAAATATACAAAGAAAGGCATCCCCAAAGCAGAAGAACCTGACTTCCGGGGATGCTTTCTTTTTTGTCCATCTTTAAAGTTAATTTTTCATATCTTTTTTTTTCAATAAGTCGCTTCATGAACTGGAAACGACGTTTTGTACCTCCAAATAGCACCTTCATCAAATTCCTTTTTAATTATTTAAACATTTGTCCAGGATATGTTAACTTTACTTAAATAAAACTGATTAGACCGTATTATGCAAAGATATTACCCCACAATTTGGAAAACAGTCATCCTGTTATTTAAAATGTTACTCCTGTTTTTTGTACTGGCGTTACCCATAATTGTGAAATTTATATCTACTCCTGAACCGGAATATTCAAACCTGGACTTATACTATCTTCTGCTGGTTTATCTTTTGGCAGAAGGTTGGATAATCAGGTGCGCCATAAAACATGTAAAACAACCGGCAGAGATCTTTCACAGGAAAACCAGCACAAAAAAGACAATAACGTTTCTTCCCTTCATCCTCTCAGGGACAGCCGCCCTGATATTTCTCACAAACCCGTTGCAACAGATGATCCCTGCGCTGGAAAGATTTGACGGATTATTTAAGCAGGTACATGAAATAAAATCGCTGTCTTTCATTTATTTCATCCTAATCGGTCCGGTGTTGGAAGAGATCATATTCAGGGGAATAATTCTGAGGGGCTTTCTTAAAAACTATACTCCTTTAAAAGCGATTGTTTTATCTTCTGTAATGTTCTCTATTGTCCATTTTCCTTTGAGCTATATCCTGACAACACTGATAATCAATTCCTTCATAGGATTTATTTTCTGGCAGACAAGCTCATTATCACTGTGCATCACGATCCATATCCTTGGCAACTTTTTTGTCATACTGTCTTCAGGCAACGCTGCTTTTACAGAAAGGCTTGAAATAATTTTCAGCGATACTCCTGTTTTTCTTTTACTTTATTTCATTGCAGCGGTTATCTTCTTTGTCTGTATCTTTTATATTTACAGGAAGAACATGGTCATTAGCGAAACCTCTCTGGGAGAACAACAGCTTTAGAAAACGACGATACAGAAAACACAACTTCGTCTTTTCTCATTTCTTATTTTTATTTTTGTCCGCAATGATGTTCAATCTTGAAATTTTCAGCATGAGACAAATTTTGCAGGAAGCCTATATTTAAAAGAAAATTGGCTCTCTCAGCATGTTTTATCAAAATAATAATAAAGATACATTTATGAGTAAAGGAGAAATTCATACCAGCAAAGGGATCATGAAAGTAAATTTTTACGATGACGACGCTCCCGGAACAGTAGAAAATTTTATCAAGTTATCTAAATCAGGATTCTATGACGGATTAACGTTCCACCGTGTTATTCCGGATTTTGTGATCCAGGGAGGATGTCCCGATGGTACAGGGGCCGGAGGCCCGGGTTACACCATAAATTGCGAACTCGACGGCAATAACCAGTACCACGACCGTGGCGTACTGTCAATGGCCCATGCGGGAAGAGATACCGGAGGTTCTCAGTTTTTTATTTGCCATAACCGGAAAAACACAGCCCATCTGGACCGGCGCCATACTTGTTTCGGCAAAGTTTATGAAGGACTGGAAGTAATCGATGCGATCAGGGTTGGCGATATAATTGAAAAAATAGTAATCATCGAGGAATAGTTATTTTCCCCGGGCATATTGCCCGGGGAAAATAAAAGACAGCACGTGGAGATATTATTTTATCTGAAAAACAGGAGAATAGATTGCCTGACGTCCTTCAATTTTAACGCCAATTCTTGCATTTAGCAGAACGGACGAAAGGGCATCATTACTCAGATCCATTATCATCGTAATCTGTCCAGTTCCCGGATCGAGGAGATCCTCACGGGCAATCTGGGCGGTTTCATCCACAAACTGTGTTTTATTGACCACGAGGATGGCTCTTTCCAAAGCCTGTGTCCCCGCAACATGATCCACTGTAAATGTTGCCGTCAGCTGATTTCCGCTGAGGTAGAAATTTTCATTGGAGATTGTATAGAAGGGAGTCACCGGGTATTCACAGGTGGTATTTCCCGTTACAACGACCTCCACTGTATCCTGACTGCTAACCCACGGACCGGTACCGCTTTTAGACACCAGTTTGTAGCTTCCATTAAAAAGTTCTGTGTGAAAAGATCCGTCTTGGGTGATATATATGGGTATGGCCGTATATAAACTGTATCCCGGCTGCCATAGTTCCATCTGGACAGTACTGCCGGTTCCTTTCACTCCGACTTCCTGACCGTTATAAACCACTTTTCCCGTTAGCATCGATTTAGGTGCATCATAGTTATCCACTCCGCACCGTGTAGTCCCTGTCAGGATAAGGATAAACAGGAATGAATTTGTAATTATCTTTTTCATAGTTGTTTTTCGTTGTTTATTGATATGGATTCTTAACAAGTTTTGGATTCCGGTTGAGCCAATCCTGGTCAAGGAAGTCATAATAGTTCTTCATTTGAAAATGGCGTGGATAAACGCTCATATGTTCTTTCTGCTTATCAAACACCCATTTCCCATCTTCAGCACTTCCTGGTTCATTGACCCGATAGGGGAAAAAAGCATAATGGGTCGCCTGCGGATCTCCGTCAATACCGTTCCATACCTTATGAGCCAGACGCCAGCGTTTCAGGTCCCAAAAACGCTGATTCTCGAATGCAAACTCGACACGCCGCTCCTGCACAATATCGTTCAGGGTAACTGATTCCAAAGGCTGAATGCCGGCCCGGTTACGAACCTGATTGATATATTCCACAGCAGAAGGCTGATCGCCCAGCTCCATGGAAGCTTCTGCAGCGATCAGCAGGATCTCTGCATAACGGAAGTTGACAAACCACATTTCACTGCCCCGGCCGCGGCTCCCCGAGCCCGGTGTTTCATCCAAAAATTTTCGGACGCAGAATCCGGTCTTGTTAACGTTTTGTTCATTGGTCGTGGTTGGACCGTCTTCACTGGTGATCAGATTTCCACTCTCATCTTTTGAACCGATCGCTCCGACTTCCTCCTGCCATTGTCCGTTATCCATGTATTTTCGTCCTGCCTGGAAAATGATCTTCTGTCCCCGGAACTCAGAACCGCCATAGATAACCGTACCATACAACCGGGGATCCTTGTCCTGATATATATCTTCCGGATTATCATAGTAGATGTAGTCACCGGATGCATTCTTATTGTGGAGCGTCCCGTCCCGGTCATTTGTATATTCGAAAGCTTCAACAAGGTTCAGTACCGGTGTGATAATGGTCCCGTCCATATCTTCACGTACAGAACGGGGAATATTCCGTGTAGTGAACTGAGTGGTCATTCCCGGATAAATATAATCATTCACCCACATGACTTCCTCATTATTATCCTTAACACTGGTCGCTTCATAAAAATTGACCCCTTTATCCGGATTGGAATTATGCAGAGCATAGCCGCTTTCGGTAATGATCTTCTCCGAGGCGGACAAGGCTGTTTCATAATATCCCTGAGCTTTATCTGCCGAAATGCCAACCTCTCCTCCCGGAGTTTCGACCGGCGTTTCCATCAGGTTATTGTACTTGGCAATAGAACCGGCATAAATAGCGGCTCTTGCCTTCAGTGCGAGTGCCGTCCAGCGGTTTACGCGGGCAGAGTTTGTGGTATGTTCTGCTGGCAGCAACTCTGCAATCTCTGTACATTCCCTGATAATATAGTCATACAATCCGGCTTCTGTTGATCTGGGAATCTGGAGCGGGCTTACATCCATCCCTGAGGAATAGGCAAAGACAGTATCTCCAACAATGGGCATCCCCCCCATACAACGGCACATATTAAAATAAGTCCATGCCCTCAGGAAGCGGGCCTCCCCTTCTATCTGGTTCCGCTGTAAATCTGTCAGACCGGCAGCTGCATCTGATCGTGTTCCCTGCAGAAACTGATTAATATCCCTGATCAGGCCATAATCATAAACCCGCCACTGATCGTCTGCAAATCCTTGAGTATAGTCGGGGCCTCCGCTCGAATTACAAGCTTCATCCAGATAGATGTACTGACCGTCATCACCGATACGCTGTCCCCATTTTACACGTCCGTAATAATTGGCCAGTACGGATTGGATCATGTTCCAATCCTTAAAAACCTCTTCGTTCGTCAGTATGTTATCCGGGCTTTGATCCAGAAAATCGCTGCAACTGGTATTCAGCATGAGACCAACTCCCAATATGATAAGTACCTTATATATTTTTCTCATTTTCTATAAAATTAAAATGTGACATTCATTCCTACACTGATGACCCGGTTAGTCGGATATTGCACCCCTGAACCGTTCGTGATCTCAGGATCTATACCATTCAGGTTATCAATTGAAAAAAGGTTTTGTCCCATCGTATAGATGCGAACTTTGGACATACCTGCCTTTTTCGTCCACATGGCAGGAAGGGTATATCCAAATTCCAGATTCTTCAGTTTGATATAATGGGCTTTGACCGACCAGAAATCACTGTGCCAGTAGTTGCTGTGCCCGCCGTTCCCGACGATCAGGGTCGGATATTTTCCCGGGATCAGTTCACTGTCAGGATCTTCCGGATTAGCAAGATGCCATTGGTTTCCCATATAGTACTCAGGATTATTGCCACCGTCATGGAATGGATTTTTTGATTCATAATCATATTCATAATTATATCCCCATGCTCCTGCGAAATCGATGGCCAGATCAATGCCTTTCCAGTTAAAATAAAAATTCAGTCCGTAGTTGACAATAGGTGTGGTGCCGTTTGCATATCCAATAGGTCGTTCATCCATCGAATTGATTACCTGGTCATTGTTTGCATCCTGATAGATCAGGTCTCCGGGCCTCAGCGTTTTATTTCCCTGTCCGTCTATGTCGACCGGATAGGCGGCTATCTGGTCCCATGACTGGAATTGTCCGATGCAGTGATACCCCCAGGTCGTGTTTGAAAAACGTTCGTTGCCCGAATTCCGGTATTCGTCCCATGAATTTCCGAAACGCGGCTTATACTGGTGCCAGTTATACATGCGTGCATACGTAAAATTTGCACCGATGGTATAATTTATCTCCTTCCGGATCATTCCCTTCCAGTTTACAAAACCATCCATCCCGGTATTCCGGTCTGAATTCAGGTTTTCATTCGGTAAAGAAAATCCCGCTTCAGCAGGAATCAGAACATCATAGCGCGCTGCAGGAAGACCGGTTCTTTTACGGTTGAAAAAATCGATACTGCCTGACAGCTTGTTATCCCAAAAGCCAAAATCAAGACCAATATCCAGGTCCTTCGCCTTGATCCAGGAAAGAGTTGTTACCGGCAATCCACGGGGGCTGGCCCCTACATAATATTGTCCGTCGAGAACCGCTCCGCCATTCCGGTAGTTGTATCCCTCCATATAATCAAAGGCATGATAACTGTCGCCCAGATCGTCATCACCCAAAAGTCCGTAGGAAGCACGCAGCTTTAAATCGGTCAGAACATTCGATGCGGAAAAGACTTTCCAGAAATTTTCCTCGGAGATCCTCCATCCCACAGAGGCAGAAGGGAAGAATCCCCATCGGTCTCCGGGAGGAAATTTCCATGATCCGTCATAGCGGGCAGCAAATTCGAACAGGTATTTCTGCAAATAATTATAGTTGGCACGTCCGATAAAGCCAACCCTGGCCTCGGTGTTGTCCCCGTCATCATCAAATTCATCCATCGTCTGATAGTCAAGCAGATGTAAAGAATTGGATTCAGGACGGGTATGGATCCAGAATCCCGGAGTTTTCCGCTTATAGGTTTCAGAAGCAAGCAGCAAGTTCAGAGAATGATCTCCCAACTGCTTGTTGTAATTCAGCTGGGCCTGGGTCATAAGTTCTTCCACCTGACGAATATCCCGCTCCCTCCAGGGATTGTCCATACTGAACGTTACAGGATAGGTATCCGTCTCCTCGTCATAGGTATACAATTTATAGGTGTACTCCTGGTTATCCATCCATTTGGTGGCGAAGTAATAGCCAAGAACTCCTTTCAGCGTCAACCCTTTCATGATTTCATATTCCGTGTTGAAGTTCAGCTGAAGTACTCTCCAGGTTTCCTTGTACCTTCCTGACATTTCATAGTTCAGCATACCAAAATTGGTTTCACTCAAAGCCGAAGTCTGCTGCGGATATTTCGGATTATCGTTGGCAAAAGGCCTGGCTGTCGGCAGGTTCCGGTATATGGCAAACAAAGCCTGCCAGGTATCGTCTCCTCCAGGGACTCCTGGATGTTTACGTTCCTCTATACGTCCGTTGATGTCAGCGCCTATTTTAAGTTTCTCTGAAATATTGGCCCCTACGTTAAACTGAAAATTGGTCCGGTAAAAACCACCGTAATTCAGGATAGCAGCCTTCTGATCCAAATGGCTCAGGGAGACATAATAGTTGATATTCTCCGATCCTCCGGAGGTATTAACACCTATATAATCCTGAGGGGCTGTGATGAGGATGTAATCATACCAGTCAAACGGACGATATCCCTTTTCCGTACCTTCCTCCCATTTAGCCAGATCATCCATGGTATATTTAGGACTGGGATTTCCGGTGATCGCATCCGACTGGATATAACTGGAAATATAAGTCGAGGCATCCGCAGGTTTAGGAAATTTGAACATATTTTGCCATCCGTAGTTTGCTTTTACATTGATCACATTTTTTGTGTTCCTTTTCCCCTTTTTTGTAGTCACCACCACAACTCCATTTGCCGCACGGACTCCGTAAATAGCAGCAGAAGCATCTTTTAGAATGGAAATGCTTTCAATATCGTTGTAATCGATATTATTAAACTGGCCTTCATCCTTTTGAACACCGTCGATCACATACAGGGGAGTTCCCATGTTTCTGATCTGGATAGATGTGCTGTTTCCCGGCCGTCCGTCAGACATCCGGGCGTTTACCCCGGCAATCTTCCCGACCAGTGCCGTAGAGGTCGTCGTTGCTTCAGAACGCTGGATATCCGTAGCGCTTATACTGGATATAGATCCCGTCAGCGTTTCCCTCTTCTGTATCCCGTAGCCAACAGCCACGACTTCCTCCAGTCCTACGCTTTCTTCTTCCAGCTTGACGTTTAGTATTTTTTGATGTCCAACAGGCATTTCCACGGTTCTCATGCCGACATATGAAAAAACGAGCGTACCTCCGGAGGGTACATTGCCCAGGGAAAAATTCCCGTCAGTATCGGTAATAGTCCCGGTAGTCGTTCCTTTTATCACCACTGTGACCCCCGGCAACGGGCCCCCGTCGTGATCTGTCACGACACCTTTTACCGGAGTTGCCTGTTGCCGGACTGCTGAAGAGGAAGTTGTGATCACAATCAGATCATTGTCCATGATCTTGTAACTAATACCCGAATTTTTAAACAGCCGGTCCAGAATGTCGCTGACATTCTCATCTTTAACTGTAAAATTCACCACCCGGTCAATATCAACAAAGTCATCGTTAAAGAAGAATCGATAGCGGCTTTGGCTCTCAATGGAGTTAAATACTTCCCGGATCGTTTTTCCCCGGTAATCTCCGTTAAATTTTGCATTCTGCGAATACACCGCCGCATTTACCTGAATAAGTAAAGCCATAATAAGAAAGGCTGTCAGTTTCATAACAAGTAATGTTTTTTTCAGCTTTCCCCTCGCCGGGAAAACAAATCCAATTCGATTTTTTTTCATACTTTTGGTTTATAAATGTTTAATGGTTCCTGTTGCTGTAGTTTCCACACCTTGCAACGGGAATTGAATTAATTCATTAAGCCTGGCAGATTTACT
The DNA here is from genome assembly GCA_963676095.1 of Prolixibacteraceae bacterium. Classification (GTDB taxonomy): domain Bacteria; phylum Bacteroidota; class Bacteroidia; order Bacteroidales; family Prolixibacteraceae. The sequence continues at coordinate 4,663,129 of OY781040.1, read as the reverse complement.
AAAACCTGTCAGGTTTTTTATTCATTGTTTTTTAAAATTTCCAATCCTGTTTTGATCCATATTTATAATGACTGTTTTTTCTTTTATTTCATACGATATCGGAGAGGTCAGGCTGATCACATCCAGTACCTGTTGCAACGTTTCATCTTCAAGCGTACCGGAAAACCTGTAATTCCTGGCACCCGGGGACATAAACTGAATCCGGCAATTGTATTTCCGTTCCAATTTGATAGCCAAATCTTTCAAAGGTTCCTGTTTGAAGATCAGGAGGCCTTCTTTCCAGGATATCCGGGACCAAATATCAGACTCGGGACTAATCACCAGACGGTTTTTCCGGCCTGCGGAAGATCCTCGCTTATAAAAAACAGCTTTATATCCCTGATCCAGAAACACATGCCCGGAAATAGGTTCCGTATCGTGGTCCAGCTTAACCCGCCCCTTCACAAGAACTGTTTCGATGATCGGTTCCTCCTTATATGCCTTTATGTCGAACTCGGTACCCACGGCCCGGACCAAAAATCCCCAGGCATTCACCACGAAAGGCATTTGTTTGTTCTTCGCTACAGCAAAATATCCCTCTCCTTCCAGGATGAGCTTTCTGTCAGAAACGTTAAAACGGGTGGAATACCTAAGCTTGCTCCCTGCATTTAACAAAACAACGGAACTATCAGGAAGGGTAATCTTTGATTTTGCTCCCAGGGGTGCAACGATTTCACTCCAGGAAACAGGAGATTCTTTGGAAGGATGCCGGCTGCCCCAATAAACCAGTGTACCTCCAAGAATAAACGACAGAACTACCGCTGCGGCAATCCGGACAAAGCGGAATAACGGGAGCACCCGTTGCCCTTTCTTTTTCCTGCGCAGAGCGATCTGTCGCTTCAGTTCCAGAAATAGCTGTTCCCCGTCAAAAGGGTTACCCTCCGGGTAAACGGCATGCTCCAGTTCCAGAAACATCCTTTTCTTAAGGGAAAATTCATTCTCGCCCTGGTCCAGCAAAATTTCCAGTTCATCCAGTTCCGCAAGGGAACACTGTCCCGACTGAAACCGTTCAAGCAACTGGGCAAATCGAGGATTGAGATGTTGATCCTTTTTCATTTACGTTTATAAAGAATAAGGAACTTGCCAAAATAAACACACTTCAGGGTGCAAGCCTGCTTCTCCTGGCCCGTTTCATCTCCTTATACAAAATGAGCCCGTCATTTACTCATACTACTATTGAAAATTTTCTATAGGAAAGGTCTATTTCATGGATGCAGAATAAAAATGATTCTCTTTTAACTGTGAAAAACATATTTTTGTATAAAAATGGATATATATGACAACAATAACAGGGACATATCATAACGGGAAACTAAAATTGGATCGTCCTTTAAGGACTAAAAGACCTATAAAAGTTATCATAACGATCGAGGAAAATGATATAGCCGGATTAAAATTATCAGATTTTTCTTTTACTGAAACGCAAGATTTACTGAAAGATTGTATGACATCTTTCTCAGACGAGGTTATTGAAGAACGGAGGAGTAATTTATGAATGTCTTTTTTGATACTTCTTCCCTGTTCAAACTTTACCATAAAGAATCCGGAACAGAAAAATTAATGGACTTTTTCAATAACAATCAGATTGATTCCCTTTATTTAGCGGAAATTACTCAAATTGAATTTAGTTCTGCTGTTTGGAAAATTTGCTTGCAGAAGTTGCCACAGCAGAAGGATTGCACACAAAATAGATCATCAAAGACCTCTGAAAATATAGCATAAACAAAATAAGGCCCACAGGTATTCATCCTTCAGATGATCCTTTAGAAATTTTGAAGCCCGGTACACCTGATTTTCAACTGTCCGGATGGAGAGTCCCAGCTTTTCCGCAATTTGTGAATTTGATAACCCCGTAATCCGGCTCATTTCAAAAATATTCCGTTGCTGTTCAGGCAATTTCTGAAGTAAGCCCTTTATCTTCGACTCCAACTCCATGAAGTGCAGCCTGGCTTCCGGGCTTTCACTGAGCGGCTGCTCAAAGGATTGCAGGTATTTCTCATATTTTTGCTTCACCACCTGACGCTTCATATGATTGAAAACCTTATTGACCGTGATGCGGTAAAGAAAACTTTTAAACGACTTTTCTTCATCGACCTCCTCCCGCATCTCCCAGACCAGTAAAAAAACATCCTGCACAATCTCCTCTGCATCAAACGTATTCTTCAAATAAGAAAGAGCAAAATAATACAGCCGGTCACTATAGGCCTTAAATACTTCCTGAAAAGCCTGCAAATCTCCGCTTTTCAGTTTTTTCAGCACCTGCCTGTCGATATCTGTGGTTTTTATGGTCAATTTTTATCCGGTTTAGTGCAAGGATTAGTTTGCAAAGTAATAAAAAGCAATTATAATAAATTCCTTGTATCTGTTTTTTCACTCAAGGCCGGCTAAATTCAGACAAGAAACTTATTTAATCTACTGTAATTCTTCATGTTCACAAAGAAACGCGAATGCCCGGATGTCAATCCATTACGCCATAAAATAATCAGGCTCCGTCGCAGACCGGTTTTCCGGATGATACAACGGAGCCTGAATATTCAAATTTTAGGCTGCCAAACTGGCTATGATTGCCGGCAACAGGACATTGGCCAGCTACCGGGTTCAGATTATCTTGTCTCAATAACCAGGACTTTGCCTTCCTTCAATTCCTCCCGGGAAATAAAATAACCTTTTATCTCTTTCCCTCCATAAGTGATCCGGATGATCTTCCTCCCTGACCCCACTTTAGAAATCGTACATTCCGGCTGATTTTCCTGTTTCAGTTCCACCTGATCAAAAACAGGTACCGTGACCAGATAATCCGGATCAGCCGGAGAATACGGATAAATACCCATGGCATTGAAGACATACCAGGCCGACATTTCTCCGGCGTCATCCATCCCGCACAAAGCCAGACCGTCTTTTCCCATCCCGTAAAAATGGTTCATGATGCTGTCCAGGATAACCTGAGACTTTTCCTGCTTGTTTATGAAGTAATACAGATATGGGAAATTATGATCCGGTTGATTCCCTTGGCAGTATTGCCCGATAAAGGAGGACACGTTCCTGGCAATGTAATTTCTGTTCCAGGGGATGGAGAACAGGGAATCCAGCTTGCTTTCAAAATCGGCCTGGCTACGGTAAAGGCCAATCAATCCTTCCGGATCCTGGGGAACGAAGAAGGAGGACTGCCAGGCATTCGCTTCGCGGTACATGTATTCATAATACGGATACTGCGGGTTAAAATGCGGGACCCAGTCGCCGTTTTCCAGCCTGCCCCGCATAAGTCCGGTTGACGGGTCGAACAGATTTTTATAGTTTCGGGATCTTTTCATCAGCATGCTGTAATTCTCCGGGTCGTTCAGCGCCTTTGCCAGCAAGGCTACCGCATAGTCGTCATAGGCATATTCCAGTGTTTTTGTCACACCCGCTTTAGCCTTCGTCTCCACATGCGGATTCTCAACAGCCGGCGTGGAGATATACCCCTTCTCTATATATTCCTTAATATAAGGACGCGTTCCCCCTTCCACGGTAGCATTCCTCAAAAGGAGCCGGTAAGCACCCTGTATGTCGAACCCCCTCAATCCCCTCAGGTAAGACCCGGCAATGAAGACAGCCGCATGGTCACCATGAAAGAAGGTTGGAATAAAGCCTGTTATTTCTCCACGGTCGATCAACGACTGAATAACGTCGTTCGTTACCTCAGGAGACAGCATCCCCAGCAGGACCAGCTTATTCCGGTAGGTATCCCACAGGGAAGGAAGCGTATAATACCTGAAATTCTTCCGTACTACGTTCCCTGCTTCGTCAGTAAACTCACCATTCACATCGCTGCGCAGAGCCGGCCAGAGAAATGAGCGGTACAGCGAAGAATAGAACAGCTCCCGCTGTCTTTCGGAACCTCCGGAAACCGCGATCTTCGACAACAGCTTTTCCCAGGTAACAGAGGCCTCTTTCCTGACCTGATCAAAGCTTTTCCCGGCCAGTTCCTTTTCCAGGTTCTCCCGGGCATTGTCTGTACTCACAAACGAAAGGGCCAGTTTAATTTCCAGCGGCCCCGAAGTATCTGTAAATTGAATTACTGAAATCTCCCTGTCTCCTTTTTTCAGGGACTCGATACTCCCGATCGGGTGATTGGTTTCGGCGTAAAAATAAACTTTATCCCGCGCATTTTGATATCCTTTAAAAACATGGTCTCCAACCTGCTCGATCTTCCAGTCAGTTATCCGTTCATTCGACCGGGCCAGGTCGACCAGCAGTTCCGGGCTCTTCCCTTCCGGGAAAGTATACCGATGGTACCCGCACCTCAACGTGGAGGTGAGCTCCGCATTGATGTGGTACCGTTCGAGAAAAACCTGGTAATAACCAGGGTGGGCCGTTTCGCGGGCATGACTGAATACCGATCCGAAATCGGTTGGATCAACCGCACCGGTAACCGGTAAAACCGGAATATTGCACAAATTCCAGTGTCCCTTGTTGGTATGGGTGAAAGCATAAATCACGGTATCCTCATACTCATAACCGGCCCCACTGCCAAATTCGGTAACCGGACTTAACTGCACCATGGCATTGGGGAGTGCTGCCCCCGGAAAGGTCAGTCCGGCCCATACCCGCCAGCCCCGGGGCGGCTGATAGCCAATATCGGCAGGATCCGTCAAAGGGGCAGTCCCCAAAAACGGATTGACATACGAAGTCAGTTGCTTTTGTGCCTGTGACGCACCGCAAACAGTCAGTATTAGCAATATCGTAATGACGTTCTTCATGAGTTTATTTTTTCAGGTTAACGGGTTACTGTTGTTACTATCGTTTCTGTTGTTATTTTCCGCTTCATTCAGAAATTCCGGGACTACTATTATGTTTCATAAAGGCTTCTTTAGCTATACTCCACCTTCGCTCCACCTATACTTCTCCTATACTCATTCTATAGTTGTGCATTACCCCTTACAAAGAAATAAATTAAAAATGAACCGGCTATTCCAGGAGCCCCTCTTTATTCAGCAATGCTGTAGCCTCGATTAGCATACACCCGCTTAATTGCTCGGTCAGTCCGGTAACAGAACCCGGTTTTACAGTCCAGTCGGGGCCATACAGTACCGCCGGTTTGGAGGTTCCCTGCGTCCATAAGGTTTCGGCGTTGTAACTGATAAACTGGATATATCGTTTCCTTGCCGAAGCATCGAGACGGTCCTGACGGATCAGATCGGTGAAATAGCGGATGAAGATCCCTTTGAAGAGACCGCCGTCGCCGGTTCCTTCGCTTTTGAGAACGGAGTTGCTGGTCAGACTGCTTGTCGTATAGTCGGCAGCAAGTACCGCATCGTTCAGATAAGCCTTTTCATTGAAAATCTTATAGAGCTCTACGGCAGAGCCGATGAAAGTTCCTTGATTATAAGTAAATATCCAGTCTGTTTTGGTCTCTCCGGTTTCACTGTTGATGTTGTCATAAACCATCCCGTTATTGCTGTTAAACAAGGTCGACTTTTCCCAGTTATAGATCTTAAGCGCCCATTCCTTGTTACTTTCATCCCCGAATTCCCTGTACAGGCGGGCAGCCAGTATACAAGCCGGGCCGTTAGAACAGGCATTTTTGCTGTATTCCTGTCCTTTTTTCCAGCAGATACCTCCTCCTGCATTATCATTCCACCCGGTCTTGATGTATTCCCATAGTTGCAGCGCAGCATCCTTGAATTTGGGATCATTGGTCGCCTGCCAGACACGGAGGATGGCCAAAGCATTCCATTCCATATCGTCATAGAAATCGTTCTCAAAGGTGTTACCGTTCCTGGCTTTCACGCCCTCGTACCACTGATCGAAATAAGCTTTATAGGTGTTGTCGTTACTTCGCAGCCAGGCATCTGTCAGGACATCCAGCGCATGTGCCTGCGGCCAGTAATTCCAATCTGCCTTCCCGTTACTGTCATCATTGAACCACTTTTCTTTGGTATTCCAGAATAAATTGGCCAGAGCCATGCTACTTTGGTCAGCCGCATCGTTCCAGTTTATTTCGTCCTCTTCCGGTTCCGGGGCATTATCATCATCCTTGCCACATGAGATCAACAAAGCGGGCAGTAATAATGCCAGGTAAACCCATTTTTTCGCTGCGCGTAAAATACTCACTTCGGCAAAGCTCAAACAAGTTTGGCTTTGCTCTCTCTTAACCGCAATTTTCCGGCTGACGCGGGCAAATTGCTCACGTTCGGCAAAGCTCAAACAAGTTTGGCTTTGCTCTCTCTTAACCGCAATTTTCCGGCTGACGCGGGCAAATTGCTCACGTTCGGCAAAGCTCAAACAAGTTTGGCTTTGCTCTCTCTTAACCGCAATTTTCCGGCTGACGCGGGCAAATTGCTCACGTTCGGCAAAGCTCAAACAAGTTTGGCTTTGCTCTCTCTTAACCGCAATTTTCATAATATCTTATGTTTAATTAACAGCCGGGAGCGGTTTGTTGTTATCCGTTCCCGGCTGACATATATCAATCAGTTCTCATTTTGTTATTGAATGTGTATACGGTTGATCGGCCTGGAGATAAATGGTATAATCTGCCGGGACGCCATCAAAATCACCCATCAGTTTCCATTTGTTATCCCACTGGGTGAGATCGGTCAGGAGTTTGAGATAATAATACGAATCTGCGCTGGTTGCTGTTGGCCTGGAATCAGTCTGGTTCAGCGTACCCCACTCGAGTTCCGTTTCAGTGTCTGCTCCGGCATTTTCTTTAACAAACATTCTGAACTTATACCGTTCGTCCCTTCCCCAGCTCTCCTGTTTGAACGTAACAGTCTGGCTTTCGGCCCGGAATACCCCGTTCCCGATGTATGGCAGGTCAAATAATATCTGTCCTTCAGGACAGAAGTAGAAACCGATTCTTGTCACCAACGTATAGGTGCAGGCACCTGTATTGAAATCGAGCGTAATCCTGTAAACGCCTGTTGTCGCCACAGTGGAAGTACCGTTTTCTTTTACTAAGCCCCCGTCAGTATAAAATGTTCGGGGAGTACCTGAAGTGCCGTCGGTAAAATAAAAGGAATTGCCCGCAGTTAACCGGGTATAAACCTCAAATTCTCCCCCGGCGATCGCTTTCATTTTTTGAGCGTTGGAAAGTTCGTCTCCGCCTTCAGACCCTTCGCCTGTTATGTAAACGTCAACGGGCAGATCAGCAAAACCTGCCAGACGGGTGACGGTAATACGGCGTTCCTCTTCGCCTTTCATCGTTTTAAGCCCTTTTGATGAGAAAACGGTCCACTTGAAAGTTCCTGTTTCTGAAGAATTAATACCCATCATGCCCGCGATTTTATTCAACTGCTTATGCGTAATGGTTACATTATTGTCCAGTCCGTTATTATCGGAAGCAGTTAAGTAAACAGGATTGGAAAAGTCACCGTCCGCTTTATCAAAGGCTATTTGATAGACAGCAGTGCCGCTTTCCTCAACGTTACAGTATTCCCACTCAAAATAGGCGGATGCGCCGGCTGAAGTCTCCAGAACTACTTCTTTCCCGTCGAGGGGTTCAACCAGTGCTTTAACTGCTGTCAGCCGTGTATCGGTGTCGCCTCCTTCGTCTTCACATGCAGCTAAAACGCAAAGCAACGAGGCTATAACTGTTAATCTGATCAATATTTTTTCCATGTCCGGGTTATTTAATTACCAAATTATGCGTGTAGGTACCTTCAGCATTGAGGGAAAACGTAATATCGTATGTCTTATCGCTCCATCCGTCTGTTGCCGGGTTTTTCCAGATCTGGTTGTTTGTCCACTGCTGTACATCCGTTTTTTCCACCATATAGTAATAAGACTCGTTGCCTGTTGGTTTGCTGTCATTATTGGCGGCCCTCCATTCGGTTTCCCCGTCGGAACTTTCCATTCTGAATTTATAACGGTCGTCGGAGTTATCACTGCCTGTAAGACCTGTTATGGTGTAGTTGGTCAGTTCCCATACGCCATAAGCTTTATAAGGCAACTCGATCTTCATTTGCGACCAGTTCAGGAACAGGCTTACTTTTGTGACTTCCTTCGATGTGAAAGAGCCAATGTTGAAATCGAGATAATATTTGTAGATCCCGGTTTTTGAAACGGAGGATGTTCCTCCTTCTACAATCTTTTCTCCGGACAAAGAGAATTCGAGCGGAGTTCCGGCTGTGGCGCTGACAAATTTGAAGCTTTCCCCTTCCGTCAGTTTAGTATAGATTTCAAACTCGCCGTCTGCGACTTTCTTCATGACAAGCGCTTTGGAGAGGTCATCTCCATTTTCAGTTGCTTTACCGGTAATATACAGGTTCTCCGGAATATCGGCAAGCCCGGAAAGACGGGTTAATGTGAGCGTCCTTTCCTCTTCCGCTTTTACAGGATTGATCCCCTTGGACGAGAAAACGGTCCACTTAAGGGTTCCCTGTCCGGCAGATTCGATACCTGCCATGGCAGCGATCTTATTCAATTGTTTATGGGTAATGGTGGCATGATTGCTTCCGCCATTGTTGTCGGCTGCCGTAATAAACAACGGATCGGAGAAATCGCCGTCATTTTTGTCAAAGGCAACTTCATACAAAACCATCCCGCTGTCTTCGGCGCGGGCCGGTTCCCATTCAAAATATAAAGTGGCAGAAGCCGAAGCCTGCAAAGCGATCGTCTTTCCGTTGTCCGGTTCATAAAACGCACTGACTGCCGTTACATCCAAATCTCTTACCTCACCGTCGTCGCTGCAAGCGATAAAAGCGAAAATAAAAGAAAATACAATTATCGGTTTGATCAATATTTTTTCCATACATAGGTAGTTTAAGGTCTCGGACCTATTTATTATTTTCGTAAACACCACTATATAAGTTAGTCATAATCAAAAAGTATGTCGTAAAATGCTTCATATAGCTTATTCCATTTTGAAAGCTCAAAGCCGGATCAGTATCCCGGATTCTGAGTCAGATTTTTGTTAATATCCCTTTGCGATTGAGGAATCGCAAACAGATAATCCCGGTCTTTATTAAATCTCCTCTGATCCAGTTGGATATACTGGGTGTTTCCGGCTGCGAACTTTGCTCCGTGAGGATACCCGTTCATCACGGTTTCAATTGTTTTCCACCGGCGGATATCAAAAAGCCTCACCCCTTCGATCGCCAGTTCACAATGGCGTTCGCGCCGAATGACCTGCTGAAGTCCGGTCCCCGGGTAATTCAATGCGCTGGCGTCGGTAAACCCGGCCCGGACACGGAGCGCCCGAATGGTCTGGTTCCAGATGTCCTCATCCATTTGTCCCAGTTCATTTTTAGCCTCTGCGTACATAAGCAGGATGTCGCCATATCGCATCAGGATCAGGTTCAGACCTGCCTCCATACCTGCCGGAGCTGTCGGATCGAAATATTTCCTAAGGTAGTATCCTGTTCCTGTGGAGTTTTGTCCCGGCCCGGCATATTCGTCCAGATTGGATGCACCCGCCGCCTCGGAAGAACCTGGTTTGATATAAATTGTAGAGGTTGTCCCGTCTCCTTTTGTCCACTGGTATCCGTGATAGACGATGGTGGCTTCAAAACGCGGATCCCTGTTTACATAAGGATTATCTTCATTATATCCTGAATTTGCATCGTGAATATCCTTCCCGTTTTTCATGATATAGTCGTCAACAAGTTCCTGTGTCGGAGCAAAAGCGTTGATACGTCCTCCCACCGAAAGGGGAATAGCGTCGTAAAACTGATTCCAGGTCCTGTCAGTCTGCGCATAACCAAGATCAAGGATCACTTCGTCATTGTATTCGTTCTCCGGCATGAAAAGACCAGAATAACTGGGAAACAATTCATAGTGGCCGTATTGGCCGTTCATGATCTCTTCACATGTGGAAGCCACATTCTCCCAGTCGTTTTCATACAGATAAGTCCGCGCCAGCAGGGTCATAACAGCGCCTTTGGTAATCCTGCCGTTGTCCGAAGCGGCATATTCTTCCTTTGCCGGAAGCATATTTACAATTTCGTTCAGCTCATCTCTTACGAAACCGATCACTTCTGATTTGGGAGAACGTGCTATGCTGTTAGCATCCTGCAAGCTCAGGTTATAGTCGAACAAGGGAACGTCGCCATATTGGTTTGCCAGGCGAAAGAACAGGAAGGCGCGGATAAAACGTGCTTCAGCTTTCATTCTGGCCTTCAGCGTTTCATCCATATCGGGAACTAAGTCAACATTCTCAAGAAACGTATGACAGGTTTTAATCCCTTCATAACAGCTTTTCCATTCATTGGCAAAGCGGCCAAGAGCGGCGTCGGCCTGCCCGGAGGTGATGATCTTTTCGTCAGTATTTCCCCTGCCTTCGTAAAGGTTATCGGATAACCGTTCGTTTGCAAAGAAATAATTGGCGTCGAACATTTGGCTGTAAGCCATACTCAAAACAGCGGAAGCTTTTTCCGTTGATGTCCAATAATTTAAATCAGTAAATTTATTTGTTGGCGCCAAATCCAGGTCATTACACGAAGTAAAAAATGCCAGGAGAGCCACCATAATGCCTATGCCGTATTTTCTCAATTTTTTTTCCATAGCGTGCTTGTGTTAAAATTCCATTTCCAGTCCAAATCCATAATAGATCAATGTAGGATAATTACGGGCACTGTTTGCTCCGACTCCTTCTATTCCGCCCATGTTATTCCCGAATTCGGAAGATTCCGGATCAATAAAGGAGTTTTTGGAGAATGTCAACAGGTTTTGAGCATTAAGGCTCGCGCGTAACTTTTGAATTTTCATCCTTGATGTTAATTGTTTTGGCAAAGTATATCCCAATTCAATATTTTTTACGCGAAGGTAGGCCCCGTCTAAAAGATAAATGTCTGTACCCGCTTTTCCCCAGTTGTTCGAAGAAGAAGGAGAACTCGGAGCGACAAGGCGCGGCCACCGGGCGCCGGGATTGGTGGGCGTCCAGAAATCCAGCTGATGTTTGTAAATCACATAGGAATAATTGGAATGAAAAGGTTCGATCAACTCACCGCGAATATACATATCGCGTTTTCCTACTCCCTGCAGGATCATACCAAAATCAAAGCCTTTAAATGAAACATTATAGGTGAAACCAAAAGTATACCTCGGGAAAGCGTTTCCGAGTACTACGCGGTCCTTATCGTCAATTACGTCGTCCTTATTGATGTCCTTGTATTTCACATCTCCCGGTTGTACCGAAGCACCTACAGGAAGCGCGCTGTTGGCTATTTCATCATAACTTTGAAAGTATCCGTCGGTTTTGTATCCGTAATAGGAACCCAACGCTTCACCTTCACGGATCAGCTTATATAACTGGTCGTTCTGGTCGATACGTTCTTTGCCTCCGAAGTCGGTGACTTCATTTTTAGAATCGGCAGCATTCAGACTGAACCTGTGGTCGAAATTTCTTGACCTCAAATGGTACGTGACAGTTGCTTCCCATCCCCTGTTTTTCATTTTGCCGGCATTTTCCTTAGCCGCACTGCTTCCAAACACGGTAGACACCTCGGGTGACAGGAGGATATCCCTTGTTTCTTTATTGAAATAATCGAGCGATACGTAAAGGCTGTTCTTAAGAAATGCAGCGTCGGCCCCAATGTTCAGGTTAGCTGATTTTTCCCATGTCAGATCGGGGTTACCGTAAGTGTATCCTGTTCCAGGTACCGGTTCGTTGTTGAACACATAACTATTCTGGTACATTTCGTAAACTGTCTGGTAAGAATAGTTATCAACATTCTGGTTCCCCAGCACACCATACGAAGCGCGGATTTTCAGGTCACCGACATTCGTATTATAGGCTTCCATAAAAGGCTCGCCCGAAATCCGCCATGCCGCAGAAACAGAAGGGAAGAATCCCCAGCGCTGATCTTTGGCAAATTTTGAAGAACCGTCGTACCGGAAAGTAGCATCCAGGTAATATTTGTCCATATAGCTGTATCCGGCTCGTCCGAATACAGAAGTGATGCTGGTTTGATCGGTATCGTCGTTGCTGTTTTTATTATCCTTATTCTGTACGGCGTTATCGGTTGTCGGAAGCCCCAGATCTTCGTCTGTATACTCCCAGGCGATACGGCTTGCCTTAAAAGTATAGGATTCGTTGGACGCGCCCACCAACCCGGTCACATGGTGAACCGCATTGAATGTCCGGTCAAAATCCAGCATAAATTGCGTACTCAACGTATACTTTTTGCTGTTATAATCTTCCGTGAGCGTGTTGGAATGAATGTATAAAACCGGCGTTTCAAGGTCAGCGGACGAGTATAACGGCACTTTCTTGTCCCTGCGGAAACGGTGGTGCTGCGTCAGGTCGAGCCCGACCAACCCTTTGGCTTTCAATCCTTCGATAATTTTGAAATCGAGGCTTAAACTGCCGATAAAGTTATCTTCATCCTTCTTTTCATAGCCACCATCTTTCAGATACGCCATTGTATTATCGTCACCGACCACGTCGTTTATCAGCCATTTGCCATCCTGCTGAAATTTATAATAATAATAAGGCGGGATACGGGAAGAGTTAATAATCACGTTGCCGGTCCCTCCTGCCACGGTACGGTCATTGCGCCGCGTATAAGCCATTAAGGAAGTGAGCTTGAACCTGCCATATTCGGTCGTCTGGTTAGAGCGGAAGTTATAGCGTTCCATGCCAAAATTCCCGACAAAGTTACTTTCCTGATTGAAATAGCCGGCAGATATCATGTATGTGCTATTCTCATTACCTCCGGCAACACTCATACTGTAATTTTGCTGGAGCCCTTTTTGCATGATTTCATCCAGGTACCAGTATTCTTCACTGCGGTGATCATATAAGTCGCGTATCTGCGCCGGCGTATATACCGGAGAGTTCCCGACATTGACATTCGCTTCGTTACGGAGCGTGGCATTTTCCCAACCTTTCACCGGATGAAATAAGATATGCGGGTCCTCGTAGCCAACCATACTGCTGAACCTGACGGCCGGTTTCCCTGTTTTGGCCCCTTTTTTTGTTGTGACGAGAATAACCCCGTTAGCGGAACGGGATCCGTAAATTGCAGCGCTGCCTGCATCTTTCAACACGGAAACATTTTCGATATCATTCGGGTTCAGGTTATTTAAAGTCCCTGTACCTGAGATCAACCCGTCAATAACGATTAGCGGATCATTGTTGCTCATTGTACTGACTCCCCGGATATTGATGTTCATGCTGTTGTCGTTCGGGTTCATATTTTTTTGCTGAATGATAAGGTTGGCGGAAGCCCCCTGAAGTGCCTGCATGGCATTGGACACCGGCCTGTCTGAAAAGGTTTCGGGGCTGACCTGGTCGATTGCACCGGTGATGCTTTTCCGCTGCCGGGTACCATATCCAATAGCCACCACTTCGTCGAGCCCTATGGTTTCCTCTTTAAGGATCACATCCAGTACACTTTTGCCGGCCACCTCTGCCTCAAGGGTACGCATGCCTACAAAAGAAAAGACCAGTATGGCGCCAGAAGGAATTTCGCGAAAAGAATACCTCCCATTCACATCGGTGATGGTGCCCGACTGCGTTCCTTTTATTGCCACAGTAACTCCCGGCAGAGGTTCACCTTTCTCATTGGTAACTACTCCTGTAAGCGGACCTGCCTGGGAATTTGACACCGTGAAACCCGGTTCGTTCCCGGTAGCAAATAAAGCAATCTGCCGACCAACTATTTTATAGGAAATGCCTGTTCCTTTCAGGATCTCATCCAGAATTTCCCTGATATCGTTCTTTTGACTCTCAATGGAAACTTTTTTGTCAGCATCGATCTTGCCGGAATAGAAAAAACGATACTCGCTTTGATCCTCGATCCTTCTTAGTACATTTTCAATAGTCTCATTTTTGATCGACAGGGAAAGCTTTGTTGTCTGGGAATAAGTCTCCGACGCAAAAGCAGAGAAGACAGACAAACAAAGAATAAAAACGCATAGTTTCATAATCATTAGAAATTTAAAGAAGAAATGTCCCAAAGGAATTTTCTTCAATCTCATTTTTTTCATAAGTTTGAATTGTTAAGATGAATAATTTTCAAAGATTATTTTTCACAACTGATGGGGGAGTTCGCAGCTTCCCCATTTTTGTTGTTTCCGATCATACCCGGCTATTACAGTTGTTTTAACAAATAGTGTGCAGGTAACATCGCCTTAAAATTCTGAATTATATCATAGGCAATAAGTTTAGATTAATCATTTCGTTTGTAAACTATCAGTTGACGGTTATTCTTTTTATATTCATAATTGACGGGCAGGGTAAGTTTCATCAGCTCCATCACTTCCCTGATCGATTCAAATTCGATGGAGGCGGTCATGGGTATCTTTAGCAACGACTTATCGGTCACTACAATATTGATATTATACCACCGTTCAAGACGCCTCACCACATTCCCCAATGGTTCATTCTTAAATATTAACTGATTACGGATCCAGGAAGAAAAAAGGCTTGTATCCACCTGCCTGAGAGAAACCAGTTGATTAACCGTATCGACCAGCGCCTGCTGGCCCGGCACCAGCGTTTCATGGTGATTTGATTTCGTCTCAAGGGAGATCCTGCCCCTTTCGAGAGTAACCGCAACAGCTTCATGATCATAAGCCATCACATTAAATGCCGTTCCCAACACATTTACCGAGCAAAGGGATGTTTTTACAACAAAAGGACGGCTGTCTTTTTTTACATCAAAATAAGCTTCACCTTTAAGCGTCACAACACGTTCCCCGCCGCTGAGGCCGTTTGAGAAGCTGATTGCCGATCCGGCGTTTAGCCAGACAGATGATCCGTCAGGCAACAAAAAGGAGGTTTTGGAAGCCAATGGCGTGGATATCGTCTGAACCGCGCTGGAAGCGTTATCATCCTTTCTGAGTTGTATAACGTACGCAATTGCAACAGGGATTAGTAGAACCGCGGCCACCCGGGTCATGTAACTGACTATTTTCCGGGTAAAAGGGTGTTTCTTTTCCTGCTTGTTAATCTCGTAATGAATCCGGTAAAGGGTACCGGACAAATCAGGAACATCTCCTTTTTTCTCAGCAGTCCAGTCCTCTTTCATGTTCGCATCCAGTTCGCGTTGTTTCTCCGGCCTTACAAAAAGGTCGATAAACGAACGGAACTCGCCTTCCGAACAATTATTATCCAGGTATTTTTTAAAGAAAGTCTTCATTCTTTTTAATGACCTTTTTGTATTTCCGTTTTATAAAAGAAAACGCACAACCATACCCTAACCCCTGCCCGGGGAGTAAATAATTTTAAAAAAAATTGCATCAGGACAAGTAATGCGAACTATTTGTTGTCATATTTCCATCCTCAATTCCGTGTACGAAACGAACGCTTCCTGGCATTGCCACTCTTTTCAGACGGCTAAAATACATCCTTAAAGAGATTTATAGGTAACAAATATAGAAATACGACATTTATTTATTTCCACTATTCAGTCCCAGTATGGAGACTCTCCATACCAGGCTGTGGAGATATTCCATACCAGGCTGTGAGCACCCTCCATACGAAGGGATGGAAGCTCTCCATACGAGGTTGTGGAGACCATCCACACGAGGGGATGGAGACCCTCCATACCAGGCTGTGGAGCCCCTCCATCCCAAAGTCAGGAAAGAATACACCAGGAACTACTTTAATGACAGGGATGGCCGTTCTATAATTACTATACAAACGGTATAAAAAGAAACATTTTTGTAGTTTTGCAACCGGTACAATACAAACCTGGCTATGGAAGGAAACAACCTGTTAAACCTGTTTAAAGCTGGCGATAAAAATGCCATAAACGAATTGTACGAAAAGTACAGTCCCAGGCTTTATCATTTTGCTTTGGGGTATCTTAAATCGGAGGAAGATACAAGGGACGTGATCCAGGAGGTCTTTATCCGGTTGTGGAATAAACGGGAAGAATTAAAAAGAGACACAAACATTGAAGCATTCCTGTTTACTGTAGCAAAAAATGTTATCATCTCTGAATTCAGGAAAAAAATAACCAGCAAAGAATATATCGAGTATCTAAGATCATTGGTTGTAAAAAACAATTCGGACACAGAGCTCCAGGTCGATTACTCCCTGTTATCCGAACAAATGGAAAAACTGATCGGGGAATTGCCGGAACAACGAAAACGGGTTTACCTTCTGAGCAAGGATAAAGGATACTCGAACAAAGCCATTGCCAAAGAACTGCAGATCTCGGTGAAAACGGTGGAAGATCACATCACGAAAGCCCGAAGGTACCTGAAGGAAAACCTGAAAGAGTACGGCCTTTTGGCCATACTCTTTTATGAGATGTTTATCGGTTGAAGGATTACAGACGGGGTGACTTGAAGTCACCCCGTCTGTAATACCAGGCTTCCACGTTGTCATTAACTCTACCTTAGAATAAATAAGGCAAATTTCTATCCTCAGGCCGGACAGGCCCTTCCTTTTCCAGTCGATGAAAAGGAAGCAAAAATCTTGTCAAAACGGACCCTCTGCCGGGCGTTTTGACGGCCCCCCGCACCGCTTATCCTGCTTTTCCCGGATTTAAAAAGATTCCGGAATTCTCTGCCTCAAAGAAATTCCTAGATGATAGCTCATATTGCGGGTCCATTATTACAACCTTTTTCAGAAAATTCTTAAAGCTACGCCCTTCTATGATTAAAACAACACAATAGTTGCTATTAGTGAATCCAGGCTTACTAGTTTATCGTTAATATGTACAACAATAGTATCTAAGTTAAAATTTTCTTTTCCCATTATAAAATGTAAGTAATTCAGGTTACTAACATATTCAGCATACTGGTTATTAATTTGTTCTAAACCAATCCTTTTATTATTACAGTTAAGAATTTCTTTATTTTTAAGAATTAATAGCAAAAGACATACAGCATTGCATGTTATTAATATCGAAATGATAATTCTGGTTTTAGTCATTACTTTGTAAGATATTTAATAAGTATTGGATTACAGGAAATATTAATTGATTTTGATATTTTTATCAATTTGAGAACTTCTATCTTTGTATTATCGTTATGTTCCTTAATTTGATCAATAACACTTAAAAATTCAGGGGCATCAATGAATGAAAATATGCTGGAACCGTCAGAAAACATGGGATTACCAAAAGGAGTAAAATCAATATCATTGGTGATATATCCATATTCAGAGAGTGTATTTCCCTTATTGTAAATACAACTGTACTGAGAAAAATTATAATCAAAAGTAAAATAAATTATTTCTTTCAGTTCTAAAAAATTTGTAACATGAAACGCATATCTACCTTTATTTAAATCATACAATTGATCAGATAATGGGATATTTTCCTTGAAATAGTTTTCCGGCATGTTCTTTCCTCCAAAATCAATTGAAAGGTACTCTTCTGGATCATTATTATTAATACGATATATTTCCTGCCCAAGTGCTTCTTTAAATAGTAGCTGGTTCCTGTAATTAAAATAAAATTGACAGCCATCTCCTGACTGAAAATCCTTAAGGGCAGGATTTATTGATAAATAATTTGAATTTTTTCCCGAACCAATATTGAATAAGTGCAAATTATATTTATCTAGAATGTAATTATCTGAATAATAAATAATTGTGTTTTTGTAAAATTCACAAAATTTATTAATATATCTGGATTCTTTTGTAAATTGAAATTTTCCCTTTAAATCGTAAAAAATGAATCGTCTGGTTAAATGATCAGCTATTATTATATGTTTCATATCCGGGTCAATACAAAAATCACTTATTGAAAGATACTCTCCCGGCCCTCTTCCAATGTGGCAAATAGAATATTGAAAATTACCTGACGTGTTAAATATGAATATTTTATTCTGTCTTTTGTCTAGTATGAAAATTAAATAGTTCAGGATACGAATTTTATCTATATTTCCAATCAAACAATTCTCTGTCGTTTCAAGGGGCACATATGCTATTGAGTCAACAAAAGAGGATAATTTAATTTTTTTTTGTTTATTTAAATTAACTTTAATCTCGATTTTCTTGTTTGATGTCGTTTTTTTATCAATCGAACAATTTAAAATAGAGGTTGTAAAAAAGATAATTATTAAGAAACAGAAGGACAATTTATCTATTTTCATATTAATTAATATTGATTATATTAATAGATTCTGGGAAGTTTTAAATTCCCAGAATCTATCTGTCAAAATTGCTAATAGGTCAAATATTCTGCAATGAAGACATCCTTAGAATAGCTTTAAAGCTTCTTCACAGGACCTTTCCTTTGTGCAATTACTTACAGTTTCATTTGGATTATTATTACAAGTCCATGCACCCTTGTATCAACCGATACCCATTCCATTGTATTTACAAATACCAATTAATTTAATGTAATTTTTAAAATATATTCAATATTTTCATTATCCATAAAGTAAATCGATTTAATCATCCCATTCTTTTTTACTTTTAGAATGAAAGGGATATTAAATTTCTCAAGATTTGAATTTTTGGTGATATTCTTTTTGTTAATAATAGTATAAAGTTCTGGAAGATGAGCACCTTTACAATATACAGCAACTTTTCTTAAATTAAATTTACCACAAATAATCTGCATGTTTTTGAGCATTAGTGATTTAAAGTCGTCTAAATGGATCAATAATTTTTCATAACAGGATGTACATAATGATTCGGGGAAACACAAAATAAAGTTATCTTCATTTTGTAATAACATTGAAACTGTTTTTTTTACTCCTTTTATGTCCGTAAAAAGAATAGTCGTGTCTAATTTATTCCCGGATGATTGAAAGCATAAAAACTCTCTTTGGCTTACGTCGCCTAATTTATCTAAAATAAACTGATTATTCATAGTTGCTTTTCTCAGCGTGTCTTTACAGCTAACATACTTGAATGAAACCCGGAATGTGATAAAAAGCTGTACCACTAATACGATAACCAGTATCCAGGATTTTGTATTTTTAGCTAACATCCTAAAATTGTTTTAAATAGTAGATTGCGACAATTGGATTATCTGTTATCTTAATTCCCTTTATTTTCTCTTTCATTTGACGAAACTTATCCTTTAATATATCCGGTTTGCTTCTTTCTTTATCTATTTTCTCTAACAATATACAGGGAAGCAAAATTGAAACTAACCCACCGGTTGAAGTTGCTGTATTTATCATTGGAGGACAGATATAATGGGTCAAATCGTCTGTATAATAATCATTATTCAATATGATTTTATTCTTTGTCTTTTTTGAATAGAATACGCAAAAAGGCAACTTACTCAGGTTCTCTATTGAAAACCTGAAATAAATCAAAGAATTCGTTTCTGTATATTTATAAATTGAAGCAGTGTTGGGTGGATTAACATAAATATCTGTCATGCCTAAAAATCTTTGTTTCAATAACTCTCCCTTTAAGTTATATTTGCCGAAATCAATGTAATTGCACTTTTCTATTTTATCAATAGATATTCGCTCCAAATAGGTTTTGAATTCATGAATATAGTAAACGCTATTTTTATATTTAATTAAAGGTTTTAGAGTTTTTGTTGAGTTGTATTTTTCATCATATTTTATAAATGAATTTACTCGCTTCTTTTTCTCGTAATTCCAAATAATAATCCTATCCTCACGAGAGCTGCCATTAAAAACTAAGTATCCTTCCTTTAAGTATTCAATAGCGTCACAATAGAAAGGAACTTTTTGCTCAGTCAAGGACAGATCAGAAGTGTTTACAAAGATTATTTTTTTTAAACTACCATCCAATATTGCAATATTTCCATTATTTAATAAACAAAAATCTTCAATCTCTAAATATTCAGTTGGCCCTTTTCCTATATTCTTAATACTATATTTTAGTTTTCCGTTTAAATCAAAGACAAATAAACTTCTTGAAAATCTATCAGATACATATATGTTTTGATTATCAACAAGAACCTTAGTGCAATCACCGATCAGACAAGTGTCAGAAGTTTCCAGAGGAATTATTTGGATACTATCTACAATATCAGAGAGCTTATAATCGTTGAATAAATTATCGTTTTCTATTTTCATTATAGGATTCATGTTGCTTTCAGTGTGAAAGGAACATGCTGCCAAGATAGATAAAATCAGATATGGTATTTTGTTAATTATTCTCATATTGTTAGTTATGAAGGGGCTGCCTAAAAAATCCGACAAGGTTTTTGAAAATACTACAAGTTAAGTTTCCTCTCCTAAATTACCTAACGGTGACTTATGCCTCCCTCTTAGGGGGGTAATAGAGGAACAACCTTCAACTTGTATGTTGAAAACCGTTATATTCTACTTTTTAGACAGCCCTTTGAATTATTCTTTCTTATAATCTTAATCAAATTTTATTCCAGCACCTTCACATAATAATTTACCCAAACTCAATACTTTAGTACTATAGCAGGCATTTGATCCTTGTTGTGTTTTACTACAGAGTTCTTTATCACCATCAGATTTACACCTAAGAGTACTTCCCTTATCTCCATTGGGGCATTCACAATTTACTTTTTTTAATCTATCTCCAGTATTGTATTCCTCACTGGCAGCACTGAATGTAAATATTGAATAAATAGTATTGTTGCTATCGTCACTTGAATTATTTTGCATGCTTGCTTTTGTATTTACCAATTGCTGCATTTCTTCTTTTATTTTGTCAATGGCCTTTGATGGCACTTTTACCTCTTTGGTCAAGCACCCAGAAACCCGGTATAAGGTGCCGGTAATCTTGAATTGGCTGTGATATATTGCTGATATTCCATAAAGTTGCAGTATTCCCGGTACAGCCTCTGCTGCTGCAACCAAACAAATAACTGTTAACGGAATGAGTGTTAGCCGATGTCCTCCCCGATCGATTATTCCTTTTAAGATTAAGCTTGTCAGAAAGTAAACTATAAAGCAACCTGAAAACCAGAGAAACTTTTCATCGTGCCAGATCCCTCCCCCTTTGCCGCGTAAGGCGATCCAGATAAACCAGGCCAAGCCAAACAAAGACAATTTATCCACCGGCTGTTTCCGGTTCAAATAACCGGCAATTAATCCAGTGGGTATGAGCAACAACATCCAACGTACAAAAAAGAAGATCTTACCTATCCGGGTGGGATCCTGTAAGTCCTGATCAATCATCAGCGGGGCAACAAAGATTTCCGGGAGGATCAGCGCCGCGACAATGTTCGGGTAATATCGGATCGTTTGGGACTTCATTCTTTTAGGTTTGTTTATACCTTAATAAAACAAGTATTGGATATCATTACAATTAACTGTCAGGTTATCTTTTCAAAAATGATAAAATGAATCATTCGGTATCTTCAAAATTAAGAATAGTGGATTAAACTTTTGTTCTAAAATGAGATATACTTTTTCTAAAATTAGGTACAAACGGAAATTTTACCCGAGAATTGAAAGAAAATGGCTATCGAAAAAACGAGATGCAGAAAAATTTTCATCTGCAATATCGATTTGAAAGATTACAGACGAGGTGACTTGAAGTCACCCCGTCTGTAATACCAGGCTTCCACGTTGTCATTAACTCTACCTTAGAATAAATAAGGCAAATTTCTGTCCTCAGGCCGGACAGGCCCTTCCTTTTCCAGTCGATGAAAAGGAAGCAAAATCAGTGCTGTTCCAACTGTCGACAGTATCGTTCCCGCCAGGAGCGACGGCAGTCCTGCGGGTTACAGCATAGCGCCGACAGGAACCGGTATCGTTCCGGCAGGTGGCAGCGGCAGTCTTTCCGGTGAGCGTGGCAGTTGTTATGCCAGCTTCGGGATGTAGTTAGTTGAAAACATCCTCAAGCGGAAACGTTCCATTACTATTTCCTCCCGTGAGGGTATGGCATTCAGCGCCGCTTTGGCCGCAGCAAGAATTTCTTCACGGAGCCGGGAAACCGCAAAAGAAAGTTCCCTGGTACGGCCAGGCGCCTCTATTCAATTAAAATCGACTTTTCAAACCGGTAATCTTTATTTATCGGGAAGGCATAAATATCGTTTCCTTTTTCTGATCTGATTATGGCATAAACCAGTCCGTCTGAGATAGCAACAGGTTCGTGTATTCCTTCCTGCAGAAGGGATAGTTCTTTCTTCTTCAGATCGACATGGTAAACAAAATAATGAAAGGTATATCCGCTCCCTTTTTCCCCGTTCATTATTTCCGTCTCTTTTACCCGCCTGACTGCAAAATGCTGTTTGCTGTTAAAGTCGAAAAAATATTTCCAGCTTTCTGTTTGTGGATCGTTAACAGGAAGTTGAAACTGACGGATCAATTTTTATTCCCTTTAAAATCTACAAAAGCCGAAAGTTTGGTTTACTATTATATAAAATATAATACGTTAAAAGGAGGTATCCATTACTGTTCCTAAAAACTGTTCAGTCAATCTTGGCATGCTAGGATTTGGAATATGAACATTGAAGATATTCAGATCATTGTCGATAATAACAAAATAAGGGGATTGCATGTTGGG
The DNA here is from genome assembly GCA_963676095.1 of Prolixibacteraceae bacterium. Lineage (GTDB taxonomy): Bacteria > Bacteroidota > Bacteroidia > Bacteroidales > Prolixibacteraceae. The sequence continues at coordinate 4,640,784 of OY781040.1, read as the reverse complement.
CGGAGAAACGACTAAATCATTTTTTCCCATGCTCAAAACGTCGAAGGTTTCGATATTATTAAAAACTTTGAAATCCCGGATTTCTTTCTTATAAATATGCTTTGTTATAATTTTGAAAACCCCTTCCGGGAATTTCTTCTTTATCGCCTTAACGTTTCTTATTTCTGAATCTAAACAATATCCGCAAGAATGTTCAGGAATAATCAGAAGTACCGAAATTTTATTATTACGAAAAACAGATGTGGCATTCAGGCTATCTTCAATTTCATTGAATAAGTAAACGTTTTCGTTGATAGATCCAAGCGATATCAAAAGTTCGTTTTTATCTCGTTGAATGATCCAGTTCTCCAATAATTTATAGTCCTCGTTGTCTCCTTCTACTTTTTTAGAATGTTTAGACATTACATAGAAAAAAGCCACAACAGAAATAAAAGAAAAAAGAACTATTGCTATTTTTAGGGTATCACCTCTTTTCATTTCTAGTCTAAAAGGTATAATTATTGAACTTAGTTGAATCAATTCTGGCAATCAGAATGACAGGATTAGACATCTCTGTTATTTGTTCACAGATATTCGTTAATTCCTTGAGTCGTCCTTTTTCGCTATCAGATAAATCTTTCTTTTTGGCTGCTTCTTCCAACTTCCTTTTACCTGAAATCAATTCCGAAGGATAATTTTGAACAAAAATCAATCTATTGTCATTCAATATTTTACCAGGTAACGCAAAAGTCCTCGAATACCAAAGATCATCTGTATTGGTTAAAAGATTATAATAGATCTTTTCCCCCGTATCTTTTGATTGGATGCAGCAAAAGGTCTCTTTTTTATATGCGAATTGTAATATTCGAAAGAAACTTGTTTCTGAGTAAAACCCTTTAAAAGCATAACGGTTACTTTCAATCACATACTCATGCACATTGTCTTTATATCTTTCTGAGAGTTTTTGATATGCTTCGTCCGTGAAAGCAGCATTGCCAAAATCAATATGGCAAAAAGCAGAGATCCCATTTGGAGACACGCTAAAAATAGTATCACAATAAGAAATATTAAACAGGCTAAAAGAGTCTTTTTTCTGGATGAAGAATGGTGAAGCGATTTTATTTTTGGATGAATATTCAAAAAAGCTATATTGTTTACGTCCGGATTTGTCAGCAATAATGACTCGGTCTTCTTTTGAGGCGCCATAGTAAGCGTCATATTGAGACGAGACACTTATAAATTTACTGGCGATAAATCCTAATCTTATACTTTTTTTGAATTGACCTGATAAATCATATACTTCGCACGGGATAAATTTCCGCAAATAATTAACAAGAGAAAGTTGAAAACTTTGTCAGGAGAGGCGTAAAATAAAAAGAGAAGCATATCAAATTAGTTCTACCATAAATCTAAAGAAGATATGCTTCCAATAAATCTCGACGGAGCCGAAATTCAACGGCTAAATTATGAAAGATATCATTATCCTGATGCAATGGTTCAAAAAAGAATACAGGCCGTTTATTTAAAGATTATCACAGGTCTGTCTAATGAGCAGATCGGAGTTTTAGCGGACTTGAACCGGGATTCGGTTGGTTATTGGACTAAGCGCTATGTGCAAGAGGGCTTTGAAAGTCTTTGCAAGGTTGGTTACGGTACGAACAAAAGTAAACTGGAAAACTATGCCGACAGCATATTGGAATCTTTTACCAAACAGCCCCCGATGAGTATCAATGAGGCCAAATGGCGTATTGAGAAGATGACGGGTATTGACCGAAGTCCTTCCCAGGTTCGTGCCTTTATGAAACGGCACGGATTGCGTTATATCAAAACGGGACATATCCCGGCAAAAGCAGATGCCCAAAAACAACAGCAATGGATGAAAACAACCTTGGAACCAGCCATTGAAGAAGCTCAGAACGGGAAATGCCACCTGTTGTTTATGGATGCGGCCCATTTTATTCTGGAACCTTTTATTTGCGCCTTGTGGTGTGTTGCCCGTTTATTTATCAAAGCATCTTCAGGGCGTAACCGGATCAATGTACTGGGAGCTGTTGATGCTATCACAAAACAAGTTATAACCCTGAACAATACTACGTTTATTAATGCAGAAACCATTATTGCATTTTTTAAACAACTTCGGGACGTTTATGTGGATTTACCCCTGAAGATTGTTTTGGACAATGCCCGTTATCAGCATTGTAAATTAGTTGAAAATGCAGCAAGGGAATTAGGTATAACCCTCCTGTTTTTACCTTCCTATTCCCCTAACCTGAATATTATTGAACGCTTATGGAAATTCACTAAGAAAAAAATACTGTACGCAAAATATTATGAAACATCAACGCTTTTTCACAAGGCTATTACAGGCTTCTTTCAATCAATTAATCAAGAATACATGGATGATCTGAAAAATTTATTGACCCTAAAATTCCAATCTTTTGAAAATAAACGTGCGGAAATTTATCCCAAATGAAGTATAAATCAACAATTTGTTATGAGTCAAAATCCTTACTTCTTCTTCATCAATATCAAAATCACGAGGTTCTGAATACTCTCCAGGGCCATTCCCTATTCTCCCAATTTTGTATTTATATTTTCCATTTTTCGAGAAGACCAACAATGACTTAGATCCTTCTAAATCAAGGACATAAATATCATCTTTATAAAATTCTATTTTATTGATATTCCGAATTAACGACTCGTTAGTTGTTTCCAGCGCAATGACATCTATTGGTTCTAAAATATCACTTAATTTGTTTACTTGGTGTGTTCCTATTTCATTGACATCAATATTTAGTGTTGAAATAGAACCGGAATCAATGGTTTGAACCTTACGCACACATGATATGCTGATAAAAAGGATACACCAAAATATTATTCTATCTTTTTTCATACGTTTATTTTTTCAATTTATTCAACTACAATTTGCGTATCACACGTCATCACTTTGAGACGCCTGCCAACGGTATGGAACTCGCCAATAAACATTACCTTGGGCGTAAACCGTGGTTCCCATGGCTCGTTTCATATTAGTAATGAATTATAAAGAGGCTATGGTCCAATTGGCACATAGCCTCTTGTATTCAAAAGTTAATTTCAATAGATATCCAAAGTTTAGTATTATTAGTCCCCTGGATAAGGGCACTGGCGAGTTCTTTGTCCAAGAGTTTGGCAAGGATTCCCGGTACCATTATTTTCACATATCTCGTAATGATCAACAAGATTTTTGCAATATTTTTGCGCCCATTTAAGGGATGTTTGAGTGCTTGTGGTCGTCGTGGTAGTACTGGAAGTTGTAGTAGTTGTTGTAGTTTGCGCCACAACAGCTTCACTCATCAAAATAAAGGGATCGTCAAGCGAAATTTTGATATTCAGCACCAGGGCAATGAAAAAGATCCCTGATGACAGGTACTTCACCCACTTTCTTACTTTTGTTTTCATTTTTTACTTTCTTGCTACAGCGTAGTGAGGCATTTGGATGTTTGGTTTATGGAGCTCGTTACGACTGTAAATTTAGGTGCGGCTGGGGATGCCCGACTGCACCCTGTTTATGGTTAACTTTTATCGTAACAAATTACCGGGGTAACCCGCCACGCCCCCCCCCGCACCGGTCGCTGTCTAATGGGATATAAGGGGAATTTCCTGGTTGTTTGATTATAACTTCATGGTTTCATCGCTCCTTTCTTTTTTGTTGGTTGAGTTGACTTTCTCACAGTTCCGCCTTCTTTAGGTTCGTAAAAATGAGCCTGCTTCTTGGCCGCAGCAAGAATTTCCTCACGGAGCCGGGAAACCGCAAAAGAAAGTTCCCTGGTACGGCCAGGCGCCTCTATTCAATTAAAATCGACTTTTCAAACCGGTAATCTTTATTTATCGGGAAGGCATAAATATCGTTTCCTTTTTCTGATCTGATTATGGCATAAACCAGTCCGTCTGAGATAGCAACAGGTTCGTGTATTCCTTCCTGCAGAAGGGATAGTTCTTTCTTCTTCAGATCGACATGGTAAACAAAATAATGAAAGGTATATCCGCTCCCTTTTTCCCCGTTCATTATTTCCGTCTCTTTTACCCGCCTGACTGCAAAATGCTGTTTGCTGTTAAAGTCGAAAAAATATTTCCAGCTTTCTGTTTGTGGATCGTTAACAGGAAGTTGAAACTGACGGATCAATTTTAATTGTTCTTTTAGATTGAAAGTATAAATAGAACAGCTATTCTTCTCATATAGATAAAGGTTGTCTTCTTCTTTCTCAAAATTGTCCCAGCCATAATATTCCTTTGTCCGCTGGCGGCAGATATCATCTGACGCCAAAAGCTCGAACGTCTTTATTTCCTGATTTAGTTTCAATGAATCCTTTATTGATTTCTTCAAACCAATGTAATTGTGAGGCGGTTTTATCATTAAGGCATTAACCAGATCATTGCGGTGAACTTTATAGATCCCTATTTCGTCTGCCGAAGCCGTTCTTAAGAACGAGAATACTTTTGAAGTTGTTAATGAGGCCCCTCGGAAAGAACAGCATCCCGTTTTCGCAATGTATTTTTGCCCAATTGCAAACTTATCAACAAAAAATTCAAGTCCCAGCTCCTTCTTAAAATCAGAATATATGATCAGCATCTTTGAAAGGACAAATCTGTTTTGTTTTATTTCCATGTTGACATGACAACTTACATCCCATATTGTAAAGGTTGAATCAGAAAGCGGAATGATATCAGTAATGGCACTATATAGCAGGGTATCGGTTACCAGATTATTCTGATCGAGTAAAAACATTTTCCTCTTTGATTCATGCATACGATCCTGTACTCTCAGAATTTTATGGTTTCCAATGATGACCAGATCATTAAAGAAAAGCCGTTCATGACCGTAAATATGATTTGCACCCAGTTGCTGGCACTGAGCTGCCAGTCCTAAGATCAAGAGCATAAATGTAATAAGAATATATATCTTATTAAAAATCATATTTCTCCGCAAGTTGATTAAAGGTGTCATTATTCAATTCAGTTTTATTATAAAATTCTTTATTTTTCATAAGAAGAAATGTTGGAGATCCAATGTTTGTTTCATAATACATCAATTTGTCTTCAACATCCCAATACACATGAGATTGGATGGTTTCTATTATTCTAACTTTATCTACTATATCCTCATCAAAAGATTCTCCTACAAACAAGAAAATAAGTTCTTTATTGGTGGCACAACTAAGTATATTGAATATTAGATCATTTATGCAAGGTGTACACGATGCCAAGGGAATGACTATGATAAATGCTTGATCCGGTAAATCATTTTCACTAATGCCATGAATATCTTTAAGATATCGTTTGAAATCTTGTCCATATTTATAATGAGCATTTCTTTCGAAGAATAGATAAAATAGAATCATTAAAAATAAAACAACCCAACTAATTAATATTACTTTTTTCATACTCGGTTGGCACAAGTTCAATTAAAATATTATGCTTATTTAACTCTTCGATAGAATCAACACCCAAACTTTTAAAAAATAATTTCCCATCAGCCTGGAAAGAAAACAGATTAAAAAATGTATTAGGAGGAATAGTCTTTTCTCCAACTTGATTAAAATACTTATCGAAGATAATAATAGTCCAGGCTCCATACCATCTCCTATTAAGAAGCGCACTATTGTCTCTTAAAGCCTGTTTCTGTTTTACAAATCTATAGAATAATTTATTATAAGGATCGTATATTAGTTTTATAAAAGCAGGCATTTCAATTAAGAAATTACTTTCTTTTTGAAAATCTATACTATTCGATTTGAAGGGTTTAATATAAGTATTGTTCCAAATATTTCCTCCACCATCATAAATTCCCAATAACATTCCAGTCTGATTATTGTAACAATAAATTTCGGGTGTAATTGGGAAGGAGACATACGATACTGTGTCGACAACAAGAAAAGAAGGGTCATTATACAAGCTATAATTATTCAAGAAGTGATATGCTTTGGAATACCTTCCATATAGTGATACAAACTTCCTTTTCTTTATCGAAAAACTCACAAAATTAGGATAATCTCTAGTATCCATATCAAAACTAAGCCACCTGTATGCATAAAAATGCAAACACTTCGTAGTTGGAGTATAACACAATTTGTTGTGCAATTCAGGAATAGCATAACAGGAATAATTTTTGAAGCCATCGGGCAATGGTTTATTATCAAAAATGAATTTGTCAATGAGCGTTCCTTTATCATTAACTAAAAAAATGGTATTCATTGAAATACTGAGAAAAAAAATACTGTCGCATTTATAATAGAAGAAATCATCAATATCTGGAATACCATCAGGACCGTCTTTATTAAATGGAATATGCGATATAATTTCTTGCCCATCAAGGTTAAAAATATCAAGACAGTATGTTTTATCGTTGAAAGCAATTAATTTACTATTATTATCCTTGTCTATTATTGATTGATAGATACTATAAACATCAAAAGATTCAGAATCGATTTTTATTCTTTTTACTTGAGCGAATTTCAGAGTTAGACTGTCACGTCTAAGCGTTTGAAGAAAGGCCTTTTCCTTTTTGAAATCATATTGATCATTACATGAATTCAAAAATAGAAATAATATAATAATCAAGCACTTAAAAATGGTTATCATTTGGGTATAGATTGTTATATAAATAAAAAAGGCCACAGAAATATCTGTAGCCTTATCTTTTTAAAATGTACTCAGAATTTGAATTATAGTGCCCAATGATGATATTATTGCAATACATCCACTTGCAGAACATCTAAGTCTATCAGGACAAACGGTTCCATCTTTCTTTTTCCTACAGCTTTCTTTTCCATCACACCAACAGGATCCCTTTCTTAGGGTGGAAGCACCTGATTCATCTGTATTATCTTCAAGAACTGTGGTTATAGTTCCTGAGCTTACAGTCGAGTTCGGGTCAGTGGAACTGGTTGTTTGAGCAACAACTGCTTCACTCATCAGTAGAAATGGATCATCCATCGTAATTTTTATATTCAAAACAAGAGCAACAAAAAGCGTTGTTATAGCAAAGTATTTGAATCTTTTTTTAGTTCTAATTTTCATAATTAAATAAATTATTAAGTTTTTTGGAATTTATTTCGTAATGATTAATAAGTTAATCAAATACGCCTGCTGTTCCCGGTCGCAATCTAATGGGTGAAAAGCAGATTTTTTTAGTTTTCTTTTATGTCACATTTAGTACCTCCTTTCATTATCTAGTGTCTAATTGCATAACTAAGATATATTTTCATTGTATTTAAAATACTTATAAACATCTATTTGATAAATAGTATTATTAATGTAATTTAACACTAGCTATCGTCTGTTGATACAACTCTACCTCACGGTTTAATAAGGGATAAGCCAGCCAAATCATGTTGCAGCCTTCTCAATATCTTATCAGAGAACAAACAAACTAATGCTGTTTATCTAATAGCAAAACTATCTGTCGTAGGTATTGTTTTTTCTTTTGAAATGGTTTTCATACTTTTATCTAGAATGATATAATTCGGACGTCTCTTATTTTCCATAAATAGTTTGCCAAGGTATTCCCCCATGATCCCCAGTACGATCAGTTGCATTCCGGCAAGGAATACCGTGCTGACAATCGTGGAGGTCCAACCAGGAATGGCCTTGTCTGTGAAAAAGGCCAGATAAAGGGCCCAAATAACAATGATAAATGCAATCAACGAAACAAACAGTCCCAGAACAAGCGCCAGTCGCAGCGGCTTAATGCTTACCGAGGTAATCCCGTTCAATGCCAGCCTGACCATTTTATGCAACGGGTAATGGGTTTTTCCATTGATCCGTTTCAGATGTTCGTATTCCTCGAAAGCTTTACCAAATCCCATCCAGGAATAGAGCCCTCTTAAATACAGGTGATTTTCAGGTAATTTCCGGATCACCTCAGCTACTTTCTTATCAATTAACCGGTAATCATTGGAGCTTTTAACTACACGATAGTCGCTCAGATGGTCCAGCAATTTATAAAACAGGTATGAGGAGTGTTTTTTAAACCAGCTAACCGAATTGGCATAAATGGGGATTGCTTCCACGATTTCCGATCCCCCGAGCCAACGATCAATCATCCGGGGAATAATAGAGGGCGGTTGTTGCAGATCGGCATCAATCGTGATAATAACATCACCATTGGCATGGCAAATCCCGGCCTGCAAAGCTGCCTGGTGTCCAAAATTGCGGGTAAAACAGATGTAATTGATTTCGGGATACCGGCAAGCAAGCTGTTCATATATAACCCTGGAATCATCGGTACTGCCATCATCAACCAGCACTATCTCATAAACGTAAGGCGTCAAAACCTTCTGAAGCTCCCTGACGATCAACGGAATATTCTCCGCTTCATTATAACAGGGAACAATGACGGATACTGTAAAATCACTCTTCCCCATCAGGCTTATTTTTTAGAGGATCGTTAACGACAGGTTTATTTTCAGCTTTTCTTTTTTCAATGAGCTCAGTCACGTTCTTCTTGATGGCGTCGCTGTCTTTCCATTCACGTGTTCTGAGAAAAGAATGACAACCAAGAAAAAGGAGCCAGAAAGAAAAAAGCAAGAAGATCAGGTTCCTTTTTTTCCTGACTTTCTGATAAAAAAAGCAGATTACCCAGGAAGATATCAGTCCCAAACCAATAAGGCTAAAATACATATACCGGTCGGCGGTGATCATGGCCCGGGGCATCGGGATTACATGCAGCACCAGCACGATGTTAATAAAAAACAATAAGCTGCCGAAAACGACCAAACGGTTGTTTCTTCTGTAACTGTTCCGGACAAACAGGACACAGATTAACACCAACACCGGATAGATCAGGAAATAAACGGGTAAAGATTCTCCGTGGTTAATCGGGAAAAAATAGAAATAATATAACTTAACCGGGGCAATGAACCGGAACAGGTAGTCCATCAGGCTGCTCATCCCAAAAAGTAAACGTTGATGAAAAGGATAGGTATCCACATCAAAAGTCCCGAGGTTATTGCTCAAAGAAAAACCATACAGGAATAAGGCAATTATAAAGAAGGGTAGTTTTTCAATAATAACCCAGTCTGACAAGGACGCAATGGTGAAATTCAATTTTTTAAACCTCCCGGCAATATAATCAAAGGCAAAAAGGTTCAGAGGAAAGATGATCGCCTGTTCCTTTGATCCGAAAGACAATAAATAGCAACAGGCACATCCGACTAACCAAAAGGTTTTTTTTGAGATTAAATATTTCAGATAAAACCAAATGCCAGACAAAAAGAAGAACGCATAAAGAACAATTTTAGACGCGCTTATCCAGGCAACTGATTCTACCTGAAGGGGATGAATCGCAAAGATTAAAGCTGTCAGAAAAGCCATCATTTTGACCCGGGTTTCACTCCATACCGGCTTGGATAAATTAATCGTTTTGTAGATAATTAAATAAACGAGCAGAACATTGAAAATATGAATCAGCAAGCAAGCTGCATGAAAAACTCCGGGGCTAAACCCAAAAAGCTCATATACCACGATATAAAGTAAAGTATTAACAGGGAAATATTGCCCCAGGTGAAAATGAGTAAAATGGTAATAAAGATCATAAACCGAATGGTGAGTTACAAATTCGCAATCCAGTACCTGCCATTGGTCATCCCACCCCAGTTGAAAGTCATTAAAAAAGGATGGGAAGAATACGCCAATCGTGATAACTATCAAAAATACAGGAAAATACTTAAAGGATTTATTAATATCAATCATCGTATATTAATCTATTAAGTAAACCCAAATAAATCACAGGGGAGACACCGGGAAGAAGATATCCCCGCCTGTGATATGATAAATTGCTCAAATTATTTACTCAGCCCCAAAAACAGTGATCTCGCCAAGAAATGCATAGAAATTTGGCCCTGCGGTGGCTACATACTTAAAATAACGGGCCTGAGGGTTACTGGTCATCCGGTAACTCTGGGCGTCATTGGTGGAACTGTCAAAATCATAAGTTCCCTGGTCTTCCCAGGTTATTCCGTCCCGACTGGTCAGAAACTGGCATTCTGTCTGCCCCCGGTCATCATCCTGGCGCCTGTAACATTCAAAACGGCTGATGGTTACTTCCTTTCCTATGTCAATAATAAACCAATGGGGGTAACCTGGTTGTGCTTCACTCCACTGGGAGTGCCAATAAGTGGAAACATCATCGTCGAAAACAGCCGTTACATAACCGTTTGGGGCACCTTCAGCGGGCTCCTGGGAACTGTAGCCTACAACAGACCAGCCTGTTTTGCTGATCGCTGTTTCTTCCAACGGCGTGATTTCAAATGCTTTTTCCTCCGAAGTATTGCCTGCTGCATCCGAGGCTGTTACTGTAAAGGTCTGGGTAGTAGCGGACAAACCGCTAATATACCCTTTCCCTGTCTCAGAGGCATCAAAAGTACTGGTCACCTTTTCTCCCGAATTGGCGAGATAAGCAACCATGACGGTCACTTCTTTCCCTGTCTCATTATCCCAGGAAACAACAGCCCCGCCAAAATCTGCAACCATTTCGATAGTAGCAGAAACAAAGCTAAAGGCAGGTTCCAAAGGAGAGGCTGTCACCACTACAGGAGAAGATGCTCCCCCGGAATAGCTACAAGAGGTGAGGTTAAATGTATAGGAATTGGTATCAGCAAAGCCCGTAATCGTGTCTCCCTGAGCAAAATGACTGACTTTACTGCTTCTGGATAGTCCTTTGGAATCCACAAAGGATATATCTACATAGTAAAAGTTCTCATCATCCGGATTGGTCCATTTGAAAATGATCTCTCCGTATCCGGCGGTTGTTTCAACGTCTGTAATTATCTCCGGAACAACATTTGAACCATCATCTTCACATGAGATTAACAGACCTGCCAGACAATAACACTTCAAATAAATCAGGAATCGTTTCATTACTTTTGTATTCAATGGTTTATATAAAATACGAACTACCATAATGCATTTTGTGTCAGTTTTGGATTTTTATCGATTTCTGACTGAGGAATGGGCATAAAATACATTTTATCGTCCCAGTAGCGGCTTTCAAAGACATAGTCCTCATTCCAGAATCCCTCATCTTCATTTTTATAAACGTCCATTCCGTGTTTACTACCACCCTCATTATCAGCAATTAGCCAACGTCGGTTATCAAAATATCGATGTCCTTCAAAAGCAAGTTCAATCGAACGTTCCCTGCGGACCAGTTCCCGGATCTTATCCGTCGTAAGCGTAATGCCGGCATCCTCATATGCCGTCCGGACATCCGGAAGCTGAACTCTTTCACGGATTTCATCCCAATAGGTAAATACATCCTCCTGATTAAGCGGATCAATTCCTGAATGGGCATAATATTCAAAGGCAGCTTCCGTGTAATTCAGGAGCAATTCTGCATACCGGAAAATATTAACGGCATAATCCCCTTTGCTGGTATTGCTGTCCGTTTTCCCGACAAATTTGATCGAAAGGAAACCAGTGGTAGTGAAATCCCGCCCCGTTTTGCTTGCGTAGCCGTCAGGTCCCTCATAAAACGGCCGGTACCAGATGTAATCGGTCCAACCGGAGGTCGTATTAAATGCCCACCGGGTATCATAACTTTCCTCTTCATTTCCCAATACAGCATAAGAATATTGTCCCGGGAATAAGATGTTGACATAAAACCGGGGGTCTCTATTCTTATATTTGTTATACAGCTTAATGGTATTATTATTCTTGGTATAAGTAGTAAACCCGGATGCACTTGAGTAAGCCGGGTCATCTTCGGGCATCAGACCGTTAGCCATGAAATATTCATCCACATGTTCCAAGGTAGGACATATCCCCGAATATCCGCTCCAGGAGAGCGGTAAGGCATGAGTCCGGATGTTGCTTGTAGAGAAATTCTGTTTATAAAAAACATTTTCACTACTGGGATGCCCCCCACGCGCATAATTAAAGACATTCCAGTAGGCTGAATAGCCATTGGTTACAGAAGAGCTGACCCCGGGTTTATACAATCCAAGATTGGCAGACTCGCATACTTCAATCGCTTCCCTGGTAATGGTCATGGCCTTTTCCCATTTACTTACATCAAAGGTAGCGCTGATCAGGTCATTACCTTCAATGTCTTTGGGCATCAACTGTGAAAAAGTGGCGCCATTTTCGTCTGTCATCCCATTATAAAGCGGACTGGCAGCATACAACCATAAGCGGGAGCGTAAGAACCAGGCAGAACATTGGCTGGCCCGTCCGGCACGTTCGGTTGAAGAAAATGTATAAAACAGGTCGAGATGATCGATCGCTTTCACCAGCAGGTCATCGATAAACTGGACACAAGAATCGGCATGCGCACGGCCAATACCTTCAGCCATGGCCGCAGTCAATTCATCTCCGGAATAAACTTTATCGATCAATGGTACGGGACCATACATTTGAAATAACAGAAAATAATAATAGGCTTCCAGAAAATAGGCTTCCCCTTTCCACCAGGACCTTTCATCTTCCGTGAGTTTCTCATCCTGGCATTCATCAATCCTGTTTAAAAAGTATATCGCCATACGGATTTGTTCATAGAAACTTGCCCAATGATCGTAGATCAGGGAAGACTGACTATACTGCCCCAGATCTTTATAATAGGGCGCGTAGCTGCTCCAGTTATAATCAGCCTCATCCGCAGCCAGCCCTACATTACTGGTAAATTCGATAGTCGAGTAATGGTAGGAATATACCTGGGTCAGAACTTTAATCACATCATCCTTGGATTTGAATAAATCATCTTCACTCAATGTTTCCTCAGGCACCTGATCAAGATAATCGGAACAGGATCCCATACAAATGGAAAAACACAGGATCGTGATTAACTGATAAATATTTTTCTTACTGTATTCCATAATCTTAAAATTTTATTTCAATTCCAAAATTGATCGTTTTCTGAATGGGATAATACATCCCATCGGAGTCCTGGGCCTCCGGGTCCCACCATTTAAAAGGGGATAAGGTTATTAAATTCAATCCATTGGCATAAATTCTGGTACTTCCAATTTTCCATTTCTGAACCCAGGATTTAGGAAGTGAATAGCCAAATTCCACTTGTTTTAAACGAATATAACTTCCATCCTGCAGCCACCAGCTTGAATTGGTATAGTTTTTGGCCTGATCGCCGATACCCAGGCGGGGAAAATCAGCGTTCAGGTTTTGCGTACTTTCACTCCAGTAACTATCGCGTATAATGGTGAGGACATTTCCCCGGTTCTCTTCGGGAAAAGCTTTTGGCATAGCAAAAAAGGATACGTTTTCTGCCCCTTGAAACAATAGGGCAAGATCGAAATTTTTATAAACGACATTGGCTCCAAAACCAAAAGTGATCTCAGGAATAGTGGGATGCCCCATATATACCTCGTCAAAATCGTCAATCGTTCCGTCTCCGTTGACATCTTTATATTTAATATCTCCAGGTAAGGAGGTGCCGCCCACTGTAGTCTGATCCGGACTGTTTTCAATTTCTGCCTCATCCACAAAAAGACCTTCGGCGATATATCCATAGGGACGTCCGTAAGGCTGACCGATTTGAGACTGATAAGCATATTTTTTTACCTCTTCACCGTTAGCAAGAATTTTATTTTTTGCAAAGCTAAAAGTCCCCTTAAAGTTTGCACTCCAATTTTTATTGAACACTTTGGAATATTCCAGGAAACCATCGAACCCATGGTTTTCCATCTCTCCTTCATTCGCATAAGGATTGGAGCTATAGCCAAAAATATCTGCTATTTTTTCAAGTTGTACCCAGATATCCTTCCTTTTTTCATAGAAAACGTCAGCCTGCAAAACAAAATCTTTCAGGAAATGGACTTCAACTCCCAAATCGGTTTTGTAAGCTTTTTCCCATGTTGCATCGGGATTCCCATAATAAGTAATACTAATACCCGAACCAGAACCGTAGCCATAACCGTTATTGGTACCAAAACCGACATTGGTGTCGGTACTTTCCACCCGCGTTAAATACACAAACCGGTCGTCAAGGGCGTCATTTCCTACGATACCATGTGACAAGCGGATCTTCAAGTAATCAATTACCGGACTCCATGAATGCGCGAAAGCTTCTTTTGTCGGGACCCAGCCAACAGCATAGGAAGGGAAAAAGCCAAAACGTTTCCCGTCCGCATAATTTTCGGATCCGTTATAGCCAAAGTTGAATTCAAAAAAATATTTTTCATTAAAATCATAAGTAGCTCTGCCTGTTAATCCCTGATGCCGTTTTGGAACAGACTCATAAATACCCTCTAAAGTCGGGTAACTTTTATCACTCTGGTTATAGAGCACTAAACCGCCTACTCCGTGCGGTCCGAATCGCCGATTATAATTAAGACTGGTTTCCAGATAAACTGACCGATCTGTATACGGGTCATCCACGCTGCGCGTCAGATAATCGTGATAACCAGAGTCACTTGGATCCTGGTCTTCGTAATTATAATTACCTTCGTCATCGGTCAGAATAGGGTTTCCTTCATCATCGTATCCGTAGGGAACGATCATATAAGGTCTTGGAGTCATAACACGGTTGATGACCGCCTTTGTATAAGAATCAAAAGCGAACATGCCACGGAATGATAGTCCTTTTGTAAAAAAAGACAGGTCTTGTACAATATTAAAATTGGATTGCACCGTGGAATGATTTTCTGTCGTATACCCGGAGCGGGCCAACATCTGGTAAGGATTACGGCCTTGGTCGTAAGGATAACCGGGGACATAGTTGTTATCTGGGAAAGTCATGGGGAACCAGGTTGGAGGCACTTGCAGCATCCAACTGAAAATGTCACCGGACGATTCTCCCGGATAATTACGATCCTCAAGAATCGCCGCCAGGTTAACCGAAAGGGTGGTGGTCGAGGTTATGTTTATATCTACATTTGAACGGAAATTATAACGCATCACATTCACATTGTTATTATAACTGGTGCCACCGAATTTTTTCCACATGCCGCTTTGATTCAAAAAAGCGCCGGATACAAAATAACGCACCCGTTCACTTCCTCCTGCTACGTTAATGGTGGCCCTTTCAGATAATTGCCAGTGGGCAATTAATTCGTCTATCCAATTTACGTCGGGATAATAATATCGGTCATAACCATTTGCGGTACGACTGATTTCCAGATCCGAAAACAAGGCGTTTTTCCCTGTATTCTTCAGGGCTTCATTATGCAAGGTCATATAAGTGGCACCATCGACGAAGTCGGGCAATTCAAGGGGATCGGTTATACTGGTCTCAAATCTAAAATTGATTTGAGGAACTCCGACATTGCCTTTTTTGGTAGTAATTAAAACAACGCCGTTGGCACCCCGTACACCATATACTGCAGTTGCTGTAGCATCTTTCAGGATCGTGAAATCTGCGATTTCTTCAGCGTCAACATCGTCCAATTCCCGTTCAACGCCATCGACTAAAATCAACGGATCAGAATTCCCGGTAAAGGTATTGACGCCGCGGATCCAGAAATTGGCGCCATCGTATCCTGGTTCCCCTGAACTCTGAACGGCTACCACTCCTGCCAAACGCCCAGCCAGAGAAGTACTCAGCGTTCGGGTAGGTTGTTTAAGCTGGTCGGTGTCAATGCGGTCGACTGATCCAATAACACTACCTTTCTTTTGGGTCCCAAAACCAACGATGACTACTTCCTCCAACCCTTTTTTTTCTTCTTCCATAGTCACCTGGATTACCGAACGGCTGCTGACAGCTATCTCCTGGCTCTTCATTCCAACAAAAGAAAAAATCAGGACAGCATTATCCGGGGGGACATTGGTCAAATGATAGTTGCCATCTTTATCCGAAATGGTACCTCGTGTGGTCCCCTTTAAGATGACGGAGACTCCGGGAATGGGCTGACCGGTTACATCGATAACTGTGCCGGAAACTATTCTTTGATCTTGCTGGAGATCCTTTAATCCCCGAATCTGTTCTCCTTCTTCGGAGATTGTTCTTTTGGGAATGATCACAATCTGACGGTCGAAAATGCGATAAGTCAGATTAGTACCGTCCAGAATCTGATCAAGAATTTGGGTTACCGTTAATCCGTCAACCCCAACGCTAATTTTTCTTTCAGTATCAATCTGACTGTCCTTGTAAAAGATGATGAATTCGCTTTGCTTCTGGATCTCATCAAAAACTTGTTTTATGGTACTATTCTCCAGATGAAGCGAAAGCTTTGTGTTTTGCGAATAGGAAGAATCTGCAAATACACTGCCAATCCCTAGTAAAAAGAGAAGAACCGTTATTTTCATAACCTTAAGGAAATGTGCACAATAGTTCCTTAAATGAAAAAAATGCGCACGAATACTACTTTTTTTCATAAATTTGATCATCACTTAGATTAGTTAATGTTACAGTTTAGTAATGTTAGCTTGACTAAGCTTGCAGGTGTTAGCCGCACCTGCAAGTCTTTTTCGTTTAGTTTGATTTAACTGGGTTAAGTCATTTTATTGAGATTTAATGATTAATTTTCCGTCTTCATTATGGAAGGTAAAGGGCGTGGTCTCAGTAATCACACTCAATACATCCCGAAGTGTTTTTTTCAAATCCAGGCTCCCTGAGAATGTTTCAAGGGCTAAGGACTTATCCGGTATGCTAATTTCTATATCATAATAACGGGAAAGCTTTTTCAAAATATTCCCCAGTTCTTCTGTGTGGAAAATATAATAACCGTTGCGCCACGACAGATAATCTCCGGGGTTAACCTGTTCCTGACGAAAGGATTTCTGTTCAGGATCGTATACAGCCCTTATGCCTGGCGTGATAGTCAGATTTTCCTTTGTAAACAGATTTCTTTTCCCCATAAGTTCTATTTTTCCTCTTTCCAGAACTGCACTGGAATATTTATCCCCTGAATAAGCACTAATGTTGAATACTGTTCCTACAACTTTAACTGTGAAATTATCAGTATTTACCAAAAAGGGAGTCTGACGTTCACGGACGACCTCGAATATAGCCTCACCACTCAGATAAACTTCACGTTTATCAGCCGGGAACACCGCAGGATAAACAAGTCTGGATCCGGAGTTCAGCCAAACAGTTGTTCCTTCTGATAAACGCACCCGCGTCCTTTTTCCGTACGGAACAATAACTGTATTATAAACTATCTCCTTAGTATCAATTTTCTGATTGATGTTTTGACCATGATTGATATGAATTTTTTTTCCGTTACCGGCATAATTAATTTCAGAATTCCTGTCAGGAATAAGAACCTCGTGGTTGTTTTGAAGAAGCAGGAGCGTATTGTTTATCTGTTCAGGAATATTTAGTTGCCTGGCATAGTGAACAATTTCCGGAGTCGAATTTTCACGGTAATACAAAATTGCAGCGGACAGCCCCGCGACGAAGATCGCTGCAGCAATATTCCATCGGATCAATTGCTTCTTCCTCTTATATTTTCCAACGGACCGGCTTATCCTGTTTTTCAAATGATCTTTTTCAGGAGCAGAAAGAACATGCAGATTAAAAGACTTTAAAAACCGAAAAATCTGTCTTGCTAAATAAATCTCTTCCGGGGCAACCTCGGTTCCATCCTTTTTTTCTCCCTCTAACAAATTATCATTGAAGCCATCCTCCATCAACAAATCTTCCGCTCTTATATTTTTTTTTCCTGCCATTCCTTCTTTTATTATGTTCTTTACAATCTAATAAAGGAGGCTTTATCCAAAACATAGACAAAAAATGTAAATTATTTTCAAAAAATTTGCTTCTGATCCGGAAATAAGAAAAATCAGAACCGGAAAACAGAAAAACGAAGCATGAAAGACGACGAGAAGTCCAAATTTTTAACGGATTAGTGTTCGTTATGCCGAAAAAGGAAAAATAATAGCTGGATTGTAGGATGATCACCGTTTTTTAATATATCACGGAGAACCTTAAGTGCCCGGTAAACAATTGTCCGGGTTGACTCGACAGAAATATCCAATAAATTAGCGATATCCGGATAGGAAAGATCCTGTTCGAAACGAAGAGAAAGAGCTTTTTGCTGCCTGAAAGTAAGAGATTTCATAGCTTTCAGGAGCAACCTGTGGTTTTCGGCTGAGATCTCTTCCTGAATAATTGTATTCTCAAATGCGGGAACTTTATCCGCCTGTTCAGATAAAATATCCTCATCGTTCAACAATGAAGAAATCTTTTTTTGCTCTCTGTATATTTTTCGACGAAGGGATCGGAACAGATAAAAACGGATATTATTCGTATCGGAAAGCTGCTTCCTGTATTTATACAAATCAAGAAAAAGATCATGAATACAATCTTTGACCAATTCAAGATCTTTTGTAAAAGAACCTCCAAAAGAAAAAAGCTCCTCAACGTAGTGGTCATAAAGGAGATAAAAAGCATTTTCATCTCCTGCTTTAAATTGCTGCCAAAGGAAACCGTCTTTATTTAAATCTTTTTCCATAGGCCACTTCTCTGAAGGTTAAAAAATGATTAAAACCTGCACGTCGCAGAACTACAAATGTAAAAAACCTCTCAAAATGATCTTGAATCGCCCAAAATAATTTGAAAGAGATCGTCCAAAAATGTAAGTTCCCTTTTGGACGATCTCTTCTATAAAATATTTATCTGATAAACGACGGGACATTCCACGGCTGTTTTTTTCAAACATCCGGACATTCGTCATTTTCCACTCAGTCACTTTATTCTTCCCAGTCGTCTGTCCGGAAAGAAGAAGCAGGCAAGCCTTCGGTATTGAACAATTCCCCCACGACAAAATCGTCAAAAGCATATCTTACGGCAACAGGTTTTGCCACAAAGGGAGATGAAAGACTAATCCCGGAACCGGTAATAGCAGCCTCTGCCGGGTAAAATTTTTTGCCTTCGCCAGCAACCTTGAAGTTCACGAGATCTTTACCAAAGGTAGTCAGACCATTTGCCGCATGATCGAAAGTAAGTTTCACCAGGCTCCCGTCAACCGTCATTTCTTTCAGCACGGGCCCGGAATATTCAAAACCACCTTTTCCATAAGTCTGTGCAAGGGCCAGATAAGCCAGGCGTTCACCGGCGGCATTTTTGTTTGAAGGATGGATACAATTCTTCTCTCCTGTATCCATCAGGCAAGCCATTCCTGTGTTCGGAACTGAAGTGGAAGCCTTTAGCTGGGCTTCACGCAGAAAGGCAGAATTAAGTCCTGTTTTTCCGTAATCGTACGGCGCTATCTGGGCATAGTAAAAAGGGAAATCACCGATGCCCCAATTCTCCCGCCAGTTTTCAATCAACCCGGGCATCAGTTTCACATATTGGGCAGCCTCGTTCCTGTTCGACTCTCCCTGATACCAAATCGCTCCTTTCATTGCAAATCCGGCAACAGGGTTGATCATGGCATTAAAAAGGACAGTAGGCGTTTGCGGCGAAAGATTTCCAGTCTGGTTCTTATCGGGAAGTGTTACAAAATCAAATTTTTTTATACCCGATTCACTGATCCAGGGTTCGATGCGAGTCCCTCCCCAGCTTGAAACAATAAGCCCCACCGGGATTCCCAGTACTTTCTGCATCATACGTCCGAAGAAATAGGCTGTCGCACTAAAATTTGCGACGTTCTCAGGGATACATTCCATCCATTTTCCGCTAAAATTATCAAGAGGGGAGAGACTTGTATTCCGGGCAACTGTAAACAGACGGATCGATTCATTATCAGAGGTAGCGATCACTTCGTTCGAATTATCGACCGGCTGGTTACGAAACCCTTTTACCGGCATTTCCATATTCGACTGACCTGAACAAAGCCAGACCTCGCCGATCAATACATCCTGCAAGGTCATTTCCTTCCCGTCGGAAATCGTAATTTCATAAGGGCCTCCGGCTTCAGGGGTCTCTACCTTCAGTTTCCAGTCGCCTGCTTTTTCCGCATGCGCGGTATAACTTTTATCATCCCATGAAGTTTTAACAGTCACCGTTTTTCCAGGGGACGCTTTACCCCAGATCGCGGCACCCGTTTTCTGCTGTAACACCATGTGGTCTCCAAAAATTGACGGAAGTTTTATTTCGGCCTGCAATGAAGCAGGCAAGGCCATTATCAGGAAAAAGAGAATGACCAATAAAGAATTATTTTTCTTCATCATTACTAGGTTTATTTAGTTTTATGCTATCTCTGGAATTACAGAACAAGATACTGATAAAGTTCATAGTTATTAACTGCAGGCAAACAAAACTTAACTTTTCCTTCAGAAGAAACCACACATTCCCTTGAACCGTCCGGATCATTTCCACAGACCGGTGTTATAAAAATTTTACTTCCGGGAGGCAAAAAGGTTTTTATTTCAACCTCACCGTCATCCGAATTTTCCCGGAAAATAAGAAAATAACCTTTCCCCTCCTGCACTGACTGAAACCCGGTCCAGGAACGTCCTGAAGGTTCGTCGCCTACCGGGAATACATTTCCGGCATGAAAGTCTCCCTGTATCTTCCGGTAAGCATCGATTTCCGTTGACACCGAAAAAGAGTCTTCCGGCAAACCGGTTGCTTCGAACCAGGCCAGGGGTTGTCCGGCCATCGTGACCGCAAACAGGTAATCAAAATTTTCATATGCTGAAGGAGCAAAAGGATCATCGGACGGGTATTTATCCTTATTTCTCCATTTGTTCAGGAATTCAACCTGTAAAACTTCCGGGGGAAAATAACGGGACAGCATCCAGACATTCCGTAGGGTATGGAATGGATAATAATTTCCCCAATCGGTATAACGGTTCTCCAGAAACAGGTTCCCGGCATAACGGAACATGAAATATCCGCCACGTGTCCCTGCGGTCAGGTCCAGGTCGAAAAAAACTTTCCCGTTCGTTTGGTCTTTGACCTTTCCAAAGAATTTTCCAAGGTTGATCTCTGCTTGTTTATCCGGGATCTCCACCCCATCGATCTTGTAATAGGAAATCCCTGTGCTGCGAAACAAATTGATGATCACATCAGCATCTGATTCCCAGTTGGCATAGCTATCCCTGTTGCTGGGATGAAACCAAAGGCCCAACCGGATATTTTTTTCTCCGGCCGACTGAAGGATCTTTTTCCATCCATTGGGAAAACGGTCCCGGTTAAACTGCCAGTTTTCAGGAGTCCAGTCATCCCACAGGTTACCGGATTTAGTTGCGGAATTAGCCGACATCCCTGCTGCCAGCCGTCATCGATCTGAAAATGGGTAACTCCCAGCCGTTGGGCAGCCTCCAGTTCCTTTAAGATAAATTCTTCACTGATCTTCCCGTCCTGTCCCCGGTCGCCCCAGGTATTCATCATAACCATCTCATAGCTTGCAGGATCGTAATTAACTGAGTTTTTCAGGTAATGGCGCAGGGCCACCAGGCTTCCTGCACTTTCTTCACCAACGCCAGTTGTAACAGAATATCCTTTGACCCAGCCGTCACCTTCCTGATCTTCAGGGAAACCACTAAAGGGAATGCGGATCCCGCGATTGTTCATCTCAAAGTCATAACCGGGATAGTTAACCTGGCTTCCTGCACTGGGAGCTTCCTTCAGGATAAAGAAGCTCTTTCCGTTCGCCAGGTTTTCCGCAATCAGCAGGTTTCCGGGGAACCGGCGTTTTGCCCGGTACGGAATTAGATCCGTTTCCGAGACCAGGTTATCATGACTGTCGGTGACATCCTGAAAAGCAACCACCCGAAACCTCCAGTGGGCAGAATTTAACGGATAATAATCCATATATGATCCGGTATCTTTCCCTGTTGAATTCAAAAACGCTTCCGTTCCGTCAGCTTTTTCTCTCTTTTCCGCCACCTGAGGAAAAAGAGACTGATAGTTCAGGTAATAATCACAGGAAATGGCAGGTGTTTCCGGATAGATCCTGAAGATCCGCCTGAGGGACAGTTCCCGGTACTGGTTTTCTACCATGACTTCCAGATGGGCGGGAACCGTCAGTCCCTTTTCCACTTCCGTGATCTTAAATCCTGTATTTTTCAGAAAACATCTTCCTTCCATGAAAAAAGAGGGAAGGCGGTCTGTCGTTAGAGCAGGTTTGTCCGAATGGACATCTTTGATTGAAAAAAGAAGAAGATCTCCTTTATTCCAGAGCCATTTCCCTTCGATTTTACTGTTACGGAGAGTCAGGGTATCCAGATCCAGCAAAGCATGGCAGTCCTGTGCCCGTGCCTTTGTTATAGTCATTGTAACCAGTAAAAAGAGAAAAAAAACAGGAAAGATCAGGCCTTTGTGAGGTAACGGTTTCGTTGAGTTAGTCATATATGCATTTTTAATCTTTTCAAAGATAAAGATTCACAGGTCAGAATTTCAATTTTCCTCAGCGTTTATCTTCCTGATCTTCCTGCGTACACGATGATCCCGTATATCTTTTGTTTCCAGAAAATTCGCTGCCTTACGGCCGATAAATCGGTTTTCATGATCCAGTAACGGAATGACCATTTGGTCAATGTCCGGATTCCGGATCCGGTGTTTTTCAAGTAATTTAAAAACACAATCCACTCCTTCTTCGCTCAAATCGCTCAATGCTTCTGCAAGCAAAAGAGCTGCGCGCAGATCCAGTTCCGGCGACTTGTCCAGTTTTTCAAGGATTTTCCTTTGCTTAAGATCAGACATGCCAGCCAGGGACTTTATCAGTCCGTTCCGGATGGTACTGTCCCGGATCAGAGAATCCGGTAAAGCAGAGAGTGCCTGCACCGCAAGAATGTCGTCATCCCGGATGATCTCGTACAGTACAACCTGTCTGAGTTGGCTGCTCCATTGCAATTCAGGACCCATATTTTCCAGCGTCCATCGTTTGTCTTCGAAGTCCGGGCTTTCCAGCAGCTTTACGACCAACTGATCCGTCAGCCTGTCATATGTCTGTTTCAGGATCTCCTCCCGGGTTTTCCCGTAAACCAGGTTCCATAGGGTGTAAGTCGTATAAACAGCATCTGGCACCGCTGCCTGCTGAACCACATTCACGGTGGCGGCAGTGATGCCATCAACAGGTATTCCATTGTCCGACACCAGTTCGTCGATCCGGTACTGTCCCATGGGAGACGAAGGATCCTGCAGGATCTCCTGTAAGCGTTGATAATCTTCATCGTTAAAAGGAACGTGCCCCGCTTTACTCAGAAATTCCCCGGCTGGCAGAACAAAGCCAAAGTACCTCCCTGTTACGGTCCAGAACAGGGTGATGCTCAACCTGCGACACTGGCCGTCAATACAAACACCTGTATTGATCTTCCGGAAATAGGAATGGATCAGTCCCTCTTTGTTTTCAAAAACATACAGGGTATCATTCCCTACAGTATCCTGAAAAGCAATCCATTCCGGATGGACGAACAGAGAATCCGCTTCAAAGGAAGGCTCCGCAAAAAAATGTCTTCCCGGAGGAACGTCCGCCTTCTTTCCCATGAATAACAGGAAAAAGATCAGAACGAATGTGACATATCGGATAAAAATCATGTTAAACTGATCAAAATGCTCAATTATTAATAGCCATGAACCATTACAGATCCAAACATGCCGTACCAACAACCGGCTATTTATTAATTTTCAATGGTTCGAGAATGTTTTTTAGCTCATGCAGGTAACTGCGGTAAACATCCATAGGCATGCATTGATGTTCCTTACAGACTGATGCTGCCGTCCCTACTACCACGCCCATCTGCCCGCAGGTATGCATGACCCGCGGACTTCCAAGCCCTACATGGGTGGCAGACAGGCACCGTCCGGCCATGAACAGGTTCGGGATATCTTTTGAAATCAGGCACCGGTAGGGGATCTTATATTGTTCTATCCTTGTAAAGTGGGCATATGAAAGAAAATCATATGGCCCTGGCTTCGGATAGTGAATGTCGATATCGCGCTTTTCTTCCATGAAGCCATCCTCGAAATCCACAGGATTGATCACATCCTGTTCTTTCAGAACATATTCGCCTAACAACCTTCTGGATTCCCGTTTCCCGGCAATAAAGGCCACCCATTTCAGCTTCAGGTTTACATTTTCCGGATCAGCCTTCACATTGGCCCAGGTTCCGTAAATAGCCCGGAACATATGGTCCCTGATTTGTTCGGCATCATCGATCGTATTCAGGTTCATCCCGTATTCCCAGAACCATTCTCCTCCCTTCACCTTGTAATCTTTAGCCACATTCATCGCCCACGGAACCGACGGGAAAGGACTTGGCTGACCGGCATCGTAAGAGTTCCACAAGACAGAACTGCCCATGGTCATTTTGTCTGCATGCTCCGGGGCCATCGATTCGCCGAACTCACTGCGGGGCTCCCGTCCCATCATGTAGTGTGCCCCTCCGTAGTAGCCCACCCAACCATCACCCGTGGCATCCACAAACCAGGTCCCTTCAAAGCGGATCATTTCCGAGGTGATCGTGTTCATCCCCGACACCTCCGTGATCCGGGCTCCTGATCTACTTACCCCATTGATGTAAGTATTCAAAAACAGGTGGATGTTCTTTTCCTTTTTCACCACCAACATGATCGTATCGTTGGTGGGAATGGCCTTGGCATCCCCGTTCGGGTAATGTTCCGTGTTGAGCTCTTCCACAATCGTATAAAAGGGGATCCCTTCCGTGTGAACACGGACTTCCTTACTTTCATTTCCTCCCAATACGGGGCGGTCATTGATCAGGGCCACGGACAATCCCCGGCGTGCTGCGGCAACTGCAGCACAGCAGCCGCTCAGTCCGCCTCCAACCACCACCAGGTCATACGTCCCTGCCAGTGCCGGTACTTTCAGACCCAGTTTTTCACTGCGCCATAACGCTAATTTTTTTGCATCATCAGGGGGCGCATCATTTTTATCTCCCGAAAAATAGATAGCATCGCAACGTCCTTCAAACCCGGTCAGGTCTTTCAGTTCCAGCCTGGTCTCCCTGTTACGGATCTTCACTTCCCCCCCGTAAACCCATTGCCAGCCATATTCATTCGTACCGAATACCGGCTCCTGTTCTTCCCCGTTAATGACCAGCTTAAAGGTCCCTGGGGTTTCCGGACGATCCGGTACCCAGTCCTTCGTACGCACCCAATAATGATAATCCCCTTTCCCCGGAAAGTTCACTTTCGTGGAAGCATTTTCAACCGGCTCTCCCATGCCGTGGGCCAGCAGGTAAGGTGATCCCATCGAAGGGATAAACTGCTGGTCGATCACCCAACCGCCCGGATGAGCAAAGCTTTCCGCCTCAACCAAAACAGAAGGAACGGTTCTGCCGATCCCGGAAAAAGGGATCAGCAGGAACAAAAAATAAATGATCCGGTTCATGATAAAATATTTTACTTATATCTAATTCATTAAATTGAAAAACAGACGGTTGTACCGAAAGATGTTCTTACGATCAAAGTTATGATTTTTTAGGATCATCATTCATATGTCAGCCAGGCTGTAGCCTTGCAATCCCGGTCTGCTATAAAACGGATCCAGCGTGACTGAAACGAATCAGGGAACGTAAAACTGAAAGTTTCACCCGGTTTGACAGTCACCTTTTTATAGGTCATCCAGGGACCATGTCCGATCGGGTCCACTTCAATCCGGAAGGTCACATTGTCATTGAAGTCATGTGAAAGGACCATGCTTCGTTTATCATAAAAACCAATCAGGTAAGGATCTGACGGTTCCCCAGCCCAGACATCCGAATCTTTCCAAGGACCACCTTCACCGACTGGTTTCCCCAGCTTCCACAGATCGTCGATCACTCCTGCCCATACAGCAGCTTTGCCGTCAGCAGAACGTATAATGTGACCTGTATTCCTCTCGAAATCATTCTGAATACCAGTCATGACAAGCATTCCCCGGTAGGAAGCGTAATCGTGGATCCGGAAATGATGGGAGGCAATGGGCCTGATCTTTGCAAAGCCGTCGGCATTTTCGGCAGGAAGCTCATAAAAAGTTCCAGCACAATTAAACAAATCGCGTTCAGTAGATACCTCCCGGCATAACCGTAAAAGTCCTTTTTCTGCCAATCCGGTGTATTTTTCATTCCCTTTAGGCAAACGCCAGCGACGTCCCCGGTCATCGACAATCAGCACTGACGCAGAATCGATGGTAACGACATGTCGAGGAATGGCAAACTTGTTCCGAATAAAGACTGCGGTTTCCGGATCATCTTTCCGTACAAGATTCATCAGGGAATCCAGCTCATAGTATCCGGTTTCTACAAATGCCTGGTCCGATACAACACCTGCCAGAACACCCAATTTGCGTCTGTTATCTCCCAGTCCCCAAAGCAAACCTCCAAAACATTCTTTTTTATCAATACCGGCAAGTCCGTCAAATGCCGGATTAGGGCGGACGTTACGACGATCAACAGAATGATAATCGAAATGGACGGTTACCTTAGCCGTCTTATCGGTCATAACCCGGATCCATTCACCCTTTTCATCTTTACTAAAAATAATATCTTCAGAAGCTCCCCCGTTAACTTCTATTTCTTTTAACTTTTCCCAGACGTTATTTCCCTTTCTGTCAATTTCAAAAATAAACAGGACAGGTCTGCTGCCTTCATTACAGATCCAGGCAGAACGGCAATCCCAGCCAGCAAATAAGAACGGTTCTGAAGGTTCTGCTGTCCTGACCGTTTCAGAAATCCAGACAGCACCTTCAGATGTTGTGGGACCCAGTTCATCCGGCTTTTTCAGATCGGTAAACCATAGGTTCGAGTTAGACTGCCCCGGTCCCTCAATATTTCCTTTAACCTTCCTTTTATTCAGAAATTCCTTGTTGGCTGAATCGTCACAACCGAAAACCAGCTGATCGTTCCAGCGGGCAAAGTCCCCGATTACCTTCAGGTAAGCCGAACGGGGCCGGATACCGGCAGCCTTATCAGAACTAAAGGTTCCCGGAAACCGCCAGAACATCCCATGCATCGTCATGAGGTAATCCGGATTCCCGGGAGTACCAATATCTCTGATCCTGGGCCATTCGGTATTCCAGCCATGAGCCCCGTCATAACTGTGGCTAGCCTTGGGAAGCCGGTAAAAACTCCAGCTATTATGATCCCGCACTCCTAAAATTAATGATTTATAATCCCAGCCAATGGTCCAGATCGGATCGGTCTCCGGATGGAGGTTCCCGTAAATTCCTCCGGGACCCGTTACCTCTGTAAACTGGTTCCGGCGTACCACCTTCCAGTCTTTACCGTTCCATTCGGCCAAAGCCCCCGCCTCAATTGAGAAATCAGTCAGTGCCTTCTCGCTGGCCTCCCCGTTGTTGGCATAAACCAGAACCCCCTGCCCGGAGTACAGTCCTTTACCATGGGCTCCCGGCAGCAACGAACTGTACTGGGCCATATCTCCTTCCTTGCGCAGGAGATTCCCGTCTGTATATAATTTCTTCACGGCCAGCGTATGAACATCCACCTCATAAAAACCTTCCTCCATGGTCCCGTAGTAGATCTTATGTGCCGGATCATCCATATCCCGTGCATTTCCGGTCAAACGACCCGTCATTTGAGTATAGGGGATCACCCGCACATGACGGGTGCTGTCGATCACATACGGACCGATGAAAAGCTGATGGCTCTCCCGGTGTACCATGCGATTGGCCGGAGTACCCCCGATGCTTTCCGGACGAACGATCCGCTTCATATCAGGCGTAATCTCATAGAGTTTATCAGAAGAGCCAAAGGGTAGATGAGGGCCGTAAGTAATGACCCACAGTCTGCCGGCCCAGGGAACCACGGCCCCCGTTCCGCATTCGCCTTCATTATTGTAGTATGCAAGCACAGGATAGATGCCGCTGTAGTTTTCGGATTTGTCTTCCGGTTTTGTACACGATAAAACCAGAAAGGATAAAAGGATATAATGGAAAAATCTCTTCATTCGTGTAATTTTACGGTCCGGGGCAGCCTGATTATTCCGCAGGCTGCCTCACGGACCTTACTGGTTAAAAATTTAGCTGGTACAGTTTTTTGGCAGGATAGGCCAAGTTTACACCTTACGGGAACGAGTTTAATAACCCGGATTTTGCTCCAGGTTATCGTTGATCAGGATTTCCTTGGAAGGGATGGGCCACAGGTACTGTTTGCCTTCATCAAATGTTCTTAATCCAATCAGTTTTATAAGGCCGGCATTGTACATGGATGAAAAATCCACAACGCCGTCATCATCAATATCCGGTGTTGACGGGAAAAACCAAAGTCCCTGATCAACTACTTTTGTCCGGAGGTCGGCAACATCGAGCATCCCGTAGTTCGGAAGGTTTAATACCTTTTCCGCCAGCTTCCAGCGAATGATATCCATATAGCGGGGACCTTCCATGGCAAATTCCATTCGTCTTTCAACCCGGACAGTTTTACGCAATGCAGACTGATCGGTAGTCGTAACGGCCGGATAAGACGATGTCTCACTAACGTTTACGCCGTAAGCTCTTGCCCTAACCTGATTGATTGCATCCAAAACAGATTCATCAATCTCGTCAAGTTGTATTTTTGCTTCAGCATACATTAACAGAACATCTGCATAACGGATAATAATTTTGTCAGGATCGGTCTCATAATCGTCAGACCAATCCGTATCAACGCCTTTCTTCCAGATCAGTCCGTTAAATGAAGCATAGGTTGCATTTGCCCTGTTGTCATTATTTTTCACGTAGGCTCCTGTATTGAAATTGTAGCAGGTAAGTGAATCAGGATGTGGTTGATACATATACCCCAGATGATTAGTCTGGAATTCGACAATCGTGGCGGTACAGCGAGGATCCCTGTTATCAAAAGGCTTTTGCGGATTATAAAGCGGAGATTCATCGATGGGCAATCCATCTGTGCAAAGGAAAGAACAGAACAAATCCCATGAAGGATCTTTAGCGGCCCATCCCCCCGAATTTCTGGAAATGTAGTTTTTACAATCGGTAAAAGCGACATCCAGTTCCACAGACCGGGGCAAGGCCAAAATTGTTTCGACAGAATTTTTCGTCGAGGATAAAAACAGGTTACCAAAATCATCATAAAGTTCATATTCGCCGAGGCTGATGCATGAGTCTGCTGCATCCCTGGCAGTTTCATAATCGCCCATATACAAAGCAATCCTCGCCTTCATGGCAAATGCAGCCCCCCTGGTGGCATGCTTCAATTCAGAACTTCCATAACTTACCGGCAATGTGGAGGCAGCGTAATCATAATCGTCATAAATTGCCTGAAGAATGCTGTCCTTACCGGTCCGGGACATGGTAAACGATTCGTCAAGTCCAACTGTAGTTGTATAGTAAACAACATCTCCCCAGTGTTCAATCAAAAAAGCATATTGTGAAGCACGGTTAAAACGGGCGTCTCCTTTATATTGGTTCAGGGTTTCTTCAGCAATCGCATCAGAAAGTCCATCCAGATTTTCAAGGATCGTATTTGCTCTCGAAATAGCTTTATACGCATTGGCCCATAATGTTTCACCTGTATCCCAGTCACCGGTCATAGTCCCGCCGGTTATCTCATTGGTTGTTCCCCGGTATATCCAGTCATCGGTCCATGCATTCTCATCGACAGGCCAGAAAGCATCCTTATAAAGATCATTGAGCGACATCTCGATTTCTGTTTCATCTGAATACCAGCTTTCACTCGAACCGGATGACAACGGATTCAGATCCAAATCGCTGCACCCTGTAAAAAAATAGATCAATGAAACGAAGAGAAAAGCTATACGAACTTTTTGGGGAAAATGGCTAATCTTTAAATTTTGAGGGAGAAGCAGGATACTCCTGTTTTTGCACGGCCAGTTATTACCATTGATATTTTTGTGTGTCATAACTCGTAATTTTAAAATTTAACTGAAGCTCCAAACGTAAACGAGGCCGTTATGGGGTAACCGGAAGCTGAAGACTCCGGATCCCATCCCCGGGGATATTTGTCTATTGATAAAAAGTCGGAAACAGTCCCGAATACACGAATACTTTGTATCCGAAGTTTTTCGGCCCAAAGTGCCGGAATTGTGTATCCAAGGGTTAAATTTTTAAGTCTGAAATAACCGCCATTAAACATCCAGAAATCAGACATGGCGTAATTATTACTGACACTGTTGTATGAAAGCCTGGGATAGGTTGCTTTCAGGTTTTGGGCATCAGTATTATAGTTGCTCCAATACTTACCGTCAATTAATGCCGGGAAATTTCCCCAGTTTTCGAGCAGTCCTTCGGCCATCATTGTCGTCTTTCGTACATTTTGCTTACCGACTCCCTGGAAGACGAGCGAAAAATCCAGATTTTTATACTCCAAACGGATATTTCCACCAAAGGTATACCGGGGCAAGGATCCGCCCAGCAATACCCTGTCGTAATCCGAAGAAATAGTACCATCAGGAACTCCATCCGGTCCGCTGATATCTTTATATTTGATATCTCCTGGAGCAACATTGGAGTTTAATACGGCAGAATTATCAACGTCGTCCTGCGTCTGAAAAATACCATCCGACTGATAGCCATACCATTCAAGATACTGACTGCCCTTAAAGTTGACCTGATTATTACTTTCAATTTCGATTCCCCCCAAATCTCCCATCACCGATTTAAAATCGGAAACATTGGCAGAAACAGCGTATTTGACAGGTCCTATTTTATCATTCCAACCAAGAGAAACTTCCCACCCTTTGGTATGCATTTTCCCGGTATTCTGATCCGGATTATCAAACCCGATATAGTCAGGGATCTCAAGTTCCAGCAACATATCCTTTGTCACCTTTTTATAATAGTCGCCTGAAAACTGGAGCTTATTCCTCAAAAAGTCAGCATCGACACCAAAATCAAAAGATTCGGTTGTCTCCCAGGAAATATCTTTTATCGCATATTGAGTCTGGGCTGCAGTCTGGGCCGAGACGACTTCATTCCCTTCATAAAACAGCGCTGAATAAAAATCGATCGTTGACTGATACGGATAATTTCCGATCCGCTCATTCCCCAAGGTCCCCCACGAGGCCCTTAACTTTAAAAAAGAAAGGTTGGGAATATCTTTCATAAAAGACTCTTCAGAAAGCACCCATCCAGCTGAAAAAGAAGGGAAAGCCCCCCACCGGTAATCTTTGGCAAAACGGGAAGAACCATCATAACGAATGTTTCCCTGGAAAAAATATTTACTATCATAATTATACATAATTCTTCCAAAATAGGAATGATAGGCATTTTCATAGGCACTCCCTTCATTAGACAGATAGTTTTCATTTCCCAGGTCAAGATACGGATAAGAAGACAGTTCCATTTGATCTGAAGAAGCCTCAAGATCCTCATTAAAAGCATGATAATCTTCATATCCGGCTAACAAATTCAGGCTGTGCTTACCAAATGATTTCACATAATTTGCCAGAAATTGCGATGTAACCCGGTAGTTGTCGTCCCTTGTTTCGGTTAAACTGGTAGAAGATGCCCACTGAAGAGTCCCGACATAGGTGGTCGGATCATCATAATCGGTATATTGTACCTTCTTTAAGAACTCTTTTCCTTTATCAAATCCGAAATCCGGAGAAACGGCAACAGTAAGCTTCAAACCATCAAGCGGGGAAAAGTCAAGGGAAACTTTTCCCCCAATCTGATTGTACCAGTAATGCTTGTAGCCCCCATATTTCAACTGACCATAAATATTAGCCCCTGACTTTCCTTCTGCGATCAATCCGTTAGACCATGCAGCAGCGTACACCGGGGCTGAAATCCGCATGTAATAGATTGGATCCATACTTGGAGACTCCGAAATTGAACGTTTGGCATAAAAATCAAGCGATGCAGACAAATACTTGTTAATGGAAATGTCGTTATTAAAGCGGGTTGTAAAACGTTTATATTTTTTCCCGGTATAAAGACCATCGGTCTCGTCATAGGCCAAAGAAGCCTTTGTTCTGATCGTTTTCGATCCGGCCGTGATACTCAACATATGGCTTTGCCGGGGAGCATCATTTTTTAAAATAAGACTGTTCCAGTCGGTATCCGGATAAAGATCAGGATTCTCTTCATGAAGAGACGCGTAATTATTAACAATATCCTCTGTATAGGTTGGATACTCTCCTCCTTCGATATTTCCGTTATCATTCCATCTCAGTTCATTCACCATTTGCATGTATCGCACTGCACCAACATAATCAGGCAGTCTTGTCGGTTTTTCAAGACCAAATTCATAATTGTAGGTTAACCCAATTTCTCCGATTTTGGCTCTTTTAGTCGTTACCAAAATAACCCCTGCTGCAGCGCGAGAACCATAGATGGACGCAGATGCGGCATCTTTCAGGACAGAAATATCTTCAACATCATTGGGATTGATATCGTTTATATCGTCGACCGGAACGCCATCAACAATAATCAAAGGATCACTGTCTCCAATGGAAGTTATTCCCCTGATGCGGATCGTGGCAGTAGCACCAGGTGCGCTGTTATCTCGGGTCACGGTAACACCAGAAATAGCCCCCTGCAAAGCCTGGGAAATCTGTGTCACCTGCCTTTCGGCGATCTCCTGCCCTCCAACAGAGCCCACAGCCCCGGTCAGGTCACTCTTTTTTACAGTCCCATAACCAATGGCAACCACTTCTTCCAGCCCGATTGTTTCTTCTTCGAGCCTGATGTTGATCACCTTTTTCCCGCCAACCTCGATATCCTGGCTCCGCATCCCGACAAAAGAAAAGGTTAACACGGCGTTGACGGGCACATTTCCTATCGTGTAATTACCATCAGCATCGGTAATTGTACCGTTTGTCATCCCTTTTATAACAACAGTTACACCCGGCAGAGGCTGTCCCTGCACATCAATAACTTTACCGGTAACCTTTAAGACCTGCTGGCTGGCCTGTTCTTTCTGATATTTTCCGGGAGTAATCACGATATCCTGGTCAAGGACATAAAAACCAAGGTTAGTCCCCTTCAGAACCTCTTCAAGAATATCTCCGACCTGTTTATTTTTATAATCAACCGATACTCTTTTCCCGGACGGGATTTGGTCAGTTTTATAAAAAAAATCATAACCAGACTGTTCATGGATTGCCTGAAATACCTGCTCCAAGGGTACATTATCCAGTTTCAAAGTAAGCTTAGACTGCTGCGAATACACCTCAGCAGAGACTTTAAATAAAAAAATAAAAGTCAGGAAAATAGTTAGGCGCATAACTAACCAAATTTTTTGGATCATTTGCCCCCACCCGGGCATGATCCCGTTTAACATTTTTTTCATAAATTTGAAGTGCTTAAAATTTAAGTTATTAGTTAAAATGACTTGAATTAAGGACGGGGAATGGTGGTACATTCTCCGTTCTTTCTTTAGCTTATCCCATAGGCTATTGTTTTTTATTTAGTTTTTCAATTTTTATTGTATCAGCTTCTATTTCGTACCGGATGGGTATCGAATGTCCCAACAACTCAAGAAAATAAGATACCGGTTTATTCCGTTTAATAACACCGGAAAAATTCATTGCCTTAAATTCCTGTTCTTTGTAAATCAGTTTCACATCATACCAGCGTTCTACCATATGAAAAACTTCGACCAGGTTTTCATTGACAAATTCATAACGTCCTTCTTTCCATGAGTTAAAATTTTCGGTATTCACTTTTCTCATTTTTACTTGTCCCGTTTTCCGGTCCAGTTCCGTTTGATGGCCGGGAGATAGCATCACAAACCCTTTTGCTGTAGTTAATCTGATTTTTCCTGTATTAAGCGTGGTCTGAACAATATCACTGTTCTTGTAAGCCCTAATATTAAATGATGTTCCGACAACTTCGACTTTTTGTCCGTCAACGTCTACAATAAAGGGATGACCGGGATCTTTGGCGACCTCGAAGAATGCCTCTCCGGCTAATCGTACAGTCCGGTTTTTCCCGGAAAACAAAGAAGGGACATCAAGCTTTGAGCCAGAATTGATCCAGATCCTTGACCCATCAGACAAAAAAATCTGGCTTACCTGACCGGGAGGGACATTAATCGACCTGATTTCCGTAAGTTTTTCCTGAGCCGGGTTCTTGGAGAGCAGCGATTTGACCATCCATCCCAGAATAAATGCAATAAGGAAAACAGCAGCAATCTTGAGAATAGCAAGAGTTAACGAATGAACCGGAGCTGGCATACCTATCTTTTCCATGAGCCGGTTAAATTCATGTCCGACCGGATAATTATGGTTATCTGCCAGCAGAGCATAAGCATCCAGGATGTCCTTGTCCCGGAACAAGCCGGCTTTTTCCTCGGGATGTTGGGCTAACCACCCTTCCAAGGCAGTCAATTCATCCGCAGATGACTTTCCTTCTATATATTTTGATTTCAGGTCTTTAATTTCGGTCATTTCCAAAGCTTTTACCTATAAGATCGACATCTCCCGCCTAACCCTACCCAAAAGGACAAAAAACTGAATTTTTATTTTAAGAGCTCCTGGTACGATAAAGAAAACCAACGAGCGAGAACCTGAAAAAAAGAAATTATATTAAGATCTGTGGTTTTGTAAAAGATAACATTGGAAGGTCAAAAATAATGGAAGATAATCCTTTAGTTCAGAGCGGATAAAACGTAAAGCATTGGAGATGTGCTTTTCGACTGTTTTTATATTTATATCCAATTCTTCTGCAATTTCTTTATTCATTTTGTTCTGATAGCGGCTCAGGATAAAAACCTGCCTGCATTTTTCAGGAAGTGAAGAAATAGCTTTTCCCAGTTGTTCCTGAAGCTCAAGCTCGATTATGCTTGTATTTCCGGAAGAATAAAACAAGATTTCTTCCTCCCGAAACCAGAGTCCGGCATTTTTTATAAAGTTTTCCCTGACCTTCTGTTTCTCAATAAGCTGAAGACATTTATTCCTAACCATTGTAAAAAGAAGCCCGTTAAGGGAACTATTAACCTGAATGGTTTTGTCTTCCCAAAGCTTAAAAAAAATATCCTGTACAATATCTTTGGCGGCTTCCTCATCGACAAACTTCAGAGCATAATAAAACAAAGGCTTGCTGTAA
The DNA here is from genome assembly GCA_963676095.1 of Prolixibacteraceae bacterium. Taxonomy (GTDB): domain Bacteria; phylum Bacteroidota; class Bacteroidia; order Bacteroidales; family Prolixibacteraceae. The sequence goes on along the minus strand of OY781040.1, from coordinate 4,606,012 downwards.
TGTTTAAAAAGCCTGCTGATATCGAGCCGTCCGTCACCCGAAAGGAATGATATCGTTTGATCAGTAGTTGGCATAGTAGTTTTTTGCGAATGCCAAATTACATATTTTCTTTTAGAAATTAAGTTTATTCTATCAAACACCTGTTTCTGTAAAAATCTGTGAGCTCCCAAAAAACAAAAAAATTGCTCCGGTACCTCTTCCTTTTGGGTTAATAGCAGGAAGGGGCAATGAAGCAATTTAACCAATGATTTAAAGAAAATTTATATGAATTAAAACGCAGACCGATCATACCGATCTGCACAAACTTCAAGGTATTTTCTGTCAAAAATAAATAAAAATAGTTACTACCTCAATAAAGACTAGCCTGCCAGCAGGGACTTCACTTTATCCGAGATAGCTTTTCCTTCTGCTTTGCCTACCAGCTTTTTCGAAGCAATACCCATTACCTTTCCTATCTCTTTGACGCTGGTAGCACCTGCCGCTTCAATAATTTCCTTTACAGCCGCAGTTAATTCTGCATCATCCATCTGTTTGGGAAGGTATTGTTCAAAAACTTCAACCTGGGCCATCTCCACATCAGATAAATCGTTCCGACCCTGTTCCCTGTAAATTTGAGCCGAATCGCGTCCCTGTTTCGTCAGCTTCTGGATGACTTTTATTACTTCCTGGTCGTCAAGCTCAGCATCAGCCCCTTTGGCAGCCCTTGCTTCGAGCAATACTTTCTTAATACCCCTGATAGCTTCCAGTTTTTCCTTTTCGCGGGCTTTCATGGCCGCTTTCAGGTCTTCGTTTATTTGTTCGAATAAACTCATGTTTATATTTTTTAGGGTTATTATCTTAACTATTTTCAATCGACATTATCATGCAGGTACGAATTGTTGTCCCTCAGGATCGACTTATCATCTTCATCGGGTGCCAGAGAAAACCGGGAGAGCTTCTGCTCTATCTTTTTCCCGACGCCCTGTACAATATTCATTTTTTTCCTCCTGTATGCGGGGATATTTTCCAACTCGTCTACAACTTCTTCCCCGGAAGAAGAGAAATCCATTTTAATATTCAATTCCTTTTCATTTTCTGTCGCTTTTGATTTCCCGTACAACTCATCGAATTCATCATGAACCGAAGTCCCCACCTCGAATTCGAAAGTCCGCTGATTGATTTTCGTTGTCCTGGTTTCGTCCTGCACAGTCACTTTCGGCTTCTGCACGGATTTAATCTCGGGAGCCGGTTTGGAATCATCGGTCAACATGTGGTAGGTTTTTTCTGCTTTCCGGGCAGCCATCATCTCAGGGATACTGCTCACGCTAAAGCCTGTGGCAATCACTGTTACGGAGATTTCTTCTCCCAGGGTTTCGTCAACACCATTTCCCCAGATGAGATCAGCATCATTCCCCGCTTTTGTCTGGATGTAATCGGTAATTTGACCTATCTCATCCATTGTTACCTCTGTAGCTCCGGAGGTAATATTCAGAAGGATGTTCTGGGCTCCCCTTATATCATTATTATTAAGTAACGGCGAATTTAACGCTTCCTCAACGGCATGCAGCGCGCGTTCTTCTCCCTCTGCCCTTGCAGATCCCATCAAGGCGACCCCGCTTTTACGCATAACCGTCTCGACATCAGCAAAGTCGACATTGATATATCCCGGAACAGTAATAATTTCGGCAATCCCTTTAGCAGCTGTAGTCAAAACATTATCGGCCTTGGCGAATGCTTCTGAAATTTTAAAATCGCCGTACATTTCGCGGATCCGCTCGTTGTTGATAACCAACAAAGAATCGACATGTCCTTCCATTTCTGCAATTCCGTCGATGGCCTGTTTAATTCGCCTCCGTCCTTCGTTCCTGAAAGGCAGGGTCACGATACCTACAGTCAGGATATTCATGTCCTTGCACGCTTCTGCAATTACAGGGGCTGCACCGGTACCTGTGCCGCCTCCCATCCCCGCCGTGATAAATACCATCTTTGTCGTTGGATCGATAGCCTTTTTCACATCGTCGATATTCTCGATAGCAGCTTGTTTTCCCACCTCTGGTTTATTACCGGCGCCCCGTCCTTCGGTGAGCGAAGGCCCCAGTTGCACCCGCAAAGGTACCGGACTGTTATGCAAAGCCTGGGCATCGGTGTTGCACACCATAAAACCAACGTCTTTTATGCCTTGTTTGTACATGTGGTTGACAGCATTGCCGCCACCTCCGCCGACCCCGATCACCTTAATGATGGAACCGGTAGCTCTTTCCAGATCGAAATTCATAATATCGCTTGACATACGCTTGCTTTCTTAATTGGTTATTTAATTTCTTCATCCTGATCTTCGAAGAAACGATTTAAATTAAAATGTCTAAAGAACCAGCTTTCTGTATTTTCATGTTCCGGTTCAGGCTTCTGTATAGAATTTTTTCTTGAATTGACTTTTTTCCGGTTCATCTTATTTCCCCTTTTGTCATCCAAAGCCGGATCCGGTTTTGCTCCGACAACTTCAAAAACAGGTTCTCCCCTGGAATTGTCATCATCTTCCGGATTAATATCCGATACCGGGGCTTCTTCAAGTAGAACTCCCTCAACTTCCGGCTTGGGCTGAAGCAGTTTATTGGGATTTTTATTAAACCGGGTAGCAATAATGGTTACGCTGATCTTGTTTTCAAGTTTAGGATCCATGCCGTTCCCCCAAATAATATTAGCGTCTTGTCCGGCTTTATCCTGAAGGTACTCAATAATATCCCCGATCTCGCCCATCGTAATTTCATCGGCTCCCGAGGTTATATTCAGGAGGATGTCTTTTGTGCCCAAAATATCATTACTATCGAGAAGAGGAGATTCAAGCGCCTGATGAGCGGCATCCATCGCGCGATTTTCTCCTTCTGCGATCCCCGTTCCCATGATAAATACCTCGCTCCCGGCCATAACGGTATAAACATCGGCAAAGTCAATATTGATATTGCCATGCAGGGTGATAATCTCAGCTACTCCCTTAACTGCCGTAGCGATAATATCGTCGGCTTTTTTAAAAGCCTGGGAGGCCGGCAGGTCCCCGTAAATCTCATGCAGCTTTTCATTACTTACCACAAGCATGCTGTCTACATGCTCTTTAAGCTTTTCAATTCCTGCCATTGCCTGCTGAAAACGCCTCTTCCCTTCTGCCGGTGAAGGAACAGTAACAACCGCAATAGTCAATATATCAAGCTCCTGTGAAAGTCTGGCCAATACAGGAGCGGCACCTGTTCCGGTACCACCACCCATTCCCGCTGTAATAAAAAGCATTTTTGTAGTACCTTTCAGCAATTTACGAATATCCTCCAGGTTCTCGATAGCTGCCTGTTCCCCTTGCTCTGGCTGGTTTCCTGCCCCCCGGCCTCCGGTCAACGACACCCCAAGCTGGATTTTCACCGGCACAGGGCTTATCTTTAATACCTGTGCATCCGTATTACATATCAGAAAATCTACTCCCTGGATGCCTTCTGCAAACATATGGTTTACAGCATTACATCCGGCACCTCCAACACCAAGTACTTTGATGATGGAAGATTCTGCCTGCGAAAATCCAAAATTTATAATTTCGTTCATAGACAGGGATTTTTCAATAAATTAATTCATTTCTGTATCCTGTTCTTCTTCAAAAAAGAGGGTGACCTGCCGGGCTACCTGCTTCTTCATCTGTGAAAAGAAGCCTGGCTGGGTATCCTTAGCCGGTTTAGGTTTCTTTACCTTCCTTGGCTTAGCGTTCTCCGTCTCCTCCATCAGCATCTGAAAAAGTCCCATCACAGTCGAATATCTGGGATCTTCAAGTTCTTTCCATTGTTTTCCAAGTGTCATCCTGGGTATACCCTTCCTGACATCCAATCCCGTCCTGTACTTTATCAGTTGTCCAAGATTAGGCAATAATGCCCCGCCACCGGTAAGGACAATGCCTGCACCTATCTTCTCAATATAGCCAGATTGTTCGACCTGGTAAAAAGCAGCGTCAAGGATCTCTTCCATTCGGGCCTGTATAATATATGACAAACTTTTGAAAGAAATCTCTTTTGGTTCCCATCCTGAAATACCAGGGATAGTAACGACCTTGTCTTCAGGAGCAAAATCGCCCATAGCCTGGCCATACTGGACTTTCAGCGATTCTGCCTGACGGACCGGTATCGAACATCCCTCTTTGATATCATGAGTAATGACATTTCCTCCGAAAGGGATCAACGACGAGTAGCACAATACGCCTTCATTATAAATAGCAACCTTGGTTGTCCCCCCGCCAATATCGAGCAGGATCACACCGGCATCCTTTTCATCTTCGGAAAGCAGGATCTCCGATGAAGCAAGTGGGTCGATCATTGCCTTCCGGATTTTAATTCCCGCACTTTCGAAGCACATCTTCAAATTATTCTCATATGACTCCGGCGCAATCAGCAGCTTAAAATCAACCTCGATATTTTCACCGGTTATGCCGACCGGATCAGAAATACCAGACTCCGCATCAATCCGATACAGCTGCGGAACAATATGATATACTTTATGCCCTTCAGGCAATTCCACATTCTTCACCTGGTGAAAAAGGGAAAGAATATCTTCTTCTGATATGATGTGATTGGCCCCGACATGCTTTTCCGCCTTCAATGTGAATGTTTTCAGCTGCTGACCTATTATATTTACATAGACTTCATCAACCTCCATCCCGATCATATCCTCAACCTGACGGACGGCATCATTGACCGCCCCCATCGCTTCACGGATATTCAGGACAACCCCTCTTTTTACTCCAACAGAACGGGTCTTTCCGACACCCAGAATTTCTATTTTTCCTTCTTCATCTTTTCTGCCGGTCACAACCACAATTTTCGTGGTACCGACATCGACTGCTGCGACTATTTTATTGCTCTTGGCCATAAGCTTTATCTTTTAGTACAAACAACCTGGTTTTTATATTTTAGACTTATTTTACAATACTTTTGCCAGCCGGTTTTGGAGAATCCCTGCTCATAAAGTGCTTTCAGGTTTCTGAATTTCTCTTCAAAATTTTCAGGTCCGCCAAACTCGATCAGCTGGTTCCCGACTAAAGGAACAATTTCAATTTCATTATTTTTATCTACATCTACCTGCTGGACCTGGGATGACCAAAACTTATCCTTCCTGATATAATTTATCATTGGAAGCAGCCTCTCTGCGGCATACTGCTGATCCAGATTGCCGGTCACCAAAGGAATTTTTTCAAACACCTTTGGTTTCAGAGGAATCTTAACCCCGGTACTGTCAACATAATAATCTTCATCTCCGTTCAGTACATGAAAAACAGGTCGGCGTTGTTCTACTTTCACAACCAGTTTACCATGGAATTCCAGGTTTGTACAGGTAATATGACTATAAACTTCAACATTTTTCACACACGACACTTTTTCGAGTGCCTGCTCTATCTGCTCAGTATTGATAGCACTCACCGGTTTTGTAGTCAGTCCCGCATCTATTTTCCGGATAATTGCAGCTACGTCATCTCCATCTATAAAACGAGGTGAACCATCGGGAATAATAATTTCGACTTTACTGCATGCAACCCGCGAAAGTTTTTTATAAGAAAAGACAAGGGATGCAACAATAAGCCCAACCACAATAACATACAATAATATTTTTAACAGCAATTTAGCCATTTTTATTTTTTATCAGCATTTCCTTTACCGGTTCAACCATCATATCGATATCACCAGCACCCATCATCAGCACGACACCAGGTTTTAAGTCAGTTGTAACCCCCGGCAAATCAGACTTACTGATCAGCCTCCGTTCCTGGTTAGTCAACTGATTAAAAATCAAGGCAGAACTCACACCGGGGATAGGCTTTTCCCGAGCAGGATAAATATCCAGGAGTATCACTTCGTCCAGCTTACTGAGTTCCCTCGCAAATCCGGCGGCAAAATCAGCCGTACGGCTGTACAGATGGGGCTGAAAGATCCCTGTCACTTTCCTGCCCGGGAACATTGCTTTTACCGATTCGATCGTCGCCTTTAACTCTCCGGGATGATGGGCATAATCATCGATTAGCAAATAATTCTCGTCCCGGTAACGAATATCGAAACGGCGTTTAACCCCGGAATAGGAAGCCATAGCTCTCACCACAGCATCCTTGCCCGTTCCTGACAGTAAGGCAAGAGCCGAAGCAGCAACTGCATTTTCGACATTCACCAGTGCGGGATACACCAATTTGATGTCAGCGATCCGCCCTTCCGGGTACACCAGGTCAAAATGATAAGATTCTCCATCCAGTACGATATTTTCTGCATGAAAATCGGCATCCTTAGCGTCAAGTGCATAAGAATACAACGTTGCATGAGTGCAACGGTCAGGATCAACAGGCAATCCTTTCTTTACAACAACCTTACCTCCCGGTTTTACCTGAGACACAAAAACATTGAAAGCATCGACGACTGCTTCATGGTTCCCGTAAATATCAAGATGATCGGCATCCATGGCAGTAACGACTGCAAGATCAGGAAACAGCCTCAGAAAGGAACGGTCAAACTCATCGGCTTCAGCAACCAGCCATTCAGAGGTTGAAGAAAGCAATAAATTTGTTCCGTAATTTTTTGAGATTCCTCCAAGAAAAGCCGTACAACCAAGAGATGAACAATTAAAAATATGAGCAAGCATGGTCGAAACTGTTGTTTTCCCGTGAGTGCCGGATACTGCACAAACCTTGAACCGGCTGCTGATCATACCTAAAACTTCTGACCGTTTCCGGATCATAAACCCGTTTTTTTCCAAGAAAGAACGCTCGCCCATGTCAACAGGAACGGCAGGCGTTAAAACCACCAGCGTTTCTTCTTTTTTCAACATGGAAGCAACCATTTCGGGCATGTCGTTGTAATGAACACTGATCCCTCCAGAAGCCAGCTCTCTTGTTAAAGCAGTTTCAGTCCGGTCGTAGCCGGATACATCGAGACCGGCATGTCTGAAATAACGGGCCAAAGCACTCATCCCGATTCCCCCGATCCCCAGGAAATAAACCTGTTTTATATTTTCGAAGCCGGTCATTTCAATCTATAATTTAAAATATCTAATTTTCAATCGTTACCTCTTTTAATATAACATCTACAATTTCTGCAGCAGCGTCAGGTTTAGCAAGCTTCAGACAGTTTTCCGACAGGCAGGCCAATTTTTCCTGATCATTTACCAGTTCAAAAGCTTCAACAAACAACCGTTCGTTAGCCTCGGCATCACGAATCAGTACGGCAGCCCCATTCTCAACAAGCGCCATGGCATTTTTTGTCTGATGATCTTCTGCCACATTGGGAGACGGTACCAAAACTGAAGGTTTGCCCAACAGGCACAATTCAGAAATCGTACTGGCTCCGGATCTCGAAATAACCAGATCTGCAGCCTTGTAAGCAAGGTCCATTTTTGTCAGGAACCCCACCGGCTTTAACAATTCAGGGCAGTTTCCTTTCAGTCGTTCCATCATTTCCCGGTAATAAATCTTGCCGGTTTGCCAAACAACCTGTACACCGCCCTTCTTAATCCGGTCCAGATTTGCCATAACACTCTCATTCAGGGACCTGGCTCCCAGGCTCCCTCCAACAATTAAAATGACCGGTTTATCCGGAGCCAGGTCAAATTCCTTCAATGCACCGCTTTTCTTTACCTGATCCAATAAATTCTTTCTGACCGGGTTTCCTGTCAATACAATCTTCTCTTCCGGGAAGTACCGCTCCATGTGAGGATAAGCAACACAAATTTTTTTCACCTTGGCTGACAGCAATTTATTGGTCACGCCGGCATATGAATTTTGTTCCTGCAGAATAGCCGGGACTCCGGCACGCACAGCAGCTTTCAAAACTGGGCCACTGGCAAATCCGCCTACCCCCACAGCGACATCCGGACGGAATTCACGGATCACCTTGCGTGCCTTTTGCATGCTCTGAAACAACATCCAAACGAATCTGAACATCTTCAGCGAAGCCTTTCGGGGCAGTCCCATCACCGGTAAACCGACTATCGTGTAACCGGCAGCAGGGATACGTTCCATTTCCATTTTGCCCAATGCTCCTACAAACAAAATATCAGCCCCGGGTATCCGGTCCCTGATCTCGTTCGCTATGGACAAGGCCGGGAAAATATGTCCTCCTGTTCCACCTCCGCTGATTATGACCTTTAATTTTTTCACTTGTTTCTTTATTATTTGTTTCAAAAGAACGTTTCCTTATTTAATGTCATTCATCGCCTGCCTGGTTCATAGTTCCTGATCCTCGTCGGGCACGTTTACCATCACCGGCGGTTGTTCGGCAACTTCCACATTCTTCTGGTTGTGATAGCTAACCGACAATATAATCCCGAAACAAACCGATGTAAACAGCATAGAAGTCCCTCCCATGCTAATCCATGGCAGAGGTTGCCCGGTAACAGGTACAACTCCAACCGAAACGCACATGTTGATCAGGGCCTGGAAAACCAGCATGAGAACCAGCCCCGCGGTTAAAAAGGCAGGATATGTTCTGGTTGAACCTCTGACGATCACAACGCCCCTATAGAGTAAAATCACAAAAAGAAAGGCAACAAACAGGCCACCGACCCAACCATATTCTTCAATAAGAATTGCATAAATAAAATCGTTATAGGCTGCTTCCATATAGTTGCTGACCTCGCTCCCGCCCGGTCCTTTCCCGAAAAAACCGCCCTCATAAATAGCCAGCTTTGCATAATCAGCCTGAGTGGTCCCGTCCTTTTCATTATCATCGCCATGTATAAAATCGTCGATACGTTCTTTAAAGGTATGCACACGTCCTGCCCATTTCGGCATATAATCGGCCGTGAAATAAATAACAGTAAGCATAAGCAGACCTGCAAGGATCGTCATCAATAAATATTTCAGAGGGATCCTGGAAATCATCATCAGGACCATTATAGTGCCAAAGATCAAAGCAGAGGTTGAAATATCGCCATAAAAAATGATCCCGCAAACCACAATCGAAGATCCGAGTACCCAGTAAAATGCTTTTTTGAGATCTTCTTCCGATTTTTGTCTTTTCGCCAACACTTTGGCAGCGAACATAACCAAGGAAATTTTAGCCAGCTCTGCAGGCTGAAAGCTAAAAAGTCCTAAATCAAGAGAACGGGGAGTCGGCTTAGCGGGGGTCAATTTATACTGGATAACCGCAGCAATTAAAGCAAACACGGTAACAGCCAGCATTAATGGAGCAATCCAGGAATAAAATTTTACAGGGATTACATTTACCAGCAAAGCCATGATACCAAAGCCGAACAGAATAAAAACAGATTGCCTGAGCAGATAATAACCCGTATTGCCTCCGGCCTCGCTGTATGCGAGACGCCCCGTTGCACTGTAAACAATAAGCATTGATATCAGTGACAAAAAAACCATTATCAGCCAGATAATACGATCGCCCTTAAATATTTTACCTATAGTCAAGTTCATTTTACTCCCGACTTCAATAATTTAATCGTTCCAGGACTACAATAATAAATCATCATTAAAATTTCTACAGTTCTCTTACAGCAGCTTTAAATTTGTGTCCGCGGTCCTCGTAATTTTCGAACAAGTCGAAGCTCGCACAGGCCGGAGAAAGCAAAACAATATCGTTATCTTTTGCCAGATAATATGCAGACCGTACGGCATCTGTCATATCATGCGTTTCTACGATTTCAGGAACAAGGTCCCTGAAAGTCTCCACGATCTTTCTGTTATCAACTCCCAGACATACAATTGCCTTCACTTTCGACCTCACCAGTTCAATGAGGCTGCTGTAATCATTTCCTTTGTCTTTTCCTCCTACGATCCATACAACCGGTCTGGTCATGCTCTCCAAAGCATACCACGTGGAATTCACATTAGTTGCCTTGGAATCGTTAATAAACTCAATACCATGAACTTTTAAAAATCTCTCCAGACGATGTTCAACCCCCTTAAAATCGGAAAGGCTTTCCCTTATTTTCTCGTCCCTGATGTTTACTACCGATGCAGCCAATCCTGCAGCCATTGAGTTGTAGGCATTATGCTTTCCCTGTAATGAAATATCAAAAATTGACATATTAAACGTATTTTTTCCCCAGTTAATAATTAAGTTATTTCCTTTAATTCCGGCCCCATTACCAATCGGTTCTTCCCAACCAAAGGGAAGGCAAATGGCCCGGATATCGCGTTTCTTCAATTCTTCCTGAATAATGGGATCATCGGCCCCATAAATAAAATAATCAGCCCTGGTCTGATTCTGAACAATGCGGAACTTTGAATCCACATAATTCTGCATCTTGTAGTCATAGCGATCGAGATGATCAGGCGTGATATTCAAAAGGACTGCGACATCTGCCTTAAAATCGTACATTCCGTCGAGTTGAAAACTGCTCAGCTCAATTACGTACCATTCAAAATCTTTCTCTGCTACCTGCCATGCAAAACTTTGGCCTACGTTCCCTGCAAGGCCAACATTAAATCCAGCCTTTTGCAGCAGGTGATAAGTAAGCATGGTCGTTGTCGTTTTACCGTTGCTGCCGGTAACACAGATCGTCTTCGCCCTATTGTACCGTCCAGCGAATTCGATTTCAGAGATCACAGGAATGCCTGCCTCCCTGATTTTTTTTACTATTGGCGCATTTTCCGGGATGCCCGGACTTTTTACTACCAGTTGGGCATTCAGGATCTTCGGCTCCGAGTGTTTCCCTTCTTCAAAAGGAATCCGATAATCCCGGAGTACATCACGGTACTTGCCTTTCACACTCCCGCTATCGGACAAGAACACCTCGAATGCCTTTTTCTGTGCGAGGATGGCTGATCCCACCCCGCTTTCACCTGCCCCGAGTATGACAATCATCTCTGCCATGTTTACCTCGTTTTTAAAGTCACAATTGTAATCACTGCCAGGATAATCCCCACAATCCAAAAACGGGTTACGATTTTTGGTTCGGGAATACCTTTTTTCTGAAAATGATGATGGATCGGGCTCATCAGAAAGATCCGCCTTCCTTCACCATATTTTTTCTTCGTATATTTAAAATAAGCTACCTGAATAACGACTGAAAGGTTTTCAACCAGGAAGATCCCGCACAATAAGGGGATCAGGATTTCCTTCCGGATGATAACTGCAAATACCGCCAGAATGCCACCCAGTGCAAGGCTTCCAGTATCGCCCATAAATACCTGGGCCGGATAGGAGTTGTACCAAAGAAACCCCACTGTTGCACCGATAAAGGCAGAAATAAAGACAGTAAGTTCACCGATATTCGGGATATACATAATATTCAGGTAATCGGCATAAATAATGTTTCCACTTACGTATGCCAGTATGCCCAGCGTGGCCCCGCTGATCGCAGAAGTCCCCGTTGCCAGTCCATCGATCCCGTCGGTAAGGTTTGCGGCATTGGATACGGCTGTTATTATCAAAATAATAGCCAGGGCATACACCAGCCATCTTAAATGAAAAGCATATTTTCCCATAAACCCGACAATCCACTCATAATCAAACTCATGATTCTTTATAAAAGGAATTGTTGTCTTAGTCGATTTTATCTGACGGGTCACGTAGCGAATCTCCTGTTTTCCCGTTTCATGATCGACAACGATCTCTTTCATAAAATCGCCACTCGCGTTTTTCACTTTTTCACGAACGACCACTCCATCCGAGAAATACAATGTTCCGGCGACGATAATCCCCAGGCTTACTTGTCCAAGTATCTTAAATCTACCGGCAAGCCCTTCCTTATCTTTCAGGAATACCTTTATATAATCGTCGATAAAACCAATGCCACCAAGCCATATCGTGGTAATAAGCATTAAAACGATATAAATATTATTGAGCCGGGCAAACAGCAAAGTCGGAATAACAATTGACGCAAGGATAATGATTCCCCCCATTGTTGGCGTTCCTTTTTTTTGCATCTGCCCCTCAAGCCCCAGGTTCCGGATTTCTTCCCCAATCTGTTTCCGTTGCAAAATGCGGATTAGTTTTTTCCCAAAAACCGTGGTTATAAACAATGAAGTGATAACAGCCGCAGAAGAACGGAAGGAAATGTACTGGAGCATCCCCAGCCCGGGGATGTCAAAATTCTTCAACCAATCATATAAAAGACTAAACATCTGCTTTTTTAATTTATTATGCGTTAAATATTTCGCCGATCACTTCCTTATCATCAAAATGATGTTTCACTCCGTTTATTTCCTGGTAATCCTCATGTCCCTTTCCTGCCACAAGAATGATATCGCCCGGCTTTGCCAGCATGCAGGCTGTTTTGATTGCTTCCTTCCTGTTTACAATCGACAAAACCTTATGTTTTTCGTGTACCTCTATGCCGGCTTCCATATCCCGGATAATCATCTCCGGAATCTCAGATCTTGGATTATCGGAAGTCAATATTACCTTATCGCTTTGGATAACTGCCTCATGTGCCATCTCCGGCCTTTTGGTTTTGTCCCTGTCTCCGCCAGCTCCAACCACAGTAATCACCTCTTCATTGCCGGTTCTTATTTCATTAATCCCGTTAAGCACATTTTTTAAAGCATCAGGCGTATGCGCGTAATCCACAATGGCATATTTTCCATCCGGGGAACGCAATATTTCGAACCTTCCCGCTACCGGGTGCAATTCACTTAGTACAGGCAATACTTCGTCGACCTTCTCGCCTAACAGAACTGCCGCTCCATAAACAGCCATGAGATTATAGGCATTGAAAATCCCTGAAAAATGGGTCCACAAATCTCGTCCGTCAATATTCAGCAACATGCCGTCCATATGTTTCTCAAGAACCTTGCATTTAAAATCGGCCAGGGACTTCAATGCATAAGACTTTTTAAGTGCCTTCGTATTTTGCAGCATGACCATCCCATTTTTCTCATCACCGTTTGTAAGGGCAAAAGCAGAAGAAGGTAGCTGGTCAAAAAACTGTTTCTTTGCCTTCAGATATTCTGCAAAGGTTTTATGATAGTCAAGATGGTCGTGTGTAATATTTGTAAAGATTCCTCCGTCGAACCGGATCCCGGCAATACGGTGCTGCGCAATAGCATGAGAGCTGGCTTCCATGAAGCAAAATTCACAACCGGCGTCAACCATCTTTGCCATAAGCGACTGTATCTGCAAAGAATCAGGGGTTGTATGCGTTGCCGGGAATTCTTCCTCATTCACATAGTATTTTATTGTAGAAATGAGGCCGGCCTTATAGCCAAGTTTCCTGAATAAACGGTAAAGTAACGTAGCAATCGTGGTTTTACCATTTGTCCCGGTAACTCCGACAACTTTCAGCATTTCCGAAGGATTATCGTAATAATTGGACACCAGCATTCCTAGTGAGGATTCCGTATTTTCCATCCTTACAAATGCGGCATTGCCCGGATCAACATCCGTTCTTTGGGCAACGATGACAGAGGCTCCGTTCGCCAATGCTTTAGGGATAAATTGATGTCCGTCAACATGAGTTCCCCCAACGGCAACAAAAGCGTCCCCGGGAGAAACTTTTCTCGAATCGAAATGGATCTGGTTTACCTTAGCAGATAAATCGCCCGAAATCAACTCGAAATCCAAACCTGTCAGAATATCTTTTAATGTTTTCATCTATACCTTTTTCTTTGATACAACCGGTTTCTTCTCTATAACTGGCACCTTCTTCTTAGAGACAGGAACCTTTCTTTTTGTGCTCACTGTTTGCTTCTTTACAGTAAGGGTTTGTTTCTTTACTACCGGAGACTGACTTTTTTTCACAACAGGGGTTGTTGCCTGTGTATCAAACACATCTGCTTCAGCTGTAACAACAGGTTTCTTTTCCTGTTCTGTATCTCTGAGTTCAAGAATAATAGTTTGTCCTTTTTCTATTTTACTACCCGCCGCAATAGACTGCGAGATTACTTTACCAACTCCCGACAACTTAACCTTCACCCCTGCTTTTTCCATTAAGTACACCGCATCGCTTCCTCCCATTCCGGTAACATCAGGAATAAGTCCCTCGTCAACGGGAGTCCCCGAAACAACCGTTTTCCCATTAATAGCATTCACTTGAATTAACTCAGAACCAATCTGTCCCTCATCGATTCTCAGGTCAAGAGATTCTGCCGCGTCCTCCACCTGATCCCGAAATCCCTTTTTTACATCGGGCACAATCGCAATCCGGGTCTTGGTGGTGTCCCTGTAATCAAGGAAAGAAGCATAGACTTTACCCACGATCTCCTTAAACACAGGTCCTGCAACAGAGGCGCCGTAATAAAGGCCCTTCGGCCCTACAATAACCACTATTGCTGAATATTTTGGATCATCTGCAGGGAAATAGCCCACGAAAGAAGCCTGATAATTCTTTTTGCCTTCTTTTGAGTACCCCTCATTCTGATATGCCACCTGGGCCGTACCTGTTTTTCCTGCAATCGGGAAGAAAGGATTTTGCAGGTCTTTTCCTGTTCCCTCAGTACAAACTCCTTCAAGCAGAGAACGGGCGGTGGAGAGCGTCTCTTTTGAGCATATTGAAGGGTTGATTACTTCTGTATCAAAAGAATGGACAAGTTCTCCGTTTTCACGGATTTCCTCAACGAACTTCGGTTTAACCATAACACCATTATTCGCGACAGCATTATAAAATGTAAGTGTTTGCAAAGGGGTAAGTTTTATCTCATAGCCATATGAAATCCACGCAAGAGAAGTTCCCCACCAGTCTTTATCCCCCGGATACTTTATATAAGGTATTCCTTCTCCTGCAAAACCAAGTCCCAAAGGCTTGTTTAAACCAAAATTATAAATCCGGTCGATGAAATCACGCTCATGGCCTTCATAATATTTTGTAATGATCTTGGCAACGCCGATATTCGAAGAAAGCTCAAATATCCTTTTGACGCTGATCATCCCATGCCCCCCATGGTTGTAATCGCTGTCGTAAATAGTTTCCCCCTTATAGTCCCATTTACCTATTCCGGTATCGAATACATCAGCAGTATCCACACAACCACGTTCAAGGGCTGCCATCAACGAAACAAGTTTAAATGTAGAACCAGGTTCGCTACAACCGGCATGTCCTAATGCGTAATTATAAATTTCGGAATAAGAACCATCAGAACGTTTTCCCAGGTTCGCTATCGCTTTTATTGCCCCGGTCTTTACCTCCATCACAACAGCAGTACCCCATTCAGCCTGAGAACTCATCATTTGCGACATCAAGGCATTCTGTGCACAGTCCTGAAGATTAATATTGATAGTGGCAATAACATCTTTCCCGTCTTTCGGATCGGCAATCGTAACATCGACCCAGCGTCCCGAAAGGTTCTTTCTGACAGACGTCCCGTTTTCTCCGGCCAGGTAACCTTCCATCAGCCCCTCAATTCCGGAATATCCGACATTCCCGTGGGTACCGCCATAGGCCCCTTTATTTAAAGTCCCAATGGTTCGGCTGGCCATATCTTCATGCGGCATTATGCGGTCGCTTTCTCCGACTACGATCAGACCGGAACCAAAATAGGCATGTCCCATCATGTCCAGTCTCTTAAAGTCGCAAAGCTGATTGAAATTCACCTTATCTTTATCTATCAGAAACCACCTGTTCTCTGATTTAAACGCTTTTACAAGATCCTGTTTGAACTTTGATTTTGAAATTTTGAAAAATTCGGCAACCTCAAGGCTGAACTGATCTGCATCATTTGCAAAAACACGTTTTACCTGAGGGGCAGCCAGATCCATACGCAACTCGTAATAAGGAACAGAAGTCGCTAATATCGTCCCATCATCGGCACAAATATTGCCCCGGCGGGCCTGGATCTCGGAAGTATTGTCCTTCAAATTTTTAGCAATCTGCTTCCATTTACCTGTATCCATATTCTGGATCAGGGCAATCTTGACGACAACAACAACCCCCGTCAGGACAGCAAGGAAATAAATGATCCCAAATCGAAATATGATATCTTTTCTGATCTCCATCTACTTCGTATCCAATTTCTTTACTTTCAGTTTTCTTGGTGGTTCCAGTGGCTCAATCAGGTCCAACCCGCTATCCTTAACTTTTCTTCCAATTTCAGAAGGAGTATTCATTTTCATCAGTTCGGCTTCAAAAGCCACAGACTCGGCCTTTAATTCCTTAATGGAATCCTGCACCGCTTCAATACCTCTTATCGTCCTCTCTGACCAGTAACGATTGGTAATTTGCAATATTCCGAGAAAGACCAGAAAAAGAAGGACAGGCATCTGTTCAACCACACTCTTCTTAGCCAGCAGGTTACCTCCCAGCACAGATTTTAGTCCGTTTATCCTTTTCTTTCTTCCTTCCTTTACAGGAGCTTCTTCTGTCATAATTTCTCAGCGATTCTTAGTTTTGCACTTCTCGACCTCGGATTTCTTTCGATCTCCTCATCACCCGGAACAATGACCTTCCGGTTAACAGCCTGCAGCACGGTCTCTATGTTTCCATAGAAATCTTTCTGCTGTTTTCCTTCGAAGTTTCCTGAACGGATAAAATTTTTCACCAACCGGTCTTCCAATGAATGGTAAGTGATCACAACCAGCCTTCCTCCTGGTTTCAGTAATTCAGTACTTTGAACTAAAAGATCTTTCAATGCATCCAGTTCTCCGTTTGTCTCAATGCGTAAAGCCTGGAAAACCCGGGCCAGATATTTGGTTTCATTTTTCTTTGGTACACATGAGGCGATCGCAGTCAGAAACTGATCCGTAGTCCGTACTGTACCCGTTTGCCGTGCAGCAAGCAACTGTTTCACGAGACGTCCCGTATTTTCTACTTCACCATATTCCTTAAAAATCCGGTACAGGTCTTCCTCTCCGTATTCATTTATGATAGACGCAGCCGTAAGACTCGCGTCCCGGTTCATCCGCATATCCAGTTCCCCGGGGTAGCGAAATGAGAATCCCCGGTCTGCCTGATCAAAATCATGAAAGGAAACGCCAAGATCAGCCAATATCCCATCAACATGATCAACCTCGTTATATCTCATAAAATGGCGGATATACCTGAAGTTATGGCGGATAAAATGAAAACGCGGATCATCGGGAGCATTCGCAACAGCATCCTCATCCTGATCAAAAGCGAAAAGACGTCCCGAAGTCAGGCGCCCAAGGATCTCCCGGGAATGTCCGCCTCCTCCGAAAGTAACATCCACATAATCGCCTTCTCCTTGAATGTTGAGCCCCTTAACGCTTTCATTCAGCAATGCCGGTACGTGATACACCTGATCCATTTAGATTTGATTTTGTTCTCCAAATATGCTTTCAAAAGAGTCTCCAAAAGTGCTCCCCATTGAATTCATATAGGTATTATAATACTGAGCATCCCAAAGTCTGATCCGGACTCCTTGTCCCGAAAAAACCACATCCTTGGAAATGTTTACAATATCAAGGAAGTTTTTTGGCAAATTGATACGACAGCTGTCCGGCACCTGCATTATCTTAAATCGTTGGTAAATCCAATCAAGCAGCTGTGAATGCTTTCGAATATTCATGTCAAGTTTGGCTGTCAATGAAGACAACCGTTTTTCCCAAGCATCCATTGGATAAATATTGAGGCATTTCTCATATGGATCTATCTCGACAGCTAACCGGCCATCCGGGATCCTACCCCCCATATCATTCTTATAGTCGGCAGGCAATACCACGCGTCCCTTTTCATCCAGCGTTGCATATTTAAATCCTGAAAAATTCATTCGCAGATACCTGTTATTGTTAACCGTACATATCAAAAACATCCAAAATCCTTATTTCACTAGGGAACTCAAATACCTTTTCATGTTCTCTTTTCCCAGTTCATTAAGAACGAACTCAGTAACAAACTATTTTCGAGGTAAAATTACGGATTTCTTTTCCATTTTATTCCACTTTCAGTCATTTTAAGTCACTTTAAGCCACCTTTGAATATACAAAATTTGTTCATTTTTTGTTAATAACCCAACAACAAATTGTTAACAACAAAAAGTAAAATTCTAATACACAGAATAATATAATTAAAATAAGGAGATGCAAACATCTGTTAATAAATAATATTGAGCCACAAAAACAATCATACCACATATTTGATAGCGATTATTTTCCTATTTTCGACATAAAAAATAAGCCATGTCAGAAGAACCCAGAAGCGACATAAAACCAATAGACATTAAAGCACTTTTTGCAGAAAAGAATGCCCGGTTTGCCAGACTGGTCCCCGGTTTTGTATACCGCTACATCAACCACATCCTGCATATTCCCGAGATCAACGAAATTATCAGCAAATATGGAAACTTAAGGGGTGTCGAATTTGCCCATAAGGTTGTAGAATACTTTAATGTAAGTCAAAAGGTAATCGGGCTGGAAAACATACCCAAAGAAGGAAGGTTCATCTTCGCATCCAATCATCCGCTGGGCGGGTTTGATGCATTGCTGTTAATGAGTAATGTATATAAAGCAAAAGGAGAGTTTCGCTTTTTGGTAAACGATGTCCTGATGAAAATTCCCCCCCTGAAGGACGTGTTTGTTCCCTTGAACAAATACGGGACAAACAGCAGGGAGTCAGCGAGAATACTTGAAGAGCAATATAAGTCAGATGTACAAATTCTGATTTTCCCGTCGGGGTTGGCTTCACGAAAAATTAACGGAGAAATTACAGACACGGAATGGAAAAAACATTTCATTCAAAAATCCATTGAATATCAAAGAGATATAATTCCGGTGTATGTCAGCGGAAGAAATTCCAATTTCTTTTACAACCTTGCCAACCTGCGGACGTTTCTGCATATAAAATGGAACCTGGAGACTTTTTTTCTTTCTGATGAAACCTTCAACCATAAAAATCAGGAGTTTACAATTTCATTTGGAAAACCTGTTCCTTATACCTTGTTCGACAGAAGCAAAACACTCCAGGAATGGGCGAATGAAGTAAAAAAGATATCATACTCATTGCCGTTCTCCTGAGCCATGGATTATCAACTAAGGTTTACTTTATAATCAAACTGCTCAAAATATCAGCAATGAAAGGGAAAATGCCTGTGCCCATTTATAGTGAGAGTGAAACCTATTTCTAAATTATTTTTTTTAGTTTTGTTGCTCATTAAAAATAAAGCAGATAAAGTATGAAGGATATTGCTGCACCTGTAGCCAAAGAAGCGATCCTGGCAGAATTGACACCGGACAAGTTATTAAGAAAGACCAACAAAGGTGGCAATGAAATTTATGTGATTACACATCACGATTCGCCGAATATCATGCATGAAATTGGCCGTATTCGGGAAATCACATTCCGGGATGCTGGCGGGGGGACAGGAAAGGAACTTGACATTGATCAGTACGACACCAGTGACCATCCATATAAACAACTGATTGTGTGGGACCCTGACTCGTTGGAAATACTCGGGGGGTACCGATATATTTTATGCAACGGGCTTCCCGAAGATGAGAACGGAGACCTACAGCTGGCAACAGCAAGACTATTTCATTTTTCTGAAGAATTTAAAAGAGATTATCTGTCCCACTCACTGGAATTGGGAAGGTCTTTTGTGCAACCAGCTTACCAGTCAAGCAAGGCGGGGGCAAAAGCCCTTTTTGCGCTTGACAATCTTTGGGACGGGTTGGGGGCATTAACTGTAGATCACCCTGAAATAAAATATTTCTTTGGGAAAGTAACCATGTATACCCACTTTAATATTGAAGCAAGAAATCTGATTCTGTATTTCTTCCATAAATATTTCCGGGATCATGACAACCTTGTTTACCCGAAGAAACCCATGGAGCTGAATCTGAACATGAAGGCCCTTGAAAAACTATTTAATGGAGGTTCTTACAAAGAAGATTACAGGATATTGACACAGGAAGTAAGAGAACATGGAGAAAATATTCCGCCGTTGATCAATGCTTACATGAACCTAAGTCCTTCCATGAAAACTTTTGGCACAGTACTGAACGATCATTTCGGCGGAGTGGAAGAAACTGGGATCATTGTTACGATTAAAGATATTTACGAAGCAAAAAAAGACCGGCATATCGAAACCTATATAAAGAGGAAAAGCGGACTTAGCAGCGACAATTTCCCGGAAATAAAATAGACACAATAAAAAAAAGCAGGATCTTCTGATTTCCTGCTTCTTTATGTTATCCGTTTCAGCCCGGTTCAATAGGCCCGGCTTTCTATTCCTTCAACATAATTAATGAAAGAAGTATTGACAACCTTATTGCCTCCCGGCGTAGGATAGTCGCCCGTAAAATACCAGTCGCCTGTGTCATTCGGACAAGCTGCATGAAGATTTTCAACACTCTGATATACAATATCGATTTCAGACTGACATCCCTCTGGCCTTAACAGTTCTGCAATCTTGGCTGAAACCTGTTCCGGCGTAAAAGGACGGTATATTTCCTTCACATAATTCACGATCTCTTCCTTGGGCAGATTTTGCTGGGCCTTACACTTGTTATATACCTCTGTAATGACCTGCTCTTTGCCATGATCCTTCAGCAACTCGATAGCCGCATTAAAAGCAATGAATTTACCCAATACTGCCATATCGATACCATAACAATCCGGGTAACGGATTTGCGGGGCGGAAGATACCACAACAATCTTTTTGGGGTTGAGACGGCTCAGTATCTTAAGGATACTTTTCTTCAGGGTAGTACCCCTCACAATTGAATCGTCGATTATTACGAGGGTATCTTTGTTTTCCCTGATCACGCCGTAGGTAACATCGTAAACATGGGCAACCAAATCGTCGCGACTGGCATCATCTGCAATAAAAGTACGGAGTTTCACGTCTTTTATTGCGATCTTCTCAACCCGCGCTTCCAGGGAAATAATCTCTTCCAGTTCTTCCTCTGTAATATTTCCGTTCCTTGACCTGATCTGTGCTTTCTTCCAATCCAAAAGATGCTCCCTCACCCCCTGCATCATCCCGTAGAAAGCGGTCTCTGCAGTGTTCGGGATATAGGAATAAACCGTATTCTTTATATCAAAATCCGTTGACTTCAGGATAGCAGGAGCCAATAAACGTCCCAATTCCTTCCGCTCATGATAAATATCCTTGTCACTTCCCCTTGAAAAATAAATCCGCTCAAACGAGCAGGACCTCCGTTTATGCGGAACACGCACAATCTGGGTAAAAACATCACCATTCTTCTTTATGATCAACGCTTCCCCTGGATTGATTTGCTTAACATGCTCTCCTTTTACATCCATTACAGTCTGGATAACAGGACGTTCTGAAGCGACCACGACTATTTCATCATCTACATAATAAAATGCTGGTCGTATTCCCCACGGGTCACGGATCACGAAGGCATCACCATGCCCGATCAACCCAGCAATAGTATAACCCCCATCCCAATCCTTACTGGAATTCTCAAGGACACTCTGAACATCAAGATTTTTTTCGATCAGCGGGGAGATTTCCCGGTTGCTATACCCTTCATTCTTATACTGGCGAAACCGGAACTGGTTTTCTTCATCCAGAAAATGCCCTACTTTCTCCAATATGGTAACTGTATCAGTATAATTTTTCGGATGCTGTCCCAGATCTATCAGTTTCTGGAAAAGTTCATCTGTATTGGTCAGATTAAAATTACCAGCCAGGACTAAGGTCCTTGATTTCCAGTTATTCTGGCGCATAACCGGATGAACGAAATCAATACTGTTGTTCCCGAAAGTGCCATACCGGAGATGTCCGAGATACAGTTCTCCTGCATAAGGAAGATTCTCGTAAACCCAGTTAATATCATTGATATCCCTTCCTGATTTAATGGCTTTCTTCAGGCTTTTTCCGACTTTGTCAAAAACGTCCTTGATGGGATTAGGTTCTATGGAACGATACCTGTTAATATATTCCTGTCCCGGGCTAAGGTTTAATTTTACGCTCACAACTCCGGCACCATCCTGTCCCCGGTTGTGTTGTTTTTCCATCAAAAGGTAGAGTTTATTTATTCCGTACTGCCAGGTACCATATTTTTTCTGGAAGTATTCCAATGGTTTTCTCAGTCGTATTAGCGCTATTCCACACTCATGCTTAATTAACTCGCTCATTGTTTTTTGTTTCTGTATATAATTTGGGGAACTGGATTGTTTCGGGAACGATGAAGGCATTTGGATAATCTCTCCGGATCTCTTCTTTCAATCTTAACGCATCACTTTTTGTCCGGCAATCACCGACCCGTACTTTAAAATTTGGACTTTGATAAGACATGTATGCGGTAATTTCAGGATAAAGCTTCAGAAACCGCGTTTTTTTAGACAGGGCCTCCTCTCTTGCATTACTTCCCGAACTGAAAAAAATCTCTAACCGATAACCGCCAACTCCGTTTTTTCTCCGGTTTGCATCAACATGATGTTCCAAAAGAGAATCAATCCGGGCATCCTGATGAACATTTACTTGTTGAAGCAGAGAAGAGAGTATGGAGTTGTCAGAAGAAGGTTCGTAAAGTGGCTCCTGGGCAAAGATGCCCAGACTTAATAGGAAAAAGACTACTCCCGCAATTGAAAACTTCATAAAAATTGTCCTTTGAGGATGCAAATATAATGCGAAATGAATTAATACAAGAATCCATATTTCAATTTTCTGAATATCCAAGCAATGATTTAAGAAACAGGAGGAAAGTAAAAGGAGGTGGCGCTAAAAATGAGACCATAAAAATTTGGTAAACAAGAAATTGTATGCCATATATAAAGATTGACAATTGAAAATCAAAGCATGGCATATAGAAATATCCAGGCACAAATTCATACTCTTCACTATTGTCTGAACAAACTATACCCGCAAGCCTTGAAAATACGATATAAATCAATAATTTTGCGTTTTTTACTTCAAAATCAATGAACCCTAAAAAATTATTTATAGAAACATATGGATGCCAGATGAACGTGGCAGACAGTGAAGTAGTTGCAGCAATTCTTGAAAAAGAAAAGGGATATGCCTCCTGCCAATTTCCGGATGATGCAGACATAATCCTTATTAATTCCTGTTCTGTAAGAGACAATGCAGAACAGCGAATATGGGGCCGGCTGGACCATCTGAAGGGACTAAAGAAGAAAAACAGAAATTTATTAATAGGTGTAATCGGATGTATGGCTGAACGTGTGGCAGACAAATTACTCGAACACGAAGCCGTGGGCCTGGTAGCCGGGCCGGATGCCTATCGCGACCTTCCTTATCTGATCGATAAAGCCCAACATCAGGAACGTGCGGTAAATACAAAACTATCAGAAATAGAGACTTATGACAAAATTACCCCCGCTCGGATCGGAAACGAATCTATTTCCGGTTTTGTCAGTATCACCCGCGGATGCAATAACTTTTGTACTTATTGTATTGTTCCTTATACCAGAGGCAGGGAACGAAGCCGCGATCCCCGGGATATATTGAACGAAATTGCCGACTTGCAGGACAGAGGGTACAAAGAGGTAACCCTGCTGGGACAAAATGTGAATTCATACAGCTGGCAGCCGGAACACGAAAAAAAACCTTTTCGTTTTATGCACCTGCTGGAGCTGGTGGCACGCGAATTTCACGGAATGAGAATCCGCTTCACAACTTCTCATCCGAAAGATATGTCAGAGCAGATAATTAAAACAATAGCAACATTTCCGAACATATGCAGGCATATTCATCTGCCAGTACAATCGGGAAGCACATCTGTACTGAAGCTCATGAACCGCAAATACGACAGGAACGACTACATGGACAGGATCAGAAATATCCGTAGAATTATTCCTGATTGTACCATTTCGACCGATATCTTTGCCGGCTTCTGCTCCGAAACAGAAGAAGACCATAAAGAAACTATTTCCCTGATGGGATGGGCCCGTTTTGATATGGCGTTTATGTTTAAATATTCTGAGAGACCTGGGACTTATGCCTCGTTGCACCTCAAGGATAATATCCCTGAAGAAGTAAAACTTCGCAGGTTAAACGAAATCATCGAACTGCAAAACCGATTATCAATGGTGAGCAACCAGGCAGATATTGGAAAATCGTTTGACGTCTTGGTGGAAGGTGTTTCCAAGAAAAATAAAAACGAATATTTTGGCCGCAATTCTCAAAATAAAGTGATTGTATTTCCTAATTTAAACTTTATGGTAGGCGATTACGTTAATGTTAAAGTCGAAAAGTGTACTCAAACGACACTGATAGGCCAGACAATAAATAGAGGATACTAAAAATGAATAAAATAATAGAGGATTTCAGGCAGTACCGAACCCAGATGAATGAAGAAATTCTGGGATCGGGAAATAAAGTCATAAAACGGATCTACAGCATTGATAATCTCGCCTATCAGAATGGGGCATTGGATTCAAAAACAAAGGAAATGCTGGGGTTGGTCTCATCAATGGTACTGCGCTGTGATGACTGTATAAAATACCATCTTGAAAAATGTCATGAATTGGGAATATCCGATGAAGAAATATTCGAAGTTTTCTCAATAGCAAACCTTGTGGGGGGTACAATTGTTATTCCTCACACGCGTAGGGCAGTAGAATACTGGAATGCCTTAAACGCAGAGAATAAGAAATAATATTGGGGTGAAGAATTCTGGCAAGACGCAAACATTTTACAATAATTTAAAAATCAATATATAGAACGAATAATTTTTAAACTATTAACAATAAAAAAGTAAATTAATGATTGCGATAAGCGCTACTGATAAGAAATTAACGGCTAGTATGGATTTGAGATTTGGAAGGAGCCCGTATTTCCTTTTAATAGATGGAGACTCAACGCGTTTTGTTGCCAATCCTTATTCGAGGGACGAAAGCGATGTTGCTTCACATGTGGTTGCCATGCTCAAAAAAGAAAAAGTAACAAAAGTCATTACAGGGGAAATAGGTCCCAAGGCAAAGGTTTACCTGGATAAAAACAAAATCCAAATCATCATGCTGACAGAAGAAAAAATTAGTCTCCAGTACGTTCTTAAACGGATGAAGCGGACATGACAAAATCTTCAAGGAATGATGAAGGTCCATGTGCCAACATGAAAGTAATACACATGAGAACAAACAAGTAATCCTTTTTATCAGGAATGGGGGTTTTCGATACAGACAAAATATTAAGAGAATTTTTTCTTCGGTTTTAATGGTTTCGAAAGCAAACATTCCAGATTTTTGTTTATCGAAAATCTCATTATAATCAAATTAGTAAAAAATGGAAGGGATTATCCTTGTCCATATAGAGGTTTGGACTAAAAACGGGATCAGTGCCAGAATCATGGCTTGTTCATAAAGAGTCTGACGTGTAACGAAGTCACGGAATTGATTTTTCCGTTTACCTAAAGTAAGAAGCCCGACGGCCCCGTTTTGTTGTTTAGAATTGATTTTTCCAAAAACGAAATCGTCTGCTTCTCCAAGTTCCCACCCCCTTCACTATTAAGTCTTGAATCTGTTCCGGAAGACAGAATATTGAGGTTTTTGAGACAGATTCCGTTTTCCCGATGGAAATAACAATCCAGGCAAAGGCAAACATTTTGTCCTGAGATGCAATAATTATCGTCATTAAATACACAATAAATTTCTGGTAAGCTCCACCTTGCGCAGGTTTTTATGCATCAATTCACATAGCATGCGGAACATTCTTATTTAAAAAAGCTTTCCATATCGTTAGTTTAAAATTGTTTCTCACCAGATCATCGTACTTTTCAAAGGAAAACAAAAAAAAATAATATAGAATAAATTCTTATCCTGAACAAAACTTCTTTTAGTATTTTTAAAGCTTAATAAAGCTAAAGGAAAGTGAAAACAGGGAAAGGGTTCTAAAATAGTCTGGCTGTATAAAAATACAACCTGCTAAAAATTTACTTTTAGCAACGTAATTGATACAAAAGTCATGAAAAAAAGCACAATATAAAAACAAGAGCATAATGAATGTACGGAAAGCAGTATCTGGGGACGCAAAACAAATCGAGGAATTTCAGATAGCAATGGCTTGGGAAACAGAAAATTTGATATTGGATTCCAAAACTATCAAAGAAGGAGTAAACGCTGTTTTTTTGGATCCGTCAAGGGGGAATTATTTCGTTGCAGAAGAAAACGGGAAGGTTATCGGTTCGTTATTGACCACCTTCGAGTGGAGCGACTGGAGGAACGGTACGGTGCTCTGGATCCAATCGGTTTATGTTCTCCCTGAATATCGAAGAAAAGGTGTCTACAGTATCTTATATTCACATATTAAATCAATGGTCGAACAGGACAACAATCTGAAAGGCATCCGCCTTTATGCTGAAAAATCGAACACAACAGCACAGATCGTCTATAAAGCGATGAAGATGACGGATGAACATTATCTGCTTTATGAATGGTTAAAAAATTAAAATCATGGAACAAAAACCTTTATCACCAGAGACCAGAAAGCAACTTCTGATCGCACAAAGAAGCGAGATCACGGAACATTACCTGTACTTAAGATTGGCCAAAGCGGTAAAAAATACAGCCAATGCAGAAGTCTTAAGGAAAATTGGGAATGACGAGTTGCTACACTACAATACATGGAAGTTATATACTGGAAGAGATGTTGCTCCCAGCAATTGGCACATCCGGAAGTTTTACTGGATATCCCGGCTTTTTGGGATCACCTTTGGCGTAAAACTAATGGAAAAAGGGGAAGAAAAGGCACAGGTCAATTACCAGGGGATCTCGAAAGAAATTCCGGAGGCTATTCAGATAGAAAAGGACGAGAACATGCATGAAATGCAACTAATCTCCTTGATCAAAGAAGACAAGCTTGAATATATCGGATCAATTGTACTTGGGTTAAACGATGCCCTGGTAGAAATCCTGGGAACCCTGGCTGGTCTTACCTTTGCCTTGCAAAACACAAAATTGGTTGCCCTTGCGGGAATAATAGCAGGGATAGCTGGAGCCCTTTCAATGTCGTCGTCCGAGTATCTTTCGAACCGCTCGGAAGGGAAAGATGAGGGAGCGCTAAAATCAGCCATTTTTACTGGAATAGCCTATTTGGTCGCAGTTATTTTCCTGGTCGCACCGTTCTTGATTTTCGTATCTCCCTTTTTAGGACTTGCAATCGCAGTAGTGGATTCCATCCTGATCGTTTTGATATACAGCTATTATATTTCTGTTGCCAACGATCAGCCCTTTAAAAAGCGTTTCTTCGAGATGGTTATTCTAAGCACAGTTGTTGGATTAATTTCATTTGGACTGGGATACCTGGTAAGGGTCATGTTTGGCATTGATGTTTAGCAATAATCTTTGTTGCTTTGTGCAGCGCAATCTTAATTCCGGTCCCGGATCAATAAAAAAGATATTTAATTGCGGTCCGGGAACTGGAATATAATTACAAGAGAAATCATGAAAGGAACAACGTAAATTATAAACTATTTACAGTGAATTCATATTTAGCAAAACTGATTCTGGAAGGAGAACATCAGCAACAGGATTTTAAATACTGCATCAGCGATTCAAAGAAAATAGCGAAATCGCTGGTTGCTTTTGCAAATACTGACGGAGGACGGTTGCTAATCGGAGTAAAAGACAATGGAAATATTGCAGGAATCCGCTCCGATGAAGAATATTACATGGTAGAATCAGCTGCAAAAATATACAGCAAGCCGGAAATCAATTTTTCCACACGACAGCATTTCTCTGACGGGAAAACCATTCTGGAGATCCAGGTAGAAAGCAGCCCTGAAAAACCACACTTTGCACTTGATGAGAAAGGTAAATGGCTGGCATACTACAGACAAAACGATGAGAATAAACTGGCCAACAGAATTATGGTAATGGTTTGGCAAAAACAAAAAAGTCCCCAAGGTATCCTGGTCAATTATTCCGATGCTGAAAAGATTTTACTGGACTTCCTTGAAAAAAACGAAAAAATAAGTTTTACTGCTTTTGCAAAAAAAGCACATATTTCTTTTGGCGAAGCTGAAAAAATAATATCCGATTTTATCGTGCTCGGCATTATTGAGTTCTACTGGCAAGAGAAAAAAACAATGTACTGTTTGAACAAGCAATACAACAAAGGAGTTCTGGCTTTCAAAAAGGAAGGGGAATAAAAGCACAAGCTTTTTCAATGTTCTGTATATCATTTTTTTGATCTGATAAAAAATTTCCGTTTGAACATTTCGTCACTTCTTAATAAATTTACCCCCGAAATTATTAGAATCTGATGATAGCAGTAATCGAAGCATCTCAGTTTGATATATTAACAACCTTTCTCGCTGCTTCCTGTTTAGGAGGTATTATTATCGGTTTGTATTTATACCAATATAAGGACACTCCAGGCACAAGATACCTGGCTCTGATGCAATTTGCAACGGCTGCCTATGCTTTCTTTTATTTCCTTGAGTATTCCTCCTCAGACCTTTCGGAAAGGTTATTTTGGTCAAAATTATCTTATATCGGAATTATATTGACTCCTGTTTTCTTTTACTTGTTTTCGCGCCAGTTCGCAAACCGGGAAGAACCGGTTTCTTTAAGAATAAAGTTATCCGTTTATATTATTTCTGCCTTACTTTTCACATTAGTTCTGACCAATGATTACCATCACCTTCACTGGGTTTCTGCATACATCAATCATTTAAACAATACTACTATTTATCGTTATGGACCAGTTTTCTGGATCATATTTGCCTCGATCTATATTATCCTTACGCTGACGATTTCAAATATCATGAAGCAGATCAAGCAGGTTTCCTATCAGATGTATGCACCGTGGTGGTTATTATTATTAGGCAGTATATTCCCAATAACCGGTAACATTCTTTATGTATTTAAAATAAACCCGGTTCCCGGTTTTGATTGGACCCCTGTCTGTTTTCTTTTTTCAGGGGCGATGTTGTCATATGTCAATATACGGTTTAATGCTTTTGATCTCATCCCTCTGGCCCGAAAAACAATTGTCGATATTATGGAAGATGGTGTCTTAATTACAGATCAACAAAACAGGATAGCCGACATTAATAAATCTATGCTCAAATTAGTCGAGAAGAAAAAGAAGGAACTGATTGGAAAAGAACTTATACATCTATTCCCCAAACGGGAATTGCTTATTGAGGAAATTACACGTACTCAAAAAGCAGTACAGATGGAAATTCCTTCAAATCTAAATCCGGGGGAATATTATCTCGAAATACGAGTTTCCCCTCTTTTTGATAAAAACGGAATCTTTTATGGACGGATTTTCGTGTTTTCGGACATCACCCACCGCAAAAAAGTAGAGGCAAGCATTATACAATCAAACAAAAATCTAAAAGAAGAAATTCGGGAAAAAGAGAAATTAATTAATGACTTAAATGCATTTGCCCACACTGTCGCACACGATTTAAGAGGTACAATAGGAGGTATCGTCTCCACAACCGACTTAATCAAGTATAATATTGACCATGAAGATTATAGTTCGATTGTAGGGTTAAATGAAATGATTTATACTTCCGCTACAAAAACGCTCTACATTATTAAAGAACTACTGACACTTTCAACAGTCAGGGAACAAGATATAAAAAGAGAATTTATCGACATGGGAAAAGTAATCGATGAAAGCGAAAAACGGTTGAGAGAGTTAATAGAACAGACGGGAGCTAAAGTCATAAAGCCAGGGAAATGGCCTGTTGTAAAAGGGAATCCAATCTGGTTGGAGGAAGTTTGGTTTAATTATATCACAAATGCCATAAAATATGGGGGAACTCCTCCGGTAATCGAGCTTGGGGCAGAACAGTTGTATAGCCAGAACATGGTAAAATTCTGGGTCAAAGATAATGGGAAAGGACTGACCGGAAAGGAACAGGAAAAACTATTCAGTCAGTTTACACGTCTCGAAACATTGAGAGTAAAAGGAACAGGGCTGGGACTGTCAATTGTAAAACGAATTATAGAAAAACTAGGCGGAGAGGTTGGCATTTTCAGCAATGCAGTTCCCGGGAAGGGAAGTATTTTCTACTTTACCCTTCCTTGGAATTGATTGTTTTATCAAAATGAGGAATTACATGAAGCCGTTTTTGTCGGCCAATTGCAAGCAATAATCACAATCATTCCTTCTTTTGTTCTTTAAATGTTTTACTTGGTAAAGTTCATGGGATCAGGTTCCTTTCATTATAAAAAATATTACTGACTTTCATTTTATACAAAAAAAACCAAAGCATTATGACAAAAGTAAGGGTCAGCCCAATCGTATAAGAAACATTCTTATCCATGGCAAATCCCTCTGGGGCAAGAAGAATATACGTGGTAATAACGGCAGTCATAAACACTGACGGAATTAATGTTATCCAGACCGATCTACGTTGCTTTACCAGATAAATAGTAACAGTCCACAACACCACGGTTGCCAAAGTCTGGTTAGCCCATGCAAAATAACGCCATATAATACTGAAATTTATCTGAGTAAGCAGATAGCCGATCGCAAATAAAGGGATACTGATAAACAGACGGTTTTTAATCGGTCCCTGCCGGTAGTTCAGAAAATCGGCAACAATCAGCCTCGCACTTCTGAAAGCAGTATCGCCCGAAGTAATAGGAGCAGCAACTACACCAAGCAGCGCAAGGAAAGCTCCAAATTTTCCAAGTAAGGTATGAGAAATGGTATTGACAATAACTGCTGCATTTCCCCGATTTTGCTGCATCGTTTCGTTTAGTTCCCTAATACCACCAAAAACGCTCATACTTATGGAGGCCCAAATAATGGCGACGATGGCCTCCGTAATCATGGCCCCGTAAAATACACGCCTTGCGTATTTCTCGCTGGTAACACAACGGGCCATTAATGGCGACTGGGTCGAGTGAAACCCGGAAATAGCTCCGCAAGCGATTGTAATAAACAACAAAGGAAATACAGGAAATTTTTCTGCATGATGATGAAAATTATGGATGGAGGACCATGTCAGTTCCGGAATATGATAACCATTCCAAAGAAGAGATGTCATTAATCCAACGGCCATGAAAAGCAAGGCAAATCCGAAAACCGGATAAATTTTCCCGATGATTTTGTCAATGGGGAGCATCGTAGCCAGGATATAATAAATAAAGACCACCCATACCCAGAACATGGTCCCGCCAAAACCGTCAGTCATGTCACTCAAAATCTTTGCCGGTCCGACAATAAATACAGCTCCCACAATAATCATTAATACGACAGTAAATCCTCGCATAATTTGTTTCGCACTTTTACCAAGGTAAATTCCAATAATCTCGGTAATACTAAGCCCATTGTGATGGATAGACAACATGCCTGAAAAATAATCATGTGTAGCCCCGGCAAAAACGGCCCCCAATACAATCCATAAATAAGCTACAGGTCCCCACATTGCTCCGGCAATCGCCCCAAAAATGGGACCTAAACCTGCTATATTCAGAAACTGGATCAGAAAAATCCGCCACCATGGCATTGGCATATAATCAACGCCGTCCTGCATCAAATAAGCAGGGGTTTTTCTTCCTGCATCCATATCTGCAGAACGTTCAATGAACCGGGAATAATAAAGATATCCAAAGACTAAGGCAGCAAGGCTAATTATTAGTGTAAACATTTGTTTTTATTTAAACTTTATAATTATCCAAAATTAATTATTATTCAAATTCAGTATCTGATTTTCGTTCTCCAGTTTTCTGCTTAACTCCTGATAAGGTACATTTTGTACCACGCAATCCTTTTCAATAGCAATTACGGCAGCCGCTGCAGCCGATTGTCCCAGGATCATAAACACAGGCTCCATCCGTATCGATCCATAAGCAATATGGCTCGATGAAACGCAAACCGGGACAATAGATTGGTACTCTCAGAAATTTTTGGAATAATCGCCCCATAGGCAATCTGGTAAGGCTGGCGGGGATGAATACCAAGGTCTCCTTCATCCTGCACGAAACCGTCGGCTGTTACATATACCGCTGAACGTTATGGGAGTCCATAGTGTAAGAACCCATACCCACAGATTCGGGAGTCTGCCTTTTCCCAAGCACATCATCCTCTGTAGTCATGTATTGCCCAACCATTCGGCGGGCTTCGCGAATATACAACTGGTGGGGCCAATTTCCATTGTCAGTAAATTCATCCTTTGCCAGTCCCCAGTTCTTCATCTCCGTCCTGACTTCTTCCGGAACTCTTTGGTCGTTGGCCACATAATACAACAATCCCTTTTGATAATTTTCATGTTCTTTTATAATTTCTTTTCTCCGTTCATAAGAAGCTTCCGGATAATCGTAATTCATTCCTATATTATCGCTGCTGAAAGGGCCATGGTTATTCGTATCTGTTTTTCTGTTAGGAATCATATCAAATTTATAAAACCATTCCCGCCATCCGGCATCGAATACCCGCCCCAGGAGTTCATAATCTTTAGGATTGTAATTTTCGGGTTTGGGAAATGGCTCCCTGTTCCCGGCCAAGTTAGTCATGCACAAGCGAAAGCAATAGGCCTGAATTTTATGATCCCCCGAACAATTTGAACCTGGCTTATCCGGAGAAATTTTAGGAAGCAGCCCGCTCGATGGATCGCCGGGTGTTACATAAGGATCTATCTGTTGCTTGAAATAATGATCGTGATGAAACACGCCTGTCTGCACCCCATTCCATGTTTCATTATATTCAAAACAGGCTTCCCTTCCGATATGATAACTCACCCCCGTGGCAGCCATCAGGTCTCCTTCATAAGTAGCATCTATAAATTCTTTCCCTTTAAAAGTTTTTCCAGTTAAAGTCATAATAGAAATAATTTTTCTTCCTTGCATAAACACCCCTTTCTCCCGGTCAAGCCATTCGTCTCTAAAAACACGAATTTTATTTTCAGCAATAAAATCCTCGAACACTTTTTCAGCGACGTGTGGTTCAAAAATCCACATGGTCCTGTTCTGCCCGTCAATAGCAGGAGTCCCTTGCCCTTTATTCCCGAATTCTGAATGTTTTTCCCAGTTCCATGCGGAAGAATCGTTGTAATGCAACCAGATCCGGTGGTAAAACTCCCTGGCCAGACCTCCTATTACTTTTTTATTCCCGGTATCAGTAAATCCAAGCCCATTGGAAGACAGCCCTCCCATGTGGTTATCCGGCGACACCAGAATAACGGACTTACCGGATCGTGAGGCTTCAACGGCTGATATAACGGCTGCAGACGTTCCTCCATAAACAATAATATCAGCCTGATAAGTATTTCGTCTAGCGCAAGATAATATTTCCAAAGCAACAAGAACGGAAAAGAATATTTTAACTAAATAAACCTCTTTATCATTGATAATAAATTTATTAGTACGAAAATTCATAAGTTTCAGTTTAGATAATTTCACCATAGTTTCCATTCCTGCAATGGACTGTTCAATACAGTGAGGCCCAACATTACAAAAAGCTTACAGATATGGATTTTATAGTCCATATCTGTAAGCTTTTAACGATGTCTCAGAGCTGGAGATCAGTCAATTTTTACTTTTGCCACATCTGAACATTCTCCCATCCTGCGGGTATAGGGCCGGATAGAAAAACGGAAGGTTGCTTTCTCTGCCTTCAGCAAATAGCGATCTAATGGGCCAGGACCGCAGCTGGCCCCGCCCAGCCCGCAATGTTCCATATCGACTGAGAGGATCGTTTCCGTCCGGCGTACCAGTTCATACGGATGATTAGCCTGATCCAGATCGACCGGGGTATAATGCAGGGCACTGAAACTCATCATAGGGTCGCCGACGATCATCATTCCGGTACCTTCGTGATTGGTTACCGTAACCCAACGGACATTCGAACGGTTTCCGCATTCCTGCGTCCGTACATACGGAACAAACATATCGTCAACGGTTGTTTCATACCGGCCAATAGCTGCGGAACGCAAACGGTCTCTGTAATTTTCATAAGGTCC
The DNA here is from genome assembly GCA_963676095.1 of Prolixibacteraceae bacterium. Lineage (GTDB taxonomy): Bacteria > Bacteroidota > Bacteroidia > Bacteroidales > Prolixibacteraceae. The sequence goes on along the minus strand of OY781040.1, from coordinate 4,572,326 downwards.
AGCACCGTAATAAGTTACTGTTTCAAATCCTTTGGGCATTTGCATCAGGAACCCAAGTTTTGCCAAAGGAAAATCCAGTGGATCAGGATCGAACTCAGTAGTAACATCGACAAAACCATTTCCATAAATCATATAGGTCGTATGCTGCCGAACAGTGTAACCTTTAAGAGACTTCGATTCGATATCTGCCTCAATTTTAAGGGCTCCATCATTCATTTCTGTCGTCACATTTTTCACGTCAGGTGACATGGCATACATCCCGGCCTTTCGCCACCTGATTCCGGGTCCTCTGTCGTTATCGGTAGGTGCCCTGAAAATATTCAGCACCGGCCCGGCTACCTGCGCATTGGTCGTTGTATCCTGGTAAATATTATTTGTTTCAGGATGTTTTCCATAAATAGCCTCCTTTTCTGTTTTCAGCACATCAGTGCCAAAATAGTTCAGGTCTGTGATAGTCCCTGCCTTTTTATTGAATCTCAGGGAGAAATACTTTCCACGAACGTCGATCCAGTCATTCTGAACAGCATAAGTAAGTGTTCCAAGTGAATGAGGATGAACAGGCTCCACTGCCGGAACATCAAATGGGACCGCTAATTGCTCCCAGGCCACGACATGACCTCGTTGAGCCCATAGCTCATCTGTCCTCAACTTAAAAATAACCTTCAGAAAATATTCGCTGCCCGGCTTTAATTGTGGTTTCGAGAACGGAATAGTAACGTCACTCGATTCACCAGGGGCCAGATCCAGCGAAGGCATCATTCCTGCTTCAATAACAGTCCCGTCACTGCTCAGCTCCCAGGACATATCAAATTTTTTAAGGTTAATAAACTGGTATTTATTTTTTATACTGATTTTCCCATCCAACACATTCGCAGAACTGATGGCGATATACTGATACACTTTTTTTACTTCCTCCATCTTCGGAGTAATGCTCCGATCAGGGGTAGTAAGCCCGTTCACACAAAAATTCCAGTCGGTAGGACGGTCACCGAAGTCGCCCCCGTAAGCAAAAAAGTATTCGCCTGCTTTACCGGGAACTTCCTTCTGCAGCCCTTGGTCTACCCAGTCCCATATACATCCGCCAATCAGTCGTTTATGTTTTTCGATTACATCCCAGTATTCCTGCAGGTTCCCTACAGCATTTCCCATGGCGTGGGCATATTCACACATAAAGAAAGGTTTTGGACTGTCTTTTGCCCCAGCACGATCGAGCCACTCCACACTTGGGTACATACACGACTCGATATCGGCAATCTCATTATACCGTTCGTAATGGACCGGTCGAACGGTATCAACTTTTTTGATTTCATTGCGGCAGGCTTCGAAGTTTACTCCCGGTCCGGCCTCATTCCCCAGCGACCAGATGATTACTGCTGGGTGGTTCTTGTCACGCTGTACCATCGACATCACCCTGTCAATATGGGCCTTTTGCCAGCGGACATCGTGCCCCAGTGATTCTTTACCATATCCCATCCCATGGGTTTCCAGGTTTGCCTCGTCAACCATGTAAATACCATAACGGTCACACAGCTTGTAAAAGTCAGGATGATCCGGATAGTGACAAGTCCTCACAGTATTGATATTGAACTTTTTGAATAATTTAATATCCTTCAGCATCAGGTCATAAGAAATGTAACGGCCATTAACCGGGTCCAATTCATGCCTGTTGACACCTTTCAGCAAAACACTCTTACCGTTTACCCAAAGTTGAGAATCGCGGATCTCAATCTTCCGGAATCCAAAAGGAGTGGCAACCACCTCGGTCGTTTCCCCTGAAGCATCTTTCAGTACAAAAACGGCCCGGTAAAGGTTTGGCACCTCTGCTGACCATAATTCAGGATGATCAACAGCTGCTTCAACTGAAATATCAAATGTCTTTTTCTGAGCCTGCCCTGATGGAATCTGGCGAACAAACAGAGGCTTTTCTCCCGTGTAAGCCTGCCCGTCTTTCAGCAAATATCCTTCGACAGAAACCGTTCCTTTAGCGCCTCTATTCTGAAAAGACAAGTCTGTTTTTAGTACTGCGGAAGTAAAATCATCGTTCAATTCCGACTGAACAAAAAAATCGCGGATATGGATTTTCGGAACAGCAAACAGAAAGACGTCCCTGAAAATCCCGCTCAAACGCCAAAAGTCCTGATCTTCCATGTAACTGCCATCGCTCCAGCGGTAGACTTCCACAGCAAGGATATTTTTACCTCTACTGACATAAGGTGTAATATTAAATTCTGCAGGAGTCATACTTCCCTGGCTATACCCCACCTTTTTACCGTTTACCCAAACATACATAGCCGACTGGACGCCTGCAAAATGCAGGTAAACCTCTTTTCCATCCCAGTCTTCCGGTATAGTAAAGTCACGGCGATAAGATCCTACTGGATTAGGCAGTTTACTTTTGGTCCAGTTATCGGGGACCGGTTTTCTCATGATGTAGGGAGGATCTTTGACATAGGGGTAGGTCACGTTGGTATAGATTGGTACCCCGTATCCCTTGGTTTGCCAGTTCGAGGGGACATCAATGTTATCCCAATAGCTGACATCAAAATCAGGTTTATAGAAATCCACCGGGCGCAGGTCGGGAGATTTTACCCAGTTAAACTTCCAGGTCCCGTTTAAACATTCGTAATAAGGAGATTCGTTGGCATTATCGTCCAATGCCTGAGAAATAGTAGCATAGGGAACATAAGTACTGTGCCCTGGCTCCTTATTAATGCCAATGACCTGTTCATTTTCCCAATCGTGCTGTTGGGCCTTCACCCAGCCCGCAGACAAAAAGAACAAACAAACCAAAAAAAGATTTTTTGTATTCATGGTTAGTAGTTTTGTTGGATTAATATTGTTGCTAAGTTAATAAAACTCATCCTGTTTTTTTAATTCAAATTCATTCTCCAATCGAGCTCTGCCAATAGTATGACCAATAAGTATTATTGTATTCGCCGGATAAAATCTGATTTTTAGATAGTTGACCCCGAATTTTTTTATATGAATCCATGATATTTCTTGAGATATTAATTTTCATCAATAAATCCGGTTTATCGGATGCAATAATCGTAAGCGCCTGCTGAAAAGAAGCAGGTATTTCCGATTTTTGTAAAAAATATGGCAATGAAGTAATTGCCATCAAAAATCTATCCAGATCTTTTTTAATCAGTAGCGCAAGAAGAAAATATTCTTCTTTTTTCAGATTTTCCGGATCATATTCCAGGAAACAGGACATTTCTTGGGTAAACGGATAGGCACTGGTAAAAATGATCTGGTTGCGTTCAAGTGGGAAAGCGATCGTTTTCTGCCTTAAAGTAGCTAACAGCACTTCCCTTTTTCTGATCCATCTCCCGTGAAAAGTAGAATACCGAAGGAGCGTCATGTATTTCTCTGCGACGGGAGCATTCCCTTCTTTAAGAAACCAATCAGTCATTTGGCGAAGGTCCTGAAAAGTAATACCATTGTCTGTTTGCAAAGATGCTTCGAATGTTTGCCTGATAGCTTCATTATATATTCCCAGGGAGGCATAGAACAGACTATTAAACCGCTGACAAAAGGGATTTTTTGATAAATAAAAATAAAAACAATCAGGGGATGAAAGGTGAAAACTGAAAAGATGATCAACCAACAAGTTTTTTTCTTGTAATGCTAATAAGGCATATCTTTGCAAGCGGGGATCATTTTTTGCATCTTCTTCACTAATCCTGTCCAGCACGCCATCCCAGTCCGATGCCAGAGCATAATGCTCAACTGCTGCAAATTGTTCCCGTTCCCAGGCATATGTGTTAAAACAGAAAACCAGAAGTGTGACACAACTTTCCAAGAAAAAAAGAGTAATGGTAATCACTTTACTTTTTATCAGGGATCTACATGCAAAAACAAAAAAGGGAATAATTCCCGCATACAGCATATATGCAGGATAAACAGGAGTACCCAACTGGGTAACAAAACAGTACCTGTCCACTGATGAAACGAAAGAAAAAAGACTGCTCCAAAGCAATGGCATAAAGAATGAAAGAACTAATCCTGAAAATGGCCAGATTAATGCCGCATTTCTTTGGTTATACAAAAAATATTCAAGAAAAAAGAAATAAACAAAAAGAAGAATCACAATGCCCGGCGGCAATAAGGCCGAAAAAAACGGAAGCATAACTAGGCTTATGGCTCTCCTTACCTTAGGCGGTTCAATAATTGAATAAAATGTTAGTAACCCGCAAAACAGAACAAACTGAAACGAAAAAGAAACGACATACCACTTTTGTTGCAACAACAAAAAAGCACATGCTGGGAGCATCGCCATCCAAAAACCGGCTTGTCCTTTTAACCGTATTAATAAATATCGAGACAGTACCAGTACCAGGGTAACAAAGAGAGACTGGATCAGAGCACCAATCTCTCTCCAGCGATAAAATTGTGACAGGAAGTCGTTCAGTAGAATTCCCGTACCGCCCGGTTGAGTAATTTTTGCATTCAGATAATCCGGCGTAACGACAAAAAAACTGTTAGCTTCCACGCATGCAAGCGTCTCGGGATACAGGAAATACCACAGCCCGTAAACAGATAGAAAAAACGCAAATATATAAATGGTCGGTTTCTTCATCTTCTTTTTTTTATTTGAACAAAACGGCAACATCTTGCTGTCTTAACATAACTTCTCCCTTTATAAATTCCGGAATATTGTATGATTTCATTCTTAGTACGTTTTGTAATGGATTTTCCTGTGGAAGTAAAAAAGGTTTACAAAAGTGTCCGTCATCATTCATCTTGGCTATATATAAACGGGTATAACGCCCGTCAAGCCTCCGGCTACTGAATAAAATCCATTTTCCGTTTGATGACCACGAGTGATAACTTTCTGTTTGCGTACTGTTCAACGGTGCAGTATCCATTTGTACTTCAGTAGCCAGGTTAATCATTTTTAAATCAGCTTCCTCATGCCAGATTGGGAAAGTGGCACATGCTGACTCGGTGTAAAGCAGGTATTTCCCATCAGGAGAGATACGCGGAAAAGAGACACTTCCTCCTTCAATATCAGGATTATACAACGTATCTATCCGTTCTCTCAATTCACCTGTTTCTTCATTAAAAGCAACCCGACATAGCGCGTATTTCAAATTTTTATATTCCATAGGCATCTTTCTTGCATTGGCACAGCAATAATAAAGGGATTTTCCATCGGGAGAAAATGCCGGGAATGTTTCGAACCTGTCTTTGGTCGTTAAACGCTCATCTGTAAGTACCCGATTATTCAGCACATCATAAATAAGAAGATTGGATTCCAGATCATAAACTTCAACAGGTTTATATCCGGATAAAAGAAAGGACTGACGGGTGACACCTGATGCAAAAACGATATATTTCCCCGAAGGGTGCCACATAGGATAAGTGGCATTCATGGTAGTTAATTTAATAAAGTCTAACCGTCTGGGTTTTCCGTTTATCACTAAAACGGTAGTACCGTTTTCTCCTCGTGCATGAAACATAAAATTTGACGGCGAATAATTATTAAAGGAATGACAATTGACACAAGCATTGTGATTCACTTTATTCGTCACGATTTCCTTTTCTTCAAATGAGGCAAGATTCCGCTGATAAATCCCCATATGGTTCCACAATTCATATCCCGGCTCTATTAAACGATAAGCAATCCACCCATCAATTGAGTCATTGGATATCCCGATAGAAAAAGTTTTATACCTGATTCCCCCCGGAATTTTATCAGACCAGGAAGAAACCGAGACATCCAGCTTTTCCCCTTTATATCGGCTAAGCCACTTTTTCCATCGACGTTCAGGAATGCGTATATGATTTTTACCTGAAATAGTAGCTAGCTTCTTCCCTTTGACTAAGAAATCTGCACGTAAAAACGTTACATGATTCATTCTAAAATTCAAGGGGGCAATATTGCAAGGGACAGTCACAGATATATAATCCGGAAAAATTTCTGGGTAATCCCGGGAAACAGAACATGCGTCTTTCTTTCCAGAACAAGAAACCAATAAGAAAAACAAGAAAAACAAGAATTCTCTTTCCATAGATAAATAAAGAAGAATAAAAAGTCCGAATACTGTATTTCGGACTTTTTATTTACCGAAAAATATTAATTTTTTTAATCATATCCAGGATTCTGTTCGACATTCGGGTTAACGTCCATCTCATCCTGTGGAATAGGGAATAATATCTGGTATTCCTGGAAAGAATAGGTCTGCCCGGAAACAGTACTTATCCCTGTTACAGAAACATCATAATCTCCTTCATCATTCAAGGTGGTCGTTACATCTCCGTTATAGCGTTCAATTTCAAAGCCACTTAAAGTAGAATACAGAGAACCCCACCGTTTCAAGTCTGCCCGCCGTAATCCTTCTCCTGCGAATTCAACACGTCTTTCTCGCCGCACTAATGTACGTAAAGAAGTCTGGTCGTTATATTTGCTGGTATTAACATCCGGCATTCCTGCCCTTTCCCGAACCAAGTTCATACAGGCTATTGCCTCATCAAAATCCTGATTCAACTCAATATCACATTCAGCAATTGTTAATAATACTTCTGCATAACGAATAATAGGGAAATGCATTGTTGCACTACTAATATCGCTGAACTGATCCATATTCTGAAGAAATTTTTTAAACTGTAAACTGGTTTTTGTCGCGTTATCAGCGTTACTTCCATAATCGCTGTTTCTCGTACCATCACCAAAATATTGAGGAAGGGAATTATAGCATCCACTATAAGAATCCTCATAATCAGAACAGTAAATTTGTCCCGGATATAAAATTGTTGCCCTCAGACGTGGGTCCCTGTTTACAAATGGATTTGATTCGTCATAATCTCCATCAGCTTCAGCTTCCTCAATGGTCCGGCCATCGCTCATTTCATATGCTTCAGCAAGATCAACAGTTGGAACAACGGAAGACCATCCCCCGATCGCATTGGGCATAAACGGAGGCAGATACAAATCCATAGATGTACTTTCCAGGTAAGTATGACTAAAAATCGTTTCACTGTTAATCTGGTTATCAACAAGAAAAGCATCGGCATAACTTAGTGATGTGGGCAAAGAAAATTGTCCGCTCTCCTCAATTGCTTTAGCATAGGTCAAAGCTGTTTCATAATCACTCTGATACAAATAATAGCGCATTAAAAAAGCTTGAACCGCCTGCTTGCTGATACGTCCTTCATCCATATCACTTTTATCCGGGAGATATTGAAGACAATCGGTCAACTCAGAAACAATAAACTGACGGACAGTATCTATATCTGTTCTGTCTAGCAACGCCTCTTCCGGATCATCAATCACTTCTGTTACCAATGGGAAATCTCCGAAACATTCCGTTTTCCACAAATAAATAATGCCCCTTATCGCCTGAACTTCTGCTTTATATTGATTTTCAGTGTCTGTCGAAGACCAATCCACACTCGCCTCGTTTGCAAGATATTCATTACAGGTACGGATATCTGAAAAGGTATAAAAATCCCGACCAGAATTGCTCGGAGACAGACTCCCGTTTACAAAAGGTTTGTACCCTTCCCAACTAAAATAATTAAATAAATTATCAGAAGTACAATCCCAATACATCATGTTGTACCCGCCGTAAATATACTCTAATCCATAATAGCATCCTGTTAACGCGAGGGTAGCATCGTCTTCCGTATTCCAGAAAGTTTCCGGAGAAAGAGAATCCGAGGGATAGCGGTCAAGAAAATCCGAGCACCCGGTGCTCAGGATCAACAATATAAATACTGTATATAATAATAAATTTTTCATAATCATTAGGTCATTAAATTTATAAAGTAAGATTTAACCCAACAGAATTAACTATAGTTTGAGGAAAACCATTTCCACGTCCTGACGGAGATTCCGGATCCCATCCTTTAATCATTCCAGAAATCGTAAATAAATTTTGTCCGCTATAATAAACCCTTAATTTGGAAATACCCACCTTATTCAATAAACGCCCGGGGAAACTATATCCAACCTGAAGATCTTTCATTCGTAAATACGACGAATTCTGCAGCCATACATCGGAATATACTGCGGTATTTATATCATTATCCGATGTTGCCAGGCGAGGATACTTGGCATCAGTGTTAGTTGTCGTCCAGCTATCAAGCCACAGTGCATTCGGTTTGGAAGTTGAAGTACTTAAAGCCCCCAATCCCTCAGACATATAACGATAAACCTTTGCCGCCCCCTGAAAAAATGCGATCATGTCAAAGTTTTTGTAATTAATCCCTAAATTGAATCCGAAGGTAATTTTGGGATCCATAGAGCCTTGAACAGTACGGTCATCAGAAGTCACTTTTCCACTTTCATCTGTATCAACGTATTTCACATCTCCCAACCGTCTCGTTAAACTGGTAAATCCATAAGTGGCCCATGAATCAAGTTCGTCTTCCGTCTGAAAAAGACCATCCGTCTTATACTGATAAAAACTATTCATCGGTTTGCCGACCCAGTTAACTGCCATATAGCTGTCATTATCAGCACATTCAAGCCAAGTACTTCCGCCAAGGTTGAGTACCTCATTTTTATTGAATGCAACATTTCCCCCGAAATTAAAATCAACCTTTCCGAAATGATCTTTATAGTTCACGGAAAGTTCTACACCAGTATTTCTCACTTTGCCCACATTAGCATAATAATCGCTCAGTGCATAAGCAGCAGAAGTACTCATAGACATCAGGATTCCCGAAGTTGTTTTATTGTAATAATCGACAGTAACACTTAAGTTATCCAACAAAATAGCATCAAGTCCAAATCCCCACGTGGTTGTCTCTTCCCATTTCAGATTTTTATTAACAGCGTAATAAGTCTTTGCCCCGGAAGAAAGGCTTCCTCCAAACACATAATCATAACCTAAACTCATCGTCGAAATAGTCGGGTAATAACTATCCATTTCCTGATTTCCTAATTTTCCCCAGGAAGCACGAATTTTTAAGTTATTGATAATTGGTTTCAGTGTGCTAAAAAAGTTTTCTTCGGATATTCTCCATCCGCCAGACAAAGAAGGGAATGTGCCCCAACGGTTGTCTTCGCCAAAACGGGAAGACCCATCATAACGGACATTCGCTTCAAAAAGATATTTACCCTTATAATCATAATTAAGCCGACAAAAAAATGAGAGCATTGCAAGTTCCCGGGTATAGCCTTCAGCCTGGGCCGTAGATGAGGAACCGGCGTTCAGGTCTGTAAGCGATGTATTCGGGAAACCTTTTCGGTACGCATAGGTATATTTATATTTGTATAATTCGGAATGAAAACCAGTCAGAATATTTACATTATGTTTCCCAAAAGATTCCTTGAACTCAGGAGTAAAATCCAAGGTAACCCGGTCATAATTTGTATTAGTCACCGATTTCGAAGTTGTCCCTTGTGTATAAGAAGAATTATATTCAACTGCTTTTGTAAATTTATCCTCATCATCCATAGAGAGCTTATAACCAACCTGGGCCTTTAAAGATAAAGAAGACATGAAATTATATTTAGCAGAACCAATTGCCAATAGATTATGCTTCTTGGTTAGTTTACTTCCGCCTTTCTCTATCCAGGCCAATGGGTTTCCATCAGAGACCGTGCCATATGTTCCATCTGCATATTTAGCGACAACCATAGGAGAGATACGATTTGTCAGACGAATAATTTGATAAGCATCGCCATTACTGGTACTATAGGAATTAACCGGCTCACCAACATCCTGGCGCGTATAAGATAAACTAAAACTGGTTGACAGATTCTTTAGCGGATTTGCATCCAGGTTAAGCCGCATGTTGTACTGTTTCTTGTTAAATCGGTCAATAATACCTTCCTGGTCCTGATAACCAACAGAAGCCATATATCGGGACGTTTCATTTCCTCCGGAAATATTAACATTGTGACTCTGCTGAAAAGCTGTTTTATAAATAAGGTCAATCCAATCAGTATTTGGATAAAGTTCCGGATCTGAACCATTCCGGTATTTCTCTATCTCATCATCCGAGAACATTGCTGAGCCCCCTTCGTATTCCAAAGCGGTATTATAATATTCAGCAACCTGGGCCGAACTAAAAAATTCAGGGGTACTTGTAGCTTGGGTAATACCAAAATTCCCGGCATAGCTGATTGAACATTTCCCTTTTCTATCGCCTCTTTTGGTAGTAATAAGAATAACACCATTTGCAGCCTTTGAACCATAAATTGATGCAGAAGCCGCATCTTTCAATACAGATATTGTCTCAATATCATTAGCATCGATATCATCCATTGTCGATTCAATACCATCAACAATCACCATTGGATCGGCAGAATTAAGTGTCCCTACCCCCCGAATACGGATTGTTCCTTCGTCTGCTCCAGGTTGTCCACTGTTCTGAGTAACTGTGACCCCCGACAATAGTCCCTGCAACGCGGAAGAAACGTTGGTAACAGGACGACTTTCAAAAAGTTTATTGTCAACATTGGCAACAGAGCCAGTCAGATTTACTTTCTTTTGTGTCCCGTAACCTACAGCAACGACTTCTTCAATCCCAATTTTTTCTTCCTCCATGACGACATTTAGGGTTGACCTTCCATTTACAGCAATCTCCCTTGTTTTCATCCCTACGAATGAAAAGACCAAAGCCGCCCCCTGAGGAACATTGGCTAAGGTGTAATTCCCTTCAGAATCAGTAATTGTTCCTGAATTAGAACCTTTCACCACAATACTAACTCCGGGAATATAAGATCCGGAAGAATCGGTTACCCTACCGGAAACTTTCAACTGTTTTTGCTGCTGAAACTCTCCTGAACTAGAAATTCCTGTGGTCAGAACGATTTGCCGGTCATGCACCACGTAATCAACGTTGGTCCCTTCAAAAAGACGGGAAAGAATATCTTCTACCTTTTCCTGGCGAACTTCAATATCAACACGGCGGTCAACATCGACCAGTTTCTGATTGAAAAGGAAAAAGTACTCCGTCTCGTTCTCGATCTGGTTGAGAACATCGATTACCTTCACATTCTTAAGGTTTAAAGTCAGACGGGTTTGCTGAGAGTAGGTATTTACAGCCCAGGACTGGGCCATAAAAAAAAGTACAAAAAATAGACTTAAACGCATAATTTTCCACATTTTGACCAGTATACCCGTAAATACAGGCACATGTGTCCGTTTTTTTTTCATAAATTTGAATCATTAAGTAGTTAAACATTTTGTTAGGCAAACTGCTTGATATCAAGACAGAAAAGTGTTCCAGCACTTTCTGTCTTCTTTTATTTAAAAAGATCTATCCTTTTCTGATCCAGTCCCAGCTTAATTTCTCTCCTTCCCTCGAAACCGCCCTCAGGCGATTGCGCTCTTTTTTCCTCCCTGTATGTGATTGGCGTTGTTATCGATAATAATTTAAGAACTTCGTCCAAACGTTCATCCATAAACGTCGCGTGAAAGGTATAATTCAGTAACTCCGGATCCTTGATCACAAAATCGACATTATACCAGCGGCTTAACTTTTTAATGACATCATCAAGCCGGTCGTTCCTGAAAATCAGTTTCCCGTCCGTCCAGGCCATATAGTTTGAGGCATCCACCTGTTTTACCCAAAACTTTTTAGTATTGGTATCCATAATAAATTGCTGGTCAGGATTTAATGCCGAAAGTTCCTTCCCGTCTTTCGTAGCTACTTTTACCTTCCCCTCTTTGAGGATAATCTCCTCGATATAGTCATCAGAATATGCCTCAACGTTAAATTTTGTACCCATAACCGTTACATCCAGTTTTGAAGTAAGGACATGAAACGGTTCGCCCGTATGCAATACATCGAAACACGCTTCCCCTTTCAGGCTAACGACACGGTGATCCTCAAAAGGAACCGAATACTTAAGAACTGATCCGTTATTCAGATAACCATCCGAACCATCGGGAAGGACAAAATGAGTTTTCCCGCTTAAGGGGCTCCTGATCTCGGCCCAGGCTGAATGACCAGTTTTGCTGCTCCCTGATGACAAATAAATATAAGCAACAAAAGACAAGACAAGGGGAACGAACAAAATTGCTGCAATTCGTTGTACCAGTGACAAAAAACGGATCCTCTTCATTTTCCTATTGTCTTCAAGGTAAATACGGTGCTGTATTTTAAGCAAAAGGTTGTTCATATTTTCATCGCCCGTCTCTGTCCCGACCTTAAAATCCATCCAGTATTGCCCCAGCAACTGTTTCGTCCTTGGGTCGTCCGTTTTCATCAGTTGCTCCAGAAGCGATTCATATTCTTTTTGGGAACACTTTCCTTTAAAATAGTTATCCAATATCCGGGTTGTAACGTTCATCTGGAACTCTTTATTTCAATTTTCCGTTAGTATTTTCCCCTTAATATTTTTTTGAATTTGAAAAATATATTTTGTACACTTCTGTATGTTTCAAAAAATATTGTTTAATAAGGGAAAGCTTCTTTTCTGAAAAACTTTTCTCAAGTAATATGGACGAAGGAATAATTTCCCCTAGTCCGAATAAAATTTTTTTAATAGACTTTAATAAAAAGCGAAAAAAAAAGGAGTCCTGCGAGATTTTCCCCCGAAAGTTTGTTCTTGATTTTTTTCATTGCTTCGGTAATGTGGTTTTCAACGGTCTTGGGCGAGATATCCAAAATCGCGGCTATTTCCTTCAGTGACCTGCCTTCTTTTTTTCTCATAATAAAAATTTCACGCTGTCGTTCGGGTAGTTGTTTGACAACGTTATCGACCATCTCCAGAATCGACTGGTAACTAATCTGGTTTTCTGTTTCAGAAGAAAAGGACACTGAATCGGCAACCACTTCTTTCAAATATTTTTTCTCATACGAAAGTTTCAAAAACAATTCCTGAATATAATTATATGCGATTTTGAACAAATAAGCTTTAAAAGAAAGGTCAGGGTTGATCTGTTCCCTGTTTTTCCAGATCCGGTAAAAGACCTCCTGCACAACTTCTTCCGCCTCCGTCTTTGACTTCAGGTAACCCAGCGCAAAATAATACAGCCTTTTGGCATAAATACCAAAGACCCGCTCAAAGGCTTCCGCATCCCCTGATTTCAGGGCATGCAGCCATTTCTTTTCAATATCTTCCTTTATTCCAGTCAACCGCGAAGCAATTAATTCGAAGCGAATATACATATAAAGTCAAATAAACGAATCCGCCACCAGTGATTGAAGCAGAAAAAACGCCATACTCCTAACCATTCAACCATCAAACCATATCCCCTTCCATTTCCAGTTCCGGATAAATTTCACGAAGTTTGCATAACCATGTTCAGCAATTTATACGCCGATGTTATATTACCACTTCCGCTCGGGAACCGGTTTACCTACAGGGTTTCCCCTGCATTTCAGGCCAGCATTAAAGTTGGCGTGAGGGTTGTTGTACAGTTCGGTGTCCGGAAATTTTTTTCGGCCCTGGTATACAAACTTCACCGGGAACTTCCGGAAGGAGAATTTGATTTAAAAGACATTGAAGCTATTCTCGACCCCGAGCCCATCGTTCATCCCGCCCAGATTATCCTCTGGGAATGGATTGCCGATTATTATTGTTGTACTTTGGGCGAAGTTTACAAAGCAGCGTTACCGTCAGCATTAAAGCTTGAAAGCCAGACAAAAATAAGCTTCAATCCTGATTTTAAACTGTCTGTAGACCTTCCTCCTGAAGAGGAAGCATTACTGCTTATGCTTCAGGATCGCGGACAATTAAACATACAGGATGTTAACCGGTTTTCAGGTAAACATTCGGCATATGCCACCATAAAAATCCTTCTCGAAAAAAATGCAGTTCTGGTTGAAGAAAAAATAGCGGAAAGCTACCGGCCCAAGACAACTCCTTTCGTGTTTCTCGATGCCCAAACCCTGACCGAACAAAAAATCAGACAGGCTTTGGAAAACCTGGGAAAAGCAAAAAAACAACTTTCGTTATTGAAAACTTTCCTTTCGGAAACCATTTACCATGAAGAGAAAAAGACCAGCATCGCAAAAAAAGAACTTCTGCAAAAAAGCGGGGCAAATGAAGGTACACTCCGTTCGTTGGTAGAAAAACAAATTCTCCGTATCGAAGAGTTGGAGACAGGCCGGCTCGATTTTTCGTACAACCTGGAACAAAAAATTTTCGATCTGAATCAGGCACAGCAAACAGCCCTTGAACAGATAGAAGGGTATCCGGTCCCTGGCAAGCCAATACTCTTGCACGGGGTTACAGCCAGTGGAAAAACGGAGGTCTATATTAAACTGATAGAAGAACAACTAACCAAGGGGAAACAGGTACTTTACCTTGTTCCGGAAATAGGGTTGACAGCCCAGTTGATTAACCGTCTGAAAAGGGCATTCGGGGATAGGACCGGCATTTATCATTCGAAATTCAATGACGCTGAGCGTGTGGAAACCTGGCTCAATATCCTGAACAGGAAAGAAAATTCCTATCAAATCATTCTGGGAGCCCGTTCTGCCGTATTTCTTCCATTCAGTAACCTGGGGTTGATCATTGTCGATGAAGAACACGAGAACAGCTATAAACAGTTTGATCCCGCCCCCAGGTATAATGCCAGAGACGTAGCGGTCGTACTCGGTCAGATCCACAAGGCAAAAGTATTACTGGGGACTGCCACTCCTTCTTTTGAAAGCTTTTTTAATGCAAAAACGGAAAAATACGGATTGGTTGAACTGACCCAGCGTTATCAGAATATTGAACTCCCGAGAATTGTCATCGCAGATGTAAGAAAGGCAACCCGCCAGAAAAAGATGAAATCGGTATTGACCCCTGAATTATATGATGAAATAACCTCTGCTCTAATGAAAAAGGAACAGGTTATCCTGTTTCAAAACCGCCGGGGATTTGCTCCTTATCTGCAATGCCCGTCATGCGGATGGATACCAAAATGTAAAAACTGCGACGTTAGTCTGACCTATCATAAACACATTTCAGCCCTGGTATGTCATTACTGCGGACATGCAGAACCAATCCCATCCCGCTGCGGGGAATGCGGATCAGAAGACATCCGGACAAAAGGGTTTGGTACCGAAAAAATAGAAGAAGAGCTCAAACTGTTATTCCCCGAAGCAAAAGTAGCCAGAATGGACCTTGATACCACACGTGCCAAAAGAGGATATGACAGGCTGATTTTCCAGCTGGAAAGCAATCAGATCGACATCCTGATCGGCACACAGATGGTCACAAAGGGACTTGACTTCGATAATGTAAGCGTTGTCGGCATACTTGATGCTGACCAGCTGCTAAACTATCCTGACTTCCGCTCTTATGAACGCTCATTCCAGTTAATTGCGCAGGTGAGTGGTAGGGCGGGAAGAAAAAACCGGCAGGGAAAAGTAGTCATCCAGACCTCTCAACCCATGCACCAGGTCCTTTCCGATGTCGGGGGGAATAACTTTGTGCAATTATTCAACCGTCAAATGGCCGAACGTAAATTATTCAGGTATCCACCCTATTTCAGGCTGGTAAAAGTTGTCATCAAACACAAAAACAGGGAACGTTTGGAAATGGCAGCCGGCCAGATGGCAGTGAACCTGAAAAAGATCTTCAGAGACCGGGTACTCGGCCCGGAATACCCAATCATCGGCAGGATACAGAATTGGTATCAAAAGGAGATCTGGGTCAAGCTGGAGCGTGATGCGAGGCTAAGCAACGGGAAACGACAGATTTCTGAAGAAATTAGCCGGATTAAATCGCTTCCTAATAATTCGGGACTAATCGTCTTTCAGGATATCGATCCGCTATAAATTTCCTGTTTTTTTAGTCCAATAGCAACTAACACGGCGACTGTCCGTTCCGGGTCGCCTTCTGCCCTTTTATATAATTTAACTTTTATCCTACTCTGTTCCCTTTCAAAAATTACTATTTTTGCAAAGGAGAAAAAACAGATAACGAAACAATGGGCAGAAAATTTTCAAGAGAAATTAAGATCAACTCATTAAACTGTAATTCAATTTAAATTATCAAAACCAAGATCATTTTCTGCATAAAATATTAACTTTGAGACATAGCAAAATCACGATTAAACACATGGGAAAAGTTATTGCACTTGCGAATCAAAAGGGCGGCGTAGGAAAAACGACTACGGCCATCAACCTGGCTGCCAGCTTGGCTGTTCTGGAGAAAAAAGTGTTGATCATCGATGCCGATCCGCAGGCCAATGCCACTTCCGGAATAGGGTTCGATGTAAAAAATGTCAAAACAAGCATTTATGAATGCATCGTTGATGACCTCGATCCAAAAAAAATTATTCTGAATTCCGAAATTGCAGGATTGGATCTGATTCCCTCCCATATAGACCTCGTCGGTGCAGAAATAGAGATGCTTAACCTGCCAAACCGGGAAAAGGTATTATCTATCGTAATCGAAAAAATCCGAAATGATTACGATTTTATATTCATCGATTGCTCCCCTTCGTTGGGACTTATTACGGTGAATGCCCTGACTGCCGCAGATTCGATCATCATTCCTGTCCAATGTGAATATTTTGCACTGGAAGGGCTTGGCAAGTTACTTAATACGATAAAAATCATCCAGACCCGTTTAAACCCGGATTTGGAAATTGAAGGGTTCTTGCTTACAATGTACGATGCTAGGCTCAACTTGTCGAACCAGGTGCTGGAAGAAGTAAGGACCCACTTTGGGAACATGGTTTTCGACACACTGATTACCAGAAATATAAAATTAAGCGAGGCACCCAGCTATGGACTCCCTGCCGTACTTTACGACGCAGGCTCCAAAGGGGCATCGAGCTATATGGATCTTGCACGCGAAGTTCTTCAAAAGAATGATTTAACGAAGATTAAAAATTCGGAAAAAATAATTGAATAAAATATATTTGAAATGACTATGGCTAAAAGGAATGCATTAGGCAGAGGATTAGGAGCATTGATTGATGATGCGGATACCCGCAGCGAACTACATAGTTCGTCTATCAACGAAATCCCCCTGGAAAAAATTGAGGCCAATCCCTTTCAACCACGTTCCAAATTCGACGAAACAGCATTAAACGAACTTGCCGTATCAATCCAAAAGATCGGCATTATACAACCCATTACCCTTAGAAAGGTTTCCGAGGATAAATACCAGATCATTGCCGGGGAGCGCCGGTTCAGGGCATCTAAAATTGCAGGACTGAAAACCGTTCCCGCCTATGTGAGGACAGCTGAGGATGATGGGATGCTTGAGATGGCACTTGTTGAAAACATCCAGCGGGAAGACCTGGATGCGATAGAAGTTGCCCTTTCATACCAAAGGCTTATTGAAGAATGCCAGCTTACCCAGGAAACGCTGAGCGAGCGCGTCGGAAAAAAACGTTCCACCGTATCAAATTACTTAAGATTGCTGAAACTTCCGACAATCATCCAGAAAGGCATTATTGACAAAACCATTTCCATGGGACATGCCCGTGCCCTTGTAAATGTTTCGGATACAGAAGATCAGCTGGCAATTTATGATAAAATAATGAAGGAGGACCTTTCTGTAAGGAAAGTTGAAGACCTGGTCAGGGCTTTAGATGAAAAAGGGCAAGAACAACAGGAGGAAAGTTATCCGGAAAATAGTGAAAAGAAGGGGAAATATCCGGAGGAATATGGTGAGTTAAAAGACCATCTGAGCAAATTTTTCCAGACCAAGGTTGATTTTTCACTGAACAATAAAGGGAAAGGAAAAATTATTATTCCTTTCGGTTCAGCTAAAGATCTGGAACGAATTATGGGCATTCTTGACAATCTTAACAGGTAAACTGGTTCAAAAAAACAACGCGACATTGGATCACTTGAAAATAATTATCGCAGTTATCTTTTTTTTGGCAACAGGAATTCGGGTAAATGCCCAGGAGAGAATAAAGACTGATAACAAGGAGGCAAAGACAGATTCTGTCTCTGTATCCACGAAGCAGGAGCATTCGCCAAGAAAAGCGACCATTTATTCGGCTGTACTACCAGGATTGGGACAGATTTATAACAAGAAATACTGGAAGGTACCAATCATATACGCGGGGCTCGCGACCTTGATTTACTGTATTGACTGGAACAACGATTATTACGTGAAATATAAAAAGGCATATTCAGATATCACGGATAGCGATCCGACAACGAATTCGTTCAAGGATTTGGATATTGAAGGCAGTTGGGATTTTACAAATTCGAGTCAGGTTCAACAATTTACAGAGCGGCTTGACAATGCAATGACTTCTGCCCGTCGTTACCGTGACCTGTGTATCATAGGAACAGCTGCCTTATATGCGCTTAATATTATTGATGCATCTGTTGATGCTCATTTTTTTAATTTTAACCTGAATGACGATTTGACGGTAAACTGGACCCCACAACCAGTTATGTGCATGAACCAAAGATTGGTGGGTATAAATTGTATAATCAGATTTTAAAGGAGGGGAATAATGAGAAATATTCAGATACTGCTTTTCTTTATCCTGTGTTTTTCAGGAACAGTACTGGCATCAACGTTCAAAAAAGAATCGATAAAAAAACTCAAAAGAATTGAGGTCGTAGCATTGGATACAATCAACGGATATCAATCCATATATGTTGCCCCTGATGAAAATTTGAATGATTTATTTGCTGAACAGATTGACAGTCTTGTTAATTCCTGGTATGTAAAACATACTTACTCGATCGACTTCACAGGAGATGAAAACGACAGCACTGAAATTGTATCCATTCCTGATTCTGTTTATATAAAACGACTTCAAACCATCGATTCCTACATTGACCTGTCGTTTAATAAAACCGTCAAGAACTTTATTGAATTATATACCCAACGGAAAAGAGAACTCACAGAAGTAATGCTGGGATTATCCAACTACTATTTTCCCATGTTTGAAGAGGCACTTGACAAGTACAACCTTCCCATGGAACTGAAATATCTTCCGATTATCGAATCAGCACTGAACCCTTCAGCAAGATCAAGGGCTAATGCAGTAGGGCTGTGGCAATTCATGTATGGCACAGGCAAAATGTACAAGCTGGAAATTGGCACTTATGTTGACGAACGATGCGATCCTCAAAAGGCGACGGATGCCGCAGCAAAATATCTCAGTGATTTATACAAAATATATAAAAACTGGCACCTGGTAATTGCGGCCTACAACTGCGGACCGGGAAATGTGAATAAAGCGATCAGGCGTTGTGGCGGAGCCAGAGATTACTGGTCAATTTACTACAAACTTCCCCGGGAAACGCGCGGATATGTCCCTGCGTTTATTGCAGCGGCCTACGTCATGAATTATTATCAGGATCATAACCTGGCACCCCGGTATCCGGATTTCCCTTTGGTTACAGACACGATTCAGGTGCATGACTATCTTCACTTTAAACAAGTTGCAAATATATTAAATATCCCGGTGGAAGAACTGGAAGCATTAAATCCTCAGTACAGGCTGGATATAGTTCCCGCCAAAAAAGATAAACCTTACGCACTAAGGGTTCCCATAGAGAAAGTGGCGGATTTTATCGATAATGAAGAATATATTTTCGCCTATAAGCGTAATGAAATATTTCCCAATAATGAAATCCTGATCCCAAAAGGAAAAAACTATTACCATCCTTCAGAGACTGCGGGTAAAGAAAGAGTTCTTTATACCGTGAAATCGGGCGACAATCTTGGATTTATTTCACAATGGTTCCGGGTAAGGATAAACGATCTTCGCTACTGGAACAACATCCATAAAAATATGATCAGGGATGGACAAAAGCTGGCGATTTATGTTCCGCAGGGGCAATCGGAGTTCTATTCCGGGCTGAATAAGATGTCTTTTGCGCAGAAACAGGAATCGCTAAGACGGCTCCCCTCGTCCAATACGGGGCAGGAGATAGCCTCCTCCCAAATTGAATACGGGTCAGAGTTCGTTTATTATACCGTTCGGAGAGGAGACTCTCTTTGGTCTATTGCCCGGCAATTCCCGGGAGTTTCGAATAATGACATTATGCAGCTAAACAACTTGACAGATGCCAATATCAAGCCCGGACAAAAACTAAAGATCCAGCCTAAAAGCTAATCGTGGGTCTGTTTGCAAAAGCCTGATTTTAACATTATTTTTATGAGCAGCTAAAAAGCTTCTCATGAAACCAATACGGTCGTTTTTATTCTTTTTGTCCATACTGATCCTGTTAATTTTTATTTTCCGGATAGCCGGGAACAAGCAGTCGATTTCTGAAGATTTTCTGCAGAAACGCCTGACAGGGATGAAAGAGACACCAACAGGTGTGGCTGATGAACAGGAAAATGCAGCTCCGGAGAAAAATACGGGGGGTATCACTTATCCGGATACCTGTTCAAAAAAACAAACCATGACAGAGGGTTTGATCTATTCGTCTTCCGATTCCACACATCTAAGGAAATTTTTTTCAAAATTGGCTAATATAAACCAAGAGCCGTTACCAGTACGTATTCTTTACTTCGGAGATTCACAGATAGAGAACGACCGGATTTCAGCAGTTCTCCGGAAAAAATTTCAGGAGAGATTCGGAGGTAAAGGTCCAGGCTTTGTTGCTCTCGACAGCTATTACAATCCAGTCAACAAGATCATGATAACCTTGCAAAATAACTGGAAAATATATTCTTTCCAAGATAAAGGAATAACCAATGCCAGTCTGATTTTTAGACAAGCTGTCCTGAATGATCCGGAACCAAAAGGATGGTTCAGGATAAGCAGGATCAGACAATTGGCCCCGGGGCCGGACTACACCAAACTAAAGCTTTTTTACACCTCTGACGATAGCACGAGTCTGCAGGTCAGCGAATCCGGGAATAAAATCTATTCAGGCAAGTTACCTCCTTCCCGGATAATAAATGTTCTCGATTTCAAATTCAACAAAACACCGGAAGATATCCATTTCGTCTTCGGAACAAATGATAGCCTTTCAATACAGGGATTATCACTGGAAAGCCAGGAAGGGATTATGGTAGATAACATTGCGATGAGGGGACAATCATATCCGCTCTTTACGGCCTCTGACGAAAGTCATATTAAAGAAATGCTTAACCGTATTAATCCGGGATTATTTATTCTTCACTATGGAGTAAACCTGGTCCCGTATCCGTCAAAAAACTATATCTTTTACAGGAAACAGATGAAAAAGCAAATCCTTTTTTTAAAAATGACTTGCCCGGATATCCCTGTACTTCTTATTGGAGTTTCAGATATGGCCAGGCGGAAAAACGGGGAATGGGCTTCCTATCAGAATATAGAACAAATTAAACAAATACAAAAAGCAGTGGCAGAGGAAACAGGTGCTATATTCTGGGATCTGGAAGCTTTTATGGGCGGACCAGGAAGCATGATTGACTGGGTAAAGGCAAATCCACCACTGGGTAAAACTGATTATGTCCATTTTACAGAAGCCGGAGCCGGCAAAGTAGGGGCAGAACTGGCAAAGTTATTATTGGCAGAGTTTTATAATAACGAAGGAAAATAAATGGAACAATTAAGCGAAATAGTAAAAAACCTTCTGAGATATGATCCCGATAATCCCCTATCCTACACAGGACTGGCCTTCTGGATTGCATTTACTGCATTTCTCGGGATCTATACGGTTATTTACAAAAGAAAAAGGTTCCGCATAATTTACCTTTTGGCAATCAGTTGGTTTATCTATTACCTGATGAACGGAATTTTCCTGTTCCTGCTCATTCTTTCGTGCGGTACAAATTTCCTTTTTGGACTGTTAATAAACCGGTACCGAAGGACAAAAGTATGGCTATGGGTATCAATCCTTTTCAACCTTTTTGTGCTGGGCTACTTTAAATATGCCTACTTTTTTACTGATTCAGTCAACAAAATCTTTCATTCCCGGTTCGAAGTTTTTAACTGGGCCGGTTGGCTCATCAACGGTGCAATTGGAAATCTTGCAGATCTGCATTTGATATTGTTGCCCGTAGGTATCTCGTTTTATACCTTCCAGGCTATCAGCTACCTGGCCGATGTTCATAGCAAAAAAGTCGAGGCGTTACACAATCCTCTGGATTTCAGCTTTTACATCAGTTTCTTTCCACAACTGGTTGCAGGGCCAATCGTCAGGGCATCCGCATTTATCCCTCAGATTTACCAGAAATTTCATCTTTCGAAAGAAGAATTCAGCCATGCAGTATTCCTGATAACAAAAGGGCTTGTAAAAAAAATGGTCATTGCCGATTTCCTTGCGGTCAATTTTATCGATCGGGTTTATGAGGCCCCGCTTTCATTTTCAGGGCTGGAAAACCTGCTCGCAGTTTATGCCTATTCAATCCAGATTTATTGCGACTTCTCGGGTTATACGGATATTGCCATCGGCCTGGCCCTAATACTGGGATTTAAAATACCCGTTAATTTTAACTCGCCCTACCTTGCGAACAGCCTGACCGATTTCTGGCATCGTTGGCATATTTCACTTTCATTGTGGCTGAAAGATTACCTTTATGTCCCCCTGGGCGGGAACAGAAAGGGTAAATTAAGGACCTACCTAAACCTGATGGTAACCATGCTCCTTGGCGGTTTGTGGCACGGCGCCAACATCCGGTTCCTGATATGGGGTACGATCCATGGGGTGGCGCTTGTCGTGGAAAAAGTCTTTCGTTCCGTTCGAAGAGCCTCGAAAAGGCAACGGTGGAAAAAAATATTATACACTCTGATAACCTTTCACATAGTCAGTTTTGCATGGATCTTTTTCAGGGCAAAAGATCAGGAAACAATCCGTCAAATGCTTTTTCAGCTAAAATACCACTTTTCCCCGCATATAACAGAGAATAACCTGCGCGGATATCTGCCAACGATCGGAATATTTCTTCTGGGTCTTATTTTAATCTGGTTCCCGTTCAGGGAAAAAGAAAAAATAAGGGGACGTTTTATCAGAATGCCAATAGTTGTCCAGGGGCTGACCATCCTGTGCGTTTTACTTGCTGTAGTATGGATTGCTCAGGCAGGTGTACAGCCGTTTATCTATTTCCGTTTTTAGGGGTCACCCTGAACTGCAACTGATCCGAATAAAAAGGATTGGTCGATTCTCAAATAAGTCAAGCTGAAGGTCCCATGCTGGATCGCATAACATTCCCGTAAACTATGGGCTTCTTAAAAATTATTCTTGCCGGAGTCAGACTTCAGATTGACTATTTTACTAGATTTGGCAAATCTTAATTGTTTTGTGCGTTTTGTTATGTACAGGAAAATTCAACGCGTGCAAAAAATACTCAATGAAGCAGCATTGCACACGGAAAAATACAGCAGGACGAGCGGCGTGTCTTGCGCATCCCAATGTCATTTATGCTGTCTGAAAAAAGACATTTCAGCGAGTCCTCTCGAGTTTCTCCCTCTTGCCTATCACCTATACAAGGAAGGTCGTGCCGAAAAATTTTACGACCTGCTGGAGAAACTTCCCGAGAACAGCCTGTGTATTATGTTTTCGGCGCTAGGAAATCAACCGGGGGGATGTACCCGATACGACTACAGAGGATTGATTTGCCGACTTTTCGGGTTCTCTTCGAATACGGACAAGAACGGACATACCCGACTCATTACCTGTAAGACAATAAAAGCGACAGAACAGTACCAGCAGTTAAAACATGCTGATATGGACAAATCTCCGAAATTCACGGATTACTATATGCAACTGGCAGCTATCGACTTTATTTTGGCTAATGAGCAACTACAAATTAATGAAGCAATACGAAGAGCTCTGGAAATTGTTCTTACTTATTACATGTACAGGAACAGGAAACGTCCTGCATGATGCAAGAGGAAGCAACACCCCCGCTCTATGAAAAGATACCAGAGGATTAACCGGTTTAATTTCCGGAAATAAATTATCCTGTATCAATGTCGTTTAGTTAGTGATTATTTATAATCGTTTGTAATTCATTGAGTACGGCTTCTTTTGTTTTTTGTTTCTGAGGTTTCTTCGCCCGGACCTTATGATTTCGCGGGTGTTCCAGACCAATAAATCAAAAGCATGCAAGGCTTCCTTGTATTTTTTGTGGATAAAAGTTGGCACTAGTATGTCCATTGTGGTTGCAAGGGCATATGTTCGGTTAATTTTTTGGCCATGTTTGCGGTTTTTGTCCGCTTCGTATTCAGCAATCACCTTTTCTTCAATTGGATGGGCATAAGCTGCGCTCAATGTCATTAAAAATACCTTGGCGTGAAAATCCTGTTTTACGGCTTTGGCCGTTTTACCCGAGAAATCTTCCAGTTCAATACGGCTTTTCAACAACTTGTACGCCTCCTCTTCGTTCCACCGGTAATGGTAAAGTTGTTCAAAATCGCTGTAAAGATATGTTTTGTCGTCTAGTAGCGATGTGCATAGTATCTCTTTGTCCCCATTTTCGAGTTCGACTTTGATGAGCCTGCACGTTATTTCTGTATCCAACATGTGAGGGAAATCTTTCAGTTTTGACCTGTCTTTTTTAGGAAGGGAAAAAGTGACAATTCTCTCTTTGTCGGTGCTTTCGGTGAAGTCTTTCACTTTCAACCACCAATCTTCTTTGAGGCGCACGCAGAATTCAATACCCCTGGCTTTCAATAAAAACAGCAACCAAAAGCTGGGATATCCCCGGTCGAGCAACAACATGTCGCCAGCATTGACCTTATCCAAATGTTCCATCAATAAATCCCGCTCGCTTGAAGCGTAAGGGGCTATTTGCGAATCGATCGTTATCAAATTTAAAGGGTCGTATAATAATGATCCCATGGCCAGCGACCGCGGACTGTCGGCCTTTGGGCCAAATTGGTGAACACCGAACTCTTCAACAACTGTTGGATGATTGGGCAATACAAGCCGGGTGCCATCAACAGCCAGCAACCGCATATTGTGCCACACATAGTATTCTGCACCTTCATAAAAATCATTGACGGCTATTTCGTTCAAATGCTTAAATGCCTCGGGCTTCAGTTTTGCCCGGGCTTGAGTGAACGCGCCTTTGGTCGCTTTCCTAATGTTGAAGTCGCTTTGGGTGGCTTCCTTGAAGAAGCGGTCCAAATCCCGCTGCATGGAACTTTTAAACTTGAGCACCAACAAGATTATCGTTTTGATCGGTAATTTTCTCTTACGGGTAAATACCCCTTCTTGGCCGTCTTTAAAACGGCTGCTAAATTGTTCTTTATCAATTTCATCATCGATATGTCCTGTTAATGTTTCCCGATAATCCGGTTTTTTGTTTCTACTTGGGTTACCCCCTTTATTCCCCTACAAAATAATCATTAGGGCAAGAATTACAAACTTTTCAAAGTACTATTTTTTATCAAAATCCCTTTAAAATAACGCACCTCAGAGCGTTTTCTTAACTAAACGACATTGTATCCTGTATTATTATTGAACAACGGGCCCCTATAAAAAATTCCGGGACCAAACCCGTAACAGCATTTGATCCCGGAACGGTAAAACCCATTTTACTATTTACTATTTAGCACTTATCGTGGCCATCTTTTCTTTGAGGAGGACCGGTATCTCGGAAGGCTCCTTAGCGACAGGGACACCAGCTTTTGCAAAAGCTTTAATTTTTTCATCAGCTGTACCTGAACCACTGGAGATAATGGCACCGGCATGTCCCATACGTTTTCCGGGAGGAGCAGTCTGCCCGGCAATAAATGAGACAACAGGTTTGCTCACATACTTGGCAATATATTCAGCAGCCTGTTCTTCCGCATCTCCGCCAATCTCCCCGATCAGGACTATTCCTTCGGTTTCGGGATCATTTTCAAACATTTCGAGCAAATCGATATAATATAATCCGGCAACAGGGTCTCCTCCGATTCCAACAACGGTGCTCTGCCCCATATCGTTTTTTGTAAGCATATTGACAACTTCATAAGTCAACGTGCCACTTCTCGACATCAAGCCGATATTTCCCTTTTTAAAAATCATCCCTGGTAATATCCCAATCAATGCTTCATCCGGGGTTATCAGTCCCGGACAATTCGGTCCGATCAATTTTGTACCGTTTTGTTTCAAAACAGGAGTGATCCTGATCATATCCTGGATAGGAACTCCTTCTGAAATTGCGATGACAAGCTCAACGCCAGCATACGAAGCTTCAAGGACAGCATCTGCTGCAAACGGGGCCGGAACAAAAATAATTGAAGTGTTTGCTCCGGTAGACTTTACCGCCTCTTCAACAGAATCGAATACAGGAATACCATTAATCTCTTCGCCTCCTTTGCCCGGTGATGTTCCGGCGACGACATTTGTACCGTAACTTTTCATCCTTCCGGCATGAAACTGTCCGTCACGGCCTGTAATACCCTGAACCAACAGTTTTGTATCTTTATTAACGAGAATACTCATAATTTTTTTGATTTTATTTTACAGACTGGCTCAATTCAATTGCTTTTAATGCGGCCTCCTTCATCGTACTCACAGTAGGCAAACCTGTTTGTTTTAGTAAGGCCAGCCCCTCATCGGCATTGGTCCCGGAAAGGCGCACCACGATGGGAATATTGGTTTTTATCGTTTTCAGTGCTTCGATCAACCCTCTCGCAACATCGTCACAGCGGGTAATTCCACCGAAGATATTGATCATAACAGACTGAACATTTTTATCAGAAAGCAAAATATTCATAGCATCGACTACCTTTTGAGGGTTCGAACTACCTCCTATATCCAAAAAATTGGCAGGAGTTCCACCATAAAGTTTAATCATGTCCATTGTGGCCATTGCCAGCCCTGCCCCATTAACCATGCATCCGATATTCCCATCCAATTTTATATATGACAATCCCTTTTCTTTGGCATCTATTTCTTTTTGTTCCTCCTCGTCAATCTCTCTCAAGGCGAGAATCCCTGGCTGACGGAAAAGGGCATTATCATCAAAATTCATTTTGCCATCAATAGCCAAAATCTCTTTGCCGGGAGTAAGTACCATAGGGTTGATCTCGGCCAAAGTAGAATCCGTCTCGACAAAAATCTTGTATAGCTGCTGAAAAATCAGGGCTGCCTTCCTTGCCAATTTTACATCTTTAAAAAGTTTCATGGCAATATTGCGGGCCTGAAAATCGAGCAACCCGGTCTGCGGGTTAACCGGGAAACGGTAAATAAGTTCCGGGGTATTCTTCGCCACTTCCTCAATCTCAACTCCACCCTCGGCACTAACCATAAGCATAACAGATTTGGTATTCCGGTCGTTGATCAGACCAACATAATACTCATGCTCAATATCTACGGCATCTGCAATGATAACCTTCTCAACCTTATATCCTTTAATGTCCATACCGAGGATCTGCTCAGCGGCCTGAACTGCTCCTTCTTTGTTTCTTGCCAGCTTAACACCTCCGGCTTTACCCCTTCCTCCTGCCAAAACCTGGGCTTTTACCACTACCAGATGATCAATTTTATCCATGGCTTCCCTTACTTCGTCCACGGAGTAGCAAAGCACATGATTAGGAACAGGCAAGCCATAGTTTTTGAAAATCTCCCTGGCCTGATATTCGTGTATCTTCATAACTTAAATAAATAGATTAATAAGGTTCGTATTTCTCAATAAAAAATACCAAATCCTACGATTAGAAAAAACTATTTTGCATCAACTTTTCATGTATTTTAAAACATATAAACATCAGAAGCTCCGAAATGTTTGTTTTTTTCGATTGGAGAAGATTATTCATGATCGGATTTTTATGTTGAATTTGTAAAAAGTTGAAGTGGAAATTCCGAATGTACTGTTAACGTGATCCCCGAAGCCTTAATCTGAAGTTTCCAATGCACGAATATCAACTTGCTGAAGCACGAATATTAAGTTGCGAATGCTCGAATATTAAGTTGCGAATGCTCGAATATTAAGTTCCGGATGCACGAATATCAAGTTCTGAATGCACTGTCCGAATGTTTCGGATGCACTTGTCCGGAAATTGTCGGTGCATTAGGGAAGTTTTAAAATATTCACCCCTCCAAACCTCCCTTGAATGGGGAAGTTTGGAGGGGTGAGAGAGTGTATTTGTACTTACAATCTGATAGTCTCCCAAAAAACTTGTCGGACTTTTTAGACGGCCTAACTAAAAAAATACGGTCTATTGAAAATCAGAGCCACCTAACGAGTTTAAAATCCTGACGATGGGGAAGATTCTGATTTCTAGGAAATAGACGTAATCCATAGTTATAGGCACCAGGATCCATCAGCCGTAGGTTCAGACGATAGGTACAGGTTGTTCCTTCCGCTGGCCCGGCATCAAAAGCCATACTCGCGATCAGTTCCTGGCCCCCGTCGACCTGTGGTTCCGTTACGATCATCTCAAGCCCGATATCTTCGGGAGAAAGGCCCTTCAGGTCCATTACCACTTTAGCAGGATATTCTTCACCAATCTTCAGTACATTCACAATCCCATCTGCAATTTGTATATCCTTTACTTCGATTTGATTCCAAATTTCCAACACTTTATTCTTCCAGGCAACAATTTCCTTTGCAAGCGCGAAATTATCAGCAATCAGTTTATGCAAACGCTCTGCCTGAGGATTATAAAAACGTTGCTGATAGTCCCTTATCATGCGGGTCGTTGTAAAATTCGGAGCTACCTGGGCAATTGTATTTTTAACATAAGCGACCCACTCTTCAGAAACGTTCCTCTCGTTCCGCAGATAGTAGGTCGGAATTATTTCCTCCTCTAAAAGATTGTAAATTGTTTCTGCGTCCAGTTCATCCTGAAAATCCTGTACTTCAAAGGACCGTTCCATCGGGAGGGCCCATCCTGCCCCTTTTTTGTATCCTTCAACCCACCATCCGTCCAGTACCGAAAAATGGACTGTCCCGTTCATTGCTCCTTTTTCCCCGCTGGTACCGGAAGCCTCCAATGGACGGGTTGGCGTGTTAAGCCAAACATCAACTCCCTGCAACAACATCTTGGCCAGGTTTATATCGTAGTTCTGCAAAAAAAGAATCCTGCCCACGAACTCCGGACGTTTTGATATTTCAATAATATATTTGATAAGGTCCTGTCCCGCTTTATCTGCCGGGTGTGCCTTTCCTGCAAAGAGAAACTGAACCGGCCTTTCCTTATTATTTACAATTTCAGACAACCTGTCTAGATTACGAAACAACAAATGCGCCCTTTTATACGTGGCAAACCTTCTGGCAAAGCCAATAGTAAGTGCATCTGGATTCAACGTATTTACGACTTCCGTGATCAATTTCGGGTTCTCATGCCGTTTCAGCCAGGTATCGGTAAAACGCTCCTTGATATAATCGATAAGCTTCGACTTCAGTTTTTTCTTCAGGTTCCAGATATCTTCATCCGGAACTTTATAAATTTTATCCCAAAGATCAGTATCCAGCTGATTTTCAATAAAATTTTTCCCAAAATAGTTACGATGAAGTTCTTTCCATTCCTTGGCTGTCCATGTAGAATAATGAACCCCGTTTGTTACAAAGCCGATATTCAACTCTTCCGGAAGGAACCCCTCGTAAAGAGATTTCAGTATTTCCTTGGAAACCTCGCCGTGAAGCTTGCTCACACCGTTGATTCCCTGTGAAAGGTTTGCCGCCAGATAACTCATATTGAAATGATCTTCATGCGGATTTGCTTTGCCCAGCATCACAAAGTCGTCCCAGCTTATCCTGAACCTTTCAGAAAATTTATTCATGTAAGTGTAAAACAAATCCTGATGAAAAGAATCGTGACCAGCAGGGACAGGCGTGTGCGTAGTAAACAATGTTGACGCACGGACTACTTCTTTTGCCTCCTCATAACTTAGATGGGAATCATTCACGTACTCACTAATCCGTTCAAGGCCTATCATCGCAGCATGCCCCTCGTTGCAGTGATAGATATCGGCTTCACGTCCAAGACGCCGTAAAGCCCTGATTCCACCAAGCCCAAGCAGCATTTCCTGTTTTAAACGGTTTTCATTATCACCGCCATAAAGATGGTGTGTTACAAAGCGATCATCATCCCGGTTAGCCTCAAAATCAGCATCAAGCAGATAAAGGCTGACAGCACCAACTTTTACTTCCCATACTTGTGCATAAATGGTCCGTCCCGGGTATTCCACTTCGATCTTTACCCAATTCCCGTCTTTATCAAAAGCCGGCTGTACAGGAATTTTAGAGAATTGCTCTGCTTCATAATTAGCCATCTGGTCACCCTGAAGCGAAATAGTTTGTTTAAAATAACCATAACGATAAAGCAAACCTATCGCAACCAGATCTGTTTTCGAATCGCTGGCCTCTTTCAGGTAGTCCCCGGCAAGCATGCCCAAACCACCTGAAAAGATTTTCAGACTGTCGTGGAGTCCGTACTCCATACTAAAATATGCGATCCTCGGACCTTGTAATACTTTACGATTATCCAGGTATTCGTGCAGCGAATCATAAACATCATTCATGTTAGACATGAATGTTTTGTCATTTTCAAGTTCAAGGTACCTTTGGTAGCTGACCTTTTCAAGAAGGACGACCGGATTATGAGAACTCTCCTCCCAAATACCTTTATCGATAATCTCGAAAAGCTCCCGCGCCTTCGAGTTCCAAACCCACCAAAGGTTCTTGCTCAACTCTTTCAGAGGAACTAATTTCTCTGGAATATTTGATTCAACAAAAAGTTTCTTCCAATTTGGCATTTCCACAACAGGTTATTTTTATAAAATCTGATAATATTTCTGTTCCAATTCCATTTCTTTACAAAAAGTACAAGGGCAGTCCCGCAAAATGTACATCAAAAAAAAACGATTAAAACAAATAAGACTCTTTTGAAACAAAAAAGGCAAATTCATGTTCAACTTATTTCTTTTCTATCGGTGTTAGTTAATGAAGTTTTCCGTTTTGTTATTGCCAACATTTTTTTCTTTTTCCGGGCCTGCATGTTTCTAATTTCCCGTTCATACTTTTTCAGTTTTTCTTCTTTCTCCTCCAAAAGCCTGTTCAGCGAGGCAATTTCCTGCTCTACTTTATTTTCAGGAACCAGCGTATTCAACCTCAGTTTAAAATCGCTTAAAACATTCATGTAGTTTATGAACGCTTCATAAGGGCTTTCATATGGATTGAAATAATTATGAACCTCTCCATCGGAAAAAAATTTGGTGCACATATAATAAAAATGGTCACTTACCTGAAGATAATTCCAGTCCCGGACAAGAGATTTGTCTGTAACCATACTCATTCGCCCCTGTAATTCATAAAGTTTATTAAAAGCCTCGTTCTGCATTTCATTTCCCAGCCACGCCGTCAAGTCCCGTTCTTCATCAGACCAGGAAATCGGATGAGGGACAACCACT
Source organism: Prolixibacteraceae bacterium (assembly GCA_963676095.1). GTDB lineage: Bacteria > Bacteroidota > Bacteroidia > Bacteroidales > Prolixibacteraceae. The sequence continues at coordinate 4,541,204 of OY781040.1, read as the reverse complement.
GCTGCAATAGGCTGATATTCCTCCGCCACCTCTGAAGGAGTTGCAAATTTCATCCCTGAAGATTCAAGTACGGCTGCAGGCAATCCTTCAAGGAATCCAAAGATACCGGTCGACTCACGCTGATGCTCCCCAAATGTTTCATAATCCATAAAGAGATTGACAATCTCGTCATTGGGATTATCCCCCAACCATTTGGCAAACTTTTGAGGGGTTAACGGATATTCATTCCAGTCTTTGTTTGAAAAACGGAAGGCAATATCGTCGCTTAACCTGAAATTTCTCATCAGCACTTTTAATCGCGGATTTATCGTGTTACAATAAAGATAATTAGGTGATTTCCATCCAAGAATATGTTTGGCTCCTTCAGTAAGCATCGCTTTAAATCCAAGATCTGCAATCATTGCCCCGATCTCGTCACTGTAAATCATTTCCGTATTACAAAATACCTTCGGTCTCTGTCCGAAGTATTTTTCTATCAGATCATCGTGTTGTTTGATTTGATCGGCAAAAAGATCTTTGCTGTAGAGCGAAGTAAGAGAATGCGAATACGTTTCCGATAAGAATTCGACTTGACCGGTAGCGGCAAGGGCCTTGAACGAATCGATCACCTCAGGAGCGTAAATCTCAAACTGTTCAAGAGCAGTTCCGGTAACCGAAAAGCTAACTTTAAATTTTCCTTTGTATTTTTTTAAAAGATCGAGTAATATCCTGTTGGCAGGGAGATAACAACGATCTGCAACATTCCTTAAAACGGTTTCATTTGTATAATCGTCATAATAATAATGATCATTGCCAATGTCAAAAAACCGATACCTACGAAAACGAAAAGGCTGGTGTACCTGGAAATAAAAACATATGGCTTTCATATTAAGCGGATTTACTTGATGTTTAACATTTTTAAATAAATTTCACGTACGTTCTTTGCCGAATTCTTCCAGCGCAGATTTTCAACTTCCTCTTTTCCTTGTCTCATAAACAAATTCCACATGGAAGGGTAATTTAATAACCCGTAAATGGCGTCGGCCATAGCATAAGTATCCCAAAAATCAACTTTCACTGCATATTTCAGAATTTCTGAAACACCCGACTGATGTGATATAATTACAGGTACATTAGCCTGCATCGCCTCCAAAGGAACAATACCAAAAGGCTCAGACACGGAAGGCATTACAAAAACATCACTCATTCTGAACATATCAAATACGTCGTCGCCGCGAAGAAATCCGGTAAAATGAAACCTGTCAGAGATTTTTAAGGCAGCAGTTCTTTTGATCATAGCGTTCATCAAGTCTCCGCTACCAGCCATCACAAACCTGACATTATTCATCTTCTTGAGAACCAGGTTAGCCGCTTCTATAAAATACTCCGGGCCTTTCTGCATCGTAATCCGCCCAAGGAAGGTTACAATCTTTTCATCAACTCCCTTCTTTAGTCTTATTTTTTCCTCCGGGCTCACCGGTTCGACGGCATTATAAACCGTGGTTACTTTTTCAGGGTTAATGCCATAACGCTCGATAACAATCTTCCGGGTAAGGTTGCTGACCGTAATAATATGGTCGGCTACATCCATTCCTCTCTTTTCGATCTCGAAAACCTGAGGATTCACACTTCCTCCGCTGCGGTCGAAATCTGTAGCATGGACGTGTATCACGAGTGGCTTTCCCGAAATTTCCTTTGCCGCGATACCTGCCGGATATGCCAGCCAATCGTGTGCGTGAATCAAATCAAACTCATTATTCCGGGCAATTACTTCGGCAACAAGCGAATACTTGTAGATCTCGTGCAAGAGATCATGATCATATTTTCCTGTAAAATCCAGTTTTCCCTCATCGTTCGTTTCTATAAAACGGGTTTTTTCCGAATGTTTCTGGCTGTTGAGCCGCCAAAACTCCTCTGTTCCAACATAGGGAACGAGTCCTGATTCAACCTCATAATAATCAACAGCCTTCTGAAGGTCTGAAAACTGAATCTCTTTTTTCAAAATCGGAACGTTATTCGCACCGACAAGAAGCATGTTTGACTGGACCTCATCTCCATAGGCTTTAGGAACTACAAAAACGACTTCCACATCATTAAACTCAACTAATCCCTTTGTTAATCCGTAGCAGGCCGTCCCCAACCCGCCCGAGATATGTGGAGGAAACTCCCAACCAAACATTAATACTTTCATACCGCGTCCCCTTTTGATTAAAGTTTTTTAATCTTCAAAATTTATTGCCATTTTATATGCCCGGATCACAGATCCGACGCTCCATGCTTGTGAAACCGCGCCCTTTGCATTATGGGGAGGATTACCATTATACATCTCGGCAATTGTTCCTATGCAATGTTCCGACATATCGTGTTCGAAATCATTGATAATATTTTTAACAAAAGGCATGCCTCCTCTCTTATGTATCCGGATATATTCTTCAATAAAAAACTGCACGAACCAAGGCCATACTGTTCCCTGATGAATCGCTTTCTCCCGGATTATGACACTCCCCTCGCAAGCTCCCTTGAACAAGGGACTTTCAGGCGACAAAGACCTTAAACCCCTTGGCGTTAACAACTGTTTTTTGACAATGCTTAAAATCGATTTTCGTTTTTCCTTATCCAACGGAGAATATTTCATGGCTGCAGCAATAATCATATTGGGCCGTACCGACCAATCCTTGTTTCCATGGTCAACATAATCTGCAAGGTATCCACATTCGTCGCTCCAGAATTCGCTAAGGAATGATTTCCCGATAATAGCAGGCAATTCTTCCCATACTTCTATAAAACTTTTATCTTTTTCATTTTCAGCAAGGTGGAGAGCGAAACAAACAGCATTGTACCATAAGGCATTTACCTCTACAGGCATCCCCTTTCTTGAAACAACAGGCTTCCCGTCAATGTATGAATCCATCCAGGTCAAAGCAACATTCTCTTCATCACACGATATCAGACCATTCTCATTCATCTTGATTCCGTAATGGGTGCCTTTTTTATATGCCTCCAGAATCTGTTTCATCACATTGCCATATTTCCTCCATATATGGGCACTGCCTCTTGTTTCCAGCCAGTACTGCTGAAGCGCCCAGAAAAACCATAAGGGGGAATCCATATCATCATACCCTGATTGGTTCCCTGAAAACTTTGGAAAAAGGCCGCCATTGAGCCGCTCTATTTGAGTATCGACAACATCTTCAAATGTTTCAGCATCATCCAGCGAAAGTGTCAGCCCCGGCAAAGAAATAAATGTTTGTCTTGTGATACCGTTATACCAGGGAAAACCGGCTATTATATCAGTCTTTCCCCCTGCACGCGTAATAAACTGGTTTGCAGAACTAGTCAGACAATTGATAAATGAATCCCTAGGTATCCGGTTCTTATATTCCTTCGAAAAAGTCGACTTTAATCCTTCCGGCTTCACTTCTGTCGTCGAGGCAGAAAAGATAATACATTCTCCTTTCTCGATTGGCACCTCAAAATAACCGGGAACAAAAAGGTCCTCCAGGTAATTGTACCCCCGTTCTTTTTCTTTCGTGTATTCGATATTATGGTACCAATCCGGAACGGGAATAAATTCAACATCTTTTGAGAACTGCATATAAAGGAAGGGATATCCTTCGTAAAGACGCATTTTTATCCCGTTCCCCACTTTGTGGTATTTTGTATTGGCATACATATTTGCCTTGCTAAGTCCATGGACGCTCCGAAAAGCCAGGAACGGCCTAAACCTCAGCAATGTGGGGGAATGAGCGTCTTCCAGCGTAAACCGGACGAGTGCCTGGTTCTCATTTTCCGCCAGTAACCGTTCCTTGGTAAAAATGACCCCCCCGACACGGAAAGTTGTCTTAGGAACCATCTCTGCATCGAAATTGCGGATGTATTTATGCCCTTTCGGTTCGTAATGTTCTCCGTCATATTTATGTATTCCCAGGTTAAACTCGGCACCGTGCTGGACAATCGTTTCATCCAGTGAAGACAGGAGAACATGCTTTCCCCCGTCCAGTTCCGGGACCGGACAAATAAGCAATCCATGATACTTCCGGGTATTACACCCCGCGATGGTAGTGCTAATATAACAGCCCGTGCTGTTTGCCCGAAGGACTTCACGAGTTAGTGAATATTCCAGGTTAACCAGTTTTCCTCTATCAAATCTTAAATAACTCATAAATTCCAGACTTAAGGTCCAAAACGAACTTTTTTTTAAACAAAAAATTCAGCTCTATTAACTACTCAATTTTGATTATCAATAAATTGACTTTCAAAATAGCTTTTTTCCTCTTGTAAATTAAGATAAGGGAATTTAACCATTAATTCCTGAATCTCGTTCAAAATGTTTAGCAAAAATTTTTTATGTCCCATCGTATTGGAATTAAAAGGACGATGTTCTTTGGCTTTTATTATTTTTAAAACATTTTTTACGATATCGCTGTCTTGTCCCGCTATCATCAATCCTGCAAATTTGTCCCAGATATAATCAACCGCCACCTGTGACGGATGGAGCATATCCGGGGCATAAAAACGATAATCCCGCAGTTCATCCATCATAATCTCATAAGCTGGAAAGTAGGCACATCGTTCTTCCCCAAATCCCGTGATTAGCTTGTCCACGGCCAGAAGTAATACCGATTTACTGAGTTGGTTCCCGGATGCCCCATCTTTCCAATGCCTCACCGGGCTTACCGTAAAAAGCACTTTAAGCTTTGAGTTAAAATTCCAAAGTTCCGGTAGTACTTCACGATATTCGTCGACAATCCCTCCCGGGGTAAGCCTGTATCTCTTAAAATTAGCAGCAGGAATCTTATGACAATTCGAAACAATCGCTCCCGTTGTTTTCAACTCATAAACCCAGGAAGTACCGAAAGTAATAATCAAATAGTCTGCATCTCTAAAAAAGGAGCGCGAAAAGACCAGTTGATCGTTGATATTCCGGAGCACCTGAACGGTTGATACATCAGAGAACCTGCCGTGATAATCGAAGCTGGACCACACCCCGTTATGCTCAAACAAATCTTGTTCTGTATATGTTTGCGAAGAAAGTAAAATACGTAAACTTTTTGCAACAGAAAACGGATTATAAATAATACCAAAAGGGTTCACATCAACCTGAAACTTCAGCGATCTCAACTTTTCCCCTACATTTTCAGTAAAACAAGACCCCATCAGCATCAGTTTATCCTGATAACCAATCCTCCACCCGGGATCTGCAAGGGTCACTTCTGTAAAAAAACGGCTCATCATCTCACGCTTTTAAATGGTTCTTTTTTCAACACGATCGCAGTTCTCGCAGGAAGGTACAGGTTTAAATAATGTTGACTTGACAGTCCGCCGGAAGGCCGCGTATAATAATTGATTGATTGATCAATTCGTTCCTGTCCTCCGAAACAGACTTCATCGGTGTTAAACAGAATCCGGTATTTCGAAGCGTCAAGGGGTATGCCATATCCCGTAAACGACCTTGAAGGATTAAAATTGAATACCAAGAGAAAATCACCTCTCTGATAGGATAAAATCTGGTCTGCCTTGTTGTCGAAACGCCAGCATATCTCGGGAATATCCAATAACCTGTTATTCCGGATCCACTTTATCATTATCTGATCAAAATCTGAAAGCCAGTGATATTTAAGTTTATGATTATCAACTATACTCCACAAGCGCCGGGCATGGCTAAACGACCAGTTATTGCCTTGCCTCGGAAAATCGATCCATTCCGGATGACCAAACTCATTGCCCATAAAATTAAGGTATGCACCTCCGGCACAACTTGCAGTGGCAAGGCGGATCATTTTATGTAAGGCTATTCCCCGATCCACGATCAGGTTTGGCTGATCTTTCTGCATGTTAAAATACATCTCCTTATCAATCAGCCTGAAAATAATAGTCTTATCGCCCACCAATGCCTGATCGTGCGATTCGGCATAGCTGACTACCTTTTCGTCCTGCCGTTTGGAGGTCAACTCATAAAAAATCTGTCCTACATCCCACTTTTCATCCGGCAATTCTTTAATAATCTTAATCCAGAAGTCGGGAACCCCCATTGCCATTCTGAAATCAAAACCAATTCCTCCGTCTTCAATCGGGGTCGCCAATCCAGGCATTCCACTGACCTCTTCTGCTATGGAAACAGCATGCAGATTAATCAAATGGATCAGCTTATTGGCCAGCAACAGATAACTGACAGCCTCCTGGTCCACATTGGCCGTAAAATAATCATCGTAACTGGTAAAAGCCTTTCCAAGCCCATGATCCAAATAAATCATGCTGGTCACCCCATCAAAACGGAATCCGTCGAAACGGAATTCATCCATCCAGTAACGAATATTTGACAAAAGAAAATGCAGGACCTCATTTTTGCCATAATTAAAACAATAAGAATCCCATGACGGATGTTCTCCTCTTTCTCCTTCATGAAAAAACTGATAACGGGTACCGTCATACCTCCCCAGGCCTTCAATTTCATTTTTTACTGCATGAGAATGTACCAGGTCCATGATCACAGCCAGCCCCATCCCGTGTGCTGCATCAATAAGCGCACGAAGTTCGTCCGGTGTCCCGAAACGTGAAGAGGGAGCAAAAAAACTAGAGACATGGTAACCAAAACTTCCGTAATACGGATGTTCTGTCACAGCCATCAGCTGGACGGTATTATATCCGGCACTTTTAATACGGGGAAGTACATGTTCCCTAAACTCGTTATAAGTATGCACCCGCTCTTCTTCTCCGGCCATTCCAACATGACTCTCATAAATCAGGGGAGCGTCATTGCCCCGTTTAAAAGAGGGATTCACCCATTGGTACCTCTCTTCAGGCGCCCATACCTGCGCATTAAAAATAAGCGTAACCTCATCCTGTACAACACGGTTGGCCCAAGCAGGTATCCTTTTTCCACTTCCTACCGGCCAATGCACAGAAAAAGCATACAGGTCTCCATGATGAAGTTGATCTTCTCCCAAATATAATTCCCAATTTCCATCTTCGCCCGGAAATAGTCGGTAATCTTCAAGTTCCTTCCAATTGTTAAACTCACCCACCAAATAAATAGCATCTGCATTGGGAGCCCAATCCCGAATTACCCATCCGTGAGCCGCTCTGTGTAAACCAAACCAAAGATGACCGCTGGCAAAATCAATAAGGCTTTGCCCTCCGGTCAATTCCAATTCCTTTTGTCTGGCAGCATCACGCCTCGACAAAATTGCAGCACAGTAAGGCTCAAGCCATTTATCATTTTGAACCAGATTTGGTAACTCCATAAACAATAACTTTTTCTAAAGGTATGAAATTTAGACAGGACCTGTGTAAAAGAATTATCAAATCTGAAAGAACAAATCAAGATTAGTTTTAATTATTTTTTTATTAGACGAAAGCAAACACGCAAATGTTTTTTCATTAACGGTCAGGGCCGTTCACCATCTTTGCAGGCAAAAGGAAGAAAAAATTGAATTAACAGTTTACTAGTTGTACAGGATTACAAATCCTCAGTTTTTATCACCAATTGTTATTCCCCATAACTATTAAGAATAATCTGCTTCGAAAATAAAAAAGTACATTTATATGATCAATATTATTTAAAATCATGTCGAAAAAGTTGGGCGACGACAGTATCGACAATACTGTAATCCGTCAAGACTCTACTGAGAATACCGGATATATGCTTTTCTCTGTTAAAATTTCTTCGGAAAAACCGGATGGGAGAACCGACTTTCTTAATCCGGTAAATGCAAATTGGAGCGGTGTGCAGGCCGCCAAAACGCCCGGACGAGGGTTCGTTTTGACAAGATTTTTGCTTCCTTTTCATCGACTGGAAAAGGAAGAGCCTGTCCGGTTTGAGGATATAAAAAGAAAAGATCAGTTAATTACTTTCCCCGTAATTAACTGATCTTCTGAGCGGGAAACGGGGGTCGAACCCGCGGCCCTTAGCTTGGGAAGCTAATGCTCTACCACTGAGCTACTCCCGCAATTATTTTTCATAACTATATATTGCCTTAACATCGAAAGCGGCACAAATTTAAAAAATATTCTTTATCATACGCCACCAGCAAACGAAAAAACGCTTCGAATATAAAAAAAGATCAGCGTTTTTCTGTTCCCGGACCAGTTACATCACCGTCTCCGTAAATAAACCGGAGGTTCCGTTTCACCCCCTCATATTTTGCACGTTTAACGGCCGATTTATGGAAAAGCTCGTCGAATAAGCTTTTGTCCATCTCCTGCCATTCCTTCTTTGTAAGGGACATCAACCTGGGATGCGGATTAAACCCAGGTTCGTCATGGGCCTCCGATTTCAGGTTCCAGGGACAAACATCCTGGCAAATATCACATCCAAAAACCCTCGAATTGAACTTTCCTCTCAGTTTTTCATCGAGTTCCCCCTTCAGCTCGATTGTCTGGTAAGAAATACAACTTCTGGCATCAACGACATAGGTAGACACAATAGCCTTGGTCGGACAGGCGTCGATACAACGGGTACAATTTCCGCAATGATCCCGTACAATTTTCTCATCCGGGACCAGTTCTGTATCCAGGATTAGTTCTCCAATAAAAAAGAAACTGCCATGTTCAGCAGAGATCAGGTTGGTATTTTTCCCGATCCATCCCAAGCCTGCCCTGACAGCCCAGGCTTTGTCGAGCACCGGAGCTGAATCGGTAAATGCCCTGCCCTGACATGGCACCACCTCATCCTGGATGTATGTCAACAGTTCATTCAACTTTTCCTTTAATACGATGTGATAATCCTTACCATAGGCATATTTGGCAAGTACAGGCGCTTCAGGATCTGACTGCCCCACTCCCGGAAAATAATTCAGCAAAACAGAAACGACCGACTTGGCACCATCGAAAAGCAACCTCGGGTCAAGCCTTTTCTCCTGATTCCGGGCCATGTATCCCATTTCTCCGTTCATCCCCTCAGACAGCCAGTTCTCCAGGTGTTCCCTCTCTTCTTCAAGAAAAACAGCCCTTGAAATGCCGCAAGCCAGGAATCCAAGATCAATAGCCTTGACTTTTATCCTATTACTTCGCTCTTTTAAATCCACACTAAAAATTAAATAAAAAAACCCGGAGAGTTCCGGGCTTAAAATTATGGATTATTTATTTGTAATTAATTGCTAATGTATTTAAAAGCGACCAACTAGTAATACAACATTACTATTCTCGTTTTCTTAAATAGGGCAATCCACAAAAACAGGAAACAGCATCAGAAAAAGCCCAGCTCAAGCCTTGCTTCCTCGCTCATCATCGATTTGTCCCAGGGGGGATCAAAAGTCAATTCTACAAAAACTTCTTCAATCCCTTCTACACTAAGGGCAGCCTGCCGGATATCTTCCAAAAGAATATCGGCAACCGGACAACCGGGGGCTGTCAGAGTCATCACAATATTCACTTTATTTTGTTCATCAATATCGACATTATAAATAAGTCCCAAATCATATATATTTACCGGGATCTCCGGATCATAAACATCTTTAAGCCGTTCAATGATCTGATCTATTCTTCCATCCATAAATCTGTCTCCTTCTATCTTGAAATTCTGTTATAAGCAACAGCATACAACTTAATTTGTTTGATCATCGCGACTAACCCGTTGGAACGGGTTGGCGATAAATGTTGCTTCAGCCCTATATCATCGACAAAGTGCAGATTACTCTCCATAATTTCCTGAGGCGTACGGCCTGAAACCACCCGCAACAACAGAACCACCAATCCTTTCACGATTACTGCATCACTTTCCCCCTGAAAATAAATAAGTCCTTCCCGAAAATCAGGAACCAGCCAAACCCTGGACTGGCACCCTTTAATTAAATGCTGCTCGTTTTTTAGTTTAGGATCAAGGGGCTTAAGGTTATTCCCAAGCTCAATCAGGTAACTATATTTATCCATCCAGTCTTCGTATATGGAAAATTCTTCGTTGATTTCCTCTTGTATATCTTCTATTGTCATTTAATCCTGTTTTTAAATTGCAAAGGTTAAAATTTTTTTAAGAAACACATAAGCTTACCCTATACTAATCGAAGGATTTTATAAAAAAACCAAATGGATGGTCCTTCGCCTTGAATGATTCTAAATTCATTATGGAAGAATAGAACTTCCCTGAAATTATGTAATTTCAACAGTCGAAAAAATCAGCAGGCAAAACCTTTAATCATATTCAAAATGAATTCAATAAAAGGAACAAAAACCGAGCAAAACTTACTGAAAGCTTTTGCAGGTGAATCGCAGGCAAAAAACCGTTATGAATTTTTTGCAAAACAGGCCAGGGAAGAAGGGCTGGAACAAATGGCAGCTATTTTCGAAGAAACAGCGATGAACGAACAGGCACACGCCAGACGTTTTTTTAATTTCATGGAAGGAGGCAAGGTTGAAATAACTGCCAGTTACCCTGCCGGGAAAGTCGGAACAACACTGGAAAATCTAAAAGCTGCCGCAGCCGGAGAAAATGAGGAATGGTCGGAACTTTACCCTGAATTTTCTAAAATTGCTGAAGAAGAAGGATTTAAACAAATTGCCGTTATTTTCAAAACTATTGCAAAGATAGAAAAACACCATGAAGAACGTTACCTGAAGCTATACCAGAACCTGGAAGAAGGGAAAGTATTCCAGCGCGAAGGAAAAGTAATCTGGAAATGCCGGGTATGCGGATTTCTTCACGAATCGGAACGTCCTCCGAAAAAATGTCCGGCATGTGAAGCCGATCAGGCATTCTTCGAGCTTGAAACGGTCAATTATTAAGCCTTGCTTATCTCGTAAGCAGAGTAAAAATTATTCCCGTATGCCCCTTCTGTTCCAACTATTTTTTATAGAAAGTGGAATCTCAAGGGGTCATACGGATCAGGTAATAATAATCAGCCTGCATGAAAAAGGGCAATCACCTTTTTCAACGCCTCTATAAAACAGTCAATTTCACTGAAGGTATTGTAGACTGCGAAAGAAATCCGGACAGTCCCGGGAACCTGGAAGTGATCCATCACCGGATCAGCACAGAGTCGTCCCGAACGTACTGCCACACCCAGTTTGTCAAGCATCGTTCCCAGATCGTACGGATGGATCCCTTCTACATTAAATGTAATCACACCAGATTTAGCTGCCTGTGTTCCGTAAATCCTTACCCCAGGGATCTCGCTCAGTTTTCCTGTACAATATTCCAAAAGAGAAGCTTCATATGCAGTAACTTCATTCATATCCAAAGACCTGAGATAACGGATTGCTTCACCAAAAGAAATAACCCCGGTAATATCAGGCGTACCTGCTTCAAATTTATATGGCAACTCATTATAAAGAGTCTTCTCGAAACGGACTTCCGAAATCATTTCACCTCCTCCCTGGTAAGGAGGCATAAGATCCAGTAAATCCTTCTTCCCGTAAAGGACGCCTACCCCGTTTGGCCCGTACATCTTATGGGCTGAAAATGCATAAAAATCGGCATCCATATCCTGCACATCCACGCGCAGATGTTTTATCGCCTGAGCCCCATCTACCAACACCTTTATCCCTGACTGATGTGCCTTTTCAATAATCTCCTTTACCGGGTTTATAGTCCCGAGCGTATTGGAAACGTGGGCAACTGCTATCAGTCGCGTCTTTTCATTAATCAGGCCATCCAGATGTTCAATCTTTAACCGTCCGTCGTCGGCAAACGGAAGAACACGGATTCTTGCTTTTTTCCGCAAAGCCATCATTTGCCATGGCACAATATTGGCATGGTGTTCCATCTCTGTAACAATAACCTCATCGCCTTCACCGACAAATGCTTCTCCAAAAGAAAAAGCAACCAAATTGATACTCTCAGTCGTTCCTTTTGTAAAAATAATCTCGTCCCGGGCTGAAGCATTGATAAATTCCTTAACAAGGCTACGAACCTCTTCAAAATCGGCCGTAGCCTTGTCGGCCATAAAATGTGCACCTCTGTGAATGTTCCCGTAATATTCAAGGTGTAGCTGTTCTTCCTTTTTCAGGACAGGCAGGACCTTTTGCGAAGAAGCTGCACTGTCAAAATAAATCAGCGGCTTATTGTAAACAGTCTGATCAAGAATAGGAAAATCCTTTCGAATCCGGGTAATATCAAGTGTCATATCTTAAACTCCTAAAAAAAAGACGGGAGCAATGAACCCCCGTCTCACAAATATATCGAATTAATTTTTATCGCGGGAATGGCTTTGATACAATTCACCGCGTAGTCTTTTCCCGACCAATTCACCAATACGCTCCCGAAGTGCTTCGATCCTTATTTCCTGGATCACTTCATGGGCGAAGGCACTCATCAGCATCAACCTGGCTTCTTCCTCGCCAATTCCTCTTGCTTTCAGATAAAAAAGGGCTTCTTTATCGATTTGCCCCACGGTTGCACCATGGCTGCATTTTACATCATCAGCATCGATAATCAATTGCGGCTTGGTATTCATCTTTGCTGAATCCGAAAGTAGTATATTATTATTTCGCTGGAAGGCATTTGTCTTCTGAGCATCTCGTGCCACATGGATCTTCCCTGAAAAAGCGCCTACAGAATCATCGTCGAGCACATTCTTGTAAAGCTGGTTACTCAGACAATTTGGTTTACGGTGCTCTACCACAGTAAAATTATCGACATGCTGCCGTTTATCGGTAAACGACATTCCAAACAAATGGGCTTCAGCATGTTCTCCGTCAAGGGCTATATTCAGATTGTTCCGGATTAATCCGCCATGCAGGCTGGCTACGCTTGTCAACAGGGTTGAATTCTCCTCCTGCTTCACAAAAACAGAGTTGATCGAACTGGCCTGGTTATCCTGATTCTGAACTGCATAAATATCGGCCACGGAATCACGTCCGACGAAAACTTCGGTAACACTGTTCGAAAGCATATCCGTCGAGTCAAGCGTATAATCGCAGAAAATAATCTTTGCCTGACTATTTTTCCCTATAATAATCAGGTTTCTCTGAGTCAGGAAGACAGGTATGCCGGAACGGGTCAGGCTGATTACCTGAATTGGTTTATCAAGAACAACATTATCTGGAATATAAAGGAAAAAACCATCTTTTGAAAATGCTGTATTTAATGCAACAAGCGGGTCGTCTGACAAGCCGGCCAGGCGGTTCAGGCAATTCTGAACGATCCCGGGTTCTTCCCTGGCAACACGACCAATACTCCCGACAACCGTCCCCTCCGGGAGTCCTTCCAACTTCTCATTTCCATGATAATACCACCCATTTACTATAAAAACAGTGTGTGCATTGAGTTGAGGGATATCACTGCGAAAAACAGCATTCATATCGACAGCTGTTTCTTCATAATTGAAAACGTGACGATATTCTTTTGCAAAAATACGTTCCAGGTTGGTATATTTATAATCCTCATTCTTAAATCCAGGGACCCCGGCCTTTACAAAACGTTGCAGGGCAATTTCGCGCATCCGGTTAAACAACGGAGAAGAACCATCATCCAATATGTTCCGGTTAGCATAAAAAAGCGCTGTATATTTTTCACTTACCGTTACCTTATTATTTATTACAGATTGAGTCATTTTAAACAAGTTCGTTTTTTATCCAGTCGTATCCTTTTTCTTCAAGTTCCAGGGCCAGTTCTTTTCCCGCCGATTTCACGATCTTCCCCTGGTAAAGGACATGTACAAAATCAGGGATAATATAATCAAGCAAACGCTGGTAGTGGGTAATTACAATGATCGAACGGACAGGACTCTTCAGCGCATTAACACCTTCGGCAACTATTTTAAGGGCATCAATATCCAAACCGGAATCAGTTTCGTCAAGTATTGCCAGACGGGGTTCGAGCATTGCCATTTGAAAAATTTCATTTTTCTTTTTTTCTCCACCGGAAAAACCTTCGTTTACAGAACGGTTTGTCAATTGTGAATCCAGATGCAGAAGGTCCTTCTTTTCCCTCATCAGCTTCAAAAAATCACCTGCAGATAACGGCGCCAGTCCGTTATACTTACGATGCTCATTGACCGAAGCTTTCAGAAAATTCACCATCGGAACCCCGGGGATCTCGACGGGATATTGAAAACTCAGGAAAAGGCCTTTCCTAGCCCTGTCTTCCGGAGAGAGCTCCAGCAAATCATCACCCAAAAAGCGGACTTCACCATCGGTAACTTCATAATCTTCTTTCCCGGCAAGCACATTACCCAAAGTACTTTTACCTGAGCCATTCGGCCCCATAATCGCATGCACTTCACCCGGTTTAATATCAAGGTTGATCCCTTTCAGGATTTCTTTTCCTTCAACGGCAACTTTTAGATTCTTTATTGTTAGCATATCTCAAGTTCAAAAATTCAAGTTTCACGTATATATCAATCACCCCGTTTGTCTCCTCCAAAGTATAAATAATAAATCTCATTATCCCACACTTCCTTCGAGGCTGATCTGAAGGAGCTTCTGTGCTTCAACGGCAAACTCCATCGGCAGCTTATTGAGGACTTCCTTTGCATACCCGTTCACAATCATTCCCACGGCATCCTCGGTCGAGATTCCCCGTTGGTTGCAATAGAAAATTTGGTCTTCACCAATTTTGGAAGTAGTAGCCTCGTGCTCCACCACGGAACTTTTATTCCCGACCTCGATATAGGGGAAAGTATGAGCCCCGCAGGTAGAACTTAGAAGTAATGAGTCGCACTGCGAAAAATTCCTCGAATTGGCAGCGCCGGGAAGCACTTTGACCAATCCCCGGTAAGAATTGTCGCTCTTACCGGCTGAAATGCCTTTCGACACGATCCTGCTTTTCGTATTTTTGCCAATATGGATCATTTTTGTTCCGGTATCTGCCTGCTGGAAATTATTTGTAACAGCTACCGAGTTAAATTCGCCGATCGAATTATCGCCCATCAACACGCAGCTCGGGTATTTCCAGGTTATGGCAGAACCGGTTTCAACCTGGGTCCAGCTTATTTTAGATGATTCGCCCCTGCAAATTCCACGTTTGGTAACAAAATTGTAAACGCCTCCTTTTCCCTGTTTATCCCCCGGGTACCAGTTCTGTACCGTTGAGTATTTTACTTCGGCACGGTTCATCGCTATAATTTCCACAACTGCTGCATGCAGCTGATTCTCATCCCTCATCGGAGCCGTACATCCTTCCAGGTAGCTAACATAGCTATCATCGTCGGCAACAATAAGTGTACGTTCAAACTGCCCTGTTCCCGCGGCATTGATACGAAAATAAGTAGATAATTCCATCGGGCATTTTACCCCTTTGGGGACATAGCAAAACGAACCATCAGAAAAGACTGCTGAGTTCAACGCTGCAAAAAAATTATCGGTTGGAGGTACCGACATTCCCAGGTATTTCTGCACGAGATCAGGGTGTTCCCGGACGGCTTCGCTAAAAGAACAAAAAATTACCCCTTTTTCTGCCAGTGTTTCCTTAAAGGTAGTCTTTACCGAGACACTATCGATCACGGCATCAACGGCAACCCCCGAAAGAATCTTCTGCTCTTCAAGCGGAATGCCCAGTTTGTCAAAAGTTTCAAGCAGTTCCGGATCGACTTCATCCAGGCTGCTGTATTGAGCTTTTTTCTTTGGAGCTGCATAATAAATAATATTCTGAAAATCAATCGGCGGAATCTTAAGATAAGCCCAATCTGGCATTTTCATTTTTTCCCATTTCCGGAAAGCCTCAAGCCGGAACTGAAGCATAAATTCAGGCTCCTCCTTTTTCGCTGAAATCATCCGGATAACTTCTTCATTCAAACCTTTGGGGATTGTATCCATTTCAAAATCGGATACAAATCCAAATTTATATTCGCCGGAGGTTACTTCCTCCAATATTTTATCTTGTTCTTTCATATCTCTGACTTTTTCCTTATTCGTATCCCTTTCTTTAACAAACTTGTTCATAGTCTGTTTAAAATTAATTGCAAAGATAGTGAAGTAAAGCTATTTTTACAGTCCGAAAAGCGTATTTCACACCAAAAAGTCTGATATTTTAAAAATGGATAATATTAAAAAAACAACACCTATTTCGACTTTGGGCGAGTTTGGATTAATTAAGCATTTAACAGAAAACCTGTCTGCCAGGAACAGGGAAACAATCATGGGGGTAGGTGACGATGCTGCCCTGCTCGACTACGATGGCAGCCAACTGGTGATAACCACCGACCTGTTGGTCGAAGGGATCCACTTCAACTTGATGTATGTTCCGTTAAAGCACTTGGGATATAAGTCTGTTATGGTAAATCTTTCCGATGTTTTTGCCATGAATGCTCAGCCCAAGCAGATAACTGTTTCACTTGCTATTTCAGGGAAATTTTCGGTCGAGGCAATGGAAGAGTTGTATGAAGGGATTAAACTGGCCTGCGACAAATATAATGTCGACCTGATAGGAGGGGACACAACCAGTTCCATGACAGGACTGGTAATCAGTATAACTGCCCTGGGAGAAGTAGAAAAGGGCAAGGCGGTTTTTCGTAGCGGTGCCCGTGTAAACGACCTAGTTTGTGTTTCGGGTGACCTTGGAGGGGCCTACATGGGACTGCAACTGCTGGAAAGGGAAAATGAAGTTTTCAAGGTTAACCCGAAGGTTCAGCCCCAGTTGGAAGGCTATGATTACATTCTTCAGAGGCAGTTAAAACCGGAAGCAAGGGGAGACATTGTCGAAGCGTTCAAAACCTTGGGGATTACCCCGACATCCATGATCGACATTTCTGATGGATTATCTTCTGAAATGCTCCATATATGCAAAGCATCGAAAGTAGGCTGTAATATTTACGAAGATAAAATTCCGCTCGACGACCAGACAAAACGTTTTGCAGAAGAATTGAATATCAACCCGCTCGTGGCTGCATTAAACGGGGGGGAGGATTACGAACTCCTGTTTACCGTGCCACTTGCCAGCCATGAAAAGATCAAAAACGATCCGGATATTACCATCATCGGGCATATAACGGAAGAAAATCAGGGCACAAACCTGGTGACCACGCTGAACGGGACCTCGATCCCACTTCAGGCCCAGGGATGGAACCCGTTAAAAGAATAGACCACATTTGTAGCTCAAGTATACCTGAAGTATAGATGGAGTATAGGTGAAGTATAGCGAACATAGCCTCTATAGAACATAATACAAAAATTCAGAAATAAAAAAAGGGGGTTTCTCCCCCGTTTTTTATTTCTTGTCGTAATATAATACTAATCTGGAAAATATCCCCTGATAATTCCTCGTTTCGAATCCTTGACAAAAAGCAGGATCTCATCACGTTCAGGAGTAGCAGGCATTTCTGCCTCAATAATCTCAACTGCCTGAGCCGTATTTAATCCTTTTTGATAAATATAGCGGTAAATGTCCTGTACTTCCCGTATCTTATCGTTGTTATAATTTCTTCTTCTAAGTCCAATAGAATTGATTCCGACATAAGAAAGGGGTTCACGCCCGGCTTTGATAAAAGGAGGCACATCCTTTCGGACCAGAGATCCTCCTGAAATCATAACATGAGAACCAATATGGCAAAACTGATGTACAGCGCTCATTCCGCCCACGATTGCCCAGTCATCGACAACAACTTCGCCCGCAAGCTGTGTGCTGTTGGTAAGGATGACATTGTTCCCGACGGAACAGTCATGGGCAATATGTACATAAGCCATAATCAAACAGTTATTTCCTACAGTAGTTTTTCCACGGGCAGCTGTTCCCCTGTTTACAGTAACGAACTCCCTGATCGTAGTATTATCCCCGATTTCTACAATAGTATATTCGCCCTTAAACTTCAGGTCTTGCGGAATGGCACCGATTACTGCTCCCGGGAAAATACGGCAATTCTTCCCGATCCGTGTCCCCGGAAGGATGGTGGCATTTGAGCCAATCCTTGTACCTTCCCCAATAACAACATCCTTGTCTATCGAAACAAAAGGCTCAATAACCACGTTATCAGCAACTTTTGCCTCAGGATGCACATAAGCTAACGGTTGTTTCATGTGTTTATAATTTGTCTTTTAATTGCCACATGAAACTCGCCACGATAAACATCTCCTGTGATAATAAGATATGCCATCCCGGCTCGTTTCATTTATCATTGTTTTCACACGTTAAAAATTCATCAATTCTAAATTCAGGTTCCGGCACCTGTGACTTACGAAAATAAACAGAGGGTCTCATGTCATCTCCTTTATGCCGGTACAATCTGCGCCATAAATTCACCTTCAGCGACAACAGTATTCCCCACAAAACATAATCCTTTCATGTTCGCAATACCTCGTCTTATCGGAGTTGTAAGTTCAATCTTAAAGATTAAGGTATCCCCGGGTACTACTTTTTTCCGGAATTTTACGTTGTCAATTTTAATAAAATAAGTTGAATATTTCTCCTGCCTGCTGTGAAGAACATAAAGTCCCCCGCATTGCGCCATTGCTTCTACTATCAAAACCCCCGGCATTACAGGGTTTCCAGGGAAATGTCCTTGAAAAAAAGGTTCATTTACCGTTACATTTTTTATGCCGACAATATAATTATTTGTAACCTCGATAATCTTATCGACAAGCAAAAACGGAAACCGATGGGGTAAAAACCGGCTGATGCCGTTAACATCAAGCAAAGGTTCTTTCTCCGGATCGTACTGTGGGGCCGAAACTCTTTCCCGGTGAATTTCTTTCCTCAGGAGCTTGGCAAATTCGGTATTAACCGAGTGCCCGGGCTTTGTTGCAATAATCCGTCCCTTAATCCTTTTCCCGGCCAGTCCCAGGTCGCCGATCACATCAAGCAGCTTATGGCGTGCACATTCATTATCGAACTGCAGATCCAGATTATTCAGGATACCCCGTTCTTCTTTCAGTTCAACCCGTTCATGATTAAACAAGTCTGCAAGACGGTCAAGTTCAGCCTGGCTGACCTTCCGATCCATAATCACGATCGCATTATCAAGATCGCCCCCTTTTACCAGGTTATTTTTCAAGAGAAACTCCAGTTCCCGAAGAAATACAAATGTCCGGCATGAAGCTATTTCCTTTTTAAAGTCATGAATATTATCCAGGCAGGCATACTGATTACGCAAGGCAATAGAGTCGAAAGAAATCTGAATATTCAACCGGTAATCATCGTCGGGCAGGGCTATAATCTCAGAGCCCGATTTGGGATCCCTGTACAATATTTTGTGCTTTATAACCAGATACTCCCTTTCAGCGTCCTGCTCTATGGTCCCTACCTTCTCAACTGCTTCCGCATAATATTTTGCACTACCATCAAGTATCGGCATTTCCTCCGCATCGATCTCAATCAGCACATTATCCAGGTCCATTCCCACCATAGCAGCCATTGCATGCTCAATCGTACTTATACGGGCTCCGTCCCTTCTTCCAATAACAGTTCCTCTGGAAGTATCAATAACAAGGGCAGCATCGGCTTCCAGAAACGGCTTTCCGTCCAAATCGACCCGCTGAAATTTTATTCCATGATTTTCCGGAGCAGGTTTAAAAACGACATTCACAGAACACCCCGTATGCAAGCCCTTACCGCTAAAGGAGAACTCCCCGGCTAAAGTTTTTTGTTTAACAGTCATCTTTACTTATTTATCCCAAAATTACTTTTCGTCAAGTCTGGAAGTCAACTCTTCCACTTTCTTCTGCAGTTTATTAATCTGATCATTCAATTCCGGGAGCTTTCTGTAAATGACAAAAACTTTCAACGCCCGTTCGTGATCCATAGCAGGAGCCCCCAATACGGTCTTACCTTGTTTAATATTGTTACTCACTCCGGCCATAGCACCAATCTTGACATGGTCACCGACATTTAGGTGACCTGCAATACCTACATGCCCTCCCATCATGCAGTTCTTCCCTACCTTGGAAGAACCTGCAATTCCTGAAAGTGCGGCCATAACAGTATTTTCTCCGATTTCACAGTTGTGGGCAATTTGAATCAGGTTATCCAGTTTGGCCCCTTTTCGAATAATTGTGGATCCCATCGTTGAGCAATCGATCGTTGTATTGGCTCCAATCTCGACATTATCTTCAATTACAACATTTCCAACCTGGGGAATTTTCTTATAAGAGCCATCGCTCGTCGGGGCAAACCCGAAACCATCTGAACCGATCACTGCACCGGCATGGATGATGCAGTTTGCACCAATAACAGAATCGTCATATATCTTAACGCCAGGGTAAATCGTGGTATTCTCTCCTATTTTTACGTTACTGCCAATAAAAACCTGGGGATAAATCCTGGCTCTGCTCCCGATTAAAGCATTTGGGCTTACATAAGTGAATGCACCGACATAGATATCATCGCCAAGTATGGCAGAAGAATCGATAAAAGAAGGCTGTTCGATGCCCGTCTTTTGTATCCTTGTTTGCTGATACAAATCAAGAAGCGAAGCAAAAGCCTCATAAGCATCTGCAACCCTAATCAAGGTGCAGGCTACAGGATGTTCCGGAATAAAATCATTATTAACCAGAACAATAGAAGCTTCTGTGCCATAAAGATATTTTTCATACTTAGGATTGGCCAGAAAAGCTAAAGTTCCTGGTTTCCCATCTTCAATTTTAGATATATTACTTACGCTTACGTTTTCATCGCCGTCTACTGTCCCATGCAGAAAATCAGCGATATTTATTGCTTTAAATTCCATATTTTTTTTCTTGGCGCCGTGCAAAAATAGGTTTAAATTAATTAATGACCAATTCTTTCGGGTAACAGACAAAATATTTCCTTACAGTTTGTGATAAACTGGACAGATTTATATCTGAAGCCTCGCTGATTTCACACACCTTTCCAGACTTCAAAAGAATGTTAATTTTATCATCATTGGCAGCATAGGCGCTGTTTGTTATTGTGTCCTGAATTAAAAAATAATCCATATACTTCTCATCTGTTTTAAACTGCTGAACAATTTTACGTTTCAGGTTATGTATAAACGGCCCATCCAAAGGGTGATTTTCAATTTTAATCTTATATAATCTGCGCTGTATCAAACATCGGGACAAAAATGACAGGATCTGGTCGTCATGGTACTGCCACTGCTTCACAGAAGCCATGATATCATTATCATCAAGCTCCGCAAACACGGAAAGCATTGATCTCCCATGGATTTTCTCCCCGGAAAGAAAATGTTCACTCTTGACATTCCTTTCAAGGAATACGAGCAGCGAAGGGGTGGCAAAAACCGGCACCCCATTCATGGCCAGTTCCTTGGCCCGCTTCAGGATATTTATCAGCAAATGGTCGGACGACAACACCGTCTTATGCAGATAAACCTGCCAATACATCAAACGCCTGGCGATCAAAAACTCTTCGATCGAATAAATTCCTTTCACCTCGATTACAAGTTCGTCATTGCAAACGTTAAGCATTTTTATGATGCGGTCAGACCCTATTATCCCCTCGGTTACCCCGGTATAGAAACTATCCCGGCACAAGTAATCAAGCCGGTCCATATCAAGTTGGCTCGCAACAAGCTGATGCAAAAATTTTTTATGATACTGATTTTTAAAAATCCGGATGGCAAGAGTCAGCCGTCCGTCAAACTGCCGGTTCAAATCTTCCATAAGCAAGGCCGAGATATGTTCATGAGGTACCCCGTCAACAATCGAATGTTCCAGTGTATGAGAAAACGGTCCATGCCCGATATCGTGAAGTAATATTGCAACCGTGACAGCCTCTGCTTCTTCTTCCGTAATCTCTACTCCCTTCAACTCCAATCCGGAGATCGCGGTACGCATCAGATAAACTGTACCGATTGCATGTTCAAATCTCGTATGATTTGCTCCCGGGAAAACAATGCAAGACAATCCTAACTGTTTGATCCTTCTTAATCGCTGAAAATAAGGATGCTCGACTAAATCAAAGATTAAATCGGATTGAATGGTTATAAATCCAAAAACAGGATCGTTAATAATCTTTTTTTTATTTGTTTCCAAGCCCTTCTTTCTCTTCAATAAATTTATTAAGGAAACAAAATTAAAAAACTTTTTTAATCCCGGCACTAAACACCCACACACTATACGCAATTCATTTTTTTGCTGAAAATCATTTATTTCCATTTTTGGAATTCCGATATTTTTTTATATTTTTGCACTGCAAAGAAATTAAACCGTGGATAGGGGACCTGAAGTCCCCTATTTTATTACTAAAACACATGGTTGAGAAAGATAAAATAGTGCAGCTTACAGAAGAAAAGCTCAAGGACGGCCAGTTTATTGTTGACCTGATTATCAGTCAGTCGAATAAAATCACAATATTGCTCGATAGTGAAGACGGACTTAGTATCGAAGATTGTGTACAAATAAGCCGTCATATTGAAAGTAATCTAAACAGGGACGAAGAAGATTTTGAACTTCAGGTTTCTTCGTCAGGGCTAGGGCAACCGTTCAAAGTTTACAGACAGTATCTGAAAAATTCAGGAAAGGAAGTAGAGGTTGTCCTGACAACTGGGCAGAAGTACGAAGGAGTATTAACAAATGTAGAAAAAACAGGGGTTGACCTGGAAATCACGAAAAACGAAAAAGTGGAAGGAGAAAAAAAGAAACGCCCGGTAACCCGGATGGCTCATTTTTCGTTTGATGAGATAAAATCAGTTAAAAACATTATAAAATTTTAAATACGGGCAAGATGGATACGATTAATCTTATCGATACCTTTTCTGAATTCAAAGACCTTAAAAATATTGACAGGGTCACGATGATGAGTGTGCTGGAAGACGTATTCCGGAATGTATTACAAAAGACATACGGAACCGATGAAAATTTTGACATCATTATCAATATTGACAAAGGAGACTTTGAAATCTGGAGAAACCGCAAAGTGGTTGAGGACGGAGAAATCACGGATCCGAATACCCAGATAACGCTCAGCAACGCAAAAAAAATTGACGGCGACTATGAAGTTGGAGAAGAGGTTACGGATGAAGTAAAGTTACAGGATTTCGGACGCAGGGCAATCCTTAACTTACGTCAGAACCTTGCAAGCCGTATTTTGGAATTGGAAAAAGACCATATATATAATAAGTATAAAAACAAAATCGGAGATATTATTACTGGCGAAGTTTATCAGGTATGGAAAAAGGAAATCCTGATCCTCGACGACGAAGGGAACGAACTGATATTGCCGAAACAGGAACAGATCCCTTCTGACTATTTCCGCAAGGGAGATACCCTGAGGGCCGTTGTTTATAAGGTAGAACTTCGGAATAATAACCCGCTGATTATACTTAGCCGCACATCGCCGGTATTCCTGGAGCGGTTATTCGAACTGGAAGTACCAGAAATCTTTGACGGGTTGATCACCATAAAAAAAATCGTCAGGGTACCCGGAGAAAGGGCGAAAGTTGCAGTTGAATCATATGATGAGCGCATTGACCCTGTCGGGGCCTGTGTCGGGATGAAAGGATCAAGAATACACGGTATTGTACGCGAACTAAGGAATGAAAATATTGACGTAATTAATTTCTCAAACAATCTGCAGCTTTTCATTCAGCGCGCGTTAAACCCCGCCAAAATCTCATCCATAAAATTACATGAAGACACGAAGAGGGCCGATGTTTACCTGAAGCCGGATGAAGTATCTCTGGCTATTGGCAAAGGCGGGTTGAATATCAAACTGGCGAGCCAGCTTACAGGCTATGAAATAGATGTTTATAGAGAAATGGCAACTGACGAGGAAGATGTTAATTTGGACGAATTTGCTGACGAAATTGAAGGATGGGTAATTGACGAACTCAAGGCTATCGGGTGCGACACGGCAAAGAACGTATTAAGCCTTAGCCGGAACGACTTGATCAAAAGGACAGACCTGGAGGAAGAGACAATCGATGAGTTACTGAAAGTGCTTCGTTCTGAATTTGAATAGCTATTAATCTAAAAATAACCTGTTGTCTGTCAAATTATAAATAATTTGAGTAAACTTGCATAGTTTTCTATGTGAAGATTTTTAATAGAATACAAAAATAGAATTGGGTAAATATTTATGAGTATTGGCAAACTAAATACGCGACTAAGTAAGGTGGCAAGAGAATTTAATGTTGGAATATCAACAATCGTTGAATTTTTGCACAAAAAAGGATTCGATGTTGATACAAATCCCAATACCAAAATTTCAGACGACGAATATCATCTGCTGGAAAAGGAATACAAAAGTGATATTTCTCTGAAAAAAGAATCTGAAAAAATAAACCTGAAAAGCCAGCGTACAAAAAAAGAGACCATTACACTGGATGATTTGCAGGAAGAATCAGTAGTTGAGGAAAACGAGGAAGAAGATTTTTCTCCGGATGAGATCAGGATCACAGACCTGAGCAGTTCGAAGAATGACCTTCCTCCTACCAAACAGACAAAACCTCATGCATCAGGAGAAACGACAGAGAAAGCCTATGTCCGCCAGATCGAAAAACCCCGCATCCTTGGGAAAATCGACCTGGATAACCTGAATCACAGAAAAAAAGAAGAGCAGTCTGAAAATACGTCAGGACAAGAACAAAAAATACAGGCAGAAGCCCCAAGGGAAAGGGAAAGGATACAGGTCATTAAGAAAAAAAGACCGGAATTACTTCCTGAGGAAGGAATCCAGAACCAAAAGACAGAGCCCAAAAAAGAAGAAAAACCAGAACCCGTGGTAGAACCAGAACCTGTTATAGAAACAGCGCAAGTGCCTGTAGGGAAAGAAACAAAACGTGCAGAACCGGAAGAAGTCCCTACCAATATTCCCAAAGTAGAAGAAGTTAAGGTAATAGGAAAAATTGACCTTTCCTCGATTAATCAGAAGACACGGCCGGCTAAGAAGACAAAAAAACAAAAAGAAGAAGAGCGCCGGGAACGAGAAAAACAGAGGAGACAGGCATTACAGAATCAACAACAAGGAGGACAGGGGAATAACGACTTCAGATCGCGTCAAAATAAATTATCCGGACCTAATGTTGTCGGGAAGACTGATCTGCCGGAAAAAAGACAATCAGGTCCACATGATGACTCCAGCCAAAACCAAAAAAAGAAACGACGCCGGATACAAAAGGAAGGAAATGCGCGGGTTAATGTTGGGAATAAGCAACAACCCGGGCAAAATAACCAGGGAGGCAATAATCAACAGAAACACGGTGCTCCTTCGGGAAAAAATAAAAAACGGGTCATTAAAAAGGAAATCAGCGAAGAAGATGTGCAAAAGCAGATTAAGGACACACTGGCTCGTCTGACTTCGACAAAAGGCAAATCAAAAGGATCAAAATATCGGCGCGACAAGAGACATGCCGCCAGTGAGAGGGCAGCAGCAGAACATGAAAAACAAAACGCAGAAAAAAATATTCTCAAGGTTACCGAGTTTGTTTCGGTTGCAGAATTGGCAACCATGATGAATGTCGGTGTCAATGAGGTAATCGCCACCTGCATGAGCCTGGGTTTGTTTGTTTCAATCAACCAACGTCTTGATGCAGAAACCATGTCTGTGGTAGCTGATGAATTCGGCTTTAAGGTTGAATTTGTTAGTTCAGATATCCTTGAGGCAATCGAAGAAGAAAATGACCTTCCTGACGAAGTTCACCCTAGAGCACCGATCGTGACAGTTATGGGGCATGTCGACCATGGTAAAACTTCATTGCTCGACCACATACGTAATACAAATGTGATTGCCGGTGAAGCGGGAGGAATTACCCAGCATATAGGGGCCTATAATGTAACACTGAAAAACGGTAGCCATATCACGTTTCTTGATACACCCGGACATGAGGCGTTTACTGCCATGCGTGCCAGGGGAGCCCAAATTACCGATATTGCCATTATTATTGTGGCAGCAGACGATGACATCATGCCGCAAACAATCGAGGCGATAAATCATGCTCAGGCAGCAGGTGTCCCCATTGTTTTTGCGATCAACAAGATTGACAAACCCGGCGCCAATCCTGACAAAATCAAGGAAGGACTTGCCAACATGAACCTTCTTGTTGAAGAATGGGGTGGAAAGTATCAGAGCCAGGATATTTCTGCAAAAAAAGGCACCAACGTACACGAATTACTGGAGAAAGTGCTTTTGGAAGCAGAAATGCTCGATCTAAAAGCGAACAAAGAAAAACGTGCAACAGGAACTATTATTGAATCGTCGCTTGATCGTGGCCGGGGATATGTGGCAACTATGCTTGTACAGAATGGTACGCTGAAACAAGGAGATATGCTCCTTGCAGGCCAGTACTATGGCCACGTAAAAGCTATGTTCAATGAACGAAACCTGAGGATTCAGGAAGCCGGCCCCTCTGAACCGGTGATGGTGCTCGGACTTGACGGCGCCCCACAGGCCGGTGATAAATTTAACGTGATGGAAAACGAGCGTGAAGCACGTCTTATCGCAAATAAACGGGAACAGCTTGCACGCGAACAAGGACTTCGGACACAGAAACACATTACCCTTGACGAGATTGGACGACGCATTGCTATTGGAAACTTCCAGGAACTTAACCTGATCGTCAAAGGGGATGTAGACGGTTCGATTGAAGCTCTCTCTGACTCCCTGATCAAGTTGTCGACCCCTGAAATCCAGGTTAATGTAATTCATAAGGCGGTAGGTGCGATATCGGAATCGGATATCATGCTGGCAACAGCTTCTGATGCAATCGTTGTGGGATTCCAGGTAAGGCCTACCATGCAGGCCCGAAGGCTCGCAGAACGCGAAGAAGTAGATATCCGGCTTTATTCGATCATCTATGATGCAATTAACGAAATAAAATCGGCGATGGAAGGCATGCTTTCTCCCGAAATCAAGGAAGAAATCAGCGGTACGGCAGAAGTGCTGGAAACGTTCAAGATCACCAAGGTTGGTACAATCGCCGGTTGTATTGTCAGGGACGGTAAAATTATCCGTTCAAACAAGACCCGCATTATCAGGGATGGAATTGTAATTTATACAGGAATACTCGGCTCACTGAAACGGTTCAAGGAAGATGTGAAAGAAGTTGCCAAAGGTTATGAATGCGGTTTAAATATTGAAGGATACAACGATATTAAAACCGGAGATCTAATAGAAGCCTTCTCCGAAGTAGAAGTTGCTAAAACACTTTAGGTAAAATAGATAAAAAAGACAAGATAAAAAGAGAATCCGGCCCTAAAAGCCGGATTTTTATTTTAAAACCCCGAAAAAATCAGGCTTCAAGCATAGCTTTATAGGCCTCTGCATCCATCAGTTCGTCAAGCTGTGACGGATCAGTCACTTTCAGCTTGATCATCCATCCTTCTCCATAAGCATCGGTATTGACCAGTTCGGGGATGTCTTCCAGGGCCGAATTAAATTCAATCACCTCTCCCCCAACCGGCATAAATAAATCAGACACAGTCTTTACTGCTTCAACGGTACCAAATGTTTCTCCCATGGAAAGCTCTTCGCCAACCGTTTCAACTTCAACAAAAACAATATCTCCCAGTTCTCCCTGGGCAAAATCAGTAATACCGACAGTTGCAGTATCACCTTCAACACGGATCCATTCGTGTTCTTTCGTGTACTTTAAGTTTTCAGGCAGATTCATATTGCAATTTCTTTGTATTTTTTCCAAAAGTAATACATTTTTTCAAAACATAAATTTAAAGAACCTGGCACTAAACTTTTTTGCCGGAAGTTTCTTATTTTGCATCAATAATTTAATTTGTCATGTTTTCAATAGAAATAAACTCGACTGAGGAACTGGCTGGCGCAGCAAAAAAATTTCTGAACGAATTCGGCAATGACCGGGTATTTGCCTTTTACGGGAAAATGGGGGCAGGAAAAACAACCTTTATCAAGGCTTTATGCAGGGCCATGGGTTCTGAAGATAATATCACAAGTCCGACTTTTGCACTAGTAAATGAATATGATTCCATGATGCCGGAGAAGATATATCATTTCGATTTTTACAGAATAAAGAATATGGAAGAAGCTCTGGATATCGGGCTTGACGACTACATTTACAGCGGCAATTATTGTTTTATTGAATGGCCCGAAAGAATAAAGAAATTACTTCCGGAAAACCTTGTTGAAGTTCAGATAGGGGAATTGTCACCAACATCACGCGAAATAAAAGCAAAAAGATTGTAATATATTCCGATTATTTACGTAAAAAGAAGTACAGATCCGTTTCTTTGAACAAAAAAGAAGAGAAGGACCAAACCAACGAATAAGAATTTTACAAGGAAGAATGTCTGAAATGACTAAATTTAGCAATTAATTAACTTTTTTTGAATGAACGAAAAAGAAAAGGTTCCTGAGTCGTCAACCTTTTTTATGCCCAGGGAAGAAGTACTGGAAATTATTAAAAAAGGAAAAAAGATAACTATTGGCATTCCATCTGACTTTTCAAAGGCAGAATTTCGTATTCCCCTTACCCCGGAAGCAGTAGAACTTTTGGTTTCGTACGGACACGAAATATTTATGGAAACCAATGCAGGTAAAGCTGCCAGTTACTCGGACGAAGAATACCGTAAATCCGGGGCTGTCGTTGTTGAGAAGAAAGAAGAAGTTTTCCAGTGTGATGTTGTACTAAGAACTTCTCCTTTTGATCAGGAAGAAACTGATATGCTCCGGGGAAACCAAACCCTTTTTTCGAACTTACAATTAAACACGCATTGCAGCGAATCCGTACGAAAGTTGATGAGAAAAAAAGTGACCACGATAGCTTATGAATATATGGAAAATGAGCATGATAGTCTTCCTGTGGTACGACTGATGAGTCAAATCTCAGGAGCTGCTGCTATCATGGTTGCCAGTGAATACCTGAGTAATTCCCGTAACGGGAAAGGGGTATTGCTTGGAGGAGTTACCGGGATATCGCCAACAGAACTGGTTATCCTGGGTGCCACAACAGCATCTGAGTTTGCAGCCCGTGCAGCCCTTGGTCTTGGAGCCAACGTAAAAATTTTTGATGAAAACATTTTTAAGCTCCGGAACCTGGAAGAGAAACTGGGACAACGGGTTTTCACTTCAGTTTTATATCCAAATGTTTTAAGAAAAGCACTTCGTTCTGCTGATGTTGTTTTAGGGGCCATGTCTTCTAATTCACCACTCCGTTTCAGAGTATCGGAGGAAATGGTTCAAAATATGAAGCCAGGATCTGTAATTGTCGACCTGAACGTATGCCAGGGCGGCTGTTTCGAGACCAGTCGATGTACTGATTTAAACAATCCGACCTATATTAAACATGGCGTTATCCATTATTGTGTTCCCAATATATCGTCGCTTGCTGCCCGAACGGCATCAATCGCACTGAGCAATGTTCTGGCCCCGATTATTATTTCAATTGGAGAATGCGGAGGCATACAAAATTATATTAAAATTTCCAAAGGCTTCAGAAAAGGGATCTATATATATAATGGAATTATGACCAACCACGACCTTGGGACAAAATTGAATATACCTGCGAAGGATATTGATCTTTTGCTGGCCGTATTTTAGATAAATCTGTCAATTAAGTCTAAGCCCTAAGCCGTATTCGATCCAGTCGGCGATAAAACCATTTTTTGTCTTTAATCCCAGCTGAAAAAATAAATGCCTTGTAGCATCAAATTTTAAAGCCGGACGGAAAAAATAATTCCCTTTCAGATCCAGTCCTTTTCTTGTCAGATAAGTTCCGGTCTGAAACCGGATGGTTAGCTGCCAAAACATCAGGTCATATCCGAGGTGGGCACCATAAAAATCGTATGTTTCAGTTGGATGTGATTCCTTCAGGCTATTGTCATAAAAAGCATCCAGGCCTATCGTTGCGCCATTTTTTTCAGTAAATACATACTGATACTCAAAAGTAGAACTGAATGTGCTGTACTGTTTGTCTGATCCTTTATCTTTTTCTGTCTGAACAAGACCTGTTGCTAAATAAAGGAGGAAATTACCTTGCCTTACAGGCCTGGCTTTTCTGTAATAGCTAAGTTCAGGCCTGGCTTCAAGTATCTTTGTCGGATTTGCAGAATTATCCACTTTATTCTGGAGAGCATTAAAATTATAACGGATACCGATATTGGGACCAATCATATTTAATCCTGCATTCGGTTCAAATGTCCGTCCATTACTAAAATGGGTTATATCCCAGCCATACAGCAGATCAACTTCTCTGGTCAGCCGGTAGCGTCCCCCCAGGTTCAGATTAAAATACACATTTACCCGCGAGCCTATCGCATCATTCTCTGAATTTTTGTCAGGATCATATGGCTTCAAATCATAACTTAGCCCTAGGGCTGGTTCAAGCACGATTTCATTTCGTTTGAACTGAAAAAGCGGAAACGAAATAAAGCCGTATAAACCAGCAGGAATCCCCAATACCTTCGGGTTACCGACAAACCCGTTATACCATCCAAATCCGTATGAAGGATACCGGAAAAGGCTCTGCCAACTATCCGGGTTATTGCTTTGCCATCCGTACCGGACTTCAATTGCCCGGTAACCGCTTTCCAATTCATCGGTAAGGGTATTTCCGGAATAATAATGATTTCCTGAATGCCCTTTTATTTCCAAAAAACGGAACTGATGGTGCTTCCCGCTTTCCTGGGCCTGCACCTGTGACAGGCTCAACAAGAAAATAAGTAAATTTATGCCGGTAATAGCTTTCGAATACATCAAATGTAATAATAATGAACTTTTCAATAGGTGAGCTCAACCCACAAAATCCGTGCTAATATTTATAAAACAGTAGAAATAGGGGGTTTCTTAACAATTATTTTAATTTCAAATTAGTATCATTTGACCAAAATTGTCATCGCAATAGAAGAGGCAACAAACTGGGTGTCTTCAAATTCTCGAATGCCGTTAATATCGATCATATTTTCTTCTGCCAGGACCTTCCACTTCCCTGGTTCTGGCAGATCAACCGTGACTGGGTTCGTAGTTGCATTAAAAATAAACTGCATGGTTTTCCATCTTGTCTCGCCTGGGAACCCATCAATCATGTAAGAAACAACTCCAATCTGGTATGCCGGAGAAAAACGCAGAAATTCTCTGATTTCATCGGAAGTGCGCATATGCAGGGCGGGAACATCCTTTCTAAACTTTATCAGCGCACGGAAATATTGATAGACATCAATAAATTCTTTCTTCCTGCTCCAGTCAATCTGATTTATCGAATCAGGCGACCTATATGAATTATGATCACCATTTTTTGTTCGGCAGAACTCGATCCCCGCATGTAAAAAAGAAATTCCCTGCGAGGTCAGCAATAATGCCCCGGCAAGTTTCTGCATCTTCAAAATAGTAAGAATGTCAGCGTCAGGATTGCTCATCCTAAGTTTATCGAACAAGGTATAGTTATCATGGCACGACACATAATTTATGGTATGAGAGGGCTCAACAGCCCAGGGAAAAACAGAACTTCCAACATAACTATAAACAATCTGAGGATGGTGGCATGCTGCAACTATCCCGAATTTTATAGCCTCTTCATGCAGAATTTTTCCACTCACGAAACCTTTTTCCTGTCCGTCAAAATTATTTCCTTTCAAGGCATCTCTGAAATCGTCATTAAAGCAAGCAATTCCAGCTAAACGGGCAACGTTTGCCTTTACAGCCCGGTATTTCTCATCCATAGGACTTGGTCCGGCAGTCCAACCTTCGCCATACATCAATATGCCCGGCCTTAAGTCATCAAGGGCTTCCCGTATCTTATTCATCGTATCGATATCCAATACTCCCATCAGGTCGAAACGGAACCCGTCAATATGAAATTCCCGTGCCCAATAGCATATTGAATCGATAATATACTTCCGGACCATCGCTCTTTCCGAAGCGATTTCATTGCCACACCCCGTGGCATCAGAAAAGGAACCGTTCTTGTTCTGGCGATAATAATAGCCAGGAACAGTCTGGTTGAACCATGAACGGGTAGTATATCCGGTATGATTATAAACCACATCAAGGATCACTCCAATTCCTGCCCGGTGTAAGGCCATTACCAGCTGTTTAAATTCGACAATCCTGGATATTGAATCCGGATTGGACGAATAGCTCCCTTCCGGGGCGTTATAATTAAGAGGATCGTAGCCCCAGTTATAGCTATTTTCCGGATGATCTTCATCTACTGTAAAATAATCGGCAACAGGGAGTAAATGAACATGAGTGATCCCAAGTTCCTTCAGATGGTCTATTCCCGTAGAGATCCCGCCGGGCCCGGTAGTACCATCTTCTGTAAAGGCCAAAAAACGGCCCTTATTAACCATTCCTGAGTTCTGAGAAATTGAAAAATCACGTACATGGAGCTCATAAATAACAGCATCCACAGGATCAGACAACCGTAATGGAAGATCGCTTTCCCATCCGGCAGGGTTAGTCTCTGACGGATCGAAAAAGAATCCCCTTCGCCCATTGGTACCAACCGCTTTGGCAGCAACGCCGGGTGTCTCATTGAACCATCCCCCGTTATTTACTCTAAACGTATAATACAAACCTTTAAAGTTTCCTTTTAACGACAACGACCAGCATCCGTCATTCTCAGGAGCTAAAAAGTCTATCCGGACAGGCTTTCCTCCCTGGCTTTGACGATAGACAAAAAAAGCTACCTCCTTTGCCCCAGGAGCCCAGATTTTGGCAGTAAATCCTTCATTTGAAAGGGAAACCCCCAGATCATTTCCTCCGTAATAGGGAAATGTTGAAAAATCAATATCGTTATACTTCCAGCTCTTCACCCGATTTTAATTACGAAAACAGACTTTTCCGGAGTGTTATATACCCCGAGTAATATCTTCTTCCTCCTTTTTCCTTCACAAAAACCCTGCTCCAGTAATAGTATTTCAGGGTTTTGTCATATCCATAAAAATTGCTTAGGTCAATCCTGAGCTCATGAACTTTCCCTGACTCAAGCAACAATGGATATATTTGGTAATGATTCATCCCTTTCAGCCTGAACTTTCTGGTTAAAAGAAGTTTTCGGAAGATTAATACCGGAGGCTCCAAATCCACATCTCTTCGTTTATTGTTCCGGACAACCATAACAAGCGATCGAGGCATATATCTCCTGTCCTTTTGCAAACTTACATCAATATGTCTTACCATAAATTTGAAGTAACGCAAAAAAAACGAAGAGTCCACCCTTCTCTCCGACATTTTTTGCAACAAATACAGGAAAAACATAAAGGCAGAACCAAGCATCACCAGTGCAAGAAACTTTTCTGCCCCCGGATCAGCCTTTGCCGCAAATAAAATCAGCAATGCAAAAAGAGAGAATAATAACAACAATTTTCCTCCCATTCATACAGCTTTACGCCATAAAAATAAAAAAAGAACCTCGTTATCAAAAGAACCGGGAAGAGTAAAAAACAACCTGTGTTAAGAAAAGAGAACAAGATGTCCGCAATACTTAAAAACGGTCGTCAATGCAACGATTATCAGCCGACATCGGAATTTTAAGAATGCGACGGAGAGATTTCCATCGTTAAAAACTAAGCAGATCCCTTAGATTTCGGTAGCCGGATTTACTGACTTTTAGTTTAGTTTTCTCCTTATCCTTTAACAATACGACATATGAATCTTTTTCATACTGCTGAATCTCTGCAATTTGAGAAACATTTACGATATACGAACGGTGAACCCGGACAAATTCCTTAGGATCAAGGTTATTCTCGAAAAATTTCATAGTTTTTTGCTTGGTATGCCGCCCCTGTTCTGTATAAATCAGGACATAATCATCCATCGACTCGATATACCGGATTTGCTCGGTCATTATAATGGTAATTTTATGACGATCCTTCACAACAATCCGGTCAAGGAACCCTCCGGATGAAAACTCGCTCAGCTTCTCCAATTTCTCCTCGTTGCTTTCATGGTTTTTTATCCTTTCCGCAACCTTCTCAATAGCCGACAACAACCGGTCTTTTGAAAATGGCTTCAGAAGATAGTCTGCGGCATTATAGTCGAATGCCTTCAAAGCAAACTGGTCATAGGCTGTCGTAAAAATAACCTCAGGTTTGAAATCAAGCAGTTGCAGCATCTCAAACCCTGTAATTTTTGGCATCTGGATATCCAGTAGAACAAGATCGGGTTTCAGTTCGTTAATCATTTGGACTCCTTGAAAACCATTTTCACACTCACCCACGATGTTGATCCTTGGTTGGTCCCTCAGGTAAGATTTTAACAGTTCCCGGGCAAGTTCTTCATCTTCTGCGATCAATACGTTTAGCTTTTCAGTCATCGTTTATTCGTTTTTGTGGGATCATTAATTCTACTTTGAAACTTGTTTTATTATCAGTGATCATCATCAGATTAGGATTCCCGTAAATGATTTCCAGCCGTTGTCTGATATTTTTCAGCCCGATTCCCTCGCCCCTGTTACGGACAACTTCATGATCATAGTCATTCTCGATCGATATATGAAAATACTTTTCTTCAGAATGACACTTAATAAATATCTTTACCGGGCCAGTAGCTTCATACACCCCGTACTTTATCGCATTTTCAAACAACGGTTGCATAATCATATTCGGGATTGAGGCCTTTAAACATAATTCATCTACGTCAAAAACCGGATTTAGTTTTTTCCCGAATCTCACCTTTTCAATACCCAGGTACAATTTCAGATTGTCCAGTTCTTCTTTGAGCGATACAGTTTCGTCCTGGTTGTGCTGTAATGAATAGCGCATAAATGCAGAAAGATTAATAACCATCTCCTGTGCCTTCTCCGGGTTACTGAGGGTAAGCGAGGATATTGAATTCAGACTATTGAACAGGAAATGCGGATTGATCTGGGCCTTGAGGGCACTTAGCTCAGCTTCACGGATCAGGGCTTTTAACTCGGCTTCCTTTTCAATTTTATCTTTCAATGAATTATAATAATTTACGGCATAAAAAAACACGACAAAGACAGCATACATCAGATAACCTGAAAGTACCCTCGACGGCAATGCCTCATACAGATAATTGAGCCGGGCATCGTTGATTGTTTTCACCAGGATAAACCCCAGGTATAGCCAGATTATATTCAGAATCGTCGCAGCAACAACATGAAAAAGTACCGTGAAAAGCCAGTCATTTTCCCGCATATCGTTATACTTTATCAAATACCAGATGCTGACACCCAAAACCGGATAAAGAATAAATATCGAGAATGATTCGATAACAGCAACTTGCAGGTCGATCTTGTACCAGAGAGATTGAATGAGCGTATTACCAATAGCCATTATAAGCCAGAACAATCCATAGTAAAGACTTAGTACACGGTTATTGATAAACGGATGCTTCATGAAATTATACATGCTTAATTTCTATTCCTCCAAAAATGGTAATTCCTTTTATCACGATGGTCTTTGAAGGATCATAATACCCCTGTTTAAACGTGTCTCCTCTTTTATCGGTAAAAGCGCCAAAAATAGTAGTCACTTCATTTCTAACATTCCAGTCGAGAGGCACTTTGATCCCCCCTCCCCCGAATACGCAAATAAAATCGACTATGGCCCCTTGCGGGGATAATTTTGCCTGTCTGAGGTCATATTCAATTCCTCCGAATATAGAAGTCGCCCTTCCCCCCTTTAAATCCTGCGTATTAATAAATATCTCTCTTCCCCCGAAAATGACAAAATCATCGAACTGATCAAAAGGTGCATTGACAGGTCCTTCCTGGATCTGTCTGTTGCATCCCTGTTGCCGGTACAGCAAAGCCACTCCTATTGCCACAAGCGCTAAAGGCCAGTATATGCGTTTTACTTCATATGGAACTTCGATCAGATTTGGCAACATAAAAAAAGCACCAATGGCTACCAAAATAATTCCCCGGGTCCTTTTCCCTCCCATAATAGAAAAAATACCAAAAACGATCAAGAGCATTTGCCAGGAAATAATCGCATCGACGATACTCCAGGGAATCAGGTCCAATCGTTCCAAGACTAATAATCCTCCCACCACGATAAGGACAACTCCCAGATAAAACCGTTTATTTCCTCTTCTTTCCATTCTAAATCGACTATAGTTTTTCAAGTTCTTCGTCCGTCTTAATTTCGCTGAAATAAGTAACAAAAAATATCATTATTCAACCTGTATAAGTATCACAAAAGCCAGAGAATAATGAGAACCCCAATGATGATCAATAACACTGGGAACAAGATAACAAGAATGATACCCGGGATAACCAGATGTGGCAAAAAAAACAGCAATGCCAGCAAAATAAGCAATGTCCCGATCAGCCTCCGTCCCGCCAAAAGAATGATACCGGCCACAAGCAAGACTACCGGCAGTCCGACAACTGCAACAGCGGTATTAAGTACTCCCTTAATTGTTGACACGATCTGATTAAACGGATCATTCCAAACAAAAAAATCAGAATGCCAATGTAATTCTTTCAGTATCCATAAAATACCGACAACAATCAAAAGAATACCGAGTAAGGAATTACCGTTATTTTTTTTACCCCCACGGGCTCCACCAGGCCTGGGTTGGTCATCATTGTAACAAGTATTCATATGTTTTACTCTTAAACGTAATGTAAAACTAAAAAAAGAACGACGCGCGGGGAAAGAAGAATCGGTCAACGTGATAGATATGCCGGTAAAAAGAGAAGGGACCCTTATGGATCCCTTTTACTTATCTTTCAGTTTCGACCACGTGTCTCGTAATTGTGCAGTACGGTTAAAAACCAGTCTTCCCGTCCGTGTATCCGGATCGATATTGAAGTATCCCAGTCGTTCAAACTGAAATGAATCAAGAGCTTTGGCATTCTCGACGAACTTCTCGACATAACACCCGGAAAGAATTTTTAGTGAATCAGGGTTCATGAACTCCTTGAAATCAATATCTTTATGTCCGGCGGGATCCTCGTCATTAAACAGCCGATCGTAGAGACGAACTTCTACTTTTACATTTTCCGATGCAGAGACCCAGTGCAACGTTGCTTTCACCTTGCGCCCATCAGGAGAATTACCACCTCTCGATGCCGGATCGTAAGTACAATGCAACTCAATGATGTTCCCGTTTTCATCTTTAACAACATCAGTACAGGTAATAAAGTAAGCATAACGCAGCCGGACTTCCGTTCCGGGAGAAAGACGATAAAATTTCTTTGGCGGATATTCCATGAAATCGTCCCGTTCAATATAAATCTCCCTCGTAAAAGCAACTTTACGGGTACCGGCATCAGGATTCTCAGGATTATTGATGGCATCCATTTCTTCAATCCGGTCCTCAGCGTAGTTTGTAATCACCACCTTCAGCGGATCTAAGACTCCCATAACGCGCTGGGCTTTTTTATTCAAATCTTCGCGGATACTGTGTTCAAGCAGGGCTACATCAATAATTCCGTCAACCTTGGTCACCCCGATACGCTCTGAAAAATTCCGGATCGATTCAGGAGTGTACCCCCGACGACGAAGTCCGGAAATAGTTGGCATCCTTGGATCGTCCCATCCATTTACATGATGATCCTTGACCAGTTCCAGCAACTTACGTTTACTCATCACCGTAT
The DNA here is from genome assembly GCA_963676095.1 of Prolixibacteraceae bacterium. Classification (GTDB taxonomy): domain Bacteria; phylum Bacteroidota; class Bacteroidia; order Bacteroidales; family Prolixibacteraceae. Next base: position 4,503,960 of record OY781040.1, on the reverse strand, counting down.
AGCTCAGGTTGAGTCTGGCAAATTCGATCTGGCGCGGACGGTAATCCCCCTCTTTCAACTGGTCTATGAACCAGTCGTACAAGGGACGGTGCACCTCAAACTCAAGCGTACATATCGAATGAGTAATTCCTTCCCAGTAATCGCACTGCCCATGGGCAAAATCATACATCGGATAAACACACCATTTGTCACCCGTCCGATGATGCGGGGTTTTAATAATCCGGTAAAGAATAGGATCACGCATATGCATATTGGGTGAAGCCATATCTATTTTCGCCCTAAGCACCTTCTCTCCTTCATTGAATTCACCGTTCTTCATGCGCATGAAAAGATCAATATTCTCTTCGATGGTCCGGTTACGGAAAGGGCTTTCTATACCCGGCCGGGTCGGCGTTCCTTTCTGGTTGCTGATCGTTTCGGCATCCTGATTATCGACATAAGCCTTCCCTTCCCGGATCAATTTCAATGCAAATTCGAAGAGCTTGCCGAAGTAGTCAGACGCATAATATTCCCGATCGTCCCATGTAAACCCAAGCCAACGCACATCTTCCTTTATCGATTCGACATACTCTGTATCTTCCTTCGAAGGATTGGTGTCGTCGAAGCGCAGGTTTGTTAATCCGTTGTATTTTTGAGCAGTCCCAAAATTCAAACAGATCGACTTTGCATGGCCTATATGCAAATACCCATTGGGCTCGGGTGGGAAACGGGTATGTACACGTCCTCCATTCTTTCCTTCATTAATTTCTTCGTCAATGATCTGGTGAATAAAGTTCTTTTTCACCACGACTTCTTTCTCAGGACTATTTTCGCTCATATAATCAAGTAGTTTATTTTCGATCGCAATTTAGTCTAAAAAAACAAAAACATACTCTACATGCACAAAATAAGCATAAACGTGTGCAGAAGATTATGTTTTCAGAACGCAGCATCGCACTTTTTTAATAAAAAAATAACTGCAACCCGGTTATAGACAAAAGTATAAAATGATTGTCATAGTTGGGTCTCATTATCATATAAAAAATGAAGAAAAGACAAAATTACTTCACGATTAAAAGGACAGGTAAAATTCTTTGGTCAGCTGACAGTACTGCTCCGTGTATTGCAAAGAACCAGCCTGACGAATAGTAATGGGGAATTCCTGCAACGGGACCTCTCTAAGGCATAACTCTACAAGGATCCGGTGAGGTCTCTTATTCTCATCGGGAGAAACACGACTAAAACGGCTTAAAAACAGGCCCTCTTCTCTTATCAGAAAACGCAGCCTCTCTTCCCTGTCTGTAGGTAAAATCAGACTAATCTTTCCATTTTCATTAAGCATGGATACTGCCTTTTTCAGCAATTCAGGAAGAGTCAGGGTATCTGAATGACGGGCTTTCGCCCTTTTGGAATCAACCGATCTAGGCGAATTCTCAAAAAACGGAGGATTGGAGACAACATGGTCGTAGCGGATATCAGTTTCATACGATTGAATTGCCCCGATATGCAGGTTAAGCCGTGACTGCCATCCGGAATTGTTAAAATTAATAAGGGCATCAAGGGCTGCATCCGGTTCCAGTTCGACGGCATCAACGATTGCGTTCGAACGCTGTGCAGCCATCAGTGCCAACAACCCGGTACCGGTACCGATATCCAGAATCCGCCCGGCACCATCAAAACTAGCCCAGGCACCAAGCAAAACACCATCAATGCCAACTTTCATCGCCGCTTTTTCCTGTATGATTCTAAACTCTTTAAACTGAAAAAAATTATTTCGTCCCATATAACAGTCAATCACAAGTTAGGTTACATATGATATGCAAAAATCGGAAACCTCCACCACATTTTTCATTGATCAAAGCATTTTTTCAACAGTAATTTTTTACCGAAATTTCGCATGCCATTCCGGTTTCTGTTGTCTGTTCTGTCCCTCATATGTATCACTTGAGGATATCGATATAAGTCAAATGGCAAATTAACGATCCGCGAGGCTTTTTTATGAATTTTGGTTTAAAAACAATTATCGACGAGGTGCAATATACTCCGGAGTTGTTTCCCTTTCTTCAAACTGGCTTTGCCGAGCGTGAGAAACGACAATCGCAGATGAATTGCTTGACTTCGTGAAGACTGAAGCCGAGCTGGAGACTGATATTGACGGGTGTTTGTCTGTTTTGAAGAACATGTCGAAGATGGACAAGATCCCGTTATTTTTGAGAAAACCGATATTTAAAAAGTTGTTTAATATTTTGGAATACAGCAATTTGATCAGTCTATCCAGTTTTTTCCCCAGACTGTTTTTTCCAGCTCCGGAATGACGAAAAAGTTATCCGTGTAATCCAGTTTTTTTGGCAACCAATTGCATCAATGGTCACAATTCACCCTTTGACAGACAGTAGGGAAAGCAGTTGGGGAATGGCTGTGATCTCGTTGCTTTTTCCCTGAGTAGCCACTTATCCCAGACACAAACCGTTTTGTGTGGCTAAAGCAGAAACCATGTGTATAGCAGGATTGGCTAAATGGTGGAATCCGTGATCCGTAATGTGTTCCAGAAACATCCTGGTTTACATCAGCATTCCAAAACCTTATAAAAAGAAAAAATCAGGTAATTACTTTTATTCGTAACTAACTGACTTTCTGTGGGCGTTGACGGATTCGAACCGCCGACCCTCTGCTTGTAAGGCAGATGCTCTGAACCAGCTGAGCTAAACGCCCTCTCTTTGTTGAACGCCCCGTTTTGTAAAGGCGTTGCAAATATATACCCTTTTTTTCTCTCTCCAAACAAAAACAAAAAAAATTTCAGGAAAAATAGTCGGCTACCACGAATGTGCTCCCTCCAATGTAAACCACATCTTCAGTCCCTGCATTTCTTAGCGCTTCATTTGCTGCTTCTTTCACCGAACTGAAAGCTCTCCCGTGCAGCCCGACAACATCTGCCTTTCTTTTTAGAATGTTCGAATCCAATGCCCTAGGAATGCCAGCCTGGGTGAAATAATAAACCGCATCCGTTGGCAAAAGCTTCAAAACATGATCGACATCCTTATCGCTTACCATTCCCAGTACAATATGAAACTTATTCGCTTTCATCCTTGAAAGCTGTTCCACAACCAGCCTGATTCCGCCTTCATTATGTCCGGTATCGCAGATCACTTCCGGATGGTGCCCAACAATTTCCCAGCGCCCCCGGAGGCCTGTATTCTGCTTCACCCGTTCTATTCCTTTGCAAATATTGTCCCGGCCGATCTTCCACCCCTGGTCTGTCAGGATTTCAACCGTCTTTAGCACTCCTGCAATATTTTTACCCTGATAATAGCCCAAAAGGTCGCTTGTCATGTTTGTAATAAGGAGCCGCCCCTGCTTACTGAAATTAAAAATTTGTTTTCCTTCCGGCAACAATGTAGAATGATCGACCATGTAATCCTGATCAGCAAAGACGATAGGACTTCCCATTTCCTGAGCCTTCATTCTGAAAACGAAGTTGTATTCATCGTCGCTCTCTGAAATTACGACAGGTACCTGCTTTTTTATAATCCCTGCTTTTTCTGCCGCAATAACAGGAATTGTATTTCCCAGAAGTGCCATGTGGTCAAGGCTGATATTCGTAATAACAGAAACTTCAGGAAGGATGATATTGGTCGAATCGAGCCTTCCGCCCAATCCCACTTCAATAATCCCGATATCTACCCTCCTATTCCTGAAATAATCAAAAGCCATGGCAACGGTCATTTCAAAAAAGGAAGGTTCCATGCTCCTGGCCTTATTCATTTCCTGGAAACGTTCAACAAAAGAAACAACATCTTCCTCAGAGATCATTTTTCCGTTAATTCTGATCCTTTCCCTGAAATCGATCAGGTGGGGTGAAGTATAAAGTCCAACGCGATAACCTGCTTCCTGCAATATGGAAGCCAGCATGTGAGAAACAGATCCTTTCCCGTTTGTTCCGGCGACATGTACCGTTTTAAATTGCCGGTGCGGGTAATTAAACATTTCATCAAGAGCGTTGGTGTTTTCCAGGGTGTTCTTGTACGCTACAGCCCCTGTCCGCTGGAACATCGGCAGCTGACTGTATAAATAATCCAAAATCTCCGAATAGCTTTTCATTATCAATCAAACTATTATAATCTATATGTTTTTCAGCTTCTTTATCATTCAACACTTTTTAACAGCAAACACAAAGCAAATCATCCAAATTTTTCTACTTTTAAACAAGTTCTAAAAGATAAATCAATGGCAGTCCGAAAACTTTCAAAAATCTTCGTGCTGGACACGAATGTTATCCTTCACGATCATACTTGCATTTACCAGTTCAAAGATAATGATATCATTATTCCGATAACCGTATTGGAAGAACTTGATAAGTTTAAAAAGGGAAATGACCAGATCAACTTTCAGGCCCGGGAGTTCGTCAGGCTCCTGGATGATATTGTAGGTGAGAAACTTTTCAACGGGGGTATTAAGCTGGGGCCTGATCTGGGAAAACTGATCATTGCAACGGGAAAGCCTTTCTCCGAGACGATGAAGCAATCGTTCAAGGAAGATATACCTGATCACCGGATATTAGCAACTGCCGACTTTTATACGAAAGAAAATCCCAAGCGGCCCACAATCCTGGTATCAAAAGATATCAACCTCAGGATGAAGGCAAAATCGCTGGGTGTCCTCTCTGAAGATTATGAAAATGACAAAATAAAGGACCCTCAGGTCTTCGAAAAATCGATAACCGACATTGACGGGTTTAATGATCACCTGATCGACGTTCTTTATAACGAAGGTTCACTTCCTGTATCAGAAACGAACCTGACCGATCCGCCGATAGCCAATGAATATTACATCCTGAAGGGAAATAAATCAAGCGTCCTTGCACGTTTTGACAGCAGTACCAACCGCATCGTCCGGGTTGAGAAAAAAACGGCTTACGGAATAAAACCCCGGAATGCAGAGCAGACATTCAGCCTGAACTCGCTGCTGAACCCGGATATTAAGCTGGTCTCGCTTACCGGGAAAGCCGGTACCGGGAAGACACTTCTGGCCCTTGCAGCAGCGCTGGAGCAACATAAACTTTATGAACAGATCCTTTTGGCAAGGCCGATCGTAGCCCTCAGTAATAAAGACCTTGGGTTCCTTCCGGGAGATGCAGATGAAAAAATCAGCCCGTATATGCAGCCTCTGTTCGACAACCTGACCGTAATCAAGCACGCGTTCAATCCCCGCAGCCCGGAGTACCAGAAAATAGAGGAACTGCTGAAGGAAGAACGGCTTATCATAACGCCTTTGGCCTACATCAGGGGACGCAGTCTTTCTAATTCGTATTTTATTGTTGATGAGGCGCAGAACCTTACCCCACACGAGATTAAGACGATCATTACCCGGGCGGGGGAAGGTACAAAGATGGTTTTCACAGGCGACTTGCAGCAAATCGACTCTCCGTACCTGGATATGAAATCGAATGGCCTTGCCTACATGACCGATAAGATGAGAAAGCAAGAACTGTTTTCCCACGTTAACCTGGTAAAAGGAGAAAGAAGTTATCTTGCTGAACTGGCCAGCGATTTGCTCTAACCCCGGACATGATTATTTTTTCTACTTTTGCAGCGCGAAATAATGAAAAAAATAAATGGATTATACGGGCAAGAAGGCTGCTTTTTTCACACTGGGGTGCAAGTTGAATTTTTCGGAAACATCGACTATTGCCAGGCACTTTGAAGTGATGGGTTTTAAGAGGGTCGATTTTAAGTCGAAAGCTGATATTTATGTCGTCAACTCGTGCTCGGTGACAGCCGAAAGCGATAAAAAAAGCCGCAATATTATCCGGCAGGCTATCCGGAAAAATCCACGGGCAGTGATCGTTGTAACAGGCTGCTATGCGCAGTTGCAGGCACCCGAAATCAGCAAGATCCGCGGGGTTGACTATATTTTCGGGACTAACGCAAAATTCCGGATGACCGACTTTCTGGAAGGACTGGATAAGCAGCCGGAGCCGGTTATCGTGATCCGGCAGCAACAGCAGAACAGGGATTTCTTTCATGCTGTTTCTTGGGGCGACCGCACGCGAAGTTTTCTTAAGGTGCAGGATGGATGCGATTATTTCTGCACTTACTGCACTATTCCTTTTGCCCGCGGACGCAGCCGGAACGACACGATTGCCAATACGGTCGAAGAGGCCAGGGAGACGGCCCGCCATGGCATCCGGGAGATTATCCTGACCGGCGTAAACATTGGCGATTTTGGGAAAAGCACCGGAGAAAAATTCATCGATCTTTTGGAGCAGCTCGACCGGGTGGAGGAAATATCCAGGATAAGAATATCATCGGTCGAACCAGACTTGCTTTCTGATGAAATCATCGAGTTCGCTGCCTCGTCCGAACGTATCGCGCCCCATTTTCATCTTCCGTTACAGTCGGGTTCAAACGACGTGCTTTCACTAATGAAAAGAAGATATAAAAAGGAGTTGTTTGCCGAAAGAGTCGAAAAAATAAAAAAATGCCTTCCTCATGCGTTTATAGGGGTGGATGTAATTGCAGGGACAAACGGAGAAACAGAAAAATACTTCATGGATAGCTACCAGTTTATCGAATCGCTGGATGTTTCCCAGCTTCACGCTTTTCCTTATTCGGAAAGGCCTGGGACTATGGCTCTCCAGATAAAACCGGTAGTTCCTGTTGAAGAGCGCAGGCGCAGGACCCAGCAACTGATTATGCTTTCGGATAAAAAGCTGCGCCATTTTTACGAACAAAACAATGGAAAAATTTTCACTGTTCTTTTTGAAGAAGAGCCGGATAACGGAAGGATGAAAGGGTTTACCGAAAATTATATCCGGACTGAGACAGATTACCTCCCGGAGTTGGTCAATCAGATACGGAAGGTGAAACTTTCAGAAATAAATAACAAAGGAAATTTTGAAGTGGCCCTATTTTGAACGAATTTCGGTGACTATAAAAAAATAAAACAATGGACTTACAGAAAATTTGTAAACAGATCGGGGAGATCGCCAAACAAGCCGGACAGTTTATCCGTGAAGAACGGTCGAAAATAAAACCTGAAGATATCGAATTAAAAGGGAAAGCCAGCCTGGTAACTTATGTCGACAAAAATGCAGAACGCATGATTGTTGAACAGTTAAGAAAACTGATCCCGCAAGCCGGCTTCATCACAGAAGAAGGTACTGCCGGAGAAAACGGGGAAACCTGGAAATGGGTGGTCGATCCACTGGACGGGACAACTAACTTCATCCACGGCATTTTTCCTCATTCTGTTTCGATCGGGCTCGCCAAAGATAACATTCCTGTTGCCGGTGTGGTTTATGAAGTCGGACAGAACGAACTTTTTTCCGGATGGCAGGGAGGTGGCGCATGGCTAAACGGAGAGCGTATTTTTGTTTCGAAAGCTTCCTGCCATGAAGATGTTTTGTTGGCGACCGGTTTTCCTTACTATAATTTCGACATGCTGGGGCAATACCTGAAGCTACTCGAATTTTTCATGATCGAGACGCAGGGCATGCGCAGGATGGGTTCGGCAGCCGTTGACATGGCTTATGTGGCCTGCGGAAGGTTTGACGGTTTTTTTGAACATGCTCTCCACCCGTGGGATATTGCTGCCGGGATCATTATTCTGCTGGAAGCCGGTGGAAAAATATCGGACTTCAAAGGAGGCGGAAATTATTTCTTCGGAAAGGAGATTGTCGCCGCTAATTCCAATTATTTCCCTGAATTTTTTAAAAAGGTAAATGAATTCCTGGGATAGTTTCTGAAACATATTGGACATTATTTTCTTATGTACTAATTTGGCTAAAAAAAGCGGATCATGGCTGAAAAAGAGATTACCCTGCTGAAACGACAACGGGAAAAGCTGTCAGAAAAGACTTTTGACCTGGAGGGCTGGAAAAATCAAACCGTGCTTTTTATGCAACGGATTTTCGGGGAACATCATACCATTGTCAAAATGATTACCGATCTTAAATATGACTATTCCAGCTGGCATTTGCGCGATGCCACCGGAAATGAGAAATCGGAAGATCCGGTAAAAATGCAGGCCCGGCAGATACTCGATGCAGCGATAGCCGAGCTTGAAACACTGGGACTTCCCTCTCCTGAAAAGAAGGAAAACCCCGTTTGGCCCATCCTGGAAGATGAGATGACCGGAAAACAATTAAAAGAGCTGAAAGATATAGTCAACGGAAATGACAATGACAAAACCGGAAAAATCAGCGAAAGATTAAATGAATTAAAAAAAGAGAGTCTGGTCAGCATTATTTCCCGGATAATGATTTCCTGATTATATTTGCTTGGATGAAGCCATTGAAAATAGCCATAGTCATACTCAACTGGAACGGGCAGGAATTACTACCTCAATTTTTGCCGTCAGTTATCGAAAACAGTAAACAGGAGGGGGTTGAAATTATTGTCGCAGACAATGGTTCCACAGACAATTCCCTCGAAGTTATCCATTCCGGATTTCCCGGCGTCAAAGTTTTGAACCTTGGGCTTAACCATGGTTTTGCAAAAGGATATAATGAGGCATTGAAACAGGTTACTGCCGACTATTACATCCTGCTCAATTCGGATGTTGAGGTTACACCGAACTGGATTGCCCCGATGGTTGAGCTGATGGAAAAGGATCCTTCTGTTGCCGCAGTCCAACCCAAAATTCTCAGCTGGCATAATAGAGACGAATTTGAATATGCGGGAGCCGCTGGCGGGTTCATAGATAAACTTGGATTTCCTTTTTGCCGCGGCCGAATTTTGAATATAAATGAAAAGGACGAGGGCCAGTATAATGAAGTGTCCGGAATATTCTGGGCAAGTGGGGCCTGTATGGCAATAAAAGCCAGTCTTTTTCACGAAACAGGAGGTTTCGATGAAGATTTCTGGGCCCATATGGAAGAAATTGACCTCTGCTGGAGATTGAAAAACATGGGATACAAAATCCTGTATACTCCGGAAAGCCATGTGTTCCATCTTGGCGGAGGGACGCTCCCCTATGACAGTCCGAGAAAATTGTACCTGAACTTCAGAAACAGCCTGTGGTTGCTGTACAAAAACCTTCCTTCCAGGAAACTATTCAAAGTGATGCCGGTAAGGATGCTCTTGGATGGGGCTGCTGCTTTTAAATTGTTGGGAGAAGGAAATACTAAAGGTTTTTTCAGCGTGATCAAGGCCCATTATTCTTATTACAGTTCGTTGTCCAGACTTCGGAAAAAGAGGAAAAAATTAAAAAAACTGTCATCCCAAAAATGGCACGACGAAATCCACTACAAAAGCATCATCTGGAAATTTTACATCGAACGGAAAAGGACATTCCGCGATATGCTCTAGTACCTGTTTTTTCTCTTTTAATTGTTAACTAAAAATTTATTGTCATGGTTTAAACTATTTTACAAATCATCTTTCCCCTGCTTAATAGAGGCAGTTCCAACGTAACAAGAAGCGCTCTTTCTGATAATCATTCAAAATATTTTTTTATTTTGTATCGGCATAAAAATTCAGATACGATATGAAATCAGGGATAATCAATGCTTTCTACGTCGATTCAGTAAACAAGTCGGTCGAAAAAATAAGACCGGAACCTCTTCCTTTGCTAAAAAATGAAAATGATTACATCTGGTTACAGCTTAATTTTGCCTCTCCGGATACCCGTTCCTTACTTCAATCGGCAGGGATCAATGAACTGACAGTTTCTGCCTTGACAAAGCCGGAATCCAGGCCAAGGGTAAATATTATCAACGACGAACTGCTGATGATTGTCAGGGGGGTTAATCTGATCAAGGGAGAAAAACCGGAAAACATGATTTCAGTAAGGATACTGGCAACAAAAAACCTACTGATAACCTGCCAGAAAAAAAGCCTCAATTCAATAAAAGACATCATGACTGAATTTGAACAAGGGACACCACCACTCAATACAGGGGATTTTATTGTCCGGCTGAATGAACGGATCGTAATGAACATGAGCGATGTGATGGAGGATATTGAAGAAAGGGCTATCGAAATGGAAGAACTTATCATTGACGACGAAAATCAGGATACTCCAAAACATGATTTGCATAACATGCGAAGACAGATCATCCAGTTAAAACGGTTCCTGATCCCGCAAAGAGATGCACTTAACAAGCTTCAGCTAGATAAGACCAGCTGGCTAACAACCCCGCAGCAAGTAAGGTTACGTGAGGTTGCCGACCACCTGATGAGGTATCTTGAAATGCTGGACGCGTCCCGGGATCTGGCTGCCGTTAGCCAGGAAACCTTGGCACAACGGCAAAATGAACAAATAAACCGGCGAATGTATTTGTTATCTATCATCGCAGCCCTGTTCCTCCCACTTAGTTTTTTTACCGGACTGTTCGGTGTAAACCTCGCGGGTATCCCCAAAGCTGAAGATACCGACGCTTTTTTATTTTTTGTCGTAGCTCTGCTGGTTATCGCCAGTTTTATGTTTTGGTTTTTCCGAAAGAATAGATGGTTTTAAAAAAAACCCCGCTATTCGCGGGGCTGAGACCTAACTAAACCAATTGTGAAAATCCTTTGATGCATCTCGCATCTCTGAAAAAAATGTTTCTGCTTCTGTTGTTTCTTGTTTTCGTTATCCAACCAATCAAAAGTCAGGCCAGTTTTTATCCAGGAAAAAATTTTCCGGTTAGTCTAGTACATGCGTGCCAGTATGTCTTTTTTCAAGACATTATAACATATCTTGTCCTTATTCTTCAAAAAATTATAAGTTAATATTTCGGAAATTATAACCTATTATCTTCAAGATTATAAGTTAATATTTTAGATTTTACAGGTTATAATTTTCCTGATTATAAGTTACTGAGCTTCCCCATATCTCGCAAAATAGTGTAACCTGATTATCGAATTTCCACCTCTACTTCTGACAAGGTTATTGTCGGTCACGTCTAAAAAAATTATAAACACCTGCATATTTCTATTTTTTACGTTACCTTTGAAACCTGAATTTACGCAATGGGGTGTCCTGAATATTACGGACTGAGATCATACCCACTGAACCTGATCCGGGTAATGCCGGCGTAGGGAGGGCGAAAAGGAATTCTGTTTCCTACCTCATTGGTTATTTATTAACCAAATTTCAAAGACAATGAAACATTTTATTTTGTTGCTGTTATTGCAGGTAACAGCGAGTTTTGCATTTGCGCAGCTTTCCATTTCCGGGACGGTGCAGAATGAAGACCAGGAAATTCTTCCGGAGGCCAATATTACATTAAACGGAAGCTACAGGGGAACATCGGTTGGAAACAACGGAGAATTTGAATTCGATCACCTGAAAGCGGGAAACTATGAACTTCAGGTTTCTTTTATCGGTTACGAAAAAAAAACAGTACGGATCCACCTGGACAAATCTGTCCAGCTGAAAATTGTCATGCACCGCTCAGGGATCCTGACCGAAGAGGTACTCGTCGAGGCAACGCGGGCAGGGGATAAAACCCCGGTTGCAAAAACCATGGTCGACAAATCGGTCATCGAGGACCAAAACATCGGGCAGGATGTTCCTTATTTGCTGACCATGACGCCCTCCTTTGTGGTAACCTCTGATGCCGGGGCAGGCGTAGGTTATACAAATTTCCGGATCAGGGGTACTGACCTGGACCGGATAAACGTGACAATAAACGGGATTCCGGCAAACGATGCGGAATCACACGGAACATGGTTCGTTGACATGCCCGACCTGGCAGGCTCGACCGATAATATCCAGATTCAACGGGGAGTCGGCACCTCTACCAACGGGGCCGCAGCATTCGGGGCGACTATCAACATGCAGACCAATACCCTCAACAAAAATCCGTATGCAGAATACCGTACTTCCGCCGGGTCGTTTGGGACATTCAAAAATTCAGTCAGCGCAGGAAGCGGGCTTCTTAACAACCACCTTTCCGTTGATGTCCGTCTCTCAAAGGTCAACTCCGATGGTTTTATTGACAGGGCCACATCCGATCTGAAATCATTCTTCGTTTCAGCCGGGTACTATTCGGAGAACACCATTATTAAGGCCAATGTATTTTCAGGCTTTGAAGAAACCTACCAGGCCTGGAACGGCGTCCCATCAGTAAAATTAAACAACGATACTGAGGGGATGCAGCGTTACAGGGACCATTGGCTGCTCGGGAATTCTGAACGGGAAAATGAAATCAGGTATGAGCAGATGGTCAGCTCAAATGCCCGGACTTACAACATGTACACCTATAAGCACGAAGTCGACCATTACCAGCAGGACCATTACGAGTTACACCTCTCCCATAAATTCAACAAATCGTTAAATATAAACGGAGCTTTGTATTATACTTATGGACGCGGGTATTATGAAAATTATGATTATGATGAAAATTACAAAGATTACACCATGACGCCACCTTCACCCACAGACACGTTGACTGACATGGTAAAACGTAAGTGGCTCAGCAATGATTTTTACGGAACAATCTTTTCCATGAACTATGAAAAAGACAAATCGTCGCTGACTTTTGGCGGAGGGTACAATATTTATGATGGTCGCCATTTTGGCAGGGTTATCTGGGCTGAATACTTCGGCAATAATGAAAAAGATCACGAATGGTACCATGGTACCGGAAAGAAAAAGGATTTTAACTTCTATGCTAAATATAATTATCAATTGACCAGGGCCTTGAATCTTTACGCCGATATGCAATACAGGAATATAAATTACGATATCGGGGGAATAGACGATGATTTAAGGAATATCACTCAATCGCACAGCTATAATTTTTTAAATCCCAAAGCGGGTATTTACTACCGCCCGGATAAAGTGCAGGAGGCCTACCTAAGTTATAGCCGTGCCAACAGAGAACCTACCCGTGACGATTTCGTGGATGCCGATCCAAACGGGAAACAGCCCAGGTCGGAGGCATTAAATGATTTTGAAGCCGGATATACCTATAAGAAACCGTCCTTCATGATTGGCGCCAATCTTTATTATATGAACTACGATAAACAGCTCATTCAGACCGGGGAAATTAACGACGTGGGGGCCGCCATCATGGTAAACGTAGATAACAGTTCCCGGTCCGGGATTGAACTGACCGGAGGAATAAAAATCACCCCATACCTGAACTGGGATGTCAATGCCACCTTCAGCAGAAATAAAATTAAAAACTTTACTGAATATGTTGATGATTGGGATACAGGAGGCCAGGAAGCCATAAACCTGGGAAAGACAGACCTGGCTTTCTCTCCAAAGCTGATCATGAACAGCCAGATCTCTTATAAGCCGTCCGAGACACTCAGTATCAACCTGCTGACGAATTATGTAAGCAGGCAATACATCGATAATACCTCAAATAACGACCGGAAACTGAATTCCTGGTTTGTCAACAATCTGAGGTTCGATTACCGCATGAAAGGGTTGCTCTTCCGTGAAATGACTTTTCATGTCATGGTAAATAACCTTTTCGCTGCAGAATATGAAAGCAATGCCTGGGTTTATTCCTACATCTATGAAGGGAAACGTTACAAAATGGATGGATACTTCCCCCAGGCCGGCATCAATTTCCTGGCGGGGATCGATTTTAATTTTTAAAAACTGCTTTTCAGAGGCCGTCTAAAAAGTCCGGCAAGTTTTTTGGAGACTACCAGATTGTAAGTACAAGTTACGCAGGACAGCTGTCAATTTGTAAGTTGAAAATCGTTAGAATCTACTTTTTGGACAGCTTCTGAAAATTAAATTTTCACCTGAAGTAATTTTCCCTTTTCAACATTATAGAACAAGGGTGCAACCATTACCCTGGGATAACGTTTCTTTAAACGCTCTACTTCCGAAACCAAAAACGGGACAGAATCACCAATCTCAAAAAAGGGAGACAGGTTCTCAAAATGGGCCCTGGCATTTTCCTCATTCCATCCGGCATTCTTCACCAGTCCTTCGATAAATAGATCCTTTCTTTTCTCAAGTCCTGCCATTCCGCAGTTATCATGTCCGATCAAAGCGATATGCCTGATCCCTCCGACCCCAATGGCATACGACACCTGGAATTCATGATAGAACAGATTTGTCCCCCCTGTCCGGATAATAAAGGCAAAATTATCCGGGATCCAAAGACTTTTCCGGTTTTCTATACACATCCCGATCAACATCCGGGGATGTTCATAAAAACAAAAACGTCTGTTCAGGTTATGGTATTCCAATAATAAACTGATAGGTGTATCTTTATATTCCGGAAAGATATCCCTTTCTGAATTCACTTCTGTCAATTTCGTCGTCATAATCTGTTGTATCCCTTATTTCAACCATATTGAAAGGAGAAAGGTTCATCTTACAGAAAATAAAACTTTCTGTTCCGGAAAATTAATTTTGTTACTTTTGAAAAAATAAAATTTCGGTTTATGGCAAAAGACTGGAAAGAAAGGCTGGGGGTGGTTTATTCCACTAACCCCGATTTTGGTTACGAAAAAGAAAACACCGAGGAGCAGGAGACACTCCCGCCTGGGAAGCAGGACCTAAAGGTTAGCCTGGACAAGAAAAACAGGAAAGGGAAGGCAGTCACTCTTATTTCCGGTTTTGTCGGGACTGATGAAGATCTGAAAAAATTGGGCAAACTATTAAAGACAAAATGCGGGGTTGGAGGATCTGTAAAAGAAGGGGAAATCCTTGTTCAGGGCGATTTCAGGGAAAAAATTTCCGGCGTTCTTAAACAGGAAGGATATAAGGTGAAAATTTCCGGGAACTGATAACGCGGCACACAAAGAAAAAAACACGAAGAAGATAGTTTCTGTTGTTAATATGGTTAACATTGTTTCTGTTGTTTGAGGCTACGCCGTTTGAATGTTTGATACTTCGTTGTTTCTAAACTGAACGCGAAGACGCCAAGACACAAAAGATGGTTTACTATATTGTTGGTCGCTCCCCATTCTATCATTCACTCATTCTTTCTTTCGCCACTTCACCAGTTCACAATATTCCCTCGCCCCAACAGCGAAGCGTCAAACAATCGAACGTTCAAACTTTCAAACATCTATTGCTTCTGTTCCTGTTGTTGCGGTTCCCAGGATTTTTTTCTTCCAACTCACCAGTTCACCAACTCACCAATTCGCCAGTTCAGAATGTTCCTGTGGTTTTTGTTGTTTGAGGCTACGCCGTTTGAGTGTTTGATACTTCGTAGTTTGAAAGAGGAGCTGATGGTTTCTGTTGTTACTGTTGTTGGTCGGTTCCCGTTCTCGATGCTCTTCTCCCAATTCCTTCACTCAATCATTCTTTCATTCACTAATTCACCAGTTCTCAATATCCTTCATCCCAATCGCGAAGCGTCAAACATTCAAACCGTTCAAACATCTATTACTTCTGTTCCTGTTGTTGGTCGGTTCCCGTTCTCGATGCTCTTCTCCCAATTCCTTCATTCAATCATTCTTTCATTCACTAATTCACCAGTTCTCAATATCCTTCATCCCAATCGCGAAGCGTCAAACATTCAAACCGTTCAAACATTCAAACATTTATTGTTTTAATCTGTGCCCATCCGTGTTATCTCTGGTAAAAATCCGGAACAACCACCAAACCAATTAACCATTCCCGTTTCTGCGCCTGACTCTTTATCCGGTTCTTTAACGTTAAAATTCGTTACTCATTCTTCCATTTCCTTTAGAATATTTTCTACCTCAGTTTCCGTTTTATGCAGTTTTTCCTTGCAGAACCGGATGAGTGCCGATACCCGCTTAACTTTTTCAGACAGATCGTCTACGTCCAGTTCTTCATTTTCTATTTTTTTGAGAATCTGATCAATTTCAGTAACTGCTTCTCTGTAAGTCATCTTCTTTTGAGTCATAATTTTCCGTTTTTAATATTTTTCCTGTCGCCCTGCCATCGGCCAAATGGGTAACCAACACTTCGCCCTCCTTCAGTTCGTTTACCGATTTTACCAACTTCCCGTTTTTAAAGGTAAGACTGTAACCGCGTTTCAAAACTTTGTAAGGATCAACCAATCTGGTTTTTTCATCAAAAGCAGACAATTGTGACTGCAATAATTTTAGGGTCCTTGCCGCACGGTCTCCGATAATTACCTGCACTTGCCTCAATCTCTTCTTTTCATCATTGGTCCGGTACCTGGAATATATTTTCAGGTTATTCCCCCTTTCTGTTAATTGTTGCATACAGCCCCGTATTGTTTCCCGTCCTTCCGACTGAAGACGGTGACGGTATTCGATGAAAAGATTTTTCTGGTTTTTCAGAAATAGCGGCACAGCATTTTGAAGTTTTAATGTGGTCATACCGAATAAATATTCTTCTTTTCGTACAAGGGTTATGACCCCCTGTTTTACCTGCTGCATGGCCTGAGTAAGGTATGCTTGTTCTTTTTCAATCCTGTCACTCAAAACAGCGTTAAGCATCGTTTCAGCCTCCTGGATATGCTGCACAAAAGCCGCGGCACCACTAATCAGGAATTCCGCAACAGCTGTTGGCGTCTTCAGTCGCGTATGAGCCACCAGGTCAATCACCGTTTCATCTTTATCATGACCAATTCCGGTAATCACAGGAAGAGGAAACTGGGCCACATGAAACGCCAGGTCATAATGATCGAAACTGGCCAGGTCGAGTTGGGCCCCTCCTCCCCTGATAATAACGACAACATCGAAAAAATCGTCATAAAGAAAAACCTGGTCCAGGACTGCAATGATTGAAGCAGCAGTTTCCGTACCCTGCATTACGGCTGGGAAAAGTTTTGTATAAAACCGGATCTGATACGGGTTGGAAGAAAGCTGGTTCATAAAGTCCTGCAATCCGGCTGCAGTAGGAGAAGAAATTATCGCGACCCGCTGAGGAACGAGGGGAAGCTCCAATTCCTTGTTCATATCCGCAACGCCGTCTTCCTGAAGCCGAAGAATTATTTCCCGCCGTTTCAGGGCCATGTCCCCCATCGTATAGCTGGGATCGATATCCCGGATGTTCAGACTAAGTCCAAAAACAGGATGATACTCGACCTTTACGCTAACCAGGATATTTATTCCCCGGGAAAAAGCCTGCCCCGTTGTTGTTTCAAAATAAGGCTTGAGCATTCTGAATGTGTAAGACCAGATCGTGGCCCGGGCACGTGCTTCAATATTCCTGGTAAGAGGATCCATTTCCACGAGCTCCAGGTAGCAGTGTCCGGTCCTGTTAACGGTAATCTCGCTAATTTCTGCCTTAACCCAGACCAGACCGGAGAATGCATTTTCCAGCGTATCCCTGATTTGTATGTTCAGTTCCGAAAGTGTGAATTGCGAATTTATCATGGATATTGAGAATAAACCCTGTTCCTATTTTTCGAATTAAAGCTACCGTAAAAATAAAGACAATTTAATAAGAATCGGGCAAGCAGCGAGAAGGATTTTGGGATGTACTGAAAAAAGAGAGCAAAAGGGGAACGACAGGGTTGTTTATGACCAAACACATAGGCAGGAAGGGAAAAAGTATCCGTCAAAATATGGGGTAAACAAATCAAACCATAAAGCCATAGGGCCACTCAATTTGCAATACCCTTGTCTCTCAGCCATCCATATATCGATATTTTTCTGTATTTTTGCACCGGCATTTTGAAAACCGGAGAAAAATAAAATGACAGAGTTCAGACTAAATACCATCCCGGAAGCGATTGTTGCCATTAAACGTGGTGATTTGGTAATAGTTGTTGACGATGAAGATCGTGAAAATGAGGGAGATTTTATTGCTGCAGCAGAGTTAATTACACCTGAAAAGGTTAATTTCATGGCAACTTACGGACGTGGATTGATCTGTGTTCCCCTTACTGAAAATCGATGTGAAGACCTTGAATTGGATTTAATGGTGGGGAAAAATACTTCTTCTCACCAGACGCCCTTTACCGTTTCTGTAGACCTTATCGGGCATGGATGCACGACCGGGATTTCTGCAGCAGACAGGGCAAAAACGATACAAGCTCTGGCCAGCGACAGTACTCTCCCAGACGATCTGGGACGTCCGGGACACATATTTCCTTTAAAAGCGAAGAGCCGTGGCGTTCTAAGACGTGCCGGACATACGGAGGCTGCTGTCGACCTGGCCCGCATGGCTGGCCTAAAGCCGGCAGGGGTACTTGTCGAGATTATGAACGAAGACGGTACAATGTCCCGTCTTCCGCAATTAATGGAAGTTGCCCAAAATTTTGATCTTAAAATTATTTCAATAAAAGACCTGATTGTATTCCGGCTCCAATCAGAAAGCCTGATTGAACAAGGAGAGGAAGTTCCTATGCCAACAAGATATGGAAACTTCCGGATTATTCCTTTCCGCCAGAAATCAAATGGAGAAGAACATGTTGCTCTGATAAAAGGATCGTGGGAGAAGGATGAAGAAGTGTTGGTAAGGATGCACTCTTCATGCATGACAGGCGATATTTTCGGATCACTTCGTTGCGAATGTGGAGAACAGTTACATAAAGCAATGGAAATGATCGAGAAGGAAGGTAAAGGTGTAATTGTTTATATGGCCCAGGAAGGAAGGGGAATAGGCCTTATGAATAAAATTGCCGCCTATAAACTTCAGGATGAAGGACTGGATACCATCGAAGCCAATATTCATCTCGGGTTTCAGGCTGATGAACGTGATTATGGCGTAGGTGCACAGATCCTGAGGAATCTGGGAATCACAAAAATGAAACTTATGACAAATAATCCTGTTAAACGGGTCGGACTTGAAGGATATGGATTAAAAGTTTCCGAGATTGTACCTCTTGAGGTGGAACCCAATAAATATAACCAGCGTTATCTGAAAACAAAACGCGACAGGATGGGACATTTCCTCCAGAAGTTCAAATATGATTAATTCAGGCCATCATGGGTATGTTCGACAATTTATTCTCCGAAGGGTTCGACGATTTTAAAGAAGGAGAAGATTATTATCTAAGTAAGGAAGGTTACCGTGTTATGACTGAAAGTTATCTTGTAAAAAGAGGGTATTGCTGTGCCAATGGGTGCCGGCATTGCCCTTATGACCCCAAAGCACAAAAAGGGAACAGGAGGCTTCGTCCTGAAGTTGCAAAAAGATATGAATAGCATTTCTGAATAATCATCTGTTACAAATCCTGAGTATTAATTTTTCGTCCAATAAAAAACGAGGCAGAAGTTCTTTTCTCCCAATAAAAATAGCCATTCGTCCTTTCTTCTTTTTCATATTCTCTCCTATCACTCAGATAAAAACAAAAGTACAGGCATAAATCTCACAAGCTGTTTTCTAAAAAAACGCCAATCCGTCGGTAAAAAGGAAGAAAACTTCGATTCTTTTTTTTTATAAGCAAATACTGCCATACCTTTATTTTCAAATTAAATAACGTATATGAAAACAGTGCGAATAAAATTGTTATTGATGAGTTTTCTGGCGCTGGCAAGTACTTCGGTTGTTTTTGCTCAGGAGAAAGTTTGGTCGCTGAATGATTGCATAGACTATGCCCTAAGCAAAAACGTCGATATCCGAAAGTCTGTTTTGTCAACAAAGGAGGATGAAATTAATCTTGCCCAGAGTAAGGAAAACTTACTTCCAACGCTGAGTGGAAGTGCCAGTACAGATTACAGCTGGCAGAAGGAAACACTGACCGAAGAGAATAGCTTTGGGAAGCGGCAACGGTCTAATACCACGTCATTTGGACTTGATGCAAGTGCGACGCTTTTCAACGGATCAAAGTTGAAAAACAAGGTGAAGCAGGCAAAAATCAACTTTCAGAGTAGCCAGTATGCTTCAGAAACAGAAAAGGAATCTGTACAGTTAAGTATTCTGGAAGCTTACCTGGAGATCCTGTATTCCCAGGAAAGTGTAAAAAAAGACAAGCAACAGATCGAATCGACAACAGAGGAGTTAAATCTCGCCAAAGAACGGTTGGACGTGGGGGTGATTTCCCAATCGGATTACCTGGAAATAAAATCAGAACTGGCATCTGAAAAGTCAACACTGGCCGATGATTTAAGTACCCTGGCAACAGACCGGGTTACCTTAATGCAGTTGATGGAACTCCCTGTTGACGACAGCTTTCAAATAGAATCGCCCGAAATAGATGATTTACTGGCATCAGTGCAGGGAACACCAAGTGCCAATGACGTTTATCTTCAGGCCCTGCAAATAAAACCACAGATTAAGGAGGCAGAACTAAACCTGAAAAGTGCAAAGCTTGACGAGAAAATTGCCCAAGCAGCCCTTTATCCTACTCTTTCCCTGAGTGGCGGGTTAAGCACAGGGTGGTCGGGCCAGATTAGCGGGTTCAGCAAATCCTCCCAATTAAAAAACCAGTTTACCCCCTCTGTCGGGCTTAGCCTTTCAATCCCTATCTTCAGTAATTATCAGGGGAAAAACAATCTTGACCTGGCAAAAATATCAACCAGCTCAGTCGAACTGGATGAAATAGACACAAAAAATACCCTGCGAAAGAATATTGAACAAGCTTGTGTCGATCTGACAACAAACCGGGTGAAATATGAGGCAAATATGGAAGCATATGATTCGGCAAAAGAATCTTACGAAGTAGCCTCTGAAAAATATAAACAAGGTTTAATCAATTCAGTCGATTTTCTGAGCGTAAAAACAGATTTAATTACGGCAGAAAACGGGTTGCTCCAGGCAACGTTTAATCTAGTCTTTAGCGATAAGAGGCTGGACTTTTACAAAGGGATACCAATTAGTTTATCAAAATAATATTAAAACACATGGAACAGACCACAGGAATCAGCCCTCTTGGAAGAGATGATAAATGACGAGTTCATGTGATACCTGAAAATAATTATAATAAATATGAAAAAGAAAGTTACATACGCAATCATCGTAATTTGCGTTATTGTTGCAGGAGTATCTGCATACAAAATATTTTTCGTGAAAAAGCAGGCTGTTCAGATCGAGACGGAAACAATAGGAAGGGCTACGATCAGTAATACGGTTACTGCAACCGGGACGCTCGAGGCTAACGTAACGGTTGAGGTAGGTACACAGGTGTCCGGGAAAATAGACAAACTCTACGCCGATTACAATTCGGTTGTCAAAAAGGGACAATTAATCGCCCGACTGGATACCCAGGCCCTAAAATCGACGCTGGAATCGAGCAACGCAACGCTGGCCCAGGCCCAGGCCGAATACAATTATCAGAAGTCAAAATACGAAAGATACAAAACACTGATACAGAAAAAGCTAATTGCCCCGACCGATTTTGACGAAGTTGAATATAATTATAAATCGGCACTGGCAAGCCTAAATTCGGCAAAAGCCGATTACGAAAAGAATAAGACAAATCTGGGGTATGCCTATATTTATTCACCTATTGACGGAATTGTCCTGGAACGCGATGTAGAAGAAGGCGAAACCGTTGCTGCCAGCTACTCAACGCCAACCTTGTTCAAGATAGCAAACGATTTGACCCGTATGGAAATTGAAGCCGACGTTGACGAGGCCGATATAGGCCAGGTAAAACTTAATCAAAGGGTCGAATTCACGGTCGATGCTTTCCCTGACAAGACCTTTAGCGGAGAAGTTACGGAAATCCGGCTAAATCCGGATACTGATGAATCGGTTGTTACTTACACCGTAGTGATCAACGCTCCGAATCCGGATAAAATTCTGTTGCCAGGGATGACTGCCAATGCGGTATTCTATGTTACCGAGAAAAAAGATATCCTGGTGGTCCCCAATAAAGCCTTGCAGTTTACTCCGGACGAACAGACACTTATGACTTACCGGGAAGATCACCCGGAAGTGAAAGTACAAATGCCGTCACAAAATGAAAAATCATCCGGCTCCGATTCTGAAAAAACAGTCTGGGTTAAAACACCAGATGCCATTTACCCGCAAAAAGTCGTGGTTGGAGAAACGGACGAGATTAACTACGAATTATTGTCAGGATTAAATGAAGGAGCAAGCGTTATTATATCGATGACTGCTGTAAAAGCGAAGAATGTAACGACTGAAGGGGAGGCCCAAAGCCCATTTATGCCAACCCCTCCTGGAAGTAAAAACAAGAAAAAATAACAACGATGGGAAAGAAAATACTTCAGGTTATTGATCTAAAAAAGGATTTTTATGTAGGCGAAATTACAGTTCATGCCCTGAGAGGAATTAATCTGGATATTGAGGAGGGTGAATTTGTCGCAATCATGGGAACCAGCGGGTCCGGGAAATCGACCATGTTAAACATTTTTGGATGCCTGGACAAACCTACCAGTGGAAGCTATTTGCTGGATGGAATCAGTATGGGGGAATTGACTAAAAACGAACTGGCCCGGTTGAGGAACGACAAGCTTGGATTTGTATTCCAGTCGTACAACCTGCTACCCCGTACAACGGCCCTCGAGAATGTCGAGTTACCGTTATATTACAACAATAAGGTAAAGGCAAAAGAGAGAAAGGAACGGGCGATCGCCGCACTTGAATCAGTCGGCCTTGCGGACAGGATGCACCATATGCCCAACCAAATGTCGGGAGGGCAACAGCAGCGTGTAGCGATAGCCCGTTCGCTGGTGAACGATCCCCGGGTAATCCTGGCAGATGAAGCGACAGGGAACCTGGATACCCGCACATCTTATGAAATCATGGCCTTGTTCCAGGAACTGAACGAACAGGGAAAAACCATCATATTCGTTACGCACGAGCCGGATATCGCACGCTTTATGAAACGAAATGTCGTCTTCAAGGATGGTCGTATCATCAGGGAACTGGGGGTCAAGGAACGGCTCGTAGCGCGTGAGATGTTAGAGACTTTACCAGTAGAGAAGGATGTGATCTAAAAATTTTGATATGAATTATACAAATTCAATAAAAATAGCGGTGAATGCCCTTCGGCGAAATAAGCTGAGGGCGTTCCTTACCATGCTGGGGATTATTATAGGCGTGGCATCGGTTATCGCGATGCTTGCGATCGGTCAGGGATCGAAAAAAAGTATCCAGGAACAGATGTCAGCAATGGGAACCAACATGATCTTTGCCATGCCGGGATCTGAACGAAGGGGCGGCGTGCAGCAAAGCACGAGTGACATGCAAAGCATGAAACTGGAGGACGTTGAGGCCATTCGCAAACAATGTCCAGACATCAGTGCTGCCTCGCCGGTTGTAAACTCCAGCGGACAGGCGGTAAACGGCAATAATAACTGGCCTACAACTATTTACGGGGTCGATAATTCCTACATGGGGATTCGAAAATACTCGCTTTCTTCGGGACGAAATTTTTCAGAACGGGAAATTAAAACATACGCGAAAGTTTGCCTGGTCGGGAAAACCGTGATCGAAAATCTGTTCCCAGGAAATGATAATCCGATCGGACAAACGATACGCTTTGGAACTATTCCTTTAAAAATCATTGGCGTGCTCACAGAGAAAGGTGAGAACAGTATGGGACAGGACCAGGATGATCTGATTATTGCTCCTTATACTACCGTGCAAAAGAGGATCCTGGCGATTACTTACATCCAGAGCATCTTTGCCTCGGCTGTATCGGAAGCAAAAAATGATGCCGCGATTGACGAGATGACAGAGACTCTCCGACGACAACACAAAATTAAGGGCGATCAAAAGGATAATTTTAATATTATGTCCCAATCGGAAATGGTCCAGACATTTTCTTCGATCAGCGACGTAATGACTATCCTCCTGGGGGCTATTGCAGGCATTTCGCTGCTGGTTGGCGGAATTGGCATCATGAATATCATGTATGTTTCCGTAACGGAAAGAACAAGAGAAATCGGGTTAAGATTATCTGTCGGCGGACGCGGTGTAGATATCCTGACCCAGTTCCTGATCGAATCAATCCTGCTTAGCATATCCGGCGGTATCGTGGGAATACTACTTGGATTGGTCTCTTCCAAGCTGGTATCGTCGTTTCTGAATTGGCCTGTGGTCATTGTTCCGACATCAGTCGTGTTTGCCTTTTTGGTGTGTACGGTTATCGGGGTTTTCTTTGGTTGGTACCCGGCCCGTAAAGCCGCCAGCCTTAACCCGATCGATGCACTTCGGTACGAATAATTAAATGTTCCGGGAACTCCCGGTTCTTGTTGTATTCCCCTGTCTGGCAGGAACCTTTCCTGCAGAACAGGGGCTTTACTTCAGTAACCAGAGGCCCGACAGTTTTTTTGCAGGACCACAAAACATTTTACATTGCCAAAGGCTCGTATGGGAATCTTTTAATTTAAATAATAATGAAGCTCCATTTTCTCTCCAACAAAAAGCTGACAATTATTTTGCATGTCCTCGCATGGACAATTATCATTTTTATTCCCCGTTACCTGGTTAATACATACGGAGGTGGCAGAGATAATCATTTTCTTTATCAGTTTTATACCAACACCTTTATTTACGGGTCGCTTTTTTACCTGAATTATTTGTGGTTGGTCCCCCATTTCTTTTTCAGGGACAATAAATTGCCCTATATTCTTTCTATCCTAGGAGCTATCTCTATCTTATGCCTGAGCCTGTGGTTTGTAAATGAACACGTGTTTTATGATGCCGAACGGACAAAACGGTTCGAAAAAATTATGGAAGAATTAAACAAGGACAAAACAATTGAAAAACCTCCGTTTAAAGAGTTCAGACTTTACAACTACTTCTACACATCTATCCTGATCTGTGGTTTTTCACTTGGACTGGGCATTCTGGAAAAACTTGGACAGAACGAAAAGGAAAGAAAAGAGCTGGAAAAAGAGAAACTAAACTCGGAACTTGCTTTTTTGAAAAACCAGATCAGCCCGCATTTCTTTTTTAACACACTGAATAATATTTACTCGCTGATCAGTATTGATGCAGAAGAAGCAAGGTCTGCTGTATTAAGACTTTCAAAACTGATGCGTTATCTGATTTATGAGTCGGAGCGGGGTGAATCCAAGTTAAGCGACGAGATTGATTTTCTAAACCATTATATCGATCTGATGAAACTGAGATTAAGCAATAAGGTGGAACTATCTGTATCTCTTCCTGAAAGTTATCAGGACCTTTACATTCCTCCTCTCCTTTTCATCCCTTTTATAGAAAATGCATTTAAACATGGAGTAAGTTACAGGGAACCTTCTTTTATTGATATTCAAATGAAGGTGGAAGGATCGAGAATTTTATTCACCACGAAAAACAGTATTGGTTTAGGATCGCAGGCTAGGGAAGGAAACCATTCCGGCATCGGGCTTGACAATGTAAAAAAAAGACTAAATCTTCTTTTCCCTAAATCTCACACGTTGGAAATAGATCAACATTCCGGTGCATTTATTGTAGAGCTTTCTCTTGATACTCGAACACAACAATATAATCACCCATGAAGTTAAGAACAATTGCCTTAGACGACGAGCCGCTTGCCTTGAAACTGGTAACCGGCTATATCCAGAAGACTCCGTTTCTCGAATTGGTCGGCGAATTTGACAATCCTCTGGATGCCACAGACTTTCTGTCTGAAGATTTGGTCGACCTGATCATTCTGGATATCCAGATGCCCGACCTCACAGGAGTTGAGTTTATCAGGACGTTGCATAACCCTCCTAAAATTATTTTCACCACGGCATTCGAGAAATATGCAGTAGAAGGGTTCAAACTAAACGCTATTGATTACCTGCTAAAACCGTTCAGTTACCAGGAATTTCTGACAGCAGTGCAAAAAACGAAAAAACAGATCGACCTGGAACAGGCTGCTATCCCAAGTCTCGATGTCAATAACCAATTCCTGTTTTTAAAGTCTGAATATAAAATCAGGAGAATCAACTTCAGCGAGATTCTTTACATCGAAGGATTGAAGGATTACGTAAAAGTATGTCTCGAGAAAGAGGAAAAGCCTATTCTTTCTATTAATTCGATCAAGTTACTTGAGCAAAAGTTACCTCCCGACCGGTTTATGAGAGTGCACCGTTCATTTATTGTCAACCTGGAGAAGATAGACCTGATCGAACGCAGCAGGATTGTATTTGGCAAAACATATATTCCGGTAAGCGACCAGTATAAAGACAAATTCCAGGAGTTTGTCAACAAAAACTTTCTTTGATCCGTAAAAATTATGCAGGCAGTTATTCACTGCATTGTCTTTTGGAAATATCATATTTTTACTTTCCACCCCTGGATAGCATGAACACCACGAAGAAATTCTTCCGTTTTCATCCTCTTTTTGCCTGATATCTGTAGGTCGGTAATTTCCAGTAACTTCCCTTCTGCAGCTATTTGCAGCTTGTTTTTACCATCAGAAACCAACGTACCTGGAGGCATATGCGTATCTTCACCAATTCGTGCGAAAAATATTTTCATCGATAAAGATTGTCCGTTCTGATCTGTCAGTTCTGTCCATGCCGCAGGGTAAGGTGATACCCCCCGGATAAGGTTGTAAACCTTTCTGGCTGGTTTTGTCCAGTCAACCCGGCAATCTTCTTTAAAAATTTTGGGTGCATGCACCAACTCGTCATCAGCAAACCGGGACTGAGGTACCGCTTCATAGTCATCTTCAGCAAGAGCATCTACCGTTTTCAGGACCAACCCGGCACCGATCTCCATAAGTTTATCATGGATATCGCCAACAGTATCCTCATCGCCGATTTTAATTTTTTCCTGGAAAAGGATCCGTCCCGTATCAATCTCATGGTCGAGCAGAAACGTGGTCACGCCGGTTTCTTTTTCACCATTTATAATGGCCCAGTTAAGCGGTGCAGCACCCCGGTACCGGGGAAGCAACGAACCGTGCAGGTTAAAAGTCCCAAACCGGGGCATCGACCAAACCACTTCAGGAAGCATACGAAAAGCGACAACCACCTGCAGGTCGGCCTTCAGAGCTTCAAGCTGGCTGATAAATTCAGGATTCTTTAGTTTCTCCGGTTGTAAAATAGTCAGACCTTTCTCCTCAGCATACTTTTTTACCGCCGATTCCTGTAATTTCTGCCCCCTTCCCGCAGGTTTATCCGGCATGGTGATTACCCCCACTACATGGTACCCCTGCTCGACCAAAGCCTTTAGGCTCGCAACAGCAAAGTCGGGAGTTCCCATGAAAACAATCCGTAAATCTTTTCCTTC
Organism: Prolixibacteraceae bacterium; assembly: GCA_963676095.1. Classification (GTDB taxonomy): domain Bacteria; phylum Bacteroidota; class Bacteroidia; order Bacteroidales; family Prolixibacteraceae. The sequence continues at coordinate 4,477,044 of OY781040.1, read as the reverse complement.
CATAAATTCTTACTTTTAAACAAAGATACCGATAATTATTTACTCACTTGGCTTCTTATGACGAAGGTAAATCACGGTTCCTGCTTCCGGGTTCTCCTTGTCATTCATCCTGTTCCTTCGGTACAATGGATCGAGTTTTATCCCGAACATTTGAGAAACATAATGCATTGTTTCTCCTTCCTTCAGTATGTATGTTTCCTGTCCCCTGTCAGCTTTTCTCTTCTTGGGTTCAACATACATGATTTCATTTTCACGGGGAACCCGGTCTCTGGAATAGTCATTGTAATTCTGAAGCTGCCATGACTTCAACCCAAATTCTGCGGCAATACCGGCAAGAGAATCTCCTGCCTTTACAACTATCGATTTTAGCCCGTTCCTTAAGACGACTTTCCTGGTTAGGTACGGATTAGCCAGCCTTTTCGAATCGGCAAGAGATCTTTTTTGCAACGAGGCAAGTTCCCTCGGGTCCATTCCCTGGTCATACTTATACAATTTATACTCCTCAATTATCCGGATCAGGTGTTCTGCATAACGTGGATTTGTAGCATAGCCATCCCTCTTTAGCCCGTGGGCCCACCCTTTAAAATCGGTTATATCCAGGCTAAATAAATCGCTGTACCGGGGATTGGAAGCCAAAAAATCGCTGTGGTCCCTGTAGGAATCCTCAACAGAATCATAACTTCTGAAACATTCATTTTTTTCATCATCATCATAATAAACCGTCTTTCCAGTCCAGTAATTTTTACATTTTATGCCAAAATGATTATTTGATTCCTTGCTGAGAGAACTGTTCCCGTTATTCGATTCCAGACAGGCCTGAGCAAGGGTTATACTGGCAGGAACTCCGGTCCGCTGCATTTCCGTAATGGCCAGCACCCTGTACATCTCGATATATTCTTCCCGACTGACGATACGCTGTGAAAAAGAGAATTTATATAGTAGAATGAATGTGATGATTAATGTCGCTTTCTGAACCATAGAATAAATTTTTTAGCAAAAATAAAAAAAGCGGGGAATTATGCAGTGAAAATAAAACAATGTCGCATTAGCCATTTGCTCTATTATCAAGAAACCAAAAGATATACGAATTATAAATAAACAACGATAAGTTGCTAATTACTTAAGCCTGCTGGTATAAATTCATTTAAAAGTTTATTTTTGGACAAAGAATTTTTTATGCAAAAAAAAGAAATAAAAATTCTATTTACAGAATATAAAAATTTAGAAGAGCTGCGCGAAGAAGACCGCCTTCTTATCATATCTGCCCGTCAAATAGCAGAAAAAGCATATGCGCCCTATTCTCATTTTAAAGTAGGTGCCGCCCTAAGAATGGAGGACGGTTCAATAATTACAGGCAATAACCAGGAAAACGTTTCTTTCCCGGTTGGTACTTGTGCCGAACGTTCAGCTTTATTTTGGGCAAATGCCAATTTCCCGGAAAAGGCAGTACTTGCAATTGCCATTACAGCCATTGGCGAAGATGGGAAAAGGGCAAAAAGTCTAAGCCCATGCGGAGCCTGCCGGCAGGTCATGCTGGAAACACAATACCGTTTTTCCCGTCCGATGCGTGTCCTGCTCGACAGCAGAGAAAAAATTGAAGAACTGCATAATGTGGAAAGCCTGCTCCCGCTAAGTTTTGACGGAGATTCGTTGAAAACTGGTTATTGAGGAAATTAACAAGACTCTGCAAGGTCTAATCATCAAAGTGTCTTAATTCGTCCCAGATTGGATCACCTTTCGGGGGAATGGCAACAATTTTCAACGGTTCTTTCTTTACCGGATGAATAAACTCCAGAGAGCGGGCATGAAGATGAATCCCCCCATCAGGGTTGCTCCGTGCAGCTCCGTACTTCAGGTCCCCTTTTATATGACAGCCTATTTTTGCCAGCTGTACCCTGATTTGGTGATGCCTTCCGGTATGGAGTTCAACTTCCAAAAGGTGGAAACGGTTTAAACTTGCTTTATGACGGTATGTCAGCCTGCCTTGTTTTGTCCCCGCACGAGGAGAAACAGAGGCAAAACTCTTGTTTTTTCCCTCGTCTTTCCACAGGTAATGTTCAAGAGTGCCCTCCTCCGGACGAGGCAAATTGTCGACCACTGCCCAATAAATTTTTTTAATAGCATCTTTGTCCTGGAACATTTCACTAAGACGGGTAAGCGCCTTGCTTGTCTTGGCAAAAAGCACGACTCCACTCGTTGGCCTGTCAATCCGGTGAGGTGATCCGAGGTAAACATCACCAGGTTTATTATATTTCTTTTTAATATAATCTTTTACCTTGTCGATCAAAGTTTCATCTCCCGTTTTGTCCCCCTGGACAATTTCACCGCAGGCTTTATTGACAGCAATCAGGTGATTGTCTTCGTAGATAACTTGCATAATTATAAAATAATCCGTTTCCGGGCTTACTCCGCCGCTGACGGAAACCGGCAGCCATTAAACTACCGGCAATATCAGTCAATCGAATCTTTTCCCGTCAATATTGTTCCCTGTCGCTGGGAAAGTTTAACGACTTCACATCATGTATATAATTTCCTACTGCGCCCTTTATTTCAGCTGCCAGATTGTGATAGCGGCGAAGGAACCTGGGCGAGAACTCCTGGGTAATCCCTAACATATCATGAATCACGAGTACCTGACCGTCGACCCCGTTCCCCGCGCCGATCCCGATAACCGGTATCTTTATGGCTTCGGCAACCTGTTTGCCCAGTTTGGCTGGAATTTTTTCAAGAACAATGGAAAAGCACCCTGCCTGCTCAAGTAATGTTGCATCCTCCAGCAGTTTCGCCGCTTCTTCTTCCTGCTGCGCCCTTACAGAATATGTCCCGTATTTGTGGATTGACTGTGGCATTAACCCAAGGTGCCCCATGATCGGGATCCCGGCCGAAAGGATACGGTCGACCGATTCCAGGATTTCCTTTCCTCCTTCCAGTTTCACGGCATCGGCCGCAGTTTCTTTCATAATCCGTATTGCCGAATTTAAAGCTTCCTTACTGTTCCCCTGGTAAGTTCCAAAAGGAAGGTCCACAACAACCAATGCCCGCTTGGTGGCTTTTACCACCGATGAACCATGATAGATCATCTGGTCTAGGGTTATGGGCAGCGTGGTCTCATTACCTGCCATTACATTTGATGCAGAATCTCCGACAAGAATGACATCAATTCCTGCTTCATCCACCAGCTTTGCCATACTATAATCATAACTGGTCAACATGGATATCTTCTCACCTTTCAGCTTCATCTCCGATAAAACATGAGTAGTGACCCTTTTTATTTCTTTGTGTACCGACATAATAATTTACTTTCTCGCTACAAAGATAGGATTTATGAATTAGGAATGGTCCTATCAGAGGTGAGATTAACTGGACCCCGTATCGATTTATGCTGTCTTTTTGTCACCAAACGTGTCAGTAAGAAAAAACAGACATTATTTATATTGTGCCATTATTTCACATGAAATGACCGAATATTTCTTGGCATAATGATTGATCTTTCACGTTCATGAATTTTTAAAATTCAATTAGAAATAATTAAAAAACACAGATAAAAATGGGAAAAATAATTGGAATAGACTTAGGTACAACAAACTCATGTGTTGCCGTCATGGAGGGTAACGAGCCAGTTGTAATTCCAAACAGTGAGGGAAAGCGTACAACTCCATCTGTTGTAGCATTCGTTGAAAACGGAGAACGCAAAATCGGAGACCCGGCTAAACGCCAGGCAATCACGAATCCTCATAAAACGGTTTTCTCCATTAAGCGTTTTATGGGAGAAACTTATGCTCAGGTCGGGAAAGAAGTAGCACGCGTTCCTTATCAGGTTGTTCAAGGTGACAATAATACTCCTCGTGTACAAATTGACGACAGAAAATATTCTCCACAGGAAATTTCAGCAATGATCCTTCAGAAAATGAAGAAAACTGCTGAAGATTACCTGGGACAAGAAGTTACAGAAGCCGTTATCACGGTACCTGCCTACTTTAACGATTCACAACGCCAGGCAACTAAAGAAGCAGGTGAAATTGCAGGACTGACAGTACGTCGTATCATTAATGAACCAACTGCCGCATCTCTGGCTTATGGGCTCGACAAGATGCATAAGGATATGAAAGTTGCTGTTTTTGACCTTGGCGGAGGTACGTTTGATATCTCGATCCTTGAATTGGGAGACGGCGTATTCGAAGTAAAATCGACCGATGGGGATACTCACCTGGGTGGTGACGATTTTGACCAGATGATCATAGACTGGCTGGCTGATGAATTCAGGAAAGACGAAGGTATCGATCTTCGTAAAGACCCGATGGCCCTGCAACGGTTAAAAGAGGCAGCAGAAAAAGCAAAGATCGAACTGTCAAGTTCAACACAAACAGAGATCAACCTGCCGTACATTATGCCGGTTAATGGAATTCCGAAACACATGGTAAAAACATTGACAAGAGCGAAATTCGAACAGTTAACCGACTCGTTGATCAATGCTACGATGGAACCATGCCGTAAAGCCTTGAAAAATGCAGGCATGAGCGCCAGCGACATCGATGAAGTAATCCTGGTTGGTGGATCAACGCGTATCCCAGCTATCCAGGAAAAAGTACAGCAGTTCTTTGGCAAAACTCCTTCAAAAGGTGTAAACCCTGATGAAGTAGTGGCTGTTGGGGCTGCAATCCAGGGCGGTGTGCTAACCGGAGAAGTAAAAGATGTGCTTCTGCTCGATGTTACCCCGCTTTCGTTGGGGATTGAAACCATGGGGGGTGTGATGACCAAACTGATCGAAGCCAACACAACAATCCCAACTAAAAAGGCAGAAACTTTTACGACAGCAGCAGACAATCAGCCTTCTGTTGAAATTCATGTACTGCAGGGCGAACGGCCAATGGCTGCAGGCAATAAAACAATCGGACGGTTCCATTTGGATGGCCTGCCACCTGCCCCTCGCGGCGTTCCCCAGATTGAGGTTGCATTCGACATCGATGCAAACGGTATCCTGCATGTTAGCGCAAAAGATAAAGCGACAGGCAAATCTCAGTCAATCCGGATCGAAGCTTCATCTGGCTTAAGCGATGATGAAATCAAACGTATGCGTGATGAGGCTGCGGCCAATGCAGAAGCTGATAAGGCTGCAAAAGAAAGGATTGATAAGCTGAACCAGGCGGATAGCCTGATCTTCCAGACTGAGAAACAATTGAAGGAATTCGGGGACAAACTTCCTGCTGATAAAAAAGGCCCGATTGAGGCAGCCCTGGACAAGCTGAAAAATGCCCATAAAAACCAGGACATTGCAGGCATTGATGCTGCAACTGCTGAATTAAACCAGGTTTTCCAGGCAGCATCGCAGGAAATGTATAATGCACAGGCACAACAAGGCCAAGGCAATGCACAGCCCGGACCTGATGCAGGGCCTAAGGGAAACAGCGGTAAAACATCCGGTCAGGACGGGGAAGTAACCGATGTTGATTTTGAAGAAGTGAAATAATAGTTTGCCATAGACAAACAATAGTTTAAAATAAAATCCGCTATATGCTTTGTGGCTATAGCGGATTTATTATTTGCCAAACGGCATCGTCTGAAAAGCCATCAGGATCAACACTGTTACCTGAAAAGATATGAAAAGGCCCATGAAGCCCCTTTTCAATGAAGAAAATCCTTGATCTTCTCTTCTTCAGTAATTTCCCCGTTAGATATTGTAATTGCCGTTTGTATAAGTGCCAGGTGTGAATAAGCCTGCGGAAAATTACCCAGCATCCTTTTGGTATCGAATTCGAGATCTTCACTGAAAAGCCCCAAATGATTTGAATAGCCAAGTAATGTATGAAACTTTTCAAGTGCCTCTTTTTTATGACCGATTTTATATAGGCTATCGATCAACCAAAAGGAGCAGATCGTAAAGGCAGATTTAGGCACGCCGAAGTCGTCCTGGTTCCTGTATCGAAACATCAATCCATTATACTCCAGGTGTTTCTGTATTGCCAGGACGGTATCGACAAACTGTTGGTCATTAGCTGAGATAAAACCATAATATTCCATCAAAAGGACAGAAGCATCAAGATCTTCCGAGCCATATGACTGGGTAAACGCTTTTTTGTTTTCTGACCATGCATTTTTATAAATGTCATCTTTCATACGGTCACGTAATTGACTCCAGGGTTTCAGATACATTTCCCGCTTAAGTAGTGCAGCAATCTTTACAGCCCTGTCAACAGCCACCCAACAAAGCACTTTGCTGAATGTAAAGTGCTTGTTCTCGCTTCTGATTTCCCAGATCCCCCTGTCGGGTTTTTTCCAGTTTAATTCGACAACCTTGACGATATGCCTTACAATTGTCCATAGTTCTTCGCTGTATTCAAGACTGACCGAATAAAGATCAAAATGCTGGAAGATAACATCCATCAAAATACCGTAAATGTCATTTTGCTTTTGCCGGTAGGCCGCATTACCTATTCTTACCGGAAACGAATTTTCATATCCCGATAAATGCGGAAGTTCGAATTCCGCCAGTTTTTTCTCACCACGGATACCATACATGATCTGCATCTTTTCGTCTTTTTCAGGCAGAACATCCATGATAAAATTCAAATATCTCTTTGCCATCCGGTAATGTCCAAGGGTAGTCATTATTTTTACGACCATTGAAGCATCACGGATCCAGCAAAAGCGATAATCCCAGTTCCGTTCTTCTCCTATAGCTTCAGGAAGAGAAGTGGTCAATGCCGCCAGGATTGCGCCGCTTTTATCAAAACTCAGCATCTTAAGAGTTAACGCGCTTCTGATTATGGATTCATCATATCTTTTAAAGGAGGTTGTCCTCTCCGCCCAGTTAAGCCAATACACTTTGGTTCTTTCAAGTTTTAGCTTTTCCCTTCTTACATCCTGAGGTAAAAGTTTCTGGTTATAACTAATCAGGCAAAATGCATCTTCTTCAACCTGTATGGGTTTTCTGTCCAATATTGCTTCCAGTGAAAAACTTGAATAAAAATAAAGGGAATCGTAAGGGCCACGTTCCGTGATCGACTTAATGTAAGAACCTTCAATTACATTCTTTGTCGGGTAGCGGGCGTATTCCAACTGAGGCATATATTGGATTATGATCTCAGGCTCGCCCGAAATATGCTTGAAATACCTGATCACATCAGGCGGTATATAATAAGTCCCTGTTTCTGCATCACGGTACCTGGGCATAAAGTCATGAATTTCAAAAACACCGTCACCACAAATAAAACGGGTAACCAGAATATTGGTCCTGGGAATATAAAACTGATACGTTTCCTGTAAATATTTTGGGAGAACCTCAAAGCTACCCCCTTTATTTTCATCCAAAATTTTTGCAAAAACAGATGACGAATCGAATTGTGGAAGACACATCCATTCAATAGCACCTTGCTCCGAAATCAGAGCTGCGCTCCTGCAATTTCCAATTACCCCGTAATTTAAGTTCCTCATAAATGAAGTTTTTCTTTTATGTTTATTTTCAACATTGGCAAAACAAGCCCTGTTTTATAATGGGTCATCAGGTATTTAACGTTTCTATTATGATCATGTTCGAAATATATTACCGACTATCCTGTTCCCTGGTCAAATGACCTGATCCATTTTGTCAAACAAAAAAATTAAACTAACTTAATGCCGCTTCTGTTATTCTTTTGGTTTCGGTGTCTTTAAACAACAACAGTTAATTCTTTAGTCTAAAGAAACCCTAAATGTAGGAAATATCTGTAAATATCTACCCGTAACCAGATGTAGAGTATCTGGCTGTTTCAAAAAACAAAGAACTGATTATCATGTCAATAAAACAAAAGAGACATGATAAATTCAGAGATACAATTAATAAAAATAAAACATAAAAACATGAGAAAAATACATATTGTTTCGAACCGTCTTCCTGTCAGCATAAAAAAAGAAGAAAATAAACTGAGCCTGGTACCCAGTGTCGGGGGATTGGCCACAGGGATGAAATCAATTTACAAAGAGTATGGAGGAAAATGGATTGGATGGTCGGGTATAGCCAGTGACGACCTTTCCGACGGAGACTTAGAAACAATAAACGAGAAACTGGAAGACGAAAGCTGTCTTGCGGTACACTTGTCCAAGGAAGAAATAAACCTGTACTACGAAGGTTTCAGCAATAATATAATATGGCCATTATTCCACTATTTCGCGCAATTTATAGAATACAACCCTGCATACTGGGAAGCTTACCAAAAAGTGAATCTCATGTTTGCAGAAAAAACATTGGAAATACTCGAAGAAGGAGATTTGGTGTGGATTCATGATTATCAGTTATTGCTTGTTCCGGAAATGATCAAATCAAGAATGCCGGGAGTAACAATCGGGTTCTTCCTTCATATCCCGTTTCCTTCTTACGAAGTCTTTCGCATCCTGCCCTGGCGCAAGGAATTGATAAAAGGATTGTTGGGTTCAGATCTGATCGGCTTTCATACTTATGACTATGAAAGGCACTTTCTCAGTTCGGTCAGGCGTTTATTCGGCTATGAGGTTTCGTTCAATCAGATTCACCTTGAAGACCGGATTATAATGGGAGATGCTTTTCCCATGGGTATCGATTATTCCAAGTTTAACCAAATGGCCAGGAAAGTTTTTCAAAAATCTCTTCAGGAAAAATCGGAACTGCACAGGGAACTTGAAAAATACTTTCTGGTGTCCCCGGAGCGTAAGTTGATCCTTTCCATAGACCGGTTGGATTATACAAAAGGAATCCCGAACCGGTTAAGATCATTCGAAATTTTTCTGGAGCGACATCCTGAATTCAGGAACCATGTTACCCTCATTCTGTTGGTTGTACCCTCGCGCAGCGAAGTCGAGCAATATAAACTTCTGAAAAGCGAGATTGACGAACTGGTCGGAAGAATCAACGGACTTTACGGAGGAATTAATTACACTCCTATCTGGTATTTCTACCGGACGTTACCCTTCGAAAACCTGATCGAACTTTACAGTTCCTCGGATGTAGCACTGATAACCCCTGTCCGGGACGGCATGAACCTGGTAGCCAAAGAATACATTGCATCAAGGGTAAACCAATCAGGGGTAATGATCATCAGCGAAATGGCAGGAGTTGCCAAAGAAATGGGTGAAGCACTTGTAATTAACCCAAATAACGAATCGGAAATAGCTGAGGCAATCTACCAGGCACTAACCATGCCTGTCGAAGAACAACGGGAACGAATGGAGTTCCTCCAGCAACGGATTAGTCGTTACGACGTATTCAAATGGGCAGGAGAATTTGTAAAGGCGCTTGGCAAAATTGAAAAGATCCAGCATAAATTTCTTGCCAAAAGAATCACATCGTCCCTCAAAGAAGAAATTGTCAATCAGTTTAAAACAGCCCCCAAAAGAGCCATATTTCTGGATTACGACGGGACACTCGTTGGATTCCGGAACGATCCCCAGGCTGCCAAACCGGACCAGGAACTCCATATGTTACTTCAAAACCTTGAAAAGGATGAACGGAACAACATCACTATAATTAGTGGCCGTGACAGGGATACTTTAGAAAAATGGCTCAATGGACATCGCATCAACCTGATTGCGGAACATGGTGTCTGGCTGAAAAAATACGATGGCGACTGGCAAATGATTGAAAACATCAACAGCAACTGGAAACCCGACATCCGTCCGCTCCTGGAAACCTATGTGGACCGTACTCCTGGCACTTTTATCGAAGAAAAAAATTATTCGCTTGTATGGCACTACAGAAAAGCGGAACCTGAGCAGGGAGAATTGAGGGCAAACGATCTGAAAGACGGGTTGAGAAACATGATTGCCAACCATAATCTGGAAATCATGGAAGGGAATAAAGTAATAGAAGTCAAAGCCGGTGGAATTAATAAAGGTGCTGCTGCCCGAAGATTCCTGAAAGACCAAAAATTTGACTGCATCCTGGCCATAGGCGACGACTGGACGGATGAGTACATGTTCAGGGAATTGCCGGAGTGGGCCATAACCATAAAAGTAGGACTGAAAAATACTGCCGCAGCCTACAAGGTTGAATCGGTTGCTTCAGTCAGGGCCCTGCTAAGTGATCTTTCAGAAGAATAAACCGGGATCAGAGTACCGTTGTCCGGTTTATAATGTTGTTTCTTTACCCTCAATCGTCTTTGGATTCGGCCTTCCAAGAAGAGTTTCATAAAACCGGACAAGAGAACCAACAATTGCCAGGTTATCGAATTTTTCACGGATAAAATCAACAGAGGTCTTGCATAACTTATCGAAAAGTGCCCTGTTTGAAACAAGTTCGTCAACAGCTTTCGCAAAGGCTTCCGGGGTATCAGCAATCAGGATATTCTCATGGTCAATGACAGGAATCCCTTCGCATCCCACGGTAGTACTCACGACAGCCTTCCCCAGGGCCATTCCCTCGATTATCTTGATCCTGATTCCACTACCTGACAAAACAGGTACAACCATTATGGCCTTCGAACACATAAAACGGTAAGCATCTTCAACCTCTCCTACAAAATCAATATTTTCAGTATGAAACCTCGATTCCAACCATGCGGGGGCATTTCTCCCTGCGATATAGAATCTCAAATCCGGATACTTCCGCCTGATGTCTGACCAGCAATGGTTGAAAAACCAAATCAATCCCTCCTGGTTCGGGGGCCAATCCAGTGCTCCAATATGAAAAAGAGACGGATATTCAAGTTCTTTTGCCGTAGGAATGAGTGTTGACAGGTCAATTCCAGTACGGGAAGTATGCCGTGGTTTCGTGTTCCCAAGTTTATCCCAGATCACTCCGTCCCGCTCGGTGATTGAAACCAGCACATCATATTCATTTAAAAAACCAAGTTCAAATTTTTTCAGCCGTTTGGCCTCTACCATCCCGAAAAAGGCACTCAAACCTCCGCTCAGCGTTGCATTATGTTGTTCAATCTCATGCTCAATATTGTGAACCCGATAAGATATCACAGCCTTACTATACCTCCGTATCAATGCAATATAGGGGCAAAGATAAAGACCTTCCAACTGAATCACATCAAACACATTCTCCTTCAGCAGCCGGATAAGTGCCAAACCATACTCTTCATTAATAAACCGTCTGGCATGATAAGGGAGCCTTGAAAAAATAAGATTTGACCATACTGACCAGGCTTTGTCTCGAAAAGGCATATCTACGACAACAAAATTTATTTCCGCTGTCAAATGTTCCGGGATTATTCCAGATTCAAAATGTTTCTCTTCCGTATTCATAGCCAAAACAGTAACCTGATGTCCATTCAGGAAGAACCCCTTTGAAAGGGTAAATGCTGCAATTGTTCCACCATCTTTCGGAGGCCAGGGAACTTTATTGGTTAATTGAAGAATCTTCATGATCGCTGCTTTCAATCTTGTTTTTTCTTGGAAAAATAAAATCAAAGAAACGTTTAAGATGGTGTTGATAAACCTCAAGACTAAGAAGACCAGAATCATTGGCAGCTTTGTATGTCAGGAAAAATCCTAATGGCAAAAACAAGAAAGTAGAGAACCACATTCCATCAAACATAGACCACATGTCTTCACGAGCAAATTTTTCTCCAAAAATGGAGATCATATAATAGGAAATGAACATCAGTATAGATACCACGACCGGCATTCCCAGTCCCCCTTTCCTGATAATAGCTCCTAACGGTGCACCTATGAAAAAAAAGATCAGACAGGCGAAAGACCATGTAAACTTCCTGTGTTTTTCCATCGAATACTTGTTTAGATTTTTCTTCAGATTATATAGCTCAGCAGTGTTCTGATCGATAATCTGCTTGTTTCCTCTTGCCTGGCTCAAGGCAGAAGAAAAAATTTCATTCTTTACTATGGGATCCAGTTTGCTGTATATCTTCTCAAAATCGACAACACTATCCGAATGAAAAGTTTGATAGCTTCTCAACGAATCTACCGGCTGGCTTAGCTGTGCGACTGATTTATTCAGGTATTCATTATACCTCATGTTTACAGCAAACCGCCTGACCCGATATTCATAACTCAGGTAAAGAGAGTCCTCCGAATGCTCGAGCTGTGACAGATCCATCATCCGGTATGCGCTTCTCAGCATATTCTCATCAGTCCTTTTAAAATCAAATCCCCGGAGAGGAACAGTAACGATTTGTTTCTCAAAGCTGGTCCTCTGGAATGGATATCTTTTGACCTTTCCCCTTTCATTTGGGTTCTGATCTTCGTCAGTCCCTCCGTGGAACAAGGTCATAACCATGAATTTCTTGTCTTCCGAGATTTTCATAAATCCGGAATCAGCCAGCGTTACGGAAACATTCCCCATGTTTGAGGTGTGATCATAGATCATGATCCCGTAAAGCATGTTGTTGTTCCTGCTTTTCTTGTCAACCTTGATGCTATACCCGTCTATATCGTTTGTGAACACTCCTTCCTTGATAACCATCTCCGGCTTCTGCTTTTTCACGCTCACCATAAGAGCCATAAACTTCAGATTGGTTTTGGGAAGGATATTGTTTTGAAAATAAAATGCAAACAGGCTAAGAGAAATTGCAAGGATCAGCAAAGGCTTCATAATCCGGAACAAGGAGATACCAGAGGCCTTCATGGCCAGCAACTCATAGTTCTCTCCCAGATTTCCAAACGACATAATTGAAGCAAGCAGCATAGCGAGAGGAAAAGCCATTGGAAACAATGCCAAAGAAGCATAAAACAACAATTCTACAATGATATTCCACTCCAGTCCTTTTCCTACCAGATCATCAATGTACTTCCAAAGGAATTGCATAAGCAGGACGAACACGCAAATGAAAAAGGTCAAAAAGAAAGGACCTAAGAAGCTCTTGAGCACAAATTGATGCAGTCGTTTCATGTATTTTCAAATTACTTTTAGCCTCCTCGGAGAACCTTCCTTAATGGCAATTACCGTTTTTAATGGAAATTAAAACCCTCAATCGCAGGCTTTACATATCTTCTCCGGGGAATGCGTACAAAACTACTGTATTTTGGATAAAAAGCCATGCACATTAATGTTATACAAACTTAAAATGATCGTTTGCCAGGGTCCTGTTATCGCAGAAAATTAAACATACTTGATTAGCAACCAAGGTTCCTTTTTAAATCGGTAACCTGAGAATTCCATAGATCGACCACTTCTTCTTCTTCTCCCGTCTCTGCAAAATCGATAACAACAAGAGACACATCTCCTGTTAGTTCGTCCCGGTTAATATTAAATTCGAAAAAAGAGTCATCAGGATCATCTTCCTCGTTATCAATCCAGTTAAAACGCACCAACTTGCAATCCTTACTTTGTGTCATTTCAGCAACCTGTTCCGATCCTTCCCAGATGAATGTGAACTTTTTACCTTTTACATGAACATCGTCAGCAAACCATTCAGCAAGTCCAGAGGCGGTACTCAACCTGTTATACAATACAGCAGGTGAGCATTTTATCAGAAATTCGAGCTGTACTTTAGATTTTAGAGCCATTATACTGATGTTTGGTGCAATATAGTTATAATCACTGAATTTACCAATCCTGCCCAAAAATGCAGGCAATTTTCCTTTTAAATATTTGCAATTCCTATAAATTAAATACTATATTTGCACCGCAATTTTGGAATGGCGAGGTAGCTCAGCTGGTTAGAGCGCATGATTCATAATCATGAGGTCGCCGGATCATGCCCGGCTCTCGCTACTATTGAAAAGCCAGTATTTGCAAGGGGGTTGAAGAAATTCAGCTCCCTTTCTTTTTTTCACTGCAACACTCAAAAATGCCGTAATATATCTTGTCAAAACGAACCCTCCGCCGGGCGTTTTGACGGCCCCCGCACTGCTCTGTTCTGTATTTCCCGGATTAAAAAAGATTCCCTGATCCGGTTTCTCAGAAGAAATCTTAGCAGGAGAAAGCATATGCCCGGCATTTGCGACGGAGTCATTCTTATTCTCTAAGCATTTTTGCCTTTTTGGCTTCAGAGCAATAAGCCTTAAACGCATGCGATGTTTTATCGAAAATGCCTGTTGATCTGGAATGTCGATTTCCGTTATTCTCAAAAAAATCGATGTAATCGGCTGTATTGCATTGCAAAGGACAAAATGAAGATGATTTAGAGGTTAAATCATTCCATTTATTGAGGTGACGATTAATTTTTTCCAGAATAATATCTTCCGAATCAGATGTATACACTTTTTCGAACCCCCAAATGCTAAAAGGACAATATGAGATTGAACCGTCTACATTGATTTGAATTTCGCGATGGCATCTTTTTGAAGGCAACTGTGCTGCTTTAAAAAGAAAATCATAAGGGTTATTTGAGAAGAGGTTATTACGGTACTTTATGGCTTCGTCTATCTGTTTGCCTGGCAACATAAATTTCTGAAAATCGGATTCATTATTACCAATAGGATAATATTGAAAAAGCTCAAATGTACATGCTCCTATTTTATTTACAAATTCAGTTAATTCACCAGAAAGTATCTGAGAAATATTAGATTGATTAATAACGGTAATAATTCCAAAAGGGATACGATTGGTGATCAATTTTAGTATCGATTCGTATGTTTTTTCAAAACTTCCATTATATCGTGATTGGTCATGTACTTCTCCAATTCCGTTCAGGCTTATCAAAGGGAAAATATTAGGAATCGTTGTTAATGACTCGATTATTTCATGATTGAGGTTCTCTCCGCTTGTTGTAATATTTACTCTTAAGTCAGGATAGTTCTTTGCATATTTTGATATAAGACGAAAATGCTCAATCGGCTCGCCTCCTGTAATGCTTACACTATGGAAATGTTTGGAACCATAATCGAGCAAGTGATTAAATAACAAAGGATCCATGTTGTTGTTGCCAGAAAATGTTCTACTGCAAGATTTGCAGTTATTTTTGCACCCCTGAGCAATGACCAAAGTTAAAGAGTTATTCCATGCAATATTAAAATGTTTGTTCTTTTTTGACTTGATACGCTTTAGGTTTAATGCCAATTGTGATTTAAACAACTCTTTTGTGATTTTTAAATCTTCATGGCTCCCGACGCTTGATTTCATATCTGTAATTTTTGTGTATTTTCTAATACAAAAGGCATTAATGTATTTGAATAATTATCGGAGAATATTGTAGATTCCAGGTATTGTACATATTTATTCAATCCTTCATCCGGATGCGAAAAATTATCTATTGGGCGAATGGTAATTTGAACTTTACTTCCCCTTTTTACTCTTTTTATTTCAAGATAGAGAATCGGGATATTATATTTTATCGCAATGCGAAACGGAAATTGGGAGAGTTGAATCTGATGATTGGCAAATAGGCAATTGGGAGATTGATGAGAATTGATGGTAACATCAAGAAGTATGTTTATCCACTCTCCGGACAATAGGGCATTTAGGAGTTTTTTCTCTTCACCCCTATAGTATACCGGAAATTGTTGTATCAGTTGATTTATTTCTTCGTTTTGATCTGTACGAGTTTTCACCCCCGGGCTGGAATACGAGCTTAGAGGGATGTTGAAGACCTTTGAGAAAAGGAATGTTTGTAACATAAATGGTCCTCCATGGTTGCCAATAACCAAAACCCCTTTATTTTCACGCTGGAGCTCCTTCACATAAATGTTACCTTTTACAATTACGTATTTTGAAAAACAATCCGGATATTTGTATAGAACTCGAGCCAGTATCGCGTCTGAGGCTTTTCTTATAAAGGTGTTTATAATGAATTGTATTCTGTTTTTGTTACTCCCTATGATACATTTGTACTTTACATATGCATTCCAGTTTCTGTAATTCGTCATTATTTTGAAAGAAGCAATAGGAAACAGTAATATATTCTGTAACCTGATATTTATTGAAAAGTGATAGATCAACCATATAGTTATTCGAATAATTAACCATTGTACCTGGTTTTTGAGATTGTTAATTTTGCTTTTGGACATCAAATTTAAAATTAATTTGCTTAGTCATGAATAGAATATACTGTAGCCCGTAAATTACAATACGCCAACCCGGTAGTTCACGCCCACAAGAACTCTATCCCGAAAATCCGGGACAAGCTGTACGCAGTTTCCCGGCATACATCTCAGTCACTTTTAAGGCTGTCCCGGCAAAGGGAAACCCGGCTGTTCTTACTGCTTTTATCAAACATAAAAGTAATAATTTGTCTCCATTCCTTTGCCAAATATACTCTCCATTTTGTTCTTTTTCAGAAGCATCGGTCGTATCCATCCTTTCCCATTTAGAGGAGCCGCCCTCACTAACACGAGTGAGACACCCTACCAAACGTTAGTGAGTCCCCTTCACAGGCATTAGTGAGGCACCCTCCCAAACGTTGGTGAAACGGCCTCACATCCGTTCACAGGATTACGTCAACACCTCGCTCTGTGTCTATGCTGCACACGGGCAGAACACTTAATTATTGTGGCGTCGTGGTTTTAGAGCATTGTAAATCCAAGTCGCTTTCCTAATCCTTCCTCAATAATTTTGAACAATGTAGATATTTGAATATCAATCTTTCCATTCTCAAGTCTTGAGATATAGCTTTTCTTTGTCCCTGTTTTCTCAGCTAATTCTTCTTGTGTCAGATGGGCCTCTTTTCTTGCGGCCTTAATCATTTCACCAACAACAAAAGCCTTGGCCTTTACTTCAAATTCGTCTCTTTTCTCTGTTCCAAGTTTACCATACTTAATGTCAAGTAGTTCATCGAATGTCTTTGCTTCACTAAGCTGATTCATAATTATTCTCCTCTCTTTTTATCAATGTACTCTTGTTTTAATTTTAAAGCTTTCTCTATTTCCTTCTTAGGAAGCTTTTGGCTCTTTTTCTGAAATCCATTGAATAATATCACTATTTTTCCTTCATCAAAACAACAAAAGACTCTGTAAATATCACTTCCGACTTTGATCCGTATCTCATATAATCCCTCTGCATTTTCAATATGCTTCAAAAACTTTTGGGGAATCCTATCAACTGTCCGAACTACTTTAAAAACATATTCAATCTTTTCTTGAACTGCCGGATCCAGCGACAGATAGAATTCAATGAAATATTTTTCATAAAATCGTATTTCTCTAGACATGGGACAAAGTTAACAAGTTTGTCAACAAAATCAAAGTCATTAATGACGAATTTTATGAGACAACACCGGCCCTTTAACCTATAACGTTTATATTACCAAGGCATTTAAACGGAACCATTTGTTGCGGGCTTTACGCAATCTCTCCCCCACAATTAGTGAACGCCACAATAATGCTGTTGCGACACTCACAACAAAATTCTATATCTTCTGGACTGCCAAGGCCAGGCAAAGCCCGAAACGGAACGCCGAAAAAGCGACAATGGCTGCCAGGCTATTAATCTCAGTTTGCGTCAACACCGCGCTCAGCCCAACCTGCCATTCCTGCTTGGCACTACGTGCCGCTAAAACGCCTATTTATTAGGGGCGTTTTTATTATTCATTAATTTACTGATATAAATTTTATTACTATCCCAATTACAATCAATATGACACTAACCGAAATTCCTTTTTTTATTGTCAACTTGTCAATAACCGTAATAATCCCAGTTATAACACCAATAACTCCTATGACCGAATTAGAGATCAATGTCCAGTCCGGATACATAAAAAGAAATAAAATACCCATTTTGTGATATTGATATAATAAGTACAAATTATCCCAAATCCAGAAAAGATTAATTCCGACTATTACTAATCCTGCTAGGAGATTACACTTTCTATTCATCTTTTAATTTTTCATTTATCTCCGTTTCCAAATTCTTCCAGATTTCGAAAATTATATTTGTCTTGGAATTGGCTTTATTAATCAACTTTTCCCCATAATCGGAAAGGGAAAATCTTTTATTTATCTCTGAAACAATTTTGTTTTGAATCAACCATTTTATAGATTCCTCCAGTTCTTTATTTGTCGGTACTGCATGATTTATTCCATCTGCAATTTCAGATACTTCCCGTCTACTGGCTGGATATTTTTGAGAGGCAAGAGCAATCGCCAAAAGAATCCATGATATGGTCGTTGTTTTTTTCATTCAAATGTGCCCACCGGGTAGTTTACGCCCCAAAAACTGTATTCCTAAAATCCAGTATAAGCTATTCTTACTGCTTTTATCAGACATAAAAATAG
This sequence comes from Prolixibacteraceae bacterium, assembly GCA_963676095.1. Lineage (GTDB taxonomy): Bacteria > Bacteroidota > Bacteroidia > Bacteroidales > Prolixibacteraceae. The sequence goes on along the minus strand of OY781040.1, from coordinate 4,458,981 downwards.
TCATTTGTCTGCATTACTTTGCTAAATCAGCTCTTCATTTTGTTCTTTTACAGCAGTATCGGCTATATCCCATCCTTTCCCAATCAGAGGAGCCGCCCTCACTAACACGAGTGAGACATCCTCCCTAACGTTAGTGAGCCCCCTTCACAAGCATTAGTGAGGCACTATCACTAACGTTGGTGAGACGGACTCACATCTACCAATTACAGCTCAACTATCGTCGGAGGAAGAGACACGCCAGTACTAAGTATTACGGACAAATCTCCGGGTTACGTCAACAACGTACTCTGCCGCGGTGTTTCGCATGGGCAGAACGCTCAATTGTTTGGTCTGTATTTATTCATTGTTTATCAGATAGGATTAATATAAATTCAAGCGACAGAGATTCGTAAATCATTCTCTTGTAAGCTTCATTATCCTCTAACCTGTTTGTGATTTTATGTTCTGTTTGAAATTCTTTTTTCAGCACTGGAAACTCTGAAAGGTAAAATAAAATTGAATTTTTAAAGTCTTCTAACGAATATCTCCATCCACAAATTTTATGTCCGAAATAATCAAGTTCGGAACAACTATCTTTAGAATCCCAATAAATATTTTCATAAGTTATCGAGTCATTTTGTATTAAAAGTTCTCCTTCATTGCCTGCTCCCATTGCAATCCATTCTTGAGTTTTTTTATTCTTAACAAGGAAAACAATTTCTTTTTGTCCGATTTGATATTTTGTTATTCTATTTGCACAAGCCCAGTCTTCAAATCTTTTAATTTTTATGTTTCTTAAAGTAGAATCTCCTTTTACGCAATCCGAAATTCTCAAAGTGAATGTCAATGAATCTAAATTAATTATTTCTCCCTCTATGATTAAATCTGATTTTATAATCAACTTAGGCAAAGGAGTTGGGTCATAATCAGCATATGTTTTTCCGCATATAAATATCAAAATCAATATTGTGATTATGTATTTCATTTGCATCTGTCTAAAATTATCGTCAACGGTGAACTGGTCGGGTAAGCCACAGAAACTTCCCCCTCCAGCTTCTCCCCAAACTGGCCTTGAATTTTCCAGCTCATCCGGTTCTTGTTATACAAATCTATACGTTTTATCACGAGAATTCCAATCTCCATTGGTAAAACAGTTTCTTTACCAACTTTTTGTTTTCAGCGGTTAGGTAAAGGTTCCATGCTATGCCACGCAAAAGCCCGACCGGAATACTTCCGGACAAACAGACATGAAACTTTTCCCCTTAATTGATTTTTGTGAACGCCGTAACAATACCGGTTGCGACACCCACAATAACGTTATTGCGATACCCACAACAACGTTGTTGTGACACTCACAATAATGTTGTTGCGTCACTCACAACAACATACTTTACTCATGGTGTCCCACCCATGTTACCTTTAGCTGGTGCGATCGCGAAAACGGGTACCAAAAGAAAACCCAAACCATTAGCGGAACAGAGTTCCTCAAACGTTTCCTGGACCACATTGTGCCCCCTTATTTCCGGCGTATCCGCCACCTGGGATTCCTGAGTTCGCGTAACAAAAAGCAAAGCCTGGCAGCTATCCGGGAAAGCCTGGGAAAAGAGCTGCCACTGGCAGCGCCACTTTCGCGGGCACAGGTACTGGAACTGCGTTTTGGCCAGCGTTCTGTGCTGAAGTGTAAAGACTGTGGCGGAGAGCTTCAATTGCTGGAAACCTATCCCGGGCAGCGGGCTCCGCCGGTAAATGCATTGACAGGAATGTGCCAATGATTGATTTTCCGGATCTTAAACTGATGCGCCCGGGCGTAAACGGGAATGGTATGCCCGGAAAACAAAACTTACCGGTTTATATGGCATGTTCCTCTCAAAAAAGGATAAAACCCGGAATGTTTTTGAGGGGTAACGGAATTTTCGATCATAAGCCAGATCTTCCGGATGGAAAAACAAATGGTAAAAACCGGCTGGATAGGGAACCCTGAAACCGATTGAAAACACTACTGTCAGAATACTGACCAAAAGGCGGTTACATAAAAAATCATGTTTAGTTCAACACTGCCTCCAATCTAAAGCGTATGCAAGCAACGCTTTATTGGAGGCTAATTATTGGCGTTTTTGCCTTCAAACTGGTATCTTGAATATTTTTCGAATACAACATGCAGATATTTTTTTGTTGTCTCCATATCCGACATTACTGGTCGTAAAACTTCACTGACTCGATTTTCATTTGGGTGATAAACAAACATCAAAGGATAATCAGATTTAAACACAACACTATTCACATTATTAACATCCAAAACGTTTCCTTTAAACCTATTCTGGCGAAGGAAGATGTTCAGATCATTTTTGTTTTTATACTTTGCAAGAAGAACAATATTTACACCATCATATTCTTCACTAATACTACAAATGATTTTTAAAACTGAATCTACACATGAATTACAATGAATATCAGAAGCATAGTAGCATAAAATAGGTTTTTCATTTTTTGATAAATCCATTAAATTCAATTTTTTTTCATCCAATGATATTGTATATAGTAGTTGCTCTCGTAAAAGACTTTCGTTAACGATTGAAGCAGAGAGTAATGATTTCTGTTTTCGTTCTGACAAAAGTTGAGACACAAGAACTACATTAAAAATTGTTAATACCAATATTACTAATTTTATGAAGAAATTATTTTTCATTATTTATAGAGTAAAAGGCAATTACGGGATTATCCATCTCATTTATTTCAAGCATCTCATCAGGAAAAATGGATTCATTATTTTTTCTTAATTCAATAATTGTAGAAGGACTTATTAAGGTAAAAAATTTGTTCTCAAAGACACCTCGTATTGGATAATATACCGGTAGCTCTTTCGAAGGTTTCGGCCATATTCTTTTACCGCAATAAATAACCTTATTTAGTGATAAGTCGTAGAAGGTTGAAATAAAATTACCAGAATTTGTAAAAGCAAAATATAACACATTATTTGCCCGATAAACATCTGTTAAACCTGATGAATATCTAGAATCGATTAATTCCATCGGTTTCGGTTTGTTCTGGATATATGATTGCGAAACTGCATTAGGAAGTTTAATTTCAAATAAAGAGGAGATGCCTTCATCAGAAATAGAATAAATCGTTTTTTCAAATCGTTTTACAAATATGAGTTCATTATTTCCATAAAAAAAAGGGAATTCTCCACTATTTCCAAACATATAATTTGAAATTATTGGGTCATGAAAAAAGTATTTACCAACAAAATTCTTTTCCCCTTTCGATTTTATCAATGAATAATGATATTCTTCAGAATTAGGATAGTTAAAACTATATGGATTATAATAGTAGTCATAATTGCCAAAATTTGCAATCGCATGTGGAGCAATAGATATTTTTCTATCATATTTAAAGGTTCCATTATTGGAATCGTAATACAATATTTTCCTAAGAGAACTATCATAAACTTTTATGGCTTGTGATTTCTTATCTAAAGAAAAATCAACAATTTTTAAAAATTCACCTACGCCTCTTCCCTTCTTAGATATTTTGAATTCCACTTTACCTTCACGATTATAACAAACTATTTTGGGCTCAGAGTCAAAAATAAATATTTGTTTTTCTGTGACAATTACTCGATTAATATTAGCCAAAGGAACATCTTTATCAAGAATAATATATTCATCCAATTTTAGAAGATTCTTAATGCTAGAGTAGGTCGTATCAGAGATTGTTAAGTTATCAATAACAATAGTTTCCGATTGTTCTATAGGTGTGCTTTTTTTACCAGCATTACAAGAAATCAATAAGCAGAGTAAACTTACAATACATGTGTTTTTATATATTTTCATAATTTTTCATTTAAGCTGTATTGTTGATTATAGCAAATTAACCCTTAGTATAATAGACAAACACCAAAGGCTCTTTGTCATAATTTAGTATTTAGATTATTCGCCACATGCTCGGGGTGTACAAGTGCACGACGGGCACACATAACAGTCCCAACAAACATATTCCACGCTGCTTGTAAACCACCCACCTCCTAAATCTAATCGACACCTTTCTGTTGTTCCAATTTGTCCTGGCCCATCAGGATATTCTGTTTGTGCAACTGCAATGTTGATAATGCCTTTTAAACTAACATTACTGAAACTTGTATTTGTTACAACTGCAAAATTAAATGCAATTAAGGCTATAAAGCCACAGATAAATAAAACTTGAAAATACTTTTTAGAAATTCTCATGATAATATTTTTTCATTAGTAATTAAATAATTACAACCCTACATAGTAGTAGAGGTACAAATAGTTTAGGGTTGGTCATTTTCAAATATCATTTCTTTGAAAAATCTATTTATACCTTCTTAAATAATCATCTCATAACCGTGTTTTTTTGCATTAACGCTTTGTTATCCGTCAACTAAAGTTATCTGATAATCTGTTATTTTCTGTTTTATGAGTAGCATTTTTCTCTCATAAATCCAGATCATCAAATGGATTTTTAATGTTTTTAATTCATAGATTACTTTCATGAGTATAAATTTGAATCTCATATTCCTCAGGTCTGGAACCTTTCCAAGCCGCAATAACTTTCCATAACCTTATGGGTTTCGTTTTTATTCCAACAATTTACGCCAATCTCCCTTAAAATCATATAGGTTAATGGAAAAATCTTTTACATTCATTTGTTGGATGAGCAAAACGATTGTTTCAGGCTGCAAAGTATAAATCCGGGTGTACAAACGTTGGCTCTGAAAATACAACCTGTTCCGCCTTTATTGTTTTCTACCAGTGCTTTTCCCCATATACTTTTCCCCTTATACCGGAAGGATGAAGAAAGTACAGTATCTTTTCCGGAAATCTTCGGTATCTTTTTACTAAAAGTCGGGCAGCTTTTGAGGAAATCTTCCCCATCTTTTGGCGAAAAGTTCAGGGTCTTTTTATAAAATCTTCCCTGTCTTTTCCTGAAAAGTACGGTATCTTTCCGCGAAATCTTCAGCATCTTTTTACGAAGAGAACAGCATCTTTTCGCAAAAAGTATAGTATTTTTTCAAAAGTCCGGTATTTCAATCCTTCCCCGGAATCGAATCATTCACTTGCCCGCCGTTTCAGCTTTTTTATTTCTTCGACAAGGTCGAGGGCAACTTTGCCTAATTCTGCCAGTGATTGCGATTTCTGCAGCTCGTCGCGGATAAACTTTTCGATGAGCTCGCTCAGGTTTTCTGTAGAAATGAGGTGAAAAACAGGTTGACAGGGCAATCAGGTCCCGTTTCCCGGATCCGGATTTTTTTAAGCACAAACAACAACTTTTTTTGTAATTTCTGTCCTTTAGCCGGACAGGCTCTTCCTTTTCCAATCGATGAAAAGGAAGCAAAAATCTTGTCAAAACGAACCCTCCGCCGGGCGTTTTGACGGCCCCCGCACCGCGTAACCCAGTTGTATTTCACGTATAACTCATTTGGGTAATAAGCGTAGCTTTCAAAAATTTATTGTTCAGTAAAACTTCTTCACAATTCCGCAGGTACCTGGCAAACATTTTATGGCATCCCCGGTAACAACATCTTCAACATTAGCCCCATTATACCGCTATTTAGAGGAGCCGCCCTCAACTAACGTTGTTGCGACACCTTCACCAACATTAGTGAGGCACCCTCCCAAACGTTAGTGAAACGGTCTCACATTCCTATATGACACGGATAACCCCAAAGACCCGGAAGAACCTGATCAGGTTGGGAGTACCACCGGAGCAGGCTTACCAATGGAGCCGTTCCCGGATGGGTGGATGGTAAGCGTCTCCGCGGTACCCTTAGGCGAGATTTCTTCTCTTCCCGGTTTATCGGATTATTTTTTAGTCCAGCGATCGGGCAGCAACTCCCGGTAAACTTCATCGGTCACATTGGGGTTGATATAAGCCAGCCTGTTTAGCACATCAGCGAAGTATTCGAAGGAGTTTATCCCGTTAAGCCTGCAGGAACAGGCCAGCGAATAGATCAGCGCCGTTCTCTCAGCCCCGGCATGGCTCCCGCAAAACAGGGAGTTCTTCCGGCTCAGGGAGATGTAGCGCTGCAGCCGTTCGATGGCGTTATCAAAACTTTTGGATAACGCCATTTATCCAAACTTTTCAATTATCCCAACTTTCGATTTAACAATTATATAATCAATATATTGCGTATAAAAAGTTGGGATAATATTATTGTTTTTATTCGGTTTCTATTCCGAACATTGCCGCTAATCCCTTGTTCCCGGGTAGTTTCCATTTTTTCTTCATGGACCTGGTTACAGTATCTTCGAGAGTTTCAATTGCAGCCTTTTTTTGTTCTTCCGTAACATCCTGATATACCATTGTTGATTGCAGACTGGAGTGTCCCATCAACTCCTTAATTTCAACGATATTGATATTGTCTTCTCTCCAATGACAAGCCATACTGTGACGCCACAAATGACTGTGCAGGTCGAGGGGAACCTCTTCACATTTTTCATGGGCTTTTTTTGCATATAACGTCAACCGCTTGCTAATGGCAGGTTGTGTCAGTTTTCCCCGTATCCCATGGCATGGAGAATAAAACAGGAAGTCATCCGGTTTTGGATTCGGTTTATGGAACAACTTCAGATACCGTTCCAGCCATTCAACAAGTCGCTTCTGAAGATATACCGATCTGATCCTGCCTCCTTTGCCATGAAGTATAACAAAAGGGTCTTTTGCCTGAAGATGGATATCAGAAACCTTCAATGAGAGTATTTCGTCAATGCGGGCAGCAACTCCGTAACAGAGCATCATTAGGACAAGGTCTCTCAAGCCTATGCGTGTTACCGTGTCAGGAACAGCAAATATGGCCTGAACTGCATCCCTGCTCATTCCGTTTACCTTTCTTTTAGGTTCTCTGAGAGGTCTTATATGCTCGTATGCCCTGATATAGAGATAACTGTATGTGGGATCTCTGCCCCCGATGTATTCCAACAGGCTTTTTACAGCCGCCATTCTGCTGTTGCAGGTACCGTTGCATACACCGCGTACCTGCTTCAGCCATATCTGCCATTCATTTAATCTTTCAACAGAAAAACATTCACCGTTCAAATTGAATGGTGTGATTCCTTTATCGGATTCAAGAAACCTGACATATAGTGAAAGGGATAGTCTATACGACCGCTCCGTATGGCGGCTGCTTGTCTTCAGTGAAGGGACATGGAGGTTGATCCAGTCATACGTATAACGGGCAAGATCCTTTGCTTGCCGGGTTATGCCGCTCTTTGTATTATTCTTCGTTCTCATAGTCTGGCAATTGAGGTAAGAGATTGTTGAAACTGTTCTCTGTGTTCCTTTTCAGTTTGTCGGTGAGCATCGGTGTTATATGAAAGTACCCATATGTACTTTGAATACTTTTATGGCCCATACTTCCGGACAGAAAAAGGAGTTTCCCGCTTAATTCGTATCCATGGTTCTCCCATTTTGTAATATTTGTTACCGCGTAATGGCTGCGGAGATCATATGCACATGCCGCTTCTGTATTCAGTCTATACCAAACATTTCTGAAGTGATAACCTTCCCATGCGGGAGTACGCGCATTGTCATTCCTATCCGGGAAAAAGTATTCGCGTCCCGGCATCAGTTTTGACATCGCTTCATTATACTTTTTTAGGATGAACAGCATTGACTGGTGAAGTGCAACACGATGTTGGTCCGCCCCTTTGGACCTTTCAATTTCGACCACTCCGCTCTTTAGATCTACATTCCGGCATTTCAGCCATCTGGCCTCACAGGTTCTCATTCCCGAACTCAAAAGAAGACGGAAGAATACCGGAAGTTCAAGGCGGTTCAACATGGCGTGAAGACTTCTTTGTCGTAATGACAACTTCATGAAGTAGCTGTCGCATTCACAAAAAAAGGAATCCAGTTCCTCTGGTGTAAAATAATGAGGTAAATATGAACATGGAACATTGGCAGAATCCCTTTTTGATCCCGATTTTGTCCATTTACGTTTGCGGGCATAATCGATGAAGTTCCATATGGCCGTAGTCCGTACCCTACAGGAATTTCCGTTTTCTGCCGGTCTTGGATTACACCAGGATGTCATCTCATCGGTAAGGATATCCGCCGCCGGATAGTTGTCCGCAATGTAATTGTCAAAATAGTGCAGGTTCTCATAATAGGTCTTGCACCATCGTCCTGAGGCCTGCCTGCTTAGAATAAACTCTTCAAAAAGCGGTGCAAGGAATGATTTGAACGGCCTTTTCATATTACGAACTGTTCGTTGGGCACCGGATATTCAGCGACGCTTATTGAACATTCACGCAGATGCTCAATATCTGCATCCGCATACGGTTTGATGGATTCGGGTGAGCTATGGCCGGCAATCGAAGAAACAACATCACATTCAATTCCATGGCTCAAAAGATAGGTGACAAGGTGGTGGCGAAGCACTCTCAATCCTTTGGTACCCCCATCGGTCCGTACTCCCGCTTTTTCAAAAAGCTTCCTGACAATACCTCCGAGGTATTTCAGTTCACCATGAGGCCGGCTTTTTGTCACCAGGACAGTTTTAACATCATTTTCAGGCCTTTCCGTTGTGATATAATCAAACAGTTCATTCCCTATTGCGGCATTCATGGGCGTTGTCAATGGCTCTCCTGTTTTCGATTGTATAAGGTGTATCCGGTCATATTTCCAGTCAATATTTTCGGGTTTGAGCTTTGTGATATCAGTTCCCCTTAGTCCCAGAAAATATAACAGCCATCCGATACTCCGCTCGAGATGTGTCAGTCCCGAATCCCTGTTTTCAAGGCATTCCCGTATTTTCATGGATTCCTGGGGGGTCAGATACTGGAAGTTCCTGGTACCGGATTTTATCGCAGGTAATATTTCGAGTATTTTTTGTACCGGTTCTCCGTACAGTCGCATTGTCGTTCTTAGAACGGCCTTAATCAAACTGCAATAATCTTTACCCCTGATTTGTCGCTCTCCGTTGAAAAAGAATGTATAGACCATCCTGTTTTCAACATCATGGAATGTTTCTGCGCCACAATTCTGTAAATGTTTGAAGAAATTCATCGCTGCACGGGCCTCAGTCCATACGGTCTTTTCCCGCTTTTCACGCAATCCGCCAAATTCAAAATGATAGTCTATTGCTGATTGAAAAACAGTATTCAGCCGGTCGTATAATGGTGGAGGTGCGAGAAATCCATTTTTGGAACCAACACCTCCTGGGTATATACCTTTCCGGTCAAACTGTTTAACATTTCCAACATAAGTCATTAAAGACTTGTATCTTCCTTCTTCCGCTTTATAGCCACGTTTCTCAACTTCCAGAAAAAAAAAGTTCCTCATAAGAGGCAATTCCCGGTGATGCACCAACTTCCAAAGCCAATCTGATACATTTTCTGGTTTGCAGGAGAGCATCTTTCTTGTAACCGTTTTTAACAAGGAAGTCCATCAACTTTTGATGGGTCTTCCGAAGATTTGATGTGTCCATACGATATTGTATTTAATTTACGGCCACAATATACGATAATATTATCCCAACTTTTTACGGATAGTATACTGACTATATGAACGTTAAAGAAAATATTGGGATAATAGAAAAGTTTGGATAAATGGCGTTGTTGTCTGGTTTATAGTCGTGCCGCCGGATATAATGGCACAGGGCTTCATATTCACCTAATGTATAGTTGACAGCCACAGCGAGCGGACTTTTGGGCAGCGTCCCCGGGTCGGATTGTATGCTGAGCAGTTTCTCTTTAAGTTCTTCCAATACCGGAGGGGCATATTCCTGCCGGTGTTTCAGGATTTTATCCGGTTTCCAGTCTTCTTTTATCTCATGCTCTTTCCGGTAAAGACTATTGATCAGGTCCACAATCTCTTTGGCATCTTCATCGCCTTCGATATCCAGGAACTTACGTTTGCAGTGCTGGAAGCAGCCCAGCCGGATCACGCCCGGGTAAGTTCCGGTTTCTAAAATTTTATAATTGGCAAGCCCGTCTGATTGGATGGCCCCTTTGTATTGTTCCCCGATATAATTGGTTAATACCTCCCTTGAACGGGAACCGTTTTCATAAAAGTACTGGACCAGTTTGACTGTATTACCCAGGGCAGCCCAGATATACCCTTTACGCACACCTTTACCCTGGCTGTTTTTCTCTTTGGTCAGGACAGTATAATAACTTTCGTCCATCGAAAGATAATCATCCTCCAGGATAGCCTTTTTTAAGGCCTTGTCCAGACAGTCCATCATCCATGCCGACTTCTTGATCAGCCCGTGTGCCGTGGATTTGTTCATCTCAAATCCATGCTCCGTGAAGTATTTAACGATCCGCTCAACGGGCATGGAGTAAATGTAGCGCAGTTGCAGCATGCCCGCAATAAAGGAACCGTCATAGTTGGAGTTGAGCAGTGGCGCCCTGGGGGCTTTACCGGAATATATCTTTTCATCCAACAGGCAGTTATACTGCCGGAAGATCCGTTTGATAAACTTAGCCGGGATACACTCATAAAGAATGGAATCCACGTAACCGATCACCCGGGATTTTTCTTTATCAAAACCCGGATCATCGGGATAAACCTCCTCGATGATCGTCTCCAGATCGAAAAACTCTTTGCGTTTGGCATTGTTGTTACCCCTCTCCTTCAGATTGGCTGCGGCTGTTCCCCCGGGGGCCTTTCCCTGCGCCGAACCTGCCGGGACAGTTATTTTCTCGGATTTATTGGACAGCAGTTTGCCCAGTCCGCGGTTTTTTCCTGTAAGATCCTGTATATGACCATTCTTTAAAAGAAGGGCTTCTTCCAGGGAACGGATGGAAGCGGTCAGTTCTTCAATCTGTACCGATTGCTTACGCAGTTGGGCAGACTGCCGGGCAAGTTGCTCCTGCAAAGACTTTTCTCTTTCAGCAGAAAGCCTTAACTGGTCTTCCAATAATGCTATCATCCGTTTGTTACTCACCCTGTGAAGGTACTCATAACAATCGGGATGACCAAGAAAAAACAACTAAATATTCTATATAAAATATTATAAATCAAATATTTGACTTCATTACAAACCGCTGACGGTACTTTACGGACTTCAGCCGGACCCCCTCCATGATCAAAACAAAAGTGGCCCATTTCATCTCGTATTGACCGCTGCCGGGGTTAAAACAGGGTACCTCAAAAGTCCCTTTTTCCAGTTTCTTCGTGTAAAGAATAAATCCGTCTTTCTGCCAGTGCAGGATCTTGATCATTCCCCTTGTTTTGCCTAAAAACAGAAATACTTCTCCGGACAAGGGGTTTCGGCCCATATCGGACTTGACCAACTGGTACAGGGAATAAATCCCTTTCCGCATGTCCACTGCATGCGGACACAGGTAATAACTCATGGACGGGGTCAGTGCAAACATGGAATTACTGCTGATTACAGAACAGGATTAACCCGGCTAAATCAACACTGCTGATTTCCGGTATACTGACAACCACCCCCGTTTGGGTCGTAATGTGAACGCCCTTCAATGACGATTTTCCCCGGCTTAGCTTTTTCGCTTTCCCACCGATGGGTGACTGGATCAGTAAGGGCACCAACTGGTGAGTACCGGGGACTGGCTGAGCAGTATTATTTGCTGCCGATGGGCCGGCTAACTTTCCTGATTTAGCTTTTGGGCTAATGATCGAGTTCTTTTTCATCCAGTACCGCAGTCCCCGGTTATTGACGTGATGTAGCTGGCAATACCTGCTCAGGGACATTGATTCTCCTTCCCCCAGCAAGGCTTCATAACCGCTCAGGGTCTTCTGATATAGTTCTGATGTCATCATAATAGCTATCCTTTTTGTTGGATGGCTAAGATAGGATCACTCCTCAAATCCTAAAAGATGGCATCCCGGAGACGCTTACGGTGGATGGGCAATTGCCCAAAGCCCGATTTTGAGAACTACCATTACTTTGGAGCGATTGCGAAAAAGAGGTTACGAAGCGTTGCTTACATATTACGGAAAAGTTGCCCCACATCTTAATGAACCGCTGTATATGTGCCCGAGGTTAAAATGTCCGGTGGACATTTTGGCCGAAGGGGTGGAGCGTAGCTCGCGTACCTGCAGTGGTGTGAAAGCCTCTCCCTGTCAGCGTTTGCTGACAGGGCGGGCTATTCGATTGCCAGCAGTTTATATTTATCTATCTCTAATTTCATCAATTATTTTTGAATCAATCCAAAATATATCATCGTAATTGGAATCCGTTGCTCTAGTAAAAAAGAGAATCCCTAAATCTTTTGATACGCTTGGAAATCTTTCTTGTTTGTCAGTGTTTACCTTATCACCTAAGCTAATTGGTTCTGTCCAATTATCGTTTTTATCCTTGAAACTGATGAATAAATCACCATATTTATCCTTACTTCCAGGTCTATTTGATGAAAAAATCAAGTATGATTCGTCCTCTGCAATAAATGGAGTCCAGTCGAAATACGTTGAATTTATCGGGGATGGAAGAAGTATAGGTTTTTCGTGTCCAGAATCACCATGTTTAAAATAGTATATCCCCATGTTGTTTTCAACACTATCGGCAAATCCAACAAAATAAATCGTGCCAGAATTTGATATTGATGGAGTAAATGCAAATCTCGTATGTTCTGAAAAATTTAAACAATATGGCGTTTCCCAGTTTTTATTAATTCTCTTGCTTATCCACAAATCATTTACCAATTCATCTGGTTTATTGATGTCAGTTGGTCTTTTTGAGTAGAAGAGAAGACTATTTTGATCAATCCAAATTGGCCCGCCATCTGAAAACTTATCAGAGAAATCAATGGCCAGTGAAGCTGTATCAGATGTGTAATTAAAAATCTGAATTATCTGTCTGGGATTCTCTGGTTTTGGTCTTTCCCACATCGACCAACAAATCAAATTATTGTCAATATTTATCGAAGGACTGCTATGTTCAAGGTTAGATGTCGAAACAATATTTGGTAAAAAAATCAGGGAAGTATCAACTGGCGGTATCAAATCTATCTGTCCATATATCAAATTTGGTAAGAAAGTCAATAATATTTTAAATCCAATTTTCATGTTAGCAGAATGTCGTTTTAAATTGCTGGGTAGAGTAGAGCCTGACAGCCCACCCAATAATTAATACACGTAAATGTACAAATTATGAGCTGACTGTCAGTACCCCCTGCATCAAACCGTACGTGAACTATTCGCTCATACGGCTTACCGATAGAGTTCTTTCTGTAGCTTTCGCATGGAACTTTAAGCTCGCATATTTCTCGATATCCAGTAAGTGTTTGTACTTGACAAGATTATCGAAAGGGCGCTGGCGTAGCGTTTTATGGGCTTTCCGTCCTTTGCTTTTTAGCCATTTATACAGTTTGTAATCCAAATGCCATTTGATCTGGCTGACCGTGTCCCAGATGTGTGTTACCTTGGTGATGCTAAAGTAATTTAGCCACCCAATCAAAATCTCGTTCAGCTTGTACATCATCGGTTCAATGTTCCAATGCCTCCGTTTCCCCAGACAATCACTGATGTTGGCATAGAGCTTCGACCGTGATTTGGTACTCGGGCGGATATTGGTGTAACGTTTGGTGTTCCACTTAAACTTCGATTGTACCATGCGGAACTCAAAACCCAGAAAGCAAAAACTACTCTTATTGATGTGCAACAATTTGGTTTTCTCCTGGTTAATCGTGAGCCCCATCCGGGTCAGGGTGTTGTTCATACGCCGGAGAATCTTCGGTGGATAATGCTTCGTCTTCATTAACACAAATCGAGTAGACCCAGGGAACTTCCCCCTGAGTCCCTCCCAGATCCGTACGTGACAGTCTCCCGTCATACGGCTCCTATTATTCAGCCTCAATGGTACATTCATACCATTGGCGGTGTGATTCCAAACTTCCAGTGTGCAAATAAAGTGGGGTTCTGTTTATACATACTACCCAACCACCGAATCGCTCTGGTTTTATGCCTTCTACATCGCTTAAACTTCCGTGATACCCAATGGGCTAATCGTTCGTTTAGACGCTGAAACAACGGATACATCGCTGATTTGTAAAACTTGCTGTAGTAACTGATATAGCCTTGCAACATCGGATTAAAAATATTCGCTAAATCCGTCAGGCTTTTATCTGATCTTTCATGTAAGTTCCAGCTCCTTATTTCTTTGCTGATCTTCTTTTTCGCTTTCATGCTGATAGCAGGACTAAAATTAATAAAGAATTTACCCCATCGATTCTTTGACCTCCTTGCCATAAAAGTAAACCCGAGAAAATCAAATTTCTCCAGGTCATGGCTTCCTCTTCTGTCATCATCTTTGCAGTAAACAATCTTAGTCTTTGCTTCATTTAATGAAAGTTTACACTGTTCCATTCTATCCTTGATCGCTGTTTTAAGGAACTCTGCTTCTTCCTTTGTCCTGCAATGGCAAATGGTATCGTCCGCATATCTTTCAAAGGGGACTAAGGGATATTTCCGTTTCATCCATTCATCAAAAGTATAATGCATATACAGATTCGCTAATAGTGGCCCGACTACTGACCCTTGTGGTACTCCATTCGCTCTCTTTATCTGATGACCATCACTTGTTTGGTATGGAACTTTCAGCCATCTTTCAATATAAAGTAATATCCAGCGCTCCGATGTGTGTCGTTTGACTGCCTTCATGAGAAGTTCATGATCTATCGTGTCGAAAAACTTTCGAATGTCCAGATCAAGTACCCAGTCATATCGCCAGCACCGTCGCCGGGCTGCTTCTACCGCCTGATGGGCCGACCGGTTTGGCCGGTAAGCATAAGAGTTCTCGTGGAATAATGGATCAATTACCGGTTCTAATAGCAGAACTGCGCACATTTGTGCGACGCGATCCGAGACCGAAGGGATTCCAAGCGGCCTCGTTTCTCCATTCCCTTTGGGTATTTCAACCAGTTTTACTGCCGATGGCATATAACTCCCCGATGACATCCGGTTCCAAAGTTTATATAGGTTCTTCCCTACTTCACGATCGAACGATTCTATGGTTACATTGTCTATGCCTCCGGCTCCCTGGTTGCGTTTCACCTTCAGGTATGCCTTCCAAACTACTTGTTTTGGAATGTCAAATGGCTTTGCTGTCTGATTTAATTTCATCCTAAAATTGCTTTCAGTTGGTTAATTCTTTCAGCTGAATAATGTACCCCCTTCGCTAAACCTTCATTACAAAGACTGTCTGATACTACTACGGGGTACTCTGTCCCTGTGCCTCGTATTGGTACTCTGAACTTTACAGGTTCTCTGCTTAGCGTTCTCCCTTAGCACCGAGACGACAGGTTCCCAAGTTCCATGATAACGCCTCTTTACAGATCATGCCATCTTTGTGCCGGATGCCGCTTAGACAGTGTATCAGGTGCCCTCCAAGCTTATCCCGGGTTAACGACTTCCCCCCGGTTCTGACATCATCACTACGCTTTCGACATTTCATCAATGGTTCCCTTGCGGTCATCTTCTGTAAAGTCACCTGATAGATTCTACTCTACCTTTTCTGTATCGCTCACGACCGCACCTCTTAAATGCAGCAGCATACAGCGGTTTGAAATCAGTTCCTGCAAACCGAATCCGGAGGGCCTGCCTCCATCATCATCATAGCATCAGCTCCCGCTACAGGAGTTGTTCTTGGCGCACAGTCGTCGGCATATCGCACTATTCGGATGTCCTCCTTGGCATAAACTCCCTCGGGATCGTCGATCAGTTGGTCAAATACGTTCATGTAAATATTTGCCAAAAGTGGTGATATAACTCCTCCCTGCGGGGTGCCAATCCTGCTTTTGGTCAGTTGCCCGTCTACTTGTTGAACCGGGCTGCGCAACCATTGTTTTAGTAATTTCATGATACCTGTGTCGGCTAACCGACCGGACACAACTTTCATCAGCTTATCGTGCGGAATCGTGTCGAAGTATTTCGATAGGTCGGCATCGTAAACAAACTGATAACCTGCAAACAGGTTTTCCTTGATCTTTCGAATGGCATCATGCGCGCTCTTTTTCGGACGGAAGCCATAGGAGGTTTCGATGAAATCGGCCTCGAACAGTGGTTCGATCATCATCTTCACTGCCATCTGCACTACCCGGTCACGGATGGTTGGTATACCCAATGGCCGTTTCTCTTTGCTCCCCGCTTTGTCGATCATGACCCTGCGGATCGCTTGTGGACGGTAGGTTTTGTTAGTAAGGTCGTTTTGAATGCCGGCCAGGAATTGGGTTACACCATCCTTTTCGATCATTCCAAAAGTAACCTTGTCAACCCCGCCACCGCCGTATTCCTGCTTGCCCCATTTTACCCTCCGGTATGCCTCATGTAATACATGCTCCTGGCATACCTTGTCATACAAACTGTAAGCCTTAAAGCTTTTGTCTTGCTTGGCTCGCAGGTATAGCTTTCGTTGGAAGACACGAACCTTCTCATCAGCCGTAACCGATGGCTTAACTTTTAGATGTAAATCAATATCAAGCAGTTGTTTATCCATAAAAGCTTCTCTAAAGTAAAGCCCCTTCCCTAAAAGTAAAGTTGTGTTGTCTTTACCGTCAACGGTACTATGGGCTTCTCCGACTTCTCCTGCAACCACCTCCGGACTTCGTTATACTTATACCGGCGTGTTTATGCTTGCCATGCTTTGTTGCAGGAGACCTCCCGTGTTCATATTTCCTCCGTTTATTACCACGCCACCCCTATGACTCCGGTAGACCTTATTGCTTCATACGACTGTTGATCCACAATAAGTAACAGGGTTCGCGACACGTCAACATCCTCCCCAGTCTACGATTTACACTTTTCGAAGCTACTATGGGTTCACGCCTTAAGCATTGCGGCTTGGTAACTTAATCCAAAGAACTCCTGAGTAAGCCTCGCGACTTAAACAGTCTTTTTCATTACTGCCCGAACAGCCAATTCGGCAGGTGGGAATTGCACCCATTGAAGAAAATACGCTTCACGGCGTACCAACGGTTAGTGTATATTTTGTAGTGGATTGCGAGCTAGCTGTGCCAGCGCGTACTCCTGTCTTTCGCTACGGGTTCCTGACCTTCACTTCCGAACGAATACCACTATTGAATATACACTGTGTGTGCGCCCTGCATGAGCAGAGCGCATCTGCTGAAAGCTATAGAAAAAGCTTAAAAATACAAATAAAAAGCAATAAACATAGTTTCAGCAGGTGTATTTTTCCAGAGGGTGCAAGTCCCTTATGCACCGGGGTAACGCCCGGAAGCATTAGCAAGTGGCAAGGTGGTTTGGGGTGACCCAGGCTCTGAAGGGGGCGGAGCGTAAAAAAATGTCCGGTGGACATTTTTAGCGAACGAGCCAGTTTGCAGGGCAGGAGAAGGCAAAATCCGGTACTGACGAACAGAAACGGCATATGAGGCTGTGAAACGAGGATAAGCAAGCACACCATTGTAACGTCCCAAGAATACCAAAATCGTTTTCCAGTAGATGTCGCAGGGATTGGATGAAGGGAAAAGCTCTTACCAGGGGATACCTTGTCAACCACGTGGTGGTTAGGGGAAGGAGTCAGCAGAAGCCATAGTAGCTACTGGCAACGAGCCGCGAACAGATACCGCGGAGGACTCACAGGGTAGTGAAGGGCTGAACATTAAGATGTTCCAAATTCGGCAGGGAGGCATTGCCAGCCCTGGCTTAAGCGGGACAGGGTAAAACAAAGTAAACGAAAAGAGGATGATTGAACAGGTACTGAACCGGAGGAATATAATGCGGGCTTACCGTCAGGTTGTGTCGAATAAAGGTTCGGCAGGCACCGATGGTATGGCAGTGACGGATTTGTATGCTCACCTGACTAAAAACAGGGAGCAACTGGAATCTGATATCCGTGAAGGGAAGTACCAGCCACAACCTATTCTGGGGGTGGAAATACCCAAGAGCAACGGAAAATTCCGTTTATTAGGCGTGCCCACGGCAACGGATCGCTTGTTGCAACAAGCCGTAGGCCAGGTTCTGTCTATCAAATTCGAGATGGAATTTGAAGATTACAGTTACGGCTTCCGGCCCAATCGCAACGCACAGCAAGCGGTACTAAAGGCTCAGGAATACATTAATTCAGGATACCGGCACATTGTTGATATCGATCTGAAAAGCTTCTTCGATGAAGTGGACCACTGTATCCTGTTGCAGTTGCTGTACCGCAAGGTCAAATGTCCGCTCACCTTGCGCCTGATCCGCAAATGGCTGAGAGCGCCGATCCAAATCAACGGCAAACTGGTCAAAAGGCGGAAAGGGGTCCCGCAGGGATCCCCACTCAGCCCTTTGCTTTCCAATATCATGCTCAATGAGTTGGATAAGGAAATGGAGAGGCAGGGACTTCGCTACGTCAGATACGCCGATGATTTTAGTGCGTACACCAAAAGCAAATCGGAGGCCCGCAAGATCGGCAACAACTTGTTTCTATTTTTGAAAAACAAGTTGAAGTTACCGATCAACCGGGAGAAAAGCGGCATCCGCCGGCCTGTGAACTTTAAGGTTTTGGGGTACGGATTTGTACCCACTTACCGTAAGGGAGAAAAAGGCAAATACCAACTGGTTGCAAGCGACAAAAGCTGGAAAAACCTGAAACAAAAGATGAAAACGATCACCCGGAAGACCACACCGATGAGTTTCGATGAGCGCATTCAAAAGCTCAAAGAAATTACCCGGGGATGGCTCAACTATTTCCGTATGGCGAGCCTGCACGGCAAGCTAAAGGAACTGGACGGGTGGCTCAGAAATCGGCTTCGGTATTGTATCTGGCACCATTGGAAGAAACCCGAACGGAAACGGAAGAACCTGATCCGTCTGGGGGTCGATCCGGAACATGCTTACCAATGGAGCCGTTCCCGGATGGGAGGATGGGCAATTGCCCAAAGCCCGATTCTGAGAACGACCATTACTTTGGAGCGATTGCGAAAAAGAGGTTACGAAGCGTTGCTTACATATTACGGAAAAGTTGCCCCACATCTTAATGAACCGCTGTATATGTGCCCGAGGTTAAAATGTCCGGTGGACATTTTGGCCGAAGGGGTGGAGCGTAGCTCGCGTACGTACAGTGGTGTGAAAGCCTCTCCCTGTCAGCGTTTGCTGACAGGGCGGGCTATTCGATTGGCGGTTCGTGCTTTTTATCTACCATTATTTTTCATCTTTTATCCTGGTAATGGTAATCTCTTTAATCACCGTATCATTTTGCATTGCGGTCTGTACAATCAAATCAGCACTTTTGAATTCAAATCTAAATCTAAAAGGAGCATTATCAGGATTAGTAACAACAAGCTCACCTGTATTTTGCGATGTGAACCAACTGGTGCAAATCTCAATCACAGGAGAAGATTCAATAAGTTCAGCGACAATAAATTTATCATTTTTTTTGTCATAGCCATAAAGCTGTTTAACTGAATTAAGAATCTTACCGTTTGTTATAATCTGAGTACTACATACTAATCCAGTTCCAAAGGCAATATTCTCGCCAATTAATACGGTGTCTTTACCCAATTCACATTTCCACCGACCAACAAACTTTTTCATCAAGTCAACTTGGTTGAGTTTATGATCAGTCGTTTGTGCTTGTAATTCAAATGTGCCGATTAAAACAAATCCAGCAATCAGTATAGTTTTATAAAATGTCTTCATTTAATCAAACGTTATAATTATCTACGAAGCAGTCTTTTTTAGCATGACCGCCAACGGTCACTTGTATGTGGTCGGGCGGGATTTCGATAGAAATCTTGTCAGACCCGCAGGAGTGACCGCAAAAGATTTGACTTGTCAAACCACTAAGGCCCCCGCCTGCCATATTACAATTTGTTGAACTAAACCCGCTAAGCGGGAGCTTATTTTACAACTAAAATAGGAATTGTTGGTGATATCTGTTGATTTTGCTGCTCCTAATTTTAAAAACAAATTATTATGAGCAGAAAATCTTACCTGGAGCAGGCCTGCCAGGCTGTTCCCGAGTTTAAAACCATCAGCGAAAAGTTCCTTCGCAAGTACACCATTGCCGGTAAATCCGGATCATGCACGCGAAACTACCTGATGCAAATATCAAAAATGGTGCTCCATTTCGGATGTTCGCCACTGGATTTATCCATCGACCAGATGGAAGAATACCTTTTCCATCTCCGCCAAAATGAAAAGCCGAGCATGAGCTCTTTCAAACACTTGGTGTACGGGCTGCGCACCCTGTTTTCGATGTTCAAAAACGAGAAACTGTATCTGGCACTGCCTGCTATATCCGGCAGTAAGGCATTGCCTGTAGTCTTTTCCCAACCCGAAATCAAACTCATCCTGAAAACGCCCAAACTATTAAAGCACCGGGCGCTGTTTGCCGTTACTTACGACTGCGGGCTTCGCATCTCAGAGGTAATAAACCTGAAAATAACCGATATCGATTTTGACCGTCGGCAGGTACATGTCCGCCAAAGCAAATACAAAAAAGACCGTTACGTGCCTGTTTCCCCGCTCTCCATTAAAGGAATAAAACAGTACCTGGAAGCTTCCAACCCGCAAACATGGCTTTTCAACGGCAAGGTCAGGGGGGAGCAGATCAGTCACGAAGGGATACGCCATGCTTTTCGTTCGTGCATGCAAAAGACTGGCATCCGCAAAGCTGCCTGTATCCATACCTTGCGCCACAGTTATGCCACGCACCTGCTGGAGATGGGACTCGATATCGTGAGCGTAAAAAACCAACTGGGCCATGCCGATATCGTCACTACCATGATGTACCTGCACATTGCCCGTTCGGACCCCAAGGCCGGTTTTGCCCCCATGGAAAAGCTATACGGCGGTGCCACCCGATAACTCCCTGGGCGGGGTTATCCGGCAATTCCTGCCCGCGTTGCTGAAAGACAGGGGCGTTTCCTCCGACCAGCTAAAGGTACTCCGGGCTCTGGCAGCTTGCCGTACCCCCGGAATGGGTGGTTCGGCCATGGTCTGCAACGATTGCGGATCGGTACATTACGTGCTGCACAGTTGCCGCAACCGTCATTGCCCCCGTTGCCAGGGCATCGATAAAGAATTGTGGGTGGAAGCCCGCAAACAGGAATTGCTGCCGGTAAAATACTTTCATGTGGTGTTTACCGTCCCGCACAACCTGCTGGAGCTGTTCCGTTTCAACCGCCTAGTGATGTACAACCTGCTGCTGGAAAAATCGTGGGAAACCCTGTGCCTGTTTGCCCGTGACCCCAAACTCATGGGGGCCCGTCCGGGTGCCATTGCCATTCTCCACACCTGGGACCAACAGCTCCGGTTCCACCCCCATGTGCATTTGATTGTACCGTCCGGGGGAATGGATAAAAACGGAAAATGGAAAAGCACCAAACAGAACGGCGGCTTCCTGTTCGATGTCAAACAAATGTCTGCAATGTTCAGCGCCAGGTTCGCAAAGAAACTCAGAACACTGAAAAAAGAGGGCAAAATCCGCAAGTATGTGCCCCGTGATTTGATTAAAAAGCCCTGGGTGGTCTATGCCAAACAGGCTTTCGGATCCGCGGAAAGTGTGGTCGAATACCTGGGCAGGTACACCCACCGGGTGGCCATCTCCAATGCGCGGATCATGAAAGTAACCGATACCCATGTTACCTTTAGCTGGTGCGACCGCGAAAACGGGTACCAAAAGAAAAACGAAACCATTAGCGGAACAGAGTTCCTCAAACGTTTCCTGGACCACATTGTGCCCCCTTATTTCCGGCGTATCCGCCACCTGGGATTCCTGGCTTCGCGAAACAAGAAACAAAACCTGCAAGCAATACGCCAAAGCCTTGGGCTAGAACAGCTACCCACTGCACCGCTTTCGCGGGCACAGGTTCTGGAACTGCGTTTTGGCCAGCACTCCCTGCTCAGGTGTAAAGATTGTGGCGGGGTGCTTCAATTGCTGGAATCCTGGCCCGGGCAACGGGCTCCGCCGGTAAATGCATTGACAGGAATGTGCCAATGATTGATTTTCCGGATCTTAAACTGATGCGCCCGGGCGTAAACGGGAATGCTATGCCCGGAAAACAAAACTTACCGGTTCAAATGGCATGTTCCTTTCAAAAATGGATAAAACCCAGAATGTTTTTGACGGGTAACGGAATTTTCGATCATAAGCCAGATCTTCAGGATGTAAAAACAAATGGTAAAAACCGGCTGGATAGGGAACCCTGAAACCGATTGAAAACACTACTGTCAGAATACTGACCAAAAGGCGGTTACATAAAAAATCATGTTTAGTTCAACACTGCCTCCAATCTAAAGCGTATGCAAGCAACGCTTTATTGGAGGCTAATTATTAGCAAACGTTTTTTTATTATAATTCTAATATTTTAGTAAATAATGTCTTGTATTCTTGAATATTCCTTGCAAATTGCCTTTGTAAAAAAATCAAACTTGGAATTTCAACTATTAAAAATATGCTCCCAAATATGTAACCTGTTGCATTGTTACTAATTACTCCAAAGATTATTGCCAGTAAACCTAGAATCAAAAAAATATATATTTCCAATGTATTTAAGAAGTGTTGATTAAATGAGATTTCTATGTCAGTTTCATTTTCAGAATCTGTATGTATTATCTTTCCTTTTACAATAATATGATTACGAAGAATAGTTTGAAATCCATAAAGTATTCGTTTACGAACTTTAAATTTTGCTGAATTATTGTTATCATTTTCTACATCAAAAACAAACCCGCCAACGGACTTAAATGCGGAGTTTAATTTTTTAATAATCTCTTGAGAATCACTTTTTACTTTTAAGTTCCAGACTTTCATATTTATTGTTTTAAATGTTTGCTAACGGTCACTTGTATGTGGTCGGGCGGGATTTCTGAAAGAAATCGTGTCAGACCCGCAGGAAAGTGGGCACAAGGTCTGACTTGTCAGACCGCTAAAACCCCCGCCTGCCATATACAATTTGTTGAACTAAACCCGCTAAGCGGGAGCTTATTTTACAACTAAAATAGGAATTGTTGGTGATATCTGTTGATTTTGCTGCTCCTAATTTTAAAAACAAATTATTATGAGCAGAAAATCTTACCTGGAGCAGGCCTGCCAGGCTGTTCCCGAGTTTAAAACCATCAGCGAAAAGTTCCTTCGCAAGTACACCATTGCCGGTAAATCCGGATCATGCACGCGAAACTACCTGATGCAAATATCAAAAATGGTGCTCCATTTCGGATGTTCGCCACTGGATTTATCCATCGACCAGATGGAAGAATACCTTTTCCATCTCCGCCAAAATGAAAAGCCGAGCATGAGCTCTTTCAAACACCTGGTGTACGGGCTGCGCACCCTGTTTTCGATGTTCAAAAACGAGAAACTGTATCTGGCACTGCCTGCTATATCCGGCAGTAAGGCATTGCCTGTAGTCTTTTCCCAACCCGAAATCAAACTCATCCTGAAAACGCCCAAACTATTAAAGCACCGGGCGCTGTTTGCCGTTACTTACGACTGCGGGCTTCGCATCTCAGAGGTAATAAACCTGAAAATAACCGATATCGATTTTGACCGTCGGCAGGTACATGTCCGCCAAAGCAAATACAAAAAAGACCGTTACGTGCCTGTTTCCCCGCTCTCCATTAAAGGAATAAAACAGTACCTGGAAGCTTCCAACCCGCAAACATGGCTTTTCAACGGCAAGGTCAGGGGGGAGCAGATCAGTCACGAAGGGATACGCCATGCTTTTCGTTCGTGCATGCAAAAGACTGGCATCCGCAAAGCTGCCTGTATCCATACCTTGCGCCACAGTTATGCCACGCACCTGCTGGAGATGGGACTCGATATCGTGAGCGTAAAAAACCAACTGGGCCATGCCGATATCGTCACTACCATGATGTACCTGCACATTGCCCGTTCGGACCCCAAGGCCGGTTTTGCCCCCATGGAAAAGCTATACGGCGGTGCCACCCGATAACTCCCTGGGCGGGGTTATCCGGCAATTCCTGCCCGCGTTGCTGAAAGACAGGGGCGTTTCCTCCGACCAGCTAAAGGTACTCCGGGCTCTGGCAGCTTGCCGTACCCCCGGAATGGGTGGTTCGGCCATGGTCTGCAACGATTGCGGATCGGTACATTACGTGCTGCACAGTTGCCGCAACCGTCATTGCCCCCGTTGCCAGGGCATCGATAAAGAATTGTGGGTGGAAGCCCGCAAACAGGAATTGCTGCCGCTAAAATACTTTCATGTGGTGTTTACCGTCCCGCACAACCTGCTGGAGCTGTTCCGTTTCAACCGCCTAGTGATGTACAACCTGCTGCTGGAAAAATCGTGGGAAACCCTGTGCCTGTTTGCCCGTGACCCCAAACTCATGGGGGCCCGTCCGGGTGCCATTGCCATTCTCCACACCTGGGACCAACAGCTCCGGTTCCACCCCCATGTGCATTTGATTGTACCGTCCGGGGGAATGGATAAAAACGGAAAATGGAAAAGCACCAAACAGAACGGCGGCTTCCTGTTCGATGTCAAACAAATGTCTGCAATGTTCAGCGCCAAGTTCGCAAAGAAACTCAGAACACTGAAAAAAGAGGGCAAAATCCGCAAGTATGTGCCCCGTGATTTGATTAAAAAGCCCTGGGTGGTCTATGCCAAACAGGCTTTCGGATCCGCGGAAAGTGTGGTCGAATACCTGGGCAGGTACACCCACCGGGTGGCCATCTCCAATGCGCGGATCATGAAAGTAACCGATACCCATGTTACCTTTAGCTGGTGCGATCGCGAAAACGGGTACCAAAAGAAAACCGAAACCATTAGCGGAACAGAGTTCCTCAAACGTTTCCTGGACCACATTGTGCCCCCTTATTTCCGGCGTATCCGCCACCTGGGATTCCTGGCCTCGCGGAGCAAAAAACAAAATCTGAAAGCAATACGCCAAAGCCTTGGGCTGGAACAGCTACCCCCTGCACCGCTTTCGCGGGCTCAGGTTCTGGAACTGCGTTTTGGCCAGCACTCCCTGCTCAGGTGTAAAGATTGTGGCGGGGTGCTTCAATTGCTGGAATCCTGGCCCGGGCAACGGGCACCGCCTGTAAATGCTTTGACAGGAATGTGCCAATGATTCATTTTCCGGAATCTTAAACTGATGCGCCCGGGCGTAAACGGGAATGGTATGCCCGGAAAACAATACTTACCGGTTCAAATGGCATGTTCCTTTCAAAAAAGGATAAAACCCGGAATGTTTTTGAAGGAAAACGGAATTTTCGACCATAAGCCAGATCTTCAGGATGTAAAAACAAATGGTAAAAACCGGCTGGATAGGGAACCCTGAAACCGATTGAAAACACTACTGTCAGAATACTGACCAAAAGGCGGTTACATAAAAAATCATGTTTAGTTCAACACTGCCTCCAATCTAAAGCGTATGCAAGCAACGCTTTATTGGAGGCTAATTATTAGCTGTTGTTGTTTCATCTGTCCTTTCTAAATGTCAAACCCGCAAAGTCAACCACTTGTTGCTTATCTTTTTCAGAGAAGCTAATACTAAATCCTCCAAAACCCGCATTTATTCCACACGTGACAGCGTAATTAGGTGCTATTACACGTAAAGGTATAGACCTGACACTACCAAATGTTGTAAGCTTCATCATCAAAACTTTGTCTTCTGATATATAAATTTCAATTTCTTTGAATTTTGTATCCCCAATTAGCATTTGATATCCGAAATGCTTGTATTTTCCTGTTACATTCTCCCACACAGAACGATTAACGTTTTTGAGTTTTAGTCCAGATTCGTACTCACGATTGCCAATTCTTTGGAATAAAAACTTTTCGGTATTAACTTTCTTAAAAATAAATCTTTTGTTGCTTCTTTCCACTAAGCTATCATTTGGAAATATTTCAATAGGCAGAAATTCATCCCTGGTTAAAGGAGAGAGAAAATATTGTCTTTCCCCATCAATAAGTTTGAGACGGTCTTTTTCTAAAATGACTTTTATATAACCTTCTGCTTGAGCATAATTACCTAAATGCCTTTTCAAACTGTGTTGGGATAATTTGATTGGAGTTGAAGAACTATGAATTTTTCCTGTTATGGGAGCAGGAAATAGGTCGCTAATACTCAATTGGTACTTTTTCAAGAAACTGAAACAAAATTCTTCTGCAATTGAACCACCTTCTGCTGAGTTTGTCATTACAATTAACGCAAATTTGCTTTTGGGAATTAATAGCAGTTTTGCTTGTGCAAATCCGGCACTTCCTGCGTGATACATAGCAAAATTGGAATCATTTTTAAACATAAACCAGCCTAAGCCTTTTTTATTACTTTCAATAGGCACATTTTGGTTTTGCAGTGAAAACATTTCACGAATAGTTGAGGAATCGATTATCGAAGAACTTTCTCCGTTATATGCTTTCATCAGGTTAATTGCATATTTGGAAAAGTCGTTTATGTTGGTATAAATTCCGCCAGATGCAATATCCCGCAATTCATATTCTTTCATTTCATTTCCACCTAGATAGATTTTCGAACGATATTTTAAACTATCCATTGCAAATCCAGATTGGCTCATTCCAAGCGGAGCAAAAATATTTTGATGGACGTAGGCCGCATAATCCTGTTTACTTACCGCTTTCACCAAACTTCCTAAAATATTATAACCTGCATTTGAATATAAGCCTGCCATACCTGGCGGATAGGTAATATAAGTATCATTGATATAACCTAATACGTCGGTGTACTTTCCAGATTCCAAATCTGAATTCTTCCAGATGTCGGGTTGAATACCCGATGAGTGGGTGAGAACAGATTTTACCGTAATATTTTTTATGTCGATGTTTTTTGTTTTAGGTCTGAAATCAGTCAGGTAGTTGTTTAATGAATTGTTTATATTTAATAATCCTTTTTGCTGAAGCTGCATCACGCTTAACGAAGTAAATGTTTTGGTTATTGAGCCTATATTGACAACCGTATTGGCTGTCATCGGCACTTTGTTCATTTTGTCTGCGTATCCAAATCCATTTGACCAAATCATTGAATCATTTACGATGATTGCAACACTTATACCAACTATGTTTTTGTTTTGCTGTAAATTCTTAATTAAAAATTCGTCAGATGATTGTATGAGTCTCTTGGTAATACTGAAACTACTATCTATCTGTGCTTCAGTCTTAGAAAAAAGAAAAAGCACAAAAAGTATAATTGATAACCTACTTAATTTTTTGAATGACATCTTTATCCAAGTTTCGGCGGTTTTACAATAACAGCTAACGGATGGCGGTATGAAATCGCTGGGGAGCACGGAGCACTTCACTATCAAGGTACAACTAACTTTGATGCGAGAGATGCAGTTTGTGTAACCACCTAAACCCCAATGTTTTATACCGCGTGTTGTGTTTTCGTGCTTTATTATCATCTGTCTTTCTGTGCGTTGGGGCAGCCATACTCTTTGACAAGTTTTGGTCTGTGCGTCAGCTTTTAGAGCGACTTGGCAATGTGTATGGTTGTGATGCGATGGTTACCAATCAGGTCTTAAAAATTTCATTTCTCTTTCATGTTCAGCTCTTTTGTGATGTTCTGTTATTTTCTTTTTCAGGAATGCTTTAATTGGAATCATTGCTAAAGTGTTATTTGATTTTTTTACCATCTCCAATATATTCTCCCATCTTTTTACATACAATTCTCCAAAATTTACTTCGCCAACCTGAACTCCAACATTACCAACCCAATCTATTTTCTGAAATGTCTCAGGTTGTGAATTTATTTCTAAAAAATAAAGAAATAGTTCCTCAAAAACGGCATTCAAACAATGTCTTACGCCATCAAACATTAGGTTTACCTTCCGATAATCATTATTATTTTTTGCAAGATATTGTTTAATAAATTCCTTTGCATTAATTAATTGCTCGCCATTTAGTTCATTAAAGAAAATATTAATCGAATGGTCTCCAATTCCGAAATAGGGATTTCTTTCAATAACTATATCTATTGACTCTTCAACAATTTCAAAATTTAAATTATTATTCCAAAGGAAATTGAGCTTTAATCTGGTATCTCTGTTGCTCAACGAATGGTCTGTGTAGTATTTTGAAACAAAATCTTTTAAAAATTCAGGATAAGTCTCAAATATTTTTGCAAATCCGTTTCCTTTAAAATCAAAAATTTGCGAATGATTAGTATTGTATTGCTGAAAATATGAACGCTTTATTAACTCATAATCATTTTCAAAAAGGTCTATGTTTTTTTCAAACACATCGTCTGAATATGCAATGGTGATATTTAATTCATCTATTTTATCAGCAACCGTTTCTAAAATATTCTTTGAAATATGTTTATCAATTAGGTCGAACTTTGGATATAACTCTAAATACAAATAAGCATATCTATCAATACTTTGAATTGTAGCAAATAGCTTTGTACAATAGTTTTCATTAATATAAGAATCAGGTAGATAGTTGAAAAAGTTTATACGCCAAAAAAGTGAATTTTCATTTTTCCATTGTTCAAGTTCGTTCCAAAGTCTTAAACACCATTCTTCTGATTCATTTGTGATTGTTTTAAATGACCTATACAGTAAATGTAAACCTGACGGATAATTATTCAATATTGTTTTCAGAAGTTTAAATCCAATTTCTGGATTTTGTATAAAATTTTCTTCAACAACAATATCTATGGATTGACTAGCTGAAAAATGGTTGTTCTCTTTTACAGATTGAATGTTGCTAATGGTTTTTAATAGTTTATCAAATTCCGATTCATCTTTAAAGACAAAATTTTTTCTAATCTCCTCAGATTTTAGATTGTCATATTCTTTCCAATTATCAAATTCGAAATCGTTTTTATCTCTTAACTTATTCCAGTCTAATTTGCAAAACATGGAATACTCTTCAGTAAGAAACTTTTGCTTTAAATCCCGATAAGACCTATTAGTGATTTTTTCTTCCCTGTCATTCCAATAAATCATGTCATGCACAAAATAAGCATGTTTGAAAATATTAGGTGATAACTTGTCAGAAATAAATGGTATCAACAGACTCAAATCATAATCCATTATCTCAGGAACTAAATCATGATGAGTTGGTTTAAAATCCTTAATTACATCAAACACTTCATTAGGAAAGGTTTCATAGCTTTCAAAAAGTGTTTCCCATATTTTGGTTCTTAGTTTCTTCGTGACCTCATAAAAAGGCAATGGATAATTATACCATGAAAATGTGTGCTTTCTTCCTCCATGTGTTACACTAAAAGAATGTGCTAAAAATGTTTTTGCAAGTGCAAAAAAGGCAGGAATATAATGTGGCTTATTGTTATTGAAATTTTCTATTAAAATATCTATAAAATCAACCTGCCGTTTGAAACCGAGTCTTTCGTCTGGTTCATCAAACATCAAGTTTTCTCGGATTCTCCTAATAAATTCAGGAAGGTGTTCTGGTTTTTTCCTGATATACTCAAACGCTAATTCAATTGATGGTTTAAACCATTCTGTTAAATGGTTAAAAAATCTTGAAACAAAATCAATTGTTTGTTCCCTTTCATAAACAAAATCATTAGTGTCATAATGTGTTAAATAAACAGGAGATTCAGGTTCTGGTAATTTAGAAGTTTTATTGTAAAAATATGCTATTGTATCCTCTGGTTTATAAAACCAGAATAAGTCAAGAAAATTAATTACCGCTTCTTCATTTTCCGATATCGACTGCAAATAAACAGAAAGGTCATGTTCTATCTTTGTAATTACATTATCATATCCGAATGAGTTGTTTGCAGGAATTATTGAATCTTTAAACCGAGACTTCCAATCCGTGAAAAAATTATTCAGTAATATACTAAATGATAAAATATTCTCTTTGATAAAAACTTTATAGAAAAAATAGGTTGCCATTACCTGTTCTGAAATACGTGCATGGTTGTATTGTACTTCGATTAATTCTCTTTTATGTAACTCCTCAATTGCCTCATTAAAATCATAGTAGTCAATTTCGAAAAGTTTTAATAATGATTCGATGAATGCTTTATCATTTCTATTGATTGTAAAACAAAAGGAAATAATGCCTAAAACTTTTAATATTGTCTTGTTTTGGAATAAGTCAAAATCAGAAATAAACTTATCGAAATAAGAATCAAATAAATCAGAAACATCACCCCACAAAAATTCTGTTTGTTTTTCATTTGCTAACCTAGCTGCCATTACAGCTAGTCTTGCATTACCATCGCTAATTTCAACTATTTTCTTTTGATACTTATTATTGAGAATTTTAAACGAATCACTTGCAATTATTTGTGTTATTTCTTCATCTGTAAATTTCTTGATATCAATAATATGGTTATCAAGGTCATTAGTCAATTTATAAATATCATTAAGAGCATAATTTCTAACTGTAATTATAATTTTAATCCTTCCTTTTCTTTCCTCTTTAAATACACCCAAGATTTGTGTCAAATTAGAAAGTTGTCTGTTAGCATCATCTATTAATAAAATATAATCCTTGTCAACACTTAATTGAATTTTCAAATCTTCAAAGATGTCTACGTCTTTTTTTGCAATAGCAAAAGATGTATAAGTTGAATTCTTCTCAATAAATTCATTAATAGCTTTTATTCCAATTTTTGTTTTCCCAACCCCAGGAGCTCCTGATAACAATAACAAGTCACCTTTTTCCAAATAATTTAATATTTCTTGAAGTTCATTGTTTCGATGTAAAAATTCATTATCAAGTGGCGTGGATAATTGATTTGCTTTGTTATTATATTCAGCAATAAATTTGTCAAAAGGAAGAATCTGTCCAGTATCAATTGGGATTCCTAAGAAATCTCTTGATAATAAAACATATTTAGACAAAATTTCTAGTGCTAATGTATCAATGCCAATAAGTTCAATCCTTTTACTTTTTGATTCTGCATATTTCTGGATTTCAATTTCTTCCTCGATTGTTAATCTGGAATTAAAACATACTATTATTTGATACAATTTTTCAGGAGATACTCCTGTTTTTGATTCATCTAAGCATTTATCAATGTCATCTATAATTTTAGAAACTTTAGAATCTGCCTGTGTCGTGTATTCTATGTATGCTAATTTATTATCCTCTAGTCTCACAAAACTATCAGGAGTACCAAGCACCGTTTTCTGTTTACCTAACTGACTTCCTGTTCTATTCAGGCTAGAGTATTCATTCTCTCGCAGAATCAAATAAGCATCACATAGATTTTGGAATCCAGCTGGGTCAATTGCGATTAATTTTTGCTCTATAAGTTGAAGTCTTCCTGTCATATTTTTATCGTTAGGTTGTGCGTCGGCAAAAATTTGGCTCTTTTGCAAGCTGAAGCATCAGCTTGTGGGTTTGGGCTTGCAAATGTGCCAAATGTGCGTTGGCATTTGTTGCACTGTCTTTCTTAGCATGAAACACAACTATGTAATAGCACGAAGTTATTACACTTTTTTGCCATTTTTGTTATCTGCTTTTATGCCCGGGTTTCCAAACATCCTGTCGAGCGGGCTTTGTATCCGGTTGATAGCTTTATTACTGACATGGGTGTAAATCATCGTGGTTTTTATGCTCGAATGACCAAGCAACTGCTGGATGTACCTGATATCGGTGCCTGCTTCTAGCAGATGCGTTGCAAAGCTGTGCCGCAAATTATGCACACTCCCTTTTTTCGCTAAACCGCTTTTCTCCATAGCAACAGTCATGATTTTTTGCACGCTCCCTGTACTGTAATGGGCCCCTGCAAACTGGCCCTCAAAAACATAATCTTTGCCCGGGTATAGCGCTCTGTAATTTTCAAGCATGGCTAAAACAGAATAAGGCAGCATCACGATCCGGTCTTTTTTGCCCTTGCCGTTTTTTACGTGTATTTTTTGTTCTGCCAGTAATATATCGTCCCACTTCAAAGTAACCACCTCGGTTACCCTCAGCCCCGCACCGTAAGCAATCATCAGCGAAAGTTTGTGTTTCGGGTTGTCAATAGCCGTAAAAATAGCTGCACATTCTTCGGGGGTAAATACCACTCTCAGTTTTTTTTCTTTTTTAGGCCGTGGTAACTTAAACTCAAAATTCCGGTTGTTCTCAACATGCCGGTAATAATAATTCAGGGCGTTTACCAACATGTGCCCGCTTGTTGCCGAAAGGCCTTTTTCCATCAAACTGCCCAGGTATTTTACCACCTGTTTGTAATCCAACGAGGCAGGGTCGCGGTAACCGTTATCGCCGATAAACCGGCAGAATGCATTCCCGTAATTCCGGATGGTGGAATCACTCAGGTTGTTGGCCAGCATGGCATCCATCATGGCAACCATAAACCCGCGTGCTGATTCAGGAATCTTTTCGAGTACCTGGTTTTTGGCTTTTTGCAGCAGAAACTGTTTTCGGACAGGCATATTCTCTTTTTTCAGGTAACCCGCCGGAAGCTGGTTTTTGAGAATAACTTTTCCCACTTCGTAATGAACGGCCAACGCTTTATACACATCGGGCGCTGCCGGTAAAAGGTAGCACCCGTGAGGCACACTGTACCTCGACATGGCAAATCGTTTTATTTTTTCCCTTAGCATAAATACCGGGGGAATAAAAACCTGCATCCATCGGTTATCTTCGATGTGCGGCTTTACAATTAAAACCGTGCCTCCTTTAACTGCTTTTTCCTTGTCGAAATAATCTGAAGGAAAAAAGCCGTTAAACTGAAGTATTTTTTCAGCCTTTTCTTTAACTGCCCGGTTTCTCATTGCCATGTAAACTTTTTGCCGTTTGTTCCAGTAAATTCCTTTAACGGCCAGCAGTTCTTTGCTCGCGGCAAAATGGTAATTCATGCTGAATACCCAGTATTTTCCAATGTTGTCTAACAATTGCAAATTCAGTTTTTGTGCAAGCGTACTGTTTTCCGCTTTATGTCCCTTTATTGGCCCTTCATTGGCTTTTTCAGGGAGTTTCGTTGTCCCGCTCTCCGGTTTATCCGAAAAATTTTCTGAGGCAACTATGGGTGGAAGGTCACGGCTTTGAGGGCCGGCCACCTGTACTGTTTTTGCTCGTTCCGGTTTTGGGTTTTCAATTACCAGCTCATCAAAATTCGATTGCAACAGTTGGTAATTGGCTGCATGATAGTCTAAATACCAGCAACGCAGGGTAGAACTGTAAACTGCACCTAATGATTTCAATTTTTGGTTTACCTCAACAGAATACGGAAAGCAGATACCAATACGGTACGCCCCCCTGTGTTGTATTTTTTTTAAGGTTAAAACCATAAAAATGATTTTATCAGGTTTTAGAAAAAGGTCAGTTGACAAACGTCGGATAATATGCGCCGGAAATGAACCTGTTTTCACATTTTCCTACGTGTTGCTAAAATAATAAATAACAGAGCTAAAAAATACAAAACGGGGATTTTTTTTTATGCTTTGAAATATATTTGGAAACGCAGAAAATAAAAATTTTTACAACCGTTAGATCCCTTTACCCTTTCTTCCCTACCATCTCCAGCAACTGGTCTATCTTCTCCTTTAAATACTTATTTTCTTCCTTAAGCATTAGAATTTCACTCTCTTTAGAGGTTATTAGTTTATCTAAGACTTCTTTATCAACGTAATTGTTATAGACATTCCCTGTGCCAGCAGTACCCGAGCCAGTACCACTTGCATCTTTTACTTCCTGATGAATAAAAACACCATCTTGTCTGAGTAAGTCTTCCATAGGAGTCTCCAGAACTTCGGCTATCTTGGTAAGTCGTTCCAAATCTAACCGGGTCTCACCATTTTCCAGTTTTTGATAACTTCTTACATTCATATTTAATTTGTCTGCCAAATCTTGCTGGCGGAGCCCCTTGAATTCACGGTGCTTTTTAATGTTGTAACGGGCAGTGTCCATGATATCCATAATAATAGTATTTAGTATTCAATGATATAACAAGAACTAAATGGGCGTGTCATACGGCACAAAAAGATGCGTTATTTCTACTTTTAACAAAAATTAGCTTTCTATCTTTGACAGATTAAAAATAGCAAATGTTATCAAAATTACGCGAATAAAAATGAAGTGCCGGAATAATATTTCCCGGCTTACAAAATAAAACGATAAATTTGCGAACGCTTTTATAGAGAATTAAGGCATTCGCACTTTGCGTCTCGCATCGAAAACTGGTAATTTTAATTGGGAGAAGCAATAAGTGAAGATGCTCACGTCATATATTTACGATATTGGCGTGGGCCTACTTATCTCCCAGGGTATACCAGTACCTCGATGCGGTAAGTCAGGTTCCACGCCTTTTTCATGGCCTCACCTCAACTTACCGGTTTTGGAATACTTACTTTATTAGCAGCCCATTACCTGAGACACAAACCAGTTTTTAACCTAAAAACCTAAACGTGTCATGCTCCGGTTAAAACATGCTTTCTCATCCCCCAAACGGGCACCCTGAAGACAGGGATAACACAGAATGGGGCCTTCTTCCGGATTCCCGGAAACACGAACGCTTTAAGAAGGAAAATCTACTGAACATTCACCCCTAAATACTGAAAGCAGGAACCAAAAATCCGGCTTCATGGCACTCTTATGCCCTTTTTACAATGAGTAATTAATAATGAACAAAATCCGCAGATGCGGGACGATTAGATTTTAAACTACTAAACTATTTAACGAATGAAAAAACTACGACGAACACGGCTGCGTGTTTCCTGTATTTTCTCCTTGTTCCTTTTTCTTACCATCCCTGCCCGGGCGCAGGTCCGGATTACCGGCACCGTTACCGGGGCGGCTGAAGACGGGACGGCATCGCCCCTGCGGGGGGTAACTATTGTTGTTGCCGGGACCACCCGCGGGGTAATTACCGACACCGACGGAACTTATTCCATCGAGGCCAGACCAACCGACCAGCTTACCTTCTCGTTTATCGGCATGGAAAGCCAGACCGTCGAAGTAGGGACCAGGCGGGTGGTCAACATCACCCTGAAACAGAAAGCCGAAGAACTGGACGATGTTACCGTGGTGGCGTTCGGCAAGCAAAAGAAGGAATCGGTCATCGGTTCCATCTCCACGGTGAAGCCTGCCGAGCTGAAGGTCCCGTCCAGCAACCTGACCACCGCCCTCGCCGGACGGTTATCAGGAGTCATTTCTTACCAGAGGTCCGGCGAGCCGGGAAAAGATAACGCTGAATTTTTTATCCGGGGCGTTACCACCTTTGGTTACAAAAAGGACCCCCTGATCCTGATCGACGGTATCGAAATGGGAACAGACGATCTGGCCAGGTTGCAACCGGACGACATTGCCAGCTTTTCGATCATGAAAGACGCTACCGCTGCCGCGTTGTACGGGTCGCGCGGGGCCAATGGCGTTATCCTTGTCAACACGAAAGAGGGAACGGAAGGAAAAGTAAAAATCAACATCCGTTACGAAACCTCCATGTCCAGGCCGACAAGGGAAGTAAACCTGGCCGACCCGGTCACTTACATGGTTTTGCATAATGAAGCTGTCAGGACGCGCGACCCGCTCGGCGTTCAGCTATATTCCCAGGAAAAAATAGAAAAAACCACGCTGGGGCTGAACCCGATGGTCTATCCGTCCGTGGACTGGAAGGATATTTTATTCAAGGATTATGCCGTTAACAACAGGCTCAATTTTAACATGAGCGGGGGCGGAAAGGTTGCCCGTTATTACATATCCGGAAGTTACAACAGGGACAATGGCCTTCTGAAAGCCGCAGGGCAAAACAATTTCAACAATAACATCGACCTTCAGCGGTATGTGTTGCGTACCACGGTCAACATTAACATGACAAAAACGACCGAAGTCGTGTTGCGCATGTACGGCACTTTTGACGATTACTCGGGGCCGCTCCGGGATGGAAGCTGGTACTACAACGAGGTCATTAATGCCAATCCGGTTTTGTTCCCGCCGGTTTATAAACCGGATGAGAAACGCGCCAATGCCCCTTATATCCTGTTTGGAAATGCCGGGACAAATTCCCCTGACTATACCAACCCTTATGCCGAACTGGTGAAAGGTTATAAAGAGTATTCGACTACCGACATGATGGCCCAGGTTGAATTAAAACAAAACCTCGGTTTTATTATCAAAGGATTAAACATCCGCGGCCTGGTGAACACCACGCGGTACTCGTATTTTGATGTAACGAGGCAATACACGCCTTACTACTTCAAACTGGGGTCGTACGATAAAGTGGCCGATGCCTATACCCTGAGTTCGCTGAACAACGGGAGCGAAGCGCTGGAATACAACGAGGGGGAAAAAGATGTTAACACGACCTATTATTTCGAAGGGGCCATCGATTATAACCGCACGTTTAACAAAAAGCACAACATAACCGGGTTGCTGGTGGGCACATTGCGCGACTATAAAAGGGGCAACGCGGGAAGCCTCACCTTATCCCTCCCGCAGCGGAACGTGGGAATGGCGGGCCGCGCCACGTACGCCTACGATAACCGCTATTTCGTGGAGCTGAACTTCGGGTATAATGGCTCCGAGCGCTTTTCGGAGGACCACCGCTGGGGTTTCTTCCCTTCGATGGGACTGGGATATATTATTACCAATGAACCGTTTTTCCCGTCCGGGCTGAAAAAGTCTGTTGACAAGCTTAAGCTGAAGGCGACCTACGGGGCTGTCGGGAATGATGCGATCGGCGACCAGAACGACCGCTTTTTCTACCTTTCGAACGTTACCCTGAACGATTCCGGAAAAGATATCGGTTTCGGGACGAACTTCTCTTATAACCACCCGGGGGTGACCATTTCCCGTTATGCAAACGATGCCATTTCCTGGGAAACTTCCTACAAAACCAACCTGGGAATGGAACTGGGCCTGTTCGGGTGCGTGGAAATGCAGGCCGAATATTTCAGGGAACGGCGGGAAAACATCCTTATGGAACGGGCCAACGTCCCGTCAACCGTCGGCCTTCAGGCCATTCCTTCTGCCAATGTAGGAAAAGCCGGGAGCCACGGGTTCGAAACGTCGCTGGATTATAATAAATCGTTCAAAACCGGTTTGTGGTTAACAGGACGGTTCAACTTTACCTATGCCGTGGGCAGGTATAAAGAATATGAAGAACCTGATTATGCCGGCACGCCCTGGCTGAGCAGGGAAGGGCGCAGCCTGACCCAAACATGGGGATATGTCGCGGAACGACTGTTCGTGGACGAAGCCGAGGTTGCCAATTCGCCCGCGCAGAGTTTCGGCAGTCAGAAAACCATGGCAGGGGACATTAAGTACAAGGATATCAACAACGACGGCGTTATTACAGCAAACGACAAGGTGCCGGTCGGTTACCCGACCTCTCCCGAGATCGTGTACGGGTTCGGGCTCTCGGCAGGATACAAGGGGCTCGATTTCTCTTTCTTCTTCCAGGGGTCGGCGCGTTCTTCGTTCTGGATCGACGTGAATGCGACTTCTCCCTTTGTTAACAACCAACGGACGCTGCTAAAGGTCTATGCCGACGACCACTGGTCTGAAGATAACCGTAACCTGTATGCACTATGGCCCCGGCTGTCGGCAGATGTCAGGGAAAACAACGTGCAAACGAGCACCTGGTTTATGCGTGACGGGAGTTTCCTCCGGTTGAAATCGATAGAACTGGGCTATTCATTTACCCGCAGCAATGCATGGGTTAAAAAGATAAACATCAGTATGCTCCGGCTCTACCTAAGCGGATCCAATTTAATGACATTCAGCAAATTCAAGCTGTGGGACGTCGAAATGGGGGGCAATGGACTGGGATATCCTGTTCAAATGGTTGTCAATGCCGGAATTCAGCTGAATTTTTAATCAATAAGTCAAGGAGAAAATGAAAAGGAACCTATTTTTCAAAATAAGAACGGGGATATTTATCCTTGGGGTCACGGGTACGCTGCTGCAATCGTGCAGCGGTTATCTCGATGTTGTCCCCGACAATATTGCCACGATCGATAACGCGTTTACAGACCGGTATGCATGCGAAGGTTATCTTTTTACCTGCTACAGTTATTTGCCCTGCTACGGGAATGTTATCGAGATGCCCGGTTTTATGGGGGGCAATGAATTGTTTACCTATACCACGCCTTTAAACAGGATGGACCAGACCATGGTGGGCCTTTCACTGGGGCTCCAGAATAAAAACAGCCCTGTCGCGAATTGCTGGGACGGCGAGAATCATGCAGTGCCCCTTTACAAGGCCATACGCGACTGTAATATCTTTCTTGAAAATGTCGATAAGCCTTATGACCTGCAAAAGTACGAACGCGACCGGTGGGTTGCCGAAGTCACTTTTCTGAAGGCTTTTTATCATTTTTACTTGATGCAGAGCTACGGCCCGGTCGTTATCGTGGACAACAACCTGCCGGTGTCGGCAGGCATTGACGAGATGAGCCAGTACCGCACGCCGTTCGACGAGTGCGTAAACTACGTCAGCACGTTGCTTGATTCGGCCGCGGCACACCTGCCGCTGAAAATAACCGACCGTACCACCCAGCTTGGGCGGGCAACCAAACCAATCGCCCTGGCCGTGAAGGCAAAGCTCCTGGCAATGGCCGCCAGCCCTTTGTTTAACGGGAACAGCACATATTCGGGCGTCGCCGATAACCGGGGGGTGAACCTGTTCAATCCGGATTATGACCGGCAAAAATGGGCCAGGGCGGCAGAAGCCTGCAAAGCGGCGATCGGTGCCGCCGAAGAAGCCGGGTTCGGCCTCCTTTACCCGGAGGATGTCCCGCAAACCTATGTTTTGAACGACACCTTGCTACAGCAGTACAACCTGCGCATGATCCTCTATTCAAAATGGAACAAAGAGCTATTGTGGGGGTCGGTGAAAGGGAATTACAAAAACGGCACCAACGGGATACAGGACCTTAGCGGGTGCAAGATCAGCACAAAAGAGCTTACCCAGGTCAACGTAGGGCAGAAGATCGTTCCCACGTTTGAGACGGTCGAAGCCTATTACTCGAAGAATGGCGTGCCCATAACTGAAGATAAGGAATACGATTACGCCAACCGTTTCCGGCTACGCGAGGCTTCGGAAAAGGACAAATGGTATATCAGGACCGGGGAACAGACCGCGAACCTGCACTTTGACCGCGAACCCCGGTTTTATGCTTCCGTTGGTTTTGACCGCGCCATCTGGTGGGGCAACGGATCGTACGATTTCACGAACAGTAACTATAACGACCAGGGAATAGTCCGGTACGTTCAGGGCCGGGCCGGGGAAACCGCCGGGAAAAGCGCTTCGGATTACTACAGCGTGACAGGGTATTACGCGAAAAAACTGAACAACCCGCTGGACGAGACCGGGGAGAACGCCTCCGACGACTGGGGGGGCGATGCCACAATCCCCTACCCCATCATCCGGATGGCCGATTTGTACCTTCTTTATGCCGAGGCCCTGAACGAGGCCAGTGACGCGCCGCCGGCCGAAGCGTACCGGTATATCGACATGGTCAGGGAGCGGGCCGGCCTGGAAGGCGTCGTGGAATCGTGGCGAAAGTATTCTACGGTTCCGGACAAACCATCAACAAAAGAAGGCTTCCGCTCAATTATCCAACAGGAGCGCCAAATCGAGCTGGCGATGGAAGGCCCCTATTTCTGGGATGTACGCCGCTGGAAAAAAGGGGAAGAATTGTGGAACGTAAACGTGAGGTCCTGGAATATTTACGGCGAAACTGCCGAAGATTACTACCGGACAATTATTGTCGACAAACGGGTTTTCCAGGTAAAAAACTATTTGTGGCCGGTTAAGGAATCGAACCTGGCTGTAAACCGCAACCTGAAACAAAATTTTGGATGGTAACCTAATCAATATACCCGATTATGAAAAAAAGTATGATCATTTTAGTGTTAATCAACCTGGTGTCCGGCTGCCGGGAAGAACCGGTTGGCCAGACCCCTGTGGATTCGGAGGCCCCGGCAGCGGTGACAAACGTCACCGCAGACAGCCGGCCAGGGGGAGCATTAATCATGTATGATCTCCCGGATGATGAAGATTTGTTATATGTAAAGGCCGTCTATGAACTAAATGAGGGAAAACAGTCGGAAGTCAGGGCTTCCGTTTATGCGGACTCCCTGAAGATCGAGGGTTTTGGCGATACGGAGGAGAAGACCGTCCGGCTGATAACCGTAGACCGGAGTAAAAACGAGTCCGGGCCGGTCTCTGTAACCGTGAAACCCGGCGAACCCCCGATTAAAGGGGTTAAAGAAAGTTTAAAAATAACAGCGACTTTCGGTGGGGTTGATGTCGCCATGAAAAATACTTCCGGCGCGAATATCGTGATCTGCCTTGAAGTAAAAGACGAGAACGGCGATTTTATTACGTATGACAAGATATATACCAAACAAAAAGAAGGAAAATTTGAAATCAGGGGAATGGAGGCTGAGAAGACCGATCTGAGGTACTATGTTACTGATCCCTGGGATAATGTTTCGGATATGGATACGATCACGGTGGTCCCGCTGTTCGAAATGAGGATCCCTCATGACCGGATCGAACCGATGGCTTCACTGTCTACTACCGACGCCTGGTGGTGGCCGCTGGCCAACCTGTTCGACGAAAATACGGGAACAGGGTACCACACCGAGGTCGGGGGAGGCCGCGTATGGCCGCACCATTTCATTTTCAATATTGCCGACGGACCGGTAATGGTAAGCCGGGTAAGGGTTATCCAAAGGGAAGGTTATGAATACCAGCACGGGAACCCACGGAAGTTTACCCTGTATGGCAGCAACGGGTACCCGGTCAGTAACTCGTCCGACTACAGCAAGTGGACAAAACTCGGCGATTTTGAATCGGTAAAACCTTCAGGGCTACCTCTCGGACAAAACTCGGACGAAGATCTTCAACGGGCAAAAGGTGAAGATTTTAATGTTGGATCGACCGAGTCGTACAAGTATTTCAGGGTCGATGTTACCCAAAGCTGGAGCGGGATTGAGTTTGTCGCTTTCATGGAATTCCAGTTATGGGGCAGCCCCGATGGCTTCGAATTTCCGGAATAAAACAGGTTAAATTTAAAAATAGACGTATGAAAAAAGTGAAATACGGGTTTACAGGCATAAGCCTGACTGCCTGTTTGTTTTTCGCCTGCTCCGATATGAACGATGTGCATCAGCAGTACCTCGACCAGGGGGAACGGATTTATGCAACGAAAGTCGATTCGGTCCAGGTCAGGCCCGGAGACGGGCGCATCCGGCTGGATTTATTTTACAAGACCCAACGGATTAAGGCTTGTACCGTTTACTGGAACGGACGGACTGATTCCCTGAAAACGGGGCTGCCCGAACCTGCGGATGGCCCGGCACCGGTTATGCTTAAGGATATGGAAGAAAACAGCTATTCTTTCGAAATTGTCACGTTCGATAAAGATGATAACCGGTCGTTAAGCGTGGAGGCCGTGGGCGAAGTGTATGGCGATAGTTATAAATCGTCGTTGCTGAATATAAAAATTGCAGGGGCGAGGATGGCCGGTCCGGATGCTGAGATTGCCTGGGAAGAAACGGACAGTGAAAGCGGGATCTGCGGCGTACAGGTCAGGTACAAGAATGTCCCGGGCGGGGAAAAGGACACGGTAATCAGTATAACCCCCGGGACCGGGGCCTGGTCGGTACTGCCGGGGTATCTTCCGGGTTCGGCATTCGCGTACCGGACTTTATTCAAGCCGGACACAATGGCCATCGATACATTTTATACTGATTTCGAGACGGGAACGGAGATTGACGTAAACAGCGTTTTACTGAAAAATTATGCCCTTCCTATTGATTTTGATCCCGGGGACGCAGTCCCCGCCGCCGGGAACAGTCTGCAATGACCATCCGGCATAGTCATCAATCTAAAAGATCAGCCTGTCCCTTCGGGGACAGGCTGATCTCTCATTCTCCCGAGGCTTCTGAAAAAACAGGGGCA
Organism: Prolixibacteraceae bacterium; assembly: GCA_963676095.1. Classification (GTDB taxonomy): domain Bacteria; phylum Bacteroidota; class Bacteroidia; order Bacteroidales; family Prolixibacteraceae. Next base: position 4,417,305 of record OY781040.1, on the reverse strand, counting down.
ACGCCCCTCAAACTCCTCAAACAGGCCGCAGGCCGTCAAACCCCTCAAACGGCGAAGCCCAAACAGGCGAAGCCCCAAACCCTTCAAACACGAAGTTTCAAACCTTCTCAAACGGCGAAGCCCCTCCGCCCGAAAAAAAGAACCGACTCCGCCCAACCCTTTCCCGCGGGCGGGTGGCAATGATCGGGGGACGCTCCTTACCCGGGGTGCCGCTCCTATCGTCGCTTACCCCGGGTTATTTAGATTTGTCCCCTTCAGGGACCAGGGTAGTGCCGGCATCGCCATTATTTTTAAACTCATTATTAAAATCAATCATGTTAATTAAATTAACAACAGCAGCCAAAACCCTTTCATAAAACCGGCAACATTTGGGTCCGGAACGGGCAACGCCCTCAAACCCTTCAAACACGAAGTGTCAAACTTCTCAAACGGCGAAGCCCCTCCGCCCGAAAAAAAGAACCGACTCCGCCCAACCCTTTCCCGCGGGCGGGTGGCAATGATCGGGGCCCGCTCCTTACCCGGGGTGCCGCTCCTATCGTCGCTTACCCCGGGTTATTTAGATTTGTCCCCTTCAGGGACCAGGGTGAAACCTAGATCGCCGTTATTTTTAAACTCACTATTAAAATCGTCCCTGTTAATTAAATTAACAACGCCCCTCAAACGGCGAAGCCTCAAACCCTTCAAACGGGCGAAGCCCAAACAGGCGAAGCCTCAAACATTTTCAAACAGGCCGCAGGCCATCAAACTCTTCAAACGGCGAAGCCAAAACCCTTCAATTTCACAAAATCAGTAGATGCGGTACCAAAGTTCTTTCCCGTTTCCGCTTCCTGTACTCCCCGTTGTTGTAATATGCCCGGTATTACCATTTCCATCGTAACCGGCTCCCAGGTTATCGTTGGAAGTACAGTAAGTGACCGTATGATCGACATTCTGACCGGAACTCCCTAGTTTAAACCCATTCCCGTCGCCATCAGTGCCGTAACCGTTTTTTTCAGCGGTACAATGCGTGATGATAACCGTATAGGGCTGCCCGTATAAGTCCCAGCCGTCATCCGAATTTTCTCTTGCCAGACAATATTCAAAAACATTATTCTCCCCGGCAGACAATTTACAGGCAAATCCATCCGCATTCTCTCCCCCGGTTGCTTCATCATAGTTTCCGTACGAAGTACAATAGCTAATGGTATTATCATGCGCCTCGTTATAAATCTGCAGTCCGGAATCTCCATTCCCGTGAGTAGTTACCTTGTAGACATAGTTATAACCACCTTTTTGCAGGACCAATCCACAATCGGGAGCATTCTTAATGGTCAGATTGGTAATATTCCAGTAACTCCCATTTACTTTTACACCCCAGCCGGAAGAAATATTTGAACAATCGAGCGTATCCCCTGTGAAAGTGATTTTTGACTCGGAAGTTCCGCTGTTCAAACACTGAAGGATGCTGGTCAGGTAAATTGTGCCACTGACACTTATACTATCTCCGGCCGCTGCATTTCCAATAGCCTCTTTTAATTCCGATTCAGTCGTGACGGTAATTAATGATGATGAAGCTGCTGATGTAACCGCTGTTGATGATTCAGATGAAGCAGTTGAAGATAGTTCATCCGGATCATCGCCCTTACAGTTTATAAACGACAGCATCAGAAAACCAATAAATAAACAAATATTATTATGCATAATAAGAATTTAAATTATTAAGCCAAACATTTTTAAACACATGGAGAAACCAATAAAATTTTCATCCATGTGTTTAACATTAAATACCTACCAACGGGAATCCCCAGCGGTATTTAACCCGGCAAAACCGGTATCGATAATTGTAAAGTCTCCGTTTTCCGGGTCAGACCACAAATCAGTAGAGGCACCGTCATATGCCGTTAGGTAGCTGATAATACTTCCACCGCCGGTATCAATATAGTCCGTGGTATAATACGAACCGGAAACGGTCAACGGTAACTCATCATTGCCGGTACGGATACCGGCAGCAGTAGCCCCGCCAGTACTTCCCAGAATTGAAGCAGTAATATAAATTCCATCACTGATTGTTGAGCTGTTGTAATCGATAAAATAGCGGCTTGATGAAGCATCTGTCATCATCTGGTTAAACGTACAGTTTTCAATCACAACCTGCTTACAGGAAGAATTTTGATATAAGATCAGCGAACGGGCAAAATTATAGACCGTACAATCAGTAAACCGGATGTTATTAATTACATCGCCCGACTTATTGGAATTGATGACCGCATAGGAACTGCTCCCGGCATCGGCAATGATGCAATTGTCAAAAATCAATGAATCAATGGTTGCATTGCCACCTTTCAACCGGAAGGGTGTATTGCCGTAATGGCTCAGGACACAATTGGAGAAAAGGATGGACTGAACGGTACAGGCATTGCCATTATTAAAGCAATAGGCTATTTTCGTTCCGCTTTCACTGTCGTTTGATGTGTAACCTACTATTTTAACATTCTCAAAGGTAAGATGATCAAGTTCTGCATTGCTTCCAATGCCAAACATGTTCGAACCGGAACTCGCCCCGGGGCTCATTGCTATAACAGCTAATGTATTGGAAGAAATCCCCCTGATTTTAACACTTTTTGAAAAGCTGTACGTAGCTGTTCCGGTTTCAAATAACTCTCCTGATGCCAGTACAATTACATCATCATCTTTAGCTTCATCCAGCGTACTGGTCAAATCATCTCCTGCCTGAAGAAAAAAATCTCCCTCAACAGTAACATCAACGCTACCACGCAAAGTGGTCCCATTGTAAATTTTTAAAGTATATTCGTTATTCGGGACATCCTCACAAATTTTGCTCCCGGCAGTTAACTCGTCGTCACTGATTTCATACGAAATTGAATCCGTTCCATCCGTAGGGACAAAAATTAAATAAGTAACCGTTTTTCCCGCAAGCCAGTTTGCTGTAACGGTCGATTGTGCCGTCATCTCTGTCGTATATCCTTTAAACAGATTTTCAGAAGGTGTTTTAAAGGTAAGTGTTGCATTAAATTTTGAATTTTCAGTCGTATCGCTGGCATTTGCCCTGACGCGTGCAGAATAACGGGTTCCTCCGGACAATTGAACAGCAGCAGAAGTTTCGGTTGTCGTTACACTGTCCACCAGATTATTAAATTCCAGACTATCCTGATGGATTTCAAGATAATAAGAAACCGCACTGTCTACTGCGGCCCATGAAATCACCACGTCGGTTGAAGTTACATCAGCAGAAAAATTTATCGGGCGAAAAAGATAGGGCAGATCTCCGCTCAGGTCGTCATCATCCTTGCAGGAAGCAAACCCTATCGCCAGAAATAAAACTGCAACCAGGGCCCGCCAGGACCAATATTTTATTTTTATCATTTTCATCATTCTTCATTTAAGGTTAGTTATTAATAGCCATAATCATTTGTCAGCATACCTTGACTATCTGAAATAATCGTAGTCATAATCGGGAGCAACTGATATTTGTCCGGATCCTGATGATAAAGGCCATTGATATAAGTATCACTTAATTTATAGATACCATTGGATGAAGCTTGGGTCCAGTCTTTTTCTATCCATCCACCGGAAGGATCAGTTTCTGTTTTATCATCAAATTCTCCCCGGTTAAGACCATAAATGATAAATCCTCTCTCCCCATCATTTTCATCGATGATCTCTGTTTGATAATAAATAACACTGGGAACCGTTGCATAATCCCCGGTTCCGTCACGCAGAGCGGCCAGGTCCTCCTTGGCCTCATCCATCTTACTGCCTAATATTCCCCAACGTTCCAGGTCGTATTTCCGGAGATTCTCGCCACAGAATTCGAAGGCACGTTCTTTCTGTAAATTTTCCAAAGTAAGCTCTTCATCATGGGTTGAGGAGCCGGTTCCAAAGGCACGACGCCGGACCATGTTGAAATACTCCTCACCGGCAGATCCTCCCAGTTCCAGATCAGCTTCTGCAAACATCAGCAGCACATCGGCATATCTTAGAATAATAGGAGAAACACCATCGTCTGTTCCGGTAAGCGGAGCTGCACCATACCATTCGGCCCGCCATTTCGCTAAACGAAAACCGGCAGCCCCATTCCCAAGCGATTGTTCCATCACCCCATCAGTTCCCTGTACCACAGAATAGGGAACGACGGTCACATCACGTCTTGTATCATCCGCATCGTAATCGTAAAAAAAACTGGGCCATACATAAAATTGTCCCCCAATCTTAACCGAATTATACTTTGCAGTAGAAGCCGAAGTTCCGTCAGCTTCACGAGGCAACCCCAGGTTATACAGCATCCGGCCACGGACACCCATATTATAGGGAAGTTCAAACATCACCTCGCCTCCCTGGCTGTCATCATCCTGGCATTGGTTATAAAATATATCTTTGAAATCATCATCAAGTGAATATTCTCCATTACTAATGATCGTATCACACTCATTCCGGGCAATCTTATAAAGCTCCGTTCTCCGTTCATCCGTGATGGTTGCGTTTGTAATATAAGATCCCCCTGCTCCATCAGAACGCATGGAATAACCGGCAGCAGACAATGCGATCCGGGCCCTTAAGCCACGTACTGCATCCTTGCTTAAACGTTTGGTGGTACTGGTCATGGTTTGTCCGGCTGAATACATTAACTGTTCTGCTTCTCCCAGATCAGCTATTATTTGATTATAAATCGTATCCCGGTCAGTTTTAGCGATATAAAGATTATCCTCGTTGACTGGTTCTGTACGGAAAGGAACATCTCCCCACCATTTGATCAGATCATAATAAAAGAAAGCACGCAGGGCCAAAGCCTCCCCCAACAGATGCCCCATGTCGCTACCGACTTCCGGACTCCCGTATTCATTAATTCCCGCAATACAAAGATTGGCCCGTTCAATAGCCTGATACAGCCGGCTCCAGGGATTCGCCTTGTCACTGTTATTAAAACCATCTCCCATGTCTGCATTGGGTTCATACCAGGCAATCAGGTCATCCGCTTTGGTTGAAGTTTTCACCGCCAGGTAGTCGGCACCCGGCCGGTATTCAATATCCGTGTTGACCCCCATTTTCAGCCATAAACAATTCCGGTAGGAATTATTTTCCCCGATCACGTTATAGATGCCCATTACGACCCCCTCGACCAAATCAGAATTACTGTAAATCACATCGTCGGTAAAACTGGACCCGGAATCCACATCCAAAGTATCCGAACAGGAATAAAGCACAAAGAAAACCGACAGGATATAAGCTGTTTTTAAGATATTTCGTTTCATATTTTTCTCTTTTTTAGAATGTAACATTTACACCCGCATTATACGAACGGCTTTTGGGATAAGCCGAATAATCAACGCCTGGGGTCAGTCCGGTACTACGACGTGTATCTACTTCCGGATCAAGCCCGGAATAATTATTCCAGCAGTACAAATTATATCCGGTTACAAAAATGCGAAACCGCTGTAAATGTATCCTGGAAGTCCATTTCCCGGGGAGCGTATAACCAATGGTTACATTATTCAGACGAAGGAATGAACCATCCTCAACGGCCCAGGAAGTAAACGCATAATTTCCTGTTGGCGGGGCCCATAGTTTTGCATCCTTATTCATTTCGGCAAGGGCGCCGGCATCGGTGATAATATCCCCGCTGCCATAATCGACAGTCGTGTAATGTTTGCCTGGCGCATTCATTGTCAGCGTATTGCGATAATGATAATATGCGGAAGTAAACTCAATTTTACTTGCGTTGTAGATGTCGTTACCGTAAGAGAAAGTGAACCCGGCTGTAAAATCGAGTCCCCTATAAGCAGCATTGATATTAAAGCCTCCTGTAAATTTGGGGTTTGCATTCCCAATAATTGTTCGATCTGAATTATCGATTGTTCCACTTCCATCCAGATCCTTTAGTTTTAAAGCCCCTGGCCCCCAACTCTTTCCATCAATGGTCGAGTTATCCGGTGTATTCTGGTCCTGTGTCACTAATTCCCACGACGAACCATTCCAGTTAAAGTCATCCGTCGAATACATTCCATCCCCATCAACGACAAAGCCATACATCAGGCCAACCGGTCTTCCAACATATACCATATAATCATTGGAAGCATAAGATGAACTGGTCCATGCTGAATTACTATTGATATCATCTAACCCACCCAAACTTTCCACTTTGTTCCGGTTAAAACTGATATTAAAAGAACAGTTTAAATTAAAATCCTTTTTGTCAACAACTACTGCATTGATGTTTAATTCCAGACCATGATTTGATGTTTCCCCGATGTTCCTCGTTTGTGTTTCATATCCAGATCCGCTCACCGGATAATCAATCAGCAAATTTTTGGTTGTATTTTTATAAACCTCAATTCCTCCGTTCAATCTGTTCCTGAAAAATCCATAATCGAGACCGATGTTCCGGCTTATTGTCGTTTCCCATTTTAAGTCCTTATTGCTCATCGATGTTCCGGTACTCCAGTAAGAGGTGGACAAAGAAGAAGGCAAATAAGTTGTGGATGTGGAAGAATATGTTTGCATGTATGCTAATGCATCAATATTATTATTACCGGCAGCACCATAGCTGACCCTTAATTTCAGGTTGGTCAGTTTGTCGAAATTTTTCAGAAAAGGTTCATCCGAAATTCTCCAGGCTATTGCCGCTGAAGGAAAATATCCCCATCGGTTTCCCTTGGCAAATTTACTTGAACCGTCAGCTCGGAACGTACCTGTAACCAAATATTTATCCTTATAATCGTAATTTAACCGGCCAAAAAAGGAAAGTAACTTATCATCGGGGCTGTAATAATTAGTTGTACTAATTGCAACTCCTTCGGTGGTAAAATGCCAGGCCATATTTGAATCAAAGAAGGTTGGAAAATTTTCGATCACATCCGTTAACTTTTTACTGTCGGAAAAAGTATACTCTTCCCCAAGCAGAAGAGACAAATTATGATCACGGGGTAGCAGTTTTTTAAAATTATAATTCAGCGTATTGGCGTTACGCAAGGTATTTGATTCTTTATTGATCAGATAAACGGCAGGTGCATTTTTATAGGTTGCATCTCCGCTTGTTACGTAATAGGTGCTACATCCGAAAAAACGGTCATCTTCAACATAGTTTATTCTTTTACCAATATCTGAACGGAAAATAAGATTTTTAATGAGCACGGCAGAAACACTGCCGTCAAAATCAAACCTTCGGATGTGCTGGTACCGGTCGTTATCGGGGATGGTTGTTGTCGGAGGGTATAAACTCCCGAATTCGGACTCCTCCTCGTCGTCGCTGGCAGAAACCGAACTGGATAATTCAATCGGGGTATAGAGAACTGCATTCTTCAATCGCGAATCATAGGTTGATTTTTCAACCCCCGACACATCATTGGTTCCTCCCCCGTTCACTCTCGTATCGGAGTAACGAGCAGAAAAATTAAACTTTAACCAATCCAGCGGTTTGGAATTCACTTTCAGGCTGAGATTATCCCTGGATAAATCAGACATCATCATGATTGCATCGTTATCCGTCCGGTTATAACTGAAGTTGTAGCTTAACTTATCGGTACCATTTTGTATTGACAAGCTATGGTTAAAAGTGGTTCCGGTATTCCCAAAAACCACATCCTGCCAATCGGTACCTTTTTTATACTTATACAGCTCAACATCATCATAACTCCCGAAATAGTCTTCATATTCGCTTTCCACTTCATCGTCCAACGCCGCGAGTTCATATTGATACTGTGCAAACTGGTAAGGACTAAGGACATGGTATTTTTTTGCGACCTTTTTTATCCCGCCGTAAAAATCATAATTGATCGCTAGTTTTCCAGCCCCAGCGGTCTTCGTTGTAATGATAATAACACCATTAGCCCCCCTGGCTCCGTAAATTGCTGTAGATGAAGCATCTTTCAATACATCGATCGATTGGATATCTGCCGGAGGGATATCTGAAATACTGCTGACCGGAAAACCATCTACAATATATAACGGACTATTATCCTGAGTAATCGATCCGCCGCCACGAACCCTGATCTTAATTTCAGCATCAGGAGAACCTTCCGTGGTGGTAACTGTAACCCCGGCCAACCGCCCGGCAAGAGCTTCTGCTGCCGATGTTACAGGCAACGACTTCAGCGCTTCCCCTCCAACAGAGGATACAGATCCTGTCAGGTCTCTTTTCTTAACCGTTCCATAACCAACAGCAACGACTTCTTCAATTCCAATCGTTTCTTCCTCCATGGTCACATTGATGACGGATTTATTCACCGGCATTTCCTGTTGTTTCATACCAACAAATGAAAAAATAAGGATGGCTTTGTCCGGAATATTGGATAACCGGTATTTCCCGTTAACATCGGTAATGGTGCCGTCTGTCGTTCCCTTTATTACCACAGTAACACCGGGCAAGGGAGCTCCGTTTAAATCAGTCACCTTCCCTGAAATTGTTTTTACCTGTTGATCATTTGACACAAAGTTACCACTGGTCTTCTCATTCGACAAAAGGATTTGCCGGTTTTTAACAGTGTATTTGATGTTTGTGTTTCTTAGGACTTCATCCAGTGTCTCAAAAATATTTTTCCCCTCAATGTTTATTGCGTCAACCGTTCTGTCTACATCGATTATTTTCGAACTGTAGAGAAAATAAAATTGACTTTGGTCTTCGATCGACGCCAGAATCTCTCTCAAAGAGGTATTTTTAAAATTTAAGGTTAGTTTTGTTTCCTGAGAATAGGATTCAATTGCCAACGCCTGCGAAACAGCAAGCAATAATAAAAAAAATGTCATTTTCATCATTAATAAAATTTTCCGCGCCAGAAATGTATTTCTTGCTTTCGCGGTAAAACGATTGTTTTTTTCCATATTTTTGTTATTTAGTTATATTAATTACTCTTTTTAATGAGTTTTTAAAACATAAGCGGGGAAATGTGGCGCATTACCCCGCTTTTAGAGGTTATTTTTTCATAAGCGGCATTTTTTTGTTTTACTTCTTTTTATAGATTAATATTTTCTTTTTTGAGAATGTTCCGTCTGGCATTTTTTCTCTGTCAGAAACAGTATATGAAATTGGCGTAATAACTTCCAGCATTTCAAGGACCTGATCCAATGATTCATCGACAAATGTTGCGGTATAAGTAAGCTCTCTTACCTCGGGATCTTTAATAATTATTTCTACATTATACCAACGGGATAATCGTTCGGCAACTTTATCCATCTTATCATCTTTAAATACAAGCTTCCCTTCTTTCCACGAAACATACTTGGCCAGTTCTCCGGTTTTTAATGAATATTTATTTGTTTTGTTGTTAATAATAAAGTGCTGGCCCGGCGACATTTGACATACTGTTAATTCTTTATCGGGTATTTTCTTCAGAATAATAATCTTGCCGGATTCCAGGGTCGTTTCAAAATCAGTATCATCCATGTAAGCCTTTACATTAAACCTGGTCCCGACGGCTCTTACTTCCATTCCCCTGGACTCGACGATAAATGGTCTTGTTTTGTCGTGGGCAACGTCAAAATATCCTTCTCCTGATAACCGGACCGTTCTTGTTCTCCCTGTAAATTTTTGTGGGTAGATCATTTTACTCCCCTGATTTAACCAGACTTTTGTCCCGTCGGATAGTTCAAGAGAAGTTCGCGAACCTGCGGGTGAAATAATTTCGGCTAATTGCGACGCATTCTGATCTGACTGAAAAAAATAAGTGTAAATAAAAAGTGTCATAACGGATATTAACAGAATGGCGGCAGCCTTTGACAGGAATGTAACAAAGAATCTATTTTTCCCTGGCAAAAAGAAAAATTTGCCGGTTAACCATTTATCCTGCCTGCTAAGGTTTATCCGGTGATGGATTCTGTCCAGACGCCTCTGAGCAAAATTTTCGTCCATTGCTTCCGTTCGATCAATTTCATTCCAAAAATCTTTAAGCAAAACCTTTCCGTCGTACTCGTCCTTTTGTTTTTGAACCCATTCGAAAACTTCATCAACTTCAGCAGATGTACAGTTATTATCAATATACTTTCTCAATAACTTCTTGTCCATATCATTGAAACTTAAGCTAATTCTTACGTAGCCATTAGTTCGTTGGAAACAACTTGCAATTTATCAAATTTACCTGTTAGACGGCAAATCCCTAAAAACCACTATCGGTCCGTTGACTTTTTTGAAAAAATATACAAAAACGTGTTTCCCGGCCAGGATGAATATGACAGGAGCAATTCCTTTCTGACGTTTTACACTTTCAGTACAATAGTTGAAAAGTAAAAGACATGGGGCAGAGAGCTGCCGGAGACAGGAGAAGGGAAACGGTATTGGAGTGATAGCAAAACGGGTAGTTCTGGGATAAAGATGGAATAGCGGATTTTTCTATCTAAAAGAATAAATTCAGAAACAGAAGAATGACAAAATAGTCTTTTCCTAACTTTTCTTTGAGGTATTTGTGCGCTTTGACCATATGATTCTCGACAGTATTGACCGATATATTGAGATGTTCAGCTATTTCCCGGTATGAAAGATTCTGAAAATGTTTCATTTTAAATACTTCGCATTGCCGGGATGGCATTTCTTCTATCAGCAGGTTTAATTTTTCACAGATCTCATCCTGATTAAAATCTACATCAGTATCCGTTCCCTCGATTTCGAGCTGGACTGATTTGACATAATCAATATACCGGATTTCCTTTATTCTTTTCCGTAATAAGCTGACTGTGGAATTATAAGCAATTGTGAAAAGGTAACTTTCAAACGAGGCATAATTTTTTAATTTTTCTCTGTTTTCCCAAATTTTGACGAATACTTCCTGTACTATTTCTTCGGTGTCGGCTTCAGTCTTTACCAAGGTGAATACAAATTTCTGGAGTTTAGGATTAAATACGGAATAAATGCTATCAAAGGCACTCATATCACCCATTGTAAACTGTTTAACAATTAATTCATTTACCTTATACCGGGATTTTTCTTTCATGTTTAAATCAGTCTGTCAGTAACCTCAAATATATAAAAAGATTTGTTTTTACAGGCGTATTGAATTTTTGTGTATTATGTCCCATCTTTGATTCTCAGCCAAAAACTGTGCCAGTTTGGCCACACGCCTTACTTCTTCATCTGAGTCATCGCGGTTGCCTGGCCCGATATTATCCAATATGAAAGTATTGAACAAAACAACATGCAGGAATTCTACCTGCCCGTATTACAATAGTCACAAATCCCCTGGATCAATACATTAAACTCTTCCGGAACGTATCCTTCCGGAATTTCTGTTTCAACATGGACCTCGTTAAGACAGGTCACTTCCCCGCATTTTCTACAGTAAAAATGAGCATGGGGTGCATGATGGCAATGGCCTTTTTCGCAGTCGTTTAAAGCATATTTTACATGAACATTATCGATAACAATGCGATGTAATATCCCGGCTTCCGTCATCGTTTGAATATTCCTGTAAAAAGTAATGCGATCGTATAAATCACCCATCATCTCCTTGATCTCTGCTTCAGATAAAGGATGTACGTTCTTTTGCAGTGCCTGTATAATTGCGATCCGGGGAGTCGTCTTCTTTATTTTATGTTGCTTCAGAGTTTCTGTTGCATTCATTATCTTAATTGGTTAATCTTTAACAAATGAAACACCGTTGCAAATAAACAAAAAAAGAATGACTCTGCCAAAAAGGAATATTCAGACAACCTCTTCCGCAAAAAGGTCCGTTCTATCTGATGATCTCCACTAATTCCGCATTTTGCAGTATATACATTAAATGATCCGGATCAAGTTTATTCAGTTTCAGGATTCCCTTCATTTCGATAAACTTGTCTGTCCTGAGGTGTTTAAGCCTTTTATCTTCTCCCTTAACGTTCACTTCAATAACGGACTCCGGTCCGGCCCCGCTGCAAAAGAAACACATGCTTGACGGCTGAGAAGATAATGCAAATACACCTCCTTCCGTAAGGATCGGGATGTAGAACCCGGAAATCTGGATCTCTGTTCCTTCCAGTTTTTGAATTTCTGAACTAAAATGGGGAAGGTCGTAATAACCGTTAAGCGATTCCACAAATCCGTTAGTCCATTTTACCTTCGACAGTTGCGCCCAGGTTACAAGCTGCTGAGAATATCCACGGATACAGCCAATCACCAACAGGAATATAAAAATAGCCTTCCTCATCGTTCTAAAATTTCTGTATAACGTATATAGATCATAACACCTATTCTGTCAGTGTTTTTGAAATATCTGTTTTCATTGCCTTTATGGCCGGCAACAGCGATGAAACAAAACCAACAGCCAAAGCCGCGATAAACAGGAATAAATCATCTTTCAGATTAACAAGGGAGTTTAAGCTGTAATGAAAGTTATTCTCAGCATATCCGGAAATAAAAAACATTCCGATGCGGCTCAGTACAAAACCAACAAAAAAACCGAGTATCGCAATGAATAATCCCTCCAGCACTACGATCGCGAAAAGCTTGGTTTTACCGCCACCCAAAACACGCAGCAGGGCCAGTTCATATTTTCTTTCTTTCATCGAATTAAACAGGGATATAAAAATACTAAATCCGGAAATCAGGATGATAATATAAGCGATCAGGCTGGCCGACCGGATACCGATCCCCAGAAGGGCATATAGCCTGTTCATTTCAACGGCGGGAGAGGCTGCCTGCATATTCGTATCTTTATTGATCATCCGGGGCAGGGTGACGGCCCCCATCGGATTCCTGTAGAAAACAAGCAATGAGGTTATTTCCCGTGTGGTATCGGACTCTTCTTCATGATGTCCGTCCAGATCTCCGGCGCTATAGTATCCGTGTGCCCCTTCAACATGGTGCCCGTCGTCCTGTCCTTCTTCCTGGTGGCCATCATGTTCCTCCCCCTCATGATGGTGGTGATGGCTATGGATCTTCCAGACACTGCCTATATTCGTGAGGATTAACTGATCCAAAACGCTGCCGGTTTCCTTAAATATCCCGGTTACCGTGTATTTAAATTCCGTATGTTTATCCGTGCCGTTAGCCATAAAACCATGTACCCCTACAAAATGGTCCCCAGGTTCCAGACCGGCATCCCTCGCCACTTTAGAACCAACAGTCACGTCAAAATCTTTTTCCCACAATTTACCTTTTTGGAGCTCTCCTCCATAAAGTGCAGCATAATCATGATCTGTCCCTACAATACGGTATCCCTGGTAATTATCACCTAAAGCCATCGGGATTGTTTTTTTAACAAGTGGATTATGTTTTAGTTTTTCGGCATCGGTAAGCGGGATATTCCCGGTGGGATAGTCCACATGGTAAAGGGTAGATAAGATTAGTTGCAAAGGGCTGCCTTTCGCCCCAACCACTAAATTGACCCCTGCAATGTTTTTTTCAATATGATCTTCAAACTGGTTCTTTATCAACAGTAAAAAAGAAATGATAAAAATTCCTGTGGCAAAAAGGACCAGGTTAAGGGCTGTTGAAAGCGGTTTGGCTTTCATATTTTTATAACTTATCTGAAACAGTGTCATAACTTAGCCTTATTTAGTTGGATAATATTTGAAAAATAGGATTTTAACCGGTGGTCATGTGTAACGATCAGCAAAGTAACCTGCTCCCGTTCTGCCTGTTCTTTTAATAGCAAAAGGGCTTCCCTGCAATGATCGTCATCCAGGCTCGAAGTGGGCTCATCTGCCAGGATCACAGAAGGATTGTTTATCAGGGCCCGGGCCATTGATAACCGTTGTAATTCGCCCTGACTAAGTGCCTTTGGCCTGGAGTTGGATTTATCGCCAATATTCAGCTTTCGTAAAATTTCTTCGATTTCCTGATCGCTCTCCTTAAGTTTGTTTAAATACCTGGCTATTTTTACATTTTCCGCCACGGTTAAAGAAGAAACAAAATATGGTTTTTGAAAAATGATCCCCATGCTTCTGCCCCTTATTTTGTCAATCGCGGCAGATTTAAGACCGGAAATATCCGTCCCGTTTATAATGACCTTTCCGCTTGACGGGCGCAATAACCCGGCTAAGAGATGGAGAAGGGTCGTTTTTCCACAGCCGGAAGGGCCTGTGATCAGCCAATGTGTCCCTTGTTCGCATGTGATGTCCGGAAACTTAAATGAATTAGCCTGATCATAGGCAAATTCAAGACCTTTTGTTACAAGCATAACCTTTCGCATTAAATATACATTGCAATAGTAAATTTTTTATTTCTACCTTGCAACAATGTTTCATTTGAAATGTTGTAGTATTCCAAACATTAACAAAGATTAACAGGCAAGGCATGGAAAGCGGGAGAATACCGGTCACGATCATCACGGGTTTTTTAGGTTCAGGAAAAACAACCCTCATTAACCAGATTATTAATAAAAGGTACCGGGAGAAGAAATTTGCAATTATCGAAAATGAATTCGGAGAGATTGGGATTGACGGGGCCTTGATTATGGGGGCCGACGAAAATATCTTTGAATTATCGAACGGGTGTATTTGCTGCTCTTTAAATGACGGTTTTTATGAAGTCTTAGTCCAATTACTTGAAAGTTCCTGTCATTTTGACCACTTGCTGGTTGAAACGACAGGAATTGCAGACCCGACAACGATCGTGAAGGCATTTGTTTCGACGGAGATTATCCAGTCAAAATTTATCTTAGATAGTGTTATTTGTCTGGCTGATGCAATCAATATAGAAGACCTGCTGAGTGAACAGCCCGAAGCCCTGGCCCAGGTTGCCCTGTCAGACATTATCCTTTTAAATAAGATCGACAGTATCCAGGCAGGTTACGCGGCCCGGCTGAAGAAAATGATTAAACAGATCAATCCGATGGCCCGCATCCATCCTGTCAGTTACGCAGATCTGTCTGGCATTGATATTCTCGGATTATATGCTTATTCGGGCCGGGAGATCCGGGCTTCAACCTATTCTTTTTTTCCAAATGGGAAAACGGGAATAGTTAAAGAACAGCAACAGTCGTTGCTTACCAATCCTGATGCCCATCACCACAAACATGATATTTCAGCAGAAGGGTTCTCAATCCCGGGGAATTTCGATCCGGGAAAATTCATGTTATGGATTGAATCTTTTCTTTACTTCAACCCAACGACCATTTTCCGTGTAAAAGGGGTAATCAGTTTCAAAGGAAAGGCGGAACGCTATATCTTTCAGTCTGTACGGGATAAATTTACGTTCGAACCCGGAGAACCCTGGGATTCAGAGCCGAGGCACAGCAAGCTGGTCTTTATTGGTAAAAACCTGCAGCGCGGCCTTCTTGAAGCAAACCTGCTTCAACTACGATCAACAGAAAATATAAAACTATAACTAATTTCAGAAATGCAAAAAATACCTGTAACTGTGCTAAGTGGTTTCCTGGGAACCGGAAAAACCACCGTATTGAATCATGTACTGAATAACCGGGATAATTTAAAAGTAGCGGTTATCGTCAATGATATGAGCGAAGTAAACATCGATAGTCAGCTGGTGGAAAAAGAAACCGTTCTTTCCCGGACTGAAGAAAAACTGGTCGAAATGAGCAATGGTTGTATTTGCTGTACCCTCCGGGACGATCTGGTCAGGGAAGTATCAAACCTGGCAAATCAAGGCAGGTTCGACTACCTGCTTATTGAAAGTACGGGGATCTCAGAACCTTTACCGGTCGCACAGACGTTTAGCTATGCCTTTGAAGACCTGGGAACGGACCTGACAAAAATCACCAGGCTGGATACGATGGTTACTGTGGTGGACGCACTCAATTTTGAAAAGGACTATCTGTCTGTCGATACCGTGGCAGACCGGGATTTGGATGATGAAGGAATTGATGAACGTTCGATTGTGGACTTACTGACAGATCAGATCGAGTTTGCCAATGTCATCATTATCAATAAATCGGACCTGGTTTCTGCAGAGAAACTGGAAGAACTGAAAAGAGTTATAGGAAAGCTCAACCCGGAAGCAAAAATGATTACGACGACTTACGGCCAGATAGACCCGAAAGAACTGCTCAATACCGGGATGTTTGATTTTGTAAAGGCATCGCAAGGTGCAGGCTGGCAAAAGGAACTCCGCGGCACACATACTCCTGAGACCGACGAATACGGGATCAGCTCTTTCGTGTTCCGCAGACGGGAGCCTTTTCATCCTGACCGTTTCTGGAATTATATAAACAGACGGTGGCATTCGTCTATCCTGCGCAGTAAAGGTTTTTTCTGGATGGCCTCGCGTCCAAATCAAGCCTTTCTATGGAGCCAGGCCGGCAGATTATCGACCACTGAAAAAGCGGGAGTTTGGTGGGCTTCCCTTTCAACTATGGAAAGAAACAGGCATCCCTCCTTTCAGGCCAATGAGGAGTATATTATGAGCAGGTGGACCAAACGCTTTGGTGACCGTCAAAATGAACTGGTACTGATCGGACAGAATATGGATAAAGAACAGATTCTGGCAGAACTGGAAGAATGTCTGTGCACGGAAGCAGAGATCCGGAGAATGGAACAAAAAACGTATGAATTCACGGATGAATGGCCTTACTAAACAAAGAATTGATATGATCTTATCCGGGAAAGAAATTTTACGACAGTTAGGGAAAAACATATTTATCGGGCCTTTTCATGAAAAATACCTGAACCCTAACAGCTATAACCTCAGGCTTCATCATGAGATGCTGATCTATGATCGTCCCGTACTGGATATGAAGGCAGATAATCCCTGGCATAAAATTGAAATTCCGGCAGAAGGGCTCCTTTTGTCTCCCGGGAAACTTTACCTTGGAAGGACCATTGAACACACCGAAACGTACGGATACGTTCCGATGCTTGAAGGACGTTCCTCTGTCGGACGCCTCGGATTGTTTGTCCATATTACGGCCGGGTTCGGGGATGTGGGGTTCAGCGGATACTGGACGCTGGAAATGTTTTGTGTCCAGCCGATACGGATTTATCCGGGGGTCCCCGTTTGCCAAATTTATTATCACACCATACAAGGAGATTATATAACCTATAGCAACGGCAAATACCAAAATAATAAGGACATACAAACCAGTATGCTGTTCAAAGATTTTTAAATTATGGGGAAAATATACGTAGCATGGATTTATAGTCCATTACTAATAGCAAAACAGGCTATAAAAAAGGACAATAGTTACAATTCCGGTAACAATCACGTAAATCCAATCCTTTTCAATAATAAAACCGACAATCGAGAGCAGGACCCTTAAAACGGGGGTGGCAATCAGGATCAGGATCCCAAGCTGGATAACCGGCCGGCTCCTGAAAGAAAGAGCTTCCCGGATAATTGGTAAAACCTCTTTTAACCGGGAGGGCTCACTGTTAAAAGTATTATATGCAAACTCACTGTGAGGATGTTGTACGAAAAACAGAATTCCTCCGAAGATTGTTACAATGGCGGAAATGAACACGCCAAAACGTAAAAGGGTACTCATCATAACCCTTAAATTCGCTTCCATTTTCTTTTCTTTCATCTTCAATGTACCTCCAATTACATCGTTTTTGAGATCCCGTTATAGATCATCTCAACCGCAAGCAATAAAATTACGATGGAAAAGATCATTCTTAAAGGTTTTGTTTTTGATTTAAGCAGGATTCTTGCCCCGATTAATGAACCAAACAAGACCCCAAGCACAACCGGCATCGACAATACCGGATCAATATAACCTCTGGAAAGATACACCCCTGCACTTGCAGCAGCGGTGACGCCAATCATAAAGTTACTCGTTGCAGAGGATACTTTGAATGGCAATTTCATAATCGTATCCATGGCGATCACCTTAAACGCGCCTGACCCGATTCCCAACAGTCCGGAAAGGATGCCCGCCAATGCCATCATCAGGTACCCCCACCCCAGGTTGAAAACATTGTAGGAAACACTCTCCGAGGAAGTCTGGTAACTTCCGTTAAGCTTCAGCTTCCGGACAAGACTATTTTCTGGTCTCTCCTCCCTTCCTGCCGGAAGAATTTCTTCTTTCCTGTTTTTAAAAGAAACACCTGCAGAATATAAGAGCACCGCCCCGAATAAAATCATCAGCAAATAGGATGGCAGAATTGCAGCAAGGGCGGCCCCTCCGATAGCCCCCAGTGTTGTGGCCGTTTCAAGGAACATGCCTATTCTGAAATTGGTAATCCCTTCCCGTACATAGGCTGCAGCAGCTCCTGAAGATGTAGCAATTACCGCAACGAGTGACGTGCCTACTGCATACCTGATATCGACCCCTAACCCTATCGTAAGCAACGGGACAATAACAACCCCTCCCCCCAGCCCGGTCAGCGAGCCTAAAAAACCAGCAGCAAGCGCTCCGGCAAACAATATGGCAATATATATTTCCATGCTTATTATTTTAATTGATCCGGATCCGATTTTCTCCAAACCCGGGCTTTTTTATCCTTATTAAAAAAATACAAATAAAAAACCATTGTGAAAGAGGACTGAGAACTTCCTGTCAATCCAACTATCCCCAATGAATAAGTAAAGATATCGATAATAAAAGAATAAGTGATCAGACATAAATTCCGTAACACAAATAAAAAGATAACTTAATTTGAAAAATCGGCCATAAATTTTTTAACTCCCGCAGGGAAAGCACGGAACACTTGTCTGCATTTAAGCCAGCAACTTTTCGAAAGGGATAGCCAGATTTTTTATCTGACTATCCTTAACGATGCATATAAAATCACGTTTGCTTTTCCTACCGGAACTGATAACCAGTTCCAGGCATTTGAGAAAAAGTGCCTGGTCCCAGGTCAACAGCGAGCGCCCGTCCATCAATCTTCGGACTGACCGTTCTTTTAAGCTTGAGGTACTCTTTTACCGCATCATGCAACGTATATTTTTGTATTTCAACATTTTTTGCATCAGGCATCCTGCACATTGTATGCAGGGGTTCCCCGGTACGGTTACAGGAGGCCATCGTATATGTTTTATTCAAGACCAATGGCTTTCCCTGTATCTTAATTTCCAGGATGCGGTTTCCTTTTTCCCTTGAACTGTCAAACTGCATTGTCATCCCGGAAAAACGGACCAGCCACCCGCCGAAACGCTCATCAGGGTTTTTGGCAAAGACATTATTGATTTCCTTTTCCATCCAGTTCCTTATCTGGAAGCCGGTTACCTGTCCGATTTTCATATGCTCATCGACAGGAAGCATCCGCCATAAATCTTCTTCGGTTATAGCCTTTCTTCCACTTTCGTCAGGAATAATGGGAACGCCAAAACGAAATCCGTTTGAAGTGGCAAAGTCAGCGCCGGTTTTCCACAATAAAGCATCGGTAATGAAATTATCCATTGGATTTTCCACTACCAGATACCGGAACATTGGCTCTGAAGTGTACCCCAACACCTGTTGCATTTCATTTTTATAAGGAGATAACTGCTCATCCACCAAATGCTGCATTGTTTTGTCGGCAGGGAATTTTTGCGGATCGACCTCAATGAGTTCGTATGCGTAATCCACAATTTTCTTGTCCCTGACCTTTAAATCGAGCCTCCCCACGAACGATCCAAATGCTCCGGGCTCAACCACTTTTGAATATTTGCCTTCGATCGGTTTCCTGATCCGTTCGTGGGTATCGTTCCCCAAAATAAAATCGACTCCAGCTACAGCAGGATTATTTGCCAGCAATACCTGTCTTGAAATTCCAAGGTGCGCAACCAAAAAAAGAACATCTACTTTCTCCTGATCTTTCAACCTGGAAATCAATATTTTCAGATTTTCTTCCACCTGGGTAAACTTAATTCCTTTACTATAACCTGGATTTTGTCGTTGCGGGACATCCGGGTCATTATAAGCTATAAAACCAATTTTTATCCCCTTTTTTTCTGTGATCCAGTAAGGTGGAAAAAGCGGGGCCCCATCCGGATCATTAAACATATTGGAAACAATAACATTGGTATTGTAGGCATTCATGACATTCAGCATCACTTTTTTGCCGTAGACAACTTCCCAGTTTCCCGGGATAAGCAAATCGTAGTTCATCTTTTGAATTAAGGGGGGAAAAATTTCACCTTGAGAAAGAACGCTTTCTCCGCTTCCCTGGATCAGATCACCGCCGTCAACAAACAAAGTTCCTTCAGGATTTTCCTTCCGGACAGTTTCAACCAAAGTTTTAATATTGGCTAATCCCCCCGTTTGACGAAAAACAACAGCATTATCTTCTACAAAAAGGTCCTCGTGCGGATTAAGGTAAGCATGAATATCTGCCGTTTGCAAAATGGTTATGGTTTGTTCCTGCTTCATATCCCTGATTTTATCTTTAAACAAAGGAAGTACCGAAATCATGCCGGCTATTACGATTAAAATTCTCATATTAAACTAATTAAAGAGTAATGGTCTTAAAACCGTTTTCTTCCAGTCCGAACATATAGATTAAACCATTTTCTGTTATGGAAACAGATTCCGGTAATCTCGATCTGTCTACAGAGAGTTGTTTTACCGACAACCCGCAGGCCAGGATCTTTAGTCCTCTCCCTGAGGCCTCGCCGACCATATTTTTTAACGAGTCATTATCCGAAAGTTCTTTTACAAGCTCTCCGCACATTACTATCCGGAAATCGATCTTTTCACTTCTTGCCTTAAAATCTTCCCCGGTCATAATTGCCGCTTTCAAATGCTGAGAGGACCTCACAAGCAGGGCATATTTGCCATCTTGACTAATTGAATTTTCAATATTCTGAGTTTGTTTTACAGATTGAGCGTTTGCCGGACAGTTTACCCAAAGGAAAAACGCCGGTACGATTATAAACAGATATTGTCTCATTTTTTTAATTTTTATTTGTTGTACAAACAGTATGATTTTGGGTTATTGATGATGAAGAACATCAGTCCGCCAAACAGGGCTATATTTTTCCACAACGGGCCGTGCATGACGCCATTTCCCATTTGTATGGTTATTGTTATAGGGATCAGCACAAAAAAAAGAACAGCTGCCGACCACCGTATAAACACGCCAAACAAAAAAGCGGTTCCGGAAAGGAGCAGGGTAAAACCGGTAAATACCCCCAACCAATAAGGATCCCCGAAGAAAAGGGCAAAATCCTTAAACGCAGCGGCATTTATCCTGGCTGTCGCCTTATCCGGGTCGATCAGGTGAGATACCCCCGCCATAATAAAAATTCCGCTTAATAAAACACGAAAAATCAGAACGGAAATCCCGCTCACATTTATTTTATTATCCATTTTATCTGATTATGATTAATAATAAAGTTGACAAAAAACAATAACAGAAACGTCAACTTTCAATCAAATCAGAAATCTTCGGTGTAACAGATAGGAAGGAATTTTTTCTTTGAGTGAATAATAAACGGCAATCTCCGGTCCCCTTATCTCCCGGGGCACCGGGTTGAAGCGCTTCGTACTAAAATGAATGGTTGACGATTGTTCCTTTACTTGCTCTTGCCTTTTTTCTTCTTGAACAGAACAGTAAGACGCACAGGCAATCTTTCCGGAAGCGGGACTGGAATTTTGTTGTGTTTCGACATTAAATAATTGCGTTAGTTCCTTTTTCAAAAAACAAGGAACATTTACCAATATCGAAAGAAAAAGGATAAGTACTATTTTGTATGTTCTCCTAAATTCCGGCATAATAAAAGTTAATAAATCATCTGACAACATTTCCCACGCCAATTTCCCCCTCTGATGCATACAGACTAACAGTTACGCTTACATTCCGGCCCGGAATTACAAAATGCCCCATCGGGTCCGCAACCGGGGAAACGTCCGGTACCGGGACAAAAATAGCAAATTATTTCCGGTACCCCATGGCTATCCGGGAATGAATTTACACCTGCATTTTTTTTGTGCCAGAGTTAAAAATC
Organism: Prolixibacteraceae bacterium; assembly: GCA_963676095.1. Taxonomy (GTDB): domain Bacteria; phylum Bacteroidota; class Bacteroidia; order Bacteroidales; family Prolixibacteraceae. Next base: position 4,395,578 of record OY781040.1, on the reverse strand, counting down.
CCCAAGAGGTTATATCATCCTTAAGTATTGCTCATTACCCCTCCTGCATAGAACCTTTTTCAGGAAAAATCAGGGTAAAGGCAGACCCTTTTCCGGGCCGGCTTTCGACCAGGATCCGGATGCCGAGCAGGTCTGCAAGTCTTTTTGCGATAGCCAGCCCCAGCCCGTATCCCTTGACGGCAGAACTGCGCGACTGATCTGCCCTGTAAAACCGGTTAAATATCCGGGAAATTTCGTCTTCGCTCATTCCAATCCCTTCATCCTGAATGGTGACAGACACTGGCTGAAGGTTTCCGCCTGAGAAGATGCGGACCATACCATTTTCATTGGAATATTTTACTGCATTGGAAAAAATATTTTCAAGTACCTGTTCCAGCATGAACGGTTCGGAAAGAACTGTCAAACCTGGCTCCAGATCCAGGTCGATCTCAATATTCCTTTGCTCGAGGACCCCTGTCGACCGGGCAATAATCCGGTCGATAATTATTGTAATATTGGTATTGACCGGTTTGACAGAGATTCCTTCCTTTTCGTAACGGGACAGGGTCAGCAGCTGATCGACCAGTAAAGACATCCGGTTGACTTCTTCCAGGCATACCGAAGACTTCTCCTTAAAATAAGCGACATCACGGGGCCTTCTGACCATCAGTTCAAGCGTCCCTTTCAGCACAGACAAGGGGGTCCTCAACTCATGGGAAGCATCTGACGAGAACTGCTTTTCCCGGGCCATAGCATCTTCGATACGGCTCAGCAAACTATTGATCGTCTCTGTAAGCGTGTACAATTCATCTTTTCGTTGAGGGAGCCCGATCCGGTCACTCAAATTCTCATGTCTGATCTTTCCGGCGCTTTCGGTAAGGATACGAACCGGCATAATGCTGCGGTAAGCCATGAACCGGATAATAAAATAAAGAATGAACAATACCGGAGGAAATGCCGAAAGCAGAATAAAAAGCAAGTTTTTAAGTACCATCAGGGAAGCTTCAAGAGGAATAGCCACCGAGATAAACCCGGCCTTTTTCCCTTGTTTATTGGTTATTATCATTTGGACCTGCCTTACCTGTCCTGTGGGCAACTGTGCATTGAAAAAGATCTCCTGGTTTTTGTTTTTAAAAATCCGGAGCGATGTTCCCTGCAGGTTTGGCGATCTTCTTAAAACATTGCCGGCAGTATCTGACACCTGTATAAAAGTCGGGTTCACTTCTATTTGCGTATGTTCATTCTCTTCCCACTCCCCGCTGTTGTTAAAGAAGACCTTTCCTTCAAGCACAAAGAGACTGTTGTACACCTGATGATATTCTGTTCCAAGATTTTCATCGAGACTGTTATAAACAGTCTTGTAAACAACCAGGTAAATTGAAAAGAATATGACCAGGATCAAAAAAGCCGTGGCCACCAAAAAATTACGTGCAATCCGGTTACTGTAACTTGACTGTTTCATAGTTCACTTATCATATAACCGATACCACGGACTGTCCTGATAAGGCTTTGCCCGTCAACATTCAGTTTCTTTCGCAGCGCGTTGATGTAAACATCGATCACCGAAGTATCATAGTCGAAATGGATGTCCCAGACATGCCCGATGATACTGGTCCGGGAACATACCTTTCCCCTGTTTCTCAATAAAAATTCCAGCAACGCGAATTCCTTTTGCGTTAACTGAACTTCGGTGCCATCAAGAAACACCTGGTGTTTGTTCAGGTCCATCAAAAGGTTCCGGTGACGAAGCTGATTGGTCCCTTCGTCCCTTCCCCGAAGCTGAACACGGATCCGGGCCAGCAGTTCATCAAAGGAAAACGGTTTTTTCAGATAGTCGTTGGCTCCCGTTTCCAGGGCAAAAACGGTATCCTGGACCATATCGCGTGCTGTCAAAAAAATAACAGGGACCTGCGGGTTAGCCTGACGGACCCGCCTGCATATTTCTATTCCGCTAATCCCGGGCAGCATCCAGTCAACCAGTAAAAGATCGTATTTCCCGTTATTGTCCAATGCCATTTGAAGTCCTCTCGTCCCGTCCGGAGCCCCGTCCACGGCAAATCCTTCTTCTTTCAACCCTTCCTTTATGAGCGAAAGGATACCCTCTTCATCTTCTATGATCAATATTCTCATAATCTGAGGAAATTTTTCTGTCCCTGGCTATAAGCTCAGCGAAACAAAATTACATCTATTTTAAGTTCCCCTGCAAATTACCGGTATATATACTTAAACCAGCCTCCGTTAATTCTTAAGATTTGCTTAAAATCGACCAGAGGTAAGAACACCCGGTTTTTATTTTTTGTTTCAATCGTTATAAATCAGAAAAGCAGGAATCGTGTAAAAGAAATAATGATCCGGTTGCGAACCGGGTAGATAACTATAAAACATGTAAACACATATTAACTAATAATTTTCTGAATGAAAAGCATTTTAACACTTGTTTTTATTTGTTCTTCGGTCATAACGTATGCCCAGGAATGGCTGACCGATTTTGACCAGGCAAAAGCCATTGCCGCAAAGGAAAACAAAGAGATTATCATGGTATTTCAGGGATCTGACTGGTGCGCCCCCTGCATGAAGTTAAATCAGGAAATCTGGAGTTCTGAAAAGTTCAAATCGTTTGCGAAAGATCATTTTGTGATGGTGAAAGTTGATTTTCCAAGGAAAAAAGCCAACGCGCTAAGCCCGGAACAGCAGGCGAAGAACAACCACCTGGCCGAAACCTATAATACGCAAGGATTCTTCCCCTTTGTAGTGGTCATGGACCCCAAGGGAAATAAGATCGGTGAAACAGGCTATAAAAAAATGGTTCCCGACGATTATATTAAACTTCTTTTATCATTCAAATGAGCAAATACCTTCTTTTTTTCTCGGTACTTTTTTTCTCGGTCCAGGCAAGTGCCCAAAAGACTTACACAAGGACGCTGAAGCTAATGGGAAGCCGGTTCGACATTACTGTGGTCGCTGCTGATTCGGCCCGGGCGGACCAATATATTGAAATGGCTGTAAACGAGATCAACAGGATTGAACGCATCATTTCATCCTGGGACCCGGATACCGAAACATCTGATATTAACAGAAATGCAGGTATCCGTCCGGTTCAGGTCGATCCGGAGTTATTCGGGCTAATCGAGCGTTCCATTGCCATTTCCAGGCTGACAGACGGGGCCTTCGATATCAGTTATGCAGCCATGGACAAGATCTGGAAGTTCGACGGCAGCATGAAAGAAATGCCTTCGGAAGAAGCCATCAAGGCATCGGTATCAAAAGTCGGTTATCAAAATATCATTCTTGACAAAGCCCATTCTACCGTCTTTTTAAAACTACCCGGGATGAAAATCGGATTTGGGGGGATCGGGAAAGGTTATGCAGCCGACAAAGCAAAAGCATTGTTAATGAAAGCAGGAGTCTCCGCCGGAATAATAAATGCCTCGGGCGACATGAATACCTGGGGTAAACAACCCGACGGTAAAGAATGGGAAATCGGGATAACCAATCCGCTGGACAAAAACAAGGTCTTTGGCGTTTTCCCGCTCAGCCAGGGAGCAGTGGTCACATCAGGCACTTACGAAAAATACGTCACCTTTAACGGGAAACGTTACTCGCATATTATCGATCCAAAAACAGGTTATCCGACCACCGGCATTATCAGCGCTACGGTATTCGCCCCAAAAGCAGAACTGGCCGATGCCCTGGCAACCTCCGTTTTTGTAATGGGCATCGACGTGGGACTGGACCGCCTCAGCCAGTTGCCTGGCGTGGATTGCATCATTATCGACGAAAACGGAAAGATCCATACGACTAAAAATATCCAGATAAAAAAAATGTAAAATCATTATTAATATGAAGAAGAAAGTGATCATCCTGACAATCCTTATTTCTATTTTGCTGGGGTCATGTACCGTGGTAAGGGAATATGAAAAAGTTGACCTTAACGACCCGGACATGGCACTTACCACAAAAAAAATCGATCTTTTCGAAAACAATTTCCAGGCTTACAGGGAATCCGCATCCGGGGCCAACGGGGGAAAAACAGGCGGAGGTTGTGGATGCAATTAAATTTTACCTATGAAAAAATTAACCCTTTTTATCATTGCTCCCTTTATTTGTATGGCTGTTCACGCGCAAGACAAGGGAACCCAGGAACAGACCCAGTATAAAACCAGAGTCCTGCAGAATACAGAGATTGACATTTTAAGCAATTATTACAAGCAGGACGGAGACAATGCTGCGGTAACCGGTGGCAAAGGCACAGAAAAACTGACCGATGTAGCCCCGACGATCGAGATCTCGGTCCCCCTGAACGATGATGACGTGCTGACGCTCGATGCAGAGATCTCCTCGTACACATCCGCATCATCCAGTAACATCAACCCGTTTGACGGGAAAAAGGAGGCCGATCCGTTTCAGGCTACATCAGGAGCTTCAAAATCGGACGTTTATACCCATGCAACAGGGTCTTTTAGTCACAGTTCAGACGACAGGAACCGGATCTGGTCTGCAAAACTTTCGGCATCAAACGAGTTCGACTATAAATCGTTCGGGTTCGGGGGAAGCCGTTCCTGGCTGTTCAACGAAAAAAACACAGAATTCAGCATGAACGGGAATATTTATCTGGATACCTGGAAACTGATATACCCTGTCGAACTCAGACCATATGCCGGAGGCGAAACCGGGGAAAATTCGTATGTACCCTGGAGTAAGATGACCGGGAACCTGGATTATTCGCCCTCCTTTACCGGTTTTAATAAAAAGGCGCGAAATTCCTATTCCCTGGGATTTGAGTTTTCACAGATCCTTTCAAAAAGGTTACAGGGATCGTTGTCTCTTGACCTGGTCAGGCAGGACGGACTGTTATCGACGCCTTTTCACCGGATTTATTTCGCGGATAAGCCCAACTCGTACATCTACAACTTTCAGCTGGCAGACGACGTGGAGCACCTTCCGGGGACCCGTATGAAGGTAGCACTGGGAGGCCGGTTAAATTATTACCTGAACGAGATCTTCACCTTAAGGACCTACTACCGGTATTACCTCGATGACTGGGGGATCAGTTCCCATACCGCCAGTGTTGAAGTTCCTGTTAAACTGACCGGCAAGTTTACCCTGTACCCGTCTTACCGGTTTTACAGCCAGACGGCAGCCGATTATTTTGCGGGATATGAGCAGCACTTATCGACCGAAAAATACTATACATCCGATTACGACCTGTCGAAATTCATCGCCAACCAATACGGCCTTGGCATTTCATACACCGACGTTTTTACGAAAACACGCTTGTGGAAATTAGGCCTGAAAAGTATCGACCTGAAGTTCCTCCACTATGAGCGGGACTCCGGGTTCAAAGCCAACATGGTTTCCTTCGGGATCAAATTTATACTGGACGATCTCTCTCCCCGGAAATGATGTTTAAAAGTAGTAAGACAGGCGCCAAAGCCGTAAACCGGGAAAAGTGCCTGTCTTCTTATATAAGGGCGTTGTTAAACGGTCTGCCAGTATTTCTCGTACAGAATTCGGATGCTTTTTTATCTCCGTTCTTCATGGCATAGATTAAAAAAAGATCTGTAGGTTGTAAGCTTGTCATAACTGAACAAAACGATAAATGTTTGAAGGGTTCGAAGGGTTTGAATGTTTGACGCTTCGCTGTTGGGAGGAGGGACATTGTGAACTGGAAAACCAGTAAAGGGGAAATGCCCCTTAACTTTCCCAGGGAGCCTTTGTTAGAAAATCAGTCAGTCTGCAAACCTCCACACCATTTTTAAATGGATAAGCGGAAGATACCGGCGCGATAATATAGGCCTTATCTGGCTGTACCGTGTCTATCGCATTCCAGAAGCCTTTTGTTACCTGGGGCGCGGAAGAGGCCTTGCATTCTACTGCAACAACACGGTTTCCCCGTTCGATAATCAAGTCCAGCTCATCACCCGTTGCACTCCGGTAAAAAGAAAACTTACAATCCCTTAATGAAGATATAATATTCTCTATCACAAAACCTTCCCACGAAGAGCCAAAAACAGGATTACCGATTAAGCTGTTAAAGTCATCCACTTGCAACAACCTGTGCAGTAATCCGCTATCCCTTACATAAATTTTGGGAGACTTAACTAAACGTTTCCTGATATTCTTTTCGAATGGCAGTAACAAACGAATGATAAATGTTTGTTCCATCAGATTGATATACCTGCGAACTGTTTGGTATGTTACCCCTAACGATTCTCCTAATTTTGAGGAGTTGAATAATTGTCCCTGATTATACGCACACATGGTAAGTAAGCGGCGGAGTTGCAATGCCGGGATCTGAAATCCAAGCTGTGGAATATCCCGTTCTACATATGTTCGGATAAAATTTTCTCGCCATAATATACTTCCCTGATCTGATGAAGCGAGGTAACTGTCCGGATAACCGCCGCGCAACCAAAATTTATTCAGATCAAAAACAGGTGTCGATTCGATCTCTTTCATGATAAACGGCGTAAGCTCGATAAGCCCCACTCTTCCGGCCAACGATTCGGATGTTTTCTGAATCAGGCCCCGTGACGCAGAACCAAGCAAAATAAATCGTCCCGGACGACGGTTGCTATCAATAACACTACGTAATACGGAAAAAAGTTCGGGAACCAGTTGAATTTCGTCAAGGCAAATCGTAACATCCTGGTTTGCCTGGAAAAAAAGCATTGGCTCCTGCAACTTATTCAGATCTTCCATATTCTGCAGATCTAAATACAAATATGCATCGGAATGTTGGTAAAGCATTTTCACCAAAGTAGACTTTCCACATTGCCTCGGCCCTAAAATGGCAATCGCCGGAAAGATGCTTAAATTCTCATTTACAAACGATTCTATATCCCGCGTAATCAAATCATGCATATCATAAATCATATTTCTAATTTGCACAAATATAATGAATTTACACATTGTCCGTGCATTAAACAGAGCCGGTTTTTTTCAATGGCGTCAGGCTGGGACCGGCAGGAAGATTGAATAATTCAATGGTTGGCGTTTATCCTGATTTGAATTGATTGACGGACAAGCTATGGCTTAACCAGCCTCCCTTTTTCATTGTAGCCGAGCATGGTCCTTTTACGGTATTCAAGGGGGGACATATCAAATTTCCGTTTAAAGGCTTTTGTAAAATGCGAAAGGTTTTTATAGCCCAGCAGCTCTGAAATCCCGGAAATATTCAGCGACCTGTCTTTCAAAAAACTCCTGGCCAGGTCCATCCGGTAGTTAAATAAATAGTGAAAGACGGTGGTGCCAAAAACCGATTTAAACCCGGCCTTCAAAAGGGTTTCGCACATTCCCACCTGTTGCGACAGCTTATGGATCCCGGGAGGGTCCTGGTAGGTATGTTCAATAATATTCCGGGCCTTATTGATCTGGTCCCGGTAACGCCAGAAGGAGCGGTCGGCAGAATTCTTTTGCGCCACGGCATATTGCCATTGGAGGACCAGTAATTCCCGGACTTTAGATTCGAAGTAAAACTGGGCAAACGGTCCCATCTGCTCACAGTTTTTTATCTGTTCAATAATCCGGTTCATCTCCGGGGTAGTAAAAAAGTGAGTAGTCCCGAGTTCAAAAGAACGGCGCTGTCCCATTTTTTTCGACAAGGGGACAAACGTCCCCGGGAACAGGCAGGCCAGGGTACCTATATAATCCCGGGACAGGCCGATTTTGAAGCATTCGCAGGGCTCGTCTTTCTCAAGTTGATAAATCACCCGGACATCCGGCAGATAAAAAAAATTATTGGTATTGGCGTCCATGCTGGTTGTCCGGATATGCCTGCATTGGTACTTGTTTTTCCCCTTGCCCATAAAACAGAGCAGGATTATTTCGTCTGGCATTTCCGCGATCACCGGCAGGCTCTCGCTTGCCCGCCATTGCATCAAAACTGCATGAAAAGAGGATGTCTGCCATTCTTTTGCAGTTATCTCTACCGGGCCTGCAGCAACCGAGGTTGTGACAGGGCCAAAAGAAACCGGATTTTTTTTCAGGCAACCGGAATAGTACAACTCCTGATGACCTGCCCTACAAATAAAATACTTCATATCTTTTTCCAAATGGCGGTAAATTATTATGTCCTCAGGTAAAAAAAAGCTGTCGTTATCTGTAACAATCTATCCGTATCCATCTGATACCTTTGACATATGTTCAGCTAATTTAAACAATAATCTTGAAACATAAAACTATTTAACATTTTGACTAAGTGAACATAAATAATAACAAGCGTTGATAATTAAGGAAAATGTAAGAAACATGTGTCTAAAACAAAAATGCGGTTAACGCAAGCAGATAAATTAATTAATCAAACAATCAGATTATGGCAGCACAAGAAAAAAGCAGCGTGATTGTCGAATTGTACGATCTCGCACTTACCGACCGGAAAGACGACCGTTTTGGCCGTGTAGTTACTACCCGTTCTCTCACCCAGGACGACCTGATTACCATTGCCGTTGCGCGGCGTACCGATCTGAGCTCATCGACACTGAAAGCTTCAATGGATATCCTCAGGGAGATTGCCATCGAACAAATTGCCAACGGGGCTTCTGTAAACTTTGGGCTCGGGCATTTCAGCCTGACTGTCAATGGCGTTTTTATAGGGGATAATGCCAAATGGGACAGCTCAATACATAGCCTGGCCATCCGTGTTATCCCGACCAGCGATCTTCGCACCTCAGTAAAATCCAGCACGGTCGATGTGCGCGGAATGGCAGGGTCCGGTATTTTCGTCAACTCACTGACGGATGCCGGTTCCGGAGAAGTAAACAGCCGGCTGACCCCGGGTGGGGGTGTTAACCTGACCGGCAGTAAGATGAAAATCGACGGGGATGATCCTGCTGTAGGCCTCAGCCTGATCAACCAGGAGACTTCCGAAGCGACGGCGATCGCCACGGCGTCCCTGCTGGTAAACGAACCGTCAAAAATAACATTTATTGTTCCTGCATCCTTAGCCGCCGGCGACTATAAACTGCAAATCTGCACTCAGTACTCGAGTTCAGGGACCCAGCTCAATGAACCGCGTACCTATATCTTCGATTATGTACTGAATGTTTCAAGCTAAACCGGATAGATTTAATGCCTCTTGCCGGAAGGTCTTCCCAAAAAATATGGAGATGTTCCATTCGAGGCTGTGAGGACCTTCCATACCCGGCTATGGAGGTGTCTCATTCGAGGCTGTGGAGACCTTCCATACCCGGCTATGGAGGTATCTCATTCGAGGCTGTGGAGACCCTCCATTCGAGGCTGTGGAGGCCTTCCATAAAAAATGGGGCAACAACACGACTAAAATGGTCTTCCACATTGAACGTTCCCATTGTTGGCCGTCCTTTTATAACCGAAATGATAAAGATCAACATTCAAATCTTTGCTGCACAAGGCAGCAAAGATTTTTTCAACAGTAAAACGAGCAAATAAACGGTTATTTCTCCCCGCCCGGTTCCATAATCCCCGGATATACAATCCCATCGGTTTTATCCATCCGGATCCCCAGTAAACAAGCAGCGATCGGTGCAATATCTTCCAGACCGAGAGCCGGGATGATAACCCCTTCCTTAAAACCGGGGCCATACCCGATAAAACCGGTACTGATATCGGGGAAATCCGGGAAATACCCATGCTTTCCCCCATTGGCAGAAGTTAAAAGCGGACCATCAGGTTTATTGGAAAAGCAAAATCCTTCGTTCGCGCTAAGGGCTAAAGCAGCGCCGGGGTCTGCCCCGAACCGGTCCATGTCTGTTCTCGAAATCACCCTGAACATTTCTTTCTGAGATTCAGGAAGCGAGTCCAGTATCGACCGGACCTGGTTCAACGTAGCCGAATCGCTTTTATCCTTCAAATACAAAAAGGCCGATCCTCCGGCAGAAAAGAAATAAGCCTTTTTTGAACCTCCTGTTATCAGCCCTCTTTCAGCAAGCCATACATTCGGGGCGATGGAGGTATGCGTCGTTACAAATCCATGGTCACCGGTAATAATAATAGCCGTTTTTTCAAAAATACCGGCCTTGTTCAGTGCATCCACAATTACGCTGACAGCATGGTCGGCGCCGGCAATGGCACTGCTCACCAGGTCGCCGGTCCGGCCTTGTTTATGCTCGGCCCCGTCGGTATTCGGGAGATGTATGGTCAGCAGGCCGGGCTTATACTTACGCAGTATATAACCCGCAATACGGCTTAAATTTTCGTCCATGCTCAACGAAGTCAGGTTAAAGTCGTTCATCTCCATTTCCCCGGTAGCGTTTTTGACCGCTTCTTCAAACAAGCCCCCGGGAGTGGCATGGAGCCGGGTTGCTTCCCTCCGGTCCATCGGGTTCTCGAATGACCAGAATTCGGGAATATTGTAATCGATGCAAGGGGCACCGACCGAAACCGGCCAGGAAACCGAGGCTGTAGTGAGGCCAGCCTTCCTGGCTGCTTCCCATAAGGTTTCTGCCTTGATTTTGCTGAACTGATAGATCCAGCCGCCGGGATTCCCGTCCGGGCCGATTGCCGTATTAAAATAAATACCGTGCTTATCCGGGAAACAACCGGTAATTAACGTTGTATGTGACGGATAAGTCACGGAGGGAAAGATGCCCCTTACACTTTCAGCACAAACGCCCTTTGAAGCAAGTTGCCTCATGTTTGTGGTCGACCAGGACGGATCGAGATAAAAGTCCGGACGAAACCCGTCAATGCTAATGATTACGACATGCTCTGCCGTCTTCCGGGCAAAAAGGAATGGTGAAAAAAGAAGGACAGCGATAATCAGACTTATTATTCGTTTCATTTTGTAATTCAACTTATCGATTAATTAATTGAACGGCAGGACATCGTCGGAGCTTTTATTCCCGATCAGGACCTTGTTCATATCGTAGGCCATAGTCACATTCCCGGTTGAAGCATCAACGGAAAAATCGTCCATTCCGTAATCCAGGGGAATGAAAGAAGGAATGTTGGCTTTTGTATACTCGTCGGTAACATTAGGATTGTTTAGTTGTTCTGTCTGGGATACCGGAAAGCGGATACCCAGGTCGCTCATCCGGCGGCCTTCGCTGATGAAAATTTCCTGGCGGAGCCTGTAGATCAGGTACAGCAGGTCGTCTTCGCTGGTCGCGCTGCGGATATCGTCAGCGGTGACTTTTGTCCCGGATACCGGATAGACGGTAATATTGCCGTCCTGCCGGTCGAGAACGTACCCGCTGCGATAAGGACCGCTGCTGTCGAATTTTACAGAGACAGCGGTTACCGGGTAATCGCTGCGGTTGGAACCTTCCCTCTTCTGGCTGCTGTCGTCAACAGATGCAACAGCGCGGCCTGCCACGACACCGGTAATTAAACTTGTCAGGGTTGTCCGTGCCAGGGAAATGCTCCCCTCGGCCACATAAGCCTCTGCCAGGATCAGGAAAGCCTCTTCAGCCTTCGCAATTGCAACCGGTTTCTGGTCCGTTTCAGAAGTCCCCTCATCGTAATATTTAGGGTCCAGGAAGTCGAGACGGGGAAGCGGGGCAAACATATTCTGGGTCGATGAGAACGTAGCATACTGCATCTCGTTGTCGACATCGTTTTCCCCGTCGAATTCAACTTCGAAAAGAAGGTCTGTGTCGTCAATCACTTCAGCAGCATAGGTTTTTGCCTGGTCAGCATTGCCCAGGTCCCGGTAAACCCTGGCTTTGAGCAAGGTATAAGCATGACGGTACGACTCGTCCGATGTCAGGTCAATTGCCTTGTCCAGGTACCCCAACGAGTTTTCAAGCAAATCCTTCCATTCAACAACAGGCCCTTTGGTCGTATCGGGCAGCCCCACAAAATTTTCTCCGGACAGGATCAGGGCGTAAGCTTTGCAAAAATTCATGTACGATTTATCTTCATCCGTGGCTTCTTCGTCAGCCGGGGCCACTGTTCCCAGCCCGTACTCGGCCATACTTCTGAGCGCGCCGATTTCGGACTGAAAATTATTAACGTCCACATCGGCGTAATCGATCTCGGGAATGTCAAAAACTTTGCTAAAAGAAGTATAATTGTTAAAATAATTGTCAGAGACCAGTTCTGTATTGGTTGTCACTTCGTTCATAGTCAGGGCCAGTTGCCTTTTCAACCCGTTGACCCAGCTGGAGGTCGGGTTTTCCGTTTCGAGATAGGCCTCCTCATCGACATAAGGGTTATCCACGCAGGATGATAAAAACCCGAGTAATAACGAAAAATATAGAATTTTTTTCATGTGTTTATAAATTATTTTAGTTGCCACATGGAACTCGCCATTATAACCACGCTCCTGTGTGAAAGGTCCGACTCTCGCGGCTCGTTTCATGTGCTTATAATTTGTCTTTCTGTAATTAACTTCTAAAAGTTGAACCTCAGCGTTGTGATATATTGTCTTGGGGCAGAGTAGGTAGCATAGGATATCCCTCCGGTCGTCGCACCGCCCTGTCCGGTAGCGGCCCCGCTGATCGTATTTTCAGGATCGAATGAAGATGCAGCGAAATTGAACGGGTTCGTCACGGTGAAACCGGCTGTGAAAGATTTCATAAAGCTGTTGTTTTTAGGCCTGAACCGATAAGAAACCCCCATTGTCCTTACCTTGATAAAATCTGTCTTTTGCACAAACATATTGGTAAATTTCAACCAGTCCGCCCTTCCGTTTTTCTCAATTTCCCCGGCAGGGATAATATCGTCAGAGGCAGCATAATAGAACCGGAACTGGGCATCGAAATCGTCGGCATATGCCCCGGCCTGATAGCTGGCATTGGCAAAAAAACCGAAATTCCGGTACGTGAAATTCAGGTTCATGTTCCCGAACAGATCGGGGATTGTGTTTCCCAGGTAGGATTGGGCAGTCGTATTTTCCAAAACGCCGTTCTCATCGAAAGTCCCGTAATTTCCCCTCAGGAAACCGATCGGATAACCTTCCTGGACAACGGTCTGAATTGTACGCGCACTAAAACCATTGATATTAAAGGCCGCGACACCACCCGAGTCGACCACCTTATTATACAAGGTATTAAGCGAAGCATTGAACGAGAGTGACATATTCTGTTTCCGGACCGGGACAACCGTCATGTTAAATTCCCATCCACGGTTACGTATTTTCCCGACATTTTGCAGCTGGTCTTCCGTGTACCCGGAAGAAGGTGTGGAAGGGACGTAAAACAGGGCATCCTTCGTGGTTGAGAAATAATATCCGGCGGAAAGGACAAAACGGTCGTCCCACAGGGAAATATCAGTGCCCGCCTCATAAGTATGTGTTTTTTCCGGTTTCAGGTTATCGTTTCCCGGTTGTCCGAAATAGGCAGACTGCTCGTCGTTAAAACCGGTGAACGAAATTGTTTTGTCATTGGCAAAAGCAGGGGGAAGGTTCCCTGAAACCCCGTATCCGGCCCTTAAGCGGAAAGAGCTGATAACTTCCGGGGCTAAATTTTCAACGCCAGGCAACCATGAAAACCCGATCTTGGGATAATATTGGGTCCCTATACGGTCGCCAAAAGAAGGGTTCCGGTCGCCCCTGATCCCCATATCCAAAAAAAGACGGTCCTGATACCCGATATTTTCCTGAATATACACTCCGTAATTCAGCACCTCGGAAAGATACTCGTCACTGCTTTGTACTGCGGCATCGCTGATTGTTTCAGCCCCGTCGCGGATGTCCGTCCCGCTATACAAAATCTGGTGGTCCTGGTTCCTGAACAATTGGCCGCCGGCAGTGGTGATGAGTGAAAACGAACCTGTTTTCCATGTATGCTGGGCGTTTAATTCCAGCGTGATGCCAAAATATTTCCGGTTCACGTTTGAGATACTTCCCTCATCTGTAACCGTAGTCTGGGAAGTATGCGAAAGGTATTCGTTGGTTTGGATATCCTTGTCGTTCTGGTCGCGGTAATCAATTCCCCCGTTCAGTTTTACACTCAGGTTTTCGAGGGGATGGTACCTGAACGTCTGCGAAACAGTAAACCGGTTGACCAGGATTTTATTGTTTTGCAGCCTCTCGCCCTCGTTTACAAAATTTTTAATTTCCGCGTATTCGTCTTCCGTGAGGTCGTCCAGCCGGTTGTTGAACCCTTTTAATTTTGAGGCCCCGCTTTCGGCAAACCATAGTCCGGTATATCCGCCCTGGTTTCCGTTCCTGTTCCGTTTATACTGGTTATGAACAAAAATAAAAGAACTTTCGTAGGTTACGTTTTCGCCCAGTTTAGCACGGAACCCGCTGCTGAAGTCAACCTTCTCATTCTTATTCTGGTTATAAATCTGCACCCCCGAGCTGTTCAGGTAATTTCCTGAAAAGCTGTAGCCAAACCCGTCCTGGCTCCGGCCATCAAAACCCAGATGATATTTCTGGTAATATCCATTCTGAAAAAGCAGGTCCTTCGATTTTTTGAAATACAGGAAATCGGCAGTAGGCGTCTCAATCCCGTTTTTGACTTCAAAGGTTACCGACGATTTACTGCTCCCTTTTTTGGTAAAGATCTGGATCACTCCGTTTGCCGCGTCGGATCCATATAGCGTTGTCGCGGCCCCTCCGTTTATATATTCTATTTTTTCAATATTATCCATCGGGATGTCGGCAATAGAGCTTATGCCGGCCCCCTGGGCGCTGCCCCCTCCCAAAGAGCTGTGCGTGTTCAGGTTGTCCATCCGTACGCCGTCGACATAAATAACAGGGGTTGAATTCAGAAAGGCCGAATTTACCCCTCTTGCCCTGATAATGGAGGTAGCGCCTGCCTGCCCGCCGGTAAGGTTTAACTGTGCATTCGGAAGTTGGGCCGAAAGCAGCTGGTCAATCCGCTGGGAAGGGATTTGCTCGATTTCTTCAGACTTAATGGTCTTTACATTATTGGAAAGCCTCTTCTTGCTTACATTATCTCCCTGGCCGGTGACCACGATCTCGTCCATCGACTGTACATCGGGCATAAGCTGTATGGTCATCGAAGGTTTAACAGCCGCTTCCAGTACCTGATAGCCAATAAACGATATTTTAAGTTCTTTCGAACCGTCCGGGACAAACAGCTCGAAATGTCCGTTATTATCGGTTACCGTGCCGCTCGTCGTCCCTTTTATCTGTACGGTGGCGCCAACCAGGGGTTCCCGCGTTTTTGCATCAATAACTTCCCCGCTGATTTTTTTTCCTTCCGCTTCTTCCAAATGCAGGACCCCTTGCCGGGCAGGGACTACCTTCACCGAAATATTCTCGTCGATACAACGAAATGTCAGTCCGGTCTGCCTGGCAATTTCTTCAAGGACCATTTCTGCATTTTCAAAAGAACGGCCGGATAGCGTTACCTCTTTTCCCAATGAGCGGATCTCCTTCTCGTTGTACAGGAAATTAAAATCCGTCTTTTTGTTCAGGATCTCCAGGACCTTGTCAATTCGCATATTTTCAAAGTCCAGATCGATCTTTTCCTTCCTTATATTCTGGCTGTAACTGCCCACAGCCAGCAACATACTGCTCCCAATAAATAAACCCGACAGCATCAGGAACAATTTCATTACAATCTGTTTAATTAATAAATTGTTTTGCATAGATTTGAATGATTTTTAATATTTCTAACGGTGTTAAAATTCCTGCGCATTCATGGGGACCTGCCAAAATCGTCATGGTGCGCAGTTTCTTTTTCTCTCTTTTGCAGCTGTTACCCTGGGTATCGCTGCTAAAATCTTTTTCCTACATAAACCTTTTGAATTATTGTTTCATTGTCCATATAATTATCTGAAAATAAAAACCATATAAGCCGGCAAATAACTAATTTTCCAGTCCTGTTATCCTGATTTCCCCCCTCGTTACCTGATATTGAAGCCCATGTGTAAAATGAAGCGCTTCCAATACTTCATACAAGCCATTATCCTTATGCTGGCCTGTTACCTGTACCCTGTCGAGCCCCAGGTTTCCGGGAATGTTAATTTTCACATTATACCAGCGCTCCAACTGTTTCAGCACATCGTCCATCGGGACTTGTTCAAAACGAAGAATTCCGTTAATCCAGGCGACCGAGATCCGGGCGTTGACCTGCTTCTTTTCTACATGTCCGTCTCTGGTATCGATCGTTAACTGTTCATTTTTCGTCAAAAAATAGGACTGTTTTTCGTCCCTCAGCAAGGTTACCTTGACGGTCCCGTGCAAAACACAAACAGACGAAAAATGGTCCCCGTCGAATGACCTGACATCAAAGGCCGTCCCCAGAACCTGGACTTTAAACAAGGAGGTATTTATAATAAAAGGCTTTAAGGAATCCCTGGCCACTTCAAAAAGCGCCTGTCCCTTCAACGAAATAACCCGTTCCCGTCCATCGAACTGACGGGGATAGGTAAGCGTACTCCCCGCATTTAACTTTACGGTGGATCCGTCGTCAAGGGTTACCTCCGCCTTTTCCCCGTAACCTGTATGGCATTCCTTGTCGCGGGTCCCGGCTACTTTTAAATCCGTACCGTTTTCCCTTCCTGCCAGAAAAACAGAAAGATGATAAATACCGAAAACAAGAATAACAGCAGCAGCTACGCGGGCAGAACGCGTTAAGATCAACCTGTAAGCCTTTTTCCTTCTTTCCATGGTCTGTATCCTTTTTCTGATCTCATCGAAATCCATTTCAGTAGAAATATTCTGATGACCGCCCTCCTGACGGATAAATTGCGAATGCTGGCCGAGAAAACTCAACTGATCTTTTCGCGAAGCATTTTTCAACCAATCCGCAATCTCCCTGAATTCCCCCGGGCTGCACTGGTTCCTGTAAAATTTTTTCAAGAGGTCATCCGGTAGCATATTCCTGTCCATCTCTGCCTTTTTACAGGGAATACGGAAGAAAGGGACGCGACCACCCCTCTACGGCGAATTAAATTATCGTTTCAGAAATTAAAATAGGATTACATTGATTTATTGGATCACGTCACATTTCTGAGGGGTATCCTTGTTAGGCAAAGATTTAGTAAGACGAAAAAGGAAGAAATAAAAAACTGTCACGCCATTCAAAGTAGCCCTAAAAGCCTTTAGTTTTGCATTAAAAGATTCAGCAGAAGCATTCGTTGAGCTGTTATCAAAAAAAGTTGGAACGGACAGGACAGACCATCCCGAAATCCGTCAATACTCCGTCGCGAAAGCAGAACGGAGCGAAGCGCTGGCCGTCAAAACGCCCGGCGGAGGGTTCGTTTTGACAAGATTTTTGCTTCCTTTTCATCGACTGGAAAAGGAAGGGCCTGTCCGGCTCAAGGACAGAAATGATAAAAAACGGGGTTGTTTGTGCTTAAAAACAATCCGGATCCGGGAAGCGGGACCTGATTGCCAAAATCAGAAAGGCCTTCGGAATTTTGATTAAACGGGTATTCTGCCTGGCAGGCAATGATAATCGTATCTTTTTCTCCACCTGTTTTTGTCTCGTCTAAAAAACACAAATCTCTAACTTTTTCTGATTCCCCTCAACTTTTTAAAGTGATCCGATTTATTGCTGGCTGGTTACCAGGCCTGCCCCGTACTTTTAGTTCTTCCGTATTAACGCATTATCAAAACACAGAATCGGTATACGACAACAGGTATTGACGAATATGTTTCAAGGCTTTAGACATCTGGTTCTCGACGACATTTATCGAAATATTCATATGTTCCGAGATCTCGGAATAGGTCATTTTTTCTTCCCTGCTTAATTTAAAGATGTATTTTCTTTTCGGCGGTAACAGCTCGACCGCCTCTTTCAGAAGGTTCTGAAAATCATTAAAAATAACCTGATCGTCTGCACTTTCTGATGAATAAATAAGATCAGGATTGATTTGCCCGTACCTTTCTCCGTGACGGGCCTGTTCCCTGAGCTGATCGAGAATTATATTTTTAGCAATTTTAAAGATGTAACTTACCAGATCGTAATCTGGATTGATAAGCTCTCTTTTTTCCCAAAGACGAATGAAAACTTCCTGAACCACCTCTTCTGCAAGTTCTTTGTTCCTGAAATAACTGAAAGCAAAAGAATAAATATCCTGTTTCAGCCTGGTAAAGAGGACTTCGAGTGCATCAATACTTCCTCCCTTGATACTGACGACAAGCTCATTAGGCACCTTATAATCTCTCATATCACACCAATTACATCCGGATCTGATGTAGTTTTAGGTCAGCAAAGCTAATGGTTCGTAAAAAGGAAGGGGGTTAACTGAATTTTAAGTAATCCTTAATGATTCAGGTAATGAAACAGGCAAACAATATTTTCACAAGTACCCTCAACCCATTTTTTAAAGCAAGGCTTTCGTTATCTTTGAGCGGATTAAAACTGGATTATGCGCTATTGGAAAAAACTGACCGGGAACGAAATCAGGGAACGGGTTTTCGAGGCCCTGGGGCAGAACATCGATTACAAAGACCGGACTACGCTGGGCGTTCCGGCTTCACACCTCGACGAAAAAGTGTTTAACCAGGATGTATCTTTTCTGAAGGACGCCCCGTTCCTATCGGCTATGGTGCATAACCCGAACCATATCGGATGCCATACGTTAGGCGATTCGGAGTATTTTTTTGCCGGGACGCAACAGATCGAACAGGAACTGATCGCCCTTGTGGCAGAAGATATCCTGAAAGGCTCTCCCGATGCCCAGGATGGCTATGTCGCTTCCGGCGGCACTGAGGCCAATATGCAGGCTATCTGGATTTACCGCAATTATTTTCTCCGGGAAAAAGGGGCAAAGAACAACGAAATTGCCCTTCTTTGTTCTGATGATTCGCATTACTCGATGCCTAAGGCCGGAAACATTATGAACCTGCAGCGGATTTCTGTCCCGGTGGACGGGATGACCCGCGAGATTCGCCCGGAGATGCTGGATGCCAGGCTGGAAGAGGCGAAAGCAGCAGGTATCCGCTGTTTTATCGTGGTTTCAAATATGATGACCACAATGTTCGGTTCGGTCGACCGGATAGCTGTTTATACTGAAGCATTAAAGAAGGCGGGAGTGGATTATAAAATCCATATCGACGGGGCTTACGGGGGGTTTGTATATCCGTTCAGCACCGCCAATGACGATCTGACCTTTTTAAATCCGGAAATTACTTCTTTTACCCTCGATGCACACAAAATGGTACAGGCACCGTTTGGTACCGGGCTCTTTATTATCCGGAAGGGATGGATGCAGTATGCCACGACCCGGGAAGCCCGGTATGTACATGGCATGGATACCACGATCATCGGCAGCCGGTCCGGCGCCAATGCCATTGCAGTATGGATGATCCTGCAAACTTATGGCCCGCACGGCTGGTTCGAAAAAATTCATATTCTGAATTACCGGACCGAATGGCTTTGCCATCAACTGGAAGATTTGCACGTGCCCTTCTACCGCCATCCTTCGTCGAACCTGGTAACAATAAGGGCTTCTGCCATCCCTGCGGAACTGGCGAACAAGTACGGACTGGTCCCCGACAGCCACGATCATCCGTCGTGGTACAAAATTGTCGTGATGGAGCATGTGACAATCGATCACCTGATGTTATTTGTTGAAGATATGAAAATGAGAGAATGAAGGAATGATTGAATTGGAACCAGAACAATAGTCACAGAAGTAATAGATGTTTGAAAGTTTGAATGTTCGATTGTTTGACGCTGCGCTGTTGGGGCGAAGGAATATTGTGAACCGGGAAACTAGTGAACTGGTGAATGAAAGAATGATTGAATGAAGAAATGAGAGAATGGGATCCCGCAACAACAGGAACAGAAGTAATAGATGTTTGAAAGTTTGAATGTTCGATTGTTTGACGCTGCGCTGTTGGGGCGAAGGAATATTGTGAACCGGGAAACTAGTGAACTGGTGAATTAGTGAGCTGGTGGACTGGTGAATTATAGAAGAAAAATAAAGACCTGGGAACCGGAACAATAGAAACCATATCAACAATAGTAACCACAGAAACAATTCTTCGCGTCTTCGCGTTCAGTATTGTCAAACGACGAAGTATCAAACACTCAAACGGCGCAGCCTCAAACAGTAACAATGTTAACCATATTAACCCCAGAAACCATTTTTCGCGTCTTGAATGTTCACCACAGATAACACGGATAAACACAGATTAAAACAATAAATGTTCGAATAGTTTGAACAGTTTGACGCTTCGCTGTCGGGGCTGAAGAACATTGAGAACTGGTGAAGGAGTGAATGAAAGAATGATGGAATGAGAGAATGGGAAGAAAAACAAAGCTCCGGGAGCCGAAACAACATTCAAACGACGAAGTATCGAACTTTCAAACGGCGAAGCCTCAAACAACAGTAACAATGTTAACCAGATTAACAATAGAAACCATTTTTCGCGTCTTTGCGTTCTGTTTTGTTCAGTCTCGCGCCTTAGGCAGGAGCGACTAAAGAACTCCATTCACAGTTTTTCTATCTCGCTGATGGAAAGCTTGGTAAACCTGGAAATCTGGTCAATCGAAACACCATCTTTTTTCATTTCCCGGGCTATGGCAATCGCCTTTTCATGTTTGCCTTCCTTCCGGCCTTCCTGTCTCCCCTGGCGTTTTATTACTTCTATGATTCCCATATCGATGGTTCCTCCTGTTAACTTTTCAATTTCGTTATCAAAGATACGATTTATTTCCTGATCATCAATGTAAAGGAAATTTTTAAGGAATATCAAAAAGCTGATGATCCGGTCATGTTCATAACGGCGGTCCAGCAATGCTTTGGCTATGGTCAGCCTGTCATCGCCCAACTCCCGGTCGGGAACCTTACCTTCCAGCAGCGACTTCTGGCAGGCCAGCACGATCAGGGCGAAGGGATTGTCCATCGCCAGCAACTCCGCCTCCCCGTGGTCAAAGATGTGGTAAGTGCGGTAAACGAAGCGAATGGAAGTGTCAATACCCTGGTAGCAGTACTCCGATGGACGGGGCTGGTTCCTGTCGCCCGTGAATACGGCTATGGTCTCCACCGGCATATGGTACCTGTCGAGCAGACGGTAATGGTACTGGAAGATCCGGAAAGAAAAATCGTGCTGACTGCCTCCTTCGATCTCCGTATGCAGCAGGATCCATTTTTCGGTGCCGTCTTTCAGATAGACCTTTACCAGCAAGTCTGCCACACGTTTGCCTTTCCTGCGTTCCCTTTCGGGAATAATGGCATACAACTCCTTATCCATAAATGTCAATCCGCGGGCAAAGTCGAACAGGTCGTCGGCTTGTGGGTAAAGGAACCGGAGGAATTCGGTAAACCAGTCCTCAAATGCCCCTTTGAGCAGTTCATCATTTTGCTTGCGTGGTTTCTTCATCTCGATTAGTTTTATTCTTAGGCAGATAGCAAACTTAGTTATCCCTGGCGTCAAATGCAAATGTCGCCGCGCGTATTCGTGAACGGAGTAATGATAGAATTAGTGAATGATGGAATGAGAGAATGGAAAGAAAACCAAAGTCATGGGAACTGAAACAGCCCTCAAACGACGAAGTATCAAACTCTCAAACGGCGTAGCCTCAAACAGTAACAATGTTAACCAGATTAACAATAGGAACCATTTTTTGCGTCTTGGCGTCTTAGCGTTCTGTTTTGTTCAGTCTCGCGTCTTCGCGTTCAGTTTAGTCAAACGGCGTGGCCTCAAACGACAGAAGCAATATAAAAAAAGTCATTAATATGTGGTTACAATTTTATTAAACATCAATTACAATCTATTAGTTTTCAATAACAAAGACCTTGTTTTCTAAAAATTTCTTCAGATATACTTGACTTTTACCTAACATACGCCTAAGGTTATTCCTTGTAATTTTGATTGACCAGATAAAGGTTAAACCAAATGGAAACGATAACCAAACTCAGAAACACGGAAACAGACCAGTGGCAGGACTTGAAGAAAGGCGACCCTAAAGCTTTCCGATCGATCTACGAACACTACTGGAAATCATTACACGCAACTGCATTTAACTTCACTTCCGACCGGGACCAGTCCAGTGATTTGGTACAGGATGTCTTCGTCGATTTATGGATCAACCGGGACAGAATCGACTTAACCCGTTCACCCAAAGCTTACCTGAAAACAATCCTGAAATACAAGGTGATCAGTTACCTGCGGCACTTGTCTGCAGGAAGGAAAGAAGCCTTTCTCCTGCAGGTAAAAAACGAATTATACCAGCAGGGAATAAACGATACCACCCAGGAAACCATTGTTTATAACGACCTGGGGGCCTGGCTTGACGTACACCTGGGGCAGCTGTCCGACAAGTCCAGGGAAATTTTCGAATTAAGCCGTTTCGAGAACTACACGAACCAGGAAATTGCCAACCATCTCGATATTTCGGTGAAAACCGTGGAATACCATATCAGTAAAGTACTGGCCCTCCTGAGACCTCAAATGCTGCAACTTACAGATTCAGCCCTTTTAACGGCCTGTGCGTATTTTCTTATCGGATAAATTTGAGCAGAAACAACAGATGTTTGAATGGTTTGAGTGTTTGATTGTTCGACGCTGCGCTGTTGGGGCGAAGGACATTGAGAACTAGTGAACTGGTGAAGGAGTGAATGAAAGAATGAGAGAATGGGATCCAGCAACAACAGGAACAGAAGTAATAGATGTTTGAATGTTTGAATGTTTGACGCTGCGCTGTTGGATATTCGTGAACTGGTGAAGTGGTGAATGAAAGAATTAGTGAATTAGTGAATGATGGAATGAGAGAATGAAGGAATTGAGAGAAGAGCATCGAACCAACAATAGTAACCACAGAAACAATTCTTCGCGTCTTAGCGTCTTCGCGTTCAGTTTTGTCAAACGACGAAGTATCAAACACTCAAACGGCGTAGCCTCAAACAACAGAAACAATGTTAACCATATTAACAATCGAAACTATTTTTCGCGTCTTGGCGTTCAGTCCCGCGTCTTCGCGTTCTGTTTTGTTCAGTCTCGCGCCTTAGGCAGGAGCGACTAAAGATACTCCATTCACAGTTTTTCTATCTCACTGACGGAAAGCTTGGTAAACCTGGAAATTTGTTCAATCGAAACACCATCTTTTTTCATTTCCCGGGCTATGGCAATCGCCTTTTCATGTTTGCCTTCCTTCCGGCCTTCCGACCTGCCTTCCTGTCTCCCCTGTTGTCTTTCCTGGCGTTTTATTACTTCTATGATTCCCATATCGATGGTTCCTCCTGTTAACTTTTCAATTTCGTTATCAAAGATACGATTTATTTCCTGATCATCAATGTAAAGGAAGTTTTTCAGGAATACCAAAAAGCTGATGATCCGGTCATGCTCATAACGGCGGTCCAGCAATGCTTTGGCTATGGTCAGCCTGTCATCGCCCAACTCCCGGTCGGGAACCTTCCCTTCCAGCAGCGACTTCTGGCAGGCCAGCACGATCAGGGCGAAGGGATTGTCCATCGCCAGCAACTCCGCCTCTCCGTGGTCAAAGATGTGGTAAGTGCGGTAAACGAAGCGAATGGAAGTATCAATACCCTGGTAGCAGTACTCCGATGGACGCGGCTGGTTCCTGTCGCCCGTGAATACGGCTATCGTCTCCACCGGCACATGGTACCTGTCGAGCAGACGGTAATGGTACTGAAAGATCCGGAAAGAAAAATCGTGCTGACTGCCTCCTTCGATCTCCGTATGCAGGAGGATCCATTTTTCGGTGCCGTCTTTCAGATAGACCTTTACCAGCAGGTCTGCCACTCGTTTGCCTTTCCTGCGTTCCCTTTCGGGAATAATGGCATACAACTCCTTATCCATAAATGTCAATCCGCGGCCAAAGTCGAACTGGTCGTCGGCTTGTGGGTAAAGGAACCGGAGGAATTCGGTAAACCAGTCCTCAAATGCCCCTTTGAGCAGTTCATCATTTTGCTTGCGTGGTTTCTTCATCTTGATTAGTTTTATTCTTAGGCAGATAGCAAACTTAGTTATCCCTGGCATCAAATGCAAATGTCGCCGAGCGTATTAGTGAACGGAGTAATGATAGAATTAGTGAATGATGGAATGATTGAATTGGAACCAGAACAATAGTCACAGAAGTAATAGATGTTTGAAAGTTTGAATGTTCGATTGTTTGACGCTGCGCTGTTGGGGCGAAGGAATATTGTGAACCGGGAAACTAGTAAACTGGTGAATGAAAGAATGATTGAATGAAGAAATGAGAGAATGGGATCCCGCAACAACAGGAACAGAAGTAATAGATGTTTGAATGTTTGAATGTTTGACGCTGCGCGGTTGGATATTCGTGAACTGGTGAATTAGTGAGCTGGTGGACTGGTGAATTATAGAAGAAAAATAAAGACATGGGAACCGGAACAATAGAAACCATATCAACAATAGTAACCACAGAAACAATTCTTAGCGTCTTGGCGTCTTTGCGTTCAGTTTAATCAAACGACGAAGTATCAAACACTCAAACGGCGCAGCCTCAAACAATAAGAACAATGTTAACCATATTAACCGCAGAAACCATTTTCCGCGTCTTGAATGTTCACCACAGATAACACGGATAAACACAGATTAAAACAATAAATGTTCGAATAGTTTGAACAGTTTGACGCTTCGCTGTTGGGGCGAAGGACATTGAGAACTGGTGAAGGAGTGAATGAAAGAATGATGGAATGAGAGAATGGGAAGAAAAACAAAGCTCCGGGAGCCGAAACAACATTCAAACGACGAAGTATCGAACTTTCAAACGGCGAAGCCTCAAACAACAGTAACAATGTTAACCATCTTAACAATAGAAACTATTTTTCGCGTCTTCGCGTTCTGTTTTGTTCAGTCTCGCGTCTTAGGCAGGTGCGACTAAAGATACTCCATTCACAGTTTTTCTATCTCACTGACGGAAAGCTTGGTAAACCTGGAAATCTGGTCAATCGAAACACCATCTTTTTTCATCTCCCGGGCTATGGCAATCGCCTTTTCATGTTTGCCTTCCGACCGGCCTTCCTGTCGACCCTCCTGTCGACCCTCCTGTCTTTCCTGGCGTTTTATTACTTCTATGACTCCCATATCAATGGTTCCTCCTGTTAACTTTTCAATTTCGTTATCAAAGATACGATTTATTTCCTGATCATCAATGTAAAGGAAGTTTTTCAGGAATACCAAAAAGCTAATGATCCGGTCATGCTCATAACGGCGGTCCAGCAATGCTTTGGCTATGGTCAGCCTGTCATCGCCCAACTCCCGGTCGGGAACCTTACCTTCCAGCAGCGACTTCTGGCAGGCCAGCACGATCAGGGCAAAGGGATTGTCCATCGCCAGCAACTCCGCCTCTCCGTGGTCAAAGATGTGGTAAGTGCGGTAAACAAAGCGAATGGAAGTGTCAATACCCTGGTAGCAGTACTCCGATGGACGGGGCTGGTTCCTGTCGCCCGTGAATACGGCTATCGTCTCCACCGGCACATGGTACCTGTCGAGCAGACGGTAATGGTACTGAAAGATCCGGAAAGAAAAATCGTGCTGACTCCCTCCTTCGATTTCCGTATGCAGCAGGATCCATTTTTCGGTGCCGTCTTTCAGATAGACCTTTACCAGCAAGTCTGCCACACGTTTGCCTTTCCTGCGTTCCCTTTCGGGAATAATGGCATACAACTCCTTATCCATAAATGTCAATCCGCGGGCAAAGTCGAACTGGTCGTCGGCTTGTGGGTAAAGGAACCGGAGGAATTCGGTAAACCAGTCCTCAAATGCCCCTTTGAGCAGTTCATCATTTTGCTTGCGTGGTTTCTTCATCTTGATTAGTTTTATTCTTAGGCAGATAGCAAACTTAGTTATCCCTGGCGTCAAATGCAAATGTCGCCGAGCGTATTCGTGAACTGAGTAATGATAGAATTAGTGAATGATAGAATTAGTGAATGATGGAATGATTGAATTGGAACCAGAACAATAGTCACAGAAGTAATAGATGTTTGAAAGTTTGAATGTTCGATTGTTTGACGCTGCGCTGTTGGGGCGAAGGAATATTGTGAACCGGGAAACTAGTGAACTGGTGAATGAAAGAATGATTGAGTGAAGAAATGAGAGAATGGGATCCCGCAACAACAGGAACAGAAGTAATAGATGTTTGAATGTTTGAATGTTTGACGCTGCGCGGTTGGATATTCGTGAACTGGTGAATTAGTGAGCTGGTGGACTGGTGAATTATAGAAGAAAAATAAAGACCTGGGAACCGGAACAATAGAAACCATATCAACAATAGTAACCACAGAAACAATTCTTCGCGTCTTGGCGTCTTAGCGTTCAGTCTAAAAATCAAAAACTTACAACTTTTTTCCTTTTTTTTACTTTTCGGTTAGGGTAAGACGAGGGGTTATGCGAATAGGATATAGAAACAAAAGAAAAAGAACAGGAACATGGATGCAGATTCGCAACGACATCAAAATTTCATGGAGAGATTGGCCCGCTTTATAAAAGGAAGCAATAAAGCCGAAGAACAGGAAGCCTTTAACCTGTTGTTTGACTTTTATTCCAAAAAAAAGCATAACCGGGAACAATTCACTCCTGCCGAAAAGGAACAACTCGGCGAAGAACTTTTCCAGCGGATCAGCCATACTGTAGATCTCGGGGCCCGGTCCCCGCTAAAGAATGTCCATACACGGGTTATCCATCTCAGCAGGGTCTGGTGGATCGCGGCAACACTGGTCTTTGTTCTTTTGGCCGCCGGGACCGGGTACCTGTGGGCCCCACAGGTAAAACAATATGTAAGCGCCTGGATCCAGATCGAAAAGACAGTTCCGCCCGGGAAAAGACAGCAGTACCAACTGCCCGATGGCACCCAGGCCTGGCTTAATTCAGGGTCTACCCTGACCTATCCCCGCTTTTTCCTGGGCCATTCCAGGGAAGTAGCGCTTTCCGGAGAAGCATTTTTCAAGGTCAGACATGATGACAAACATCCTTTTATTATCCACACGGATGATATCGCTACCCGGGTACTGGGCACTTCATTCAATGTAAATGCTTACAGACAATACGGCCATACAGTAGTGACCGTGGCAACAGGCCGGGTACAGGTGAGCAAAGACAATTACGTGCTTTCGACGCTGACGGCCAACCAGGAGATCACCGTGGACAATCAGTCGGGGAAATTCTCCCTGACAAAAAAAGTGGAAACCGCAACCCGGCTGGCCTGGCGGTCCGGCCGCCTGGTTTTCGACAATACCCCTTTGGACGAAGTACTGGCCACGCTGGCCAACCATTATTCGGTCAGCTTCGATACATTGCAGGTAAACCTGAACGGACAATACCTCACTGCCGAATTCGGGGCAGATGCTTCCCTTTGGCAGGTACTAAATGTAATCATTCAGATAAATAAATTAAATTTTACTATAAATAAAAACACGGTTGTTGTCTCCCGCTGATCAGCCCGGCTAAAGCTATCCGGACTGAAACCGATCCGGACCGAACCGGAATAATTCTTTAAAAATAAAGAAGGTAGCGGGAGTATCATACACATATCTGAACCCCGAAATTCTAACTATAAAATCAAAAGAAGGTCTCTATGCAATTTAAATTTTACAGAACAGTATTAATTTTATGCTTTTTCGTCGGACTCCCGTTTTCACGGACATTTTCAGGACCAAATGCCAATAACCTGGAAAATTACCTGGTATCCGTCCGCTTCGAAAACATTACGCTTAAGGACGCCCTAAACCGCATTAAGAAAAGCGTTCCAGTATCATTTGCCTATAACGAAAAGGAAGTGAATGTCGGCATCCGGGTCAGTGGCAATTTTAATAAAACCCCGTTTCCGAAAGTATTGGACCAGTTGCTGGTTTCCAACGGATATTTATACAAGGAACAAGACCGGATCATTCTGGTATCGCCGGCCCCGAAACCGGAAAAACCGGTGCCTAAAGGAGGGGTCCGGGGAAAAGTTTACGATACGGTAACCGGCGAGACCCTGGTGGGCGCCTCCATTATTGTGGAAGGCACGACCCGCGGGACCACGACCGACATGAAAGGACAATATACCCTTTCGGGCCTGGAACCCGGGAACTACACCATCGTGGCCTCGTTCGTGAGCTACCAGAAGAAAAAATTTACCAACATCCGGGTCACGTCCGGGAACAACACGCTGCTGGACGTTCCGCTGAACCCGGCCTCTGAGAATATTTCCGAGGTAGAGGTGGTCGGAAGGATCGATGTAAAAACCGCCCCGATCCGGAATATGGATGAGGCGAGCCTGATCAGTACCATCCGGGCTTCCGACCTGATGGTCACCGGCATTTCCAGCGAACAGATCAGCAAGAGCCTCGACAGCGATGCCGGAGATGTAATAAAACGGGCCCCGGGGGTATCCGTGCTCAACGAATTCACGATTGTCCGGGGAATGGCCCCCCGCTACACCCAGACTTTTATCAACGGGATGCAAATCTTAAGTACCGAAAATTTTCAGCGGGCCGTTTCACTGGAGATTATCCCCGCGGGGGTGATTAACTCCATTAATATTTACAAGCTGCCGGCCCCTGAACTGCCCGGCGGCTTTGGCGGCGGCATTATTAAGATTGAAACCAAGCAAAGCCAGGCTGCCCGCCGGATCGAGGTCAGCCTGTCGGGCGAATACAATACGGGGTATAGCTTTACTGACCTTTATACGGGGAGTATAGGCGACAATAAAGACTGGCTGGCCTCCGGGGCTTCCGCCCGCGAATTCCCTTCCGCCATTTACGCGGGCGATAAATATTCCCTGCCCGATGAAGAGATGTACCCTGATGAAAGGATGAAAATATACAGGCAGTTTAAAACCAACGACCTGACCCAAAAATTTTACAGGGGAAATATTTCCGGGGGAATCAATTACTACGACTCGTGGCTGATCGGTCCGGTCCGGATCAATAACCTGACAGCGGCTTATTATTCCAACAAAACCGAATTTAAAACCCTTTACAGGAAATA
This sequence comes from Prolixibacteraceae bacterium, assembly GCA_963676095.1. GTDB lineage: Bacteria > Bacteroidota > Bacteroidia > Bacteroidales > Prolixibacteraceae. Next base: position 4,366,849 of record OY781040.1, on the reverse strand, counting down.
TTTTAACCATATCAACCCGAATACCGGGGGAATGTCGACCGGGCAGGAAAGCAAGGACAGCATCACGTCCGAAAAAGTCCGGATAAACGGCCTCGAATCGCTTCACGTGATCCTGAACCCGGACCATAAAATTTCGGTTAACGTGCTGGCAAACCGTAATGCCACCAATGCCGCCAATTTCCGCCATTTCGTAAACGAAAACAGCAATTCGGGTTCGTTATGGCTTTCCGACGCGCTGGCCAAGGATGTGCGGCTGGGGTACGGCTATACCACCGACGATATTTTATGCGGACAGGTCAGGGGCGAACACCGGCTGGGGAAGCATTACCTGGAATGGCATTACGGACAAAGCTATTTCAGGGCCTATACCCCTTTGCTGGAGAATTACACATTTGACACGGGGGCATACCTGTCGGTTTTTTCAAGCCCTGAACTGAGCAAAGCTTCCAAATCCTTTTTCCGGGCTGTCGATAAAGGACGGAGCGGCGGTATTGATTACACGTATGACCTGGCACCAAACAGCAAGCTGAAACTGGGCGGGCTGATCACCACCCAGCACCGCAAGGCCACATCAGCCGATTATCACTTATATCGTTCCATCCGGTATTCCACGATCAATCAATTGACAGGGACACGGCTTTGGGAACAGCTCTCCGAAACATTCAGAAGTAACTACCAGGACGATCTTTCCGGGATCGAGTGGGACCAAATTTCCGGGACCGACAAAAATTACTATTACGACCTGGATGTATCGGCTGCTTACATGGCCTGGAAACAATCGTTTTCCAACAACAAATTCCAGGTCTACGGGGGAGTCCGGTACGAATATGAAAAAGCCCTGCTTTACGACAAAGACAAAAAACCAATCACCGAATTCATCTACGCCACAAGCGACGGGGGGCATGCATCATTGAAACTGGATACGTATAAGGAATATTGGCTCCCCAGCCTGTACCTGACCTGGAACATCGACGACCGGCAACGGGTAAAAGCCGGTTACGGCAAAACGCTCGACCGTCCTTTTGCCCGCGAAAAATCGTTTCACGAATATTATTCACCCGAAGAAGGGATGGTTTACCAGGGCAACAGGACTCTGCAGAATGCAACCATCGATAATGCGGACCTTCGCTGGGAGTTTTATCCTTCGGAAAGCGAATTCATCGCTGTCGGCGCATTCTACAAACAAATCGATAAGCCGATTGAAGCTTTTGAGTGGGAATCGGAGGGATCGTACACCCAGTATTCGGCCAATTACCGCCAGGCCAAACTGGCCGGCATAGAGGTGGAAGCCCGTAAAAACCTGGGGTTTATCCCGATCAGCTGGACCGACCGATTTTCGGTCATCGCCAACTTCACCTATACCCATACGAAAATAGACGAAAGCTACTTTACCAAATCGACAGCACAGTGGACGACTTACAATGAAGATTCGGAACGCCCGCTTACCGGTTCGTCGCCGGTAATTTTAAATGCCAATTTGTATTATACCGATCCAAAATTAAGGACGCAGCTGGCCCTGAATTACAATTACACCGGGAAGCTGCTTTTAAACGTGGGCGACGACGATTACGGCAATCTGTACCAGGATCCGCACGGACAGCTCGATTTTACGGCCATACAGCCGATCGGCAAATACCTGAAAGTGAAAGCCGGGATCAGGAATATCTTCAAAAAAGACCTGACCGGCTGGCTAGACAAGGACTTTGACGGAAAAAAACACTTGGACGAAGAAGCCCTGCTTAACGGAGGCAGCGACACAGATATCGGCGATGCCTACCATGTATCGACCGACCGGAAAATCTACCTGGGACTGACATTCTCGTTCTGATCAGGAATAAATTAATGAAAGAATTGTGAACGAACTGCAAACAGATACAAAGAAAAAAACAAAAAAACATCCCTTCCGTTCCAAGGCGAACAGAAGGGAAGGCCCTGACCCATCCTGAAAAGGGTCACGTCCCCGGCGTTATCCGGGAAAAAATTAACGTTAAATCAAGACAAAGCTAACAAGAATCTGTCAAAATGAAAACATTGTTAAAATTTTTTGTTGTAAGCGCTCTTATTGTCCTTGCAGCATCATGCAGCGATAAGGATGAATTCGCAGGGCCAAACGGACCTGAAGCAGCAGACACCCGGGCAACTGTTAACCTTGGGCTACCTGGAGGAACAGACAACGTAGATAATGACGGGAATGTAACGGTAAGCCGGAATATTCACTTAACTTACGGGAATACGTATATTCTGCATAACTATTTCCGGATCCAAAGCGGGTATACGATCACAATTGATGCAGGGGTCACGATAAAAGGAGAAAAACAGGGACAAACGAATGACGATATCGTTACAGGAACGTTGGTCATCGAACGCGGCGCCCAGATTAATGCAGTAGGAACATCTTCAAGCCCCATCGTGTTTACGTCCAACCAAAGCACGCCGGCTTCCGGTGACTGGGGCGGTGTGGTGCTTTTGGGTAAAGCCGATGCCAATATTTCAGCTACCGGCGGGGCGCAGCCTTCCGGAACCGATGGTCTGGGCTTCATCGAAGGACTGCCTACGCCTAACAATACCGGACGCTACGGAAATGGCGACCTGCCGGCAGGTAGTTACAACAGCGATAATTCCGGGACCATGCAGTATGTCCGTATCGAATATGCCGGTCATGTGATCGGGACAGACAACGAGCTGAACGGACTAACGATGGGCGGTGTGGGCAACGGCACTACCCTCGACCACATCATGGTTTCCTACGGATACGACGATGCCTTCGAATTCTTCGGGGGTTGCGTCAATGCCAAATACCTGATCGCGAACCAGAACATGGACGACGATTTCGATACTGACCAGGGTTACAGCGGTAAAATCCAGTTCGGTATTTCCCGTAAAACTCCGGGACAAAGCATCGTTGGCCAACCAATCAACGGGTTCGAATCCAATGGCGACTCCGACGATTCCTATACCAGCTCAATGACCGATGGAACATTCAGCAATATCACGGTGATCGGTCCGATCTATCCGAGCTCGACTTCAGTACTGGCTAACTACAGGTACGGTGCATTGATCCGCGACGACTCCCACTTGAATATCTTCAACTCGATTATTGCCGGATATCCCTATGCCCAGGTGTATTTTGAAAATCCGGGAGACTTCGACAACCTACTCAGCATTGAAGGGACAACACTGGTCTATCCTACATTTAACAGCTTTTCATCTGATAGTACAAATGCTACCGGTTTTTCCAGTGTTTCTGGCAATGAATGTCTGAATGCATCTATAGCTGGAACAAATTATACCCTTCCAACACTTCCTATGCGAACAGGGCTATTGTTATCTGCCTGGAATACTTCTTCGGCACCCAGCTTTGTTGCAAGAGTGGAAAAATCTTCTGACTTTTCCAATAGTCTGCTGGATGACGACACTGACTTTGACTGGGACGAAGTTGATTTCCGGGGCGCATTTGGAAATTCCAGCGACTCCAACAATGCCAACTGGCACATTACAGATAATTGGGTGAGCTGGTAATATTGCTTTTACAAGAACCCTTTTGTCCTGAAATAAGCTGATTAAGTCCCGGCCAGGGCTCTCAAAACCCCTGACCGGGATATTTAAAAAGACAGATTGATGACCAAAATTTTAAGTAATAAAATAAATATCATCGGATAATGATGATCACCCCTAAATCCCCTAAAGGGGACTTTGCCCCTTACCTGCAAGGAATTAACGATATAAAAACGGAAAGCGTTCTTCAGGAAAGTGATAGGTAAAACCCGGCAACAAACAGGAACAAGAAGCAAATTCAAAAAAACAAAATAGATGGAACAGGCCGTGACGGAAAATATCCGAAGGAGGCAATCCAATACGGGCATAAAACAGGCAAAAAAGTTGCCCCCAAACCAGGCTGGGCTCATCACAACGCACAGAACTACAGTAATAATTAATTAAATTTTATTTCGAATGAAAAAACAAGTTTTCAACATTTTTTTCCTGATCTTTTCCCTGGTACTGACCAGCGCTTTAATGACTGTCACCTCCTGCAAGGACGATGACGACGACAATGGCGGAGGAGAGACCACCCTGACCATTACCTCCATCGATCCCGTAACAGCCCGGGCAGGTGAAACTGTCACCATTACCGGGACCGGCTTTTCGACCGACCGTACCCTGAACTCGGTTAAATTTACCGGACCGGTAAGCGCGGTGGTCTCGGCAGCCACTGCCACCCAGTTAACCGTCGAGGTTCCCGAAGGGGCCGGCGACGGGACAATCACGGTCACTGTCGGTGAAAAAACGGCGACTTCATCCCAGAGCTTTACCCTCGATACTTCCCTGGGCGACCCGGAACTGACCAGCATCGATCCGACCAATGGATACGCGGGCACAGCAGTAACCATTACCGGGACGAATTTCGGCGAAGACGCATCAACCGTAAAGGTGTATTTCAACACCGTGGAAGTTTCTGAAATTACCAGCATCACCAATACCACAATTGTAACCACAGTCCCCACCGGCCTGGAAACCGGCGACGCTACGGTCAAGGTGGTCCGTAACGAAGTGGAATCGACCAATACCCTCACCTTTACGGTCAACAAAACCCCGACCAGCGTAAAAACAGTTTACTGGACATCCAGTGACGGCGTTTACGAAGGAGTGATCAATGAATCCGGGACGGCTGTTTCAAAACTATATGATGATCCCGGAACAGCTCAAGGTATTGAAGTGGATTCAGACGGAGGCTATATCTATTGGGGCAATGCGGTAGGCCAAATTTTAAGAGCACCTGTCAGTGGCGAAGGCGCGGTGCAAACCTTATATGAAGGGTTAGGCCTAGTAGCAGATATAGCTATTGATACTACCCATCAAAAAATATTTATACTGAGTTTTGATGAAAACTTTACCCATGAATACATTTACAGTGCTAATCTGAGCGGTTCTTCCACTGAGTTCAAGGAGTTGTATTCGACCAGTTACGGGCCCGTTAATTACAATGTTAAACTATATGTTTCCGAGAATAAATTGTATTGGACAAGTGCATTGTCTATGCAGGTAATGGTAGGATCAATCAACGGTTCTTCTGAAGCAGAAGCCACTGCTTTGTTTGATTCCAGCGATGGATTGGTCGGACCAGTCGGGCTGGCCATCGACGAGACAAACAGTAAAATATATATTGTGGACAGTGGCGCTCTGACAGGGACAGCCTCAAGTAACATCTATTCAGGAAATTTGGATGGATCTGGCAGCTTGGCTACCTTTGTAGCATCTGGAGATAATGTGGACAGCCCTTCCGATGCCGAGATTGACCTGGACAACGGGTACCTTTTCTGGTTGAATAAGACAACCAGTGAAACGGAAGGCCAGGTAATGCGAGCCAAGCTGGATGATGGTTCAGTGGAAACCTTGTTTGGAGGTATTAGTAACTATCCTATTTATTTCGATCTGGATATTCACTAAGCTTTGGCTGACTAAAGATAATTCCCTTTCATAATTTATTTGCAAAGATTACCGGGGACGGGCAGTAGAGAGCTTCTGCCCGGTTCCCGGTTTCTTGCCTGAAAGGTTTGAATGTTTGAAGGGTTTGAATGTTTGACGCTTCGCGGTTGGGGGAAGGACAATGTGAAGTGGCGAATGATAGAATGATAGAATGATAGAATGGGATCCAACAACAACAGGAATTATTTTCCGCGTCTTCGTGTTCAGTTTGGTCAAACGACGAAGTATCAAACGCTCAAACGGCGTAGCCACAAACCATCTTTTGTGTCTTCGTATCTTAGCGTTCTGTCTCGTGTCATGAATGTTCACCACAGATAACACGGATGAACACAGATCAAAACAATAGAAACCACAGAAACAATAATAACCATATAGGCACATTATTGGTGAATTCGTGAACTGGTGAACTGGTGAATTGAAAAACAATGGCTTGAACCCCAAACAATAGGAACTAGAGGAACTACAGAAACAATTTTCCGCGTCTTCATGTCTTTGCGTTCAGTCTCGCGTCTTAGTGTTCAGGTTAGTAACAACAGAAACAATGTTAACCATATTAACAACAGAAACGATTAACAAAAAAAACGGTTTTACTGTCAGCAAAACATACCTGCTGTTCGTCCTGTTCCTCACCTGTTGGGCCTGTACCGACGACGATGATCCGTTTGTGCCGGAAGAGACAAAGGAATATACCTATATCTTCTGGGCCAGTGCCGGCGACCGTACCATTGAACGGGCCATCTTCGACGGTGATTCCCTGGTCGAACGAACGGTGATTTACCAGGGGGAATGGGAATCGGCCCCTTCAGAAGTCGTGGTGGACCCGGATAAACAACTGGTCTACTGGTCGGATTTCGAAACTCAGCAGATCCTTTCCATATCCTGGGACGGGCAAGGACCGGCCGATACCCTGTATTCCGTTTCCAGCGCGGGGGGTGGCCCCATCGGACTGGCCATCGACGCTTCCGGCCGGCAACTGTACTGGACCAAACCCTACGAGGACCTCATCATGCGTGCCCCGGCTGACGGCAGCGGCCCGGTGGATACCCTTTTTACATCCGATGACGGCATCAACGGGGCCTGGGGTATCGGGATCAGCCTGGCTGCCGGGTACCTCTACTGGGTGGAATACCGCGATGCCCAGGTGTACCGTGTTCCTGTCGGACTCACTGAAGCGCCCGATCTGGTCTATGCCGGAGGGAGCGGTTTTCTCCGCCCTTACGGTCTGGCCGTGAGTGATGACAGCAATGACCTGTTCATCGTCGATAATCCCCTGCCGGGGGCCGGCAAGTCCGACCGTATTTACCGGGGAACCGCAGATGGCAGCACCGGACTGCAGGCCATTTATACAGATGGTGAAGTCAGCAATGCCTATAACATGGTTTTCCTGCCGGATGATGACGCCGTTTACTGGCTCAACCAACTGAACAGCGGCAGCATTTACCGCGGCAATATGGACGGTACTGCCCCGGCGACCGTGCTGATCGACGACATCAACATCGGCGAAGGCCTGGCCGTGGTGAAGATTAATGAGGGAATGAATGAATGAGGGAATGTTCACCACAGATAGCACAGATTAAAACAATAAATGTTTGAATAGTTTGAATGTTCGATTGTTTGACGCTTCGCGGTTGGATATTGGTGAATGAGGGAATTGGTGAATGAGGGAATGAGATCCCTCAACAACAGGAATTAATTTTGTGTCTTTGTGCCTTCGTATTCAGTCTCGCGTCTTTAATTTCAGTATTAACAAGTCCAAAAACCTATGAACAAGATAAATCTGATTTTAGGTAACTTGCTATTTACAGACGGCACTTCTGCCTGGTTATTTCCGGCGATCATGATCCTCTTAATAGCATGGATGTACCACGGATGACTGGTGAATTAGTGAATGATGGAATTAGAGGATGAGAGAATGAAAAGAAAACCAAAGTCATGGGAACTGAAACAACACTCAAGCGGCGTAGCCTCAAACAACAGGAACAATAAATGTTTGAAGGTTTGAATGTTCGATTGTTTGACGCTTCGCTGTCGGGGCTGAAGAACATTGAGAACTGATGAATTAGTGAACTGGTGAATGAAAGAATGATTGAATGAAGGAATTGGGAGAAGAGCATCGAGAACGGGAACCGACCAACAATGTTAACCATATTAACAATAGGAACCATTTTCCGCGTCTTAAAAGTTCACCACAGATAACACGGATAAACACAGATTAAAACAATAAATGTTCGAATAGTTTGGACAGTTCGATTGTTTGACGCTTCGCTGTCGGGGCTGAAGAACATTGAGAACTGATGAATTAGTGAGCTGGTGAATGAAAGAATGATTGAATGAAGGAATTGGGAGAAGAGCATCGAGAACGGGAACCGACCAACCATGTTAACCATATTAACAATAGGAACCATTTTCCGCGTCTTGAATGTTCACCACAGATAACACGGATAAACACAGATTAAAACAATAAATGTTCGAATAGTTTGGACAGTTCGATTGTTTGACGCTTCGCTGTCGGGGCTGAAGAACATTGAGAACTGGTGAATTAGTGAACTGGTGAATGAAAGAATGATTGAATGAAGGAATTGGGAGAAGAGCATCGAGAACGGGAACCGACCAACAATGTTAACCATATTAACAACAGAAATCATTTTCCGCGTCTTAGCGTCTTCGCGTTCAGTTTTGTCAAACAACGAAGTATCAAACACTCAAACGGCGTAGCCTCAAACAGTAACAATGTTAACCATATTAACAACAGAAACCATTTTTTGTGTCTTCGCGTCTTCGCGTTCAGTTTAAAAACAACGAAGTATCAAACACTCAAACGGCGTAGCCTCAAACAAAAGGAACTACAGGAACCACAGAAATAATCAGAGCAATAGTTTAACCAGTACTTAATCTATTATTAACAAACGATTTATAACTTTACAAAAATGAGGCACATGTCGTTAGTCAGTAATTTATGGTCTAAAAAACTAAAAATTTGGCTTATCTATCCTTCTTCTCCGGGGAAGATCGTATTATCATTTACCCTTGGTTTTTACCTGGGCCTGTTCCCGGTTGTCGGACTAACAACCCTTCTTTGTCTGCTGGCGACCTTCCTGTTCCGGTTGAACCCGCTGATCATTCAGGTAACCAACTTTTCCGTTTTTCCCCTTCAGCTTGTGCTGATCTACCCGTTCATGAAAGCCGGGAGGATTTTGTTTTTTACAAAGAAGGGGCTATTGCCTGTTGTTTCGCTAAAACAACTGTTAACGGCAGACGGGTGGAATTACTTTTGTTATCTGTGTGAATCGGTTGCCGGAGGAATTGCGGTATGGTCCCTGTTTTCTGTTTTAACCGGTGTGTTCATGTACCGTTTTTTGTTACAGTCTGCAAAAAATTACTATTCCAGACAATCTCCTTTATAAAAAATAATCCGATATTTACTCAAAATGAATAGTAACCATAGAAACCCCCAAAGGAACTGTCTGTTGATTTTTATTGCTATGTTTATCCTCGCTGGTTGCGGCGATGACAAAGAACTGCCTGATTCGACTTCCGCGACAGTACTGATCTATATGGCAGCCGACAATTCCATGGACAGTGACGTGGATTACTCGTTGGAGCAGTTGAAAACCGGCGCGAAAAACAGCAACGGGACTACTGTCGTGTACCTGGACCGTGAAGATGAAGCCCCCCGGCTATTTGAAATAACCCATGACGGAGAGGAGGTTCTGCTAAAGAGCTACGACGAGGAAAACTCCGCCAGCGCCGAAACATTGTCCAGGGTGATCAGCGAGACCAAAGAGCTCGAGCCTGCCGACCGGTTCGGGCTGGTGCTGTGGTCGCACGCTATGGGATGGCTTCCTTACGGGTATTCCTCGACAACTCTCTCTGCCCGGAAATCCGGGACCAGTTTTCCCCGTACCCGTTATATAGGAATAGACAATCATCCGGGTGATGATACTTCCGGTTCGAAAGTGATGGAGATTACAGACATGGCCAATGAAATTCCGGAAGGAACGGCCGAATTCATCCTTTTCGATGTTTGCCTGATGGGGAGCGTGGAAGCCCTGTATGAATTAAGGCACATCTGTAATTACATGATCGCCTCCCCCACCGAAGTGCTGGCCGAGGCTGACTGGGACGCCTCGGGAATGCCATACGATGAAGTATTGCCATTGTTGTTCGGAGATGAAGAAGACCTTGCGAAAGCTTGCCTGAAATATTATAACCATTATAACGGGATGTCGTCCGAAATCCTCCGGTCGGCCACCATCTCGCTGGTCGATGCAAATCAGCTTGATGTTCTCTACAATGTCGCTGCGTCCATTCTGGAGGGGAAATTATCGCAGGCGGCCAGTCTGGATGTAAGCGGATTGCAGGTTTATTATACATCCAGCGTTCCTCACGTGTTTTTTGACCTGGGAGATGTCATACAACAACTAAGTACGGACTCTGAATACGCGACATTTGAAGAACAACTGAACAATACTGTTCTATACAAGGCAGCTACCAGTGAGTTTATAGACCTGACGATAGACCCCGGTCACTTCAGCGGGCTCAGCTCTTATGTGCCCCTGAGCAAATGGAGCGGAAACACCGAATATGCCTACTACTTTACCCTGGGATGGTCGGGCGTTTACTGATAGTCACCACTTCGGATAAAGTTTAACCCGCAATAACTTATAATAACAGATAACGTAGAATGAAACACATTTAACAAGAAATAAAAATGAAGACAAAAAAGTTCGATTTTCAACAAACGGTGGTAACCCAGGTAACAACGATGTACAATTATCGCGTCAAGGCCAAGTCATTCGGTGAAGCTGAGAAAAAAATCAAAAAGCTGTTTGAGAAACAGGTGGAAGACGGCAAAGAAAGTTTGGCAATCAAAAAGCTGAAGCCTAAAAAGTCAAAAATCAATGTCACCCCGGTCCCCCCAACAGAAGCCGGGGGAAGTACAGTCAGTATGGAATATGTAGAAGGTAAAAAGAAAAAAACAGTAAAAACCAAATTGTACGATAACCTGATTAAGGTCTGGGGTGTCCCCGAAGAAAAGGCAGTCGAGGAAAAAGTTGAAAAAACGGTTAAGGAAGTTCCCGATAAACCTGTTGAAGGGGCTCCTGAGGCTATTTGACCCATCCAGGTCTGACCAGGGACTACAAGCATCCCTGGCATTCCGAGTAAAAATCCGTACAAAACACAATCAGAACAACAGGGATCATAAAAACCCGCACAAATGAAACCACTCCTCCTGTTTTTAACCTTATATTTTTTATTAACATCGTGTTATGCACAAAATCCGGATAATTACCAGCATTTCCGTTTATCTTTAAACGGAGGCCCCAGTTACCGGACTGCAAAAATCTCCGGTTTAGTATCCGACACTTATAAAGATTATACCAGAAACTTGAAATGGGGCGTACATCTTTCGGGTGATGCAACCTGGTTTATCAATGAAAACACCGGCCTGGGTATAAAATACAGCCGGTTTACCGCTTACAATGAAATGGAAGGTGGGGGTTATGGCTATGGATACGGGTACTCAAGTATGAGTGATGACATTGCGATCTCTTTTATCGGCCCGATGTTTTCCTCCCGAAACTATTTTGCCAACAAAAGAAATGCCTTGTTCTGTAATCTTGCCCTGGGATACCTGGGGTACAAGGATGAGGAAGAGTATCAAAATGCCGGTCTGGAGGAAATAAGCGGATCGACCTTAGGAGTAGCAGGAGATCTGGGATATCAACTCGGGTTATCCAAATCCTTATCCTTGGGGCTTATGCTTTCATATACCGCAGGAATACTTTCGAAGGTCAAGGTCAGCAGTGGCGGATCAAACACAACAATCGATCTGGACGATGATGAAAAAGAGAACCTTGGCAGAATTGATTTATCCCTCGGCCTTGTTTTTCACCTTTAACCGGAGGAATAATTAAAAGCCGGGCCGGGAGAGCCCGGCCCGGCAAGGGATGGTTAGTCCCCGCTGTAAACAAACTTACCGGAGAACTGATATTCCGTTGTTCCCGACAGGTAATTGTACCAAATCCTGAATGTTTCTGAACCAGGATTATAAGTCCCTCCCCCGTCTGTGATCTCCAGGCTCCCCCAGGCACTGACAGTCAGACTGTTGTCCGTTTCCACCTTCATGGTTACCCCGTAACCGTCCAGGTAGTCTGTGTCCTCAGTCTTTGCCAGGTGGTAAAACCTTACCGTTGCGGCATCCGTGGCTGTCAGCTCCCGCGAGGCAGACACGGTCGTCGAGTCGCCCGTCGCAGCCCCGTCCTGCCAGGGATAATAGTATCCGTCGAGCTGATAGGCTCCGGAGTAGTCATTTACAAAGGTCAGGGCCAGGATCAGCACGGTGTCCTGTTCCCGTACAGAAACAGCGTCCGATCCGGAAACCGAACTGATCATAAAGGTGAGAGCATAAAGCGAATCGCAGCTTAACCCTGTCGTGTTAATGAAGATGGGCAATGTTCCGTACTCTTCTCCTGCTTTGATGGTTACCGTATAACCTGGGATCCGGTAATTCGAGGTATCCAGCAGCCGGTACTGAACATCTTCCCCGTCCATGTACTTCATGTTATACTCGTCAATGGCCCCGCTGCCCGCTTCCGCAAGCGTTACCGTAAGGTCACTGTCCGTATCCCGGCTTCCCCCTACGGCAACAGAAATATCGGTTTCCATTTCAGAGGAAGCTCCAGCGTAAGCCACTTCCCTGGTCAGCATGCCCATGTTGCTGGTCTCGTCGGCACCGACAAGATAAACCTGCTTGATGTACTGCTCTGTATCCAGCGGATAGTTCTCGCTGCACCCGAAAAAAATGGCCAGGCACAGCAGTAATAAATATAAAAACAAATGTAATCTATTCATAATTTAGCATTTATCAAGTTGTCACCAGCCGGGATTCTGAACCAGCTTCGAGTTTTTATTCAGGGTACTCTGGGGGATTGGCCAGAAGTACATCTTGAAAGACCAGACCCGTTGGGTATAGGTCTCGTTCAAATAGGTGCGGGTATAGTATTTTTGCCGCTCAGAGCTTTTGGCATGTATATTCATGCCCGTGATGGCAGTATTATAGGCATCAGGGGCGTCTTCCCACCGGCGCAGGTCGTGGTAACGCCTGCCTTCACAGGCAAATTCCACCTGCCGCTCCCGCTTAATGGCCTCCCTCAGCGACTCCCGGCTGGCCATTTCCTCAGCAGATAATCCCGGCAAACCGGCCCGGTAACGAACCTGATTAAAGTAATAAGCAATCTCGTCCAGGTCCCGGCTTACAGTAATGCCCTGTTCCCCGTCGGTGTAAGAGCCATCCAGTTCGTTCAGCGCTTCGGCATAGTTCAGCAGGATTTCAGCATACCGGAAAATAGGGAAATACTTGGCATAGGCCGAGCCTGAAGCTTTCATATTGTCTTCCGGGTGGTTGTACTTGATGCAGGTATAGCCCGTATGGTTGTAGTCGACCGGATAAGTGATCGACGGACCGGCCGTCCCGTCGGAGTAGTATGTAACCTCGAAATTGTCGTACCCGTCGCTGCCGGTATAGGAAGTCCCCGGCCAGAAAGAATGGCAAAAGCCGATGGTGGCATAAAAACGGGGTTCCCGGCTTTGATACATCTTAGCGGTACTGGATGTGTAAACCGTATAACCGCCAAGGCTTTGGCTTTTCCCGACGGGCTCATAAGCCTTATCGCTCCCGGGATAGGGATATTCTGTGCTGGAATTATCAATATCTCGCCCGTCTTTCATTTTATAGGCATCGATTAAATCCTGGGTCAGGTTCAACCCATTGCCCCCTCCCAGCTGGGAGGGCGAAGAGATCCACAGTGGGGAATCGCCTCCTGTGGGGTTTGTTTTGCAAGCCCAGATGTATTCCGAACAGTTATTAATGGTCACGTCGCCGTCAAAAAGCGACTTGTACGACCTGTAGGGGTCGATATCCCCTGCCCCGTCAGGAAAAGCAGCAGAAGGGACATTGTCAGGGAGCGTATCTGTGGTAGCCTCTTTATAGATGACACTGAGACTGTAAAGACCGGTATTGATCACCCGTTTGGCAGCCACAGCCGCTTTTCCCCATTTGCTGTTGTCTCCGGTCTGCGAAATGAACGGCGTACCGTCTGTGCTGAGCCATCCTGAATAGGCCGTGTTCCCATTATACTGGGGACTGGCTGCCGTCAGCAATACCCGCGACATAACGGCCAGGGCTGCGCCTGAAGTCGGACGGTAAATGTTGGACCCTTCCCGGGTTGAAGGCAGGAAACTATATGCCTTTTCCATGTATGTGCAGATGTAAGAAACACAACTGTCATACGACTGCCTCTCGTGCATCAGCTCATCAGCTTCTGCATTCTCATCCTCCACGTCTTCCATCAGGACACAGGGGCCGTATTGCTGAAGCAGCAGATACGTGAAATACCCCTTGAAGAAATACATCTCCCCGGTATAGGTCCGCTTGTCCGAGGTGGAAAGGTCTTCCACCTCAGACATCCGCTGCAATACCAGGTTCGCCTTGCGGATCCCTTTGTACCAGGTGGCATAGTTATTATAGTAGTCATCCGCCGAGGAAGGGGTGATTTCATCGAGCAGGAACTTGATGGCCGCATGGCGGTCGTCGTTCCACGAGGTAAAGTTTTCGTCGGAAGCCCCCTGAAAAGGCGACCAGGCGTTGGTCCACAGCCGGTCCTCATCGGGCAGGTAAGAGGCGATACCGTTGACATAATCGACGAACCGGTCGGCATTGGCAAAAACACTGTCCAGGGTCGTCACATCATAGATATACTGGTCGACGTCCAGGTAACTGCACGATTGCAGCCAGGACCCCGTGAGCCAAAGGGCCAGAGCTGAAACCAGGGCTCCCTTTATCTTGTTTTTTATTATGGTTTTCATTTTTATTCCCATTTTTACTTAATTATAAGACCTGTTTTTCAATTAAAAAGTCATCAGCAACTGGAGTGTAAACTTTGTCTGAATGGGGTACACCGACCCGTTGGAGGAAGCCTGTTCCGGGTCCCACAGCTTTACCTTGTCCCAGCAGGCAAGGTTGGTCCCGATCAGGCTCAGGGAGGCAGAAGAGATGCCATGTTCCCGCATCCAGCGGCCATCAAATCGGTAAGCTACTTCAGCGGTTTTCAACCGTAGAAACGAGGCGTCGGCCAGCCAAAAGGTCGAATTCTGATTGTTGTTTGCATTATCGCCGTATGTAAGGCGGGGAAAGCGGGCATCAGGATTTTCTGTATCGGTTGTGCCGGAATAGGAGGCCGGGGTCCACCGGTTTTTCTGATCGGCCACTAGGGTCAGGACATTTCCCTCTTCCTCCCCGCTGAAGGGATAATAGCCGGTCCCTCCCAGAAAGTAACTTGCCCTGTACTGCCCCGTAAAATAGACCTCGAACGTCCAGCGTTTCACCCGTAGTTCCAGGGCCAGACCGTATTCCAGTTCCGGGTCGTCCGATGACTTCAGGGGAACCTCATCCTCCTCGTCGATAATCCCGTCCCCGTTCACGTCCTTATACTTGATATCGCCGGGCAGGTAGTTCGACATGAACGTTTGCGTGGGGCTGTTGTCAATATCCGCCTGGTCCTTGAACAGGCCCAGGTCGATCAGCCCGCGCTGGATGCCGTACCTGTAGCCGGCGTATGCCTGGTAGGGATAATTGATGCCGGTCTGTTCCCAGTGGGTTACCTTGTTCCTGGCCCAGGTAAAATTACCCCGGATGGTCAGTTCCAGGTCTTTGCTGAACACCTGGTTATAGGAAAGGTTCCCGTCGGCTCCCCAGCTTTTCATGGAGCCTGCATTGGTCCACGGATTCTGGGCTGCCCCTACCTCCTCGGGAATGGTCGAGCGTTGCTGGTAAATGTTGTCGTCATAAGTCAAAAAGCCGTCCACCGTCAGATCGAAACGGTCCTTCCAGAACTTGGCATCGACGCCGACATCGTACTTGGTTGCCACTTCCCATTTCAGGTTGTTCACCCCCACCTTGTCCTCGGTGGTGGTACTGCCCCAGTCGTTCGAGCCGGAGGTCATCAGCGACAGGTAGGGAAAGCGTTCGCTCAGGTCGCCGTTGCCCACCTGCCCCCATGAGGCCCGCAGCTTGAAATAACTCACGAAAGGGACATGTTTTTTGGTCCACCCGTACTGGGTGGGCACCCATCCCAGCGAAAAGGCAGGGAAAAGGCCAAACTGTTCCCCGCTGGCAAAATCCATCGAGCCCGAGAAGCCCAGGTTGGCCTCCAGCAGATAGGTATCCTTGTAGGAATAGGTACCACGGAACGAGAGATCCTCGTACCGGACCGGGATCACGTCGTCGTAATCGCTGCCACTCGAATTCCGCTCATCCTGCAGGTATCCCAGCAGCAGGCCCGACACATGGTGGTCTTCGTCGAAGGTCCGGTTGTAATCCAGCTTTACCTCGCCGTAACTCAGACGATCGATGTAGGCGCTCTGCGAGTAAGTGGCATCCTCGGCGGAAACCGTTTTTGTGGTGATCAGCGTCCCGTCGTTCTGCCTGCCCGAGGCATAATAAAGGGCCGGCATTTTGTACCGTTTGGAAATGTGCTCTCCGTAATATTTATACGAGAACAATCCATTAATGCTTAATCCCTTTGTAAAAAAGTCCAGCTTCTGGTTCAGGTTCAGTTTCACATTTACCGTGTTGTTCCCGGTACGCTTGTAGCCGGTTTTATTCAGCAACACGTAAGGGGTGATCTGGCTGCCGTCGTCCCCGTAAGCGGCCAGCTGCCCGTTCGAGTACCTCACCGGGCAGGTCACCGGGGTCAGGTTGGCCTGGGCGCTCCAGATCGCATCGTTATTATCATATCCGGGAATGTTCTTGGTGCTGATCACATCGTCGATGTTCAGTGAAAGCTCGGTCGAAGGGGTCAGGCTGGCATCCACGTTCGCCCGGAAGTTATACTGGTTGTAGTCGCAGTTCACGTTATACTTGTTGGCCGATTCATCCTGTTTGAAAATCCCCTGCTGGTTCTGGTAACCAACGCTGAGGTAGTACCGGGCAGCAGTCCCTCCTCCCGAAATGTTAAGGTTGTACTGCGACATCCAGGTATAATCTTTCAGGATAATATCCCGCCAGCTGATGTCGGGGTGCAGGTCCGGGTCCAGGCCATTGCGGAACAGCTCAAGGTCTGTCTCGCTGTAAGTAGACTCCTTGCCCCTTACCACCAGGGCTTCATTGGCCAGGCTGGCATAGGTGAGCGCGTTGACATAATCGGGCAGCCTCTCGCTAAAAGAGAGCGTCCGGTTAGCCTTGACCTGGATATTCAACTTGCCGGCTTTGCCCCTTTTGGTGGTGACCAGCACCACGCCGTTGGCCCCCCGGTTACCGTAAACAGCCGTAGCGGAGGCATCTTTCAGTATCGAGAAAGACTCGATATCCATAGGGTCTATGTTGTCCAGGTCTCCCTCCACGCCGTCAATAAGGATCAGGGCGCTGGAGTTGGCCCCAAAAGTGCTGATACCACGGATCCAGAACTCGGAATAATCGCTCCCGGGCTCGCCGCTGCGCTGTACCCCGATCACCCCGGCCACCCGTCCGGCCAGCATGTTACTAACGGAGGTGGCCGGAACCTGCAGCTCTTCGGTGCTGATCGTGGAAATGGCTCCGGTGGTGGTGATCTTCCGCTGGGTCCCATGACCAACAACAACTGCTTCGTCAAGCTCGTTCACCCGGGGTTTCATGACAATCTTAAGCCGTTCTTTCGTCCGCTCCACCTTCATCTCATAATTGTCATATCCAATGAAGGAAAAAACGGCGGTCGAATCCTTCGGGATATTTTTTAATACAAAGCGCCCTTCCGGGTCGGTGATTGCCCCGGTGGTGGTATTTTTCACATACACGTTTACCCCGGGAAGGGGTCCTCCCTGCTCGGTCATCACCGTCCCTGAGATGGACAGGCCGGTCCCCTGCTGAGCGTAAAGATTACCGGCAGGAATCAGTACCGGGATCAGGAATATCAGGTAGAAAATATAATGCTTCATTCAGGTTTATTTTTACTGGTTAATAAAATACCGGGATATGATTACTCAATGGCCAGCTTACGGATGACGCCCGAAGCCCAGCATTCACAAATAATAAAGTTCCCGTCCTCATCAATCGAGATTCCAAAGGGAAGGTAAAATTCTGCTTCCAGAGGATCGCCGTCAGCATGCCCTGCGGTTTGGGGCACCCCCGCAACCAGGCTCACATAGCCCGATTTACGGTCGCACTTTTCGACGGAATCCCCGTCGATATTGACTACGTAAATGTTCCCGTCCTCGTCTACTGTCAGGCCTCCCGGATAATACAGTTTGGCGTCTTCCAGCCGGTCGCCGGTAGTAGTACCCCCGCCGTTACCGCCGATATACAGTTCATAGTTCTGTCCGTCTTTGCTCAGCCTGTAAACCGAGTGGGTACTGTAGGTCGTATAAAAGAAGCAATCGTCGTAAACGCTGTAGGCCAGGCACGAGTTACTGCCATTCCCCATGGGAATCTTCTCGTTGAGCACTTCCACATTACTGGGATTGGCGATTTCCAGACGCCCGAACTTCCCTGAACTGTCGAAGAAGTAGAGCCACTTCTCTTCGCTGTCCAACGCAGAAGACCAGATGGTCCCGGTAAACTCCGAGATGGAGGATACCAGCAACTGGGGTTCCCACAGGTTGGCTTCGTCGTATTCATAAACCTTATGCGGATTGGTGTACTGGATGCTGTAAATCTTCGACCGGTCGGCCGTCCGTGCAGGGTTTCCCCCGTAGAAGCCGGTTTGCAGGGTCGAGACAGCGTCGTCGTTAACCGCCACGTAACGGATATTCCCGGAGTACATCTCGCACACGATAATGTCGCCATTAGTCACAGCTGCAACGCCGTACAGGTAATTGAACCGGGCGTCGGACAGGCTCCCGTCCGTACACGAGTTGTCGCCCTGTACCCCGGAGATAGTGGAGACCGACTCTGTTACAGTATAGCGAAAGGTTTCCGAAAAGGCCGTGGTATCGGTCCCGATCACCACTTTCACGGAGTTATCGCCTCCGTCTTGCTTGGGAACCAGGCAATAGATCGCCTCGTTGTTGGCATTGATCACAGTAGCAGACTTGTTTCTGTCAGAGAAGAGTACCCGGATGTTGGAGACGTCTGAACCGAAGTTCGAACCGGTGATCACCATGTTGGTGCGGATGCCGCCCGAGTCGGGCATAAAGGAATTCAGGGTGACCGGCAAATCCGGGTCGTAAGGGGAACCCCCGCCCCCCTCATCGTCGCTGCACGATCCGCACAGCCCGGCAAGGGCCATGCCCAGCAGGAGCCAGCGCTTTTCCCGGCCCCGCGTTCGAAGTATTCCGTTTTTCTTCATAATTAGGTAGTTTTTTGGGTTAAAATTTAATTGTCCCGCATCCGCGGGCGTTTATCTTCCATTATTAATTATCCATCACTCATTATTAATGGCATAGCAAGCCCTCTAAGCAGGAAATCGGGTTCCTGCTTTTCAATGATCCAGATTGAATGCTCGTTTAGTTGATCTTCCTTCTCAATGCGTTCGGGTCTCCTGGAACCAGGAAGGGCCTAGTATATCCTCCTGCCAGTCAGGGGGCCCGTTTGAAAAATGGAGAAACATGTTTTAGCTGGAGCATAACACTTTTGGTTAGGGGTTAAAACTGATTTTCAATAATTCTTTTCTTCCCGTCAAACAGTGAAGAGCCAAAAATAGAATCATGTGTTTTTGTATCAAAATCAGTATTTTTGTAAATAACGTATGTTATTTTGTTCCGTACAAAACCAACATTCGAGAGAAAGCGATCATGCTATTGATGAAAGAATTGATACCATGTTTCCGGATTTCATTCCGGGACCTTAGCCATCTAATAAAAACAGCGAATATGATGTCAGCTGAATTATATCAAAAGACCGTGACCGGCCATGAAGCTTCTCCGGGTAAGGGAGAATCAATATCCCTGAGCAGGTATTGCAAACCACATCATATTACCATCCTGGGAATGATGTGCTTGAAAAAGAAACACACTATTGATCCACCCGGCGCCCCTTGTGGCCGTCCCCGATGGAACGGATGACCATCCCATTAAAATCCCCCCTCCGATAACACAACCATCCTCCAACCATATAATACGGGGGACCTGAACAAACAATAGGGCAACCACAGGTTTTTACGGGAAAAGTATCCTACTATTAAAGTTTCTCTAAAATATTCAGAGAACTTTGATCGATTTAAGAGACGGTTGTGCTACAATTCTAACTTCGCAGTTTGAAGTTGTGCGGAAGCAGGTCAGCCAGATCTTTGCTGTAGTCCGTATCTCATTAATGTGAGACCGTTTCACCAACGTTAGTGATAGCGCCTCACTAATGCTTGTGAGGAGGTCTCACCAACGTTAGTGAGGATGTCTCACTCGTGTTAGTGAGGATGTCTCACTCGTGTTAGTGAGGGCGTCTCACTCGTGTTAGTGAGGGCGTCTCCTCTGATTGGGAAAGGATGGATACATCACGGCTGCATTTTCGTCCGATTCATGGTTCCCCTGAGCATGAAGCTTTTTCTTCCTAAACTTAAATCACGAAGTGCATTCCCGTCCAGGTTGTGTTGTACAGGAAACAACATCGAATGAGGGAAGGAAAATAATCCCGCCAATAATTATTGATTTTGAACAAATAATTATCGTCACAATCAGGATTTTACTATTTTCGTTATATCATTTCTAATGAAATTACCCTGACTTTTTATAAGACCGTACAAAATAAATTCCATTGGGCTATTACATGACAAACAGCAGCAGAGATAATTTCATCAAGAGCCAAAGCTGAATTACCAAATATGGGATTGACTACCTGGAAAAATTCTCCCAAAGGTAAAATCCTGATTTGATGATCTTGATTTATGAGAGAAAAAAAGCTACTCATAAAACAGAAAATAACAGATTGAAAGATAACTTTAGTTGATAGACAACACAGTTGCAGCAATTTGAAAAATGACAGAAATAGAAACCAAATATTTTACAAACAGACAGGATTGGAGAAAATGGCTCGAAAATAATTTTGAGACAAGGGATGATATTTGGCTGGAATATCCAAAAAAAGAAACAGGAAAAAAGAGAATTTTGTATAATGACGCAGTTGAGGAAGCACTGTGTTTTGGATGGATTGACACCACGGTCAAATCACTCAACAAGGAAACAGCCATACAACGCTTTTGTAAAAGAAGAAACAACCCGACCTATTCCCAAGCGAATAAGGAACGGCTTAAATGGTTGCTTAAAAGCGGATTGATCCATGAGCCGGTACGTGAAGGCATCGAAAAAGTGACGAAAGAAGAATTTGTTTTTCCAACAGATATTTTGGAAAAATTGAAAACGGATAAAAATACTTGGAAAAATTATCAGAAGATGTCTGAACCATATAAACGAATCAGGATTGCATATATCGAAAGTGCAAGAAAAAGGCCAGAGGAATTTGAGAAGCGCCTGAACAATTTTATCGATAAAACCAGAGAGGATAAAATGATAAAAGGATTTGGAGGAATTGAAAAATATTATTGAATAAAAACGTGCGGTAATAAATAGGCGCTCTTGGGGCACGCAGTGCCAAGCAGGATCGGCGGGTTGAACAACAATCCCGGTAAAAATATGCGATGGACTTATCAAATGGAGACCTGTTCTGTCAAATCTTGTTTTTTTGTGATTTTCGGAGTTTATCCCGCGACAGACAGCCGGTGTTCTTTGTTTATTGTTTTGGGCAGCCCCATTCCGGGTAACTTTTTTGTCATTCCTGATCAGGAGAAAAACGGTCTGGGGAAAAAAGCGGGAAAGCCTGCAACAAATGGTCCCGTTATAATCCTTCGGTAATTTTGTCTTTCTCCCACCCCGTAACAGACTGGATCTGTTCGAGGGTCAGGCCGTTTTTCGAACCGTTTATGACAACTTAAAAAAACACGTACATTCAATGAATTAAACAACTACGAATCAACCAGTTTGTTAATTTCAAGCATTCTATTTACTCTTTATATAACTATTATTTAGAATGAATGTATTAAATGAATGTCCCTGTAGTTTAGCGTTCAGGTATTTCGTTCCGATTTTCGCAGAAAAGTTTTTTTGCGTATCATTAAAATTACCTACGACAATTACATAATTATTTTCCGGGGTAATAAATATCAGTATCGGTAGTTTGTCATCTTTTGTTGGCCGGAATGCCAGCAAACGTGATCCAGGCTCAATATAGTGACTATAATGTTCTACCGCATAATATTCAGGAGTATAGGTAGCTGTTCTTGTTTTTGAGTCGATCCTGATTAATGAATTTTGCCTCCATCCCCACCCGCTCAGGCCTTCATCACATAACATTGCATTCCAAAAAGTGTATTCTTCACAACCATTACCTAAATAATAGTTAATCAGGTTGAAAGTATGCTCGGCAGCATTCCAGTCGAAAGTACCGCTTCCGCATTCACTTTCAGTCTGTACATATTTATAGGTCGGATATTTTTCTTTCAGTTTTGGCAAGATTAGGGCACCTTCCCACTGCAGGCCAACCCCTTTAATACTTCCGGCGAATTTCTCATTTGCCAAAGCTCTTTCAATAATATCAAGTCTGCTGGAATTGATGGTCCCTAAGTATAGATCTACGTCGGGATGGCATTTGGCCAAGGCAGGAGCAAGATAATACGCATTGAAAACGGCTGTTCCTTCAGCAGACCATGAACAGCCCGGGTAATCAGTCCAATGACTATATGCTTCATTCTGATACATCACCGTGGTTACAGGAATACCTTGTTCCTTATAAGCATCAATAAATTTGCAAAAATAACGGGCATAGGCATCCAAATAGCGTGGGTCCTGTATTAACATATCATAATCAAGGCTATCCACACTGCATCTCTCGTCCATATCATTATACTTACCAGATTTACAGGCATAATGATGGTTGATCTTCATCCATGACGGTGGGCTCCATGGGGAAATCCAGAATGTCATATCCGGATTATATCGTTGGGCTCTTTTGATGTATGGCACCAGTGTTTGTTTGTCCCGGTCAATATTAAAATATTTCAATTCAAAATCACCGTCGACTTCATCACAACTGTACCAATCACGGGCGTAATCATTAGCGTTCATTGGAATACATCCAATGGTAAAACGTAAGTCCCCCCTTGGAGAGAATAGCTTTCCCAAAATGGTTTCCTGCAGCTCTTCCGAAACCATATTCAATGCATCCCATCCTAGTTCGTTAAAACAAGTTCCCCATGCACGAAAAGTTGCCACATTTTCATTTCCGGTTACTTCCATATTGACAGCCGTTTCTTTCTTCTTATTTTGTAGCTCACCAACTGATTGTTTCCAGGCATTATTTTCTGTGCTGCTGACCCATATAAAAGACTGTGCATTTACCGCTAATGTAAAAACTGCAAAAAGAAATATTAAAACATTTTTTTTCATCATTATGAATTTTAGTATATCCCCTTCTCCTGAATTGTATTTTACAGGCAGGTAGTTATAGCTATATTGTATGTAATTCCCTACGCCTAAAAATTACAGTCTCTCTCCCAATATACTCCGGTACATTCTCAAAAGAACATCTTCTAAACAGCTTTTTCTGATATCATTTTAGTGAATATTCAATTTTTATTATAATTCATTTGTGATACGAAATTGTAAACTCCGGATTCCACCTCGAAAACAGCCTTTCCATTCTCCATCTTCAAAAATTGAACGCCCTTCGTTTCTGTCACGTCTTCTTCACTTTCAGCCGGAATATATATCGTAGCTGTCGTATTTGCGGGTATTACAAACCGATAATGACAAGTATTGTTTTCTTGTTCCCAGCTACTTTCAATTTTGCCATACATCGACTCATAATATCCTTTGGCATAAGTCATTTTTCCTGTCGGGTCCGGTTCTGGTTGTAAAATGAAATGTTTAAACCCCGGAGAGTCCTTATCTCTTGCTATTCCCAAGGAATAACTGTACATCCATGCAGCTACTGCTCCAAAGGAATAGTGATTGAAAGAGTTCATCCGGTTATTTCCCCCAAATCCGTTCGCATGGGTATAGGAGTTCAAACGTTCCCAGATGGTCGTTGCACCTTGGGTAACCGGATATAACCAGGATGGGTAAGTGGTTTGCTGTAACAGGCGATAAGCTACATCCGGGTATCCGGTTTCGGATAAGGCCATGTTTATCCATGCAGTCCCGATAAAACCGGTCATGAGTGAATATGGCGGGCATACTGTGCCATTATCCGTTACATTCTCCCGTTCTATTGTTGCCACAAAGTTTTTTACTGCTTTCTCTTTATTCCTTTTATTAATGATGTTAAAAGCCAGAGGAAGAACATAGGATGCTTGTGTATCTATCATTTCACCCATGAAAACTGTTTTTCCTGTCTCATTGTCAATATAAGTTTTGTTAAAGAAATCCTTTCGTTCAGCACAAAGTTGACGGAAATTTTCGGCATCTTCTTTTTTCTCCAGGATGGAAGCGACTTGTTCCATAATTTCTAAATCGTAAATAAAATAAGACTCCCAAAGCAAGGTTTTTTCGCTTCTGTCATATTCCGGGCTGAGCCAATCACCTAAACTGGACCATTTCTTCCTGTCGTTTTCCTGCAATATGCCTGATCCCGGATCGATGTTCTGCTTTAAAAATCCGATGTATCTTTTCATTGCCTGATAATGCACTGCCAGCAGTTCCTTATCTCCATATTGGAGGTAACTTTCCCATGCAACTGTAATACCTGCACTTCCCCACAATACACCACCAAATCCGCCACCCAATGGAGCAATATCGCTAAAACGCCCGTCCGGACGCTGAACATTCCTCATCGCTAACATGTGCCTTCTCAGAAATTCCGGAATATTTGCCATATAAGTGGCTGTGCGGGAAAACACGGAGATGTCACCACTCCATCCCAGTCGTTCATTTCGTTGCGGACAATCGGTAGGTATCGATAAAAAGTTCCCTAAGGTTGACCATGTTATATTTTCCCATAGCTTATTGACTTCAGCGTTTGATGTTTCATAATACGAAGCCAGCTCATGGACGGAACTAAGTACGGTTCCCCTGACGGCCTCCAAAGGCAACGGTTTATCAATCCCGGTTATTTCAAGGAAACGATAGCCGTGGAAGGTAAAACGGGGGCGAATGGTTTCATTTCCTCCTTTGGTGATATAAATATCCTGGGCCATGGCGGCACGGATATTCTCAAGCA
The DNA here is from genome assembly GCA_963676095.1 of Prolixibacteraceae bacterium. Lineage (GTDB taxonomy): Bacteria > Bacteroidota > Bacteroidia > Bacteroidales > Prolixibacteraceae. The sequence goes on along the minus strand of OY781040.1, from coordinate 4,342,188 downwards.
TGATCATGCCAACATTTCCCTTATATTCAAGCAAATCTGGATATTTGACCTCAGCATACCTCAAATAGATTTTTCGTCCGGGTTCCATTCCTGTCAGCCTGATATTTGGAACACCTACCATATTCTGTCCCATGTCATAGACAAACACCCCGGGGTTTACTTCTTTTACAGAGATGGCTAAAAGCTCTTTTACCTTTTGCACCGTGTTTCCCAATTGTCCGACAAAGGCCTCTTTTGAATAATCATCAACCATCGGCATATTGTTCTGCAAGTTGGTTTCATCCCGACTAATATGACCTTCCAGGCTTACTTCTTTCGCATGTACCCATTGGGAATCATCATATGGCGCGGTGCTCCATCCGTCAATCAGGGAATCTTTTGAAGCATCATACACTTCTCCCTGGTAAAAGCTGCCATAAACAACGGGACCATTATTAAAATAGTTCCAGGTCTTCGGGTCACTTACGATCACATCTTCTTTTCCATTCGTATAAGTAATTACCAATTTGGCCAAAAGTGATTGACGATCCCCGAAGAAGTTCCAGAATTCACCCATATAGGTAATGCCACCGCTCCACCATCCTTCTCCCAGAATGGCCCCCAGGGCATTTTTCCCTGAATGGATGTACCCGGTAACATCATAGGTCTGATACAGTTGGGTTTTATTATACTGGGTAAGGCCCGGATCAAAATAGTCATTACCGATCCGGATACCATTAAGATACATCTCATAAATACCACGCGCTGTCACATACAACCGGGCTTTGGCAATTTTAACCGGGGATAACGAAAACGTTGTACGCAACATGGGCATTGAATTTCTGCCCGGATCGGCCAGAAACTGATTTCCTTCCCCACCTCCGGCGATCACATAAGAATTATTTTCGATGGTTAAATCATTTGCTAAACCCTTAAAAATTCCAGTGTAGGGTTGTTTATCCAGATCTTCCGAGAAAATTATATTTGATGGCGAGCGGTAGTTCCGTATCTCAACATGGGAAAAAGAAGCCTTCTGACCATGAGGAACAGAAAAACCAATATCGCCAACAACCGGGAAAGCTATAAAATCACCTCCTTTCCCCAATGGATTAAGGTTAACTTCTGCAATAAGATTTTCTTTCTCTGCACCGTCCAGATAAATTCGGGTATCACCCAAGTCAGAACTAAGCACAATCGTATGGAAATTGTATTTATTGACGTCATTTATGATTGCAGTAGAAATCGGATAAGTTTTTAACGGAACATCCTTTTGGTCGTCAGGATGATAGCCAACCCTGTAAATATTCAGCCGGGCACTCTTTTCTGAAAGCAACGGAGTAATGTCAACTTCAACTTTTAAATAAGATTCACCCTTTTTATTCTCCAACTGGTACAGGTTTTTATCCTTATACATCAGTCGGTTATCATTAGCACCATAAATAAAGGCTGCACGTGTTGATCCGGACTCTTTATCCAGTTGAACAGAATACCGGATCTTAAAAACAGGGAGATAGTGTGAATACAACACCATGTCTTCATTGCCGCCCCCAATCCACTTTGCTCCGTCCCAAGCGGAAAGTCCAGGGTTCATCACCCCCGTTTCAAACCAGGAGCAGGCAGTATGCTTTTTTTTATCTTGATCCCAAACATGGACCACCCAGTCATACCGGGTAACGGACGATAGGGGTTTGCCGCTATATTTAATATTCAGGGATTTATCGCTATTTATTTTCCCCGAGTCCCAGATAATTTGACCAGCCCCATCGGTCACCACTAATTGGTAAGCAGTCTGCCTACAGCCATGTTTGTTGTCTGCTGAATTCATCTGCCAGCTAAAACGGGGACATTCAACATCAATCCCCAAGGGCATTTTCATGTATTCAACTTTTAAATTTACAATCTGAACCTGGCCTCCATAAAGTAAAGGAGGGAAAAAGACTAAAAGGGTAAATAATAGGCTGATGCAATTCATTATTGTTTAAGTTTATTTATTCACGGATCATTCCTGCCTCCTGAAGATAGAATTTTTTCATTTCTTTTATGTTTTAATGTAAGTGATAATGCGCATAAATACGCATTATCACTTACAGATGAAGGCTAAAAATATGAACTTAGCGTAGATTCGGAGTCAGGTAGCGGGAATAGTAATTCGATGTCGGTATAGGCCGAAGACGATACTGTAATTCCCTCGGGAAAATAATAGGCTTCCGGATTTGCTTTCACCCGCTCCCCAAAGGCAGTCATGACTTCTTCCGCCGTGTTCGTCCGGACTAAATCGGGCCATCTTTTATTTTCAAATGCAAATTCCACCCGTCTTTCCTGCATAATAGCATCCCGTATTTCTGATTGAGAGGAAGCAGGGCTATTCGATAATCCGGCCCTTGTTCTTACCTGATTTAAATATTGTAATGCCCCCGGTGTTTCATTCTGTTCATTGAGTGCCTCTGCTAAAAATAACAGAACTTCGGAATAACGGTATATTGGCCAATCATCATCCGTATTATAAGTTAACTCATGATTATGAGCGTATTTCTTTATGTACGGGTAAGTTTTACCACTGGCTGTAAGATAACCAATAGACGCATCTTTTCTCAAGTCTCCTGTTTCATACGCATCGATAATATCTGGAGTAGGTATATTGAACCCTTCAACAGTCCGCGCGATTTCTGTAATCCCGGTTACCGATTCAACTTCCGATGCAGTAATCGGCTGTACCAGGAAGGTATAGAAAAAGTAACTCTCCAGTCCATCTGATCCCTGCTTATACTGGACCTCGAAAACAGATTCACTATTATTCTTATTTGCAGGATCAAAGACATCTGCATAATCATCAAGCAAACTATATCCGGTGATACTTTCCAAAACGGATTCTGCTTCTGTCCAGTTTTCCTGGACAATATAGACATTTCCAAGTAAAGTTTTAGCAGATCCCGAAGTGACCCGACCTGCCTCCTGTGACGCCTTGTCTGGTAAAAGGCCTATAGCCTGAGTGGCATCAGAAATGATCTGATCATAAATAGCCTCAACACTTGACAGAGGTAAGGAGGTTCCATCCAATGATGTAACTGGTTCCAGATGCAACGGGACCTCCCCAAAGTACTGAACCAGATCGAAATAGGCAAAAGCCCTTAAAAAGTAAGCTTGTCCTTTAATGTTCGTCTTTACAGTCTCCTCATCAAAATCCACGTCATCAATAAGATATAGAATTTGATTTACGCGTGCAATAATTGTATAATCATATGTATACTTATTTGACAAAACGGCATTCGTATTATCTTCAAGAAAATTCGCAATATATTCAGGATAAATCGTACCCCGGTCATTCGCATTGTATTTATAGGTTGTATTGTCTGACCTCATTTCCCCCATTGTCCATGCGGCAGCAGTACCATTATATAAAGAACGTAAGGGTGCATATGCTCCATTAATTGCCTGCTCAAAATCGCTTTGTGTTTTATAATATACTGTTGTTGTCAGTTCTGTTTGCGATGAAATATCTAAAAAGCTCTCTTTGCAACTTATCATAAAAAAGACAGCTAAAAGGAATACTATATTTTTCATTGGATTGAAATTTTAAAGTTATCAATTATTTCAAACTAACATTTACTCCAAAAGTGAATGTTCTTGGGACGGGATAGGCTGAAAAATCAATTCCCTGAGAGGTTGATCCAGGTTGATTTCCATTAAAGTCTATGCCAACCTCAGGATTCCCATACCTGTACTTTGTAAATACGAAAGCCTGCTGAACACTTGCATAAAGACGCAATCTTTTAATAAAGCTAAATGTCTTTTGAGGAACGATATATCCAAGGGTAATATTTTTTATTGTGATGTAACTACCATTCTTTATATATCTTGTGTGAAAATAATCGCGTTCGGTAGACGTGGAACTAGTTGTCTTTCCATACAGTCCGGCCCCTGGATCATCCTCTGAACGCCAACGGTCCTTGACCTCCTTAAGTACATTAAAAACACCATCCAGATTGGCATAACCTTGCTCCATTGCCGCGGCAATCTTATTTCCGAAAGAACCCGTCGTTACTATTGACAAATCAAAATCCTTATACGAAAAAGTATTTGTGAAACCAAAAATGAATTTTGGAAAAGGATTACCTATTTCTTTTTTATCACCACCTGAATCACCCAGCTTAACAACTTCATCACCATTCAAATCCCTGAATTTAATAGTTCCAACCTCCGAATTCACATTCTTGGGCGAGTTATCTAAATCATTCCGGTCAACATAGACTCCATCTTGTACTAATCCATAGAACTGACCGATCCTTCCACCGACACGGGTAAGAGTTTCGATTATACCTTGTGAAACGATCAGACTATCACTTAATGAAGATAATTTCATAACTTTATTATCACTAAACGATATATTAAAATTTGAGTTCCACTTAAATTTTCCAACTACATTGTCAGAGTTAATATTGATTTCATGTCCCCAAAACCTGATCTCTCCTACATTTCCCGTATAGCTGGAATAGCCGGACTCTGTCGGCACAGAAAGTGTATATAGTAAATTTGTTGTCCTTTTGTGATAATAATCATAATTTAAAGATAAACGATTATTAAAAAGACTTAAATCAAAGCCAAGATCGAATTCCCTGGTTTTCTCCCATCCCAACTCATCATTCTCCAGACTCGTCACAGCACTTCCACTTTTTGTCTGTCCATCAAATGCAACATTCACATCCGTACTTACCGTACTGTACTGCGTGTAATTTCCAATATTATTATTTCCGGTAACGCCATAGCTCCCACGCAATTTAAAGAGCGACAACCAGTTTATCGTCTTGGCAAATGATTCTTCAGAAAGGACCCATCCGGCAGAAACAGCAGGAAAATTGCCCCACCTGTTATCCTTTCCAAAACGGGATGAACCATCCCGACGAATACTTGCACCAAGCAAATACTTATCTTTATAATTATAGTTTAATCGAGTAAGATATGAGATCATGCTCCATTCTTCAATATCCATTGTCGGGTCATTCTTTACCAAGGCGGCATCGATTGTTTGTATGCGGTCATCAGTGTAATCATATCCGCTAATCGTGTTGGAATCGTACCGATACCGCTGGGCAGTATACCCTGCTAAAATATCAAAATTATGTCCCTTCATTCTTTTTGTATACTCGACAGTATTCTCGGACAACCAGGTCCAAAGGCGCCTGCTTGTTTCAGAAAGATTAGCCGTCAGCTCACTGGGTTCTGCGGCAAAAGATCTTCCTGCAGTAGAAGGCTGGAAATAATGAACCAAAGTAGAAATAACCTCCGCATTTATGCTTGATTTTAGTATTAGTCCATTTATGGGTTCGTATTTTATATATCCATTGGAGAGTAACCGAGTATCGGTTGTCCTATTTGTAATTTCTTTTATCGATCTTACCCAGTTTGGCGTAGAGAATGAAGTGACACCTGATGTCGTTACACTTACAGGATAACTTCCGTCAGAATTCCGGTACGCAAGAATTGGCGGGGTAAGAGTCGCATTTGCCAATAAACCGCCTGACCCAAAAAATTGTCCATCAGAAGATGGTGAATTTCCATAATTGTAGGTTGGTGCCAAGTTGACACCGACGGTTAATTTGTCTGACAGATTGAAAACATTATTGGTTCGAACTGAAAATCTTCTATAATAAGAATTCAACAAAACTCCTTTTTGATTAAAAAAACCTGCGACAATAGCACTGCTGAATTTTTCCCTATTCGTATTGATCGTAATGCTGTAATCACTAATTTCGCTTGTTCTAAGCATCGCGTCGTACCAGTCATAGCCTTTACCGTACTGTTCGGGATTCTCATATGCTTCAGGAACAGTCACTCCGAGATCTTCATAATACTCCTTTTTAAATTGAGCCCATTCAGTTCCGTTCATCATATCCGGTCGCCCTTTTTGGGGAACTTGCTGGATCCCCGTATAAGCATCAACACTGATGTTTGTCTGACCGGCTTTAGCACTTTTCGTGGTAATCAGAACAACACCAAATGCTGCTCTGGATCCGTAAAGAGAGGTAGATGCTGCATCCTTAAGCACCGTCATGGATTCTATTTCATCCGGATTGATATTGATAATTCCCCCGGAAACGGGAAATCCATCTATAACATACAAAGGAGAAGAACTTGTAGACAAAGAAGCTGCTCCTCTAATTTGAACAGTAAGTCCCTCTCCTGGACGTCCTGTCCCTTGGTTAATCTTTACTCCGGCAAACTTTCCCTGGAGTTTCTGGGTAAACTGGGCCACCGGTATTTCATTTAACTCGTTCGCCTTAACTGTTTGCAGTGAACCTGTAGACAATCTTTCTGTCGTATTTCCGTATGCAATAGCAACTACTTCATCCAACCCTATTGTTTCTTCCTGCATTTCAATATTGATAGCAGAATTGCCTTCCACTGATATTTCCTGCGTTTTCATCCCGACAAAAGAAAACGTCAAAACTGCCTCTCTTGGTATATTGTTTAAATTATATCTCCCTCCAGCATCTGTTATTGTTCCGTTGTTTGTCCCTTTGATAACTACGGTTACTCCCGGTAAAGGAACGCCCGAGGAATCGGTTACTTTTCCGGAAATTGATTTTTGTTGTTGAACTTCGAAAGGGAAGGAACCGTTTTTGTTTTTAAGAATAATCTGACGATCTGTAATCTCATATTGAATCCCTGTATTCCGAAAAATTTTGTCCAGAAGATTGTCTATCGATTCATCAGAAATATCAACAGAAACTCTTTTGTCCACGTTAACTTCATCAGTATAAAAAAACCGGAATTTACTCTGGTCTTCAATCCTGCTCAATACCTCTTCGATCCGGGCATTCTCCATTTTCAAAGTTAATTTCATCGATTGAGAATAGGAATTGGCAGCAATTCCATTCAATAAAGCCAGCAAAAAGAATAGTAAGGTTAATTTCATCTTTCTCAGAATTTGATAAAACAACGGCACAGAGCCATCATAACATCGATTTTTTTTCATAAATTCGTGTTTTTGATTTAATTAAATTATTTGCGTTAAATCAAGATCTTTAAAGGCAGAATGAGCAAGATTCTGCCTTTACCTTGATGTATTTAATTCATTTCCATTAGTTGTTTTGTTTTGAGTGCCTGGCACCGGTCAGGCAAGCCTGGCCCAGCCCTCGCTTAATCAAAACGGTCCCTTTGTTCTGATGTTTATTTTTTTCAATTTCTTATCATATGTATATTGTATGGGTTTCGTTTTATTAATCAATTCCAACACATCCGGTAAACTTTCATTCTTAATGTTTCCGGTAAAGCAAATATCTTCAAGGGAACTGTCTTCCAGTACAATTTTTACGTCAAAATGACGCTCCAATTTCCGGACAACTTCTTTTAATGGCTCCTTCTTAAAAATAATGACGCCATCCTTCCATGAAGTATAAAGATCTGTTTTTACTTCGCGGACCAGGATGCTGTCATCCTGCGAAAAATAAAGCTGTTGCCCCGGTGTAAGCACAACACTCTTTTTCATTTTATTTGTATATCTGATAGAGCCGTTTACCAAGGTAGCCTGAAATTTGCTGTCCTCATAGGCCTGCACATTAAAGGAGGTGCCAAGAACTGTTATCTGGCCAAAGCCTGTTGTTACCACGAAAGGTTTTTTGTCTTTCCGGACTTTAAAATAAGCTTCACCATTAAGCTTCACTTCCCGTTCTTTTCCATTAAAAGTTTTAGTGAAAGACAGCCTGGTATCCGAGTTAATCCATACATGGGAACCATCGGGCAAATTGACTTCAGCCATCTGCCCCAACGGTACAACAACCTCTGCTAGCCCTACGGTTGAAACAGAACCATCGGTGAGATATTTGTTAAAAAACATTCCAGCCCAAAAAACAATCAACAGGATAGCAGCATATTTCATAAAAGAATAAAAATGATGCATTAAAAGAACAGTCTTTTGTTTTCTGATTTTTTCTTTTTGTATCAAATAAGCTTTCCTGATTTTTGATTCAGGCATTCCGGACTGAAAAGAAGACAATGCCCATGCATTCTTTAAAGAATTATACTCTTTATAAAGCTGAGGATCATTTTTGATCTGCAGAAGAAGATCATTCTTTCGATCTTCGTTTACATTTTCTGTTATTACTGCTATGATTTCTTCTGTTTTCATCAGTTTGTAATGCCTTTCATCTTTATAATCCAAAAACAGGGATATACCCCACGCCGTCGATCATATTTTTTTCACCGTACACGGAATTTTTTTGTATCGCACAGCGACAGCAGCTAACGAATAAATAGATGTACAACAAGTGGAAGGTAATCTTTCAATGAATTTCTAAAGATTTTTAAAGCTTTGGTAATTTGGTTTTCAACCGCCTTTACCGATATTTCCAGCTCTTCTGCAATTTCCTTGTTCTTCTTGCTCTCAAAACGGCTCAATTCAAATATTTTCCGGCATTGTGGAGGTAGCGTCTCAAGCGTATTTTCAATAATACGTTCAATTTCAGAGAAGGTAAGCTCTGAAGTATCGATACTTGCCAGAGCTCCCATATTCATTTCAAGCTCCAGTTCATTCAGATTAGATGAAAGGTATGCTTTTTTAGTTTTATCATCTCTCAGTTTTTTTAAACAAATATTTCGGGCGACAGTATACAACCATGCATTGATATTGCTGCCCGGTTTCATATGTTTTCGTTTATTCCATAATGTCAGAAAAGTATCCTGAACCATATTCTCGGCCAGATCTTCATTCGGGATATATGCATGAATAAAATGATACAACCGGGGATAGAAGAAATTAAAGATAATATTAAATGAGGATTCATCTCCATTTATAAACCGGTTCACTATTTCATGAGAAAATTCAGGCATGATTAGATCATTAGCTCCCCGACAAAACTAAAAAAAAAATTAGTGAGATTCAATATTAATCTTCAGAGACCTTCCACATTAAAAATCCGCCCCCGATACCACAACCATCCTCCAAACAAATAATACCAGGGAACCTGAACAAACAATAGGGCAACCACAAGGGATTGCCCTACAACAATCATATCCGTGGGGTAAAAACCTTTGATTGGCCATCGTTCGGGGAAAAATCAGGACAACGCAATTATCACGACCATATTATCCGCAACGAACAATCCTGTCAAAACATTCCGGAATACACCGTTGCTCAACACAAATGTGGTAGATCCTATATCGGGGTTTACTATTCTTTTTGTAATTGTTCCTTCTGTAATATTTAAACCGGACACTAGTGATTTGAAATTATTTTATTGGCTATAATCAGGATTTTTATTTAAAAGTTTTACCCTTGTGTGAGTCATCTTCAAATTTTTATTGAAAAATTTACAAGCTAAGAAACTGTTTAATTTTCGGTTCTTTTTATTTTTCAGTTCACCCCCCCCTGATCGGAGTCCGAAAAATCAAAAATCACTTTTTAAGATCAGGGTAATTTTTAAATTTTTCAACTCCGATTCCATTTTTCAACAGTTTCTGATTACTTGAATATTTTTGACAGTTCTTCTCCCAATTTATATCCCCGTAAATTTGTTGTTATAATTTTTCCATTAGGATCAATCAAAAAGTTAGCAGGAATGGTATGAACCTCATATAAAACGGCCGCACCATTTTTAAATCCTTTTAAATCAGACACGTGAATCCAAGGAAGATTTTCCTGTTTAATAGCTTTTACCCAAGCATCTTTTTTAGTATCTAAGGATACAGACAAAATATCAAACCCTTTATCATGATATTTTTCATAGGCTTTAACTAAATTTGGATTTTCTGCCCTGCAAGGACCACACCATGAAGCCCAAAAATCAAGCAATACATATTTACCTCTAAAGTCAGATAATTTTATAGGATTTTCATTTTCATCATTTTGTGTAAAATCTAACGCTAATACCCCTACATCAGCACGTTTTTTATTCAAATTTTCTAAAAGCTCTAAGCCCTGTTTGCTAGTTCGCAAATCTTCACTAAGACTTTCAAAAATAGCGTTGAGAACACTTGCATCATAACCTTTTTGGGCAAGAGTACTTAGTGCCTCGAGGCTAAAGTATGAATCCGGATTTTGTTTTACATAGGCTAATATGCTAGAGTCTCTATCCTTTGCGGTTTTATTAATTAAGTTTAGTTTTTTTCTTTCCAATAGTTTCTTTTTTTCTGGAGACACTTCCTCTTTAATAGCTGCATTTATACGATTATACTCATCATTAAACTTTCTTGGATCATAAAGCAGTTTTGCATAGGCATCATACTCAGTATTTAATTTTGAACCTGTAATAACCGCATTTTTAATAGTATCTTTTATATCCACAAGAATGTCTCCTTTTTCAAGGTACATAGGTCTAATACCGCTCCAGTTTTTAACATCCTTATAACCAAAACCTTTCTCATCAACAATTAAAAAAACTTGCTTAGGTTCAAGTATTTTACCTTTAATATTAAACTCGCCGTTTTTTAAGCTAGCTGAATCTATAATAGACTCAGCATTCAATTTCATTAATGAATTTGATAAATACACCTTGGCATTAGGGTTATTTAAACCACTTATTTTTACTGTTAAATTGTAATTTTTGTCCTGATGCTTTTGAGCGTAACTCAATAGAGATAATAGGATAAGACTAAATGCAATACTTTTTTTTATTATCATTTTTTTGTGTTTTAAAAAATTATTTTTTTATGAGTTTAAGTAGTGAAAATAAACAAATGTCGAGTTCTTTTCTTCGTTTACCCCTACCCCGAAATATCAGGATCCTAAAGGGGGACTTTCGCCGCACACAAACACCGACAATAATCTCGCTATAATACATTTATGCAGGAATAGGTCAAAATACGCTATAAATAGTTTTCATTACTTAGTTCTTACTGTTTTACTTCGACTTATTTAATATCCATCGTTTTGCGATAAATTAGGATTCTTTAGTATATCGTCGTAAGGGATAGGATAAAGTGCAGCTTGAGAAACCCATCCTGTTTTGTTAGTTCCAAAAATAGCATCAGCCTGTCCAATTCTTTTAACATCCAGCCAGCGATGGCCCCACTCACCAAAGAGCTCTCTTGTTCTTTCTGTATAAATATCCTGTAACATTGTGGTTTTAGTTGTTGCGGTTGTGCCCGGCAAACCAGCTCTTGAACGAATTATATCCAAATCTGATTCCGCACTATTCAATCCTGTAATGTTATCTTGCTGCACCCGTGCTTCAGCTCGTATTAAATACATTTCTCCTAATCTTAGCATGTTGGCTGCTTCTGGTTCTTCTGGCCCTTTCGTATTGGAGTAAGATTTATATTTATAGGGGCCATCCAATGTAGGTGTTAACCATGCCGTCCTTCTTGCGTCATCATCTGAAATATTAGCAGCAATGGAAGATGTCAATCTATATGTTGGACTTGTTACCGAAGACCCCATTAATTGTACATAAGTATATCTATTACTACCTGCATTAGCCAATTGCAGGATACTTTCTTTTGAGGTTTCGTAAAACACATCATTCAAAGGTTCTAACTCATAAATCCCTGAATTGATAACTGCGCTTGCTTGAGTTTCTGCATCAACCCAATTTTCTTGATATAACCTCACTCTTGCCAATAAGGCGGTTGCGGCCCATTTGTTGGCTCGAATTCTTTCTCCGGCCGTTGTATAAAGCTCACTGCTTAATCCACTCTGTGCCTCTAATAAATCTTCTTCAATTTGCGCATATACCTCGGCGACTGATGAACGAGACAGCAATCGAACAGCTTCATAATCAGTGCCCAAATTAAGGGGGACGCCTCCCCATAGGTTTACCAAATAAAAATAACAAAAGGCCCTCATGAATTGGGCTTCTCCTACCAATTGTTTTTTCGTGTCTTCTGATAACTGGGTTGACTCAGACACGTTTAAAACCACATTATTACATTGGTATATGATGTTATAAAAACCCAGCCAAATATTTGAAATAGTACTACTGCTTGAAGCTATTGTGTTTGTTGCAAACATGGTTTCTTCGGTAGAATAACTGGCTTTCTCCAATTCATCTGAAGATAATCCCACAATTTTAAACATGGACGTTATTGCATTACTATTGGTTGCATATGCATAAACACCTCTCATGGCAGCCTGCGCAGAGCCTTCATTTGCAAATACCGCATCGGTATTTATTAAGTCTGCTGGTAAATCCACATCCACAAAGTCATCACAGCTTGTAAAACCAACCAACAATAAGCTAATAATCAGGACATATTTAGGAGAATATAAGGGTATTCTTTTATTTTTTATTTTCATAACTATTATATTTAAAAAGTTAAAAAGAAATTTGAGCGCCCATAATAATAGTGCGTAAAGGAGGTAACCTATTTAAAGACGCTGTTTCCGGATCTCCAATCTTATAGGGTGTAAAAGTTAACAGATTTTGCCCCTGCGCATACACACGAAAAGCACTCACGCCTAGCCCTTTCAATAATTTTTCAGGAAGATCATATGATAAAGACACATTTTTTAGACGCACAAAAGAGACATCTGTATATTGAAGATCTGAAAAATAAGCAGGTACATGACCCCCATTTAGTTTATAAAGATCTAATATAGAGGCTGATGTCGTGAATTTTTGAATATTGGTAATGTCGCCAGGGTTTTGCCAACGATTTAAAACAACATCTGGGTAATTTTTTCCTACAGCACCGACCGGACTAGTATAAGATGTATAAGAGGAAAGCCAGTTTTTACCCATCTGCTTTCTGAACTGAAATAAAAAATCCAAAGTAATGCCTTTAAATGAAATAGAGTTTTGAAGTCCGCCATAGAAATCAGGATCTGTGTCAAGTTGTGGCTTAAAATCACCATCTGAGGCAGGATCATACACACCATTATCGTTGTAATCTTCCAATAAATACAAGCCTGTTTCAGGATCAACCCCCAACACGTGTCCCGTAATAACTGTATTAAGTGATTTTCCAATAACATAAGAGCCCGTATATGATGACTCCTCAAAGTTTGGATACTTTAACAGTTTATTACTTGGAATTGTGATATTAAAGTTTGCACTCCATCTAAAATTTTTGTTTTCAATATTTATAGAAGTCAATTGCAATTCCACCCCTTGATTTTGTACAATAACACCATTTAGATTATTAACAACGCTATTATAACCTGTCATTGCAGGTAGAGGGTAACTAACCAAAGGATCTGACGAATTGTTTCGATACCAGGATGCTGAAAAATGTAAACGATCTTTAAACAAATTTAAATCCATTGAGACCTCTGTTTTAGCATTCCTTTCCCAATGTAGGTCAGGATTGTATAAAGAAGAAGGTGTAAGTGCAGTCTCACCATCATAACTATTCGTAGAATAACCTGACTCATAAACATCCTGATATTTATATTCCCCTATTTTATCATTTCCAGTTACCCCATAACTAGTTCTAAGTTTTGCAAAACTTATAAAAGGAATTTCCTTCATAAAAGACTCATCACTTAATATCCATGCAGCACCTATAGCTCCAAAATTTGAAAATCTATAATCGGGGCCAAATCGGCTGGAACCATCTCTTCTTCCCGTTAAATTCAAAATATATTTATTATTGTAGTTATAATTGATACGGCCAAAAAAAGCAACGTATTTGTATTCTGAAAAACTGCTTGATGGAGTACCAAACATTTCCGAAGTAACAACAGAAAGCGTTCCTATTTGATCATCATTTTCATAACCACTTATAGAAATGTTATAACTATCATGTTCTTGACTTTGGAACGAGCCACCAATTAATGCATTTAAGCTTCCTTTTCCAATAGATTTACTATACTCTAATTGAGGTTCTTCAATCCAACTTTTAAATGTTCCATGCCCAAATAGATAAGTACCATCGGCACCAGTTCTATCAAGAGGATTTACAGCTGTTGATGGCCTAATTCTATTTTCATCAGTTGTTATCAAATTATATCCAACACTATTTTTTAAAGTTAACCCAGGTATTATTTTATAGGATAATACCGCATTTGTATTTAATGTTGTTATTCTAGCTTCGTATTTTTGTAAAGTGTAGGCTAATGGATTATCAGATTTATACCCACCCTCATTCCAAGCCAAATCCCCATTATCATCATACAACTTATAGTTAGGCGGTAAAGACAAGGCAAATGAAAGATCTGTTGATGTACTCGTATTAAGTGTAGAAGCATAACTTGCTGAAAAAACACCTGTAAGTTTTTTATTAGGTGTAGTAGTGGTTACATTTAATCTACCAGAAGCCCTGCGATTTGGAAAATTTCCTGGTATTACCATTGTTTCTCTATGGTAACCACCAGCCAGGATAAATTGTGCTAGATCACTGCCCCCAGATAAAGTTGCCTGCACATCTGTAGTATAGGCAGTTCCACCTATTAATTGCTTAGTAAGGTTGTTATCCCTCGTAGTATCGTACTGCACTAAATCATAAACTTTATTCCTGTCAGAAAGCTTCGTGCTATTTGCTAATGTTTCTAGATCTAATCCATCATTTAACAAAGCCTCTTTACGCATAGCCACATATTCTTTAGTAGTAAGCATATCTGGCAAAGGAGCTACACTAACTCCAGTTGAAACACTTAAATTAAATTTTGGCTTCCCTTTTTTGCCTTTTTTTGTTGTAATCAAAATGACACCACTAGCACCACGACTCCCATAAATAGCCGTCGCATCGGCATCTTTCAGAACCTCTATACTTTCAATATCAGCTATATTAAGACTGTATAAAGGACTTAATCCACTTAATGAAGATGCGCTTATGGCTGAAGGAAGTTGATTAATATATTCAGTCCCGCTCGCGATTGGAACATTATCTACAATGTACAACGGTTCATCTGACGCCCCATTAATCTTATCAATTTGTGTTCTTCCACGAACTTCAACTTCAAAAGCAGCTCCTGGATTACCGCTTGATTGCGTAATTACGATCCCTGAAACTCGACCTTGAAGGGCTCCCATAGGGTCTGTAACTGGAGATAGACTCAGTTCTTTACTTGATATTTTACTAATATTTCCTGTTTTTAATCGCTCTGTAGTTGAATAATAGCCTGCATTAATTATTACTTCACTCAACTCATTAATGCCTTTTTTAAGAATAACATTAATAGTAGTCTGATCTCCCACTACAATCTCCTGAGTTTCAAAACCAACAAAAGAGAAGACCAAAACAGCACCACCTAGATTTGAGGTTTTAAGACTGAACTGACCATTATTATCTGTTGAAACGCCAATGTTTTTCCCTTTTAAATGTACAGTAACCCCAGAAAGTGGTTTGTTTAAACTATCAACAACTCTCCCATTTACGATGATCGGTTCGAGGGACTGTTCTTCGACCACTGGATTTAACTTAAGCAAAATTGTATTATGATCAATTTCAAACCCGAAACCAGTATTTTGGAGGGCTATTCTCAACACGTTTTCAACAGTCTCATTTTGAACACTCACTGATATCCGTTTTGCTTTTTTTAATTGCATCTCGTCATAAAGAAAACCTAACTGCGTCTGCGTCTCGATGACCTTTATCAATTCTTCAATCTGGGAATTTTTCAAGTCGACACTAATCCGTGTTTGCGAGAAAATGCTGGAGTGTGCCTGTAGACTGAAAAATAACATAAACACAATCAAATCTCTCATAATCCCAAGAGCTTTTCGATGTTTCCGTAAAAAGCTGAAAACATACATTAAATAACTTTTTTTCATAGATTTGTATGTAATAAATTAAACATGGAATACCTTGGCGGGTATTCAATTATTTCAATCGGGAAATGTTGGCGCATTTCCCGATTATTTTTTCCCCTTATTGTGAAACCGTTACTTGCGTCCCTTCCGTGTCGAACTTTATTCCAGATATTTTACTAATCATTGATGTAATTACCGTATAGTTATCCAATCGGTATAATTTGCCAGTCAATCGTTTTTTTATATCAACATTGTTTTCATAAACGACCTCGATATTGTACCATCGGGCAATGCTCCGCATTACCTCATCCAATGGTTTATCCTGAAACCGGAAATATCCGTCAATCCAACTGGTATATAAAGTTGTATCAACCTCAACACGTTCAAGCTCACCCAGGTCTTTGTCGAAGTTCGCCTGTTGACCTGGTTGCAATAAGACACTTTGCCCTGAATTTCCAGTCCCGGATAATTCAACCTTCAAACTGCCTCGAGTCAGAGTTGTTTGGAACGAATGATCATCGGAGTAAGCAGATATGTTAAATCTCGTCCCCAATACTTTGATATTCATATTCATAGCTTGGACAATAAAGGGTTTTATGCTTTTGGAAACATCGAAAAAGGCTTCCCCTTTTAGGCTAACCTTCCTGGTAGCACCGTTGAAAACAACCGGATATTTTAACTCCGAGTCACAGTTGAGCCAAACACGGGTTCCATCAGATAGTTCAAGATTGTATTCACCCCCACGCGGGGTGATCAATGTGTTATAAACTCCCGGAATATTTGAGACCTCCAAACCAGAAAAATATTTTAACCCCATCAAGCTATCGTTACTAATTTTAATTCCGGAAGAATCCTCTATCAGTTCGTTCTTATTTGTTTCAAGGTCAACGATCAATCCTGATGAAGTAATCAGTCTGGCTTTGTTACTTATTGGGTCAATGGAAACAGGAACATTATTATTAGCAATGTCATCTTTATGACTTCTGTTAAAAAACCAGACACTCAAAAAGATTATTGTCGGGAACAATATGGATGCAGCATAACGAAGGCTTCTTTTTGATATAATAACACGTGATTCCGGCTGAAGCCTTTTCATGAATAAACTTGTGGTAGAAGGAACTTTATCCAAATCCAGCTCTTCAACTTGCTTTTCATGAAATTCTTTTGCCATTCTAAAATATTCAAGGTGCTCCGGTGAGGAATTCATCCAATCATTTAGGCTCCTTTCCTCAGATGGGGAGATCCGGCCTTCCAGTTTTTTTTGAATTATTTCCCAATCAATATTTTTCATAACGCCATTTATAATTCCGAGTTAATCATTTATTCATTATACTTTAATGACGAAAACAAAGAGATAAAGGTTAACAGAAAAAAAATAAATTTATCGAATAAAAACGTTTTTTGATAGGCCAAGACACGATAAAAAGGCATTAAATAGTCAGTCTCCCTTTTATTTTCAGGGAGTATTAGTTATTTTCTATGTTTTTTTTCAGCGGCAGTACTTTCCATTTGTGGTATTGGATTTCGTATAAACGAAGAAAAAAACAAAAAGCTGTCCCTAAATTTGGAGAGGTTATCGCGGAGGTATTTTCGGGCCCGGAACAGTTGAACTTTAACGGCGCTGACAGAAATATCAAGTTGCGCAGCAATATCAGCATATTTCATGTTATCACATACAGCTAATTGATAAACTTGCCTACATTGCTCCGGTAAACGATTAATTGTACGTTTTATCATTTCCAAAGCTTGTTCGTCCAACTCAATATCGGTACTATCAGAAAGAACTTGAGCTTCGAGCAATTTCTGTTTCCTTTTGTCCTCAACATGAAGCGTTCTTAGATAATCAATACAACGGTTTCTTACCATCAAAAAAAGATAAGCTTTCAACGACCTGTCTATTCGAACTTCGGACATCTCCCATAATTTGATGAAAACCTCTTGCACAATATCTTCTGATGCTTCTGTGTCGAAAACGTAGGTTTGAGCAAAACGGAACAATTGAGCATGGTACTGTTCAAAAAGCAAACCAAAGACTCTGTTATCGCGTCTTGTCAATCCTTTAATATATACTTTATCCTCATCACTAAGCTGTTGCTCCATGGTATTCATCGCCATTTTGATAGCAAAAATGTGTTTCGAAATTTACATGACATCAATTTGCCAAATTTCTAACGAAGTCCTTTGCGAACTAAGATCAACAAAATTTGGGTTTATTTTTGAAAATCTGAATATACAAAACAACAAATATCTGGTAGAAATATAAATTAATTACTGTCTAATTTTAACCAAAAATATTCAATTACTAACAAAAGGAAATGAAACAAAAGAAATTGCAATAAAGACTCAACGCTAAAATAACTTTCCCCTAACCGGTAATCTGGATGACCGGTTAGGGGAAAGTTATCGCGACCACCATAGCACTGTACGTACGTTGCGACATGAAGTTGTGTAATATATTGCCAAATACGGATATCCCAAAAAAGAAACAGGAAAAAAGAGAATTTTGTATACTGACGCAGTTGAGGAAGCATTGTGTTTTGGATGGATTGACACCACGGTCAAATCACTCAACAAGGAGATACTTTTCCCTAAAACACAATAAAGATGAAACTAAATCATTTGGATTTAACGTTTTATCTTTCGATCCATTTTTTTAACACAGTGGATTTTTCCCGGCTAAGATGAATTCTTTCCTTAAAAGCAGGTTTAAGTTCGATGCCGACCTGTCCGTTGAACAGCTTGTATATAATCTTGAATAGCAATGAGACGAACGATACATTGACGGCTGACACGCATAAAAATATCAGGGTTCAGCTCTTCTTCCAGTTTTTCCAAAGTCGTGTCCACTGCAAAATTTTCCCCTTTGAAAGTAACGAGGTGAATGATTTTGTTTTCGGAATAGAAATAAGCAATATCTTCCACTGAAACCGGTAAAAGCCGGTCCCGGTAAGTTACTAAGAAACGTTGTCTGAAAGGGGGCTGTTCCGGTTGCAGTTTTTCAATCAACTGAAGGATATTCTGATCCAATCCTTTTCCCAAAAAACGTTTGGCTTTCTTCAGACTTTGCTGTAGTTTTTCCCGTTCTATGGGTTTCAGCAGATAATCAACAGCATTTACCTCAAAGGCTTTCAACGCATATTCATCATAAGCAGTCAGGAAAACAACCGGAACATCGATATTAACATGCTGAAAAATTTCAAAACTCATTCCATCAGTAAGCCGGATGTCCATAAATATAATATCCGGGAACGGATGCGTTTGCAGCCAGGAAACCGCACTCCTGACGATTTGAATGGTCCCCTCAATAAAAACAGTTTCATCCAGAGATAAAAGCATCCTTTCCAACCGTTGGGCGTTAGGTAATTCATCTTCAATAATTAATATTCTTAACATATTAACTTTACAAAATAGTTAATTATCCAATGGGATCAATGACAGCCTCACTGTAAATATCTTTTCACGATCATCGATCTCCGGTGGTGAAAAATGGATTAATCTATAGCGATTACAGATATTTTGTAACCCGATATTACCAGACTCTGCATACGGAACCGGATTTTTATTGTTTTTCACGAATAAATGTCACCCGGCTCAAAACCAATATGTATCTGAAGCGGATTTTCCTGCTCGAATAAATTGTGTTTGATGGCATTCTCCACCAGTAACTGCAGTGTTAAAGGAGGAATTCCCCATTTTTCAGAGTGGACACCTTCTTCCAGTTTCAAGTGGATACTCTTGCCGTAACGGACTTCATACAAAAAAAGATAGTCTTTAATAAAATCAAATTCCTGAGTGAGACTGACGACATTTTGCCTTCTGTTATTTAAGACATAACGGTAAATAGCAGATAAACGATTAATATACTGAACAGATTTTTTGGGATCCTCTTCGACCAAAGAGCTTAGAATGCTCAGGTTATTGAACAAAAAATGAGGATCGAGCTGTAGCTTCAACGCCTCAAGATGAGCCAGAGCCGTGTCTTTCTCCAGTTTGGCTGACCTGAGACGAGCATCAGGCTTCTGTTAACCAAGAGTCAAACTGACTGAACTGACAATTTTCGGCACCGAAACAACAAGAAGGGAATATAAGGTCAAAATAAATCGTTATTTTCCCTACGCCCAAATTACAACAAAAAACGGATCACTTCATATTTCAGAGGGGTATCCTTGTTCAAGCATAAATTTTAGTGAGACGAAAAAGGAAGGAATAAGAATCAGTCACACCATTCAATGTTGCCCTAAAAGCCTTTAGTTTTGTATTGAAAGATTACGCAGAAGCATTAGTTGAGCGGTTATCGAAAAAGTTTGGGAACGACAGGACTGACCATCCCGAAATCCGTCAATACTCCGTCGCGAATGCAGAACGGAGCGGTGCGCAGGCCGTCAAAACGCCCGGCAGAGGGTTCGTTTTGACAAGATTTTTGCTTCCTTTTCATCGAATGGAAAAGGAAGAGCCTGTCCGGCTCAAGGACAGAAATTATAAAAATGGGATTGTTTGTGCTTAAAAACAATCCGGATCCGGTAAGCGGGACTTTGGTGTGAGTTTTTATTCATAAAAAAACCTCTCCAAAATTTTCATCTTCGAGAGGCCTTTTGTACCCGGAGCGGGACTTGAACCCGCACGACCGTTGGTTGGTCATTGGATTTTAAGTCCAACGTGTCTACCATTCCACCACCCGGGCATCCGATCATTCTTACTTGAGAACTTATTGTAGAAAGATTTCCATCATTTCAATACAGATTTCCCAAAAACGAGCGAGAAACGGGATTCGAACCCGCGACCCCAACCTTGGCAAGGTTGTGCTCTACCAACTGAGCTATTCTCGCATTATCCTGAAGAACGAACTGTTTCCGCTTCCGAAAACAGCGATGCAAATATATTGCTTATTTTTTTTTCTCCAAAAATAAATTGTGTTTCCGGTAAACAAAAAAGAGAATAGCTTACCTGAAATATCTAAAATTCCGCAATTCAAGATCAAGTATCAAAACACCGCCCCGCTGCCCCGTTCCCCAAACAGCGTAGCCTCGAAGACTCGAAGAATTGTTTCTGTTGTTACTATTGTTGAAAATGTTTCTATTGTTCCGGTTCCCAGATCTTTATTTTTCTTCCATAATTCACCAGTTCACAATGTCCCTGTGTTTTCTGTTGTTTGAGGCTACGCCGTTTGAGCGTTTGATACTACGTAGTTTGAATGTTGTTTCGGCCCCGGAGCTTTGTTTTTCTTCTCATTCTATCATTCATTCATTCACTAATTCTTTCATTCACCAGTTCACTAATTCACTAATTTACAATATCTTTATGCTCTCCTCTCCAACCGCGAAGCGTCAAACAATCGAACATTCAAACTTTCAAACATTTACTGTTTTAATCTGTGCTATCTGTGGTGAACATTCTATCATTCAATCATTTTTTCATTCGCCATCTCTCCAGTTCACCAACTCACAATGTGCCTATTCCCTCATTCTATCATTCAATAATTCTATCATTCAATAATTCTATCATTCAATAATACCAACCAGTCTGGCATCCAGCCTATTTCAGCCCCGATATCTTTTTTATCTCATTAAGCTTATTCAGTGCTTCCAATGGCGTCAGATTGTTCACATCCAGGTTCTTGATCTCGTCACGGATAGCCTTAAGGACAGGATCGTCGAGCTGAAAAAAGCTCAGTTGAAACCCTTCCCTTTTCTCGGCCATACCCTTCAATGGCTTGGCCATGCTCAGGTTACCCTTTTTGCTGTTTCCTTCCAGCTGGTCCAGTATTTCATCGGCACGTTTCACAACAGAAGGCGGCATCCCGGCCATTCGCGCAACATGGATACCAAAGCTGTGGTTACTTCCTCCTCTTACCAGTTTGCGTAAAAAGATTACCTTGTCGCCCACCTCCTTAACGCTGACATTATAGTTCTTTACCCGGCCAAATGATTTTTCCATTTCGTTCAGTTCGTGGTAATGTGTTGCAAAAAGGGTCTTTGCCTTTGCCTGGGGATGTTCATGAATATATTCGACAATTGACCATGCTATCGAGATACCGT
Organism: Prolixibacteraceae bacterium; assembly: GCA_963676095.1. Classification (GTDB taxonomy): domain Bacteria; phylum Bacteroidota; class Bacteroidia; order Bacteroidales; family Prolixibacteraceae. The sequence goes on along the minus strand of OY781040.1, from coordinate 4,320,548 downwards.
CATAGGTGGAAGTCCCCCGTCCAAGTTCGTCGAGCAGGATCAGGCTCCTGTCTGACATGTTGTTCAGGATACTGGCAGCCTCGTGCATCTCGACCATAAATGTAGACTCGCCAAGTGAAATATTGTCCGAAGCCCCTACCCTGGTGAATATCTTATCAACGTACCCGATTTTTGCAGAAGCCGCAGGCACAAACGATCCGATCTGGGCCATCAGCACGATCAGGGCAGTCTGCCTTAGCAAGGCAGATTTACCGGCCATATTAGGCCCTGTAATGATAATAATCTGCTGATCCTCCTGATCCAGGTACACATTGTTGGAAATATAGGTTTCACCAATCGGGAGTTGCTGTTCGATCACCGGATGGCGCCCCTCACTGATATCGATGACCTTACCGTCGTTCAGCTCAGGCTTTGTATAATTATTCTCAACAGCCGACCGGGCAAATGAAAGCAGGCAGTCGACCTTTGCAATCACCACTGCATTTAACTGGACAGACTGTATATATTCAGCAAGAGCCACGACCAGGTCGTTAAAGATCCGGGTCTCCAGGGAAAGGATCTTTTCTTCCGCCCCCAGAATTTTACTTTCATAATCCTTAAGTTCCTCGGTAATATATCGTTCAGCACTTACCAGCGTTTGTTTTCTGATCCAGTCAGGCGGGACTTTATCTTTGTGCGTGTTGCGGACCTCAATGTAGTACCCGAATACGTTGTTAAAAGAGATCTTCAACGAAGGAATACCTGTCCTTTCTGATTCACGCTCCTGCATCCGGGCCAGGTAATCTTTACCGGAATAAGCGATATTACGCAATTCATCCAGCTCGGACGAAATGCCCTGGTTAATAACGCCCCCCCTGTTAACCAGCATTGGGGGATCGCTTGATATTTCCTTAGCGATGCGGTCCCGGATCGAGGTACATGGATTTAACTGCTCTGCAAACCGGATTAAAACGTCATGCCCGGTACCGGCCAGACAATCTTTTATAGGCACAATGGCTGTCAGTGCATTTTTAAGCTGCAGGACTTCCCTGGGGTTAATCCTGCCGACAGCAACCTTTGAGATAATCCGTTCCAGATCTCCGATCTGCCCGATCAGATTTTCAAGTTTTTCTTTTTCCTGAAGATGGGAAACAAAATATTCGACCACAGAAAGTCTCTCGTTGATGGCAGTAATCTCCTTCAGGGGCAATGCAATCCAACGTTTCAGCATCCTGGCCCCCATCGGCGATATTGTCTTGTCAAGCACCTGGACAAGCGTCTTGGCCCCCTCGTTAATAACTCCGAACAGTTCCAGGTTCCGGATTGTAAAACGGTCGAGCCATACATATTTATCTTCCTCGATACGGGATAAGGAAGTGACATGCTGAATTTGCTGATGTTGTGTAAGATCCAGGTAATGAAGGACAGCACCTGCCGCGATAACACCATAATCCAGGTCCTGCACGCCGTACCCTTTCAGTGATTTTGTGCCGAAATGCCTCAACAGACGGTCTTCTGCAGCCTCGTGGGTATAAACCCATTCATCCATGGCATAGGTGTAGAACTTGCCACCGAAAAGAGAAACAAAGTCATTTCCCTTCCCTTTCTGGAAAAGAATTTCCTTGGGTTTAAACGAGTTCAGCAATTTATCGACATACTCGAAACTACCTTCTGCAGCCATGAATTCTCCGGTAGAGATATCCAGGAATGCAACACCAGCCATTTTTTTATCAAAATGAACAGAACCCAAAAAATTATTTTCCCGGTGTTCAAGAATATTGTCGTTAATGGAAACCCCGGGCGTTACCAGCTCTGTAATCCCTCGTTTAACGATATTCTTGGTCATCTTTGGATCTTCCAGCTGCTCGCAAATGGCAACACGCTGTCCTGCCCGTACCAGCTTGGGCAGATAAGTATCAAGGGCATGATAGGGAAACCCTGCAAGTTCGACAAAACTCGCTGTTCCATTGGCCCTTCTGGTTAGCGTGATCCCTAATATCTCTGCAGTTTTAATTGCATCGTCACCGAAAGTCTCGTAAAAATCGCCTACACGAAAAAGCAACACGGCATCCGGATGTTTTCCCTTTACCTGATAATACTGCTTCATCAGGGGCGTTTCAACATATTTCTTTGAATCTGTCAAACCTGTTTCCTGTTTTAAAAATTAATGATCAAAGATAAAAGATGCAGTTTCAAAAAGAAAGGTTATTTAGAATTGTTCTCCGAAACTTTTCAACAGTTCAACTCAGTTTTCTGGAATTCAAGGCCACCAGGCTATTAACAACCGCCCGGCAAAATACCATCACGGCAATCAGGTAAAAAGGAAGCGGAAAGGATTGCGGCAGCCACAGGCTAAGTATGAAAAAAAGACCTGTCCATACTGCCAGTCCCGGCCAGTACCATCTTAAAACAGGCCGCCATTTCTTTTTTATCCAGGCCAGGGAAAAAATAAGGTTAAACGGAACGGCCCAAAGAATATTGTAATTCGGGTGCATAGCCGGATGTTCGGAATAAAGAACAAACCACAACAGGCCAAAGCCGATCAGACCTGTAAACGACAGAAGGACATAATCGATTAGGTAATTGATCCGTTTCCGGATCAGCTGAACAATGCTTATAACCAGCACAAATACAAGCAAAACTGAGAAAACAACAACCGGCGAAAGCAGGTTAAAACCGGAACTCTTTCCAGTCCCTGCATCATAGATAACACTTGTTTTCTTTACCAAAGGATGAATTCCTTCGCTGTTTTTGACCTGTGACCCTGCAAGGTGTTTCATTAAAAATTCAGGAAGAAACATTTCCTGATAAGCAGTTGCCACTTTATCTGAAGGACTGCCCAAGACCAGCTGGATACCGAAATTTGTCCATGGCAACACTTTCTGATAGGCGGTCACATGTTCCCTGAACGTCTGTTCCACACCGGCACTGTCGAAAAAAACAGTCCCTTCGACCAGATTTTGCACAACGTCGCGTACGCGCGTAGCACAGTTATCGAAAAAAAAGTTATACCGGTATTCCCGGTTTTCAGGTCTTGCTTTATTCACCAGAAAATCCCAGATCTTTTGCTTCTCTTCCTGGTTTAGGTTTAGCACCTGGGCATAAATACTCCTTCCGTGCAGTTTATAATCCTCATAGAAATCAGAAAATCGCTCGGGAACAAGCATATAATCGGTCTGTCCTTTTGCAAAACGATAGATAAAATGAGGAGCGTTGAAGCTAAAAACTCCGTAATTAAAAACCACATCCAGGTGCCTGACAGGATCCTTAACCCGGATCGCTGTATGCCCGTAGATAGCATAGATCAAATCGCTGGGGCCGCAGGTCAGCACACTTATATCAGCTTTATCGCTTAAACCTGCAGCTTCGCTTTTTTCTGCCAGTAGAGATAAGCAGGCCAGTATAATGCTCAAAAAAAAGAAACGTCTCTTCATCTGTTTATCTTTTCAGTCCATTTTCAGGAATAGGTCCAAACAATGATTTCCTTTTTGCTCCGGAAGTTACTCCGGCAACCGCAGGAAGATGGAACTATCTCCCCGGGAAGCTCCAAAGATACCAACAAAATTTTCAGCTAAAACAGCAAAAACGATTTTCATTTTGTTTATCCCTTTCCTGAGATATAGACTGTACTTTACTCGTTATAATCGGACGGTTTTTCTATTTTTGAACGGTTTTTTAATTTAAGATTCAGCAAATGAAGGAGGATCCCAATATTTTTCCTGTAAACACGGAACAAAACGCCCCGGCAGTTTTCACGATCGGGTGTATTAACTGGGAAGATTTTCCCTATAAGCCAAAAGTACAGGTACAACTCTCGTTAAACGAGTATTCGCTGCTACTTCATTTCAAGGTGAAGGAAAAATGTATCAGGGCAGAAGTGAGTGAAATAAACGGGCCGGTCCATGAAGACAGCTGTGTGGAATGTTTCATCTCGCCCACCTGCAACGGGAATTACTACAATTTCGAATTTAATTGTATCGGAACGGCACACGTTGCATACGGACCGGAACGAAAAAACAGGGAACGGCTTCCTTCAGGGATCGTTGAAAAAATCAGGACGGAACCGTCTCTGGGAAAAACTCCCTTTCCGCTAAAAGAAGGAGATTTTTCGTGGGACCTGAAAGTTGAAATTTCTAAAGAATGTTTTATTCATGACCAGATCAGTTCATTCAAAGGATTACAGGTTAAGGCAAATTTTTATAAATGCGGGGATAAAACATCTGATCCTCATTTCTTAAGCTGGCAACCGGTTAATACCGAAAAGCCTGATTTTCATCAGTACCGGTTTTTGTATGACCTGACCCTTTAAAGCAACAAACGCGCTAAGACGCTAAGGATTGTTGATATGGTTCCTGTTGTTTGAGGCTACGCCGTTTGAGCGTTTGATACTTCGTTGTTCTTAAACTGAACGCGAAGACGCGAAGACACAAAAGATGGTTTACTATATTGTTGGTCGCTCCCCGTTCTCTATGCTCTTCTCCCCATTCTTTCATTCTATCATTCACTCATTCTTTCTTTCGCCACTTCACCAGTTCACCAATATCCAACAGCGAAGCGTCAAACATTCAAACCGTTCAAACGTTCAAACATTTATTGTTTCAATCTGTGTTCATCCGTGTTATCAGTGATGAATTCTAATTCATGATTATGTTTTACAGAGACCATGTCAGCTATACTCCACCTTTACTTCTCCTATACTCTACCTATACTCAGCCGATATCCTGATCTTTTCTATATTTTTTTACTAAAAAATGCTCTGATCTCTTATTTAGACCAGATTCATAATGCTGTTCCCAAGAATTTTAGATATTTTTGTCTGAATTTAAGAAAATTGATATGGGATGTAGCGGATGCACAATAAAAATAGAAAGTGACCGGCCTGAAATGCTGAGCACTTACAACTGGTTAAAAGACTTACCGGATACAAGCCACCTTAGCGACATCGTGGAAGTCCGCTTCAAAGGGACGAGAAAGGAATTTTTCAGGAACGAAGACCAACTGCCCCTTCGCATAGGGGACCTGGTTGTTGTCGCTTGTTCTCCCGGACATGACGTCGGGCATATATCATTAACCGGGACACTGGCAAAAAAGCAATTCGAAAGAAAAATAAAAAAGCAGGAACGTTATACATGGCATAAGATTTACAGGAAAGCGACCGATGCTGACAGAAAAAAATGGGAAGCGGCGCAAGCCAAGGAATATTCAGTCATGGTGCGTTCCAGACAGATTTCAGCAGAGTTGGGCCTTGACATGAAAATTGGCGACGTTGAATTCCGGGGGGACAATGCCAAAGCTATTTTTTATTATATCGCCGACAGCAGGGTCGACTTCAGGGAACTGATCAAACGGTATGCCCGTGAATTTCAGATAAAAGTTGAAATGAAACAGATCGGGGCCAGGCAGGAAGCCGGACGTGTGGGGGGCATCGGCTCTTGCGGCAGAGAACTTTGCTGCTCTTCATGGCGAACAGACTTCTCGAGCGTTACCTCAGAATCGGCGTTAAAACAGGGGCTCTCTCCCAATGCCGAGAAAATGGCCGGTCGCTGCGGAAAACTAAAATGCTGCCTGATGTACGAGCTGGATTCCTACCTGGAAGCACAGGAAGATTTTCCCAATGAACTTTTGGCCCTGGAAACAGAAAAAGGCCTGGCTAAACATCTGAAAACGGAGATACTCACCAGAAAAATCTGGTACACAATGGAAAATGGATCGATCATGAAACCAGTAGCACTCGATCTGGAAGATGTTAAAAAGATCATTCAACTGAATAAAAAGGGGATACGGCCCTCTCTTGACAAATATCTCAGTCAGGAACAGCCGGCTCAGAATGAAATGAGCGTGGGTTCGTCAGATATTGAATTTACCCCGGAACCCAGGAAAAAACAGATAAAAAGGAAAAGAAAACCCAAGGCAAAAATCTTAAACATGAAGAACAAAACTGAACACGAGACTGAACGCTAAGACACGAAGACGCAAAAATAGTTTCGATTGTTAATATGGTTAACATTGTTGTTTGAGGCTACGCCGTTTGAGTGTTTGATACTTCGTCGTTTGATTAAACTGAACGCAAAGACGCCAAGACGCGAAGAATTGTTTCTGTGGTTACTATTGTTGATATGGTTTCTATTGTTCCGGTTCCCAGGTCTTTATTTTTCTTCTATAATTCACCAGTCCACCAGCTCACTAATTCACCAGTTCACAATATTCCGGTGGTTCCTGTTGTTTGAAGCTACGCCGTTTGAGTGTTTGATACTTCGTTGTTTTTAAACTGAACGCGAAGACGCAAAGACGCGAAGAATTGTTTCTGTTGTTGGTTGGGTTCCTGTCCTTTCCAACCGCGAAGCGTCGAACAATCGAACATTCAAACTTTCAAACATCTATTGCTTCTGTTCCTGTTGTTGCGGGATCCAATTCTCTCATTCCTTCATTCACTAATTCTTTCATCCGCCAACTCACCAGTTCACAATATGTCTAAGCGTCTCAGATGTAACCAGGACATACCGTTCCTGTCAGAAGATCTGCATAACTTTTTCTTTTTCCAGAATGCTCGGCTGTTTTCTTCCCGGGACAAATACCAGCAGGAAGCCTCCTCCCCCGGAACCAAGAAGTTTTACAAAAATGCCTTCTTCCCTGAGCTGCCCGATAACTCCGACACAGGAAGAAGGGATCATCTCCGATAAATATTTTAGCTGAAAATCTGTAATATAACGAAGGTGGACGAACAATTGTTCTGTATTCCTTTCAAGGAAGGATCCAATTGCACCGTCATTGGCAGGAAGGTATTCGTTACTAAAAGCATCTTTAAATGCCAACGATTTCATCTTCTCAAGGAACAACCGGACCAGGGGTGAAGTCGGCCCCGATTGCCCCGTATCCATCAGGTAAACTGAAAAGGGAAAATTGTCATTTTTAATACAGGGCAGCGAGATATGTCCATCCCGGAATAAGACAGGCTGACAAAGAAAAGAGACCAAAGGATCCAAGCCTGAGCTTTTTCCATGGAAGTATGCTTCCATCAGGGCAAAATCTTCTTTTAATGCTTCCGGCAAGCTCCGTTTCCTGCTAAAAGAAGAAAAGGCCTCCCCATATACGCTATACTCATGAAATAAAGCGGCACAAAGAGCCCCCGAACTTCCTACCCCGTATTCAAAAGGAATATTGGATTGGAAAAAAAGATTTGCACGGATATCCCGGTCCAGTTCATCCAGATCGATCGGGAAATTCATCTGTCCGTTTAGCTGTTGATGCCTGAACCAGGACGAAAAACGTTCCAGTTCAACAGAACTTTCCCGGCTACTTTTATCCGGGAATTCAGCTGCCTTTAATAAAAAGCCATAATACTGAGCGAATGGCACAGCCAGTGCCCTGGCGCCAAACATCAGTCCATACTCTCCAAACAGCAAGAGTTTAGAAAAAAAAGTTTTCATCATTCCACGTTTACAGGTCCCCTCCCTAGCCCATCGTCCAGCCAGCTTCCATTTTCCAGTAAAGAAATTAATTCTGTTTCAATAAAACGATATACTTCTTCCTTATTTTTTTCGAAATACAAAAAGTGGATATTGGGTCCCGCATCAATGGTAAAACCGACAGGCAAGCCTGTTTGCTCCCTAAATTCCCTGATTTTATCGATTACCTTCAAACTTTCAGGTTTAAGCAACAGGAAAGACGGATAAGACGACATCATTAACGCATGCAGACTTAAAGCCTCATTTTCAATCAATTCAAAAAAACGAGATGAATATGAATTTTTCATTAAGTTAAGTAATGCCTCTGCATTGGAATTAGCCTGAAGAATCCTCGACTGTTTGTATGGATGGTTATTCATTAATTCATGGCCAGCAGAGCTTGATACGTTCTTCTTCCCGGAATCGACCAGCAGCACCGCATCCCTGATCTGAAAGAATGAAGGATTGACCATGTTATTTACAGAAACCGCATGACAATCGGTAGAACCGGTTAAAAAAGCAGATTTTCCCCACCATGCAAAGCCTCCGTATACAGACCTGGCAGCACTTCCGCTTCCCAACCGGGCGAGCCTTGATGCATGCCGGATAAATTGTTCATCAGTACCAGCATTCCCTGACAACCGGCGGTCTAAGTCGGCCAGGCACAGGGCAAGTGCCCCGAAAGCCGAAGCAGACGAAGCAATCCCGGTAGAATGAGGAAAAGTATTTTCGCTTTCAATGTGAAAAGAAAAATCGTTAATCCAGGGCATCTCAATGGAAAGCAGGTTGAGGTACCTTTCAATACGTATGGCAAACGGGGAAGGGTTCCCTTCAAACAAAAAAGTCAGTTTTCCTGTCCGTTCGGCAGAAAGTTCCATACTTGTCACGGTACAGGACCTCCGAAGACTGAAACTCAGGGACGGATTAAGCGGGAGCTGTTCCTGCTTTTTCCCCCAGTATTTAACCAGTGCAATATTTGAAGGACATTTCCAGGAAACCTTATTTATCATTCCCTTTTATTTCGTTTAAAACGAGTTCTTTCCAGGGGAAAACAACCCGCAACCCTTTTTCTTTAAAATAACGCAACACCTCCCTGTCTTCCAGCGTGGTTGCAACGAGGTAAAAATCGCCACCCCAGGCTCCCAGTGATTTTATTTCCCCGTCAAAATCTGTAAAATAAGACGATTTAACGGTTTGCATTTTAAGAAGGGCGGAAACAAGTTTCTCATGTTCCGCAATCAGTTTCTGAAAATCGTCCAGCCCGTCAGCCCGGGCTATTTGTTCAGAGAGAAGGCTCATCTGCCTGATTTCGCTGTCGTCTACTTTCCCGACATTTAAGAAACGCCGCACTTCATTCCGGGTGCTTTTTTTCGATCCGGAATAAATAAAATACAGGTTATCCAGAAAGGAAAATCCGAGTGAAACAGGTTCGGGCACCTTTTTCTTCTGATAGAAGATAGGCCCACGTGCCGTAGCACAGGCGATATCGAAGCCAGACCCGTTAAAGATCATTTCATTAAGACGAAAAGCGTCAACCCCGGCCCATTGCGCAAGGTTGGCAATCAGGGTACTGCTGCTTCCCAATCCCCACTGATTGTTAAAATCGATCCGGGTATGGACCTCCAGGGGCCCCCCAGGCATAAACAGCGGGTTAAGTTCCCTGATGGCACGGAAAGCTTCCTTCAGGATAACTGCTTTTTCCGCATCTGAACTGTTGATAACCTCGAATTCAGGTAATTTAAAATCGCACGAAAACCAAAGGCCTTCATGCATAAAAGCCTTCCAGTTCAGGATATTATCCTGACGGCCTTCAGACACTTCCATCCGCTGCCCGTACTGTAAGGGTAAAGCGATCGCCTTGGCCCCATGGAGTACGAAATATTCCGCTGTCAGCAGCAATTTTCCATGTGCGTAATATGTTTGTCTAACGTCCTGCATAGTTTTTCAGGTAATGCTCTACTTCTGCATAAGAAACTTCCCGGTTTTGAAAATAAAGCCTGGCAGCCTGTTTTTGTTCATTTGTCAGCCCAAAACTGTTCAAAATATTTCCAAGGTGCATCTTCATATGTCCTTTCTGGATCCCCCCAGAGACCAAAGCCTTTACTGCCGACCAGTTCGATGCCAGGCCTGCCGCTGCCATACATTGCATTAATTCACGGGCATCCGGGTTCTCCAGGATCTGCATGGCCAACCTTGCAACCGGGTGTATCGTCGTTACTCCGCCGACAACCCCAACCGCCAGCGGCAATTCCATTGAAAAGAGGAACTTCCCTTCTTCCACGCTGGCCTCACTAAGCCCGGCATATCGACCGCTTCTGGCAGCATAGGCATGCCCACCGGCTTCGATTGCCCTGAAATCGTTCCCGGTGGCCAGGGCCAGGGCATCCAGTCCGTTAAAAATCCCCTTGTTATGGGTTACCGCTCTCGATACATCCATCCGGGAGATAGTTACTGCACGGACAAATCTCCCTGCAAAATGGTCTGCCGCTATCGTATCGCCAGTCCCGGAAAGTTCGGATACCGGGCATTCGACCCAAACCTTAACGCGGTTGTCCGGCACATAATTTGACAAGATAGCCATGATCACATCAACTTGCCGGTCTTCTTCCGAAAGGAAGGATTGTTGTTCCATAAACCGTTTCAGGCTCCTTCCAAATTGTTCCAGGCACGAGTTAATAAAGTTCGCCCCCATGGCATCTTTCGTATCGAAAGAAACATCGATCTGGTAATAGCCAGGTAAAATCTCCGGAAGGTATTTCAATTCCATGTGAAGGATCCCCCCCCCGCGCCTTGCCATTTTCCCGGAAAAAGGGGCCACCTCGTTCAATAAGACAGTCCTGATTTCAGGGAAAAGACGGTGTAACAGGGAAGGGTCGCCTTTCCATTCGAAATGGAGCTGTCCCTTCTTGTCCACACCCAAAACTTCAGTGTGAAACCCCCCTCTTACGGCCCAAAAGGAAGCGGCCTTGGCCATGGCTGCAACAACTGAGCTCTCTTCTGTAACCAGCGGTAAAACCTTCATTCTCCCGTTTATCAAAAAATTCGGGGCTACCCCAAATGGCAAATGAAAGCTGGTCAGACAGTTTTCGCTCAGATCAGCGATAATTTCACGCCATTCATCACGCGCAGGTTCAAATGACGATAACAGGTCCGTTACCGAGTCATCAAGCCCAATCTGGCCTGTCAGCCATTCTGCTTTCTGATCCCTGGTCAGTTTTGAAAATCCGGATATAGCTTTATTCTCCTTCATAGTTGGGGTTAAGTCTCAAAAAATTCTGTGCCAGCCGGTAAGCCCTGATCTGGTTATCCAAATATTTTTTTAAGATATCATAATCTTCAGCCGCATACTTCAATACAGAAGATGCCATCCCGTAAACGGCCGGCAGGTCGCTAAGCGAAAGGAGGTAATACCCGTCGAGAAAATTCTTTATACCGCCTGAAATAATCAGCTGTCTGCATACCGGTTTTCCCTCCCGGGCCAGCCGGTTAACCGACTTTACCATCTGAACAGCCGTCTGTCCCACAAACACGAAAGGCTTGTAGATTTCAGCAGTATACGGGTCGTCCCGCATCAACTCCAGTCTGGAAAAATTAGTTCCGCCGAAAGCCGCAAATTCAATCGCTGCCAGGGGCAGTTTCAAAAGCTCTTTCAGGCTTTCCGGCCCCATACCCTGTCCAACCTCTTTTACAATCAGGGGAATGTCCAGAAGCGACATCAGTTCCCTGACTATTTCCAGCGGAGGCCTTGTAATCCGGTCGCCTTCAGGCTGAAACCACTCCTGAAGAGGGTTCACATGGACAATCAGTCCATCTGCCCTTAATATCCCGACAAGATCAGTAATAGCCTCCTGATTTCTCTGTTTAAGCAGATGGTCAACCTGCGCAATCCCGAGGTTGGCCCACAAGGGCTGATCCTGCCCCAGCTCGTCCCTCACATTGAAATCATCAAAAAAAGTTTTATCGAACAAAATTTTCCGGCATGACCCCAGCCCCATGCCAAGTCCAAGCTCCCGGCAAGCCCTGGCGATATTACGATTAATAAGCTTTGACACGCCGGTCCCTCCGGTCATGCTGGAAATCCATACAGGGGCATTCATCGTCTTCCCCAGAAAAGAAAAAGGGCGAACATCCTCTGCAGGGTGGGCTGCAAGCAGCGGTTCGTAAATAAACCGTTTATCCTGCAACACAGACCCCGTTTGCGAATCGAACGCCATCTGAATATGTTCGAGTTTACGGTCTTTGTTCATATTACTATTTTAACACCGAGCGGGAGATCACCATGCGCAGAACCTCCGATGTGCCCTCACCGATCGACAGCAACCGCTGGTCGCGAAAAAATTTCTCGATCGGGTACTCATCATTTCTGAAAAAGCCGGCGCCGCCAAAAATCTGAAGCGCATCGCCGGCGACTTCACCGGCTACCTGCGAGCAGTTCAGTTTTGCCATAGCCGCTTCCTTACCAAAAGGCAGGTTATTGTCTTTCAGCCAGCAGGCATGATAAAGGAAATTCCGGGCATGTTCGATCTTCGTCGCCATGTCAGCCAATTTAAAAGAAATCGTTTGAAATTCAGCTATTGGCTTGCCAAATTGTTTTCTTTTTTTTGCAAAGGCAGTTGCCATCTCGAAGGCCCCCTGTGCTAAACCAAGTCCCATTGCCGCGATCGAAAGCCTTCCCGAATCAATTGTTTTCAGCATTATTTTTATACCCTGCCCCCTGAGTCCGAGCTGGTCACGGGCCGGCACCCGGCAATCCTTAAAATAAATCATCCCGTTATCCGCGGCCCTCCATAGCAGCTTATTCTTCATGTATTCCCGGTCATATCCGGGAGTTCCCCTGGAAACCAGAAAAGCTGTAAATTCTTTCTTCCCGTCGGGACGCATACCTGTCTGCGCCACAAAGCTGATCCCTGAAGAAATCTCAGAAGCCCCGTTCGTTATGTACTTTTTATGACCATTAATAAGCCATTCCTCACCCTGTTCCGTGGCAACCGTTTCAACACCTTGCGCATCAGAACCGGCATTTTCTTCAGTAAGACCAAAAGCCCACAGGTTCTGACCGGTACAAAGTGCCGGCAAATATTTCTGTTTCTGTTCCTCTGTGCCAAACTCCAGGATAGGGCCAACTCCCAACGAATTATGGGCAGCAAGAGTTGCCGCGACAGAACTGTCGATCCTTGCCAATTCTTCTACTGCAATAATAAAAGAGAGATAGTCACTGCCCTGCCCGCCGTACTTAACCGGGGCATGCATCCCAAAAATATTAAGTTTACCCATCGACCGGATTAAATCGACCGGAAATTCTTCCAACGCCTCAAACCTGCCGATAACGGGTTTAATTTTTTCTTCGGCAAAAGCCTTTACCCTGGCCCTTACCTCATGATGAACTTGCTTTAATAGTGCATTCATAACTGATCTTGTTTCACTAGCGTATATTTTTTCACAACTAAGATTCCAGGTCTACCAATATTTTCTGATCCTGCACAAGCTCACCTTTTGCAACGTGAACATTTTTCACGACTGCATCCAGAGGGCTGCGGATCGTAAATTCGGTCTTCATCGACTCGATTACCAACAGGTCCTGCCCCTTGGTCAACCGGTCTCCCGGGCCAACCAAAACATCAATCACCCGTCCAAACAATCCGGAGACAATGGTCGGAGAATTCTTTTCTGCCTTACCCGGTGCTGTCTTCTGCAGGTTAAACTGGCCCCTGATATGCCTGCTTTTCACGACAAACTGAAAAGCTTTTACCTGCAAAACAGTAAAGCTATCCGTGTCGAAAACCAGGACCTCAAAAACAGCATGGTCTGTTCTGAAAGTCACCTTCCCCTTTTGAAAACTAACATCAGATATAACAGACAGACTGTTTTCAAACAGCAAACGGAAGGTTTTGTTTTCCCTTTTAATCCCTGCGTTGTATTCAGATCCGTCTATCACCAGGTTAAAAGCCGTATGAATCCGCCAATATTCACCGAAACAATTGACAGGAATATCCTCCGACCGGTAAAAATGATGCAGGAGATAAGCTGCGACCAAAACTTTTACCGGAACGGTATCCTTCTCATCTTTCAATTGCGAAAGAAAGGTCCCTGACTGTCCTTCTAGAAAACAGGTAGTCACGTTATTTGTTCGGAAGGGGACCGACTGAATTACTTTTAACAAAAACAACTGGTTGGTTTTCAAACCTCCAATCAATAAACTTTGAAGGGAATCTTCCATTCTTTTCACTGCTTCCTCCCTCGATCTGCCCGGGGCAATCAGCTTCCCGGCAAGCGAATCGTATGCAGCGGAAAAAATTCCGTCTTCCCTGATAAAGCTGTCCCATCGTGTATCCGCCGGGACTACGAGGGTGTGGATTACCCCTGATGAAGGTAAGAACCCGCAGGCCGGATCTTCCGCACATATGCGTACTTCAATAGCATGTCCGTCGATCTTTATTTCATTCTGTTTTAGTGGCAACCCCATCCCTGAAGAAACCAGAAGCTGCCATTCCACCAGATCAAGCCCGGTAACCATTTCCGTCACGGGGTGTTCAACCTGCAGGCGGGTGTTCATTTCCAGAAAGTAACCATTCTCCCGGTTGTCAACCAGGAATTCAACAGTACCCGCTCCCCTGTAGTTTACAGCTCTAGCCAGTGTCAAAGCATAATCCTGAAGCCGCTCTTTCAAGGCAGAAGACAAAGACGTAACAGGAGCCTCCTCGATCAGTTTCTGATAACGCCGCTGTACACTGCATTCCCGGTCATGCAAATGGACGGCATTACCCGCTCCATCTCCCATAACCTGTACTTCGATGTGGCGCACATCACGAAGATACTTCTCGACAAACAAAGTTCCATCTCCAAAATACAGGAGCGCCTGTCTGTACGCTTTAGCCAATGCCGCGGGTAAATCTTCGGGGACCGTGACAATTTCCATTCCCTTACCTCCTCCGCCAGCAACAGCCTTAACCAATAGCGGGTAATCCAATGAGGCTGACTTTGCAATAATCTCGTCAGGGGTCCCCTTTGCTCCCGGGATTACCGGGATGTTAAGGCTTTTTGCAAATTCGACAGCTTGGGTCTTGGCTCCCATCAATTCAATCTGTTCGGGTGTAGCCCCTATAAAAATGAGACCGGCTTCTTCCACCTTCCGCGCGAAGGAGGCATTCTCTGACAAAAAGCCATATCCAGGGTGAACGGCGCCGGCCCCGCATTGCAAAGCCAGGTCAATCAGTTTTTCCTGATTAAGATAGGTATCTTTAAGTAACTGGCCAGATAAAAGAAATGCTTCGTCAGCTAGAGCGACATGCAACGATCCGGCATCGTCTTCAGCATAAACCACAGCAGACCTGATCCCCATTTTTTTTGCAGTACGGATGATCCTGACGGCTATCTCTCCCCTGTTGGCAATTAATATCTTATTAAATAGCATGTTCAATTCAGACCGTTTTAAGTTGCTGCCAGTCCGGGCTCCGTTTTTCCAGAAAAGCCTGCAAGCCTTCCCTTGCCTCTTTCGAATGGACCAGTTCTGCAAGAACCGCTGCCGTATATTCGCTGCTGCCTGTGCCAACTTCTCCGGAACCGACCTTTGTAATAAGTTTTTTACATGTTTTCAATGCATTCGGAGAAACTTTTCTCAGTCCGGAAAGTAATTCTGCTACGATCTGTGACGCGTGGCCTGCAGGGGCTATAAAATCGACAAGCCCGATTTGAAAAGCTTCCCTGGCCCCGAAAGGATCACCCGAAAACATCAGTTTTTTTAAGTTCTGAACAGAAACCCTTTTGGCAACAAAAGGAAGGATTGTTGCCGGGACAATACCCAGTTTCACCTCGCCAAAAGCAAAATGTGCCGACTCTTCGGCAACAACAAAATCACAGGCGGCAAGCAAACCATTGCCCCCTCCCAGGGCATTCCCGTGTACTGCCGCAATAGTTATCTTCGACGACAGGAAAATACGTTCCAACAGTTCTGCCAGTTTCAGGTACTCCTTCCGGTTTTCAGACTTATCGCGAAGTGCCGCACCTGCAAACCATTTGATATCGGCGCCTGCACAAAACGAAGGGCCCTCTCCCCTGAGCAGAATAAACAATATCCGGTTATCCTGCTCCAGCTCCTTAAAAACGCTGTCCAGCTCATCGATCATTACAGGATCTATCGCGTTATGTCTTGCTGCACGGTTCAGCGCAATCGTGGCCGTATCGCCGTCCAGTTCAAGTTTCACGCACGTCAATTCTTTTATCTTCATAATAATTACTACATTCTAAATATGCCATAAGAGGCTTTGCGAAAATCCTGGTTCAGCGTCACAGAAAAAGCCATCCCCAGAACCGTCCTCGTCTCTGCCGGATCAATAATACCGTCGTCCCAAAGCCGGGACGAGCTGTAATAGGAAGTACTCTCCTTATCGAATTGTTCAACCAGGCTTCCGGGACCACTGCTTCCAATATGATGAAGCACTCCGGAGGCCTGCTCCCCACCCATGACCCCGATACGGGCATGGGGCCACATGAACAGGAAATCGGGCTCATAGGCCCGGCCTGACATTGCATAATTTCCTGCGCCAAACGACCCCCCAATGATGACCGTTATTTTCGGCACCGTTGAGTTGGCTACCGCATTGATCAGTTTGGCACCATCCCTGGCAATTCCCTCGTGTTCATATTTTTTCCCGACAATAAATCCGCTGATATTCTGAAGGAACAGTAAGGGAACCTGGCGCTGGTTGCACAACTGGATAAAATGGGCCCCTTTCCGGGCACTTTCGGCAGTCAGAAAACTCTGGTTTGCCAGAATTCCTACAGGAATTCCCATTATCCTGGCAAAACCGGTTACCAGCGTCTGCCCGTAGTCTGCCTTGAATTCCCTGAAATCACTTTTATCGGCTAACCGGTCGATCACAGCATGAATATCGATCGGCTTTTTCAGGTCGGACGACAAATAACGGTACACTTCAGAAGACAGATAAAGCGGATCTTCCGGGCTTGCCTGCCCGATCTCCGCTTTTCGCGGGACTGGCAGTCCTGCAATGATATCGCGGCACATGGAAAGAGCGTGTACATCGTCGCTGGCCAAATGGTCGGCAACACCCGAAACGGAGGTATGCACAATGCCCCCGCCCAGTTCTTCTGCGGTCACTTCCTCGCCGGTTGCAGCTTTCACGAGGGGCGGCCCTCCAATGAAAATAGTCCCCTGGTCCCTGACGATGATCGTCTCATCGCACATGGCCGGCACATAGGCACCTCCCGCTGTGCAGGAACCCATAACAACGGCTATCTGAGGGATCCCTTCAGCCGAGAGCCTGGCCTGGTTATAAAATACCCTTCCAAAGTCGAACCTGTCCGGGAATACCTTTGCCTGCTCCGGTAAAAAGATTCCTCCTGAATCGACCAGATAAATACACGGAAGCTTGTTTTTCATAGCAATCTCCTGCGCACGGACATGCTTTCTGATCGTTTCCCTGACATAAGTTCCGCCTTTTACGGTCGCGTCATTGGCTATAATCATGCATTCCCGCCCATGGATCGTCCCGATCCCGGTTATTATACCGGCTGAAGGGAAAGCATTGTCATATTGATCATAGGCAGCAAACGAAGATAATTCCAAAAAGGAAGTCTGTTTGTCGAGCAGCAGGTCTATACGTTCCCGCGCCAGCAGTTTACCACGCAGGCGGTGCTTTGCGACAGCCCCCTCCGGCCCGTGGGAACAAACCTTTGCCAGACGCGTATAAAACTCATCGACGACAGATTGATAAACATTTCCTGTATCCTGGTTCGAAATCAAACTTCCGGCAATATGATCCTGCCCTGTCTTCTTCATTCTGTAAGGGAAAAAATATTTTTTGAATCTGCTAATAGGACAAAAAAGGAGGACTTAAGTTCACCAAAAGGACCTAATTTTTGAGGCAGGCAGGTAATTTAGAAAGGACGGCAGGGTCCAGGCTGCGCCGTTTGACTAAACTGAACGCAAAGACGCAAAAAAAGGTTTGAGGCTACGCCGTTTGAGCGTTTGATACTTCGTAGTTTGATCAAACCGAACGCGGAGACGCGAGACTGAACACAAAGGCACAAAGACACAAAGAATTGTTTCTGTTGTTACTATTGTTGATATGGTTTCTATTGTTCCGGTTCCCAGGTCTTTATTTTTCTTCCATAATTCACCAGCTCTCCAATTCACTAATTCTCCAGTTCACAACGTTCCTGTGGTTTTTGTTGTTAATATGGTTAACATTGGTCCTGTTGTTTGAGGCTACGCCGTTTGAGAGTTTGACACTTCGTTGTTTGATTAAACTGAACGCAAAGACGCTAAGACGCGGAAAATGGTTTCTGTGGTTACTATTGTTGATATGGTTTCTATTGTTCCGGTTCCCAGGTCTTTATTTTTCTTCTATAATTCACCAGTCCACCAGCTCACTAATTCACCAGTTTACTAGTTTCCCGGTTCACAATATTCCTTCGCCCCAACAGCGCAGCGTCAAACAATCGAACGTTCAAACTTTCAAACATCTATTGCTTCTGTTCCTGTTGTTGCGGGATCCCATTCTCTCATTCCTTCACTCATTAATTCTTTCATTCTTTCATTCACCACTCCACCAGTTCACCAATCCTGCTGTGCCCTCACGTGCCTATGAGGTTCATTTCCAACAGCGAAGCGTCAAACATTCAAACATTCAAACTTCATTCTATTAATCCCCTGTCCCTTCGCTACAGCCAGGGACAGAGGATGTTTCAGATGCAATAAATTTGCTTTTCCGGAATATCTTATTCCAATCCCTGATCCAGTCTATTGTTTTGCATATTCGTCGGCCAGGCGGTTAACCGCCTCATCGCTGAGATCACCGGAAACAACAACAAACCGGTATTTCAAAGTCATTGTCCGGCCTTTCAGCAGCTGATAATTCAACGCTTCCCCCCCCGGAAAAATACTCTGGCCAAGGGTGTTTGCAGCAAAAAGGCCATAGCCGCGGGCATGCCAGTAGGTGGGGTATCCGGCATTTCCCGGATGATCGATGATGATCAGGTTTACCGGTTCCCCGTTTACAGTACCGCTTAACTTCATCCAACGGCCCCGGGTCCCCCAGACCTTTTCCCCGTCGACTCCCTCACTGCTGTGATAATTGCCCGTTACTCCGGTATTATCCATCTGCTGTACCGTCGTTGCGACGCCGTGGGCATCGGTCAGGGTTACCGGTTCATTTGAGGGAAGTTCAAGCTCCCGGGCAACCCTGATGGCAAACACGCCTTCCTTGTTATCCCGGAACAATACCGTGTCAACCATCGCCGTAAGCCTGGTTTCCCGGTCAATGATCCGCATATTTCCGGTTGCCGAAAAATTAAAAGTCGTCTGGTCCTTCAGCAATACTTCACGTGAAGGCGATTCCCAGTCGGAAGTGGTTGTCAGCAAGGCTTTCCCTTTTCCGCTTTTTACCTGATCGACAGACTGGTGATAAATAGTCCCGTAACCGTTCCTTTTATCCGGAGGGATTGCGTCCGAATTATTCCAGAAATCAAGACCGTTAACATCGCCGTAATTCAGCCATATCCCCACATGATGCGGATGGTCTGTCCGCTCCCCGGCCTTCTTTCCCATCGGGAATGTCCGGGTCAGCCTGTTCCCTTCCGGGGAAATTACAGGCCAAAGGACCGGTTTCTTAATTGTCTCCGGATAAATATAAGAGGTAAACAGTTTCCCGTCGATAAGGACATCGACCTTCTTTTCCTGGTTGTTAACCAGCAGTTTTATTTCCGGTTCCTTTGCATTGCACCGGAAGGACATTAAGACCAGCATTACGCCACCTAATGTCCATGATAAATATCGATTGATCATTCTTTTGATTTTATCAATATTTGAATACTTTCCCTCCTGCTGTCACCTGGCGTAATTTCGGATCGAACTCTGCCTTTAATCCGGTATGCAGGGAAGCAGTAACCATAATATTTGCAATGGAATGACTGTAACCGGCTTCAACCGGGGCATTGGTTTTCAGGTTCCGGTCGAGTACGCACTGCATCCAGTTCTGCACATGAGCATTGGTCAAAGGGTCGGCCCCGGTATTGGCGCCTGCTTCAACCTTCATCTGGGGCAGTTCATATTCTTCCAGAAGGAAAGGTTTCATGCCCATGGCAGCCGCGTGATTTTCTTCCAGTCCCCCTTCGGAAGTCACCTTGTTTGAGTCCAGGTCGAGTTTTCCCCCATTTGAGAAGTACCATTCCTTTATACCTCCGGCAGAGTTGGTCTGACGGGAGGAATAAATCACCTGGAAACCACCGTCCTTCTCTCCGATGGGGCCGTAATCAAACACGGCGGTCATGGTATCATCGTTGGTCCGGCCGTCGTTCCACATATAAATTCCACCGTTAGCGGACACGGAACGAGGGTAAGGTAAATGGCTAAACCAGTGTACAGTATCGATCTGGTGGGACATCCATTGCCCCGGGATCCCGGAAGAATATGGCCAGAACAGACGGTATTCAAGGTATTTGCGAGGGTTCCAGGATTCATAGGGACGGTTCATCAGGTACCGTTTCCAATCGGTATCCGATTCCTTGATACTGGC
Source organism: Prolixibacteraceae bacterium (assembly GCA_963676095.1). Taxonomy (GTDB): domain Bacteria; phylum Bacteroidota; class Bacteroidia; order Bacteroidales; family Prolixibacteraceae. Next base: position 4,300,591 of record OY781040.1, on the reverse strand, counting down.
TACCAGTTGGGGCAACCGCCAGCGGTCTGGCTGGTTCACGTTCCAGGTCATTTCAACAACGATGATTTTCCCGAATTTTCCAGCCTGTATAAAATCGTGGGCTGCCTGGTAGTTTGGCCCGCTACGCCGTTGCGACCCGATCTGGATCACTTTACCGGCCTTTTTTGCAGCGTCCAGACCGGCATTGGCATCATCCATGGTCTCGGCAAAGGGCTTTTCACAATAAACATCACAACCGGCGTTAACAGCCTCGGCAAGCAGGAGGGCATGCTGAAAATCGGCCGTACTCAGGATTACGGCATCCGGTTTCTGGCCCCACAGTTCATCGGTATTCCTGGCAAGGAGTACATCTTTACCTGATTTTTCCTTTACCCAGGCTTTCCCTTCATCCCGGCGACGGTTCCAGATATCACAAACACTCATGAACTCAAAGTTCATATCATCGGCATATTTCAGGAAAGCAGGCCCCAGCGATGAGCGGAAACGGCCTGAGAATCCAAGTATCCCGACCCGCACCCGGCTATTGGCGCCAATAATGCTCCCATAACTTTTTGCTGTCATACCCATGCCGCCGATGATCAACCCGGCCGAGCCAACAGCTGTCGTCTTTAGAAACGACCTTCTCGATTCTTTCATGGTAATTAGGTTTAATTATTTGATTTAAGCAATTAAAAATTCCACCGTACTAGTTTCATTTTCAATATACCGGTCCATAAAAATACGAATTTTAAGAATATCTGACATTATTCCGGATAAAATGTAACCGGTAGATTTAATATCCAGGGGTCTGCATCTTATCGGTCCAGTTAGTCATCAAATAGGTCTGCGTCAAGGGGACCGGTCTTACGTAGCAAAATTTATCAAGATTGATTAACGGCTAAGCCTGCTGCACGTCGCCAAACAGTTGCAGCGGGCCTTTGCTTTTTTATGGAAAATCGGGGTTAATACGTCATCGGCAAACAATTCAAGGTTAAACTACAAACAGATAAGGCATGCCTGGTAAAGAGGCATGGCCTGCACAATTAAGTTGAGCTTTCTAAAACAGTATGCGCCTGGACCAAAAATAAAAAAAGGCGCGGACTCAACTTACTGTATCAGAGGTACTGGCATACCCTTACCACGAATAAGAGAGCCCACGCCTAGGTCGTGAGCCTTTCTTACTTATCATCCCGTGGTAACAAAAAGTGCCAGTTTTCTGATACGAGATTCTAAGCGAATGCTTCCAATATTTTTATTTATCGAAGGTTCGCAAAAATACATAATTGCAATGCAATCTTCTACAAAGATAAAAAAAATCCGTTTTTGGGGATATATCCCCAAAATAATTTTATTGGTTTTTTACAAATTGTTGTTTTTAAAGACAATAATCAGATGAAGAATATTACTGATGACTTTCTTAAAAAATTTGGAGACAAAATAAGATTAATCAGAGAGAGCAAGAATTTGACCCTTAACGATATTGAATTCAGAACCGGAATTGATTCGAGCGATTACAACAAAATTGAACAGGGAAAAACCAATATAACTTTCAAAACTTTTTTAAAAATCGCCAAAGGTTTAGAAATCAATCCTTCTGATCTTATTGGCTTTGAATTTGACATAAGGGAATACATAAAGGAAGGTTAATCTCTCATTATCCGATTTGATTACTAGACATATAGCTCCTTTAAAAGACGTAAAAATGGAGATACAAAAGGAAAAGATATTACTAAATTAAGAAACCTTTCCTTTTCCGTTATCACAAAGCGGTTAAATATATATTCATAGTTAATAAAAAAAATTTCACACCTCTTCTGTTTTAAAGATTCCCAAAAATATTTGGACATGCGCTGGTATTTTTTGAATTTGTTTTTAATGGCCTATGGTTTAATTTTGTATTACATGCCTGGGGCCGGGAATGGCCAAACAATATCAATTTGATGTGTAGTATGAAATAATAAACAGGTGTCATGACCAAATACAATTCAGAAAATGGCCGGAAAAATATGCGGCTGCGGGGATACGATTATTCCTGTGCAGGATTGTATTTCATTACCATCTGTGTAAAAAACCGGGCCTGTTTGTTTGGCCAAATTCAGAACAAAAAAATGCAATTGAACGAGGCTGGTCGGATGGTGGAAACAGAATGGATTAAATTGTCCGAACGTTTCAAGAATATCCGTTTTCACGAATATATCGTAATGCCCAATCATTTTCACGCCATATTGGAAATCGTTGTGCCTGTAGGGGCGACCCTTGTGGTCGTCCATCCTATTGTGGACGACCATCCCATTAAAAAATCCACCCACGATAACACGACCATCCTCCAAACAAAGAATACCGGGGAACCGGAACAAACAATAGGGCAACCACAAGGGATTGCCCCTACGACAACGAATAATCAAAACGAAACCGGTACCCAAACAAAAAAAACGTTGGGCGATATGGTTGGTGCATTTGAATCCATCACCACCGTTAATTATATCCATGGCGCCAGAACCAATCATTGGCCCCCTTTCGAAGGTAAATTGTGGCAACGTAATTATTACGACCATATTATCCGCGACGAACAATCCTATCAAAACATTTCGGAATACGTCTTTAATAATCCTGCAAAATGGGATGAGGATCAATTCAATCCGGCAAATAAACGGTCTGAATAACAAAATGAAGAGCTGATTTAACCAAGAATAACCAGCTTGTATTTCCGAAACCAAAGGTTGCACACCCAGATTTATGCTTTGCAGCCTGAGACTACTGTTTTGCTTGCCGGAATAATGAACGTAAAGAATTTTACCAGAAACCTATTTGACTTTAAGGGAGATTGGCGTAAATTGAAGGGATAAAAACTAAAATCTAAACTTATGGAGACCGATATCAGGTACATTCAACAGTTGCTTGGCCATTCGAGCATAAAAGCCACAACGATTTACACACATGTAAGTAATAAAGCCATCAACCGGATACAAAGCCCGCCCGACAGGATGTTTGGAACCCCGGCCATTAAAAACAGATAACAAAAATGACAAAAAAGTGTAATAACTTCGTGATATTACATAATTGGCAACAAGTGTAAAATGACATCAACAACCAGAAACGATAACGATAAAAATTAAAATAACGGAGGATTTAGCTTTTTGAAAGGACAGTGCAAATTTGAGGGAATTTATCTTTTTTTTCTTCCACCCGCAAAAGGAGATTGAAACCCCAACCCACATTGCACACATTGGCAAGCCCCACGAGCCGACGCTCAAACCAAAGCTCGCCAAAGAGTGCAATTTTGCCAACGCACACGCTGCTAAACTGAAGCATTATCTGTATTTTTGAAGTTTTCAGAAAATTAAAATGATTGATAAAAAGAAATTATCGGAAAGAGATATTTGCACAAAATATATAACTCCTGCGTTAGAAAACGCTGGTTGGGATAAGCATTTGCAGATATTGGAGGAAGTTTCTTTTACTGATGGAAAAATATATGTTAGGGGAAAATTTACTGCAAGGGGACAACGAAAAAGGGCTGATTACATTCTGTATTACAAACCCAATATTCCGTTAGCGATAATTGAAGCCAAAGACAACAACCATTCGGTAAGGGCTGGAATCCAACAAGGACTTGATTATGCAAGGATTTTAGATATACCATGTGTTTTTAGCAGTAACGGAGATGGTTTCCTTTTTCACGATAGGACTGCTACAGACGGAAATATTGAAAAGGAAATTGGATTAAATGAGTTTCCAACTCCCGAAGAACTTTGGGCAAAATACAAGCAATACAAAGGAATCATTACACCTGATGCTGAAAAGATTGCTTCACAAGAGTACTTTTTCGATGGTTCAGGTCGCAGACCAAGATATTACCAACAGATTGCAGTAAATCGAACCGTTGAAGCCATTGCAAACGGACAAAACAGGATTTTGCTTGTAATGGCAACGGGAACAGGTAAAACCTATACAGCATTTCAAATTATTCACCGACTTTGGAAAAGCGGAGCAAAAAAACGGATTTTGTTTTTAGCCGACCGCAATGCTTTGATTGACCAAACCAAACGAGGCGATTTTAAACACTTCAAAGACAAAATGACTGTGGTAAAACACAGACAGATTGATAAGAGTTTTGAGGTTTATTTGGCGTTGTATCAAGGACTTTCCGGCAATGATGAATCAGCAAATGTTTACAGACAGTTTTCAAGAGAGTTTTTCGACTTGATTGTAATTGACGAGTGCCACCGTGGAAGTGCAAAAGATGATAGCAGTTGGCGGGAAATCCTGAATTATTTCAAAACGGCAACGCACATCGGTTTGACTGCGACACCAAAAGAAACAAACGAAGCAAGCAATACCGAATATTTTGGCGACCCGATTTATACTTATTCATTGCGACAAGGTATTGACGATGGTTTCCTTGCTCCATATCGTGTAATTAGAATTGCATTAAATGTTGATGCCGAAGGCTGGCGACCCGACCAAGGGCAAACCGATATAAATGGCAACGAGATTGAAGACAGAATCTATAATCGTCGTGATTTTGATAAAAACCTTGTGATTGAGGAACGCACCGATTTGGTTGCACAAAAACTCAGCGAGTTTTTGAAAGGCTACGACCGTTTTGCGAAATCCATAGTTTTCTGCGTTGACATTGACCATGCAGAGCGTATGCGTACCGCATTGGCAAAACAAAATCCCGATTTGGTTGCCGAAAACTACAAGTACATCATGCAGATTACAGGCGACAATGACGAAGGAAAAAGGGAATTGGACAACTTCATAAATCCCGAAGAGAAATATCCTGTAATTGCCACTACTTCCGAATTAATGACAACTGGCGTTGATGCTCAAACTTGTAAAGTGATTTTGCTGGATGCCAACATTAATTCCATGACCAAATTCAAACAGATAATCGGGCGTGGAACAAGGATAAATGAAGAATACTGCAAATTGTATTTTACTATTTTGGATTTCAGGAATGCAACAGATTTATTTGCCGACCCTGATTTTGACGGCGACCCGATACGAATAAAACCTGTTTCGGAAGATACAGACTTGGGCGATGTAATTGACGAAGAGGAAACAAACGAAGAGCCGTTACTTGACGAAGAAACAGGTGAAGAAATTATTATAGACCCGCCAACTCCACAGCCAGAAACTCCATTTCCACCAGAGCGGCCAACTCCAAGGGAAAAAGTTTATGTAAATGGCGTGGATGTTTCGGTATTGATTAGCCGTGAACTGCATTTCGACCAGCATGGAAAACCTATTACAACAAGTCTGAAAGACCATACGAGGGAAATTATTCAAGGGCAGTTTGCTTCGTTGGACGAGTTCCTGAACAAATGGAATACAACTGTACGAAAAGAAGCAATTATTGCAGAATTGATTGAGCAAGGCGTAATGGTGGATGCTTTGTATGAAGCAGTTGACAAGCAGGTTGATTTATTCGACCTCATTTGTCATGTGGCATACGACCAACCACCAATGACCCGAAAAGAACGGGCAAACAATGTGACGAAACGCAACTATTTTACAAAATATGGCGACCAGGCCCGAAATGTGTTGGAAGCTTTGTTGGATAAATATGCCGATGAAGGAATTGAAAACATGGAAAGCATGGAAGTTTTACAGGTAAAACCATTAAGCGATTTTGGTTCAACGCTTGAGATCGTGAACGGTATTTTTGGTAGCCGTGATAAATATTTGCAAGCAATTAAGGATTTAGAAAACGAATTATACAAGGTAGCATAACAGAATGAGCAACATAGGTGGAGTAATAAAATCTATTAGAGATATCTTCAGGAAAGACCCTGGTTTGAGTGGCGATGCTCAGCGAATTGAACAATTGGGCTGGATGATTTTCCTAAAACTATTCGATGACAAAGACAAGGAAAAGGAAATTCTTGATTTAAAATACAAATCGCCAATTCCGCAGGAACTGCAATGGCGAAACTGGGCAGAAAATGACGAAGGCATAACAGGCGATGAGTTGATTTACTTCGTTAACAACAAACTATTCCCGACTTTAAAGGAATTGCAAATTGGTCTTGACGATAAGTTGGGCGTAATTATTCGTAATATTTTCGATGGCACCAACAACTACATGAAAAGCGGAACTACCTTTCGCCAAGCAATAAACAAACTCAATGAAATTGACTTTAACAGCAGTAAAGAGCACCATATTTTCAATGCCATTTACGAAGATATTCTGCAAGGGCTTGCCACAAAAAAAGATACAGGTGAGTTTTACACACCAAGGGCAGTAACGCAGTTTATTATAGATATGGTAAATCCTCAATTGGGCGAGAAAATATGCGATCCCGCTTGTGGAACAGCAGGTTTCTTGGTTTGTGCCATTGAACATCTGAAAAAACAGGTTAAGAATGTAACCGATCGCAAAATTTTACAGGAAAATATTGTAGGAACGGAATTAAAACCGCTCCCGTTCATGTTGAGCGTGGTAAACCTGATAACCCACGATATTGAAATTCCGCAAATTGAAAATACCGATGCTTTAAGCCGTGAACTGACATCCATTAAACAAAAAGACAGGGTTGATATTATTGTGGCAAATCCTCCATTTGGCGGTGTGGTTGGCGATGGTATGGAAACCAATTTCCCGTTAAACTATCGCACAAAGGAAAGTGCCGACCTCTTTCTCATTCTCTTTATCCAATTGCTCAAAGACGGTGGACGTGCCGGAATTGTTTTGCCCGATGGCAGTTTAACAGGTGAAGGTGTAAAACAGCGGGTGCGCCAAAAACTGTTGGAAGATTGTAATGTGCATACTATTGTGCGATTGCCCCAATCTGTTTTTGCTCCTTACGCAACTGTAAATACAAACCTGATTTTCTTTGAGAAAGGCAAGCAAACCAAAGAAATTTGGTATTACGAACACACTTTGCCTGAAGGATATAAAGCTTACAGTAAAACAAAACCTATAAGAATTGAGGAATTTGATGGTGTAAAAGAATGGTGGAATAACAGGGTTGAGCATGATTATGCTTGGAAAGTTCCTATTGATACCATAATTGAGAAAGGTTATGATTTGGATGTGAAGAATCCGAATAAAAAAGTTGAAGAAGTTACTTACAACCGTAGCGAAATAATTACGAAAATTAAAAACAATCAAAACCTTATTAATAAATTAATTAGCGAGTTGGAGCATGAGTAAATTGAATTTTGAATATGTTCCTCTCACATTCATAAACGACCAAGAGGAAATTAAAAAACAGATACGGAATACACTTATTCTCATTCACTTATTTGAGAAATATAATTCGCCAGTACGATTAGAGAAACTAATTGAAGGTACTCAATACGGTTATAACGCTTCGGCTCTGCAATCAGGTAAAAACAAGTTTTTGAGAATAAGCGATATTCATGAAAGCAAGGTAAATTGGGAAACCGTACCTTTTTGCAATTGCGATGATGAAGAAACTTATTTGCTGAAAAACGAAGATATTCTTATTGCCCGAACTGGCGGAACAACTGGAAAAAGTTTTAAAATTGATTTTGCTCCCGAGCATGCCATTTATGCAGGCTACTTAATTCGTATCAGAGCAAAAGAAACTGTTAATCCCGATTATATTTATTTGTTTCTACGCAGTTTTGCTTATTGGAGCCAAATTGTAAACCTAAACGAAAGGAATTTCAGACCAAAAGCAAATGCCGAAAACCTGAAATCTTTAATTATTCCAAATTGCGATAAAAACATACAAGACGAAGCTGTTTTATTGGCAAAAGGGGAACAAGTAAGAGGGTATGAAGAATTGAATGCTAAAATTGAAAAGGCGTTGGCAGAATATGAAAAATCTCAAGAAGTTCAATTGCTTTTAACTGACCAACTCACCCAAATAGCTTACCTAAACCAAGCCATTTTGCAGGAGGCTGTACAAGGTAAGTTAGTTCCGCAAGACCCGAACGACGAACCAGCCAGCGAATTGCTCAAACGCATTAAAGCCAAAAAAGAAAAATCGGGCAAAAAGGAAAAACCTTTGCCACCCATCAAACCCGAAGAAATTCCGTTTGAAATTCCTGAAAGTTGGGTTTGGTGTCGGTTGGGGGATGTTACTTTTAATGTTGAATATGGAACTTCTCAAAAAGCAGAGATGAGTTCTGTTCATATTCCAATCTTACGAATGAATAATATTCAATCAGGTCAAATCGACTACGAAAATTTAAAATATGTATCATCATCAATAGATGATTTGCCAAGGCTTTATCTAAGGCATGGTGATTTGCTTTTTAATAGGACAAATAGTTATGAATTAGTTGGTAAAACAGCGGTATATGATGGGCCTGATAATAAAATGACATTTGCTTCATATTTAATTCGGCTTCAATTTGAAGGTTTGGTTATTCCTAAATTTATTTCAAATTATATAAACTCTCCAATTTGCAGGAAGACTCAGTTGGAACCAGATATAATACAACAAAATGGTCAAGCTAATTTTAACGGAACAAAATTGAAAAACATTTTAGTTCCTTTTCCTCCATTTTTCGAGCAAACTTGCATTGTAGCCGAAATAGAAAAGCAATTAGCTAAAACAAAACAATTAAAAGAGCACATTATATCCAATCAACAAGCCACTGAGCAATTGCTAAAAGCATTGTTGCACGAGGCGTTTATGGTGAGCGAGGCAAAGGAAGTTGAAACAGAAAAAAGTGAAGCGAGAGTAATTGAGTTTAAACCAACACATGTAGATTATTACAAACGTTCTGTTTTGGCTGCCGAAATTGTTTGGCAATTACACAAAGAACCAACATTGGGTCATTTGAAATTACAAAAGCTTATTTATTTGTGCCAGCAAACGGCAGATATGCAATTGCCTACAAATTATCTCCGCCAAGCAATGGGGCCTTACGACCCACGGTTAATGCGTTCAATCGACAAACAATTGAATCTAAAAAAATGGTTCAAGTTTAAACAAGGTGAATTACTAAAATACAAACCATTAGAAAAAGCAGGTGAGCATCGAAATGACTTTTTCAAATACTTCACCACAGAAAGCGAAAGTATTCATTTTTTGATTAATACATTTAGAACGATAAAATCGGATATTGTTGAAATCGTTGCAACTCTTTACGCATGTTTGGATAAAATGCAAAGTGAAAAGCTTATTTTTTCTGAGCCCTTACTTATTCAAAGATTTTATGAATGGTCGGAAGAAAAAAAGAAATTCAGTAAGAAAGAAATCAGCCGTACATTTTCAAGAATGAAAGAAACAGGTATAATACCCAAAGGATATAATTTTTAGCAGCATGAAAGAAAACAAATCAGACTTTATATTATTCAAAACCGAAGATGAAAAAATATCGGTAGATGTTCGTTTTGAGGAGGAAACGGTTTGGCTTTCGCAGGAGCAAATGGCTGTTTTATTCGGAAAGGCGCGTACCACCATTACCGAACACATCAATAACGTTTTCAAAGAAGGTGAATTGGACGAAGAAGTGGCTTGTCGGAATATCCGACTAACCACTCAACACGGCGCCATGGAAGGAAAAACGCAGGAAATATCTGTAAAACATTATAACCTTGATGTTATAATTTCGGTGGGTTACCGTGTGAAATCGTTACGCGGCACACAGTTTCGCCAATGGGCAACCAAACGTCTGAACGAATATATCCGAAAAGGTTTTACCATGGACGACGAACGCCTTAAAAATTTAGGCGGCGGCGGTTATTGGAAGGAATTGTTGCAACGCATCCGTGATATTCGTGCATCCGAAAAAGTGTTTTACCGTCAGGTGCTCGATATTTATGCAACCAGTATTGATTATGACCCAAAAGCTGAGGTTTCCGTTGCATTTTTCAAGAAGGTGCAAAACAAAATTCATTATGCCGTTCATGGTCAAACAGCAGCCGAAGTTATTTATACCCGTGCCGATGCCGAAAAGGAATTTATGGGTTTGATGACTTTCCCGGGCAGTCGTCCGTACCTGAAAGATGTGGTGATTGCAAAAAATTATCTGGACGAAAAAGAACTTCGTTCATTGGGTCAAATAGTATCGGGATATTTGGATTTTGCCGAACGTCAGGCTGAACGGGAACAGACGATGACGATGAAAAATTGGGCTGAACATTTGGATAAGATTTTGACCATGAGTGGAGAGAAACTACTATTGGGAGCAGGTTCCGTCAGTCACGAAGTTGCTATTGAAAAAGCTACCACAGAATATAAAAAGTACCAGCAAAAAACATTGAGCGAAGCAGAGAAAAATTACTTGGAAAGTCTGAAAGCTTTGGAGAATAAAACAAAGAAAAAAAAGTAATGCACAATTAATTTTAGATATACTTCCGGACATTTTAGATGTAAAACAAAAGCAAAATAAAGTTCGAAATTTGGTGTATGCCATGCACAAATGCGATAAAACCATTGAAAATAAAGAAACTACAAGAAACCCTGTTTGGATTTTAGCTTTATCTAAAACGGAAAAGAACAATAAGTAATTAGACAGACTTTAGATAAACTTTTAGATAGCACATAAACGATTGCTCCATTTGGATTTCGATTGACGACGACGAGTGTCATTATTTGACATTGATGACCGTACGCCCTTGCTCCGAAATCAAAGATTTTTCACTCGCCAAAAATGCAGGCGAGCGCATTTACGATTACAAAGAAAACATCGAACCTGTTTCGCAAATCAGGAACAAAGTGTTTAGTGGCTTTGTCAAAGCTTACCACAAATTGTACAAGTTCGACAGCAAAACAGAAAAAGATTTTGCCACCATTCTCGAACAGGACAACGAGTGTATAAAATGGCTTCGTCCGGCAAAATCACAGTTTCAAATCTATTATGGTCGCCCGGCAAAAGAATATATGCCCGACTTCGTTGTTGAAACAGCCGGTTTTATTGCAATGGTCGAGACAAAAAAGAAAGACGATGTAGAATCGGAGCAAGTACAGTTGAAAGCAAAATCAGCCATAAACTCAGAACTCCTGACCTGACGTAAAATTCATGTCGCGATTTCAAAGTTAAGCACCAGGTTAGTCCCGGGATATTTTGTCTGACAGGCGTTGATTTGTTGGATTACTTTCTGAAGGGCAGCATTCATTCTGCTGGTTGACTGGCTATAGATTTTTACGGTCAGTTTGTTATTTTGCGCATCCGGGATGATGTCTGCCGGTGACTTGATCATACTTTTTACCAGGGTTCGTTTTTCATCGACGCTTCTTTTAAAGCCAGGGGAGAGCAGGTTGGCAAAAGAAGTTTCGGCCCGGTAACAGATCATCTTGATGATGTTCTGGAAACGCTTACTTTCGGTATGCAATTTGGCGTAGCGGATCTCTTGGGGCATTTCCCTGATTTTGATCCGGCTTGGGATCCGGCTTCTTTTCTCCAGCCATTCTTTTTCCAGATTTTCCAGTTCCCGGAGTTCCTCGCGGACTTTGCCCTGTCTTTGCTGGTATTTGCCCGAGTGATCCAGGTCTTCTTCCAGGTGATCTTCGATCAACTCAAACAGAAGGGCTTTGCGGCGGCTGATCTTTTCCCTTAACTTACCGATTTTGCAGGTGATATTATTGTACTCAGGATTGTTTACCACCATCTCCTGATCGATCTGTTCTACTGTGTATTGCATGATCCGGTCAAAGTCGTAGTCTTGTCTCATGTACTTGAAAAAATTTTCCTGGCTCCAGCGGGCAAACATGTAAAGGGCAATCAGCAAGACCGACAATTTTTTGTTGGTAGTGATCACGCTGGTTTGGTGCCCATCCGATAACCTCCTGACTTCCCGCATGGGTACCCCGTTCAATACCACCGGTTTTTCTTCCAGCATCATGGTGTTTGGATTACCTTCGATATCAATGGTGTAAGGGGAAAAGTCATTTTCATCCCAGCAATCTTTCACTGCTTTGCGGTAAGTGATCACGGCAATGCGGTAATCATCCCATATTTTTTTAAAAAACTCAGGGCTGTATGCTTCCCGGTCGAAAACAAGGGTTAACCGGGGCAGGTCAGGGTCCTGCTCCAATTCTTCCGGGGTATATTTGCACGGCATCTGTTCCAGTAACGCGGGGATAATGGCCCCGTCCAGCATCTCCAGTAACTTCTCATTCACCTGCCCGGTGACATAGAAATAAGGCATCCCCCGGGAGTTATTTACCCAAAATTCCTGCATCCCCGGCAGGCAAAGCTTTTGCCTGGATACATGTTTCTTTCCCAGGCGGGCCTGGTATCCGGTGTAAACCTGAACATGCCCGTCAATGTAATAAAACTCGTTTTCTTCTGCACATGACCACTTGCCGGCCAATTCCATGTTCCAATCCCGGGTGTGCCCCTGGGTGCAGATCTCTTTTAATTTACCCCGTAAGCATTTGGCTTCCGGTACCCGGTCCAGGCCCATGATCTTGCCAAATTCACCGGGACTGTGGTGCTTTAACTGCTCGGGGTTTTTGATCCTGCGCAAATACATGAAAGCCAAAAATAAAACGATAAAATCCAGGTAATAATAGCCCGGATCCAGTTCTTGGTAGTGCTCCCTGAAACTAAACAGGCCGGTTTCTTCCAGAAAGGGTAACAGCAGCAGTACCCCTGCTTCGGGGACACTTTCACAAGCTTCAAAATATATCGGGGTGGTATCTATTTGGTGTTGAACAGCCATCTCCCGTTCTTCTGTTCTTGTTGCCCCCATACCCATTAGTTCACCGGCAAGCAGATCCAGATGGTTGCGATGGGAGGGTAAACTCAAAGCCGGGGATATCCCTCCGGGCGGCTCTTTTTTTTAATGGTCCCTTGCCTGATGTGGTAACGCAACGCTCCTTCGGTAACCCCCAACTCCCTGGCTACCCTGGCTACCGGCTCATACCGGTCAAGCATCTGCTGAACTGTCCTTAACACTTCATCGGTCAGCTTATGAGCATCCCCATGCTTGCCTTGTTTGTGGAAAAACCAATCCGTCCCTTTTTCCCGTAAGGTCCTGGCATAACGCTGGATATTCCGGTTACTTACCCCTAAGGCTTTGGCCAACTCCGTGGGGCTGCATAACCGGCTCACGACCATATTGGCCAAAATATAACGGTAGCTGTTCAGGTCATTCTTATCATGGCAGAAAATGGGTGATCCATTATGCAGGTAATAGACAAAATCGTCTTTCTCAAAGAATCCAACGTTCGAATTCACCAGTTTGGTCGATGCCGGGAAAATGGGAAGCTGCATTTGCATAACCGTATTTTTTCCTGTAAAAATGCGACTTCATCTTTTACGATCCAAATCCATTAACTATTTGATTCATATTTCTCAGGTCAGGAGTTCTGAAACTATTGCCAAAATGCCACAGAATATAACAAACAAATCAACGGCAAACCATGGAAATATATACTCATCCCTCACGACGACGCAGTAAAACTGAATATGAGCTTAACGTATCTTTTTTCTCAATATGAAATTTTTGGTTAATTTAAGAAGGAATCTTACTGAATAATAAATTTTTGAAAGTTATGCTTATAACCCATTTGTATTACACGCATAACTTTTTTATCCTTCCGGTGTAAGGAAAGAAGTGTTTGGGGAAAAGCACCGGTAGAAAACGATAAAGGCACAGGTTGTAGCATAGACAACTTCCGATTAATGCATAAACAACTCTTCTTTAACGCATAAACAAGTTGTCTTTAATGCATAAACACTTCTTCTTTAATGCTGGATATTCCGGTGATGCTGGTTCTTCGTCAAATTAGGTGAAGACTCTATCCGGTATTTGACAGCACGACTTTTCTGCGTAACAGTTCAAACCCGGCCCGGCCATACATTTGCCGTTTGATATTTTTTAACCGGTTAACATTGCCTTCAACTTTTCCACTACTCCAATTTGTAAGAATGGCATTATCGATTGCTGTGATATCTTCCTTCATTCCGTTTATCAAAGTATTCAGTATTTTTTTATTCAATGCTGTAACTTTGTCCATCCACTTATTTAGTTGTCCCGGCGTTCCATTTTTGAGTATCTCCCTAAAGGACAGTATTTGTTCCCGTAAACTGGCTAATAAGCTGTTGCTATCCAGTAGCTGCCCGATTTGTTGTTTTTCTTTTTCATTCTTTATTTTGTCTAAGTCGTCAAAGAAAAGATAGCGTACTATTTTTCTGGGTGATAAGATAGATACATCCTGAAGTTTTTCCGCCGCAGGAAAGGCCTGTTTATGAAGATTGTTTGTCAACGGATGATTTTTGAACTGCTCATAAAAAGCACTCAGGCTTCCCTTGAATCCCTGAGTAACAATAATCTTGTAAATTGCTTTTATACTGTTCCCCTTACCAAGTTCCTGTTCAATGACAGGCAGATAGCCTGAATAGTCATTTTTAAGCATAATCAATTTATTGGGCAGTACATCCAGCGCTGCATATTTACGGACAGTAGTGCGGGAAATCTTTAACCTGCGGGAGACCGTTTTAAAACCAAGCCCCTGTGCAATAAGAGATTTTACTTCAGCAAATAGCTCTTTGCGGTAATCCGATGGAGCCCCCTTAGCCGGCAGTGGCTTGACCGTAGTTTTTGATGGTGCATCTCCTGTCTTTGGTTCTGTGGCAGGTCTGCCATCTGATTGCATGGATGGCGATTTTAATGGTTTTACCAACCTGGTATATTCTGATTTAACAAGCTGATAAACTGAATCCGACAGGTTCTTGACTAAATGAAATCGGTCTGCTACCTGCCTGGCTGATGGGAGCACTTCATTTACCGCGGCAGAATAGGCGCTTGATCTGTCCCTGCAAACCAACTGGATTTCTTTATGTGATTGTAGAAATTTCTTTACCCCTTTTCCGTCCCTTCCGGGCAAAAGATCGACAACTCTTCCCTGGTCCATGTCGACCAGGATGGTTCCGTAAGAAGTCCCTTTACGGTATGCCCAGTCATCAATCCCTATATTGGGGATTTGATATGCAGAAGGAAGGACACAATTATTTACCAGTCTCAAACAGGTAGAGGGGCTGACCGGAATCCGGATAAGTTTTGACAGCCACGAACTTTTCCTGGCTGATGTTTCCAGGCTCACCCGGGTTAACAGTTGACCTGCCCGGCTGGTCCTTCTGGCATACCGGTCCAATCTACCTGTCAATTGTTGTGAAAATATTTTTTGGGAGCATCGCTTGTTCCGGCAGAAAAATTTTCGAACAAGTAACTTTATGTTCACCTGTTTATCTGCAATAGACAAATCCTGCAAGCTTCTGTAATAGAGACTATGAATGCTCGTACTCTTTTTCCCGCATCGTGGGCAAAAACCTGATCTGGATTTGATTTCAGCAATGATCATTATTCCTGGGTCTTTAATATGAACTTCATTAATTCTTATCCCTGAAAGTTGTAACAGGGCATTAAAAGGGCTAAATTTGCTCTTATTAGCAAATTGCTTCATTTTATATCTTAAATATTTAAATATCAGAAAGTTAAATTAGATATAAATGTTGAGATTTGCTAATATTTTTCACTATATATTTACTTGTTTATCACATATTTATCTGTAATTTTTTATCTCTTTTTCCATCATTTTAATTCACCAAAACTGACGAAGAACCAGCTTGCTCCAGATTATCCAAATGCATAAAGAAATTGTCTTTAACGCATAAATAAGACTGTTTCCATATTGGAGGAAACTTTTCCCGCCATATATCCGGACAAACTTACTTTTATATACAAGGAAAACTTAACTTTCAGATTTAACAAAGAATAACCAGCTCATATTTTCGGAACCAAAGTTTGCACACTCGGAATTATGCTTTGCAGCCTGAGGCAATCGTTTTGCTCATCCAACAAATGAACGTAAAAGATTTTATTATTAACCTGTATGATTTTAAGGGAGATTGGCGTAAATTGAGGAGCGGAAACTAAATCTAAATTTATGAGGACCGATATCAGGTACATCCAGCAGTTGCTTGGTCATTCGAGCATAAAAACCACGATGATTTACACCCATGTCAGTAATAAAGCCATCAACCGGATACAAAGCCCGCTCGACAGGATGTTTGGAACCCCGGCCATTAAAACAGATAACAAAAGTGGCAAAAAGTGTAATAACTTCGTGATATTACATAGCTAGCAACAAGCCATCGCCTAAGAAATTGCGGCATCAGAATCAATTAAGAATCTCTTGGTAGAATTCTGAAAATAAAATAAAGATGAGGTTGTACAATTAAAATTGGAATTTGACAAATATATCCGTGAAATATTCACGGATAATAAAAATGTTATATCTTTACCGTACAATTATAAATCAAAAAGTCATGTTACTACGGTTAAAAATCAGAAACTTTCTGTCATTTTTTGAAGAAACGGTATTTGATATGTTCCCTAACCCCAAGCGAACTTCTTTTCCCAATCATACTTATGGAGAAATGAAGATTCCCTTATTAAAGCAAGCTGCTATTTACGGTGCTAATGGTTCGGGTAAATCAAATTTTATCAAAGCCCTCATATTTTTAAAGTCGTTTGTTACTCACGAAGATTTCTTAAAGAATATCGATTTAGACGAATATATTTTCCAATTGACAACAATAAAGCAATCGAAAATAAATTTTGAAATCGAGTTTTTTATCAAGGAAAAATACTATGTCTATAAGCTTGATATTGACAAAAAGAATATTTATGAATCGCTTTTCCAATCAGGATTGGGTAATACACCCGACAAACCTTTATTTAAGCGCAACGGCAATGAAATTACATCAGGCTATTTGGGAAATGAGAGTTCTGCCAAACAATTGTTGGCAATGAATCCTCAATCATCACTACTCCCTTTAAACCAAAAATTTCCTGTGCTTACAAATGATGATGTGAAGTTTGCTTTTGAGTGGTTTGAAAAGAAGTTGGGTATAGTCACTATAAACAGTACACTTCCAACTTTGATTGATTTGATGTCAAAACAAACTGCTTTATTAAATTTAACCAATGAGATTTTTGAAAATATTGGTGTGGGCATTAATGCTGTAAAGATTGCTGAAACTCCATTTGATCAATGGGTTACCGACAATAGAAATGCTAAAGACTTGCAGCAAATAATGGAGAATGACCCATTGAAACCTAATACAAGTATTTCAAGAATAGAAAATAAGCGCAATATTTTCAGCGTGTCATTAAAAAAGGGAATAAAAACAGTACAGGAATTTCTGTTTGAACAATTGGGACAGTCTGGATTTAAAAAAGAAATGAAAATTACAGCTCAATCAGATGGTACGATTCGACTATTAACATTAATACCGGCTATATATGAAGCTGTAAATAAGCAAAAAGTTATTTTTGTTGATGAAATAGACAATAGTATTCATCCGAATCTAATGTTTTCATTACTACAGTTTTATGGCAATAAACAATCTAAGGGTCAATTAGTATTCACGACCCATACCACAAGGTTGCTAAATCAACAGGAATTGCTTCGACCCGACGAGATTTGGCTAACTGAAAAGGAAAATGGAAATTCGAAAATGTATTCTATTAATGATTTTAAGATACATAATACCATAAATCTCGAAAACGGATATTTAGATGGTCGTTATGGAGCTGTACCACAACTAGGTGATTTCGATGCTTAATGGCTGAAAAAAAACGTACATATAGCAAAGTTAGTATTGAAAGAGAACTTCTATCTCAACAGAAAAAGAGAACTGTAAGAGTCGAAGTTCAGCAAGTTACTGTTCCAGACATTAAGATGTCCGCATACCAGAAACCTGATATTGAAGAAATACCAAAGATGTTCTTTGTAATTATATCAGGTGGTGAAGTGCGTGAAAAAAATTATTTCAGAATAATATCAAATCAAGATAGATTTAGACGAATAAAGTTGGAGTTTATAACTGACCCACAGAAATTATCTCCTGATGGCATGTATGAACTAGCTGAATATAAAAAGGCACGTTATACAAGTAGTAAGAATGAAGATGCTGAACCCGATAAAATTTATCTGGTATCTGATATGGATCATTTTATTAATGAACTCATAAGGATTAAACCAAAATGCGAAACCGATGGTTTCCATCTGATTATCAGCAACTCATGTTTTGAGGTTTGGTTGTATTATGCATATCGCAATGAAATTCCAAGTTTTCCAATACCAGCTGAAAGACTAAAGATAAGTAGTAAATTTAAAGGTTGGCTTCCTAGTGTAATTCCTGGAGGTATAAAACCTCAAAAATCAATTTTAAATATTTATCAGAATATCGAAAATGCAAAAATGAATTACAGAGAAGATGAGAATGGAATTCCAGTGCTTTTTTCAACCAACATGTATTTATTAGCTGAAGATTTGTTGCCTTTGATTGAGCCTGAACTGACAAACTTGATAGAAGAAAACAAGAGAAAAGAGGCGATATTTCGGAATAAAAAAAAGAAATAGCTTGTCAAAGTTTTGAAAACTATAGATCATTACTAATTCTGAAAATCAGAGCGATAGACAAAAACTTAGGCCTGTTGCTAATCGAATAGCCCGCCCTGCCAGTAATGAATACTGACTGACAGGTAGAGGCTTTCACACCACTGTAGAGCGACAGGAAGTCGCTTACCATAACGGTTTAACGTTCATTGAATGATTAAACCTTGTGTTCCATCACAAGTAGCCTACGGACACGTGCATGCCGGGCAACAGGTTTGTGCGAAGCTGTCCGGACCAGATAGCCTGCCATGGTAGCGTCGAACTGTGGAGGAGTCAGGCTCAACCGGCAGGATTAACATACGTGAACTGCTGATAAATGTCGTGACGTGAGAATAGCGAAAGACGATGATACGCTATGACCAAAATGGTAAGGGGTATAGTTAACAGGCTCTACGGTTCCTGTTGTTACATGGATGACAATTCCCCCGGCAAAGAGGCAGAACCTAACCCGGTTTGTTGGGTAAGCGGAACCTGGTAAGCCGTCAAGACTCCACCGCAAATACAGAACAGAGCGGTGGGGGGGCCGTCAAAACGCCCGGCGGAGGGTTCGTTTTGACAAGATTTTTGCTTAAACAAATTCAAAGAGAAATTGTCTCAGCGGAATATGTTTGATACCCTCAAAGCTGGTTCCTGAATAATCATCCAAGGTGATGACATATTTGGGATAGTTATCTTTTAATGCAAGCAAATTCCCGAATTCCCTTTCCATGGTTTGTTTTTCAGTGATCCGCAACGCTACCTGAATGTAAATCTTCTCTCCCTGCCGTTCTGCAATGAAATCTATTTCTTTATCTTGCTGTTTGCCGATCAGTACACTATAACCAAGCGAATTCAAATGGAGATAGACTACGTTCTGAATGATCTGCCCCAAATCAAACGGAGAAAATCCGGCAATCGAATTCCGCAGTCCAATATCATTGAAATAATATTTTTCTCCTACTTCAAAAACCTTCTTTCCATGAATATCCGATCGCGGAACACCGGCAATCAGCATCGCGGTTGTCAGATAATTCAAATAATTCAGGATGGCGGTGACCGAAATTGAAACATTCTGGGATTTCAGAAAATTACCAATCCCTCTGGCTGAAATCAAATTGCCGGTTTCATTGGCCAGGTACCTGATCAGCCTGTTCAGAAAGTCTACATTACGGATCTCAAAACGCGAGACGATATCCCTGTAAAGAATAGACTGGCTAATGTTTTTCAAATAATCAAAGACGGTTTCATCATTAAGTTCCAGGTGAATCAGGTAAGGTAGCCCACCGTATTTAAGGTACATGTTAAGACTGTCTGCCGTATTTTCAAGTTGGTGGAAGCTTAAAAATTCAGGATAATTCAGGGCATACACGGGTATTTCAATGTACCTTCCTCCCAAATAAGTTCCTAATTCTCCCGATAGAATATGTGCATTGCTCCCGGTACAATAAATATCGTATCCACCTTCGGCAAGGAGACTTCTCAATGTCTTTTCAAATTCAGGAACCATTTGGATTTCATCAATCATCAGAAAGTTGAGCTTTCCTTCTTTTGATTTTGATTTTATATAACCATAAAGATCATCGGAGGTATTAAGCTTTTCAAACTCATTTGTTTCAAGGTTGATATAAATAATATTTGGGTCTGTGAACTGCTCCCGGATACTATCCATGGCTTGAAACAGAAGATAGCTCTTTCCTACTCTACGCTGACCAATGAGTACCTTAATAATCTCTTCCCCGATATAGCGGTCAATTCGCTTTTTATATATTTCTCTTACAATATATGTTTTCACCGTTATTTATAAATGACAAACATACAAAAATAGTTTATTTTGTCATTTATAACAAACAAACATGCGATGCAGAACAAATTTGTTACTTACAGTTTTCGCTGATTTGGAAAGAATTGTTCATTAAACAATATATTTTCAAAAGTTACGCTTATAACTCATTTGTGTTATACGTGTAATACGATTGCATTATACGTGAAATGCAATCGTATTACACGGTAATCCGTCAAGACTCCACCGCAAATGCAGAACAGAGCGGTGCGGAGGCCGTCAAAACGCCCGGCGGAGGGTTCGTTTTGACAAGATTTTTGCTTCCTTTTCATCGACTGGAAAAGGAAGAGCCTGTCCGGCTCAAGGACAGAAATTGCAAAAAAAGATGCTGTTCCCTTCGTAAAAAGATGCTGAAGATTTCGCGGAAAGATACCGTACTTTTCAAGAAAAGACAGGGAAGATTTTATAAAAAGACCCTGAACTTTTCGCTAAAAGATGGGGAAGATTTCCTCAAAAGCTGCCCGACTTTTAGTAAAAAGATACCTAAGATTTCCGGAAAAGATACTGAACTTTTTTTCCGCGTTTTTCATAAATTTAAAGTTCAGAGTTTAAAATTTTAGTAAAATATTAATCCTGCGGTTCCTAACTGTACGCCAATACTTATTTTTTGGAACCGCAGGGAAATTCACACCGGAAAAGGCAGCTAAAGAATCCGGCAATCTTTGACTTATAGGTTAACTTTCAGGTCATAGGCAGAATAATTTTTTAAGGAATACAAATATCGAGGAAAGAAATCAAAAAATGTATTTGCAAAAAAAACTGAGCTAAAGAAGGACAAATGGCAGTAAATCGGACTATTTAAAGGCAATTAGCGAATTATAAAAAGAGTTATATAAATCAGGAACATAATGGAAAATAACTCACAAATAATTATATATCAAACAGAAGATGGACAAACAAGGCTAGAAGTACGTCTTGAAAATGAAACCGTTTGGCTAACTCAAAAATTAATGGCTGAGTTATTCCAAACAACACCTCAAAATATTACCATACACCTGAAAAACATCTTCGACGAAGGTGAACTTCAGGAAGATGCAACTTGTAAGGATTTCTTACAAGTTCGTACCGAAGGTAATCGCGAAGTCAAACGGACACAAAAATATTATAACCTCGATGCCATTATCTCGGTTGGGTACCGGTAAAAAGCCATGTGGCCACAAGGGTTCGTATCTGGGCAACCAGCCAGGCCCACAGCGTCGACGGGGAATTGTCCAACGATATTTTATCCATCATGATAAACCGCTCATAAACTCAACATTACTATCACTATTATTTTTATCTTTAACAATAATTTGGCCGAACGAAGAATAAAATACAAGAACGTTGTTACTGCCACTTTGCAAAAAAACATAGAATTTACTTCATGAAAAAAATAATCTGTCTTATGATATTGTTCTCAATTTCGACTACATTATTTAGTCAAGAAATGAAACCTCTTAAACCAGTTAGTAATTTGGAGATACCGCCTGATTATATTGCTTTCAATATGCTTGGGATAAATAAAATAATGCCAGCGATAGATGGAATAGCCTTAAATGACATAAAGATTGATAGTTTGTTCTTTAAAAATAAAATTACAGTTTTAAATTTCTCCTATGCCGGCTGTGCACCATGCATGCAAGAGGTGAAATATTTAAACCAAATAAATGAGAAGTATAAAAATCAAGATGTTAATGTATTAAGTGTTTTTTCAATTAATAAACAAGGATTGTTAGATTTTATTAATGCGAAAGAAGGTATTTATAAGACTCTTCGCCAACATGTACTTTTTGATACAATTAACTATACATTAATGCCTGAATGCCTTGGAGAAAAAGAAGATTATAGAAATGGTGCCAGACCACAATGTAATCGTATTTCAAGATATTATGGTGTTCAAGGATATCCACTAACTGTTATTATTGGCAGAGATAGAGTAGTTAGGTATATCTCTGAAGGTTTCGCAAGTGATAGTGCAAAAGCAGAATTGATTAAAAATAAGTGGATCACTATAATTGATGGGTTGTTAGAGCAATAAAAAACGGCAGGCAATAGATAGGCGTTCTTGGGGCACGTAGTGCCAAGCAGGAACGACAGGTTGAACAACAATCCTGGTAAAGTATGCTATGGAGTTATCAAAGGGAGACCCGTTCTGTCAAACTTTGTTTCTGGGGTGATTTTCGTTGTTTATTTCGTAACAGACAAGCCGGTGTTCTTTGTTTATTGTTTTGAGCAGCCCCATATTAGAAACGACATCGGAATTCTGGTTGAACGGGTATTTTGCCCGACAGGCAACGATAAATTTATCTTTTTCTCCACCTGCTTTTTCAATTGATCCGAAAAACCAGGCCTGTTTGTTTGGCCAAATCCACAACAAAAAATGCAATTGAACGATGCCGGTCGTATGGTGGAAAAATGGTACCTGGAAATTGAAAATAAATATCCCGGTAAACGGTGTCATGAAATGATGGTTATGCCCAATCATATTCATTGTATTATCGAAAATATGGATGATCGCATACATGAATTGGACGCCCACGAAGGGGCGCCCCTTCGTGGGCGTCCTGTCAATGATATCGCAACCAACAACAAATATTGCGGCCATCCCGGTAATAATAACGATCAACCCGGAACGGGAATAAACAATGAATTTGGCGAACCCAATGGCGGACAATCGGCAAACGGTGAAAAACAGGGTTGGTCACGGTTCGAAGGTAAATTGTGGCAACGGAATTAGATGACCATACCATCCGTAACAAAAAATCGGATCAAAACATTTCGGGATACACCATCAACAATCCGGCAAAATGGGATGACTTGTGAGATCGTTTCACGATGGTTACATCTCATTTGAGAATAAGAAAGAGGTATATTCCGGTACCGACAGGGTTGATTTAATTGAAAATAATGAAGGTTCTGGGGTACCACGTATTTTACAGGCATACAGCAAAGATTGTTTTAAGTTCTCGGAGAACTATTTACGTATGATTTTCCCTGCGACAGAACAAGTCACCACGCAAGTCACCACGCAAGTCGAAGAATTATTAAAAGTCTTTACCGGAGAACATACACGGATGGAATTACAAGATAAATTAAATTTGGCAAACAGGGAATATTTCAGAAGAAGCTATCTGCAACCGGCATTAGATGTAAACTTAATCGAATTAACAATACCTGAAAAACCTAACAGCAGCAAACAAAAATACAGGTTAACAGAAAAAGGTAAAAAATACAGGCAAAAGGAAAATAATGGATAAAAAGTTCCAGGGATCAGTATTATTCAGAAGACAACTGAACAATTTGAAGACAGGTTCAGAAAACTTTATCCCGAACTTTTAACCTCCCAATATCCTGTTTTACGAGATCCTTTGCGTTCTATTATATTTGCATGTTTAAGATTTCCTATTATCTTTTCGATAGCCCTGCTTGAAATACAAGTAGCTCATATAAACATAACATCTTATGCTTAATATGAGCTACCAGATTGTTAAGAGCAAAATCTCCCGGTCAAACCATATTTAAAGCCGGCGACTATTCATAGTCAGGATTTTGCACTAATTTTCCGTTGGAAAGGTCTATTTGTTCCTGTGGTACCGGGTAGAACACATTCCGGGGATAAACAAAACCATTGCCGGACAGTACTGTTTCGGCCTGTCCGGAACGGACAAGATCAAAAAAACGATCGTTCTCAAAAGCCAGCTCAAAGCGACGTTCGTCCCATATCTTCTGGAGAGTAAGATCGGATGTGGTATATGGCGTTTCTTTTACCCTGTTCCTGACCAGGTTTACCGACCCGACAGCTTCATCGATATTCCCAAGATTATATTCAGCTTCTGCATCGATCAAAAGAATATCGGCAAAACGAAGTAGCCGGATATTTTGTTCAATTCCATAAATCCATGAAAGATTAGTCTGATCTTCCAGGGGCACATATACTTTCATACTATATCTGGCAACAGGATACCCCGCTTGTCCTGCATTGGTCCCGGCAAGAGTCGTTAATCCCCCAACCGTAGTTCCGTCAGAAAGCTTATCCCCTCTAAATGCAATTGAAGCTTTCATACGTATTGTGTCATCAGTCCGTTTCTGCCAGTCAAAAACCATATCATCAGTCGGAACATTAAAGCCCCAGCCACTGCCGTTATCGTTATCTCCCCTCACCCATTGATAAACGGCATAGGCACACCTGTTAACGTCTCCGTAATCGGTCGACGCCCCATTCTGAACTTCAAATATTGATTCATCGCAATTTTCACCCTCGAACCTGAAAAGATAGAAAAAACTTGAATCACCCTTTTCCGTATACAGACTGTACGGACTATCCGCAATCACCTGATCGGTCACTTCTTTTACATCGGCCCAGGTTGTTCCGGAAACGGCAGACCCCTCATCCGTAAAATTAGCCCCGCTTGCCATATACATAAGCACCTTTGCCTTTAGCGCAAGGGCGGACCAGGCTGTAACCCTTCCTTTATTATTGTCGGACCACTGTGTTTTATACATGTTGTCATAGCCATAGTCCAGATCACTAAGAATAAAGGCATAGACATCTTCAATGGAAGACTTTGGAATATCATAGGCTCCATCTTCAGGAATCCCGTCGTAAATAATGACTTCACCAAACATCCTCACCAGTTCAAAATAAGTCCACGCCCTTATAAAACGCGCTTCGCCAATCAATTCGTTTTTGTAAGTCTCATCCATGTCTATATCCGGGATATTGGTAATAGCCTGGTTACAAATATTGACCAGGGCATAACGAATATTCCAATAGGTATTGAAATTATCCAGCGACGGAGTAAATGAAAAGTTTTTGAAGTAGTTTACATCTGCCTGGTCATCTGTTGTACTTCCTTTTGCCGTATTATCGCTTGCAATTTCTTCAGGTCCAAATGTTGTAGGTTGGATAAACCCCCAGTCGGACAATTTTCCGTAACAGGCAAAAACGGACGATTCTGCATCATCTTCGTCTTGCCAGAATTCAGTTTGCTGTATTGTATTATAGGCATCGAAATTCATATCACTGGTGCAAGAAGCCAAAACAAAAGATGCAAGTGATATTGCCGCTAACATATTCTTCTTCATAAATTGTTTTTTTAAAATGTAACGTTAACACCAATACTGTAAATGGAAGACAATGGATAAACATTTCTGTCTGCACCGCTCATCAGAGGATTGGTAGAGGAAACTTCCGGGGAAAACCCGTGATATTTAAAAACTGTCAGGGGATTTTCAGCATTCAGATAGAACCGGGTTTTCTGAATACCTATTTGGCGGATAAACATAGCCGGTAAATTATACCCCAGCTGAATGTTCTTCACCCTGATATAATTGCCTGTTTCAACATAAAATGAGTTGGGGGTAGTAGGATTTGACATAACAGCCGAAGGATAACGATTTGAAGTTCCCTCTCCGTGCCACCTGTGTTTGTAAAAGTCTTCGTCAAAATTTTCAGTCTGATAGCGCAACATCCGGTTTGCATTAAAAATTTTGTTTCCGCTGACTCCCTGACCGAATATACTGAAATCGAAGTTCTTGTAGCTCATATTCAAATTGATCCCGAAAGTAAACGAAGGATTGGGATTTCCCAGAAAAGTCCTGTCGTCTGCATCGATCTCTTCATCTCCGTTCACATCCTCAAAAATCAAGTCGCCGGGTATAACACCCGACAGATGAGGTTTATCTGCTATTTCTTCTTCATTCTGAAAGACACCGATTGCATGATAGCCAAAAAATTCACCGACGGAATGTCCTGTTGTTGTCCGGGTAATGGTCGGTGTGTCGTCGTACGAACCATCGTAGTAACTGGCGCCTGCGGCATTGATCTTCTTCACCTTATTTTTGTTAAATGCCCCGTTCACGTTGATTGCATATGAAAAATCGTTCTTTTTATCAGACCAGCCCAATGTCAGCTCTATCCCTTTATTCAGGATGTCAGCATAGTTTCCCCATACCCCGCTTGCATCAATCCCTGAGCTTCCCAGGGCAGTAGCCGCAAATATGGCATTGGTTGTCAGTTTATAGTAGCAGTCGATTGTTGCCGACAAGCGTTTTTTCATTGTTATAAGATCCAGACCGATATTGGTTTCATTTACCACTTCCCACTTTAAATCAGGATTATAGGATGAAGTAATTGTTGCAGCATGGGACAACGATCCGTCACCTGAATTCTGAGAGGAACCGAAAATAACAGAACGGTAGTTGCTGTCGTCAATCTCCGGGACATAGATGTTTGACGGGACATTATCGTTTCCAAGTAGTCCCCAGCTTGCCCTTAGCTTAAAAAAATCGATAGCCGTATATTTTTTCATGAACGGTTCTTCCGAAATAATCCATCCAAGTCCGACAGAAGGGAAATATCCCCAACGGTTGCTCTTCGGGAACTTGGATGACCCGTCGGCACGCATGGTCAGATTTGCCAGGTATTTACTTTTATAGTCATAATTTATCCGTCCCATATAGCCTATTTGGACTTCCTTACTCCCGTCATCAGAAGCGGTAGAAGCATAATCGTCCGTTTCAGACAGGCTTAAAAACAAATAGCTTTGATTTATCTCGGGAAGTCCTTCCAGTCCGCTGGCATACCCGTACAGGTAATCGGTTGTCTGCACGCGATACGTATACCCAAGCATTACCTTTAAATTATGTCCATGGTTAAACATCTTTTCAAAAGTCAGCATATTATCCCACGACTTATTGGTATCTTCCGTTCTTGATTTTGTCATGTTATTGGTCGTATTTGCCTGGAAAGACGAAACATCATAAACCGGGGTGTAACTAATATATTTGTCCTGGGAAGGGTTAAACCCGAATGTGCTCCTGAAATTAAAATATTTTAGCAGGTTCACATCAATGTAAAAGTTAGCCATCGCATTCATGACATTATTCCACTGATGGTTATAGTACAATGTTGCAGCCGGATTGGAGGCTTCTCCGACAGAGATATAGTCCAGTGAAGTGGGATCGACAAAACTTCCGTCTTCATTTGTCGGAGAAAAGACAGGCAACGCCTTATAGCACTGCAGCAGCAAATCTCCCGGATAAGCCTTGGTTTTGACTGTATTGAACACAATGTTCATGCCTGTTCTCAGGTGATCATTGATCTTAAAATCATAGTTCATCCTCAGGCCAATCCTTTCGTAATTATTTTTC
Organism: Prolixibacteraceae bacterium; assembly: GCA_963676095.1. Taxonomy (GTDB): domain Bacteria; phylum Bacteroidota; class Bacteroidia; order Bacteroidales; family Prolixibacteraceae. The sequence continues at coordinate 4,273,315 of OY781040.1, read as the reverse complement.
CGGATCAATCCGTCGTTCTTCAGATGGTTGACCCCTACATTATAGGACGCGCGGTCGGTCCCTCCCTGAATACTAATATCTTCATAGTTTGTTACTGTCGTCTGCAGCACTTCGTCATACCAGTCTGTCGAAGTATTAAAATCGCTGTAATTAACCGTCTGCTCCGGATATCCCAGATATTCCATCTTCTCGTTGTATAAGGTAACATATTGCTCCCCATTTGCTTTTTTCACCATGTCTGAAGCCTTTTTTATCCCCGCATATGAATTAAAAAAAACATTCATTCTCCCGTCTTTGGTCCCCTTCTTCGTTGTTACCATAATCACCCCGTTAGCAGCCCGAACCCCGTAAATAGCAGAAGCAGAAGCATCTTTCAGCACGGAAATGTTATCAATATCATCAGGCCCCAGGTAATCAATATTATCGACAATCATACCGTCGACCACATACAATGGATTAGCGCTATAAATGGATCCGGTGCCCCTGATCCGGATAGAGGGGCTACTGTCCGGGGCACCGTCATTGGTAATCTGGACCCCGGCCATTTTTCCCTGCAGGGCAGATGTGGCATTCGGGACTGTCTGATTTGCAATGTCCTCCTTACTTACTGTTGCAATCGAACTTGTCAGGTCCTTCCTTTTCTGGGTCCCGTAACCAATAGCCACGACCTCCTCGATCCCAACAGATTCTTCGTCCATTGAAACATCAATCCGGGAGGCCCCTCCAACTTCCAACTCTTTCGTTCTCATTCCTATAAAAGAAAAAATAAGTATTCCGCCCGGAGGGACGTCAGACAGAGTATATTGCCCGTGGTCGCCGGTAACCGTTCCCTGGGCAGTGCCCTTCAATACGACCGTTACTCCGGGCAAAGGTTGTCCGTTGGAGTCGGTTACTGTTCCTGTTACTGGTTTTGTTTGACTAAAAGCGGATGGAAACGGAGAATTATCCTTCTTCTTTACAACAATATACCTGTCTATCATTTTATACTCGAGGTTAGTATGTTCCAGCAACTGATCCAATACTTCCTGAATCTTCTTCCCCTTAATATTGGCGGATATGCCTTGTACCTGACCAATGTCCTCCTTATTGAAGTAGAAATAAAAACCGGACTGATCTTCAATTTGCTTAAAGGCATCGATCAGGGTACCGCTGTTCAATACCAGGTTTAAAGAAGTTGCCTGTGAATAAACTGCTGCGTTCGCGCTTATTATAAAGGCAAAAATCAAAAAGGATGTTAGTTTCATAACACGTGTGAATTTTTTTCGCGACCGAAAACGGTCGTGAAACTTTCGTTGTTTTTTCATAAATTTGTTTGTTTTAAATGAAACACTTTGTTTTATTGACAGGCGGTAAAATGTGTCCAGCATTTTATCGCCTTTTTATTCATCCATAGGCATTAGTCATTGATAAATTACAAATGCATATCATCGTGATTTTTTTATTTCCGGTATAAACATGGGCATTGTTTTATCCTCATGGCTCACTTTGCCTGAATGTTTATGATGTCCTTCCTGCTGGTCCTTGTTATGTGCTCGTACCTGACAGGAGCGAGAAGTTCAATAGCGGAGATTGTCTGGTCGATTGGCTTATTCCGCAATATAGTCCCGCTGACCCGGTAATTTTTAAGATCTTCATTTTCAAAACGGATCTCTACGTTGTACCAGCGCTCGAGCCGCCTGGCAATATCTCCCAGTCGTTCAGAATCGAAGACCACTTTCCCCTCTTTCCATTCTGTATAGAACCCGGTCTGAACATTGTCGACCTTCACATTAAGGCTTTTGTCTATTACAGCGCGTTGTCCGGGAACTAATTCGCCCAGACTACGACCGTCCCCGGAATTAATCCGGACCTGTCCCCTTACCAAGACTACCGATTGAAACCGTTCCTCCCGGTATGCCGAAACATTGAAAGAAGTTCCCAATACTTCTATTTCCATTTTTCCCGTTTCAACAACAAACGGATGACGCTTATCTGGCGTTACATTGAAAAATGCCTCTCCCGACAGGAAGACTTTTCGTTCGCCCTTAAGGAACTGATCGGGATACCGGAGCCGGCTACCCGAATTTAACCAGATCTCGGTACTGTCTGATAAAAACAGGTGCCCCATCTGGCCATTCATAACTTCGATCTCATTATACCGGGGATTAACACGATAATTTTGCTGAAAATAATTTCCCAGGAGAAAAGACAACAGAACAACCGCAGCATATTTTAAAATGATAAATGAATATCTTTTCAGAGAGGAACTCATAATCTGCCAGCGAAGTTTTGTCCAGGATAATTCCTTATTGACTCCTTTCAGGACACTTAATCCATCGTGTATTTTTTCTGCTTTTCCAAAATCGGACCTGTTCCCTTCTTCCTTAAGCAATTTATCCATTGCAGCAGTTTCCGGATCATCCAGTTCATGATAAAGTTTTGCAGCAATCAGTTCCCATTTTCTTTGTTTGTCCTGCTCCATATCGATCCTGTTTCTAAATTAAAGACGAAAAAAGGAAAAGAGGAGGGTGACAGGACAGCGCTTTTTTTAAGATCATTTCTGAAAATATTCAGTTCCGGAAAGCAAAAATTCAATTCCCGCCCGGGGCAATACATATAAAAAAGAAAAAACTTTTGGGATCAAGTTCTTCCTTCATAAACTGATAAGCCCGTCCCATTTGTGTTTTAACCGTATTGACGGAGATATTCATTTTTTGGGCAATTTCCTTATAGGTCATCGATTCGAAAGCAGCCAGCTCAAGAATCTTTCGTCTTTGCCCGGGAAGTCTCTGGATCACCCTGTACAATTCCGCATAAAAGTCCTGTTCATTGGTTATCTCGTCATCCGGAAGATCGGGCAGCGGGGCAGAATCAACAATTATACTTTTTTTTGACTTTCTCAGGTAATCGAGTATCCGGTTCCTTAGCATATAGAAAAGATAACCTTTTACCGATTTTTCGATCAGAATATTTTCCCGGTGCATCCATAACTTTAAAAAGCAATCGGAAACTAATTCTTCTGCAACCTGCTTATCACCAACAAATTTGCCAGCCAGGCAACGTAACTGAATAAAGTAACGGTCATGGAGAGCTTTTAGGGAACCGACATTTCCCTCACGCATATTTTTCCAGATGAGCAGGTCGCCTGTACAATCCATTTAGTCGAGGTTAGACCCCTCAAATGTAAGAAAAATCCATTCAGTAAAACTATTTTAGTTTCACGTTGGTAGAATTTAAAACCCATCAACTTACAACCGTGGATAAACGCCTGAATAAAGGAATTTGTGTTTCCCCCGGAGAATGAATCTGGTGTTCCGGCATTTGCTCTTTTACTCTGTAACCGGTTTGTATGTCATGGGCATTCAACGCGTACAGATGTTTTTCGAAAAGCAGATTCTAACGATTTTCAACTTACAAATTGAAAGTTGTCCTGCGATTCACCCCTAAATTCCCTGAATGGGGAGGCTTAAGTCCCCTTCAGGGGATTTAGGGGTGAGAAACTGAACTTGTACTTACTAGCTAATAGTCTCCAAAAAATTTGCCGGACTTTTTAGACGGCCCCTGGACTATAGACGCTGTCTGTCTTAGTCAAAAAATTTATTCTGGAAAAAATTCACAGCAATAAACCCGAAAATTCCGGTTACGGCTATAATTGCCAAATCGAAAATATGCTTGCTTATCCTGGCTTTTCTTCCGGCTAAAATAAAAAAATGAATTCCCATTAAAACCAGATTAACAACCAACCACCAGAGCCCCGCAGGTAAAACAAAATAAAAATTGTTGTACGAACTGTTATTATCGCTCATACTCAATTGCAGCGGGAATATTGACGCAGCGATTTTACCGGCCGGGAGATCCGATCTTTTCAGCCAGCTTTTCCTGTAGGTATCAACTTTCGTATAATCCGCATAATTCAATACATCTACCTGCAAGTGGTCTTCTGACTGAATAACGACATCATAATGAAAGATATCGCCGAAAATACGCAGACTGCAGTTGTCAGGATCAAAGCCATCTACCGGTAATTTTATGAGTTCATATTCATCCTGGGTCAGGATATAAATTCCGTTATCACGCCCAAAAAGATAAGCATAGAATTTTTTATCCTTATTGTCAACACAGCTTATATACTGAATTATAAATCCCTGAGGAAGATCAACTTTGAATACATAAGGAGCTCCCTGGATCATTTTTACATGAAAAAACTGTTCGGAAGAATCGATAATAAAATACCCTTCATCGCATGATTTCCGGGTGGTTGGCAGACCTGAAATACGCTTTGCCGGAAATACAAACCCCTTTTTAAACAGAGCAGCTGAAAAAAGTTGGCTTTTTTGTTCGTCAATTTTATTGGAGGCTGCATTAATAAACTCCATCCGCCACGTGATCCGGAAATAATCATCGGGCATTTCCAGGTTAGCCCTTCCCGATTCCGATTCAAACAGTGGGTAAAGTTTGGGCTGGGGGGCATCTTTTTCGTCGGGTTTGTACCGGAATGAGGATTTTGCCCTTGAAAGCTCGCGCATATCCATTGCAATACCTCTAATGGTATCAGGCATAGTTCCTGAAATCAGTAACTGACGGGTATATAATAACGGAAGTCTTTGTTCGTACTCTTCGCGGGTGTAATTATTTCCACGGGTATCCGTACGCTCCAATTCTCCGTCAGCCGATTGTGTAATCATAAAATCATTGTCAGTACAACTGTACATGACAAACGGAGCATTGAGTGGTTTGTCGAAAGCCATCCAGTAAACAGAAGGCAATATAATGGCACATGTAATAATGGTGACCAATACTAAAATATATCTGCTTATTCGTTCCATTACATTTCTCCCTTTCTAAATCGATATGCTGAAAAAATTAGCGCAATACTTAATATAGCAGTCAAAACAAACAAGGTGAGGTTAACAGGTGCATACCCTGCTGTTACTGCTGATTTTAGATAAATTGTGATGAAAAAAGCACCTGTTACGAAATAAAAGGCTCTGTACTTCCAAATGGGTTCAAGAACAATCAGTGCAATCAGAAAGTAGGCCGTTAATCCTGCCAGGAACCATGGAAATACTGAAATGATGGCAGCATCAACCATTTCTGTTGCAAAGAAGACTTTGCTGAGTCCAAAGAAAACGAGAAGGATGAGTAAATAAGCAGCAAGAATACTTGCCGTGCCAAAGGCGTGCATCATCATCAGCACTTTATTTTCCTTTATAGGCAGGTGGAAAGTCAGCTTGATCCGTTTATTAATTGTCTCCGGAAAATATTGTGCTATTCCGATAGCGATAGCTCCGGCCAGCGGCAAAAATTTCATGTAAGAGAAATATTGATATCCCATAAACAAAATGCTGTACCAATAATTTTTGCCTTCGTAAAAAGTAAAATCGTGCTGTACTTTCAGAGAAATATATCCGATACTGAGAATTCCCAGGGCTGTAAAACCAATCAGGAACCAGCGGATTTTTAGCCATTCTTTGTATATAACTGATTTCCACATAACATTAATATTTTCCGGTTAATCCAATAAATGCATCTTCGAGCCCCATCTTTACTTGCTTAAAATCCTGACAAGTAATACCTTTATTTGCAAGGAATTCTTTCACAGCATCTTCCGGCTCGTAGGTGTATAATTCATATTTGTTTTTGACCTTTTCGAGGTTTACTACAAATTTTTCTTTTTTCAGTTCAGCCAGGTCTTTATCGGATCCGAACGAGAACTGCTTAAAGGTTTGCATGAACTCATAGACCGGGCACTGAGCAAGAACGCGGTTGTAATCCATAATCAGGACATCGTCGATCAGGCGTTCCATGTCCTGAATGATGTGTGAAGTGGTGAAAATAGTCTTGTTTTCCGATTTGGCATATTCGCGTAAATAGTCTATAAACAACCGGCGATAACCAGGATCAAGTCCCATAGAGAAGTCATCAAGGATCAGCAAATCGGGATCCTGAGCCAGAATCAGCCCTAATGCCACCTGAGAACGTTGTCCGCATGACATTGTCGAAATTTTCTGATTTGGCGTAACTTTAAGTTTTGACATCAATTCCCAGTAAGGGGCCGGTTTCCAGTTGGGGTAAAATCCTGAATAAAATTTTTCAATCTGATGGATATTCATAAACGAATATTGAATATGCCCTTCAATCAGGAATCCGGTCCGTGCCTTTGTTTCAGGACTGAGGTGCTGCGAATTTTCGCCATAAATAAGGCACTCGCCGCTTCGGGGCTGAAGAAAACCATTCAAAATATTGATGGTTGTTGTTTTCCCGGCACCATTTTTCCCCAGTAACCCCAGGATACTTCCTTCCTTCACATGGATGTTCAGGTTTTCGTAAACCAGTTTCTTGCCGTAATAATGGGTCAGGTAGTTACACTCTATCGCATTACTCATGTGATAAATATTTTAATAACTGATTATTTGTTTTTGAAAGTAAACATATTCGGAACCTTCCCTATTTTTCCTGAACTATAGGTAAACTGCAAGGTGTCGCTGTTCATTTCATTATAAATCGTATTTGTATTGGTCAGGGAATCGACATACGAAATTTCGATTGTTTCTTCCAGCGAGTCATTTAAAAATGTTTTGAATCCGACAATACCCTTGTCATTTGAAAGATGACTGACCAGGTAATTTAATTTGTTCTGTTTTCCCCTGTTATCGCCAAAAGAAATCAGGTATCTTTTAATGACTGCTGAGTCGTATGACTCTGCATCATTAAATGAGGCCTCATAGGGTTTGAATATTTTTGCCAGGTATCTTTCTTTCGGAATTATACTTATTATCGGCCCCCTGGCTACTTTATAATCCAGATCAACGGTGTAGTTTTTCTCACCAACCGCATACGTTAATATTTTTGATTCAAGTAGTTTCGTAAGTCCGTCTTTGTCCAGTTCAACATTTCCGGGGAAATAAATACTTACCATTACCGGACAATCGTATTCCGATGAAAGGTATACCGCTTCGGTTTTATCCAAAATCAGCCGGCTCAGATAATTAAAATCATATAAGTCAAAAAAGTTTTCGAGCCAGACATCTACTTTTTGAACATCCAGCACTTCTTTTCCCAGTTTGCGGAGCTGTACACCGGATGGAGTGAAGATTGCTTTTTGAATCTTTGTATCGTCCAGTTTTGCCGGATCGTAATATACTTTTACGCGGTGATGTTTTACGTATGTTGCAACGCCCAGCACCCCGTCAACATTTTTCATTTTAGAGGCAAAGGCCATCGAACTTCCATAGCATTTTACGTTTTTAAGGCCTGACTGAGTGTATTCTTTCGCATTTACCATGGCTGTCTCGTCTACCCATTTCTGGTCGATGGTCGGCACTTCCCAAATACTTCCGAGAAATAAACCAATAAGGATCAGCACAACAGTAGCAATTGGAGGCAGCCAGCGAAAGCTTTTCCTTCTGTTTATTTGAAGCGTATTTTTTACGGGGCAAACCGAAACACATTCACTGCAAAGATTACAGTCTGCATCGCGAACAACTTTCAGGTTGGCTACATCAATAGCCTGGGGGCACTTAAGGGAACAAATCTGGCAGTTGATACACGTTTCCTCGTTCCTGGTAATTTTTACAAGAGGAAAAATCTTTCCGAACATTCCTGTAATCTCAATAATATAACCGCCAATGCAAGCAACAGCCAAAGGCCATACATAACTAATATCCGCACCAAATTTCAGGAGTAGCAAATAGATAACAAGTACTCCTATAGAAAATCCGCTAAACTTAAAAATGTTGGAAATTGCACCCAGCGGACAAATATATTTACACCAAAATAAACGGATAAAAACGGAACCGATTATGACCAAGAAAATGGTAATCGATGCATAAAACATAACCACATCACCATTAAACCCGGATGCAACAGAAAAATAGGGATCGAATTTTTTACAGAATAACTCGTTCGATTGCAGGGTAAAATAGACGGTTATAAAAAGCAGAATATATTTTAACGACCGTAATATTTTATCGGCAATTCCTTTGATCGTTATCCTGATTTTCAGTTTATCGCCCAACTTTCCAAGCCATTCGCTGATTGTACCTACCGGGCAGATATAAGCGCAAAACAGTTTACTCAGCACAAATACCGCCAGTATTAATAAAATACCCATTACGATTTGGGAGCTGGTCATTGTGCACGATAATGCCTGGTTTAATAAATAGCTTCCCAATGCCTGCATTCCGCCGAACGGACAATATGCCTCAAAATCGGGGACAAAGTTGTCATTGAATTTTGGAAGTATCGCAAGAATTACGATTGTAAGGATAACGCCCCATTGCAAAACAGGGCGAGGCCAGTTTGTTTTTTTGGTTTTTTTGCTCATAGAATAATTTATCAAAAAATATATCTTACAGTTTTTCCGGATCAAATTAATGATCCACAAAATGTCATCAAATTCTGGCTAATCGATTGTTTTATCGGTAAGCGAACGATTTTTTCTTATATTAAACGTTGCCGGTATGTTCTCTGCTTTTATTCTTTTGTACCTGGTCCCTTCATGCTAAAACCGGTAAATTGAGCCTGAAGATTCATTATTCAAATGGTGAACTTCCCGGTATTCCATTAACATTCGGTCTTTTTTTTCTTTTTTAGAAAGGAATATTTCTGAATTTGCATTGCGACCAAGAAAAATTCCTAAAAAAATACCTGCTGCCAAAACGGCCGCTATTTGTAAATACTTAACATAGTCTATTTCTGGTTTGGCCGGAAGCTTCAGTCCGTTTTTTCGGCGGAGTGTCTTTTCGACCAGCCCATCCGGCACTTCAACCGGCTCATCAAGAACAGCCATATAATGTTTAATTTGTTCCAGCATCGCAGAACATGTCTCACATTCTTTCAGATGACCGGCAATGCTGTTAAAGCTTTCTTCTGAAGCTATATATGAGTATATTCGATTACATTTCATCCGTATAAATTTTCAATGCAGGATTCTATAATTTTCGTATCAACTTTAGTTTTTCAATTAAACGATCAACGGAATCGAACTCGCCAAATAAATATTCCCTTCGGCGAAAGCTGCGGTTTACATAGCTCGTTTCATATTAATAAAGACGTTTACAATTATAAAATCCAGCGGGGAATTTTTATTTTTTCCCCTGAAGCTGGTCCCGTCTCGAACAATTTACTTTATTACAGTATTTACACTGATTTCCTGCTTCGAACATATCTTTCAGCAACTGATTGAGCAGGACTTGCTGGCTGTCGGTACAGATACTTTTTACATTCTCGAAATGCTTAATCGTTTGCTTCTTCATATTGCTTTCCATGACGCCGATTTTCTCGGCCAGCGATTTCATAACTGAGTCGGAAGGCGATTCGGACGACAATTCCTCAATGAGTCTAAAATTCAATTCGCATTCATAGTCGAGAAATGCCTGGTACGACCTGAAAACATTACTGTTCATTATCGAAACCTTTCGATACTGTTCGTCGCTAAGTCCCAGTTCCGTTTTCAGGAATTTATCGGAACTAAAACGTTCGTCATGTTCCTGTCCGCCAGTCTTATTCATCATCAAAAATGTAATGAATGCAGAGGCATTGATAACCAGAAGAAAAATATTAAGCCACATCAGAATACGTTGTCTCTTTGACATATCCTTTTAGTTTAAATTTTTTTTAAAGTATGCGTACAGCGATTTCCGCAAAGTAAATTTTGCTCTATAAATGAGCGATTCGACAGAAGCAACGGAGAGTTCCAGCTTTTCACCGATCTCTTTGTGTGAATAATCTTCGAATTTGTGCATAAGCCACACCTTTTTCTGCATTTCGGGCAAGCGGTCTATGGCGGCGTAAAGAACATATTTTATTTCCTGATCTTCAAGCTTCCGGGCTGGAGTCTGATAATCGACCACTGAATCATTGTTTGCGACGGCCTGCAGTTTACATTCTTTATCAAAATCAGTATTTACCCGGGCCGGATTCTTTTTTCGTAAGAAACTCACTGTTTTATTGTACGAGATTTTAAACAGCCATGCCGACAAGTCATTTTCGTTCCTAAGATAATATATGGAACGATAAACCTCAATAAAAACATCCTGAAAAATATCTTCAGCATCGTTGCGATCGTGTACCAGACGAAAAATAGCGGCATAAACTAACTTCTTGTATTTTTCGACAAGAATGCTAAAAGCCTGATCGTTGTTCTCAAGTATTTTTTTTATCAGTTGTTTGTCATTCATATAACTGTTCCGCCAGTTAATCAACTGTGAATTTTGTACCTGATTTTGGCTTGTGCTCTGCTTTATACGATTTTATGTATTCAAGTGCCTGTTCCCGGGTTTGAAATAAATCACCATCTTCCTCCCACCACGTTTCGCCTTTTGAAATACCTAACTTCGAGCATCCTTCTTTTGGGGCAACGCTGACATCTTCAAGCGCTTTCATTTTTATCTTATCATTTTGGATGATCAGCACTTTCGCTTTTACTGCTTTCATCCCCCGGACATTTCCGTCAGCATCCGATGCAATTATAACACCATAGCAATCCATGCCCTCCTGAATCCAGCTTCCTACTTTCTTTTGCAAAACCTCGTTTAACTGAAGCTTTGTTTCTGTTGCCTGGTAATTCGCAATTTCTTTTGATTTGTTTTTTGTATTACAGCTTTGAAATGCAACAGCAGCTATGATGATGAATGAAATAATGCCAAACTTTCTCATGGTTAATTAATTTTTGTTTGTTATAAATGACGGGATTTATTAAAAAAACCAGCGTCGAAAACTACTTAATTTTTAGATTGTATTTGAACGTTATTAATATTGTTTTGTGCCAACAAATTATCCGGGGACCTGAGTTTACAGGTAGCCGCTTGTCCAATATCAGAATAAACAACCGATGCCAACGGCCAGTTGCCCGAACGTGTCGCCTATGTATTCAATTGAAAATGCCTTGGTATAAGAATACTGAATGTCACCGTAAATGCGGAGGTTTTTAGGCATCATCCGGCTGTAACGGAACCCTGCTTTCCCGGTTATCCTCGACGCGGTGAAGTACTCATATTCGCGGTAAAGATAACGGTCGAGTGTATCCGCCGAACTACTCGAACCGGCACTGTAAGAGCCATCTTCTTTTTCGGTACCTCCTCCCGAACCGTATGTCCCGCCTAACCAGAAGCTGTACATGTTATTTTGACTGACAATATTTCGTTTTAATGAGGCGTCCGCCATTAGCTGGTTAATGGTTTGTTTCCGGAAATCAGGATAAACGATTGCCGTTTGGTCCTTTTGATAAAAATACGCTCCCACATTGACTACCCAGCCCGGATTATTCTGGTTTACCTGTAAACTCCCGGTATATACTAACGAGGCATTAAATACTGTACGGCTCAGTACTTTTGATTCACTTATATACACATATGTCGTATTTCCGTCTGTAGAGGTTTCAGGTTTGGAAGTGATCGTATAATTCGTTAGTCTCTCCTGTTCCAGTTTTATTTCAAGCTGGTGAAAACAATCTTTGTATGTTCTGGATATAAGTCCTCTGTATTGAAAAATATCTCCCTCATTCCGGGTAAACTTTTTACTCGTTAACGATTCCTTTCCAAAATAACCATTCCTCCATTTAAAGCCCAATTCGTTAAAAAAACGAAAGCTATTTTCCGGTAAAAAATCCAATTGAAACGATACTCCCTGGAATTTATTGAAAAAAGGATTATTATCTCCTGATCCAGTGTACGTATCCCCATCAACGAAATTTTCCTGCGCCCCGAAGAATGAGCCATAGCTAATTAATGAATTAAATTGCTGGTCTGTGTTTCCTATCGATTCGTAGCGGGTATTTTCTGTCGTTTTCCGGTAGTAATAGTTAATGCCGCCATCTACAATTTTTTTGAATTTATAATGGATCCCTGCCGTAACAGACATGTCCATCAGGTCGTTGATATGACGAAGGTCCCTGATTTTAAAATAACTGATGGTTTTATAGTTAGCCTTTAATCCCAGAAATATTCCATGCCAGAGATGAACACTCAGGGCGCCGTTAAGGTCGTACGTTTCCATTTTCTTTGTTCCGGCAGTACTGTCGGCGTATTCAACGATGTCAAAGGGATTATAATAAGGATCAATCAGGGTAGAGCCGCCCATGTTTTTCCCCGAAAAGTTGGCGTAATTCATCTTGCCGTAAAGAACGACTTTCTCGTTTAAACGAAAAAATGATTCTGTTTGACCGCCAAATGCGTAGCTGTTGCTGGACTGATAAAAATTGATAAACTCCCCGTCGCTTTTATTAAAAAAAGCTTCAGCCAAAGAAATTTTACCAATTTTCAGGTTATTTAAACCGGACGCATTTTCACTGGTCAGCCAGGCATCCGAATTTTTAATGTATCCGAAATCGGTCCAAATACTTTGGGGTTGGGCCATCAGGCTGGCAGAACATAAAGCTCCGCCAGCCAGTATCAGCCATATTTTATAAATCCTCTCTAACATTTTATTCCGCTGGTTATAACATTAATCGCGTAAAGAAGCCTTTGCCCTTTGGTGAAAATCGCTTGTTGTACTGTTGGTATCTTTGTAAATAATACGTGCGCCGTTAGCAATTGAAGCTTCAGCATCAATGCCGGAGGGATCGGTGGTACCATCATCCTGATCAGCAGTTCCTCCGGAATAGTTATAGACCAGTTTCCCGCTGTTTTCTTCGAGGGCTTCCGTCGCCTCCTGGTCCACGTTCCGATAAAGGGTATATCCTACTCCCCCGATATGATAAATGTATCCGGCATCAACGGCCGCCGTTAATCTTTTTTGACTGGTTGTACCCTGTTTAAATACTTCAATTCCATCGATAATCCAATCTACAGGGACCATCTTCCGGGTATTTGCTGCCGAGGTTGATCCGTTGTACTGGTTTGTGTAACTGGCATCGTTGCAAAACTCAGTGGGAGTCATATCTTTGGTGGCAAAAATGAAAAATGCCGGCGATGAAGTGCTTATTGCCCATGCTGTTCCTGCTCCGAAAAGTATGCCGGAAAGGTAGTGGGAAGTCGGGATAAGAGAGGAAGGAGCCGCGTAATAAGAGGTAGAAGTGAAAACTTCGATGTCGTATGTACAATAATAATCGGTATTGGCAAAATTGATCGAATTACTGTACGTTACCGTATTGTCAACTGCACTGTTCAGGGCCACTACGATTTGTTCCCCGGCCTGGAGAGTAATACCATCCGGAAAATACCAGATGCCTTGTCCGGCAGGGATCCATCCTTCCGCTTCGTAAAAAAGGACCCCGTCCGCATAGTCATAATTGGATGCGTGTCCGTTATAGGGAATAACAAATGCCAGGCATACATTGTCAAGAGACACCTCGTTATCTGAATTATTATACAGGATAACATATTTGTCGTAGTTAAATGTGCCGGAACCATCGTCCTTGGGACATCCGGAGACGTAAAGTTCCTTAATGATAAGTTCCGCCACTTTTGAAAGGGCCAGGTCCAGGGAAACTGCATCTGTTTCAACCCAACTGGTTGTCACCGTAAAATCTTTTATCCCGGTGAAATTGTAAGAGATGCGGTCGATTGAACGCCTTTCTGTTACGGATGCTTCATAGGCGCCCACCGGAACATTAAAAATTGCTTTCCCCTCAGTATCAGTTTCTGCCGTGTAGGTTGTGCTATTTGAGACATCGGTCAATGTCACGCTAACTCCTTCTGCAGCAGTGTAATCATCCGGATAAGACAGTTGTAACGAAACAGAATACGTTTTTACTATATCATCGTCCTTTTTGCACGATTGAAAAATGGTTGCAAACAGACAGATTGCAAACATATAAAAGATAAGCTTTTTATTCATAGATATTAATTTTGGTTGATGATCATATTTTTAATCGTATTGACAAGCCGTAGTAGAAATATGGGACACCAGAAAATCTGTACAACGACTTTGTGTTACCCGTTTGACTGTCGGTAACTTTCCCCATATTATTAAAGAAATTGGTTGCATTAAATGAAACCGAAACTTTATTGCCAATTTCTTTTGTCAGGTTTATATTTCCGGTAAAGTATGATGAAATTTTTTGGGCTTTAAAATCATATTCGTAATAAGTCTTTACGACCAGTTTTGTCAGGTCGTTATATAAGGTTGCATCATTTTCCTTTGCCCATAAATACTTTTCGAGAAACGGGATTTTCGTTTCCGGATCATCCAGGCTTGTATAATACAACGGGTAGGTTACCACATAATGATTGCCATCATAAATGCTGATATCGGATGATGACGGAAGGTAATCGCTTTTACTGTCAACAGCATAACTTCGTGTTCCCCCGGAGTATTCGCTCAGATCTTGCGTATAATTGTACAGGCAACTTTCTATGCGCAGGGTAAAAATCATACGAATGGCAGGAATATGTGTGGTAAATGTTACGTTCGTCCTTAGTTTCTGGGTAATGGAGCCATTACTTGATGAAGTTGAACCTACAAAATAGCCAATGTACTTATAGGGAGTGCTGCCATCTGACATCTTTTGACTTAACAGCCCTTTCTGTTCAATCGTTTCATTAAGCCCTTTAAAATAGTAGTAGTTGCCGTCAACTCTAACCGACGTTTTCAACGAGGGTATCTTTCCAAAGTCGACGATCCATTCAAGCCCTTTTCGCAGAACAGGAGACCCATTTTTGTAATATGAATTCGATTTATAGGTATTTATCGTTTTATAGGTAAGTTCCTGACTGGCATATACTCCTGTTTTATCCGTGACCGTTACAATTCCGGTTGTCTGGTCGATGCTGAAAACACGGTCTGTCTCAGGTATTTCACACAGGTCAAGGTCGGTCTGTTGCGTTAATTTATATGAAAATGGGGTATAACTATCACTTTCCCGGTATGGATTGAAGGTTTTATCACGGAATGCAGTAAGCGAAATCCTCGTTTTTCCTAATTGCAAATCCATCCCGATTTCTGTTTTCCGGTTTCGCTGCCATCTCAGGTCGGGGTTGTACAGCGGTTTTGTCACTGTCGTACAATAAGCATAAAATGCTGTTCCGTCGGATGATGTGGTCGAAACAAATGCCAGGTCATCCGTGTAGTCAGGTCTCGGATAAAGTATATTAACCGAAGGCAGCTTAATTGCATCTCCCCAGCCTGCATGAACACTGAATTTCTTAAGAAAGCCCGTTTTATTTTTTACCAGTGTATATTGCGTATTAATTCGCGGGGAAATACTCCGGGCAACCCCGTATTCCGACCCCTTTATTGAAGTGATGTCGGAACGGGCACCGGCCTGGACCTGCAACTCTTTGCCCATGACCGGGAATGTAGCGTTTTCTTCAGCATAAAACGAATAGGTGTTTACAAAAGGCTGTTCATCGTAACGGTATGCTCTCCATGTTGGGGCATATCGCATATCTCCGTAGTAAATCCCTTTCCCATAATTTCCTGAGTACGAAAATTCACCACCGATTTTTACCTTGTTGTTTACTGTTCCGAATTTTCGGACCCAGTCAGCTTTTAAACTGGCGGAATAGGTTATTGGTTTGTCGTCATCGTATTCCAGTTCATACCAGTATCCGGCTGGAATTAAAATAACGGAAGCATCCGGATTTTCGTCATAATTCCGGGCAATAAAATAGCCGTCTGTCGCGGAGTGAATGGCTGCCGTCGAGGAAGACGCAGATTTATTATCCATCGTTTCCTTTTTTCTGTCAGAATAGTTAATTGAACCTGACAACTCAATTCCCGTAATCCACGAACGGTTCAGAAGCCAGTTCACAAGCAGGTTCGTCCGTAATACATAGTCGTTGTATTTTGTATAAGTGCCGGTAAAGGCATCCGGATCAGATTCGGAATCGTATCCGCCAAGGTTCCCTGTAAGGCCATAAGTTAATTCGACCGGATGATTTGCTTTCCCGAAGGTATTCCGGTAAGTCATCGTGATATTGTTCCGTGTATAGGTTGTATAGGGAGAAGCCCTGTTTGCGATAGATCGCGTATGTTCCAGGCTGGTATTGAGTAATCCTCTATTACCCCCCAGGTCAAACCCTTTGTTTACTGAATATGATTTTATTTCCGGTTTTGTTACAACTTCTATTTCAAAAGGAGATTTTCCCTTTCGGGTATGGATTTTTAATAATCCGGAAGTGAGGTCGCCTTGTTCAACCGATGGAAGACCCGTTACAACTTCAATCGATTCGATGTTGTTAACGGCAATATTCCGGGTATCAGTACCCTCTATCCCGTCGCTGCCAGTCGGTATACTAAATGAAGAATTATTGGATAAGCGTACCCCGTCAACTTCAATGGCTGTTCCGAAGGTTGGGTTATCCATTTCAGAATTAGAAGCGCTTCGCAGCGCAATTTGCTGGTTACTTGTCAGATTGGTATAAGTACTGGTTTGTCCTCCGGGTAATTGCGAGAGAATATCTGAAACCCCTTTAAGTTGCGCATGGGTCAGGGCATTGCGGTCAATCGAATAAGACGTGGCTACTTCTTCTGTTTTTTTCTGCGCAACAACAACGACTTCGTCCAATGCCAAGTTATTTTCTTTAATGTAATAAACCTGGCCGGTCTGTGGTTTGCCCAGGATAGTTACGTTGTTTTTTCAAAGCCCAGACAGGATATGACCAGTTTGGTAACGCCGGACGGCAACGAGAGGCAAAAACTCCCCTGATCATCGGTTACTGCCCATATACTATTGTCAGGCGTTGCAATAACCGCAAACTTGATCGGTTCTTTGTTTTCTTGATTAAGTATTTTTCCTGTCAGCGAATATTGTGAAAAAGCAGTTTGGACGCCAACAAAAATTATAAAAGCAATTAAGTTCAGAAGTCTCCTCATATAGAAATAATATTTAAAATAGTTCTATGAAGAGCTTACACCAAACCTATTCCACATCAATTAGTTAATGCAGAGTATTTTGATTTTTGGCTCTTTTTTGTTTGCATTACATTGTAATGCGTCTCTTATATTTATTTTTTGCTAGTATTTAAATAGACGCATAAAAAAAATAAATCCAGCGGCTCAATATTCTTTTTTTTTATACTAATTCATCATTCGAGGTTTATATTTATAGTTAAATTGTTTCTTTTTGCTAAAATCTGTCACAACAAATTGCCACTAATTATTCATAATTGAGACTACTCCGAAAAGTCAAAAATGCAATACGCCATTGGCAACAAAACGAAACAATCTGTTGTTAATAAAAAGATTACTTCAGCCACAGCACTCCTTCGCAATGACGAAACAACGTTTTCCGCGCTTTCTTTTTGAGACGAAAACAGGGGTTGTTAAATATTATAGTGACAGAGCAAAAGTAGATTTTCTGTCTTCTGTCATCAATCCCCATTTATAGGGGTATTTCTGAGAAGAAATTATGCACTTAAGGGATCAGGTCTGATTATTCCGCTTCCCTTTCCCATTTTTCTTTGAATATTTTCTCCAGCTGGTTTATTTCCTTTTCATACCTTTCCGAAGCCGTTTGGTATTCGCTTGCAAGGGGATGTGCAACAGAAACGTTGCAATGCTGCACTCACTGAATGTAAAATTGTCGTATTCAGCCCGTTATTTGACATATATCCACCCCATTAACCTCAAACAGGATGATCACCTTTGTATTGTTAAAGTTGACCCCAAAACAGTCGACATAACGGTGGAGCAGCAACCATTACAAAAAACGGGCGGAACCGAAAAGCCAAATGAGTAGGAACAAAAAATTACTCTTATGTCTGACAATAACGTTTCTTTACACAGAGTTATTAAAGCATCGCCGGATAAGGTGTATCGTGCATTCACCGAAGAGTTGGCGATCGCTTCCTGGTTACCGCCATATGGCTTTCTTTGCAAGGTACATGAAATGAATGTACGGGAAGGCGGTTCCTACAGGATGTCGTTCCATAATTTTTCGACAGGAAAGGGGCACTCATTCAGAGGAAAATATGTTGAGCTCAAACCCTGCGAATTGTTAAAGTACACAGACCAGTTTGACGACCCGAACCTGCCTGGTGAAATGATTACCACAGTATGGTTCCGGAAAGTTTCAGCAGGCACGGAAATAAAAATCATGCAGGAAGGGATTCCTGCTGTTATTCCTGTAGAAATGTGTTACCTCGGATGGCAGGAATCGCTGGAAAAGCTGTTGAGGTTAGTGGAGCCCGAAATAGCGGATGCGTGATGGATATTGCGCTTTTAAATGAATATCATCAGAAAAGCCTTCCTGTTAGCCGCCGGAAGGTTTCTTCGTTATATACATGAGCGGCACCCATGCGTATATTTCTCCATTGACATATTAAATATCACTCAGCTCCCCGACCAGGCCGGCCTTTTCTCCTCTTCCTTCGGTTTTGTTCAGGACAACCTTGTGGAAAGAATTCAGTTCCATCTCTCCGGCCTTAAAGCGGACCGGGAGATAATGCTCCCCAAACCCTTTGGCAAAACCTTTCTGATCGATCGTCTCGATCAGCACCCGCTGCTCCTTTCCGATAAAGCGTGAAAGATATTGCTGCCTGTTTTTCCAGGCCTGCTCCCTTATCCAAGCCGACCTCTCGGTTTTAACAATCTCAGGTACCTGATTATCCATCCGGGCTGCCCGGGTGCCTCTCCGCACCGAATATTTGAACGTATGCACATGGCTAAAGCCGAAACGGGCAACGGCATCGAGGCTTTGCTGAAAATCGTGATCTGTTTCTCCGGGGAAGCCGACAATCAGGTCTGTCGTAAAGTTAAAGTCGGGATACCTGTTTCTGAAACGTTCCACAACCGAAGAAAAATAATTAAGATTGTACATACGCCGCATGCGCAGCAATATATTATCCGACCCGCTTTGCAGGCAAAGGTGCAGGTGCGGGGCAAGTTTCGGGTGACTGAAAAGGTCAACGAACCGGTCGCCAAACCCATCCGGCTCGATCGAAGAGATCCTGATCCTGAAGTCGCCGGGAATATTCAGCACAGCCTCCAGCACATCCTCGAAACGCTTCCCTTCCCATTCGTAACGACCGATATTGACCCCGGTAATTACCAGTTCCTTGAAGCCATTGTCCAGCGTCATTTTTACATTATCGATTATCCCCGGTAAAGGCCGGCTTACCGCTCTTCCCCGCACTGAGGGAATGATGCAGAAACTACAAAAATTATCGCACCCGTCCTGTATCTTCACTGCACTGCGGGTATGAAATGATTTATCTACAGTACTGTACCCAAAAGCGCTGCCTGAAAGATTTTCAGGATGAATGATCTCGCCCCCGAAATGAGCATCGACCAGCGAAAGCACTGAACTTTTATGATTGTTTTCAACAACATAGGTGATTTTCTCGTCTTCTTCCAGGACTTCTTTATAATTATTGGCCATACAACCTGTAACGACTACAACTGCCCCGTTATTCTTTCTGGCAGCCTGGCTGATTATATTCCTCGATTTCTGGTCGCTCTGGTTAGTCACGGTACAGGTATTCACCACAACGATGTCTGCCTTCTCCCTGAAATCGACAACCTGATACCCTGCCCTATCGAAATCGGAGACCAGCGCATCTGTTTCATACTGGTTTAACCGGCAACCTAAAGTTTTGAATGCAACCCTCCTGCCTGCGCCTTTCCCTGTAATCAACGGGAACATGGGCTTTCCCTCGTTCGTTTTTTGCACGATCAGCCTTTCTTCCATAAATCAAAACCTGCTTTCCTCTATTTCATGTTTATTCAAAGAAAAATTACCGGGAAGTAAAAGCTCCCCGCTCAGTGAAAAATCAGAGGCAGAGGTTATTTTTACATCAACAATATATCCCTTTAATTCCGGGGTTTTCCGGTCAAGCCTTACATTCAGTTTTCCCTCGGTCATCCCGGCAGAAAAGCCTGTCTTTCGGTCTGTGCTGTTAACCAGGACCCGTAACGTTTGCCCGACCAGCTTTTCGTTATACTCCCGCGTATGTTCTTTCATCACCTCAGACAACCGGTGATAACGTTCTTTCTTCACGTCCTGTGAAACATCGTCCTGCCATCGGTAACTGGCGGCCCCGGGACGGGGTGAGTACATGGCGATGTAAGCCATGTTGAATTTAAACTCATGGAAGGCATTAACGGTATTCCTGAATTCGTCTTCACCTTCCCCTGTAAAACCAACAATAATATCGGTAAACAAGGTAGCTTGCGGCACCAGTTCCCGGATATCCTGAACAATCCTGCGGTATTTCTCCATCGAGTGACGACGGTTCATCTTGATGAGTACTTTCTCATCGCCGCTCTGCATCGGCAAATGGATTTGTTTGGCCAGACAGGAATATCCCGCAATTACCTCGATTACCTCCCTGGTCATATCCTGAGGATGCGGGGATGTAAAATAAACCCAGAACTCTTGTCCTGAATTCTTTCCAAACTCGCCAACACGTCTTAAAAGTTCCGCAAAACCAATCTCCTCACCTTCTTTGTCAAGTCCGTATGAATTCACATTCTGTCCAAGCAGGGTAATGGATTTATATCCCTGGTAAACAAGATGCTTTACCTCATCAAGAATATCTTCTGAAGGACGCGATACCTCTCTTCCGCGGGTATAAGGAACAGCGCAAAAGGTACAGAACTTGTCACAACCATTCTGGATCGGGACAAAAGCTTCGTAGGTCGACTGATACCTGGGACGGACACCCCACAAATCAGCAATATGTTCATTTTTAGGCATCACTGGACGGGGAACTTTCAATGAAGCAGCGTTCACGATCCCGTAATTCCGGATCATGTCGGGCAACTGGGACAGATCGCTCATCTGGAACACCAGATCAAACTGTTTCATTAGTTTTTCCCTGTCCGCAGCCAAAACGCAGCCGGAAAGGAAAGTAATAAGGTTCTTCCGGTTTTTCCACTTGTTCCACTGGGAGATTTTATTGTAAACCTTGTCGATCGGCTTTTGCCTGACAGAGCAGGCCAACATCCCCAGCAATGTCGCCTCCTCCTCATTTTCAGTCCGGACATAGCCCATCTGTTCCAGCACCGCACTCACGCGCTCGCTGTCCGACAGGTTCATCTGGCATCCCAATGTAATTAAATGATACTTCATCAATATAGTTGTTTATAAGGCTCCTGTCCCTGAAGATCTGTAAACTCCGGACAACGTTAAAAATAAACTTCACAATGCATCTGATCCCGTTCAAAGCCTTTTCCTTTCAAAAGTTCCAGTGCGTCAAAAATCATATTACTGTTCCCGCAAAGATAAAACTCGGTATTCTCGTCAAAGTCTGTCGTTGCAAGGTAGGAAGTCAGACGTCCGTGAACCTTCCCTGTCATATCCCCAGTCGTGCAAAGAATATAGCGACCGGGATCATATTCATGCCTGTCATAGGCTTCATGCCCGTACCTGACCCCATGTATCAGCTGGTAATCCAGCACGGGATATGTCCTGACCATACTCCGGAAAGGGGCAATCCCTGTGCCGCTGGCAATAAATACAAACTTATGGCTGTCCATTTTCTTTTCGTCGATCCGGAACTTGCCGAACGGGCCGTGTACCTCGACCAGATCTCCTGCTTTCAACTTAGAAAGTTTAGGGGTAAAATATCCTTCCTTAACTTCTTTAACCAATACTTCCAGGCACTCATCATTTTCTCCGCTATAGATCGAGTATTCCCGGCTTTGATAATCTCCCCGGATACCCAGGGAAATATGTTGCCCGGCCCGGAACCGGAACCGGCTCGCCGGTAACCTCAGCGAGAAAGTTTCATCTGTTAGTCTTCTGATTTCTTTTACCTTGTAAAAGCTCTCGTCAATTTTTATCTCCTGTTTCAATTCGATTGACATATGCCGTTGTTTTGGGCTGCAAAGATAGGTATTTTTTATTAAAAGATATTTAGATCTTATTTTATCCTTGCACCCGGTTGATTTGCATCCTAAACCAATGACGAAGTACTTTGTTTGAAGAAATGATCTATTTTTGTCAAAAAATTCACTTATGATAGAAATAGAAGGGATGGAATTTTATGCCTTTCACGGCTATTACCCAAGCGAACGACAGATCGGAAACCGTTTCGTGGTCTCGTTGAGTATTAAGACAGATTGCAGCATCTCAGGCAAGTCAGACCGTTTGGAAGATGCCCTTAATTATCAGGAAGTTTACAACCTTGTGAAAAAGGAAATGAATACTCCGTCAAACCTGCTTGAACATGTATGTACCCGCATCCTTGATGCACTGTATGCTTCATTCCCCTGCATTGAACAGGCAACCGTAAAGCTTTCGAAAATAAACCCTCCAATGGGTGGCCGCATCGAAAAGGTAAGCGTGAGTTTAACGAAATGAATAAAACATACGTGAAGCTGTTGCAAAGCTGAAATATTTGTATAAATTTGCAGTCCGAAAATTTGATACAACCCTCAGACAACAAATTTCGGAATCATCAAAAATAATGGTCGGTTGGCCGAGTGGCTAGGCAACGGTCTGCAAAACCGTGTACGGCGGTTCGAATCCGCCACCGACCTCAGGCAAAATTCCGAAACTGTTTATAATGAATGGTTTCGGTTTTTCTATTTTTTAGTTTCCTTTTCAATCAGTTCATTAAGCTTTTTTGCATCCTCTTCCCTATAACCCTGCTTTTGATAAATTATTTTTCCCTCTTTATCGATTAATACATTTCTGGGAATGTATTGTTTAAAAAATTTACTATAGATTTTATGACTGGGGTCGGGGGCAAGCAGGAAGGTATAACCTTTTTCCTGATTAAACTTTCGAATTTCATCCATGGAATGGTCCCGGCCTAAAGCAATAATCATAAAATTGTCTGATTTATATTTCTCCCATATTTCTTTTTCCAACAGGGGTAGTTCTTTCATGCATGCTGGGCACCATGTTGCAAAAAAGACCAGAAGAACTGTTTTTCCTTTCATATCTGATATTTGATAATTTTTTCCATCAAGTGCCTTAAACGAGAAATTTGGAACATTTTGTCCAACCTTAACCAGATCAAATGATTCAAAATCATTTGATTTTTTCTCCTGGGAGTAAACATTAAAAGCACTTGCTGCGACAACGATCAAAATGAACATTTTTTTAAGCATTTTTAAGAATTTTTATATTTAATATGTTTTTTGTTTATAATTTTGTTCTTTTATAAAACAGTTTTGAATCAAAAAGGAACTAGTTCCTGTCATTTTTTTTATCGAATAGCATTAAGCTGTTATAAATGATCTGATTTTATTTGTTTTACGGAATCAAAAGATGGGCGAATGGGAATTAAGGAGGTAGATATTGTTCTTCAATTAAACGACGGGGACAAAAAAGCCTTTAAATGTGTGTTTGATTCTTATTATAAAACGATTTGCCTTTTTGTCCAAAAATATATTTCCGATTCAGACTATGCGGAAGACATTGCCCAGGATGTATTTATAACCATTTGGGAGAAAAAATTACAGTTTGAAAATTTAAATGCTCTTCGTTCATACCTGTACCGGACAGCCAGAAACAAAGCAATAAATGTGTTGGAGCATGAAAATGTAAAAAAAGGGTATCAGAGCAATGCCCAAACAGAATATGAGACCGATGATTTTTTTAATCAGAACTTCGTACAGCAAGAAACTCAACGGCTTCTGTTAAAAATGTTGGATTCTTTATCACCACGTGCAAGAGAGATCCTTTATCTTCAGTTAGAAGGGTTTAAAAATCAAGAAATTGCTGACCAATTAAATATTTCGGTTTATACTGTAAAAAATCATAAAGCAGTCGCCTATAGATTTTTGAAGGAAAAACTTAAAAATTTAATCTTTTTGATTTTACTTATAGGTGATTTTATTTCTATGTGATAATTTTTTTTGATTTTTATGTAATTCTGTATAGTTCTTTTTTCTTTCTGACCTGTTTTATTATTATCAATCGAGAATGTTATGGAAGAGGAAATATTGAAAATTCCGGAGATCATCATGAAGGAGATAAACCAGAAAACGTCAGAAGATGAGAAAGAAATTCTTCAGAAATGGTTATCTCAATCATCCAACAATCGAGTTCTGTACGATAAACTCAGGCATGCAGATAATCTTGCATCGATAGCTAAAGAGTATAGACAGATTGACAGCCAGAGTGGCTGGGAAAAAATCGTTAATCAACTCGGGAATAGGAAAATACAAAACAGAAAGAATGCTGCCTTTGCTGTTCTTAAATATGCTGCCGCTATAGCAGTTCCGCTGATAGTCGTTTCATCATACTTTATATACAAAGAAACTGGGCACAAGCCGAAGACGATCTTCTCTGAACTAAAAGAACAACTTGGGGGACTGGAAGAATCTTCTCTGATTATGGCAAATGGGGAAGTTATAAACTTACATGCAAAATTAAAAGAGTCAATTATTGATGTTGACGGAACTCAAATTTCAAAGGTTGATTCAACGCTTTTGTACCGGAAAAAGAATTTGAAAAAGGGCAAAGCTATTGAATACAACAGTTTGATGACACCAAGGGGAAAGGTTTTCACCGTTGTATTCTCAGATGGTACTAAAGTCTGGTTAAACGCTTCTTCTGCCATTAAGTACCCGACCCATTTTTCCTCTGATTCAAGAAAAGTATACCTGATTGGCGAAGCTTATTTTAAAGTTACAAAAGATAGGGCAAGACCTTTTACTGTCTCGACAACGGATATGGATATAGAAGTGCATGGTACTTCTTTTAATGTAAAGGCGTATCCAGAAGATAAAACGATCGAAACTACCTTAGTCGAAGGTCTGGTAGATATTAAGACATCACAAGGGAAAATGGAACTTGAACCAGGTATGCAAGCCCGACTTGACAAAGAGACAAATTCTCTGGATAAATTTCATGTAAAAACTGATCCTGTTACATCATGGATATTCGGGAAATATATTTTTGAATATGAAAATCTTGAGAATGTAATGGCCCACCTTTCTCAGTGGTATAATGTTGACGTATTCTTTGATGAAAACAGAAAGAGAACTTTACATTTTACAGGGACCTTATATAAATATGAAGACATAAATAATACTTTACATATTATTGAATTAACTACAAATGTGAAATTTAAAATTTCGGGAAATACAATTATCGTAAATTAAAAAAGGAGGATGTTGTCCCACCCTCCTTGTCAATTTAATATAAGCTCCCTAATTTTTTTAAGGAAATATCAAATTAAAAACAAGTTAAAGGTATGAAAAAATTCTATTTTAATTTTTTCTCTCATTGGAAGATTTGTATCCTACTATCAAAATTAAATCTAATTCTAATTTTGATAATATTTATTCAGATTTCTGTTTTTGCCGGATCACAGAACGGGTTAAATATAAAGTTAAAAGATGCCACCCTTAATGAGGCTCTTAAAGAGATTGAAAAACAGAGTAATTATGAATTCTTTTTTTCCAACGAGGAACTTAGTTCTGTACATCAGAAGATCAGTTTGTCTGTTGATGATGCTTCAATTGATGATGTCCTTCAAAAGTGTTTAAGAAATACACAATTGAATTATGAAGTAATTGATAATGTAATCATTATTAAACCAATACCTAAGCAAGAAGAGGTAAGACCGGAAGATCAGAACAGTAGAATAAAAATCTCCGGAAGAGTTTTAAGTAAGGAAGATGGACTGTCCATGCCGGGAGTTACCGTATTACTTAAAGGGACAACTCACGGAGTAATTACAGATGCTGAAGGAAAATATACCATTGAAGTACCCAGAAAAGGGGCCGTATTAATATTTTCATCAGTCGGATTTGAACCTCAGGAAATAATTGTAGGAGCAAAGATGGATATCGATGCCGTTTTGCGTCCTTCCGTTACGGAGTTGGACGGAGTGGTTGTTTCAGCAATTGGAACAAAAGTAAAGATCGATGAATCGGGATCTTCAAGTTCTGTTATTAAGTCGAAATTGGTGGCAGAATCCGGAGAAACCGGAATTATTAATTCACTGGCAGGCAAAGCTTCTGGTGTAAGAATTGTCAAGTCAAACGGAGACCCGGGATCCGGGTCGTCAATACAAATCAGGGGAGTGAATACAATTGAAGGGGCCAGTCAGCCTTTGGTCATCCTGGACGGGGTTCCAATCAGCAATGACAATATTGGGGATGTTACGATCAGTCAGCAATCCCGGCTGAATGATATCAATGCAAAGGATATTGAATCGATTCAGGTTTTGAAAGGTGCTTCTGCTGCAGCCCTTTGGGGCTCCCGTGCCGCAAACGGAGTTATTGCAATTACGACTAAATTGGGGAAAATAAACCAAAAGCCGAAGATACAATATTCGTATACTCAGTCTTTTGATTTTGTCTCGGAAAAGGAACCTTTACAAGCTAAATACGGACAGGGAAGAAATGGGGTCTGGAGTTCAACGCTTGGAGAATCATGGGGCGATAAAATAGCAGACCGTTCGGGAGACGCAGACGAAGTTAATGAAAATGGGGCATATTTTATTTCAAATACTTCCGGTAAAACCTACTATGCGGTAACAAAGAAAAACTCTAAAAAAACTTTTCTGGACAGCAATTGGGATCGAGTGTTTAGGACAGGTACTTATGGTGAGCATAATATATCCATTAGCGGAGGTAGCCAGTCAACTTCTTACTTTTTTAGTTTTGAAAGCCTGGATCAAAAAGGAATAATCCGTAATTATGATTATCATCGGAAAAATTTAAGATTAAACACCAAAACACATATTTATGACTGGCTAAACTGGTCGAATAAGGTTTCTTATATCAATGTCAAATCAAGCAGGATCATTCAGGCTGGAGAAACAACCAATGGTGTGATGTTAGGGTTATTACGTACAGCACCTGACTTTGATATCTCGGATTATGCAGGAACATATGTTGATGAAGATGGAAAAGTTTACTCGAGCCGGCAACGATTCTACAGAAGTCAAATAGGTCAAAATGCAAATCCCACCTATAATAATCCTCTTTGGTCGATCTACAAACAGAAAGCTCCGGATGAGGTGAACCACTTTATCATAAATCCTGAGATAACAATATATCCGACAAAATGGTTAAAAGTTATTGCAAGAGGAGGCCTGGATTATTATAAAGATACGAGAGATGAATATTATCCGATCGGCTCATCCGGATCGGCAAGATACAAAGGCTACTGGGAAAAAACGGACATCACCAACAGGGAAATTAATTTTGACGGCATAGCCATTGCTACGCGCGATTTTAATAAAGAAGTTAAATTAACGGCAACCTTAGGAGTGAACTATAACGACCGAAACCGGTTTACAAATGAAAATACACTATCCGGATTCACCGTAGACTCCGATCTTTTAACTACTGATCTTAACCCTGATCAATCAGCATCGTCATGGAGTACAACGAAGACACAGATACGCTCAAACCGCGGATATGGTATTCTCGACTTTGGCCTGTTTAATCAGCTATTTGTTTCCTTGTCCGGAGCCTTGGAAGCAGCCTCCACAATTGACGGAACTTTTTTCTATCCTTCTGCTGACATTGCCTGGCAATTTACAGATTTGCTTGACTTGGATAGCGATAACATTTTAAGTTTTGGAAAACTAAGATTTGCCTGGGGAAAAGTAGGAACTCAACCGTCTCCATATAAATTTTATACATTGGCTGATACGGGATATGAGGCTTTTGGCGGAACTTACACCGTTGATGAGGAGAAAGGAAATAACAATTTGAAACCAGAAGTAAAAACAGAATGGGAAGCCGGGACAAACTTGAGATTTTTTAAGGATAGGGTTGAATTGGGGCTAACTTATTACAAGAACCGGACAAAGGACATCTTGTTTGCCGTAAAAACAAATCCCAGTTCCGGTTATACCTATAATTATAAAAATGCCGGCGTAATTGATAATAAAGGGTGGGAAATAGACCTTTCCGGAAGAATAATTGATACTGACAATTTAATGTTTTCCATATCCGCAAATTTCAATAACAATAAAAATATGGTTGTTGATATAGCTGGAGCAGAAACAGTTGATATAGGAGGGACTTCCAAAGCAGTAAAAGGATATCCGATGGGAGCATTTTATTTGCCCGGATCGCTGCGAGACGATGATGGGAACCTAGAACTTGACACAAATGGGTTCCCTCAGTTAGATACCAATTATCGAGTCATTGGAGATCCAAATCCTGATTGGAGAAGTGGATGGGGATTTCAGGCAAATTTTAAAAATTTCGATTTTAGTGTCTCTTTTGAACACTCCCAGGGAGGAGATTATATCGATCGCACAAAAATTGTGCTTTATGGATTTGGCTTGCATACCGACGTTTCCCAAGAAGTTACCCTGGCAGAAAATTTAAAGAATATTGACGGAGATGTTTTTAATGCCGGGACTACTGTGCGGGGAAATATTGCAAATTTTGGTGGTGGCGATGTCCTTCTTGACGAGTCATACTACCGGGGGATCGGCGGCGGTTTAGGCTTTAGCAAACTCAATGACTTTTTTGTAAAAGATGCGACATGGACAAAACTTCGGAATATTACTCTGGGATATACTTTTAAGAGAATAGAGTTTAGTCCTAAGTTCGCTGTAACTTCTTTAAGGTTGTCAGTTACGGGCAGGGATCTATTCCTATGGACAAAACTAAAAGGGGTTGATCCTGAAACCAATAATTATGGAGTTAGCAATGCTTCAGGGATGAATTACTTCAATAATCCTGGAACAAGATCTTTATTGTTCAATCTTGAATTTAATTTTTAACAAAGATGATTATGAAAACAATATATCTGAAATATTTTCTTGCACTAATAATTGCGGTTTCAACTTTAGTTAGTTGTGAAGAAATGGTTGATGACATAAATGATAATCCCAATCAGTTTACCCTGGAGACTGTTGATCCGGGATTATTTTTAAATGGAGCAGAATTGTCCAATATCGATATTCAACTGGGGTATTTATCCCGGATGGCAGGATATTATTCCGGTCAATTGGTTGGTTATGAACAGGTGGAACTGAATTATTACCGTTATGCTATAACTTCCGGAACTTTCGATTGGGAAGGATATCAAGGCGTAATTACGCCGGTCCGCGAGATTCAGTCGCGGACACCGGATAATCCATTATACCAGGGAATCACTCGGGTTCTGGAAGCAAGCCTTATTGGAACCTATGCTTCACTATTTGGAGATATTCCTTATTCTGAGGCTGTAAGTGATATTGAGAATCCTGTTTTTGATGACCAGATTGTTGTCTTCGATTCGCTTCAGTCCGTTCTCAGTGATGCGATTAATTATCTAAATAACTCAGAAGGCTCTGTTATTGAGCAGGACTATATTTTTGATGGGGATGCAGCCAGATGGCTTGAAACTGCATGGACCTTAAAAGCACGTTTTTACATGTATACAAAAAATTATGATCTGGCTTTTGAAGCAGCAAGAAATGGAATTTCATCGGTCGAAAACAGTATGGTATTTGAGCCATTGGATGTGGATGGAGATAATAGCACCAGGAACAAATTATTCCTTACTCTTTCCAATTCTCTAATCTTTGGCACAGATGGTAGTTACCTAATGGATCTATTGGACAGTACCAGTGACGTCTCACGCAATAATTCCAAAACAAACGAAGAAGCCAGAAAAGCTTATTATAAAATAGAATACGAAGATCCTACTGCCAATGCAGGAATTGCGGCAGAGCTGGAATCTCAACCTATTGTAACTTATCAGGAAAATCTGTTAACACTGGCCGAGGCAGGAGCGCGTACCGAAGGGTTTAGTGTTGGACTTGAGTATTTAAATGCCTACAGGGCAGAATTAAGAACAGGAGAATTTTTCAACTCCAGTGTATCAGACCTTACCATGCAATACGATGCTTATACTGAAGGCGATTTCTCCGACGGAGGAATTGAAAACTCTGATGGAATCGAACCATTAAGAGCATTATTGCGTGAAATTATCGAAGAAAGATATGTTTCCGGGTTTACCACCTTTATGCCTTTTGACGACACAAGAAGACTGGAACGTTCAGATTCCGATATTGCTGTCCCATTTCCCTTAAATACAGCTACTGCTACTCAAAACATTGAGCGCTTCTTGTATCCTTCTGATGAAGTCGAATCAAATGAAAATGCTCCGGAAGATCCTGGCCTGTATTCTGCTACCAAGGTAAATTCTTTATAGAAAGAGGTAAAATTATAATTTGTTTGTGCAACCTTATTTTTGAATGATGATGATAAATGTTTATATAAAAAACAGGTATTGGATACTGTTTCCGGTTTTTCTTAGCCTTTTACTTGCAACAGGCTGTAATAACACTAAAAAAAACGAATTTGTTTCGGGAAGAGGAGCTGTTGCCTCATATGGAATGGTGGCAACTGCACATCCATTAGCATCGAAAGTCGGGGCACAGATTTTGGCAGAAGGAGGAAATGCTTTTGATGCGGCCATCGCCGTCCAGTTTGCCTTGGAGGTGGTATATCCAAGAGCTGGAAATATCGGCGGAGGCGGTTTTGCAGTTTATCGTAGGGCCGATGGAGAAGTTGGCAGCCTGGACTTTCGGGAAAAGGCTCCTCTATCTGCAACAAAAGAAATGTATCAGGATAAAAACGGAAACGTAATTCCTGATCTTTCTTCATTTGGAGCACTTTCTGTTGGTGTTCCGGGTTCTGTCGACGGTATGATAGAACTTCATAAAAAATTGGGGTCTTTACCCTTTGAGAAACTGATTCAACCGGCCATCGATCTCGCCGATAACGGATTTCTGCTGACTGACTTTGAAGCAGGAAAACTAAATGCTTCTCAAAATGAAATTTTACAGGCTAACGATAGTGCTACTTATTTTTTTAAAAAGAATAAATGGAGAGAAGGGGACCGGATTGTCCTGCCGGAACTGGCCCAAACCTTAAAGTTGATAAGGGATAATGGCCGTGCAGGTTTTTACTCCGGAGAGACTGCGAAAAACATGTTGTCCGAAATCGGGAAAATGGGTGGAATTATTAGCCAGAAAGATCTGGATATTTATCATTCCCGCTGGCGGAAACCAATAGCAGGCTATTATAAACAATACCGCGTCATTTCAATGCCGCCGCCTTCCAGCGGGGGAATTGCCTTGCTTCAGCTGCTTAAAGGAAGTGAAAAGTATGATTTTAAAAGGTATGGCCATAATTCCGAGTTAAGCGTTCATGTAGCAACAGAACTCGAGCGACGTGTTTATGCAGATAGGGCTACTTATTTAGGCGATCCCGATTTTTTTGATGTACCTTCAAAAAGGCTTTTGGACAGCACATATCTGAATAATCGTTTTGAGGATATTAGCCTGACCTCAAAAACGGATTCAAAGGATGTGAAAGAAGGTAATGTAGATGTTGTTGAAAGCATGGAAACAACCCATTTCTCGATAGTAGATAAAGACTATAATGCCATTTCAATCACCACAACATTAAATGGCAGTTACGGTTCCAAGGTTTTTGTTGAAAAGTCAGGCTTCTTTTTAAATAATGAAATGGATGATTTCAGCGTTAAACCAGGATTTCCGAATCAATATGGACTGGTCGGAGGAGAGGCGAATGCAATAGCTCCTGAAAAACGCATGTTGAGTTCAATGACCCCGACAATTCTTGAAAAGGACGGTAATCTTTTTATGGTTATCGGAACACCCGGAGGGTCAACTATTATTACGTCGGTTTATCAAACCATATTGAACGTAATAGAATATGGCATGGATATTCAGCAGGCAATTAATGCCAGGAAAACACATCACCAGTGGTTGCCCGATGAAATTTTTTATGAAGAAGGGGGGTTAAAACCTGAGGTAATTGAGAAATTGAAAAATCAGGGATATGTACTGGAAGCGCGAAAATCAATCGGAAAGTTAGATGCCGTTGTGATTCTTCCTGACGGAACTATGCAGGGAGGCGCTGACATCAGAGGAGACGACACTGCAATTGGTTTGAATTAATACATAAAAAAGGAAATAAATATGAAAAAGATAAGACTTATTACACTGTTCAGCCTATTTGTATTTTTTGCAAGACCGGCTATATCATGTACAACATTTATTATTTCAGGCAAGTATACAACCGACGGGAAACCGCTTCTTTTTAAAAACAGGGATACTGAGACAATGGACAATGCCCTCGTTTTGTTTAAGGATGGTAAATATAAATACCTGGGAGAGGTTAATGCGGAAAAAGATCGTTGGAAAAATTCAGTTTGGGGAGGCTATAACGAAGCTGGATTTGCAATAATTAATTCGGCTGCTTACGTTAATAACCTTGGAGATACTTCCCGTGTAAAAGGGCACGATGGCATGGTCATAAAAAAAGCATTGATGTATTGCAGTTCTCTTAAAGATTTTGAAAACCTCCTGGATACGCTTCCCAAGCCGATGGGGGTTAACTCAAATTTTGGAGTCATTGATGCTCATGGCGGTGCTGCCTATTATGAGACCGGGAATTACAGGTATGTTAAATATGATGCCAATGACCCAATGGTTGCTCCCCGGGGAATACTCGTCAGGACAAACCATTCGATGAGTGCCGACCTTACTGAAGGTTTTGGCTTTAACCGCTATGATAATGCCTGGGGAATACTCAATCAGGCATGGGAAGAAAATAAACTGACACCACAATATCTTTTTAAAACTATTCCCAGAAGCCTTTATCATCCTCGTACTAGAACCGATTTATCTGTAAATATCCCGGAACGGAGAGATGTTCCCGACTTTCGCTTTTTTATTGACTATATTCCGCGCTACCAGACAAGTTCTTCTTTTATGATTGTGGGTGCAAAAGATGAGAAGCATATAGAAGAAACCATGATGTGGACAATTCTGGGATTTCCATTAACCTCAATAGCTATTCCTGCATGGTTGTCTGCGGGAGAAATACCCAAATCGTTACAAATGAATGAAAAATACAAAGCACCAATCTGTAATGCAGCATTGAAATTTAAAGAAGAATGCTTCCCGATCACCATGGATAAAGGATTTAATTATATCAATTTATCCGTGGTTTTGAACCAGGAAGGAACTGGATATATGCAATTGCTCCAGCCTGTTGAGAAGGAAATATTTGAAAGGGCAAATTTATTGATCATTGATCTTGACAAAGACGTAAAATCAAAAAACGATATTCTGGCCTTCTATGCCTGGATTGACAAGTATATTGAAGAATATTATAAAAATAAACTTGACTATGATCTGTTTGATAATCAGAGGTAATAACCAAAAACTCTCTATTAATGGCAGAATTAAATAGTGGCGTCTTCATGAAACGTTATAAAAACAGACAAGCCTCTCCCGGGAAGGAAGAGGCTGTTTTATGTAGTATTAACAAATATTCTACAGTTTGTTTACGTGCAATGCAATGCTTGCTTTCAGATTGGCAGCTTTATTGCGATGGATCACACTTTTCTTTGCAAGCCTGTCGATCAGCGAAGTAACTTTAGGTAAAGCTGCAACGGCTTCTGCCTTGTCAGTAGTAGCACGTAAATCCCTTACCGCATTACGCATCGTTTTTGCATAATACCTGTTTTCCAACCGTTTCTTCTGATCTTGTCTGATCCTTTTTTCTGAAGACTTATGATTTGCCATCGTTTTATCCTAAAATAATTTTTTTAAAGTAGCCCGTAGGGGATTCGAACCCCTGCTACAAGAATGAAAATCTTGCGTCCTAACCCCTAGACGAACGGGCCATCATTTTCTTCCCTGAATTTTGGGACTGCAAAAATAAATCATTTTTTGAAGTTCCCAAACTTTTTCAGCTTTTTTCGCCGAAAACCTCTTCTCTGCATATTCGAAAAGCCTTTCCGTTTTCAGCGATGCAAAGGAATGGAAGTTTTTTTAAATTCCAAAAAAAATAGGGAAAAATTTACTTCCATTCGACAATTGTTCCGCGGTCCTTATCCAATAAGGTACGTGGCATTGAAGCCACGATCTCCTTCCAAAGTAACTCGATCAGTTTATTTTTGGCAAAGTGACGGGAATAAACAAGGCTCACTTCCCGTAAAGGGGTCATATCAGAAAAATGACGTACATGTTTCAGGCGTTCGGAAGACATTCCGACAGCGGCAAGTTCAGGAATCAGGGTAAGTCCTCCTTCCTTGTCGATGATATTCATTAATGTCTCTAGCGAACCAGCTTCAAAATGGAATGGAAGCTCTTCATTGGATGATCCCTTGAATGAGCACAGGTTAATCACCTGGTGACGGAAACAATGTCCATCGCTTAAAAGCCAGATCTCCGGGACTGCGATATCCTTAACGCGTACTTTCTTTTTGTTGTACAGATGATGATTTTCGTGTACATACAACATCATCTCTTCATAAAAGACGGGTTTCTCATTGATCCGATCCTCCTTCAGGGGGGTTACCAGGATCCCCACGTCCAATAAATCCCGGTTAAGCTGATCGACAATATTTTCCGTGGTGAGTTCCTCAACCTTAATCAGGATATTCGGGTATTTACGCTTGTAATTCCCGATAAACAGGGGAAGCAGATATGGCGCAAGAGTCGGGATAATCCCAATTTTAAGCTCTCCGGAAATTAAATTCTTGTGGTCCTTAATTATATTATTAATTTTTTCTGTTTCCTGGAGGATGATCCTGGATTGTTCAATAATCCGCGCGCCAACATCTGTCGGGATCAGTGGTTGTTTGCTCCGGTCAATAATAACAACTCCCAGTTCCTCCTCCAACTTCTTAATTTGCATACTCAGCGTAGGCTGGGTAATGAAGCAATGTTCTGCTGCTTTTCCAAAATGCCGGAAAGTATCAACAGCCACAATGTATTCCAGTTGGGTCAGGGTGATCATGATTTTTATAGTTAATCCGGATAAAAATAAAAATATTCTATCGGATTAAAGAATAAAAGCCCGGCATATTTATAAAAAAGACAGAACACAAAAATGCGAAGGCGCTAATCCGCGGAAAATGGTTTCTGTTGTTAATATGGTTAACATGGTTTGTTGTTTGAGGCTACGCCGTTTGAGTGTTTGATACTTCGTTGTTTGAAAGAGGAGCTGATGGTTTCTGTTGTTACTGTTGTTGGTCGGTTCCCGTTCTCTATGCTCTTCTCCTAATTCCTTCATTCAATCATTCTTTCATTCACTAATTCACTAATTCACTAATTCACCAGTTCTCAATGTCCTTCCTCCCCCACACCGAAGCGACAAACATTCGAACTATTCAACACCGTTAACGGCATTTATTATTAAACAACTGTTGCCTTTGCCATTCAAAAAGCGCTACGGCCAGGGCATGGGAAACGTTCATCGACTTGCATTTTCCGGTCATTGGGATATGGACAATCTGATGGCACTTATTCAGCAATTCAACGGGTAACCCATGTGATTCGCTTCCCAACAGGAGTACCACTTTTTGAGGAAGCTCCACCTCAAAAAGATTTTTCGAGTCCTCGCTGGTTTCTATCGCTACAACCGAATATCCTTCAGCAAGCGTATCGAAAAAAGATTCCGAAGATACTGCAACAAGGCTGATATTAGCAAAGCTTAACCCAGCCGTTTTCCTGACCGATGAAATCCTTTTGGGAATTTCATCGTCGAGCAAAAAAAGTTCCTTTCCTCCGGCATTATCTATTAACCGCATCAAGCTCCCTACGTTCTCCGGGCTTTTAATATTCCAGGCCGATACAATGGGGAAGGCTGGCAGGGGCGGGTAATCTTTCGAACGAAAAAAAACAACTGAATTTGTTTCCATCCTGACAATTATTATTTTTCTTTGACAATCGGAATGCGAAGAAAGTTATTAAAATACGTTTTGCCATGAGATTTACTAAGGTTTTTCTTTTTTTAGCAATAACCTCATTGTTCTTTTCGTGCGGTAAATCCAAAAAGGAACTGGCCGCTGACCGGCTCAGCATGGCCCAATCGCTTTATGAAAAGGGAGATACTGCCCAGGCGTTACTGCAAGCAGATTCGGTAGAGATCCTGTACAGGGAAGAAGTACTGCAGGTGGAAGCAGCGCAAAAGTTCAGGAAGAAGGTATATGGTGATATTCTTTTCAGGGAACAGGACGAGCTGGATACCCTGAATAAAAAGATTGCTGAACTGCAACAAAATTTCATCACCGAAAAAACGGATTTCGACCGTTACACGCAGTACATCCATAAAAAACAGGATGCAGAAAGACGATGGAATAAATCATACATCCAGGTACATCTCGACGAAAAGGGCGATTTATATATTTCAAGTAATTATTATGGAGAAGACTGGCTCGACCATACAGCAATCAGGGTCTATGACGGGGACCTGCAGGCAAAAACAAAAGAAATTCCCCTGGGCAATGTTTTCAATCATCACAGCGATTTTCTGAATACCAAATGGGAAAAAGTTTCGTACATGAACGGGGCAGATAACGGCGTTATCAATTTTATAGCACAACATGCCGACCATAACCTGAAGGCCGTATTCCTGGGGAAACGGTATTATTACATTATCATGGAAAGTTACGACAAACAGGCCGTTGTGGATGCCCTTCAACTTTCGAAAGCACTGAAACGACAAGCTGTTCTGGAAAAAGATATGAAATTGGTAAAGCCGAAAGCAGAATAACCTCAAAGAAGCTTTTCAATTTCTTCAGGAGGCTGGGCCAGAACTGCTTTTTTCCCATTCAGAACAATAGGCCGCTTTAAAAGACGGGGATGTTCTGCCAGGATCGTAATCCATTCTTCATCGGAAATATCCTTTCCCTTATACGTTGTTTTGTAAAGATCTTCATTGGTACGCACCAGGTCAAAGACGGAAAGATGCGTTTTTTCTGCGATGGAAAGGATATCTTCGCGGGTCAGTCCCTCCTTCATGTAGTCTTTCACCTCGATGTCATAACCATTTTCCTCAAGATACTGAAGCCCGGCACGGCTTTTTGAACAACGGGGATTATGATAGATTTTCATGATTACCTGATATTTTTGTTTAATATACTGATAATAATCTTCCTGCGCCCTGAACCGGCCTTCGGCCTGCTGCCTGTTGTACTTGTTCGAAAGGGCGTTATCCAGAATACGCGACTTGGTATTGTCCCGTAACTGGACTTTAAGCATTTCCTTCAATTCCTGTCTGATCTCTTCGCTGTAAATCGGGCAAGCCACTTCAATCCTTCCGTTCAGGTTGCGGGGCATCCAGTCGGCCGAGGAAATAAAGATTTTCTCATCGCCACCGTTCCCGAACAGGAAGATTCGCGAATGTTCCAGGTACTTATCAACAATACTGATCGCCTCAATATTCCCGCTCACTCCCTTTGTTTCGGTAAGTAAGCCAAAAATTCCCCTGACAATCAGCCTTACTTTAACCCCTGCACGTGCAGCCTCATAGATCTTGTCCATCATACCCGGGTCAATCAGACTGTTCATTTTCAGGATCATGTACCCCCTCCGTCCCGACCTGGCAATTGCTATTTCCCGGTCGATCATCAGGGAGAAGAAATCCCTCATCTTAAACGGGCTGACAATAATATGCTCGTAGCGGTAATTATGATAGGTCTGTTTAAAAAAATGGAACAATTTTGCCACCTCGTTGGCAATCCGGGGATCGGCTGTAAGCAGACCGTCATCGGCATATATCCGGGCTGTCGACTCGTTAAAATTGCCAGTCCCGACATAGGCATAATTCCGGTATTGTCCTTTTTCCTTCCGTTTGATCCAGGTAACCTTGGCATGTACTTTCAATCCCGGGACTCCGTTAATAACCTGAGCCCCTTCTTCCTGAAGCTTGTTCGACCAGTAAATATTGGCTTCCTCGTCGAACCGGGCCTGCAGTTCGATCACCACCGTCACTTTTTTCCCGTTCCGGATAGCGTTCAGAAGGGCATTTACCACACGAGAGTTATCGGCCACCCGATAGATGGTAATGCCGATTTCTTTCACCTTCGGATCGATAGCAGCTTCACGCAAAAGATCGATAAAATGGATAAAACTCTGGTACGGGTAATGCAGAATAATATCTTTTTGCCTTAATTTTTTAAGGATACTCTCGTGGGGGTGCAAACTCCGGTGGCGAACTGGGGTAAGCCGATTGTAATAATGATAGTTTTCCCCTATTTCGGGAAAATTCATAAAGTCTTTATCGTTATGGTACCTTCCCCCCGGAACAATGTTCTCGGGATCCAGTTTCATCTTTTTAACAACAAAATCAAGAAGGTCTTTCGGAATGTCCCGGTCGTATATGAGCCTTACCGGTGTTCCCATTTTACGTTTCTTCAGGCTCAGTTCCATCTTCTCGATAAAACTTTTGGAAATATCATCATCCAGGTCCAGTTCGGCATCCCTGGTCACTTTGATCGTATAGGCCTGAAACAAATCGTAATTGAATAACGGAAAAATGTCGGGCATACAATACCGGATAATATCGTCAAGCATTATGACATACTTTTTTCCCTTCTTCTCCGGCAACACAAGAAAACGGGACATCGAAAGGTTTGGCACCCGCACCAGCGCATATGCAAACTTTTCCTGTTTTTCCTTCCGCGATAACTTGATTGCAAGGTAAACGGACCTGTCCCGCAAATAAGGAAACTTGTTTTGTTTACTCAACATGATAGGAACCAGGTTAGGAAGCACTTTTTCATGAAAGTAGCGTTTCACAAAAATTCCCTGCTCGCTGGTCAACT
Source organism: Prolixibacteraceae bacterium (assembly GCA_963676095.1). Lineage (GTDB taxonomy): Bacteria > Bacteroidota > Bacteroidia > Bacteroidales > Prolixibacteraceae. The sequence goes on along the minus strand of OY781040.1, from coordinate 4,234,935 downwards.
GCAGTTCGTTAATCATAAAGATATTCTCTGCAGCCATTTCATCCAGTATCTTCGCATAAATTACCTGCGATTTTTCCTGATGCTGATAAACAATTTCCTGGATTTTTTCATGGAGTTGTTCCGGGGTAAAGTTGCCCAACACGCTGGCATCGCTTCCAAGGTCAAGCATTCTTCTTACTGATGCAACCCTGACCCTGAAGAATTCGTCCAGATTGTTGGAAAAGATCCCCAAAAACCGCAGTCTCTCGAAAAGAGGGACGCTGGGATCTTCAGCTTCCTGAAGCACACGCGCATTAAAAGAAAGCCAGCTGATCTCCCTGTTAATATATAAATTATTTTTCTCCATGTCGAACTTCCTTCCCCATTTCCTTAAGAAAGTCGTATTCTATTAAGTTGTTCAAAAAGAAAATACTTTTTGATCTACTGTGATTTACTATTCTTCCTCTTCGCCAAACTGCATGAGGTAAGCCTTTATAAAACCATCGATTCCTCCGTCGAGCACAGCCTGCACGTTTCCTGTTTCATAGCCGGTACGCACATCTTTTACCAACTTATAAGGTTGCAGGACATAAGAACGGATCTGCGATCCCCATTCTATTTTCTTCTTCTTCGACTCGATGAGCATCTCTGCTTCCCTCCTCTTCCTGAGTTCTAGCTCGTACAGTTGTGATTTCAGCAACCGGAGTGCATTTTCCTTGTTACCGAGCTGAGACCGGCTTTCTGTATTCTCGATGATAATACCTGTTGGCGCATGGCGCAGCCTTACCCCTGTCTCTACCTTATTAACATTTTGTCCTCCTGCCCCACTCGACCTGAACGTATCCCAGGTGATATCGGCAGGATTAATCTCGATTTCGATCGTATCATCGACCAACGGGGCCACAAAAACAGAGGTAAAAGATGTCATCCTTTTATTCTGGGCATTGAAAGGCGATAAACGGACCAACCGGTGTACCCCGTTTTCGCTTTTCAGGTACCCGTATGCATAATCTCCTTCAAATTCGACGGTACAACTCTTAACGCCGACCTCGTCACCGGGATTGAACTCAGAAACCTTCACTTTATAACCTTCTTTCTCTCCCCATCGCATATACATACGCATGAGCATGTTGGCCCAATCGTTACTTTCCGTTCCCCCAGCCCCGGCGTTGATCCGTAAAACAGCCCCCAGCTTGTCTTCTTCTTTCCGGAGCATGTTCCTGGACTCCAGCTGCCCGACCAGCGACAGGGTAATGTCGTACTGCGTCACGACCTCTTCCTCTCTGGCTTCACCTGCTTCAAAAAAATCATGCAGAACAATAAGGTCTTCCATCGCCCGGTCAACCTCTTCAAAACCATCCGTCCAAACCTTAATGGAACGGATCTTTCTCATCTGTTCTTCTGCTTCCTTGGGGTTATTCCAAAAATCCGGATCCTGTGCCTTTAACTCTTCTTCTTTTAACTGTAACAATTTTACATCGTAGTCAAAGATGCCTCCTCAGCGCATCCCGGCGCTGAGCAAGCTCTTTAAGCTGCTCTCCAATAACCATATTCTCTTGTTTTAGTAGCACAAATGTAGGAAAACAAACCTGATAATTCAATATTCCTAAAAAAACAGGAAAAGCAAATCGGGATATCTCTTATTTGCTTTTCCTGCACTGACCAGTTAACTATGTAATTAACAAATTATAACGGATTATTCATTCACTTAATTCTCATTTAAGTACTATTCGCCCCATACAACGGTGCTTGTCGCAATCGATTTCGATTGAATATTCAAATCTTCCTGATTATCTGCCTCATACATATATGCACAAATTAAAACTTTATAAGTACTGCCACTTTCCGGGGTATAATTTCCCCAGCTGTCTGTGCTGTCGGAAATGTTATAACTGGTTTTACTCCCGCTCAGCGATTTGCTTACAAAAACAGTATTTCCTTCTGCGTCTTCAAGGTAAATCACGATAAAGTCAGCATCACTCATTTCATCCCACCCCAGTTCGATCTGTTCATCGTCAGTATTGTATTCGCATTTGGTAATGTTGGCGGGATAAATCACATCGTCGGAAAGGACATCTGTATCATCATCTGTTTCTGCAGTCGTAAAAGTAAAGGAAAAATTGTAGTTCCCCAAATAAGGCAGATCCTTGGTAAAGTCGTTTTCAGCAGTCTCATAGTAGTAGTCGTAAGTATACCCGTTATATGAAGAAAGCTTATATGAAGTATTCTCTCCATCTACAGCACTCACGCTTTTAAAATCCTTGTTCCCAAAACCATGCAAAGCTAAACCGAAAACAGTATCCTGGCCTTCCACTCTCGAAATGATAAAAGCGTCACCCTGCCCGTTTGCCACGATCACTTCATCATCGCAGGAAGAGAGCCCGGCAAGCAATGCCAGACCAAGTACTTCCAAAAATATTCCTCTCATATGTTTGTAAATTATTTCCACTTGCCATATAAAACTCACCCTTCAACCATAAGATCATGGCCCGGCTCATTTCTATTGGACAAATATACAAAAGCAGAACAAACAACAACACTCATGCCAAAATATCGCGGATTACTACTATCCGGGAACAGGAAGTTATCCGCTCTTCAGCTCCCTTCAGCAACCGGATACAAGCGTTATACCCAGATCAATTATCTTCTCCCCAGACCACTTTCGCAGATGCGATCGACTCAGCCTGAAAATAGTACCTGCTATCTGCCATCAGCGCGACGACACTTACCGTATAGGTGCCGTCTTCCATCGAGTAACCACTCGTCCAGGTACCGGATGAAGACGAAATAGAATACGATGTGACAGAAGAAGACAAGTAGCCACTCGAAGTCGTGGACCTGAAGACCACATCTCCTTCTGAATTGGTCAGGCTGACTTCATAGGCATCGGCATTGCTTACCGCCTCCCAGTCTACATCGATCTCGTTATCAGCATACACACAGGAGGTAATAACCGTTGGTTCCAGAACATCTTCGGTCAAATCATCTGTAGTCGTAATAATTTCATTTGTATCGAACGTATACTGGAATGTATAGGTGGTAGCATACGGAAGCTCCGTTGAGAAACCGGATTCGTAAGTATAGGTACCGCTGCTGTTTTTTGTTAATGTATAGCTTTCATACAATCCGGCAGTCACTTCGACGGAAGAAAGCGTTCCATAATACCCATATGCATACATATATAACTCATATTCCAGGATAGAATCGCTTTTATCCTCATTTACAACATATTTCGAAACAATATAGGCATCACCATATCCAACAGGAGTGGTATCATCGTCGTTACAGGAGACAAAAGCCGTTAATAGAAAAAGGCCCAGGCCCCACATAAAAAATTTTTTCATAGCATTCAACAGTTTAAAAAATTAACAATATAAATATAGACGCACACAATATTAAAAGGTTGCGGAAGCATTTAAAATTAGTTTAATTTATGGATTGCTTACTTGCAGTGTTCAATTTTTTTAAAAAAAATTGTTCCAATAGCTGCTGGTCTTAAATAAAACCATACCTTTGCGCCACATTTTAAAAAATTTACCATTAAAATTTATTTCAATGCCAGCAAAAATCAGATTGCAGCGATATGGTCGCAAACGTTACGCTTACTATCACATTGTGATAGCTGATAGCAGGGCACCACGAGATGGTCGTTTCATTGAAAGGATTGGATCTTATAATCCGAATACAAATCCTGCTACGATCGATCTTGATTTTGACAAAGCTTTATCCTGGCTGACAAAAGGAGCCCAACCTACTGACACAGTAAAAGCTATTTTATCGTACAAGGGTGTCTTATACATGAAACACTTGTTGGGTGGAGTAGCCAAAGGTGCATTCTCTGAAGAAGAAGCAGAACACCGCTTCAAAACCTGGATGGCCGAAAAAGAGTCAAAAATCCAGGCTAAGAAAGATCGCTTATCCAAAGATGAAGAAACTTCCAAAAAGGCACGTCTTGAAGCAGAGGCAAAGGTCAATGAAGAAAGAGTTGCTACGCTGGCCAAGAAAGCTGCTGAAGAGGCAGCTACTGCAGCCAAGGAAGAACAAGCATCCGGAGAAACTCAATCCGAAGAGCAAGCCTCTGCCGGTGAAGAAAAAACAGCAGAATAGCTCTATGACCGAACTGTTATCGGAAAAACTTTACAATAGTAGAAAAACAAAAAAGCAGCAGAAAATTTCTGCTGCTTTTTTGTTTTCGTAGAGACAATAGGTCATTATTATTCTTCAGGAGAGGAAATAACCCAATTCGGATCGTACAGAAAATCATTATACGGGAAGCGGGTAACGTGAATCTTTTTAACCTCTTCATACAATAATTTTTTAAAGTCCTCGATATTTGTTTTCTCAGCAGCCGAGATAAATAAAGAAGGCGCATTCTTTTTTCCCATCCATGTGTTTTTCAAATCATCCAAAGAATAATTTTCCCGGGTCTTAGGGCTCAGGTCACCTTCATCCTTTTTTATATAGCTAAAAGCATCGATCTTATTAAAGACATAAATTGTCCGTTTATCTCCGGCACTGATTTCACTCAATGTCTGGGTTACCGTGTCAATTTGTTCTTCGAAACCCTGATGCGATATATCAACAATATGGATCAAAAGATCGGCCTCCCGGACTTCGTCCAATGTCGACTTAAACGATTCGACCAGACCATGCGGTAATTTCCGGATAAACCCCACTGTATCTGAGAGCAGGAAAGGAAGGTTCCCGATAACAACTTTCCTGACCGTTGTATCAAGGGTTGCAAATAGTTTATTCTCTGCAAAAACATCCGACTTTGACAACATGTTCATGATGGTTGACTTGCCCACATTGGTATATCCGACAAGAGCCACACGTACAAGTTTTCCCCTGTTTTTACGCTGGGTAGCCTTTTGCTTATCAATCCGGACCAGTTGTTCTTTAAGCCGCGCAATTTTATCGAGAATAATCCGGCGGTCGGTTTCAATCTGTGTTTCCCCGGGGCCGCGCATACCAATACCGCCACGCTGCCGTTCAAGGTGTGTCCACAACCTGGTAAGGCGTGGCAACATATACTGATATTGCGCCAGCTCAACCTGAGTCTTGGCATGAGCGGTCTGTGCCCTTTTCGCAAAAATATCCAGGATCAGATTGGTACGGTCCAATACTTTAATTTCAAGGACCCGCTCAATATTCCTAAGCTGAAGAGGACTAAGTTCATCGTCAAAGATAATCGAGTCTACCTCATTTATTTGAATATAGTTTTTTATTTCCTCCAGCTTACCCGGACCTACAAATGTTCCGGGATTAGGCATCTCCAGACGCTGAAAGAACTGCTTTTTTACCAATGCCCCTGCTGTATCTGCCAAAAACTCAAGTTCGTTCAGATATTCCCTGGCTTGCCTCTCATCCTGATCCTGATTAATCAAACCGACTAATACCGCTGTTTCCTGTGTGGGAGTCGTATCTATCATTTAAAACAAATAACTGGGTTGTATAAACAAAAAAACCTGGCCCCGAATAACCGAAACCAGGATTTTCTATATTTTAAAAATATTATTGCAGTACAAAGCTGATAGGTACGGTATAAGAAACCCTTACAGGCTTTCCGCGCTGCATTCCGGGTTTCCATTTCGGAAGACTGTTTACCACGCGAAGAGCTTCCTTATCCAGCGATGGGTCAACACCACGGGCTATTTTTGCATTGGTAACACTTCCGTCCTTATCAACCACGAAGTTTACGTAAACCTTCCCCTGAATACCATTTTCCTGTGCAATAACCGGATATTTTATGGCATTGGCAATAAACTTACGTAGGGCAAGCTCACCACCAGGGAATTCCGGCATATCTTCAACGATGAAGAATACCTGGTTTTCCTCTTCTTTTTCTTTTTCCTGCTGAATAACAGGAGCAACATCGATTACGGTTTTATCATCAGCTTCAGTATCCTCGATTTGCAACTCGTCATCGATCTTTGTCTTGTCATCAACAATATTCAAAACCTCTACCACTTTAGGAGGAGGTGGAGGGGGCGGCGGTTTAACTTCTTCCGCACGGGTAATTGGTATGATCTCATCTTCTACTTTCTGTTGCTCCATAGTCCCCAGTGACGCAGCATGCTCCGCCTTGGTTGTCCATTTGAAAGCAAGTAAACATAGGCCCAGAGAGATCACTAACCCGATCTGAACAAAAATATTCCTTTTGTTCTCAAGATCAGCTTTTGGTGATTTCTTCAATTCCATAATTCAGTTTTAGAAATTTATTCTGTTACAGAAAATGTTTTTCTTTGAGGGTTTAAAGATAGAAAATTATCTGCAAAACCAACAAAGAGCTACATAAAATATTCTTACCAACAAAAACTCCGATCCGCCTTTCTCAGTTATTTTCTGGATCAGCTGTCCGGAACTTACGGAAGATCAGTTGCAACTGCTGTTTCTCACGGATCTCTTCATATTGAAGTTTCTTCCATAATAATAAGTCATGCGCGTTTCTACAAAATATTCCGTGTTTAACGGAAAGGGGTCACGAACCCCTGTACCAAAAGTGTTCTGATTTTTAAATCCGGATTTTCATAAATCGTCATTCAGAAAATCACAAAAATCAAACCAAAAGCCAAATTTTTTCTATTTATATTAAAAAATATTGTTTTATATTTGCGCACGACATAAAGAGGGGGATTAGCTCAGTTGGCTAGAGCGTTTGACTGGCAGTCAAGAGGTCACCGGTTCGAGCCCGGTATTCTCCACCTGAATAAAAAAGAGTTGCAACGGTTAGAGCTTGCAACTCTTTTTTATTTCTAAACAGATTAATAAACAGTTCGGTTTTTAGGACTCGACAAAGAATTTCGGATCACTTTAAAATGTTGTGGGGAATCAAAAAAGTTAGAGATTTGTGTTTTTTTATACGAGACAAAAACAGGTTGAGAAAAAGATAAATTTATCCTTGCCTGCCAGGCAGAATACCCGTTTAATCAAAATTCCGATGGCCTTCCTGATTTTGCCAATCAGGTCCCGCTTTCCGGATCCGGATTCTTTTTAAGCACAAACAACCACGTTTTTTATCATTTCTGTCCTTGAGCCGGACAGGCGCTTCCTTTTCCATTCGATGAAAAGGAAGCAAAAATCTTGTCAAAACGAACCCTCTGCCGGGCGTTTTGACGGCCCCCGCACCGCTCTGTTCTGCTTTCGCGACGGAGTCTTGACAGATTCCGGGATGGTCTGTCCTGTCCGTTCCAAACTTTTTTGATAACCGCTCAACCAGTGCTTCTGCATAATCTTTCAATGCTAAACGAAAGGCTTTTAGGGAAACTTTGAATGGTGTGACTGATTCTTATTTCTTCCTTTTTCGTCTCACTAAATTTTTGCTTAACAAGGATACCTCACAAAAATATGTAGTGATCCAATTTTACCGTTAGTCGAGAAATACCGTGCCCCATCCGGACAGAGGGTATTTAATTTCTATCACCATTACCCGTCTGTCGAGGCGTTCTCTATGGCCCTGGATAAAGGGTTAAAAAAAATTGGCAAGTTAATCGGGGTTGACAATCTGGAACTCTATTCAGCAAGGGACACATGGGCCACTATTGCCACCAATGATGCAGGCGTAGACAAATTTATGGTACATACAGCCCTTAACCATGTCGATCCGGAAATGAAAGTAACCGACATCTACGTCCGGAAATCATGGGACCCCTATTGACAAGGCAAACCGGAAAGTAATCGATTTCGTGAAATTAAAAATTAAGAATGTGGAACCTTAAAAGGAGAAGTGCCTGTATTTTTGGATATCTGTGCTCCTCTTTTGGCTTATCAAATTCAGTTTTGAAATTCTGTAGACAAAATAGATTCATTTAAACAAGAGAGAGTAATTTTGTTGTTTCTTTAAATTCAGAAATTTCAGGCAGGAAGAAAAACACTGATTCTAAATCGGAATATGATTCCTTTAATCCATCAATCGATTTTTTAAAATTTTTAATTTCCTCCTTGGCAATACCTTTTTTTCTTAGAAAATCAAAACCTACATATTGACGTATAAGGGAAGAATCTAAATCTTTACCAACTGAAATTATGTCATTAATTAGCATTAAACATTCTTCGTCAATATCATCAAACCAAGTATTCTTTCCAGTCTGTTATTGATGTCGTAAATATTAAATGTTTTCTCTTTTATTGAACTTTTAATGCCACAATGCAAATGACTACAGACTGAATCTGATAGAGCTGTACCCAGCCAGTTGCTTACATTTTAACGTGAAGGAATAAAACGCCCTCCTTGCCAGGTCTTACCATTTGCTTCCTTATTATATTTTCAATAAAGTAATTAACTTAAATTATTTATTATCCCTTTCTGGTGTAATGACAATATAGCTTCAAATACCTTAAAATCAAATTTGTATAAACAATATCGAATTTTAGTATAAGGATTCAATGTCTGTTTAATTTTCTTTTCAACTTTATTTGCAAAAGAAAGTTTTTTTTCTAATGCTTCACTTAATTCACCTTCTGTAAAATTACCTTTTAATAAAAGAATTTCATCAACAAATTCATCGACTTTGTATTCAATAAAATCATAATCAGGAAAATACTTTAATGCAATAAATAAAAACCTGAATACATCAAGAACTTTTGATTTTTCAATTTTTCCACCCTTTTTAAGTCTGTTACTTATCTTCATTTCTTCTTGGGTTATTTCTTTTTGAATATTTAAAAATTCATCATCAGCTATCTCAAACAGGGCAGACAAACGATTAATTCTTCTCTTTAAATTTTGAGGTATACTTTTTTTGTATTTTATTTTCTGGTCAAGAACACTCCATGCATCTTGAATAATAGTCCTGATTTGAAGTTCAAATGTAAAATTTTGGAATCTGCCAGCGTCTGGAATGTCATCTAATCTATTCTTCAAGACTAATTGAAGGTGAAGACTTTTATATCCAAATCTATCATCTGTTTTTTCTAATTGACCTGATTTGTCAGTTATTTCAACTTCACGGAAATATTTTTTTAGTCCGCGCCTAATTGTATAGATATCTTCTGAATATAGACAGATTACTCGAATCCCAATTATGTCTGTAAGATAAGTACTAATTTTATAATCGCTGCCTTCAGAATCAATTGAGGGTAAATATTTCCTTTTAAATTTACTGATGCATTCGTTATTATTTTTGATTCTGCCTTTTACTGATTCTACTTTTTGAGTTTTTGCAATTAAGTCACAAAAAAATCTCATTGCCTCTTCATAAAAAGGCAATTGTTTTTTATACCAAATTTGAAATTCTTCTATTTTATTGTCAACTACATTCATGTATTATGTTGATTTACATATATTTATATCCTTATCGAGGAACAATTATTTAGTTTTCCTTTTACCGTTCTATGTTCATTTTAAACCGTTTTTTATCCCAATTCCAGTATTCTAAATATGAAAGAACCGTTTCAGATCAGTCACTCTTTTTAGGCGGTTATGCAGATACAACAAAAGAAATGAAACAAGAACGGCTGAAACCATCACGGTAAGACTCCAATCAAGATTAAGGCAATTTTTTGTATAGACGGAAATAATTCCGTCGATGCAGACACATAGCAATCCTGAGGCAATAAGCAAATAGGCAATGAGATTTAATCCTTTTTGTCTTGTTCTTTTTTCAACCACGATAAAAAACAAAACAATGATGTAGCCAACCAATAATAAAGGAATTCCAAGTTTCTTTATCCACCCGGTATTTCCAGTATAAATATCAAGGAAAAAAATTAACGTGGCAGATGTTAAGAAACTTAAACAAAACAATAGAAATAATCTTTTGGACAAAAATACAATAAGGGTAATATTTATAAATAGCACTAATCCAATTGTAATAATATATTTTGACCAGGTAATAGCATGGTCGCCAACCAGATTAATGGTTGATGCTATAAGTATTCCTGAACAAAGAATCATACTCGCTATTTCCCAAAATATTTTTCGTCTCTGATTTTTGGTTAACTTTTGAAAATCTGTTAACTCTGTTTTTGACGTTTTGCTCGAAGTTAAATAATCCAATTTGACGCTGTTTTTATCAGATACAGGCTTTCCGCATAACGAACAAAAATTTGCATTTTCTTCCAGTTCTACTCCACAATTTTTACAGTAAATCATGATTCCCGGTTTTTTGTTTCCATATAAATATTTTGGCTTTGTAAAAAGATTTTAAATTTTTCTTCAAATTCTTTTGATTTAGTTACATTTCCAAAGCTCAATACCAGTTTGTCTCCAAAACTGATTATCCCGCAGTTTATTTTTAGCATTTTGTTGGGAGGTGGCGATATTACAATGAAATAATCAATCAGTTTATCAGTTTCAGGTGGCAGTTCCATTTTTCCCATATTGCTAATTACACCACTGTATTGGCTGGTGCCCAATGAATAAAATTTCATTCGTAATAAAACACTCTTCAAAAACAGAGGGATTCCCCGTACATATATATTTTTTTCTCCGCCTACATTTCTTGCTATGTTCTTATTGATCAATTTTTCGTCAGTTTCAAGTTGCATTTGATGGAAGACATATTTGAGTATTTCATCGAAGGTATAATGTCCAAGCCGAAGGTCTATTCCGGGCATTACAAACAACGTAAAATTTCGCATGGTTTTCGTTGGAAAAATATTTCGTAGGTCAACAGGTATCTGTATGCGTAACCTTTTACTCTTCTTGAATTTATTTGAAGAAGGCAGGGCTTCAAAAATTTCCTGTAAAACATACATGTACACTGATATCAGATATACGGTAATATTTACTTGCTTAAAGGCCGCTACCTGTTTTATTTGTTTAAGCGAGATGATGCCTATAGTTTGTTTAAATCGTGGAGTTGAATTCAATGGATATGGAAGATGAAAAGCGTTGGATCGTTTGATCATTGGTGGAATTTCTTCTTTAAAATACCGGATATAGGCATCTTCGTATTCCTCTTTCAATATGGTGGAATCCGGTCTCATGCAAGAAAAATCAGCAGGTACGATAGCTCCGCAAGCCTTTGAGTATTCTATCAGAATGGTTTTTAAAAATTCAAGACCTCCACAGCCATCAGTTATTATATGTGAAAATTCAACGCTTATCCGGTTTTCCCTCACTAAAATTCTCACTAAAGTTTCACCTTTTGAAAACCTTTTACATAAAAGGTATTTATCAACATCGATAGGAATATGCCCGGGCAGGTGCTCCAAATAAAACCAAAAAAAACCTTCTTTGAGTTGTACTTTGTAATAAGGAAAACGTTTTTCGACAAGTAACACTGCCCGATGGAACGGTTTTATTTTAACCGGCTGTTTTAAAACAGCAGTTAATCTGAAAACAACAGGAATTTCATCGGATATAATTGCCGGAAAAATTTTCGCAGCATTATCAAGAGGAAACCAAAATCGATTATTATTTGGTGATGCAAATTCCATATATTATTGTTATTTTAGCATTTAAAATTAGTTGAATAGAACTGAAATAAAATTACTTTTCCCCTTTTGTAAGCAATCAGTAATTATTTACTGATTTAAAGTGTATAATTCACAATCAGAAGGCTAACAATCATCAGAGTTGAACAAACTTCTAAAGTTATAAAATTAATCGGTGATTAATAGTAATATAAAATTTTAGCATGTGTTGATCTTACATATTAATTATTGTCCCGAGAGCCTTACAATTTGCAACAATCATCACTAATGTCAAATAGAAATCTTGCAAATTTTTCAACTGGGGTTTCAGGTTGAGCAAAGTGGCGGTTCTGGGATTACGTGCCGTAAAAACGACTTTTTATTAGCGGCTAATTTCTATTATAACGAAATAATGCGAATCAAGGGTTAAATTGCTAATGTTATAAAAGCTGCGGCTAATCTTCCAAAAGCATGAACCATTAAACCTTTTGTAGACCTAACTTTGCTTGCTTTTTGAATATCGGCCTTTTCAATCAGCCAATTAAAAATTGCTTCAACTGGTTGCCTGACTCTGGAAACGGCAGTTGAAAACAAATCATCAGCTGCTTTTATCCTTTTCTTTATCACATCGGCCATTCCCTTAACTGCTTTGACCGGTGTAAGTGTTTCTGAGTTATGGTGTTTCAACATGTCCTGGTTCAGTTCGTTTACAAAGTAAATCTTATCGCCCCAAAAAGTCCTGTTCTCCATACCTGACCATGCTTCTTTAAATACGGTCAAATCATTGACCGAAGCAGGGGTGAACAATATTTGTTCAGGATGAGGCAGTTTCCCAATACGCCGAAAACCTAACAGGTGCAGCTTTAGCCCATAATAATACATCCCCTTGGTTGAACAATACCCCTTGTCTGTTATCTCCCTTGCAACCTTACCCGAACGCTTGCCTGAACATGTTATGATTGCCATGGAGTCTAATAGACTTTGATCAAACAGGCAATCATCTGGCTGAAAATCTGAAAGTAGTATTTCAACAAGCCTGGTAAAAGCACCACCCAACCTGTTCAACCGGTTATTGAACGCCTGGTAGCTCCCTGGCTTTGGGAACCAAGACATTAGGTATTCCGATGCAAAACGGTGGATGTGCTTCGCTGTCCTGTGCCCTTCATGGTGCATTGTATACAGGTATATTGTCATAATCTCCTGGTCTGTAAATTCCGGCCCATTATTATTGCTGAACCTTTCACAATAAAATTGAAGTTCTTCAAACTTATCACATACATAAAAGTAAATTCTTACTAACTTGTCGCCCTTATCTTTGGAAATCATATCTGATTGTCAACTCGAAACTGACTCTAAGATACTTGTTTTTAATGAATTAAACAATTTTAACTGCTTGTTTTTTTACTATTTAATGAACTTTTTTTATTCCGTTTTCAACCCTTGATTCGCATAAATTAGTAAAAACGACACCGTAATAACAATTTAGACTATGAAGAAATCGACATTAACACTTTTCGCAACCTTTCTGACTTTTTTGATATTTGGACAGGTACCGGAGAGCCAAAAAATAATTGAACTCGGTAAGACATACAAAGACTTTATGTTTCGTAACGAGCCAACAAAAGACATATTGAGAGAAATAAAATTAAATGTCCCAGAGAATTTAAGGGTTGCAACAGAGTTTATTGTTCAAACCATATCTACAAAAAATAGGCTTTTAACTCAACCATACCTATCAAGACCAGATGACAAGGTTTTGAAACAGATATATGTGATTCAAGCAATTAATCTCAACATTAGAGGAGAAAACCAAGTTGACAACAACACCTTGATAGATAGCTTATCAAACAAAGATATTCCTGTATATGAATTGATAGACAATTACTATGGGATGCTTTTCGCCGCAGTTGGGAATAAGAATCAATCTTTTAACCTTTCGAAGGTTGACTTTAAAATGAAAGATTACAATTTAAAAGACGATACTGAAAAAGGAATTTTGTTTTTACGTTGTATGGACTATTGCGGTAAGACTATCTGGGGGTATATGAATATTGTAAAACCAGCAAACACAACTAAGGCATATGCCAATATTGAAAAGTTTCCAAGGTTTAACGGACAGCCATATTATCAATTCACTGATTTTTATTTCACTGACTTTGACATGAATATTGTGAAAGACAAAGGAATCCAAAGTTACAAAAGCTATTACTTGAACAAATATTATGAGGTACTTTTGTCGCACTTAATTTGTCTCAACAAAGAAGGTGCTTCTGAAAAAGACAAAAATGATTTGTTGCTTGGTTCAATTCTGAAAGAAAGAAATCTTTACAAATACACTAAATACAGCGAGACATTGGAGAATATATTCAAAGAACAAAAAAGAGAATAGCGGCTGGTTAACAAAGAGATGTCCGGCCCATATAAACGAATCAGAATTGCATATATCGAAAGTGCGAGAAAAAGGCCAGAAGAATTTGAGAAACGCTTGAACAATTTTATCGACAAAACCAAAAAGAATAAATTGATAAAGGGATTTGGAGGAATTGAAAAATATTATTGAATAAAAACTGCTGCCAATAAACAGGCGTTCTGGCGGCACGCAGTGCCAAGCAGGAATGGCAGGTTGAACAACAATTCCGGTAAATTATGCTATGGAGTTATCAAATGGAGGTCTGTTCTGTCAAACTTTGTATTTGAGGTGATTTCCGGAGTTTATTTCGTGACCGTCGCCCGGTGTTCTTTGTTTACTGGATATCCGGAATATTTTTAAAGAGGATGAATTGGATGAGAATTCAGTTAGTAAGGAATCCTTACTAACTGCCTCGGATGGCAAAGAATACAAAACAAAGTTTTATAACCTCGATGTCATTATTTCTGTAGGTTACCGTGTTAAATCAAAGCGTGGAACTCTATTTCGCATATGGGCAAATAAGGTTTTAAAAGAATATCTTTAAAAAGGTTATGCCGTGAATCAGCGTTTTGAAAGGATTGAAAAGGATGTAATTTATCTGAAAAGGAGAGTCGATGAATTTGATTTTCAGATTACAACAAATTTACCACCCCATGAAGGGGTTTTTTACGAAGGACAAATCTTCGACACCCATATCTTCGTTTCAAATCTAATCAAAGCAGCCAATCAATCGATTATACTAATCGATAACTATATTGACGAAAGCGTACTGGCTTTATTGGCCAAAAGGAAACCTAAAGTAATGACAGACATATACACCGCTAATGTCTCCGCCCAGCTAAAGCTGGATATAAAACGATACAATGCCCAATACCCGAGCATAGAAATAAAACAATTCACCAGATCACATGACCGGTTTTTAATCTTAGACCATCAAACAGTTTATCACATTGGGGCATCACTGAAGGATCTGGGAAAAAGTGGTTCGCCTTTTCAAAAATAGGTCTTGACGCCCGTGAGATGATCCGGAAACTAGAGAAGTAACAAGGAAAAAACACGTTTCGCTTTACCGGGAAGACTGTAATTAATCGGTAAACCCCGAGTATTAAGAGGTGTTGTTGTTTTTTAAGTTTGTGAAAATTGGATCAAAAAAAACGAGATGTTAAAAGAGAAAAGATTCCGGGCTAACTAATAGCCTGCCGGTATTCCGGATTTTGGGGTGGTTTGTTGCAGGCCTTTTCTGGCTTTTGCAGCCTGGAAAAGGACACCATACGTATAGAACATTGTTGTGGGTGTCGCAACAGCATTGTTGTGGCGTTCACAAAAATTAAGGGGGAAAAGTTTCAGTTTGGTTCGTCCGGAAGTATTCCGGTCGGGCCTTTGAGGGCACTGTAAATAAAAAAATGTGTTGTAAATCTCTTGCCGGAATAACAAGTAAATCTGTAAACTATTTCCGGCAAAGGTCAAAGATGCTGTTCTCTTCGTAAAAAGATGGGGAAGATTTCGCGGAAAGATGCCGTACTTTTCATAAAAAGATGGGGAAGATTTTATAAAAAGACCCTGAACTTTTCGCCAAAAGATGGGGAAGATTTCTTCAAAAGCTGGCCGACTTTTAGCAAAAAGATACCGAAGATTTCCTCAAAAGTTGGCCGACTTTTAGCAAAAAGATGCCGAAGATTTCCGGAAAAGTTGGCCGACTTTTAGTCAAAAGATGCCGAAGATTTCCGGAAAAGATACTGAACTTTTTTCATCCTTCCGGTATAAGTGATCATATCAGCGATTTACTCCGCTTCCAGTGGCTCCGTTTCGCGGATATAATCAGTAGGCTGTGGCGCCTAAGCTTGATATCTGTATATTCTTTAACTCTTTAAAATTGCGAAAACAGAAACAAAGAGTTCTTCTCATTTTTAAACCATTACCTGTCTTTAGTTGCTGTTTTTCGGTTATAAATCTTAGAATATTGTAGCTAAATCGAGGGTACTAATTAATTGTTTGTTATTCTTATACTTTTAGCGTTCATAAATTAAACAGCATAATAATACGGCGATGAAAGAAGGACTTGTTGTTACAAAGACTTTAGGTGCAACTTAAAACACAATGCATTTTTATCTGCGTTTCAATCCTTATTTTGCTGGATGTTATTCTGAAAGTGTTTTCCATGTCAAAACAGTTTAATAGTGATACCGTTTCAATCCTTATTTTGCTGGATGTTATTCTGAAAGTAAAATTTCATCTATTGTCATGGCTATATATTGTTAAGTTTCAATCCTTATTTTGCTGGATGTTATTCTGAAAGAAGGATACTGCTGGCACGGTGAGAGGTTATTTTGTAGGTTTCAATCCTTATTTTGCTGGATGTTATTCTGAAAGACCATAACTTCCGGCCAAACAAATGCCGGACTCTAAAGTTTCAATCCTTATTTTGCTGGATGTTATTCTGAAAGGCTTTTCTGTGATACGGTTCCAGACATCTCGTAGCTCGTTTCAATCATCGTTTTGGGTAAGTTATTTTGAAAGTTTCACTTAATCAAAATTCCGATGGCCTTCCTGATTTTGCCAATCAGGTCCCGCTTTCCGGATCCGGATTCTTTTTAAGCACAAACAACCACGTTTTTTATCATTTCTGTCCTTGAGCCGGACAGGCGCTTCCTTTTCCATTCGATGAAAAGGAAGCAAAAATCTTGTCAAAACGAACCCTCTGCCGGGCGTTTTGACGGCCCCCGCACCGCTCTGTCCTGCATTCGCGACGGCGTATTGACGGTTTTCGGGATGGTCTGTCCTGTCGTTCCCTAACTTTTTCGATAACCGATCAACTAATGCTTCTGCTGAATCTTTCAATGCAAAACTAAAGGCTTTTAGGGCAACTTTGAGTGGAGTGACAGATTCTTATTTCTTCCTTTTTCGTCTCACTATATTTTTGCTTAACAGGGAATCCCTCTGAAATATGAAGTGATCCAAACTGATCGGATCCAGGGTCGGAACCTTCTTTTATTCAACGGAGTTATCCTGGATATTTTTAATCCAGACTCCAACAATCTTCGGTTTCTCCTCCCTGTCAGGATCTTTTCGGAACCTCGAGATCAAGCAGTTCAATTCTGCTATTCTCTACCAAAAGAAGAGAACGTTACAAAGATTAAAATTTGCAAATCTTCCCTATTGGCATATAATTTTAAGCATAAATTTTAGCTAATCAGAACAGGGAAAAGCAACGTCTTTTATGCCTCTGATTAGTAACCCGGTTAAACCATCTGTCCATTTTCATGTAAGCAACTCACTTATCCTTAAAATTACGGAAAAAATCATTCTCAAGGAATGGCGAAGAAAATATGCTTGTTTTCACATCCGGGTTGAGCATCCTGCCCCTTAAACAACATATCTGCTTTTCCGTTTTGAATCCTAGCAGATTCGAGAAAAGCTTGTCAACTTTATGCGATTGACAGGCATCGACAAATTATTTTTATTAACAATGACTATGCTTTTTGTAGAACATAATCATAATGAAAACTCATGAAGGGTATGTTTTTTTCCACGGAGGTGACCCCCCTGTTTCAGGAACGAAAGTCAATAGTTTGTTGATAACTTTTTTATGTTTTTCAACATATCGTACTCTGCCTATTTACACGTGTTTTTTTCAGAAATTTCTATTACAAAAGTTCTGGTCCAAATAATCATAGTATTTTTTAAGAAACAAAAATCAAATCCTGCTGGGGCAGGATTTCTTCATTAGTAAAGATTAACCTCAATTCATTTTAGATGAAAATAAATGTTTCTGTTAAAAACAAAAGAGTCTCATACTTGAGAATAGCTTGCTTAATATTGTTTAACACTTGTGCCGTGCATCTAATAAATGCCCAAACCCCGTTTGATAATATTCTCCCACCGACTCCAACGGCAAGTGCTTTAATGAAGTTCACAGATATTCCTGTCAGTCTTTATACCGGCGTTCCGGATATAGAAATTCCGCTGTACGAAGTAAAAAGTAAAAGTTTAAGCATGCCAATAACGCTTAAATATCATGGAGGTGGGGTAAAGGTCGAGGAAGATCCCGGCTGGCTCGGCCTCAGTTGGGCACTTGATGCGGGAGGTACAATTTCCCGCGTTGTAATGGGCAAAGCGGACGAATTGACCAACGGGTATATTGAATTTTCCAAAAACTTTCCCAGTACCTCCCTGACTTCGGTTTGCTCATGGGCTACCTATGATAATGATTCCTTACTGGATATGGCCCCGGACCCGAATGAAAGCTATTCTTATATGGATTATGACACGGAACCGGATATTTTTTATTTTAATTTCCCGGGACATTCAGGAAGATTTGTATTTGTGACCGATTTAGACGGAACTACAACAATCCAGACTATTCCCCATCAGAACATAGAGATCGTTCCGGTTCAATATACCGGTAGTAAATACTTTAATGCTTTTAATATTACCGATGAGACTGGTACCCGGTATATCTTTGGATATGACGGAGACAGATACGGCTATGACACAAATGAGGGACATGGGGTCGAAACTCCGGTTACATGCGGGTGGCACCTAATTGATATTATTTCCTGTGATTCCAGTGACAGTATTAAATTTACCTATACTTCCACGATTGAAAATGGGACAAGTCACAAGCTTGACCTGTACGATGTTCTTCAGCTAGATTGCTTCGGGGCAACAGCGGCTGGCCCATGTATGGATATTTGTCAAGCGGGAGGTAGCTACGGTACTGAGGTTTCCGGAAACACGACGACAACCTATATTTCAAAAATCGAGTCATCAAATTGCAAAGTTGTTTTTGACAATGATTATACCCCGGACCGGTTAATGGCCATGCACATCTGCACAGGAGCAGATACAATCCGGAGGTTTGATTTTGCCTACGACAACTATACCAGTAATGAGAGATTTTTTTTAACATCTTTAACAGAAAGCAGCCATGGGAAAACAAAGCCTCCCTATGAATTTGAGTACAATGATATTTCGCTTCCGCTTGGGAATTCGAACGCTGTTGACTACTGGGGATATTACAACGGACAACATGGCAACAGCTATAAGATCCCGTCCCAGTGGGTAGGGATACGTTACTATACGATGGGAAACCTTGAACCCTCTTCCACTTATGTGAAAGCAGGGAGTCTGACAAAAATTAGTTATCCGACAGGCGGTTACAGCGAGTTTACATTTGAACCGAACGATTATAAGCTGAATGAAGAAGAGACAGGCGAAGAAGAAGCGACAAAAACGGTTTCAGCCTCCTGTACGGCCGGGGCAACGACCTGCTGCATGGGGGAAGGGAGCCTGGAAACAGATACTATTGTCATTGGCAAGGAGCAAACAGTGACTGTTACGGTTACAATCTCGGAAACGATGTCCGGCTCACATTATGCCTTGCTGGATTCCAATGATTATGGAGAAAGTACTACCGTTAATGTAATATTGTCAGCAGGGACCCATACTTTACAGGCCCATGCCGATTGTGGCGGGGATGTAAGTATTACTGTTGACTATATTGCTTCAACCGGCAGCATAGTTAAGAATAAAATAGGGGGAGGGCTTAGAATAAAAAAGATAGTCTATTATGATGGTATTTCTCACGACAATGATCGTGTTAAGGAGTATGAATACGCACAGTTTGCCGATTCATCCTTTTCCAGCGGCGTCTTGGTCAGTGTAATCCCTAAATATACAGATGACTTTTATCGTCGTCAAACGGTTACGATTGGAGAATACTATTACGATTATTTTTGTCACTATATCCGTATGACTTCCAATCCTTCTTTTACCACGGGAACTATTAACGGAAGCCCGGTAGTCTATACCAATGTTACAGAATATGACGGAGGAAAAGTAAGTAGTTCCCGGAATGGGAAAAACGGGAAAACGGAATCGACTTTTTCCTTAACCAAGCCCAGTATTTTTGATACATTTCCATATGCCCCGCCAATTAGTTATGACTATCAGAACGGGCTTTTACAAAAGCAAACAACTTACAATAGCAACGGTGTTAAAGTAAAACAAGAGAATAATACCTACGATATCAATACCTCTTTAACGGGAAGTTCCAGATCAGGGGTCTATGGGATAAAAGCCCGGTTTTATTATCGCGGACTTTGGAATCCATCTATCTATTCGATTCTCAGGCAATGTTATTCCATACCAGTTGGATCTGCTTTATTAAGTCAACGAATCGATACGTTATATGATGCGAACGGGTTGAACCCTGTAGTAAACAGGGAAAACTTCAGCTATTCAGATTTTCTGTTGTCCAAAAAGACAGTAACGACGAGCGACAATAAAGCGATTACCTCATATATCATTTACCCCCAGGATTATAGTGGAAATACGGGTTTTGTCGGCACAATGAATGACAGTCATATCTTAAAACCGGTTGAAACAGTTACCTACGAAAGCGATGCCGAAGGAAGCAATATCCAGGTGCTTGGTGGTACGATTACAGAATACAAGACAGGGGATCATTTAGGCCTGCCAGATAGCCAGTACAAAATTGAGGCAGCTGGTCTGGTTGATATCGGAAGCTTCAGGTTTTCCAACAGTTCATCAACAGGACTGCCGACTTCGGCATCTTCCTATTCCCGGAACAATACCTATTACAAAAAGAAATATTCGTTTGAATACAACGAGTATGGTAACCTTGCCGAATTAAATAAAGAAAACGATCTTACAACCACCTACCTTTGGGGGTATGACCATTTATATCCTGTGGCAAAAATTGAAAATGCAACACTGGATGAGGTTAAAACGGCCCTGGGAGGATCTATTCCGGATCCGGGTAACAGCGGTCTCGATACGGCCCAGGCCTCGTTACTGAGATCAGGACTTGATGCTTTTGTCTCTGTTTTTGACTATGCCCCCCTACTCGGGATGACCTCTTCGACCGATCCCAACGGGGTAAAGACCTATTACGAGTATGATGATTTTGGGAGGTTAAAACAAGTAAAGAATAATGACAGTGATATCCAGGAAAGATACACGTATCATTACCCGGAAGATGCCATTTTTACAATTTCTTCTTCCTCGCTGGGTTATACCCCTGAAGGAGGATTACAGACCGTTTCAATCAGTTCGAATGTATACTGGACCGTAACTTCAGACCAGACATGGCTGACAGTAAGTCCTTCTGCCGGGTCAAACGATGGTTCTGTTTCAATCAGTTGCTCCTCCAACAGCAGCACCTCTTCGCGTATCGGGACAGTTGCCCTTACAGGGGAAGGAGAAAGCAGAACCATTACGGTCAGCCAAACAGGGGTATCTTTAAGAGTTTCCTCTTCCACACTGAGTTATACCCCGGTGAGCAGTTCGCAGACGGTCACGGTGACTTCGAATGTATCGTGGACGGCAAGTACAAGCGAGTCATGGATCACATTGAGCCCGTCGAGTGGTTCGGGTGATGGCTCTGTATCAATAACATGTTCACAGAACAGCAGTACTTCTTCCAGGAGCGGGACCGTCACCCTCACTGGAAACGGGATCAGCCAGACTGTTACCGTCAGTCAGACCGGGGTCAGTTTAAGCGTTTCCTCTTCTTCCCTGAGTTATACCCCGGCTAGCAGTTCCCAAACGGTAACAGTCACCTCGAATGTATCGTGGACGGCAAGTACAAGCGAGTCGTGGATCACATTGAGTCCGTCGAGTGGTTCGGGAGATGGCTCGGTGTCGGTAACATGTTTGCAGAACAGCAGCACTTCTTCCAGGAGCGGGACTGTTACCGTCACCGGGAACGGGATCAGCAAGACTATTACAGTGAGCCAGACCGGGGTGAGTTTTACAGTTTCCTCTTCTTCCCTGAGTTATACCCCGGTGAGCAGTTCGCAGACGGTCACGGTGACTTCGAATGTATCGTGGACGGCAAGTACAAGCGAGTCGTGGATCACATTGAGTCCGTCGAGTGGTTCGGGAGATGGCTCGGTGTCGGTAACATGTTCGCAGAACAGCAGCACTTCTTCCCGGAGCGGGACCGTCATCCTCACTGGAAACGGGATCAGCCAGACTGTTACCGTCAGTCAGGCCGGGGTCAGTCTAAGCGTTTCCTCTTCTTCCCTGAGTTATACCCCGGCTAGCAGTTCCCAAACGGTAACAGTCACCTCGAATGTATCGTGGACAGCAAGCACCAGCCAGTCGTGGATTACCCTGAGCCCGGCGAGTGGTTCTGGCAGTGGCTCGGTATCAATAACGTGTTCGCAGAACAGCAGCACTTCTTCCAGGAGCGGGACTGTGACCGTCACCGGGAACGGGATCAGCAAGACCATTACAGTGAGCCAGGCCGGGGTCAGTCTAAGCGTTTCCTCTTCTTCCCTGAGTTATACCCCGGTGAGCAGTTCGCAGACGGTCACGGTGACTTCGAATGTATCGTGGACGGCAAGTACAAGCGAGTCGTGGATCACATTGAGTCCGTCGAGTGGTTCGGGAGATGGCTCGGTGTCGGTAACATGTTTGCAGAACAGCAGCACTTCTTCCAGGAGCGGGACTGTTACCGTCACCGGGAACGGGATCAGCAAGACTATTACAGTGAGCCAGACCGGGGTGAGTTTTACAGTTTCCTCTTCTTCCCTGAGTTATACCCCGGTGAGCAGTTCGCAGACGGTCACGGTGACTTCGAATGTATCGTGGACGGCAAGTACAAGCGAGTCGTGGATCACATTGAGTCCGTCGAGTGGTTCGGGAGATGGCTCGGTGTCGGTAACATGTTTGCAGAACAGTAGCACTTCTTCCAGGAGCGGGACTGTTACCGTCACCGGAAACGGGATCAGTAAGACGATTACGGTCAGCCAGACCGGGGCCAGTCTAAGCGTTTCCTCTTCTTCCCTGAGTTTTACGTCTTCTGCAGGATCATCCACGTTCACCATTTCATCGAATTGTTCATGGTCAATCTCTGATGATGCTTCCTGGTTATCCGAATCACCTACTTCCGGGAGTGGAGATGAAACGGTTACTTTAACCGTTTCTGAAAATACATCTTCGTCCACCAGAACAGCTATCATTACAATAACCTATGCCGGGGGGCAAACGGAAACAATAAGTGTCTCTCAGGATAAAACTTATACCCTAACAGTCTCTCCGGCAAGTTTAACTTTTTCAGATGGAGATACAAAAAAGATTACAATAACTTCAAACACGACATGGACAATTTCGGCTAGTGCAACATGGATTACGGTTAGTTCCAGTTCCGGGACAGGGAATGCAACAAGAACTATTACCTGTACAACGAATCCTAGTCTCCAAAGTTCCCGTACCGGTACTCTTACTATTACTGGAAGCGGTATATCTGTTACAGTCAGTATTACACAATTGGGACGCATTTACTAAAATAAATTGGTAAAAATTATGATTGTTGGATTAACGAATATAGCATTAAGCTCACAAATACATACTTATGTTAAATTATAAATTTTATTTTATAATACCATTTCTGGTATCGTTTGGGAATGCACAAGCCCAGACGGGGACCCGGAATTATATCACTACGGAAACCGTCCTGGTGAAGGGTCAGGCAACAGAATCCGCAGTAGACGCACTTGGCTATAGCCAAAAACGGACGCATGTAGATTATTACGATGGTCTGGGAAGGCTCATGCAGGCAAATGACTACCAGGCTTCCGGTGACAGCAGCAAGGACCTGGTTACCCCTGTTGTTTACGATGCTTATGGCAGGCAGTACCGGGATTACCTGCCCTTTGCCTCTGCTCAGAACATGGCTTACCTGTCAACAGCGACGGCTTCCTCCAACTGGACGGGTTATTATGGCTCAACCGATGGAATTTATGCATACTCTGAAAAGACTTACGACAACTCGCCCCTTAACAGGGTAGTGGAACAATCGGCCCCGGGTGAAACCTGGAAAACCGGGAGCGGTCATACGCTCAAGTACGCTTACGGGACCAATACCAGCAGCGAGGTGATGGACTACACGATCAACAACAGCACGAATTTGCTGAACACCACGGCCAGCGCCTATGCAGCCAGTACCCTGTACAAAACCACCACCTGGGACGAGAATGTAACCACCCCGACGGAGTCGGCCAACCGGACGGTGGAATATAAGGACAAGCAGGGACGGGTGGTCCTGAAGAGGGGCTATATAGGGACAACCGCTTACTCGACCTATTACGTTTATAACGACAAAGGCCTTCTTTGCTGTGTAATCCCTCCCAAGGCCACAGCCGATGACGGGAGCATCAGTTCCACCGAGTTGGCCCAGTTGTGCTACCAGTATCTTTACGACGGACGGGACCGCCTGATCGAAAAAAAGCTTCCGGGGGCCGATTGGGCCTACCTGGTTTATGACAAACGGGACCGGTTGGTGTTGTCCCAGACTGCGGTACAACGGGCAAACGGGTACTGGCTGTTCACAAAATACGATGCCTTTAACCGTCCGGTGCTTACCGGGAAATATGAAAGTAGCTTATCAAGGACTTCCCTGCAAACGACAGTGGATGCGGAAACGGTGATGTATGAATCCTCCGGTTCCGTAGTCCTGGGATATACCAATAACGCCTTTCCCAGGATATCCGATGCCGGTAAATACCTGTCGGCAACCTATTATGACAGTTATACCACTCCCTCCACATGGGGTTACAGTTATTCGCAGGTTTACAGTACAGAGACCCGGACAGACAATGTCAAAGGACAGGTGACGGGGATCAGGGCCAAAATACCGGATACCGGCACCTGGCTTTACACGGTAAACTACTATGACAAGTACGGGAGGCTGCTCCAGCAGTACCAGACCAACCCGGAAGGGGGCAATAACCGGGTGTCGTATTCCTACAACTTCGTTGGACAGGTAACCACAAAACAGACCCTTCATAAAAAGACATCCTCATCAACGGCCATCACCCTGAATGAAAGTTTTACCTATGACCACATGGGCAGGCAACTGACCTGCAAGTTCGGGTACAATACCACCACGCTGACAACCCTGGCAACGAATACCTACGATGATCTTGGCCGTTTAAGCACGAAACAGCAGCATAACGGGTTGCAGTATTGTGATTACAGTTACAACATCCGGGGCTGGCTGACCAAAATCAATGACCCGGGAGTGGCCTCGACCACAGCCCGGCTGTTTGCGATGCAGCTGTATTACGACACGGACATGACCACAACCCTGAACGGGACAGCCCAGTACAACGGGAACATCAACGGGATCAAATGGCGGCAGTACAACAGTGGCAGTAACCTGTACAAGGGGTACAACTTCACCTATGACGGGCTGAACCGGCTGACCCAGGGCGATTACGGGACTTATTCCGGCAGCTGGACCAACTCCTCCGCCTATGACCTGACCAGCGCTGCCTATGATGCGAACGGGAATATTACCGGCCTGACGCGGAAGAACAGCAGCGGATCGAACCGGGAAAGCCTGACCTACACGAATACGGGTAACCAGCTGGGGACAGTGAGCGGGACCTATGAGGGGACATCGGGCAAGAGCGGCAGTTACAGCTACGACAGCAACGGGAACCTGACCAGCGACGGACTAAGAGGGCTGACGATCAGCTATTACAAGGAACTTGACCTTCCCTCGCAGTACTACAAGGATGCCAGCAACAAGGTGGTTTACCAGTACGATGCCTTGGGGGTAAAGTGGGGCAAGACGGCTACCATAAGCGGCAGTTCGGCCACTACGCTGTACTACGGCCCGTTTATTTACCAGGGAGGCAGTCTGGTAAAGGTGCTGACCCCGGAAGGGTATTATGTTCCTGATCCTACTACCCCTTTGTACCATTACTACCTGAAAGACCACCTGGGCAATACCCGGATGACATACCATTACTCCGGCTCAAACCCGACAGTTGACCAGGAAGAGGAATATTATCCGTTCGGAAGTCTTTTTACGGATAATAATCTGACAGAAAATAAATATCTTTATAACGGCAAAGAGTTGCAGGACGAGTTCTTTGAAAATTACGATTACGGAGCACGGTTTTATGATGCGCAATTGGGGAGGTGGCACTCGCCTGATCCGATGGCAGAAATATATTATTCGTGGTCTAATTACAATTACTGTCTAAACGATCCTATTAGGTTTATTGATCCAAATGGGATGAAAGTAACCAAAACGGATACAAGCTATGTTGTAACAGGAGATGATGTTTATACTTATTACTCTGCTCTATCTTATATTAATCAAGGTTCTGCGACCTGGGATAATCTATATGAAGCATTAGACAAAGCTTCTCAAAAGAATAAAGGAAAAGGAGGGGCATTTGATAATACATTAAATGAGTTTTCTGGTATTGCATTTAAAAATGACAGAATTCCTTGGATAGAAACTGCGAAAGGTGAAATCGGACAGAAAGAAGTTCCCACATTTGAAAGAAATAATCCGAAAATAATGGAATATCTCTATACTACTGGAAGTTGGTGGGAAAATGACGAAACAGCATGGTGTTCTGCTTTTAGTAATTGGACTTTTATTCAAAATGGTATTAGAGGAACAAATAATGCCAGAGCTTTGTCTTGGAATCAATGGGGAATATCTCTATTAAAGCCGGCCTATGGCAGTCTTGCTGTCTTTGACTACGGAGGAGGGAGTGGACATGTTGGCTATGTCGTTGGCATAACATCTGGGGGGTCATTAGTAATTTTAGGAGGGAATCAGAGCAACCAAGTAAAATATAGCAACTTTAAAACAGACAATATTATTAATTACGTTTATCCAACAGGTTATATTGTTTCACCATCTCAATATAACCTACCATTAATAAACAACAATGGATCAAATGGTAATATATCGTCTACAAGATAAAATCATTAAAATATGAAGAAATTAATAGTATGCTGCTTTTTATTAATTTTTATTAGTTGTGTGAATAGTGCTCAAAATACTCCATATCAAAAAATTATTCAAAATGATATCTTCAATAACATGAAGAAGATATACAGGGTAGATGGAAATGAAATACTTCAAGTTCTTGGAACAGGAATAGTTTCAAAAAACGAATTGGACTTTGTCCTTTTTGTTTACAACAAGAAAACGGAAAAGACATGTCACATAGCAGGGAAAGCAATAAAAAAAGAGGGAGATATGGAGTTTGATGAAGATGAATTTGGGAACAGTATTCCTGTAAATGAGTACATATACAATAATAATTGTTGGATTGCGATTAGAATTAGTCAAGATGAAAAAACAGCAAGTACAACTGCGGCAGAATGTAAAAGTGTTGATGAAGAAAAATTGCTTCCCTTTAGTTCAATAGGGTTAATGAAAAAACAAAATTGAATAATTATCAATGGACGGCCTTTTCCGTGACTGGAAATTGTAATCTTGATATTTGGAAAAATAGAAACCCGGTCATTTTGTCCGGGTTTAGTTTTATGTATTGGCCAGTTTTTGGATTTGCCGTTTGGTCAGGAAGGCATCAATGAACGTTTTGATCAGGTGCTTGTCTTCCTGGTTCAGTTTTTCCACTTCCTTAAACTGGTTGAGCAGTTCTTTGTCAGTAAGTTGTGCTGAAACAACATCGTCCCCGCTCCCGTTCATCAAAAAATCGGTGGTGGTGCCCAAAGCTTCTGCCAGTTTATTAAGCACATCGGACGAAGGGGTTGATTTACCTGTTTTGCACCACCCAATCTATATTCAATAGGTGTATACCTATAATAAAGTTTCAATTCCAGCTTGGTACGATTAAAAGATTAAAGAAAGCTTTCCCCTCAGTAGTATGTATTACGCTTCAATTCCAGTTGAAGTGGCTACTTCAGATTTCGAGCTTTGAGGCTTCGTGTTTGAAGGATTTGAGGCTTCGCCGTTTGACGGTCTGCGGCCTGTTTGATGAGGTTGAGGGGCGTTGCCCCTGTGACCCCAATTACTTTTTTGTCTTGCCGCAAAAAAGTAATCAAAAAAAGTCAAGGCTGACGAAGCTTTTAAAAGAAAACTACGGATTGGAAATGCCGCGTGATCCAAACTCCGCTCCGGCAGTAACCGGAGCGTCAGACAGGGAACACTTGCAAGGACTGGCCCTGATTTCCTTCCCTTGTTTTCTTGTTCAAAACCCTCGTAGGCCGTTCGGTAACCTAAGGGAAGGTAGGCTGTGGCAGGGTGAGGGATGCCGGCGAGCTGTTATCCCGGTTAACGGGCATGTTAATTATTTTAACAATGAAGTCCGGATGGGTTCGGGTCGTTGTTTGATTTCATTCATTGTCCTGCTATGGTGAGGAGACACGCTCACTAATACGTGTGAGCCGCCCTCACCAACGTTAGTGAGACCCCTTCACCAACATTAGTGAGGCACCCTCACTAACGTTGATGAAATACCCTCCTCAACATGAAAAGGATCAGTTTAAATTTGAAGATATTACACGGAAAGCAGGGAGTGAATTTTTTGGAATGCCCCTCCCCATTGAATAACGTTAAAGCCCCTTTAAGCGGATTTCGTTCAACAGAGAATTCCTACCAGGCGCTACAAACATGAGGGTCCCTGTTTTATGTTAGTTTTTTCTTTAATTTCAATCTGCTTATACCGTAAAACCTTTTGCTTTTAGCTCATCGATTTCTTTCCATAATCGCTGTATCTGCTGATCTTTCAAAACAACCTGTTCTGCTAAGATAGCCTTATCTTTTTTGAGATCTAAGATTTCTTGTCTAAGATTTGAATCTTGGAGATCGGTTATGAGTTGATCTTCTTTAACCCGGAAAAGATCGCCACGACCAGCAAGCAACCAATCTCCATTTATATCTTCAAAAGATGATATTAATTTGGAAAGAAATTTAAAACTTGGCTCACTCTTCCGTCCTTTTTCATCAACAATATTATGGATCACTGTCGGATGAACTCCAAGTATATTAGCGAACTGATTTTTATTTAGATTGAAAGTAGTCATAACTTTCAATATTCTTTTATTTATCGTCATTTGTTGATTTTTATTTAAAAATATTTGCATTTTATCGTCAAATGATTATATCTTTGTTTATTCAAAATTTGAAACTCATTTTGCCTATGACCTAAAAAAACTATAAGTCAAAAACTGCCGGAGTTTTATTTAGCTGCCTTTTTCCGGTGTAAATTCCCTGCGGTTCCATTAGAAAAGTATTGGCCGTACTGTATATGGAACCGCGGGATTAATGTTTCACTAAAATTTTAACTTTAAACATCAAATTTATGAAAAACGCGGAAAAAACACGTTCCCGTGTTCGTGGAATTTTTATGCTCTTTTGGGTCCTTCTTTTCTCCGGGACCTCCCCTGTCCCGGCCGCTCTTTCCCCCTTCTCCCACGGGGCCGGTTATCCCGGACAGCTGCCGTCCGGTCAAAAACAGGTAACCATCTCCGGGAAGGTTACCGATGCTTCCGGTGTTCCCTTGCCCGGGGTAACCATCGTTGTGAAAGGAACAAGCCAGGGAATCGTCACAGGCTCTGATGGGAAATATTCCTTAAAAAATATCCCGGGAACCGCTACGTTACAATTTTCATTTATTGGAATGAAAACCAAGGAAGTACCTGTTGCCGGTAAGTCTGAAATTAATGTTCAGATGGAAGGATCGACTGTTAATATAGAAGAGGTCGTCGCTGTAGGTTATGGTACCATGAAAAAATCAGACTTAACAGGGTCCATTGCTCAGGTGCAGGCAGAAAAACTGGAGAAATCAAGCCCCCAGACCGTGCAGGATGTACTTCGTACCGGGATTCCGGGTGTGATCGCGTCTTTGTCCAACTCGGCAGAGGGGGGCGGGAGTTTGCTTGTGAGGGGAGAGCGTTCTCTGGCAGCAGGTACCGACCCGCTGATTGTGCTTGATGGCGTGATCCAGACAGGGAGCCTGCTTGAGATAAATCCAAGAGATATTGAGACGGTTGACGTACTAAAAGATGCCTCTGCCGCTGCCGTTTATGGCGCTAAGTCGGCTAATGGCGTGATTATAATTACCTCCAAAAAAGGAGAAAAGGGAAAACCGGTTATCCGTTTTAGTTCCAGTATAGGCCTTGTAACAATGGCGGCAAACCGGAAGGTCTACGATGCGAAGGGTTATCTTCAGTACCGGTCTGATTTGTTTAATAGTTCAAACGATTATGAAACACCCGCGGCCTACTATTACCCGAGTGATGAACTCCTTGATAAATACGGCATAACGATTGACGAATGGCGCGCTTATACAGGGACTTCGTCAACCGGCGATGAATCGACATGGTTAGACCGGATCGGGCTTAGCGAACAGGAAATTGAAAACTATTTCAATGGGAAAACCTATAACTGGTATGATGCGTCATTCCGCACCGGCGTGAAACAGGACTATGATTTCAGCCTTTCCGGGGCCGGGGACAAATTTAACTATTACTTCTCGTTAGGTTATTTGAACAGTGAAGGCGTGATTGTTGGAGATGAATATGAGAATTACCGGACAAATATAAAACTGGAGGCCAATGTAACGGGCTTTTGGGATGTTGGACTGACTGCTAAATTTACAGACCGCACCAGTGCCGACCTGGCTACGGACTGGAGTACCCAGATTATCAACAACAGTCCTTTCGCGTTGCCTTATGATGACGAAGGCAACCTCAATCCTTACCCTATGGGGGAAAGTAATACTGCAAACCAGGGGTTTAACCAGGCTTACAAAAATCAGTACCAGGATGTGAGTTCAGGGAATACAGCCTTGAATACCAGTTTATGGTCTAAAATAAAGTTGCCTTTCAATATTAGTTATGAATTCCGTTATTCACCCCGGTTCAGCTGGTATTTTTACAGGTATTGGTTATCTTCTGAATATGCTGGCGATACTGACAATGGTTATGTAAAAAGAGAGTCTTCCAAATATTTTGACTGGTATATTGATAATGTCATTAAATGGGATTATACCTTCAATGATGTTCATCATTTTGATGTGACCCTGCTTCAAAATGCCGAGGAACATCAGTCATGGGACGAAACGATGGAGGCTACCGATTTTACCCCGAGCGATGCGTTAGGGTGGCATTACGTAGAATCTGCTGCCAACCAGGAAATAACAAGTAACGATACACGCAGTACCGGTGATGCCTGGATGGGAAGGTTGTTTTATTCGTATAATAACCGCTACATGGCGACACTTTCCATACGCCGCGATGGCTATTCTGCCTTTGGCAGCAACAATAAAAGGGCCAACTTCCCTTCTGTTGCTTTGGCCTGGGTCTTCACCAATGAAAATTTCTTCCACTGGGATGCCATGAGTAATGGTAAGCTACGCTTATCGTATGGGATAAACGGGAACCGCGATATCGGGATCTATCAGGCTTTATCAAACCTTACCACAGGTAGCGGAAAATATGCTTATGTAGATGAGTCAGGTAACGTTACAGAAGTATCCCAGTTATATATCAGCCGTATGGCCAATGATGATTTAAAGTGGGAAAAAACGACATCGTGGAACGGAGGGATCGATTTTGGGTTCCTTGATAATAAAATTAACGGGAGCATCGATTATTACTACATGCCGACAAAAGATTTGCTGATGGCCAGAAGCCTGCCTTCCTTCACCGGTTATTCGAGTATTACGTGTAATTTGGGCGAGGTTGTAAATAAGGGGGTGGAACTGTCGGTTAATTCCGTGAATATGGATCGTGACAAATTTAAATGGTCAACTTCTTTTGGGTTCTCAACAAACAAAAACAAAATTAAACATTTGTATTATACCTATGAAGATATCGTTGATGATGAAGGAAATGTGATTGGGCAAAAAGAAGTTGACGACAGCAGTAACGGATGGTTTATCGGAAAAGATATTAACGTTATCCGGGATTACGAGAATACAGGTATCTGGCAGGAAGGGGAGGAAGAAGAAGCTGCTTTGTACGGGCAACAGCCGGGAGATCCAAAATGTCGCGATGTGAATGGCGATTACTCCTTCACGACAGACGATAAGGTCTTTTTAGGAAGTACAACGCCAAAATTTCGCTGGTCTATGCGGAACGATTTTACGATTTGTAAGAACCTGAACGTTTCTGTAAACATGTATTCCTATTGGGGGCACAAAGCGACTACTACTTCTTACTATCATAATTCGGGAGCAAATACCGAAAGGACAAACGCTTATGTTGAAGAGTATTGGACCCCCGAAAATCCGTCGAAACGTTATGCCCGGCTAAATTCGACCTTACCTTCAAATATCAGCCCTAAATTGATCATCGATAAGTCCTTTATCAGACTGGATAATATCTCATTCTCATATGATCTGCCAGCAAGTATTTCCCGGCGGATTGAAGCCCGGGGAGTAAGGTTGTATGGCAGTGTTCAGAACGTTGCAGTATGGACGAAAGAATGGAAATACTGGGACCCTGAAATTACCGGTCCTGTTCCAAGAACATTTACATTAGGTGTAAACTTAACTTTTTAATCTGAAAAATCATGGAACATAATATAAAAAATAATCTTTCATTGATAAAGAACATACATCTGTCGGGTAAACGTAATTTGTTAAGTTATTGGGGGAGAAACCTGATCATTTTTATATCAGTAGTTATTGTCTCTCTGATTAACTTCAGTTGTTCCGAAAAATGGTTGGATGCTGATCCGTTGTCATTTTATGAGCCCAGTATTACTTTTACAACGGAAGAAGGCCTGGAAGCGGCACTTACATCCTGTAACCGGAACCTGCGGCATTATTTTTATGCTGACGGGGCCCCGTTTTATACCGATATGCTTTTTTCAGATATGTCAGTCGAAGGGACAACCGATAAATCAGGCCCGGCCCAGGATATTAATGCGCTTGTAACGCCGTCATCAAGTAATTACAGCGTAAACACGAACGAGATTAACTTTTTTTGGGAAGAAGGGTATAAAGGTATCAAATATGCCAATGCCATCATCTCGAACGTGGATGATGTGGAAGGATTGGATACCGGTACCAGAAATGAAATGCTGGCACGGGCTTATTTCCAGCGGGCATGGCGGTATTACATGTTAATATTTTCTTTTGGAGATGTGCCTTTGATTACCCAGGATGTCAGTTCTCCAAAGTTGGATTATAAATCGACTCAAATGGGGGTGATTATTGAAAAGATGATTACGGATCTGGAATTTGCTGTTAAATATTGTCCTGACTTTGTCGCTTACGGCGCTGCATCAAAAGGGGCATGCCGGATGTTGCTGGCAAAATATTATATGGCTGCCTGTGAGTTTGATAAAGCGTATGCCCAGGCCGACACCTTAATTGAGTATTCCGGTTATTCTTTGATGACGGACAATTTCGGAACTTTTGTTAACCCAAGCCCGGATGTGCATAATATTACCGAAAATGTGATCTGGGACCTGCACCGTCCTGACAACAAATCCATTTCCCCGAACAAAGAGGTTATCTTTTCGATGGTAAGCCGCTATGATTATTCCGAAAGCCGGCAAAGTACCTATACCATGAGGAATGCTGTGCCGTTTTGGTCCTATTCGAGCGGGACCAATGGTGTGAGGTCTCCTAATGCCAACAAAGTTGCCATGGTTTGCACAACCAGTGATGCTATTGATCTGCGAACAACCTATGGACGTGGTATTGGGAGGTGCAGGCCAACCTGGTATGCGACAAATACGATTTGGGACGATGAAAACGACTTGCGCCACGACCGGGAGAAGGGGAACTGGATGACCATGTATGATCTTGTTTATAACAACCCTTCCCTGGTTGGTACGGCCGACGATGAATACTATGGAAAGAATATCGTCATGTATAATGACGGTGGAAAGCTTCTTGTCGTTGACAGTATCCGTTGCTGGGGGGAATGGCCGCATTATAAATTATGGGTGGAAGATCCTGCAAATGAAGGAGTGGCCTCCTACGTGGGAGGTCCCGGAGACTGGTACTTATACCGCCTGGCCGAAGCTTACCTGCTCCGGGCTGAGGCAAACTACTGGAAAGGTAATTACTCAAAAGCAGCAGATGATATTAACGTTATCCGACAGCGGGCCGGTTGCACCAAAACATACCCGACAGTTGACATGGGAACCATTATGGACGAACGGGCAAGGGAATTGGCCTTTGAGGAATACAGGCATGCCGAGTTGGTTCGTGTTTCATACATATTCGCAAAAACCGGAGGGACTGATGAATTTGGAAATACCTACAGTTACAGCAATACGGCCAGTATCTCTCAAAACAGTTACTGGAAAGCCCGGGTCGATAAGTATAATAATTTCTACAATAAAGATGTTACAACCGTATATGGTTGTACTTATACAATCAGTAACTATCATGTTTTCTGGCCCATCCCCCAGGATGATATTGATGCCAACCTTTACGGCACCATTAATCAAAATTACGGGTACGATGGGTACGAAAATAACGTGGACCCTTATGATAACCTGGAGGATGCTTTAGCCGCTGAAAATAATTAGGAAGTAAACTAATTTTAATTACTTCTGAAGACAATGATGTCTCCACGTCGTCGATTTACCAGAACCCCTAATGGCCGACTGAGGCCAACGAAGGGGCTGAACAATAATTTTTCAAAGGCTGCCGGAAGCTGGTAACGGCAACCGGGGCCTTTTCTGTCATTAAGTTAGTTTTGAAATGCCGGCTAAATAAGTATTTTCTACAAAAAACACATAATATTGTACACAATTAAACCAAGCAGGTTTGAAGTTAAGTCAATGGAAGAAGTCGGGGTTGAAGAGTTGAGCATACAACCGTATCATATACACATGGTCTGTTCAATACCCCCGAAGGTATCCTTTTCAGAGTTCTTGTTTTATTCGTTAATCGGCTTACTTTCTCCAAAGCATAGCGCAGATAGACTGTAATGTTCTTTTTCAGTTGGGCCTCCAACGCAATTCCTTCCTTCGACGGAGAGGCAAACAAAGAAACCGATACATTCATTGGGTGCTTTATAATATTTCATAGACCGGCATCTTCTCGATGATTACACCATTGGGGCCGGTCCGTTGCCCCACACGTATAGGCCACCATCGGTATTGATTGTTACTTTCACGATAAATTACATCAAATGATTTTCCACATTTAGGACAAACCCATTTCCAATCTTTTTTAATTTTTCCCATTTCCTTTTCAGTTGTCCGGTAAAAGCCACGCTTATTAATTGCTAACATCTCTTTTCGATTATCACTTTGGGTTTTTATAAAATCCTTGATGAAACCTTCTTTTTTAAAATCGTCGATAGTAACACCATTGTGCCTGCATTTAGGGCAAGATACGATCCTGTTTTTAGTGAATGATTTGTCATAGACATGTGAAAAAATGGATTGGATAAAGTTCTCGTAAGTTGTTCCCTTCATTACTTCCCCAATTGGTGAACCTTCTGAATACATTTTATTCTGAAATTCTTTCATTTGATTAAAAACCAAACGACGTATAAAATCTCCAACATACCTTAGTCTACGCATGTTCTTCATATTTTCATTCCCTTGTTCAAGTGCATCTGAATTTGCATAATAGCGGGCAATCTCCTGATGCAATTCATCGCTTAAATCGGGAATAAAATCAGCTTTTTTCTCTTCTACCTGCCGGGTATAAGGATCAAACAGATATATTTTTTTTGGTAAATCCTGCGGGGAACCTGCTTTAATGTACATTAAGGCAAGAATCTCTCCCTGCGTCCACCAGGAATCGAGATAATTGGAGACGGTTGAAGGATCAACCCCTTTACATGCATAACTATTGAAAATCCAAACCTCTTCTACTTCGCGAATCCGTCGATCAACAAAACTTACAATTTCCCAACTACGCTGTTCCGTAAGAAATTCATGAGAAATATCGCCATCGGCATAAACCAGTACCGGATAATTGGGATTGTTGTGCTTCTCTTTGATGATTTGCCTAAGATCCATCACGCTAGTACTGCCCAGTTTTTCATTAAAGTAGCGTGTGCGATAACTAATAAATGCACCTCGTTTTTTCCTGTTTTTCTTTTTCATATAGTCAAGGGAATCTTGGGAATTTTTTTCGATATAGGTGGTAAGCTTGTTTCCAACGGTTGAGAGTTGATCAAAAGAAGGAACTTCCAGCTTCATTTCGGGTTTCTTTGGAATCCTTTCTTCTTTAATCATTTCAGTTAGTTGTTTTTCAACCCAGTCAATGATCTCCTCGTTGGTGTAACTGTATTTCGATTGTACCACCCCATTCACCTCGATCTTTTCTTCCTCACCCAAAATAGGGATGTTTGAACGCATAGGTACGAAATTAATTGGAAGCTTTGTGCGGCTTACTACCAAAATCCGGTCATCAGTAGTCGGATTGGCTGTTGCAGCTTCGTAGTTGGAATCATACCCGAAAACTTCATTCCACTCTACCGAAGCATCAAATATCACTACATCACTTTCCAATACGGCTTTCATCATATCGAATTGGTTACCGTTTAAAATTGATGGACGTACATCTAAATCGAAGTTTTTACTACTGAAAAAAGGATATAAATTCTCACGTAATCTTTTTTCCAATTCACAACTTAAAACGGAAGTTGATGCAAATAAGGATATTATTACTTTTATGTTCATAATTTTAATGGAAATTCATAAATTACAACTTAAAATCCAGTTCACACACAAATACTTTTTTATTGAAATTTCTAAGTGTTTCCAATTCCCATTCAGTCGCATTATTTGGTTGTGTGTTTGGTCGACAGATATACAATGCTACCTCACAATCTTTTAATGCTTTTCCGAATTTATCAGTCCAATCTGGATCTAGTTTATTTACCCACAGGTGTCTTGGATCGGGTTCTGAAAACCAAATTTTAGTTCTACCCTCGTCATTCAACACTTTCATCACGTAATGTTTGAGATCTTCATCTTCAGTGTTAGAAATAAGTGCAATAGACGATTCAATAGGCACTTGTACAAGCATAGATGATACACAAGCCAACTTCTCTTTCAATATATCTTCTTCATTCGGCTCCCAACAGCGTTTCGTTTTTGGATGTCTTTCAGGATTATCAATTGGAGCATTTGCTTTTGTCCTAATCGGATCCCTGGGATCTGAAACCATTTCGACCTGATGAACAGGACATAATGGAATAGTTAAATCATTCATAGGTACTAAACTGAACCTATTGCAACAAGGACACCAATACGTTTTATGATTGGGATGGGAATAGTAAACCAATTTCATATTTTTATCTCAACAAGTTAGCAGCAATAGAGCCAATACCAAATAGAGTATTCCAAAACAAATTGGTACAATATTTTCGATGTAGGTAATCGGAAGATATTTCTTCATATTTCTTCCAGAACCTAACTCGTTCCATTCAAGATCAAATGGTGCTATTGGTAAATTTCGTTCCATTTGGTTTATCACCTTAAACTTTCCACTGTTGAGTTGCCTGTACGACCGCACAATAAACCACCATGCAATGCAAAGAAGTAACGCTGCAAGAATTGGTAATAACCCAAGGATTGATGATGAAAGAAAGTTTTCCTTCATTAGAACAGAAAGGGTGCCAAGCAAAAGAGTATTGGCACTGAGAAAGAAAGAATTGGCATTCATCCTCCGCGAACTTATTCTGTCTGTTAATTCTACATACATCTTATATTGTTCAAAATAGATTGGATTAAATTTTATTTCGGCTTCTCTTTTATCCATCTTAAGATTATTATTAATTCTATATTCGTTTGCTTTTTACCAATTTCCAGTAGAGATAGCCCATACTGGTAAGCCGACAGGCTTTCGATTCCATTGCGGCAAAATACATGAACTTCGCATCAACAGGTTCAACCAACCCAACACTTTGTAGTTTTTGAAGGTGCTTAAATTTTGTCACATTATCCGGATTAGCGTAAGGCACTTTTACTTTATGCACTACTTCTGGAGAGTTGGTGTCTTCATATGACGGATCTAAATCATAAAGATCCGTCGGGGTTTCGAAATATTCAGTTATTTTCTGCATAACCTCAATGGAAACGGTAGGTTTAACAGTCCGTAATGAGATAAACTGTGTAATATTGGTTTTGAAGATCGGGCGTTGATCCCAGGCCCCCAAAGCCTGATCAATAAAGGCATAGATACTTCCCGGCGTAATATGACCGTTTAAATCGGCAGCACCTCCCTGCAGTGCATCGAGCAGTAATTGGGTAAAAACCCCATGTCCCCTGATCTCCATGGAATATTCATTATCGCGGCTTGCGGTTAAAATAATAACACCCTCTTTAATAAGAGCAGTTTCACCTCCAATGGACATTGGAGATCCCATATTTCCAGAGAAACAACAATCGAGGATGATGATTTTGTTTTTAGCTTGTGATTCATTGGCAAGCAGGAGGATATCATTCATGGAAACACCAGGATCATCTTTTGCGTGATCAGGTGTTACAACATATCCATCAAATTCATTGACAGATCCATGTCCAGAGAAGTAAAAGAGTGCAATATCATTGTCACCTTTAAACAGTTCCCTGATTAAACTTTTCAATTCCGATTTGGTTGGAACATCCTTTTTCAGTTTCACATCAAAATTTCGGGAACCATCTCCGTTTGTTTCTAAGAGATTAGCTATTTCGGTAGCATCATTAATGCATCCCTCAAGGGGAGAATTTGGATAATTATTTATACCAACAACAAGAGCTTTTTTCATAATATTTAAGTTGTTATTCATTTGTGATATATTCTAACATTATGACCTTATTGAAAAGAATGGAGCATTAAAGAAATAGTATTTGCATAATCCTTTGGTAATTTACAATTTTGTCTAATGATTTGAGCTTCCCAATTATTATTAAAACTAATAACCACACCATAACCTGGATTATTAAATGGAATATAATATCCTGCATTTAAAAGTAATTCTTTGAAATTATACCAATTAGCTCTTTGAGTTTTAAACTTTTTTGAGAAAGTGACAATAAAGAGTTTTTGTGGCTCAATATTTTGTCTTATATATTCCAGCTCCCATTTTGCACCATTTTGAATACTTTCAAGGAAAAGAATTACCGATGCTTGCTGACAATAACTTTTGATGGCTAGTTGCCAATTATTATCGTGCACATAGCTCCTTGCCGCACCTAGCATTGGAAGATAATCTTTAGAATTGCCAAGAGTAATAAATGGACCAATTTTTTTTGTTATTTCAGGTTCAATTAATTCATCAAACGTATATCCAACATAATAGCGGATAGAATTTGAGAGTGGTTTTATAAATGAATTGGTGGTTCTACGAATACGAATGTTTTCTGTTTCGAATGAACGTAAAAACAACACGGGAGGCCTTTTATCTGCTTCTAATATCGTTTCAATACTTTTCATTCTGTTTCTTTTTCTTAAATAAATAAGATATCCCATTCCCATTGTCCAACTCGACATTGCAATGGAATTGTCTAATTGTATATGAAGTGCATCACTGACATCATTCATATCTCTTGCCATAAATATGAAAAAAATACTAATACCATCAATTATCCAAAGAATCTGTATGATTTTAAAAATTCGTCCAAGGGATCTTTGTTGTTTATTTTTTGCCGGTTTCAATTTTAATACCATCATCCAGATTGTAAAAATGACGATAGTTGTTAAAGCTTGGGAGAAAGATAAAGTACAATCAGACAAATATGCTTTTAATGAATAATCGCCATATTCAGCGATTTTAAAACCAAAACCCTCCATAATAAAGCTAACAATAAGCGAAATAGGCATAGAAAGTAATACTCCATATAATCCCCATTTAGGATGGTTACGATTAGAAACGTATTTAGCAATATTGAAGCAACTTACAAATATGATAACCGTTTGCAATAATGAGATTCCCATAATAAATAATGTAATAAAATTATAATTAATATGTTTAAATTAAATTATCTCAC
Source organism: Prolixibacteraceae bacterium (assembly GCA_963676095.1). Taxonomy (GTDB): domain Bacteria; phylum Bacteroidota; class Bacteroidia; order Bacteroidales; family Prolixibacteraceae. The sequence goes on along the minus strand of OY781040.1, from coordinate 4,195,477 downwards.
TCAGCAATAATTGAAATTCCTGAATATCCAAAATGTTAGAATCAAAATTAAAATAACGTTTGTTGCCTTTGTTCCAAATAGGAGTTTTCTCCATTGAAGTGCCTTAGGAGTCATATTCTTATTTAGTTCAAAAATGAATCCAACAATTATGTATGGAATTGATATAACAAGTAATACATTTTCTTTAATTGCATTCTTTAAATCAAGGTTTAAAAGATAATGTATTGCTCTTTGCGAACCACACCCAGGACATTTATAGCCAGTAATGACATAAAATGGGCATTTAGGACAAAATTTACAGTTCAAGGGGTTGTTGTTCATATAAAAAACAATAAGAACAATCAGCCCCAAGAACATTATTCCTTTTATGATGTAACTATTTTTACAATTCACCTAAAACGCCAAATATGAAGCCAATAATAGCAGCTACTATTCCACATATTAATGATACGATTGTCCATTTCTTTGCATCCTCAGAAGCTTTTTGAGCACCAGCACTATCTCCTTGATAAAATAGTGTTTCTACCTTTCTTGCACTAAGAATACCTACTATGCCAAAAGGGATACAACAAAAGATAGTAACGAGTATTGATTCGAGAAGCCAGTTTTTAGGAGGAACTTGCGTCTGATTATTGTTCGTAACATTTGATTTTGATGTAATAGGTGGTGGTGTAAATGGTGGCGGTGTAATATTATTAAATTCTGGAACATCGCTCAACTTTAACCATTGACTGCTAAGTTCATTATTGAATACATAGGTGGAACTGTCCAACCCCATTTCTTTAATTTGACTCATTGTATATGGACCCTGCTGTTGTCCATTAATCATAACATAATACCTTTTCATTAGTTGATTTTATTTACCGTTAAACTTATGGTTTTACCTCTTGCCAAATAAGTCATTAATAATATTGTTGCTATAATAATAATACCAATTCCAGGCAATGTCCACCCGAATGAATTGTAAGTTGCATGAATAAATGCAGGTAAGATCAAGCCGATTATTTTATAACTAATATTATATCTTAAATCGATAAAGCTTAAAGAGATGAAAAAAGCTCCAATGCCAGCCCATATTGCATGAAAAAAAGGTAGTGATGTTAATCGTAGTAAATTATAGTAATAATTCATATCAACATCCATAGTCTTATTAACCCCCATTTGATATTCAACTCCTTCAAATATTCCAAAAGCCAAACCGCAAATCATTCCATAAAATATTGCCGTTTTTGTGCTTATGACAGTTGGCGATTTCAAAATCAGAATATATACAAAAAGTTGTTTGCAAAATTCTTCAACTAGACCTACACCTATAAACATAGCAATGAACTTGACCACAAGATTCTCAGAAGCCAGGGCAGTATCTACTAAAACTCGGAAAGGAGTTGAATGAAGTATATTAATGAAAATAATAGAAAATATTATTGTCGCAAAGAACAATGCAATGGTGTGCCATAACTTCACCTGATCTGTACCTATTGTTTTATATAGGATTAATGCCCAAATCAAAGCAAAGTACAATCCAAAAATGCTATAGCTAATTTCCGGAAATGATGAAAACAATATTACACCAACAGGGATTAAGACAATACTAGATAGGAAAATAATAATTTTATTTTCATTCCAGCTTTTTCCCATATATTTAGGAAAATTGAGAAAAACAAATACCAATTTAAAGAAATTGGTGAATACTGTTCCTATGTCCTCTGTTGATTGGGAAAGAATTAACCCATTATGTTTAAAAAAATCAGATACTGAAATGCATTTCTCCGAATTGGAATGTCTGATTAAATCCTTTTTAAGAATTTGTCCTTTTTGAAAAGCTGTTTTGATTTGGTCACCTGTAAAAGGACCAAGTTCCTTTTCTTGTCGTTTTATGAAAAATTGTTGCATAAATCCTAATAGTTACTGATATAAAAATCTTGACTACCTATTATTTCACCGTTAATCCATATCTCATAACGATAAGTTCCATAACTATAACTATTACCTGAATTATTTCCCCAGCCTGATAGTTCAATAGAATTATTCCCTTTATAGATACTGACAGATTTGTTCATAGTACAATATCCTGATGGAGAACTTGAGCCTGTTTTCATGCTTCCATCTGGCGTATAAATTTTGATATAAATGTCATACGAACCAGACTTTGCTGCATAATATTTAATGCGAGGATTTATATAGTAGCAGTCAGACCTATATAGTGAATATCCATAGTCAATTTTGAGGTTGTCATAATAATCTGTCGATCGGAACTCGATTTTTTTGACAACGAATGGGGGAAATTTTTCCTGTATAATACCTAGTTCACTCTGTAGATCATTAATTGTTTCTTTCTGTTTTTCTAAGCCGGATAGTTGTTCTGTTAAATCAGAATTTCTTATTCGTAGAGAAGATAAGGAGTCTTCTTGGTTTTGATAAGTACTAATAAATGCAATTACCAAAATAATAAGAGCAATTATCAGGAATGTCACTACCCCCTTATTGACTCCTTTTTTAGACGTAACCTTTAAATATTCTATTTCTTTTTTGCTTTCATCCCATCGCTCATTAAGCCATTTTTCGCGATTTATTAAGTCCTGTTTTTCTTTTTTGAGTTCGCTAATTAATTGTACATTTTTTTGACATTCGATTTTTTCTTCATAATTTCTATAATATCCAATTTCATCATATAAGGTTTTCCCGATTAACTCCACGTTTGGACGTGTTGTTCCATTATTAAACGTACCTGCAAAAATCTGTCGTAAAAGATTTTTTAAATTATCTGAATGTAAATCGAATACCTGATGGGGTGGAGGAATTATTTTAAATACTTTTTTATCACATGTTAATGGGGAAAGTTGTTTCTCTATTTTTTCACTGATCGTATTTACTTCGTGGTATGGAGCATCAGCTGTTGCAGCAAATGGATGTATGCCACATAATATTTCATAAATAAGTACTCCAAGCGAAAAAGAATCCCATGATTCGGGAATTGGTTTTCCAGAATTTAGAATCGCTTTTGCTTCAGGGGGACTATATTCTGGTGTAGAAACAGGAGCCTTAAAGAATATAGATTTTCCATCCGAGATTTGTAAAGAATCTAAGTCAATTAAGGACACTTTCCCATCAGTAGTGACCAATAAGTTTTGCGGTTTGAGGTCAACGAGTACATATTTATGTGATTGATGAATTCGTGCAACCGCTGCTGCAATATTTAAGCACAATTTTAACCGGTTGATATCGCCTTCTGTTGTTCCTCTTTTGAACCTTGCCGACCATACAGAACCAAGTTTCTCGGGGATCTCAGGTAAGCATAAGTGGTATGGAGCCTGACTTTCTATAAATGCTTTCTCCATGATATAACCAACAAACTCGCCATTACAATATATTACATCTAACGGCCAGCATAAAAGAAATCTTTTATGACTTAATTCCGCGGGGGCGTTAGCACACATATATTTAAGTTTCTTCTCACGCTCCTCAGTTCTTAATTTTTCTAGATATAACTTGAAACAAAGTGAATTCCCCGGATTAGTAACATCGAATATTGTGCCCTCACCTCCTTTGGCTATTTTATTGCCTAGATTTATGATTTCACCAGTTTTACCTGAAATATAAATATCCATAAGTCTATAGTTTTGATGTTTTATTTTAATAAGGATACAATCATTGTTTTATCATCAGATTCATTTGCAATGTCTTTATGCCCTGATTTTAAAAAGTTTTCCCACATGTTTTGCAAATTTTTTTCTTTCCCGTTAGGAGTATTATTCATCTGAGTTAAAATTGGATAAAAGAACTTTTTGAAAGGTATATTTGGATCGCTCCATTTACCATCCTCCATCAAAGAACAGTTAAATGAGATTTTTTCCATTCCATCCGATAAGATAAAAACAGATAGTAAAGGCTCGTTTATAATATTTGTTTGAATGAATATATCAGGAGTATCCCAGATTGGAGATGTTATAAAAACAGTAGAATTAGACTCTTTCCCTTTGTAAGGAACAAACAATGGTTTAAAATAACCAGCTTTATTTAAATAGCCGCCTCTACCATCTCCTACATTTAAGATTAATGCAGTAGTGGAGTTATAAAGAGTCAAAATAACAGTGCATGCATACTCCCTAATGGTCTTATTTTCAAATTCATTTTGAATTTTATTTGTAAATATCAAATGACACTCTTTCAAGGCCTTAATTGATAGTTCTCTCCATTCTATATCTAATGGTGACTTTTTGTCGATATACCATTTCTGTGTTTGTAAATATTTATCAAATAGTTGAGGCAATAGTTCTTTTGCCATTAATGCGGAACCTATGTGAGAATATTTAGAACTTCCTGCACCGTCGCAAACAATAGCCAATTGCCAATCATTGTTCATTGATTTATGAAAGTGATTATCCTGACACGGTGTAGGTGGATTACTTTTTAAATGTGATAACCCAATTTGACTTGCAGCTATGGTCAACCAATTGTTTTCATTTATTTCTTTCAAATTATTAAGCTCCATATCAGTCAATTTGTTTTCTTCTAAAATGTTTTGCATTTTTTTATGCTCTTCCATTGACTGTTGTTTTAATGTTGAAGAACTCTTTAAATCGGAAAGTTCTTTTTTAAGATGATCAATGTTGTTTTCAATTTTAGTAAGCTTCTCTTCAATCTTTAATTGTGCGCTTATATAATCTTTGATTGCTTTATTAATTTTTATTATTAGAAAGGAGATTGCAGTAAGAACCAGAATTCCAATAAGTAATTTCCATAAAACTTTTTGAGATCCAACAATTAATTTATCAAGACCATCTTTTTCCTCATCTTTAACGTTTTCTTTAGAAAAAGTAGTGCTTGTTTTTGGGACGCCTTTTTGACTCTTTTCATCTGTTTTAGTGTCATCCAATTTTGTTAGGGAGTCCTTTTTTACTAAATCAGTTACTCCATTGTTGTCTTTTATCTCTGAATCTAGTGTAGTATCTGATTGATTTTGTTTTCTATCTTGATTTATCGAGGTAGCTTCTGTTAGTTGTTTTTTTATATTATCAAATGAAACTTTTTCATCTTGCTTATTGCTGCATGTGAAGAAGAAAATAGTCACTAGTGTGATGATAAAAAATATATTTTTCATATGATCGTTATTGAGGTTCGGTTAACTTTAAATTGTAAATCCATCCATCCAATCAGCCGGAGAAGGCATTTTTACAATATCACCATCATGAGAAGAAGTAACTTGAGTCATACTCGCTGATAGCCAAGTAAAAAATTCAGCAAATTTTAATCCATTAAGTTTAGCTGGAGGCATTTGTTTTGATGAAATTCTTTGAAGTTTTTCCATATTGGCATCCTCGACACCGATAGCAAAAAAGAAGAAACTCTTATTGTCTACTTCTTTTTGAATTTTATCGTGAAATTCTGTAATATTGTTAATATCAGTTGGTTCACCATCAGTCATCGTAATTATCCAAGGACGATAATATGGTTGTCCGGTTTGTTTGTACCAACTTTTTCGAGCATTAATTAAGCCAATAGCCTCTTCAATTGCTTCTTTCATTGGTGTACCTCCATCAGCTGCCAACCTAGGCATTCTGAAATTATTTACTAAAGCCGGTTGTTGCATTACTTCAACAGTTCCTCCAAACCTAATAATAGCAACCTCTAATCTGTTAGATGTTGTAGGGTCTTCCATTATTTCTTGGTGGAAGATTTCTATGCCCTTTTGTAATTCATTAAGCCTGCCATTTTCATTCATTGAATACGAATTGTCTAAAAGTAAGACACACAAACATTTTTGTTCGTAATTTTTAGGTGTTTCAACGTTAATCATGTTATTTATAATGAAGTTTTTATTCTTTAATGTAATATCAATACTATCAGGTCGTTATTTTAAAACCATGGCAAAATTTTGACAAAATACCCAGAAATAGATTTTTGATTCTTCATTGGTTCTCCAAGGTGTGGTGTCCTCTACAAGGCTCTGCAATGAAATTTTCTGTGTAAATAAATAGTCACTGTTATTATAAACATAGCAATGGACAAACTGTCGTTCTCCATTGTCGATTTTTGTAAATGGTTGTTCATATGGTTTGGTTTTTAAAATTTTACTTTTATTGATCAGGGTAAGGGCATACGCCACTTTCTTTTCCTTTTCGGTAAGCTCTGTTTTGTGGGCAAGGAGTCTGGCCTGTAACTTACAGTTGGCCATAAACTGAAGGATGAAACCTTTACAAAGCACCGGGAATCGCTTCTTCATATCACCGGTGTGCAACAAATTCATACCATAGCAATTGGGGCAGATTTTTACCAGCAAGCAGGTTTCGCATACTTCGTTGGCAAAGCAACTTCTATCCTCAAAATCGAAATTGGTCACTTGTGCCAATTGTTCATCGGTTAAAGTGACCGGTGATATAATGTGACAGGGATAATGTTTCTCATCTACATCGATCAACTCAGTACCGGAGCCGGTACCGCAATACTTGGGGGCATCTGTTTTCTGGAAGACGGTTGTTATATCAATGTCGAGCAACGAAACCCGTTCCAATTCCAGGTGTTGGGTATAGTAATCGATCAATAGTAACAATTGAGAAGAAAAAGTGCCTAGGGTTTCGTCTGTCCAATCGAGTCCAAAGGCAAGGTTGGCATGGATCTTATGCATCCCTTTGGAATGGAGATAGGTAATTCCATCATAAATGTTTCCAACGGTTTCCTTTGAAATGGTCATTTTAAAGGGTTGAAAAGGCCATGTGGTGATAAAATAGTCGAGATCAATTTTATGAGCAGAAAAGCTTCTGTTTTGGTTTTGCATTTCCGGATTTCCATCATAGCTCAGTCCCAGAACTATTTTTTCCCTGTGTTGGGAAAACCATGACTTCATCTCATCATTTAGTAAAGTCCCATTTGTTGTCGCATACAGTATGTCGGGTTTACTCCAGTTTTTCCTCCACATCCATTCATCGATTTTTTTTATCTTTTCAAATTCCAGTAACGGCTCGCCTCCCATGAAATCAAACTCAATCTCTTTACAAGCCGATTCATTTTCGATAAAAGCCTTTTCAATAATTTCCTTTGCGACTTCTATATCCATTGATTTATCGAAGTGTTTACCCTTTTCATAGCAATACACACAATCGAGGTTACACCGATAGGTTAGCATCAGCATGATGGTTTTTCGTGCAATCCTGTTATCGATAGTTATAGGCGTTTCCATTTATTATTTTAACTTAGTAATTCGTTCCTGCCTTTTAGTTCATAAACTTTTTATCAAATTTTATTTATTAAAAATTTTTACACTACCCCAAAATCAATGATTTATCATATCCTCAGAAATGAGGATCTAAAAAGGTCAGAAGTAGGGATGAATTGATTTTTTTTTTGTTTGAATTTTAAGGCTATTAACTTTAATCAAAAATTTATAATTATGGAAAACGACAATGAATGCAAAAGGATCTTAAATGAGAAGATTCTTGATTCTTCAGAAGGAACTGCGAAGCCTAGACCAGATGATATAGTTCCTCCAACTGTTCCAGCAACAAAAGGTATCGGTGAAACTGAAGACAATGATTAAAATGGAGGAGGAAGGTTTTTCATCGATTAACCTTCCTTCTGTATTTGTTTTTCTAAAATGGCATATTGACTTACGATCAAATTTTTTGAATAGTTTATGAGTTGTTCAAAACTATGATTAATTCAGATTTATAGAATATGAAAACTACATTGGTTGCTAAAGCAATGTAGTGTCTGCAAAAAGTGCAGATACTTCATTTATCTTGCACAAAATTTATTAATAGTTGGTGATTAAATGTGTTTTTCAAATAGATTGTATCAGTTTGAATGAGGAAATTGACGTAAATAAAATGTTGGATTATGCTTATTACGACGAAAAGTAAAATATTGCTGGTTTCACTGATAGGTGGTTTCTTCTGTTCAAATGCCCTATGTGAGACTGTTTCTGATAGCCTGATTAAAAAAATCAAAACATGTAACAATGATTCAGTAAAGATTCTTTGTTTCAATGAACTATCATGGATACATCGTGCCGATCAACCCGATTCGGCTTTAATTTATGCAAATAGGGCAAAGTCTTTAGCCGAGAAAATCAATTTTAAAGCAGGCATTGCGACCAGTTTTAATAGGATTGGTGAAATTGAACGAATCAGAGGCAATGATGAAGAAGCTGTTGTGAATTATACAAAAGCTTTATTGATAGAAAAAGGAATTAATAACCTTGCAGGGATTGCACGAGCATACGCAAATCTAACATTATTATATAAGAGTATAGGGAAAAGTGAAGAAGCGATTGAAGCGGGGCAAATATGTGTTAAACTTAACAAGGAACTCAATAATTTAACTGAGTTAGCCAAAGCATACGATCGACTTGCTATTTTGTATGAGTTTCAGGGAAGAATTGATGAAGCATTAAAACAAACCTATGCCAGCCTAGAATTGCGGGAAAAATTGAATGATTCAGTTGATTGTTTGTTCGCATACATGAACCTTGCAAATCTGTACTTGCAACAGTTTAGTTATGGTAAATCGCTAGAGTATAACCAAAAAGCGATGGAATTGGCAATTAAGGCTAAGGATTCTATCAATCTTGCAAATATTTACATCAACATTGGTATTGTCTATTATCATTTGAAACAGTTAAATACGGCAGTTGAGTATAATCTCAAAAGCATTGACATCAAAAAGAAGTTAAATCAGGAAAAAACACTTGATTCAAATTACGATAACCTGGGGCTTTGGTACTGTGATATGGGAAATTTTGACAAAGCTCTTTACTTCTATAATAAATGCATTGAAATAAAGGAAGAATATGGGAAAAGAGAAAATCTGTCAACTATTTACACGAATATCGGCAACCTCTACCTTAGTAAGAACCAATACGGACAGGCAATATCCTATTATGAGAAGGGTCTGGAAAATGCGGAGCGGAATGGGGAGAAACTGATCATCCTAGAACTTTACCATAATATTTATAGATCTTATACGGCTACTGGTAAACTGGAAGATGCGGTTTCTTTCAACAACAAATACATTTCATTACGAGATAGCCTTGATCTCGCATATCGCAATGCAATAAACATAAAAGATTCCTATCTGGAGGAACAAAAGAAAAACCAACTTCTGGAAAAAGACAATTTAATCAATGAAGTTAAAATAAAAAGAAAAAACATAGTGGTTATAAGCCTTTCAGGGGGAATGGCTTTACTAATTTTATTATTTTTTGCCCTTTTCCGTAGTTATCGGTTTAAACAAAGAACGCTACTGGCCGAAAAAAACAATAAAATCAATGAACAAAAAATATCTGAACTTTTAAAAGAGCAGGAATTAAAATCAATAAGTGCTATGCTGGAAGGACAAGAAGGAGAAAGAAAAAGAATTGCACAGGATTTGCATGACCGATTAGGCAGTATGCTTTCGATGGTAAAATTACATTTTAAATCGGTCGAGGAAAATATCCAGGCGATACGGGAAAATAATTTGGTGATGTATTCAAAAGCTAACAATTTATTGGACGAAGCTTGCGAAGAAGTTCGTAAAATTGCAAATGATCTGACATCAGGTGTTCTAAATAAATTTGGGCTTATCCCGGCCCTTAATTCCCTGAAGGAATCGATAGAGGGCACAGGGCAACTAAAAATTGAAGTTTTCGATTTTGGTTTTGACGAAAGCAGGCTGGAATACAACGTCGAAATCAATCTTTATCGGATTATTCAGGAACTAATAAGCAACATCCTGAAACATGCAAAAGCCTCGGAGGTAAGTATCCAGTTGCTAAAAAAGGAAAAACGGTTAAATATTGTTGTTGAAGATAATGGCAAGGGGTTCGATGTCAATCAGGTAAAGAACAAAAAAGGGATGGGTTTACGGAACATTGAATCGAGAGTTGATTCTTTAAACGGTGAACTCAGCATCGATTCTGGGAAAGGAGCCGGAACTACCATTACGATTGAGATACCTCTAAATTGAATGAAATGATAAATGTTGTTATAGCAGACGATCACCAAATTGTACTTGACGGGTTAAAATCTCTTTTAGACAGGGAAAAAGACATTCGTTCGGTTGGGGAAGCGCTTAATGGAATAGAATTATTAGCCCTGTTAGAAAAAAAGCAGGTCGATATTGCTGTAATTGACATAGAGATGCCCCGGATGAATGGCATTGAAACAACAAAAGAGATTAAAAAACGGTATCCGGAAGTGAAAGTGCTTATTCTGTCAATGTACAATGACAATGAATACATCAGGCAATTAATAGAAGTCGGTGCTTCAGGTTATATATTAAAAAACAAAGGAAAAGAAGAATTGGTCAGTGCCATCAGAAAGATCGCCGCAGGAGGTGAATATCTGGGAGATGCGGTTATTAAAACCCTCATGGATGAGATAAAAAAACCTAAAAAAAACATTAGTGACAAGAAAATCCCATTAACTAAAAGGGAAATAGACGTTTTGAAATTAATAGCTGAGGGTAATACAACACCACAGATTGCAGAGGCCTTATTTATTGCACCAAGTACGGTAGAGACGCATAAACGGAATTTAATAGACAAACTAGGCGTTGCAAATGCGAGGGCACTAATTAAATATGCAATTGAAAATGGCTATTTAGAATAGATCTGGTTCTTTTTACAAGGATACACCCCCTAAGTACGCTTGCTGCAGTGGTAGTGAGACCATAAAACTTCATACCTGGCGACAGTGTGGCGTAAAAAAGTTCGGGGACATGGAACGGGGATATAAAGAGTGTCACCCCGATTTTACCTCTAAAATAAAAGACAGTAAGTTTCCTATTTCACTCCTGATCAAGTCGTTTCACCTTTTCTCTTGCATTCATTACCTCCATAATCCGGGAGACAAACTCGTTTGGTTGTCCTTGAGAAGGTTTCTCCGTTTCCTTTAGAGGCTCCGCCTTAGGTACCACATAAGGGAGCAGGCGGATGATCATCTCAATCCGCTCTTTCGGTTCCAGGCTGAGCATCAAGTCCGGGAATGTCTTCAGTTCTTTTGTGACCACCTGCCTGATAATGTCTTTTGCTTCGGAGGGTAGCTTATTCGGTATCCCGTTTTTCCTCCCCGTCAACGTCTGCCGATGCTGTTACTGCACACTGAAAGGGGGTCTCCATTTTACCGACCCCCACTCAAGATCGGTATGATGCAGTTGTAGTGCAGAATATAGAAATTTTTTAAAGAATCAGATGTTTATCTTTGGATTAGAAATAAATTTTATGGCTAATTTGAGGCTGAAATGGACAATGTCCATGTTGAAAGTATAAAGAACCTTTAATGACAATATCATCTCTGTTTCCCTGTAATCCCGGACGTTTTTTAAAATTGAAAGGTGTAAAAAGTAATTGTATAAAATTGTCAAAAGTAGTCTCTCGATGAATAATTTTTGCTTTTTAGGTGTTATGCCCATTTAGAACAGGGATTTCATACTTGTTATAATGCATGAGACAAACACCAATAAATAGATGGTTATTAATAACATACAATATAACATGCAGAATTTATTAGAATATTTCCCCACTGGATTATTTGTCCGGATATCATGGCATTTTCAACACTTTGTACACAGTTTGTACAGTCTGTTCAAATCCTGGCTAAATACTATTATTGGAACATTCACTAATGATCTGTATTTCATTGATTCGAGTTATAAAAATAGATGTATAATAAGATCGTCGTATGCGGAAGCCATTCTTTGTCTTATTATTCTTTTGGCTTGACAAACCCAATCACCCGTCTGGGAGCATTGCCTGACTGGTTTATCTGCTTTTGCCTGGCGGCCAGCTCTGACAGGGCCAAATAAATGTCATCAAATTCCTTTTGGTTGTCTTCGTTCAGGTCATTAATGGCTTTTAGGCTTTCTTCTCCTTCTTCTTCCAGAGCCTTTACCCGATGCCATAGCTCCTTTATTTCAGCGGATAATGAGGACTGTGTAATAAGATAGGTTCGCATGGCAATAAAAGCCCTTACTATTTGAATACTGATCTTAATCGCCTTTTCGCTTCGGAGTACACTGGCCAACATAGTTACCCCGTGTTCTGAAAAGGTAAAAGGGGTAACATTGATATTTCTTTTGCGCTGGTTTGATGCGGTCACAATTTGTGACCGCATCAAACTCCACTCATCAACTGTAAGCCTGAACATGAAATCTTCAGGAAACCGTTCTGTGTTACGTTTTACAGCCTGATTTAATACTTTGGTCTCAACGCCGTACATTTCTGCTAAATCGAAATCCAGCATCACCCGAACGCCCCTGATCTCATAAATTTTGCTTTGAATAACTGATAATTCCATGAGGATCAAATTTCAGCTTAAAATTATAAAGATAATTAATAGTTACAGGTTGCTGGATGCTGCCTTTCATTTTTTCTTGAAAATTTTGATGATGTCATTCCCTGAATATCCTTTTCATTAAACCAAATGCCTTTCTGTTTAGCATATGATTTTAATGCTTCTTCCTGTTCGGATTTACTTGCCCGTGAGACAGAAAATGTTTCTTTATCATTTTGTCCAATTCTTCTGAGGATATCGCGATTTCTGCATTTCTGCTACCGCTTTCGTCTCCTTTTTGTCTCTCTCTTTTTAACTTCCAAATTTTCAGTTTTGAGAATTCTATAGACCGTTGTTGTAACACATCGTTGCTTAGCCATTTATCATTATTACAGACTTTTCCACATAACACATATTGGCGTATACACAAGCATAGCCCAATATAGCAAAGCAATAATTTTTATTTTCATCGTGTTATCTTGTTTCATATTCTATTAATTTGCTTTTGCTTAATCTCCTGGTATAAACGATCAATCTCGTTCATCTGCCTGGCAAAACTCTTTATATCGACCGGTTCCAGCTTCATTGAAAAACCAACCCATTGAAACATCTGACGGAATTGGAGGGTGTCAATATCTCCTGACATAAGTAATATGCAAGAAGCAAGTATCCCGGGATATTGCACATGTCCGATTGTTCTTAAAATCATACACTTGTATTTGTATCCTGACCCGGTGTGATATCCATATTCAACAGCCTTACAGAAAGCGTCAACAGTTCTACTGTTAAGATCCGCAAAACTGAAATTCTCTTTATCAACAAGTTCCAGCATGTGTTTGTATTTATCATGAAAGTCCATCGCCTTATCTGCCATTTCATTGACATCGTGAAGAAAATCCGTCGGCTTGGCTTCAATACCTGTGTCGTGAAAAAGGGAATTGGCAATGTCGGCAAATTGTTCTGCTTCTTTGTAATCGTTTCTACTACCGGCAATACCTGCATAGAGTCTCTTTCTCGTAAAGTAATCGTAAGCTATGGTAATCGCGTAAAGTCTGGCAACATGGTTAAGGCGCCGTTCTTCTTTCTCAAATCTCCTGTGTTCTTCCCTGGCGGTTGTTTGGTCCATCGGACCGCTAACTATCCCTGCATAACTGGCACAATGAGTTTTGAAAATCTGACGGTTGTTTCGTTTTTCAAAAGAAATGCCTTTCTTACAGCTCATTCCTTTGACCACGTCAACTGTTATACCGTCTCTTTCCTGTTGTTCTGTAACAGGGCTCCAATTCCGACAGGTTACACAACTCCTGGTTGCCGGGTTGTGAAAGCATTTCTTCTCATGAGTTTTAATATAACTCCCGGACATTGCATATTTGCCGCAATATTCACATTTAAAAGCTTTTATCTCTTTCATCGTCTTTTTGTTTTTTTGTTTATTCATATCTGATTTATAAATAGTTAAGACATATTGAATTTGCTTAATTCCAGTTCCTGTCTCTCAATACAGTATAATTTTATGTCCGTATAGACTTGTGTGCCAAGTGAGGTCTCCTTGTATATCACATTGAGATATTCATAATCATCGTTTCAAAATGGATTATCTTCATCCATAAAATTTTCATTAGACACAGGCATTGTGGGGCCGGGTTCAATCCCGCGATCTGGATAGAATCCTCCCGGCATCTCATATTGCGGACAGTAATCGTAAAAGCCGGTCGTTTCAGGATTGAATGTTAATAAGAATGTTCCTGTACCTACATTCCTCCCCTTCCCGATAATAACCTGTGCTGTACCCGTTGCGGGTTCATTCCGGAAAGGATCATCATAAGACAATCCGTAAACCTCCGGTCTGTACAACAAGAGGATTAAATCGGCTGCTTCTTCAATCTGACCGGATCCACGAAGCCGGGCAATGGTCGGAGCCGGACGCTGTTTATCCCGGTTCAGCTGGCTTAAGGCCATAATTGTAATCGTCTGTTCTTTAGCCATGTTTTTCAATTTCCTGGCTATATCGGCCAGTCGTGATTCATCGCTTTTCCTGTCATCCCCGGAGACGATTTGCAGGAAGTCTACCACCGCCAGATTGATATCATATTTCAGTTTAAGTTTTCTGATAGAAGCACAAATATTGTCAATGCTGTTATTGGACCGTTCATCATAGTAAAGCCCGGTAAGGCTGTTTTTAAACCCTTGGACCGAATTAAGTTCTTCATTGGATAAGATACCTGTTAATATCCTTTTTGAAGAAATACCGGTCAGCTGGGCAATGATCCGGCCTGTCAACTGCCGGTGTGTCATCTCCAGGGAATAGGCTGCTGCTTTATAGCCCTTTCGGATGATGTTCCGGATAATGGAGACGGCAAACGCTGTTTTTCCCTGGGAGGTTTCCCCTGCGACTACTATCAGATCCCCTTTTTGTAGTCCGCCGGTGTGTTTGTCAAGCTTGCTTAAACCGGTTGGAATGCCTATAAGCTGGCCCCCCTGTTGGTTCCGTTTGGCTTGCTCAAGAACTTCCTGTAAGCTGGTCTCTACCGTTACAATGTTTGACTGATTAAACTCCATTAATTCCAGGGTGTTCAACTGCCATTCTTTGACCAGATCATCAACATCAACGGATAAATCATAAGCTTTTTGATAAGTCCTTATTGATTTTGCTGCCATTTCCCGGCGTGTGTGCAAGTCAACCAGTATACGGATATGATGTTGAAGATTGGCGGCTGATGCAACACGGTCAGCCAGATGAAACAGGTAATCTGTACCTCCGATGCTTTCAAGTTCTTTTTTTGCACTAAGGATAAACTGGACCTGGAATATATCGACCGGGGTCCCTTTGTGTTTAAGCTCTAAAATTGCACTGGCTATCTTCCGGTGTTCATTCAGATAAAACCAGTCGGGGTTTACAGGGTTCTCAATTATTGCTGAGGGTTCGGTTATTAAACCAGCCAGGACTACCTGTTCAAGATCTTTGTCGTATACAGGTTTTATTTCATTCATATTGCCGGAATTTTAGGGGTAAATAATTCTGACTGTGATTCGCCGTTTATAAATAAATGATCATAGTTGCCTTCATAAACTTTCAGCCAGTTTATGCCATTTTCGAAAATCCAATCAAACGAAGCTTTCCATCCTTTTTTGTTATTTCCCCGCAAGAAATCGGAGGCTTCCATTTTTTCAAACAATTCCTGCAAAACAGTTAAGTAATCTGTTCCCGGGAATTGTTTCCTGAGTTCGGTAATTCGGATCCTGATTTTATTTTTCCGGGAATCAGTTAGCTTTTTGACTTCCGGGAATGATTTACAAGCCTGGTGGTAAAGGTTAATGATCTCCTGATAGTTTATTTTTCCCTGTGAGGCGGTTTCATGTAATAAATCCTGCGGATTTTCACGACCTACGTCAGTAGGTATATTATTATCATTATTGTTTGGGTGAGCGTCCGTTGGCCGGGCGTTGCTGTCCGGATGTTCATGCGTTGGTCCAGCAAGTAAGTCAATCTGGTAAAAATCATAATGACAGACCGTTAACCGTGTTGTTTTTAACAGGTTTTCCCGCTGGATCATCCCCTCTTTTTCCAGAAGTTTTAAAAAATTCCGGGTAGAATCCTTGCTCACTCCCCATCTCTCTGACCAGGTTTTCAGGCTCATGATGGACTGTCCCCGCTGGCAGTCATACAGTTGCATTCCTATATTTACCCTGGAAATTTTATGGTTGACACTCATCAGGATGTCCAGCCACCATTTCAGTTTCACCGGATCCTGCCAGATCCAGTGTTCCCGGATGCTCCGGTGTATGGATATCCAGCCGCTCTTCTTGTTGTCCTCCTTAACGGGGACTTCCCGGTAGGGTGTACTTCCCGTGATCATTTTACAGTCCTCCCCTTCTTTCCCTGTCTCAGGTAATTTTCCGGACTGGAGGCTATCTCCCCTGTGGTCTTGTTCCTCCCGGCTTTCAGGTAACCGATTATGTCCTGTTTCAGAAAATATAGTTTCTTTCCCCTTTTCATAAAGGGAAGTTCTCCTCTACTGGTCTTTTGATAAATCGTGGGTTTCGTGCAATCCAGGAAGTGGGCTGCCCCTTCGACAGTCAATAGTTCATCAGACTCTCCGTCCGGTCCTGATCGACGGGCCGCTTCAATTGCCCGCTCTACGCTGTGCTCGATGAGAGTCTCTAACTCATCGGGCTTAATTGAAGAAAAAATAATATTGTTCATTTGAAGAAATTTTATCTCCAAAAAAACAGCATAAAAAATACACCAATCAACCCCCATTTAACCCTCAAGGGATAATGGGGGGATCGTATTTTTTATATTTCTTTTCCTTCTTCTCTCCGCCTTTGCATCTGATTTTTATAAGGTAGCCACTCTACAACGCAAATACGTTCTTTCCTGGTCGGTTCCCCTTTTTCCCTGGTTAGCATATCGGACACGGTTGACCGGTTAAAGTCCCTGTTTCCTGTTTTATCCCCTTTTTTGTATCTATAGGAAAAATCTGAACAGATCCACTCGTTTATTTCGGCGGGTGTGCTGATGAGATAACCATCATATTTCAGCCTTTTAAATACTTCAACGAATTTATTCTGATTGTGTGGAAATAGTAACGGTTCCTTCAGCCGTTCCCCCTGTAGGGCCTTCAATAATCCTTGCTCGTGTCCCGGAAAATATCCTTTAAGTTCTTTAAATATTTTTTCGATAATATCGGGCGACTTAAACAGGATCAATTTTCTTGAAGAACCCAATCCCTCTCTTCGGACTGATTCCCTATTATTCCTCGCATTTCCCTCCTTGAGATAACTCTGTTTTACCCATACCGGATAATACAGGGCAACTTCCCTTATTTCTGAAATTGTTTGCCCTTCCCAGTCTTTGACTTCTGTAAATAAAACAGAGGATTTTTCAAAAAAGAATTTCTCATTTTTTAGTTGTTCCCGGATAAGTTCTGTTTCTGATTTCCTGTTTAATGGTTTCTTCCGTTCCCTACTTGCCAGGAACCCCAGACTGTGTTTAAAATACCTTCTGAAAATGGACTCTGTATCGATTTCTGCTTTCTCATATATCAAAGTACGCATTGACCGGTAAGTATAGGTGGGCCAGTATGAAAGATAAGCTGTTACGCCCATCGCTACAACCGGCGCCAAAGTCTTGTCTGTCATGTACCCTTCTATAAAATAATACTGATGCTCCTGTTCATTCCACTTCATGTATTTCCGCCGGAGTAATGCAACACCTTCATCTTCATATTCTATCCAGTCCACGTCATCTTCAAAACTATCCCATTCTTTTTCTTCTGTCATATCGTGATGTCTAGAAGTTCATCAGGTTATCCGCAATCCGTTTCATTGTCTCGTCTTCAAATCCGGCAAAATAATTTTCTGTCGTACTCAGATCGTGGTGGTTCAATGCCTGGCTGACCTGTTCCATTGTTGCGCCATTTCGTATTGCATTTGTTGCAAAGGAATGGCGGCTCCAATAAGAAGAAATTTCTTCAGGTAACCCGTTTGCCCTGGCCAGCTTTTTAATGTTTTGATTGATAAAACGGGTAAAATTGCCAGCTCTCCTGAATTTTTCTTCTTCACTCATAAATTCATCGTAAATGCAAAAAATGTAATTTCCCGGTCTCCAATCTGGATTCCCATATTTTTCGATAAATTTTCTAGAATATTCATTTAAATATACAACAACCGGTTCCAAATGGGCTTTACTCGTCCTCTTTGTTTTTTCCCTGAAGTAGACCAAAGTATTCTCCTGAACATTTTTATATTTCAGTCGTGCCAGATCCTTTATATTCAACCCTGCACAGTTAAACAGAAAAAACCAGAAATCCCGTGCTTTTTTCTGTTCTGTTGTTCTCGGTTTTGCTTCATAAAGCTGCCTTAACTCGTCTTTTGTCAGGGCTTTTTTTACTGCCCGTGGGGCTGGTATTTCATATTTCCTTCGGCCAAACGGATAAATATCCCTTTTGATAACTCCATCCGAAATGGCCATATTAAACAATGCCCTCAACGGTCGAAGATAGATGCCAACCGTTGTGATACTTTTCTTCATCTCATGAATCATATAATACTCATATTGATTTAAAAAGTCTGGCGTTATCTCACGGAATAATAATCGTTGGGGCTCTTTCCCTGATTTATTTTTTAGATAGTTTTTCAATGAATTCAAAGAATATTCATAGTTAGAAGCTGTTCCTAAACGCCCGGTCTTTTTCATCTCTTCAATCATTTTCTGATAATAATTGAAGAGATTCTCTGCATCTCCAAACTTATGGAAAAAAGAACGTTCAAAATTATCAAAGCTGAAATAATCATTCTCCAGAATCAGATCATTTGCCTTTTTCAGTAACTGAAAAATAACAGTTTTACTTTCCTTCAGTTTTCTCCTCGGGTTCCCTGTGGCAATTGCCGAAAATTGCTCTTGCGTAACCTGGACCTTTGTACTGTAATATTTAGGCTTCCGGTCATAAATAATTCTCATCCGGACAGTAAAAGTCTTATCCATGTTGGGGTGTTGGGTATCCAACAATGCGCACAGGGAAATATTCATCTGTTTTAACTTTACGTCGTTCTGCTCCGGATGTCTGATAAGAATTCTAGACATTTTATTTCTAAACATTTTCTAAACAAATCTATAAAATAAACGATAAATAAACAAAAAAATTCATGATCATATTTTAATTAAAAAACTATATTATAGTATTTTATATAAAAATTTAAAAAGAAAAAAAGATAAAAAATAAATATATTTTTTGACTGGCAGTCAAGAGGTCACCGGTTCGAGTCCGGTATTCTCCACCTGAAGGAAGAGTTGTGATCACGGTTGCAATTCTTTTTTTATTATGGATAAACATATAGAAGATCATAGATAACTATTACTTAGTTAGGATACAATCAAAAATTTCTATTTTTGCAATGTTCCTAATTGTTTCTGTTTTTTACCATACCGTATTTTCGGCAAACAGGATTATCTAATTACTCCAAATACCTGGAGGAAGAGACTCTCAAAATAAAAAATGGCGATTCCTGATGTATCCCGAAAACAAATGACAATGATCAGTTTTATAATGCTTTAAATGAAGCTTATGTTCGACAATAAAAATCAGAAAAGCTTCAGGATCAGAACAGCTTAAACCCGGATAACTGCTTATCATTAATTTTTGAATTTGCCCGGAAAGATTAAGGAATGATTACTTCCGAACAAATTAAAACTTTTTAATTGTAAATTTGTTTATTCTCCATACCGACATAATGTTCATTTGCTAAAACAAATTATATTTAAAAAAAAGGAAATAAATAAAGAGCATTGGGAATGAATTGGTTAAGGGAATATTGAATAACCAGAAGAGATATTTATGTTTTCCCATGCCAAAACTAAAACTTAAACGAAAGATCCAAATTTGTTCAAATAGAAAAAATACTTGATTTAGTTATAATTATGAATTTGTCAGTAAAAAAGAGAGGGGTTAAAATTTCAAAAGCGCCACTGCTGTTTCTTATGGCAACCTTTCTTGGAGGGTGCAAGAACATGATTGTTCTCGATCCCAAAGGGCCAGTAGGAATTGAGCAGGCTTTTCTGATTAAAGTAGCATTCTTATTAATGCTGATCGTTGTCCTTCCGGTATTCGTAATGGTGGTTTGGTTTTCAATCCGCTACCGGGCTTCAAACAAGAAGGCAACTTATAAACCGAAGTGGGCACATTCCAATACCATTGAAGCTGTGGTCTGGGGGGTCCCGATTATAATCATTATTACGCTGGGGTATCTGACCTGGGTTAGCACCCACAAACTGAATCCATATAAACCACTGGAATCGGAGAATAAACCGCTTGAGATTGACGTGATATCGACAGACAGCAACTGGTTCTTCGTATATCCGGAATATGGCATAGCAACGCTCAACCAGATGGTTTTCCCGGTAAATACACCATTAAATTTCCGGTTGACATCAGGCTCCGTGATGACTTCGTTTTTCATTCCTGCCCTGGGCAGCCAGATCTATGTTATGAATGGGATGAAAACAAAGTTACACCTGATGGCCAGTGAAACAGGCGTATTCCGGGGGCAAAATATGGAATATAGCGGGAATGCCTATGCTGAAATGCATTTTAAGGCGATCTCGACAACGCAGAAAGATTTTGAAACCTGGCTGAAAGAAGCGAAGCAATCGGCAGACACCCTCAGTATGGATAAATTCAACAGGATTAACCTGATACTTAGCGTCAACCATCCGGTAACTATCTTTTCATTTGCAGAGCCGGGCTTATTTGACAAGATCATGATGAAAAATATGCACTGGATGAGCATGCCGGGACATCATGAAAATCAGGATGAAAATAAAGATGAAACACATGGTCAGATGCATATGCATGAACACGATCAGATGGACATGCACGAACATTCAAACCATTAATAATACTGTAAAACAGGAGGGATAAATACATGTTTGGAAAATTAAGCTGGTCGGACATCCCGTTTCACGACCCGATCATTATGGGGGCTGTCGGAGGCTCGACGATCATAGGATTAGTTATTCTCGCGCTGATCACTTATTACAAAAAGTGGGGATATTTGTGGACCGAATGGCTGACAACAGTCGACCACAAAAAAATCGGCATTATGTACATCATTCTGGCATCGGTTATGCTATTGCGCGGGTTTTCCGATGCGATTATGATGCGTGCACAACAAGCTATTGCAGCAGGGGGCAACCAGGGTTATCTGACGTCCCATCATTTCGACCAGGTGTTTGGCGCTCACGGAACGATCATGATTATTTTCGTCGCAATGCCTTTCATGTTTGGGCTAATGAATATCATCGTTCCTCTACAGATCGGGGCCAGGGATGTAGCTTTCCCGGTAATGAACTCGGTTAGCTTCTTTTTGACTGTTGCAGGTGCAGGGTTAATGATGATATCGCTCGGAGTCGGCGAATTCGCCAATACCGGCTGGACAGGCCTGGCCCCGCTGTTTGAAAAAGAATTTAACCCCGGAGTGGGAGTCGATTACTGGATGTGGGCCTTCCAGATAGCGGGTCTGGGAACTTTGCTCGGAGGGATTAACTTTGTTGTAACCATCCTGAAAATGCGCGCCCCGGGGATGAAACTGATGAGAATGCCGTTGTTCACATGGACTGTTTTGACATCGAGTATCCTGATTATTTTCTCATTCCCTGTTATTACCGGTGCACTGACACTTTTGACACTTGACCGTTACCTGGGAATGCACTTCTTCACCAACGAACTGGGAGGCAACATGATGATGTGGAATAACCTGTTCTGGATGTGGGGACACCCTGAAGTTTACATTGTCATTCTTCCTGCTTTTGGTATTTTCTCAGAAGTGGTCGCCACATTTTCAAGTAAACGTCTTTTCGCCTATAAGTCGCTTGTCTGGGCTACTGCAGTAATTATGATCTTGTCATTCACAGTCTGGCTGCACCACTTCTTCACAATGGGTAACACGGTAAATGTAAACGTCTTTTTTGGGATCACAACAATGCTTATTGCAATCCCGACAGGTGTAAAAGTTTACGACTGGCTCTTCACCATGTACCGCGGACGGATTCGCTTTACAAGTCCGATGTACTGGACGCTGGGCTTTCTGACAGCTTTCGTTATCGGGGGGATGACGGGTGTCCTCATGGCAATCCCGGGAGCTGACTATGTCGTACATAACAGTGTATTCCTGGTTGCTCATTATCATAACATGTTAATCCCGGGAGCGTTGTTTGGATATTTTGCCGGATTTTCATACTGGTTCCCGAAAATGTTTGGGTTCAGGCTGGATGAAAAATGGGGAAAGCGTGCATTTTGGGGCTGGATGATCGGATTTCTCGTTGCCTTTATGCCACTTTATGTTGCCGGTTTCATGGGAATGCCCCGCAGGGTTGCGACTTATGACAACCCGGAATGGCAACCCTGGATGATTACTGCCGCCATTGGTACCGTAATTATCGGTTTTGGCATCCTGTGCCAGGTAATCCAGTTAATAGTAAGCATCCGCAAACGAAATGAATTAACAGATATAACCGGTGATGCCTGGGACGGACGGACCCTGGAGTGGTCAACAACCTCTCCTCCTGCAGAATATAACTTTGCTATAGTTCCGGAGGTCAAAGACCTTGATGCTTTCTGGGACATGAAAGAAAAAGGTACTGCACAAAAACAAAATCCTGTATATGCAGATATTCACATGCCCAGGAAACAACCGCTGGGGATAATTATTGGCGGATTGACCCTGGCTTTCGGCTTTGCCATGATCTGGCATATCTGGTGGCTGGCAGTTGTAAGCCTTGTCGGGATTATTTCGGCCCTGGTTATAAGCGGATCAAATGACGACGATGGTTATCTGATCCCGGCAGCGGAGGTTAAACGGATCGAAGACGAACGTTTCCGCCGGATCGGTGAAGTTACAGCTGATAAATAGGAAAATAGACCTAATAAATTAAGAAATTATGAATATGGATATTAGCGCTAATAATATTGCTCATGCACAGGGACTGGAGCACAATGAACATGCAGAACTGAAAACATTCGGATTTTGGGTTTACCTGATGACCGACCTGATCCTGTTTTCAACTCTTTTCGCAACATTTGGCGTTATCGGGAGAAACTATGCAGGAGGACCGGGAGCTAAAGATTTATTTGAAATACCTTACTTATTTGCAGAAACCATGCTGCTTTTGGTGAGCAGCGTAACTTTTGGTTTCGCCATGATCGGAATGAACAAAGGCAACCAGAAGCAAATGCTGTCGTTAATGGTGGTTACGGGGCTTCTTGGAGCAGGCTTCCTGGCGATGGAACTGTCGGAATTTGCCCACATGATTGGCGAGGGTGCCGGTCCTGACCGCAGCGGGTTCCTTTCGGCTTTCTTTACGTTAGTCGGCTTTCACGGTATGCATGTTACTTTCGGATTATTATGGATGATTGTAATGATGGTACAAATTGTGAAAATGGGCTTCACCCCGGGCGTAAAATCCCGCCTGATGCGACTAAGCCTGTTTTGGCACTTTCTCGACATCGTTTGGGTCGGTGTGTTCACATTTGTTTATCTGTTTGGAGTACTTTAAAAAATATTTAAGTGTTCACTTTTAATTGAAAGATATGTCTGATTCTCATAACGAGGCAATGGGAGCCTCTCATTCAGGTTATAAGTCCTATATTATTGGTTTTGTCCTGGCCGTATTGTTTACCCTTATTTCGTTTGCATTTGTCGTAATCGGTCAGGTACCAAAAAAGGTTGCTGTTATTGGCTTATCCATCGCAGCCCTGATGCAAATGCTGGTCCATTTGCGCTACTTCCTGCATCTGGACCGTTCATCAGCGCAACGCTGGAACCTGGTTTTACTGGCTTTTACAGCTATATTGATTTTCATCTTCATTGGCGGAACGATCTGGGTGATGATCACCCTTAACTCCCGCATGATGTAAAAAAGGCTTTGCGGAACAGTAACGGGAGACCCGTGATTCGCTTTTCAAGTATCCCGTCAGAACCGCAATCACCTCTGATGAAGGGCAGATATCTGCTTTTGTTATCCGTCGTTTCATAAGAATCTGAAATAGAATGTGAGGCTGTCCCTAAAAAAGACAGCCTTTCCCTTTAGCAACTTCCGGTCGTTCTCCTTCTTACTGCCAATCGGTTGATTCTTTTCTCAAGCTTTTAACTGTTTTTCCCTATAATAAAAGAAAGTCTTTCCAAGTTTTCTGTCATCAAAATTCAGGATTGTTTTATTGGGATGAAGTTTATAGAAAGCCACCATGGCAATATCTCCCGCACAAAAAAGCGAGTGGATGCACATCACGCCAAAGAAGAAATAAACCAGATCTGTATTCCAGAACAGAATTCCAAGGATGAGGCAGATGATCTTGATAACAACAAGGGGTGCAAATGCAACAATAAAAAATGTCCTGGCACCGATAACCTGCAGGTCTGCCATGACATAAAAAATAAACTTCCGCCAGATAGCCCCGGCCCTGATCTTTTTCACTCCGCACAGGAGATAAGCCAGCGCATGCAGCGTTTCGTGCACAATAACCAACAACGTAAACGAAAATAATATTGATAGGCCCAAATCAGCCAAGGGGGCATCCAATCCATGCAGGTAAGCAATAATTGCCTTAACGACAAGAAAAACAAACAACAGGATCATCAGTCCCTGGTATAACGAGAACCACCTGATCAGACCAGATCCCTGACGTACCTGGGAGAGGATAAACGGTTTGACCTCTTGATGGTCTATTTCAGCCAAAAGCTTATATCCGTCGTTTTGTTTCAAATCTTCAGGGGTTAACCTTATCATCTCATTTTTGTCAATGTCGTCTTAACAAACTCATTAAACAGGATAACCATATTCCTGATCACCCCGGACCTCTCCATGAATTATTTGTTAAAAGTAATCAAAATTTAAGCAGAGTTCGTACTTTTGAAGAAACTAAGGAATCTGAAAAGATTATGATTATTGCCGTTAATACACGCTTTTTACAAAAGGGAAAGCTTGAGGGGATCGGATGGTTTACCAGGGAAACATTATCCCGGATCACCAGGAACCATCCCGGCCACCGGTTCATTTTCATTTTCGACCGTCCTTATGATGAAGAATTCATTTTCTCAGGGAATGTTGTGCCGGTCGTGTTGCCCCTGAGAATGGAAACCCCTCTTTTTTGGTTCATTTGGTTCGAGATTCAAATTCCCCGGATACTGAAAAAATACAAAGCCGACCTGTTCCTTTCTCCGGACGGAGTTTTATCCTTACGAAGCCGGATCAGGCAATTACCAGTTATACACGATATTAACTTTGCCCATCGTCCAAAAGATTTTCCATGGCTGACATCCAGGTATTACCGGCTCTTGTTCCCTCATTTTGCCAAACGTGCCAAACGGATAGTCACAGTATCACTTTTTTCGAAAGAAGATATCTCCAGGCTGTATAAAATCGACCCTGAAAATATAGACGTGGTTTACAACGGGGTAAATATGTTATATTCAGCAATCCTGCCTGAAGAAAAAATTGCAGCAAAAGAAAAGTACTCAGGAGGAAAGGATTATTTTCTGTACGTAGGATCCCTTCATCCAAGAAAAAATATTTCCGGACTTCTTCGGGCATACGATGCCTTCCGAATGGCTACAGGGAGGGACATTAACCTGATCATAGCAGGTTGTAAAGTAACTGACAGCCAGGACGAAAATATCGACAGGACATTCATGGGAATGCGGTTCAGGGAAAGTGTCATTTTCACCGGAAGATTGAACAGCGAAGACCTTCATAAATTACTGGGGGCAGCTACAGCGCTCATTTTTGTTCCTTTCATCGAAGGATTCGGAATTCCTGTAATCGAAGGGATGAGGGCCGGAATCCCGGTAATTTGTTCAAACACAACATCTCTTCCGGAAGTAGGAGGAGACGCCGTCCTGTATGCAGATCCGTTTGCCATTGACCAGATCAGGGACGCCATGATCCGGATTACCGAAAATGAAGAATTGCGCAACATGATGATAGAAAAAGGACAAAAGCAACAAAAGAAATTCAGCTGGGACAGGACAGCCGATTCTCTTTGGGGAAGTATTCAGATTTGTATGAATAGCTAAAATACCGGAGAAAGGGTAAAATGATTAATAACAATGTGGTATAACAACAGGGACCATTGTAACAGATGAAACAAAAAAATAAACTGGAACTATTTATAAAGGAAGGACGGATTGAAGCCGGATGCGACGAAGCCGGACGGGGATGTCTCGCCGGGCCGGTCGTGGCCGCAGCCGTTATTCTGCCTTCCTGGTTCGAAAACGGAATGCTAAACGATTCGAAGCAACTGACAGAGAAACAACGGTACCTTTTACGTCCGGTTATCAAACAAGAAGCACTGGCATTCGGGATTGGGATTGTCAGCAATACAGAAATCGATGAGATCAATATCCTGAACGCATCCTTCCTTGCCATGCACAGGGCCATCCAGAAACTGTCGGTTTTACCCGATCACCTGCTGATCGACGGGAACAGGTTCAAACCTTACCCGGCGATAGGACATACCTGTATTGTAAAGGGAGACGGGCGTTATTTGCCAATCGCGGCAGCCTCGGTGCTGGCAAAGACCTGCCGTGACGACCTGATGAACGAACTTCATCTTGATTATCCGGATTATGCATGGAACCGGAACAAGGGATATCCCACAAAAGCTCACCGGGAGGCGATCAGGAAAAAAGGGGTCTCCCCCTTTCACCGGCTGACTTTCCGGCTCCTGGACGAACAGCTGAAGCTGGAGTTTAAAGACTGAACGAGAGTTGAACGCTTAAATTCCCCGCAATAAGTTATGAAAATGACATTCATTCTACTAATCTATAGTTCAATAGGAACACCGTTATAAAAATCGAGTATTTTTGTTCTGAAAATGTAGTCATACTTTGCCTGGGCCAGATCGCTCTTTGCTTTGGTCAGGTTATTCTTTGCCTGGTTATACTCGACCGAATTTACCATTCCCACATTAAACTTTTCTTCGGTATAACGGAATGCCTCCTGCATTGATTCGACTGCCTTATTACTGGCAATATATTTTTTAAGTGCAGCCAGCGCATTTGTATAAGCCTGTTCGATCTCTTTCCGGAGGGCATTTTTTACACTCTGCAGTTCCAGTTGCTGATTGGTTACTTCCAGTTTTGCATTTTCCACATCCGTATGAGCCTGGAACTTTCCGAAAATAGGGATACTCAGGTTAAATCCGACACTGTAATGATCGTTATTCTTCAATTGGTCTGAAAAAGCGATTTTATTTCCGTAAATATCGTTATACTTGTTATTGTAATAGTTATAGTAATTGAACCCCAGGCTTAAGCTTGGATAAAAACCGGCCCTGGCAATGCCCACCTGTTCTTCATAGCTTTTTAGTTTATACTCGGCACTTTTTATCTCCGGGCGTTTCTCCACAGCATTTTTAAATACATCAATTGAAGTCAACATTGTCCGGTTGGCCGACAACACGGGAAGATCAGGATCCTGCACCTGAAACTCGTCAGAAGCGGAGAGTTCCAGCAGCTGATAAAGGTTCAGGTAATCGAGTTGGAGCTGGTTTTGCTGTGTTACCAGGTTAAGTTCTTCCTGCGCGTACTGGGCTTCGATTTCCAGGAGGCTCCCCTTTGCAAGGCTTCCGGCCTCGACCAGTTTTTTTGTCCGTTCAATCTGAAGGTTTGTCACCTCAAGCTGGTCCTCGTCGACCTGCACCAACTCTTTAGACAGCAGGATCTGCAAATAATCGGCTGCCACATTCAGGCAAATATCGTCCTTTGCCTTTTGCAAATCGGCCAGGCTCGATTTGAGGTTATAATCGGCAACAGTCACCGCTTTCCTAAGGGTTAACCCGTTTATTAAAGTAACATTGGCACTAAGGGACCCGCTTGTTTCGTTCGAATTGAAGTTTGCATAGGTATTATCGCTTTGCAGGGACCGGCCAAGGCTAAAACTATTCGACATACTTCCCGACAGGGATGGCAAACGGTTATATTTAGCCTGCTTCAGCTCATTGCCATAATAGCCGGTACTTACTTTTTGCTGTTTTATACTTATATTATTTTCCAGCGCATAATCGATACATTGCTGCAGGCTCCATTTTTGCTGGGCACCTGCAATTCCTGCAAAAAAGAAAAGCGACAGGAAAATGGCATAGAATTTTATACTCTTCATATCCGGTTTCATTTTTAAACTTTTTGACCTGTAAGGCTTCCGTGATTGATAAATTATGATTGGCTATTCAGGATAGCCTATCATCCCTCCTTATCTTTATTTTCTTTTTGCTTTTTGGGATCTATTTTCTCTCCTTTCACCTTATCATTCTTTGTCAGTCCTTCAACGATCTCGATATTGATCCCGTCAGAAATGCCAGTCTTCACCATTCTCTTCTCGTACTTGTTTTCCTCGGCGTTGGTCAGGACCTCGACATAGGCAGAATCATGCTCAAATTTAAGCATACCTTCCGGAATTACCATAACGCTGTCTTTCTTTTCAAGCACTATATTAGCATTAGCACTGTATCCAGACCGTATAAACTGGTTATCCTTCAACGAAACATCGGCCTTGATCTCAAACTGAACGGCACCATTTTCTTCAACTCCCTTAGGTGAAATATATTTCAGGATTGCAGCGAATTTATCCTTTTCTATCGCTCCTATCTCAAGTTCGATCGGCATACCTTCCCTGATTTTTCCTACTTCTGTTTCATCGACCTTTCCGTCAAAAATCATGTCGTTCATATCAGCGATAATAGCAATAGTTGTCCCGTCATTAAAAGTATTCGACTGGATGACGGAATTTCCGACTTTCACGGGCACATCGAGCACCATACCGGTTATCGTCGACCGGACCAGGGTATTGGTCGCTGTCTCCGCTTTTTTCGTGACACCGTTTTTGATCAGTTCAAGGTTGTTCTCAGCAGCGGAACGCTCTTCCTTTGCCAGGTCAAATGCTACTTTCGATTTTTTAAACTCTTCATAGGAAATTACGTCGGAATCGAACAGTTTTTGCTGACGGTCAAAATCAATTTTTGCATCCTGAAAATCGATATTCGCCTGGTTAAGCCGCGATTCGGCCGAGTTCAGGGTAACCATGTCCGGAATGATCTTGATCTTGGCAATCACCTGATCTTTCTTAACTTTATCCCCGGCTTCGATATAAATTTCATCAATAATTCCCGAAACCTGAGGTTTAATTTCAATTTCCTGCCTTGGTTCAACCGTACCGGTTGCAACAGTTTTCTGGATTACATTCGTAATGAAAGGCTGCTTTGTTTCATACACCTCGGGTTGTTTTTTGGATTTATTATAGAGGAATACAATAGTGCCTCCAAAAACAACCACTGTAATGGTGATTACGAATATTCTTACAATCTTCTTCATGTGTTTGGTTTTTATTTTCTGTTTATTCTTTACTAATTCCGATTCTTCAAGTATATTATCAGTCCGGTTAGCCTTCATCCCTAAGCGCATCAATTGGTTTGATACGAATTGCACGCCTGGCAGGGATCAGTCCCGCAAAAACACCGGAGATCACCAGGACAGACAGGGCGGACAAGGCTATTCCCAGGTTTATCTGGGGATTCCTGAAAAATACCTCATCTCCGGCAGACTCGAGAATTTTATTAAGTAATGCCAGGAGCCCAACCCCCAATGAAAGTCCGATATATCCGGCCATCACGGTTAAAAAAACGCTTTCAGCCACAATATGCAGGATGATCTTCCAGGGCGTTGCGCCAATAGCCCGCTGAATACCAATCTCCTGCGTCCTTTCTTTGATAATCACCAGCATAATGTTGCTCACACCGATCATCCCGGCAAGTAACGTCCCAATGCCCACAATCCAGGTAAGTACTTTAATCCCCAGGAACAGGTTATAAAACTTTGAAAACTCAGCTTCAATATTGAACGAACCGACTGCCTGGGTATCATCCGGAGCAATTTTATGTCTTTCTTTCAGGATTTTCTTAAGTTTTTCCTCCAGGGTACTCACGCTGGTCCCTTTATTTGCCGTAACAGAAAAGAAATGGACAATATCCCCGTAATTGTAGGCAACCTGCATTGTCGAAAAAGGGATAATGATGGTTTCTTCCTTTTTTCCCCCACCTATATTAATACGCGTTTCCGGATGGATCACCCCGACAACCTGAAAATAGACCCCGCTAAGTTTAAGATACTGGCCGATAGGATTTTCATCGGGAGAAAACATTACTTCGACAACACGTTCGCCAATAACACAAACTTTCCTTTTATGAAGAATGTCTATTTCATTTAAAAGACGGCCCTTTAAGGGAGTCCATTTGTCGATCATAAAATAATCGGGATAATCTCCGTAGATATTAAAGGCCCCGGTACGCTTTCCCCGGACAGTATTATCTCCATCCTGCTGCCATCCGAACAATCGCGGCGATAAGTACTCGACCTCCTTTACACTTTGACGGATATACTCGATATCCTGATTATCATAATCCCATCTGCGTCCTCTCTGGAATCCTTTATATGGCTGAGCAGTTCTTTCCGTCCAAAAGAAGGCGGAGTTTGTAGCAAAACCGCGGACGCCATCCAGGACCCCGTTTTCCAGGGCCTTACCGGCCCCTGACATGATAATAAGCATAAAAATTCCCCAGAACACCCCAAAGGCAGTCATAAAACTGCGCATCCTGTTCTGCTTAAGCGCGCTTATAATTTCTTTCCATAAATCCGGGTCAAACATAAATTAGC
The DNA here is from genome assembly GCA_963676095.1 of Prolixibacteraceae bacterium. Taxonomy (GTDB): domain Bacteria; phylum Bacteroidota; class Bacteroidia; order Bacteroidales; family Prolixibacteraceae. The sequence goes on along the minus strand of OY781040.1, from coordinate 4,165,028 downwards.
CTCCCTTTTCCTCTTTATGCAGAAGAATTATTATTGCTGTTTTATTCGATAGTCATATCTTCCGGACATTATCGGAACATCCGGATCCGGGTTCCACCGGCTATTCATCCCTCAGTGCCACAATCGGTTTAATCCGGGCCGCACGTTTGGCTGGTATATACCCGGCAATCGCTCCTGCAACAACAAGCAAAACTGTTGCTGCAACTGCTACCCCAAAGTCGACAGTCGGATTCATAAAAATTGTTTCTCCATCCTGAGGGCCCGCATTTCCGGCGCTTTGCACCATCATGTAATTGATGAATTCCATAAGGCCTGTTCCAAAAACCAGTCCGATATATCCTGCCACCGTCGTGATCAATACCGATTCCAGCAAAACCAGGGAAATGACCGATGCCGGGCTTGCCCCGATCGCCTTCCTGATACCGATTTCCTTAGTCCGTTCTTTCACAACAATAAGCATAATATTACTTACACCAACGATCCCTGCGATCAAAGTCCCAATCCCAATGATCCAGATAAAAATTTTGATGGCCTGAAAAATTCTCATTGTCTTTATATAGTCTTCCATCTTATTATACAAGCCAAGAGCCCCCTCGTCCTTCTCGTCGAATTTCAGTTTATGGGCAAATGTATTACGGATTTCGTCCTCGATCTCCTGGCTCTCTCCCAATGTTTTCCCATTTATGGTAATCGCAAAGTTGTGAAGCCGGTTAGAGCCGTTAAACACGATCTGCGCGGTCGAAACAGGCATATAGGCATTCCTGTTCCTGGTCGATCCCGGCTCGATACAGACACCAACAACCTTAAACGGGACCTTGTTAACGTCGACATACTCACCCAAGGCCGGTTTATCTTTAAAAAGGGCATCATAAATATCCTTACCGATTACGACAACCTTCCTTCTTTGCTGAATGTCCACATCATTGATAAAACGTCCTTCCAGCATTTCCATACGTTCTACATCATTCAGCTCGGGGTGGCAGGTAATGGTTGTATATTCGCCGGATTCCTTCCCGTAAGAATAGCGGGTATTGCCCATAAAATAACGACCCGAGGCAGTCTCCACCCCTGGAATTTTTTTAATTACATCATAATCGTCATTGTGAAACCTGATCGAACGACCGGATTTCAACCCCTCGTATGGCACCGTAGTTTCTCCGGTCCAGATCCACATTGCATTGACGGCATCGTTCATGAAGTTATTGGCAACTCCGTTACTTAACCCGTTCCCTGAACCAAGCAAGACCATCAACATGAAAATTCCCCATGCCACGGAAAAACCGGTAAGGAATGTTCTCATCTTGTTTTTCCTCATGGTTGACAGTATTTCCTGCCATTTATCAATATCAAACATCGTTCGTCAAGTTAATTAAGCAGGTTGAAGTTCTTTTGAATACTTAATACGGAAGTCGCCCAGTTCTCCGTTACAAATTATTTCATGAATCAGCCCGTCTTTCAGCCTGATAATCTTCTTCGTCATGGCTGCAATATCATGTTCGTGGGTAACAATAATCACTGTCTTCCCCTGTTCATTAATTTCCTTAAGGATATCCATCACTTCGTAAGAAGTCGCAGAATCGAGCGCCCCTGTCGGTTCATCAGCCAGGATGATACGGGGATTCGAAATCAAGGCCCTGGCAATGGCAACCCGTTGTTTCTGTCCACCGGACATTTCATTCGGCATATGTTCGGCCCATGGCTTCAGACCAAGCTTGTCAAGGTACTCCATCGCCATCAGGTTCCGTTTTTTTCGTTTAACTCCTTTGTAGTACAAGGGTAACGCAACATTCTCAACAGCATTCTTAAAAGAGATCAGGTTAAAAGACTGAAAGACAAACCCAACCATCTCATTTCTGAGCAGGGCAGCCTTTTTCTCGTTCATGTCCGCAATCAGGCGCCCCCCAAGATAATAAGCACCTTCGTCGTAAGAGTCCAGTATCCCTAAAATATTAAGCAATGTTGATTTTCCAGAACCTGAAGATCCCATGACAGAAACAAATTCCCCCTGTTCAATATCGAGATCAATCCCTTTAAGCACATGAAGCCTGCTGCTACCCGTTCCGTAAGATTTGTTAATGTTGTTTAATTTAATCATGGTTTGTGACATTTCGATATCTTTTTTCTTCCTTGTAAAGATGTCAAATCCGACAATGAATCCCTCAATTTATTCGATAAACAATACTTTTTTGTATGTGAATGTCTTTTACCGGCTGTTTTTTTAACTACAAACAATTATCAAATTTCTTTACCCGTTGGTTATAGGACGGGAAAAAGGCTTAGGACGTTACATGAAACCAGAAGAAATTTTGGTTAAAAAAAACTAAATCCAAGGTAAAGGGTCGACTATTCCAATATATGGTTATTATTGTTTGAGGCCAGGCCGTTTGAACGTTCGATACTTCGTAGTTTGAAGACTGTTTCTGTTGTTAATCTGGTTTCTATTGTTTTGGTTCCCATGACTTTGTTTTCTTCCAATTCTCTCATTCCTTCATTCATTAATTCTTTCATTCACCAGCTCACCAGTTCTCAATATTCCTTCGCCCCAACAGCGAAGCGTCAAACATTCGAACATTCAAACTCTCAAACCTCATTCTATCATTCACGAACTCACCATTTCACTAATTCACGAACGTATCGACCTGATTAACACGGAGCATCAACACGGAGATATTATCCCTTCCCCCTGCCTCCCTGGCAGCTTCCGCCAGTTGTTCTGCGCCGGCAGATGCAATCAGCATCGATTCGGTCACATTGTCCGGGAGCATATCGCTAAGGCCATCCGAACACAGAAGGAACAAATCACCATCAAAGAGCGAAGGCATTTCAAAAAAGTCGATGAAGACATCTTTCCCTGCCCCTATTGAATTACAGATCATGTTAGGGGGGGCTGCCGGATCGAACATCTTTTTCATCGAATGATCCGATGAAACCTGGGAGAGTATCCCCATCCTGAACCGGTACAGCCTGCTATCTCCGGCATTTAACCAATACAATGAATTTTCGTAGAACAGGAGGCCGACCAGGGTAGTCCCCATATTGAAAAATTCAGGAAGATCGATTCCCTTTTGGATAATCTCACGGTGGATCGTCTGAACCCAATCCCGAAATGCACCTTTTAACTTGTCATAACTCAGCCCTACGGGAAGCCGGCGGACAAATTCGTCGAGCGACAACAAAGCCAGCTCGCTGGCGAATTCACCTCCGTTATGTCCACCAACACCATCGGCAACTGCAAATATCGCCGGGACGGGACTGTCAATATCCATCTGAAACTGGACACGGTCATCACGGATAAATTGTCCGTGGGCCAGAACCATATCTTCATTGTGTTCCCTGACGCACCCGGTATCGCTAATGGCATCAATCGCTAAGATCATATCCTGATTGATTAGTTTTGAATGTTTATTGTATTTACATTAATGAAAAGTTCCTGATTTACAAAACTCAACGACAAAGAGAAGGTCGGCTATCTGTATTGTTTCGCCAACATTTAACCGGTAAGGCATGTTTGCCTCCAGTCTGGTCCCGTTACAAAACGTACCGTTTGTCGAATCCAGATCTGTAATGGTCCAATATCCTGACGGATCGTAGTCAAATCGGGCATGAGTACCCGACACATAGGCATGAGTGCCCAGCAAATTGGCATATGCACCGCTTCTGCGCCCGATAATTGCTTCGTTAGCTGCATGAAGCGTTATGCCCAACAAAGCATTCTTAAGAGCAATAACCGGCAATATTGAGGCAGAAGGCTGCCGCATTGTCTTTTCCGTATTTTCCTGCAGAGGCCGTGTTTCCGGTTGAGCAGAAAGTTTAAACGATACCTTGCCTGACTCATTCTCCCGTATCGCTTCATTTCCCGGCGCGAACTTCTCCTTTGCCGTAATAAGCAATGTCCCGCATTGGGTACAACGTTTTCCTTTTCCATAAGTCCCGCATGCCGGACATATTCTCAACTCCTGTCCGCACTGGTCACAAAACCAGGAATCAGGCTCGACAGTCGCTTTACATTTTGGACATTCAATCATTTTTAGTCAGTTTTTTTCTCGCTTTTACCATTTAATAATGAATCAAACGTGAAGTATTATCCGGAAAAGCCGGGGTTAACATACACCTTCAACCAGCAACGGGCGCTCAAGCTTCTTCAAACAGCACAGCCTCAAACGGACAAAGTCACTTCAGCTTTTCCAATCCCCGGGTTTCTACCGTCCGGACAAAATATCGGAGTACGTCAGCACATTCAAATCCTCCGGGTTAAAATCCGGACTTCCGAAAACTACCGACAAGCGGTTACTCTGCCGGATAACTGCTTCTTCAAACAAACGCCTGACTTCCCTGGCATTGGCAAACCTTTCATCTTTTGTACGTTCAATTTCATTAAAGAACCCGGATAAGGCTGTTTCCGCCTCTCCATCAAGTTTCATATTTTTCTTTTTCACCATAGACCTAAATATCATCACCATGTCGTCTGCTGAATAATCCGGGAAACGGATATTTTTCGAAAAACGGGAAGGCAAGCCCGGATTGGACTCCAGAAAACCGCTCATTTCATCAGGATAACCGGCCACAATGCAAATAAATTTTCCTTTGTCGTCTTCCAAACGTTTCAACAAGGTATTAATCGCTTCCCTGCCAAAATCGTCATGACTTCCCCCGTTAAGGGTATAGGCCTCATCAATAAAAAGGACGCCTCCTAGTGCATTATCAATCAACTGATTTGTTTTGATAGCAGTCTGGCCTGAAAAACCCGCTACCAGGCTGCTGCGATCGGCTTCAACCAAATGTCCCCGGGACAAAATCCCAAGCGACCTGAAAACTTCACCCATGATCCGTGCAACCGTTGTTTTCCCGGTGCCCGGGTTTCCGGAGAAGACAAAATGAGGACATGGTATACTTCCCTGCGTCCCGGTCAATGCGGAACGTTCCTGTTCCATGTTAAGGAATGACACCAGGTTTCTGACTTCATCCTTTACACTCTCCAAACCGATCAGGTCATCAAACTTTTCCAATACTTTCCCGGCATTCAGCACAACCTGTTCTGCCAGAGGAATGTCTTCTGCACGTATTGTCATGAAATCAGTATCGGTTTGTTGTTCCTCCCCCAGTTCTGAAATCCGTGATGAAAGGCGCCGCACCGTTTCATCGAACATTTTCCGCACCTCCCTGGCATTACCAAAACTTTTACCGCGTGAATCCACTTTCTGACGGATAGCTTTTTTCAACAAAATTTCCGCATCGGGAAGGAGGCAGTAATTCTTTTTACGGATCAGAACCATGAAGATTTCAAAGAGTTCATCAGCCGTATAATCATCAATCTGAAAACGGTGAGTAATGCGGCTTTCAATCCCTGGGTTTACCCGTATAAACTGTTCCATTTCAGTTTGATATCCGGCCAGTATAACGACAAATTTTCCCCGGTCATCCTCCATTCGTTTCATCAGTGTCTCGATCGCCTCAGTGCCTGCTTTATCCCGCTGTCCCCCCGCATCTGCAGGCGCAAGGGTATATGCTTCATCGACAAAAAGGACCCCTCCCATCGCTCTGTCGCACAATTTATTCACTTCCTTGGGCGTTTCCCCGGCATATTGGCTGACCATCTGACTTCGGTCTGTTTCAATAACCTTGTCGGTAGGTAAAATACCTGTTGCCTTGAAAATTTCACCTAACTTTCTGGCCAGGGTCGTTTTACCGGTACCTGGATTTCCGGTCAGCACCAGGTTTAAAGCAAGAACTTCGGCCCCGGCAATTCCACGTTCCATACGCATTTTATTAAATCCGACCTGCCGGGCCATCGCTTTAATACCTTCTTTTACGGACTTCATCCCGATAAAACCGTCCAGTTCGGCCATGACTTCTGAAAGCGGCCTGTTTTTTTCTGCTGATTCCCCCTCAATGTCGGAGCGCACCAGTTCATCCAGCATTTCGGTCTTAAAACCGGGAGAATTATATATCAACGAAAGCCTTTTCCCCTGCCTGGCAACGGCCCTCTCAAAAGTACTGACCACTTCTCTGGCATTTCCAAAATTTTTGTCCCTGGCGATGTACAGGCCTTCAAAGTAATTTTTCAGGTGTACTTCCGCATCCGGGTGCAGCCTCATTTTTTTCGTTGCAACCAGGTTCCTAAAGATCTGCTCCAGTTCGTCCGGTTTGTAGTCGTCAAATTCTATTTTCCGGTTAAACCGTGACTGCAATCCCGGGTTCGAACTCAGAAAATCGTGCATTTCTTTCGTATAGCCCGCCACGATGCAGATAAACCTTCCCTTGTCGTCTGAAAGGCGCTTTAACAACGTATCGACTGCTTCTTTTCCAAACGAGTCATTCCCCGAAGTAAGGAGGTTGTAGGCTTCATCGATAAAAAGCACGCCACCTATGGCCGAATCGACAAGCTGATTTGTTTTGATGGCCGTTTCTCCGGTAAATGCCCCGACAAGTTTGCTCCGGTCCGCTTCCACCAGGTGGCCCGACGAAAGAAGGCCCAGTGACTTAAATATATCTGCCATAATCCGGGCTACAGTTGTTTTACCGGTACCTGGATTTCCTGTAAATACAAAATGCAGGTTTAATTTGGTTTTCTCTCCTCCCAAAAGAACTCTTTCCCTTTCAATATTAAGGAATGAAACCAATTCACCGATTTCATCTTTCACTTTTTGCAGTCCTGTCAGCTCATTCAATTTTGCCAGGCAATCATCCGGGTTCAGGACGCCGGCATCCTCAACTGGAATATCATCAGGGACAATTGTTTGCAACATATCATCCGAGAGGTCTGTCACCTTCGCCAGCCGCGCAGAAAGCCGACTTGTCGTTTCATCAAATAAACGCCTCATTTCCCTTGCATTGGCAAATGTTTTTCCCCTTGACTCATAAATTCTCCCGATCGCCTTCTTCAACACGCTTTCAGTCCCGTCTCCTAAAACATATTTTTTCTTTTTTGCCCGCACCTTAAATATCCCTATCAATTCTTCTGCAGAATAATCATCAATATGCAAAAACAGGTCGAACCTGCTTTTCAACCCTTCGTTAACAGACAGGAAATTATTCATCTCCATCTGGTACCCGGCAGCAATAACAACAAACTTATCCCGGTCATCTTCCATCCTTTTCATTAACCGTTCTATCGCCTCGGTACCAAGTTTGTCTTTTTCTCCACTGTTGCTCCGGGGTGCCAGCGTATATGCCTCGTCCACGAATAAAATCCCGTTCATGGCCTTATCACAGAGCTCGTCCACCAGCTTTGGAGTTTCTCCCTGGTACTGACTAACCATCTTACTCCGGTCGACCTCCACCACATTGGCGGTATCCAGGAAACCGATAGCCTCGAAGATTTCGCCCAGTTTACGTGCAATGGTCGTTTTTCCGGTCCCGGGGTTCCCGGTCAGCACAATATGCATGGAAGGCCGTTCGGTAGGGATACCCCTTGCCTCCCGTTCCTTAAAAGTCTTCACCTTCTGGGCAATATCCCGGACGGCAGCCTTTACACGTTCCATCCCGGTAAATTCATCCAGCTCGGCAAGTATCTCATCCAGCGACTTTTCCCTGGGGACATAACCTTCGATATCTTCGGGAAGCACTGTTAAATTTCCGGGTTCCAGGTTGGTCCGGTTAAGATGGGCCGTAAAAATAGCTTCCGCTTTTTCTGCGGCCAGATGACCATTTCCAAAAGAATCGTCCTTGTTTTTAACGGCATACCGGAACTGTAACCCAAGCTTTTTATGTGCTCCTTCATTCAATATAAGACCGAAATATTTATCCTTCAGCTTGCGTTCACAAATCCCGAGCAGCTCATCCCCTGAAAAATCAGGTAACCGGAAAAGATAGCGAAAGCGGTTCCGTACGGCAGGGTTGTTTGCCAGGAAACTTTCGAAACCTCCGGGTAAGCCTGCCAATATAACAATGGGATCGTTTTCCCATTGCCCCATCTCTACAAAAAGTTTATCAAGCTTGTTTATATCGCCTGAATATCCTTCGGGAAGCAGTTTCTGCACATTATCGATAAACAAGATGCCTCCCTTCGCGTTCCTGACATTGCGGTCCCAGTCTTTTACAAAAGCATCATAATCAACCGCATCAACCATATGAACAGCGGTATCGGTAACAATACCATTGGCATAAAAAAGTTCCTGAAGTACCTTTGCCAGGGTTGTCTTCCCTGTACCGGTATTGCCAATAATCAACGTATTCATGCTTAACCGGATGCTGCCACCTGATGCAGAAGCACGCTGTTTCAATGATTTATAAGTAGTGATGATTGTCTGTATTTCCTTTTTTATCCCGGGCAATCCGACCAGTTTATCCGGAATAAAATCTGATTTAGATAATATTGGGGAACCGCACCATTTACAGAATTTAGCGCTCTCCCGGTTTTCCTTGTCGCAATTTTCACAAAACATAAGTAAAAATGTTAATGCCTGTATGCATTGAATTTAACTTCATCCGATTTACCATCTGCGCCTCTTATCAACCAGCCTAAATTAAACTATTCCATTTACCGGCTTATGGCTTTTTTACATACTTAAATGCTAAAAATTTCCCGTTCAGCTTACTTTTATAAACACCTGTCAACGTATCCATCCCGGCACTAAAAGATCCGCTGTAGGTCCCGTCAATCAGCCTGTTCATAATCGTGTCCGAGAATTGAACTGATTTTTCACGGTTGTCAAATGTGCCAATAAACCCTTCCCTGACGTAATCCTTAAACTGAACACCAATATTGCCTTTTAACCGGTTATCAGGATCCATTTCTTCAAAAATCAGGACAGACGGCTTATTATCAAAAGTTCCGGTCCATGTCCCTATAATTTTGTCATTTCCCCCGGCGGGTAGTTTCCACCCGGTTAAAGAAACCAACTCCTTTCTGACCGGGCTGTCCGCAAAATGAGGATGCAGGATAAAAAAGGCAGCTGACAATATCCCGAATAAAACAATACCAGGAATGATCCATCCATTCAGGCTGAAACTCTGCCGCCTCAGCTCTTCTTCAAAATTCGAAAAAGCGTCATGCCTGCTTGATTTAAATCCGCTCCTTGCAGGGTGAAAAGCATGATAAAGCGGTTCGACCAATCCGGTCTCTTCATCATTTTCTGCAAACAATTCCCGTCTCATTTCCCTGCCCGAAGACGGGACCCCGTATGCTTCCAGTAAAAAAAGAATAACTCCAAGAATGATCAGGGCGGCAACAATAATTGTCAGATACGGACTGAAGAACCCGATCGCCAGGTATGCAGCATAATACAAAACAACAGATTCAAATGCTCCTGTAACCAATGATGATAAAAACTTGCGGTTCTCGCTCATAATATAGGTGAATGTCCCCAGGAAAACTGTAGCAATGGCAAAATATACCCGGCTGGCATTCCAAAACTCAGGAGGAAGAGGATTTACCGTTACGGGAATTTTATATCTGACAACCCAGACGAACAGCAATCCGGACAGAAAAAGGAACAGAACAGCAAAAATAAATTTCATGGATATCAGCCGCCGCGACTTTCCCTTCACCTGTCCCCTTAAGGAGCCCGTTTCGCCGATCGCTTCACGAAACCTTACAGCTTCCTGATTCCGGGGATCCAGTTGTTCAAGTTTCAGAAGGTATTGATGGGTCAGTTTCTCGTAAACAAACTTCAGTTTTAAATCAGCCTGGGGATCTTCCTGGTAAAATATGGTCAGCCAATTTTTCAAAGGACCTTTCCGGAGCTCATGTACGATTTCATCTGCAGGTATCTTTTCCAGTTCATCAAGGGAGGAAACCTGCGCCCCTGATTTCGGGAACCAATAGGACGGTTCGGCACCAAGTCCTTTAATTGCTTTATACAAGGCTATCTCTTTGTTGTAAGGGCCACACTTCTTCCGATTGTCATCCCCGTCCAGTTCAAAGCAATATTTTACCCATTTTATTTCTTCGTCCCATCCCTTCGATTCAAAATAATAGTACAGCAGGGACGTATCCTGTGGAAGGTGGTCAATACAGAGGTCGAGATAACTGTTTTCCTCTTTTTCCTGCAGTTTACGGCGTGCATAACCGCTGAACAAACGGGCGACCTGCCCGTTTGTAAAAAAGTACCTGGAATCGTCTTCCCCGGGCAGATAAAGGTTAAATGAGACTCTCCGGTCGAGGTAATAAAGAATTGCATAAACCTTGACCAGTTCATTTTCAGATCCGTTTGCAATAATCTTTTCAATAACCTGGTAAGTATCCGGATCGAGCTGGTTGGCGAACCACCCCATAAAACGTCCGTCAGTAAACGCCCTTATCCCGTTTTTGGTCACCTTGTTTTCCCTGAATCCAACAATTATTTCACCGGGAGCCTTACAATACAATGAGACAGGCCCCCCTTCTGTCTGGATCTCCAGCGGGAAAGGAGCTGTTTTGTCCAGATCATAAATTACTTTCCAGATAGCTACATGCGGACTAAACTCCCTGAAATATTCTGAATATAAATTCCGCTGACCCAGTTTTCCTGACGCCTCCAGGTATAAGTAGTAGTCATCATCAAAATTTTGAAGGATTTCTGCATAATGATCAGGTTTTTTAAGAAATGCGGCAGCCATTTGTTCATCGTTTTCACATTCGCTCCCATCCGCCGCTTTATAGACTATTCTGGAATTAAACAGATAAATTGCGGCCTTCAGTCCTGCCTGATGGTTCTGTGGATATCGTTTTTCACAAATCTCGAAAATCTCGACTGCCAATTTCCGGTCTCCCGATTCCTCAAGCCAGTTTTTTATCTGATTACTGTATAAATATTTGATCGCCAAAGGAGGATATTTATCCATGAGCAGGGCAAGTTCCTGAGGGTTACTGGCTGCAAGCCCCTTGTCGGCATCGAAAACGAAAGCATTATACCTTACAAGCGTATTTTTTGCCACTTCAACGATTTCCCCGTTTGCCCAACGCCTGACTTCATCAAAACCCCATCGTTTTCTGGGGTCAAGAACTGTAAGGCCCTTCATTAACAATAAAATATCTGCAGGGGCGTCTTCCGGATAGGGAAGATCGCCCAAACGCTTCATATTTGTCATTGCGCGTTCATTATCCCTGAAGGGATTTGCACCAGACCAAACATACATCAGGGTAATCCCAAGCGAATAAAAATCAACTTTCGCATCGATCTCAACCTTATCGTCGATCAGGATATACATCTCGGGGGCGGCATAAACCGGGGTCCTCGCCTGTTGGGTCTGGTGAGATAATTCATCTTCACTGCAAAGAGAGGCAATACCGAAATCTCCGAGGATCAGCTGTTTATGTTCTTTATCCCTGAAAAAGAAATTTCCCGGCTTGATATCTTTATGTATAATCTTATTGTTATGGCAGAAAGCGAGGACACTGGCGGCCTGGAGGGCAATATCCCTGAACCGGGCCTCGTCCCGATCAAGTTTTATTTTATCCAGTTCTCCCCCTTCCAGGAATTCCATCAGCTCGAAAGTCCTCTTCCCCCCAGTTTTTGGATTGGTCCATTCGCCAAAGTCGTATAACTTAACAACACCCGGAAAGTCAAAGGACCTTAACTTATCCAATAATTCCATGCGGGGTTTAAATTGGGGATAATACAGCTTAAGCACATAGTTAACTCCATCCCTCTCCACCAGAAAAATCTGGGCCTCCCCCGAATTTTCGGAGATTAACCCTTTAAAGGAATACACATGGTCATTCAACCGATATACATCGGTCTCCGTTAACAGGTTGATATCATCCGTTGTTCCGGAAGGCTTGTCTTTCCCGAGTACCTTAGTTTTGCCTAAATCAATTTCTTCATTTTCATTCTGGACATCCGGATGTGGTGACATATTTTCATGATCTGCTGACTTATCCCTGCCTGAGGCTGGCATTCTGCGGGTTTTCTCTTCATTCATCGAAAATAGAAATTTTAAGTTTTGGTTTAATTACCTGGTTATCCATAAAATATTATTTATGAGAAAATCTGTCAATCTTATTAACAAGACGTCGACAAACATCCTCTTCTTCCCTGCTAATGTTCCCCATGATGAGAATGCCATTTTATTTTCCGGGACTCCAATACCCATCTGCCCCCAAGAAATGGTTTTCCACAATGAGTAGGGTTTGGATGATAACGATGATTAAAATTACATTCCCAAACGACGTCACTTTCCGGTGGTTTACGAGCCATATAGTAATTTCTGACCATCTGGGGACCTGTACAATTTTCAGGCTTCATACTGTCAAGTAATTGCTGCAGCTGCTTTCTTTTCTCCAGGATAATCCTTTCTATCTCAGGTGAAGCCATTATTTCCGGAGCATTACCTTTCGTCTCTTCCATCCGTTGGTTCTTATCATCGGGCAACGGGCAAACATCTGGTTCAGGGGAACTGCCCTTTTTGTCCGAAGAAGTATTGCCTGCTGCAGCCAGCTTAAGATATATTTGTTTTAACTCTTCGTTCCGGTGCTCCCGTTTCTGTTGCCTGTCTGTTTCTCCCGGCTTCAAAGCAGGTTTTTTAACAGAGCCGAGCTTTACATTGTCCTGTAAAAGGGTTAATTGCTTTTCCAGCTCTCCCAATTCCTGAGAAACAGCTACTACCTGATGAAAAAAAGGATCTTTAGCCGCCTTTTGTAATTCGAGGAAGGCTACTTCCGTGAGCGGTTTATTGCAATTTGAACAAAACGCAGAATTGTTGTGCGTATGACAATACGGACATGTTATCCCTCCCCGGGGACCGCCACACTCCGGACAGTAGAGGTCTTCCTCCCCAATATCCTCTCCGCAAAACCCGCACTGACCTGTTTTTATGTAATTTCCGCACTGTTCGCATACATCAGCACCGCCAGGAATGACTGCTCCGCACCGGGGACAAGTCTCTTCTCCAAGCGGAGCACCACATTCTTCACAAAAAAAAGATCCATACGGATTAATGGTTCCACATTTACGACAAGGTTCGCTATCCCTTTTTCCCGACTGAAAAAAATTCCCTGATTTTTCCCGGGATTTTAGTCTTTGCCTGTATTCTTCCTTTCCCTCTTGCATATTTGAAATGATGATTTATTATCTATCTATACACAAGCAGTAAATTATCATTCCACTAATATTTCTCACTCCTAAGCCACAATCGTGTTAATTAGAAAGAATGAGTTTCCAAAATTTTTATAAAGTAACAAAAATATTGCGAATCAAACTTCCAGGCCTCTTGCTTTTTGAAAAGAATTACTTGCCGGGGCAGGAGCCTGTCAGATTTAGTTCCCAAAAGTTAAATGAATTGCAATGCGATAACCAATCCCAGGAAAATATACATAATTAAGTTCCCCCAAAATTGACTTCTTATAAAAATCAGGTAATTGGATATCAGAAAGGTCAGGGGAACTGCCATGATAAACAAGATTTCCTGGGAGACAGCAGGTATACTAAACAATAGAATAAGAGAAAACAGGAATATCAGGAAAAAAATTTCAAAATACTTTCTGATATTAATCTTCTGTATACCATATCTTTTAACAAAAAAAAGACTACTACCGAACATAACTAATGTCAGAAAAGAAAGGTAAACCTGAAGATAAATATTTGTCCTTAAAAAATTATTGGGAGTAATAACATTCTGTACGACAACAGACCATAACTCTGATTGCCTGTCCATTATGAAATAAAAAGCAAACAGGAATAACCAGGGTAAAAATACCCCGATTAACGACAGAAAAAAGCTTCTCCATTCAATCCGCTTATGAATCAGTGAGAGACCTATAGTAATAACCGGAAAATAAAAACCCAGGCTAAAATAAAACAGGGATCCGGCACCCAGAAAGAATCCTGCATCAAAAGCACAGGAAAGGAGTTTTCCTTCTTCATAGGCCTTAAAAACACGATCGATACAAAGTAAGAAGAAGAAAACGCCAAAGTACACGGGATGCATCGTATGTAAAGTCACCAACCCGCCTATGATAAACACAAAGATACTTAAAGGAAGAAATGTTCTGGTACTGATTAACGCATAAACGGTATTTAATCTCAGTATCAGGAAGGAAATTAAAATAACAAACACAATTGAAAGGATACAATCGGTCAACGCCCGGTCTCCCGGGATCATAGAAAGGAGTCCGTACAACGGCATTTTATCCTCGCCCTCAAAAAACGGGAAAACACCCGGATGCAGGATGGAACGCATCCAAAGTCCGACAACAATCAGGGGAACCAGAAGAAATTGGTAGACCTGATTACTTTTGAGAATTTTGAGTATCATGGATTAATAAATCAAATCCCAAATCATTACGGTAATATCTTCCTTCGAAATTAATTTTTTCTGCATTTTCATACGAAACGGATAAAGCCTCTTTCATCGTTCTTCCATAGGAACTAACTGCAATTACCCTTCCCCCGTCTGTGACTATCATGCCATCCTTATTTTTTGTGCCGGCATGAAAAAGGATACTGTCCTTAACATTTCCGAACCCGTTTATTGGGATGTCTTTTCTGTAATCTCCGGGGTATCCTCCTGAAACAAGCATGACTGACGCAGCAACACGTTCATCGATCTCAATTTTCCGATTAGCCATTGTTCCTTCAGCAGCGGCTTCAAGTAAATCGACAAAATCCGATTTTATTCTCAACATCACAGCTTCTGTTTCCGGATCACCCATCCGTACATTATACTCAATCACATATGGGTCTCCCCCACAGTCGATCAGTCCGAAAAAGATAAATCCGTTATAAGGGATCCCTTCTGTTTGAAGGCCGTCAATGGTGGGGCGTATAATCCGGTCTTCTACTTTTTTCATGAATTCCATACCGGCAAACGGCACAGGACTAATAGACCCCATTCCTCCGGTATTCAGCCCGGTATCTCCTTCTCCGATCCGCTTATAATCTTTAGCCTCAGGCAGGATACAATAATCTTTACCATCAGTAATTATAAAAACAGACAATTCTATACCTGCCAAGAATTCTTCTATAACCACCTTTTTGCTGGCCTCGCCAAACTGACCGCCAAGCATTTCTTCTAATGAACTTCGCGCCTCAGCCAGCTCATTTATTATCAGGACTCCTTTCCCCGCAGCAAGTCCATCTGCCTTAAGAACATACGGAGGGGTCATCGTTTCCAGAAAATCCAGGCCTTCCCTTATATTCCCGGAAGTTACAGTAAAATATTTTGCCGTAGGTATCTGGTGCCGCTGCATAAAAGCCTTTGAAAAATCCTTGCTCCCCTCCAGTCTTGCCCCCGAACTTTTAGGACCAACGACTTTCACTTCTTTCAATAACGGATCTGAACTCAAAAAATCATGTAACCCGGCAACAAGAGGCACTTCTGGTCCAACCAGTACCAGGTTTATCTTTTTTTCCACAACAATATCCTTCAATCCTTCAAAGTCGGAAACGCTCACCGGGATGTTTTCTCCCAACGAAGCAGTTCCCGCATTTCCAGGTGCAATAAATAATTGATTCAATTTAGGAGATTGTTTGATCTTCCATGCCATCGCATGCTCTCTGCCTCCTGAACCTACAATTAAAATATTCAACATGATCTTTTAAAATTTATTCTTCAGTCTTAACCGGGAAAATCCCGATGTCAGTCAATTTTCCAAAACAGTATCCCTTGCTTTTCAGTTTCTGTATCACCACAGGCAATGCCCCATACAGGTTTTTTCGGGCTTTATAGGAATCATGAAAAGTAATAATCGATCCCGGCCTGACATATTCCAGAACATTGTTCACGACCTCCTCCGGAGAAAGGCTTTGCCGGTAATCACCGCTGACCAGGTCCCACATGACAACCAGATAGTGCTTCGTTACGGCCCTGTACTGCGATCTTTTCATCCACCCGTGCGGCGGGCGGAAAAAAACAGAATCAATCAAATGCCCGGCCTTTTCCACATTCTCAACATACACATCACCTGTATTTTTCAATCCCTGCATATGATTATATGTATGATTGCCCACAAGATGCCCTCTTTCGGCAATTTGTTTAAATACTTCCGGATAACGGTGTACATTTTCGCCGACACAAAAAAAGCAGGCATTTATGTCTTCCTCTTCCAACAGGTCAAGCACCCAAGGGGTTACCTCAGGCACAGGACCATCGTCAAAGGTCAGAAAAACTTTATTTTCAGAAGACGGTCCCCTCCATAAAGCACCGGGGAAAAAACCGGTAAAAAATTCAGGCAACCGTATCCTTGGATCAAAATGCCACATTTAACTCTGGGGACTATAACGCTTCAGATATTTATCAAATGAACCGGAAATTTCTTTTGCCAGATCTTTCTGCCCATATTTATCAGCAATAGACCCCATCTCTCTCATGAAATACAAGAGCCTCTCAATATCGTCTTCTACCGAAATCCTGAACTGAGAATCAAGCGACAGGTAATAATCCAACTGTTCTTTATAGGTATTATAAATATCTGTCAGTATCACTTTCCCTTTTTCAGTTGCCCCGGCGGCAAAATAATCCTCCGCTATTTGCTGTGAGAAATAATTATAAGGAACTACCGTTTTTGGTATTAATTCAAGATTCTTATCGAGTACCTCAATTGCCGAATCTTTTTTCCCTTCCTGAGTAAGACTTTCAGCAAGGCGGTTAAAATTGTTCCTGATATTCATCATCATCCGCTGATTATTCTCATCGATATAAACATTCGGATCGTTCATATTTCCCCACTTGAAATTGTGCATCATGTTATCGTACATTTTGCTGGTATTTACGGAACCGAAATACAATCCTGAAGAGGCTACCTTAACAGGTGTAAAGCGGTACGCAAAGCCTTCGAGCTGGAAATAGTCCTGCAGTCCGAGATATTTGTCGCGGCCAACGGTTATTGCAAAATAGAGAGGTCTGTCCCAGGTCGTATCGTTGGCAATCATATCAAGCACCATAAGTTCATCCTTGACAATGTAATTTTTGTTCCCGAAGTCAATAAATATGGTATCAACGATCTGATCGTACATACTAGGCGGCACCACCTTATTCCGGATCACCGCTTCTTTATCTACTTTGACAAATAACTTCTTTGAAGGAATATAAGATGCATTATCAGCCTGCGGCAGTTTAGTCCTGGGATCGTCATTCTTTACGAAATCGAGTGCCTTCTTCAATTCGACGGAACCTTTAATTCTTGGATCATTGATCAGGTAAACGACATCCCTGTTTCCCTGAACATACTGATCATGGGTAAAAGATATAGGAAGAGGGTCTGATTCGTAAGCTTTACTCTTCATCTGGTCGATATACCAGTCAGTCTGAAGGTAGCTCAGGTTACAAACGCGCATATCGGTACGCACACCCTCTACTTCCTGGTTGTACCAAAGGGGGAAAGTATCATTGTCTCCGTTAGTAAATATAACTGCATCTTTTGCACATGTTTTCAGATAGTTGCCTCCAAAATCACGGCAGGTATAACGGTTCGACCGGTCATGATCGTTCCAGTTTTCGTGTGCCATAATCCCGGGAACACAAAACAGGCAAACCACAGAGACTGCAGCAGCACTTACAATACCGGGCGACCAGCGTTTGACGAATTCATAAAGAGAAAGCACACCAAGACCGACCCAGATCGTAAAAGCATAAAATGAACCGGCATAGGCATAATCCCGCTCCCGGGGCTGGTTTGGATACTGGTTCAGATAAACGACGATTGCAAAACCCGTTAAAATAAACAGTAGCATCACCACCCAAAAATCGCGCTGATGACGTTTATAATGAAAATACGCACCTATTAATCCCAGCAAAAGAGGAAGAAAATAGTATGTATTCCGCGCCTTATTATCTTTTAGACTTTTGGGAAGTGACGCCTGGTCTCCGAGCCTCATGGAATCGATAAAATTAATACCGCTGATCCAGTTCCCGTTTGAGATATCTCCCTGTCCCTGCTGATCATTTTGCCTTCCCACAAAATTCCACATAAAATAACGCAGGTACATATGTACCACCTGGTAACGGATAAAAAATTCAAGGTTTTCACCAAACGTGGGCAATTGAATCGTCCGGGCCTTACCGTCTTCATCGGTATAGGATACCGTTTTCCCTTTTATATTTGCCCAGCTCTTGTATGCGGCAACATGATCTTCGTCCCGGCTCCACATGCGCGGGAAGAAGGTTGTAAAACGCGAGTCGTACTTCGGTTTCTGTCTCATGTCGGCAATCACGTAACGTCCGTTCTTTTTAATGTAATACGGCTTGTCATCGACATAAGGAGTATGACTGTCCAGCGGGGTATTGTAGTACTGGCCAAAAAGCAAGGGCCGGTCACCATACTGTTCCCGGTTCAGGTAACTCAACAGGGTAAAAACATTGTCCGGATCATTCTGGTCCATGGGAGGATCGGCTGCGGAACGGATCACGACCATTGCAAAGGATGAATAGCCTATAAGGATGACAGTCAGTGCAGTCAGCGCCGTATTCCACAGAACCAGTTTTTTCTTATGCGTATAACCAATCCCGAATACAATCAGTCCAACCAAAAGCAGTGCATAAATGACAACCCCGGTATTATAAGGTAATCCCAACCCGTTGGTAAAAATCAGCTCAAACCAGGAAGCAACAGTTATAACTCCCGGAATAATTCCGTACATGACAAGGCCAAGTAAAAGTACGGAAACTACCAGGCTGATAAGAACGCCGCTTCGGGTAGTTTTATATTTTTTGAAGTAATAAACAAATACAATAGCGGGAATGGCCAAAAGGTTAAGCAAGTGAATACCAACGGAAAGCCCTACCATATAAGCAATAAATATGATCCAACGGTTGGCGTGCGGCTCGTCCGCAACATTTTCCCATTTCAGGATAGCCCAGAATACCACAGCCGTAATCAAAGAAGAAGTAGCATAAACCTCCCCTTCGACAGCGGAAAACCAAAATGTGTCGGAAAAAGTGTAAGTGAGTGCTCCAACCACTCCGCTGCCCAGAACGGCAATTGTCTGTCCCTTGTTCATCCCGTCAGAAGGCACTAGCTTCCTGGCCAGGTGGGTAATCGTCCAGAAAAGGAACAGAATGGTAAAAGCACTTGCCAGTGCTGACAATGAATTGACCATCATTGCCACATGCGACGGGCCAACAAACATGTTAAAGAACCGTCCCATAATCATAAACAACGGGGCTCCGGGAGGATGTCCGACTTCAAGTTTATAAGACGTCGTGATAAACTCGCCGCAATCCCAGAAACTGGCTGTCGGCTCAATTGTCGAAAGATAAGTAAATGCGGCAATTATAAATGTACCCCATCCAACGACATTGTTCAGAAATTTAAAGTTCTTCATCAGTGTATATTTTCATAAGACGCTAACTTCCACATCCGTAATTTTGTCATGTTCTTTTTATTCTGCGAGTTTCAGGAACCGGCCCTGTTAAGAAATGATTTCCCAATGGTCATTTCATCCCACTGATAGTTTTACGATTGCGAAGATAGTACATTCTTTCAACTCCGGCTAATCAGACTTTGAAATTAAATGATTTTAACAACTAACGAAAAAACCGGACATAAAAAGACAGCAAGACAAGAAAAAATTACTGTGAATTCCGGAGTAATCAGGTAGAACTTCGGGCAAAAACGAATGAAAAAGAGGATGTCATTATGATCATCCTCATTAACTCTCTTCTTTCCAAATCACCAGGACTATCACGCCACTGTTTCCAGAAAAATCTTCATATCTTCGTCAACCGTCGTAATCCCTGCTATTCCGAAATTATTGACCAGCACATTTGCTACATTGGGAGACAGGAAGGCAGGTAAGGTCGGTCCAAGGTGAATATTTTTCACTCCAAGGAACAGCAATGCCAGAAGTACGATCACTGCTTTTTGTTCATACCAGGCAATATTGTAAGCAATCGGAAGCTGGTTGATATCTTCCAGTTCAAAAATTTCTTTTAGTTTTAGCGCGACTACTGCCAATGAATAAGAATCGTTACACTGGCCGGCATCGATCACCCTTGGTATCCCGTTGATATCTCCCAGGGGCAGTTTATTATACCGGTATTTGGCACATCCGGCTGTCAGGATGACCGTGTCGTCCGGTAATTTTCCGGCAAATTCGGTATAATAATCCCGGCTCATCATTCGCCCGTCACAGCCGGCCATCACGAAAAACTTACGGATAGCTCCTGTTTTAACTGCTTCAACAATAGGTCCGGCAAGTTCAAAAACCTGGTTATGGGCAAAGCCACCGGTAATTTCACCATGCTCTATTTCAACCGGAGGGGCACATTTTTTCGCATGCTCGATAATCACGGAAAAATCTTTCATGCTGCCGGGCTTGCGACCGGGAATATGGACAGCCCCCGGTAATCCGGCGGCCCCGGTGGTGTAAATTCGGTCCCGGTAACCAGCTCTTGATAATGGAGGGACAATACAATTGGTTGTAAAAAGAATTGGCCCGTTAAACGATTCAAATTCTTCCTTCTGCTTCCACCATGCGTTGCCATAGTTACCGGCAAAATGAAGGTATTTTTTAAATGCCGGATAATAATGGGCAGGAAGCATCTCGCTGTGCGTATAAACATCGATACCGGTACTTTCTGTCTGGATAAGCAAATCTTCCAGGTCTTTCAGATCGTGTCCGGAAACCAGGATCCCCGGATTCTGACGCACTCCGATATTCACTCGTGTCACCTCCGGATGTCCGAAAGCCGATGTGTTCGCCTGATCGAGCAAAGCCATGGCATCCACTCCAAATTTACCGGTTTCGAGAGCCAGGGCGACCAGTTTGTCCACGGAAAGATCCTGAGTTGTTACAGCCAGGGTTTCCTGTATAAAATCAAAAATTTCCGTTTTCTCATACCCCAGATTGAAAGCATGCTCCGTATAAGCAGCCAGCCCTTTCAATCCATAAATAATCAATTCTTTCAATGACCGGATATCTTCATTACTTTCGCTTAGGACACCTACTTCCAAAGCTTTGGCTTCAAAATCTTCAGCGGTTTTTCCGCTCCAGTGCAATGAATTATGGAGGCCAATCCCGAGCCCTGATGCAATCACTTTTTCTTTCAGTTCGTCCCTGAGCTTCAAGGCTTTTTTGATGCGTATTGTAAAAGCAACAGAATCAAAATTGGCATTGGTAATCGTACTAAACAGACCATCAAATACTGTTTTATTAACACGTTCATCCGGCAACCCGACAGTTTTCAACGTTGTGTTAAGTATCGAGATCCCTTTCAGCACAAATAACAATGTATCCTGAAGATTAGCGACTTCTGCAGGTTTGCCGCATACTCCTTTTACGGTACATCCAATACCCTTTGCCGCTTCCTGGCACTGAAAACAAAACATATTTTCCATTAGTTGATTATTTTTAATAGTCATTAGCTAAAAACATGGAATAGCAAACAATTAAATATTCGATGATGACATTACACATACCAATCAAAAACTAAGAATTGACAATATTTCCCCGGACACCTATAACAATTTCATCAACCGGCACTTTCCGGGAAGATTTCTGGACAGCAATCCTGACGAGCTGGCTTAACCTGCTGCAACAGGGCACTTCCATAATCACAACTGTAATTGTCCTGACCTCAGCTTCTTCAATAAGCCGGACCAGTTTTTCAATATAAACCTCTTTCCCCAGGTCGAGCTTTGGGCAGGCAATGACCAGCTTCTTCCCCGAAATGAATTTCTGATGGAAATTTCCATAGGCAAAAGCAGTGCAGTCGGCAGCCACAAGGAGATCGGCATCATGAAAATATCCTGCCGACGGATTGATCAGGTGCATTTGGACAGGCCACTGCCGGAGCTCTGAGAAGCACTGTCCGGCTGGTATTTCCGGAACATATCTGACAGGTCTTTCAAAACTTACCGGGACAAACCCGGGACATCCTCCGGCAAAAGCCCGGGATGATACCGATTGCCCCGGGGATTGTACATGGTGTACCGCACGGGTAATTGCTGAAACATTAACCGGCAATTCTGCCTCATTCGCTTTCAGATAAGCTACGGCTTCTTTCAGAAAGCCGACCTCGCCATGTTCCTTAAGATGTCGCAGGTGGGCAATCAGCAGATTATCACCTTTGGGCACCATTTGCCGGATCACTGTTACCTCATCATACTCTTCTGCCTCGCGTCTCTCGATCCCGATAGCGCCCTTCGGACAACGGCCAAGGCAAGCTCCTAACCCGTCGCACATCAGCTCACTCACGAGCCTGGCCTTTCCGTCGATTACCTGTAGTGCCCCTTCATGGCAGTCTGGCACACATAAGCCGCACCCATCGCACAAATCTTCATTTATTTTTACAATCTCCCGAATCATCTTTTCCTGTTTTATGTAAACAAAAATAGATTTGTGCTGTTAAGGAATCTGTATCATTTATTACAAAACGCCAAATTTATGATCAATCTCGAGTTTATATCCCGGTCGCCTGTTTTCGCAGGACTCAGTCCGGATAATCTTCGGGAAATATTTGAAGGGATCCATTTTCAGGTACGGAAGTTTGAAAAAAACAGCATGATTATATCACAGGGAGAACCATGCAGAGACCTGATCATTCTGTTAGCAGGAAGCGTTAAAGGAGAAATGGCCGATTATACCGGAAAAACAATCAAAATTGAAGATGTTGAAGCCCCAAGGCCGTTGGCTGCCGCTTTTCTGTTTGGAAAAAACAACCGGTTCCCGGTGAGCGTTATCTCCAATAATCCTGTCGAGCTGCTTTATATCCCAAGGAGTGAATTTCTGAAGGTCCTGCAGAAAGACCAGCGCATCCTTACCAATTACCTGAACTCGATCTCGTCAAGGGCACAATTTCTCTCGCAAAGGATCAGGTTTCTTTCGTTCAAAACAATCAGGCAAAAAATTGCCCATTACCTGCTGGATCTTGCAGATGACAAGCTTGCAATAGTAGAGCTTCCCCTGTCCCAGCAACAACTTGCCGAATTTTTCGGGGTCACCCGTCCTGCCCTTGCCCGTGCCATGGGAGAAATGGTACAGGAAGGATATATTAATGTGCAGCGCAGGACAATCCGAATCCTTGATAAACAGCGGATGAATGATCTTCTGAACGGTTAATGAGTAATTGACAAAAAGCATTTCCTCCCTTAACTTTTTGACTATCTTTGTTGCGTTAAAATCGAAGTTATGTTTTTGAATGCATTTCGGGGCGCATCTCCGTGGTGCCAGTTGATTATGACTGCATTTGTCGCGCTGGCCAGTTTTCTCTTACTATTTTTTCTTTCAGTCATTGTTGCAATTCCTGTTGTCGGGCTTGATCAAATGATTGCTACCCTGTCCGGAACCAAAACAGACGATCCGTCATTTATTTCCATCTTAAAATATCTCCAGATGGTACAATCGATCGGACTGTTTGTTTTACCGCCTTTTATCGTTGGATGGCTTTTCGAGGGAAATGCGCTGAAATATCTGCACCTCACAAAAAAAATAAAACCAGTTACCGTAACAATTGCTATCTTCTCTATTTTAGTGTTCAGCCCTTTTATTTCCTATATTGGAGAGCT
Source organism: Prolixibacteraceae bacterium (assembly GCA_963676095.1). Taxonomy (GTDB): domain Bacteria; phylum Bacteroidota; class Bacteroidia; order Bacteroidales; family Prolixibacteraceae. The sequence continues at coordinate 4,141,663 of OY781040.1, read as the reverse complement.
TAACAGTAAAATGAGCCTTCCCGAATTTCTTTCAGGAATCGAAAACTGGATGAGACGAATGGAAGATAATGCCGATGCATTGATCAACCGCTTCATGCAAGTAAACTCGATAAGCGGACTGCTTTTCAATTTACTGATGATCGCCGTTATACCTGCGGCCGGTGAAGAATTTCTTTTCAGAGGAGTGATCCAAAAGATTTTCACGTCGATGACCCGTAACTACCATTTAGGGATCTGGATCTCCGCATTTATCTTCAGTGCCATGCACATGCAGTTCTATGGTTTTATACCGCGGATGTTTCTGGGTGCAATGTTTGGATACATGCTGGTCTACACCGGATCTCTCTGGATACCTGTGCTATGCCATTTCATAAATAATGCATTGGGGGTTTTATCATTTTATGCCGAGAATAACGGGCAGGAACAACTCGGAAAATTCGCTGATTTTGGGGAACATTTTGCTTATATGTGGCCAGTGGCCCTGGCAAGCCTGGCCCTGACCATCTGGTTACTTACACTCCTGAGGAAAAAGGAAACAGATAATCAAACATTGGATGGTAGAAATATACTTACGTAAACATCAGGTTCGTCTGGAGTTTTCTGGCTTCTATCTTTTTTAGTTCTGCCGGTCTGTACACATAAACCAACCCATATGCCGAAGCCTTTTCTCTCTTTTGTTCTTCCGGGAAATGGGCAAAAGTTGCTTCGACTTCGTTCCAAACCTGTTGAATAAGCTCATCCGCTTCCTGCCTGATCCTCGCCATCTGTTCCGAAATCCTGTTGGTAATATTCTGCATCATTTTCTGCTCACGGTAAGCATCAACAAAAGATTCATAGTGAACTTTTACCAGGGCAACAGACGGACTGTAAATCGGGTTTCCTCCTTTCATACAACGTTTCTGTTCTCCCAAAATGACCTTTTCACCCCAATCCAGCAAGTCCTCCTCCAGGTTCAGCACAGGTATTTTCTGAGAATTTGGATCGAGATCATAAAATTCCCGAACCTCTGGTTTCAATTCCTCCCGGATAATAGCAAACGTTAGCACCTGCATAAAATGGGTCAAATACAGCTTTGCCTTTTTAACAATCTCTCCGTATTCCCTTGATTTGTTAAACTGGTTTTGTTTCGCATTTTCGAGCTGCCGGATCGCACCTAGCATACGGGGATAAAAAAACTGTAGCTTTTCTAAAGTTACTAAACTGAATGCCAGATCCCGAACTGCAACTTTTTTCCCCAGCTCCAACACAGCTTCAATTGCCCTCATCCTGGCCTGATCGGTATTAGGTAACCTCCTGTAAGGCATAAGAATAAATTTTACGGTTACTACGAAGATACAAAATGAATATACCGGATTGGCGCCTTCGCATAAAAACTAATTAACAACTTCATGTTGAAAACCATACCAAATAAACCGAGGCCGCCAAAGAAGCCCTGAAAATACCCCCCTAATAATCGAATAATCCGTTATTTTGATATTTCCATCATCCTCAAAATCGGTTTCTTTGCCTGCTCAATTATCTCGTCAGAAAGCTTGATTTCAGGTTGTTCATGCTTCATACAAATGTAAAGCTTCTGAAGGCTGTTAAGCTTCATGTATGAACAATCGTTGCAGGCACAGGTAGAATCGTTGGAAGGAGCAGGAATAAAAATTTTATCAGGACAAACTTTCTTCATCTGGTGCAGGATCCCGCTTTCCGTGGCAATAATAAATTTAGATGAAGGACTCTCCTGTACATGTTTAAGCAGGGAAGCCGTCGACCCGATATGCTTCGCCAGCAACAGTACAGGTTTTTCGCATTCGGGGTGGGCAATAAATTCAGCATCCTTATGCTCGTCCATCAGCGCTATAATCTTTTCAACAGAGTATTGTTCATGAACCATGCAGGCGCCATCCCACAGAACCATATTCCGGCCTGTAATGCTGTTCAAATAGTTTCCCAAATTCCTGTCAGGGGCAAAAATGAGTTTTTCGTCCCGGGGAAAGCTTTCGACAATTTTAACGGCATTGGAAGAAGTACAGACCACATCAGTCATTGTTTTCAGGTCTGCGGTACAATTTATATAAGATATGACCTTGTGATCAGGGTATTTCGCCTTGAACTTACGAAATTCTTCTGCAGGGGCCGACTCGGCCAGGGAACAGCTCGCTTTCAGGTCGGGTAAAATAACTTTTTTCGAAGGATTGATTATTTTTGCTGTTTCTGCCATAAAATGAACGCCGACAAACACGATCATATCTGCTTTGGTTTTAGCAGCCTGCTGAGCCAATTGCAAGCTGTCGCCAACAAAATCGGCTATATCCTGTAGATCGCCATCCACGTAGTAATGACTGAGAATTACTGCATTCTTTTCCTTTTTCAGCCGGTTGATTTCTTCGGTTAACTTTATTGCTGTGTCGATTTGTTCAGTGATATGCCCGTTCTTTTTCAACATCACCTGAATCTCTTCTCTTTCCATTTCAAATCCTCTTTATTTCGAAAAAAGTTGGGCGCAAAATTACTAAATACAATTAAAAAACACATAGATGTCTGAAATGTTTTGATTTTGGCAAGGGGAAAAGGGTCCTTGAAAGCAGAAGTTATGACAGAATGATGGTTATGTGGTTAAATGGGTACATGGTTGGAGGGCTGAATGGTTCAAGACTGTATTGTTTATTGTGCGGCTGCCTACGTAGCAACTAAAACCAATATCAAAACTCTCGATCTTTTGTATTTCACAGGATGAACTTGTCAAAAGCTCAATTGAAGATTCCGGATATACTGTTAACGGAAACACTGAAGCCTTAATATCAACTTGCTGAAGCCCGAATATTAAGTTCCGGATGCACGAATATTAAGTTCCGGATGCACGAATATCAAGTTCTGAATGCACTGTCCGGATGTTTCGGATGCATTACCCGGAACTTGCCTGTGCATTACATTCCGTCTGAAAATATTAACTTATTATCTTGAAAATATTAACCTATTATTTCCAAAATATTAACCTATAATCTTGGAAATATTAACTTATAATCTTGGAAATATTAACTTATAATTTTGGAAATATTAACTTATAATTTTGGGGGAAATAAGGACAACTGTTATTTCTCTATTGGACAAACAGGATTACTACAGTGCCCGTTTATTTGCACAATTCATACCTCTGTACGAGAGGAATGCTTCTCATAACGCGTTTCATGTCCCTGTTTTTCGTCGAATGAGCGGATCGCCCTTATTCGGTCAATCTAAAAACAGGTGAAGTGGACATAGAAAAATAAGTCCCGGCAGGGATCCTGCCGGGACAAGGTGTGTTGGTAATAATAGAGTAGTAAATAGTATTTCAGATTCATCAAACCAGGGAAACCGTTTCTACAATTTTTCCTTGGACATTTCTGCCGGATTGTCGCCCTGATGGATCGCTTTCATTCTGAAGATATAGCTGTAGTGCTTATCCCTCAGCCTGTACTGATCATGGGTCCAGGCTCCCCAGCTGTCATCGCCCCCAAGCCCCATTTGCCTGTAGTTAATATTTACTGAGGTAAGATCTCTTTGTTTTACATCATTAATATGCCTGTTAACCGGCTTAACTCCATTCGTCTGGCGGCCATCAGTTCTTTCCGGGGACTCAAAATCTTCCATGATATTATGATGAGCGCTCACTTCGATCAAAGGTTCCCCCGCAAAAAACAAGCCTGTCCCCTTGTCATTGGTAATAGTAACCCAGCGTACATCAGTTTTATTTCCATTTTCCTGAGGCCTCACATAGGCATAATACTGGTCGGCAACCGGTCCGGAATATTTACCCACAAATGCACTCGTTTTCCTGTCCCAATAGGACTCCTGAGGACCACGTCCGAACCATGTCATCTGGTCGAACTGACGCGGCATGACCAGGTTCATCCCGAATAACGGGATCTCCGGCAGTAAATCTCCTGTCATTGCGAAATTGTCAGCAACCTCGATATCTCCGCTTCCCCAAACGGTATACACCGACTGGTAATCGGCGATCTTCTCTTCTTTTTCATTCGAAAGATCGAATTTGAATGTAACAATGGCCTTATTATCCGGGCTAACTTTCAGCGAAGCCTGGGTCACCTTTCGCCGTTCACCTGCTTTCCGCCACACCCGTGAACGGACAGGCAAGTCATTCCCGAAATCGTTATCGGTCGGAGCCCTCCAGAAGTTGGGAACAGGACCGGATAACAGCAACTCCTCCCCTCCTGATTTAAAACTCTTCAGAACTCCGGCATCCTTATCAAAAACTAACTGGAAACCCTCGCCCTGAACCGTAATTGTTGAACCGGAATTACCGGCCTGTAATTTTGGGAACGATTTGACATCGGCCTTTACTTTAGCCTTGAACAGAGGCAGTTCCATTTGTTCTGCTGCCAGTTCGTAGCCTGCAGGCACAAGTCCTTCTGCCTTTCTCGTTTTGGCTGAAAAATTCAGGAAATACTCTGTCCCGGGCGATGGATCGACCGAATAATCCAGTTCCACATCCCTGTTTTCGCCGGGCTCAAGGTCAAAGTTCCCCAGATCCCCGCTTTTAAGGACTTGCCCGTCGGCAGTGACTGTCCATGAAATGTCAAAACCGGAGAGATCGATAAACGTATATTTATTTTTGATGTTGACAATTCCTTTTTTCAGATCAACCGGTTTAAATCCGATATTCTGATAAACTTTCTTTACTTCAAGCAAGGCCGGTTTGACCCCTCTGTCCGGGTCAACCAGGCCATTGATACAGAAGTTTCCGTCAGACGGGACCGTATCAGGGCCAAAATCGCCTCCATACGCCCAATATTTTTCCCCGGCGTCATTTGTTGTCAGCAGTCCCTGGTCAACCCAGTCCCAGATACAGCCGCCCTGCAGGATATCGTACTTTTCGATCACGTCCCAGTAATCCTGAAGGTTACCGACGCTGTTCCCCATGGCATGGGCATATTCACACTGGATCAAAGGCTTTTGCGGGTCGCCCTTGGTTGCATAATTTTCAAGATCCGTAATCCGGGCATACATCGGGCAATCGATATCAGTATCGTCGCCACCATGGGCCTGCTCATACTGAACAGGACGCGTACTATCGGTGTCTTTCAGGTATTTATAGGTTGCCTCAAAATTTACCCCGTTGCCGGCCTCGTTTCCCAACGACCAGATAATGACAGCCGGCTGGTTTTTATCGCGTTCATACATGTTCTCTGTCCGGTACATGTGGGCCGGTCCCCATTCCGGATTTTTAGCCAGTGATTCCGGGCCGTATCCCATTCCATGCGATTCGATATTCGCTTCATCGATCAGGTAAAGGCCATATTTATTACAGAGCTTATACCACATTTCCGGTTCCGGATAATGTGATGTACGTACCGTATTGATATTGTGCATTTTCATCAGGCGGATATCCGTAAGCATGGTTTCCTCGTCCTGCACATGACCGGTAAGCTCGTTATGCTCATGCATATCAACCCCCTTCACATAAATTGGCTTCCCGTTTACCATTAGTTGTTTATTCCTGATTTCCACTTTCCGGAAGCCTATATCCTGCCGGATTACCTCCATAGTCTTGCCATCAGCATCTTTCAGCGTTATCAGCAGCAAGTAGAGGTTAGGGGTCTCTGCCGTCCATTTTTTAATCCCCGGAATGGTATCAGCGAAAGTAACGACCTGCCCTTCTTTTGTAAGATCGACATCTTTTGAATAGGTTTTTCTCAATCCAGTGCTATCGGTCAGTTCTGCCACAAGGGTCACCTTTTGGGGCTGGTCATCAAAGTTCACAAGATCGGCGCTCAATCCGAAGATCCCGTCTTTATAGCCGGAATCAAGATCTTCTGTAACTTTAAAGTCCCTGATATTCTGCTTTTCCCTGGCCATCAGGTAGGTATCGCGTGTAATCCCGCTAAGTCTCCAGAAATCCTGGTCCTCGAGGTAACTTCCGTCGCACCAGCGAAAAATTTCGACAGCCAGGTTATTCGTACCCCTCCTGATATATTTTGTAATATTAAATTCGGCAGGCGTTTTACTGTCCTCGCTGTAACCGACATATTGCCCGTTTACCCAGACATTCACGAAGGAACTGGCTGCCCCGAAGTGCAGGAATATTTCTTTGTTTTTCCAGTCGGAAGGGACTTTGAAAGTCCTTTTGTAAGACCCCACCGGGTTATAATTTTTCTGTATATAAGGAGGATTTTTTACAAACGGATATTTAACGTTGGTATAAATCGGGTAATCAAACCCGACAACCTCCCAGTTGGCAGGGACTTCAATATTGTCCCAGTCGCCGGTATCGTAATCGTCTTTGAAAAACCAGTATGGCCTTTGATCCGGATTCTGCGACAAATGGAATTTCCATGTGCCATTCAGAGACTCAATAAAGGGAGAGGACCAGATATCGTCAATCCTTGCCTGCTCTTCATTGGCATACGGAATAAAAGAAGCTCTTGGCTTTTCCTTGTTGATCTGACAAATCGTTGGATCTTCCCATGGTTTCGGGTTCATTTCCGTATACGGAACGTTTTCGTACTTGCTTTTACAGGAAAAAAAAGTTGCGAACAACATCATGAAAGCGAATAAATGCCATTTTTTTTTCATCATGAATAAATTTAGCTATTTAGGTTAACCATGAAAATATTAAGACCAACACTTTTAATCAATAAATATCATCAAAACAAAACGACAATAGCGGTTTTCACAAATCCTGGTTCCTCTTCGTAATTACTAATTCCTACACTCCATACCGGTAGGTACTGGTAGGTATGCAAAAATCAAAAAAAAAATCATGAAAAGCAAGAAAAAAATGAAGGGGAGGTAACCTTTCTCAAGATCGCCTCCCCTTCAGCCCCGGAATCTGTTTCTTCTGGTCAGTTTTCTGTATATTTCCTTGTTTCCAGCTCATCCTGAAGAGTCTGGGATAATTCAGACAAAAAATTATACCCCGTTGCCTCTTCAATTTCTCTCACTGTAACAATATAATTTCGCCAATCTGATTTAATATCATTTGAATTAGGCGTATCAACGGCCAGAACCTGGGTATTTTCATCAATACGACTAAGATCCGAATCTCCCGCATCAAGAATCACGGCAATTTTCCAAACATTGGAGGGAACTGTTATGTTCCCGTCATCAATGGTGGTATAGGCTCCATTAGTTCCGGTGCCACCTTCTCCATACGATCCCATAATGATATAAATCTCCTCCCCATCGTCTACCAGTCCTCTCAGGTAACTTTCGAGATTAGCCCAGGTCTTCTGGTTATTATTGGGCGCCTGGGGGATCATATTGGTCATCAGAAAAGTCGCAGAATTGGCGTTTACGGAACTGGTCCTGTCAGCCGAGGGACAATTGTGTCCCCTGTCGAACCCGCTTCCGCTATAGCTGTTGCTTTGAACCTGGTACCATCCGGAAGGCAGATCGGCCCAGGCAGCAAAATTATCCTGCCGGCTGGCCGCCCCGGTAATATCTTCGCTACCGAGATGCCAGCTAACCCAGTTCGGTTCTGCCCGTGTCGCATTATACGATTCCGTATAATAGCTGAAGTCAACAAGATAATTCTCATTATAAAGAATGGAATTCTGTGCCCCCGAAGGGTTCCCAAGCAACATGTTGCTATTATCACCGCTATCAGGCTGGGCATCATCTCCAGCCGTTACCGTTCTGGGTGTTGCAGCATCCGAACCACTACCATCGCCATCATCATTGGAAGAATCGTCCGGGGTTGAAAGTGTTATCCCTGAATCACCAACTCCCTTGAAAGTAATATTATCAAGGTTAACCCTGTCTGTACCCTCCTTTGCAATCTTAAACCGGACACCTGAATAGGTATTTATACTAAAGGAATCGGTAACAAGGGTGGTCCCGGAATCTGTTACGCTACCTAGTAAACTAAAGGTTACGCCACCGTTGTCTGACATATAAAGTTTCCAGGTCGATGCGCCATCGCTACCAAATACAGCGTGATCGATATACAACATCGTCATACTGTCAACATCAAAATTCATCGTAATACTTCCGTTCCTCAGCCTTACTGACTGGCTCCCGTCTTTTGCATCACTATCCAGACTTCCTAAAAGAGCATCGTCGAAGTACCAGGTCCCGGTGGAAAGCGTGACATGATCTGCGGCATAAGATTGTTTCTCACCCAATTCAAAATCCTCAGTCACAGAATAAACAGGCCGTGTATTCTCATCCTTTCCTGCGGAATCTTCTTCAATATTGTCATTTTTTTTCGAACAGGAAATAACCGTCAACAACAGCAGGTAAAAAGAAACTTTTCTGAAATTCATGTATTAAAATTTTAACCAATACGTTGGCTTTCCCTTTAAAAGGGAAATACCAGTTTATGAATAAAACAAGCCATACCCGTTGGCGGATATGGCCTGCCCCTATAACTGTACTCTTATTCTACAGCTGTCGGACCCTTTACGTACGTAAATTCTGGATTAGGTCCTGCAGTAGTGCACTGGAAAGTAATAGTATACGTTGTTGACGCTCCGCCAGCATACCCGGTAAACGTTATAACGTAGTTCACATCAATACCGTCGACCTGAGTTACAGCACTCGGGTACTTTTCCGGAAGGAATATTTCCCCTACAGCCTCTTTTACTGCATCTTCCCAGGAGCTGAATTTTGATGATTCGAAATACCCGTCCCCCGTACGGAACTCGCTGTAATAGGCGCTTGAGCCATAATAATCTTCTGCGGTTCCATATGAATCGACATAGCTGCTCCCTATATTGGCTTTTACATAATCGACAATCTTCTGATAGTCGTCGCTCACCATGGTGTATTGAACGGAGGGATCAAAAGCCCAACCAGAATCACCTTTGATGTACTGGTCTGTTTTCTCGGTTGTTGTCTCATAAGCAGTCCAGCCTCCGCTTCCCTTTGTATACTGGATTGCCTTATTGGTAGTGGTTTTAGAAGCATAATAAGCATAAACCACAACAACAATATCTCCTTCCTGCGCATAAGGGTATTTCAGCGACAAAAAGGTGGACAGATAATTTTCAGGAAGGACCGAACTGCTGAAATTATTGTACTGACCCGGTTCGCCGGAACCTTCTCCCATAGAATCATAATCATCTGAGGTAAGGACATAAACAACAGCCCCGTCCGGAACTTCGAATTCTGCCTTAGACCAGGAAGAACCGTCGAATTCATAAAAGTCGCTAAGAACAGAAGTTGTTCCCGAATCATAATATTTATATGAAATAAGAACGATGTCTCCGCTTTCTGCATCAGGATACTTTGTCAGCAGAAAATCAGGAAGATAATCTTCCGGTGGAATCGAACTAGTAAAATCGTCATATTGCCCGGGTTGACCTTTCTCTTCTCCCATCGAATTGTAATCTGCGGCAGTTAAAGTGTAACTCTTTGCACCGGCAATGGCAGAATAATAGTCAGGTTCTCCCCTGTAATAGTTATAAGTAACCTTGATTGCTGACCCCTCATCCAGTGCAGGATACTTCTCACCCAGAAAATCGGGCAGGTAATTTGCTGCCGGATCGTCTTCACTAAATGACTGATTTGTTTTTACATCACCTCCAAATGAATTATAGTCGTCAGTTGTCAGCGTATCGGTCAGTTCAGTCAGTACCTGAGTATAGGTATTTGCCGCATAATCGTCTGAAAACTGGTCGTTATAAGGGTCACAACCGAAAGCGAGCAACGCTATTGTCGAAAGATATATTAGTTTTTTCATGATTTTTAACTTATTTACAAGAGATTTGATTAAAAATAAATTTTTAACGCAACAGAACCTGTTCTTCCGAAACCATAAAAAACAGTGGCATCTTCCCATGTATTCGAAGATCCGGCATCGGCATCTGAGATATAAGTCTTATTAAAAAGGTTTTCTACATTACCCCTGATTGATGCTTTTAGCCCGTTAATTTTGAAATCATAAACAGCGTTTGCCTTTACAATTCCGGCTCCGGGCACCTTCCATGTATCGCTCCCATTCAAATCGGAAACACTGCCCGGATCGGCATACAAACGGGCATTGTAAAAATAATCCATTCCAATCTTAAGCCCTGAAATAACCTTAAACTCGAACCCAAGTTGGGCATTTGTCTGGGCAGCATCTCCGACATGCACTCCTCCAATATTCAGGAAAATCTTATCTGCATCATCAATACTACTAACAACATTCCCGTCTGAATCGACCAGTTGCCCGTCGCTGTTGAACACATAGGCAGTAACATCTTTGTCCCATTTCCAGTCACCGATAGAAAGCATGCCCGACAACGTCAGTATTTTGGATAACTTTGCTTTCGCTTCAAGTTCAACGCCCCGGTGAATGGCATTTACACCGGTTGCATTATAGGTTCCCTTCGCCTGGTCCTGAGAATCAATAGTGCCGGCAAGAGATTTATCTTTCCAGAGCGTATTATAGACATTTAAATTGACATTCAGAAATCTCGATTTGTACCCATAGCCTAATTCGGCAGAAAAGACTTTCTCGTTCTTGGCATCTTTATTAATTTCGTTGCTCACATCATCAGCCAGGAAGACACTCGAAAAATAGGGAGCTCTGGAGAAGTAACCGATATTGGCATATACATTGTATCTGTCGTTTATATTGTAATTGGCACCGCCCTTGCCACTCCAGCCCTGGAAGCTGACATTGTCTGACTTCCGGTTCCCCGGGGCATAATACATCCGGTCGTATCTCCAATAGGTTGTATTGGAAAGAGCACCGGATAAATAAACATTAATCTTGTCAAGATTATATTCGGCCTGTGCAAAACCGCCCTCCCATAATACATGGCCGTCATAGTTCCGGGAAACGATATCTCCGACTTTCATCTTCTGATTGATATAATCATCATTATCAGCCTGGTAGGCAACATTCTCTCTTGCCGGATCAATGAAGAAATTTCCCCCTAACAAATTTTCAACGGTTCTGTTATGTTTCCCGATATAGTAGCGCAGGTCAATACCTCCGTAAAAATCCAGATTCGGACTAAATTTTGTTGTGAATGTCGAGATAGCACCATACCACTGGTGATTGTTATTAGAGCTCCCGACAATCGCCTGGGAACCTTCCAGATTTGCGGCATTCTCCTCTTCTATAGCAGCATAATCCTTGTAACCTTCAATAGTCCTGTAGCCGGAAGTACCATAGAGCTTCGATTTTTCATTCCCGAGTTGGGTATATCCTCCGCCGTTACCAAAAGAATAATAAATGGAAGTAGATAAACTGGAATTTTCATTAATGGTCCAGAAATCATTAAACTGGAACTGTGGCTTATGATAAAAGTTTTTGGCAGAAACTACACGTTCCCCGGCAGCACCGAAACCGTAAGTGGCGTTAAAGCGATATTTCTCACGTTCCTGCTGCCAGCCAGAAATGGTAAACTTGTCGTACGAACTACGCTGGTTATGCCACTGAGGGGCACCAAAACCGGTAAACGAGATCGTATGGTGATCATTAAACCGTTTGGACAGGTTAAAGAAATAGCTGTAGCCTTCAAATTCAGTCCCCTGAACATATCCGTCGCCCCAGGTTTTCGCCCCGAATAATGAAAACGCCCAGCCATCCGGCATCAAGCCGGAAGAAACAGAGAATGTGATCTTTTGGTAACCATCATCTCCATAAGCGGTAGAAAAAGAACCTCCTTTTTCAGCATCGGTCGTTTTCGTAACGATATTAACAGATCCGCCAACAGAAGGAACAGCCACCTTGGATGCGCCAAGACCTCTTTGAATTTGCAGGGAACGGAGCACATCTGACATTCCCATCCAGTTTGACCAGTAAACTCCTCCCCATTCCATGTCATTCACAGGGACACCGTTAATCATAACAGCAATATTTTCAGAAGAGAAACCGCGAAGGTTAAACCGGCTGTCGCCATAACCTCCTCCTTCTCTTGTTGCATAGATACTTGGAGTACTTTCCAAAATTTCAGGTAATTCCTGTGTCCCAATTTTCTCCTCGACAAGTGAAGCATCGATTGTCGACAGCGCTACCGGAGTTTTTCGCTGTATAGCCATTGATGCAAATACACTGATCTCATCAATCCCAATGGCATCAGGATCAAGGGAAACTGTTCCCAAATCAGTAACCTGCCCTTCAGCAACTTTTACATTAATCGTTTTGCTGATGTATCCGATAAAACTAATATCAATCTTCTGTGAACCAGAAGGAAGAGATAATTTAAAAGAACCGTCGAAATCAGATACCGTACCGTTTTTAGTGCTTCCGTCAAGCACGACAGATGCCCCAATAAGCGATTCTCCAGTGTTAGAATCCACTATCTTTCCTTTGACAGTTCCGTTGGAGAAACCTGCCGCCGAAAAGGACATAAAAATAACTGATAAAATTAGACTGAGAAGTCGTGTTTTCATAATTATTGTAAGTTTTGGAAATTAAATATTTCTATCTTACCAACTTCCTCTCCCATACCCCCATACGGAAAAAGAAACCCCCATCAAAAATTCACTTAAGATTAGTCAAATAGCCATTGCAAATAAACGACAATATAGGTTAAAAAACGTTAATTATCTGTTAAGTAAAACTTCATTTTTTTTATCCAGAAATCCTTTATTAAAAAACTGTCGTTCAATTTATTTACAAAAAGAAAAAATAGTTTACCACAATATAAAAATCATATGTTTAACTTAATTTTTATTAAAAAATTGACAAACAGTAAATTAATCATTTTCTTATGTTAAAGAATTTCAAACAAAATAATCATCCAAATTCCGAGAGCTCAGGTTTTAAAAAATGAAAATTGCTTTTTTTCATGTCCTATTTATTAACAGTGAGTTCATATTAGGAAAATATTCTCTTCACGTTCAAATCAAATAAATTTATTTTTACTCATAGATCAGAATGATTTATGCAGGAATATATCTCTCTTGGGATACCTTTTCTATCGACTTGCAATCGACAAAATGTCTCAACACTCCCAGAGTCATGCCAAACCTATCATGCCGGATACAATTGCTTCTTCCTCGTTCCTCATCATATAATGACTTCATTTCGAAGAGGAACAAGGAAGAGGGAATCTTTCCTGTCAATTTAAACGTGACATGACACCAGGGATCAGGAGGGACTAAGGAAATAGTCCAATAAATTTTCCGCCAACTACTATATAGCACAAAAATACTCTACAAAACAAATAGTTAGGCATAAAAAATTAATTTACTGTAAAAATATACTACCATGTATTGCATAGTTCCATTTTATGTTTGTATATTTGCAATGCAAGATTCAAGGTAAAAAAAGGAAATAGTTAAAAAAAAGTTCTATACTGATGTAACGAAATAAAAAATCAGTAGTCTTAATAACAGAAACAGAAAAAAATAAGGCCTTAAAGCCAAACAGAAAACAAAACAATTGAATTAACAGAAAACAGAAACAAACAAAACAATGGAGACAGAGACTATGAAAACAATTAACTCGAAAACAGGAAACAGAAACAACAAATTTGAAAAAATCGTTTTAAGAAGTGGAGCAATTATTGCCAGTGTAATCTTATTAAGTTTTACAGTAAGTGCACACGGATTGTGGAAACAACTGCTCACCTATAATAGTTTTGGAAAAACAGCCATCCTGATGATAGGAGAGACCGGCAATACTGCAGAAAAACCATCGACGGAAGCAACGCCTGCAGAAAACAGCTTGCTAAACATTGAGACGGCGATTGATAAAACCCTCGAAATCGAGCCATGGATGACTGACGACTATTTTTTCGGTGCCTTTAACCATTTAAATGATGCAGCCACAGATAATCCGCTTGAACTTGAGGAATGGATGCTTAATGATACGTATTTTAGCAGCCGGATTGTCCCGGAAAAAGATCCTGAACTGAAAATCGAACCCTGGATGACCGATAATAAATACTGGGCACAGCGCTGACGAAAGGGCCCAGGATACTGAATAGAGAGGAAAAAAATATGAAGATAGAGAATACAAAAGCGCAAATGCGGAAAGGGGTCTTGGAGTATTGCATTTTACTGGTACTCGATGGCAAGCCCCTTTATGCAAGCGACATCATAGACGAATTAAAAAATTCAAAAATGATTGTTGTCGAAGGTACTCTATACCCGTTGCTGACGCGACTGAAAAACGACGGGCTGCTGGCTTACCGGTGGGAAGAATCTACTCAGGGACCACCCAGAAAATATTACGAATTAACCGGGGAAGGAAAAATTTTCCTCACAGAACTGGGCAATTCCTGGGATGAACTCGTAGAAGCAGTAGCAACGATTAAATCCGGTAAATTATAACAAGAAAAAGCGGTTTTATCTGATATAAAACAAATAAACACATGAAGAAAACATTTACAATCAATATCAGCGGCAGCGTTTTTCACATCGATGAAGATGCATACGGGAAACTTCAAAAATATTTGCAGATGCTGACATCCCACTTCGGGACAGATGCCGACGGCCGGGAAATTATGCAGGACATAGAGGCCCGTATTGCCGAGCTTTTCAGCAAAAAAATGCAATCGGATGAGAAAGACGTGATTGTCGAATCATGGGTCGATGAAGTGATCGCCCTCATGGGGAAACCCGAGGACTTCATGGACGAAGAGGAAACGGAAGAGGGAGAAAAGGAACAGCCTGCGGAAGTAAAAGTAAAACGCAGGATGTACCGCGACCCGGACCATCGCGTCCTCGGGGGAGTTTGTTCGGGAATGGGTGCTTATTTCAATATCGATCCGGTTGTATTAAGGATTATATTTTTCATTCTCTTCTGGATAAGCGCCGGGATCGCCCTTCTCGTATATATCATGCTTTGGATCGCTGTGCCAAAAGCGCGGACAACGGCACAACGTCTGGAAATGAGAGGACAAGAGGCAACAGTGTCCAATATCGAGCGTTCGATAAAGGAAGAAGTCAAAGACGTAAAGGAAAGCTACAAAAAGTTTAAAAATTCCGAATCATACGAAAAGGGCCGCGAGCGCATGTCCCAGGCAGGAGATGTAGCCTATAACATCACAAAAGTCATCCTGAAGATAATTGTTGTCATTGCCGGGGCATTTTTAATAATTATTGGGATGGTTGGCCTTATCGGCTTTATTACCTCTATGTTTATCGGACAGTCGATTATTCACGCAGCCCCCTGGATCGGACACTGGGGACCGGAATTTCACATGCCTGAAATTGCCAACTTCTTTATTTCCCCGGGATCTCTGACAATCCTGATGATCTCCATAGCTTTCCTTGCCGGGATTCCACTTTTCTGTATTCTTTATGCCGGGACAAAAATGGTTTTCCGTTACAGGTCGAATAACAAACTGATCCTGTTAAGCGCACTGGGAGTCTGGCTGGTTGCCCTCATCACGGTTATTGCCGTGTCGGTCGGACAACTCGACGATTACAGCAAAAAAACAACAATAAGCCAAAGTACGGTCCTCGACTGCAAAAATTGCAAAACCCTTTACTTAAAGCTTGGCGACGACCAGTACGAAAATAATTACAGTTATGAAGTCGATCTGGAACGCATGAAAGTTATCTCGGAAAACGGGGAGCCGATACTTCTGGGTAATCCCAGGCTCGACATCGAGGAAAGCAATAATGACAACTTTGTCATTCTTGTAAGAAAAAAATCGCGGGGAAAAGACCTTGACGTGGCCAAAAGCAATGTGGACAATATTGTATACAATTATACACTACAAGATTCCGTTCTTCGCTTCGATCCCTATTACACCCTGAATAACGGCACCAGATGGCTGGGACAGGAAGTAGACATCACGTTGAAAGTCCCGAAAGGGAAAACAGTCTACATGGACGATAAAATGGTGAAAATTATCTATGACATTGAAAACGTATCGAATACCTGGGACGGGGATATGGTTGGGAAATACTGGGAAATGACAGATTTGGGACTAAAAGAAAAGGAGACCGGAAAATGATCTCAATATTTTACAAACACATGAAAACAAAAGTATTCATCTTTAGCCTGTTGCTCCTGACCGTAACAGCAGCTTCGGCCCAAAGCCGGTCGGACAGACTGTATGACGTGTTTAAGAATAAACCGGGCGTTACCTACTTTGCCATCACCAAAGATTTGCAGGATGCATTCAACATCGAGCTGAAAGATGAAGGCAAAAATATTAACGGCGACATTCACGAAATCAGGCTCATGTCCTACAACCCTGAAAAAGGAACCCTTAAAGGAAATGAATTTTCAAAAAAAACAGCTGACATGTTGTCTTCGGTGTGTAAGCATCTGGATTCGACCGACCAGGACGACGATGCCGAGATCTGGATGATGGGCAATAAAAGGAAAGCTTCCGAATTTCACATCCTTGTTCCCGGAGAGGACGAGGACAGCCGTTGTTTCCTGATCTCGTTTTATGGCGATTTCGATATAACCGATGCTGAAGGTATTAAACATATGGGAGCCAAATTGTCTCTTGATTTCTGATAAGAAGAGCAGAATATGATTAAATAGTTAGATGGTCGAATGATTAAAACAGAAACGATATGAAACGATTAACAAAATCTTACAACAAGAGAATAGCAGGAGTTTGCGGAGGTATATCCGAATATATTAACCCGGAACTTGATCCGTTACTGGTCAGGGTAGCTTACCTGGTGCTGACATTCTTTAACCCGTTGCTGGTAATTCTTTATTTCATACTGGCCGTTGCCATGCCAGAACCTGGCACGGCAAAAGAAAGATAAAGTAGGTGGCGACTAATTACTCAGTACGAATTATTAATTACTCATTATTTTATTCGTACCTCAACGCTTCCACCGGATTTTTGGAAGCAGCTTTCCAGCTTTGCCAGCTAACGGTTAACAGGGCTGCCAGACCGACCATGAGCCCGGAGACGACAAAAATCGACCAGGAGATACTGGCTTTATTACCAATACCTTTTAACAACTGGATAATAATATACCACGCAACAGGGCAGGCAATTAACCAGGCAAGAAGGACACATCGCAAAAACGACCAGTTCAAAAGACTGACAACCTCGAGGCTCCTTGCCCCGTTTACCTTTCGTATCCCAATCTCTTTGATCCTGGACTGGGTAGCATGATAAGTCAACGCGACCAATCCCATAATTGCAAGGATAATCGATATGATGCTGGCAAAACTAAAGCTTTTGCTCAGTTGTTTCATTTCATTGATATAATCTTCAACTTCGGCGTTGGTAAAATTATATTCGAAAGGCATCCCCATGGAAAACCGGTCGACTGTTTTCCCGATCTTCTTAATAGTACCTTCAATATCGCCGGGCAGCATGCTTACATAAAGGTATTTGGTAAAATGCTGATTTTGGGGATGTGCTGATATAATCATCGGCTGTATCCCGTTGAACAGATAATTGTTTTGGAAGTCTTTAACAACCCCGATTATCCTGTTTTCCCTCCCCCAGAATGAGACTTCCTGTCCCACCGGATTCCCGAAGCCAAGCCTTTTGGCTGCCGTCTCGTTAATGAGGACCCCCGTCAGGTCATCGGGGCGGTCGCTTACAAATTCATTTCCCCGGGCCATCTGCATATCAAAGGTCTGTGTATAACCATCGCTGACGATGGCAAAGGCAAACGAATCTTCCTGCTTCACCCCTTTGTCATCGATCCAGCTGACTCCCGAATGATTCGGGATGCCCGCAGGCATAGACGAAGCGGCACAGACATCTTTTACAGAAGGTATTTGTTTTAACTCCTCTTTCAGGCTACTGTAGCTCTCTTTTAACTCGTTGTTAAAAGGGACCTCCATAACCAGTTTATTATCGAAACCGAGTGGCATACTGCCCATATATTTGTATTGCCTGTAAATCATTATCGTCAGAATAACCAGGACAACAGCAATAACAAACTGGAACGTGATTACCCCGTTCTTCCCCCGGAGACTGGCATGAGACTGATTTTTGGAAAATAAAGCAAGCGGCCTTATCCCCGATAAGATAAGGGCAGGATAAATACTCGCCAACAGGGTAACAGACAACCAAAGAACAGCACCGGCAATAAAAAATAACCGGAGGTGACCCTTAAAGAAAGGCAGGATATCAGATCCGACAAGAATTTTAAACAAAGGAATCCCGATCCACGTCAAAGCCATACCGGCAATAACAGCTAAAAAACAAATCAAAGCTGTTTCCTGCAGGAACTGTAACCCGATCACTTTCCTGCCCGCCCCGGCTATCCTCTTCATAGCTATCTCCGAAGTCCTTTTGCTGATGAAAGAAGTGGACATGTTTATATAATTCAGCATGCTCACCGACAACACCACGAACCCAATAAAAATAAGCAGGTACAGCGGGTTTTTGTTATAGTATAACCGGCGTTCGGTAACCGGTACCAGGGAAAGGGTCAAACGTTCCGGAGAATTAATGCCATCCGGCTTATACTCGCTATAAAAGTGTTCTATCTTCTTATTAAAACTTCGATAATCGACATGCTTCTTCAACTTAAAATAAGGTTCTCCGTTACTGTCCCAACCGCTTAAATAAGATTCGGAACGCATTGAATTTAGCGGGGCCAACACCGAAAAATTAAACGTGACATAGGTCGGAATATCCACAACCCCGGTAACCTTAAAAACCTTTTCATTATTTAAAACGAGTGTTCTTCCCAAAGCCTGTCCATCCCCAAAATATTTCTTTGCAGTCTCCTTTGAGAGGACTATCGAGTTCAATTCATTCAATGCATTATCGCGGGAGCCTTCCAGAAAAGGATACTGAATAATGCGGAAGATGTCTTTGTCTGCAAGATAAAAATAAGGCTCATTAAACCGGGTAACCTTTCCTTCCGGGGAAGCAGGGAGCGATATAACGCAATTACTGAAATAACTGAAATTTTCTGTCCTCGCAGCATATTCAATTTCAGGATAATTGTTTGCAAGCAGGATTGGCAGGGCATAACTGATTGTCGTATTTCCCAAGGGGGAATCCGGACTTTTTTGAACAAGTTGGAAAACCTGTCCACAATCGGGGATCTGACTATTATAATAACGCTCCTTGCCAACATGAAGGATGATCAGCATGGCACAGGCAAAGCCAAATGCCAGACCGGTCACATTCAATACGGTAAACGATTTATTATTTCGCAGGAACCGAAAGGATTCTTTTAACTTCAACGGCATAGCACGATCATTTACGGTGATAGAACCAAATTTTAAAACACTGTCAAACAATGTACATCAATTGAAGTGCCAATCATTAGATCACTGCGATACAAACAATTACAAAAAACAGCCAATAACTATCTGTAAAAATATTTTACACTATCTGTTGAATCCTTTAACAGTCCGCCTGACAATTTGTTTGATGAGATCAAGCAAATTTAAAGTTTGTAAAACTTCAAATATTCCAAACAAACAAAACCAATAGTACAATCCGGATCATTCATATCTCAACGCTTCCACGGGATTTGTGCGGGATGTTTCTAATGAATAAAAAGAAACGGTTAAAACGACAACAACAGCTGCTGTTAAAAAGGAAAAAACAAAAAACCACCCGTTAATACTTACCCGGTAAGCGTAGTTACTTAACCATTGATCCATAAAATAATATGTTGCCGGAACAGAAAACAGGGCAGCCAGAAATACCGCCTGCAAATTCTTTTGGAGGAATGAATAATCAAACAATCGACCGTTCCGAACTTTCCATTACCTTTTTTATTCCGATGATCATCAAAAATTTTGACACCTTTTCCCGAATATCCACTTTAAAATGAAATGTCTTTTTCCTGAATTGCCGGGGTAATTATTGGCAGAATTACAAGAGATTTTATCCAAACTTCAGCATAAAGATGAATTCTGATGCGCATCAGATTATATTTTGATGCGCATCAGATCGTTCAGTTATGCGTACATTTTATTCTTCTGGTGCGCATCAGAATTCAAAAACATCAAATAATCCGGATAAGAATGTCTAATCATTCCAACCATAATTCAAGGCTTTAATTCAATTAGTAATGTGTAATGAATAATTAATCCTTGGATTTCTTATTGTTCTTCCAATTACTCATTTCTAATTATTAATTCAATGTCGTTTAGTTAGTGATTATTTATAATCGTTTGTAATTCATTGAGTACGGCTTCTTTTGTTTTTTGTTTCTGGGGTTTCTTCGCCCGGACCTTATGATTTCGCGGGTGTTCCAGACCAATAAATCAAAAGCATGCAAGGCTTCCTTGTATTTTTTGTGGATAAAAGTTGGCACTAGTATGTCCATTGTGGTTGCAAGGGCATATGTTCGGTTAATTTTTTGGCCATGTTTGCGGTTTTTGTCCGCTTCGTATTCAGCAATCACCTTTTCTTCAATTGGATGGGCATAAGCTGCGCTCAATGTCATTAAAAATACCTTGGCGTGAAAATCCTGTTTTACGGCTTTGGCCGTTTTACCCGAGAAATCTTCCAGTTCAATACGGCTTTTCAACAACTTGTACGCCTCCTCTTCGTTCCACCGGTAATGGTAAAGTTGTTCAAAATCGCTGTAAAGATATGTTTTGTCGTCTAGTAGCGATGTGCATAGTATCTCTTTGTCCCCATTTTCGAGTTCGACTTTGATGAGCCTGCACGTTATTTCTGTATCCAACATGTGAGGGAAATCTTTCAGTTTTGACCTGTCTTTTTTAGGAAGGGAAAAAGTGACAATTCTCTCTTTGTCGGTGCTTTCGGTGAAGTCTTTCACTTTCAACCACCAATCTTCTTTGAGGCGCACGCAGAATTCAATACCCCTGGCTTTCAATAAAAACAGCAACCAAAAGCTGGGATATCCCCGGTCGAGCAACAACATGTCGCCAGCATTGACCTTATCCAAATGTTCCATCAATAAATCCCGCTCGCTTGAAGCGTAAGGGGCTATTTGCGAATCGATCGTTATCAAATTTAAAGGGTCGTATAATAATGATCCCATGGCCAGCGACCGCGGACTGTCGGCCTTTGGGCCAAATTGGTGAACACCGAACTCTTCAACAACTGTTGGATGATTGGGCAATACAAGCCGGGTGCCATCAACAGCCAGCAACCGCATATTGTGCCACACATAGTATTCTGCACCTTCATAAAAATCATTGACGGCTATTTCGTTCAAATGCTTAAATGCCTCGGGCTTCAGTTTTGCCCGGGCTTGAGTGAACGCGCCTTTGGTCGCTTTCCTAATGTTGAAGTCGCTTTGGGTGGCTTCCTTGAAGAAGCGGTCCAAATCCCGCTGCATGGAACTTTTAAACTTGAGCACCAACAAGATTATCGTTTTGATCGGTAATTTTCTCTTACGGGTAAATACCCCTTCTTGGCCGTCTTTAAAACGGCTGCTAAATTGTTCTTTATCAATTTCATCATCGATATGTCCTGTTAATGTTTCCCGATAATCCGGTTTTTTGTTTCTACTTGGGTTACCCCCTTTATTCCCCTACAAAATAATCATTAGGGCAAGAATTACAAACTTTTCAAAGTACTATTTTTTATCAAAATCCCTTTAAAATAACGCACCTCAGAGCGTTTTCTTAACTAAACGACATTGATTATTAATTACTCATTATATTACTCGTACTTCAACGCCACTACCGGGTTCCTGGTAGCTGCTTTCCAGCTTTGCCAAAGAATGGTAAGCATGGCAATTCCAATAGTGACGACTCCACCCGTAATATAAATCCACGGGCTGATAGTTGTCCGGAACGCATAATTCTGCAGCCAGTTCTTCATCACCAGCACCGACGCCGGTGTTGCAATGACCAAAGCAAGGCTAATGAGTATAATAATTTCACGTGAAAACAGGTAAATAATATTACCGCTATGGGCACCGAGTACTTTACGAACACCCACTTCCTTTACCTTCTTCGATGCGGTAAATGCTGCAAGGGCCCAAAGCCCTAATCCTGAAATAAAAAATGCCAGTACGGTAAAAATACCGACGATGTGACCGAATCGCCGGTCCGCTTTGTACTGCGCATCAAAAAAGCTGTCAAGGAAGAAGTAGTCAAAACTCGATTCAGGGAAATATGACTGCCAGCTGCTTCTGATCTGATTGAGCACAGTATCATAATTTGTCCCCGCCGTTTTTATTGCGATAAACCGCCCGGGAACCCAGCCTATTTTCCCGTTTGGGATCAACATCACCGGGGTATAGCCATTCTCAAGACTGCGCTGATGCCAGTTTTGGACAACCCCGATAATGGCTACAGGTTCGGACAAGCCTTCAAGCAAAACCTTGTGACCAATGGCTTCTTCGGGTGACTTCAACCCCAGGGTGGACATTGCCGACTCGTTGACAAGCAAGCTGTTCCAGTCATTACCAAAACCTTTCTGAAACGATCTCCCTGACAACAGGTGCAAGCCGAATGTTTCAACAAATTGATCATCCACGGCAAGCATTTCGTAAAGGCGGTTCTGTCCGTTCTCATCTCCCAGTAACCGGTTGGATGCAAAGCTGGCTATTTCCATTCCGGGAACTGAACCGGTCTGCGCAACCGACCTGATATTGGGCTGTTGCTTCATATATTCGGCAAACAGATGGATTTTATTGTTCAGATCAGAGCGGGTCACCGGATATTTAACAACAATCGTCCTGTCGATCTGTACGCCCAGATCTTGTTTTTGCATGAAACGGACTTGTTTATAAACAATAAACGTCCCGCAAATCAGAAAAAGTGAAGCGGCAAACTGGAAAACAACAAGAACCCGGCGGGTAGTTCCGGCTGATCCCGAATTAAAATAGTTTCCTTTTAGGATGAGGCATGGTTTTACTTTGGTCAGGATAAATGCAGGATAAAACCCCGACAGCAGTATCCCAAAGGTAAGGACTGCCAGCGCAGAAAACCAGAATACGGGTTGGACCAGAATGAAAAGTCCGGTATTTTCACCGATAATCCGGTTGAAAAAAGGCCTTAAAATCATTACAAGCAGGGCAGCCATTACCACCGCGATAGAATTTACCAGCCACGATTCGGTCATGTATTGCCGGATGAGCTGGGACCTGAAAGCTCCGGATACTTTACGAATACCGACATCTTTCGCCCGCTCCATGGCCCGGGCAGTAGTCAGGTTGATATAGTTGATCCAGGCTGTCATGAGAATTACAATTGCAATAAAAATGAGTGTTACCAGCGACCTTTTGTTGCCTTTTATTTCATGTTCGTACTGTTTTTGCGGATTCAGATGGATTTTTTCAAGCGGGACCAGTGTAACTTCCCATTTTTTGTTTCGCAATGCCTCTTCGGTTTTGTACTTTTCGGCCATTCGCGGAAACTGTTCCTCAATTTCATGCGGATTTTTCCCGGGAGCAAGCAACAGGTAAGTATATGCTTCATGCAAATACCAAAATTCGCGCATCCATGCCGGCAAAGTTTCGTACGAGATAAGATAATTGAACCGGATATGCGAATTTTCCGGGAAATCTTCGATGACTCCGGTTACCTCACAATCGTAAAAAGTCGTTCCTGAAGCAAACGTCAACATTTTACCGATAGGGTTGTCATCATTAAAAAAACGATGCGCAATAGTCGGCGTAATCACAACCGTATTGGGACGCTTTAGCTGATCGTTGATATCGCCTTCTTTTAACCTGAAATCGAACACAGTAAAAAAAGAAGGACCGGTATAAGCAATTCCGGTTTCCCGGCTCCGTTTTTCATGGTACGAAACAATTTGTTCTGTATTGTGAACGCCAATGCGAACAAAATCTTCCACACCGGTCATTTCTTTACTGATGGCACTTCCATAGCCAAATGAACTCGTTGCCCAGTCGTCTGTCAACCGGTCGCCCTCATAAAAACGGCTTTCAACCCGGTAAATCCGGTCACGTTTCCAGTGCATTTTATCGAAACTGAATTCGAAGGCCACATAGTTTATAATCAGTACTGTTACTGCCAGGCCGACTGAAAGGCCGAGCACATTAACCAACGAAAAGAGTTTATTTTTTGCCTGATTTCTCAGTGCCATTTTTAAATAATACTGAAACATACGGTTCTAAATAAAAGACGATACATATTAACAATTCTTACTGCAAAATCAGACGACTTTTCATGCGCTATACTATCACAATCAATCATTTGTATTTCCAGTTACGCTCTATTCTTCCAATTATTCATTACGAATTACTCATTGTTCATTATTCATACCGTAATGCTTCCACCGGGTTCCTGGTAGCCGCTTTCCAGCTTTGCCAGCTTACTGTCAGCAATGCAATTCCCAATGCCAATAATCCGGCAAGGGCGAAGATCCACCAACTCAATGCGGTTTTATAGGCAAAGTTTTCGAGCCATTTATGCATGGCGTAATACGCGACAGGCGTGGCAACAACAAACGCAATCACTATCCATTTTACAAAATCCCGGTTAAGCATGGTCATGACTTCGGATATTTTAGCGCCATTAACTTTACGAATGCCGATTTCTTTGGTACGTTGTTCCATAACAAAGAAGGTGAGGCCAACCAACCCAAGGCATGATAGTAACAGCGAAATGGAGGTAGTATAAAGCAGAAACCTTTGAAATTGCATTTCTTTGGAATACATTGCCAAATAGGTTTGATCCAGAAAATGATATTCCATCGGGAAATCGGGAGAAATACGGTTCCATAGTTGTTTTACCGCTTTCATTGTTGCGTTGAAAGACGCAAGATTTGCGGTATTGACTTTTAAATAAAGTACATCGTCGCACTCATCACCGGATGACATGAAGGCTGCTGCCCGGACAGGGACATGAAGCGACTCGAAATTATAGTCGTTTACAACGCCTATAATGTGCCCCTGCTGTGGATCAGCAATGTTAATTTGTGCATTATCGATGGCATCTATTTTGAAATCACTTTTTGCCGACTGATTAATAATAAAGTCGTCGTTCTTTTCTGAATGTTCATCAAACTGTTTGCCTTCCTTCAGCCGGATCCCAAAAAAATCAAAGAAATTGGGGGCAACCGACAGTTTTGAAAAATTAACAGTATATCTCTCTCCATTGTTAGTCAAATCTACTCCCCAGTTTTCAGTATTATCAATCAATACACTTTCAGAGAAGGTAAAATCACGGATTCCTGCAATCTGTTTCAGTTCGTTTCTAAAAGCATCGATATGTTCGCTAATGGCATCGTTGGTACTGACATAGACAATATTCTCCCGCGCAAAACCTGTACCCCGGTTTTGTACATATCTATTTTGCCTGTTTATCACGAAAATGGAAGCAATCAGGGCAATAGAAACCGAAAATTGAAAGACTAATAACGTGTTTCGTGTCCAGTTTTTACTGCCTGATGATTGGTTTTTCTGCATCAGAAGGATAACGGGTTTTCTACTGAAGATAAAGCCGGGAATTATCCCTGTGAAAAAAACCATGATACCAACAACAACAAGACCTATTAGCAGATAGTTTCCTGCAAAGAGTTGATTAATACTAAATTCTGAGCTGGTTAACACATTAAACCCGGGCAAGAGCAATGAAGTTGTAATAAATGACAGAACGATAGCTGCCAGCAGCATAAGTGCCGATTCGGTTGCGGCCATCTGAAGAATTTTATTCCGGCTGCTTCCCATAGTTTTAAAAATACCTATATTCTTATACCGCTTTTCCCTTTGGGCAGTAACCATGTTGATGTAATTCACACACGATAAAAGCAAAATCAATATACCTACAATCCCGATGACTGACAAGGTAAAGCGGTTGCCATGTCCGATTACCTTCAACTCCACCAGATCGAAATAAGCCTTTTTGAAAGGGAAAATCCCGTAATGGATATCGTCTTTATAACCGTCAGGAACGGCATCAAGGTTAATATTGGCTAATTTATCGGCGACCACTTTTTCCGGGGTATTGGCGTTAATTTTTGCAAAAGCTTTATAATTTTGCGATCCCCAACGTTTCAATGTTCTAACATACCAGTCTATCTGATAATTGGTTTGGAGCGAAAGCACGGCTTCAAAATTCCATGAACTCGATTGCGGGAGGTCATCAATAACAGCAGTAACCTCCAGTTCTTTATCCTGCAAATAGGTAGCATTGTAAGTCACGGTTTTCCCAACCGGGTTTTCTTTCCCGAATATTTTTTCTGAAAGTGAACGGGTAATTACAATTTTATTAGCGTTATTTAATGCATCTTCCGGATTTCCCCAAAGTGGTCTAAAGTTGAAAACCCGGAAGAAACAAGAATCGGCAGTAAGCATTTTTTCCACCTTATAACTCTCGTTATTCCTCTTCAGAAATACCTGTGGAGACCAGTCGTAAGTGCAATAGGTAACTGCATTTATCTCCGGAATTTCACTTTTTACATGGTTCACCATATCTTGCGAAAAACCGAAATCATTCTGATTGGTCAGTACATAAATATCGGAAAGATCGGGAATATATTTGTCGGTATTTTTCTCCTTTAAAACAAAAAGGAAAATAAGCATACTTACAGTAATTCCAACCGTTAGCCCGGTCATATTAAGAATGCTAACTATTTTGTTTTTAGACAAACTACGAATAGTAAGTTTGATGTCCTTTTTCATTATTCATTACTAATTACAACATTCTTCATTATTTCACTCGTACTGCAATGCCTCTGCCGGATTTTCCCTGACTCATTTCCACGTTGATATTCGTTAAGCACAGAGAATACGGCTGTTAACAGATCTATTCAAACGTAAGCCGAATGTCACCATCACTGGTCGAAAGCTTTACGGGAACTCCGCCCCCGTTCACTTTTCCTTTTATGTGTTTCTCCTCAATATATCCGTCAAATCCCTTAAGGTCAGGATGCAACGATTCCCCTTTCATTTCAACATCGAAACCTGACCCGACAGGAAGTGTAATATGAATATCACCATCAGCAGTACTGCACTCGCAAAACGCTTTTAAATCGGTTAACATTCCTTCTATATCGCCGTCGGTAACAGAACAGTGTATGCCTCCTATCAAATTATAAAACATAACATCTCCGTCGATCGTCTTCATCTGAACATCTCCGGTAATATTCTTAAGTTTTAAATCGCCATCGGTGGTTTCCAGAGCAATGACCACGGTTATTTCCCGTGCATTGATATCCCCATCGACTCCCGATGCGGTGATATCGCCTTTTATGTCCTGAACTTCAATATCGCCGTCTACTGTTTTACATTGCTGGTCTGCGTTAAGTCCTCTAATAGACAAATCACCGTCTACTGCATTTAGAAGGCATGCTGTTTGGGGCGGAGCAAGTATTTCAAAATCGAGAGTAACCCGGTCTTTCCAGTCTTTTAAATTATTTTTTTCCTTCGACCGGGTTTCAATTTTCAAACCTTCTTCTGTCACCTCTGTAGTGATCTGAAAATACTCCCTGAGTTCACTCATGTCTATATTGAGCAATTTATTGTTTCTTTTAACGATGAAATGAACAATAATTTGTTTTCCATCAGATGCCGAAATACTTATATCGCTATCTACAGAACGGAAAAACAGTATCGGATTAGCTTCCACCTCATAGGTCTCTTTGAAAGAATACCTGTTGGTTTGTGATATGCCCACCAAAGTTAGCAGAGCTAATTGAACAGTTAATAATGCAGTTTTCATCATTTCGTTTCTAAAGGTTTGAAATCATAATCCAGAATTTTATTCGTACCGCAACGCCTCCACGGGGTTTCTGGTAGCCGCTTTCCAGCTTTGCCAGCTTACGGTCAGCAATGCAATTCCCAATGCCAGTAATCCGGCAAGGGCAAAGATCCACCAACTCAGGGTGGTTTTATAGGCAAAATTTTCGAGCCATTTATGCATGGCGTACCAGGCAACAGGACAGGCAACAACAAAAGCAATTGTAACCCATCTTATAAAATCGCGATTGAGCATAGCCATCACTTCAGAAATCCTGGCTCCGTTTACCTTGCGGATGCCGATTTCCTTGGTGCGCCGGCGGGTGTCATAAAAAGAAATAGCAAATAGTCCGATGGCCGAAATGACATAGGCAATAATGCTGAAAAAAATATAAATTTCACTCAGCCGTTTTTCCCGTTGATACAGTGCTTCGATATCATCAGAAAGGAAGGTATAATTAAAAGTGCCACCGGGATTCATCTGGTTAAAAAGCTGTTTAATAAAAGTTAATCCGGATTGGGTAGCACCTTTTTTTAATTTTATGAGAAAATCGGCATCCGGATCTTCAAAATAAAGAAAAACCAAAGGCTGTGGTTTCACGGAGAGATGCTGGTAATTAAAATCTTTTACAACACCTATAACTTCGTACCCATCCTTATCAGACCAATATTTATTCAGGATCCTGGCCTTTGAAATATCCAGGATACCCCAACTGGCTTTTGCAGCTTCATTGATAACAACCTGATTTCCCCGTTGTTTATCCCTCCCTTTTTCGAAAAAGCGTCCTTCTGCAAGTTTCAATCCCAAAAGATCAAGATAACCCGGAGTTACAGTCAAAGCATTCATGGCCGTATAATCGGTCATTTCTCCTTTCAGTTTCCATGGCATCGAAAAAGGCTCAATAGGAGATAATCCCTGTGAAAAACGTTCTATTGCCCCGTTCGATTCCAGCTTATCATTAATATATTGAAAATTCTTTTCCATTTTTGCCGATTGCTCTTTATAGGCTTCCTCATCTCCCATAAACGGGAGATCATAAAAAAGTTTTGTACAAATCACATTTTCAGAAGAAAACCCCAAGTCTTTATTCAGCATTAATTTCAACTGTTTGGCTACAACAATTGAAGCAACGAGTAATACAAATGATAACGCAAACTGAACAATAACAAGCGTATTCCGGCCAACTAACTGATTACCCTGAAAGATTTGATTTTTCAGACTGTTTAGAACCGGAACCTTAAAAAATACAAGTGAAGGATAGATCATGGCCGAAGCAACCAGCAGTGATAGAATAACAAGATTTGCCAAAAATATTTGACTGAGCCGGGGAGAAAGTTCTGTACCGATAATTTGATTAAGATAGGGTAAAACAATAACAAATCCAATGGTTATCAGGATAACTGACAACACAATTAAAAGAATAAGTTCTACGAGTTTTTGGTAGAAGACGGGCCTGCTCCCCGATCCCGAAATTTTATTTATTCCGATATTTTTTAAAGATTCATTAATTACAATAACCTGTAGATTGGAAAAATTAAGCAAGGTGATCAAAAAGATCACCCCGATGATTGCATATAAAATGTAAATTCCTTTTTTATTCCCTGACTTTGAAAAGATCCCCTTAAAATCGACATTCCCGCCATTAAAATAAACATCGTCCAACGCCATAATATCCATGCGGCTGTTTTTAAACTGAGGATGAACATTCCCCAGATTCCTAATTTTTTCGACAAAATCCCTTCTGTTAAAATTATCATTTACAAGGATAAAATTACCTCCCGCACGGCTGAAGTCAGCAGACTGATCCGGTAAAATAAAATCAAAAGTTATTGAACTGTTGGACGGGGGAGATTCAACAATCCCTTTAATGGTATACAGTTTTCCGACCCGTTCATCAATCTGAACGACTTGCCCTACCGGATCTTCACTACCAAAAAGTTTCCGGGCGAATTTATCTGTTATTATAACGGCCTCCGGATCGTTGAGTATTGTCTTCCGGTCCCCTGTTTTAAGCTTGAAATCGAATATTTCAAAAAAAGTACTGTCAACGACGATTCCTTCCGGCGAAAAAGAAGTTTCACCGTAAGCAAATTTAACCTCGCCCTTTTTATACTTTTTAATGGTCGTAAGATTATCAATACCAGGATAATTTCTATAGTTAAAGTCAAAAAATAAATTGGCTTCAATAGCTTCTACAGTACTTCCGGCCGATTGTTGTACCGTTAACAGGTAGATATCTTTTGCCCGTTTATGAAAATGATCCATCGAAAGTTCGTTATGGATATAAGTAAACAGGAGCGAGATGCACAGGGCACTCAGGAACACAGAAACAATACTCCCGATAAAAATTAAACGGTTCGATTTAAATGTTCTTATCGCATATTTCAGGTAATGTTTTAACATTTTTATTTTTAATTCATTACTAACTATTCAGTGTTCATCATTCGTACCGCAACGCCTCCACGGGGTTTCTGGTAGCCGCTTTCCAGCTTTGCCAGCTTACGGTCAGCAATGCAATTCCCAATGCCAGTAATCCGGCAAGGGCAAAGATCCACCAACTCAGGGTGGTTTTATAGGCAAAGTTTTCGAGCCACTTGTGCATCGCGTAATACGCAACAGGAGTTGCTATTACAAACGCAATCGTAATCCATTTTAAAAAGTCCTTATTCAATAAGGCAAGGATTTCAGAGACTCTGGCCCCATTTACTTTTCGAACACCGATTTCTTTGGTGCGTAATTCTGCAATAAAAACAGAAGTACTAAATAATCCCAAGCTTCCAATAAAAACAGAAAGCAGGGTTACCAACAGGAACACGTTGCCAAACCTGCGATCTTCCCTATATAAATTATCCAATGTCTGATCAAGAAAATGATATTCGAACGGCCAGTCGCCGGCAAATTTATTCCATACAGTTTCCACTTTCCCAAGTGTTTTTTGCAACTGATTTCCAGTGTTAGTCTGCAGATTCAAATATACAATTCCCATATCTTCGGGATTGGAACAAACAAAACCAATAGGGCCTATTGCATAGTGTAACGACTGGAAATTAAAATCCTTCACGACACCAATTATTTGCCCCGATGCCTTATCGTAAGAACTTATCCTCGCATTCCGTATATCCTTAATTCCATACGTTTTAATCGCTGTTTCATTAAAAATATGTTCCTGTTCACGAATAGATGAAGAACGAAACCCTTCGCCGTCGATAATTTTTATTCCGAAAAAATTAAAAAAATTTTTATCAACCAGCATGGCTTCATATCCGATGCGTTTTTCCTCTCCATTATTATTCAAAGTCATTCCCCAACCCATTTCTGATTTCCCCAACGATTGCGAGGACATTGTAATATCTTTTACTTCGGAAATACCTGCCAGTTCCTGTTTAATGGCCCTGATCTGTTTATTCATCTGTCCGTGTAGCGGGAGGTAAACAATATTGTTTTCCTGAAACCCCATGAAGTGGTTTTGCATGAAGCTGTTTTGCTTATTAATAACCAGAGATGCAGTAATTAATGCAATAGAAAGGGTAAACTGAACTACCAGCAGGGCATTGCGCAGGTTTTCCTTTTTCCCGGAAGAACTGTTTTTTAGTACTTCATACAGATTACTCCGCCGGAAATAAAAAGCAATAAAAACGGTTGAAAAAAAGAGTGTAACCAAAGTAACGCTTATTCCTGTAAGCACTGTATTAATTTTGATGAAGTCTGAAACCCGGAACGAAGTATCAAACAATTCATTCAGAAGTGAAAGGGAAATGATCACCCATAATGCAGCAAGAGAAAGGGTAATAAAAAGAACAGGCAAAATCTCTGTAACAATCCTGATTAAAGAGTTCCACGTATTAGCGCCCAAAACTTTATGTATACCGGCATCACGCGACTGCTTGATTTTTTGTGCCGTGTTCAGGTTGATAAAATTGATAAGGGCAAGCAGAAAAACGATAATCATAATTGTGCCCAATATTTCGACCTTCTTGATACTACTGTGCGAAAGAACCTCGTCCTGTTGCTCTGAAAAATATAAAGTACTGTACTGCTCTAAATAAATCTCACCTTTGTCTTGTTTGGCCCAGTCAGGCGCAGCAGCTTGAAAGGCGGCATTCAGTTGTTTTTCAAGGTTGCTTTTCGATTTGTTGGAATACAGCGACAAAAAAACTTCGTACCTAGACTGTCCCCAGTGATCTGATTTATACCACGGAACATTGTTTTCCAAAGCAATCACGGGCACAACCGCATCGAATCTCATCATGGCCTCAGGCGGTAAATCTTTGATAACTGCGGCTACTTTTAGATCCATTTCTCCTAAGCCTCCGCTTTTAAACCTTAATGACCTTCCGATAACATCGGTGTCCCCAAAAATTTTTACCGCTTCTGATCGGGTTAAAACAATATTTTCGTTGAAAGACAGGGCTCCTTTCAAATCTCCTACTAAAACTTCATAATTAAAAACATCAAAAAAACAGCTATCGGCAAAAAAGATTTTTCCCGCGTTGAAGTTGTTTTTATCCACTTCGTAATAACTTTCCCCTGACCAGTTTGCATGAACCTTGGTCATTCCCTTTATGTCGGAAAATTTTCCTTCAAACTCATTAATGCTGCGCGACGACCAGAAAACACCCTCTTTAGCACTAAGCCTGTAAAGGGTTTCGCAATTATCCAACGATTTACCCTTGTTCAGTTCTGTAAAAATAAATGTGCTCAAAAAAAGAACTACTGCAAAAGCCACGCTTAACCCAAGCACATTAAGCAGCAACTGACGGTTCCCTTTTAAAAGTTTTCGAATGATAAGTTTTATTGAATATTTAAACATGATAATTATCCTAATTCATCTTGTTTTTCTGTTCATTTACTAAACCCGGACGGCTTAAATTACTCGTACCGCAATGCTTCCACCGGATTTCTGGTAGCCGCTTTCCAGCTTTGCCAACTTACGGTCAGCAATGCAATTCCCAATGCCAGTAATCCGGCAAGGGCGAAGATCCACCAACTCAATGCGGTTTTATAGGCAAAGTTTTCGAGCCATTTATGCATGGCGTACCAGGCAATTGGCGTAGCAATTACAAAAGCAAAGAGTACCCATTTCACAAAGTTCTTGTTCAACATTGTCATTACTTCGGAAATTTTGGCACCACTTACTTTGCGGATGCCGATTTCCTTAATTCTCCTTTCAGACAAAAAGATGGCCAGGCCTAAAATTCCAATACAAGAGATCATTATTGCCAATACTGCAAACAGGCCGATCGTTTTGGCAAACCGTTCCTCATCGCGATACATTGAATCGAACCATTCATCATAAAACTGATATTTCATCGGGTATCCGGGGATTAGTTTCTTCCATGTGTCCTGAATAAAATGCATCCCTTGTCCGGCACCTCCTTTGATAAGGCGGATGTTAACGGTGGTTGGCGTGAGATCCGGAATAAACATGATACATACCGGCCCGATCGTTTTATGAAGGGATGTATATTGAAAATCATTGACCACTCCGATAATTTCATAACCTCCTTCCCGTCCATTCATAAACCGCTTATTTTCCAGGTTTTCAAATTCAAAATGGTTATATGCAGCATTATTGATCATACAAACTTTTCCATAATCACCCGGCTCCGGATTCCTGCCCTTGATTACGTTGATGCCAAATGTCTTCAGAAAAGTGGTATCAACCAGCAGACACGGCACGCTCATGTTTTTATCTGAATTTTCAATATTGGACCCCATGTACATGTTTATATTTCCGGGAACGCCATCTGTTGTTGAAATACTTTTGATAAAGGGAGATTTACGAAGTTCATCCAGCAAAACTGTCATTTTTTGGATATCTCCCTGCTGGATACCCGGGACATCAAGCCTTAAGAGTTGTTCTTTATCAAAACCGGCATTCCGGTGCTTGACAAACTGAATTTGCCGCTCAACAGTAATCACGCAAAAAATTAATACGATGGAAGTAGCAAATTGAAAAACCGTTAATGAACTCCTGAAAAAGCTTCTTTTCCCCACAATGATGGCCGAGCCACTTAATATCCTGACAGGACTAATACCTGACAAAATCACGGCAGGCCCGACGCCACTAATCATTCCGATAAAGAAGATGGCCCCCAGCAATAAAAGCAAATTCCGAAGATGAAACAAAAGACCGATATTTAAATGGGTATCAAAAACAGCCTGATAAAACGGGAGTCCGATCCAGACCAGGAATATTCCCAGGATAAATGCCAAAAAAGTAACTAAAACCGACTCAAATAAAAAGTGAAGAAGAATATCTGTACTGTTTGCCCCAATGGTTTTCTTGACGCCAGTGTCTTTATTTCGCTTATTTTGCTGGGCAACAGTCAGATTGACATAGTTAATAACCGCGAGCATTAAAATAATTGCGGCAATGATGCTCAATAAATTCAACAAACCGGCATTTCCCTGTTTCGTTTCGCTTCCATGCGTTGTATCGTGTAAATAAATATCTTTCAGTTTCAGAAAACCAACCTGTGTCCCGTAAGGTTTTAACCACTCGATGTGGTCGTTAATTTTTGCCAAAAGCTGATCCGGATTAACATTCTTATTCAATTGAAGATAAATCCGGAATGGCCAGCGGTGCGTACTTTTATCCCGGTAGTCTCCGCAGCTAAATGAAAATTTAAACTGATCATTTTCTGCATTCACCAACAGCCCTGCATAAATACTTGAATTCTCAGGGAAATCCTGGATGACAGCGGTAATTGTTACCGGAATATCTCCCGCAATAAATAACTCTTCCCCTAACGGATTTTTTGTTCCAAATAAAATTTTAGCGGTGCTCTCTGTTATGACTGCAGAATTGATATTAACGAATGGTTTTTGTGATTTTCCGGAAACAAAAGGAATTGAAAAGACGTCGAAGAAATTGTTATCAACCGACATGATATCTTTCAGATATAATCCTTTCTCACCAACTTTTACTTCAATGGGAGAGCCTTTACGCTGAACCAGGCATGCATTTTCTATTTCAGAGTACTTGCTGAGCAGGATGTCTTTTACCCGATAATCAATCGAACTGGAGTTATTTTTTGTATCGGTCAGCCGGACAATCTGGGCTGCATTTTTATAGAACCGGTCATACGAGTATTCTTTGACCAAAAAGAGAGCAATGGCCAAACAGATGGAAATGCCGAAAGCAAAACCAACCAAATTAATGATGGTAAACTTTTTATTGCTCCTTAAATTTTTTAAGGCTGTTTTAAGATAGTACCAATACATAATTTAAATCCCTTCAATTACAGTTCATTATTTTACTCGTACCTTAAAGCCTCTACCGGGTTCCTTGTAGCCGCTTTCCAGCTCTGCCAGCCAACAGCCAGCAGGGCAAATTAAAGCAACACTTCTCCCAACTGTTTTTTCACTTCCTCGGTAATGATTTGTCCGTCGAAAAGGTTAATCACCCGGTGGGCAAATTCTGAATCGTGCAGGGAGTGGGTCACCATCACTATAGTGGTTCCTTCCCGGTTAAGCTCTGTAAGCAGGTTCATTACTTCAAGTCCGTTTTTCGAATCAAGGTTACCGGTAGGCTCATCGGCCAGGATCAGCTTCGGGTTTGCCACCACAGCCCGGGCAATGGCCACGCGTTGCTGTTGTCCTCCCGATAACTGCTGCGGAAAATGTTTCCGGCGGTGACTGATCTTCATGCGCTCGAGCACCTTCTCGACCATTTCTTTACGTTCTCTGGCTTTTAATTTCAAATAGATGAGAGGAAGCTCCACATTTTCATACACATTCAGCTCGTCAATCAGGTTAAAACTCTGAAAGACGAAACCAATATTTCCCTTTCTGAGCTGAGTCCGGTTTCGTTCCTTTAGCTGCCCCACTTCCTTACCATCAAAAAAATACTGTCCGGAACTGGGATTATCCAGCAACCCGATAATATTGAGGAGCGTGGATTTTCCGCAACCTGACGGCCCCATAATAGCCACAAACTCGCCTTTCTGCACATGCAGACTGACTTCGTTCAACGCACTGGTTTCAATTTCTTCCGTGCGGAATACTTTAGTAAGGTTAACTGTCCGTATCATATAATAAAGAATATGGAAAGAGGAGACCGGAACACCGTTCCACTTTCCCTGTTTTTTAATTAAATCTTTCTGTTCTCGTTTTTATTAATTTATAAATGATAATCTGAAAGTTATGAAAAAAATTTACTCATACATTACGAATATTTCCTTTTTCAACACGTTCCCGTTCTCCGGTCCTCTTTCTACCGGAATACAATCTTGTCATTGTTCCCGAACAGCTCATAGCCCGAGGTAATGACCTGTTCTCCCGGGTTAAGGCCCTCCAGAACTTCATAATACTGCGGGTTTTGTTTTCCGATCCTGATGTTGCGTTTCACCGCCTCAGTACCATTGGCATTCAGCACATAAACCCATTGCCCCCCGGTACTCTGAAAAAATCCGCCCCTCGCCAGTAGAACAGCCTTGGAGCTTTGGCCCAGTTCCAGCTTGAGATGGTAAGTCTGACCGGTACGGATATTATCAGGTTTCTCCCCGCTAAAAACCAGGTCGATTTCGAACTGTCCGTCCCTCACTTCCGGGTAAACTTTTTTTACATCCAGCATAAAGGTTTTGTCATTCCGCTCGAGGGAAGCAGACAAATCGCGGTTCACCCTGTCGATGTAATGCTCGTCGATCTTCGCCTTAATTTTAAAGTCAGTCAGGATATGGAGCAACCCGAGCCGTTGTCCTTTGGAAATAGATTGGCCTATTTCGGCATCCAATTGTCCCAGTTGCCCGTCAGCCGGGGCTTTCAAGTTTAAGTTATCCAGTCGTTCCCGGGCCATTTGCAAACTCAGCCGGTTATTTTCCAGGCTTTCATCCATATTCGCCTTTTGGTTTGCACGAAAAATAGAATCCTGGATCATTTTCTGGTAGGTTAGTTCCTGCTTGCGCTGAGCCAGCTCGTAATCTTCCTTAGCCTGCAGGTAATCCTCTTTTGCAATCAGGTCTTCCTTAAATAATTTTTCATATTGCTTAAACTTGCGTTTAGCCTGAATTACCTGCAAATCGACCTCCAGCTTTTGTTGCTTGTTCTCAATTTGCTGTTGTTCAATCTCAATTTGGGTATTTCTCAGCTCATTCGCGTGGTAAGCCAGCTCCGATTCACTGCTCATGATGGTCGTATTCAGATCGGGGTTTCTAAGCTGAAGGATAACATCGCCTTTTTTGACCATTTCCCCTTCTTCAATATAAACTTTCTCCACCTTTCCGCCTTCTTCGGCATCCAGATAAATGGTTTTGATCGGCTCAACCTGCCCGATTATGGTAATATAATCGTTAAACAAACCGTCTTCAACTGTACTGATTGTCAGCTTATCCTTTTCTGCCCTGAATACCGATTCGTGGTCGGTCAGCAGTATTTTATACAACAAAAACAGAAAGATGATGATTCCTGCCCCCAGGTAAATGTGCTTCATCTTCAATCCTTTTTTCTTCTCGATGACCCTGTCCATTGACATAATTGCTCAGTTTTAAATCTTCCTTCTTATATCTGGGAAAAAGAAGGAATTTCGTTATTTATATTTTTTCATTTTCTGCATAAAAAGGGAAAGTTTGCCTTTCAATTTAACGGGAAAAAACCCTGACCAGGCTAATTCTCCCTCTCTTTTTCTTTTAAGGGAGTATCCTTCGTTTCCGGTTCCTCCCAGAACCTGATCCCTTTGTAAAAATCGATTATCTTGTCTTTGATCCTCCATTGCAGTTCGGCAGACAGCAGGTTACTTTTCGATTCGGTCAGCCTGCTTTTCACGGTCAGCAATTCGATGACATCGATCAGCCCTTCATCGTATTTTCGCTGGGCTACCTGATAGGCCAGATCGTTCGCTTCGACCTGCTTCTGGGTTTGTACATATTCCCGGTACAGTGACTGCAATTCACGGGCGTTATTCATCAGTTCATAGTAAACTGTCTGCCGGTAAGTATCAAGCTCAATCTGCGCCTGATCTCTTTCCAGCTTAGCTTTCTTCACTTCGCTCCGCACTTCATTCTTCCCGAAAATCGGGATCGAAAGCGTAGCGCCTATATACTGATTTTTATTTTTTTCAAACTGGTCATGCATCGAAACAATATTCCCCCTTTCATCCTTATCGCTATTGTAATATCCCGTACTTACAGAAGCGCTAAGGGATATTGACGGGAAATAAGATCCCCGGGCAATCGACACGCTTTTTGATGCCGCATTAAGCTGGGCTTCAGCCATTTTTACATATGGAGATTTCCGGGCAAAAGAAACGAAGAGAGAATCTGCAGCCGACGGGAGATTTGGCATCGCCACAGGCTTCTCTTCTTCATTAGCTACCTCCACGAACTTTCCGCCAGGCAGATTCATCTGCTGAATGAGTTTTAATTTTGCTTCTTCAAGTTTGTTTTCTGACTGAATGAGGCTTAGCTTTTCCTGTTCGTAAGTAGCCTGCATCTCGGCCATATCTGTCTTAGCCTTGATGCCTGTTTCTATCTGTGCTTCTGTTTTCTTCAAATTAAATTCCGACAATTCCAGTTGTTCCTTCGAGATCCCGACAACTCCCTGGTAATAAATCACGTTATAGTAATCGGTAAGTATCTCGAAAGCAAGGTCGTCCTGATTGTACAGTCTTTTCAATTTAGCAGCCTGCATCAAAAATTTCCGGTACGAAATCCGGTTGAGCTTAATAAAGCCCTGAAACAAGGTCATGCTTGACGAGATATAATTATAATTCTCGAAATATTCGGTTGTTGTGACATCATTGGTTGTCGGATCGACCGACCGTCCAAAGTTCATCGCTGCCGATACCGAAGCTGAAACTGAAGGTAAAAGGTTCAGCTTCGATTGAGTAGCATCAACCCTGGCCGATTTCTCACTCAGGTCAAAGGATTGTTGCGTCAAATTATTTTTTAGCCCGTAGTTAATGCACTGATTCAGGGTCCAGCTCTCCTGGGCAAACGCCGCAACCGTTAGAAACAATAACAATATGGAAAAAATGATTCTCATGAATAACATTTTATAGATCTTCTCAACGTCATGAATTACCATTTCAATGCCAAAATCACAACGAAATGGATATCAATACAAAACATATTTACAGATTGAGTTTACTGTAAAATATATTGACATCAATCTGTAAAAAAAATTTACAAGCAATTGCCCTGGGTTATCCGATTCCTTAACTTTGAAAGAAAAAATGCCTAAAGGGAATATTCTTATTGTCGATGACAACAAAAGTGTACTGAGTGCGCTGGATATTTTACTCTCGTCGGAGTATGACAAGGTGCAATGCCTGTCGAACCCAAACCTGCTGATCTCTGAGCTACGGAAAAACAGGTACCACCTGGTCCTGCTGGATATGAACTTCAAGGCAGGCGTAAACACAGGCAATGAGGGGATTTACTGGCTCCAGCAAATCAGGGAAAACCATCCCGACATCTCGGTCGTGTTGATCACTGCTTACGGAGATGTCGAACTGGCCGTGAAGGCACTGAAATCGGGAGCCACCGATTTCATACTAAAGCCATGGGAGAATACGAAGCTCCTGGCAACAGTGCGCTCGGCAGTACAGCTCAGCATGTCGAAGGAGGAAGTGAGTGACCTGAAGTTAAAAGAAAAAGAACTGAAAAAAGTGATCAACCAGGAAGAAAAATACATTATCGGGTCATCCCCCGAGTTGATGCACGTACTGAAAATAGTCCGCAAGGTAGCAAAAACCGATACCAACATCCTGATAACCGGAGAAAACGGAACAGGCAAAGAACTGATAGCACGTGAGATACACCGGCTTTCGAACCGGAGCAATGAAATGATGGTAAGCGTTGACATGGGAGCTGTAAGCGAGTCCCTTTTTGAGGCAGAGCTTTTCGGACATGTAAAAGGGGCCTTTACCGATGCCAGGGAAAGCCGCGCCGGAAAATTCGAGGTTGCCAATAAAGGGACCTTATTCCTGGACGAGATCGGAAACCTCTCCTTTCATCTTCAGGCGAAGCTCCTGGCCGCCCTCCAAAACAGGGAGGTTACCAGGATTGGTTCGAACCAGCCCATCCCGATCGACATCCGGCTGATCTGTGCAACGAACAAAAATCTGCCGGAATTGGTAGTTAAGGGATTGTTCCGCGAAGACCTGCTTTACCGGATCAATACCATACAAATAGAAATTCCTCCTTTACGGGAACGGGGCAACGATATCCTTGTCCTGGCCGATTTTTTCCTGAAGAAATATGCCTATAAGTATGACAAACCATCCCTGAAGCTTAACAACCAAGCCCAGGAGAAACTCTTAAAGTACCACTGGCCCGGCAATATCAGGGAACTTGAACACAGCATAGAGAAAGCCGTCATCCTGAGCGAAAACAATGTGCTTAAATCAGAAGACTTCTTCCTGAAGCCAGTATCTGGGGTCAGAACGGATGCCGACACCCTGAAGCTTGAAGAAATGGAAAAAAGGCTGATCACAACAGCCCTGGAGAAAAATCCAGGGAACATAAGCGCTGCAGCTGAGGAATTAGGAATTACCAGGCAGACCCTCTATAATAAAATGAAAAAATTCAGCATAGGATGAGCCATTCCTTCCTGTTAAATATTCTTTGGCGTATCCTCTTAATTATGCTGGTTGCAGCTACAGGAGGGTGGGCCTTCTCATCCGGATATTTCATGCTGTGTATCGTTCTTGGGTTTACCCTGATATTCCAGATCAGCAACCTGATCCATTACCAGAACCGGCTAAACGAGCGAATCGGTTATTTTTTCGAGGCCATCAAAAATGAAGATTTCAGCCAGGCTTTTCCGTCCAAAAAGGGCGATCAGATCATCAGGGAACTCAACCAAAAGCTAAAAAAACTGAACCAGTACATTCAGCAAATCAAGATAGACAGTCACCGGCAGGAACAATATTTCAGGGCGCTGATCGAACATGTGGGAACAGGTATCCTTACTTATGACGAAAAAGGATTTGTAATCCATGCCAATTCCAGCCTGAAAAAACTTTTCGGAATGGAACAGTTCACCCATCTGAAACAACTTGAAAAAATAGATGTCCAACTGGCCAATGCCCTCCGCCGTATCCAGCAACATGAGCAACGATTGCTCTCTTTTAACGGGAAAAAGGGACAGATCAACCTGCTGATAAAAGCAACCGGGTTTAAAAGCCAGGACCAGATGCTGACACTCCTTTCGGTACAGGACATCAATCAGGAACTGGACGAGAAAGAGCTGGATTCGTGGCTAAAACTAATCCGGGTGTTAACCCACGAAATCATGAATTCGATAGCACCGGTGACCTCCCTTTCCGAAAGCCTGAGCAGTTACTACCTGAAGGAAGGTAAACCTATTCCCCACGAGGAGGTAAACGACAATATGATCCGGAATACGATCAGAGGCCTGGAAATCATTCAGGAACAAGGGAAAGGACTGATCCACTTTGTCGAACTGTACCGGAGATTTACCCGTATGCCAAAACCTGAAAAGAAACTGGTCGATGTTCAGTCCTTGCTTGAAAAGACTGTTTTACTGGGGAAAGTCGGCTTTCCTGATGCCCATGTAAACTATTCGTCCCGGCTTTCGGAGCCAGGGCTTCATATCCTGGCTGATGAAAACCTGATTTCCCAAGTATTAAATAACTTATTGAAAAATTCGGTAGAGGCACTTTCCGGACAGGAGAAAGGAGAAATTATCCTTCAGGCTTCCCGCAACGGATTAAACCAGGTCGAGATCTCTGTCACGGACAATGGCCCGGGAATCGCATCTGATCTGATCAACGAAATTTTCGTTCCATTCTTTACCACCCGAGAAAACGGTAATGGGATCGGATTAAGCCTTTCGCGTCAGATTATGAGGCTGCATGGCGGCACCCTGAAAGTCCGCTCCACTCCCGGCAAGGAAACCGTTTTTACACTGGCATTCTGAAGTATACATTGCTATCGGCATTCATTTTTTGTCCGTATCTTAAAAACCTATTTTTATTCCAAGCTTTTCAGCATTTCCTTCAGCATCAGGTTCGTGTCGAATTCACCATGTTTCGAAAATCCGGTACGTACTACGATCAGTTGTTTCGATGGAATAATAAAGATGAACTGTCCGTCGTGCCCCTCGCACATGTAAGTATCCCTTGGGGCATCAGGCTGATCGCCCGAAAGGTTTAACCAAAAAAAGGCCCCGTATTTCCCGTCTGATCCTTTGGCCGGTGTAGTCGTATATTTTACCCATCCTCCCGGTAGCACCTGTTGTCCCATCCATTTCCCATCATTCATATACAACAAGGCATAACGGGCATAATCGCGCATCGTAGCATACAGGTATGACGAACCAATAAATGTTCCAGAGGCATCCACTTCAAAGATAGCGCTTCTCATTCCGATCTTGTTAAACAAAGCCCTCCGGGGATAAGCATAATAGTCTGTATCTGATGTAAACGAACGGCGCAAGATCATGCTTGCCAGGTTGGTCGTACCGGATGAATAAGCCCAGATTGAATCCGGACGGCAATCAAAAGGTTTATTTGCGGTATAAGCGCCCATGTTACCTTCTTTAAACAACATGACAGTAACATCAGACAGTGCACCGTAATCTTCGTTCCATGCCAACCCGCTGTTCATGTGCATCAGGTTATTCAGGGTAATATTTTTGCGATCGTCATTTTTCCACGCCTCCAGGTTTAACGGTTGGTTAATATCGAGTTTCCCCTCACCCGACCTCAACCCAATCAGGGTGCCGGTAAAACTTTTAGCCATCGACCAGCTCAGGAAACGGGTACCGGAGGTAAAATCCTTCCGGTAAACTTCAGATACAGGCTGCCCTTTATAGACGACCATCAGTGCAAAAGTTCCTTT
Organism: Prolixibacteraceae bacterium; assembly: GCA_963676095.1. Taxonomy (GTDB): domain Bacteria; phylum Bacteroidota; class Bacteroidia; order Bacteroidales; family Prolixibacteraceae. Next base: position 4,099,441 of record OY781040.1, on the reverse strand, counting down.
AAAGGGGATCGTATCTGCCATTATCCGGCTCACTGCATTTTGAAGCACCGGTATATCTATCCCGGGAGGAACCGTATCTTTTACCATATCTCCCATAGGCCAGGGAATAGTATCGGGATTTGCAGGAAGCGGTTCAACCAACTGATAAGGCCGCTTTTTAATTTCATCCTCAGAGTAACCTTCCACCAGGGTACATCCAAAGCCTTCGGTGTAAACAGCTTTGGAAGTTTCCCACAAAAAACGGCTGGTGACCTCTTTCTTTTCCAGGTCAACCGTGTTCCTTGTGTACTTTAATATGGAGAAATTCAGATCTTCCTTTTCCAGCGACGCCTGAGACCGACCGGAAACAAATACCCCTGAAGCCAGGTTTTTAGCGGCATAACCCGTGATTACAGGTAATAGCCTGTAAAGGTAAATACCTCCTGCCAGCAGGATGGCAAAGACAACAGACAATAATATTCGCTTCTTCATGTTGTTTTCTCAGCTGTTATTTAAGATCCTTCTCAAATATCGAAAAAAAACAATGAAAAGCAGGTTATTGAAAAATTATAATTGGTTTAAAGTTTTGCCGTTCCCACGCAGAGGGTAAAGAACACGGGAAACAGAAAATAGGTAGCTGCTTCAACTCTTGATTTGCATAAAAATTATAAAGAAAGGCTGTCCTGGACTGAATTCCGGACAGCCTTTCTTAAAAGATCATTATATATAATCTCAACTTTTTTTACTTCACGAGGGTCATCTCGTCGATAAGATTGGTTGCACCGGCAAACTTGTCGATAGTCCACAGCACGAAACGGATATCGACACAGATGCACTTTTGCAATTCAGGCTCATAGGCAATATCTCCGCTCATTGCCTCCCAGTTACCGTCGAAAGCAAGGCCTATCAGTTGTCCCTTCCCGTTTATCACAGGACTTCCGGAGTTACCTCCCGTAATATCGTTATTGGTCGTAAAACAGGCATGAAGTGTCCCGTCCTGATCGGCATACTGACCAAAATCCTTTGCGTAATAAAGGTCCTTCAGTTTTTGCGGTACACTGAATTCGCTGTCACCGGGAATTTCCTTCTCGATATACCCTTTTAACGTGGTGTAATAATCATATTTCACAGCATCACGCGGGATATAATCGCCAACAGTCCCATATGTAAGCCTCATTGTCGAGTTGGCATCGGGATAAAAATTACGGTCTTTGTCCATTTCCATCAACCCGGCCAGGAAAAGACGGCGTCCTTTAAGCAGGTCGTCTGTCGTCTGATCGGTGATGGCTCCAATAACAGCCATCTCGTCAAAGATACTGGAAGCTGTCTGAAATGCAGGATCCTTATCCAGTACCTTTAATTTCGGGTGCTCAAGGAAGTCATTCAGTTTTTCTTTGCTGGCGAAAATTGTTCTCTCGAACATCTTCGCGGCATAAGCATCAAAATCCCACTTATATTTTGACTCTACTTCCTTGAAGAAAGTAGGATAAAACGCCGGTTTTACATTTTCCTTATAGAGTTTCAGCAAGGCGGCGGTAATCTTTTCATCGGTTGCGGCATCATAATCTTTAAAATACTCATCCAGCTCAGACCTCAACCGTTCAGCATTGGCCGTGATCCGTTCCTGGTTATCCCCGTTTTTCAGTGCTTCGTACAACCCTTTGGCCCCATAGCCCAGGTAGAAAATCTCCGGACCGCGTAACATTGATTCGATCAGGTACTCATAAGCTTTCTCGTCGTCGACATCCTGATAGGCATGTTTTATCAGGTCAAGGGCCTTACCATATTTAGCCTTACGCTCCTCACTGGCATTCACCCATTCCATAAACTGATCTTCGATCGCTTTCTTTTTATCAATCACATGCAAAGCGGCTAGGCCTTTATTCTGTCCAATACTGTATTTATAATAATTGGAGCTTCTTGCATACTTGGAAGCATACTGAATATCGGCCTTTTGGCTGGTATTCATATAATCTTTCATGATTGCGAGTTTAGCAGCCCGAACCTGAATACGGACAGGGTTGGTTACAGTCATCGTATAATTGACCCCATATGACGATTTATACCGGTTGGTACTTCCCGGGTAACCCATAACCATTGTAAAATCACCTTTTTCATAGCCATCCAGTGAAACCGGGAAATGATATTTTGGGTGAAAAGGGACATTGTCTTTTGAGTAATCGGCAGGCTTCCCGTCGGGGCTGCAATAAACCCGGAAAATGCTAAAGTCGCCGGTATGGCGCGGCCACATCCAGTTATCTGTATCTCCGCCAAATTTTCCGATCGATTCGGGAGGAGCGCCTACAAGACGAATATCGCGAAAGGTCTCATAAACAAAAAGGAAGTATTTGTTACCATTAAAAACAGATTGTACCCGGGCATCATAATCTGTGCTGTCGGTGGCTTCTTTCTGTATGTCGAAAGCAACCTTCTGTATTTTCGACTGCCGTTCTTCTTCGCTAAGCGTGTCAGACAAATTATTCAGGATACGATCGGTTACATCTTCAACCCGGATAAGAAAAGAAACTGTTTTCCCCGGGTTAGGTAATTCTTCATCCCTGCTTTTTGCCCAAAAACCATCACGCAGGTAATCATGTTCTACCGAACTATGTTCCTGGATTTCGCCATACCCGCAATGGTGGTTCGTTAACAGAAGCCCGTCTGCGGAAACCAGTTCCCCCGTGCATGACCCGCGGTCGATAGCAACCACTGCATCTTTTAAACTCGAATGGTTGATACTGTAAATATCATCAGCACTCAACTCACACCCCATCTGCTGCATATCGTTGATATTCAACTTCTGAATCAGTGACGGCAACCACATCCCTTCATCTGCTCTGGCCGACAAATTCAGTAAAAGGCTCACGGCAAAAACCGCGGAAAAGATCTTCTTCATTATTTATTTTTCGTTTAAATTATTAGTCTTCAATACGACACAGACCACCCCCTTACGGCACTGCGACAGCTATACTCTTCTATGCAGTTTCCTCATACATGATTATTCTGAATCTAAAAGCTTGCAAAGATACAGATATCTGCAAATCAGCAATAAAAAAATACCTGCTTCTTAAACAAATACGACATATTCGTTACGTTCAAACCGGATTCATTACACTTTAAAAAAAATAAATTAATAAAGCTTGAACAGACAGGCAAAGGAGGGCATGCAGATAAACTTCCTCCCAATTAATTGGGCATTAAAAAATGACCTGGATTTTGTACATTTACTTCGTTTTTCGGTTGACCTAACAAATCAGTAAATGATCCGGACCATCATTAAAATAAGTATTGTACTGTTGATCATCGTGACCTTGCCTATAGGATTCTTTCTGGTAAAGGAATACTCGAAGCTAAGTAATAATGAAAAGATGGTTGAGCGTGTGTTTTCAACGCAACTGGAATCGATCCTTTTTTCCGTGAACCAGTATTCAGAGAACGTTCTGAGACAATGGAGCCAATCGCTCGATCAACCTGGCGATCCTTCAGGCAGTGTTGTTCATGCTTTGGCTGATAACCTATTACAAAATAACCAAGCCATACAGGGTATCCGTTTCCTTAACCTTGATAACCGTACAGTATCTACGGAAGTTCTCAGAAATGGGGACCACATTAATTTCAAGGGCTGGCCTACTTCATCCCATATCGAGACCATGCGGGAATATCTTAAAAACAATTATCAGCGATTAAATGCCATTCCTGACGGGAAGTACATTATTTACTGTTTTCTTCCCAGGAACCAACACGGGCAGCAAGCCTGTCAGTTACTGGTCGATCTGAAGACCTTTATCGATCAGAACCTGAGTTCTCAGATACAGCAAATTTCACATGAGTTATTCTATATCCGTATTAAAAACAAAAAAGACAGCAAACTTTTGTATGCCACAGACGAAGGTCCAGAACCTTCCGATTCATTGCAAACAGCAGACATGTGGTACCTTCCCGAACAGCAGCTTGGGATCAGGTTAAAGTCTAAAACGATTTACGAGCTGGCTTCAGAAAGGTCGCAACGGGATAATTATCTGCTGATCGGGATGGGATTGCTTGTGTTACTGGGTTTCCTTTTCGTGATCCTCAATATCAGAAAGGAAATAAAGCTAGCCGAGCTCAAATCTGAATTTGTTTCCAATGTCTCGCACGAGATCAGGACGCCTCTATCCCTGATCAGCATGTATACAGAGACTTTACTCATGAAAAGGGTGAAAACCGAGGAAAAGAAGGAGGAATATCTTAAAACAATTGGGCAGGAGAGTGCCCGGCTGACAGATATCGTGAACCGGATACTGAATTTCTCAAAAATTGAAAAAAACAAAAGGTCTTACCATTTCGAACCGATCAACCTGAACAAGTTTATCCCGCAAGTAATCGTCTCTGTAGGTACCGCACTGGAAAACAAAAAAATAAACTGTCGTTTTATAGCTGAAGACGAAGGAATACTGATTTATGCCGATGCTGATGCGGTGAAAGAGATGCTGGTAAACCTGATTGACAATGCCATTAAGTACAGCGCCGAAGAAGGCCGGAAAATCGAGGTCCGCTTAATACAGCTGCATAAACAAATCTGGATTGAAGTGGAAGATAACGGAATTGGCATTTCTGCAAAAAATCAAAAATATATTTTCGATCAGTTTTACCGGGTTACAGAAGGCAACCTGGCGCACAAGGCAAAGGGTTCCGGACTTGGTCTCAACCTGGTAAAACGTATGATAAAAGCCCATGGAGGGAACGTGTCTGTGAGGAGCAAGCTGGGCGAAGGAAGTATTTTTACTTTAAAATTTCCGGTAAAAAAACAAAGCTATGCCTAAAATTTTGATCATTGAAGACGAGTTGCCAATGCTCACAGGATTACGGGATAACCTGGAATTCGAGGGTTATGAAGTAGAAACTTCCCAACAAGGCGACAGCGGGCTAAAGATGTTGATAAGCGGGTCGTACGACTTGGTTTTGCTTGACGTTATGCTCCCGGGCATGTCTGGGTTCGACGTTTGCCGAAAAGCCAGGGGCGCAGGGATTAATACCCCTGTTATTCTGCTCACGGCCCGGGGAGAGGAACTCGATAAAGTGCTCGGGCTCGAACTTGGCGCAGATGATTACGTTACCAAACCATTTAGCTTAAGAGAGCTTCTGGCCCGGATCAAGGTAATCCTGCGGAGAACTTCTGCCCTTATTCCCGGGACAGAGGGGGGGCAGATAACAATAGGCGATCTGACAGTCCTGTTCGGATCTTATGAGGCTTACCGGAACAAAAAGCCCGTAAAAATGACCCATAAAGAATTCGAGATACTTCACCTTTTGTTCCGCCATGCAGGAAAAATAGTTAGCCGAGACGAAATTCTATCCCAGATATGGGGAACAGATTGCCAGCCTTCGGTGCGGACAATCGATAATTTCATCGTCCGGCTTCGGCAAAATATCGGAGATCAGGGGAACCAGCACATCATAACTGTGCATGGGGTAGGATATAAGCTGGTCCTTTAATGTCCCGTTTTATACTTATTTTGCCAATTCTTTTTTCAGCAGGCTCACGTTATTCTGAAGCCGTTCGATGGTATTATCCTTTTCCTGCATTTCTGTTTTCAGCTTCTGGATATCGTCCTTTAATCCGGCTAACCGGGTTGATTGCTCTTCGTAATTCTGGTCCTTTAGCCTGGCCTGTGCATTAAGTCGCTGTACGTCGTCCTTTTGCCGGTCGTAATCGAACTGCAGCGATGAAAGATCCGATTTCAGACTGCTGATCTCTCCGGAAAGACTGTTATTTTTATTTTGGAAGACAGCAATCGAGTCGCGGCTCTTTTGAAGGGCTTCCTGCATCTGCCTCTTTTCAAATTCGAATGAATACAACTTCTCTTCAATCGTTGCATCCTTTTCCTTCACGTTGGAGTTCAGGGCATTGATCTTTGCCGTCAGGTCGCTGATCATCTGATCTTTCTTTGCATTGCTTTCCATTAGTTCCTGCTTCATCTTTTCAAAATCGGTAATCATGGTTCCGATACGACTTGCCTTGGCTTCATTCTCTCCGGTAAGTTCCCGTACCCTTTGTTCAGCCCTTAGCTTTGACGATTCCATCTCGACAAATTTCTTCTTTGAGACACATGAACCCAAGCTAATTGTGCATATGATGATCAATAAAACCAGTCTGTTTGTTTTCATTTTGAAATAATTTCTTTAAGTTCGTTACGTGGGATTATAATATCTTTGACAATAAAGACAGTATCCCTTTATGATTTTCCAGTTGCTTTACTCAACGGAAACTAAAGTAAAAAAAAACTTTTAGCTGCGAAAGGATAACCTCAGGAATCGTTCTTTGTATGGTCTACCAGGATTATTCGCTGCAGGTTTGTTCTGCCCGTCACTGGCGGGGTTAGGGCTAAAATAAATTTAAAAAAAATGAAGAAAATTTTTTTAGTAATATTTCTAATAGCGGGGGCTCATGCCTGGGCCCGGACGCAAACGATAAAAGGACGCATCGTCGATGCAGATAAACAAAACGGTATCGCTTATACAAATCTTGGCATTGAAGGGACTTATTTTGGAACAGCCAGCGATGCTGACGGTTTTTTTGAACTGAAAATTCCCAATGAGTATGCCGATGGCAAACTGCTTGTTTCGGCTGTCGGGTACAGAAATGTCATACTCTCCATAAAAGAAATTTCAGGGAAGGATTTTGTCCGCATCCCGCTATCTGAAGAAACTTATACAATCGGCGGGATCGACGTCGCAGCCCAGTCGAGGGTGCTTTTCCGGATAATCCGGACAGCCGGACAAAAGGTGCCTGAAAATTACCTGGCAGGACCTCTGGGAATGAAGCTTTATTATCATGAGCAGAATAAAGTGAATGACAGTATCCGGGAAGACCGTGAGGCAGTTGTTGATCTTTATGACGAAACAGGCTACAGCGCACCTTCCGAAGAAAATGCATACAGCAGTCGTAATTACAGATTTATCCAGGCAAAAAGGAACTTTGACCCGGTATCGTTCCCCGGTGGACAGACCGGATTTGACGAGTTGCTGAATATGGACCTGGCCAGGCTCTCGAATACCTTGTTTAACGAGGAGCTGCTGAACGATTATGACCTTCACCTCGAAGGATCGACTGTCTATGACGGAGATTCTGTCTGGGTTATCTCATACAAGATCTCGAAACCCGATCTGGCCCACAGCGGGGACTACTACGCCACAAAGATGAACGGGAAAATGTATGTCCTCAAAAAGAATTATGCCCTGATCCGCAACGAATGCGTCATTGAGGCAGGACGAAACTGCAGCCAGGACAGGTCGCTATACACCAAAAGCAGCGATGAGGAGAATGTCCGTTATCATTTTGTATGTCTTTATAAAAACTGGGATGGCCGATACGGTCCGGGATATATTGCTTGCGACAAGACCTATACAGATCCCCGGGGACAACAGGTATCTTACTCGAGAAAAGCAAGCGTACTTGATCTGCAAAAATCTCCGGCAAAGATTACAGGACGCGATTATTTCGAAGATACTCCCTATGCCGAAAGCTTCTGGGCCAGCTTTAAACGGCCCTGAAAAAGGACTTTTGACAAACGCGGCGAATCACCCGCCGCATTAACCGGGCCCGGTGCAGTTTGCTCCCCCGGATTGCGACAGCCAGTGTATCTTTATATTTAGGATTCACAATTTGACCATTAATCCATTTAACAACTCAACCAAAAGACAATCAAACCATCCTGGCATGCTTATGTCCTTACCCGATTGAGGGCAGGCTAATCCCCTGAATTTTACGGAACAGATCAAGGGCGAACAAGTCTGTCATGCCGGAAACAAAATCAATCACCGACTGGATCTTTTCATAAGTTTCCTGATGATCAGACTGGTACTGTACGGGCATGAGCGAAAGGATCCGTCTTGAAAACCCCGAGTTTGGGGCCAGTACGGCAGAAATAAATACGTCCAGTAAGGTACCCAATATTTTGTAGCCGGTCATCTCTATCTCGACAACCGACTGGTCCCTGTAGATTTTCTCGACAGAGAGCGGTCCGATCTCGTTCATGGCGATCCTTGAAGCCCCTTTAATCTCTTTGATCAAAGGGGACTGGAAAGTACCTTCCAGAATGGCTTCCTGCTTTTCTTCGAACACCTGAATGCATTCATGTACCAGCTTGTTTATCACGCCGGCACGCAGATAGGCTATCTGTTCATTGGGGTCGGTCACGACCCGGAGTGTCCGGCTGATCTTATCGAGGATGGCACTGTCTCCCCGCGGGTCGTAAAAATTCAGGAACAATCCGCTGGTAGTCTTATAATCCAGAATTTTCAGTTTATGCGCATCTTCCAGGTCCATGATCTGGTAACAGATATCATCGGCCGCTTCGACCAGGAATACCAGAGGGTGCCGCACAAACTTCACGGGACTATCCCCAAGCTGCGTTAACTCCAGCTCTTCAGCAATATCCCGGAACAATCCTTTCTCCGACTGAAAAAAGCCAAACTTTGATTTTTCAATCCCGATCGACTCATAAGGATATTTCACGATCGATGCCAGGGTCGTATAGGTAAGGGCAAACCCTCCTTCCCGCCTGCCCTTGAACTGATGACTGAGTAACCTCAGGGCATTGGCATTGCCGTCAAAAAAAATGAGATCGTTCCACTGTCCGGGATTCAGCAACTCTTCCATACTTTTACCATTGCCCTCCCTGAAGTAACTGGAAATAGCCTCTTCCCCTGCGTGTCCGAACGGAGGGTTTCCCATATCGTGCGCCAGGCACCCTGCCGATACAACTGCCCCCAGCTCACTGATCAGGGGATTTGTTATTCCCGAATCAATAAGTCTTTCTGCCAATATATTTCCAAGGGAGCGACCTACGCAAGCCACTTCCAGACTATGGGTCAACCTGTTATGCACAAAGATACTTCCAGGGAGCGGAAACACCTGCGTTTTATTCTGCATACGGCGGAAGGGAGATGAAAAGATAATCCTGTCATAATCCCGTTGAAATTGGGTGCGGTTATATAAATCGGCCTCTCCCGTCACAGGTCCAGAGCCTAAACGTCTTGTCGATATTAATTTGTTCCAGTTCATGTGATTATAAATTAATTTCCGTTGCCACATGGAACTTTTCCTCCGGCACCTGCCGGATCTTCTCTTGCGAAAAATTACCTTTCATGGCCCGCTTCATAATTTTCAAAATTAAGCGTTCCAAAGTTACTGTTTAAACGCGAAGGCACCAGAAATAAACTGAACACAAAGACGCTAGAACAATAAAAATTCAAGTTCTAGTAATCGGAATAATCTTTCTGAGATTAATTTTTTTACCCATACTCAACACATTTACAAGTAATTAAATCATTCATTTTGTTAATTCATATTCATTTACTAGTTTTCGTAGTCGCGATTTTATAATTATCGGATCTGCATAAGAAGTTTCCTTTATAGGTATACTCAGAATTTTTTTACTTAGAAGATATGCCTTTTCATATTCTCCAATATTAATAAAAAATAAGACTTTCTCATATGAAGCAAAGAATCTATCTGGAGCAATATTTTCAGCCAATGTATAGTGATCTTCTGCTTTTTGATATTCACCTAACTCTTCATATAGTTTTGCTAGCTTTAATGATAAAGTTATGTCACAAAAATAATTTTCTGCTTCCTCTAAAAGTTCCAGCGCATCCAAAGGAGCACCCTGCTTATATTTTAAAGTTGCGTAGGTTATCAGAAAACGTCCATTTTCGTTCATCCTAGGATATAAATCCGAAAATAATTTGTCAGATTCACTTAATTTGTCAACAGTATTCATGTATAGAACGGCTTTTTCCCAAATCTTCTGATCTCGATAATTGAATATGGCATTTAGGGATAAAATCATAGAAATCATAAACATTGTAAGAAAAAAAATTCTACTACTTGATAGAGATAATTGTTTTTGATAAACGATTCCACTTCTACTTGAAATTGTAGCAACCATTGGAATGATCAAAGCAACTATAGGAACAATTTTAAAAGGAAAGTAAACGAATGATATTATGGAAAATATGAATAGCGGATAAATCAGGAAAGATTTTGCTTTTAGAGCGCTATGAATTACCCAAAATAATAGTGTAAAAAAAAGTATTAACCCAATGATTCCTATAGTAACCCCGACATTTAAGAATTCATTAAATGGCGAGTGTACGATATCAGGTCGAATAAAATCATACAAATTATGATTTATAGCTAAATACGAAGCTTGAAATTCCGGGTAATATTTCTCAAAAGCATAAAGACCCCACCCCAAAGGCTTCTCAACAAACATTTTTAGGGACATAAACCAAACAAAAAAACGACCATAGACAGATTCCGGATGCCAAAGTATAAGCAAGACTGATACTAAGGTGAAAAAAGAAATTGAAATAAGGATTTGCCTTATTTTAATATGCCTATCAGATGCCCACCAGAAAATACCACTCAATATTACAGACAATAAAGCACTCCGTGCCTGGATAAATATTAGGGATAAAATGCCCGCAAGTGAAGCGATGTACCCAATTATAGTTCTGTCCTTTTTCTGTATAAAACAAAACGGCAATAGTATGGCAACATATGCTCCTAACATATCCGGATTTCCGAATGTACTTCCAGTGTTAAAATAGCTATGTAAGGCCGGGAACATATTACCTTGCTGAAGGATCAGAATAATTACATGAAGAACAATTACGATAGGTACAAAAATCAGAAATTCATTTTTCAAATAAATATAGTCTTCATCTGTTAGATTTGGTATTCCCAAAACTGATATAAAATAGAACATTCCATAATAATAAACTAAACAGTGTTGTAGTAATGAATACTTAAAAAAAATCAAAAATCCAGAATAAATTAATAACAAAAGAATTACTAGCAGATCAGTGATAGTCAAATTGAGTATAAACAGACTCTTTTCAAACAAACCAGTTAAGCTATAACCAGCAAATGCAAAGCTAACAAATAATTCGATCCCAAATTTTTTGATATAAGCATTACCGTTTAGGGAAGTAGAAGAAAAGAGAAATGAGAACAGGAAAAAACACAATATACCTAAAAATAATTTTCTCTTCTGTGTATTCTTCATTTCGAGAAAATTTTATAGTCTATGCCAAAAAGTGCCAAATATTGTTTTAGTGGAATTAACCCGAACTCATTTCGTAACGAATCAACAATCGTTTCATCTTTGATCGGATAATATTTGTAAGGACCAAATCCCCCTGTAATAGAGTCCTTCGTACGGAATACCTGTGTTCCGAATATTTGTACACCCTTCATATGGACACTAATGCGGTCCATTAGTAATGCAACAGATTCTTTGCTGGCTTCACCTTTTCCAGCTGCTTTAAAAAGAAGTTTGAAGTATTTCCGTTGAACAGTGGTATTGGCATGCTGTACGACTAAAAATGCCCCATCTCCTGCTTGTTTCCCAACCATGGAATAAGTTGGCCAGCCATGTTGCTGAATAATTTCCTCCACTCGTCTAAGATTTTCTTTATCAATTTCGATCAGATTTACATCAATCCTTTTTAGACCAAGCCCCCGCACATGTTGGTCTCTCAAAAATATATGATAAAGGTCAATCGCCAGTTCTTTGTTTGTTATCCCTGGATTTTGCGAGATGTAAACAGAATCGGCTTTAGAAATTACTTGTTCCCAGCATGGATCTTGATGAAGAAAATCAAAATTGTTATCTGTCAGAACCAGATTATTATAACCAGATGATGCCTCAATGCACTTTAAAATATACCAGTAGGTACTATCCGGCTGTTGCTTTACAGAATAGCAGATTGCAAGATTGTAGTATACTGAACTTACATAAGCATCATCTGTAAGACTATCAATTACCGCCTTTAACTGATTAATATATTTATCTGTTACAGCAGAATTTTTTAAGCTATCAGCATTTAGAATATGAATCTCATAACCAGATGATTGGAGGCTCTGAGCAAATATTCTGTTATAAAAACAAAAAAAAATAAGAACAAAAAAAAATTTTGATATCATTTCCATCATACGTTATTAATTTCAAAGCATAGTCCGATGAGTTTATTGTTTGCTGATCTCATCGGACTTAAATAATCTATTCGCTTCAGGAAGCAATGCTATCAGAAATAATAGAAGTGCCTAATTACCTAAAATTCAACATTCATTCTTTATATGCCTTCCAAACTGCTCTTGCATAAAGCAATCCTAAAAAAGAAAATACCACAAAATAAATTAAAAATGATACTAAAAATTTAAGAGCATTGACTTCTTCTTTGTCAATTAAGATATCACCAAGTAGGTGCAATATGCTAATCGCAATACTTACAAAAAGCCCCCAAGTAATTATTCCCTGAAATATATAAAACCTGAACTTTCCAAGTTTATTCATTTTACTGATTAGCCTATCTATTCGTTTGTTTCTCAATACTCCTTTCTTTGTCAGTTCAATTTTACTTTTTAACCTTATTAGAGAATATCTAACATAAAAGGAGAAAACTATTACAAATAAAAAAACTACTATTATGATAATTAATTTTGACGCATCCATTTCTTAATTCCTTTTAGTAAATAAATATTTCGCATATGCAGGTCAAGTTTCCAATAAATTAATCATCATTTTTGTCCAATAACTGATCAGCTCCTTCTATCGCCGATGCAAGGCAACCACCAGCAATTGCCCCCGGAATGCCAGCTAAAGATCCGCCAGTAGCACCATAAATATCTGCTTCTCCCATTTCCATTAAGGCATTATAAAACCATTCGTTTTCTAATTCATCATCCCAACTGTCATCCCACCATTCTTCAACATCACTCCAATACTCTTCCCACCAAGGTTCCGAATCACTACTTGTAGTATCACTTTTCTGGCTTAATACCTTATTTTTTATAGAAACTTTATTCAACTGAACATCACTATACTCTTGGAATATTTCAGGATAGTTAAGTGCAAAATACCATTTTTTATAATTCTTATTCCAGTATTGAAAGCTTGCATAAGCAGTGCTTGTTGCACAATAAATGGACACAGCTTCATCCTCGCTAAGATTTTTTTTTGCTTGGTAGTTAATCTCATCTAAAGTTTCTTTAAGATTCTCCAGATTTTCTTTGTTGTATTTTACTTTTGTGGCAGAAAGAATCTCCTTTATAAATTCTTTTTGAGTCTCATTTAGTCCCTCTAACCGATTTAATCTCATTTTTGTTGAGACTAAATTTACTTGTGCTTCTTCAATAGCAGCCTTGCATAAACCCAAATTTTTCTCTGTAATTTTATGTTCTTCACAAAATTGCAAGGTCGAGTTTTTTGCAATGGTACTAAAATCAATAGATAGGGCGTTTTTAGTGCTGGAATTGACTTTTCCCACCCTTTCTAAATTAGCTTCTTTAATTGTGGCTATGATATAATTTAGCCCTTGGTTATGTAATTTTCCAACCTGAGTGTATTCACTAGGAATATTGAGAGAATAATCCATCCCATCAGTTTCATCTTTCTCACAACTCTGAAGATTTAAGCAAATAAGGCCAATGCTAATCAAACTAAAAAAAATTGTTACCGATGGAATAATTGTTGATTCTTTTACGTTTATTTTCATAGTTTTATTTGTTTCTGAAGGTCTCGTTGTGCTGAATCCAGAGATCTTCTAAAATTTAATGTCACCTGAAGTCTCCTCTTTTAGACTGTTTCGGCATTCGGGAACAGGAGGCTTCTCTTTTTTTACCCAAACCGTATCCTGGAACTTACTGCTCTTTGGTTCCGGGGTAATTTGTTTTTTGTTATATCTTTTTTATCTCTAACTGATTTTCCAATAAAATTAAAGAACAAGAGTGCCATTTTATAGCACTCTATAAAAATCTTTTGGAAAAATGAACTTATTTTCTAAAATATAGGTATTCTTTTCTCTCGAAAAACGAATTTTTGCTCCTTTTCCCCTTAATTCACCCAAATAACGAAATATGGTCCTCTTGGAAACATTTAATTTTTCAGCCAATTGACCAGGGGCTCCGGTTTCTTCCCTTGTTATTAAATTAATAAGAAAAATAATATGATCGATATATTCAGAATAACTCATAAACTTATATTCTTCGAAAACGGATAGTTAATGCATCTTAATTTAATTATTATAAAATTAATACATTGAGAATGACTCCATCTGGAATTTTGTCCGTAATTGCCATGACAAACTGTTTTTTATCTCTTTTTGATGTCCAATACTTTGGCAAACAATGATACAAACCCAGCGTAGTTCAAAAAATTCCTCGGCGATATCATTGGCGATACCTATTTCTCTAAAATGTCAGGAGATTTCGAAAATATGTCTTATAAAACACCTGCATAGTCCTAAAAGAGTGAACTCCCCCGGGGAAAGGGTATTGTCCAGTTTCAATTCTGTGTTTTTCATATTATCAGCAACTAACGCTTTGAAATATGTCTTGGATGCTGCCACAATGGACTCGGTTGTCCCAAATTTTTCTCACGGGAAGCTGTCTTCCTGGGAGCAGGACTGAATAATAAACAGATCCGCAAGAACACAGAGACAGGGAACCCGAATAACAATCAAACCTGATCTTCTTTTTTTACATTTTATTTTCATAGTTTTGTTTGTTTTTGAAGGTCTCGTTGTGCTGAATCCGGAGATCTTCAAAAGATTTAATGTCAACTGAAGTCTCCTCTTTTGAACTGTTTCTGCATTCAGGAGTAGGAGACTTCTCTTTTTTACCGAATACTGTATCCCGGAACCTACTGTTCTTTGGTCTAGTATAATTTATTTTTTATTAAATTACAGTCATTTCCCGTTATGTTTTTAGATCACGATCATTTAAATCGTTACCACCAAATTTGTTTTCCATTTTCATAAGTAAAAATCCGTTCCTCCTTACCTCCAGTTAAGCACTTCAGCCAGTAAATGGTGCAGGAAGGGACATCGCCATATTCCAGAAAATAATCTTCTGCTATTTTTTTCCCGGCAGAGTGCCAGCCCTGATCCCAGTAAAACAATTCATAACGGTTCCCGGGAATAATATAGTTGGTATCATTTCGGGGACAAAGGTGGATTTCTGACAGTTGTCTTGGGATTCCAAGATCCATAACGAGCACCCTGCCAACGGTGAACGAGCTCAGGTCATCGTCGAACAGGTTCCGGTATTGCCCGGATAACTCTCCTCTTAGGTAACGGATATCATTGTATCTGATAGGGTTGCCACAACTGTCCGAAAAGCAGGATAAATAAGACAAACGTACTTTCTTTCCTCCCGGCGATTCTATTTTGATAAAGCGGTATTTATTGGGGTTGTTTATCCTTATCTTTTCCATAAAAAAAGGATAATGATCGATAACAGCTAGCCGTTCCGTACTCTCAAACCTGGAATCATTGGAACCTGAAATAATACACCCTTTCAAATCGACAACGTGAGCAGCCGTATAAGAGAAAAGCGGAAACTTCCGAAACAGCTTCATCCGCACTTTTTTTTTATAATTGCAAACCAGTTTTTCGGTGCCCCCGTCATTGTCCAAAATGAATGGATTACCCAGCGGTAAAAGCTTTTTATTCCTACAAACCATAGGAAGGTAAAGAATGTTTTTTCCCATATCCTTAAACCGGGCCATCCCAAGCCAGCTGAACCGAGAAAACGAAACAGGCGTCCAGCCACTAATATCAAATGTTGCCAGATAAGCCACCTTCCATTCATCGAAAGGGGTATGCCAGATATTTACACCGGCAGTCTTCATGTATTGGGCTGTAACGTCAATTATATCATCCTTTATTAGCTTGGAGTATAACTGTCCCGGGAGCACGCCATCCATGATTTTTTGCATCGGAAGCTGAGGTCCCCAGGTTCGACGATAAACTTTTGGGATGGTCTTCTCGTATTGAACTGTCAACTCTGAAGGAATCTCATTGCGGGCAAAAAAAGGCCTAAATTCGGAAATATTTGCCGCATTCAGGTTTTCGACCAGATTTCCTGTATCGTTCCTGTTTTCCAACAATTTGCTTAGTTGCTGTTTTTTGTTGGCGAGTCCCACGTAAGCATGCCTAGCTTTCGGCCTGTTTCCCCAGGCCGGGATGTAGTCATAGGTAGCAGGGATCCCGGCAGCCCTTAAATGATAAATAACATACCGGCAACGGTCAGAACAATCTCCCTCCCCTGAAATCTTTAACCATGTGTAATTTGTTTCAACCGGATAAAACCGGTTGATTAGATTCTCCGAACTTAATGAATAATAAGTTTTCTGCATGTGATAGCGATAAAGGCTATCTAAATTGTTCAATTCCGGTTTTTCTCTCAGCAGGTCCTGGTTTTCCCGACAAAGTATTTCCCTCCAATTATCTGCCAGTTCATCGCCGAGTTTATACGGGAGAATATATTCCTTAAAAGTTTCAGTAGAGATTTCGTCCTTCCATCGCGCCATCTCTACTGTCCAGATCGCCAATTTTTCATTTTTTTCCAAAAAATACTTACTGACATAAGTCGAATCGGCAATCGTATAAAACCTCAATGGGAAGATGTTTTTAGCCCGGTAAACGGAATCCAAACATTTAGAAAAAATACTGTCGATATCGTTTTTGTCATTTTTTCTTTTCAATCCGATAAGGGAAACCAACTCCCGGAGAGAATCCGGAGAAGTGGTAAATATCCGGGTTTCTTTCTCACTCTTTGAACCGGACATCTTTTTTTGTACATAGTTTTCCCGAAACTGTACCATGCTGTCAACCTCTTTTATCCTTTTATCCTTTCCGTTGAAAACAATAATAAAAGAAAGAGCAAGAATTATTATAACTATCACCTTTTTAGAAGTCATGAGACCATTTCCTATTTATGGTAAGGAACATTAGCTATTAAATTTAAGAAAAAGGCAAGAATTAGTACGGCAAAATCTGTATTCATTTCATGAACAATCGTATTTTCATGCCGAAACGACATCTCCACCTCATGAACGCGAGATATCGACATCAAGTCAAAAACAAAATATCTGAATAGTATGATTCCGGGATCCCTTTTCAGGCGGTCCATCTTCAATTGAGAAATGTCAAGTTATTCGACAACACAAAGCCCTGTTTGACCGTTCAGAACACTTCTACACGATAGTTTTTCAACTCTTTGTCGAGTTTGCGGGCACCAGGGCAGACCTTTTCCATAAGGGCCCAGAACCCCTTCCCGTGGTTTTTTTCCACGGTATGCGCCAATTCATGCAGCAGGACATAGTCAGTCAATTCCCCGGGCAGGCGCATCAGGTGCAGGTTTAAATTGATATTGTTTACAGACGAACAACTTCCCCAACGGCTTTTTACATGTTTTACAGACACATTCCCGAATTTAAATCCATGCTGTCCGGCCAGTTTTTTTAAGCGGTCCGGCAGGAAAACCTTGCCTTCATGCCTCATTACCTGAACAATGACACCACGGATATACTGTTGAATTTCAGCATTATTGCAATCATACCGTTCAGGGATGTTAATCTGGATAATCCCGGCACCGATCATTGCTGAAACCTTCCCCTGGCTTACCCGTACAATTTTCAGCGAATGAAACCTTGTTCTGAAACATGTCTCCGGACCAAAGACCGTTAAACCGGTCCTGATCTTTTTTTGTTGTCTTTGTATCCAGTCCGCTTTGGAAACGACAAAATCGATTGCCTTTTTTTCGGGGACACGGTCTGGCATAGAAACATGGACAACTCCATCGGGATTTACCCGAAGACGGATCCGGCGCGAAAGATTGTTTGTCACGATACAAACTGAACCAACAGGTTCAACATGATAATATTTACCGGTGGCCTTTGTCATGATTTGCCAGCGAAGATAATGAATCTTCTAAAACTTGAGATATGGAACATAAAAATGCAATTGAAGTATTCGGTGCGATAGACAAGCTGGAAACCGTGCTATCGATCGATAAAAAAGTATTACCCGGCTCCCTGGTGTTCGAGGCAATTGCACCATTCCCGGGTTACTATCACGAAACCCCGTATACCACTAAACCGGTATACATGTACCTGGCGCTGCAGGAAAGGCATAACCTGATCGACATCATTCGCGTCACGGAAAAAGTAGAAAAGGCTTTTGACGAAAGTTTCGATGCGGGCATGGGATTCATCAAAATTTACAATGACACCTATACGGTGCTCCGGATCCGTCACCTGAACAGGTACGACCTGATTGGCGACCTGCAAAAGCTTTACCAGGAACACGGGATTATGTTTCTTCAAAAAACAAAAAAAGGCCTGGAAGAAGAAGCCCATATCCGGATAGTCAAATTTTTCAACCTGGCCCCGATCGACGAGGGAATTTATCTTGACAGCCGCGAGAAATTCCATGCCTATCTCGAGATCCCCCGCAGACATGAATGGGAGGAATTTAACTACCTGACCAACCGCGTTAAATATAACTGGGAAGAAAGTAAATTCGACGCCGCCATGGGTGCCTTTTATCATGAAGGCAGGCTTCACGAATTCGTTCGTATTTATTCAAACAAGTTAAGCCCCGATTACCTGAAAGGACTTCACAAGTTATACTTACAGAAGATCAAGGAACCGCAGCACAATTAACAATCAACTATTTATAACAAATAAGCGTGAACAGGTGAACGGAGATTATCCTTTTTTACTGCCGGGGCGAGATGTCCTGGCTACGGACAGTAGGAACTTATAATAAAAAAGAGGGCGTCAGTCTGGAGGCCCTCTCTTATTTCTATGCTGTTTTAATAACCTGAAGCGCTTTTTCGATCCGTCTTATCGTTTCCTCTTTTCCCAGTAACCCGAAAATCAGGAACAGGTCTATTCCCTGGCTGCTACCGACAAGGGCCAGACGGATTGGCACCATTACCTGGCCAAAACTCCATTCCTTCTGGTTCATAAAGGCTGAAAAATCTTCTTTGATCTGTTCTGCCTCCCAGTTGTCGAGACTTTTGAAAAAGTCAGCGATTGCCTGTAGTTTTCCGGATGTATCATCTTTCCATCTTTTACTGATCGTCTTCTCGTCATAAGACCCGGGGGCCACGAAGAAATAACTTCCATGTTCCCAAAGATCGGCAGGAAACGTGCAGCGGTCCTTTATCAGTCCTACGATACGGATTAACCGTTCCTGGTCGCCTGCAGCCACGTCCTTCTCCTCCAACTGTTTCCTGAAAGACTCTGACAGCCAGGCATCAGGTCTTTGCTGGAGGTAGTGGCGATTAAACCACTTCGCCTTCTCCGGGTCAAAACGGGCGCCTGATTTAACAACCCGGTCGAGGCTGAAACTTTGGATCAGTTCATCCATGGTAAAAAGTTCCTGGTCGTTACCCGCGTTCCATCCCAGCAAGGCCAGCAGGTTGACAAATGCCTCAGGCAAATAGCCGTCTTCGCGGTAACCGCGGTATTGTTCTCCAGAAACAGGATCTTTCCACAGTAACGGGAACACGGGAAATCCCATCTTATCGCCATCGCGTTTGCTGAGTTTTCCTTTGCCAACAGGTTTCAGTATTAATGGAAGGTGGGCAAAGCGCGGACGGGTATCTTCCCAGCCCAAAGCCTTGTAAAGTAAAATGTGCAACGGCATGGACGAGAGCCATTCTTCCCCTCTGATTACATGGGAAATCTGCATCAGGTGATCGTCGACGACGTTAGCCAGGTGATAAGTCGGCATACCGTCGGCCTTGAACAGGACTTTATCGTCAAGACTCGCCGTATTAAAACTGACTTCTCCCCGGATCAGATCGTTTTCGGTAACAACAGTGTCTTCCGGCATCCTGAAACGGATTACCCAAGGTTCTCCGGCCTTAATTTTTTCTTCGACTATATCGCGCGAAAGAGTCAGCGAGTTTTTAAGTTTCAGCCGGGTATGGGTATCATAGGAAAAAACGCCCTTATCCGCCTCGGCCTCCGCCCGAAGGGCATCCAGCTCATCCGGGGTATCGAAGGCATAGTAGGCATTCCCGTTGGCTACCAGCTGCTCTGCGTATTTGTAATAAATGTCTTTCCGTTCGCTCTGCCGGTACGGCCCGAAGTTACCGCCAAAACCGACTCCTTCGTCAGGAACGAGCCCGCACCACTTCAACGATTCTATAATATAATCTTCAGCCCCGGGAACATACCTGTTCTGGTCTGTATCTTCAATACGCAGCAAAAAATCGCCGTCCTGTTTCCTGGCAAAAAGATAGTTGAACAATGCCGTCCTTACCCCGCCCATATGAAGCGGTCCTGTAGGACTTGGGGCAAACCGTACCCTTACTTTTCGATCCATTATTTAATGCTTTTCAGAATTTCGTGGCAAAGATAGGGATTTTAGATATCGCTTCCCGGTTTGACACCCATTTTTACCACAGCACTTGGCCGGTACCTCTGAATATTAGAAAACGGGAGATACGGACCTGTCGTGATACAACATGTTAAAATCCGCATTTATTTAAGCAGCTTTTGCATCTGCGCGGCCATGTCATCTTTTTTCTGCTTTTTATAAATCTTGTATAAAGTACCGATCACAAGCTTATCCCCGGGAAAATCATGCAGCGATTCCTCCAGGATACCCCTTGCCTTTTCGTAACCGGTATTGATCTGGTCCAACCTTTTCGTTGTACCGATATAATCCTCGAGTTTGGCATTTTTCATCGACTCATAGCGTTTTACCTCTTTGTCATTGAGGATATCGGTCCGTTCAAACCAGGCAAGGCCCAATATTTTTCTCGCCTTTTTGTCATCAGGGAACAACTCCTGCTCTTTTTCGAGAACTTCGATCGCCTGGTCATATTTTTGTATCCGCTCAAGGGCAAAACCATGCAGGTACATGTAACTCTTATTTCCGGGGAAAAGGCTGTCCAGCCTGGCAAACTGATAAGCGGCCTTTTTATACTCGCCGGTATTGAAATACAGGTAAGCAAGCTTTTTGTCAAAATCCGTTTCGTCACCAGGCACCTTCTTCCTTCCCTCCAGCAAAACCTCTCCTGCTTTCTGGGCATTGTTTATTCCAAGATAAGCATCCGAAAGCAACTGGTACGACCTTGAAAGATTATAATTCAGGCCGATGCTTTCCTGCAAAAACGGGATCGCTTTATTATATTGTTCCGTTTTTAAATAATTATATCCGGCCCTGTATATACAAAGAGAATCAATAATATTTTGATTTTTAAACGCTTTTGCCGCTGCTTCATAATTTTTTGCAGCCAACGCATATTCTTCCTGACCTTCAGCACTGGAGGCATCGCTTTTTAAAACCTCTGCCGGTTGGGCAAAAGAATGAATTGCGAACAAAAAAATTATCCCGGTAGTAAAAAATGTTCTTTTCATGTGTTTATAAAAATTTATTTCCGTTGCGATTGGGACGCGGTGCAAATCTATAAACTATTCTATTATTCATCAACCATTATTCCTATTGGTCCTGCGTCCAGATCTGCAGAAATGCCCGTCTTATTTATTTTTCCTGATCAGTCCATTCAAAAAATTCTCAAGGTTAGTATAACTCCCTTCTGTATTAATATTGGCGTCCTCTGCATTATCCGGATCAAGCCCGTGTTTCTTCTCATACCTGTCCGGCATCCCGTCTCCGTCCGTATCCCGGGCTTTCTTTGAAGGAAGGTAGCAGGTCATGTCCTGGCCCCCGGCCTCCGCTTCTGTCCGGATGATTTTCCCTCTTTTTCCAAACGATTTTACTTCATTTATCAAACGTTTATCAATCGCGTCCCGCTTCAATGAACCCCCTGCTTCCTTCAAGACAATCCGGAAGGCCTCAGCTGGACTTACGACGGCAACTAAAGGTGAAGAATTAGAAGGAGTTGTCAGAATTGAAGCACCGATTTCCATGAAATCCCCGTCTGTGACCGGGCGCCCGTCAAGTTTCCCGTTTCGGTTGAGGTCGACCATATTATTTTTCTGGAAAACATGATCGGTAGCCGTAAACATCCCGATAAATGATCCGGTAGAGTTTGGCCCTGCAATAAAATAATTGGCGGTAATATCCTGAAAATGATCAGCTGAAGAATGGCCTCCCACAAAACCATTGCTTCCCCAGTTATAGATCACATTGTTTACAAACTCAATACCGGCTTTTGCTTTGGGGTTCCGGCTTTGATTGTTGATCCACAGGCAATTCTTTATTGTCAGCCTGACCGGGCTTTCGAGTAATGCCCCAAACATCTGAGGGTTAATCCCCTCCCCGACCAGGCAATATTGCAGGGTAATGTTTTGGCTTTTCTTTATATGAAGATTATCCCAGCGTCCCCATTCTATGGAAACGTGATCGAAAATGATGTCGCTTGCATGATCAGCTGAAACGGTACAGGATCCGCGCCCCATCTCACTGCTCCCCCGGAACCGGATATACCGCACAATAATATTGCTGTCGCCCGAGAAGGAAATCCCGTCGCCATAAACAGTAATTCCCTTTCCCGGCGCCGTTTGCCCGGCAATGGTAAGATACGAGGATACATCAATCTTATTCCGGATACGGATCACGCCCCCGATATCAAAAACAATGGTCCGGTAAGGCCGGCCCACCCCATCTCTGAATGATCCGGGACCTGAATCATTCAGGTTCGTAACATGGTAAACAGCTCCGCCCCTTCCCCCAACAGCATACTTCCCAAATCCTTCAGCCCCGGGAAAAGCAATTATTTGTGCGAAAGAAGAAATACTGAAAAACACGAAAACCGAAACAGCCGTATAACGCAGCATACTTTTAAAAATTCAATAATATTATCCAATGTTCGAGACAAAGTTCGGTCATTATCCATTCACATACCTGTAATTTTGTACGGAATTACCAAGACAAACTGTTTTTTAAGGAAGCCAGGAACAGAAATCAAAATCGGATATTAATATTTTGGGGGAAAGTTTTGTTGATGGCTGATGTATATTTGCAATACCGGATCCGTGCGCCGGAATGCGAACAGGGACCGGCAGATAAAATTGAAATAAAGTATTCACATGAAGATAAGTATTGCAGAACTGACTGATTTGGACAAGATCCTTGAATTGCAGAAGATTGCTTACATTCAGGAAGCTGAAATTTATAATGACTTTAATATTCAGCCGTTGACCCAAGCAATGGATTCCCTGCTGGTGGAATGGCAAAACGGGATCGTACTTAAAGCCGTGACAGATGGACAGATTATTGGTTCTGTTCGTGCCCAGATGGCTGATACTATTTGTAAAATCGGAAAATTGATCGTGGGCCCTGCTCACCAGAATAAAGGAGTTGGCAGAAAACTGATGGCAGAAATTGAAAATGCTTTTACAAACTGCTCTGTATACGAATTGTTTACCGGCGACAAAAGCAGGAAGAATCTTGCGTTTTACCGGAAACTTGGATATAAAGACTATAAAACAGACCAGATAAGTAATCATTTAACCCTTATTTTTTTACGAAAACAAAACATGAACGGAAATCTCTCCCTCAATTTATGCTGATTTTAAACATCAACAGTTAATGGTTCCAACAAGTGAATTAAGACAACGGATTGAAAAAACCAGTTGGCAAGAAGTTGACTAATTACACCATCCGACCATTGCACAATTATAAACTACCACCAAAACTGTTTCCCGTTTTCGTAGGTAAATATCCGCTCCTCCTTTCCTTCATTCAGGCAGCGAAGCCAGTAAAGTGTCCCTGAAGGAATACCGGCATAATCGAGATAAAAATCTGAAGCGATCCTGACCCCGGCCGAAATCCAGTCCTTGTCCCAGAAAAACAGTTCGTACTGATTGCCAGGGATAATATAGTTTAAATCGTTACGCGGCCATACTTCAATTTTTGAAATACAGGAAGCTGAATCCAGCTCCATTTGCAACATCCTGTCAGCTCTTGAAATTTTTCCTTTCAAATGCAGAAGTTTTCCGTTTTTATCCCTGGTATAAAATTCCAGTTTCTCGACACGGGCTTTTGCCCCGTCTTTTGTGTCTAAACGGATATAACGAAAATGTTCCGGAGCTGTAACGGATGCCTCCAAGGGATAAAACGGGTACTGACTGATGGTATAAATGTCTTTTGCATCACTAAAATCAGGCTCATTGGCCCCTCTAAAGACAGCATCCTTAAACGCGGCCACATGAATGGCAGAATAAGCAAACAGCGGGTATTTCCGGATAAGATGCAGGTCGGCCCGTTTTTCATAGTCCGGCTGCAAAAGCTTCTTTTCCCCGTTATTGTCCAGGATAAACGGGTTACCCACTGCTACAGGCCGGCCATTTTCCATGTTCATGGGCATATAAACGATGTTTTTTCCCATCTGTCGAAAGACTGCTTTCCCGAACCAGTTAAATTCGGAATAAGCTACGGGCATCCAGCCGGACCTGTCGAACACGGCAAGATAGGCTATCTTATGACGGGAAAACATATTCCCCCGGACCGCCACTTCCGCCGTTCGCAGGTACTGACCGGTCACATCGGTCATATTGGGTTTGACCAGTTTGGCATAGATCTCCTCCCCTGAAACTTTTTTATGCAATCTTATCATTTTCTCCTGAGCGGTCCAGGTTTCCCTGTAGATCTTCGGGATGGTCTTCTCATACTGGACAGACAAGCCCGGAGGCATTTCATTTTCCGGGAAAACATACAGAAAGGTATCGGTTACTGTCGCATTCAGGTCGTTGACCTGATTCCTTGGATCATTTGTATTCTCAAGCAGTGTCTTTACCTGTTGCTTTCTGTTGGCCAGTCCCACATAGGCATGACGGGAATAAGGCCTGTTTCCCCAGGCAGGGATATGATCATAGGTCGCGGGTACCCCGGCTGCCCTTAAATAATAGATCATATAACGGCACCTGGAACTGCAATCCCCTTCCTGACTGAAGTTAAGCCAGGAAAAATTATCTTCCGCAGGATAGAATTCCGTTAGCCTGACCTCTTTGTCCAAAGCGTTGTAGGTATTTCTTTTGTGATAAAGATAAAGGCTGTCCAGGTTATCCAGTTCAGGATGTGCCGCGACCAGCTTCCGGTGAAAGCGATAAAGCGTATCCCGCCAGTTGTCCGCAACCTCCGTGCCTAGTTTATAGGGCAGGATATATTCGCAGAAGTCTTCAAAACTTACTGAAGAATTCCAGCCTGCCTCACGAAGCGCGGCAAAAGCCAAACCGGTTTGGTGCTCCAGGTATTCCTGCGTTATGTAATCCTTATCCGGGGTCACTTTTTTCCGTCCCTTTAAGTTCAGGTTGCAGGACTTACGGATGGAATCAATCAAAATTTTCCATTGTTCTTTTGATGTTTCAGGCTGTGCCTTTTTTAGCTTTTCCAGAGCCTCTGTGAAAAACTTCAGGGAATCAACAGGTATTCCGGTTACCGTTTTCTTCTGATCAAGGCTCCCGGACAAATAACTTAAGGATTTCCTGTAATACAATGACTGAAGATCCCCTTCCATCCAGCGAGTTTCACGATTATTTTCATTGGCTAAACCGCATGAACAAAGGAATAAAAGCAACAGCCATTTTTTCAGAAAACTTCTTTGTATGATCCTTATCATGAATGAAAATCCTAATAACTTAATTATGGGGCGCAACCGGATCGTTCCTGTTGAAATATCTCTCAAAAACAAAATCAAGATACCGGTCTGTTCTATCTGTAGTTCCCGAAGTTGGAAAAAACGGGAGAACAAGCTTTCCCGAAAGTACAAGTTAGCCATATAACAAGAATAACGCTATAAATATTTATTTCGCACAAATTCAATATACAAGCTTGTTTTCTCTGGCATAAGTATATCTGGGAAAAAGATATTAATAAACTCTCCTTCTGGAGTTAGTATCGCAAAAAAACGGATATATCTTCCATGCAAAGAAGGAA
Source organism: Prolixibacteraceae bacterium (assembly GCA_963676095.1). Lineage (GTDB taxonomy): Bacteria > Bacteroidota > Bacteroidia > Bacteroidales > Prolixibacteraceae. The sequence goes on along the minus strand of OY781040.1, from coordinate 4,073,767 downwards.
GGACAACCTCATTCTTATCTAAAACAGCATATTTTAATCCATAGAGCATATTACTGACTGCAATCTCAACATTTCTGGAATGATTAAATACAGGAAAAATATAAATATTATCAAAATATCCACCATTTGCTAATTTCCTTAATTCATCTATATCTTTAAGAATACATTTTTCACATTCTGCTCCAGAATAAAAGTATGTTAACATATATGAATTACATGGATTCGAATTAAATAATCTGTCCTTTGGAATATATATATTGTTGGTTGAAGCTAACAACTCTTGATTTCTTAAAAATGATTTTCTATAGAGTTCTCTTTTGTGTTGGAGTGCATTAGCTATCTCAGTCAATTTTAATCTCAATCTATCATTCTTTTCAATTAAATATATATCAGACATTAGAAAAATTATCAAAATAACAAAAAATAAAATTGTCATCAATGTCTTTTTATTTATAATAATGGATTTTTTCTGCATTTGTAAATTATGATTACTGGGTTACTTTCCATTGTTAGATTAATCAAATTCAGATTATCAGAAGAAATTTTACCATTTTTTATATTTTCGATAAAATAACTCATAAAATACTGATTAACAGATGCAATTAAACCATCGCCATATGAAGAAAAAAAATAACCCGATTGCCTACCTGAGAAATGGGTCAAATCATCTTTAAAATTTAAAAATTTTACACATTTTACTTTTTTATTTTTCTGATTATAGAATAATGTATAGTTATTAGTATTATTAGAATATTCTAAGATAGAAAAGTTATTTACTTCGGAATAACTTGATATTCCAATAAATTTTCTATTTTTAAAATTGCTCTGCTTTTTTCTTGGCCTACTACCCTTCCCGTATAACTCTTCCAGTTCTTTAGTTGTAATATGGTTCTTTGATTCAAGAGTAATAAATGGTTTTACTAGATTACCTTTTATATTATAAACTATATTCATCAAATGATCACGAAACCTTACTTCATGGGAAGTTCGAAGAAAAATGTTATACGGGGCAGTAGTAGAATTATTCTGAAATTCATATTGATTAGGAAGCCATTCTCCAACGATTTGTCCATCAGGATCAATTGCGAACAATAGATATTTTATGGACTTATGAATATAATTACTTAAATATATTTTATTGTCAGATATCTCAATACTTTTACATGCCAATTTCTGTTTTATCTTAATACTGTTTATAAATTTTCCATCTAAACTAAACAGTTGAATTCTGTTTAGCATTTCATCATAAATTGCGACCTCTTTCTTATCTTCATCTGTCGCAATTGAACCTGGGCTAACATATTCTCCAGGGCCTTTTCCAATTTTTCCAATTTTTCTTATAAACTTACCATTTCTGTCGAATACAAACACGGCCTTGCCAATCCTACTGTCCAAAACAACAATTTTATCGTCACAAAACCGGATGCTATTTATTTGTCCAACTAAACATTCTTTTTTTGTTTCTAAAGGTATAATTTTATAATCGCTAAAGATATCTGTAAAATATACTGTATCATTTTTATCTATACTATCAATATCAATTTTGATATTTTCTGAAGAAATGGATTGATTACCATTCTTTTTATTGAAACATCCAATAAAAAGAAATAAAATTATCATAATTGATATGTAATAAACAATCAGATTATTTATTCTTTTTTTCATAATTAGTTTGTTTCACGATTCTATTTTCAAAAAATGATATCCAGATATATCTTTTCTCTGGGTATCACATCAATTCAAGATTCTTTATGACAGTCCATTGAATTAACATTACCAGTTTCAGATAGTACTCCATCACAGTCTATGGAATATCGTTTAAATCCCGTATCACAAGAAACATCAAATCCACTAATGCACCAATAAGAGGTACTTGAATATACACTTATATTGCCATTACTACAGGCTGTTTCTATGTACAATTCTTCTGAATTTTGCGAACAAGTTCCAATTTCGTCCTCTTCATCATTAGCAAAAGCTAATCGGAAAAGATTTTCCAAAGTAATATCCTCTTGCTTTGTTTCTGTAATGTACAAGACATTAACCGTAGCCAATACAGCTAAAGTTAACAGTAAAACAATTCTTTTCATCACACTTTTTTATTAAAATATTTATAAAAATTTATTCTCAGTTATCACACAGAGTCTGCATTGAATTACTCACATCAACATTTGATTTGCGATATGTGCTAGTATCATTTTACAAGATTCAAGAAATAAGGCTTTCTTGTGGTCTGTTTTGCCTTTCCAATCTGGCGTTTAAACCATTGTTTCAATGAAGCTACCACTTCTGAAGTTTAAATTCATAAGTCATTTTAGTACTATTTTAGGTTTTCTATTTCAGTCTGATTTAGAAGAGCTTCTCAAACAAATTTAAAAGAGAAGAGTGCCATTTTATAGCACTCCATATATTTTTTCTCTAGTGTCCAAAAGATTTTTATCAAACCTTTATAAATTATTAATATATAATTAATTATAAGTAGTGAATCCGCGTGTCGATTTGAATTCATTTCGCATCACACAGCCTATAAATAAACCAGGCAAATATGAACAGTGGCAAATATGTATTCAGTCAGCTCGTGGACTTCCTGCCAAAGAGAGTTTTTGACATGATTCTTAAGTGACATAAGAGTTACCATCTCGGATTTGGCACTGGAGGGATTAAACTGAGCAATCTTTCCTACGCCAATGTGAATCTAGACTACAAGATATTTGAAGAGTTTGCCTTTAAGTATTAGTTGTTAAAAATTTATTGAACACTAGTGTTAAAAAATATAAATTTAGATACAGACATGCTTTATGTATAATATAATTCTTTATTATTAACAATTTGTCTTAAAATCTCATAGAGGTAGTAATTACTTCTTTTATCTAATTTTATAATTTCATAAATTCTTGAATTCGAGTAAAGCTAGTACCGGATTATCATCGACCTTTATATTTAATAAGACTCGTTTATCCTCTAGCGAAAGTGAAGATTGGTTTACTTTTTGGGACCAATCCTCTTCGGCAATTAACTGAGGATTGACTCGCGATATAAATTCCTCTTCTGCAACACCATATATGGAATGATCCCCGAAATAGTTTTTATCCTGAATGCCCGGAAGTAAAATCTCTTTGGAACCATCTTTCGAAATTAACAAAGTATAAATAAGCCCCTTCAATATGTTCATTGAAATAACAGATGAGTTTTCATATATATTTCTAATGTCGATAATGTACGTATTTTGACGATAAGCTAGCCTATAATCTTTTGACAGATAGGACAGAAATTCTTCTGTAGGAAAAGTACCATTTATGTCTATTATATGCTCAAGGATACTGTCTTGTCCCAGAGTATATATTCTGGGAGTAAACCTGGCATTAAAATAAATGTGCCGGGCAGACCGGAAAAAACTATATTTGCTGAAACGTGTGAGGTTAAAATCATCCGGGTATTCATCAACATCAATAAGCGGTTCAAGCTTCATTGTTGCAAGGTTATACCTGGCTATTCGCAAAGTTATGTTCCCATGATCGTAAACATTTCTTAACAATAAACTATTACCAATAATAGCAAATTCTTCAAACCTATATTTCAAGCTTATTTTTTCGAGGCTCTGCAAATCTTGCCCGTATTTTAATATTTTACTAGAGATGTTATCATAAACATAAATACAATTGTTTTTATCAATATCAAAATCCGTTATTTTAACATATTCACCAGGCCCCTTACCTATTCTATGTATTCTGTTTATGAAACTTCCTTTATTATCAAAAATAAATATTGTTTTTTGTGGAGAATCAAGAATATAAAAATGTTCGTTGACAAACAAAATTTTATCAATCTGAGTTATTAAAACATCTTTATCTGTCTCCAATGGAATATATCTTATTTTTTTAACTACAGATGTATCTTTCTTATAAATAGGAATTTCATCAAAATGAATATCTATCAAATTTTTTGACTTGTTAAAACGGTCTGATTCGCACGATATCAAAATGAACAATATGGAGATAAGAACTAATTTTTTCTTCATTTTTCAGTTTATTAAGATTACAACATTTGTGTCGTATTCACTAATAATCCAGACAGCTTCATCATCTTCGTTCTCGGTAGCAAAAGCTTGCCTGAATGAATTCAAAATTAACTTTTCATTATTGCCTATATCACTGCCTATTACAGCTATATTTACGATAAATACTCCAATCACAAATAAACCTACGAATATGGATTTAACTTTTTTCATTTCTACACCTTTTTGAATTTTTATTTCAATTATTCTTTAAAAAGAAAACTTGGTTCACTAAATTTTATTTTTCTCTATCTTTACTTCCCTGAAAGGGGAGGAGAACTACTAGAATTGTTGTTTAATGAGCGTTAGACCATCGTTTGTGCAGTGTTCTCCCTTTTTTCTATTTTTGCGGGTGGTTGCGCTTGGTTTTATATCTTTATCAAGGATCTCCTGCATTTCTTCCCTGATCTCTTCAATGGCCTGCGAGGGAATTTTTACTGTTTTATCTATAATTTCCCTGGCTATTGTAACAGCTTTTTCATTTTGACCGGTCTCTTCATACAGCTTCGCCAGCAAGTACAAAGGATAAAATTTATGCGGAACCGTGTAGTTTCAGTCTGTTTCGAAAAAAACATGCTGCCTTCGCTATCCGGTTATTAGCTCGGCCTGCCGGATTTAATCACTTTCGAGGCTACCCATGCGTTCACTTTCGTTGCGGCCTGGTAACTTGCACACCTGCTATACAGGACGTTTGTCAATGAGCTTCATGAGTTTCATTTCTTCCACCCATGTCATTTAGCTACAGAGCTTTGACTTCTACTCTGGTGGGACTTGCACCCACTGGATATGTCCACCTTTGCTGGACGCACAACCGTGCTTGATAGTCTCCCATCACACGGCTCTTCTAATATGTCATACAATATAAAGCTCATCCTCGTTAAAGTTGGCAAATTGCACTTCACATTAGCTAACCCCTTCGCTCCTCTTCCATTACAGTTGTATCTTCACTACTACGGGTTAGTCTGCCCCTACATGAATCATCGGTTTACCGCCTCTGGGGTGTGCCCATTGTGCGTTTCCCTTAGCATAAACATATGCAGGTTCTCAAGTTTTCGGCGTCGGTTTGGAATGATACCAGTGATCGGAAGGAATTGATACCAATCATTTTAGCCGTATTTTCATAGTTTCATCCATGTAAATCCAAACCAAATCAGTTCGGGGATAGTACATGCATCCAAAAACCCAGGGATGTATGTCAACAGAGACCTTTACCTGCCATCATTGCCACAGGCGTTTTAAAAAGAATCCACGGTTAAAAGGGGAACAACGGTATTGTGGTTCCAGAGAGTGTCAGCAGGCCCGTAAAAATAAATGGGAACGGGAAAAGCTCAAGACTGATTTCCGTTACAAAGCCAGGCGCCTGGCTAACAGGGAACAGTGGTATTCGCGCTATCCGGGGGACAAGTACCAGAGCGTCTACCGCCAGACCCATCCGGAGTACCTGGAGGGGAACCGGGAGAAACAACGCACCCGGGGAAAAACCCTTACCGGGAATGCGTCGGGGTCAAAGATTGTAAAACCGGACGCGTTAGCTTCCGGAAGTCTTGCAGCACAAGGGTTATACGTTCTTTTCCCTTATAAAAACGCAGAGGCGGAAAAGATTGTAAAGCCGGACGCGTTTATCGTTGAACTGCGCGCCTGCAGCGGTTTTCAGAATATACTCCCATGTATAAGTTCCTGATTGTAAAACCGGACTCCATTGACCGTGATGCGTCCGGTTTTTAACTTAGCAGGACAATTAACAGCAAAAAGAGATGGACCAGCAACCGATCAAACTGGCAAATCTGGACGAGAGTTTCTCCCGTTTCCGGCTAACCACCCCGGGACAGGTCCAGGCGATGCAGCGTTCACTGGAATCAGTGGGTCAGCTTCACCCGGTGATCGTCCGCCGGACTGGTGCCAGGTTCCAGTTACTTGATGGCTTCAAGCGTTTTTTTGCCTCCCGGTTATTGGAATGGGAGAGTTTGCAGGCCCGGGTGGCAGAGGTGGATGATGTGACGGCCAAGGTGATGATTCTGACCTATAACGGGCAAGGCGCCAGCCTGGCCGATTTTGAGCAGGCGCAGGTGGTTTACAGTTTAAAAAAGGAACATTTGCTTGGTCAGGAAGAGATTGCCCGGCTGGTAGGGAAAAGCATCTCGTGGGTAAGCCGGCGTTTGTCTTTTATCGAGCGGTTGGACGAGACTGTAAAGGTTCACCTCAAACTGGGAAAGATTACCCCCACTCACGCGCGGGAGTTGGCTCATTTGCCGCGCGGCAAACAGGAGGCGTTTTTAAAGTTGATTGTCGGTCATAACCTGACCAGCCGGCAGACGGGGTTGCTGGTAAAAAAATACCTGCAGGCAAAAACAGTGGAAGAACAAAGCTGGCTTTTGGGCCATCCCCTGGAAACGATCGAGAAAGCCACCCTGGAAGGGGAGATTCATGACAGCCGTTTAAGTTTGCAGGGGAACAGGTTACTAAAAACCTCGCGTATGCTTGGGCATTACCAGCATGTTTTCATTGGACAAGGCACCAACCCGCCTCTGAAAGAACTGGCCGCCTTGGAGCGTGAGATCCTCTCACCGGGGTTCGTCGACATCGTTCGGAAGACAAAAACCATCCAATCAATCTTAAAATCCTACGAAAAATGAAAGATGAATCACTTGAAAATAACGTGGTCAGCCTTTACAGCCGGGGCTGGGCCGTGCGCCGGTTGTCACGGGAGCTGGGCATTACCCGCGGACGGATAAAGCGCATTTTGGCACGGAATGCGCACCAGCGGGAAAGCGGGGTTCAAAACATGAAGCCCCCGGAGAGTAAACCCTCCAAACTGGATGCGTATAAGCCCTACATCAGGGAACTGCTGGAAAAATTTGGGAATCCCCCCATTACCAACCAGCGGATACTGGAACTTTTAACAGAAAAAGGTTACCAGGGAGGAAGAACGATCCTGCGTAATTACCTGGCTCTTGCACGGGGGAAAAAGACCGCGGAGCCCATTGTTTGCGTGGAGACTGCTCCCGGCGGGAGGGCTTGTCATGACTGGAGCGATTACGTGATTGATTTTACCGGGGGAGAAAGCGGAAAGATCACTTTTTTCAGCTTTATTTTAAATTACTCCCGGCGCCAGTGGATCGAGGTGGTGGAGGACAAAAGCCAGGGTACGCTTTTGAGGGCATTAATCAATGCCTTTGTTTACCTGGACGGGGTTCCTCGGGAGATCAAAAGCGATAACCAGAAAGCCTGCGTGGACCGCTGGGAGTTAGGTGGTCCGGTCTTTAACAAAACGTATTTGGGGTTCGCGACCCATTACCGGTTCATTCCCCTAGCGATTCACCCTGGCAAACCCCGGGAAAATTTAAAGGTGGAGCGCCCGTTCTGGTACCTGGAGAAGAGCTTTCTGAACGGACGGGAGTTCCGGGATAAAGAAGATGTGAAAGCACAACTTCAAAGCTGGCTCACCCAGTATAATGATGAGCGTATCCACCGTACCACGGGGCGCAAACCCATCGACCTTTACCGGGAGGAACTCCCCTTTTTACAGCCTTTGCCTGCCGCCCAGTATGATACCTCCACCATCGAATACCGGGTGGTCAATAACGAATCGGCTATCCGGTGGGAGGGGTATTATTACATGGTTCCCAAAGGGTACCTGTACGAAACGTGCCCGGTACGGGTTAACGAAAAAGAGATCACCATCTACAGCCCCGCCTGTCACCCGCTGGTCAGTTATCCCCTGGCGGAAAAAGGGAGGAAGAACCGGTATATCGGACGTAGCGGCCCGGTGTGCAAATACCGTCTTGGCGCGGCAGAGGTAGCCGCCCGCCTGGATGCTTTCGGAGAGGTGATGCAGGCTTACACCAGGGAGATAAAAAAGCATAAACCCGTCACGTTCCTGCATCACTGGCAGCACATCCTTTCTTTAAAAGTCAATTACCGGGCAGATGACCTGCTCCGGGCCGTGGGCCGCGCGTTAAAATACCGGGTTTTTGAGTCCCAGGCCGTGGAAAACTTTTTAAAGGTCAACGCCCAAAAACAGACAGAAATTGATTTTACCTTCAAAACCACTTCCCATGAAGAGTAACGCCAAAGTACAGGCCGCAGCGGATACCGCCTTTTTGGAAAACTGCCGGTATTTGGGATTAAAATACCTGGAGAAGGAGTATGATCACCTGATCAGCCAGGCCACGGAATCGGACATGGGCTACGCGGGGTTTATCCGCCGCGTGATCCAAAATGAAGCCGGGGCTAAACGGGAGCGCAGTATCCAATACCGGATACAGGAAAGCAAACTGCCTAAGCCTTACAAGCTGCTGGATGATTTTGACTTTTCGTTCCAGCCCCGTTTAAAAAAAAGCCTGGTCATGGACCTGGCTACCCTGGAGTTCTTCCACCGCAAAGAGTCCATCCTTTTTATCGGCGGGACAGGAACAGGCAAGTCGCACATGGCGATGGCCTTAGCCCTGCTGGCGTGCAGAAAATGTTATAAGGTACTGTACACCACCTGTTCGGATATGTTAAACGATTTAAACCAGGGGGTCTATGAAAAGACCCTGCAGGCCAGGTTAAGAAAATACGTGAACCCGGATTTGCTGGTCATTGACGAAATGGGGCATGATCGCCTCGAGTTAGAGGTCACCAAAGAAGCCCACCTGCTCTTTAAAGTAATCAATGAACGTTACAACAGGGATAAATCCCTGATATTTACCACCAACGTGGAGGAATCCGACTGGGCCGATTACCTGGGAGACCCGATCTCCACTGCGGCCATCCTGGATCGTATTTTTCATCACTCCATACGCGTGGAGGTACGGGGACCAAGTTACCGTAAGTATGAAGGAGAACTGCTCCAGCAAAAATATGAACAAGCACCAAAAGATACCATCTGACCGACTTTGGCAAGAGGCGACCCGGGGTGAAACGTTAAACCGATGGTCAGCCGCAGGCGCCGGCAGTCACATGTCCGGCGTCTTTTTTGTTTTTAAACGGGCATCGAACCCGTTTAAAAACAGGCAAGAGGCTTCCCTCTGGCTCACATGGCCCGATGATAACCATCTCTGTGAGAAATCCCAAAACGAAATCAAAAATCAGTATCGCAAATACACAAAAAACAATCCCGCCAATGACCCATTAGACGGGGATCACAAAAGGGTGGTTCCGTTTTTTCCCGTCAGATGGTAACACATCAGGCCGACGCGGAAATCAAGTTCCGTAATTAAGCCCGCATAAAGTTCTTGCCTCTTTTGTGACGCCTGCCATAGTGCCAGTAAACAGGTGCCCGCACTATTTGTCATTGCATCGTGCAGTCTACAACTTTTGACAGAATATATACTTCGCACGGGATAAATTTCCGCAAATAATTAACAAGAGAAAGTTGAAAACTTTGTCAGGAGAGGCGTAAAATAAAAAGAGAAGCATATCAAATTAGTTCTACCATAAATCTAAAGAAGATATGCTTCCAATAAATCTCGACGGAGCCGAAATTCAACGGCTAAATTATGAAAGATATCATTATCCTGATGCAATGGTTCAAAAAAGAATACAGGCCGTTTATTTAAAGATTATCACAGGTCTGTCTAATGAGCAGATCGGAGTTTTAGCGGACTTGAACCGGGATTCGGTTGGTTATTGGACTAAGCGCTATGTGCAAGAGGGCTTTGAAAGTCTTTGCAAGGTTGGTTACGGTACGAACAAAAGTAAACTGGAAAACTATGCCGACAGCATATTGGAATCTTTTACCAAACAGCCCCCGATGAGTATCAATGAGGCCAAATGGCGTATTGAGAAGATGACGGGTATTGACCGAAGTCCTTCCCAGGTTCGTGCCTTTATGAAACGGCACGGATTGCGTTATATCAAAACGGGACATATCCCGGCAAAAGCAGATGCCCAAAAACAACAGCAATGGATGAAAACAACCTTGGAACCAGCCATTGAAGAAGCTCAGAACGGGAAATGCCACCTGTTGTTTATGGATGCGGCCCATTTTATTCTGGAACCTTTTATTTGCGCCTTGTGGTGTGTTGCCCGTTTATTTATCAAAGCATCTTCAGGGCGTAACCGGATCAATGTACTGGGAGCTGTTGATGCTATCACAAAACAAGTTATAACCCTGAACAATACTACGTTTATTAATGCAGAAACCATTATTGCATTTTTTAAACAACTTCGGGACGTTTATGTGGATTTACCCCTGAAGATTGTTTTGGACAATGCCCGTTATCAGCATTGTAAATTAGTTGAAAATGCAGCAAGGGAATTAGGTATAACCCTCCTGTTTTTACCTTCCTATTCCCCTAACCTGAATATTATTGAACGCTTATGGAAATTCACTAAGAAAAAAATACTGTACGCAAAATATTATGAAACATCAACGCTTTTTCACAAGGCTATTACAGGCTTCTTTCAATCAATTAATCAAGAATACATGGATGATCTGAAAAATTTATTGACCCTAAAATTCCAATCTTTTGAAAATAAACGTGCGGAAATTTATCCCAAATGAAGTATAACGCCCTTCTCGACACTTCTTCAGAGGTTCACTTGCGTTCAACTCCTTTATCCATACCTGTACACACTCGTGGTGCAACTTTTCCTAAACGCTCAGCACCATGGCTCTTTACCACAGCACCTTTAGGTGGTTTGATGCCCTCTCCTGTAAGACGACACCGATGGTTCAACCTTACAACCGGTTTCCATCATCTCAATTACAGCATGTAGGTAAACCTACTTCTTGACACAATACACGCAGGGGCGGATTGCGGGCGATTTCCTGTCAAGCCGAAAAACAGCCCGGGCGGAAAGATGCCCACCGAAAACCACCGACGCCGACCTTGACGGGTAGCTGATGTTACCAGTAGTGCTTTGTTTCAGTCCTAATATTGTTGTCAAAATTTGTCTAATTATCAGTAAATTACCGTCTGTTGCTCTTCCAAGCTTTCAATGTAACGCCCGAGATTGCTTTCGATTTTGTCAAAAACCATGGGCAAATAGAAAGAAATTGATTCCATTGACAATTTGGTTGTCATGGGAAAACCGTGATAATAATTTAAATGAGTCTTTATAGAATTAATTTCGTCTAAACCAAGGTTTTCAAAAGGGTCATTGAAAGCGTAGTCATGAAATGTCGAAAGATGAATGAATGCACAACCAAATTTGTAAACCGACTTTGTCCAGCCATTTAACGTGTCTGCTAGTTCTACCATTTGCTTATCTGTCACTTGCGCATTGCTTCTAAGTTTCCATTTTTGTCCAGAAAGAGTGAGGCTTATTAAGTGATTTCTTTCGTCAATAGTTTGGCTTAATAGAAAAATCACTCTAACCATTGAGTCAAGTTCTTGTCTAAGCACCGCCATCACTTGTCCTGTAAGTCCAGTTCTTGAAAGTAAGTCAATTGCATGTTTATTCTCTGAAGACCGTTGTCTTACTATTTTACAAAATTGCGCTGTATTCTCCATTTTATTATCTCAATTGTTATTTGCACGTCTGATCGCGACCGTCTTAGCATTACTGGTAACGTTTCGAAAATACGCGCAGGGCGGGAGTAAACCGGTGACCGTCCTACGAAGAACTGCTTTCTAAATTACCAATTCCCTTTCAATAAAGCACCGAAGCCCGACTTGCGTGTATTTGTAGTGTGCGCCCTGCATGAGCAGAGCGCATCTGCTGAAAGCTATAGAAAAAGCTTAAAAATACAAATAAAAAGCAATAAACATAGTTTCAGCAGGTGTATTTTTCCAGAGGGTGCAAGTCCCTTATGCACCGGGGTAACGCCCGGAAGCATTAGCAAGTGGCAAGGTGGTTTGGGGTGACCCATGCACTGAAGGAAGCCAAACGGCAAAATCCGGTACTGACGAACAGAAACGGCATATGAGGCTGTGAAACGAGGATAAGGTGGGCACACCATTGTAACGTCCCAAGAATACCAAAATCGTTTTCCAGTAGATGTCGCAGGGATTGGATGAAGGGAAAAGCTCTTACCAGGGGATACCTTGTCAACCACGTGGTGGTTAGGGGAAGGAGTCAGCAGAAGCCATAGTAGCTACTGGCAACGAGCCGCGAACAGATACCGCGGAGGACTCACAGGGTAGTGAAGGGCTGAACATTAAGATGTTCCAAATTCGGCGGGGAGGCATTGCCAGCCCTGGCTTAAGCGGAACAGGGTAAAACAAAGTAAACGAATAACAGAATGATTGAGCAGGTATTAAACCGACGGAATATGATGCGGGCTTACCGTCAGGTGGTGTCGAACAAAGGTTCGGCAGGCATCGATGGTATGCCTGTGACGGAACTCTATGCCCACCTGACTAAAAACAGGGAGCAACTGGAATCTGATATCCGTACCGGTAAGTATCTGCCCAAACCCATTCTTGGGGTAGAAATACCTAAGAGCAACGGAAAATTCCGTTTATTAGGCGTGCCCACGGCAACCGATCGCATGTTGCAACAAGCCGTAGGCCAGGTTCTGGCCATCAAATTCGAGATGGAATTTGAAGATTACAGTTACGGCTTCCGGCCCAATCGCAACGCACAGCAAGCGGTACTAAAGGCTCAGGAATACATTAATTCAGGATACCGGCACATTGTTGATATCGACCTGAAAAGCTTCTTCGATGAAGTGAACCACTGTATCCTGTTGCAGTTGCTGTACCGCAAGGTCAAATGTCCGCTCACCTTGCGCCTGATCCGCAAATGGCTAAGAGCGCCGATCCAAATCAACGGCAAACTGGTCAAACGGCGGAAAGGGGTTCCGCAAGGATCCCCGCTTAGTCCGTTACTGTCAAATATCATGCTGAATGAGCTTGATAAGGAAATGGAGAGGCAGGGACTTCGCTACGTCAGATACGCCGATGATTTTAGTGCGTACACCAAAAGCAAATCGGAGGCCCGCAAGATCGGCAACAACTTGTTTCTATTTTTGAAAAACAAGTTGAAGTTACCGATTAACCGGGAGAAAAGCGGTATCCGCCGGCCTGTGAACTTCAAGATACTGGGATATGGATTTGTACCCACGTATCAAAAAGGAGAAAAAGGCCAATACCAACTGGTTGCAAGCGACAAAAGCTGGAAAAACCTGAAACAAAAGCTGAAAACGATCACCCGCAAGACCACACCGATGAGTTTCGATGAGCGCATTCAAAAGCTCAAAGAAATTACCCGGGGATGGCTCAACTATTTCCGAATGGCGAGCCTGCACGGCAAGCTAAAGGAAGTGGACGGATGGCTCAGAAATCGGCTGCGGTATTGCATCTGGCATCACTGGAAGAAACCAGAACGGAAACGGAAGAACCTGATCCGTCTGGGGGTCGATCCGGAACATGCTTACCAATGGAGCCGTTCCCGGATGGGAGGATGGGCAATTGCCCAAAGCCCGATTTTGAGAACTACCATTACTTTGGAGCGATTGCGAAAAAGAGGTTACGAAGCGTTGCTTACATATTACGGAAAAGTTGCCCCACATCTTAATGAACCGCTGTATACGAGACCCGTACGTACAGTGGTGTGAAAGCCTCTCCCTGTCAGCGTTTGCTGACAGGGCGGGCTATTCGATTATGTGCCGAATTTATTCTGGTTTCATCTCTCTTTTTACATATCCTGCTATTGATTCATTTGATGTATTAAACTGTACATTATCATCAATTATCAGGTTGAATTTAATATCATAATATATTTGGTCTATAAACATCTTTTGCTCTGGATTATCAAATGAATAGCTTTTACCTTTCATGCTAATTGGGTAGAATATTTCCTTATCAATGTAATACAATGTATTCGAAATGCTGCCTTCATTATTTTCAAGTTTAATTTTAAATCCAGGCATAGTCATTTTATTTTCCAATTGCACTTTAATTTGATAGCAATCCTTGTTATTAATAATCGTATCGTTTAATCTGTTAATTATGAATGAATCAGTATTCTTCAAGATAAATTTAAACTCATGTTGCATTCCAAATAATGTATTATGTCCCCAAAAATGTTTCTTCTTAAAATCTGGATATTTAACTAAATCATAAATCATTGCAGTACTATCCCGATTATTTTTACGAATCAGTTTATTGCCATCATATATATCTTCAAAAATCACATTTTTATTATCGTCTAAATACATGTACCAGTGTCCTTTTACACCAACAATCGAATCCGTAATCAGTCTTTTAAAATACATCTCTCGAAATCGAAAAATTGTATCATTTATATTTTGAGGATTTGTCCTTGACATATCTTGTTTAAAGTAAACTGTTTCAATTGTATCTATTGAGTTTACTGTCTTTTGTAATATCTCTGAAGCAGTCTCTTTCTCATTACAAGAGGTTATTATAATCAAGCAAGTTAAAAAGCAAATAATTCCAATTATTTTCATTTTTCTATAAGTTTAAATTTCTCGCAGGGGGTACTTTTTATTTGGCCACATAACTATGTAATAGCACGAAGTTATTACACTTTTTTGCCATTTTTGTTATCTGCTTTTATGCCCGGGTTTCCAAACATCCTGTCGAGCGGGCTTTGTATCCGGTTGATAGCTTTATTACTGACATGGGTGTAAATCATCGTGGTTTTTATGCTCGAATGTCCCGGCAACTGCTGAATGTACCTGATATCGGTGCCCATAAGTTTAGATTTAGTTTCCGCCCCTCAATTTACGCCAATCTGCCATAAAATCAAACAGGTTAATGATAAAATCTTTTACGTTCATTTGTTGGATGAGCAAAACAATAGTCTCAGCCTGCAAAGCATAAATCTGAGTGTGCAAACCTTAGCTCCGGAAATATGAGATGGTTATTCTTTGTTAAATCTGTAAATTAAGTTTTCCTTGTATATGGAAGTAAATCTGTCCGGGTATATGGCGGAAAAAGTTTCCTCCAATATGGAAACCGTCTTGTTTATGCGTTAATGTCAATTTCTTTATGCATTAAAGACAACTTGTTTATGCGTTAAAGAAAAAGTGTTTATGCATTAATCGGAAGTTGTCTATGCTGCAACCGGTGTCTTTATCATTTTCTACAGTGCTTTCCCCAAACATTTTTTCCCTTATACAGGAAGGATAAAAAAGTTATACGTGTAATCCAGTTGCATTTCACGTATAATGCAATCGTATTACACGTGTAACTCATTTGGATTACACATATAACACAAATGGTTTATAAGCGTAACTTTCAAAAATTTATTGTTCAGTAAAACTTCTTCTCAATTCCGCAGGTACCTGGCAAACATTTTATGGCATCCCCGGTAACAACATCTTCAACATTAGCCCCATTATACCGCTATTTAGAGGAGCCGCCCTCACTAACGTTGTTGCGACACCCTCACTAATGTTAGTGAGACACCTTCACCAACATTAGTGAGGCACTATCCCAAACGTTGGTGAAACGGTCTCACATTCCTATACGATACGGATTACCCCAAAGACCCGGAAGAACCTGATCCGGCTGGGAGTACCACCGGAACATGCTTACCAGTGGAGCCGTTCCCGGATGGGTGGATGGGCGATTGCCCAAAGTCCAATTATGGGAACTACCATTACTTTGGAGCAATTGCGAAAAAGAGGTTACGAAGCGTTGCTTACATATTACGAAAAAGTTGCCCCACATCTTAATGAACCGCTGTATATGTGCCCGAGGTTAAAATGTCTGGTGGACATTTTGGCCGAAGGGGTGGAGCGCAGCCCGCGTACGTACAGTGGTGCCAAAGAACGGTTTTATTGTTGTGTGCTTTTATTGTAAGTGTCAAATAATGAATGATTTATTCTTGTTATTGAGTTTGGGGTTAGACAATAAAAATTCTTCCGGTCTATCCCAGAAAATTAAAATAGTAACACATTCCCTAATTTGTATTGCTATTGTATGTCTGTTTTTTCAGGCTTTAACCAATAAATATCCCATTTCCGAAGCTTTTCGCTGCAGGAATTTTTCTTGTTGTTCAGAATAGCGTTGTTCGTATTTTTTTATTCCTTCCTCAACGAATTCAATCCCTTTAGTTAAAAGGTTATAAAAATAGACAGCTATTTTGCGGGCGGTAGCTTTGATTGCCACCATTTTGCCGGCCCGGGCCCTTATTCTTTTATAAAAGCTGCTTAAAGCGGTATGTTTTCCATTTCCTACATTAACAGCAATCTGCCTGAAGATCATGCCAGCCCTATTGCAATGCCTGCGTCCTTTCTTTCGTTTTTTGTTTGCGGATTGATGAGCCGATGGAGCCAACCCAAGCCATGAAGTAAAGTGCTTTTCATCTTTAAATTTGCTCAGTTCGGTCCCGGTTTCTGCAATTATTTTCAAGGCTGAGTAATCATTGATCCCGGCAATAGCAGTGGTGTCTTTTCCCTGCGTAAGTTTTGTCATTAGAAGATGGAAGTCTTCAATCATGGGCTTGTTTCTTTTTTTTATCCGTTTGCCGGTTCCCAGATTTTACGGTTCTTCTTTATCGGCGGTCATTTGATTGAGTATTTTCTCAATCTGGGCATCACATTGTTTTTGAAGTAACTGGTAATGTTCCCACATTTCTATGGCTTGTTTTATACCAAACAAATATTCCTCTCGGTAATTACCCTTTAATGCCTGGATGACATCTTCCTTCTTTTTGTTATCAATGAGGGTCTTGCAGAAATTCCATAATTGCTCAGAATCCCTTTCTCCATTAAGCATAGCCTGGATTATCAATAACCCACTTTTACTCATGATGCTGTCAATGACTTTGTGAAGTTTGATGTTCATCATATCCAGGTTTTTCTGGACAATATTGATGTGGGTAGCACCTAAAGCAATGTGGTCGTCTCTTAGACGAACATAGTAGCGCAATTCCCTGATTTGTTCATCAGGAATGAAGGATGCTCTGAGAAGCCCATACGTGTGCAGTTCCCTCAGCCATTCTGAATCCAGGACATCGGTTTTTCTTCCGGGAACATTTTTGGCATGAGCCCCATTGACCAGGCTTACATTGAATCCTTTGCTTTCCAGGAACTCTAAAACCGGTATCCAATACACACCAGTGGCTTCCATCACTATTTTTTCTATGTTTTCCGATTGCAGGTACCAGGCTGCATCTTCCAATCCCTTGGTGAAGGTGGAAAACTTGCGGACATTCTGCCCGACAACGGCTACAAACATTTCTTCAGAACCCAGGTCAATACCTGAGACATTGTAGTTGATCTTACTAAGAACGGCCTCTTTTTTTGTTGGATTTAATTGCTTCCTTGCCATATAAAGTGTATTAATATTACAAGTATAGTAAGCTCAAAGAGTCATAAAACGCATATATGCTGCCAAGCGGGCATAGCAAAATTAGGGTTTTGCTTTCACCAATTCATAAAACACACTTCTTTGAAACAAGTCTGTGAGACGGGTAAAAAGACACCAACCACCAAACTGTCACTTGCTTAACTATACTTTCGGTACGAAAGTAATAATCGTTCTCACACATTTATAAAAAGATTATCATTTTCCCGGGTCTGTGAGAGCCTCTCCCTGTCAGTATTCATTACTGGCAGGGCGGGCTATTCGATTGTGTGCTGGCCTTATATTTATTTGTCATGTTTAATCCATAATAGACTATTAGTATTATAACCTATTCCTTCTGCTATCTTCAAATATTTATCCTTTATATCGTCGGGTATGTTTGTTTCACGTGATAGTATCCATAAATACTTAAGACTCACGCCCGCAATCAATGCATATTTGTAATCCCTATCAATCGCAATTACATTATATCCAGAATAAAATGGGCCAAAAAATGATACTTTTAACATAGCAATATTTTCTTCTCCAATAAATTTTGCTTTCCCAATCGCTTGTTCCCATTTCTCCTTTACAGTATTATATCCTTTATTGTCAACTTTTATTGTTCCATTTTCATTTAATGAATATTCTGCAGTAGTGTTATTCAAATTCCTTTCATATTTAAAATCCAATCTTGCAATCTCATACCATTTACCAAGATATTTTTCTTTATCAAAAGGTTTGACAGCAACTGCACCTTTAGGTATCGTAGCACAGGAGTTAAATCCAATCATAATAATTGACATTATAAGTAAATAATTTATTTTTCTAGTTTTCATTATAATCAAAATTTAATAAATACTCTAGTTATCTTCACAGTAGCGTTTTTCTGGCTTGCACACAACTATGTAATAGCACGAAGTTATTACACTTTTTTGCCATTTTTGTTATCTGCTTTTATGCCCGGGTTTCCAAACATCCTGTCGGGCGGGCTTTGTATCCGGTTGATAGCTTTATTACTGACATGGGTGTAAATCATCGTGGTTTTTATGCTCGAATGTCCAAGCAACTGCTGGATGTACCTGATATCGTTCCTCATAAATTTAGATTTAGTTTCCGCTCCTCAATTTACGCCAATCTCCCTTAAAATCATACAGGTTAATAATAAAATCTTTTACGTTCATTTGTTGGATGAGCAAAACAATAGTCTCAGCCTGCAAAGCATAAATCTGAGTGTGCAAACCTTAGCTCCGGAAATATGAGATGGTTATTCTTTGTTAAATCTGTAAATTAAGTTTTCCTTATATATGGAAGTAAGTTTGTACGGGTATATGGCGGAAAAAGTTTCCTCCAGGATGGGAACAGTCTCATTTATGCGTTAAAGACAATTTCTTTATGCATTAAATACAACTTGTTTATGCGTTAAAGAAGAGTTGTTTATGTACTAGAGACAGCTCGTTTATGCGTTAATCAGAAGTTGTCTATGCTACAACCGGTGTCTTTCTCGTTTTCTACCAGTGCTTTTCCCCAGATACTTTTCCCCGTATACCGGAAGGATGAAAAAAGTACAGTATCTTTTCCGGAAATCTTCGGTATCTTTTTGCTAAAAGTCGGCCAGCTTTTGAGGAAATCTTCCCCATCTTTTGGCGAAAAGTTCAGGGTCTTTTTATAAAATCTTCCCCATCTTTTTATGAAAAGTCCGGTATCTTTCCGCGAAATCTTCAGCATCTTTTTACGAAGGGAACAGCATCTTTGACCTTTGCCGGAAATAGTTTACAGATTTAATTGTTATTCAGAAAAGAGATTGACACAATTGTTACCGGTAAAAACCCGCCGCGTTTGCCGAACGGGAAAATTATGCCCGCCCGGATGATAAAAAGCTGGCATCTCTGCCGCGTTTCCTGGTCCCCGGCGGAAAGGAAGGCCAAAACCGGAATGGAAAAATGCAGGAAGGACAGTAAAATATCAGTTAATCCCCTTACATGGAGCATTTAATAACCAGCGGCTTCCCACTCGATTACCGTGCGTTATTATTGTTTGTTTTTATTATCCTGAAGTTAATCAATTCCTTCTTCTTTTATTTCTTTAATTGTTGTCGTTCTATAATAAATCCCTTGCTTTCAAAGAATACTTTTGCTGTTAGGCTTACGTCTGAATAAATTAAATCATTGTTTTGTTCTGTTGCTTTTCTTTCAATTACAGATAAAAGAGCACTTGCTACACCTTGACCTTGAGTCTCTTTGTCCACAAACATAAAATCCAAATATCCGTCTTTTGCCAATGAACTAAAACCGACAATCTTGTGCTTTATTTCGGCTACAACAAAATATTGTTCATGCATCTTTTCTAGCCACTTATTCAATATCCTCTTTCCATGATGACCAATCGTCAACCTCTTCTTGGGAATAATCCTTTATATTGATGTTTTGAATTGTATCAAAAAACAATTGCGTTATCCTTTCAACATCACTATCTACTTGCTTGTCTTATTTCAATGCTTTTCATTTGAATAATCTGTTTGACCTTTTTTCATTTTGTTCTCGCTTAAAAGATAATATTGAACAGTTCCGATTCACGATACTATTCTCGGTTTAGGAAGCAATCTTTTATAATTTTTTCTTCAAATAAACCATGTCAATAAGTTGTATTCCGTCTTCAAACATTGGGTGGTCGTAATTGTCGGTAAAAAAATTCTTTAATCGATGTGATATTTTAAATCCGCAATTTTTATAAAAAGACAAAATTGCCGGGGCATCGCCTGTTCCGACCTGCATTGTTTTATAGTCATTTTTGTAAAAATCAGAAATATTTTTTATTAATACTTTGCCGTACCCTCTTCCCTGATATTTCTCATATGTTGCTATGTTTTTCAATTCGCAAGTTTCTTTGTCTATCGCTGCAACAACACAAACAGTCTTAACGTCATCATCAAATAGTGCAAACATATCGCCACTTTCCAAATATCTATCAATCATATCCTCTGACTCATCGGCTAATAGCAATAAATCAAGGTATTGTTTTTTGTTCTCGGTAATTTTCTCTATTCTCATTATATCTAGAATCCCACTCAATAGTAATGAGGATATTGTCATTGTCTGATTTTGTATCTATTCCAACGATTCGTCCTTGCCAACCACCAATTTCGAACTCTCCCAAATCAGGCTCTTTAACACCCTGTCTTACAATTACACTATCTCCTATTTTAATTTTCAAATTCATTTTGCCCATTGATCTTAATAAGATTTTTTTCTTTATAGGTTTCTATCAATTCGTAAACTCCAAGGTTCCTTAATCTTTCTGTACTTATTGTTTATTCAACCAGTTCCTCAAAATATAAGCAATAATCCTCGCCAAAATTAGCAGATATTTATTCCCATTATCTTTAGGGCACTTCTAAAAATCCGACAAAAAGATTTTACACATAATAAACTATTCCTTTACAATGTGTTATTTGTTCCTGAGTATCTTTGTATGTGAAAAAATTTAAACGACATAAAGATTACGGGTTCTGGGATCAAGACGCATGCGTTTAAGCAAGTTAAGCCAACTTGGCGATCCTTTGTAGAAATTAAAAACGGGGTCGATTTTGAGATGCTTCGTGATTTATTGGAAGAAAGAACAAGCTAAAGCATCGCTTGTATTCCCTGAAGGATCAGCCAGCGGGGATAAATCGGAAGACTAAGGAAAAGCGGAAGCTGTACGAGGTTGAATGACTTTCCATGCAGTTGAGAATGCGTGGGCATGCTCAATTACAAAGTGGAGCGAAGGGCATAGGGTGTCGTTGTTATTTAGAAATAATATGAATAATAAAATTTTACAAAGCTAGTATCACAATACCCGAATTTTCCATAACTTGCATTGATCAAAAAAGAAAAATACGTTTCGAAAAAATAATGAGAACGCATGCAAGAGCTTATTTTTCGGAAAGTTTCATGTAAAGGTACGTGTATGATAAACACGGTTTTTCTTTAATTTGAGAAACCAATTTAATCAATTCAAATAATTCATTTTTATGAAAAAATCCATCTCCCTTTTAATGCTTGTCACGTTTATGATAAGTATTTCTTGTTATGCACAACCGGAAATGGCGTTGAAAAGGAAAGTTGCTATCGGGCGTTTTTCAAATGAGACCCAATATGCAAAAAGTGTCTTCTATGACAAAGAAAATGACCCGATGGGGAAGCAGGCAAGCGACATTTTGTCGACCCGGCTAGCTGCTTCTGATAAGTTCCTTTTAATTGAACGCCAGGACTACGACAAAATCGTGAGTGAACTGAACACCGGCGGTGGTCTTTCACAGAAGATTGGAGCCGATTATCTCATTATTGGTTCAATTACCGAATATGGACGTAAAAACATTGGCACACAAAAGGTTTTTTCGAGCAGCAAAGAACAAATTGTTGAAGCTGGTGTTAGTGTACGCCTGGTGGATGTATCAACGGGCATTATTATTTACAGTGGCGAAGCCAAGGGTGAAGCTGCAGCCGAGGACAAGCGGGTTATGGGTTTTGGCAAAACAGCCGATTTTGACGCGACCTTATCTGACAAAGCCATTTCGTCGGCTATTTCAAAGCTGGTCGAAAACATCATCAACAGCTGCATGGACAAACCATGGAAAGCTTACTTTCTTTCGGTTGAAGATGGCACCTACATCATTTCGGGCGGTAAATCGCAAGGCATAAAAGCAGGCGATACCTTCACGATCATGGAAAAAGGTAAAATTGTGAAAAACCCGCAAACCGGGTTGAATATTGAACTTCCGGGTAAAACGGCAGGCGCGATCCGCATCGACCAAACTATGGGTTCGACACCCGAGGATGAAATTTCAATTGCTTCGTTAGTCGATGGAACTATTAATATAGCTGAGTTAGACAAGTATTACATTGTTGAGAAAAAATAACCCTATGAAAAGAATCATCATTTTTACACTTGCCTTGTTTGCCTTCAGTGCTTGTGGCCCTCACATGTACAGCACCCGCTCTGGAGGACAGGACAATTCGTCGTTTGTGGTTGTCGTAACAAACGGACAGGAATACAAAAACGTGTCGGTAATTATTGACGGAACCAGGTACTCTATTGAAAAAGTGTATAAACTGAAGGCAATCCGGAAAGTCCATCCGGTGGTTATTACCCCGGGAAAACACCAAATTCAAGTGGTTTCGGGAGACAAAACGTTAACCAACGAAAACATCTTTATCGGACTACAAGAAACCAAAAAAATCATACTCCCATGAAATCGCTAACGCATATTCTAATTGTAATTCTTGCTTTTGCTGCATTTTCGTGCACCACCGGGAAACAGCTTTATAACTGGCGTGGATACGACGATGCAGTATATGCCTATACCAAGACTGCTGACGAGCAAAGTACCGAGACCCTGATTCAGATTTATGAAAAACTGATCAATAAACCGGGCGGGACACGCAATGCCCCCCCCCCGGGAGTTTGTGCCGACTACGGTTACATTCTGATTCGAAAAGGCGAAGTAGCCAAAGGCAAAGAACTCCTGATTAAGGAAACGATGCTGTACCCGGAATCAAAACCATTTATTGACCGAATTATCAACAGATTTGAAGAATGAAAAAACTACTCTATTTTGTCGCAACGGCGGTGATGCTTGCCAGCTGTTCGAACGCGAAACTGTTACCAAAATCCGAAGCCTATAAAAACATCTACCAGGAAAAACCGCTTTCGATCTTGTTACTGCCACCTATCAACAAGAGCACCAAGGTAGAAGCCAAAGAACTATTCTACAGTTCATTGAACCAACCCTTAACACAGAGGGGCTACTATGTCATGCCCCCGCTTTTGTCGATGGAAATTTTAAAAGAAGAAAGCGCCTATGATGCAGAACTGTTCATCAACAACTCAATGAAGCAGGTTGGTGAGTTATTCGGGGTTGATGCGGTGTTATTTACCACCATCCACGAGTGGAATAAAACGGCCATTGCCTCGCAAGTCAATGTCAAAATTGAATACTTGCTGAAGTCGGCCAAAACCGACGAGATTTTGTTTCACCGTACGGGTGATATCACCTTGAACATTTCGGTTAATACCGGAAATATAATCGGAAACCTTGTTGGCAGCATGCTGGCCACCGCGCTTACCAAGGAAATTGTGGTTGCCCGGAATTGCAACTATTACACAGTTACCGATATTCCATCGGGAAAATACAGCCCAGCCTTCGGACAAGACGGCGAGTTGAAAGCCCAACCAGCCGAGTTTAAACAATCTCTTAAAAATCAATACTAAAGATTTTAGCACATGAGATGTTGATTCTTTTCAATAAAAACGAAGAACCCCCCTGCCTTTTATTTAACAGGAGGCAGAAGGGATTCTTCAGCTAGCCATAGTTAAGAACAAACAATGGCTAATACCCCAGATCCCAGTCAACATAATAGCCCCCGGACATAATAGCCGAACGAACCGATTCTCTTTCCGATAGCGGGTACTTGGGGCATACCCGGTCTGCAATGATCGAGTAGTCGTTATATCGTCTGGCCATTCTTAGCATCATCCCATAAGAACGGCCTTCGGCAGCGTATTCGAGCAACATTTCATCGAGCAGCGCCATATCATAAACTTTAATCCGTTCATCCTCGGTTAGGTCGTAACCATCATCCGTAGGTTTGGGGAGATCGTGCTGGGTAGCATTTACACATCCGCAAATCCCGATGTTCGGGTATGAGGAATTATCGATAAAACTCTGGTAACGATAATCCCACCCCACCTGTGTTGTATCGACTATCAGCGAAGTAAAACGTCCGGCAATACCGCCATTCAGGACCGCGGCGGCCTGATCCCAGTGTCCCAGGTGGTTTTCAGCTTCTGCCAGCATAAAATGAAGGTCGTGCCCCCTTTGGAGCGGAATGCTTGCATCGCTTTGATAAGGCTGTCTCCACCTGTAATTGATATGATATTTAGTCACAACAGTATCTCCGTCCTGGACCGTAAAATAGGTTCCCCACGAACGGGTATCATCCTCTCCGTATTTTCCCATTGCATAGGAGGAAGGACGGAACAGGTATTTTGCGGGCGAACGCTTGCCGAAGTAGGTAATCACATTATTGGTCTGATTGTTTGAATAATCATAAATAACAGAAGAGATCGTCTCCCTGCTATAGAAGCTTCCTTCCGCAAAAACCCGGTAATAATTATTGGTAAACCCGGCATTCAGCCGGTATTTATAGCCATCGTCGTTAAACGTTTCATATAAAAGTTCCAGGATCTGCTCACGTACCCAGGCATAATCCCTTCCCGCCAGCAGACAAAGCTCCGAACGCAGGCACAGGTAATCCGGGGTAATATAGTCCCAGGAAACATAAGACGAGTTATCAGGATCCTCCGGATCGAGCCATAGCCCCCAGTCCATCACGTTGGTCCCGTCAATCCCGTTCATTCCCACGTCCAACAGATCGAAACATTTATCCACGACAGCGTCCAATGAGGAAAGTTCTGTAAAAACACCGGAATCACTCAAATCTTTAAGATCTGCTACCGGATCATCGAAATAAATTGCCTTTCCATAAATTTTCCCGAGGGTCAGGTAAGCCCAGGCTTTAATCCGTAATACCCCGCTTATCAAAGCATTAAAATTACTCTCCGTTGACTCATCCATAGCATCGCCGACCTCATCCTTATATTCGAACATTTTCTGAAAATAATCATTACAAGCAATGATCACAGCATAATAACCGGAAGGATCGGCAAACGAATTGCCGTCGGTATTTTCGTAGTTGTAAATATTCCACAGTTCTTCAGGTGCGTTTGAGGTAGGCACAAGAAAGTCTCCCCTGGTATCTGTCAGGAAGATGGACTGATCGCCAACTTCCTGCATTTTCGTGATGATCCCGAGATACCCCGAATACATCTCACTCTGCGAACTGATATAATCATCCGTATCAATAATATCATCCGGGTTTGTGTCGAAATATTGATCGCAACCCATCATGAACAGCATTATCAGTACCGGTATGCTATAATTTATTATTTTCTTCATGTGACTATTTTTTAATTTTTATTGCCTTATCCCTGGTCCATAAAAGCTGTTTATCAACAAAAACCATAGGAGAAGCGGCATTTAGAATTTCAGGTTAAAGCCAAATTTCACACAATGAGGTATGATCACCTTTGCGTAATCCATTCCCTGCATGGCTTCACTGTAAGAATAAGAAAATTCCGGATCCAGTCCCAGGTAGTCTGTCCAGGTAAAAAGGTTTTCTCCTGTGAGGTAAATCGTCCCTGAACGGAAAAAATCGAGAAATTTCTTATCGAAATCATAGCTAAGCGTAACTGTTTTCAATTTCAGGAACGATGCTTTTTCGATCCACCTGGAAGAAAAGGCATTATTTTCCATCGGATCGCCGTAAACGGCACGTGGAATATCGGTAATCTGTCCTTCAAGCTGCCAGCGGTTGGCCACCGCTTCCGACTGGTTATTGAAATTCGCCATTGCCTCGATCGATCGCCTTACCCCATTATAGGCATCATTCCCGACGGAATAGATAAACTCTGCAGATAACCCAAAGTTACCTACCCTCAGGGAGGTATTGAAGCCACCGAAAAAATCGGGAATTGCAGATCCCAGGATCTGTTTGTCTTCATCGTCTATCACCCCGTCACGGTTCACATCATGGTAATGGATATCTCCGGCACCGTAAGCATCCCCTTTCCAGTCGGTAAGATTCGCTGCAGAAGCTTCTTCTGATGTTGAAAACACCCCGTCAGAAACATACCCGTAAAAGCAGTAAGGCTTCTCTCCAACCATGGAAACCACTTCGGCGCCATCGCTGAAGGAGGTAATATTCTCTGTTACACCGCCCAATGAAACCAACTTGCTTTTAGTCGTGGCGATATTTCCGCCAACGATCCATTCGAAATTTTTAGTCTGGATTAAGGCCGCACTCATTGCCACTTCCAGTCCATGATTCTCCAGTTTTGAAGTATTTATATAGTAGCTGGACGAACCAAACACGGAAGAAATAGGCTGTGCAAACAGAACATGGTCAGACTTAGCCTTGTAATAGTCGAATGAAAAATCGATCCGGTGCCTCAACAAAGACAAGTCCATCCCAAGATCAAGTTGTTTGGTTTCTTCCCACTTTAACCTGGTATTGGGAATGTTTGAACGGACAATTCCCGACAGGGACTGGAACTGGGCGCTATGGTAATAGTTTTTACCGTAATTGGATGAAAAACGGCTGTTCCCTGTCAGTCCATAGCCGGCACGAAAATCCATTTTATTCAGGAATGAAGAATTTGCAAGGCTCTTCAGGTTTTTTGCCATAAAAGTAACACCGGCAGAAGGAAATATACCGAAGCGGTTTGCATCGGAGCCGGATGACGAAGAGCCGTCGATACCAACATTCAGTGAAGTCCGGATCAGGCTTTTCCAGGTATAATCGCCATGGGCATAAAAGTTCATCCAGTTCCAGTCGTCAATATAACCATAAAACGATTCACTCCCGCTTTCGACATAGTCCAGCGTCTGGTAGAAATCGTTTGCCGTATTGTAACCCGCCCCGGCATCGTACTCTTTATGACTCCGCAGTAACTGAATTCCGGCAGAAATATTCACAGCGTGGATATCATTGAAAATCTTATTGTAATAAGCACTCAGATTATAATACATGTTTTTAGCCTCTCCAACCCCGTCGCGTACTGTATTCTCGGCAAGATCGTTATTCATCGGGATCACGGTCATATCGGTCACCCCCGGAATAAAGACGTTCTCCTGATTGTAGTTGTAATAAAGGCCAACGATACCGGAAAACATCAGGTTCTCGTTCATCCGGTAATTTAACCCGAGCCGGAGGTTTACATCATACTGCTTATTTTTAGCTACCAGGGTATTTACAATAGCCACAGGGTTACTTACCCCATAACGGTAAATGTCGTACTCATCAAGAACGCTTCCGTCATCGTCCTTTTTATAAGGACTAAGCAAGGGCGATTTATTGTAAGCGACCAAAACCGGATTTGTGGCCCCGATCATTCCCTGTTCCTGAAAATCGCCCTGCATATAAGCCAGTCCCACAGTTGCAAACAGTTCCAGCTTACGGTTGATCATCATATTCGTATTGATCTGTGTCTGATAGCGGTTACTCATCGTATTGTCAACCACTCCTCCATTTCTCATATATCCGAGGGAAATGTCGTATTTGGCAACAGCATCTCCACCTTCCACCCGCAATACATTGTCGGTAACAGCCGAAGGTGTATAGATTTCCTTTTGCCAGTTGGTATTGTTATCATAGAGGTAGTTATAATAGTAGTCCGGATCATCCTTCAGAAAAGGATAATCGTTAAGCAGGTCCTGCATATCGTCGTAATAAGTCATCCCGATATCAGAAACATATGACTTGTATTCATCGACTCCCAAAAGAGGAAGGGTTTTATTGTTCCAGTTCAACCCATACTGACCGGAGAAAGTGATCCGGGTATCCAGATTATCAGAAGCGGTACCGTCAGTTTCGATCAGAATGACCCCGTTCGACCCGAGAGACCCGTAAACAGCGGCATCAGCGCCTTTCAACACCGTGATGTTCTGGATGTCGTTCAGGTCCCAGGGACGGAACAGACCTCTGGAATAGCCTCCGATCACGGGCGATTCCCTGGAATCGGGCATATAAGGCACCCCATTAATCACAATCAGCGGCATGTTATCGCTGATCAGGGTCCTGATCCCCCGGAGGTTTATATAAGCGCCTTCCCCCGGCATACCGCTTTTATCAACGATACGCAATCCTGCAATCTCTCCCTGCATAGCACTTTCAAGGGTAATCCCACGACCAAGGTCTTTTTTTGATATATTTTCCGAGGCAGAAGTCTTTTCCCCGGAACTTCCCTGTCTGAAAGGAAGTACCAATTCCTCATTATATTTCGATTTGTCGCCGGGAACCAAAACAAACTTAACCTCAGTACGATTTACAAGAGGCTGTGCCATTTCATAAAATCCCTCTGCCGAAACAGATATTATCCCCTGAGGGTTAGTCGTTTCGACCTGAAACTCTCCCGATTCATCAGTCTGGACTGAGCGTCCGGCCCCGGTAAGCGAGATTACCGCCCCTTTAACCGGAAGCTTGTCTGGTCCTGTAACCTTCCCCTTAACGGTGATCGTCTGTGCCGATAGTCCACAGGCAAAGACCATAAGCAATATTGCAAATAAAATTCTGTATCTTGTCATGTTCAGCATCTTAACATTAATAATTATTGTCCGTAGGCCTAAGTGTCCAGCAATAAAGAATCATCCGGTATTTGCTTCCTGACCCCTGTGTCATATCATTACTGACCATCTTTAGTTTAATGGACTGCAACTCCGTACCTGTAACGGTAACGGTTGCAATATCCATCCCGTCACAATCGTAATAAGCTGCCTTATTGGATGTGGAATACCAGTCCTTATAATTGTATCCTTCCGGGTAACCTAAAGCGGTCCTGTCGTAATGAGCATTATTGGGATTAACATCTTCTGCTACCAGCTCATCGTTGAAATAAATATTTAACCTCCAGGGATATTTGTTCGACTGGAATCCCATACGCAGGTAGTATTCTCCGGGCGGGACCTTCACCACCGAGATCGTTCCGTCTTCATTCAGCGAAATGCCGGTATATTCCAAGGATACAGGAAGCTTATTCGTTGTAGCTTCCTCGGTCGGGTAAGCCCTCAGACATTTGTAATAAACTGCCGGCCAGGTCCCAAGAGGACCGAACGAACCGTTGTCGTAAATGTCGGGATTTTCAAGATTGGTCCATTTGAAATATTCCGCTTTTTCGGCTTCACTACAGTTTTCCCAGACATAAAAACGGTTTTTGATACGATAAACGACCACGTTATTCGGGATTTTCAGGCTGGTCTCGTAATAAGCGACACCATTACTTAATTCTACGGGCTGGGCAGCATTTACTTTTTGAACTGTCGGTCTCCACTGGACTCCAGCAGTAGAGGCCGTTGCATCGTCCTGGTAACCGGCCACAGAATAAAGGTCAGTTTCGCCATCAAGGTCTTCCGGGGTCAGCACATAATTATAAAAAGAAGATTTGATAATCCATTCCCTGAATTTGGTTGAGTCGCTCTCTGTCGGCTCGCGGTTCAGGGCATCACGGACATACGAATAAGCGTTACCCAGGGCATTTGTGATCAAATCATTGGATGGTATTAACAAAGTTGACGAGTAGTATTCCGAGCGCATGTTCCAGGTTTCCGACCCCCCCGAATTATAGCGGTCCATCAGGGTATTTTTTGTAACAAAAACCGAGTCGTAAACAGTATTTCCCGTGGCATCAACACCTTTTGGGATACTGTTCTCCCGGTCAAAGACCTTTTCCTCATAACTAAACACCATCTCTTTGAACATGGAGTAATTGTCTCCCAGTCCTGTCAGATATTCATAAAGCGATTTAGGGGCATAAATTGGCGATTCCATGATATATATATACCCATTATTCGTCTGAACAATACCTTTGATCCTCGAATCAGCGATATAGATATTTTCACCGGAAGCGCTTTCATCGACCGAGACTGACAAGTATTTTCCGTTCCACATCTGAATGGAAAGACCGTCAGTCATCTTCGTAGGCGTTATCGATAAATCGCAAACGCAGGTCTCTGCAAAAAAATCAGGATCGTCAATCGTCGCATCAGCCATGGTCCCGTTCGAATAGACCAGGACCGTAAACATTTGATTTTTTGAGTCCATCTTGTCAAAGATGCCATGTTCCTCAAAAAGACTGGCAACGGAACTCAGGTCGCTTGCCGATTTGATATAATCTTTAGCGTTGCTATCCACAACAGTTACCACGTCACTGTTAACCACAACATCCTCCTTTGAATAATGGTCGTCCCATTTATCGCTGCACGAAAAAGGAAGAAGCAAAGTGACCGAAGCTATCAGTATTGAATATATTCTCTTCATTTCCGGATTATTAGTCTGTTACTGGAATAAACTTAACATAGTCGAGCTGCAGACGGTAAGAGCTGTGAGAAGTTGCTCTCGAATCCATCAGAAGCACCTTCATTGTTTTTTCGGAAGTGCTGTCAAACTCAATCTCATCGAAAATTGTCATCGAGTAAATCCCGACCGAAGCCTTTGCCCCGTCGTAGATATATACTTCGGAAGATTTTCCGTCAAGCGTAAACTGGCATTTGCTCCCTCCGTTGATAAAATCACTGAGGGATCCGGCACATGCATAATAGAGTTCAACCGTGTATTTGCCCTTAAGTATAACCGGGCTATTCATGGAAACCCATCCCAGGTAGCCAAGGTTAACGATAAGCATATCGTTCTTATAAGCTCCGTATGTATTTACGGTAGCCCCACTGTTGGCCTTGGTTAACAAATATCCCAGTCGGTCCCAGGTTCCCGTACTTGACGAGCTGTTGGCTTCCCATGTGTAGCTGGTAATTTCATCGCCCATCAGCGAGACCTGGTACTCTGTACTCTGGTACTGCTGGTAGCAGTCGCCCAGGTCATTCTCGGCCCCGTAAGTATTCACGACAGAAGCGACATCGTCGTACTCGCAGAGGTCCCAGACTACAGTCATCGGATCAGGAGAAACAACAGGCATATAGCCATCCACTTCCTGTATAATCCCGTTTTTGGCAGCAATATCGGTACCCCCGTCAACCAGCTGGATGCCGGTCCCTTCACTTTCCGTGTAGTTAATGTAATGGCCCCCGGCCACACTGTTGGTTGAAAGTACCTGATTAGCAGTCTGTGTGCTCCAGATAATCGTCGAATCGCTTTTATCATCAAAGGGAAACAGGTCTTCAACATACTGTGTCTGACTGATCATATGATAACCCACATATTTATAAAGGGCATTATCTTCACTTGTATAATCAGACGAGGCACCCAGCTTCGTGACCAGGCTATTAATGTCAGAGATGCCATCATTGGCGTAAACATTGTCAGGAACGACAAGAAGCGTGAAATTCTTTTTAAGGTAAGAAACAGCTCCCAGATCGGAATAAACGGTATCATAAGGAGCATCCAGTCGTTTCTCCCATCCCGACATCTCCACAGCCTGCCTGAAAATCGAATAATTATTGTTTTCTTCCAGCCGGTCGTACAAGGTTTCAACCAGAGGGGTAAGGACTGCGTCAAGCACATAAACCAACCCGTTAGTGGTTTCATTAGCCATTTCAGTGACCAGTGCTTCATTGTTGATATAAATGGAATTCAACCCACCTCCGCTATCACCGTCGCCAAACGATACCGACAAGTAGTCGCCGGACACGGTTGGAGTGGTCAGCTTTCCTCCTTCCAGAAAAGACTTTTGGGTAACTTCTGCATTAATTGTATGGTATTGAACCAACTCTCTGACATAATCCTTATCAAGTTCTTCAATGGAAGAAATCCCCTTACTTTCATAAAATTTCTCCACAGCGGCATTATCGGGGACAAACAGCGTATATGTCTCACTTGCCTGGTTCACGGCGTTGTACAGGTCTGCATAATGGAGTATCTCAACCCAGATTGAAAAATCTTCGGGCCGTGTATCCAGGTAAGTTGCAGAAGGGTACTCGTCATAGGCCTGATAAGTATCGTCTTCATAAGGATCATCGCAGGAAAAAAGGAAGACCAGGGCCATACACATGATCAGATATTTTTTTATCATATCCATAAATTTTTTAGTTAACAATACCATAGTAAGGATTCTGTTCCAGCAGTTTATTATTCTCGAGCTCATCGCTCCAGACCGGAAGATAGAGGGCGTCGTCGTCCTTAAGTACCGAACGGATCCAGGAAGAATTCGCGGTATTATTATATTGCACCACTTCATTAATCAGGAACCTGTCACGATATTCAAAGCTGTTTCTTTTCCCGAACCTCAAAACGTCATACCATCTTTTTCCTTCTCCGGCCAATTCCATTTTTCGTTCATCCAGGATATACTCGAGCATATCCCCTTCGCTTACCTCAGCAAGCTGTGGGTTTATTTCAGTCAGATTGGAGCGGGTACGTACCTGGTTGATCAGGTTCACGGCGACCCTCCAGCCCGAGGTATCGCTGCTCATCAGCACCATGGCCTCCGCTTTCATCAGCATCACATCGGCCACGCGATAAATAATAAAGTTCGGGTCTTGCTCGTCTGTTGTATTACGGACCTGATCCTGTACACCAATTCCTGAATATTTCCAGATATAACCAATCGTAGCCTTCTGGTAGCCAGAAGCATCCGTATCAGGGAGATAACCGCCATAAATAGTACGGACTGCGTCATCCACGCCTGTTTTATTTGTTTCAGTAATAAAATCCTGCAACATGTTTTCGGTGTAGAGATAAGTAGGTGTACTGTTTCCGAATTTCGTGGCCAGGTCGTTCGACTGGTCATAGTCTTTTTGGTCCCACTGGATCTCGAAAATAGACTCGTTGCTGTTCCCTGGATAATACAGTTCATACCACTTCGTAGGATCGCTAACAAAAACCGGTCTGAATGAAGAAGTTGCATCCAGAATCTCATTGCAGCTCATAACCGCTGTTGAATAATCTTCATCCCACAGGCAAACATCGGCCATCAGGGCTTCAAGGGCCCATTTTGTTGCACGTCCCTTTGTTTCCCAGTCTTCATCAAAGACTTCCTTAGCGGCACCCGTGGCCAAAGCCTCATTGATATCCGACTTAATCTGAGCAATAATTTCGGCATCAGAAGATTTTTCCTTTTCATAGCTGATTTCATCTGTCTCGTATGGATCCAGGATCAACGGAGCATCGCGCCAGTTCCTGACAATGTAGAAATAGCTAAGCGCCCTCAGAAAATAAGCTTCCGCCATGTACGATTTCATGACTGCTTCCTCGAAGGTTTCATCACGCTCCCGGACTGTTTCCGCGTTAGCCAATACGGAATTGGCCATATTGATCACTTTGTATAAAGGGCCCCAGCTACAGATATCCTCATCGTCAGGGCTTATTTGAAATGTTTGCAGGTCACTGCCATATTGATTATAGATACAGCCTCCCCTTAATTCGCCCCAGTCGATCAGTTCAGGAACGGCACTTCTCAGGTAAACATAACCGGATGAAAGGACCGATTCAACTTCCTCCTTTGAAGTCCAATACTCATCACTAACCTGCTCATTTTCCGGAAGCACAGATAGCCAATCATTGCAAGAACTCAGCAAAAGGCTTCCCTGGCACAATATCAGTATGTATATTAATTTCTTCATGCTACTTTGTTTAAATTGAAATTTTCAGGAATCCCCGTTAAAAATTAATGTTTACACCACAGGCAAACCTTCTCGATACCGGTGTACTGGATTTGTCCTTCACCAGATCCTTAGCCGAACTGGGCAATGAGACTTCCGGATCCTGACCGGTATATTTGGTCCAGGTAAACAAGTCGTAACCGGTAACAAAAAAATTCAGGTTATTCATTCCCCACTGACGACATATCTTTGAAGGTACAGAATAGCTCAGGGAAAGCGTTTTCAAACGAAGGAACGAGGCATTTTCCACGAACCGGTCTGACCCCAGGTAGTTATAACCATAATCGTAAAGAGCTCTGGGGATATCGGTATCGTCACCTTCATTTCTCCAGCGTTTAAGCGTAGCTGTACTCTGGTTATCACGGCCATCCATAGACTCGCTGTTCATCCGCGCAGTGTTGATTACTTTTTGTCCGGCGCGTCCATGAAAGAAAGCTGTCAGCGTCCAGTCCTTGTATTTGATCTGGAAACCGCCCCCACCGGTAAGGACAGGCATCCCGTTTCCGATATAAACAATATCGTACTGGTTTATCACGCCATCATGATTGACATCCTGATACCTCGCATCTCCCGGATATACGCGGAGTTTTCCATTCTGCATGACAATGGCGTCCCCCCCCATATCGGTCATGATATCGCCGTTAGCATCGCGGGCATATGTTTCTTCGGTATTCTGATAAACCCCATTGTATTTATACCCGAAGAACGATCCGACCGGCACCCCCGATTCCAGTCGTTGCGCATAGTTACCATTATCAAAAGTGTAGGTTTCTTCATTCAGGTTTGAAGGAAGTTCGACGATCTTGTTCACATTCCGGCTGACATTTGCATTCACTGATATCCGCAAGTCCTTTTTTCTTAACAACTCATAATCGATGCGGAATTCCAAGCCATTATTGGTCATTACCCCGGAATTGAAGTATTTGATTGTTGAATAGCCTGTTGATGCAGGGATATCAACATCTTTCTGCAACAGGTCACTGGTCTTCTTGTTGTACCAGTCAAAGGTAAAGGTCAGTTTATTTTTCAGCAGGATCAGATCAGTGCCAAGATCATATTCCCTGGAAGATTCCCATTTCAGGTTATCCAGCTGGATCTTAACGGGAGCAATAGCAGCCAGGTCCATGTAATTTTCCCCAAGAGCCTCGAAGGTACCGATGTAGGGTGACGCACCGGAAGGAGAATTACCGCTAACACCATAACTAAGACGGACTTTGGCCTGGTCAACCCACCAGATATCTTTTAGGAAATCCTCTTCCTGGGCCTGCCAGGCAAGTCCGACGGCAGGAAAAATGCCCCATCGCTCCGAACTGCCCAGGCTGGAATTACCTTCCATATTCACAGTGGTTGAAACCATGTATTTATTCATCAACGTATAATGGAGATTAAAAATCCCGGACATACTTCTGACTTCCGAAGAACCGGATCCGATATCAGTCACGTTTCCCCCGGTTATCGGGTCGGCAAGATCGGAAGAAGCAGTACCTGAAATTGTACTGGTATAGCTTGAACTTTGTGTCTGGGAAGTACGGAACAAAAGTGTTGAAATGATATTGTGCATATTGTTCCAGTTTTTCCGGAACAACAGCTTGTTCTCCGTTTGCAGGGCAAACTTGTCGGAATAAGCGTCTGTACTTTGGTTGGCATAAGTGCTCATCCCGGTAACTCCGGTCGCTACCTGGGGTAGGAACTTTTTGTTTTTTACGGAACGGATATTCATCGAGACCCAACCGGTATAGGTCAACTCAGGCAACAAGTTATAGTTTACACGAAAAGTAATCTTCGATTCCTGCTGTGATGTTGTGTTATACCCCTCCTTTGCCATAGCAACCGGATTATAATTCTTTTGTCCTGTAAAAGCCCCCTGAAATTCATCATCATTTTGCCTGGAGAAATATTCCCCGGTCCTCTTCTTGGTCTCACTATCTATCCAGTAAGGACTTTTATTCGGCATTTTTGCCATGGCTTCGGAACGTACGTTCCTC
Organism: Prolixibacteraceae bacterium; assembly: GCA_963676095.1. Lineage (GTDB taxonomy): Bacteria > Bacteroidota > Bacteroidia > Bacteroidales > Prolixibacteraceae. Next base: position 4,038,331 of record OY781040.1, on the reverse strand, counting down.
CAGCTTGATTTCCCGCTGTCATAATTGGCATCTTTTTCTGTTTGCGTGTAGCTTATGTCAGCATCGACGCGCAGCTTTTCGGAGAAGTTATAATAAATGTTCAAGGCAGAGGTTAAGCGGTCAACGGATGTACCGATCGTTGTGCCTTGTTGATTCAGGTACCCCAGAGAAAAGCGATAGGTAGCTTTATCCCCTCCTCCCGTCATAGCAAAGTTATTATCGGTAGTAAGGGCTGTACGGCGCACTTCGTCGAGCCATTTGGTATTCACGTTGTACTCGTCGAAATAACGCCAGTCCGGGCTGTAATTAATCTCCGGCGTATCGTACAGCAACTCGAGAAGAGTTGCAGACGAACCGATTCCCTGTGCATTGGCCGTGTTCCAGATTTCATCCTGCATCAGGGCAACATACTGATTCCCGTTCAGCATCGGGATCGGTTCCGGTTCAACGCTTGCCGTAAACTTTGAAGAAAAGCTGAAGCGGGTTTTCCCTTTTGCGCCCTTCTTCGTGTTAATCAGGAGTACCCCGTTACCACCTTTGGTCCCCCAGATAGCAGTAGCAGCAGCATCTTTCAATACTTCGATCGACTCGATATCGGTTGGGGCAATATTCAGCAACTGCCCATAATCTTCTTCATTTGCAGTTGCGAAATTGAAATCTTCATCGATATCGGTTGAATAAGGAATTCCATCGATCACAATCAACGGTTCAGCCGAAGCGTTCAGCGTGCTGGTACCACGGATACGGATCGAGCTTTTCGCCCCCGGATCACCTCCGGTTACAATATCCACCCCGCCAAGCTGTCCCTGGAGTGCTTCTTCAATAGTCGTTACTGGCGAAGCTTCCATAATTTCGTCCATATCCACCCGCTGAGTAGCTGCTGTCTGTTCTTTATCAGAGATCCCGGTGATCCGGTCAACATGCCGGCCCTGGACAATAACCTCGTTCACAACCTGCTCGTCCGATTTAAGAATAACATCGAGGGCCTTCTGACCGGTATATTTTATCTTTTGCGATTTCATCCCGACAAAAGAGACGATGATACTGAGATCTTTCTCATTGGACGGGATACGGATGTTGTATTCTCCTGTCATTGTCGTGGCAACACCAGTCAGGAAGCGGTTCTGGCTATTGGCAATAACCACATTCGCTCCGGGCACGGGTTCCTTTTTCCCGTCGACCAGCTCATACACGATCCCCGACAAGACATTTGTCTGGGCCCGGAGCATTCCTGTAAAAAGGAACAACAAGATAAATAGTAAATATTTTATTTTATTCATGATGAATCTATTTCATTTTTGATTTGATTTACAGGATGCCATTGATAAAATGCACACCTCCATCGTCGAATGCAAACGGGAAATAATCATAATCAGGGACTACGTTCACAACATTTCCTTTTCCCACTCCCGGGCGGTAAAGTTGTACGCTCAGGGACACTCCATCATCATTTATGATCAGCCTCGAGTTGACATAGTCGCCGCCAGTCAAGGCCCCCATCGTCGTATATTCTCCTTTCACGCCGGAACCCAAGTAAGGATAAGTGGTCATCCCGTTGCTCTGGGTAGGGATAAAATAGCACTCCAGGTAGTCGGCCAGTTTCTCCGGGTCTTCTACCGTGCCATCTGTAGCTACCCCCGGAATCTTGCCTGTTCCGATGGCTGTTTCGAGAACTTCATTGGTCGGAATAAAAATTGCACATCTCAGCCCCATCAGAAAAGTAAGCCTCCCTTCTGTGGCACTGGCCAGTCCGGCATCCCTCAACAATTGTGAAAATTGATAGTATGGGTAGCTCTCGTCCCTGGTAATCGCCAGCTGGTTTTGAACCGAAGTGGTGGAAAGAAGCGGACGGAACAGATCACTGTTGTCGTAGGTATATGCTCTCCCGTTTGACCAACCGGCACCGTCGTTGGTCAGTTCATGCAAATCGACAAACGATACGGTGGATGAGGGGTTCATAAATTTCTCATTAAAAAGGACACTGGTTGTAATTTTGCCATCCTTCATGTACCAGTATGTATAGGCAATATTTGTACGCAATACCTGGGAACCGGAAAAGCTGATCCCTTCGCCACCTGTTACGGTATGTAAATTCACAATATTGGTCATGGTAGAGGAACTCATCTGGGAAAGGTCACCGTCGTCATCTGACCAAAGCGATCCGTCGATCAGAGAGATTCCTCCTTCCTTCATTTGATCGTTACCCGGAATTAATTCGGTAATGGTTGCATCTTTCGATGATAATCCCACGAGCATCTTCGATGTGTTCAGCATATATAAATAGTACGATAAATCTTTGTACCTGAAGGCCGGTCCGGTAACCGACGTAAACATGCCGGGGGGCTCCAGTTCATCGAGCCCGTACAGGACACCGTTCTCGCACATGATACGGTTTTCGGCAGGAACATTGTCCACATCGAAGTCAATCAGCATGTCAAAGGAATTTTCGATATTGCCGTTTTTTATTTCTTCCGGAAAGACAATCGAAGAATTATAGACGCTGTTGTATAAAAGGTATACCATCGCAACAGTGCTGACATCAGACAAGGAGGTATATCCGCCCGGCTTCCAGTAGCTTTCAAAAAAATCGTCAAATGCCGTATTTGAAGGAGCAAATACACTGTAAGCCTGGTATGAAAGCGCGCTTATATTCCGGTAGTTGGTAACCGGCCACTCACAGGCGATATTGGGAAGCGGATCGTGGTAATGACGGTAAAGATCTGTTCCATTTCCAAAGTCTGTGGTAAGCTGCTCGTCCAGCTCATAGGTAGAATACTGATCATACAGTTCAAGATAGCGGGAATATTCTTCCTTCTTCTGGAGTTCTGAATAAATTGTTTCGAGAGGCTCCACAACCTGGTCAACCATATAAATATATCCGTTGTCCGTGACAATACCGTACTCGTCCACGTTGGCGTTGGAAACATTGAAGCCATCGGTCCCTTTCCATTTTGAGCCTGGATAAAAATACTCATAATTATAAGCGGGATCGATCCCCTTCGTATCGAACATCATGTAGGAAAATACAGGAAGAAGCCTTTCGTTGTGATAAACCGTAACTTTAACTCCGTTCGAATCAAGTTCCATGGTTGGGGCTTCATAGCTTCGGGTACGGTGCTTGTAATAAAGACCTGCCATTTCAAGTTTCTCCTCATCTGTCGCCCCGTCGCCTTCTTCCGGACGAAAATTTACAAGCATGTCTTTATCATACGAGTAATACATCAAATGAAAGCCGATTAGTCTTTTCAGCTCACTCTCCGAGAAATCTTCGATAGAAGACTTTCCTTGCCCTGCAAGGTATTGGGTAAAAACGCTGTCATTGGGCGCCATTACAGTAACCAGGCTTTTCCCTTGAAGGACCGGCTTGAAGCCTGCAAGATCCGCACCGTCCAGGAATATGGAATAGTTACCCCTGGCTTCAAGCACATCCCAGGCACTGCCCTTTAACCAATCCGGGGCCTCATAATGCTCGTCCATCTGATCCTGGCAAGAGGCCATAATCAGAAGACACATCAATACCCCGTAAATTTTAAGGATCATCTTTTTTTTCATAAATTCATAATAGGTTTCAAATAATAGTCTCACTAGAAGTAATTAACAATGATAGAGCATTTTAACTTGTCTTAAAGCTATGATAATAAACATTAAGTTCTTTAGATTACAGACAACAACTATCCCTGATCATAAACACCCTCGTGTTTAAAATCCCGTAAAAACACCCCAAAGAAGCTATAACACATTTGTACAGGCAATGCATCTCTTCATTAGTTTACCCTGCAACGCTTTATCAGGGTAAGAAGGGCGAAATAAAATTCCTTCAAATCAGGAATGGTTCCCTGTTTGTTAGTCTTAACTATCGATAGGAGTAATTCCCTTTATTTTCCTAAAAAAGATGTTCTTTCCAGCTAAAAGAGGGAAAGAGGAGAAAGGAGAATCCACTGCTGGATAGCAGAACGCAGGGAAATAAAATATTCCGGCAGGAATACGGAGCCGGCATGTCGATAAAAAACGGGGAAGCTTCTCTGCCCAACCGGGAATAATCATGGGGACCTGAAAAATCAGGGACCAGAATATTCCGGCAAAAGGGCAGTAAAATTCTGCGGATTTTCTCTTCATAAGTTTAAAGTTTACTGGGTTATAAATTCACAAACAAGCAATTTTTAATTAAAGCAAATATCACGTTTCATTTTCATAATCGTCTATCCAGTCAGCCTGAATAAAAAAGATTCCTTATTACTCTTTGGCATCACACAAATTTCGCACATGCAGATCTATATCATCTGTAAATTTGTCCGTGATTACCAGGACAAACTGTTTTTTTTGATGTTTAACAAGAGGGAAAATCCATTACCGGATGACTGAAGGCAGGACAAAAAAAATGATTAAAATACTAAACAACAACAAATTAAAACAAATCCGGTACTATATTTACAAACCGTTTTATAAAAACCAGTTTCTTAAGCCCGGGACAGATCTGTCTGAATAAAACAGGGCACTAATCGGGCTTAAAAATGATCATATTTTTTGATCCGCTGGGCATCAACTTCATCCTGACTTCTGTATCCGGCGGATAAGACATTCCTGATCAGAAAGGAATTATCTCCAGTTCATACCGGGTAAGATGAAAACCCCGAAAGAGTATGCGGTGGAACTAAATTAAAAGACCGGGAAGCTAAAGGCTACCCGGTCTCTATTGTCAAATTTTATTCTATGACCATTAATATCCTGGATTATTCGGGAGCAAATTTTCATTGATATCAATATCAGCCTGAGGAACAGGCCATAACCATCCCTTTTCCGAATCAAAAGTTCTTGTTGCTATTTTTATTTGCTCAAACACCCAGGTAGCAGAACTTGATGGGTCAGACAGGAGTGATTTGTCATAACCGTATACATTATGTACCAGTGATTCATCCTGCCATCTTAACATATCGGCATAACGGGTACCTTCGTTATAAAATTCAACCCTCCGTTCATGCCGTACTATTTGACGGAGTTGAGCCTGGTTAAGTCCGGTGCCTTCAACAGATTCAACAGAAGGCATACCTACCCTGGCACGGACTTTATCAATAAGGTCGTAAATTTCCTGGTCCGTGCTGCCAGATTCAATAAGTGCCTCTGCACGCATTAAATAAACATCAGCATACCGCATCAGGATTGTGTTGAGCGATATGTCGTAGTAATCACCGGCATCGACTTCGCAATATTTACGCGGTCTTGCACCACAAGGCACCTCATCGTCATCAGGAATGAATGCAGAGGAGCCAAATGTGGAACCCGGCAACACCACCGATAAAGCTAAACGGGGATCCCTGTTGGTAAAAGGATCCTGATCATCATATCCGGAAGAAGCATCGGTAATGGGCAACCCGTTAGTCATGTAATAAGAATTAATCAAATCGGCGGTAACATTCGCTGTTGGCCATTCACTAAGACTTAAAGCACAACTGGGCCAGGGTTGTGCCTGTGTTGTTGAAATATACTGGATATCGAAAATAACTTCCACATTATTTTCGTTTTCTTCCTGAAACAATCCTCCGTAATCGGAATACAAACTGTAAACACCTAAGTCTATGACCTCTTGAGCCGCATCAGCCGCGTCGCCCCATTCTTCGTTATAAAGCAATATTTTAGCTTTATACGCCAGCGCTGCCCCTTTTGTAGCCCTGCCAACCTCAGATTGTGTTGTTGGTAGAATATCAGCAGCATCATCCAAATCCGCGATAATAGCTGCAAGGACTTCACTCTTATCGGTTCTTGACACATAAGCATCTTCCAGCGACTGGACTTCGAGAATCAAAGGAACATCACCAAAATAGGAAATAAGGTCGGAATAAGCATACGCTCTTAAAAACTTAGCCTCTGCTGTCATTTGCTTCTTTACATCATCACTGACAGAAGCACTTTCCAAATCCGAAATAAACTGATTTGCCCTGGAAATAATGGCGTAGTTCTGAGTCCATTTCACATAAGGAGCCCAACTATCCGAAGTTGTAAGCCACGCTCCGACTTCAAGCGAACCCTGCCATGAATCCTGGCAGTAACCATTGTCCGACATAAAATCGAACTGATAAAAATGAGAGGGGGTAGCACTGGGCTGGAGCTCTGTATATATACCGACTAATGCCATTAATGCCTGGCTTTCATTCTCATAAAAAGTAGAAGGGGACAGTGTATCTAGTGGTGTTTTATTCAGCAGATCATCGGAACAACCAAATAAAACAGGCAGAAGAAAAAGTAACGAAATGGTTATTTTAATATTTTTCATAGTTCTGTTCATTTAAAAGTTAACATTTACTCCCATCGACGTTATCCGAACCTGTGGGAAAGCCTCAGCTCTGGTTTCATCAGTTGTTTGTTCCGGATCAAAACCTTTATAGTTGGTAATAGTAAAAGCATTTTGGATATTCCCATAGACCCGGACAGAACCTATTCCAACTTTTGACAGAACCTTTGGACTTATAGAATAACCCAGTTCTATATTTTTCAGACGGAGATACGAAGCATCTTCCATATAAAAACTGGAATGTACGTTATTGACCGAACTGTTAGTAGTAAGCCGTGGTAATGTGTTTGACGGATTATCTTCGGTCCAGCGACCTAACCACCATGATCCTAAATTGGCAAACCCACTAAAGGGAGTGGCAATCTCATAATAGGTATAACCCTGTATTCCTTGTACTCCCTGTAAAAATATGCCAAGGTCAAATCGTTTCCATTCCAGGTTAATGTTTAAAGAATAAGTTAAGTCGGGAAACTGCTTGCCGATAACTTTTCTGTCATCATTTATATTAATCTCACCATCGCCGTTAAGATCTTTGTACTTGATATCACCTGGCTGAACATCGTAAGCTGCGATAGAAACCACATCCGGGTTCAAGACATATTCCTCAGCGTTAGTATCCCACGTAAAATCCGCGAGTTGATATATCCCATCCATTTCATAGCCATAGAACGAATTAATGGCATATCCAACCTTTGTAGCTTTTGGAGAACTTATAATCTCCGCTACGTTTAACTTGGTAATTTTATTTACAATATGGGACAGGTTAGCTGTTGTACGCAATTTAAGCCCGTTGGCAAACGTTTTTCTGTAGGTTATAGAAGCTTCAATACCTTTATTCTGGACTTCACCGGCATTTGCATATGGATCGCTCAACGCCATGGTCAGCGGAATAGGCTGCGTCAATAAAAGGTCTTTTGTCCTTTTGTCAAAGAAATCGGCAGTTACTTCAATCCCATTGTTCAGCATAAAGTCTATACCAATATTTTTCTGTTCCGATTTTTCCCACGTAAGCTCCTTGTTAGTCATAGCCGTAACCGCCACCCCACTGTACAGGGTACCCCCAAATGAGTAGTTTTCTCCTGAAGTTAACACGTCGCTGCCGTTATAATATGTACTGATTCTCTCATTACCAAGTTGCCCCCAGGAAGCACGTAGCTTAAGTAAGCTAAGCCAGCTAACACGTTGCATGAAATCTTCCTTCGAGATTATCCAGCCTGCAGAAAACGACGGGAATGTGCCCCACTTATGGCCGTCAGCAAAGCGGGATGAACCATCTCTCCTGACGTTTGCTTCGAAGAGGTACCTGTCCTTAAAAGTATAGTTTATCCGTCCGAAATACGACCGTAAGCCAAGGTCGTAGCTCCCGGCATCATTTGTCTGGGTTGAGGCATCACCAAGGCTCAATACCCGTTGTATGTTATTAACAAAGCCTGAGCGGTAGCCACTTTCCCAGTCATATGTATATTCTTCTTCCGAATACCCTGCCAGAAAATTTAGTTGATGCTCCCCGAATGTTTTGTTGTATTTAAGCAAAGAGGTAAGCATTGTCTGAATATCTCGGCCATCGGTAACAGTTAAGTTAGAGGTAAGATCTTTGCTGCTTCCGGCAGCATCGTAAAGGGTAACATTAGCATGAAACGCATTTTTGTTGTAGTCTACAATATTATAGCCATAAGTAAACTGTACGCTCAGATCTTTGAATATTTTGTATTCTGCCTCTACCTGTCCGCTCAGGTTATAACGTTTCTGTATCAAGGTACTTCCTTCTTTAACTTCGCCATAGTAGTTACGCTCCCCGTTAGCTGCTATCCAGTTACCGTCCGCGTCGACTAATGGAATAACCGGCGCATTTGTAGCGTACCACTTGGTATTCCATAAATCTGTAGGTTCAGTTTTAACGCCCAGGTTACCGGCGATATTTACAGAGAACCTGAGCTTTTTATCCTTCAGGAAATATGCATCGATGTTAGATCTGAAATCAGTCTTTTTATAATTCGTTCCAACGAGGATACCGTCCTGATCTAAATGCCCCAGCATAAACGCAAACCGTATATTTTCGTTAGCACCGGTAACGTTAATCCTGTGATTCTGCATTTTAGCCACATCATAATAAATATCAAAATAGTTATTATCAGGGTACAAAGGATCGTCGTGTGCTGCAAATTTTTCTATCTCTTCATCGGTGTATATTGTATTGCCCCCGGCATTTGCCGAAGCTTCATTGTAAAGTGTAGCATAATCAACAGAGTTTAAAACATCGGGAAGAGAAGTGGCTTTTTGCACACCAAAGTACCCGCTGTAACTCACTTTCAGTTTACCTTCCTCTCCCCTCCTGGTAGTAATTAAAATTACACCATTGGCTGCCCTGTTACCATAAATAGACGCAGAGGCAGCATCTTTCAATACCGAAATTGATTGTATATCGTTCGGGTTAACATCGGAAATACTGGAAGGAAGCCCATCAATCAATATTAAAGGAGAACTGTCATCAAAATTTCCGACACCACGAATATTGATAACGGCATCATCAGCTCCGGGTTGCCCTGAACTTTGCAGCGCATACACACCAGCAATAGTCCCTTGCAAAGCCAATCCAGTGTTTGTAAGTGGTCTGTTTTCCAGATCATCCATCTTAACACTGCCTACAGATCCCGTTAAATTCACTTTTTTCTGGGTGCCGTAGCCCACAGCAACAACTTCCTCAATACCAACAGCTTCCTCTGCAAGAGAGACATTGATTATCGAATTCTCTCCAACCGCTATTTCCTGCGCCTTCATTCCAACAAAAGAAAATTGAAGGAGGGCATTTTCCGGAAGGCCGCTTAACGAATAATTACCGTTTACATCGGTAATCGTTCCGGTTGTTGTCCCCTTTATTACAACCGAAACCCCGGGCACAGGGATACCTGCAGGATCAGTCACTTTGCCCGAAACGGATTTTTGCGGCTGACTCTGTGAACTTTTACTACTCCCGGTAGTCAAAACAATCTGGCGGTCCGACACGACAAATTTTACATTTGTCCCCGCAAATAAATCCGTTAGGATTTCACTGATTTTCTTTTGATTTGCAGAGACAGAAACAACCCGATCAATATCTACCAGGTCCTTATTAAACAAAAAATAATAATTCGTGGAGTTCTCGATCTGGTTCAAAATCTCTAAAACTTTTACATTCTTGAGGTTAAGCGTAATAAGCGTTTGTTGCGAGTACGATGACGAGGCCCACGTCTGAAGAGCAAAGACCATTAAAAGAAATGCACTTAGTCGCATGATTTTTAACATTTTTAAGAAGTTGGACATTCCAACTCCATCCATAAACTTTTTTTTCATAAATTTGAATTGTTAAGTAGTTAATAACTTCAGAGCTTACACTGCTTTTCATTCAGGAAGGTGTTGGTAGCACCTTCCTTTTTAATTAAAATCTTTTATTCTGTCACGATCTGTTCTGAATTCTATTTTTCGTTTCGAAAAACTTCCATCTGGATATCTTACTCTTGTATCTTCCCGGTATTGTATCGGAGCGGTAATTGAAATTAATCTTAATACTTCATCTAATGGTTCATTCTCAAACGTTGCATAATATCTAAAATCCTTAATGGTCCGGCCTTCAATATCAATATCAACATTATACCACCTGCTCAGTTTTTTTGCGACATCTTCAAACCGCTCATTCTGGATAATCAGCTTTCCGGATGTCCAGGAGGTATAATTAAGGGTATTCACCTCTCTTTTCGTGTATCGGTTCTGTTCTTTATTCAGAACAAATTGTTGATCCGGAGATAAAATGGAAAGCTGCTTATTATCGCTACCAAACACTTTTAAGTGGCCTGTTTCCAGGGTTATCTCTTCGTTCTGCTGATCCTCGTAACTCATAATATTGAAACTGGTCCCCATAACTTCTACTTTCAACTTCCCTGCGGTGACAGTAAATTTACTTCTCTTATTTTTTACAACCTCAAAAAAAGCTTCACCTGTTAAATAGACATTCCTGGCATCATTAAAAATTACCGGATATTTTAATTTCGAATTACTGTTAAGGAACCCCTTAGAACCGTCAGGCAATTGAAATTCGGTCCTGACGCCTGCCGGGCATTTTATTTCAGCCCAGGCATTTTTTCCCGTTCTGCTGTTTGACGAAAAATAAAAGAAGAGTGACGCAATCAATAAAGGTAAAAACAGGATAGCCGCAACGTTCCGGACCAAATATAAAACCGGAGTAACCGGACTTTTTGAAGTCTTTGAGGTATTGATCCTGTCAATTATTTTATTCCAGGTCTGTTTGATGTTAAAATCAGAACTATCACCGGCATCCAATTCTTCCCACTGTTTTTCCAGCTCTTCAAGAAAAGGCTTATTCCCAGCTCCATTTTCAAATTCCCGGCATACCGAAAAATATTCATGCCTGGTATAGCGATTTTTGAAAAAATCGTGTATCGTGCTTTTTAATTCATTCATCATCGAAAAAAGGCTAAAATTGAATGTTCCCTGTAAGTAATATGGATGAGAATGAAAAACTACGTAGTCTAAAAGGAACTTTCTACTTATTTTTTTCCAGGAATAAATAAAAAAACAATATTCCGGCGATATGCTCCTCTGTCAATTTTATTTTTAGATGCCTTAGTGCTTCTGCCAAGTGCTTCTCCACGGTCCTGGGTGAAATATTCAAAAGGACAGCGATTTCTTTTACAGGCAATCCTTGCTTCCTTTTTAAAAGTATAATTTCTTTTTGACGGGGGGGCAGTTGATCAATCAACTTTTCAACAAGCTCAAGCAACGAATGATAATCAATTCTCTCTTCTGTGCGGGTATCAAAATCAATCGTAAAATTAAGAATTTCATGTTTATAACTGTTTTCCCTGCTCTTTTTTAAAAATAGCTCACGGATGTAATTATAAGTGATCTTAAAGAGAAATGATTTAAAAGACAGTTCCGTGTTAATCGAACTTCTGATGTTCCATATCTTTACAAAAACCTCCTGAACAACCTCTTCAGCCTCCTCATTCGATTTTAGATAGCCCTTGGCAAAAGCAAAAATACGTTTCCCGTATTCCTCAAAAAGGTTTTGGAATGCTTTCTTACTCCCATTTTTTAGATCAATAATCCAATTTTTTTCACATTCAGATTCTTTCACGACGAAACTCATTAGTCATTTGCAGTCGTATTGCAAAACAAAACAACTGATTTGATGCCAGGTTATTCAGTTAAAAGATTTTTAAAGGTTGGTACAAACATATAAAAAATATCAATTCTCCTAATTAGCCTACCTATAAAGTCAGTCATTTTTCTAGCATAGCAATAAACCTTTTAAACATAGTTTTTATCTTTGAAAGACTAATCATTCAGACATTGGACGAAAAATACCTCATATCCGGACTGGCAGGAAAAAACAAGGTCGTGTTCGATTTTGTTTTCAATTATTATTATTCAGGGCTTTGTGCCTATGCCCAAAGGTGGGTCAACGACCGGGAAATAGCAGAAGATATTGTTCAGGATTTTTTCGTTAAAATCTGGACAGACAACGCCGGTCCAAAAATCAACTCTTCCCTGAAATCCTATTTCTTCACATCAATCAAAAACAGGGCGGTCAATTACCTGAAACATGTTAAGGTAAAAGAAGAATATGGCAGCATGATCCTCAATGCTGCCGAAAATAACGACGAGTACGCAGGATGGGAATTTACAGAACCGGAACTTACGGAACTGATAAAAAAAGGGTTGCAGAAACTGCCGCCCCGCTGTCGTGAAATATTTGTCCTGAGCCGCCTGGAAGGAAAAGACAACGAAAAAATTTCTGAAATGCTGTGCATCTCAAAAAGAACGGTAGAACTTCAAATCAGCAATGCCCTGAAAATCCTCCGGACCGAATTAAAAGACTACCTTCCGGCAGCCCTGCTCCTTATCCTTTTAAAATAGAGGTTAATTTCTATGGTTGTTTTGGTTAATTCTTGTTTCTGTGTTTAATTTCATCCAATCCTAATTCCGGAATCTGTGCTAATCCATATTATCCATGGTGAACATTCAAGACGCGGGACTGAACGCCAAGTAGTAGTTTCTGTTGTTAATATGGTTAACATTGTTACTATTGTTTAGGGCTATGCCGTTTGAATGTTTGATACTTTGTAGTTTGAGTGTTGTTAGTTGGTTTCCTGTCCTTTCCAACAGAGAAACGTCAAACATTCAAACATCTATTGCTTCTATACCTATTGTTCGGGTTCCAATTCTATCATTCAGTCATTCACCAATTCGCTAATTCACCAACTCACCAGTCCTCCAGCTCACCAGTTCACAATATGGTCCTCCCTCCTGTCTCCGCGCCTTTCTCTTTTTTTTGCTTTTCCAATATGTGTTTCTCCGCGCTGAAGTGTCTTAAATCTGAAGGATCCAAAAATCTTTCTTCATTCGACCTGAAGATTACTGAAATGACAGAAGAATTTGACTATACCGAGTTACTGGCCCGCTACTTCTCCGGCTCACTTACCCGACAGGAACAGGAAGCCATTGAGGAATGGAAAGAAACCTCTGAAGAAAACTTTTTAGCATTCAAAAATGCGGAAAAAGTATCCCGTTCAATAGAACTTCTCCGGGAAATGAGAAGGTATGATCCAGCCAAAGCTTTGCAAAAAGTCGATAAAGAAATAGAAAAAGCAAGACAAAATAAAGGGTTCCTTTATTACTGGCAGCGTATTGCCGCCGTTTTGCTGCTCCCCCTGTTAATTGCCGGAACAATATTTTTCCTGGCCAAACAGGACAGGGCTCCCGAAAATTCGGTTGTGTGGCAAACAGTAGTTACTCCTCCGGGAATAAAATCGCAGGTAACACTACCTGACGGGACCCATGTCTGGATGAATTCAGGTTCGCGATTATCCTACCCTACCCCATTTGTGAACGGCAACCGAAATGTAAAACTTACAGGTGAAGCTTTTTTCTCGGTTACAAAAGACAAGGAGCACCCCTTTCTTGTAAATCTTGGAAAAATAGGGATCGAGGTTATTGGTACAAAATTCAATGTCACCAACTACATGGAAGAACGAAGTACTGAAATTGTCCTCACTGACGGAAAAGTTAAACTATACGGAATAAATTCTGAAAAAAGACAAAAAATTGCAGAAATGCAGCCCGGTCAGAAAGCCCTCTATCGACAGGGGAACAACAAACTTTCGCTTAATTATGTAAACACAGACAAATATACTTCCTGGATCGAGGGACGACTGATTTTCAGGGAAGACAGCATGAATGAGGTCATCAGGAGACTGGACCGGTGGTTTAACGTCGATATAGAAATAGCCGATCCTGAAATAGCCGGTTACATCTACACGGCAACCTTCAGGAACGAAACAATCTCGCAGATACTGGACCTGCTGAAAAAGACTTCGCCTATCGGGTACACGATCATTCCATTGGAAAAGCTGAAAGACGGAAGTTTTGAACAACAGAAAATTATACTCACAAAAAAATAAAGATGCCTATGATTTGAACTTGGATCGTAACAAAGAGAGGGGAAATGTTTGCCCATTTCCCCTTATTCTAACACAATTCCGGCACTTAAGCCAAAAAATTGAGTTGTTAATATAAAACAAGACAAACTTATGAAAAAAAAACAATTTTTAATTGTTTCCAGGGTTACTATGACCTGGAAATCAAAGTTACTTTTTACTATGAGACTAACACTGCTAGCATTGCTTCTGCCGGTGTTTCAGAGTTTCGCGATAAGCGGTTACGCACAAAACACCAGGCTCACCCTTAAAATGGAAAATACCTCTATAAAACAGGTACTTAACTCCATAGAAGAACAAACGGATTTTTTCTTTTTGTACAACAGCAAATTGATTGATGTTGAACAAAAAGTATCAATCAATGCACCTGACAAAAACATCAGGAGCGTACTTGATCAGCTTTTTACCGGTACTAATATTCAATATGAAATTCTCGACCGGCAAATTCTTTTGTCGAACAAAGTAATCTTAACCGACCAGCCTCAACGGATAACCGTGAAAGGCCAGGTAACCGGCGATAACGGGGCTCCTCTCCCCGGGGTAACCATCGTGATAAAAGGAACGGCACAGGGAACTATCACGGATATCAACGGGAAATATACACTTCCGTCTGTCAGTAACGATGCAGTCCTCACCTTTTCTTTTGTCGGGATGAAAACCAGGGATATTAACGTCAACGGGAACTCAGTCATTAATGTAACCATGCAGGAAGAAGCCATCGGTCTGGAAGAGGTGGTTGCCATTGGGTACGGCGTCGTGAAAAAAAGGGACCTGACCGGTTCTGTATCTTCGGTCAGGGCTGATGAGATTGCAAAAACAACAACGAGCAACGCCATGCAGGCCATGCAGGCACGTGTTCCCGGACTTGATATCCAGCAAGAGGATGGACAGGCCGGGTCCGGGCTTAGCCTCACTTTACGCGGAAAACGTTCAATATCCGCCGGGAATAGCCCTTTAATCCTGGTCGACGGCGTTGAATATGGCTCGACCCTTGACATTAACCCGTCCGACATCGAATCGATGGACATCCTGAAAGATGCCTCCTCAACGGCGATCTATGGAACCAAGGGGGCCAACGGCGTCATCCTTATCACCACGAAACGCGGAAAACCCGGGAAGATGACGGTTAACTTCAACATGTATATGTCTTCAAATCAGCCCACGCATGTGCCGCAGGTCATGTATGGAGAAAGGGAAGTACAGATGTTGGTAGACAAGGCTAATTATGCAGCTGATGCAGCAGAATATGCAGCTGATCTTGATAAAAACTTGTCTCACTGGGGCAGCAATAACAAAACGGTGGAAGATGTTTTGACCCTGGCATTGGACGACGGAACAACTGAATACCAAATCTACCAGGATGGCTCTTACACCAATTGGGCAGACATCATCCTTCAGAATGGATTGACCCAGAACTACGAGGTGTCGGTATCCGGGGGATCTGAAAAAACAAATGCCAGTATTTCGCTGGGGGCCATGTACGAAGAAGGATTAATGAGAAAAGACGAAATGGACCGCTATAATGCACGGATCAACGTCGATCACAAGGTTAACGACAAACTGAAAGTCGGAAGCAGTATTTTATACACATACAAGGATCATGATGCCCGGAACTCCAGCGTTTTTTCCCAGTCGTTAAAAATGACCACGATTACGCATGCTTACCTGAGCGACGGTTCCCTGAACGTGACCCCTAACCCGAGATACGCTGCCCACTGTAGTCCCTTGCTTGACGAAATCGACGGGGCTTATCAAAATAATACCGAATCATCGCGTATTTTTGGGAATACCTATGCCGAGATACGTCCTGTAAAAAACCTGACGCTCAAATCGATGTTTGCCCTCGACCGTTCCGTATCGAGACAGGGAATTTACCAGGACTACCAAAGTGTTGCCCGTTACCAGTCTCCCGGCACAGGATATATATCCCTGGAGCACGAAACCACCACGAAATATACCTGGGACAATACCATAAACTATCATGCCAGGATTGGCGAGAAACATGATATTTCTGCCTTGTTAGGCCATAGCATGACACAAAGCGTTTATGAGGAAAGCATCACTTCTGGCGACTGTGGAAAGGAACATTACTATCAAAGCGGGTTTTATGACCTAAGCAAAATTTCAAGTTCAACAAGTGAAAGTGACTATATCAAGTCATCAATGGTCTCCTTCTTCAGCAGGGTAAATTACAGCTATGCCGATAAGTATTTATTTCAGGCCTCTGTCCGTACAGACGGTTCATCGACCCTGGCCGACGGCCATAAATGGGGTTATTTCCCATCGGTTGCAGCTTCGTGGCGGGTCAGCGACGAATCCTTCATGAATAATACCGGAAATTGGCTGGATAACTTAAAACTACGTGCATCATGGGGACTTTCAGGAAACGCGGCCGTCGATGCTTACAGAACACTGACCACATTAAGCAGCAACCTGGTTTATTACTACCTGGATGGCGATAATATTTCCGGGAATATTCCAAGTCAAATCGGCAACCAGGACCTGACCTGGGAAAAAACTTCGGCTTATAACTTCGGGGTGGACTTCGGGCTTTTGAACAACCGCATATCCGGTAGTATCGACTATTATATCAGCCATACGACCGACTTGCTGTATACCAAAAGCGTGCCTGCCTCATCGGTTTACCCGACAGTTATTGATAACGTTGGCGAGACCAAAGGACACGGGCTTGAATTGTCGCTGAGTACTTTAGTTGCAAAATCGAAAGATTTTTCATGGAATGTTGACTGGTCGTATTCCAGGCCCAGGGACAAAGTATCCGTTTTATCCGAGGGTGTGGAAAGAAATATCAGCGGAACCAGCGGCTATATCGTCGGAGAACCTGTTTCCATTTTTTATGACTACAAAGCTAACGGCTGCTGGGATGTAGGCGAATACGAAACGTATGTCGCCGACTGGCAGGAACGCCACCCGGATGAAACAATCGGATACGTGTCAGCCTATGGAGCGCCGGGGACCATTAAAATTATCGACAGGAATGACGACGGACAACTGGGCGACGATGATAAATTTATCTACAAAAACTCTCCGAACCACATTTTCGGGATGAACAACACGTTCACATTTAAGGATTTCTCGTTGTCTGTCCTTGTTTACGCCCGGCTGGGAGGTTATATTGCTTATGACATGAATAAACAGTTGAACTTCGAATCAGCAAACTGGGGAGACCTCGATTACTGGACTTACTCAAATACCAAGGCGAAATTCCCGAACCCCGGAACTGCGAGTACGACCTTTGGTAGCTACGGATCATCGTTATTATATGAAAAAGCCGATTACATTAAAATAAAGGACATAACCCTCTCTTACAATTTACCGGCCAGTGTTATCAGCAAGGCAAAAATCGACCAGGTAAGGGTATATGGTTCGCTAAAAAACTTCCTGACATTCAGCAAAATTGACAATTACGACCCTGAACGCGGCGGATCTATCTCATTTCCTTTAGCTAAGCAATTGGTGATTGGTGTAAACCTTCAATTCTAATTTTAATAATTATCGCGATGAAAATAAAATCATATATCCTATTAATTACGTTAGCCTTGATACTGGGAGCGTCATCCTGTAAAGATTACCTGGAAGAAGAAAACAAAACCGGTCAAACAGCTGATTTAACATACGCGACAGCATCCGGGATCGAAGGCTTAATTTCATCCTGTTACAGTTTTGCGCGCGGATGGTACGGGAAAGAAGCAGGGCTTGGCTTGTCCGAAATGGGGACCGATCTGTTTTACTATGGTTATGACAATAAACAAAAATCACTCAATTCCTATAACCTGACAGCTGAAAGCCTGGACGATAATACAAGCGACAATGCCTGTCTGGACCAATACTGGGAATTATTTTACTGTGCCACGGATGTTTGCAACACGGCATTAAAATATGTCCCGTTAAATGAAATTATCGATGAAACAACCCGTAGCCAGTACATGGGGGAAGCCTATTTTCTAAAGGCCTTTTACTACTTTCTCATGGTTAACATATGGGGTCCTATCCCTTACAACAGCGAACCTGTAGAAACGATCAATACGGCGCCGACAAGGGTCCCGGAAGAGGAAGTTTACAGCAATATCCTTGCCGATCTGGACAATTCGATTGCCGCCTTTGAAGACGCCGGCTATACGGTAAAGACGGATGGCCGTGCCAGCTATTGGGCAGCCCGCGCATTAAAAGCCCGCGTTTTGCTTTATGCGGCCTCCTGGCTGGGTGAAACAAGCATCAGCACAAATACGGACTACTCCGGGAAGAACCTCTATTCATTGGCTCAGAGCGAAGCAGAAGCTGTTATCAGCAGCGGGATTGCTTCATTTTATAACTCCTATTCCGATGTCTGGTCAATGAATAACGAAGATTTTACAAAAAACAGTGAAGCCATCTGGGGGATCTCTTATTCTTCTGAACTGACGACTACCGTCAATTGTATTCCTTATCGTTACAAAACAGATGAAGATGGAGACCAGGAATCCTATAATTCATTAATTACCAGAACAGGATACACCAGAGGTGGCAGTGCCCTGTTGCTGATGTTTGTTGGCATGTGGAACAACGGCGCTTCCGACCTGGGGGGAAACGGAAATGAAACATTTGTACGTTGCACTGCCGACCCAACCTATATTACCAACATTGTAACCACGGAAAAAGTTAATTGTACGCCGTATTACTCCCAGTATGGCAGAGGTTTTACCAGATATTTGCCCTCGCTTTATCTATGGAACCTACTGGACGAGTATCGCGCTACCGATCAGCGTACAAATGTAACACTGCGCGAAGCTTATACCATTGCCTCCGGGCTGGAAGGGAGTTCGACCAATTACCCGAACATTCAGGATACCGCGATTTACTACTGCCCCCTGGACGGGAGCTCAACTGAAGGTCAGGCAAAACAGGCATGGGCAAAAAACCGTTACCGGATCCAGTTCATGTATAACGGCGATATTCCTGTTTACTCGTCATCCAATCCGGCAACAGCATTGCCGACAGAATCGGCAAAGTCGCCCTCTGATGTTTATGGAGATAAAAGATATAACTCATACAAGATTGGCGGTTGGTGCTCATTCCCCTGCATGCAGAAGTTTCTGGATAATGTTTATGATTCTAACTATCCGACTTACGACCTTTCGTACCGGGACGCAGTTGTTTTGCGCTTATCCGAGATGTACCTGATCAAGGCAGAATGCCAGTTATATACTGCCGGTGGAACGGCAGCAATGACAACCATAAACGAGTTACGCCAGCAACGTGCCATTTCCGGTACCGACAACACCCTGAGCGGAACGGCAGATATTGAAACAATCTTGCAGGAACGCGCAATCGAACTTTGCGGGGAACAGCAACGCTGGTTCGACCTGAAACGGACCAGGACCTTGGTCAATCATGTAAAGGCCTACAACGCACAAGGAGGAGGGAATATTAAAGATTTTCATTTATACCGTCCTATCCCTCAGTCTCAATTAGATGCTGTAACAAATTTAAGTACCACTGAAGGCGAAGGATTCTGGCAAAATGACGGCTATTAATCCTCCCGAAAACTATCTTCCGATAAAAACTGGGCAAAACTGCCCAGTTCATTCCTTTTGATTACAAAAAGCAGGAGAAGCAAAACTTTTCCTGTTTTTTTTTGCAATCATGTTATACAATACTTCAGGCAAAAGTATAAGGTACTTTTTTTACTTTTGAAAATTGTGCGGTTACGTGGAAAGACCTTCAGACGAAAGAAAAGTTCTTTTATCAGGGGTCAGTTATAACTTAAAATTAATTGTTGGCCAGGTGAATGTCCCGGGTAGAGACATTCAAAAAATATATTTTTACAGGCCGTTTTAGAAATGATTTGAGAGAAACAAAAACAAATACGGAACTTTTACTTCTGATTAAAAAGGGTGATATGGTTGCCTTTGACGCCATATACAATAAATATTGTAAAAGGTTATATGGGTTCGTGATCAGGTATGTGAAGCAGGAGGAGGATGCAGAAGAAATCGTTCAGGAAGTATTCATGAAAATCTGGGAAACCAGGAATAAAATCGATGTCTATTCTTCTTTCGAATCGTTCCTGTTTACCATTACCTATAACTCTGCCATTAGCCTTCTGAGGAAAAGGGCAAATGAAAAAAAATACCTCGACTACCTGAAATCGCTTCAGGAAGTCAATCGGGCGCCGGAGCTAACCGAAGAGATCCAGTTTAATGAATTAAACAACAAGCTCCAGGCTTTACTCGACGAGCTGACCCCGCGGCAAAAGGAAATTTTTCAGCTAAGCCGGAATGAAGGCCTGAGCCATGAAGAAATTGCCGGAAAGCTGAATATTTCTGTGAATACGGTCAAAAACCATATGGTATCAACACTCCATTACTTAAGGAAGAATTTAGATAATGGATTGATTATAAATTTATTATTCGTTTACTTATTCGTTTAGAAAAAAAATCAGATTTCCGATAGTCCTGTTTAGCCAGTCATGCGTATTACAATACGATTTGGCAAAAATACAATAGATAAAAAAAAAGATAAAATTGTTGAAGACCGGGTTTCCGTTGTATTTAAATGAAACAGATGACAAAAGAATTATTGGAAAAATTCTTAAGCAACAGATGCACTCCCGAAGAAGTGGAAGAAGTCATGCTCTGGGTACGAAAGGATGCACTTTCCGGTGCAGGCAAAGAGCTGACATATACCGACTGGAAATCTTTTGGAGCAATACCGCATCGTAACGAGGAGGGTCAGGATGATAAAAAATTCAGCACCCTGCTCGATAAGATCCATCACAGGATCAATGTTAGCGGTAATCTTGCAAAAGACAGGCACGCAAGGTCCATCTCTTTAATTACGACATGGCTGACACGTGCCGCCGCCATTCTGCTGATCCCTGTCCTCCTGTTTCTTTTCTATGTACTCTCCAAAGGCAGCTTCAGCGGAAATAACTACGCTGATTCTGTAGTCGATTCGCTCGAAATTATATCGCCGGTCGGATCAAGAACGGTACTGCAGCTGACAGACGGGACAAAGGTCCACCTCAATTACGGCAGCAAAATCAAATATCCGAAAGTTTTTAAAGGAAATACCCGGACACTGTCCTTATCCGGCGAAGGCTATTTCGAAGTAGCCCATAACCCTGAAAAGCCGTTCATCGTCAAAGCAAAGGGGCTGGACATAATGGCTACAGGAACGAAGTTCAACGTGCTGGCTTATCCCGACAGTCATAACGTAGCGACAACCCTGGTTGAAGGGAAGGTTATCGTGGAAAAGTCCGACAGACGTGGAAATACCAGCACAATCGGTTCGATGGTCCCCGGTCAGCATTTCGACTACAATACCCAAACAGGGGTCTCGCTAAGCACTCCAGGCAACATTCAAAAATATATTGCATGGAAAGACGGGCTGCTGGTATTTGATAACGCTGGTATAGAAGAAGTCGCCGCCAGGCTTGGCCGGATGTTTAATGCTGATATTGAGGTTTCCGACAAAATAAAAGATTACACCTATACGGTAACACTCGAAGACGAGCCTTTGTCACAGATCCTCTACCTGATGACCCAGACGACCCCGATTAGCTATAAAATATTTCCAAGAAAGAAACGATCTGACGGCACTTACCAGAAGCAAAAAATAATATTGGAAAGAAAATAAGAAAACACGAACCTAACTTAAAAAAATGCCTATGCAAAATGTAAAATAACGAATCTGTAAAACAACAGGGAAATGCCTCCACATTTCCCTGAAGAGAATAAAATCAGCCCTGTTGCCACAGGGCAAATTCTAACTGTAACAATACAAAAATATGAAAAAAAATTTCTGTTTTGAATGGGAATGGAAGATTCCTGTTTCAATAAAACTAGTAAGGATTATGAAGCTAACTTCCTTTTTGTTATTGATTTCCACATTCGGGGTCCTGGCGAACAAGGGTTATTCCCAGGTAAGGACGCTAAACCTAAAGATGGAAAACGCTGCTGTAAAAGAGGTACTCTCTCAGATAGAAGACCAGAGCGGCTATAGTTTCATGTACAGCGAAAAAATTATCGATGTCAACAGAAAAGTTTCCATAAATGTCGATAACCAAGAAATAGACGATGTTTTGGCTATGCTGTTTGCCGGTACTGATGTAACCTATAAAAAAATAAACCGGATTATCATTCTTTCAAAGCCGGATGCTTCCGAAACAGACAGTGCATCTCTTCAGCCTAAAAATATTACAGGGCAGGTAACAGATTCCTCCGGTGCCCCACTCCCGGGTGTAACCGTAATTGTTAAAGGTACCTCCCAGGGGACCATAACGGATACCAGCGGAAAATACTCACTCCAGGGAGTCCGTTCTGATGCCACCCTTTCTTTCTCTTTTGTGGGAATGAAAGCTATTGACATTCTGATTTCCGGCAAAACAGTAATCAACGTAACGATGCAGGAAGAATCGATAGGACTGGAAGAAGTTGTAGCCATCGGTTACGGAACGGTGAAAAAAAAGGACCTGACAGGTGCTGTAACATCTGTAAAAAGCGAAGATATTGTGGCTACACCAACCAACAATGTCATGGAAGCCCTCCAGGGAAAAGTTTCAGGAATGGATATCGTTAAAACAAGCGGGGCAATAGGTCAAGACGTTGATATTCTGCTAAGAGGTCAACGTTCCATTTACGGAGATAATTCTCCATTGTTTATCATCGACGGAATACCTGGCAGCTATAACGAAGTGAACCCGTCAGATATCGAAAGCGTTGATGTACTAAAAGATGCCTCATCAACAGCCATTTATGGATCATCCGGTTCGAATGGTGTAGTGATCATTACAACCAAGCGAGGAAAAGAAGGAAAAGCCACCATAAATTTTGATGCCTATTATGGAGTCAGCGGAACTCCAAAATTCCTTCATGGAATGATCGGGGACGAATGGACAGCCTACCAGAGGGAGGCATATAAATATAAAAACGGAAATTATCCAGCCGACATGTCTTCTATTCTTACCGATGCGACTATGCTTGAATATTACAATAATAATCAGTGGATCGACTGGGTTGATGAAGCCATTGGAAACACAGCTACCACTCAAAAATACAACTTCTCCGTTTCAGGAGGTACTGCAAAAACAAAAATTTATTCCGGCATTAACTATTCAAAAGAAGAGGGCTTGCTTTCTAATGAAAAATTGGAACGTTATGCCTTACGGTTAAATATAGATCAGGAAATAAACAGCTGGGCAAAAGCAGGATTTACTGCCAATATTAATTATTCAAATATGGATCAAGGAGTTAAAAATACTTTTACAAAAGCGTTGTCTTCTTTTCCGCTGGGTGAAGCATATGATGAATATGGGGATATTGTTTATGAATATGCTCCGGACCAATATAGCCCGCTTGGAGATTTTATAGAAAATCAGTTTGTCTACAATACAAAGTCAATGTACGCAAATGCCATTGCATTTCTGGAAATAACACCAACAAAAGGGTTAAGCATAAAATCACTGGTAAACGGAACTCTCAGCAACTCACGTATCGGGCAATACTGGGGAGCAGAATGTAATGCAAACCGGCCTACTTATGCAGGTACTCCTCATGCAGCGATCACGAATGACAACAGTTATGGTTACACCTGGGAAAATGTTGCATCTTATCATAAAATATTCGCAGAAGACCATAACCTTTCAGCTACTTTTGTTACTTCATATTCCAAATCAATTGACGAAAGCAGCCTGGCCTCGGGAAGTGGACAGGAGTTGGATTCTTGGTCATTCTATCGCCTGGCATCAGCGACATCTCAACATATTGAATCGGACTATTCAAAAACACAAAAAATGTCGTTTGCTGCCCGTCTGAATTATTCATTTAAAGGAAAATATCTTTTTACTGTATCTAATCGCTGGGATGGTGTGAGCTGGTTATCCGAAGGCCATAAATGGGATTATTTTCCTGCAGGAGCTTTAGCCTGGAGAATTTCTGACGAACCATTTATGACAACAACACAAGGATGGCTCAATAACCTTAAGCTACGTGTAGGATATGGAATAACAGGAAATGCAGGCGGTGTATCAGCTTATAGCACTTCAACCAATGCATATGCATATACTTCATCTGGTGTTACGGTCAACGGGGAAATTGTCTCTTTCACTCAATACACCGGGACTTACGGGAACCCTAGCCTTGGATGGGAAAAATCGCATAACGTCAATATTGGTCTCGATTTCACAGTCTTAGACAGTCGTATTGACGGAGCTTTTGAATATTTCAGGACAAAAACAACAGGCCTTTTATTCAAACGTACCATGCCAATCACAAGCGGCGTAACCGGATGGGGGGCAGCTCTTTCAAGTTGGGAGAATATTGCAGAAACAAGCAACAGAGGATTTGAGTTTTCCCTGAAATCAATAAATGTGAAGACAAAAAACTTCAAATGGAACAGTTCGTTATCGCTTACTCACAGCAAAGAAAAAATAGACGACCTTCCCAGCGGTGACCTGATTTCGGAAAATTTATTTGAAGGATATCCGATCAACACGCTCTACGATTATAAATATGACGGGATCTGGGGAACCGGTGCAACGGATGAAGAGTTATCGACCTACGGCGTAAAAGCCGGATGGATAAAAATCAAAACTGTTGACACGGACGGAGACGGAGGGTTACACAAATATAGCAGCGATGACAAACAAATTCTAGGTCATACTAATCCTAATTATATCATCGGACTAAGTAACACCTTTACATACCACGATTTTGACTTCTCGGTCTTCGTGATGGGCCGCTTTGGACAAACAATTCAAAGTGATCTATTGGGATGGTATACTGCCTCGCAAAGTGCAACAACCAACCAACCTTCAGGAATAGATTACTGGACTGAATCAAATCAGAAGGCTTACTATCCAATCCCCGGATCAGGAAGTGAACAAAGTGATTATTTATCAGCATTTACCTATCAGGACGGATCTTTTATCAAAGTTAAAAACATAACCCTGGGCTATACTTTACCGAAAAAAATCTCAAAATGTGGATTGATGGATCGTTGCCGCATATATGCAACAGCTTATAACCCATATATCTGGGTAAAAAGCGACCAACTTAAGGATACAGATCCTGAAACAAATGGATCTGATTCATTTCCTCTTTACAAACAATTTGTTTTCGGGGTTAATATCACTTTTTAAGGCTTCAAACTGAAAAAATAAAACAGATGAAAGAATCAATTAAATACTTACTGATAGCGACCATCATGGTTACAGTAACGATATGTCAAAGTTGTTCGCTTGAAGAAGAGAACCCGGGGGGGTTCACAATGGAAACGATGTCGGAAACCATTGATGGATACGAAACATTGATTAATCAATGTTATTTTGCGATGGAGCGTTATTTGTATGCAACAGACTCATGGATGCATTATACGGACGCTGAATCAGATTTGTGGACCTATCAGGCAAACCAATCAACATCTTATACGCAATGGTTCTGGTTCTATGCTGGTGCAGCCCCCAATACAACTTACACAAACAGTTTATGGAACGGACTATATGACGGAATTGGATCATGCAATATGGCCCTGTCTTTGGCAGACAATCCTCCATATAAAACAGAAGCTGAACGAAACGAGAAAGTAGCCGAAGCTCATTTCCTTCGCGCCATGTATTATTTCAACGCTGTCGAACAATTTGGAGGAGTAACCTTAATTACTGAACCGGTCAGTGAAATTGATTACACACCCGAACGGACCGATCCGTTGACAATTTACAAAGAAGTAATTATACCCGATTTAGAGTTCGCCGTTGAGTGGCTCCCTGTCGGGGATTATTCGACAACGACCCAGCCGACCAAAAAAGCGGCATTGGGATTACTTGCAAAGGCTTGCCTTCAATCTACCTATTGGGATGATACCGATGAGTACGCCGCCGATGCATTAAAATACGCTAAAATGTTAATCGACGACTGTGAAGCTGGTGGTATCACCTACAATACGTACATGTATAGTACATATGACGAGGTGTTCGACGAAAACAACAATTTCGATAACAAGGAAGCTTTGTGGAAACACCGGTGGTATGCCGGAGACGATGGACATGGTTCGAGTAACGGGAACTATAAACTTAACCGCAATAACGAATATTTCGGCTGTAATGTTTACAATTTCGGGGCTTTTTCAAAAACAGAAGCATATATCACAACCTACGATGGTATGGTCTCTGGTCAGTTTATGCCAACCCAACATCTCATCAATTTATTTGTCCAGGAAGATGGCACATTGGACCCTCGGTTTCATAAAACATTCCGGACAGAATGGAAAGGGATGCAGTCCTATACATGGGATACAGGAATAGCCAATAAATATGACAAAAATACAAATGTTGTAGGCACAACCCTTGCTGTTGATGATTTGGCTATCAAGTTTCTTATGCCTCAGGATGCTGATTACGAAGAAGAACTTGCAAACCGGTATACAAGTCCATACCTGGTTATTGATTACAACGATGTTTACAATGATGAAAACAATAATATAAATATGACTTACGCCTATCACAATACAACAGACACCTATTTGAGTGATGGTTCAAACGAAAATCTTTTCCGTTATTTTTACCCAGCACTGACGAAACACAACAGTAGCAATTATTATGTGGCAAATGCTTCTAAAATGCGTAACGGGAACTTAAATGCTTTCTTTATTATGCGTATGGCGGAAGTATATCTTATTGCCGCTGAAGCTGACATTTATGTAAACGGAGGGAGCAACGCCATGACCTATATTAACAAGGTCCGTGAACGTGCAGGTGCCAATCCGCTGTCTGGAACAGCCACGATTCGCACAGTCCTTGACGAACGTGGCCGCGAGTTATGTGGAGAAGGTTGCAGATTTTATGATCTGAAAAGAACAGGAATGTTCAAGGATGCTACCTATCTGTCCAAAACACATCCTGACCTGGCTCAATATTTTGATCCGAATTATGCACTTCGTCCTATTTCAACAACGTATATCTCAACTCTTAAGGAAGGAGTTGACTATCAGAACCCGGGCTATTAATTCCGGAGAATAAAATCCATTCTCTGTTTTATCTAAATCTATCGTTTTTAAACAAAGAGACTGTCCTTTTTTACTTTTTGGACAGCCTCTTTTTTTTAGCAGCCATTCATTTATGCGCTCGCATCAGAAATGCTTAATACGATATTTGTTATCCGTACTTTAGATCAAATTATATTAATAATATTTTTATATTATATTAATAATACTACAAGATTATAGTAATAATCCTGGAATATTATACTAATAATTTTATCGTAGAATGCCACATTGTTTTCCGAAAGTCCCTGCAGTAAAGGAAGTCATTTGCCAATTGTTTGTCTTGCGGGTATTACTCCGGATGTACGCATACAACGCAGTGTTTTATGAAGGGAACAGCTTGCATGACGGAACCTGGGTTTACCTGTACATATTTATGCGTTACAACCTGAGACTATTGTTTTCCGGCTTTAGCTGTCTTTTTCTTTTTGGACAGTCTCTTTTTCTTTTTATATCTTTAGGAACAAAACAGAAAAATGAAACTACTACTCACTACAATCACGTTAATTCTTTTCTCGTCCTGTACCATCCAGGTTGGCAGGACTTTTTATGTTGATCCCGCCGGGGGCAGCGATCGTAATTCAGGGAGCTCACCCGGTCGGGCCTGGGCTACTCTCGAAAAAGTCAATGGACAGGAATTTGAACCGGGAGATAAAATCCTGTTTAAATCGGGTGCTGTTTTTACGGGACAGCTGGAACTAAAAAGCAGCGGATCGAAAGGGTATCCGGTTATTGCAAGCAGTTACGGAGGAAATAAAAAGCCTTTGATCCAGGGCAACGGGGTGAAGCAATATGCCGTGCTGATAAAAAATGCCGGGTATATAAAAATCAGCAAGCTGGAAATAACCAATACAGGGAAAGAGCGTGAAGCCGGTCGTACAGGGGTCCTGATCGAGGCAAAAGACTACGGGGAAATGCACGACATCGTCCTGGACAGTCTGGAGATACACGACGTAAACGGCAGCCTGGTCAAGGAAATAGGAGGCGGAAGCGCGATACTCTGGCTAAACGGGGGAGACAGCATTCCATCCCGTTTTATCGGGCTTACCATCGAAAACTGTTACCTGCACGACTGCGGACGTAACGGGATCATCTCAAACGGTTATGCCGGAAGGGACCACTGGTATCCAAGCCTAGACGTAGCGATCCGGGGCAATCTGCTGGAGCGGATTCCCGGTGACGGGATCGTTCCCATTGGCTGTGACAGTGCCCTGATCGAATATAACATTATGCGGGATTGCCCGGACACGCTTTCCTATGAAGAAGCTGCCGCAGGTATCTGGCCCTGGAGTTGCGACAACACCATCATCCAGTACAATGAAGTAAGCGGGCATAAAGCCAGGTGGGACGGACAGGGCTTCGATTCTGACTACAACTGTTCCGGAACCATCATCCGTTACAATTACAGCCACGATAACTACGGCGGTTTTCTGCTGGTCTGCAACGACGGTAACAGCCTGGGTAAAAACTGGAACCACGGCACAAAAAACAGTTTGATCGAGTTCAACCTGAGCGTAAACGACGGCATCAGGCCCTACCCAACAAAACAGGCTGGCTGGTTTTCGCCGGTGTTCCATATCACCGGGCCGGTGGAGAATACAACGATATCGAACAACGTTGTCCTGTCACCTTCAAAAAACAGCCCGGCTATCCCTTCCGAAATGATCCATATGGGTGACTGGGGAAGTGCCTGGCCCCAAAATACAACAATTGAAAGAAATCACTTTTTCGCAGCCGCAGACTCTACTTTTAGCTGGGGAAAGGCGCAAAACACAAGTTTCGAAAAAAATGAAGAACAGCCGATCGGCCAGATCAGCGATAAAACGGTCCTTTCCATTCTCGATAGCCTTGCACAATATTCCCCTGACGGTGATCGCCAACGTTATGAGAAACTAGAAAAATTTGTTCTGAACAAGCTTAATTAAAAATCATTAGAATTAAGTCTGGGCATGTTATAAAATATCTACAGAAAAAGTATTATATACTTTTATTAATTTTGGGAACAGGATTACAAGCTTTTATTTGATTAGGGAGCTGTTTTCCAGCAGACTACTCAATTCAATTTAAAATAATATCAAATCACACTGACATGACAAAATACTACTTAAGAAAACTAATCATTGCTTTTGTTTGTTTTATCTCGGTTTCAACTGTTGCTATGCCCCAAAACACCCCGGATAAAACTGATAAAGACCAGGTTGCCTACCTGTTTGTCTATTTTACAGGCAACAAGGCCGAAGACGAGTCCATTCATTTTGCCATCAGTGCCGACGGCTACAACTATGACGCTCTGAACAATAACCTCCCGGTTATCGGTTCCCAAAAAATCAGCTCGACCGGAGGCGTTCGCGACCCCCACATTCTACGCTGCGAGGATGGAAAAACGTTTTATATGGTGGCAACAGACATGACATCCTCTAAAGGTTGGGATTCGAACCGGGCCATGGTCCTTCTTAAGTCTTCCGACCTGGTCAGCTGGACCTCCTCCGTGATCAATATCCAGAAAAAATATCCGGGGAATGAAGATCTGAAACGGGTCTGGGCCCCGGAAACCATCTTTGATCCTGAAGCAGGGAAGTACATGGTTTACTGGTCGATGAAACATGGCAACAACAATGATATCATTTATTATGCTTATGCCAACCCGGATTTTACAGACCTGGAAGGAGAACCTAAGCCCCTGTTCATCCCGAAGTCGGGAAATTACTGCATTGACGCAGACATCATCCGTAAGGACAGCCTCTATTACCTGTATTGTAAGACAGGCGACAAGTCAGGTGCGGGAATAAAGCTTGCAACGGCTACATCGCTCACTTCCGGAAAATGGACCGAATACGACGGGTATCTTCAGCAAACAAAAGATGCCGTAGAGGGCTCAGGTATTTTTAAGCTGAGCCATTCAGATGCTTATATCCTGATGTATGATGTTTACGGGAAAGGACAGTACCAGTTCACGAAAAGTACCGACCTGCAAAATTTTTCTTTGATCGACGACCAGGTGACCATGAATTTTCACCCGCGGCATGGGACGATCATGCCTATCACCCGCAGCGAACTAAAAGGCCTTACCGATAAATGGGGAGTGCCTGCCGGTTTCCCGGAAATCAACCACAACCCGGTACTGGAAGGTTATTACGCCGATCCGGAGATCCTTTATTCCCAAAAAACAGGCAAGTACTATATCTACCCGACCAGTGACGGTTTCACGGATTGGTCAGGCTATTACTTCAAGGTTTTCTCCTCAGAGAACCTGGTTGACTGGAAAGATGAAGGGATCATCCTCGACCTGAAAAAGGATGTCAACTGGGCCGACCGGAATGCCTGGGCCCCATGCATTGTCGAAAAAAAGATTAACGGGAAATACAAATATTTTTATTATTTCTCGGCTGCACAAAAAATCGGGGTAGCTGTTTCCGACAACCCTGCCGGCCCGTTCAGGGATAGCGGAGCCCCGCTGATCGATAAACTTCCTGAAGGAGTCAGCCACGGACAGCAGATCGACCCGGATGTATTCACCGATCCGGGAAGCGGCAAAAGCTATCTCTACTGGGGAAACGGGTACATGGCAGGGGCCGAGTTAAACGACGACATGATCTCGCTGAAGCCGGGGACACTAAAAATACTTACTCCTGATAACACGTTCAGAGAAGGAACGTATGTGTTTTTCCGCAAGGGGACCTATTATTTCATGTGGTCTGAAGACGACACCCGCAGTGAAAACTACCGGGTAAGGTACGGGACATCTGCTTCACCGCTTGGAAAGATTGAAATTCCGGCAAACAATCTCGTTATTGCCAAAGACCCCGATGCCGGGATTTACGGGACCGGACATAATTCGGTTCTGCAAATCCCGGGTAAAGACGAATGGTACATTGTTTACCACAGGTTCTGTTACCCTGACGGAATAAAGATGGGACCGGCTGCAGGATATCACAGGGAAGTCTGCATCGACAAGATGGAATTTGCCCCCGACGGGCATATTATTCAGGTAAAACCAACACATAGGGGAATCTAATCAGTCAAAGCAGGTCTTCTTTTCTGTTATTACGAATAAAGGTCACAATATGAAAAGATGTCATATCATCACTAATTAAGAAAGAAGGCCTGCCTTGACTCTATAGTTCTGGTTCAATAGTTGTCCACACGTATTTTTCCAGTTCCTGTTGTTTAAATGCAAACCACTTCTCCCGGTATTCTGACTGGTCGATTTGGCTTTTGAAATTAGCAAAAGGCTTTCGGCGATTCAACGCACTAATTAACTGTCTCTTCAGGTTACTGTCGTCAACTTCATCGGTAAATCGTTCCATAATACCGAATGATTCAGAAGAATGGGGTTGTTCAACAGTGATGTACCTCTCCCAGCTATCGTGGTAAAACCGCATGCCATCTTTATCCTCTTCCCCCTCTTCATCCTCTTCAGAGAACAGACTGTATTCTTCTTCCAGTAATGAAACAGGGATATCTTCTATTTCAAGAGTATCCGGATTGATAAAGCAAACCAGGCCGCAGTCGATCCTTTCTGCCACAGAGTGCACCATTTCCCGGTATTTGTCAGGAATAATCGCGGTATCATCCGGTTCTTCAAAGATCTCTTCAAGCAAAAAATCCAGTATCCGCTGAAGTTTCTCTTCGTCATCTTTTACCGAATGAAGTATCGGAAGGATTTGGTCCAACAATTCATTGGCTTTCATATTCATCCAAGTTTAAAAATTGACTAATCATAATAATCGTAAAACAATTGACTTATGTCACCAGCAAAGCCATAACCGCAAGGACTGGCATATTTGACACAATCGTTAAGCCGCAATTTGAATTGGTCAAGCAGGTTATTTTTATGCAGAAACTTTAATGCCTGTTCAAAATTGGTGGCTGCACTTGTATAGTACTGTTCCCACATATCGCCATAATCATATGTAAATTTGCAGGCCATCTCTGCCAGAGTAACCATCAGGTCTCCCAAACGTTCCGGAGAAGGGTTTAAAGCACGAAAGTCGGCAATAGCTCTTTTGGCAATAGCAAACCGTGTTTTCGGTTCAGCATATTTTCCTTTTGGATAGAACTCGTTAACGATAATATCCCTAAATTTTGTAAACCGTCCTTCTTCATCAGGGTCAAGAAAGTACTCCATATATTCCTGCGCCGGTTTGCATGATGCATAGACATCCAGTATAAAACTGACAAGCTGATCCTTGCTTAGCTGTTGCAAATGTTTTTTTAAAGTAGTTTTCGACATACTTATATTGTTTTTACTTCAGGCGGGGTTTGAAAATTCTGTCTGAAGTATATAACAGTTCTGCACAGGAGAAAATGGAAAGACTCCGGTTTATTCTTTTCCCTGGTTGTCTTTTGTCTTCTCAACGAAATAGGGTTTCGACGAACTTTCGATAGCCTTAATAGCAATGTCTTTAACACTGGCTTCGGCCGTGACTGCCTTTTGGGACAGTTCCTTAAGAGAAGCTTCCATATCCTTGATCTTATTTTTAAGGGTTTCGATGGTTTGGTCTTTCAGCTTCAGCTCTCCGGATGTCTCTCTCTCCCTGAGTTCTTTCTCAAAACGGAATTGGGTTTCCAGCTTTTCGGTCGTATCTGCAATTGCACTATCGACTGCATTTTTTAGTTCAGAGGGAAAAGCAGCACTTCTTGTTCTCAACTCTTTCAACTCGGCTTCTGCTTCCCTGATTTTTGTTTCCCTTTCGGCAAATTCTTTTTCGAAGGCTGCTTTTTTATCGGTCAGATCTTTTTCAAGTTTTTGTTTCTTTTCTTCGTACTGGTCGGTTTCTTTTTTCCGGGTAATTTTCAGGTTATACAGGTACTCTTCTTCTTCACGAGCATAGCTCTTTTTTCTGTCTTCTGCAGCTTCTTTGGAGTGGGCGACATAAAGTTCCTGCTCTTTTTTCCACTGGGCCCGTTTTTCAGTCATCTCGGTATCAAACCGTTCTTTCTCCGTTTTCACCTTCTCGTCAAATTCGGCTTTTCGGGTTGCCATCTCCTGCTCGAACTGTTCTTTTTTTTCTTTTTGGGCCAGCAACATCACCGATAACGAATCGGTGGTAGCCGACAACTGATAAAGGTCTTCCAGTTGTTTTCTTTCTATTTGAATAGCCTGCTGAAGTTCTTCGAATTTCCGGAACTCGGCCACAAAGTTCTCGCTTATTTTATCGAGCGACGATGAAAGGTTTACTTTTAGCCCGGAAATTTCTTTCACGATACTTTCGTGACTGAGGCCCGTAGCATTTTTCACAAGAGTTTCCTGTTTTTGCTGTTCCTGTACTTTTTTGGGTTCATCGGTCTTTTTTTCCTGCGCTTTCTTCAATAACTCGTCGTAAGCGGCAAGAATTTCATTTTTCGTGTTTTTCGTACTGACTGTCGGTTCCATGTTTCATTTATTATATATCTACAGTAAAAATAAAACTAATCTACAGAAAAATTAAATTAATTGTTTACTTCCAGCTAATAAAAGTCTATCATTTTGTAGCATAATACCTTCTAGCAATCCCATTCATTTACTTTCCTGTGATGGGTATTTTTCCCTACCGGGATAATCGCCAATTAACTTTCTTTAACTTTGCTTTACGGAGCTTAACGATTAGATCGTTTATCTTTGTAATGCAAGAAGCACAAGTAAGTGTAATTTTTTTTCATAAATTTAGAGTTTGGTTATAAGAGAAAAGGATGGCGCCCAACCATCCTTTCTTTTTTAAAGCAAGACTCCATTTGCCCAGTAATCTTTTTCTCTCTACCAGCCAACTTCTGAAACCTTAACTTTCATTAACTTCATTTTGCAGCACTTAACGGTTCCCCGATGTATTTTTGTTATGCAGAAAGCAAAAAGTAATAAGCGATTTTTTTTCATAGATTTAGGAGTTTGGTTAGAAAGAGAAAAGGATGGCCTCCAACCATCCTTTTTTTTGTTGTGCTGTCTGATACAGATAAAACCAAGACGCCTCAAGAACAATTTCCCATAATCTATTTTTTACTAACTTTACCTGGTTTACAAAACTTGACTAAACAACTATGGTGGGAATGATCGATTATCATACACACAGCATCCTTTCAGACGGAAAGAATTGCTATGAAGAAATGATCAATGCAGCAATTGACAAAGGACTTGACGAAATCGGATTCAGCGATCATCTTTGCCTGAAACCTGTCAGCTGGGCAATTTCAAGGATTGACCTTCCTGTAATGACGGAGAAAATCCTCGACCTTCGTGAGAAATACAGTGACCATATCAAAATCAGGTATGGCATAGAAATGGATTATTTTCCCGGTAGGGAAGAAGAACTCCGGGAATTGATAAATTTACTCCCTTTGGACTATGTAATTGGCTCGATCCACTTTATCGGAGACTGGAACTTTGACACAGATAAGTCACTTTACGGGAAATGGACCAACGACAAACTTTACAATATGTATTTCGAATTGGTTATGATGGCTGCAAAATCAGGTCTATTCGATATTATTGGACATATAGATATTATTAAAAAATTCAGGGTCTACCCGGAAAGTGACCAAAGCCAGCTAATCGAGACAGTCCTGAAAACCATCAAAGAAAACAACGTAGCTGTCGAACTGAATACAGGCGGAATTGACCGCCCCTGCGCCGATTTTATGCCAAGTCCTGCTATTGTCGAGCGCTGCTATTATCACCAAATCCCCATGACAATCTCTTCTGATGCGCATAAAACTGATCATGTAGCCCGTTATTTTGAATCGGCTGTTGATTTGTTAAAAAAAACAGGATTCAAGGAACTGGCTTCTTTTGAAAACCGCAAAATGAAAATATTCAGGATATAAAACGCATCAACAATCTGTAAATCAAACTACAGGAAAATAAAAAAGACTAACGATTCAAGCATCATGCAATTTAACGGTCCAACCATCAACCCATAAATTGTTATCTTTGAGAAATAATTTTTCATCACATGGAAGAAAACAAGGGAAGCTTGTTGAAAAATATCAATGATCCGTCCGATCTCAGAAAGTTAAGCATCGAAGAATTGCCGGTTGTTTGTCGGGAACTAAGGCAGTTTATTATTGACGAAGTATCCAGTAACCCGGGACATTTTGGGGCAAGCCTGGGTGTTGTCGAACTGACTGTAGCCCTTCATTACGTTTACCAGACACCTTATGACCTGCTCATATGGGACGTAGGGCACCAGGCTTACGGACATAAAATACTAACAGGTCGCAGGGAACTGTTCCATACCAACAGAAAATACAAAGGGATAAGCGGTTACCCAAAACCTGACGAGAGTATTTATGACTCTTTCGGGGTAGGCCATGCCAGCACCTCCATCTCGGCAGCACTGGGTATGGCCATGGCAGCTTCCCTTAACAAAGAGATAAATAAAAAAATCGTGGCCGTAATCGGGGATGGCTCGATGACAGGGGGCCTTGCCTTTGAAGGATTGAACAACGCTGAAGTAAACAACCCTGATGTATTGATCATACTGAATGACAATAACATGGCCATAGATCCGATTTCAAGCGGGATCAGCAATTATCTGATCAACATTTCAAAATCGAAGCCATACAACAGGTTGAAACAGGAAGTCTGGGACGGCCTGGGCAAACTAAACGGGTTTGGTCCAAAGGCCCGCCGGCTGGTTCAAAAAACAGAAGGGGCTATCAAATCGGCCCTGCTGAAAGAATCGAATTTGTTCGAAAGCCTTGGGATCCGTTATTTTGGTCCCGTCGACGGACATGATGTAAAAAACCTCGTAAAAATATTGCGAGATCTTCGTAATATTCCGGGACCAAAAATACTTCATATCCTTACTAAAAAGGGGAAAGGTTTTAAGCAGGCGGAGCTAAACCAGACAGAATTCCATTCTCCCGGTAAATTCGATAAAATAACAGGCAAGTTACTCGATTGTGAGTGTGCTGTAAACAAGCCGATGAAATTTCAGAATGTTTTCGGAAATACATTGCTGGAACTGGCCGGGATGAATGAAAAAATAGTTGGTGTTACACCGGCCATGCCTACGGGTTGCTCAATGAACATCATGATGGAAAAAATGCCTAAACGCACGTTCGATGTGGGCATAGCCGAGCAACATGCAGTCACCTTCTCTGCGGGGATGGCAATACGAGGTCTGGTACCCTTTTGCAACATCTATTCATCGTTTATGCAACGCTCCTATGACCAGATTATTCACGATGTAGCCCTTCAGAAACTAAATGTGGTTTTCTGTCTTGACAGGGCCGGACTGGTAGGCGCCGACGGGGCCACACACCACGGAGTTTTTGATCTGGCTTATCTGCGCAATATTCCCAACATGACTGTTTCTGCCCCGATGGATGAAATAGAGCTGCGAAACCTGATGTTCACAGCTCAACAGGAAAACATGGGACCATTTTCCATCCGCTACCCAAGAGGCTGTGGGTACAAGATCGACTGGCACCAGCCATTTCAGGCGATACCTGTTGGCAAAGGAAGGCTCCTTACAGAAGGTAACGATGTGGCAATCCTCTCCATTGGCACGGCCGGTATTCATGTCGCAAGGGCGGTCAAGGCCCTTCAAAAAGAGGGATATTCTGTTGCCCATTATGACATGCGTTTCGTAAAACCACTTGACGAAGAACTCCTTCAGTCGGTATTCAACAAGTTCAGTAAAATTATTACAGTTGAAGATGGCGTGATTGCCGGAGGATTTGGGTCTGCAGTGCTGGAATTCATGGCCGACCATGGATATCATGCTAAAATTTTCAGGTTGGGTGTTCCCGACATGTTCGTAGAACAGGGTACCCAGGAAGAACTTATGAGAGACTGTGGCTATGACCAGAAAGGGATAACCGAAGCAGCAATAAAAATAATGAATGACTAGGTGGCTGAATGGGTGAACGGCTAGCTGATTGGAAACTGAATTTCAAAAAGAGAAGGAACAAGGTGATCTGATGTCTGCAGGTTAGATATAAAGAGGACCATTCGCCTGGAACACTTAATTACAGAACCATATAACCTTCTAACAGTGGAGCTCTATTTAAAAAAACGGTACATGAAAACCTTTCTTTTTCTCTCCGCACTAATGATTGGAGTAGCCTCCTTTTTATATATCAGCTGGTTAGCCCAAAAGATGTCGGAAAAAGAAAGGAAAAGTATTGCACTCTGGGCTGAAGCAACCCGTTTATTGACCTACTCTGAAGGAGACTCGGCTGAATTTATGTCGTTCCTGCTGGATATTATTGAAAGTAACACCAATATTCCAGTCATCCTAACGGACAGTGCAAAGCGGATAATTACCTCCGGGAACATAGAGTATCCTGAACAGAAAAAAGATGAAGTGCTTCGTCGTCAGTTACGAAAAATGGTAAAGGAGCATTTGCCCATAGAGATCCATGTTTCTCCTCATGAGACCCAGTACCTGTATTACAGGGATTCAGATATTCTTCAAAAACTGAAATATTTTCCGGTCATCCAGATTGCCATCATTGCCCTGTTCGTTTTCATCTCGTACCTGACTTATAATTCATCGCAAAAAGCTGAGCAAAACAGGGTTTGGGCAGGTATGTCAAAAGAAACGGCCCATCAGTTGGGGACCCCGGTATCATCGCTAATGGCCTGGTCGGAACTGCTCAAAACAGAAAATATAGACCCCGCGCTTTTAACCGAACTGGACAAGGACATTATCCATTTAAATAAAATTGTGGAGCGTTTTTCAAAGATCGGATCTATACCTGAACTCTCTATGGGCGACTTGAAAACTGTAGTGCTCCAGACGGTAGCCTATCTAAAAAAAAGGACCTCTCCAAAAATCATGTTCACTACAGAAATAGAACAGGACAAACAATATATGGTGCCACACAACCCGACCCTGCTGGAATGGGTGATTGAAAATTTATGCAAAAATGCAGTGGACGCCATTGACGGGCAGGGCACCATCACTCTAAGGCTCACAAGAACCGATGAGTTGTTGCTGCTGGATATTGCAGATACAGGCAGAGGAATACCGAAATCTCAGTTCAGAACCATATTCCGGCCAGGTTTTACCACAAAAAAAAGAGGATGGGGCCTCGGACTTTCTCTCGCCAAGCGGATCATAGAGAATTATCACCGGGGAAAAATCTTCCTGAAACAATCAGAACCTGGAAAAGGATCGACCTTTCGCATCATTCTTCCCACTGTATAATTTTCTGGATTAACACTTTTTCAAATCCTATCAATAACCAAGGTGAAAATTGGGGATAAATCAAAGACATACACTTTTCCAAAGAGTTATTTTAACTGTTAATTTTCTGTTACTGTGATATAAATGCTTGCTTTTTCAAAAAAAAGAAATACTTTTGCAGTCCCGATTATTGTCCGTACTTGCAGTTCTTAGGAATATTGTATTTCAGAGGGAAGAAAGTTGCTGACAAACCCGATGTTTAACAACCGGAAGCCTTCAGAAAAATTGAGATGCAAGTCTTTTTGCAACTTTTAGTGTTTAATTAAAAAATTGAGCAAGTGGATACTTTATCTTACAAAACCGTATCGGCCAACAAGGCTACGGTAAATAAGGAATGGGTTCTTGTAGATGCAGCAAATATGCCTCTTGGCCGTTTGGCAAGTCTGGTAG
Organism: Prolixibacteraceae bacterium; assembly: GCA_963676095.1. Taxonomy (GTDB): domain Bacteria; phylum Bacteroidota; class Bacteroidia; order Bacteroidales; family Prolixibacteraceae. The sequence goes on along the minus strand of OY781040.1, from coordinate 3,999,953 downwards.
CTAAAATGCTGCGGGGAAAACACAAACCCGATTTCACTCCGCATGTTGATTGTGGGGATAATGTTATTGTTATAAACGCTGAGAAAGTCCGGTTAACAGGAAACAAAATGAATGACCGGATTTATTTGAGCTATACCGGTTATCCTGGCGGACAACGCAGCCAGACCCCGGCAGAGATGATGAGAAAATATCCTGAAAGACTGATCGAAAAGTCAGTTAAAGGGATGTTACCCAAGAACCGTTTGGGCAACAAAATCTTCGGTAATTTAAAAGTTTATGTTGGTCCGGAGCACAAACAGGAAGCTCAGAACCCGAAAGTAATAGATTTAAATACAATTAAATTGTAACAATGGAAGTAGTTAATACCTTAGGACGTAGAAAAAGTGCCGTCGCTCGTATTATTGTCAGTGAGGGCAAAGGAAATATTACCATTAACAAAAGGGAACTGAAAGAATACTTCCCGAATGGTACGCTACAGTTTATTGTTATGCAGCCACTGAATTTACTTGGGGTAACCGATCAGTACGACATCAAAGTAAACCTCGACGGCGGAGGAATTAAAGGCCAGGCCGAAGCATTACGCTTAGCAATTTCCAGGGCTATGGTCGAGATTAATCCCGAATCAAAAACAGAATTGAAACACGCAGGCTTTATGACCCGTGACCCACGTGAAGTGGAACGTAAAAAACCGGGACGTCCAAAAGCACGCAAACGGTTCCAGTTCTCAAAACGATAATAAACTATTTAAAAATAACTGTGGATCTGAAATCATTGGGACTCCCGGGAGACCAGGGACTACCCAAGGGTTGCTTTTCGACAATTTATTAAAAAAAGTAAAAAGATGCCAAGAACAAATTTTCAGGAATTATTGGATGCAGGTGTACATTTCGGTCACCTGAAAAGAAAATGGAACCCTAATATGGCCCCGTATATCTTTATGGAGAAAAACGGGATCCATATTCTCGACTTGCAGAAAACAGCCGTAAAAATTGAAGAAGCAGCAGCTGCCATTAAACAGATTGCCAAATCGGGTCGCAAAATTTTATTTGTAGCAACAAAAAAACAAGCCAAAGAACTTGTTGCAGATGCAGTTGGCAATGTAAACATGCCTTACGTTGTAGAACGCTGGCCTGGAGGTATGCTGACGAACTTCCCGACAATCCGCAAAGCGGTAAAAAAGATGATCTCCATCGATAAGATGATGAAAGACAGCAGTTGGGATAACCTGTCAAAACGCGAAAAGTTGCAAATTACCCGTCAACGGGCCAAACTGGAAAAAATTCTGGGCAGTATCGCCGACCTTACCCGTCTTCCGGCTGCGTTGTTTGTTGTTGACGTACTGAAAGAAAGGATCGCCGTACGCGAAGCTCAGCGTCTGGGTATTCCGGTGTTCGCTATGGTAGATACGAATTCCGATCCTGAAGGAATCGACTTCGTCATTCCAGCCAATGACGATGCCTCGCAGTCAATCCGCCTGATCGTACGTATCATGTGCGAAGCCATTGCCGAGGGATTATCTGAACGTAAAGTTGAACGTGAAAAAGAAGGCGCTGAAGAAACATCTGCCAAAAAAGTCAAAAAAGGTGATTCCAAAAAATCAGCTGCAAAATTTGAAGAAGTTGAAGAAGAAGCTGAAGATGCTACCGACGACGAAGACGAAGTTGAAGACGTTGAAGAAGACGATTCAGAAGAATAATTGCTCATTTTAATATAAAAAAACACGATTATGGCAATTAGTGCTGCAGATGTAATGAAGTTGCGCAAAGCAACAGGTGCCGGGATGATGGACTGTAAAGCAGCCCTGACCGATGCAAACGGCGACTTTGACCGTGCCATTGAAATTATACGGGAAAAAGGGAAACTGGTAGCCAGCAAACGTTCTGACCGTGATGCGACAGAAGGCGTTGTGCTTGCAAAAGTAAGTGATGACCATACATTTGGCGCGATCGTTGTTCTCAACTGCGAGACCGATTTTGTTGCCAAAAATGAAGGATTTATTGCTTTGACCCAGAAGTTTCTGGATCTTGCCGTTGAAAAACGTCCTGCCGATCTGGATGCCCTTAAGGCCCAGACGATCGACGGTCGTTCAATCGCAGACCATGTAACGGAACAAACGGGTGTTATAGGCGAAAAACTTGATCTTTCATTCTATGGAAAGATAGAAGCTGCGGATGTGGTACCTTATATCCACCCGGGGAACAAGCTGGCCACTGTGGTTGGCTTCAATATGAGTCTTGCAGATGAACATACAGGCAAAGATGTTGCCATGCAGGTTGCTGCAATGAATCCTGTCGCTGTGGATAAAGACGACGTTCCTCAGCATATTGTTGAAAAAGAGCTGGAAATAGCCAAAGAAAAATTCCGTCTGGAAGGAAAACCTGAAGCTATGCTTGATAAAATCGCGCAAGGGGCGCTTGTTAAATTTTTCAAGGAGAGTACCCTGTTAAACCAGACTTTCGTTAAAGATAACAAAATAACGATAAAGGAATACCTCACTTCGATCGACAAAGGCCTTACTGCAACCGGATTTATCCGTTATTCACTTACAGAATAAGATCCCGGATTAAGGACAAAAGGAACTTTTTTGCATTGTTCTTTACCGGAGTTAAAATATAAAAGGGATAATCTCAATAAGAGATATTCCCTTTTTCATAATATCATCTTTCTCATATAGAAAGCTTCTGCAAATCGCGTAGCCGATTCAACTCCCCTTATGCGGGCAAGAGACCTGAACGTATTCTCGTCAAACCAGTGCTTGTCCTGCTGTGAAACAAAATTCTCTCTCAGAAACTGATTTCTCAGGTCAATGTCCTCCTCATCGACCGGTATATAAAGGTTGGGATTGCCCAGATCCCCGTCATATTTAGTGATCTCATATTCCAGGATCGTGTTATTACGCCATGTATTCCATGTCAGCTCGTTTATCAGCCGATGGTCCTGATGAAAATCGTTCCTGTAATGGGTAAATATAATATCAGGCTCAAAAACCCGCTTTAACCTCTCAAAATGCTCTTTAACCTCAAATGCCTGATAGGGAAGAAAGCCGTCCCTGAACTTATGAATGATGATTTCTCTGTCTGTAATGCCAGAAAGGAAACAACCGGCACTACTTTCCGCTTCCCTTTTTCTGATCTCGTCGGAAGTAAAAACACCCCATACCACTTTATTTATTTTATACTCTTTAAACAGTCTAAGCAATGTTGCCCCCGCCCCTATTTCAATATCGTCGCAATGTGCACCCAGACACAAAATATTTAGTTTCTGGTCGGTTCCCGGCTTAAATGTTAACATGATTGTTGTGTATTTTTTTGTTTCTGAGGACATGAAGAGAGGGCTTTTCCGTCTTATTCCATACTTCCCACGGGGGATTTCCCTTAGCATAAATATCATCAAGCATCTTCTTGTCCTTAAAAGTATCCATGCTGGCCCAGAATCCTTTATGCTCCCACGATACGAGCCGGTTTTCCCCGATTAACCGGTTAAAAGGCTTTTCAACCAGTTCATCGCCGTATTGCATATAATCAAAAATGTCGCTTCTCATGATAAAATATCCGGTGTTGATAAAAAGCCCGGATGCCGAAATCGGGCTTATCTTTTTGACAACTCCTCCTTCTTCCCTCTCCACTATATGAAAACTTTGTGTTGGCTGGTATGCCATAAAAGCGGCGGTCTTATTTTCCTGCTTCATAAACCAGTTAATCATATCCGGCAGGTGCATATCTGTCAGTCCGTCGCTATAGTTGGCCAGGAACACTTTTTCATCTTTCAGATAGTTTCTGACCATCATTAGTCTAACCCCTATGTTTGAAGTCAAGCCGGTATCGACAAAGGTAATTTTCCAGTCATCGATATCTGAATTCAGAAGTTCGATTTTCTTTCCTCCATTTTTGAAAACGAAATTGTTAGAAAGCGTTTCATCATAGTTGATGAAATAATTTTTGATCACGTCAGCCTTATAGCCAAGACAAAGAATAAAGTCCTTATGCCCGAAACTGGCATAATACTTCATAATATTCCAAAGTATCGGACGGTATCCAACCGATACAATCGGTTTAGGAATCTGGTCTGAATAATCCCGAAGCCGGACTCCTTCCCCTCCACAAAAAAGAACTACTTTCATATAAAAAATTTATTAATTCACTACATATCTGCATATTAATTTATTAGTTCTACGGTGCGAACAAGGTCAGTTTACCTGTCCGGCATTAATATGCCCAGGATTACTGAACTGTCTATAAAAACCTGTTTCGTCAATGATAGTCACCTCGGGGACAGGAACAACAAATTTGCCTCCCCACTCATAAATATAGCTGTGATGACTGATTATCTCGTCTTTCAGGTTCCAGGGAAGGATAAGAATGTAATCCGGTCTGGTTTTCTTAAGCATGTCCGGGTGAAAAATAGGAATATGGGTCCCCGGAAGATAATTTCCCTGCTTATGCGGGCTCCGGTCGACTGTATAATCCAAAAAATCGGTACGGACACCACAATAATTAAGCAAGGTATTTCCTTTTCCCGGAGCCCCGTAACCGGCAATCTGCTTCCCCTCGCTTTTGGCTTTAATTAAAAAATCCAACAACCGGCGCTTGGTTTCCTTTACTTTCTCATCAAACTTTTTGTAGAATTCCAGGGCTAAGTATCCCTGGGCTGATTCCCTCCCAAGCAACTCTTCTACTCGGAGATGCACATGTTTTGTATCGTCACCCGTGTGGCAGGCATATATGCGCAGCGAACCGCCATGCGTTGCCAGTTCTTCCACATCAAACAGTTCAAGTTCGTATTTTCTGAAGATTTCCCGGACCGTTGTAAACGAAAAATACGAAAAGTGCTCGTGATAAATTGTATCAAACTGATTCCCTTCAATAAGTCGTTGAAGATGCGGAAACTCCATCGTTATAACACCTCCTGGCTTAAGAAAAAATTTCATTCCCTTTACAAAGTCATTGATATCCGGGACATGAGCCAGAACGTTGTTCCCGATAATTAAATCAGCTTTCCCGTATGTCCCAGCCAGGTACCGGGACGTTTTAGCCCCGAAAAAAAGGATCTCTGTTTTTACTCCCTTTTCTACCTCTGCATGCAGGGCACAATCCGTTGCCGGATCAATGCCAATAACAGGTATCCCTCTGGAGACAAAATATTGAAGCAGATAACCATCATTGCTAGCGATCTCTGCGACAAGGCTTTCCTTACCTATATTAAACCTCGGAATGATCATGCCGACATATTTCCTTGCATGTTCGAGCCACGAATCAGAATAGGATGAATAATACCCGTAATCTCTGTAAATATACTCAGGCGCAACACTCTCCGGAACCTGCACAAGAAAACATTTATCACACACATAAACTTTAAGGGGAAAATGAGGTTCCATCTGGTTGATTTGGCCCGGTTTTATTCGTTCCTCACATAAAGGCTGCATCCCAAGGTCGGTCACATGGTGAACCAATGGCGTTTTGCAAAAATTACATTTAAGTTGAATCGCTTCTTTGACACTCATATCGCTTTATTTTTTAGGTAATATACTTCTGAACTAAAGGGTCTTAAGATCGTTCACAAAGTGAAGCACAATCCAGTTAAATACCCGAAGAAAATAACCCTTCCTCCAGATTCAAATTTCTTAGAAGTTTTAACTATATGCAATGAGTGATTTTACCTAAATAAATGAAGTATTTTGTGCAGATTTCCCTACCCCAGTAAAAAAAGAAGACCGTTGCCCGGAGGCAACAGTCTTCTATGGTGAAAGCAAAATATTTTTAAATTGCGGATTAACCGTTCATAGCCTCTGCCCCGCTGGTAACTTCGATGATCTCGTTTGTAATTGCACCCTGGCGGGCTTTATTAAAGGTCAGGGTAAGCTCCCGGATCAGGTCGGTAGCATTATCCGTAGCTTTATGCATGGCTGTCATTCTGGCCCCGTGTTCTGACACATTCGAGTCAAGCAATGCCCTATAAAACTGAATTTTGAGCATCCGAGGGATCATTTCATTCATAATTTCTCCCGCTGAAGGTTCCAGCAGAAAATTGTAGTTAGTCATTTTTTGGTTGCTATCCTTTTTCATTTCCACCGGAAGCAATTGTTCGGTCTGACACTCCTGTAGAGCCGCATTCAGAAACTTGTTATACACCAACTCTACACGATCATATTTCTTACTGGAAAAAAAGGATAAAAGCCTCGCGGCCAATGCTGAAGTATGGTCAAAATCGAGATTATCAAAAAGCTCATTAGCCTGTCCAACGATTTTCATTTGCCGTAACTTCAGATACTTCTCCCCTTGCTTTCCAATTGCCCAAAAATCGACATTTCCCAACTTTAACTGCCTCCCATACTTCGAAACTGCAAGTTCTATAGACGCTTTTGCAACAGAAGAATTAAAGGCACCGCACAACCCTCGGTTGGAACTCATCAGCACAATAAGCACCTTCCCCGGCTCCCGGGGTTGCATAAATGGCGAATCTTCCACCTTCTCCGTTTCAGAACTCAGCAAGGCAAGAATTTCTTCCAGCTTACCGGCATAAGGCCTGATACGCAGAATCGCATCCTGTGCTTTTTTCAGCCTGGCTGCAGACACCATTTTCATGGCACTGGTTACCTGTTTTATCGTTGTTACAGAAGAAATCCGTGTTCGTATCTCTTTTAAACTGGACATATCATAAAATTCAAAATTCAGGGATCAGCACGTTACTTCATGTTGTTCAGCTATCCCGGTCATTCAACCAATAAATCCATTCTCCACTTGTTCAGTGCTATTTCTTATATCGCTCAACAACTTCAGCCGCAGCTTTCTTTATCGCCGCAGCCCCCTCTTCCGTGAGATTTCCCTTTTCAAGTTCGTCAAGCACTTTACGATATTGCATTTCCATCAGGTCTAGAAAATCTTTTTCAAAATCTTTCACCTTACTGGAAGGAATCTTCCTTAAGAGCTCGTTCACCCCGCAAAAAATAATAGCCATCTGGTGCTCTACCTTCATTGGCATATACTGCCCCTGTTTCAGTATCTCCACATTTTTCCGGCCTTTATCAAGAACCCTCATGGTTGCAGCATCCAGATCAGAACCAAATTTCGAGAAAGCTTCCAGTTCACGGAACTGGGCCTGGTCAAGTTTCAACGTCCCCGCAATCTTTTTCATCGCTTTCAACTGGGCATTTCCACCTACCCTTGAAACAGAGATCCCGACATTAATTGCAGGGCGTACCCCTGCATTAAACAGGTTTGATTCCAGAAAAATCTGTCCGTCTGTAATTGATATGACATTAGTAGGAATATAGGCAGAAACATCACTGGCCTGTGTTTCAATAATCGGTAACGCAGTCAGGGAACCACCCCCTTTTACTTTCCCCTTTAAAGATTCAGGCAAGTCGTTCATCTGAGAGGCAACCTCATCAGAGTCGATTATTTTTGCAGCCCGCTCCAGCAACCGGGAGTGCAAATAAAAGACATCTCCAGGGTAAGCTTCACGGCCAGGCGGACGGCGAAGCAGCAGTGAAACTTCGCGATAGGAAACGGCCTGTTTAGAAAGGTCATCATAAATGATAAGGGCATCGCGACCCGTATCACGGAAATACTCACCGATAGCTGCCCCGGCATACGGAGCATAATACTGCAAAGCGGCAGGATCCGAAGCAGTTGCCGAAACAATAACCGTGTATTTCATTGCACCATGCTTTTCAAGAGAGTTAGCAATATTGGCAACGGTAGACCCTTTTTGTCCTACGGCAACATAAATACAATATACAGGTTTTCCTTTCTCAAAGTTGTCCCGCTGGTTAATTATCGTGTCGATAGCCACAGCCGTTTTCCCAGTCTGCCGGTCCCCAATAATCAACTCACGTTGTCCTCGTCCAATAGGGATCATCGCATCAATAGCCTTGATCCCGGTTTGCAGCGGTTGTTTTACCGGTTGCCTGTAAATTACGCCAGGTGCTTTACGCTCCAGGGGCATCTCGAATTTTTCACCCGTGATAGAACCTTTTCCGTCAATAGGAATGCCTATGGTATTAATTACTCTTCCAAGAACACCTTCTCCAACTTCGATCGAGGCAATACGTCCAAGCCGTTTTACAACATCGCCCTCATTCGTATCTTCAGTAGGGCCTAAAAGTACTGCCCCTGCATTGTCTTCTTCCAGGTTCAGAATAATTCCCTTCATACCGTTGCTGAACTCGATCATTTCGTTCGCTTCAACATTCGACAACCCGTAAATACGGGCAATCCCGTCACCAACCTCGAGTACTGTGCCAACTTCTTCCAGCTCGGTTTCAGTTTGGAAACCTTCCAGTTGCTGTTTCAGTATTGCTGATACTTCAGCAGGTTTGATATCAGCCATGATTTTACTTATTTCTGAGTTATTTCTGTTTGTAACAATTTCTCTTTTATTTTCCGCAGGTGGGTTACAACACTGGTATCAACCTGCTTATCATCTATCCGAAGAACAAAACCGCCTATGAGCTCCGGGTTCACCTTCTCACTTAATTCAATTCCAGCCTGGAGTTTTTCTTCCAACAATTTCTTAATCCCCGCCATAGTTTCCGGCCCCAGGGGAACAGCGCTGGTAAACACAGCCGTTCTTACCTCCTGGTCTCCCTGGAACATTGCCAGGATATTTTTCAGCATTCCTGGCAGATGAATTTCCCGTTTGTTTCTGGTAACCAGATGAAGAAACTTTAATGTAAGATCATCAATCTTCCCCGTCAATACGCTGTCGATCAATTTCATCTTCCGGGAGGTTCCAATGACCGGGCTTTCAAGTAAAAGTCCAAATTCTTTGCTTTTCAGGCAAAGGTCATAGATTTGCTCAACATCCTTTTTAAGAATATCATTCTGCCCCCTCTCTTTAGCCAGACTGAAATAAGCCTTCGCATACCTGGTTATTACTTTATTCTGCTCCATGCACTACTTTAATTTCAAGTCTTTCAGGAGGTCATTGACCATAGCTTCCTGGGTATCCTGCTCCTTCAGCTCCTTACGGATAACATTCTCAGCCACCAGTACCGAAATCTCGACCATCTGCTTCTTCATTTCTCCGATAGCAGCTTTCTTTTCATCTTCGATTTGCTGGCGGGCCGATTCAATCAGTTTCTGTCCTTCTGCACGAGCCTGGTTCTTTGCCTCAGCCATGATCTTATCTTTAATTTCTTTGGCCTCTTTCAGGATAACCTCCTTTTCACGCCGTGCCTCTGCGATAATCTTTTCATTCCCGGCTTTCAGTTTTTCCATTTCTTCTTTTGCCTTCTCTGCAGCAGATAAGGCATTTGCTATTGATGCTTCACGGTCTTTTAAAGCTTTAAGGATTGGCTTCCATGCAAATCTCTTCAGGATATAAAACGCGATCCCGAAAATAATCAGCATCCAAAAAAGAGTTCCGTAATCCGGAGTAACAAATCCCATAATTCTTGTTTTTTATTAGGCCATCCTTACTCCCGGCAATCCCGGGAGTGGACAGCAAAAAAAAATTTCTTAAATAAATAGTATCAGGGCACAAATAATAACGGCGAAGAAGGCAACTCCTTCAACCAATGCTGCTGACACGATCATGTTCGAACGGATATCTCCACTGGCCTCTGGCTGACGTGCAATAGCCTCCATTGCACTGGCCCCGATACGGCCAATACCTATACCGGCACCGACAGCAGCTAACCCGGCACCTATACCGGCACCGATTTCTGCCAATCCTATGCCAACGTTGCCAATAGATTCCGCTAAAAGAATAAATAATGATGTCATAGTTGTTAAATTTATATTGAATTATGAATGATGTTCTTCAATCGCCATTCCAAAATACAAAGCTGAAAGCAATGCAAAAACGTAAGCCTGGATAAACGATACAAGTACATCGAGCAGAACCATGAACACGGAAAATACAACCGATATCACAGAAACTCCAAGCCCAAAATACACTCCCATCAATTTTGCAAAAACAAAAATCAGGCTCACGAACACAGTAACGACCATATGGCCCGCCAACATATTTGCAAACAAACGAACCATTAAAACAACCGGCTTCGTGAAAACACTCGTAACTTCAACCAAAGGCATTAGTGGTATGGGAAACTTAAGCCACCAGGGGACATCAGGATTATAAATCTCCTTCCAGTAATGTTTGTTCCCGCTAAAAGTAGTGATTACGAAAGTGAAAACAGCCAGTACCATTGTAACGGCAATATTTCCGGTTACATTAGCGCCAAAAGGGAAAATAGGTATCAATCCCAAAAGGTTATTGATCAAAATAAAGAAGAACACTGTCAGCAGAAAAGGCATGTACGTTTCAAATTTTTTCTCGCCGATAGCCGGTTTGGCCACTTCATCCCTTACAAAAATAATAACAGGCTCCATTAAATTTTGCAACCCGCTGGGGGCTTTCCCTTCATTTTTTTTGGCAGAACGGGCAACACCCAGAAAAATCCACAACAGTATAATTACACTGACAAATATGCCGGTAACAGTCTTGGTTATGGACAAATCGACCGGCAGGCCGGTTATCTCTCCTTTCCCGTTAAGTTCAACAACCTTCCCATCATTTTTACCACCATGTTCAATCCTGAAATTTTTATATGCACTGGTACCATGATGAAATTCAGATGACCAGAAAACATGCCATCCGCTATTCTTACTGTATAAAATAATCGGCAAAGGGATAGAAACATTTGTCTTTCCAACGGTGACAAGATGCCATTCAAATGCATCGGAAACATGCTCCATCACAAACTCACCCGCATTAAACTCTTTTCCCGTCTTTGTCGAATCACTTACAGCTCCTGATTCTTCAGCATAAAGCCTCTGAACAGAAAAAAACAGAATCAAAAATAAGGCCGCGATAATAAACAATTTGCCCTGCACGATTCGCTTTATTTGTTCCCAAACACCCATCAACATGATATTCCTTTTGAAAAAAGTTTCACCAAATTAATAAAAAAAAACGTTGATACGTTTCTAATTTTTTCTTTTCATGATTCTGGCGATTTCAGATACCTCCAAAACTGAAAAGGTAATGTAGATAATCAAAAAATTAATCAGAAAGATCCGCGCATGAGGCTTATGAAAAATGATAACGATAACCGCAAATGCCAAATAAACCAACATTTTTACAAAATTAATCCCCATAAAATATGTCGGGAATTTTCGTATGCTTTTATCTTTTATTTTTAAGAGCAAGTAATGTAAAATATTTGTTATTAAAAAAAAGAAAATCAAAATATACAGGATACAATGAGAATAAAATTCGGGGATTACCCATCTGTAAACAAGATAACCTGCAATAAGCAAAATCGCGGTGAGCATGCTCGACCGTAATACGAAACGTTTCATTAAAGGGTTCATTTAAGAAAATTTTTTATTGCATGATAGATAGCTCCGATGACAGAGAGGATCATCAGGCTTAAAGTAAATGCAGGAAATGAAAGATTTAACCATTGATCAATTTTATATCCCGCGAAAACACCCGCCCCCATAATGGAAATCATTTCAAATGCCAGACTTGAATAACGAATGAACTGGTCAATTTTCTTTTTAGGATTATTTGGCCTTGTTTTCTTCATTGGAGCTTTGCTCACTCATTATACATGAACCGGAAAATACTGATCCTGGTTCGATACTGAGTTTACCGGTATAAATATCCCCTTTCACATTCGATGATGCCTTCAAGTTTAACGCCTCAAGAATAGTCAGGTTTCCTCTCAGATAACCTGCTACTTCGCAATTTTTGCAGTTAATATCGCCGTTAACCCGGCCAGTAGTTCCGACAACCAAACGCCCCGAACACTTTATATTTCCCGTCAAATCTCCGTCAATACGAATATCCCCTTCCGAATTCATGTCCCCGTTTATTTGGGTTCCCTTGCCAATGAGGTTTATGGATTGAGAGTCGATTTCGTTAAAAGACTTTGCCATTTTTGATTTTTTGAGTGTCGTCAAAGATAATAAAGCTTTCTTTCATTTCTGAAAGCAAGTACCTAAAATTTAGTTCTCATGCGAATTAAAAGGGTTATTATTTAAAAGGTTTCATCATTTATTAAAATGATAAAGAAAAACGATTTGTCCTTCGAAAGCAGGTTTTGGGTTACCTTCGATTTCCATCTTTACTTTTAGTTGAACTTTGCTTATTCCTCTAAGATTAGCAATAGATTGGAGCCACACATGTGTCCTGATCCGGCTGTTTACCAAAACAGGTTGTCCAAACTTAAAATTCTCGATGCCGTAGTTAACCAGCATACTGAAGTTCTCAACCTTCACCACCTGTTCCCACATAAACGGCAGTAATGACAAAGAAAGATAGCCATGCGCTATCGTACTGCCGAATGCACCTTCTTTTTTTGCCCGTTCAGGATTGGTATGTATCCATTGAAAATCGAGTGTCGCCGCAGCAAATTTGTCTATTTGTTCCTGGGTGACAGTATGATATTCTGATACCCCTAATTTTTCGCCGACATGTGCTTCAAAATCGGCATGGCTCTTTATCACAATCTGATTCATGCTGTATAGGATTAATTTGACTTATGGCTTTTCTAAATCTACTCTGTCTTCCGAAAAAAAATATATTTTTGCTATTATCTTACAGTTATTAAACACTCTACTGTTTAGTCATCATTCTCCATAGGCCCACTTCAGGTATACGGATCCCCAGGTAAAACCGGCCCCGAAAGCAGCAAGAATAAGATTGTCTCCTTTTTTAAGTCGGGACTCATACTCATAAAGGCATAACGGAATTGTTGCCGCAGTGGTATTCCCATAGTTCCGAATGGTTACCATAACCTGCTCAGGTTTGATTCCCATCCGCCTGGCCACTGCCGAGATAATACGCATGTTTGCCTGATGAGGGACGAGCCAGTCAAGCTTCTCTGGGGAGATGTCATGTTTATTCATCATTTCTACTGCAACATCAGCCATCCGGGAAACAGCATGTTTAAACACGGTTTGCCCATCCTGACGGATAAAATGCTCTTTATTTCTAACAGTTTCTTCGGTCGCAGGCCGTTTCGATCCCCCTGCTTTCACATAGAGGAAATGACGACCGGTACCATCCGAGTAATTGATATGATCGACCACCCCAAGATCTTCTGACGTTGGCTCCAATAATATTGCTGCGGCCCCGTCTCCAAAAAGGGGACAAGTACTCCGATCTGTATAATCAGTAATCGAAGACATCATGTCTGCCGCGACGATAATAATTTTTTGGTACCTTCCCGATTCGATAAAGGCAGACGCAGTGGTGAGGGCGTATACAAATCCGGAACAGGCAGCATTTAGATCATAACCCCAAGCCTTGTTCAGCCCAGCTTTGCTGCAGATAATATTTGCTGTCGCTGGTAATGGCCTGTCCGGGGTTATCGTGGCACAAATTAAAAGTTCTATTTCCTCAGGGGAGGTGTTTGTTTTTTCCAGCAGATGAAGCACTGCATACGCTCCCATATCTGAGGTGGCCTTGTTCGGTTCCTTAAAAATTCTTCTTTCTTTTATCCCGATACGTTGCATGATCCATTCATCGGAAGTATTAACCATCGTACTTAGTTCATTGTTGGTTAATCTATATTCAGGTAAAAATGCACCAATACCAGTTATTGCTGCACGAATATTTCCCATAATCAATAATTTAATCAATAAGCTCAGCTTCGAATAGCTGGAAATCAAAAAACTTCTTTTAACCTGTAAAAATGAAGGGCGAAAGATAGATGGAAAAAACCTAAAGGCAAAAAAAAACAAAAAAAATAAGCCTAACTCATTTTAAAACAATTAATTAAAATGTTCAAAAATTTAACTAGGCAAAAACAGAAAGCGTGTCCGGAAACTATTAAGCAGCTTATTATTCCTGCTGACGTTTGATTCTCTGGACACGCCTACTATAATAAAACAAACTAAACCGTTACGTCTTTTTCGATCGCAAGTTTACCTCTATAGTACCCGCATTCCGGACAAACAGTATGATATTTTACAGTAGCTCCACAATTTGAGCAGGTCGCCAGCGTCGCAGGAATAGCCTTGTCATGAGTTCTTCTTTTATCCCTTCTGGACTTTGAATGTCTGTGTTTTGGATGTGCCATTTTGTATTAATCTTTATTCGTTTTCCAATAATTTTTTTAAATCGTCCCACCGGCTATCATTTTTTGATCCTTGCCCTACCGATGAAGACAGTTTTTCAAGTTTTTTAAGCATTTCCGGATTACAAAGACTATTGCCGTTTTCGTCTTCAGAATGTACCTGCCTGATAGGGATAGAAAGGATAATGAAATCGTATATTAACTTTCCGACATTGAGTTGATGCTCATTGACACTAACCCAAATGACATCGTCTCCCTCATTAAAGCTTTCCTCGCCATACTTCACGAAAATCTTATTCTCGCTTTTCACCGGCTGATCATAAACCTCGAGGCACCGGTCACATTGTACCTTTACTCTTCCGTCGACCTGAAACAACAACACCATGTAAGCACTTTGCTTCTCTAACGTCACTTTTACTGTAACTTTTCCATCATCGGCAATCCCTCCTGAAAAATATTCAAAGAACTTTTTATCGATCTGGTATTCAAAAACATGAACACCCTGGCTAAGCCCTTTGAATTCAATATTATATTTTGCCGACTCTGTCATTGCCACGAAAAAAAGTGTTGCAAAAGTATAAAAAATATAGAAACGATAAAAATTTTGAAAGAAATTTACTCGCTGGTAGCTAGTTATTTTACCAGATCACTTATCTGTAATGCGATTATTTACTATTTTGCGATCATAGATTTAGCGTCATACCTTCCTTTCATTCAAAATAAAACGGTTATAAAGCCACAGCAAAACAACCGCAGTAACAGCAACTCCTGAAAACAAAAGCCAAATGTGCTGAGGATGGTACGTATCCCACAAATAGCCGGTCAGTTGCTGATCATTCATACCAAGCTTGATGGCAGCCTGATGAAAAAAATCATTCTTCGAAAATGTATCCGAGATCTCGGGAAGAGAAATTCCCCTCACAACCAATTCCTTTTTCAACAAAAACAATTTATCGGCTACATGTTCATAAGGTGAACCTGAAATCCAGCCCGCCAGCTGATGTGCCGCAGCAATAGGCAGAAACGAAGTTCCCATGTATAGTGCCTTTTTATCGGATGGAGCAATACTTCCCACATACTCGGTAAATTTGGGAGAACTCCCCATTTCGCCCAGGCTGAATATTAAAACACCCAGCAAAACTAACCATCCGCTCTGGTACGAAAACATCAGGTTCAGGCCTCCGGCCAAAACAAGAATACCCCCCATCATAGCATACAGGGGCCGGAAACGCATAACCAAAGTAGAAACCAACAGCTGAAAAACAATAATAAAAAAGCTGTCCATACTGCTCATTGTTACGGCCGATATTGTCCCCTCCCCGGTAGCAATACTGTCGGCCAGCCAGGGAAAAACAGAATGGATACCCCTGTAGACAACAGAAGTATCAACCCATGAGTCGACAAATACTGGGAAGGAATAGTAAAGCTGGTTAAAAGCTGTCCAAAACATGATCATAATGATCAGAAAAAGCAGGTATTTCCAATCCATCAGGGTAATCCCGATATTTCTGAAAGCCTGTCTTATGCCTTTTCCTAATCCCTCATCTTTCTTCTTCACAACAGGTTCCTTAAAAAAAACCAGGGTTATCAGGTAATTGACCCCAATGGTTATCATCGACATATAAAAAACATAGTTCCAGCTCTTATTCAGGATAATCCCTGCAATAAAGGGACCTATAAAACCCCCGATGTTTATCATCATATAAAATATTCCAAACCCGATTGATGCGGTTTTCTCATTGGTAGTACGTGCAACCATTGCTGAAATGATCGGTTTGAAGAAGGCTCCTCCGACGCAAGTCCATACAAATGCAAAAAAGACCATTTCAAAACTGTGAAAACTCCGGATCATATAATACCCGGTTATATAAATGGTAAAAGAAAGCAACAAAATTCTTTTATACCCGACCTTATCAGCTATAGCCCCGGTAATTACCGGGAGGAAATAGAGCAACATGGAACCGGTACCCATGATCAATCCTTTTTGTTCCTGAGTAAATCCAAGGGCCCCGGTATCTTTCGAGTTCACAAGAAAAAGGGCAAAAGCCATATAAAATCCGTACCACGCCCAACGTTCAAATAATTCAATTGTATTTGAGGCCCAGAAGGTGCCCGGATATTTTTTAAATACCTTCAAAAACTGCATGTCCGACTTTATTAAAGATTTTTCCTTAAAATAAACAAAAAAAAATTCCGGAATTGCTTACAGTTGTCAGGAACCTGTCAAAAATGAATAATCTTTTCATATTACACTACCAACAGGGACATAAACGGCAGCTTATTTCCTATTGAGAATCCCGGATCAAATCCTTTCTGAAGTGCCACTGTACAATTGTTGTTCACCGGAACAGGTAAATCAATCCCCCCCAGCCAACAGGCAGTTACCCTGTTTAAATAAAACAGGAAGAACCAGCCGTTTTTTATTTTTTCAGACAGAATTAAGATTAATTAACTAATTCTCTTCTCATGGAACCTGCTTTTAAGCAAAGCTTTATTATTTTTGTTTTCTCTTTTCCTGATAAAACAAGGAGAAGGAGAATATAACTAAAATGCTATTTCTCTCAGAGGGACAATAGACTACTGGCGAAACAGATCATAATTTTATAACAGAAAAATTGTAATTCACATCGTATATAATGAAGAATAAAAAAGTAAAAAGAATCGGCATTGTAGCAGCAGTTCTGCTGGTACTCTCACTTGCAGTAACGAGCTTTACCCGAGACGAAAAGCTATTTCAAATAGATAAAAACCTTGACATCTATTATACGCTCATTCGCGAATTGAATCTGTTTTATGTGGATGACATCAATCCTAGTGAGCTGATAAAGACCAGCATTGATAAAATGCTCGAATCGTTGGATCCCTATACCAACTACATTCCTGAATCGGAGATGGATGATTTCAATTTCATGACGACAGGAGAATATGCCGGTATCGGTGCATTGATCAGCAAGCACAATGATAATATTATTATTGCCGAACCTTATGAAGGTTTTCCGGCTCAAAAAGCAGGATTGAAAGCAGGGGATATCATCCTGGAAGTAGGTGGAAAACAGACAGAAAAGATGTCAACAGAAGATGTAAGCAATCTTCTGAAGGGGCCTGCAAATGAAGTTATCAAAGTAAAAATAAAACGCCCGGAAGAAAAGAAGCCTTTTGACGTGGACATTACCAGGGAAAAAATACAAATCGATCCGGTTCCGTATTACGGTATGCTGGACGATAAAACGGGCTATATACGGCTGTCAAATTTCACAGCGGACTGCGGGGACGAAGTCAGGAAAATTTTCACCGAACTAAAAGACCAAAAAGGTGCAAAAGCACTGATACTCGACCTTCGGTCAAATCCCGGCGGACTTTTAAACGAAGCCGTAAAAGTGGTAAATATTTTCGTTCCAAAGGGTGAAGAGGTAGTAAGCACCCGGGGGAAAGTAAAACAGTGGGACCAGGTATACAAGGCCACAGAACAGCCGGTAGATACAGTTATGCCAATTGCCGTGTTGGTTAACCGGGGCTCGGCATCTGCTTCTGAAATCGTATCCGGGGCACTGCAGGACCTCGACAGGGCCGTGATTATAGGCAGCCGGACATTTGGCAAGGGGTTGGTCCAGACGACCCGGGACCTGAGTTATAATGCCAAACTAAAGGTAACGACAGCAAAATATTATATCCCGAGCGGAAGATGTATCCAGGCACTTGACTATTCTCACCGGAACCCGGATGGAAGTGTCGGTACTGTTCCCGATTCACTGATATCAGAATTTACGACCAAGAAAGGCCGCAAAGTATATGATGGCGGAGGCATTGTGCCGGACATAAAAATTGACCTTGACCGCCTGAGCAGCCTGAGTGTCCATCTGGTTAACGATTACATGTATTTCGATTTCGCAACACATTATGCAGCTACGCACGAATCGATACCCAGCCCCGAAAATTTTAAAGTTACCAACGATATCTTCAGTGAATTCAGGGATTATCTGAAGGAAAAAAATTTCACCTATGAATCTGAAACAGAAAAGCAACTCGATGAACTGGAAGAAACGGCTAAAGAAGAAAAATATTATGACGTAGCGGAAACTGAATTTAAAGACCTGAGGGCAAAAGTAGGTCATGAACTAAATAAAGACCTCACACAATTTAACGACGAAGTAAAAGAAATGCTCAGCGACGAAATCGTTTCGCGCTACTATTACCAGAAGGGAGCAATAGAAGCATCAATAAAATCGGATAAAGGAATAGAAAAGGCCAAGGAAGTGCTGTCTGAACCGGCAACAATATCTGCTGTTTTCGCTCCTGGAAAAGTTATTTCCTTGAACAAGAAAAAAGCAGACCAGGATCAGGAGGCATCTGGTCTTTACGGAACATACAACTAGTTTCCGGCACCACTCACAGCCTTCTACCCGGAAATTATTAATTTAAGAATATCATCTTATTTTCATAAGAATACTGCAACCGGGATTTCCGGTTGCAGTTATTAGTTTAAAAAACAGAGCTATAACGATGATCCTTGCTATCGACATTGGAAATACGAATGTTGTTTTCGGTATTTATCACCAAAATGAATGGCTGAATGTATGGCGTATCCAGACTGATCCTCAAAAGACCGCCGATGAATATGAAGTTATATTCAGGTCATTGTTAAACAGTAGCAGGATAGACATCTCAAACGTGGAACTGGTCGTGTTAAGCAGCGTGGTTCCTTCTCTGAACAGGGAGTTTGAATCAATGCTGCCCGTTTTCCTTAAAGCAAGGATCATCATGGTATGTCCGGACATATACAGCCGTTTGCCCCTAAAAATACTCAATCCTTACGAAATTGGGTCCGATCTGGTCGCCAATGCTACAGCTGCATTTACAAAATTCAGCAAACCATGCATGGTGATCGACTTCGGGACTGCGCTGACATTTACAACAATATCGGAAGATGGAGAGATCCTTGGTGTCTCGATAGCTCCTGGTCTCAAAACAGCTATTAAAGCGCTGGCAGGCAATACGGCCCAACTTCCTCACGTACAACTTATACCTCCACCCTCTGTTCTGGGCAAAAATACGGTGCATGCTATCCAATCCGGGGTCATGATAGGGTACAGCGGCCTGGTTGACCGCATTATTCGAAAAACAGAGGAAGAACTTAAGCAAAAAATTACTACAATTGCAACAGGAGGACTTTCCGGCGTTTTTGCTGCACATTTTTCATCGATCGATCACATTGAGGAGAACCTTACCCTTGAAGGGTTAACCATTATCGGCAACCTTTTTCTCTAATCATTTCCTTAAAAAGTGTAAAAATTCATCGTGCCCGTTAAACCCGGATTGATGCTTTATGTCTAAGAAATATAAACAACAGAAAATAAAATAATCCGCGGAGTGTTTTTATACTGAAATTTAATTATCCTGAAAGATTCAGGAAGTATTTTAAAAACTAAAAAACAAGCACATGAAAATTACATCTTTTTTTTCAGTATTAGCTCTGGCGATGTGCCTGGCAGTAACAAGTTTCGCACAGAAACAGAATCAGGACAAACAATTGCAGCCAAGGCACAAACAAATGGCAGAAAATGGGAAACCTGGGTTTAAACATGATAACCTGTTTACCGAAGAGCAGAAAGAAGCATTCAAAACAATCAGATTAAAAAACATGAAAGAAGCCCAACCGCTCCACGACCAGCTCAGGGAGCTGAAAGCTCATCAACAAACTCTTATGAATGCCGACAAACCCGACATGAATGCCATCTATGCCAACATTGACAAAATAAGTGATGTTGAAAACCAGCTGGCAAAAATAAAGGCTAAAGAACGTGTTGAAATCATGTCGTACCTTACGGACGAACAAAAATTACAGATGCAGCATTTCCCCGGAATGAAAGGGACTGAAAGAGGTCATGACCGGGGCCCCAGGGAAGGACAGGCACTTCCGGGTTTCAGGGATGACCAGATTTAATATTCATTGGTTTGAAAAGATGCCGGCTAACTGCCGGCTTTTTTTTTGCCCGTTTACCGGTAAAAAACTTCGGTTTAACGAAAGGGATATGCTTTTTTTTTCAAAACATCCGAAATTCGTGTAACAATTCAATCATAACAGCGTCATTTAATAAAACCACAGAAGCATGAAGCAACTATTTTCCGTCATTATTTTCATTGCAGTCTTATTCTCCACTCCCGGCTGTATCCTCGGACCATCGATAAAGGGGAATGGAGAAGTGACAGATGAAAGAAGGAATATTACCGGTTTTGACAAAATAAAAACATCGACCGGACTGGACGTTTTCCTTATCCCGGATTCTGTAGAATACGTGGTCGTCGAAGCCGATGAAAACCTCCACACAACTATAAAAACAGAACTGGATGGTGAAACTCTGGAAATACGTTCCGATAAACAAATACACTGGGCCAGATCAAGAAAAGTAACTGTCCACTTTTCAAAGTTAACAGAGTTAAGATCAACTTCCGGGTCAAGCTTAAGTTCATTGGGAATTATCCATTCAAAATCACTTGAAATCGCGGCTTCTTCAGGTGCCCGGCAACACCTCGAAGTCGATGCGGAACATTTTAGCGGGCGCAGTTCTTCAGGGGCACAGGTTGAGCTCAAAGGAAAAACGGTATATGCAGAGCTTAAAGCTTCATCAGGAGCACATTTAAAAGGGAAAGATCTCGAAGCTGTAACATGTACTGCCAATGTTTCAAGCGGGGCACATATCTGGACTTGGGTAAAAAATGATCTTGACGCAAGTGCCTCCAGTGGCGGACATATTTACTATACCGGCGATCCTGAAAAAATAAACATTAATACATCATCCGGCGGGGCCGTTAAAAAAGACTGAACAGAATACAACAACATAAGCAATGAAAACAATTAAAAACAGAAATCTCCTTTTTTTAATTCTCCTGGCTGGACTAACGTTAAGCGTTAGTGCAGCCCAGGATAAAACAATGAGCCAAAAACGAAATGTTGCTTCGTTTGATAAAATCTCGGTTAGCAGCGGGATAGATCTCTACCTGACCCAAGGCACCCCGGAGGAAGTGACAGTAGAAGCAGATCCGGATATCATCGACCGGATTGTTACCGAAGTTGAAAACGGCACTTTGAAAATTTATATGAAAAACCGGACAAACTGGGGCAATCTGACATGGAAAAAGGTAAGAAAAGTTTATGTCACTTTCGACGACCTGACAAAGTTAGGCGCATCAGCAGGTTCGGATGTTTATTCCCAAAACCCGTTTAAGCTGAAAGATATCTCGTTTGATTGCAGCAGCGGATCAGATTTGAAAATAGACGACCTGACTGCTGAGTCGGTCAGTATCAGCACAAGCAGCGGATCGGATGCCTCTGTCTCCGGTAAAACCGTTTCCCTATGGGCCGATTCCTCAAGCGGAAGTGACCTGAATTGCGGAAAACTAGCGTCAAAGGATTGCGAAGTAAGCGCTTCCAGCGGATCGGATGCAATAGTTAATGTAAGCGGATCGCTCAAAGCCAGGGCCAGCAGTGGCGGAGACGTCAGCTATTACGGGAATCCCCAGTATAAGGATATTAATGAATCAAGCGGTGGTGATGTAAAAGGACGTTAATAACAACCTCGTTAATCCGACGATATTCCCAAAACCAACACCCATATTGAGTTCGACTAAGTGAATCAGTGTATCACGGTGTACCGGATGTTAAAAGGACAGCGGTGCACCGTTTGCATTATCAGACCAGTCGCTAAAAAATATCAGGATCAGGCCCGAGAAAACATCTGATTATTATTCCTGAATTCTCTTATCTTTGTTTCTGACCTAAATACAAAACCGTTGTCAGGAAAAAAGATTGATATAGAAGAAGGCCTTATCTTAAGACTGAAGAAGGGGGATTGGAAAGCATTCAATTCCTTGTTTCTCTTATATAGTCAGAGATTGTACTTTTTCGCACTTGGTTATCTGAAGACTGGAAAAGAAGCAGAAGAAATTGTTCAGGAAACATTCCTCAAAGTCTGGGAAAACAGGGAAAATATCAACCCGGCACTTTCACTTCATGCCTACATCTTTAAAATTGCCTTTAACTTTATCCGGAAAAGCTGGATAAAAAAAATAAAAGATGACGAGCTTAAACATAATTTAACAAGCGAGATTTTCGATTTCGACGACCATACATGCAACTCACTCAACTATCATTCACTTCTCGAATACATTACCCAGCTGATCGGGCAACTTCCTCCAAGGCAAAAAGAGATTCTGGAACTTCGAAAGCTGCAAGGATACTCGACAAAAGAAATTGCTAAAATGCTGAATCTTGCCGTCAAAACGGTAGAAGCCCATCTCTCTGCTTCCCTCCGCTTCCTTCGGGACAAACTCAAAAATGAAAAATTTGATGACCTGATCCTATTTGCTTTGATCTTAAAAAAAAGTTTTAATCCGGCTAAGGGTAAAATCGCGTTACGAGATATTACTAATAAAGCCCGGTTTAAATATGAAAGATAAGCTCGATTTATTACAACGCTTTTTTAATAACAAGTATTCTCAGGACGATTATTTCAGATTAAAAAAAATGGTTCTGGATGAGGACAAAGAACTTGTGGAACTCATGGCAGAACACTGGGAAAATTTTGCCCTTGACAATACGCGGCAAAAGAAGGATCTCTCGGTAATACTTTCAGACATCAACAGCAGGCAGAAAAAACGGTCAATTCAAAACGACCATTTCAGTAAAATTATAAAGTATTATTCAAGGATTGCAGCGATACTGATGTTACCTCTACTTCTGTTATCTGCAATTCTCATTCTGCAACTTAACCAGTACCTGAAACAAAAAGACGTTTATGTAGAAGTAAATTCACCCTCAGGTTCCCGCACGGCATTAAATCTTCCCGATGGCTCGTTGGTATGGCTCAACGGGAACTCAAGAATCCGTTACCCGGTAGACTTCGGCGAGGACCGCCATGTCGAGGTTAAAGGAGAGGCTTTCTTTCATGTCCACAGCGACAAGGAACACCCTTTCCTCGTTAAAGCCAACGAGATCATGGTTAGGGCAACCGGCACGGAATTCGATGTCTCAGCTTACGAAGACGATCCTGAAGTAAGTGTTATTCTGAAAGAAGGTAAGGTAGCTGTTCTGGATGTGAACCAATCGTTATTGAAAGAGATGGAAGCAGGCTATCAGCTGAAGTATGACCGTCAAACTTCCTCAGCCAATTACCGCCAGGTCAATGCAGAAAATTATTCCGGATGGATCAATGGCAGGTTAATTTTTGAAAATGCCCCGATGTCAGAAGTGATCAGAAGGATGAGCAGGTGGTACGGCGTCCGTATTAAAGTAAAAGATGAAGAACTACTTAATCTTCATTTTAAGGCAACATTCACGAACGAAAGCCTTGAAGAAGCGCTAAAATTACTTCAGTCTACGGCAACTTTTCATTACAGGATAGACACCGGGCGCCTGAAACCAGATGGTTCTCATCAAAGCTCCAACGTTTTTATCACAAAAAACCCCTGATAAATAACATTTTATATCCATGAAAAATCTGAAAAAAAATAATAGAAGGAGAAATTAGCCGGTCACAAACCGGTTAAAAAGTATGTTAAACATTTAATTATCTGGCATAACATGAAAACATGACCTCAACCAAATAAAAAATCAGGAAAACGATTGCGGCGTTTCCCTGATAGAGTTAAGAGTTAACATTCTGTCATTAACACTCAAACTATTCAAATTTATGAAAAAAAAACAAATTGAAGAAGCATGGTATTATCATGCTTTGATTAAATCTTTTCGAATCATGAGACTAACGCTCGGCCTATTATTGATTGTGGTGGCACAAGGATGGGCAACAAAATCCTGGTCACAGAAAGCTACCTTAAACCTGGATATGAAAAATGCAAAAATTGTTGATGTCCTCGAAGAAATAGAAGAACAAACAGATTATTATTTCCTGTTTAATTACGAGCAGGTACATTCGGACAAGACAATTGATATCATGCTTACAAATGCAAAGATTGACGAAACCCTTAACTACATTTTAAAAGGGACCGGCTTAAAGTACACCATTACAGGGCGTCAGATCGTTATTGCCAGGGACCGTCAAGCCGGTGGAGATCCGTCATGGACAGTACAACAACAACTGACGGTAAAAGGCAGGGTTACCGGCTCAAACAATGAGCCAATCCCAGGAGTAACAATCGTGGTAAAAGGCACCTCCCAGGGAACCATTTCCGACATGAACGGGAATTACATACTGACCAACATTCCTGCCGATGCAACGCTATCCTGCTCTTTCGTGGGAATGAAAACGCAGGAAATACCGGTTTCCGGAAAGGCTGTCATCAATTTTGTTATGGAAGAAGAAACGATTGGTATTGAAGAAGTAGTTGCCATCGGATATGGAGTACAAAAGAAAAGTGTCGTCACGGCTTCTATCGCAAAGGTTTCGTCAGATGACCTGAAAAACGTAGCACCCATCCGTGTTGATGATGCACTGAAAGGATTAGCAGCAGGGGTTACCGTTACGGCATCGTCCGGACAGCCAGGTTCCTCGCCTCAGGTCCGGATCCGTGGGATCGGGACAATCAACGACAGCGATCCGCTTTATATTGTTGACGGTATGCCTATTGACGGAGGCATAGACTATCTGAATCCCAATGACATTCAATCAATTGAGGTTCTGAAAGATGCTGCTTCCGGGGCAGTTTACGGAGCACGGGCAGCCAATGGCGTTATCCTGATAACAACAAAAAACGGGAGCAAAGGAAAAATAAAAGTAACCTACGACTTCTCAAAAGGTTGGCAAAGTAAATGGAGGAAAAGAGATGTCCTGGATGCCACAGAATACGCAACATTGATTAACGAGGGATTACTGAACTCAGGCCAGGCAATCAGATACGACGATCCATATTCCTATGGAGAGGGGAACGACTGGCAAGACCTTGTATTTTATGACAATGCCCCTGAATTAAGTCATCAGTTTAGTATAAGCGGAGGTGGAGACAAGGTGCTTTACTATATCTCTGCAGGATATTTTAAACAAGACGGTATTGTCGGCGGGAACTGGGACCGGTCCAACTACGAACGGTTATCGCTGCGGAACAATACGACCTATAACCTGCTCGATAATGCAGACAGGAACTTTCTAAATAAATTTACTGCCGGAATAAGTATTGCCTACACGAGGACAACATCCCACGGGATCACTGAAAATTCGGAATACGGTTCAATATTGGGGAGCGCCATTGCCTTTTCGCCCCTTCTCGGCCTTTATGAAGAAGACCAGGACGCTGCGGAAGAGAATTATCCGAATGCAGTAAGGGACCCCAATAACGATCTGATCTATACCATTGCCGGATCTGATTATAATGAAATAACCAATCCTGTAGCACAGCTGGCACTTCCAGGGGAAAAGGGAAATTCAGATAAATTCGTTTCCTCTTTCTGGGGAGAGCTTACGCTGTGGGATAACCTGAAATTTAAATCATCCTTTGGTACGGACCTTTCATTCTGGGGTACAGACGGATGGTCGCCTGAATATTATCTCGGTCAGTCCAATTATTCTGATTATTCGAAAGTCTGGTCGAGCATGAACCGCTCGCTGGTATGGCAGATTGAAAATGTACTCTCCTACGACAAGAAATTTCTGGGAAAACACAGCATTCAGGCCATTATCGGTCAATCGGCAAAAAAAGCGACCGGACGCTATTTAAGCGGCAGTAATAAGTACATGGTTGAAGAAGATGGCAGTAAGGCCAATATCAACTTCACAACGGGAACATCCGCCAACGGGGACCAGGCTGTTTCTGGTAGTGCTTACACGCCCCATACGCTTTCTTCGCTCTTTGCCCGTTTAAGCTATAATTATGACGAGCGGTACATGCTGCAGGCCACTGTCCGACGCGACGGATCATCTAAATTCGGAGCCGGAAAACGCTATGGAATATTTCCCTCTGTATCTGCAGGCTGGAACCTGACCAATGAACAATTTATGCAGGACCGTCCGGACTGGTTATCTTCCATCAAGATAAGGGGGTCCTGGGGTAAAAACGGGAACGAAAACATTGATGATCTCTTGTATACCTCACAGACTTCCACCGGGAACAATTATTCCTTTGGCTCAGGAGACGGAACCTTGTACAACGGAACCAAACCTTCAGGATTGTCCAATGAAAACCTCCACTGGGAAGAATCTATTCAGACCGACTTCGGTACTGATCTTGGCTTTTGGGACAATTCACTCACCTTCACGGTTGACTATTTTAACAAAAAAACAGACGGAATGCTCATGGAAATGTCTGTTCCTTCCTATGTCGGTGAATCAAAACCCTGGGGAAACGTAGGAAGTATGCGAAACCGCGGAGTCGAATTCGAGGTTACTTATCTTTTCAAAATTTCAGACTGGAGTTTCCGGGTAAATGGTAATGCCTCTTACCTGAAGAATAAATTACTGAACCTTGGAAATTCGGATGGCTTCAGCAACTATGATTCCTATCAGAATGTAGGTACCATCTCACGTGCACAAAACGGTTTTCCGTTTCCGTTCTTCTATGGATATAAAACAGACGGGATATTCCAGAACCGGCAGGAAATTGATGCATATGTGAATGCAGACGGGGACCTGCTCCAACCGGATGCCGTACCCGGAGATGTCCGCTTTAAGGACCTCGACAAGGACGGCTCGATCGATGATGACGACCGGACGATGATAGGGAAAGGCATGCCTGACTGGACCTATGGAATGAGCCTGAATGTAACCTGGAAAGGACTCGACTTCAGCATGATGCTCCAGGGTACAATAGGAAATGATATCTATGATGCAAC
The DNA here is from genome assembly GCA_963676095.1 of Prolixibacteraceae bacterium. Lineage (GTDB taxonomy): Bacteria > Bacteroidota > Bacteroidia > Bacteroidales > Prolixibacteraceae. The sequence continues at coordinate 3,973,146 of OY781040.1, read as the reverse complement.
CAGACGCACGGATATTGCCTATATCAACCTTCCCTCTTATATGCTGAACAGGTGGACAGGGGAAGGCACCTCCAGCAAAATTCCACGTTTCACGTTAAATTCGGATGATAACGGAAACTGGTTATCTTCAGATCTCTTCGTGAAAGATGGATCCTACATGCGAATAAAAAATGTAACATTAGGCTATACCCTTCCCGACAAGTGGACAAGAAAAGCGTTCATCGGCAGCCTCCGTTTTTACATTGCTGCTGAAAACCTGTTTACATTTACCAAATACGAAGGATTCGATCCGGAAATATCTTCAGGAGGCACCTCGCTAGGTATCGACCGGGGTGTATATCCCCAGGCAAAAACCTATACGGTAGGAGTAAACCTTTCCTTATAATTCGAAAAATTTACAAGTATGAAACAAAAATATATTTTACTCAGTATCCTGTTCATCCTGGGATTAAGTTCCTGCTCCGAAGACTTTTTGAATGTAGAATCGGCAGACAGCGTAACAATAGATGAATATTATACAACAGAAGACCGCATTTTTGAGGCTTTGGTCGCGGCTTATGATCCGTTACAGTGGATTGATTATGCCTGGGGACAATATACCCAGATCGGGATGGTCTCAGACATCATGGCTGATGATGTTTATGTAGGCGGAAGCGATGAAAACGACTGCATCTACCTGCACCGTATGTCCAATTATTCGGCACTCCCGACCTCTGTTGTCAGCGACCTCTGGACAACATTCTATTCGGGCGTGAACCGCGCGAATAACGTGATTTATTACATGGATGATGTGACCGATATATCCGATACAAATAAAGCACTTTACCTCGCCGAAGCAAAAGTTTTACGCGCTTTGTACTATACCTGGTTATGGAAACTCTGGGGAAACATCCCGTACTATGAGAAAAACCTAGATTATCCTTACACAACGAAGCAATATTCAGCCGACTCCGTTTATACCGGGATTATCACGACACTGGAAGATGCGATTGAAAACGGTGGACTGCCAATGAAAGCAGAAGAAAGCAATTACGGACGTGTAACGCTTGCCATGGCTTATATGCTCTATGCCGAGGTGGTTATGTATCAGAACGACGAAAGCCGCTATTCCACGGCACTGAAATACATGAACGAAATTATTGATTCCGGGAAATATTCGCTGATGGACGACTTTGGAAGTATCTGGGAAGAATCGGGGGAATGGTGTGATGAGTCAATCTTCGAGATTAATTATTTCAGCACGAACGGCGGACGGGCCTGGGATAACGCGATTGGGGACGGAGGTACTGTTTACCCCAAGCTGATAGGGATCTACAACCTCTCCGGAAGTTCTGACTACGACGGGGGTTGGGGATTCGAACCCGTTCGGGCGGCTGCCTACGAAATGTACGACGAAAATGACCAGCGCCGTGATGGCGGAATTTTGAACTTCGAAGCTTACTCTGAAGAGACGGGAGCGACTCACTCGGCACGTTATCAGGACGAAGGTTATTTTCTGAAAAAATATATTGCCCGTGCCAACGGAAATGCAAATTATTCCGGATCGGCAGACATGAACTATAACAATAACTACCGTGTTTACCGCTATGCAGAAACGCTCCTGAATGCAGCAGAGCTCCTGTCCAGAGGTACTTCCGGATCAGGCAGCGCCCAAACTTACCTGGACGAAGTTCGCGAACGGGCCGGACTGGGGAGCACATCCCCAACCGTCGAGAATATTATCAATGAACGCCGCCTGGAATTCCTGGGTGAAGGCAAACGTTACTGGGATCTGATCAGAACAGGACTGGCCAGTACCTATCTGGTCCCAAACGATTACCGTACCAATACGTGGACCGAATCGAAAAAGTATCTTCCTATTCCCCAGTCTGAACTTGACTCTGACAGCGGATTAACCCAAAATGATTATTAACCAACATTTATGGCAGAATTTATGAAAAAATTTATAACTATATTATTCTGGATAACAGTGTTTCCGGTATTTTTTTCAGCTTGTTCTCCGGAAGATGTTCAATCGCTGAGTGAAGATGATATCCCGGCAGCAGCAGATATAAATGCAACAATAACAGTCGATCAAAGCATAAATCAGGTAACTTTTTCTATTGATAATTTGAAATGTTATCCGATTTGGATATTTGATGGTGATGAATACTCTACCGTTAATGGTTTGACTAAAATATATTCCAGTGCCGGAACCTATCGGGTTGAAATTAAAACAGGCAATTCCAACGGCATCAGCGATGGTTCTGTAACCAGGGAGTTCACGATCGACAACAGCCTCGTTGATTTTAGTAGTTTAATATCACGTATGGCAGGTGATTCTTCCAAAGAATGGGTTGTTGCCAGCGATGAAGAGGGGCATATTTCCTATGGCGACACGGGGACCGATGGTACAAACCTGTACAGCGCTGCACCAAACGAGAAAAATGGAACGGGACTTTATGATGATATACTCACATTTTCGACTGATAGCGTTTACACTTATGACCCGGGCGATGGCGGAACCGTACTCGTTAATTCAGGGTGTTCATTATTTAGCGAATATAACACCACCGGTTCCGACTATAAGGTTCCTGTTGACAAACAAACCGCAAGCTACGGTTTTGAAGTGGAAGGTAATGATGTATTTCTGACGTTTCCTGAAAACACATTGTTTCCCTATATTCCCTACGATAATTCGTATTATAATCCTAAGTTTAAGATCGTTAAATTAACCTCTGATCGTATGGAGCTTATAGCCGATAACGGAAGCATTGCCTGGCACTTTATACTCGTAACCAAATCGAGCGTTGATGAAGATCGTGAGGGGTATGACCCCGACAGTAACTGCAACATGTGGAAAAGCGCCGCCATTACATTCAGTTATTATTATGCACCGGGCTGGTCACAGATAAGTGACCCTGAAATGACACAAGAAGGAAACTCATACACGTTCAGCCTTACTACGGCTACATCCGAACAGTGGCAGGCACAATGCTTCTTTAATACCGATATCTCAACCAATTCGGCTAATAATTACGATTTTTCCTGTAAATTAAATTCAACAAAAGCTATCGGTAATGTAACGGTTAAATTATATGCAAAAGGCGATGACAACACTTACTATTTTGTTGAAAATCTATCTTTGAAAGCATATGAAGATACTTATGTTATTTATACTGACTTGACTGGTCTGGATATCGAGAATGTAAACATGGTAGTGGATTTTGGTGGAAATTCTGAGAATACAGAAGTTACGGTAAGCGATGTAGTAATAAAGGAACACAGTTGTGATGATGGCACTGTAATTGATGATGATCCGGGTAATGTTAACTGGGATGAGAACTCGGATTGCAACTTATGGAAGACAGCCACCTTTACAAATTCTTACTATTATGCCCCGGGCTGGTCACAGATAAATGACCCTGAAATGACTCAGGATGGAAACTCATATACATTCAGTCTTCCAACTGCTACAACTGACCAGTGGCAGGCACAGTGCTTTTTCAATACGGATATTGCAACCTCTGCCGAAAACTCTTACGACTTCCACTGTATATTAAATTCAACCACAAATATTGGAAATGTCACAGTGAAGCTTTATAAAAACGGTGATGATAATACTTATTTCTTCACCAAAAATATTTCATTGACAGCATATGAAGATTACGAATTCAAGATGACGGAAATGGACGGTATTGACATTGACCAGGTTAATCTTGTCTTCGATTTTGGCGGTAATCCGGCAAATACCGAAGTAACGGTTAGCAGCGTCATACTGAAAGAGTCTTCCTGCAATGAATGAAAACAACTGATACATGAAAAGTAAAATGCATATATTAAGTTTAATGGTCATGTTTCTTGCTTTGCTTGGTTGCAGCAACGACAGTGATGATATTAAAGAAACACCGTCGGTTACAATTACCTGTTCCACTCACGAACTTTCGTTTGATAGTAACGCCGATACAGCTACTGTAGATATAAGTGTCACCAACGAATGGACTATCTACAGTACAAAAGATTGGATTAATTGTTCTCCGAGTTCAAGTATCAATAGCGAGGAAACGGTTACGGTAAGTGTGGAAAAGAACACGGAAACGTCAGCTCGTACAGCGGTGCTGGTAGTAAAGTCGGGAAGCGCACGTGATACAATAACGGTAACACAAAAAGGCGATGTGTCTGATGATATCGATACTCCAGACGGTTATTCGCTTGTTTGGCACGACGAATTCGACGATGCCCGATTGGCAGGAGGTAAACCCGCCATGCCCGGTTCTGATTGGACTTACCAAGTAGCCGATCCGGGTTTTGTTAATGATGAGTTACAGTATTATGTTGCCGGAATTACAAATTCAGGCGATACGCTTGCTTATATTACAGACGGTACATTAAAAATAAAGACCGCCAAGATAAATGGCAACGTATATTCTATTCGCATGTACGGAAAAGAAAGTACAGGATGGAAATATGGCTATATTGAAGCTCGTCTCAAACTTCCAACAGGGAAAGGCACCTGGCCCGCATTCTGGATGATGCCTGTTAACTATACCGCGTGGCCAGATGACGGAGAGATGGATATTATGGAGGAAGTAGGTTACAATCCGAATGTAATTGTCAGTAGCCTTCATGCCAATAACCATTATGGAAGCAACCCTAAAAGCGGCACAATTGATTGCCCCACTTCACAAACCGAGTTTCATAAGTATGCAATGGAATGGACTGCTACGAGTATAACATTCCTTCTCGATGATAAAACATTTTATACTTATAACAATCCGGGTACGGGAACAGATGATTGGCCTTATGATTCACCCTTCTATATCATTCTGAATATGGCCTGGGGTGGTAGTTGGGGCGGCCAGCAGGGGGTCGATGAAAGTTGCTTGCCTACAATATACGAGATAGATTATGTCAGGGTATTTCAAAAAAAATGAAAATAGATTCTCGTTAAAAATCTCATTTTAAATCCCCTGCATTTAGTCTTAGACTAAGTGCGATGTCAGGGTATTTCAAAAATAAGACCATACAATATAATATGCTGATGGCCTGTGCCATCAGCATATTAATTATAATCGGCTGTCCTTTTATAATTGTCAAAAAACGTCTGATTGAAAAAATACTTATATTTAACACCGAATAATGCGAACCAACTAAAATCCGACCAGACTATGAAAATATCCGTTTTTTGCCGTTTAGTCTTGTTTATCAGTTTTTGTATATCCTTTTTCCCGGGACAATCACAGACCAGTCGTTCTCAATCTTTCCTTCATACAGATGGTCAATATATCGAAGACGAAGCCGGCAACAAGATCCTGCTAAGGGGTGTCGGGCTTGGGAACTGGATGCTCCCTGAAGGTTACATGTGGAAATTCAGGGAACACGGGGACCGGCCAAGACGAATTGAGAAGATCGTTTCGGATTTCATCGGTCCTGAAAAAGCTCAACGATTCTGGAAAGAATACCGCCGGAATTATATTACGAAAGCGGACATAAAACGGATCGCAGAACTGGGTTATAATTCCGTACGTCCGGCTCTGAATTCAAGGCTCTTTCTAACAGAGGGAGAAAACAACAAATTCATTGATGAAGGATTCCAGTTAATGGACAGTCTGATTAACTGGTGCAAAAAATATCATCTTTATGTGATCATCGATATGCATGCGGCTCCCGGAGGGCAAACAGGACAAAATATCGACGACAGCGCCAACGATCAGCCGGAATTGTTTACCAACCCGGAAAACCAGGACCTTCTGGTGATCCTGTGGAAGAAAATAGCAGCCAGGTATAAGGACGAACCAACTGTAGCTGCCTACGACCTTTTGAATGAGCCATTACCGGAAAATACGGGTGCAGCTGAAAAATACAAAGATCAACTGGTCCCGGTTTACCTGAAAGTGATCAGCGCCATTAGGGAAGTCGATCAACGGCACATGATTACCCTGGAAGGTTACAACTGGGCAAATAACTGGTCGCTGTTCGGAAAATCCCCCGATAACAACCTGTTTTTCCAGTTCCACTATTATTGCTGGAACCAGCCCGACAACCTGAACGACATTAGCGGGTATCTCGAAAAAAGGGAACAACTAGGAACACCGGTTTGGGTTGGTGAAACCGGGGAAAAAAATAACACGATTTATTTTGCCACAACCCAATACTTTGAGAAAAACAACATCGGCTGGTCATTCTGGCCATGGAAGAAGATGGATACCAGCAATACTCCCTATTCCATAACGCCACCCAAAGGATGGGAACAAATCGAGGCCTACTCGAAAAGCGGTAAAGCCCCCAAGGCAGATAAGCCGGAACAAATCTTCAACGAACTACTTGAAAACGTAAAACTTGAGAACTGCACTTTTTTCCCCGATGTGGTAAATGCCATGTTCAGACAAATACCGCTGAAAATTGAAGCAGAAAATTATGGCCCCGATGGCTGTCAGAAATCTTATTTTGTAAAAGACACTACTTCCCGGTCAGAATTTTACAGGAAGAACGAGCCTGTAAAGATTAGCCTCACAGCTGACAGCAGAGGGCAATATATTACGCTGAACTCAGGGGAATGGACAAGTTACCGGTTCAAATCACCGGATACAAAAAGATATCAGGTCTCCCTGCAAATCAAATCAGAGAGTCCTCAATCCGGAATTGTCGTAACTATTAACGGGAATCGCGTCACACAGGAGATATCGTCATCCAACTGGACCGAAATACAGCTCCCCCAACAGTTCTTTCAAAAAGGGAATAACGAACTAATCATTTCCGTAGTAAGCGGAAGTATAAACCTTGACTGGATAAATATTTATCAATAGCAGAACTGTTTTCTGACACCTTTTCTAAAGCTAAAAAAGCACCTATATTTGCAGTGCTTATAAAAGGGTTTTTCTTCATTGCAAATAAAAACATAGGTGATAAGTGTTAATGAAAGCGAAATATTAAAAGGGCTTGCTTCCGGGGACAAGTTTGCTTTCGGTATGGTCTTTAATATCTACCATGTGCGGTTGTATTATTTCGCATTTCACTATCTGAATGATGAAGAGTCTTCCAAGGATGTAGTACAGGACGTCTTTTCAGCCATTTGGGAAGAGCATACCAAATTTTCTGATGTCCGGAATCTTTCATCATGGCTTTATACCCTAACAAAAAATCTATGCCTAAAAAAAATCGACCATCTGAAAGTGACCCAAAAGCATTCAGGAATACTGGAATACCGTCAGCTGGCAGCAGTCCGGTCGTCTTTAAATGAACTGGATACTTCGCCCGTCATCTTTGAGGAAATCAATACTATTATCCAACAAACCCTTGTTAAGTTATCGCCCCAAAGCAGGAAAATTTTCGAACTAAGCCGGTTCGAAAATAAAAAAAATAAAGAAATTGCACAGGAGCTGGGAATTTCGCAAAAGACAGTAGAGGCCCACCTCACGAAGACATTGAAGGAATTGAGAAAAGCATTAAAGAATTACCTGCCTCTTTTCCTTTTCTTATTTAAATAATAGCTTAACAAAGCCAGAAAAAGCAAACAATTAAAAAAATTTTACCTGATAAACCCACAGCCTGTAAAAAAATTTCATAGGGTATCCCAAGGGTTACCGTACTTAAATATAAAAGGCAAAAAGATGGATCAGGAAAAACTAATTCGATTCGCGACAAATTCAGCTTCCGACAAAGAGGAAACGGGGGAAGTTATCGACTGGATCGAAGAGTCGGAGGAACATCAGCAGGAATTTAACCGGATCAAAAACCTGTGGTCATATTCCGGGTTCCTGAATTTTGATGAGCTGGTAAGGAACGACCAGATGCAGGATCCGAAAAAAACAAGACAGGGAAAGACGATCTCCTTAAAAATACTTCCGTATGCAGCAGCCCTGATTCTGGCGTTTGTGGTCGGAGGATTTTCATTTTACTTTTTGAAAGACAGCCTATTTAAACCAGAATTTGCTTTTAACGAGATCCGGGTCCCACTGGGTCAAAACACCGAAGTTATCCTGGCGGACCAGACACATATCTGGTTAAATTCAGGGGCAACCCTCTCCTATCCTTCAGCATTCGAAAATAAAGTCAGGGAGGTGAGGCTCAGTGGGGAGGCTTATATGGAGGTCCATCACGACGAAGAAAGACCATTCCATGTTGTGACCTCCGATCTGACCGTAAATGTTCTTGGAACAAGTTTCAATATTGAAGCCTGGAAAAATTCGGGAACAATCAATGTTACCCTCGTAAAAGGGAAAATCAACCTGCAAGACAATGAAGGAAAGTTAATGGCAGTCTTGTCGCCTAATGAAAATGCAACCTACAGCACAAAGGAAAAACGGCTCGGGATCTCGAAAGTAAACACAACCTTCTATACATCGTGGAAAGAAGGGACGATTGTTTTCAGGAACGAGAAGCTGGGTGACATCTCCCAAAAACTGGAGCGGTGGTTTAACGTGAAAATTGTTTTCGAAGATGAATCCGTAAAAGAATTACGCTTTACTGGTTCCATACTTCGCAACAAACCTATCGACCAGATTATGGAGATCTTAAAATATACTTCGAATGTGGGTTATTCCATTGACGTAAAAGAACAGGAACCGAATATCATACATCTTAAAAAATTGCCTATGTAATAGAAAAAACCAGGCCGGAGAATACGGCTAATATTCCCGGCCTGTCATAGAACATGAAGTTCTTTTTCATTTAGAATTCTTCTTCGCGGGAAGAATAACATTAATCCTAAACAATACAAAGTTATGAAAAAAGCGTTTAATTGTTGCAACTGGCAGCAGTTGTGTAAATTATTGAGAGTTATGAGAATTACGATCTTCTTTCTCTTGGTGTCCCTGCTCCAGTCTTATGCAGGGTCCTCCTTGGGACAAACCGCTAAACTAAACATGCAGATCAAAGGTTCGTCCATTGAAACGATTCTGGAAAAGATTGAAAACGAGACAGATTATCATTTTTTTTACAAAAGTAAAGAACTAAACAACGAAAAAAAATTCGATGTCGACATTCATAACGGAACTGTTTTCGACATACTGAATGACATTCTCCCGAAAGCTAACCTGTCATACAAAGTTTTTGACAAGTATATTGCCATCAGTTCTGTTCCAGGCGATCAACCGGTTAGCCAGTCATCAATCCAGCAACAAAAAAAAGTATCCGGAAAGGTAACAGATAGTTCCGGGACACCTCTCCCCGGGGTGACCATTGTCTTAAAAGGGACAACGACCGGAACGATTACCGACTCTGGCGGAAATTATTCATTGATCAGTGTCCCGTCAGACGGTATACTGGTCTTTTCGTTTGTCGGGATGAGCACTCAGGAAATCCCTGTGGGGAACCAGACAACCATCAATGTAAAAATGGAGGAAGAATCGATCGGGCTTGATGAGGTTGTGGCAATTGGTTATGGCACCGTAAAAAAACGTGATCTGACAGGATCCGTTTCGTCCGTTAAGAGCGAGGAACTGAAAGTAGCCCCGGCGACAAATGTAATTGCAGCCCTCCAGGGCCACGTAGCCGGTTTGGATATCACACAAACCTCTGGTAAATCAGGATCGACACCTGATATTCTGCTCCGCGGCAACCGGTCGCTGACGGCCAGCAACGATCCGTTGTATATCATTGACGGGATTGCCGGAAGTATAACCACGCTCAATCCCAACGACATTGAATCGGTAGATGTACTGAAAGACGCCTCCTCAACGGCAATTTATGGTTCTGCCGGTGCAAACGGGGTTATCATCATCACAACCAAACAGGCAACCCAGGGCAAACTCCAGATCGACTTCGACTGTTACATGGGCGTTAACAAATGGCCCTCATTTCCCCATGCATTGAAAGGCGATGCCTGGTTCAATTACCTGGAGGCAGGTTATTACGCAGCCTACGGATCGGATGCGACCGACCAGGATGAGCTGTTAACAGCTTACAGTATGTCTCCGGAACAACTGGATCCTTATATCGAAGCCAACAAATGGGTCGACTGGGTGTCCAGGACCCTTCAAACAGGTATTGAACAAAACTATAGTTTGTCGATGAGAGGAGGTAACAGTGCGACCCAGGGATACTTCTCTTTAGGTTATAATTCGAACCAGGGAATTTACAAAAATGACAAGACCGATACCTATACCATGCGTACAGGGGTTAACCTGAACCTGAAAAAATGGTTAAAAACCGGTATCCAGGCCAGCCTGAGCTGGAGGAACAAGGATACCAGGAACAGTCGCATAAACAAGGCATTCAGCACCATTCCATTGGGAGACGTATATGACGAAGACGGGAATATCAACGTTTATCCTATTGACGGCAATTCGACAGTAAGCTTGCTGGCCGACGACGTACCCGGCGTTTATTCCAACAATACCAAGCTGCTTACAGCTACAGCCAACCCTTATTTCGAAGTCTACCCGGTAAAAGGCCTGTCCTTCAAATCGATCGTGGGAACCAGCTATTCATCGAGCAGGACAGGCGAGTATTCAAGCGAAAATACATACATGAACCTGTCGGGTAGCGGAACAGGAACAAAAACTGCCGATTACAGCACGGAACTAAAATACAGTTATACCTGGGAAAACATCCTGAATTACAAATTTAACCTGGCAACCGATCACGAATTTGACTTGACAACTATCGCTGAATGGCATAACTCAAAGACTGAAACAAGCTATATGTACAACGAAAATTTCGACTATGATGATTTTCTGTACTATAACATGAGCGCCGGCGATAATCCGTCTGTCAGTACCTCCTATTCAGGAACCAAGAAAATGTCGTTCGCGGTCCGTGCCAACTACAGCTATAAGGGACGTTACCTGCTGTCGCTCTCGAACCGTTGGGACGGTGCCTCACAACTGGCTAAGAAATGGGATTATTTCCCGGCTGCGGCCCTGGGCTGGCGCATTTCTGACGAGCAGTTTATGAATGAAACAGGCAGTTGGCTCAGTAATCTTAAATTACGTGCCGGGTACGGTGTAAGCGGAAATGCCAATATCGACCCGTATGTAACCAGTACTGAGGTTGAAAGCTCATCAACGACCCTTAATCTTGGTTCAGGACAGGTTGCCTTGTATGTCCCGACCTCAACAGTAGGAAATACCTCGCTGAAATGGGAAAAATCGTACAACACGAATATCGGCATCGACATGGGACTGTTCAGAAACCGTATTGATATGTCGCTCGACTTGTACAATACAGATACCAGGGATGTTCTCTATGAAAGGCCTATCCCGAGTTCAGAAGGGACATACGATGCCAAGACAAGCTACACCGTTATGTCGAACATTGCCAGTATGAACAACAAGGGAATCGAGCTGACACTGAACACCAGGAACCTGGAGACCAGAGATTTTAAATGGAACTCGGCACTGACATTTGCCCGAAACAAGGAAAAGGTAAAATCCATTGACCTGGGAAGTGACATAACCACAGAAGATCTCATTGCCCTGAACTTATTTCTAGGGCACCCGAAAAACACGGTTTACGGTTATAAAAAGCTGGGGATCTGGCAAACTGACGAAGCCGATGAAGCCGCTTTATACGGACGGGAACCTGGTCAGGTAAAAATTCAAACAGTTGCGGATGTCGACGATGACGGCAACAGCGACGAAGGTATCCACGAATATTCGGCAGACGACAAACAAATTCTCGGGTCAGAATCTCCCAAATGGACCATGGGATTCCAAAATACCTTCTTCTGGAGAAATTTTGACCTGAATATCTTTGCCGTAGTACGATGGGGACAATTGGCAGATGCAGATATTCTGGGATATTTCAAATATAAACAGGTTAATCTCCCCGACAGCTATGATTACTGGACTCCTGATAATCCTACGAACGATTTTCCCCAGCCAAATATTAACGGGAACTCAGATGATGTCGCTTTAAGCAGTCTTCCAATTGTCAATGACTCCTATATCAAAATCAAGAATATCAGTCTTGGCTACTCCATCTCAGATAATCTCTGTAAAAGATACGGCATAAGCCGGCTACGCGTTTACAGCACGGTGAGTAACCCGTTTATTTACAGAAAAAACCACCTCCTCGACGGAGTGGATCCTGAAACCGGTGGCAGCGATGAATTTCCGCTCTACAAACAAGTTGTGTTTGGTGTAAACTTATCATTCTAACATTTTTTACACAGAACAGGTCGTAAGGAAGATATTCATACAGAAAGTAAAGACAAGTTCTCTTGTAAAGATTAAAAATAAAATACTTATGAAAAATATACTATTCAAGACAGCCATTGCAGCTCTCCTGCTCCCGTTTATATTGGATTCCTGCAAATTAGACGAATACGATCCAAGTACGGTTTCGCTGGAAACCGCATATAAATATGCAGAAGGTTATGAAGGGCTTATCAATTCAGGTTATCTCAACCTTTATTATTTATATGGTAAAGTTGACGGCATCAGCCCCATGGAGATGGGAACAGACCTGTGGACTGCGGTAGGGAGCAGTGAAACCGGCTTCATCCTGTACAACAGCAACCTGACAACTTCCCTGGGGACGCTTAAGACCATGTGGCAGGGACTTTATTCTATGGTGAATCTTTGTAATACCGCCATTTATTATGCACCGGATGTAGAGGATTATACCGACGACGAACGGAATGAAAAAGTTGCTGAGGCTTATTTCCTCCGGGCCTGGGCATACTATAATATTGTTGAACAATGGGGAAATGTGGTGCTCCGTACAAAATGCCTGATCGAAACTGGACCGGAGGATAACCCCCAAAGATCTGACGAAACGGCCTTTTATGACCTGATTATAAGCGACCTTCATTTCGCCTGCAAGTATTTACCTGTTAGCCAGTCTGAAAGAGGACGCGCAACGAAGAAGGCAGCTTATGCCCTGCTTGCAAAAGCTTATTTACAGCGTACCCGCCTGGGCGACGAAACCACCTATGCAAAAATGGCACTTGATACGGCAGAATACCTGATCGAAAATCAAAGCGCATTGGGTTGCGCCCTTTATAAAAGCGATGCGACAGAATCCGGGTTTGAAAAACTTTGGGACGGAGAGAATAACAAAGATAATACTGAATTCCTGTTCCTGGAGGCTGTTGATCATGAAAGCGGCCTTAATCCCGAAAGCTGGAACAGGGGAAGGACAAGACAGTATTACGAAACAGACCTGAAGACAGTTGGTTCAACCTGGGGGATGACCGAAAAAAGCCTGGTCTACGGACGGGCCAATGCCCGCTATTATAAACCGACCCAGTATATGCTGACCTCTGTTTTCGACCCGGACGAAGATACCCCGGATACCCGCTTTGAAAATACCTTCTTTTACAAATACCACGCATACAACCAGACAACTATTACCTCAACCATGGTAAGCACTTATGATAAAAATTCGTCACTGGTTGGCCATGTAATTTATTCATCAGTTGCCACAGGATCCGAATCGGATGTTCAGGCTGCCAACTATTATGCAGAAATTGGCTGGACCTCCAGCAAAAAATACGAAGGGTTCAGGCATATGGAAAATGACTCCAGCCTGGCCGTGATGACCCCCAACTGGACAATCCCGTCATCCGAAAAAGCATCATTGCCTTATCTTGTGAATGATCCTTCAGATATGTTCCCCGGCAGCGACGGCATTTGGACAACAGATACTTACCGGAAAGAGATCTACCCGTCGTTAAGAAAATTCAGTAACCTGAAATATGCCTATACCGAACAGTACCATATGATGGATTTCCCGGTTATCCGGCTGGGAGAAATCTACCTGGTAGCGGCAGAAGCTGCCTTACGCTACAACAACGATAAGGCTACCGCGCTAAAATATGTAAACGCACTCCGTGAACGGGCTGCAATAACAAGCCGCCAGAGCGAGATGGATGTCACAGAAAATGATATGACCATCGATTTCATTATGAAAGAAAGGGCCAGGGAACTTGCCGGCGAGCAAGACCGCTGGTACGACCTGAAACGCGCCGGGTACCTGACCAGCTCATACCTGGAGGAAACAAATCCTGATATTACCGGGTTCGACGACTCAAAGCATACTGTCCGTCCAATTCCACAGTCGTTCCTGGATGCCATATCCAATGCCGATGATTTTGGAAATAATGGTTATTGATATTTAAACACTTTTAGAAAAAAAGAGGTCCCGGAAAACCGGGACCTCTTTTTATGATTTATAAAAAGATCCTATTCCGAGAACTTGGCAGCCAGGAATTCGCGGTTAAGACGGGCAATATTTGAAATGGAAACATTTTTAGGACATTCCACTTCGCAGGCCCGGGTATTGGTACAACCACCAAACCCGAGTTCTTCCATTTTTGCAACCATAGCCCTGGCACGGCGTTTGGCTTCTACCCTACCCTGCGGCAGTAAAGCCAGCTGGCTAACCTTGGCAGAGACAAACAGCATGGCAGAAGAGTTTTTACATGCGGCGACACAGGCACCACACCCGATACATGAAGCAGCATCCATAGCCTCGTCTGCTTTGTCCTTTGAAACAGGGATCGCATTTGCATCAGGCACACCACCAGTACTGACAGAAACATAACCGCCGGCGGCAATAATCTTATCGAAAGCAGACCGGTCAACGATCAGGTCTTTAATGATCGGGAAAGCTGCGGCACGCCACGGTTCAACTGTAATTGTATCGCCATCCTTAAATTTGCGCATATGCAGCTGACAAGTGGTTACATCGTCGTCTGGTCCGTGAGGCCGCCCGTTGATGTACAACGAACACATCCCGCAGATACCTTCGCGACAGTCGTGATCAAATGCGATAGTTTCCTTGTTCTCGCTGATCAGCTGCTCGTTCAGGATGTCCATCATTTCGAGGAACGAGCTTTCAGTTGAAATATTACTTACTTTATAGGTTTCAAAACGGCCTTTCTCTTTAGGTCCGTTCTGACGCCAAACCTTAAGCGTGAGATTTATTGTTTTTTCCATGATTGATCTCCTAATTTAAAAGCCATTACTTGTAATTACGCTGAACCATCTTTACACTCTCGTAAACAAGCTCTTCCTTCAACAGTTCAGGTGACGAACCTTCCCCTTTGTATTTCCAGCAGGAAACATAAGCAAATTTATCATCCTGGCGGAGAGCTTCCCCTTCTTCCGTCTGGAATTCCTCACGGAAATGTCCGCCGCAGGATTCTTCACGGTCCAGGGCATCATGGGCCATCAGGTTGCCGATTTCAATAAAGTCGGCCAGGCGGCTGGCTTTATCCAGTTCATTGTTCATTCCATTTATTTCTCCGGGAATCCGTACGTTTGTCCAGAATTCCTTTTTAACGGCTTCAATCTTCCGGATAGCTTCCTGCAATCCTTCCTTGTTACGGGCCATCCCAACAAAATCCCACATAGCCAGTCCCAGTTCCTTATGGATACTGTCAACCGAACGTTTACCCTTAATGCCCATCAATTTCTCGAAGCGGGCTTTTATGGCCTTTTCAGCTTCAACAAATTCGGGTTCGTTGGTTGTCATGCGGGGCGTCCTAATCTCGTCTGCCAGGTAATTCTGGATCGTGTAAGGCAACACAAAATACCCGTCTGCCAATCCCTGCATCAGGGCTGAGGCTCCTAAACGGTTTGCACCATGATCAGAGAAGTTGGCTTCTCCGCAGCAAAACAATCCGGGGATATTGGTTTGCAGCTCATAATCGACCCAGAGCCCGCCCATCGTATAGTGAATAGCCGGGAAGATCATCATCGGGGTTTCATAAGGATTCTCGTCAACGATCTTTTCATACATTTGGAACAGGTTTCCGTAACGGGCTTCAATAACATCTTTGCCTAACCGTTCAATAGCCGATTTAAAATCGAGGAAAACAGCCAATCCCGTCGAGTTAACCCCGTAACCGGCATCGCAACGTTCTTTTGCAGCACGCGAAGCCACATCCCTGGGCACCAGGTTCCCAAAAGCGGGATAACGACGTTCCAGGTAATAATCGCGGTCTTCTTCTGCAATATCTTTAGCTTTCAGCTTTCCTGTACGGATAGCCTCCGCATCTTCTTTCTTCTTTGGGACCCAGATCCGTCCGTCGTTACGAAGCGATTCGGACATCAACGTCAGTTTACTCTGAAATTCGCCATGAACAGGGATACATGTCGGGTGTATCTGTGCATAGCAGGGATTGGCAAAATAAGCTCCCTTGTGATAAGCCTTAATCGCAGCCGATCCGTTTGATCCCATCGCATTTGTCGACAGGAAGAAAGTATTTCCATAACCACCGGTTGCCAAAACAACAGCATGCCCGAAATGACGTTTCAATTCTCCGGTAACCAGATCGCGGGTAATAATTCCCCGTGCTTTACCGTCAACAATAACGATATCGACCAGTTCTGTACGGGTATACATTTTTACAGAACCGAGGTTTACCTGACGCATCAGGGCCTGGTAAGCACCAAGCAACAATTGCTGCCCGGTTTGTCCTTTGGCATAGAAGGTACGGCTTACCTGTGCACCGCCGAACGACCGGTTATCCAGGTAACCCCCGTATTCCCGGGCAAAGGGGACCCCTTGGGCAACACACTGGTCAATAATGCTATTGCTCACTTCTGCCAACCGGTAAACATTCGCTTCGCGTGCCCGGTAATCACCGCCTTTGATGGTATCATAAAAAAGACGGAAAACAGAGTCGCCATCGTTCGGGTAATTTTTGGCTGCATTGATTCCTCCCTGCGCAGCAATGGAGTGAGCACGCCGGGGAGAATCCTGGATGGCAAAATTTTTGACATTGAATCCCATTTCACCGAGAGAAGCCGCAGCCGAAGCACCTGCCAAACCGGTACCGACCACAATGATGTCAAGCTTCCTCTTATTGGAAGGATTAACCAGTTTCTGGTGATCTTTATAATTTGTCCACTTCTGGGCTAACGGCCCTTCAGGTATTTTTGAATTGATAATACTCATAACTTAACTTCTTTTCGATTAAAACTTAATCAGGAAATACAAAGGAATGGCTGAAAAACCAACGGCGATCAGAACAGCATAAACCTGTCCGATAACGATAAGTCGTTTCAACCATATTTTGTTGTTGAACCCTAATGTCTGAAATGAAGACCAAAACCCGTGACTAAGGTGTAATCCCAGCAAGACACCTCCAATAACATAAAGGAAACAATAAGCAACACTGGATTTAAATAACCCGGCAACAAGAGAATAAGTGTCGTGCATGTGAACCCCGTCAACTTCTACAGATGACATCGATGCAGGATCAAACTTGATCACGTAAAAGAAATTCATAATGTGCAGAACAAGAAAAACGAGAACAAGTGCACCCAAAATCAACATATTACGGGAAGTCCAGCTGCTCGAATAAGCTGCATTGGAAACTGCATAACGAACAGGCCTGGCCTTATAGTTTTTGTAACTGATCAGGAACGACCAGATGATATGGACAAGAAATCCAACTCCCAAGATAGGTTCCATGATCTTGATGAACGGGTTTGTTGCCATAAAATTTGCACCCAGATTGAATAACTCACCACTGTCGTCAAAAATCAACAGCAGGTTAAGCCCCAGATGCACGCAAATGAACAACATCAGGAATATTCCTGATATGCTCATGATAAACTTTCTTCCAATAGAGGCAGTCAGAAAATTGCTCATAGGATAACCGATTTATATTTATACATTAATTTATATTTCAAAGCACAACAAAAGTAGAGCGATGAAGCCTTCCGGCCAATAAAAGATCACCGAAATTAATTAATTTAAAACGTTTCTAAGCATATTTTTCACCAAAAAGAATTAAAAACCTGAAAAACAAAAAATTAACAAGTATATACTTGTAAAATTTCTGTTAAGAAAAGGCTGAAAAAAGGATTGGAAATGATGAACAGGGAGGGCAATCAATTATCTAATTATCAAATACTATATCACTGCAAAAATAGAGGTCTTTCACTATCATGGCAACAGGCACGCAAACAGTCTGTCCCGGTGCAAAAACAAGAAAATATCACAAAATTTAATGTTTATTTTGAAAGAACTAGCTTTTTCCTATTTTTGCAAAGCAAAATTGAGGGGTGACATATCATCCCGTTGCAGCGAAAAATGGTTCCATAGTTCAACGGATAGAACGACAGTTTCCTAAACTGTAAATCCGGGTTCGATTCCCGGTGGGACTACCAAAACAAAATGCATCAAATACCTCTGAAAGTATTGATTTTAAAAGAAAAACAGAGCCTCCTTCAAACAGGGAGGCTTTTTTGTTTTTATACTTTCCTTGAAAAGTTTGTACATTTACGTGCATTTGTTTCATAAATATTTCATAAAAATGGCAACCTTTAAAGCAGTCGTTACTGATAAAAAGAAAGATGGTACTTACAATATCAAAATCCGTATTACCCATAACCGGGAAACAAAATATATCCCCACAATTTATTTCGTAGAGAAGGATGATAAGGTGCCACAACATCCTGCAACAAAAAAGCGGGCTATTTCAGCAGAACAAACTCAGAAATTGCTGAAATCGAATATAGTCGGGTACTGCAACCAGGGTTCAACAGGTTTAACCTGGCAAAAGATGTTTCCCTCCTTAGCTTCGCCCTTATAGGGATGAATGCAGTCGACCTTTATTATTGCGACAACATGAAGGACGGAAGGATCACTTACAACAGGATTAAAACAAAAAACCGCAGGGAAGACCAGTCCGAAATGTCTGTCAGGATTGAACCGGAAATTTTACCGTTAGTCGAGAAATACCGAGACCCCATCCGGACAGAGGGTTTTTAATTTCCATCATCATTACTCAACCGTCAGTGCATTCTCTATGGCTATGAATAAAGGATTAAAAAAATTGGTATTATTATCAAATAGAGCCTTAAAACAGAAGCACTTTGGTTTATACAATTGAGGAAGAAAAAATAACTGTCTTGGTTATTTCAGCAACAGGCCATTGTGGCGACAAATGAAAGGGTCTCTTTTTTCAGCTCGTTTCAATATAGCAAGAAGGACTCTTTACCCGATGTCCTGTTTACCGGGGAATAATGGAGAAAGGTACTCTGTCAATCTTTACTGGCGGGGTGAGCTATCCGATTATGGGCGGGGTGTCATTTTTTATCAATTATTTTATCCTCTTTATATGAAGATAATCTATCAGACATTACTTTACAGACTTTACTCATCATGTCTGTCTCATCGTTTTTAGGTCCATCGATTCCGTAAACTGTCAACGGAAAATTTAAAGGTCGTTGAATTACCCAAATATCATCATGCTGTTCTGGCGGTAAAATCTTGACTGGGTCTCCAACGGCAATCCAATTTATCGGAACAGAAGTATCCTCGGCAAATTTCCCCACAATGGGGCGGCTCAAAAACAATAAACAAAGAACGCCGGCTTGTCTGTCACGGGATAAACTCCGGAAATCACCTCAAAAACAAAATTTGGCAGAAAAGGCCTCCCTTTGATAACGCCATAGCATATTTTACCGGGATTGTTGTTCAACCGGCCGTTCCTGCCTGGCACTGCGTGCCGCTAGAACGCCTATTTATTGGCAGTAGTGGCTTATTCTTCATCAGATTCATTTTCAAATAATTCACGTAATTTTTGCTGTAATATTTTCTTGTCAGGAAGTTGAGTTTTATATTCTGAAACCATTGTAGGCGAAAGGCTTCTACTTAAAGCATATTCAACAACTTCACTGTCTTTATCCTTGCATAGTAGAACTCCAATACTTGGATTTTCGTTTATTTTCCTAACATCACGGTCTAATGCTTCTAAATAAAAGTTTAGCTGCCCTAAGTGGTCAGGCTTAAATTTGTCTGCTTTAAGTTCAAAAGCTATTAAACATTGAAGTCCACGGTGATAAAAAAGAAGGTCAATGTAAAAATCGCTGTTTCCTACTTGCAATTTATATTCTTCGCCTATGAATAAAAAGTCTTTACCAAGTTCAAGTATAAAGCTTTTCATTTGTGTTACAAGTCCTCGCTGCAATTCTCTTTCACTGTGCGGTTCAGGTATGCTCAAAAATTCAAGCACGTAACTGTCTTTAAACGTATTTGTCAAGTCTTGATTAGTTTCTCTCAACGCTGTCGGGAGTTTTGTGTTACCAATCATTGTCCGCTCGAAAAGACTTGCAGATATTTGTCTGTCTAATTCTCTAAAGCTATAACTTTCCTGTTTTGCAAGTTTCAAGTAAAATTCTCTCTCTTCAACAGACTTGCACCGTGAAAATATTGCCAAATTATGAGACCAACTAATTTCTCTCAACAGCGTTGAGAGTTTGTAAGCATTCGGTAAACCCCGTATTTTAAGTGGTCGTGTCGTTTTTTAAGTTTGTCAATTGCATCAATACAGACAGCGACATGTTAAACGAGAAAAAATTCCGGGCTATCTACGACGATTTTCAGGCGTCCGGGTTATCCATCCGTGATTATTGTGCGAATCAGCATATGAGTGAAGCTAAGTTCTTCTATTGGCAGAACAAGCTAAAAGGACAGCTTCCGCCCAAAAGAGGATTTGTACCGGTGATTTTTGGAAACGGACCACAGGCATCCCGGCTTCCATCGCCAGGACAGAATTGTCCGGAAGCTTTTCCAAATCCGGCTGCCAACCAAACGATTTGTTGTGAGATCAACTATCCCAACGGAGTACGGGTAAAACTGGAGGGTGTGTCAAATCCGGAGATGCTCAGGTCCCTGTTGCTTTTAACACAGCCATAGCATGTTCAGTCTTACATCGTCCATGCGGTATTATCTGTATTCGTACCCGACAGATATGCGCCGGAGTTTTTACACCCTCAGCGGCATGGTAACTAACCAGATGGGACGTAACGTACAGGACGGGGACGTGTTCATTTTTGTTAATCGTCCCTGTACAAGCATGAAAATCCTGCACATGGAATGTGGCGGTCTTGTAATCTATCATCTCAAGCTGGAATCAGGATGTTTCAAACTTCCCCTTTTTGATGAAAATACCAACACCTTTCAAACCAGTTGGCAGGATCTGATGATGATGGTTCAGGGGATTACTCCCGATAAAAAAGTGAATAAAAAAAGGTGGGGAAAACCTTTAAAATAAAGCATAATATCTTGGTGTTTTTTTTGGTTATAAGATTGATATTTAGTATCTTCATGTCATCAAAAGCAAGTGAAGATGACAACTGTCCAAGACGTTTTTTTACAGCAAATTCTGGAAGACCGTGATGCTCTTTTCAGGGAGACATCCAGGCTTAAAAGCCAGCTTGCCGGCTATGAAAACTTTGAGACAGAAAGGGGCACTTACCAAAAGCTGCTGGGAGAAAAAGACGAGATCATCAGCAAGCTAAAGAAGCAGGTGGAGATGCTCCAGCGGAGGATCTGGGGAAAATCCAGTGAACGGCATATCAATGAGGACCCCTGGCAGCGCTGTCTCGATTTTGAGGGTCTTGACCTGCTTCCGGAAGAAAAAGAACTTGCCATCAGCGCAGCAGAGGAAATAAAGCAATACAAAACAATCCGTGTTCTTGTAAAGGAGAAAAATCATCCGGTGCGAAAACCGCTTCCGGAAAGCCTTCCCCGAGAAGAATGCCATATTTATCCTGAGCACATTGACCTGGAGAACTGGACGGAACTGGAACCGGAAATTACGGAAGTATTGGAACGCGAACCGGCCAGATGTTATGTGCGCAAGATCATCCGCCACAAATATGCGTTAAAAGACAAGGACCTGGATGTGGAAAAACAAGTTGTTACAGCCCCAATGCCCTTGCTGCCAATACCGAAGAGCTATGCCGGAGCTACAATCCTGGCTGATATAACGATTGATAAATACGTGTATCATCTTCCTTTCTACCGCCAGATTCAAATGCTCAGGCAGTTGGGCATTGAGATCTCCGCAGTAACCATTAATGATTGGTTCAAGGCCGTGGCTGATTTATTGAGGCCTGCTTGGTACAGGCTCATGGAACTGGTACTGAGCAGTGATTATATCCAGAGCGACGAAACAACTGTTCCTGTAATAAATAAAGAGAAACACCAGACCGTTAAAGGATACATCTGGATGGTTCGAGCGGTTATGCCGGACCTGGTCTTCTTTTACTACGACCACGGGTCCAGGGCACAGAAAGTGGCGCTTCACCTGTTTAAAGATTACCAGGGAGTGCTCCAATCAGATGCATACGCCGTTTACGATTTTTACGAAAACAAAAAGGGAGTTCTCCCCATTGGGTGCTGGGCCCATTGCCGGAGACTATTCCATGAATCTTTAAAGGAAGACAAAGTCAGGGGTGAGTATGCCCTTGAACAAATAGGTCTGCTTTATGATGTGGAAAGGCGTGCCGATCAGGAACACCTTTCTTTTGAACAGCGTGCAGAACTGCGTTCCCGGTTGTCGTACCCTATTATGGTGGCTTTTGAAAAATGGATGTTAAAAGAGTATCCTAAAGTTCTGCCCAAAGGACGTATTGGGAAAGCCATCAGGTACACCTATGGAATCTACCATAAACTGACCCGGTATCACCTGGATGGACGGTTAAAAATGGACAACAATTTAGGGGAAAATGCCATCCGGCCTCTTGCGATCGGAAGAAAAAATTGGATGTTCTGCGGGAACCATAGTGCAGCTGAGGATGCCGCCATTATGTATTCCATGTTTGGCTGCTGCAAGGCACACGGAGTCAATTACCGGGAATGGCTCATCTTTTTCCTGAATAATATCCATAAATACGATGACAATTACAGTAAAGATCTGGCCGAACTGCTTCCTCATAACTTCAAGCTGCGAATCCAGAATTGTAACAGTACCACCTCTTAAACCTATCAAAGTTCTCTGAATATTTTGGAGAAACTTTGATAGTAGGTTATTTTTCCCGTTAAAACAAGACGGTCTTTACCGAATGCTTACGAGAGTTTTGGGAAATCCTTATATGTCTCGTAAAACTGTTTCATTCTCCAAATATTCTTATCGGAGAATCCTTTTATTCCGGGTACGTTTTGCTGAATATGCTTCGCCAATTCCGATACAACAGAATCACCCCATTCCGCCATATCAATTTTTTTACTAATGTATTTACCAATATTCCAATAAAGGTCAATAAGTTCAGCATTAATGGCTCGAATCGCATTTGATCGTGATTGCTTGATAAGATTGATTATAACTGAAAATCCTTTGTCCATACTTTTCAATAAATCCCAAATTTAGTCAAATCATTCTGTTTTTTTATTTCTTGGTATATTGTTGTTTACCTGTGGAGTATGATTAGTGAGGTACCATCACTAACGTTAGTGAAACGGCCTCACATTCCTATACGATACGAACAACACCAAAGATCTGGCTGACCTGCTCCCTCATAACTTCAAACTGCGAAACCAGAATGGTAGCACTGCCGTCTCTTAAATCGATCAAAGTTCTCTGAATATTTTAGAGAAACTTTAATAGTAGGATACTTTTCTTGTAAAAGCAAGACGAAGTTGACCTTCCCATCAATCTTGCTTAGTTGTTAATTCATAAATTTTATACCAATAGAAAAAAGCTTCAGGATTTGATTTCTTTAACCTATTAAGCTTTGTATTCATTGGTTCACCAATAGTCCACTCTTTCATTTGCAGCGGATTGTTAAATTTTTCAATTTTTGCTGCATTTGCTTTTATTAAAGTTGTTAAATAAGCTGCCTTCGAGGCATGAGTAATAGCCTTTTCCAAATGATAACTTTCAGAAAATACAAATCGGCTGATTCTTTGAATACCCTTTTGTAATTCTTCAAAGTTACCTTTGCCATCAGCTCCTCTAGTCACAATGCAGAGGGCAGTTTGATAAATATCTTCAATTACATCTTGTTCCGTTAAGTTTTTTAGTTCCCTGTATGAAAGTTCAGTCGCCGCAAAAGTTTTAAAAGTTGATTTGATCGTTTCAATATCAGAAACATTATCAGCAAGATTGCCAATATCATATAACTGCTTAATGATTTCCATACTCATACTGTCCTCACCTTTAAAGTATAGGATTCCGGTTGTATTAGGCGCAAAAGCGGTAAGCTTATCTCCGGTAATACCTCTAAACAAGGTGATTTTACGGTTAAGGGAGCTTCCCTTTCAGGAACAAAAGATGACTGAATTTTTATGTTTTCTAATTTTTGATATTGCACTGCTTCAAAAAGAATATCAAACAATACATATTCCTCATCCTTACTGGTTTTATGGAGTGGTGTGTAAAAGAATTTGTAATGCGCTTTATCTATTTTAGTATTTGTTCCCCTTTTTTGTTCCTCCTTCCTGCTAAAACCTTGTTCTGCTGCAACCTTATCCCAAATTTCATTCAGGTTATCCTGTTTTTCGGACATTATAATATCTATATCTATCGATAATCTTTTGGTAGAATTCAAGTGTAACATTAATGCAGTACCTCCTTTGAATACAAAAGATAGCTTTTGCTTTACCAATCCTTCAAGAAGTAATAAAGCTCTAATCGCTTTCTCAACCAAAATTCTATCTGCATTTCGGTTCGCTTTGGATACTTTTTCGATCCATTCTAATGTTATTTTTTCTTTGTCAACCATGATCTATAATTTGGCAGCAAATTGCTATTGCTGCCGTAAATTTGAACTTAAATAAGTTATAAAAGTTTCCTTTTTTCTTCTTCTGTCTGCATATCGAATCATACGATTCTCATTGACAGTATATTTACTCATAGCTTCCCGAAAAATAGTGCTCATTTCAGAACCTTGTTGAGCCGAAAGAATTACATCATCACAAAACGCATCAACCAACATTTTTTCTAAGGTTGTTGTATTTATTCCTTCAATTTTTTGAATAGGTGCTTCTGTAACTAATGATTTAACAATAAGGGTTTCTTTTTCGTCTGGAAGATATTTCTCAATCAAATCTTTTGTTGGGTCGATAAATACTGAATACTTTGCCTCTTTTAAAAAGAAGAAAACAGATTGAGCAGCATACTTTTCAACTTCGATCAGAATATAGAATCTACCTGGTTGATGAACCATAAATTCATTGAAAGAGGATGTATTCCATAAACAGATATCTAAAAAAGGAAATTCCTTTTTCAATTTTGATTTTATTGTTTTGAGTTTATTGGAAATCTCAGGAATAAAAATTTTAGTATTGCCTAAAGAAAATTTACCTCTTCCAATTCTAGTTAATACACCCATTTGAACCAAAGTATAAATCCTCCAATTTATTGTTGTGGCTTTTAATTCCGGTTCATTAATTCTATAAAACTTAACAATATCATTAGTATTTAAAGATTGTACATCTTTAAACTCTTTTATTAATTCTTCAATATTTAGTTTCTCAGTTGCGATAGGCTATTATTTAAAAAAAGCAAATATAAGAAAAAAACTATAAAATGGCAGCAAACAAGAAATGCTGCCGAAATATTGATAGGTGCGTTACATTAGGACAGATTCCAAAAAAGTCCAACCTGTGTCGGAATGTTTTTGGAATTTTTAAAACAAAAAATGAACTCACCGGATTTCATGACCTGTATCAGACCTATTGCTTACGAAAAAAGTACGGTACCTTTCCGCGAAATCTTCAGCATCTTTTTGCGAAGAGAACAGCATCTTTGACCTTTTCCGGAAATAGTTTACAGATTTACTTGTTATTCAGAAAAGAGATTGACACAATTTCTTTTTTTATTTACAGCGGCCAGCTAAAGGTAATCGCCCATCCCATACTGTGTCTTGCAAAGGCCCGACCGGAATACTTCCGGACAAACCAAACTGAAATTTATCCCCATAATTTTTGTGAACACCGCAACAATACGGTTGCGACACCCACAATAACGTTATTGCGATACCCCCAACAACGTTATTGTGACACGCACAACGACCTTCGATCATGGGGTCGCACCCATGTTACCTTTAGCTGGTGCGACCGCGAAAACGGGTACCAAAAGAAAACCCGGACCATTCCGGGCGTAAAATTCCTGGAACGCTTTCTCGACCATATTGTGCCGCCCTATTTCCGTCGAATCCGTCACCTGGGATTCCTGAGTTCGCGTAACAAAAAGCAAAGCCTGGCATCTATCCGGGAAAGCCTGGGTGAAAAGCTGGCACCGGCTGCGCCACTTTCGCGGGCTCAGGTGCTGGCATTGTGTTTTGGGGAGCGCTCCCTGCTCCGGTGCCGCGACTGCGGCGGGGAACTTCAATTGATGGAAACATGCCCCAAAGACCGGGCGCCACCTTTCAACGTAATGGCAGGAACCTGTTAACCATTGCCTTTAGGAACTTTAAACTGATGCGCCGGAAGCGTAAACGGGAATGGTATGCCCGCAAGCAAAAACTTACCGGTTTAAGCTGCCTGTCCCTGTCAGGGAAACGACAAAACCTTATCATATTGGGCAGGGAAGTCCGGTTTTTTCCCCGCAAAACGGAATCCCGATTTCCGAAAGTTACAAAAAGCAGGCTTCAAGGAACTCAAAAAAACCGGTTTAAAACACTATGAATAAACGCCTGCCCCCCAGGTGGTTTTGAAGCAAGGGGAAGTTTAGTTCAACACTACCTCCAATCTAAAGCGTATGCAAGCAACGCTTTATTGGAGGCTAATTATTAGCCACAGTTATTTTATTCTTTTTTGTATACTATCAATTCCTTTTTCCAAAGCTATATCTATATCATTCATTATATCATCAATCGTAGGCTTTATCTCATAATCAGGCTGCATGCCATTCCGAATTAATTTTCCATCTTGATACATTTCTCTCGATGTATTTATCATTGCCATTCCTCCTTTAGGCAAGTCGAATATATAAGGAGTTCCTGTGAAACCTGCTGTCTTCTCTCCGATGAAAATAAACCTCCCGTCTGTTGTTAAAGGAACTAAAAAGTCTTCTGCAGCAGAAGCCGTAAATGAGCCTATTAAGATCACTGTAGGTACAATTACCTTTAATCCGTTTGATGGATAGATAGTATCAGGGACACTCTCAAACCAAGCATCTCCCAAAAAATGTTTCAAATATATTCTTTTTTCATCTGAGAGTTCATCTAAAGGAATGTAAGATTTTCGGCGTCGGTTTGGAATGATACCAGTGATCGGAAGGAATTGATACCAATCATTTTAGCCGTATTTTCATAGTTTCATCCATGTAAATCCAAACCAAATCAGTTCGGGGATAGTACATGCATCCAAAAACCCAGGGATGTATGTCAACAGAGACCTTTACCTGCCATCATTGCCACAGGCGTTTTAAAAAGAATCCACGGTTAAAAGGGGAACAACGGTATTGTGGTTCCAGAGAGTGTCAGCAGGCCCGTAAAAATAAATGGGAACGGGAAAAGCTCAAGACTGATTTCCGTTACAAAGCCAGGCGCCTGGCTAACAGGGAACAGTGGTATTCGCGCTATCCGGGGGACAAGTACCAGAGCGTCTACCGCCAGACCCATCCGGAGTACCTGGAGGGGAACCGGGAGAAACAACGCACCCGGGGAAAAACCCTTACCGGGAATGCGTCGGGGTCAAAGATTGTAAAACCGGACGCGTTAGCTTCCGGAAGTCTTGCAGCACAAGGGTTATACGTTCTTTTCCCTTATAAAAACGCAGAGGCGGAAAAGATTGTAAAGCCGGACGCGTTTATCGTTGAACTGCGCGCCTGCAGCGGTTTTCAGAATATACTCCCATGTATAAGTTCCTGATTGTAAAACCGGACTCCATTGACCGTGATGCGTCCGGTTTTTAACTTAGCAGGACAATTAACAGCAAAAAGAGATGGACCAGCAACCGATCAAACTGGCAAATCTGGACGAGAGTTTCTCCCGTTTCCGGCTAACCACCCCGGGACAGGTCCAGGCGATGCAGCGTTCACTGGAATCAGTGGGTCAGCTTCACCCGGTGATCGTCCGCCGGACTGGTGCCAGGTTCCAGTTACTTGATGGCTTCAAGCGTTTTTTTGCCTCCCGGTTATTGGAATGGGAGAGTTTGCAGGCCCGGGTGGCAGAGGTGGATGATGTGACGGCCAAGGTGATGATTCTGACCTATAACGGGCAAGGCGCCAGCCTGGCCGATTTTGAGCAGGCGCAGGTGGTTTACAGTTTAAAAAAGGAACATTTGCTTGGTCAGGAAGAGATTGCCCGGCTGGTAGGGAAAAGCATCTCGTGGGTAAGCCGGCGTTTGTCTTTTATCGAGCGGTTGGACGAGACTGTAAAGGTTCACCTCAAACTGGGAAAGATTACCCCCACTCACGCGCGGGAGTTGGCTCATTTGCCGCGCGGCAAACAGGAGGCGTTTTTAAAGTTGATTGTCGGTCATAACCTGACCAGCCGGCAGACGGGGTTGCTGGTAAAAAAATACCTGCAGGCAAAAACAGTGGAAGAACAAAGCTGGCTTTTGGGCCATCCCCTGGAAACGATCGAGAAAGCCACCCTGGAAGGGGAGATTCATGACAGCCGTTTAAGTTTGCAGGGGAACAGGTTACTAAAAACCTCGCGTATGCTTGGGCATTACCAGCATGTTTTCATTGGACAAGGCACCAACCCGCCTCTGAAAGAACTGGCCGCCTTGGAGCGTGAGATCCTCTCACCGGGGTTCGTCGACATCGTTCGGAAGACAAAAACCATCCAATCAATCTTAAAATCCTACGAAAAATGAAAGATGAATCACTTGAAAATAACGTGGTCAGCCTTTACAGCCGGGGCTGGGCCGTGCGCCGGTTGTCACGGGAGCTGGGCATTACCCGCGGACGGATAAAGCGCATTTTGGCACGGAATGCGCACCAGCGGGAAAGCGGGGTTCAAAACATGAAGCCCCCGGAGAGTAAACCCTCCAAACTGGATGCGTATAAGCCCTACATCAGGGAACTGCTGGAAAAATTTGGGAATCCCCCCATTACCAACCAGCGGATACTGGAACTTTTAACAGAAAAAGGTTACCAGGGAGGAAGAACGATCCTGCGTAATTACCTGGCTCTTGCACGGGGGAAAAAGACCGCGGAGCCCATTGTTTGCGTGGAGACTGCTCCCGGCGGGAGGGCTTGTCATGACTGGAGCGATTACGTGATTGATTTTACCGGGGGAGAAAGCGGAAAGATCACTTTTTTCAGCTTTATTTTAAATTACTCCCGGCGCCAGTGGATCGAGGTGGTGGAGGACAAAAGCCAGGGTACGCTTTTGAGGGCATTAATCAATGCCTTTGTTTACCTGGACGGGGTTCCTCGGGAGATCAAAAGCGATAACCAGAAAGCCTGCGTGGACCGCTGGGAGTTAGGTGGTCCGGTCTTTAACAAAACGTATTTGGGGTTCGCGACCCATTACCGGTTCATTCCCCTAGCGATTCACCCTGGCAAACCCCGGGAAAATTTAAAGGTGGAGCGCCCGTTCTGGTACCTGGAGAAGAGCTTTCTGAACGGACGGGAGTTCCGGGATAAAGAAGATGTGAAAGCACAACTTCAAAGCTGGCTCACCCAGTATAATGATGAGCGTATCCACCGTACCACGGGGCGCAAACCCATCGACCTTTACCGGGAGGAACTCCCCTTTTTACAGCCTTTGCCTGCCGCCCAGTATGATACCTCCACCATCGAATACCGGGTGGTCAATAACGAATCGGCTATCCGGTGGGAGGGGTATTATTACATGGTTCCCAAAGGGTACCTGTACGAAACGTGCCCGGTACGGGTTAACGAAAAAGAGATCACCATCTACAGCCCCGCCTGTCACCCGCTGGTCAGTTATCCCCTGGCGGAAAAAGGGAGGAAGAACCGGTATATCGGACGTAGCGGCCCGGTGTGCAAATACCGTCTTGGCGCGGCAGAGGTAGCCGCCCGCCTGGATGCTTTCGGAGAGGTGATGCAGGCTTACACCAGGGAGATAAAAAAGCATAAACCCGTCACGTTCCTGCATCACTGGCAGCACATCCTTTCTTTAAAAGTCAATTACCGGGCAGATGACCTGCTCCGGGCCGTGGGCCGCGCGTTAAAATACCGGGTTTTTGAGTCCCAGGCCGTGGAAAACTTTTTAAAGGTCAACGCCCAAAAACAGACAGAAATTGATTTTACCTTCAAAACCACTTCCCATGAAGAGTAACGCCAAAGTACAGGCCGCAGCGGATACCGCCTTTTTGGAAAACTGCCGGTATTTGGGATTAAAATACCTGGAGAAGGAGTATGATCACCTGATCAGCCAGGCCACGGAATCGGACATGGGCTACGCGGGGTTTATCCGCCGCGTGATCCAAAATGAAGCCGGGGCTAAACGGGAGCGCAGTATCCAATACCGGATACAGGAAAGCAAACTGCCTAAGCCTTACAAGCTGCTGGATGATTTTGACTTTTCGTTCCAGCCCCGTTTAAAAAAAAGCCTGGTCATGGACCTGGCTACCCTGGAGTTCTTCCACCGCAAAGAGTCCATCCTTTTTATCGGCGGGACAGGAACAGGCAAGTCGCACATGGCGATGGCCTTAGCCCTGCTGGCGTGCAGAAAATGTTATAAGGTACTGTACACCACCTGTTCGGATATGTTAAACGATTTAAACCAGGGGGTCTATGAAAAGACCCTGCAGGCCAGGTTAAGAAAATACGTGAACCCGGATTTGCTGGTCATTGACGAAATGGGGCATGATCGCCTCGAGTTAGAGGTCACCAAAGAAGCCCACCTGCTCTTTAAAGTAATCAATGAACGTTACAACAGGGATAAATCCCTGATATTTACCACCAACGTGGAGGAATCCGACTGGGCCGATTACCTGGGAGACCCGATCTCCACTGCGGCCATCCTGGATCGTATTTTTCATCACTCCATACGCGTGGAGGTACGGGGACCAAGTTACCGTAAGTATGAAGGAGAACTGCTCCAGCAAAAATATGAACAAGCACCAAAAGATACCATCTGACCGACTTTGGCAAGAGGCGACCCGGGGTGAAACGTTAAACCGATGGTCAGCCGCAGGCGCCGGCAGTCACATGTCCGGCGTCTTTTTTGTTTTTAAACGGGCATCGAACCCGTTTAAAAACAGGCAAGAGGCTTCCCTCTGGCTCACATGGCCCGATGATAACCATCTCTGTGAGAAATCCCAAAACGAAATCAAAAATCAGTATCGCAAATACACAAAAAACAATCCCGCCAATGACCCATTAGACGGGGATCACAAAAGGGTGGTTCCGTTTTTTCCCGTCAGATGGTAACACATCAGGCCGACGCGGAAATGTAAGATGCCCATTTCCCTTGTGCCTTGTATTTTGCAATGTGTTCTCTTGTTTTCCAGCTATAAGTTGTAATTGGTTTATCTATTATATGCCTTAGGATTGAGTATCCTAAATCATCCTCGCCTCCTCCATTTTTGCGCAAATCAATTATTAGCCCTTTACTCTTCACGATTTCGGGTAATACTTGCTCAAATTCGTGTACTACCTTATCATTGTTAAAAGTATTGAGGGCTACATAAGCTATATTATTTTTTAACCAATTGAATTCTAATACTTCATTGTTATTTTTATTTGCCTTATACCAATTGTCCTTACTTTCACAAGTTAGTATTTGAGATATTAATTTTCCATCGGGAGTTTTCAATTCAACTTTGATTTCATTTCCTTTTTTATCCCTTAACAATTCCAATGTTGCAATTTTTTTCTTAAACACATCGGTCGATGAAGAGATGTATGGATATTTATACTTCTTCATATAATCGTCGGCATCTATGTTGCTTACTTTAATTATTTCAGAGCCGATAGGAATTTTGGATGCCATGTTTTCTCCAACTTCAGTAACAATGGCTTTATCTTCAATATCCATAATTTGTATAGCCGGTTCATCAAAGAAAGTTTGATACTCTTGTGGTGGAATTATCCTTGTATGCCCATCTTCCAGTAAAGAAATAAATTCCGTCAGCAGTGTATAATATTCAATAAGAGATTCGGAACTTATCACTTTTTCAATATAAGCAACATATATACTATCCCAGTCAAACTTCTTTAAATCCTCGAAATATGGATAGTTATAACTCGCTTCTTTCCAAATTTGAGATAATCCGAATATTTTTTCCGGTTCGGATAATTGTTGATTTTCTTGTGCATTAAGAGCCGCAACTATCAATAATAGCATAGCAGCAATACTAATTTTTTTAACCATTGTTTTATTTTTCTTTAACCATTGTATGTATGACGTTTAAGGCAGGTGATAAGTTACTTAATTGTGGCTAACGGTTGCGGTAAAACACGTCGTCGCGCATTTTGAAATGCCAAACTTCTCGGGTTACCAAAACCGCTGATTAATTGTTATTAGTTTTAAATATACTACTTATCGCGCAATTTTTTTTAACGCGTGTTGAACTAAATCCGCCTACGCGGATAGCTGTTTTAAAAGTACCCGATTCTTTCTATACTCGGAGATTATTCATCACAAAAATTTCTGAATATGAGAAAGAAATCGGGTTTTACTATCGTTGAGCAGGCTGTTGTGCTTGTTCCTGAGTTTGAAAACGTGGTCCGCAAGTTGGATCAGCAGGTTGCTTTGCGGGGGCAGAGTAAAAGTACACTGGATAATTACATCAGGCGCATCGCCCTGTTCGTAATCCACTTCGGGAAACTTCCCGAGCAGATCGACCCCGAAGAAATCAACGAATACCTGGCCGCTTTAGCCCGAGACCCCCGGTCGCCGGGGCGAAGCAGTTTCAAACACATGGTTTACGGACTGCGCTATTACTACCGGCTACTGGGGATGAACAAAAACGCCATTGCCCTGCCTTCGCTCAAGAAAGAGAGCAAACTACCGGTAATCCTTAACGAACAGGAGCTGAAAAAGCTTTTTGAAGCTCCCAATCTGCTCAAACAACGGATTGTACTGGCGCTTATCTATTCGGCCGGGTTGCGCGGCCATGAAGTGATTAACCTTAAAATCTCTGACATCGACTTTCAGCGAAAGACTATCCATATTCGCCAAAGCAAGTATAAGAAAGACCGCATCGTGCCGCTGGGCAACTATATGGCCAGGGGCCTTAAAAAGTACCTGAAGGCAGAAAACCCACACATTTGGCTGTTCAACGGGAAAGAACCCGATGGCCGTTACAGTGTCCGGGGCCTTTCGTGGGTGATGCGCGAAAACCTAAAAAAAACATCCATCACAAAAGATGTGACCCTTCATTCGCTCCGCCACTCGTATGCCACACACCTGCTGGAACAGGGATTGAATATCGTCACCCTGAAAGAGTTGCTTGGACATGCCGACATTACAACCACCATGATTTACCTTCATGTGGCACAATGCCCAATGATAAAACCCCATAGCCCGCTCGACACACTTTACGGATTCCCCAAAGATGCGGACAAAGGGTGAACTGGCCGATGTGGTCCGTTTGTTTGGTGCCGAACTGGTTGCCAAAACAAAACTTACACTTTTGCAACTAAAGGTACTGGGGAAAATAGCCAGTTGCCGTACTTCCGCTCTTGGTGGGCACGAAGAAGCCTGCGAAAACTGCGGCACGGTGCGCTACAGCTACAACAGTTGTGGCGATCGCCATTGCCCCAAATGCCAGGCAGCAAAACAGGCTTTCTGGATAGATGTCCTGATGCATAGCACTCTGCCCATCAAGCATTACCACATTGTCTTTACTGTACCGCACCAGTTGAACAACATTTGCCTGCACAATGGGCGCATGTATTACGACCTGCTCTTTGCTGCGGTATGGAACACGCTCCGGTCGTTTGGATACTCGCATTTTGGTGTCGAATCCGGTGCTGTGGCCGTGCTGCATACCTGGGGCCAGAACCTCTCGCTGCATCCGCATATCCATTGCCTTGTTCCGGCTGCCGGATATACCTTGGACGGACAGTGGAAAACTATCGGGCATTCGGGGCAGTACCTCTACCCAGTTCACCAGTTGAGCGAGGACTTTAAAGCCAAGTTCCTCGATAGTCTCAAACGTGCCTTGCGCAAGAAAAACGAACTGACTTTGTTCAACCATACGGTTCAGTCAGCCTATAAAACCAAATGGGTGGTACATTGCCAGCCATCGCTGGCCGGAGCCGACCATGTGGTCAAATACCTGGGGCAATACACCCACCGGGTGGCCATTACCAATGCCCGCATCCTGAACATTGCCGATGGTAAAGTAACCTTTGTTGCCAAAGATTATCGCGACAGGGCTGTCAAAAAGCCGGTTACCCTGGATGGCGTCGAGTTCCTGCGCCGGTTTATCCTGCACATCCTTCCAAAAAGGTTTGTCAAAATCCGGAGGTTTGGCATTTACAATCATACGGTAAAACGAAACCTTAATTTACAGTTTATCCCGGAAGAAAAACCCGACATTGAGGCAATAATAAAGCAACAAAAACCACCCGAAACAAATATTGAACGGCTCGAAAGGCTAACCGGGGTTACCCCCTGCCTTTGTCCGGTATGCAAAACCGGAAAGATGGTCGTTATCAGCGAACTGCCACGGATACGATCCCCTGCAGGGTTTCTTTTAACAAGAAACTTACAACCGTATTAACCACAAACTCCAATGGGCATTTTTGGTGCTACCGGGAAAGGTATGCCCACATCTCAGGAAACCAGTGCACAAACACTAACTCATCGCTGTAAATGAAGTGAAAAAGCACTAAAACCTGCAATACGTCAAAGAACTTAATTCCAATTAAATTACTTCAAAAACAACAAATCGGTCGCTAAGTGCATAGCCCCGATTCCGGCGGGTGTAGTTCAATCGAATAGCCCGCCCTGTCAGCAAACGCTGACAGGGAGAGGCTTTCACACCACTGTACGTACGCGGGCTACGCTCCACCCCTTCGGCCAAAATGTCCACCGGACATTTTAACCTCGGGCACATATACAGCGGTTCATTAAGATGTGGGGCAACTTTTCCGTAATATGTAAGCAACGCTTCGTAACCTCTTTTTCGCAATCGCTCCAAAGTAATGGTAGTTCTCAAAATCGGGCTTTGGGCAATTGCCCATCCTCCCATCCGGGAACGGCTCCATTGGTAAGCATGTTCCGGATCGACCCCCAGACGGATCAGGTTCTTCCGTTTCCGTTCGGGTTTCTTCCAGTGATGCCAGATACAATACCGAAGCCGATTTCTGAGCCATCCGTCCACTTCCTTTAGCTTGCCGTGCAGGCTCGCCATTCGGAAATAGTTGAGCCATCCCCGGGTAATTTCTTTGAGCTTTTGAATGCGCTCATCGAAACTCATCGGTGTGGTCTTCCGGGTGACGATTTTCATCTTTTGTTTCAGGTTTTTCCAGCTTTTGTCGCTTGCAACCAGTTGGTATTTGCCTTTTTCTCCCTTACGGTAAGTGGGTACAAATCCATACCCCAAAACCTTAAAGTTCACAGGCCGGCGGATGCTCCATCCCTTCAACCTGGCTCCTCCTTAAAATTGTCCACCGGACAATTTCTTTACAGTCGGCCCTCTCCCGGTTGATCGGTAACTTCAACTTGTTTTTCAAAAATAGAAACAAGTTGTTGCCGATCTTGCGGGCCTCCGATTTGCTTTTGGTGTACGCACTAAAATCATCGGCGTATCTGACGTAGCGAAGTCCCTGCCTCTCCATTTCCTTATCCAACTCATTGAGCATGATATTGGAAAGCAAAGGGCTGAGTGGGGATCCCTGCGGGACCCCTTTCCGCCTTTTGACCAGTTTGCCGTTGATTTGGATCGGCGCTCTCAGCCATTTGCGGATCAGGCGCAAGGTCAGCGGACATTTGACCTTGCGGTACAGCAACTGCAACAGGATACAGTGGTCCACTTCATCGAAGAAGCTTTTCAGATCGATATCAACAATGTGCCGGTATCCTGAATTAATGTATTCCTGAGCCTTTAGTACCGCTTGCTGTGCGTTGCGATTGGGCCGGAAGCCGTAACTGTAATCTTCAAATTCCATCTCGAATTTGATAGACAGAACCTGGCCTACGGCTTGTTGCAACAAGCGATCCGTTGCAGTGGGCACACCTAATAAACGGAATTTTCCGTTGCTCTTGGGTATTTCCACCCCCAGAATAGGTTGTGGCTGGTACTTCCCTTCACGGATATCAGATTCCAGTTGCTCCCTGTTTTTAGTCAGGTGAGCATACAAATCCGTCACTGCCATACCATCGGTGCCTGCCGAACCTTTATTCGACACAACCTGACGGTAAGCCCGCATTATATTCCTCCGGTTCAGTACCTGTTCAATCATCCTCTTTTCGTTTACTTTGTTTTACCCTGTCCCGCTTAAGCCAGGGCTGGCAATGCCTCCCTGCCGAATTTGGAACATCTTAATGTTCAGCCCTTCACTACCCTGTGAGTCCTCCGCGGTATCTGTTCGCGGCTCGTTGCCAGTAGCTACTATGGCTTCTGCTGACTCCTTCCCCTAACCACCACGTGGTTGACAAGGTATCCCCTGGTAAGAGCTTTTCCCTTCATCCAATCCCTGCGACATCTACTGGAAAACGATTTTGGTATTCTTGGGACGTTACAATGGTGTGCCCACCTTATCCTCGTTTCACAGCCTCATATGCCGTTTCTGTTCGTCAGTACCGGATTTTGCCGTTTGGCTTCCTTCAGTGCATGGGTCACCCCAAACCACCTTGCCACTTGCTAATGCTTCCGGGCGTTACCCCGGTGCATAAGGGACTTGCACCCTCTGGAAAAATACACCTGCTGAAACTATGTTTATTGCTTTTTATTTGTATTTTTAAGCTTTTTCTATAGCTTTCAGCAGATGCGCTCTGCTCATGCAGGGCGCACACACGTATTAAAACACAATTGAGCAGGGGGCCGAAAGCCGGAGAGATCAAAAAAGGCAGCAGATAGACAAACCTACTGCCTCTTTTCTTGGCTCAACTGTGCCTTAATTCCTAATTTGTTGTGTGCTGCGCATTATTGTTTTCCAGTCTTTATTGTCACCCAATTTTTATCAATCATGTATTTTACAAATTCGGTTTCCCCTTTTTCCTTTATCATCTCAATTCCTAATCTCCGATTTGTACGCGTCATAAATTGACCAAATTTAATCATGAATGGGTTATATAATTTACAATCTTTAACAGAATCATATTTATCACACTCGGCACAAGATTTAAATCCATTCTCAATGCAGCATGGTCTTACTTTACAAGCTTTGTATCCTACTGCACATTTGGGATTATCTCCTTTGCATCCTTCACATTGTCCTTTTGTATATTTTGGACATGCTCCGCAATAAAATCCACAATATGAAATTAATTCTGTTTGAGCTGATGCTGTTTCCATTTTTTAGTTTTTTATTGATTTATAATTTTGATTCCTTTTAAATCTTCTAATTTCGCAATAAAACCCCATCCGAACATTTTTTCAGAAATTTCAAAAAACAATTCATTCTCACCTTTTTCCAATGGAAGTTCTATCATTTGATGTTTATCTAAAACATAGCCCCTATCTTCAAATTTATCTGATTCATGAAAGCTATTATCGCCTATAAAAACGCTATCTTCATTTAGGTAAATTTTTATTTTATCACTATAGCCAAAATATAACTTCTTTGTTTGTTTCTTTTTTGAATCTATTGTCACTTTCGCTAATACTGTATTTTTTGTTTTAGATAAAGCAAAATGCCTGTTTAAGTTTATTAAATAATCTTCTTCGGCATTTACAGTTTGCCATTTACTTACTATACTATCATTTAAAAATGGCTTTTCAATTTTAAAATTGTAATTATCATATGGTTCAGAAATCAACCAATTTGAAATGTATGTTTTTTTAGACGCAGTTGTTAATTCGGGTTTAAAAGATAAAACTGTATCAAGTTTTGTCACCTTAAGATTTGTAAAATTAGCAGGATGATAACTGAATACACCTATAGAACCTGATGAATAATCATGCTTTAATTTCACAGACAATACCTGTTTTGGATTATTATCAAGATAGACTTTTGCAGAATCACCTATAACCTGAATTTTTACATGAAACCATTCTCTTACAGGAATATTTGCAACAGCTTGATATTTTGTACCATTGTAAAGCTGCCATGTGGCTGACCTATTAAAAATTGGGTCATATTGCACTGCATCCCATTTCCCACTCGTGTGAGGTTGGAAATAAATGTTTTCAAAATTGCTCAAAGATGTAATCCTAAAAACAATCCCCAAATATGCTTTATCTGATGGTGAATATAAATCACATTCAATAGTTCCATTTTGAAAATCAAAACTATCCAAATATGCAATTCCTGTTCCTTTAGGAATGAATGTTGTCAATACTGAATCAAATTCTGTTATTTCTGAGCCAAAAGTTTTCCAATCTTTAGATTTGAAATCAATACTTATCGTTTTCTTTTGTGCTATGCAAATACTTGATACTATTAAAAAAAGTAAAATCAGTTTTATTTTATTCATCTTTCAGTTTTGTTTATCATGCTCGTGTCGTTCTCTGGCGTTCCGACTAACGTCAAATCATAACTACTGTATCTTAGGTTGTTATAAATCCGAGTTGTTCGGGTTGTAATTCAAATTTAGCGATTTGCTTTTTGATTCTTTTCACCAATCCAAGTTTTCTTTTTTCATCGAGGAATAAATATTGGGTTGGTGATTCATATGGCATTTCTTTAACCAACATATTCCAGATGATTACAGCAAGTTTTCTTGCGGTTGCATTGATCGCTGTTCTCCTCCCTTTTTTATAGCAGATTCTTTTAAAGAAGTCGGACAGGTGTCCTTCTTTTAAATTACCGATGGCATTTGCTGCATTTCGTAATGCAATTTTTAACCTGCTGCTTCCTTTTGGTATATGATGGTTTAATACCTTGCCTCCACTTATTTTGTTATGGGGAGCAAGGCGCAACCATGCTGTAAATTCTTTGGATGTTTCAAATTTCTTAATTCCCTCTAATCCGATCTCACTGATTATAGACAGAATTGTCGCATCATTAACCCCTTCGATGGCCATTAGGTCTATCCATTCAAAATATTGATAGGCCATCTGGTTCATATCAGTTCCCCGGATCCCATTTTTATTTTTTCTTTTATCTGTTTTTTGGTTGGCCACATGCTGTTTTTTATTGTCATCTTTATCAATGATGTCGGTGAGCAATTCTTTAATTTGTGAATCGACTTCATTAAGTTGCCGTTGTAGGTGTGAATAGGTCCCCCATTCGTGTTTTAAGGCAAACATATAATCATCCCGCCCGTTGTATTGAAGGGCTTTGGCTATTTCTTCTTCCGATTTGCGGCAATTATAGTGTCGGTTTTCTGCCAACTTTTTACCGGACCTTTCTCCTGCGATAAATGCACTTATGATTTTGGTACCACGCCTTTATTGTTTTCTACCAGTGCTTTTCCCCAGATACTTTTCCCCTTATACCGGAAGGATGAAAAAAGTACAGTATCTTTTCCGGAAACCTTCGGTATCTTTTTACTAAAAGCCGGGCAGCTTTTGAGGAAATCTTCCCCATCTTTTGGCGAAAAGTTCAGGGTCTTTTTATAAAATCTTCCCCATCTTTTTATGAAAAGTCCGGTATCTTTCCGCGAAATCTTCAGCATCTTTTTACGAAGGGAACAGCATCGGTCGTATCCATCCTTTCCCATTTAGAGGAGCCGCCCTCACTAACACGTGTGAGACACCCTCCCGAACGTTAGTGGGCCCCCCTTCACAAGCATTAGTGAGGCACTATCCCAAACGTTGGTGAAACGGACTCACATCTCCCTATATGATACTATGAGTCAGCCATGGAAACGGTCATCATAAATGGTTCGAAGAATGGCTTAACCCTCAAACAGATCCAGGCTGTTACGGGATGGGAGAAAGACAAGATTACCGAGGTATTGAAACAGAACCACTTGTTGTAGGCTTTCCAGCTTTTTCCCCAGTCCGTTTTTTCGGATCAATTGAAAAAGCAGGTGGAGAAAAAGATAAATTTATCGTTGCCTGCCGGGCAAAATACCCGTTCAATCAGAATTCCGATGTCGTTTCTAATTTTGGCAATCAGGTCCCGCTTCCCGGATCCAGATTCTTTTAAGCACAAACAACAACTTTTTTTGTAATTTCTGTCCTTGAGCCGGACAGGCTCTTCCTTTTCCAATCGATGAAAAGGAAGCAAAAATCTTATCAAAACGAACCCTCACCCGGGCGTTTTGACGGCCCCCGCACCGCTCTGTTCTGCATTTGCGGTGGAGTCTTGACGGATTACCGTATAACACAAATGGGTTATAAGCGTAACTTCCGAAAATTTATTGTTCAGTGAAACTTCTCCCCACTATAATTTTTGTGAACGCCGCAACAATACGGTTGTGATACCCACAATAACGTTATTGCGACCCCCACAACAACGTTGTTGTGACACTCACAATAATGCTGTTGCGTCACTCGCAACAACGTTCTATCATGGGATCCCCCCCCCCCATGTTACCTTTAGCTGGTGCGACCGCGAAAACGGGTACCAAAAGAAAACCAAAACCATTAGCGGAACAGAGCTCCTCAAACGTTTCCCGGATCACATTGTCCCGCCTTATTTCCGGCGTATCCGGCACCCGGGATTCCTGGCCCGGGCAACGGGCCCCGCCTGTAAATGCGTTGACAGGAATCTGCCAATGATTGATTTTGTAGTACTTATTATGATGCGCAAAGCGTAAATGGGGAAGGTATGCCCGTAAGTCAAAAACCGATGGATCGATGACAGATTTTCTCCGGAAAAATGAGAATACGCCGGGGCAAGTTGTGACGGGAACCGGTTTTTCTGGCGCAAAGCGATTCTGAGGGATGGCAACACGCGCAAAAACAGGAATCAGGCAAACCTGAAAAAACCAATTAAAAACACTATTTGTAATTTCATGACCGGCAAACGGTTATACCCAGGAAGTGGTTTAGTTCAACTCTTCCTCCAATCTAAAGCGTATGCAAGCAACGCTTTATTGGAGACTAATTGTTATGCGCTGAATTTTTATGATTCTTTTAATAATTCTTTAATTTTATTTATCGTTTCGGAATTACTGGGTCGTAAATAGTTCCCAGATTCAATTATATGTCCATGTTTGTTTATTAAAATATAATAAGGGACACCATCAATATCTAGTCCTTTCCTAATATCTTGACTTTGTTTATTATCGCAGTAAATATGGTTACCATCAAGTTGTAATATTGAAATAGTCTGTTTCCAAAGTTCCTCTTTAGAATCTATACACAAATAAACAAATTCTATTTTCTCACCTTGTAATTTTTCCATTAGTTCTTTCGAATGTGGCATCTCAGCTTTACATGGTCCACACCATGTTGCCCAACAATCGATGTAAATTACTTTTCCTCTGTTTTTGTTGATTATTGAGTCTAAAATTACTTTACCAGAAGTATTTGTCATTTTTGCTTTAATACTATTTGAACCAATTTCAGGATTCTCAGCTAGAACTTTTAATTTGTCGTAATACTGAAATAAAGGGGTTTTAATTGAATAAGATTGAATATTATTTATAAGCAGCTCCTTATTGCTTTCAAAAGTATTTAAGTTAAACTGATTTAGTTCTTGGTAGAAAAAATTCGCTAGTAAATATTCCTTGAATAAATCATTTTTAGATTCAATTAAAATGTTATCTATTAGTACTGTAATTGCACTATCTTTATTTGATATTTTTTGATTGTAAAATAGTTTTTGGGCGATTATACCAGTATATATATCAAGAAGTTTGTATGAGTCTGTATTTATAACTTCAGAAGTAAAAAGAAGACTTATGCTATCTAAATGGTTAATATAATATTTAACAATTGAATCGAAAGGAGATAATTTGTTTTTATGTGAATATCTAAATAAATAGTATGAAAGTGCATTGTAATAACTTATGTCAATATATTCTATTGTCCATTTTAAAATCTCTTGATTAGGATTTACCTCTAAAATAAAATCATTTCTTTTTGAGATTAAATTTGACTTGACGCTATCACAGAGTTTCATAAAATCTTTAGGATTTAACTTTCTTGAATCTAGGTCATTAAAATTATTGATACAATAATTACTATTAAGATATTTATATAAATCTTGATTTGTTTTTTGGCTTTTTCCAATAAAATCAACGTTCCCAATATCTTTAAAATCAATTCCTAGCTCAATTGTTTCTCCAGGATGAATTATTATTTCCCCAACAATAGGATCAACTTTTACATCTTGAGTTTTATATAAATCGAAAACTATTTCAAATGAACCGTCACTTTTTATTGAATCGGTAAAAATCGATTTTTTATCCCTAAAATCTACAATTGTGACTGAAATGGTTTTGGTGTTTGGATAAACATCCATATTTTCAATTTTTCCAGTAATTGTTGTTTTCGTCTCAGGATTCTCAATTTTGGAACAGCTTACACAAATTGTTAAAGCTGTAATAATAAAAAAGGAGTCAATAATTTTTTTCATATTAATTCTTAGTAAAACGTTAAAAATAATATCCTCAAAACTATGCATAAATTCTGTAGTTTAGTTCTGGAATATCCGGGTGATGTATGATTCGTTTTTCGTTTATATCTGCCTTGTCTACCTTAATGCCTTGGGGGTATTCTTTTAAGTTTAACCGAACCACCACGCAAAGGCCTGTTTTGGTCGAAGTTCGTTCAATTAGCTTTTGAACAGTTTGATAATCTGAAAAAACAACGCCTTCCATCGCCCGGTGTACATGGCTAAATAATCGATGTTCGATCGGATTCCATTTGGAACAATAAGGCGGATAATGACAGACAATAACCGATAAGCCTGTTTGTGTTGCAAACTCCATGAGCCGGTGTTTAAAGATGTGATGCCGGTAAGAATTGGCCCCACCTGCATCACATAAAATCAGGATATTTTTAGCATCCGGATACTGATTAATACCATATTCCCACCACCACCAAAGTAAATTATCCACGATAAAATCTGCTGTTTCACTGCTGCTCCCAACAGAGATGTACCCTTTATTTGCCTGCAAATCATAAATCCCATGTGGAATAACTTTGCCTTGGGCTAAATACTCATAATCATGGTCATATACTTTAACAGCCTGGGTGCAAAAGCATTTCCCATCGCGGTAAAGATTACCCAGCCGTTCTTTTTTCTTGCAATCGATGCTCAGAACGGGACTTTTTAAACTCATGGCCAGTACCAACGTACAAATAATTTGAAACTGCCTGTCTCGATTGGCATAGCTGCCTAAGGCCAATTGTTTGGTTTGCCTGCGATAACCATACCCCAATTCTTTAAGCAAGCGCTTTACCATTCCATTGCTGATCTTAATCTGATGTTGTTCCCGGAAAAGTTTGACGATCGAATATGGCTTTAGACCTACCCAATAAACCTCACTTTGGGTTGGACTGCCCGCTTTATACTTTTCGATCAATTCAATCAGCAACTCTTTTATTTCAGGTCTGGTTTCAGTTTTTTTTTCTGCCCCCGCCCGTTTTGCGTTGCCGCCCCGGGGGAATGAAAACATCCGATTCTTCGGTCAATTCCTTCCTTCCCTGCAGAATGGTTTTCCGATCAACCCCAAGAACTTTACTGATATAGGTAATACCTCCCCTTCCCAGCTTCAGGGATTCCAATGCCGCATATTGCCTGCGGTCTTTTTCTGATAACCGGCTGTAGTGCAATTGCATCAGCATAACGGTCTTTTCCGGGAATTCTTCTTTCATAGAATGTAAAGTAACATCCTTAACACATACAAAATCAGCCAAATCGTATATTTTTATCAAGAATGGGTTGTTAATAACCACCCCTGACTTATCACTTCAAGTTCAAAACAAATATCAATCATCGTTTTGGGTAAGTTATTTTGAAAGTTTCACTAATACAAAATTCCCAACAAAAAAGTCCATTTGTGATATTTAGTATCCCTTTTTGTTTTCCTGTGTCGATATGCAATTATCCCCATTGCAACTGGTGCTGCAAGAATCAAATATAAAGTCCCCAGTGATGCCATTCCAGACCATTTCCAAATCAAAGCAGTCAAAACAACAAGCAATAATCCTCCATATGTTGCAAAAATCATAAACAACTCAATTATCGGAGCATTTTGAATTCCCTCCTTTTTCATTCTCTTTCTCAATCGGATAAAATAAAGAAGTCCAATCAGAGGTAAAATAAGGTGAATAGTCAATGCAATTACTATTTCTGCTATTGTTATAGATTACAATTGAATTTCATAGATGTAACAAACATCTGTTAATGTGTCTTTAAAATATCTTGAACCTTGGTCAAAGTCACTGTTCCCAACAAATCTAATTGAATTTTCAGATGGCTTAAACCAAGTCGGCGCATCACCTGGCATTATCCAATCCCCTTTGTCAGTAGAAATCCGATTTTGTTGTATAAATTCATTCCACCATTTATCACTCGGCTTAAACTTTAAATACATTATATATTCTCTAGTCCAGTGTGAAGATTGCCAATACTGTCCGTTTAATAATTCTAAATCAGAGGGGGCGTTTGTTCCAGACCAGAATTTATAAGTCTCTGTCGAATTAGTTGTTTTAATCTCGGAACAACTACTAAAGGTTAGAATAGTCAATATTGAAAGTAGAATCTTTATTTTCATATTTTTCACTCTTAGTTTAATACTTTTGTTACTAATCAACCTGACGCTTCTCGGGTCACAACTGCTGGTAACGGTGGCGGTATGGTTAGTAAGGGATTGCGGGCTTCTTCCGTATCAAGTTACAGTAAAATTTGGAGCGGGTTACTACGCCCCGAAAACCACTGAAACCCTTATTAACTATACTGCGTGTGTGCGCCCTGCATGAGCAGAGCGCACCTGCTGAAAGCTATTGAAAAAGCTTAAAAATACAAATAAAAAGCAATAAACATAGTTTCAGCAGGTGTATTTTTCCAGAGGGTGCAAGTCCCTTATGCACCGGGGTAACGCCCGGAAGCATTAGCAAGTGGCAAGGTGGTTTGGAGCGACCCATGCACTGAAGGGGGCGGAGCGTAAAAAAATGTCCGGTGGACATTTGACGACATGAAGAGCGTAGCGGTGGCATATGAGGCTGTGAAACGAGGATAAGCAAGCACACCATTGTAACGTCCCAAGAATACCAAAATCGTTTTCCAGTAGATGTCGCAGGGATTGGATGAAGGGAAAAGCTCTTACCAGGGGATACCTTGACAATCA
Organism: Prolixibacteraceae bacterium; assembly: GCA_963676095.1. Classification (GTDB taxonomy): domain Bacteria; phylum Bacteroidota; class Bacteroidia; order Bacteroidales; family Prolixibacteraceae. The sequence goes on along the minus strand of OY781040.1, from coordinate 3,928,297 downwards.
CGTGTTTGGTTAAGTCAAAGGAGTCAGCAGAGGCCATAGTAGCTATTGGCAACGGGCCGCGAACAGATACCGCGGAGGACTCACAGGGTAGTGAAGGGCTGAACATTAAGATGTTCCAAATCCGACAGGGAGGCATTGCCAGCCCTGGCTTAAGCGGGACAGGGTAAAACAAAGTAAACGAAAAGAGGATGATTGAACAGGTACTGAACCGGAGGAATATAATGCGGGCTTACCGTCAGGTTGTGTCGAATAAAGGTTCGGCAGGCATCGATGGTATGGCAGTAACGGAACTCTATGCCCACCTGACCAAAAACAGGGAGCGACTGGAATCCGATATTCGTACCGGCAAGTACCTGCCCAAACCCATTTTGGGGGTGGAAATACCCAAGAGCAACGGAAAATTCCGTTTATTAGGCGTGCCCACTGCAACGGATCGCCTGTTGCAACAAGCCGTAGACCAGGTTCTGGCCGCTAAATTCGAGATGGAATTTGAAGATTACAGCTATGGTTTCCGGCCAAATCGCAATGCACAGCAAGCGGTACTCAAAGCACAGGAATACATTTTGTTGAGCGAACTGCCTATTTTACCAAATAAAGACACCCCGGAACAGGAATACTGATAAGTGAATCTTTCCGAAATTATGCATTAATATCTCCAGGTTTATGCGTTAATCTTTCCAAAATTATGCACTATAATTTCCAGGATTATGCACTACTATTTTGAAAATTATACAGTAATTTTTTAATCAATATACTTTTCCCCTTATACCGGAAGGATGAAAAAAGTTCAGTATCTTTTCCGGAAATCTTAGGTATCTTTTTACTAAAAGTCGGCCAGCTTTTGAGGAAATCTTCCCCATCTTTTGGTGAAAAGTTCAGGGTCTTTTTATAAAATCTTCCCCATCTTTTTATGAAAAGTCCGGTATCTTTCCGCGAAATCTTCAGCATCTTTTTACGAAGGGAACAGCATCGGTCGTATCCATCCTTTCCCATTTAGAGGAGCCGCCCTCACTAACACGTGTGAGACACCCTCCCGAACGTTAGTGAGCCCCCCTTCACAAGCATTAGTGAGGCACTATCCCAAACGTTGGTGAAACGGACTCACATTCCTATACGATACGGATTACCCCAAAGACCCGGAAGAACCTGATCCGTCTGGGGGTCGATCCGGAACATGCTTACCAATGGAGCCGTTCCCTGATGGGGGGTTGGGCAATTGCCCAAAGCCCGATTCTGAGAACGACCATTACTTTGGAGCGATTGCGAAAAAGAGGTTACGAAGCGTTGCTTACATATTACGGAAAAGTTGTCCCACATCTTAATGAACCGCTGTATATGTGCCCGAGGTTAAAATGTCCGGTGGACATTTTGGCCGAAGGGGTGGAGCGTAGCTCGCGTACGTACAGTGGTGTGAAAGCCTCTCCCTGTCAGCACTTGCTGACAGGGCGGGCTATTCGATTGTGCGTTCGTGCTTTTATTTCAAGAATTAATTCAATAATTTTTTGAGGTTCTCCCAATTCCAACTATACAATATACCTGCGCCTTCAACTCTGGTATAATTACCATCTTTATAGCCAATAATCTGAATAATTTTCTTTTTCAAATCATTTGCTATTTTCACTTCTTTCAATACACCTGAAGCTTTATATGTTTTTGGACCGACCATAACAATTACAATATCAGCTAACCCGATTTTTGCTTTTGCTTTTTCCTCCCAATCCTTTTCTGGTGCGGCTTCCTTTAAAGAAACATCTGTTACTTCAAATGGAGAATCTACATTTTTTGATTGTCCGATGAGAAAATCTTTTATGATTTTATCATTGTCAAAGTCAAAGCTGACGAATACTTTCTTTTTTGTTGCCATAATTTTAAATATTAAGTTTTTGGTTTAGAGTCTTCCAAGATTGGAAAATTATCAGTTTCTGACATCCTGACAATTCTTCTTATTTTCTCTACTTCAATAAAGTAATTTTCAATTTGTTCTTCTTCTGTTTTACCAAAACTCTGGGGTCTATCTAATAATCTTCTATATAAATCGTAGAATTCAGATTCACCATTTCTAAAAGCCTTGAAATTATTTTCCACTTTCAGCGCACGGTGGAAGCCCCATAATAACGCAGTATGAGTTGAGATTATAGTTAGGAAAAGTTTTGAATCTACAGATGTGTCAATGGATTGGGTAATAATTGGAATTAATATAGATACAGGAATTGTCCAACAAAGTGTATAATAATGAAATCTCTTATGCCATTCTGCTTTGTTTTTCCAGAATATTAGAGTTCCATAGATTCTTGAATAATGCTGATTTAGAAGCTCAATATTATTCGTTGAAAAATGCTTTGATTGTTGAAAAGAATCACCTCCAGGATGAAGCTTAACTTTTTTAAGAATTGCTTCCACTACTGGAATAAATGACAATAGAGCTATTGCGCAATATATTATTATAGCGATTGTCCAATTTGATGTAGTAGCACTATTTATGTCCATTAGAAGTTGTTTTGAAGTAAACTTATTGCTTTAAGAATTTGAGTTATTAACTCGTCCTCTGTTTTTGATTTGTCGCCAATTTGTTTTAGTGCATCTAACAATTCCGGATTGTTCGGATAATGATAAAGTGATGGCGAAGCCATTACTTTATTCCAAAGTTCTTCTGATGCATAACCAGTTGCCCCAACTGGTAAAGGAATGACTTTTTGCCCTACAGCAACCTCAAACTCCTCAATCATCCCGTTAGAGATTTTCCAACCTCCTTTTCCATTGTCTTTGTTACCGAAAATAAAGAGTGCAATTCCTGCATGTTTCATCATTTCGTATCTATATTCCTTATTCCTTTCATCTTTACTTTTTGTTCCTGTAACAACCTGCGGAAAAGGTCTCAATACAAGTGCGTTATCAAGATGTCTGTATTTAGTTGAGAAAACAAATTCTGTTGCTCCGTTGATTACTGCACTACCAATACCATAACCTACACCCGAAACAATTTTATAACCTTTAGATGAAATGTTGTAACTGAGTTTATGAACAAAAGTCAATGCATCTCTTTCTGTTCTTGTACCATAAATTTTTGCAGCACCTGAAATAAAAACATTTGAACGCAAAACTTTCTTCTGAATCGCTGAAAGCACATCTGTGATATCCGAATATTCGTTAATCAAAAGTGCATTGATTGAATAGCGCCTAAGGTCTTTTATTTTTAGTTGATTTTTTATTTCAGCGTAATGAAAATCTTCGTCTGATGAGAAGTCCTTGCGACTTATTCTTTTGAAGAAACAATAGTGATCTCTTTGATTTTGACCAAGCAAGATTCTTATTCGACTAAGTATATATTCAAGGTTTGGGTCATCAAAACTGAACCCAACAAATAGAAATGTTTTTGCAACCAAATCGCCTTGTAACGCAGTTGTATAAAGAGGTCTTTTCTCATTATAACCTTCGTAATCATCTTTGGTTAAAATTGCTTGGTCGGGTAAAGAAACATCACCGTGCATCTTGTAAACGACTGCATCGCGTCTCGGTATGTTAATCGATAAATTTTCTTGTGTGATTTTTACATCAGGTGTTTTGCCTTCTTCCTCAATGGCTTTCTCTATGAGCTTGTCATAGTTAGTTGTCCAGTATGTTTGTATTGGAAGAGCAGCAAGAATCTTATGATTTGGCGTTACAGCTGTTCCTTGAGTAAACTCCTCAATCAACAATTGATTTAATTTGTGTCGGTTGTTCCCCTTTTCGTTGTAATGGTATTGAGCTATCGCAATAAGGTCATTCTCCTTGTCAATGTTAAGGTTTAGTTCAGCAGCGATATCTCTCAATAGATTTTTCCAATTCACATAACCTGCTGGAATAGAAAGTCCAGCACCTGCGAAAATCGCAGCGTTACTTTCTTTAATTGCCTTTGTAAATGTGTCAACAAAGCGACTTAATTGTGCTTCCATTTTTAGTGTTTATAAGGTTTCTTCCCAGACAACCATTCGTCAAACATTACATAAATATCAGATGCTTCACATACCCACAATTTGTTTATGCCAGTGTTTTGTTGAGTTGCTTCAATGCAATAAGGGTAAATACCTAAATATTCTTGTCCTTTGAAACTATGACTACTACTTGACTCAGATTCAAAAATTGGAAGAATTGAAGCTCTGGCTTTTTCACCATCCATATAACCTAATTCCCATGGCATCCATTTTGAACCGCTTGCGTGTTCTGTTGTAGCATAGAGCAATGACTTGCTTTGATTCATTCTTGTTCTCAGTGTGTTTGCAGTTGCCTTTGTTACATTACTTCTGTCAAGCTGTGGGTCATCCACCCAGTCAACATAAACACTATATCCAAGATTATTTAGTTTATCTAAGAGTCCAAGAATTATTTGAGCATCCTTTGCACTATGCGAAAGAAAAATATCATAAACGTTGACGTCTGTATCTTTGCTGTCAAAAATTCTTTGTCTATTATTTTCATTAATCAATTTTTCAGCAGTTGGCCTTGGCATTCCAGATGATTTTCTGATTTCACTAAACAGTCGTCTTTCAGCTTTTTGTCGTAAGTCTTGTAAGTTAAAACTCATGTTTCTTATTATTTGTTAATGGTTGCAGTGTCGCCATAGCATTCTGACTAACGTTAAAAATTGTAGTTGGGGCTCAGTGAGTTACCAAGTCCAATTTCATCGGGTTTTATGTCAAATTTAGCGATTTGTTTTTTAATTCTTTTTGCTATTCCCATCTTTCTTTTCTGGTCGAGGAACAGGTATTGTTCGGGAGGATTATAGGGGACTTGTTTTGTTACCATCGTCCAGATAATTACCCCGATCTTTCTTGCTGTGGCACTTACTGCTGCCTGCCTTCCTTTGCGGAATGCGACCCTTTTAAAGAAGTCGGAAAGATGAGTGTCTTTTAAGTTCCCGATTGCATTGGCTGCTTGCCTGAGGGCTATTTTCAGGCGGTTGCTTCCTTTTGGTATTTTGCTGCTAAGCACTTTGCCGCCTGAGATTTTATTATTGGGCGCCAGTCTTGCCCAGGAAACAAATTGTTTCGATGTGTCGAACTTTATAAATCCATCGGGCCCGATTTCACTCATTATGGAAAGTACTGTTGCATGGCTTAACCCTTCAATAGCCATCAAATCAACTCCTCCAAAATATTGGTATGCTACCTGGTTAAAATTTTTAATTGATACGGCATTCTTGTTTTGTCTTTTGTATGGTTTATCGAAGGTTTTTAGTTTGTTCTTTTCGGGTGACTTTCGCAATTCTTCTTTTATGAACCTGTCAATTTGCTTGTCACAGGCATCAATTTGTTTTTGAAAAAACCGGTATGCCTGGTATTCTTGTTTTAACCCGAACAAAAAGTCTTCCCTGTTATTGCCATGAAGGGTGTAGTCCGGATACATAAAAAGAAATAAAATACCCATTTTGTGATATTGATATAATAAGTACAAATTATCCCAAATCCAGAAAAGATTAATTCCGACTATTACTAATCCTGCTAGGAGATTACACTTTCTATTCATCTTTTAATTTTTCATTTATCTCCGTTTCCAAATTCTTCCAGATTTCGAAAATTATATTTGTCTTGGAATTGGCTTTATTAATCAACTTTTCCCCATAATCGGAAAGGGAAAATCTTTTATTTATCTCTGAAACAATTTTGTTTTGAATCAACCATTTTATAGATTCCTCCAGTTCTTTATTTGTCGGTACTGCATGATTTATTCCATCTGCAATTTCAGATACTTCCCGTCTACTGGCTGGATATTTTTGAGAGGCAAGAGCAATCGCCAAAAGAATCCATGATATGGTCGTTGTTTTTTTCATTCAAATGTGCCCACCGGGTAGTTTACGCCCCAAAAACTGTATCCCTAAAATCCAGTATAAGCTATGCTCACTGCTTTTATCAGACATAAAAGTAGTCATTTGTCTGCATTCCTTTGCTAAATCTCCTCTCCATTCTATTCTTTTACAGAAGTATAGGCCGGATCCATCCTTTCCCAATCAGAGGAGCCGCCCTCACTAACACGTGTGAGACATCCTCCCAAACGTTAGTGAGCCCCCTTCACAGGCATTAGTGAGGCACTATCACTAACGTTGGTGAAACGGCCTCACATCTCCCTATATGATACGGATTACATCAAAGTCCAGGCAGAATAGTTCCTTAATTTTATCGATAGTGCATTTGTTTTTTGATATTAGAATAATAATTTTTACCTTTACATTCAACACAACAATCTATAAAAGTGAATACTACCTATATTGACCCGCTGGTCGATTATGCATTCAAAAAGATTTTTGGTTCAGAACCGAATAAGGATCTGCTGATCGCCCTTCTGAATGAAATCTTCCAGGGCCGTAAGCAAATCACGGACCTGGTGTATAACAAAAACGAATATCCCGGCGATAACGACAGTATTGGCGGGGCAATCTTCGACCTGTCCTGTGTCGGTCCGGACGGGGAAACCTTCCTGATCGAGGTACAGCGCAGTGTGCAGGGAAACCTGAAACAACGCATGCTGTATTATGCCAGTAGGTTAATCTCGGACATGGCCCCGAAAGGAAAACGGAAGGTCTGGAACTATGCAGTAACCGAAGTTTATGTGATCGTGTTGATGGACGGGTTTACCTTTCCCGATAGTAGCAATAACCAGTATTTGCACGATATTTGTTTGTGCAACAGGGAAAACGGCGAAGTTTTTTACGAGGGACTCGGGTTCATTTATCTGGAATTGCTTAACTTTGTGAAGACTGAATCCGAGCTGGAGACTGAACTTGACGGGTGGTTATATGTTTTGAAGAACATGAGCAGGATGGACAAGATCCCGTTATTCTTGAGGAAACCGATATTTGAGAAGTTGTTTAATATTTCGGAATACAGTAATTTGAGCAAGGAGGAAAAAGAGATGTACGATGTGGAACTAAAACGGAAATGGGATAAAGCGAACATCCTGGCTTACGCGAAGGCGCAGGGCAGGGCCGAAGGTGAGGCAAAAGGAAAAGCTGAAGGAAAAGCAGAAGGTTTGGCAGAAGGTGAAGTAAAAGGAGAAGCAAAAGGTCATGAGTCAGCCATGGAAACGGTTATTATAAACGGTTCGAAGAACGGCTTAACTCTCGAACAGATCCAGGCTGTTACGGGATGGGAGCAAGACAAGATTACCGAAGTATTGAAACGGAACCATTTGTTGTAGGCTTTCCAGCTTTTCCCCAGCCTGTTTTTTCGGATCAATTGAAAAAGCAGGTGGAGAAAGAGATAAATTTATCGTTGCCTGTCGGGCAAAATATCCGTTTAATCGAAATCCCGATGTCATTTCTAATTTTGGCAATCAGGTCCCGCTTCCCGGATCCGGATTCTTTTAAGCACAAACAACAACGTTTTTTGTAATTTCTGTCCTTGAGCCGGACAGGCTCTTCCTTTTCCAATCGATGAAAAGGAAGCAAAAATCTTGTCAAAACGAACCCTCCGCCGGGCGTTTTGACGGCCCTCGCACCGCTCTGTTCTGCATTTGCGGTGGAGTCTTGACGGATTACCGTGTAATCCAGTTGCATTTCACGTATAACACAAATGGTTTATAAGCGTAACTTTCGAAAATTTATTGTTCAGTAAAACTTCTTCACAATTCCGCAGGTACCTGGCAAACATTTTATGGCATCCCCGGTAACAACATCTTCAACATTAGCCCCATTATACCGCTATTTAGAGGAGCCGCCCTCACTAACGTTGTTGCGACACCCTCACTAATGTTAGTGAGACACCTTCACCAACATTAGTGAGGCACTATCCCAAACGTTGGTGAAACGGTCTCACATTCCTATACGATACGGATTACCCCAAAGACCCGGAAGAACCTGATCCGGCTGGGAGTACCACCGGAACATGCTTATCAATGGAGCTGTTCCCGAATGGGGGGATGGGCGATTGCCCAAAGTCCGATTTTGAGAACGACTATTACTGTTGATCGGTTGAACAAACGAGGTTATGAATCATTGCTAACGTATTACGAAAAGATTGCCCCATTCCGATAGTTATCTGTAAGTCAATATATACTAAACAATTACATGCTGTGATAAAAGACTCTCCCTGTCAGTATTCATTACTTGCAGGGCGGGCTATTCGATTAGAGGCTGGCATTATGTCTTTCTTTAAAATCATTAATAAATTTTTCAGCTCTGACATTAACTTCAAAAGGTGTTCGTTTTATAGCAATCAAATCATCTAACAGTAGAATTGTCCTTATTATACAACGTCTACATTCCTGTCTGTGAGGGTCGGTATGAACACCCTTATTAGATAGTTCATAAAGTTTATTCCACTCATCAAAGAGTGAAGATGTGTTGGTCACAATTAAATCAATATTTGTTTCACTTTTAAGTTCCCGTTTTGCAAACTCCAAGAGTCTATTTTTGTATTTGTCCTTTTTTAAGGAATGCCCATCAATAATTTCGTTAGTCGCTGGGAATAAACAATCAGTTACATATTCAAAAACTCGTCTGCACGAAGTCATCGCTTGTGCATACTGTTCGCCTGTTTGAGCATTTAAAAAAGTCTGATTTATAGACCAAAGTTTATCAGTCAAATCTGGAGCAGTATCTGTTAGTTTTGAAATTATCTCATCTGTAATCGTCATAAATATTGATTCCATCCCCTTTTTCCATTCTGTTGCTCGTTTGGCATTTTCATAGTTATGTTTGTCGTCAAATAAGCTGCACCTATAATTTGAAAGTTCTGTATTTATATTTTCAAATGGGATTCCTTTTAGTCGTTCTTTTATATCAACTACATACTCCATACTTTCTGGCTCGTTATCGTCGATTAGAATATTAAATTCTTTATCCAATAATCTAAATTTTGGGCCAATGCATTCTCCATATAGCCACCAATGAAGTTCCAGCGAGTTGTCTATTTCTAAAGCACCTAAATAGCGTTTTTCATTCACAAGTGAATCATTTATTTTATTGGCAAGTTCCTTTGAGATAGTCTCAAAACAAATGACAAATACAGTATCTTCAATAAAATATCTGATTTTGTCTGGAATAATCCTTTTCCAATTGTCTCCGTTTATTTGAAATAAATAATTGAGTAAATCATGAGGGTCATTCTGTCGCAAGTACTCATAAATTAATAGGTCTCCTATTAGAATTTTAGAAGAAACAAATGGCTCATTAAGTCTTAAAAGGTTGTTGAATAACATTTTGTAAAAAATACTGTCATATCTTCCTTCAATATCTCCACATTTAAAATGATAAGCTACTTTCATTGCTGTGTCTTTAATATGTTTACTGCGTAGAGTAGAGCCTGACAGCCCACCCAATAATTAATACACGTAAATGTACAAATTATGAGCTGACTGTCAGTACCCCCTGCATCAAACCGTACGTGAACTATTCGCTCATACGGCTTACCGATAGAGTTCTTTCTGTAGCTTTCGCATGGAACTTTAAGCTCGCATATTTCTCGATATCCAGTAAGTGTTTGTACTTGACAAGATTATCGAAAGGGCGCTGGCGTAGCGTTTTATGGGCTTTCCGTCCTTTGCTTTTTAGCCATTTATACAGTTTGTAATCCAAATGCCATTTGATCTGGCTGACCGTGTCCCAGATGTGTGTTACCTTGGTGATGCTAAAGTAATTTAGCCACCCAATCAAAATCTCGTTCAGCTTGTACACCATCGGTTCAATGTTCCAATGCCTCCGTTTCCCCAGACAATCACTGATGTTGGCATAGAGCTTCGACCGTGATTTGGTACTCGGGCGGATATTGGTGTAACGTTTGGTGTTCCACTTAAACTTCGATTGTACCATGCGGAACTCAAAACCCAGAAAGCAAAAACTACTCTTATTGATGTGCAACAATTTGGTTTTCTCCTGGTTAATCGTGAGCCCCATCCGGGTCAGGGTGTTGTTCATACGCCGGAGAATCTTCGGTGGATAATGCTTCGTCTTCATTAACACAAATCGAGTAGACCCAGGGAACTTCCCCCTGAGTCCCTCCCAGATCCGTACGTGACAGTCTCCCGTCATACGGCTCCTATTATTCAGCCTCAATGGTACATTCATACCATTGGCGGTGTGATTCCAAACTTCCAGTGTGCAAATAAAGTGGGGTTCTGTTTATACATACTACCCAACCACCGAATCGCTCTGGTTTTATGCCTTCTACATCGCTTAAACTTCCGTGATACCCAATGGGCTAATCGTTCGTTTAGACGCTGAAACAACGGATACATCGCTGATTTGTAAAACTTGCTGTAGTAACTGATATAGCCTTGCAACATCGGATTAAAAATATTCGCTAAATCCGTCAGGCTTTTATCTGATCTTTCATGTAAGTTCCAGCTCCTTATTTCTTTGCTGATCTTCTTTTTCGCTTTCATGCTGATAGCAGGACTAAAATTAATAAAGAATTTACCCCATCGATTCTTTGACCTCCTTGCCATAAAAGTAAACCCGAGAAAATCAAATTTCTCCAGGTCATGGCTTCCTCTTCTGTCATCATCTTTGCAGTAAACAATCTTAGTCTTTGCTTCATTTAATGAAAGTTTACACTGTTCCATTCTATCCTTGATCGCTGTTTTAAGGAACTCTGCTTCTTCCTTTGTCCTGCAATGGCAAATGGTATCGTCCGCATATCTTTCAAAGGGGACTAAGGGATATTTCCGTTTCATCCATTCATCAAAAGTATAATGCATATACAGATTCGCTAATAGTGGCCCGACTACTGACCCTTGTGGTACTCCATTCGCTCTCTTTATCTGATGACCATCACTTGTTTGGTATGGAACTTTCAGCCATCTTTCAATATAAAGTAATATCCAGCGCTCCGATGTGTGTCGTTTGACTGCCTTCATGAGAAGTTCATGATCTATCGTGTCGAAAAACTTTCGAATGTCCAGATCAAGTACCCAGTCATATCGCCAGCACCGTCGCCGGGCTGCTTCTACCGCCTGATGGGCCGACCGGTTTGGCCGGTAAGCATAAGAGTTCTCGTGGAATAATGGATCAATTACCGGTTCTAATAGCAGAACTGCGCACATTTGTGCGACGCGATCCGAGACCGAAGGGATTCCAAGCGGCCTCGTTTCTCCATTCCCTTTGGGTATTTCAACCAGTTTTACTGCCGATGGCATATAACTCCCCGATGACATCCGGTTCCAAAGTTTATATAGGTTCTTCCCTACTTCACGATCGAACGATTCTATGGTTACATTGTCTATGCCTCCGGCTCCCTGGTTGCGTTTCACCTTCAGGTATGCCTTCCAAACTACTTGTTTTGGAATGTCAAATGGCTTTGCTGTCTGATTTAATTTCATCCTAAAATTGCTTTCAGTTGGTTAATTCTTTCAGCTGAATAATGTACCCCCTTCGCTAAACCTTCATTACAAAGACTGTCTGATACTACTACGGGGTACTCTGTCCCTGTGCCTCGTATTGGTACTCTGAACTTTACAGGTTCTCTGCTTAGCGTTCTCCCTTAGCACCGAGACGACAGGTTCCCAAGTTCCATGATAACGCCTCTTTACAGATCATGCCATCTTTGTGCCGGATGCCGCTTAGACAGTGTATCAGGTGCCCTCCAAGCTTATCCCGGGTTAACGACTTCCCCCCGGTTCTGACATCATCACTACGCTTTCGACATTTCATCAATGGTTCCCTTGCGGTCATCTTCTGTAAAGTCACCTGATAGATTCTACTCTACCTTTTCTGTATCGCTCACGACCGCACCTCTTAAATGCAGCAGCATACAGCGGTTTGAAATCAGTTCCTGCAAACCGAATCCGGAGGGCCTGCCTCCATCATCATCATAGCATCAGCTCCCGCTACAGGAGTTGTTCTTGGCGCACAGTCGTCGGCATATCGCACTATTCGGATGTCCTCCTTGGCATAAACTCCCTCGGGATCGTCGATCAGTTGGTCAAATACGTTCATGTAAATATTTGCCAAAAGTGGTGATATAACTCCTCCCTGCGGGGTGCCAATCCTGCTTTTGGTCAGTTGCCCGTCTACTTGTTGAACCGGGCTGCGCAACCATTGTTTTAGTAATTTCATGATACCTGTGTCGGCTAACCGACCGGACACAACTTTCATCAGCTTATCGTGCGGAATCGTGTCGAAGTATTTCGATAGGTCGGCATCGTAAACAAACTGATAACCTGCAAACAGGTTTTCCTTGATCTTTCGAATGGCATCATGTGCGCTCTTTTTCGGACGGAAGCCATAGGAGGTTTCGATGAAATCGGCCTCGAACAGAGGTTCGATCATCATCTTCACTGCCATCTGCACTACCCGGTCACGGATGGTTGGAATACCCAATGGCCGTTTCTCTTTGCTCCCCGCTTTGTCGATCATGACCCTGCGGATCGCTTGAGGACGGTAGGTTTTGTTAGTAAGGTCGTTTTGAATGCCGGCCAGGAATTGGGTTACACCATCCTTTTCGATCATTCCAAAAGTAACCTTGTCAACCCCGCCACCGTCGTATTCCTGCTTGCCCGATTTTACCCTCCGGTATGCCTCATGTAATACATGCTCCTGGCATACCTTGTCATACAAACTGTAAGCCTTAAAGCTTTTGTCTTGCTTGGCTCGCAGGTATAGCTTTCGTTGGAAGACACGAACCTTCTCATCAGCCGTAACCGATGGCTTAACTTTTAGATGTAAATCAATATCAAGCAGTTGTTTATCCATAAAAGCTTCTCTAAAGTAAAGCCCCTTCCCTAAAAGTAAAGTTGTGTTGTCTTTACCGTCAACGGTACTATGGGCTTCTCCGACTTCTCCTGCAACCACCTCCGGACTTCGTTATACTTATACCGGCGTGTTTATGCTTGCCATGCTTTGTTGCAGGAGACCTCCCGTGTTCATATTTCCTCCGTTTATTACCACGCCACCCCTATGACTCCGGTAGACCTTATTGCTTCATACGACTGTTGATCCACAATAAGTAACAGGGTTCGCGACACGTCAACATCCTCCCCAGTCTACGATTTACACTTTTCGAAGCTACTATGGGTTCACGCCTTAAGCATTGCGGCTTGGTAACTTAATCCAAAGAACTCCTGAGTAAGCCTCGCGACTTAAACAGTCTTTTTCATTACTGCCCGAACAGCCAATTCGGCAGATGGGAATTGCACCCATTGAAGAAAATACGCTTCACGGCGTACCAACGTTTAGTGTATGAGTAGTGGCGGGCTTCGAAGTACTTTCCTATCAATATACACTGAACTTGATAAGAGGTAGAGCGCTCGAACTCGCTACAACCCCCGCCATTACTTATACACGATGTTGGCGGTAGTTTTGTTTTTTATTAATTTGTATCTTATTGGATTCCAGTCATTATTGTCAGGTTTGTCTAGTTTGAAATTGAAAAATAATATCTCATTACCTTTTCTAATTTTATATGCAGTATGATTAAATGAATACTCTTTGTTCTCGTATTTTTTATATAACTTTTTTATTTCAGGAACATTATCGTATGAAACAATCCATTTAATCCCTTTTATACTTTTAATCTTTTCACTGACAATTCTGTGATTATCATCACTATAATGATTCATATATAAAGTACTAGCTTTATGATAGTAAGGAGGGTCAAAATATAAAATGACATTTGAATAGTCAGTTCCCATTTCAATTTTGTCTATTAATTTTAAAGCGTCTTTTTTATATAGTTTTATATCTTTTTTTCGAGAAGCAATTTTTCTAATTCTTTGCTTGATTTCTTCTTTGTTAAATCTACAGTCGATATTATAATCGCTTTTTTGCTCGTATCCACCAATCGGTCCACCATTAATGATACCTGAATGATTTGTTCTATTCAAAAACAATGTTGAGAAGCCCAACTCTAATAAACCAACTTTTTCTTTATAACTTTGAACCTCTTTTAGTTTAAACCAATTTTCAATAGTAACTTCTGTTTTATCAATAAGTTCGCATAATTCTTCGCTCTTGTTTAAAACAGAATGCCAGAAAGCATAAATAGAACGGTCTTTATCATTTATAATCACTTTTTTTACAAAACCTTCAAAAAGCAAGAACAACGCAACAGATGCACCACCTGCATATGGTTCAACATATAAACCATTAATATTCTTGTCTATGCAAATTTTTGCAATAAATGCAGAGAGTTTGTTTTTTCCCCCTGGGTATCTTAGTGGCGAATAAAAAATCATTTTCTTTTATAATAATATTCAAGTATCTCTCCAATAATGAAAGAGTTTTTTAAAATTCCATCTTTAGCCACAGTAATGTTTCCATGAGCATACTTTGCTAGCATACCTTCAAGATTATTACCACCATCTAACCAATCAGTTGTCAAAGATAAATAGTTAACTGAGTCTTTTTCCAAACTCATTTCTTTTTTGGCAATCTTCAGAAAATCATTGTATAGTTGGTCTTTTTTTGATTTGTCGGGGTTATTTTCGTCAAAATACACCCTTGCGGCTACTTCGGTTATTAATCTCAAGGACATCCCAATTATTGGCAAAACTGTAGAATCAAATTCGTTTTTTTCATAAATGTTCAATATTGCACGATAAAGGTCATTGACTTTCCCTGCTTTTAGAGCCAAGGATTTACCAAACAATATAGTGTTTTCTTTTGAAGTTGGAGTTTTTCTAGGAGGTACAGTAATTGGAGTCTGTTGGGATTTCTTTGTTCCCAATTTAACTGTTGCATTGCCAAATATGTCAGTCTTTTTATTATTCTCTATATCGTTATTTACTTTTTTTACATTCTCAGATTTTACACTTTCTAAATAACTTTTTATCTCAGGATTTTTATTTAGTTCCCTTGTATCAACCGTATTGCCTTCAAAATCCTTCTTTTTTAAAACATTATGAATGATGACTTTCAATTTATCAGGAAAGGTCTTATCTGTATATGTTAACTCTCCATTTTCATTTGTGCTTAATCCAAATGTTTCCTTTGCAGGGCCAGTTGCTATAAATCTATAAAAAGTTGTAACATATCCTTGTCCAAGTACTTCATTAATTATTTCATTTGGTAAATCGAGTTTTCTAACAAATTCGGTAATCGCAATTTTAATTTTAGTGTTCTGACTTTCAATACCTCTACGTTTTGAATAATTTATTTTTTCAGGTTCAAGCCATCCCACTTGATTGTTTCCCTTTGCGTGTTTCCTGTCAATATAGCGATAACACTGGTCTTTGTCTTCCGACACAAGACAATCAAGCAAAAAATTAGTGTCAATATTTATCGTTGACTTTTTATTTATTAGTGAAGAGTAGAACTTTTTGTCAATATCAATAACCAACTCAGGATTTGCTAATAATTTATATCCAGCAAGCCTTCTATTACCTTCTAATACAACTAATTTATCTGTCGAATCCCATACAACAACTTTTTCCAAATGTGGTAAGTCAATATCATTGGCAATTTCGTCTACAAACTCTTTTAGCTTAAAGTTAGGTTTTGATAAAAAGTACTTAATAAGTTCCTTTTCATCAGAGTTATAATACTGGTCTGGAAACCTGGCATTTTCATCCCAAAGGAATAATTTTTCAATCGGAATCTTTTTTTCTGCAAACTTCATCTTATTTACTTAGTTTAGTAGAGTAACGATTTCTCCATTCATTTAAAATTGTTGTAATTTTCTCGATAATTAATTGTACATCACTTATGTTTTTCTTCTTATCCATGTCGTCAGGCCAATGCTTTTTAATTTCTAAAACTAATTCTTTTGATTCTGGCTCCGACAATACATAAACATATTGTTTCATGCGCTTTTTCAAAGCTCCTGCTGTTGAACGCAGGTCTTTTGTTTCCATTGACGGTAAAATTGGTTCCCAACTATTTGTAATAGCATTCCAAGAATTTTCAATCTCTTTTTTACTTGGAGGTCTATTATTTAAATCCGTTGGTTTTTGAGTTTGCTTTCTTGTGAGATAATGCTCGACTTTTAATGGTATTTCACTTTCTAAAAGTTTTATACCTGCGGGATTATCTGAGTATATTATATGCCTGTAACCTTGTGTGTCAAAAGGCAATCGACCACTTGGCTGTGTAATTAAAATGACATCTTTACCAACTGTATGTGAAATTCCTAATTCATAAAATACGTTGGGATTCCAGCCTGTTACATCAGCAAGAATTATTCTTGCTTCAATTATTCCTCTCCAAATATCTTCTGTAACAACTGGACCATGCCTATTATCAGCACGTTCAGCTCTTAATCCTTGTCCTTTTATAATTCTTTGAATTGCTTCCCAAATTCTGTCCGACCATGGTTCTCCAAAAGGCATCAGAACAAATACCAATTTATCATCATAAACAAATTCCCTATCATGAAAAACTGGCGTTACAGCAATCTGATTGCTTTCAAGGGATTTTCTATATTTTTTATCTTTCATAATCGCGAGTGTTTCTTAAAATTACCGCCAACTATGTAATAGCACGAAGTTATTACACTTTTTTGCCATTTTTGTTATCTGCTTTTATGCCCGGGTTTCCAAACATCCTGTCGAGCGGGCTTTGTATCCGGTTGATAGCTTTATTACTGACAGGGGTGTAAATCATCGTGGTTTTTATGCTCGAATGGCCAAGCAACTGCTGAATGTACCTGATATCGGTGCCCATAAGTTTAGATTTTAGTTTCCGCCCCTCAATTTACGTCAATCTCCCTTAAAATCATACAGGTTAATGATAAAATCTTTTACGTTCATTATTTCAGTGAGCAAAACGGTATTCTCAGCCTGCAAATCATAAATCCGGGTGTGCAAACCTTGGCTCCGGAAATATGAGCTGGTTATTCTTTGTTAAATCTGTAAGTTAAGTTTTCCTTGTATATGGAAGTAAGTTTGTCCGGGTATATGGCGGAAAAAGTTTCCTCCAATATGGAAACAGTCTCATTTATGCGTTAAAGACAATTTCTTTATGCATTAAAGAAGAAGTGTTTATGCATTAAAGACAAGTTGTTTATGCATTAATCGGAAGTTGTTTATGCTGCAACCTGTTCTCTCTCTCTCGTTCTCTACCGGTGCTTTTCCACAAACACTTCTTTCCTTACACCGGAATGATAAAAAAGTTATGCGTGTAATCCAGTTGCATTTCACGTATAACGCAATCGTATTACACGTGTAACTCATTTGGATTACACGTATAACACAAATGAGTTATAAGCGTAACTTTCGAAAATTTATTGTTCAATGAAACTTTCCCCAAAATTTATACAACACCTGCAATTCAAAATCCGTTACAACACGTTGATAAAATTAGTGACATAAATAATTGATTCCCAATTATTTTATTAGAGTTAAATATAAAGTAGATAAAAAAAGATCATAAGTTTTGATAAAAATGAAAAATTAGATAGATGAGTGAAGCTTTAAATGCCTACCATCTTGAAGAACTCATAAAGTGTCAAATTTTTTGCTTCACAAATCCTCATTATTGTCATTAAGGCTATTTGATAATTCTCATCATCTCTTATTCGACGAACAGTTTTTTCATCGATAGAATGTTCTTTTGCAAAAAGACTGTTATTATCAGTTGGTATCACCCACTTATCTCTGATAAATTCAACAATTTTTCTATTTGCACTTTTCATATAAACAAATAAAGCCGATATAAGCCAAAATAATTCGGACTAAAATCCGAATTATTGAAAATTTGTTTATCTTTGTCTGAAGTTGCAATGGTAATTATATATTTTTGCGAACGCTTCGTTAATATAAATAGCATTCGCACTTGATGTCTCAAATCGAAAACTGGTAATTTTCTAATGGACGAGACAATAAGTGAAGGTGCTCACGTCATATCACTACGATTTTGGCGTGGGCCTGCTTATCGTCCATGGTATACCAGTACCTCGATTTGGTAAGTCAGGTTCCACGCCTTTTTGCGTTTCTACTTTGGCTTACCTGCTTTGGAGTCCCTTCTTTAGGACATGTTAAATGTGTATGTATTGTTTAACCTTGAATTGTTTACCGATGACGTATTAACTCCGGATATTCCTAAAAAAAGCAAAGGCCCGCTGCAACTGTTTGGCGACGTGCAGCAGGCTTAGCCGTTAATCAATCTTGATAAATTTAATTAACACCCTAAATTTATGAAAAACTTCTCATATTACACGGGCAGGCGGCCTGTACGCCCTGCTTTCAGGGGATGCCGCGCCCTGTTTGCCGAGGCTGTTCACTATCTGTTGCCCCGGGAAAATTCCTTAAATCTTTCATTTTTAACCCAACCCCCAAAAGTTATGCTTTACGCGAAACCTTTTTATCATCGTCCGCCTCCGTAATGTATCTTAAATACTTATCAACAGTAGGGTTCACGGAACCCTGTGAATCCAATATCAACTGAACATTCACCCTAAAATCCTGAAAGCAGGAACCAAAAATCCGGCTTCATGGCACCCTTATGCCCTTTTTACAATGAATAATTAGTAATGAGTAATTAATAATGAAAGACGATCCGCGGACGCGGAACGATTAAATTTTAACCTGATAAACTATTTAATTATGAAGAAAAACGGAATAATAGTTAGATGGCGGGGCACGAAGAAATGCCGGCCCCTGCTGTACATGGCCCTGGCAGGGCTGTGGTGGTCGTGCAGCGACGACGAGGGGGGCGGGAGTACCCCGTACGACCCTTCCCTGCCGGTTACCCTGAGCTCCTTTATGCCCGACTCCGGGGTGTACAACGACAAATTCATCATTAAAGGGGCCAACTTCGGAGGGGATACGTCCATCATCCGGGTTTTGTTTTGCGATGCCGACAACAACCAGAATCCGGCCACCCTTATTGCCGCCAACAACGAAGATATCTACGGGATGGTGCCCAAGCAGGCGGACGGGGACAACCTGGTAAGGGTGGTGGTCAGCGGAGATACCGTTACCTACAGCAGCCCCTTTCACTATACCGTCCAGCAAAACGTAACGACCCTGGTCGGCATATCGGGAACGGCAGGCAGCGACGACGGCACCCTGTCAACAGCCCTGATCCAGCGCACCTTCGGTATTGCCGCCGTTTACGGGGGCGACCTGCTCAGTTTCGAGGCGCTGAGCGGAAATGTGCGCTATATTGCCATTGACGATAACGAGGTGACTACGATAGAGACCGGCTTTTACGGGGCCCAGCCCGCCATTTCGAAGGACCGTAAAAAAGTTTACTGCATCGGCAAAAATGCGGGGGACCATAAGGTCGTCCTTTTCGACTATGACAACCTGTGGGAACCCATGACCCTGGTTTCCAATATCGCCGAATCGGCGTCGGTGATTTATTCCTGCGCCCTGGACGACACGGAAAAATACCTCTACTTCCGCGACAAGGCCGGGAAATTCGGACGGCTGGAAATTGCCAGTCCCTCGAACGTGGAGATCCTGAACGAAAGCGTGGGAACGGTCGGTTCGACAGACTATTCGTACCTGGTGTACAGCCCGGTGGACGACTGCTTTTATGTGACGGTCCAGTATGTCAACGGGATTTACAGGATCAGCAAGGACGGGCAAAGCGTGGAAAACTTTATCGGTTTCAACGGGCAGGGTACCACGGACGGCGAGGCCCTGGAATGTAAACTGATGTACCCGGGAGGGATCACTGTCGACAGTAAAGGCAACCTGTACTGGTGCGACACCAACGCCCCGCTCATCCGGAAGTACAACCATTCCTCGGGGTATGTGTCCACGGTTGCCGGCATTGCAGGCTCCTTTGGCGGGGACGACGGCGAGCCCCTGGAATCGACGTTCAGCTACCCCTACTGTATCAACGCGGACGATGACGACAACTTTTTTATCGGCGAAAGCTGGGGGGTGACCATCCGCGAATTAGCTATTCAATAAAACCGGAACTTATGAAGAAATACTATTTATACCTGATATCCCTGATCCTTCTGTCAGTACTGCCGGGGGCGGGGGCAAACCTCCGCGCACAGGATGCAGATGAAAAACTCATGATTGCAGGGACTGTTATGACCGACCAGGGGGAAGCGCTGGCGGGGGTGAACGTGTACCTGAAAGATTACCGCACCGGCGTGGTTACCGACCTGGACGGAAAGTTCAGGCTGCGGAACATTCCCCGGGGGGCCACGGTTATTTTTTCCTTTATCGGGTACCTGGAATCCGAGATGAAGGTAACCCAACCGGAAGAGAGGCTGAAGATTGTGCTGAAACCCAGCATTAATGAGCTGGACGAGGCGGTAGTGGTGGGGCACGGCACCCAGCGGAAGATAACCACCACCGGGGCAATCACGACGGTCGACGCCGGGCAGTTGCAGGTACCGGCTTCCTCCCTGAGCAATATGCTGGCCGGGCGTGTCCCCGGGATCATCGCCGTATCGCGCAGCGGGGAGCCGGGCGATGATTACTCGGAGTTCTGGATCCGCGGCATCAGCACGTTCGGGGCCAATGCCAGCGCCCTGGTGCTGATCGATGGAGTTGAAGGCAACCTGGACGATGTGGACCCCATCGATATCCAGTCCTTTTCCATCCTGAAAGATGCTTCGGCAACGGCTGTTTACGGGAACCGGGGCGCCAACGGGGTGGTGCTGGTCACCACGAAAAGAGGAGAAGCCGGGAAGCTGAAAATAAATTTTAAGGCAAACCGGACCATGACCCGGTGCGGACGGCTGCCGGATTATGCCGATGCCGATACTTATGCCCGGCTGGCCAATGAAGCGCGGGCCGTACGGGGAGAGGGGCCTGTTTACAGCGATGTGGAGCTCGAACTGTTCCGGACCGGGCTCGATCCGGACCTGTACCCGGATGTGGACTGGCGGGACGTGATCCTGAAGGACCATTCGTGGTACAGCCAGTATAACCTGAACATCTCGGGGGGAGGGACCAGCGCCCGTTATTATATGAGCGTCGGGTACCAGGACAAGCAGGGGATCTTTAAGCAGGACCAGGCGGCCAACAAGTATGATGTGGATGCCAACTACCGGCAGTATAACTTCAGGGCCAACGTGGATGCCAGTATTTCCCGCACCACGGTGCTGTCGCTGAACATTAACGATGTGATCGGCGTGAAGAACATCCCGGGATACGATAACAATAACGACCTGTGGTCTGCCCAGGCCAACCTGACCCCGGTGACCGTGCCGGTAAGGTATTCGAACGGACAGCTGGCCGCATACGGTAGCAGCGGGAACCAGATCACCCCGTATGTTTTGCTGAACTATACCGGCTATAAACGGACCAGTACCAATACGGTGAACCTGAAGATGAACCTGGACCAGAAGCTGGACTTTCTGACAAAAGGGTTAAGCGCCGGCGCCCTGTTTTCGTACAACTATTACGGGGAGCATATTTCGAAGCGTTACAAGATGCCCGAATGTTACTATGCCACAGGCCGGGCAAACGACGGGACGCTGATTACCCGGAAAACGGTGTCGGGCTCCGACGCCAGTTATTCACAGGGCTCCTACGTGGAAAGGCAAACCTATGTGGAGGCCAAGCTGAGCTACGAGCGGGCGGTCAGCGAAGGCCACCGGGTCAGCGGGCTGATCTATACCTACTGGCAGGACGAACGCTCCTCCTCCGGGAGCAGCTATGACGATGTGATCCCCGTGCGCTACCAGGATGTATCCGCGAGGGCTACCTATTCGTACAGGGATACTTACCTTTTTGAAGTAAACCTGGGGTACTCGGGATCGATGGACTTTAAAAAAGGGGAACAGTACGGTCTTTTCCCTGCTTTTTCGGTCGGATGGGTGCCTACCCAGTACCCGTGGACCAAAGAACATATCCCGTTTTTTAACTACTTCAAGGTCCGGGCATCGTGGGGCGAGGTGGGGAACGGCGACCTGAACGAACGGTTCCCGTACCTGTCGCTGATGGCTTACGGGTCCAACGACTGGGGGACCACGCTTTCGGAGGATAAGGTGGGGGTTGACAACCTGAAATGGGAAACCTCTTCAAAATACGACCTGGGGATCGATGCCAAATTCTGGAAGGAGCGGTTCGACCTGACCATTGACGGTTTTCTGACCTATGCCCGCGACATTTACCAGCAGCGAACGACCATCCCCGAAGAGGTGGGGGCTGCCAACAGTCCCTGGACCAACGCCGGCACCATGAAAAGCTGGGGCGCAGACGGAAATATCGCTTATACCCAGGCTTTCGGCAAGGACCTGTCGCTGACAGTCAGGGGCAACTTTACGCTTTCCAGGAATAAGGTGACCCACTGGGAACAAACCGGCATCAATTATCCCTACCAGTCTTATACCGGCGTGCCTTACGGCGTACAGCGGGGACTGATCGCCCTGGGGCTTTTTAAGGATGAAGCGGATATCCGGAACAGCCCCGTGCAGACGTTTATGTCGAACTACCTGCCGGGCGATATCAGGTACAAGGATGTAAACGGCGACGGGATCATTAATTCGGAAGACAGGGTCCCCCTGGATTATTCGAACATCCCCCGGATGGAATATGGTTTTGCTGCCGAATTTTCGTGGAAGAAGTGGACGTTCAGCGCCTATTTTACCGGCCAGTACAAAGTAAGCTATTTTCTGGGAGGGACCGGGTACTATCCGTTCAGCGGGGAAGAAGAAGGGAACGTGCTGACCATTGTTGCCAGCCAGAAAAACCGCTGGACCCCTGCCTCCTATTCCGGGACGACGGACACGGAGAATCCCGGCGCCCGTTTTCCGCGCCTGACTTACGGAAATAATGCCAATAACAACCAGAATTCGACCTTCTGGCTGGCCGATGCCTCTTTTTTACGTTTTAAAAATGCAGAGATCGCTTACCGGCTGGATGGCCCCTGGCTCAAAAATCGCGGGATCGGGGCGGCTACCATCAGCCTGACTGGCACCAACCTGGCCGTGTGGGACCATGTTAAGCTGTGGGACCCGGAGCAGGCTTCAGGCAACGGGGCCGTCTATCCCCTGCAAACGAAATATACGGTCCAGTTAACGATGACTTTTTAAACAATGGCCATTATGTGGATTATTAAAAATAGAACACCGATGAGAATACCCTGTAAATTAAAAAAACTGGGGTCCGTGGCTTTGGTTCTGTGGGCCCTGAATTCATGTGGTTATATGGATGTAAACCAGTATGTCTATGATATTACGACCCTCGACAGCGTATTTACCGATCCCGATAAGCTTTTGGGCTATATCAACGGGATTGCCGGTTATCTTCCCAATGAGGACCGGCTTTGGACAAATGCCTGGTCGCCTTTCCAGGGGGCTTCGGACGAAAATTTTGCCTCCTGGGACGATAGCCGCCATGCCGCTATCAAATTATTGCTCGACGAAATAACCCCTTCGAATGCCGGGTCTTATTACAATTACTATGCGACCTGGTACAAGGGCATCCGCAAAGCCAATACCGTGCTGGCGCGGATGGATGAATGCCCGGACCTGTCAACTTCCACCAGGCGGGTTTATACCGGCGAGATGTACTTTTTCAGGGGGTATTTCCTGTACCTGATCCTGCAGCAGTATGGCCCGGCCGTTATTCCGCCCGGTGACCTTACCGACCTGAACGCCGATGAAGAAAGCCTGATGTACGAACGTCAGGGCTATGACAGTTGCGTTTCATACATCTGCGAAAACATGGAAAAGGCGTATAACTACCTGCCGGCAACCAGGGAGTCGGCCTCCGATATTTACCGGCCCACAGCAGGGGTTGCGCTTGCCGTGGAATCGCGCGTGCTGCTGTACGCCGCCAGTCCCCAGTTTAACGGGAACCAGGCCTATTCCGGATGGCTGCGAAGGGACGGAACGCCTTATATTTCGCAGGAAGAAGATAACAGCAAATGGGGAAAGGCTGCCGTTGCCGCCTGGCGGGCCATCGATTCCGGGCTTTACAGTTTGTACACCTATCCCCGGGAAGCGAATACAGACT
Organism: Prolixibacteraceae bacterium; assembly: GCA_963676095.1. GTDB lineage: Bacteria > Bacteroidota > Bacteroidia > Bacteroidales > Prolixibacteraceae. The sequence goes on along the minus strand of OY781040.1, from coordinate 3,904,519 downwards.
CCCTGGCGGCCAGTGTCCCTGCCGGGGATTTCCCTTACGGGGCAGGGAATATCGACCCCTACCGGTCGTATAAATGGCCGTTTGTAGGGGAAGTACTGACTACCAGCAACCCCGAGCTGATCTGGGGCACCCCGGCAAACCCGACAGGCGATGATTCCCCCCTGTGGCTTTCGGCGCCGGCTTCTGTTGGCGGCGGTAACGGACTGAACCTGACCCAGGACCTGATTGATGCCTATAAGATGAAAGACGGACGGGATATCAACAATTCCGGTCCGGATTATCCCTATCCCGGGGCCGATGACGTTTATAAACCGGTTGGGACCGGTAAAAGTATGGGAGGCTATGAGGTGTACACGTCCGGCACCGCTAAAATGTACCAAAACAGGGAACCCCGTTTTTATGCCACCATCGGCTTTTGCCATTCCTTCTGGCCGGGGACCAATTATTCCGGGTCGCTGGATGTGACCAATTACGAGGTGACCTATTATTCCGACGGGACGGCAGCGCCCACGGTCAACTATCCGAACGATTACAACCATACGGGGTACACCTGTATCAAGTACAACCATCCGACCGATAACCTGAAAGGCAGTCAGAAGAGCAAGGTGTTCCCTGTTTTCCGTTACGCCGAAATCCTGCTGAACTACGCAGAGGCCCTGAACGAACTGAACGGACCGTATACCGACCCGGAAAACGGGATAACGGTTTCGCGCGACCTGGACGAGATTGCCTTTTATTTTAACCAGGTCAGGTACCGGGCCGGGCTCCCGGGTTTATCTGCCGGGGAAATGGCCAGCCAGGAGTCGCTGCGGGAAGCCATCAAACGGGAGCGGCAGGTGGAATTTGCCTGTGAAGGGCGGCGTTATCATGACCTGCGGCGGTGGAAGGACGCCCCCGATGCCTACTCCGTGCCGGTCCGGGGGATGAATGTGAATGCAACCGGCTCGCACCGGAAAGAGTACTATACCGTCACCGCGCTGAATATTCCGCTGACCCAACGGGCCTGGTCGTTCAAGATGTACTTCTGGCCGGTCCCGCTGGGCACCATGAACAAGAATTCCCTGCTGGACCAGAACCCGGGATGGTAACCAATTTAAATGATAACAGTTATGGATAAAATACGAATATTTTTAATTCCGCTGGCCCTGTTATTTTTGATGATTTCAGGATGTCAGGAAAACACGCCCCTGGACGATGAGCAATACATTAAACAGGTTTATATCATCGGGGCGGACGAGACCACCAACATGGGCATGACCACGGTCGATGTGGCCTACAATGATACGGAAGAAACAGAAACTTCCCTGTCGGTTGCCACAGGCGGCAGCCTGAATATTGACCGGGATATTACGGTAACTATCGAAGCGGCGGGAAGCGGCGCGATTGACGATTATAACTTCAGGTACCTGGAAGACGACGATGTGCACTACCGGTTGCTGGATCCCTCGTATTACCGGGTCCCTGACAATCAGGTGACCGTCAAAAAAGGAGATGTTTACGGGACGATGCCCGTTTATATCAGTTCGGCAGGACTGGACTGTGACTCCCTGTATGCGCTGACTTTTAAGATCAAATCGGTTTCGGACCCTGATTATATTTCCGTCAGGCAGCAGGATACGGTGCTCATCCTGGCTTTTAATTTTGTGAACGACTACTCCGGCTCCTGCCAGATGGACGGTTATTACTATAAATGGGCTGATGGGGCCGCCTCCGGGGATTCGACCTCCGTATCGACCGCCAGGGACCTGAAGGCGGTCAATGCCGGGACGGTCCGTTTTTACCACCTGGCCAGGACGGAAGGGACGGCTAACCTGGACGGTTATGGCATAACCCTGACGGTTTCCTCCGGGAATAATGTCACGGTGGCGCCCTGGGGCAGCCTGGTGATTACTGACGGGGGCGGGACCTACAACCCGGACCTGAAAACATTCTCCATTTGGTACAATTACCTCTCGGGTGCAACGGAATACCAGTTTTCCGGGAAGCTGGTAATCAGCTGCGACTAACCAGGTCATGCCGGGACCGGGAGCTCCCCCGGGCAGCTTTTCTGCAGACTATAGGCTGTCCGGGCCCCCGCCCGGCTTTGGTTTAAAACCCGCATTGTTAAAACCGCCCCTGTTAATTAAATTAACAACAGCCAGCCAAAACCCTTTCATAAAACCGGAAACCTTGGGGTCCGGAACGGCCCGCGAGGGTTTTGAATCTGAAAACAAGGGAAGGAAATCAGGGCGGGTCCCCGCAAGTGATCCCTGTCTGACGCTCCGGTTACTGCCGGTGCGGAGTTTGGATCACGCGGATTTTCCAACCCCTGGTTTCTGTCCTCAGGCCGGACAGGCCCTTCCTTTTCCAATCGATGAAAAGGAAGCAAAAATCTTGTCAAAACGAACACTCACCCGGGCGTTTTGACGGCCCCCGCACCGCTCTGTCCTGCTTTCGTGACGAAGGGGTGCCGCTCTCCCGTCGCTTACCCGGGCTACCATAACATGACCCCTATGGGACCAGGGTGAAACCGGTATCGCCATTATTTTTAAACACGTTATTAAAATCGTCCCTGTTAATTAAATAAACAACGCCCTCGAACGGCGAAGCCTCAAACATTTTCAAACAGGCCGAAGGCCATCAAACCCTTCAAACGGCGAAGCCCCAAACCCTTCAAACACGAAGTTTCAAACCCTTCAAACGGCGTAGCCCCTCCGCCCGGAAAAAGAAATCTACTCCGCCCAACCCTTTCCCGCGGGCGGGTGTCAATGATCGGGGGACGCTCCTTGCCCGGGGTGCCGCTCCTATCGTCGCTTACCCCGGGTTATTTAGATTTGTCCCTTTCAGGGACCAGGGTAGTGCCGGCAGCTCCGTTTTTTTTTAACTCATTATTAAAATCAATCATGTTAATTAAATTAACAACAGCAGCCAAAGCTCCTTTCTGAAAACCGGCAACATTTGGGTCCGGAACGGCCCGCGAAGGTTTTGAATCTGAAAACAAGGGAAGGAAATCAGGGCGGGTCCTTGCAAGTGATCCCTGTCTGACGCTCCGGTTACTGCCGGTATGGAGTTTGGATCACGCTGCATTTTCCAATCCCTGGTTTCTGTCCTCGGGCCGGACAGGCCCTTCCTTTTCCATTCGATGAAAAGGAAGCAAAAATCTTGTCAAAACGAACCCTCACCCGGGCGTTTTGACGGCCCCCGCACCGCTCTGTCCTGCTTTCGCGACGGAGGGGTGCCGCTCCTATCGTCGCTTACCCCGGGCTATTTAGATTTGTCCCCTTCAGGGACCAGGGTGAAGCCTACATCGCCGTTATTTTTAAACTCATTATTAAAATCAATCATGTTAATTAAATTAACAACGACCCTCAAACGGCGAACCCTCAAACATTTTCAAACACGAAGTGTCAAACCTGCTCAAACGGCGTAGCCCCTCCGCCCGGAAAAACTAACGTCCCCTGATCATCCGTTTCCCGCGGGCGGGTGGCAATGATCGGGGGACGCTCCTTGCCCGGGGTGCCGCTCCTATCGTCGCTTACCCCGGGTTATTTAGATTTGTCCCCTTCAGGGACCAGGGTAGTGCCGGCATCGCCATTATGTTTAAACTCATTATTAAAATCGTCCCTGTTAATTAAATCAACAACAGCAGCCAAAGCCCTTTCATAAAACCGGCAACCCTGCGGCTCCGGACCGGCCCGCGAAGGTTTTGAATCTGAAAACAAGGGAAGGAAATCAGGGCGGGTCCTTGCAAGTGATCCCTGTCTGACGCTCCGGTTACTGCCGGTATGGAGTTTGGATCACGCTGCATTTTCCAATCCCTGGTTTCTGTCCTCGGGCCGGACAGGCCCTTCCTTTTCCATTCGATGAAAAGGAAGCAAAAATCTTGTCAAAACGAACCCTCACCCGGGCGTTTTGACGGCCCCCGCACCGCTCTGTCCTGCTTTCGCGACGGAGGGGTGCCGCTCCTATCGTCGCTTACCCCAGGCTACCATAACATGACCCCTATGGGGCCAGAGGTGAAACCGGTATCGCCATTATTTTTAAACACGTTATTAAAATCGTCCCTGTTAATTAAATAAACAACGCCCTCGAACGGCGAAGCCTCAAACATTTTCAAACACGAAGTGTCAAACCCTTCAAACGGGCAACGCCCTTCAAACACCTCAAACAGGCCGCAGGCCGTCAAACCCTTCAAACGGCCGAAGGCCATCAAACCTTTCAAACACGAAGTGTCAAACCCTTCAAACGGCGAAGCCCAAACAAACGAAGTCCCCCTTCCCCCTCATTCATTCTGCAATAACTTAGTCAATTGCACCTTTAATTGCGGGTCAGACGGCCTTTTGGCGGATGAATCAATTATTTTTCCCTCTTTGTCTACTAATATAAAACGGGGTATCCCCTGAACCATATACTCGCGGAAAAACGGGATCCTTTCGTTTGTTGCGATTAACTGGATACCCTTCAGCCCTTTGTCTTTTACCAATTTCTCCCAGCCAGCCTTTGTTTCGCCCACACAAATGCTGACAAACCGGATATTGCTGTTACGGAAACTTTTTTCAAATTCATTTAAATACGGAATTTCTGCCATACAAGGAAGGCAATAAGGAGACCATACATCAATATATACAAACTGTCCTCTTAAATCCTCCAGGGAAACTGGTTTCCCGTTTATATCGTCCAGTTGAAAAGAAGGAGAAACCGCTCCCCTTTCAATTTTCTTAAGTTGCTGATATCTGGCCGTAAACTTCTTCAGCTGCAATGAATCACCAAGGAGGTCTTTAATTTTCGCATACACTTTATCCAGTTCCGTTGTCCGGGTAAGCCTTTCCTTGCCAACAGCACTTATCAGATTTTTCAGCACTTCTACGTTGGTTATATTTTTTTCTGCATTCTCCAGGTACATTAAAAAGAAATCGGTCGAATCATTGCCAGACAGCTGATTCTCCGTCATGTTATAAATATATGAATCTACAAAATGGACGTAATCAGGAATCCCGGCCAGTTTGCTGTCCGACAGGTCGATCCCTTTAAACAGGTTGGGATAGTACCCGGATGAAACGTTAAATTCCTTATTCCCGACCAACATGCGCCGTGCGCTCTCATAATGGGCCTCCTGAGAGAGCTTCCTGTATTTTAACGTGTTTTCTTCCAAAAAAATAAAATCGTTGCCAAAACGGGCGGCATACTTATTAAACAGGTTGATTTTAACCTGATAGACAGAATCAGACAATGCTAAAAATTCATCTTCGCCGAGCTTTCCGTAATAATGATAATCTTCAAATTTTGTCAGGCTGTCTTCCAATGCCCCCTTCCGGACCAGATAATTATTTTCTGCAGCCCCGATGCCGGAAAAGGCCGTTTTGCTGTACTCTTCAGCATGTAATGCTATTTCAAGGTCAAATCCCGGTTTCAGGTAAAGTTGCCAATTTTTATTGCCATCCTTCAGAAAATAAAATCCGTCAGGCACTTTCAGCGTGTCCCTGAATGTATTGTCCTTATTCAGGCGGATAACGGATAACGTTTTCCATCCGCCGTTCTGAATGCCCAACGAATCGGATCCGGGACTTTCGACGTTTCCGTGGAGTACCACAAAATCCCTGTTTTGTTTTTTACTGCACGACAGCAATGACGCTATCATTAATAGGATTAAAAATTGCTTTTGCATATTTAATAGCTTTTAATTTCCACGGATAAGTTACAAAACTTACAAGAAACAATATATTTTGTTTTTAGTCTTTTTTTTCACCCCGTCAAACGCTGGTTTTTCGTGCGAAGCGAACGCAGCCTTGACTGTTGCGATTAAGCGAGGGCAGAGCCAAACTTGTTTGGGCTCTGCCGAGCGTGAGCAACTTGCGCGAAGCGAACTTTTCTGCTAACTCTTTTGTGTCAAGACAAAAGAGTTAGTGGGGTCACAGGGGCGACGCCCCTCAAACTTCTCAAACAGGCCGAAGGCCGTCAAACCCTTCAAACACGAAGTGTCAAACCCTTCAAACGGCGTAGCCCCTCCGCCCGGAAAAAGAAATCTACTCCGCCCAACCCTTTCCCGCGGGCGGGTGGCAATGATCGGGGGACGCTCCTTGCCCGGGGTGCCGCTCCTATCGTCGCTTACCCCGGGTTATTTAGATTTGTCCCTTTCAGGGACCAAGGTGAAACCGGCATCCCAGTTATTTTTAAACTCATTATTAGTAACTGGGGTCACAGGGGCAACGCCCCCTCAAACGGGCGAAGCCCCATCTTTAAAATCACCCCCCGATAACACAACCATACTCCAAACAAATAATACCGGGGAACCGGATGGGCAAGAATCAAAAAAACAAATGACAATGCAGTTCTCTCAAGATACGAGAATCCTAATCGAAGAACCTGGAAGTTAAGGAAGCGGTATCCCTGGTCAGGGAGAGCATTGGCAAAAAGGTAAAATATATTTATGACCGGAGGATGGACCAAAGGCCCACTCTTCTTCCGGAAATCTGTAAACCAATTCCTGTAAAAATAAAAAGATGCAGGACTTTAGGAAAAAATATGAATGTATTTCAATTCCCGGGACAAGAGTTGCTCGACAAGCTTAGAAATGTCGCTAATCATGAAGCACATGAAATTGAATGGCCGAATGTGTTTGTAACTTCTTCGAACAGAAAATATCTATAGAACATTGAATACCCGGAAACTACGATGCAATATGTACCAGGCGTCACCGGCAAGCTTGCAGGCAATAACCTAAAAAAACAAACCAGTTATTAGTGTGTTAATTGAATCAGCGATATACTCACAGTCGGACAAATATAACGCTTATGAAACGGGAAAAAATATATATCATTGGTTCCGGTGCAATTGGAAAAGCATTGGCTGTTTTTCTTCAACATGAAGGGAAAGACGTTATTCTTGTCAGGGGAAGTGTAGATAACCTACCTCCTGAAGAAATCCTGATAACCACAACGAATCAGGATAATCAGAATTTTCAGCAGAAAATAATAACAACCACCTTTAGTAATTTAACCAGTATAAACGGCATTGTTCTCGTTGCGGCCAAAGCTTTTGCCAATGCCGAACTTGCCAAAAAATTAAAAGACAAAAAAGGTGATTTTTCAATTGTCCTGCTTCAGAACGGACTTAATATCGAAAGGCCTTTTGAAACTTTTGATAAAGTCTATCGTTGTGTCTTGTTTTCAACGAGCCAGGTTATAAGCGATAACCGCGTGTCTTTTAAAATGATTACCGATTCTCCTGTTGGAAACATACAAGAAAAAAATCCGGATGCGGATGCGATTGTAGACGAAATTAATACCCCGTACTTTGGCTTTAAAAGTGAACCCAATATCCTAAAGTATGTGTGGGATAAAGTAATCATAAATTGTGCATTTAATTCGATCTGTCCGTTGCTTGAAGCAGATAACGGAATTTTCCATAGAAATCCCGAAGCTACAGAATTGGCAGGGATCATTATTGGAGAATGCGTAACATTAGCCGGCAAATACGGAGTAGAACCTGACCCAAAGGAGATTGGGGAAAAACTGGCCATCATAAGCGAGCGGGCTGACGGGCAACTTATTTCGACCTATGAAGATATCAGGAATAAAAGAAGAACCGAAATTGACAGCTTAAATCTTGAAATTTCAAGGCTTGCCGATGAGATAGGAATGCCGGAATTGGTAACTAACACAAGACTGTTAGGAAAAATGATACAAATAAAATCGAAAATCAAAGAGGGTGTAAAATAAACCAGCATGATAGCGGATATATCATTATTTCTGTAAAAAATCAATCAATTAAAACTCTACTTCCAAGGTTTATAAAAAAGTATTTTCTTCCCAGATTTTCTGCAAGACAGAAATTTCATTTGGAATGCCATTGATCCTTTTTATTATAACTTTGCAGCAAACTGATCAAACAAAACTTTTCCGGGAACTAATGATACCTGATGAGGCAAGGATATTGAAGGAACTGAAAAAAGGCAATCATACCGCTTTTGAGAAAATATTCGGATACTACAGCGAACAATTGTACCTGTTCTCGCTCAGTTATCTGAAGTCAAAAGATGCTGCTGAAGATATTGTCCAGGAAGTTTTTATTAAAATCTGGAACAACAGGGAGTCGATCAAGACCGACACCTCATTTCAGGCGTACCTGTTTACAATAACCCTCAATGCTGTCCGGCTGCATTTCAACAAGTTGTCGCGGTTAAATGAGCTAAAACACGATATCCTGCTCGGTTTTTCTGAAATAAAGCATGATTTTGACAACTATGCCGATTATCAGGCATTGCTTGATAAACTGGATGAACTTATCAAACAAATGCCGGAGAAACGCAGGGCGGTTTTTATTAAAAAGAAGATCGAAGAAAAGTCAATGAAAGAAATTTCCGAGGAAATGCATATTTCCGTTAAGACAGTCGAATTTCACATTTCGGAAGCAATGAAATTTTTAAAGGCAGAATTTGAGAAACTTCATATTCAGGGATTAATTTTCTTCTACCTGTTTATCCGATAGCCTGCCAACTACAGCGATAAAAACAGAAACCTGTAAAATTTATTCGTCCTGCCCCATAAATAATTCACTGATATTAAGAGGCTTTCAAAATATTCTAAAAAAAGTTTAAATCTCCACTAGGGATTTTAACAGGCCTGTGATATAACAAACGAATCAATCTTAAACAATTGCTCCGGTTAGTATGCAGCAAGGCCATCTTTACACTTGATCTGACAGCAGAAAAGACCGGGACAGAACTAAAGCCGAACGGATATGGAAAATGAAATTGATCATAAAACCCTTCTCAATTTTTCAAGAGGCAAATACTCGTACAACGAATATTTAAAGGTAAAACATTGGTTTTTGCATATCAGGGAGGATAAGAAGGCAGAAGACCAATTATTTGAACAATGGAAAAAAACAGGCGGTTCGGCTACATCAGGTACGGCTTCCCTCCATTCCCTGTTCGAGAAGATCCAGTATAAAATATTGCTGGAGGAAAAAATGAACGGGAAAAAGAGAAATTTATGGCAGTGGTACCAGAAAGTCGCAGCGATCCTGATCCCGTTCATAGCTGTTTCTGCTTTGTTCTATTTTCTTTCAAAACCAGGAGCAGTGCCTGGCCAGTCGTGGGTTGAACTAAGTGCGCCGCAGGGGGCCAGGATCGAATTCCTGCTTCCGGACAGCACATCCGGCTGGCTAAACAGCGGGGCGAAGTTAAAATATCCACCTGCTTTCGGTGCGCACCGTAAGGTAGAACTTACCGGTGAAGCATTTTTTAAAGTCAGCCACAGGGAGCATTCCGGCTTCACGGTCAGTGTTCCCGATATGAATATCAACGTTCTGGGAACCCAGTTTAATGTCTCCGCATATTCAAATGAAACAGGTTCTGAGGTCGTATTAAAAAAAGGAAAAGTTGAAGTAAAAGGTAAAACGGGTGCATTTATCCAAACGCTGCTGCCTGGCGAGAAACTGACTTACAACCATGAATCAAAATCACTCAGGATCTCGAAGGTGGACGCTAATCTTTATACGGCATGGACAAAGGGTTATCTGGTAATCGACAACGAATCTCTGGCGGAGGCTGCAAAAAAACTTGAAAGGTGGTACAACGTGGAAATATCGATTCAGGATGTAGCGCTAAAAAGCCTAAGGTTCAAAGGGACCTTTAACCAGGAACCTCTTGAAGAAGTATTACGCTTCATTGCGATGACCACGCCAATAGTTTATAAAATAGAAAGGAAAGGATATGATTCAAACGGGATTTTAACAAAGAGACAAGTAACAATAAAACTTAGATAATAAAAAACTGCAAAGCAGGAAAGTGGTGGAAACACTTTCCTGCATGAATTGCAGAGCGAAGTACAAAAATCAGTCACTCTATCAAATGTAAATTTATGGAAAAAAATCGAGAACGAAGGGATAAAACCGGCTTCTCTTTAAGAGACCGTTTTGCCCTAAAAAAAACTTTTAGAATGGTACGTTTTACTGTATTCTGCTTTTTCCTCAGCCTGATGCAGGTTATGGCAATCGAATCTTATTCCCAGCAAACGAAATTATCGTTAAACCTCCGTAATCAACGGTTAGAAGAAGTTTTAAAGACGATTGAGGACAAGTCGGAATTTTTCTTTTTTTATAACCGCGATTATATCGATGTTAACCAAAAGGTAAACATTTCCGTTGCCAACCAGCCCATCTCCGCTATCCTGGATGAATTACTGAAAGGGACCAATATCCGGTACAGCGTCATCGACCGGCAGATTATCCTGACAAACCTCAATAGTGATTCAGGAACAGGGACCCAGCAACAGGCGGTCAAAGTGGCGGGGCGCATTACCGATTCTTCCGGAGTTCCGTTACCCGGGGTAACCGTGGTTGTAAAGGGTACTGCTTCCGGGACGATAACTGACTCTGACGGAAAATACAGCCTGACAAGCGTCCCGGGTTCAGCAACGCTGCAATTCTCTTTTGTGGGTATGGAGACCAAGGAAATACCGGTCGCCGGGAAGCCGGTAATTAATGTAACCATGACAGAAGAAACCGTAGGGATTGAAGAAGTGGTCGCAGTTGGCTACGGGACCCGGAAGAAAGCGACTCTGACAGGATCAGTTGCTACAGTTGGAACAACGTCATTACAGGAAAAAGGAAACCTTTCTAGCCCCCTTCAGGCATTGCAAGGCCAGGTTCCAGGGGTGATGATTACCCGTGCTTCCACAGCGCCGGGAGATGAAAGCTGGAGCATGAACCTCAGGGGTTCTTCTTCCGTGAATTCAATGGAACCCCTCATTATTATTGACGGGGTAGCCTATAACAGCGTCAACGATATGCGCCTGTTGAACCCCAGTGATATTGAATCCATCAACTTTCTGAAAGACGGGGCAGCTGCCATTTACGGGTCACGGGCTGCCGGCGGTGTTGTCCTGATTACCACTAAAAAAGGCAAGTCCGGCGAAGTGAAGGTTGAATATGAAGGAACGATGTCGGCCAAGAAGGTAGGGCTAATGCCTGCCATGATGAATATCGATCAATGGGCAGATGGTGTCATGACGGCTTTGGAAAACGACGATAATACCTCCAATGTCTGGTATTCCTTTGCCCAGCTGGCAAAAGCTTATAAAGGAAGGTACATCGATTTGTCAGAGAGTGCCAATCCGTTCGGGACAGCAGCGTTTACCGATGTCTCGGATTTCGTGTTTTGCAACGACGACTGGTTGGGGGCGCTATTCGGGACCGGCTATTCGACAGAACATAATGTAAGTGTTTCCGGGGGAACAGACCGCTCGTCATATCGTCTTTCGCTCGGCTATTTATATGATGGCTCTACTCTCCAATACGGGAACAACAACAACCAGCGTTACACTTTCCGGATGAATAATACGTACAGATTCACTGACCGGGCCTCCCTTGAATCGTCAATTTCCTATAACAGGCAGGAGCAGGTAGCCCCTACCGAAATCGGCTCAGTCCTCACCGTATCCATGCCAATGCCGGGATTACCCCTTAAAACGCTGGATGGCAAACCTTATGCCTGGGGAACATGGGGCTCGCCGGTAGCAAAAGTTGAACAGGGAGGAGGCAACAAGCTATCCGTTTCTGCACTAAGCATCAGCGAAACCCTTAAATACAGCATTTTCGACTGGCTGGATGCCAACGCCAATATGGGGTATAACACCTCAACAGCTTCGCGCGACATCACTTCCAATTCCATTACTTACTATAATTATACCGGTACCACGGAAGTTTTGGTTTCTCCGACCCAGGCAAATTCGTATTACAAGCAAACAAATGCAAAAACAAATTTTTACTCTGTTTCCGGTTATTTAAACACCCGTCAAACATTTGCCGGGAACCATAACTTTTCTTTAATGATCGGGAGCCAGTATGAATTCAAGGATTACACCTATTTCGGAGTCAAAGTCCTAGACACTCAGAAAGGACTGGAAATTGTGAACGGCGCAGGTGAAATTACCCTAAGCGGTGACGAAGAAAAGTATCAGACAGCGAATACTTCCATATTCGGGCGTTTTAACTATGATTTCAAATCGAAATACCTGCTGGAGTTTAATGCCCGGTATGACGGTTCTTCAAAATTCTTGCCGGAAAACCGCTGGGCTTTTTTCTTTGGGACATCCGGGGGCTGGCGCATTTCTCAGGAAAACTTTCTGAAAAATGTCAGATGGATCAACGATTTAAAGTTGCGCGTATCATATGCCGAAATGGGAAATCAAAGCGGAATTTCCAATTATGACGGCGTCCAGCTTTATTCATTGGAATCATCAACAGGTGCGTATATAGGTAACTCAAAACTATCGTACATCAAGACCTCCGGAACACTGGCCTCGACCTCCCGGAGCTGGGAGCGCATTAAAAACTACAATATCGGGGCCGATTTCAGTATGTTGAACCAGCGACTGACCGGTACGGTCGACGCTTTTCTCAAGAGGAACAACAACATGCTTGTGAGCGTAACCTTCCCGTCGGTTTTGGGAGATGACGCCCCCAAGGCAAATGCAGGAAAGTTTAAAGACTGGGGCGGTGAAGGCAGCATTAACTGGCGTGACAAGATCGGAAAGGTATCTTATCATGCCGGGGGAGTGCTCTCTTTCGCGAGGAACAAGCTGGTTTACTATGGGGGTACCTCTGTCCTCTCATCGGGGTACACTTCCACGCAACAAGGATATCCGCTTAGTTCGATCTTTGGGTTGCGGTACGGGGGCAAAATCCAGGATGAAGCGCAGCTGCAAGCTTACCTGAGTAAATATTACGAAAATAATGGCATCGGAATGCCTTCTAACCTGAGGGCAGGCGATAACATGTACTGCGATCTGAACAACGACGGAAAGCTGGATGAGAAAGATTATGAATATCTGGGAAGCGACACGCCTGAAATCTCCTATTCATTTAACCTGGGGGCCGGGTGGAAAGGTTTCGATCTGAATATTTTGTTCCAGGGGGCGGCGAACCGGTTTGTATACCGGAATATCGACAACTGGGTTGTCCCGTTCCGTGCCAATTACACGAATACCACGACACAATCGACAGGCAGAACGTGGAGCGAAAAGAATCCCAATGCCTACTATGCCCCTTATACGAACGACAATAATATCAACAATTACAATTACCAGGCATCCTCTCTTACCTCGGAAGATGGCAGGTACCTGCGGCTTAAAAATGTAACCCTGGGCTACACATTCCCGGGAAACCTCCTGTCTCAGGTCCATTACATCTCCGGGATCCGGATTTACCTGACCGGCACTGATCTCTGGGAGTATAAAAAAATAGAAAACGGGTGGGATCCCGAGGCCAAACGCGATGCTTCCGGGACACAACGTTACCCGTTTACCCGGAATTATACCATCGGTGTAAACTTAACATTCTAAATCGAAAAACCTATGGCAAAAAAACTTATTATAGGAATTGCATGTATGTCGGCCCTTTTTCTGTCGGTGACATCATGCCTGAATCTGGAACCTAAAGATTCAATGGGTGACAATCTTGTGTGGTCTTCGGCCGATAACTTTCAATTATTTGCAAACCAGTTCTATGCTTACACGAGAGATTTTCAACTGTCAACCAGCCATACAGCATACAACGGTTATTCTGATGGTCCGCACAGCGATTTTCGTTCGGATCTTATAGCAACTTCTTCAATTAATACTTATAGTCAGGGGACAAATACCATCCCGACGACAGATGATAATTACAGCACAACCTACAAATGGATCTACTACACAAACCTTCTTCTTAAACATGCTGAAGAGTACAGCGATACAAGCGAGATCGCCGTTCCTGTTGCCGAAGCTAAATTTTTCCGTGCCTACCTGCATTTCGAGCTGGTACAACTATATGGAAATACAATCCTCCTGACCAAACCGTTGGACATCGACTCCGAAGAATTGACAGGTAAGCGGAATAACAGGGGCGAGGTGATCAACCAGATTATTAAAGATCTTCAGGATGCAGCTGCCAGCCTGCCAGCCAGCCCTTCAGCGGTTGGACGTTTAACAAAAGGCGCCGCAAACGCCTTTCTATCCCGGGTTGCCCTGTATGAAGGGACGTGGCAAAAATTTCACACTGGCAGCGGCACCAACACGTCACGTAGTGATTCGCTGCTGACCATCGCCCGCGATGCTGCATTGAAAGTAATGAATAGCGGCAAATATGAATTATTTTATAACTCGACATTAGGCATCGAAAGCTACCGTTATATGTTCATCCTGGAAGATGCGGCGCAGTGTAACCCGGCAGATCTTTCCACGACAGACAATAAGGAATATATTCTTTCTCACCGTCATTATGATGGAGACAAATTAAGCGTTAACATTACCCACTCTGCATTGGCGAATGTTATTTATCCGACCCGTAAATTAGCCAATATGTACCTTTGCTCGGATGGCCTGCCGATTGATGTTTCCGGAAAGTTTAGCGGATATTCCACAGCAACGGGTGAATTTCAGAATCGCGACAATCGCATGGGAACAACCCTTATAAAACACGGCGACCAATATTGGAATAACGATGGAAAATGGCGCACCTCCTGGACTGACGACGATTTGAACAGTTGCCTCACCATGGATGTCCGCTCGAACAGCGGCTATCAGAATCATAAATGGGCCAGCGAACGGGAAATAGCGGATTATTACGAGACTTATGATTATCCTGTAATTCGTTATGCCGAAGTTCTTCTGAACTATGCCGAGGCCGTTTATGAACTGAATGAGAAAATCTCCGACGATAATCTGGATATCTCGTTAAACCTTGTCCGGTTAAGGGTTAACCCCGAAATGCCTAAGTTAAGCAACTCCCTCGTATCAAACTACGGACTCGATATGCGGGAAGAGATCCGGCGCGAGCGTACCGTTGAATTATTTCTGGAAGGGTTCCGTATTGACGATTTAAAACGTTGGTCTACAGCCAAAGAAGAAATGCCTGAAGATCAACTCGGTGTAAAATATAGCGGAACATGGTTTGAAACAAACTGGACGGCACAGGCAAGAAGTGTGGACAGCGATGGTTGCATTATTCTTTATGACAACCGTTCCTGGGCGGACAAGAATTACCTCTACCCATTGCCTTCCGATGAGTTGCAGTTAAATTCCAGCCTGGGGCAGAACCCGGGATGGGAATAAGTGGATAATCTTAACCAAAAAATGAAGAACACATGAAAAATATAGTAAGATATACATTCCGGTTCCTGATTTTGGCGTCCCTGATAATGCCATTGTCCTGCAACGACAAGGAAAGCTTTTCTCCTGCAGAATCTGCAATATATCCAAGTTCGGTTACCCTGGAATTGCCTGATGACAGACAGGTATATGTTTATACAGACAATTCGGAAAGCGAAGTCTATCCCATGATTGCAGGAGAAAGTGTAACGCTTGGTTATGAAATGCTTCCTGATAATGCAACTTTCTCCGATGTAAACTGGGCCTCATCAAACGAAGAAGTAGCGATTGTTGATGGAAACGGAAAGGTTACGGCATTGAGCTCAGGAACGACTGTGATCACGGTATCTCCGTCTGTGTCCTATTCAGGAAGTGGAATTTACGGAGTTTTAAAGATTGTAGTTTCCGAATCGCTTATTAAGGCTGAATCAATTACTCTTTCAAGTAGTTCCGATTCGTGCTATGTTGGGGAAACCGTGACAATCACGCCGGACATTTCTCCTTCCAATGCAACTTACAAAACGGTTAAGTTTACAAGTTCAGACGAGAACATTGCCACCGTCGGCAACAATGGCGTAGTGACAGGCATAGCCAGCACCGGATCGGGGCAGCAGGTAACGATAACCGCGACGGCCCTGGATGAAAACAGCGAAGTTTCTGCCTCAATTGACATTACTGTTATCCGGATTGTCCAACCGCAAACGGTTTCCCTGGATCAAACTTATCGTAAAGGAAACTACGATTGGGCGATTGGAGATAAAACTTATTCGGTTTCATACGTGACAGAACCGGAAGAAAGTACCAAATCCCTTATCGAATGGACCTCCAGTGATGAAACGATTGCCACCGTTTCACACGGGGTTGTTACCTTTAACCAGAACGGGGTTTTTGGAAATGTGACGATTACTGCTACTTGCCCGGAAACAGGCAACTCCAGCTCAGTGACACTTAATCTTGCTGAAGGTCTTATCCGGGAACTGTACCATGATGAGGAGAATATAACCTGGGACCTTACTTCTGCTCATAAAAGCAATGGAGGAAGCTCCGACTGGAGTTACGGCAAGTTGGATGTCACGACTTATACTGTAAATTCGACAACTCAGCGGGGTGACTTCTCCAAGACAGACAGTTATATTTGGCTGAATACCGGAAATTATCCGATCCTGGCAATTAAAATGACCGATGTGCTTGATGACTATGCAGCTGAAGGCATTACCCAACGTAATATCAACCTGGATAGTAATACGTCAGATGGTTCTTACAAGGGAAGCGTTGGCGGCGGCAATAATAAGTGGTCAACCCGTTACAAATGTAATGACGGAAGCTATGTGTTTGTCTACGACCTGAGCACCCTGACCTTTGCCA
This sequence comes from Prolixibacteraceae bacterium, assembly GCA_963676095.1. Classification (GTDB taxonomy): domain Bacteria; phylum Bacteroidota; class Bacteroidia; order Bacteroidales; family Prolixibacteraceae. The sequence goes on along the minus strand of OY781040.1, from coordinate 3,888,044 downwards.
CCGGTGGATTACTGCCAACCACATCTTCTGTAAAATTCTCCACATTACAATGGAAATATGCAGATATTAAAACAATAGGCCATAAGATAACCTATTCTGTTTATTGGGTGCAGACCTTTAAAAGCCGTGATGCCGTGAAATCATACATCGAAAATGAAGACGGTCTTAGCTGGGAAGAAGAATAGGGTAATCCAGGACAGGTTGCATTGTTATGCCGCGTGGAGTTAACGATGCAACCGTCTTTCAATAAATTTTAAATGATTTGATTATGACGATACGAAATATATTACAATCAGTAACCATAATAATACTGATAACGGGCTTAATGGGATGCCGCAAAAACAAATTTGGAACAGTCGACCTTTCTGTAGAAGATACGCCTGCAACAGTAAGCTATATTTACAGCCATCCTTGTGCCATGTACAACGAAGACGACTTTACACGTGTAAAAGAAGCTATTGCCACAGGTTCCGGGGATGTTTATGACGAGTATGTCAACTTAAAAAATTACTCCTCCTATGCCCAGTTGAGCTATGACCCGACACCACAGACTCAAATTGTCCGGGGGGATCCTGCCGGAACGGATTATTCGTCAGAAAATTATGCCTATGCCATGCGTGATGCCGCTGCTGCTTACCAGCAGGCCCTTTTATGGAAACTGACTGCTGATGATAATTATGCGGCCAATGCAGTGGATATTCTTAACCAGTGGGCTGCAACCTGCAAGGAAATAACATCCAACGATGCCAATCATTACCTTGCTGCCGGGGCACAGGGATATACGTTTGCCAATGCCGCTGAATTATTACGCGACTACGGAGGGTGGAGCACTTCCGATTTTGAAAGCTTTAAAACCTGGATGGTTGATGTATTTGCCGCTAAAAACTATGAATTCCTGACCAAACATGCCAATCAGTCCAGTAATCATTATTGGGCAAACTGGGACCTGGTAAATATGTCTTCTTATCTGGCGATTGGTATCCTTACGGAAAATGACGATATGGTATCGTTTGTGGTTAATTATTTTTACAACGGGGTTGGAAACGGCTGCATCAAACAACTGGTAACAGATACGCACGACGATCCGTTAATGACGGGAGAAACGATTGCCCAAAGCCAGGAATCCGGACGCGACCAGGGGCATGCCTCCATGCTGGCGGCTGTTACGGCCAACCTTTGCCAGATGGCCTATACGCTTTACCTCTGTAACCCGGAGGCCTCCGACCTGGACTTTTTCTCGTCCGGGGATAACCTTGTCCTAAAAATGTGCGAATACACCGCCTTGTTTAATATTAAAAACGGGAGTGATAACAGCAACGCTACCGGATCCTACATTGTCTCGGTAACTGCGATGCCTTTCACAACTTATACCGACTATACAGGAACAACTGAGACACAGGTCTCTGAGGATTCCAGGGGGACCATTCGTCCCGGATGGGAAATTATTTACAATCATTATGCAAAAGTTAAAGGATTGCCTTCAGGTTATATTTATTCTCAGCAATTTGCAGAGAAACTCCGGCCTGAGGGAGGCGCCGGGGATTCCCGATATGGATCGAACAGCGGGGCCTTCGACCAGCTGGGCTGGGGAACCCTGATGAAGTACCGGGAATAAAAGCAACAAAAGCGGGATTGCCGATCACCGATTATCTAAATTGAGGATTGGGGCAGGGCAATCCCGCTTCTCTTTTCTATTTTAAATCATTAAAAATCAGGATTAACATGAAGAAATTGCTGCTGTTGGCTATGGTCTGCGTACTAGGTCTTTCAACCTTCGCACAAAGGCGTAGTTACCTGCTGTACACCGATGCGAATATCTCAAAATTAAAAAAACAAATAAAAAATGATCCCGGTGTGAAAGAAGCCTGGAACCAGCTTCTGCAAAGGATAGATGGTTTAATGCGGAAAAACAGGAACGACATTGCCGACGTTCAGGAACTGGGACTGATATACCGCATGACCGGTGAGGAAAAATACGCACAACGCATCCGGGAAACGATTTTTCGTGAACTTGAAAAGGAAAGCTGGGAAGACCCGGTTTTACTGCAACGTACGCCAGCCTGGAACTCGGGCCTGCACACAGCTCATGAAACGTTTAATTACGCGTTGGGCTTCGATTGTATTTACGATTATCTGAGGACTGATGAACGTAAGAAGATTGCCGAGGGTATTGTCAGGCTGGGAATCAGCCGCACCCTCGGCGACTGGATCAACCCGGAAACCAATATCCACACGATCGACACCATGGGACATAACTGGTGGAGCGCTTGTACAGATATGGCCGGTTTCGCCGCCCTGGCTGTCAGAAATGAAATCCCGGAATCGAAAGAATGGGTAAGGCAAGTAGAAGAGGCCTCGGTTGAATGGTTCAACTACCAGGGAAGCCTCCTTCAAAATAAAATTCCGACATTCGACCGGGAAGGAGGTTTCTGGGAAAGCATTAATTATGCCAATTTTGGCTTTTCGCAATACCTGCTGTTCCGGTTAGCCCGTCAAAATGTCTTTCCAGGGGACAGACAGCCGGAAATTCCGCAAATGGAACCGATGGCCGATTTCTTTATCAACACCACTTACTACACCAATAACGGCACGCTGTCAGTAAACTTTGGAGATGGTAACATTCACGGAACCGGCCACGCCTGTGTATTGCTGCTGTGGAACCTGGGCTATCACAAAGACCGCTACGCCTGGTTCCTGAGTAAAACCATGGAGGGCGATAACAAAGAATGGATGACAATGAAATCACCTGTCGGTCTGGCTTTAAACCCGGAATTACCCAAACCCGGGCAGGTAAAAATGCCCGGATTGCCCACCTCCGAATTGCTGCCCGATATGGGCTGGGCGATGTTACGCAACTCATGGGAAGACAATGCCACAATGCTGGCTGTAAAATCGGGCCAGACCTGGAACCACTCCCATGCAGATGCCGGTTCGTACATCCTGTTTCACAATGGGAAAAACCTGATTATCGATTCCGGGAACTCATCATACGGAAACCCGCTTTATACCGAATATTACTGTCAAAGCGAAGCGCATAATGTGGTGCTCTGGAATGGCAAAGGACAGGAGCGCCGCGACCCGTACTTCGGCACGGTCAACCACGGGTCGCTGAACGACCTGATCGATGCAGAAGGCTTTAAATATTTACTGGCTGACGCAACAGGCCCCTATTCACATCTATTGTTGCGCAACTACCGCAGCTTTCTGTGGGCAGGCGATGTTATCCTCGTGTACGACGATCTGCTGGCCTACGAACCCGGAAAATTTGAATGGTTATTGCACTACAACGGCAAATCGGAACGAAACGGCCTGGACCTGTCTGTCAGGCAGGATGACGCGGAAGTACTGGTCCGTCCGCTTTTCCCGGAAACCTTTCCCGACGGCGGCCTTCCGAACGATTTTCCCGAAAAAATGCAGCTTGGAAAACGTATGGGATATGAAGACCACAACCCCGGCAACAAAGTACCGTACTGGTCGATCAGTCACTTCCGGGATACCGACCGTACCAAATTTGTGACGGCCATCATCCTGGAAACAGAAAAAAACAAAGACAACCTGCCGAAGATCGAACGCTTTGAAGGAAAAGATTTCCTGGGTGTGCGTATCACACAGAACGGCGGGACAACAGAGGTCTACTTCAACCTGCTGGCCGACGGCCGCATAAAACACCGTAACAGCATCATTAATATGAATGGCTGGGATACCGATGCTTACCTGATGGCCCTGACGTTTAAAGAAGGCGCCGACCGGACCGGAGCAGAAAACATCAGGCACCTGTTTATCGGCCACGGCAGCTATCTGCGTAAAGACGGGGAACCTCTTATCCACGCCTTATCCAAATTTTTCGCGGCAATCGACTTCGACAAAATGGACATACAGTTCCAGGGCCAGAAAGAAGTGAAACTGATCATGTCCGGACCGAAAAAACCTGCTGAGATCCGGGTAAACGGGAAAAAAGTGCCATTTGTTTACAACTCCGGGGACAAATACATCGAATTAACGGCTGAATAATATTAAAATTGAAATCTCCATGAATCGAAAAATCAGATATCTGTTCCTGTTATTGCTATTAATTAATACGGAACTGTTAGCACAGGATGGTGTTTGGCAATGGCATGCCGATGTGCCCGGATCAATCAACAAAAAGGGTAAAACCAAAGCATATTTATGGGTGCCGCCGGACTGCGACAGACTTCAGGGCCTGGTGTTGGCCCAGCACAACATGGAAGAAATTTCCATTATCGAAAGCAAGGCCTTCCGCAAGGCAATGTCCGAACTTCATTTCGGTATTGTCTGGTACAACCCCATGTTCAACTTCGTTTTTAACTTCGAAGAAGGGGCCGGTGAACTGCTAAACCAGTCGCTGAAAGCTTTGGCTGCTAAATCCGGTTACAGCGAGATTACCAAAGTCCCTTACCTGGCGATCGGGCATTCGGCAGCGGCCAGCTGGCCGTATTACCTGGCAGCCTGGGACCCCGGAAGAACGATTTGCGCAATCTCGGTGAGCGGACAGTGGCCATATTTCAGGGACCCGCATTGGGCTCCCGATATCTGGGGCAACCGGACCATCGACTACATTCCCTGTCTGGAAACAATGGGCGAGTATGAGGCCGCTGCAACCTGGAGCGCTGAAGGATTGAAGGAACGGCAGGAACATCCGCGGGTGCCGCTCAGCATGCTCGCCTGCCCTGGCGAAGGACACTTTGCGGCCAGCCCGGAAAAAATCGATTACATCGTTTTCTACATCAGGAAAGCGGTGCATTACCGTATGCCCAACGGCAGGTTACCTCTAACCCCTGTCAATCCGGAACAGACCGGCTGGCTGGCAGACAAATGGCGCCCGGATGAAAAAACACAAGCGCCTGCTGCCCCGGTGAAGACTTATGGTGGCGACAAAACCCAGGCATTTTGGTTTTTCGACGGGGAACATGCGCGGACAACCGAAGCTTACCAGGCCCGCTTCCGCCATCAAAAAGCGCCTTTGCTGGGCGTCAAGGTTAACGGGAAGTTGGTAAAACAGCGCAACACGCATTTACAGGTACTGGTGCCTTTTAATCCTGATGCAAAAAGTTTAAAAATGAAACTGCAGCCGGTTTTCCTCGATACCGTTCCTGGAGAAAGCCCCCGCCCGGCATTGTGGACAGGTCTGCCTGCAGGCTCGCCGCTGAAACACCCGGATGATGCCCGGAACATTAAAATTGAAAAAATATGCGGCCCTTTTAATAAAACAAATAAAAACGAGCTTGAGATCTCGTTTGACAGGACCTGCTACCAATCGAACGAGGTGCAGTTTGAACCCGCAGTTGCCCTTAAATACCCTGGGAACGGGGTTTTTAAAGCTGCCGTTCAACAAGCCCACTTTTACATCCCGGCCCGGCTCTCCGAAGGAAAAACTCAGCAGATTACTTTTCCGGTTATCCCTGATGTCAGGGAAGGAACAAGAAAAATAAAGCTGAAAGCCTGGTCCGACAGCGGGTTACCTGTCCGTTATTTCGTGGTGTCCGGCCCGGCCCGTGTTGAGGGTGGCACCTTATCGCTGACCTCCGTTCCTGCTGGGGCAAAATTTCCCGTCGAGGTCATGGTTGCTGCCTGGCAGTATGGACGTTCTGCAGAACCCAAAATTCAATCGGCAGAGCAGGTCGTTCAATCATTTCTTATTGAAAAAAGTACACAAATTAAACATTAAAATTATGTGCGGTAAAATTTTATCCCTGCTCGTGGTATTGCTTCTTGCAGGCCGGCTGGATGCCCAGGTTATCGGGAAAACCAGGCAGGAACTCCGATCTCCGGACGGGCAGCTTCAGTTTCAATTTTACCAGAAACAAACAGGGGACCAAACCACCCAGATGTATTACCGACTTAACTATAAGGGGCAGCCGGTTATCCTGGAGTCTGAGCTGGGTATCCTGATCAGGAATAACCTGTTCGAATCGGCCCTGGGCATCGGGAACGACCCCAGTAAGCACTGGTGTGAGAACATGGAGCTAAAATCGGTTGACAGGGACTCTGTGACTGAAAGCTGGAAGCCTGTTTATGGCGAACGGAGTACCGTCCACGACCATTACAACGAGATGGTACTCCATTTTACTAAATTCGGGGGACACCTGTCGCCTGTTGAAGGACACGCAGGCACAACCTATGATAAACGCCGCAGCTATCAGATGGACGTGGTGGTGAGATTGTATGATGGAGGGCTTGCTTTCCGTTATCATTTTCCCGAGACCTCGAACGGCCTCTTTCTTCACATAACCGGCGAGCAAACCAGCTTTACCCTGCCCGGGGGTACCATGGCCTGGTACGAACGCTGGGCGCAGGGACCATACAGTTACCTCCCGCTTAGAAACTGGCCCGACGAATGCGAGCGACCGCTTACCCTTAAGCTCCCGGAGGGGTTAATCGTAGCCCTGCTCGAAGCGCAAATGGTGGACTACAGCAGGGGAAAATTCAGCCTGGACAAGGAAAAGGCCAATACCATCGACCTGACCATGTATGGCAATGTCGATGTCATCAGTCCCTGCTCTACCCCATGGAGGTTAGTTATGGTCGCTGAAACCCCTGGCCAGCTGCTCGGGAATAATGACATTGTACTAAATCTGAATGATCCTGACCAGATTCAAGATACGTCATGGATTAATCCGGGCAAAGCGATCCGCTCAGGCTTAAGCACCAACGAAGCTATGGCTTGTGTCGATTTTGCCGCCGAACGTAATTTGAAGTATGTACACCTGGATGCAGGCTGGTACGGTCCCGAGATGAAAGTGGCTTCGGATGCCACAAAAGTATCGCAGCAGCGCGACCTGGACATGCAGAAACTGGTAAACTATGCGGCGGACAAAGGTATTGGCATCTTTCTGTATGTCAACCAGCGGGCCCTGACCAACCATCTCGACGATGTGTTCGAACAGTTCCGGCGCTGGGGGATTAAAGGCGTCAAGTTTGGCTTCGTGCAGATTGGCTCCAATCGCTGGACCACCTGGTTACACGATGCCGTGAAAAAAGCCGCCCGGTACCATCTCATGGTGGATGTTCATGATGAATACCGGCCTACCGGCTTCAGCCGCACCTACCCGAACCTGATGACCCAGGAGGGCATCCGCGGGAACGAAGAAATGCCCGATGCAACGCATAACACCATTCTGCCTTTCACCCGTTACCTGGCCGGGGCCGGAGATTATACCATATGCTATTACAATAACCGCATCAGGACAACACATGCCCACCAGCTGGCTCTCTCCGTGGTCTATTACAGCCCCATCCAGTTTCTCTACTGGTACGATAATCCCGCTATGTACCACGGGGAAAAAGAAATAGCCTTTTTCGATGCCGTCAAAACGGTATGGGACGACACGAAAATACTAAACGGGGAGATCGGCCAGTATATCACTGTGGCCCGGAGGTCAGGCAACGAGTGGTTTGTCGGGGCCATTACCAACACGGAAGCCAGGACAATAGAAGTACCACTTTCATTCCTGGAGAAAGGAAAAAAGTATGTGGCCACCATTTACTGCGACGATGACAAGGTTGAAAGCCGTACTCATGTAAACGTGAAAACACAAAAGGCAGGCAGCTCCGGAAAACTAAGCTTTAATTTGAAAGCCAGCGGCGGCGTGGCCATCCAGATTAAACCGGAATAATATTAGGCCCCCCTGCTTAACGGACTCAGGCACAATATAGCCAACATTTTACATGCTGGGACTAAATACAACACAGTCACCGGGCAGATCAACAGTCCATCTGAATTTTCTTTAAAACTTTATACAGGGACTATGAAAGATCTTTGATTGCTTCAGAATTATTTTTTACTTTAAAATAAAAATTTGTGACTCCCCGCTGCCAGGTAGATAATATCCCGTTTCATTCAACCCCGGGCAACGGAGAACAAACCGGCAGGAATTATGCAACAACTGAAGGATTGGTTTTATGAAATATACAAAACATATTTGGGGACTGCTGACAGGATTCTTTTTCTGTGTATCCGTTTTTGCCCAGTCGACAGATCGTACTGCTAAATATCGAATCCGTGTTTTAGGAATTAACATCGGGGAATTCACGGTCAACCAGAAAGCTGAAAACGGGGAGATAAGCACAGAGGCAATCACTAATGTTAAAGTAAAAATTATTTTTACCTATAAAGTGAAATATGTACAGCAAAGCCTGTACCGGCAAGGAAATTTGTGGAGTTCACACGTAAAAACAATTAAAGACGGCAAAGTCAATTCGGACACATGGTTGGAAAAACGGGGGAAAACCTATCTTTTAGTGAGTGACGGGGATTCTACATTTATTGACGAACATATTACGTACAGCGGCAGCCTGCTTTACTTTTACGAACCAAAGGATGTCCCGTATATGTATAAAGAAAGAAACGGGGAAAAGAATTATATAAAATGCATTGCCGCCCACACCTATGCGGCAACAGACGATAAAGGCCGCGAAACGAATGAATATGAATACGAAGACGGCATCCTGGAGAAGGCCGTACTTAAACATTCGATCGCAACAATTTACATGGAACGTATCAGGTAGCCGCAACTCGGGTGTAACCAGGGAATATCCGCTTGTCCCTGGTTCTCTGAAAACATAATTTGACAAATAAATAGACACCTGACTGTAAAGATATTTGACACATCTTAATCGCCTCGCTATTTTAGCTAACTATATTCCAATAATTTGTTGTTTTGGTACGGTTCTGGCAGAAAGAATTTCCGGATGGGAAATCATATTTGAATATTCCATACAGGAAATTGTGACGATATAATTGGCTATCCTATTCCGCTGGGAATCCAGTTTGAATAACAATACGGATTACGAGATTTGTGCAACCTTTAATTGAAAATTTAAACAAAAACAATAAACCATGATTAAGAGTTATATAAAGCTGGCCCTGCGAAATCTGCTTGCGCAAAAAAGTTACTCACTGATAAATTTACTGGGACTCGTAAGTGGCATCACGGCTTTTATTCTGATTATACTTTGGATACAATCGGAACGGTCGTACGATTCCTTTATTCAGGATAAAGAGAATATTTACCGGGTCGATTTTAAGCTTTACGAGGAAGACAAACTCGAATTATATTCGGCAGCTGCAGTTCCGGCCATTGGCCCCGAGCTGAAACATAACTTCCCGGAAGTAAAGGAATATACCCGTTTCAGCCGGGTAGAAGGAGTGATCAGCTATGGTGATGTCAATTTCAGGGAGGATGACATGTTCTACGCCGAACCTTCTTTCTTCTCCATGTTTTCGTTCCCCCTATCAAAAGAAACCGGCGGTTCCACATTGCTGGCAGTGAATACGGCTGTAATTACAGAGTCGGCAGCACACCGTTATTTTGGCAATACTGATCCAGTAGGAAAAGTAATTACCTACAATGGGAAAGACAGGTATACCATTTGCGGGGTAGCGAAGGATGTCCCGGCTCATTCACATATTCACTTTGATATTCTGCTTTCTTATCAAAACCTGGTCAACCAGAACGAATGGTTCGATTCGGGCTGGTTAGGGGCGAATATATACACCTACGTGCGCCTGTCGCCAGGCACAGACATAGCTGTACTGGAGAAGAAAATTCCGCAACTGCCACAAAAATTTATCGGGGACTTCATGAAAGAGGCTTATTTTTCAGTCGGATTTCAGCTTCGAAAGGTGGACGACATCCATCTGAATTCAGCGCTCAGCAACGAGTTATCAGTAAACGGCAATTCCCGGACGATCCTTTTCATGGGGATCATCGCAATGCTGGTTTTATTGATTGCCTACATCAATTATATCAACCTGAATACTTCGCGATCGGTAGAACGGGCGTCTGAAGTGGGGGTAAGAAAGGTGCTCGGCGCATTAAAAAGGCAATTGATCGGCCAGTTTGTAACCGAAGCCGCCTTATTAAATGTGGCGGTTATCATCATAAGTTTACTGGCTGTCGTCATTCTCATACCTGTCTTTAACCGGCTGAAAGGAGGCTCAATACACCCGGAGACCGGCCATCTTTTCATCTTGTTTTTCCTGCTGTTTATCGTTTCAGTTGTCCTGACCGGTCTTTTCCCTGCTTTTTATCTGTCGCGTTCTTTCCCTGTAACGGCCCTTAAAAGCAAAGGACAAACGGGTTCGAGAAAAATAACTTTCTTCAAAAACGGAATGGTCTTTTTCCAGTTCACGGTTTCGATCCTCCTGATTTCAGGAACATTCCTGATTAACAAACAGTTAAACTTTTTACAGAACAGAAACTTAGGCATTGATATTGACCGTATTCTGGTAGTTGAGGGGCCCCGGTCCATTCATGATGAATCATATACCGGTCAGCTCCAGGCATTCAAATCAGAAATGTTACGCCAATCGGAAGTAAAGAGCATGACCGTTTCGAGCTGTATTCCCGGGAAGGAAATTACCTGGGAACCTGTATATGGTAAGTTTGTAAGCGGCATCAATACTGAAAAGAAGATCGACATGATTGGTATTGATGAGGATTTCATAAAAACATATGGACTGAAATTAATAGCAGGGCGCAATTTTGACCGCCCCAGCCAGGAACAGATCAATCAACTTGTTATAAATGAATCAGCAGTTAAATATCTGGGGTTTGCAAATGCGGAGGAGGCCATTGGAAAGGAATTGACAAGCAGCGACAATGGCCCCGCCCATGTTATCGGTGTTGTCCGCGACTTTAACCAGAGATCATTAAAGGAGTTACCTCAGCCCATAGCCTTTTCAAACCGGCCCTGGAACCAATATTATTCCATCAAGGTGACCCAGGCTAATCTCGACCGGTTAATCCCGTACCTTGGAAAAACATGGAACCGTCAATTCCCGGGTAACCCTATCCGATATTTCTTTTTGGACGATTATTTTAACAACCAGTATCAGGCCGATCGTAAGTTCGGACAGTTCTTTCGGATATTTTCCCTGCTGGCCATTTTTATTGCTTGTTTGGGATTACTTGGCTTGTCCTCATATACCATTTCCCGCAGGACTAAAGAAATTGGGGTTCGTAAAGTAAACGGGGCCCGGATCGGGGAAATATTGGTTTTGCTGAACAAAGATTTTGTCAAATGGGTGCTGATCTCTTTTATTGTGGCAATCCCTGCAGGCTTTTACGTAATGAACCTTTGGCTCGGGAACTTCGCTTACAAAACCTCCCTTAGCTGGTGGATCTTTGCCCTGGCCGGCCTGATTGCCCTGGGAATAGCATTGCTGACAGTAAGCTGGCAGAGTTGGAGAGCGGCGACAAGGAACCCGGTGGAAGCGTTAAGATACGAATAATGAACAATAAATTATGATTATTTTTCTGATGAAAAATTTTAAGCTGGGGATACGGAACATTTTGAAAAATAAGCTTAATTCGGCTATTATCATTATAAGCCTGGCCTTAGGGCTAAGCGCGGCATTCGTTATTTTTTCGTGGGCAACCTTCGAATACTCGTACGACAACTTCCATCAAAATAAAGACCGTATTTACCGGGTACTTGACCATCAGACTTTCAAAGGGCAGGATAAACAGGATCTTGCCCAGGTGCCGGAATACCTGGTTAATACATTTGAAGAAGAGATCCCCGGAATCGAATTATCTACTATTTTATTACAGACTTCTGATTTTTGGATCGGTGAAGGAGAGAATATTACTGAAATCACCGATGTTTATTATTCCGACACCAACTTATTCAGGATATTTACGCTTAAATTTCTTTCAGGGAATCCGGAGACATGCTTATCTTCAACGGGCCAGGTTGTCATTACCAGGCAAGTCGCCTCCAGGTTATTCGGAAAGGACGATCCGTTAGGCAAGACGATCAGACAGGGAGAAAAAGGATATGTGGTCAGTGCGGTAATTGAAAATCTCCCCACCAATTCACATCTCTGCTTCAATATGCTTTTACCGGTGGAAGAAAGAAAGCCCCGGTGGAACAGGAAAGACGGGAACCATAATGCATCAATTTATGTCCTGTTAAGGAAGGGGATTGATGTGCTTGACCTCAAAAAGCGTCTGCGCCTGTTTACCGACAGGCATTTCACCCGCAATCCGGATAAATATGAAATACAGTTGCAACCGTTAAGCGATTTGCACCTTAATTCGGGCCACACCATGTGGGAGATGAACAAAAACAAATTCAATAAAACATACGTGATTATTCTCGTTTTAATGGCAATATTGCTGCTTGGGATTGCTTCTGTCAATTTTCTTAACCTTACCTTGGTCAGCCTTTCAAAACGAAGGAAAGAGATCGGAATAAAGAAAATCAATGGCTCCGGACGGCTGCTGATTATTGGTCAATTCCTTTTCGAAAATTGTGTTCTTGCGGGCCTGGCTTCCGCATTTGCTGTGCTGATCGTTATCTATTTCTATCCGTACATCCGGGAAAATTTTGTTAGCGGGTACAAATTCTGGGATCTTTTTAATCTCAAAACAGTTGGTCTGTGCCTGGGGGTTGTGCTTCTGACAGTACTAATTGCCAGTTTTTCTCCTTCAATCTCGTATTCCTCGTTTTCACCAGTGTCCATACTTAAGGGAAACATTACCAAAAATAATAACCGGAGCTCGTTTAACCAGACACTTGCAACCCTCCAGTTAGCCGTTACCACGTTCCTGATCCTTATAACCCTCGGTATATTCAAACAGATGGAGTATATCAGGAAAAAGGATCTGGGGGTAAGGACAGATCAGGTATTAATTCTCCCGTCTATAGGGAAAATGACCGAAAACTATCCTGTATTGAAGGAAGAACTCCTTAAAAATCCAGACATACTGAATGTCACTGCGTCAAATAGGGTTATAGGAGAGGACTTCTGGCGAAATACCATTCAATTCGAAGGACAGAACCCGGAATCAAGATATGTAATTCCGTTCCTGATAACCGATTATAATTTTCCTGAATTCTATAAAATAGAAATTGTTGAAGGAAGGTCCTTTCCCAAAGATTTCAGGCAGGATACTGAAGGACGAAGTTATCTGATCAATGAATCCCTGGCCCGGGAGCTGGGTTATAGAGATCCCGTCGGAAAGATGATGCGGTTCAGCCACACGCAGATGGGTGAAATCATCGGGGTAGTCAAGGATTTTCATTTCCAGTCATTACATAAGTCCATAGAACCCATGGCTTTTTACATCGGGGAAAATGAGCTCAATGAGATATCGGTTAAAATCAACCCGAAAGTTATTGGACAGGCATTAGCCTTTATCGAAAAATCATGGAAAGCCTTTACGCCGAACCGTCCTTTTAGTTATCACTTTCTGGACAGCCAGTTTGCCCAATTGTACGGCAATGATGTAAGAACCACCCGGCTGGTACTGCTTTTCACCATCCTTTCCATTATCCTGTCGTCACTGGGATTATTTGGACTGATCTCGTTCGTTTCGGAGCAGAAAACAAAGGAAATCGGCATCAGAAAGGTGAATGGGGCCAGAATTTCGGAGATTATAGTTATGCTAAACAAAGGTTATGTCATCTGGGAAGGAATTGGTTTTTGCCTTGCCTGCCCGCTGGCTTATTACGCGATGGACAGATGGCTCAAATCTTTTGCCTATAAAACAACATTAAGCTGGAGGATCTTTGTCCTGGCCGGATTGCTGATCCTTGGAATTACTCTGCTTACTGTGAGCTGGCAAAGCTGGAAGGCAGCAACGAGAAATCCCGTAGACGCGTTGAAGTACGAGTAAAAAAATGAATAATGTGTAATTAGTAAGGAATAATGAGAACAAACAGATGAAAAGCCATACAACTTACCGTAAGAATTGTAGAATTGTATGGCCGGCACATTGTCCCAATTATTAATTATTCATTACTAATTGACGAATTACTTTTTGAACGCTCTTTCCTTTTCAACGCTTTAATAATATTTGGTAGCTTCGCAGCCTGATTCAGGACCTGCATGTCTGCCTGAAAGGTAGAATCGATGCCGGATCAGGCGTAATTGAGGAAGAATATAAATGTTGAAAAGTAATCTGCTAAAACGAGTTATCATTTTTGTGACGGGACTTTTTGTAATGGCATTCGGAGTAGCGCTGTCTGTAAAAGCCAACCTGGGGGTCTCCCCAATATCCTGTATACCGTATATTTACAGTTTGAAGTATCCTCTCACAATGGGTGAAATCACTATTGTTTTTAATGTGTTGCTTATTTTGCTTCAAATGGTGGTGAGAGGAAAAAAGTACCGGCTTTTCCAGCTCGTACAACTCCCTGTCGTATTTATTTTCGGCTTTTTTACCGATTTTACCCTTTACCTTGTCTCCGGGATGAATGTCAACAACTATGCATGGCAGGCTGTTTTGTGTATGTTAAGCTGTGCTGTTATTGGTTTTGGTGTATTCCTCGAGGTGAAGGCCAAACTAACCTATCTGGCTGGTGAAGGGCTGGCTCTGGCTATTTCAGAAACATTCAAAACAGAATTTGGAAAAGCAAAGATTGGAACAGACTGCGGAATGGTTCTTGGGGGTACCATCAGCTCATTATTATTGCTCGGTCATTTGCAGGGCGTACGGGAAGGTACAATTGCAGCAGCATTACTGGTAGGTTCCCTGGCAAAATTCTACAGCAAAAAATTATACTTTATCGATACACTACTGGAAAATCAGGCAGAAGGGACTGCTGTTCCCCAGGTTGTTCCGGTTGCCGGAACCGGTGAAAAAAGAATTATTATTACGATTTCCAGAGAGTTTGGAAGTGGAGGGCATGAAATTGGTCAACTTGTAGCCAGGCACCTTGGGCTCCCCTTTTACGATAAAGAACTGATCCGGCTGACAGCTGAAAAAGGCGGTTTTACAACAGAATACATCCGGGAGCATGAACAAAAACTGGCCCACTCGTTATTATTCAATCTTTATGAGCAAAGCTATGCCTATGTCAATGAGCAAATGCCTCCCCTTGATGCTTTATTCCTTGTTCAGAGTAAAATTATACGGGATATCAGTGAGACAGGGTCTTATGTAATTGTTGGCCGTTGTGCCAATTTTATATTGAAAGATCATCCGGCCTGTTTCAATGTATTTATCCACGCCGGCAACAAATTCCGGCAGCAGCGCATTGTAAAAGAATACCAAGTCGACGCTGGTACAGCCGAAAAAGAAATGGAGAAGACAGACCGTGACCGGGCCAATTACTGCCGGCATTATACCGGAAAAGAATGGGGAAAAGCCGGTAATTATAATCTGACCATTGACAGTTCTTTATTTGGAATTGAGAATTCGGCTGAAATAATTGCTGAAGCGGCCGGTAAATTTCTGTAAAAACCGGCGTTTATTTTTCCGGAAATATTTGATGGCGGAACCTTGCCCCCAAATTACAATTCTGCACCGTCTGACTGAAGTGTAAAGGGAAACAACTCCGATTGACAAAGCTCTTTATCCCAAAAGTAAATATATTTTACAACCCGGATTGCCGCCACCATCCGTTCCTTTCGGAGCCACAATAAGTTTTTAAACACAGATACCGTTTCGGAATATTCCGGAGGTTAACGAATTTATTATGCTTTATTGTAAGCATTGACAGGCAAAGGCAGGACTTAACCTCATAACAGGAGACTGTTTCAAAACGGATAATGAATAAAAAATTCATTATTGAATTTGTCAAAAAAATTTACATAATCCATCTATTAAACCAGAAATGGCAACATTATTGCTTATCAAACTTTTATCTGCATATTATCTAACTAACTATAAATAAGCCATCAATGAAAAATTATTGTTTTCTTTGTATCCTGCTTATCCTGTCGTACGACTGCCACCGGAACCGTCTGAAAAACGATGAAAATGCTTTAGCAAAAGAGATTTTAACAGAAGAGGAACAACTGGAAAAAGAACGTCAGGAACGCGAAAAACAGCTGGCCGACTCCATTGTTAAACTGCCAAGAGGGTTCCGTTTTAAAGAACAGCGGGGAGTTAATCCTGCTTGTCCTCCTCAAAAAATTAATATTATCAATAACAGAAAACAGAAAGGGATAATTAAAACTTCAAACCTTTTAAAAAAAATAAGGTACATTCCTATTGAAACTGTTCCAGATTCGATTTTCAGCCATAGTGCTTCGATGGATTTTTTTATTGGGAATAAACACATCTACGGTTTCTCCCGTTTGGGAGGAATCGTTCAATTTGATTTAGAAGGGCATTTTCTGGGTTATGTCTGCCGGAATAAACAAAATTATATCCGCTACCCTGATGGCCAGCTTGGCGTAGATCTCAGTAATAACGCGGATCAAAAATGGGTTTGGCAGGCATATTATGCCGACGGAAAATTATGCTATAAGTATTTCGACCGGAAAAATAAAACAGTATCTTATTACCTGTTTGACGACATAATTGACTGTCCAACTGATTTAAACCTGCTGCAAAATGAAAAGGACAGGCAGACACCTACCCCTAAGGGCGAAATGATCTGTCAGGGAACTCCGGATTATGCTTCCAAATCGACGACACTGTTTCCGCTGGGAAGTGGAATGTTTGCAATATCTCAGAACCGCAAGCCGGTAGAACAGCAGTTACCCCTGATCAGCATTGTTTCAAAAACCGGAGACACACTATGTACTTTCCCCGATTATGATCCGGTCCGGAACTTTAGTCATTCCGTTTACCGGAATGTTGAGTCATATTATTCCTATTATCTCAATCACGCCTGTTATTTTAAACCTGCCTATAATGATACGATCTATCAGATTATCCCTCCGGATAATCTGATAGCAAAATATATCCTTGATTTCGGGAATCAGGGAATAAACGAGTCAAACAAGGCCCTTGCCCCGAATATCCCGTTGGACGATAAGTTCATTCTCGACAATCTCCTTGAAACCCGAAAGTTTATCTTTATTACTTATACAAAAAATTATGCAACTCCAAACACTGCAAAAGATAAAAAACTGTGGTACAGCCGTCTCATTTATAATAAAACAAATAACACAATCCTTCCTGTTTACTCAGATCAGGAGCCGCAAATGACAACCGGATATGAAATAAAAATGCCTACACCTTCGGCTCCCGAACTTAATATAGAGAATGATCTTGACAGGATGCCCTTTATCTGGCCACAAGGTATTACTGCTTCCGGAAACCCTTATGCCGCCACGACAAGAGAACTGGATGAACCGCGAAAAGGGAATAACCATAAAAAAATGCCTGATAACAGTGCTGTAAAGGGTTATTTGATTATGATTTATGAAGAATGAAAAATAAAAAATAAAAAATAAAATTGAGCATTAACAACATGAGTTTAAAAAAAACGCTGAAATATTTATTCCGGAACTATTCCAGGAACCCAATTTATTCGATGATCACTTTTGTTGGATTTACGCTGGGAATTGCAGCCGGGTTATTCATCTACCTGTGGGTCTTCAACGAACTGAGTTATGACAAATCGCATCTTGACTATGAACGGATTTACCGGGTACTGACCCTTTCGAAACAGGGGGATAAAGTGGAAAAATCGGCGGGTTGTTACCGGCCTCTTGCCGCATTACTCAAACAGGACTATCCCCAGATTGAATATGCCACTTATCTGAGTTACGATTCCGAAGATTCGCCACTACAGCGTAAAGAAGGTACCGAAAAGATTGAAGCTCGCGGTATATGGACCAATAACGATTTCTTTTCCATTTTTAATGGTTTTGTCTTCACGGAAGGGAATGCCGCCGATGCTGTTCAAAGGCCTGATTGTATTATTCTTTCTGAGAAGGTTGCCCGTAAATTGTTTGGCAGCGCGCCGGCGCTTGGGCAAACCGTGATCAGTGACAAGTACACCAAGGAAGTTTACACGGTTGGGGGAGTTGTCCGTATTCCTGAAAGATCACATATCGATTTCGGATATATTCTGACGGAACGGAACCTCGTTGTTTCCCGGTATGCCAGCTCCTGGGGCGATAAATCACTGGTACATGTTTACATCAAGCTCCGTAAAGATGCCCTGATTGACGCAACATTTCTTAAACAGGTAACGAATCAGGTTACCCGCTATTCCGGAAAAACGGACAAGCTTCTTTTTCAGCCGCTGACCGGCATTCATCTACATTCGGACTATGCCCCCGGCTATTACGACAAAAATATCAGCAACGTCAAGTATATCTGGATTTTTTCAGGATTAGCGGTCCTGATCGTTCTGATGGCTTCGTTTAATTTCGCGGTGCTTTCGGTGGCCCGTGTTTCAGAACGGGCTTCTGAGATTGGCATTAAAAAAGTGAACGGTGCCAGCCAGTGCCAAATTCTCCTTCAGTTCATGGGAGAATCGGTTAGTCAAACTTTTGCTGCTGCGATAACAGCTCTATTGCTAGTCCGGCTATCGCTCCCTTTTTTTAATCATCTCACCGGAGCTGGTATGCAGTTGGATTTCTCGGCAGAATTATTATCCAATCTGCTCTTTTTTACCCTGTTAACCGGAGTCCTGGCCGGAACCTATCCTTCGTTCTATTTGTCATCGCTCAGTCCGAACGGCATCTTCAGAGGAGGCAGTGTCTCCGGATCCCAGGCTGGTTTTATACGGACATTGGTCGCTGTTCAGTTCAGCATTGCCATCTTTTTCATCATTGCGACCTTCGTTTTCGTAAAACAATTGAATTATGTCCGCACAAAAGATCTTGGAATGAACCACCAGAATGTTGTTGTCATACCTACCGGATTGTGGTACGACTGTAAAGCGTTCAAGGATGAATTGCTGAAAAATCCCAATATACTGAGCGTCTCGGCCAGTGCCTATGCCCCGGTTGATTTTGGATGGAAAACAACCTTCCCGGTAAACAATCAGGGAATGGCTGACAGCCTGACAGCATCTTTATTCTGGGTAGACGAAGACTTTGCCAGAACCTACCAGCTCGAAATCATAAAAGGTAAATTTCTCTCCATGGATTACAATGCCTACTGGAAAGAACGGGAAAAGAAAGGAAAGAACAACGATGAAGAAAAAGACCATGCTGTTTCGATTCCTGTGGTTATCAACCAAACTGCTGAAAAAATGCTGGGTTTTAATGATCCGGTCGGACAACGGCTCGGGAATGACAAAGTAATTGTCGGCGTGGTAAAAGATTTTAATTTCCAGACCTTGTACCACCCTATCGGACCGGTCGTCCTTCTCAACAACCCGGAAAACATTATGACCATGAATGTAAAAATTGCCCCAAATAATAAGGCAGAAACCCTGAAGTACATCCGGGATGTCTATCAAAAAGACAGGGACCAGAGAGGTTTCACCTATAACTTCTTTGATGACCTGATGAATGAAAAATACTCCCAGGATATGAGACTACGCAATATAACCATCCTCTTTTCTGTACTGGCCATTGTTATTTCGGTTTTGGGCATTCTGGGAATGGCGGTATTTTCGACAGACCGCAGAGTTAAGGAAATCGGCATCCGGAAAGTAAACGGAGCCAAAGTATCCGAAATACTGGCCATGCTCAATAAAGACTTTATAAAGTGGGTTTTCATCGCTTTTTTAGTTGCTGCTCCCACTGCATTCTACACCCTTCATAAATGGCAGGAGAACTTTGCCTACAAAACCATCATGAGTTGGTGGATTTTTGCCCTGGCAGGACTGCTGGCCCTGGGAATCGCCCTGCTTACCGTGAGCTGGCAAAGCTGGAAAGCTGCGACGAGAAATCCCGTAGACGCGTTGAAGTACGAGTGAGATAATGAGTAATTAATAATTACATGAAGGTTCTGATTATTTTGGGGCACCCCAGTACGGACAGCTTTAACCATGCCATTGCTGAAACTTGCTGCAAAAGGCTGAAGGAAAATGGCCATACCGTTATGTTCCATGATTTATACAGGGAGGGTTTTAACCCGGTGATTGAAAGCGGAGAGATACCCCGGGATGTACAATTGGAAGACGAATTGGTAAGAAAACACTGCCGCGAACTGATAAACAGCGATGGGATTATTATTGTCCATCCCAACTGGTGGGGCCAGCCCCCGGCCATTGTAAAAGGATGGATAGACCGCGTTATCAGGCCCGGCATTGCCTATAAGTTCAAGGAAGGAGATTCAGGAGAGGGGGTCCCGGTGGGCCTGCTGAAGGCAAAGGCCGCCCTGGTATTTAACACCTCCAATACAAGTGAAAAACGGGAGAACTCCATTTTTAAAGATCCGCTTGAAACAATCTGGAGAAATTGTATTTTCGATTTTTGCGGAGTAAAACAGTTTAGCCGGAAAATATTCCGGATCGTAGTAACGAGTGACCTGCAGCAAAGGCGGTTATGGCTTGCCGAAACGGAACAGGCAATCGACCGGTATTTTCCCAAGGAATATCCAGATAACAAAATTAAAATCAATGGGATATATGATTTAGCCCCGGGAGTTATTTCTGAGCTTCTCCGGAAAAGTTATGCCGGGTTCATCGACAGTTTTCCCGGAGAAAAGAAAAGCCTTTACTCCCAATGGGAAAAGGAAGATCATGCTGCTTTTACTCAAAAACAGACAATAGGCCGATGTGCTGCCTTTACCTGCCTCAACGGTTTACCCATAGGTTATTTCAGCTGGGACGACAGACAGTTCCCGGTTGGGATTATCGGGCAGAATTGCATCTGTCCGGAATATCAGGGACAGGGATTTGGGACCTGCCAGGTCGAATGGATAGTCGATTGGTTCAGGGAAAGGGATTTCTGTGAGATAAGGGTAACTACCGGGGACCACGATTTCTTCCTGCCCGCCCGGATGATGTACAAAAAATGTGGCTTCGTTGAGAAACAACGGACAAAAGGGGTCCTGTTTAGCCTGATCGAATTCACCAGAAAACTGCAATAAAAAGCAGAAAGCAGAATAAAACCGAAAACCTGTGGATTTTGGTTGATAGGGTATTATATTTACACCGCTTTTTTTTAGAGACCATGTCAAGAGAAAAAATATTAATCCGGACATCCTGGATCAGTACCTTTGGTAACTTAATCCTGTCTGTCTCCAAAATTGTCGTCGGACTCCTGGCCGGCAGTCTGGCTGTTTTGGGCGACGGCATAGACTCCGCCACCGATGTAATCATTTCCATCGCCATGATCTTTACTGCCCGTATCGTCAGTAAACCCCCAACCCGAAAATTTGTATTCGGATATGAAAAAGCTGAAAGCATTACCACCAAGATCTTGTCTCTGGTCATTTTTTATGCCGGAATGCAAATGCTGATCTCTTCCGTACAACGGATTTTCTCAGGCGAAGTGAGGGAATTGCCCGGAACCATTGCTATTTATGTTACCATTCTTTCAGTAATTGGCAAATTGATCCTGGCAGCTTATCAGCGGAAGCAAGGCAAAAAAATAGAGAGTTCCATGCTCACTGCAAATGCCATAAACATGAGGAATGATGTGCTGACATCGGTGGGGGTACTCACCGGCCTGCTCTTTACAATTTACCTGAGACTTCCTGTTATAGACTCAATTACCGGATTACTGGTCAGTCTTTTTATTATAAAATCGGCCATATCAATTTTTATGGACTCCAGTGTCGAACTAATGGATGGCGTTAAAGATGAAACGGTCTATAAAAAAATCTTCGAGGCCGTCGATACAGTCCCTGAAGCCAGCAATCCACACCGTGTCAGGTCTCGTCAAATAGGAAATCTGAACATGATTTCCCTCGACATAGAGGTTGAAGGGAACCTGACCCTCAACGATGCGCACGAGATAGCCGAGAAGGTAGAAAACCGAATTAAACAAACAGTACAAAATGTATACGATATCGTCGTTCATGTGGAACCGAAGGGGAAACAACATCCCAAGGAAAAATTCGGGATCGATAAGGAAATGATATAATAAGGACGAATTTGAACTAGTCTTTTATTCTGACAGCAAGAATTTCACCAACAGCACAGAGTGTACCTTCGGCACTTAAAGTCATATCGACCCGGACCTTTCGTCCCTCGATACTTCTAAGCCTGCCTTTTAACTCCAGTTCAACCCCCATAGGTGTCATTGCTTTAAAATCAACTTTTAAAGAAGCTGTAACACAGCGAACCGGAATAGGCTCTTCCAAAGGAATATTTTCGGATTGACAAATAAATGCCGCCGCCGATCCTGTACCATGACAATCCAGTAATGAAGCTATTAAACCGCCATAAACGCTACCTGGGATAGCGGTATATACCGGATCAGGAGTAAAATGGGCAACTGTCTCATTATTTACCAGGCATGTTTTTAAATGCAGTCCGTGAGGATTATTTTTTCCGCATCCGTAACAGTGTGCTAAATTTTCAGGATACAAATCTTGTATTGCTTTTGACATAACCAGGTTACATTAAAAATAAAAAAAGCCTATTCATAATCCTTTACAATCTCATTGACGCCCTTTAATACGTAACGCGGACGATAGGCAAATTCATTGATGGTCTGTTCGGTCGAGATTCCGGATAAAACAAGGCAGGTGTCGATCTCCGCCTCAATACCTGCAACGATATCCGTATCCATCCGGTCACCGATAATAATGGTCTCTTCCCGTTGAACACCGAGCCTCTTCAGGGCGATTCGCATCATCAGCGGGTTTGGTTTGCCTATAAAGTAGGCCTGTTTTCCTGTGGCCAGTTCAATGGGAGAAATAAGGGCCTTGGTTGCCGGGGCTATCCCGTTTTCGATTGGGCCGCTGACATCGGGATTTGTTCCAATTAGCTTGGCTCCTTTGTAGACCAGATTTACAGCCTTTTCGATCACATCATAGCTGTACGATCTGGCCTCTCCCATAACCACGTAATCCGGATCGATGTTATTACCTGAATATCCGGCGTTATAAAGTGCATTAATCAGACCGGCTTCTCCGATAATGTAGGCACTACCGTTCGGTTTCTGGCTTTGGAGAAAAGACGCCGTTGCCAGAGCGCTGGTGTAAAAATGTTCCGGGCCCACATCGAGCCCCATACGCGATAATTTATCCTGAAGTTCTTTGATGGTCCTCTCACTGGAGTTGGTCAGAAAGACGAATTTCTTGTTTTCTTCTTTTAACCAGGAAACAAACTCCTTTACGCCGTCAAGAATCTTATTGCCGTGATAAATTACGCCATCCATATCACAAATAAAGCCGGACTTATTCCGTATATTGTCTATGCTTAATTTTTCAGCCATCCCAAATGTTTTATATATTATACAAATATGCATTATTTAAAGTAAAATCATAGCTTCCCTGGCCATTTTTAACCATCGCGGCAGATATAATCAAATCCGTACTGTGATGCCTAACAACAGTGAAACTTTTCTACAAAATTTGTGAACGACGCAACCATACGGTTGTGACACACACAATAACGTTATTGTGACCTCCCCAACAACGCTGTTGCGACACTCACAATAATACTGTTGCGAGTGTCGCAACAACATAGTATGGTATCATAACAACGTATGCAGGTGACCACAATGATAACTCAGTGGTTCTTGGGCGGAGAATAAGAAACTCCCGGATCCATTGTTGTAACGTAAGTCCCGTTCCAATCCTTATCGAAAATTTTTACAAGGGTTAAGACTGACTCTTTCCCGCTAAAAAACACAGAAGCATCCACTGTATTGTTAAAATAGCTCCAGCCCCAGTTTCCGGTACCGATATAAGCACGGTCATTATCGGCAACGGCATATTTACAATGTTCGACCCTTGCATAAGGGATGAATCCACCGGGAGCGGGGGGCAACGAGCTAAATTTTACAGTAATATCCGGAAGTACAGCAAGGCTCTTCAGGTATTGCTGCATCGGTTCTCCCAACGCCCAGTCGGCAACAATAATATTTACTTTTACGCCCCGGGCAGCATCGTCCCGCAGGGCGTTATCAACTTCTTTCCAATAACCTTTGGGGCCATACTCGATCAGGGCAGTTAAGGTCATCACCTGTATACGCAAGGTATGTCTTGCAGATTTTATCAATTGAACAAGTCCTGGCTCTTCGTAATCGACCCACTGCGGCACCAGCGAAGGCGGACTAAAAGACGGAAAGGCAATGACAGCAGAATCTTGGGCATCGCGCAAAAGCACCGGATTGCCTGCTGTTACCGGGGCAAAATCGGGCGAATTAACGGCATTCTGCTGGGCCTTCAGAATATCGGGATGCCCGGCCAGGTCCCAGTCAAAGTTGAATACAGCCTCAAAGGTCCGGGCAAACCTTCTGTCTTCTATACGGGCGCCGATTTCATGAATTTGGCTGAGTGCGCGCCAATCCCAGTTCTGACTTCCGACGAATACAATGTTATTGTCGACAATAAAATATTTTGCATGAAGAACACCTCCGGTAAGACTGTCGACAGGGAGAATACGGATTTCCAGATCAGGAATGCCCTGCATGAGCCCGATACTGCTTTTGCTTTCATGATAAAAAGTCCGGTCAAGCAAAATACGGACCTTGATGCCTGCACGTGCCTTTGCAGCAAGGGCATCAATGACCGGGCTCAATGCCTTTCCCGGTTCGTTGGAAATATAAAATGCTGCAATGTCTATACTTTGCTTCGCTCCGCGGATCATATCGAGCCACACCTTTTGCGTTCGCGGTACATCGGGCTGACCATAAAACGTATTTTCAGGAACACTTTCCACAATCTGAAAGGTTGTATCTCTTTGTTCTGCAAAAACATTTCCTGAAGTCAATAGCAAAACAAGAAGTGCGAAACAATAAAATAGTATTTGTCTTTTCATGTGTTTATAATTTGCCTTTAATTGCCACATGGAACTCCATGGTAAAATAAAATTATGCTGCTCTGTGTCAAAATTTGTAGATTTTGCCATGTTCGTTTCATCTTATTTCTTAAACATTGGTGAATGCTTTGTTTTGCGTCTTTTAATGGGTCAATATACCTATTTTAACTTATGATGCCAGTGAATTTTTCGTTAAATTTTACGATACTGTTTGTTCCCTGATGATTAATTAAAACAAGGGAAAAGAGTTCTTTTTAATAATTTAATAAACAACACTCCCCTCCTGAATGACAAAAAGTCATCCTTGTAATTCATTTGTGTTTCACGCACAGCTCAGATGGGTTATAAATTTAACTTTTTTAAATTTATTGTTTAGTTGTAATTATCATGAATCTGTGAATGTCGCAACAACACGTTTGAGATAGCCTGCAACATTGCGGCAACAACGCGAGAACAAACATTAATCTTATTCCGTAACATTTATCCCCTTATTTCCTCCCGAGAGGCAAAAATTTCCACCCAGATGCTATTCTGGAAAACCCGAAAATGTCTTCGCATCTTTCCAACGACAGACTGGAAACAGCAATAAGGTAAAATAGACTGGAATATAGTACGATGAGCAACTATTTTTTTTGTTATTCACATTTTGTATAGCTGATATTCGTATGTCGATTTCAAAAAATTATACCCTCCCGGATAAGCTTTGTCGTGTACCCAAAAAACAAAATTATGAGAGATGATTAATGGACACAAAAGTGGCTACTTCAATTCCAGCTTCTTCTGCATACGAAAAAAAAGAAAAGGAGATAAGTCAAAAATCATTTCTTTACAATTATTTATTAAACAAAAGAAATATTAATATTGTTTTTGTTTAATAAAAATATTACTTTGTAAAACAATTACGATACATAATAACTAACATTTAAACTGAAAGGAAAAATTATGGAACCAAAAAAATTTTTTAGCGCAGAAATTCCGTCTAGTTTCCGGGAAAATTCAGACTGGAAATGGGAAACAGCGATAAGGGATGTTATTCCTTATCTTGACACGGTCGAATTTACAATTGACAGACCGGATTCCGGCACTGCAACTGGAGGGGTAGCATACATTAAGGATAATACAGGAAATTTAATAACCAGTGTGAAAATTCCTGGAAAAAGTACTCCTGCGAAAGGGACAATACAAAATGATAAATTGGATTTTGAAGATAATTCCTATTTACTTGAGTACGGCCCCGATCAGATAGATCAGCATGTAAAAGCTGTTGCTGCAACTGTAGACATTGTTCAGGCTGTGCCAGAGCGCTACCAACCATCAACATGCACCGGCTTAAATAATTCTACGACTCACATCTTA
This sequence comes from Prolixibacteraceae bacterium, assembly GCA_963676095.1. Lineage (GTDB taxonomy): Bacteria > Bacteroidota > Bacteroidia > Bacteroidales > Prolixibacteraceae. The sequence goes on along the minus strand of OY781040.1, from coordinate 3,862,136 downwards.
AGCCGATACCGCATTCCGCAACAAATATTGGAAGAGGGTAATAAAGTACTAATGTACGCTGTTGAAGGAGATCAATTACTGGATGACAGTCATGCAATAAATAATGTTATCCACACGCTATCAAAAAGTGATCCTTATACGGGTACAGTATTGTTAAGATACGCAGATGGAACATTTAAAAGAGGAAATACTTATACGGTTTGCCTAAACGTTTACAGCTGGAAGCGTCAAATTGCAGGATATAAATTCATTTTCTAAAATGAGTAAAAAGAGGGGCTGTCCTTATTTTTTTAGGACAGCCCCTTATAAATTCATCAATCCTCCTTAGATATACTCAAGTAATCAATCCTAACAATTCGGAGACCCATTCTTTAATCAAAATCAAAACCTCCTCTGTAATTGGTTCAGATTCTTTTATCATAGTTTCTATTTATGTATGTTAATATTTTTTTTAATCATTGTTAATATACTCTGTATCTTCTTTTGCCGATTCAAAGCATAGATTAACCGTTCGTCCAACAGCAATTGTTCTGTAAATTAATCTTATTTTCCATATTACATTGTTGAGATAAAGCATCATTTAGCAGTTGAATCCGCGGGAAATGCTATTTTATGATTTTACATTTTATTCAACTTTTTTATATGCATTATATAATGAAATTGCAATAGGTTTGGTATCTATCATCAAATTACATAGCACAGCAATTGTCACCCTGTCATCAGGTACATAAAAGAATACCGATGAATATCCAATACCTCCGGTATGCCAATAAACGGTTTTTTTGTCAATGGTATCCACAACAACACTAAATCCGTATTCCGGAGAATCTCCAATTTTAATTGGCGTAACCATTTGTTTTAATGAAGTTCCCGACAAAATTTTATTTTCGAACAACGCTTTTGAAAAAAATGCAAGGTCTTCCGCATTTGAAATAATTGCCCCGGAAGTCCACACCGAACTGAACATGGCAGCTAACGGAAGTTTTGAATCTTCGGGAAATACATCAACGAGTTTGCCTGAATGGTCAATATCCCACCAAAAATGAGCTAACTTTCCGGACTTGATGGTATCATCCGGATATAACACCGTGCTTTTTAGACACAACGGTTTAGCAATATAATCCGTCAGCACTTCGGCAGCTTTCTTTCCTGTTGCTTTTTCTATAATCATTCCAAGTAAAACATAATCGGACGCTGATTCGCCCCAGCAGACACCGGGGTTACATCTTGGTTTTTTAACCAAACTATCTACAATTTCTTTAGGAGACCAAATTTTATTTGCACTTGTAATAACTTCAGCGAACCACTTTGGTGTGCCTTGGTATTTATACAACCCACTTGTATGGTTTAGCAACTGGCGTATGATAATACGGTTGTCGACATTTTTCATATCAGGCAACCATTGTTTAATTGAATCGTCAAGGGACAGCTTTCCTTCTTCGGCAAGTTTCATAACGATTGTTGCAAAATATGTTTTTGTTACACTTCCCAGTCCAAACAGCATCCCGGGTGTAATTGAATCGATTTTCGAAGAACATCCGTCCGCACCCGTCCACTTTCTGTTGTCAGATGTAATAAGTGCAGCCGCTATACCGGGGATCCCGTATAATTGCCGTTGTTCTTTTAGTACAGATTCAAGTCGTGCTGAAACTTGTCCGTCAATTTGACTTTTTACCGGCGTGCAACAAATTGTAAAAAGCAATAATCCTAAGAAATAGTGAATAAAGTTTTTCATCGCACAATAGTTTTTTGTGCAAAATTAATTTGACCAATACAATCCGAAAAACAAATGGGACAATTGAAAAATAAAAGGGATGATTTACTACGTATTGTTTTTCAGTATTTCAAAGAAACTGTTTTTGTATTTTTTTGATACGGGAATTTCAAAATCCGTTTTGTCAAGGATAATCCTGTAACCGCCGGAATTCCCCGAAATAGCTTTTATTTGATTGATGTTGACAATGTAACTGTTATGGCATCTGCAAATATGAGAAACTTGCCTGTTAATTGCGTTTCCTACTTCAGCCAATGTATTTCTCAACAACATCTTTTTTATTTGTCCATTTTCAAACCAGTTTATTTCCACATAATTATCGGCTGAAGCTATATATAACAACGAATCTGAATCGATGGAGAATATATCCCGTTGATTAGCAGAAGTTAATATCAGGTCAGCCAAAATCTGATGGTTGCTTTGGAAACCGGTTAATTCATAATTGAGTTGATTAATCACCCTGATTTTATTTTTCAAAAAGTATGAATTGTATAAGATAATTATAAATGAATAAGGCAACAGGGCAATCAAAAAGGTTTGATATAGCATAAAAGGAAACCCTTTCCAATCTAAAACGGATTTATTGAATAGTATCTCATAAATAATAAAATTACTCAACCCAATAAGAAAGGTTATCCAGGTAATCCAAATAATAGTTGCGCCAATTGTATAATTTTTGATGATAATGTTTTGAAGAAAATAGACGTGAATCACGACGATAACGGCACCCGTTAAATTAATATCGGTTAATAATTTAAGCCTGGCTATATTTTGAAAAAATATCAAACCGAAGGGGCCGAAAGTCCAAAGAAAAAAGAAGACGAATAGCGGTAATGCTACTGACAAAATAAATTTAATACGTTCATCTTTCAATAAACCATACGGTTTGTTGAAAAAATTAATCATATTTTTTATTCGTCTATGCTTGTCAATCACAGTAGTTCATTTTTAAAGGCTTCGAGAAGAGTTGATTTTCCACAACGTCTTATTCCAATAATGACTTTTATTAAGTTTTGGTCTTTATGTTGCCTTAACTTGTTTAAATATGTTTCTCGTTGGATTATTCTTTTTTACGATAAACATAAGTGTTATTGATGAAATATTAAAATATTGCAATATTTCTTCAATAATATGACATTCTTTTGCTTGAGCATAACAGCCAATTGGTCGAGCAGACCGGAGGTATTCCGAAATATTTTGCCAGGACTGTTCGTCGCGGATAATATGGTTGTGATAATTAGATTGAAAAAATAATTATCCCGGTTGTATTTGGGAATTTACAGATGGTGTCCACCAATATAATCGTCTGTTTTGGAATTTATTGCGGATTTGGATCCTCCAATAAATAACGATATGGTAAGCGACTCCTTGCCGCACTATATGGTGTGAAAGCCTCTCCCTTTCAGTATTTGTTACTGGCAGGGCCGGGCTATTCGATTAACGCCTGGCATTTTTCCGTCTTAATCTTTTTAATAATTTAATCCAAAAGCCCAAAGTGGAATAACATTGAGGTAACCATATTCAATATCATCTTTTACCACAAATGATTTACCGTCTTTTTCTATTTGGTTTTGTTGCTTATTTTTTCCTCCAACTTCAAAAGTGTAATTTTCAATTACAAAATCTGCTTTAATTGAAGATATAACATCATTTTTCACTCGCATTTGATTGAAGAAAAAAGTCTCTCGAATGTTGCCTACATTTGATTTATCTCCAACCAAGTTGAAGATGATATTTGTGTTATCTAAATAAACCTTATCAACTTTTCCTAATCCACGAAGACCACTTGTTTCATTGCGTAACTGGCCAATAAGTCCAGCTTTTTCCATATATGAAAAATAATCATCTAAGGAATTCCGACTTACACTAATCATCTCTGATATTTTAGAGAAATTGGGCTTAAAAGGTACGCTTTCAGCAATAATGGAAAGCAATCGTTTAAGTTTTCGACTTGTTCCAACATTTAGATTTGCGTATTGTGGAATATCCGATTCTAATGTTTGTACAATGATTTGTCCTAAACGTAAATCTATTTCATCTTCAAATCCAAAAGGATAATATCCACGTTTTAAATAGTCATTAAACAATGGTAGAGGATGTTCTATATTGGGAAGTTTTACTTCGTTATTGATTATTTGATTTAAAGAGTAAACTTCTGTTTCATAATTATGAAAAAAATTCAAATATTCACGAAATGAGAGTCCCTGCAATTTGTAAATTATTGCTCGACGACTTAAATCAGCAGAACCTTTCAGTATGTCGAGTACAGAAGAGCCTGTGAATATAACTTTTAAAGTCGGGAAGGAATCGTAAATGTTTTTTAATTCGCGAGACCAGTCTGTGTATTTATGTATTTCATCAATAAACAAGTACTCGCCTGCATTTTTATAAAAATTATCAGCTAAATCGAGCAGTCTGTTTTCACCAAAGTACATGTCGTCTGCAGATACATATAAGGCTTTTTTACTGTCTAATTTTTCCTTGATATATTGTAAAATCATTGTTGTTTTACCAACTCCACGAGCACCAATAATTCCAACCATTCGGCTATTCCACGAGACATTTTCATATAAATAACGTTTAAAATCTGTTGTTGTATTTTGTAAAAGTGTCTCAAATTTCTGATATAATGTCCTCATAATTTTATGTACTATTTCCCGTAAAGATACAAAATGCACAACTAATTCAACAATTATTTTCCTTATTGCCCATCTAAATGTGCATGATTTTGTTTTTCATGCTTGGCGTGTAGAGTAGAGCCTGACAGCCCATTCTCATTTTGCACATAAATGTACTAATTTGAATGAACTGTCAGTACCCCCTGCATCAAACCGTACGTGAAGTTTTCTTTCATACGGCTTATCGATAGAGTTCATCCTTTAGCTTTCGCGTGGAACTTTAAGCTCGCATATTTAAGGAGCCGTCCTCACTAACGTTAGTGAGACACCCTTCCCAAACGTTGGTGAAACGGCCTCACATCCCTGTACGATACGAACTACACGAAGACCATTAAAAACAGATTTCAAAAAAGTCTAACCGGTGCCGGAATGTTTTTGGAATTTTTAAAACACCGATGGAAATTCTTCAGATTTTGTCACCTGTACCAGGCCGATTGCTTACGAAAAAAGTTCAGTATCTTTTCCGGAAATCTTCCGTATCTTTTTACTAAAAGTTCAGCATCTTTTGGGATTATCTTCACCATCTTTTAGAGAAATCTTCCGTATCTTTTCCTGAAAAGTACGGCATCTTTGACCTTTGCTGGAAATAGTTTACAGATTTCCTTGTTATTCTTGCAAGAGATTTACACATTTTCTTTTTTATTTACAGCGGACAGTTAAAGGAATCGCCCATACTATACCTTGACCGGAATACTTCCGGACAAACAAAACTGAAACTTCGCCTCCATAATTCGTGCGCGCCACAACATTCTACTATATGGTATCTGTTACCAGCTGCTAAAGCCAGGCAAAGCCTGCAGCGAAGCACCCAAGATGATAGCACTTCTGTAAACAAGGCATGATGCACTTTATTGAAGAACTGCCCCGGGTACGTTCGCCTGCCGGTTCTTATCCTTTGAATGCTGCCCGGCTGTTGTAACCTTCTGTAATTCCATCCCTGCCTGCATTTTTGTGTGGATAGATGCTCTTGCCCAAACCATTCAAAAAACAAGGAGAACAGATGCCCCAGGCAATTTTTACCTGGAATGGGGCGGCTCAAAGACAATAAACAAAAAACACCGGCTTGTCTGTCACGGGATAAACACCGGAAATCACCTCAAAAACAAAATTTGACAGAACAGGCCTCTTTTTGATAACTCCATAGCATAATTTACCGGGATTGTAGTTCAACCTGCCGTTCCTGTCTGGCTCTGCGTGCCGCCAAAACGCCTATTTATTGTGTGCTGTCCCTTCTATTTTGTTATTGCTGGTAATATATATTTTGATAGCATTTCCGTAACCTGTGAATGGGCATAATACTGTCCGTATGCACTCGCTGTTATTACAATAACCAATGGCTCATTTTTAAAAATCAAAATATAGTTTCCACCGTTTCCTGCACAGTAGAAGGCCTCATAATCTTTGTTATTGGCTTTGAACGTTTTATTCCAAAATAAATAGCCATAGTATTCACTATTTCTACCGGTTATTTGTTTTTGTTTAGTGAAGGTTTTCTCTACCCAAGCTTTATTAAGAATTTGTTGACCATTCCAGGTTCCGCCATTTTTATAAAGCTGACCATATTTTGCAAAGTCAAGTGCATTCATCTCAATTCCGCCGGCAGTATTGGGAACATTTTGCGGTGTATATTGCCATTTGTAGTTTGTGATGCCCAAAGGCTTAAAAAGTTTGTCATCAGCATATTTTTCTAAACCATTTGGCGCCGACTTGTTTAAAATGTCGCCCAGCAAAATAACACCAGCTGTAAAATAATGCCACTTTTCTTTTAAACTGTCTTGATAAGGCAAATCCAAAGTGAATTTTACCCAATCTTTTGTAGGATACATATTTTCTTCGTTGCCTATTGAATTTATAACTTCATCGTTTCCATCAAATCCGGAACTCATAGTTAACAAATCTTTTATCGTAGCATTTCCTTTGGAATGAGAAAAATTTTCAAATTGATTTAGCTTATAAAAATCGCTTATAGTTTGGGTTTCACTTTTAATGAAACCATCACTAATTTCTATTCCTGTCAGTGTAGATGAAAAAGATTTTCCAACTGAACGTGGGTCATGAAGCGAATTTCTATTTTCGCCATTAAAGTATTCCTCTATCAGAATTTTCCCCTCTTTTAAAACGATAATGCTATTTATCTTTTTAAAAACACCTTCTTCAATTGCCCCTTTTAATTGTTTAATTCTATTTGTATCAAAACTTTCAGAAGAAACTGCCATTCCATTATAAGGTAATGGTTTATTTAATTGAATTTTTTTGATGTCAATTTTTGGAAGTCTGTCAACTTCAAGTAACAATTCTCCTGATGCAATTATTTCACCTGTTTTAATAGTGTCCGTCTTAATATATGGGCGAATTTCCATTGTTAATAGATGACTGCCATCAGTCAGAACTTTATTGCCACCATTTTGCATAAAACGATTCCAAAAAGATTCACTCCATGTTCCTTGTCCGTTTATATTGTCTACAAAAGGGCGGTCCAAATAAGTGTCTGTATTTTGATTTTTAGCCGGAGGAGCACCTGGAAAAAGGTTACTTTGATATATTAATTTGCTGTCGATATATAAAGTAAATTGGTAGTTGCCAAGTTTAAAAAGCGTGTCAGCTGAAAACTGAGGTAATAATTGATGCTTATAATTGGTTAATGTATTATTAAAATAGGCAACAAAAAAAAGATTGCTTTTATTTGTCAGTTTATAGGTTCTGAGAAAATCTTCTTTCGTAAGTGTTTCGTAAGAGATGCGTTTTTCTGTAAAAAATATTTTACCAATATTGGATTGGTGTAACTTCGACTTTGTCTGCTCTGCCTCAATCATGTTTAGGTTCTGTCCAAAACAGAATTTAGAAATAAGTAGTAACGCAATTATTATTAGATAGGACTGTTTCATTTTGAAATTTGTTAGAATATAAAGTTAATTCTTCCAGAATTGCTCACAACTATGTAATAGCACGAAGTTATTATACTTTTTTGACATTTTTGTTATCTGCTTTTATGCCCGGGTTTCCAAACATCCTGCCGGACGGGCTTTGTATCCGGCTGATGGCTTTACTACTGACATGGGTGTAAATCATCGTGGTTTTTATACTCCAATGTCCCGGCAACTACTGAATGTACCTGATATCGGTCCTCATAAATTTAGATTTAGTTTCCGCCCCTCAATTTACGTCAATCTCCCTTAAAACCAAATAGGTTAATAATAAAATTCATTACGTTCATTTGTTGGATGAGCAAAACGATAATCTCAGATCGCAAAACATAAATCTGAGTGTGCAAACCTTAGCTCCAGAAATATGAGATGGTTATTCTTTGTTAAATCTGTAAATTAAGTTTTCCTTGTATATGGAAGTAAATCTGTCCGGGTATATGGCGGAAAAAGTTTCCTCCAATATGGAAACCGTCTTGTTTATGCGTTAATGTCAATTTCTTTATGCATTAAAGACAACTTGTTTATGCGTTAAAGAAAAAGTGTTTATGCATTAATCGGAAGTTGTCTATGCTGCAACCGGTGTCTTTATCATTTTCTACAGTGCTTTCCCCAAACATTTTTTCCCTTATACAGGAAGGATAAAAAAGTTATACGTGTAATCCAGTTGCATTTCACGTATAATGCAATCGTATTACACGTGTAACTCATTTGGATTACACGTATAACACAAATGGGTTATAAGCGTAACTTTCGAAAATTTATTGTTCAGTAAAACTTCTTCTCAATTCCGCAGGTACCTGGCAAACATTTTATGGCATCCCCGGTAACAACATCTTCAACATTAGCCCCATTATACCGCTATTTAGAGGAGCCGCCCTCACTAACGTTGTTGCGACACCCTCACTAATGTTAGTGAGACACCTTCACCAACATTAGTGAGGCACTATCCCAAACGTTGGTGAAACGGGCTCACATTCCTATACGATACGGATTACCCCAAAGACCCGGAAGAACCTGATCCGTCTGGGGGTCGATCCGGAACATGCTTACCAATGGAGCCGTTCCCGGATGGGAGGATGGGCTATTGCCCAAAGTCCGATTTTGAGAACGACCATTACCTTGGAGCGATTGCGAAAAAGAGGGTACGAAGCGCTGCTGACGTATTACGGAAAAGTTGCCCCACATCTTAATGAACCGCTGTATATGTGCCCGAGGTTAAAATGTCCGGTGGACATTTTGGCCGAAGGGGTGGAGCGTAGCTCGCGTACCTGCAGTGGTGTGAAAGCCTCTCCCTGTCAGCACTTGCTGGCAGGGCGGGCTATTCGATTGTGGGTAGGTTTCATTTTAAATAGTTTTAGTACAAATTAAATTATCCAATATATTTCAAAATATGTGTTTGCCATTTTGTTAATGGGCTTTTCCCGTTCTCAATATAATTATCAAGAGCAGTTTTCGCATTTATTAATTCAGCATTTTGATTAACAAAAGTATATTCATATCCACCCTTTTGTTCCTCTTTTACATAAATTTTCAAACACTCAAGCAAGTCTGGCCGAGATAAATCAAAAGAAACATAATCGGTACTGGCTGCAATTCCTGAATAACTAAATCCGGCAATGTCTTTATAAAGTGATTTAATCCGTTTCATTCCGTACTGAAATGAAATATTTAATAAAATAATACCTCCGATAGACAAATATTTCTTGGCATCATGTACTACTAAACGTCGAAAAGCAAAACCGTCATCCCCTTCACTTGATGGTGGATTTGCTAAAATGAAATTTATCTTTCCTTTCATTTTTCCAAGCTCTGATTGGTCTTGAAGTGAAAATGGTTGATAAGAATCTGCCGGCATAAAACTAACTTTATTTGCAACTTGATTTGCTTGGGCATTTATTATGGCTGCATCAATATTTGGTTGAGCAATATCCAGACCGTAAATTTTATCAACGGTCTTAATACGTGCAGCAAAAATTGCTAAACAACCAATTCCACAACCCCAATCTATACCAGTTCCGAATAATAGGTTTTGATTGTCCATAATTGCTTTAATAAGAATATTACTTGCTGGAGTTAAACCAAATGTTCCCTTAGGATGATAAAATTTTAGTTCACCAAGTCCATTTGTCGTTTCTCCTTTGAAAATACTAAAATCTCCACCTGTCCTAATTTCTCTAATCATGATGCATTTATTTCGTAATTAACAATAGCTAGGAGCTTTTTCTAAACTTACCCACAACGTTTCGAAAATACGCGCAGGGCGGGAGTAAACCGGTGACCGTCCTACGAAGAACTGCTTTCTAAATTACCAATTCCCTTTCAATAAAGCACCGAAGCCCGACTTGCGTGTATTTGTAGTTGAACGAAGTGCTTTGGTTTCCCACTTATTACGGGATTATAAATTTTCATTGGTGAAGATATGGTTTTCAAGTCGTTGAAACAACTCTCCAAAACCGTTTTTATCCCCATTATTTGATAAAAAATCCCTTCTTTCATCCCTCTTTTTATTCGTTTTTATCTAAAAAACGCCCCGATTTCACAACAGGGCATACTTCTCCCATTCATGTTTATGCTGCCATCGCTTTTAGTTTTGTTGCTGCCGGGTTAAACCTCGACATATAAACCAACTCCTTATTCCTGTTCAGGAACGTTGTGTAAAGGTATGTTTTGGCCACATTGCAGGTTTTGCAATGCTTCGGGTTTTCCGCCGGTTCATAGCATTTTTCTTCGCTCTGGTCAACCATTGGCTCCCTTAGATGGTCTTTGTAACAGCTTCTTAATATTGCTTTCGATCTTGCTGCATAAACACCATAATACCTGACCAAACGAAAGTACGGGAGCGGGACATGCTGGAGCAAACGGGGGAAGAAATCGCTGTAATGCAACCTCAGTTCTTTTACAATGGGTTTGCCGTTAAAGTCCAGGTCCTTATAGTCCTTGTGTTTGAAGGTGATATATTCTCCCTGTATGTTGGTTATTTTATATTCGCTCAGGCATGCCCGTTTCGAGTACCGCCCGATATACCTGATTACCTGCGAAGCATTGTCCATGGCCGGTTCAAAATGGACACGCCAGTTGTTTTTGTTTATCCTCTTGAGGAACCGCAAAAAACCGATCCTGCCCTCAAACTTCTGCCACAATGCATTTGAACCGAACAGCTCCACCAGTTTGTCCTCAAACTTGCAACGGAACTTTGACTGGATAAACTCATAGTTGACGTATTCACCTTTTATCGGTTCTATCCAATTGCTGCTGTTTATCCCACCCCAGGAAAGGATCATGTGGATGTGGGTATGGAACTCCTTTGTCTCGCCAAATGTGTGCAGCACACTGATAATGCCCGGCTTCAATCCGTATTTATGCCACATCCAGTCTTTGACCGATTCGGATGCTGCTTTGAACAGGAAATCCAGCAATTGTTGTTTGTTGTCTTTTACCAGGTTATTGAGCTGGTGCGGCAAGGTAAACACCACATGCCGGTGAGGGATGTCCATCATCTGGCTTTCCATCTTTTCTGCCCATTGAAGGGTATCTTTCCAACTGCAGGTAGGGCAAAAGCGGTTCTTGCAACTGTGGTACACATGGCTGATCTCACCACATTCGGGGCAGGCATAATGATCAACACCAAGTGCTTCTGTCCGGCAAACCCGCATGGCCGAAACCGCCTTGAGCTGCTCGGGGGCAATGTAATCTTTCGTGCTTTTGACATAGGTATCCCAGTGCTGGTCAAAAAAACTGGCAAGGCGGAATTTTTTTTGCTCTGTTGCCGTTTCTATTCCTGAATTCTCCGGGTGTGCACACATTTGATTTCCCCCCTGGATTATCTGGCTTTTCGTATTTGTCCGCTAAACAGCATATCTTCTATTTTCTCCTGTCCGTAGTCGCTAAAAACCAATTCTTCGGTGGCCCCACAACGCTGGCATGTGGGCTCCGGAATAAATTCAATATCCCCCGATGTTTTTAAATAAATGTCGGTATAAACAAAGGTAAAGATATTTAAGCAGTTGCCGCACGAAAACTCAACGTCCTTCGACGGCTCCCGGCTATTCCCTGACAGCCTCTTACGTACCTGGTCTGAAAATCTGCCCATGATTGTTGGTATTATGCTGTGTTATGCTTTAGCATTTTGTTCAACTATGTAATAGCACGAAGTTATTACACTTTTTTGCCATTTTTGTTAGCTGCTTTTATGCCCGGGTTTCCAAACATCCTGTCGAGCGGGCTTTGTATCCGGTTGATAGCTCTATTACTGACATGGGTGTAAATCATCGTGGTTTTTATGCTCGAATGACCAAGCAACTGCTGGATGTACCTGATATCTGTGCTCATAAATTTAGATTTAGTTTCCGCTCCTCAAATTACGCCAATCTCCCTTAAAGTCATATAGGTTAATGATAAAATTCTTTACGTTCATTATTCCGGTGAGCAAAACGATTGTCTCAGCCTGCAAAGCATAAATCTGGGTGTGCAAACTTTGGCTCCGGCAATACAGGCTGTTCCTCCATGGAGTAATAACATTGAATTATTCGTAGGGATTTAATTCATAGATACGTTCAAATTTTCGGGTCAATTTTTCCGATCCAGTTTTTTGATCTCTCGCTTCAATTCTTCAAGTAACTGCTGTTCGGATGGCAAGTATAACTGGTATTTGCTGGCTATGATCGATTTATTGTCCTCTGGCAAGGATATTTTTACCATGGCGTCATTTTTATCAGCGCATAATAACACTCCAATGGTAGAATTTTCAAAGTCCTGTTTCTCAAAGCGGTCGTAATAATTAACATACATTTGGAGTTGTCCCAAATCCTGATGGGTGAGCTTCTTAGTCTTGATTTCCAAAAGAATAAAACTCTGTATCAGTCGGTTATAAAAGACAAGATCAATAAAAAAATCATCGCCATCGATGTGAATTCTCCGTTGCCTTGCAACAAAAGAAAATCCGTTACCCAATTCCAGCAAAAAATCCTGAAGATGAGTGATTAGCGCAGATTCGAAGTCTTTTTCATAATATGCCGCTTCCCGTTTAAGCCCAAGAAATTCCAGCACCATAGGATCTTTTATGATTTCGGATGCGTTTGACGGTTTCTTTTCCCCACGTGCTACCGCTAACACACTTTCCTTATCATTGCTAAGCAAAAGCCGTTCGTATAAGTGGCTGTTGATCTGTCGTTCCAGTTGCCGGGCAGTCCAGTTATTTTTAGACGCTTCAAGCCCGTAATATTCTCTTTTGCCTTCATTATCAATACGCATAAGAAGACGGTAATGTGTCCAACTGAATTGCGAACGCAATGCGTTCGTAATTGGAAATGTTTTGTAAAACTGCCGCATTAATTCCAGTTGACGGACAGAATATCCGCTTCCGAATTCCGGTTGTAACGCGTTGGATAAAGACCTGATCAGAAAAGTACCATAATCAGCCCGTTCTTTCCCCGCTTGTTCTTCTTCAAAGATACATTTTCCAATGTTCCAGTATAATAATACACGGGCATGGTCTACGGCACGAATAGCTTGTCCCCTGCTTTGAAGGATAAGGGCTTTTATTTCGCTCACCAAAGAAGCATTTAATTCCATGCTATATAAATTACTTAGTCTTCCTGGTCTTTATTCACTGCTTAACCTTTACAGATCCTGCACTTGCCCGGTAAAGTTCAAGCAAACTTAATTTTATTATCACTTCCTTTCCTTCAACAACTTCTCCAGCAGCGCATTCTTTTCCTGCTCACTTTTCAATAATGCCTTGTACAACTCTTCTATTTTTGCTGACTGCTCAATGATCTTGTCCAGAGGGTTAAAGGTTGGCTGATAATTATAACCGCTACCACTGAACCCACTGCCACTGCAATTATTTGACGAATTATCATGAAAGGCATTACTGTTAATAATAGTGATTGCTGCTTCTTCATTAAAAGCTTTAATGGCCTCGGGAGTAACGCCTAACGCCTGTGCTACTTCTTCCAGTTTTTCTTTATCCATCATCTCTTTCTGTTCCAATTGCGAAACGGCCTGCTGGCTAATGCCCAGCTCTGCCGCCAGTGTTTCCTGTTTTATGCCTCTTAGCTCCCGGATACGGGCAATATTTTTGCCTAGATGTACTTTACCTGACGGTTTTATATAAGTATCTTCCATTTGCGCAAAATTAATTGATTCATTCAAAAGTAATAAATTTTAAAATACAAGCCCCTTACAAGCCTGACTTGTATTTTACAAGTCTGATTTTTTGCACGTTGGATCAGATACTCCTTATTTTGTGTACAAACTTTTTTAACAAACCTATGAATGAAAAACGAAATGAATATATCATGTAAACATAGCTAATCTGAATTGAAATATTATTTCTATATCGCATATTTCATTTGTAATCCAAAACCTAAACGTTTCATGCTCCGGTTAAAACATGCTTTCTCATTCCCCAAACGGGCACCCTGAAGACAGGGATAACACAGAATGGGGCCTTCTTCCGGATTCCCGGAATCACGAACGTTTTAAGAAGGAAAATCAACTGAACATTCACCCTAAATCCTGAAAGCAGGAACCAAAAATCCGGCTTCATGGCATTCTCATGCCCTTTTTACAATGAATAATTAGTAATGAGTAATTAATAATGAAAGACGATCCGCGAATGCGGAACGATTAAATTTTAACCCGATAAACTAACTGACTATGAATCGAAAAACAAAAACGCATCCTTCAATCCGGGGGACTTTGTCCCTCTTTTTCTTACTGGCGGCCACTGTCCTTACCTGCCCGCTGCAGGCTGCCGGCCCGTTACTGACGGGAGGTCCGGCTGGGCCCGGTAAAACCGGTATATCCGCTCAGCAACCCGTAAAAACCATCCGCGGCAGGGTGACCGACATGAAAGGGCAACCGTTGCCGGGGGTAACTGTCATGATAAAAGGGACCCAAACGGGGACCATTACCGCTACCGACGGAACGTACACGCTCAACGGTGTGCCTGCCGGGGCCACCCTTGCCTTTTCGTTTGTGGGGATGGTTACCCGGGAAGTGACTGCTTCCGGTAAGGCCGGGATCAACATCCGGATGGAAGAGAAGACCGTCGGCCTGGACGAAGTGGTTGCCGTTGGCTACGGCAGCCAGAAAAAGGCCAGTATTGTCGGGGCTATCCAGAATATTGAACCGGGGGAGCTGGAGATCAGCTCGAGAAAAAATATTTCCAATACGCTGGCCGGGAAACTGGCAGGGGTCATTGCGGTCACCCGTTCCGGAGAACCCGGCTATGACCAGTCCGATTTCTGGATCAGGGGCATCTCTTCCTTTTCCGGCACGACCAGCCCGCTGGTACTTGTCGATGGCATACAGCGCACACTGGACGATCTGGACATTTCTGAAATCGAGTCCTTTTCCATCCTGAAAGATGCTGCCGCCAGCGCCATGTACGGCGTCCGCGGGGCCAACGGGGTCATCCTGGTCAACACCCGGAGGGGAAAGGTGCAACGCCCGGTGGTCAATTTCCGGGCGGAGCAGTCGGTGACCGGACCGACCAGACTGCCCCGTTTTATCGGTGCCGCAGATCACATGCAGCTGCTGAATGACCTGGCCGCGGAAGAAGGGAAAGTCGCTTTTTGCGGTCGGACAGAAGCTGGATGTTGTTACGCCCGGACTGGGCACGAAAGTGACTTTTTCCTTTGACAATTACAGTTACAGCTCGTTAACACGCAGCAAAAGCCCCGATTATTACCTTCCGGCCACGACCCGCGACGATGAGGGGGAACTGGAGCTGACCCTGCTCAGTTCCGGTTCCGAATTTCTGGATTATTCCAAGGGGAGCGACTACGGCAACAACCAGACTTACCTGGAGTGGGACATCGGCTATGACCGGACATTTCAGGAAAAGCACCATGTCACCGGGCTGCTGCTCTACAACCAGCGGAGCTATGACGACGGGGGCATCCAGCCCTACCGGAACCAGGGGTTTGCCGGCAGGCTGACCTATTCCTGGAAGGACCGGTACCTGGGGGAATTCAATTTCGGGTACAACGGGTCTGAAAACTTTGCGAAAGGGAAACGGTTCGGGTTCTTTCCTTCCTTTGCCGCAGGCTAGGTGGTTTCGGATGAAGCCTTCTGGTCTTCCGTGAGAAATACCGTCGACTTTCTGAAGGTGCGGGCTTCCTGGGGACAGGCCGGGAACGACCAGATCGGCGGCAACCGCCGTTTTGCCTATATCACCACGATGAATGACGGCAACACCGGGTATAGCTGGGGAAGCACCGGCAATTACAGTTACTCAGGGGTAACGGAGGGCGAAGTCGGCGTTTCCAACCTGACCTGGGAGACGGTTACCAAGAAAAACCTGGGAATGGAGGTCAGCTTTTTAAGGTCGGTGAAATTTCAGGCAGATATTTTTTCCGAATTCCGCAGGAATATTTTTATGCAGCGCCAGACAGTCCCGACGCAGTCCGGTTTCCTGTCAACGCCTTATGCCAATTACGGGAAAGTAAAAAACAGGGGTTATGAATTATCCTTTACGTTCAATAAAAAGGTCAGCCAGTGGGATATCTCCCTGTTCGCCAACTTTACCTATGCCAAAAACCGGATACTGGAACATGATACGCCGGTAGGTAAAAAAGGGACTTTTGAAGACCCGGTCGGCCATTCCGTGAACGAGCTGTACGGATACAAAGCCACCGGGCTTTATACCGAAGATGATTTTGATGAAAACGGCGATTTAAACGCTGATCTGCCACAGAACGAACTGGCAACCGTACGTCCGGGAGATATCAAACTGGCCGACTGGAACGGGGACGGCGTGATCAATTCGAAGGACGAAGGCTATATCGGGGGGACCAACGATCCCAGGATGGTGTACGGGTTCGGCGGCACCCTGAAGTTTCACGGGTTTGATTTCAGCGCCTTTTTCCAGGGGGTGGGCGATACCTGGCGTTTTATAGGGAATGAAAGCGAATATTTTATACCCGGTTCCGGGCAGGGGATCCAGGGGAATATCTTTTCCAACTATACCGACCGGTGGACCGTGGAAAACCCTTCACAGCACGTTTTCTGGCCCCGCCTGTCCTATGCGACCAATTACAACAACAATGCGAACTCGACCTGGTGGAAGAAGGATATGCGTTTTCTCCGTCTGAAACAGGTGGAACTGGGGTATAATTTTCCGAAGTCAGTTACAAAGAACATTATAAAGTCATGCAGGATCTATGTGAACGGGAATAACCTGCTGACTTTCTCAAAGTTCAGCTTGTGGGACCCGGAACTGTCCACCAGCAACGGGTGCCGGTACCCGCCCATCAAATCTTTCATGATCGGACTGGAAGCAAATTTTTAAGGTAAAACCAACTAAAAACATACAGAAGTGAAAAAGATAAAACTGATTTACATGCTACTTGTCCTGTCCGGGATGCTTTGCTCCTGCGTGGACGATTTCCTGGATAAGGAGGGGGATACGGAACTGACCATGGACATGGTTTTTACAGACAAAACAAGGTTAATGGGGATGCTGGCCTATGTTTATTCCGGCATACCGGATCCGTCGTGGGGCTACCTGAATACCACCGGCTGGGAGGTATTCGGCGATGACTGGACGCCTTCGGAACGCTGGCAGCAATGGGGCTGGGATGCCATTCCCAAAATTACGGGAAACTGGAATACCTCATCCAGCTGGAGCGGAAATTACTGGGCAGCCCTTCCCAAGTGCATCCGTACGGGCAATATCCTGCGCCAAAATGTGGTCCCGATCGAAAATACGACGATTGACGAGGAGGAAGTGACCTATATGAAGGCAGAGTGCCGTTTTTTACAGGCCTATTATTACGATTTGCTGGTGAACTGTTACGGGCCGGTCCCCTTTCAGCCGGATACGGTCCTCTCCACCGATGCGTCTCTGGACGAACTGGATAAAGGCCCGGCGCCGTACGATACCATCATCAACTGGTGTGACAAGGAGATGCTGGCCGCATCCGAAGTTCTGCCGGCTACTTATTCACAGTCCGTCAAATACGGAAGGATTACCTCGGTGGCCTGCCTGGCCGCCCGGGCCAGGATGCTGCTGTTTGCTGCTTCGCCGCTGGTCAACGGGAATCCGGATTATGCCGGCTATACCGACCGTAACGGCGTTAACCTGTTTAGCGCCTCTTATGATGAAACCAAATGGACCAAGGCCCTGGAAGCCCATAAGCTGCTGATTGAAAAAGCGCAGGAAGCCGGTTATGAGCTGTATAAAATGTACAATGATGACGGTACGATCGATGCCTTTTCCTCCACGCAGTGGGTGCATGCCCGTACCTATGCCGACGGGAACAAGGAAATCCTGTTCCCGCATCCGGAAAATCAAACAGGTCAGGATAAACACATGTCCCCTTACGGAGCAGGGGGCAATGGCGGGCTGGGGATGACCCAGTCACTGGTGGACGCCTTTTTTATGAAGAACGGTTTGCCTGCGATTACGGGGTATGAAAACGGGGATAAGACAAAACCGGTTATCAATGAAGCCTCAGGATACACGGAAGAAGGATTTTCAACGGCAGACGATGTCCGGGATGCGGATAACTGGAACTGGTATGACGGCAAAGAAAATGTGTCGGCAAAAGCCGGAACGTACAATATGTATGTAAACCGCGAGCCGCGTTTCTACAATGCAATTTTATGGAACGAACGCTATTACATCTGGGACGACCGGAATGTCGATTTCTATAAGTACGGAACAGACAACAACTTTACCCACGATGCCCCCCAGAACGGGTACCTGGGGTTAAAACGGAAAAACCCGCTTTCCGATTCCAAGAACAGTTCCTGGGGATACCGTCCCGGTATTGTTTACCGTCTGGCAGAGGCTTATCTGAGCTATTGCGAAATCCTGAACGAGGTGGATCCCGGCAATACGGAAATACTGACTTATCTGAACCTGATCCGGGAACGGGCAGGAATTCCACTGTATTCAAAAACTCAGCAGGATGGTTATATCGAGGTGGACCTGGATGACCAGGATGAAATGCGCGACCTGATCCGGAGGGAACGCCGTGTGGAGTTATGCGGCGAAGGGATCCGTTACGATGACCTGCGCCGGTGGAAGGAAGCGGATACCACGCTTGACGGTGATTTTTACGGGATGAACTGGGCCGGAACAAAAAAATCGGTCGATCCGTCGGATGCGGATGCATTCTTTGTCCGGACCCAGTACCAGGAAAGGGTTTATCACAAAAAATATTACTGGTTTCCCATCTATCAGACAGAGATCGATAAAAACCCGAACCTGGTCCAGGCGCCCTACTGGACTGATTCGGACGAGTAAAAGTTTTGAACAGTTATCTAAAAATCGAACAAATGACAACCAGATACTTGAAAATTAACATTATAAGCTTGTGCTGTCTTTTTACGCTGGGAAGCTGTGACCAGGGAGAGGATGTAACGATCACCCTGGATA
This sequence comes from Prolixibacteraceae bacterium, assembly GCA_963676095.1. Classification (GTDB taxonomy): domain Bacteria; phylum Bacteroidota; class Bacteroidia; order Bacteroidales; family Prolixibacteraceae. Next base: position 3,843,368 of record OY781040.1, on the reverse strand, counting down.
CGGTGGAAGACGGCATGCATTTAACGGCCACTCCGGATACCGTTGTCCTTTCCCGGGAAAAGATGGACGATACTGCGGTGACTTTTTCCTGGGACCCGCCACAAACACGCAAAAATAACGGGACGGTTACCTGTTATTTAAAACTGGGACTGGCCGGAATGACCACGGTTACCGGTAAGATTGAACTAACGGACAGCGTTTACCGGTACAGCATCTCCAACTGGGACCTGAATTCGATAGCCCACGATGACCTGGGTGTAGCTTACGGGAATACCATAACCCTGGAGGCAGAACTCATTGCCGACTCAGAAGGGGATTATTTTGTCAAGCCTGAAATTTCCACCACGGAGCTCCTGGTCACGACCTTTGAACTGGCCCCGGTAAACCTTTACCTCGTGGGGACGGCAAATCCCGATGGAGCGGAGCTGAGTGACGGTATTAAACTGACGGAAATTGTGGAGGGAAAAAATTTTGGAAATGAGTACGAATGGGAGGGCGATCTACAGGCCGGGACATTCCGGTTTGTGAATTCCCTGACAGAAGACGAGGGTTCGTGGAGTATGGGCTCAGATTCCACGATACTGGTGGAAAACGAAGCGGGCAGCAGTCCCGATGCTGAATTTACTGTGACCAAACCCGGTTGGTATTCGGTTGTCCTGGACAAAAGCGAGGGAAAGATTACTTATGGCTACAAGGGGTTCAGTCATATCTGGGGAGTAGGCCTGGGAATAGGGATTGCCTGGTCGATGCCGTCAGATGTGGAATTTAGCTGGAGTGCGGACCATCCGAATATTTTTACCCTGGAATGCACCACCGAAGCCGGTCAGGATTTTAAATTGCCGTATAACGACGAAAGCGGGGCTTGGAATTCGCCTTTCCTGCGGCCGGTGGCTGCCAATGCCGATATTTGGGAGGATAACCGGGTACAGGCGACGCCTGCCGGGTATGGTACCGATCTGAAATGGCTGGTTACGGAAGACCAGGCCGGGGAATGCCTGATAACAATCGATACCTACCGGATGACAATCAGCCTGGAAAAGCTGGAGTAGGCTGTCTTCATTAAAAATAAGGATAGTCCGGAAATGAAGGCTATCCTTATTCTGAATTAACTGAGGATATACAACTAGCTAAATTAAAAATGATGCGATTCTATTTTTTTACAATCATTTTAGCAGGACTGTCCGTTGCGGCGTGTTCAAACAGCGATGACAACTAATGAACTCCAGTAGTTGGTTTTTCCAGAGGAAAATCCTTGAGAACAGAAACATCTGCCATTTTTGTTATCTGCCGATAGGTTAAAATATTTATTCTGGTAATACAAGAAGTTTCAAAGAAACAATGATTAAGACTACACAATGCAAATTTGGAATCAATAAAAATATTTATTCCTTTAATTACATTGTAAAGCAGAAGATTTGAAAAATCAAATCCTTCCAATTCATCAGAAGGGATACCTGAAAGATCTATATCCAATTAAATGATTAGTTCAAAATAATCGTTGTTGATATTGTTGAATGGGAATGGTTTTTCAAATTGTTGACTGTACCTTTGTCCTTTTAAACCTGCGACAATTAAAAGATATGAAGAATATATTGACGATCCTGCCAACCCTTTTTGTTTTGGCAACCAGGGAGGCACTGAAAGCACAACCATTAACCAATTATTCATATCTGAGTGCTTCCACCGGGTTCCTCGTTGCAGCCCGCCAGCTTTGCCAGCCTACCGTTAACAATGCAATACCCAACGCCAGTAAACCTGCCAATGCGAAGATCCACCAGCTTAAAGTGGTTTTGTAGACAAAGTTTTCGAGCCGTTTGTACATTGCGTAGCGAGCAATGGGTATAATGACAAAGGCAATCACCACCAATTTAACAAAGCCTTTGTTGAGCAGGGCCAAAACCTCAGTTACTTTAGCTCCATTTATCTGTCATCCCGTCCTGAACCGGTATCAGAACAATATTTTCTTTATCGGATCCCAGATCCTTTTTCTTAATAAATTCCATCTGCTCGTATATTATCCCAGTCGAAACAAATAATCCGATTGCTGCAACAAACTGAAAAACTACCAGTATATTCCTATACCTAAACTGTCCTGATTTTGAGAACGATTCATTATCGCGAAGTGAAAGATAAGAACATATAAAATCGCATTTTAAACGGGAATTTTCAGGAGAATCCGCCACTACTGCGGAAACAGTAAAGTTAAGGGATCCATCTGCAATCAGCTTTTTTCTGACCGGATCTGCATTCTACCGGGATTTATTCAACTGGTATTTTACAGAGATATTCTGTTTCTCCGCTTCAGTTAATGAACTGAAATATTTCTTCCACCCCGGACAAAAGTTTATATGCCACCGCCATAGCCTACCTATAAATGATTTAGGCTTCTTATCAAATTTTGCCCGCATTGGACAATTTTCACAATTTGTTTGATTTGCCATAGACTTAAATATTCAATTAAACTGGTTCTGCTTTTTGTATATAACGAATCCCGCTCCGGGAACTTTTAACAATACAGCCATTCTACCATTAATATTTTCAACCGGCATGTTATTTCCGTAATGATCTGTTGAATATAAACATTTTAATATGTCGCCTGCATGATGAATACTGCTATCTATTGTTACAGATGCTTCCAGTGCATTATTTTCATCGGTGTTAATTGCGCATAAAACCTCTTCATGATTAAAAATTCTCGACCAGGCAACAATAGAACGTATTTTTCCACCAATTATTCCGGGATACCCAAAATCAATCCTATCACCGGAAATTTCCCGCAAATATTGTCTCCCCCGCCTCAGGGCTATTTGATCTTTCCTTACTTTTAAAATTTCAGATGTCTCTTCATACTCTTTGTTTTTTTCATTAAAGAAATGTCGGTCCCTGCTTCTGAAAGCACCAAAGTTACCGCCAAACATCGCTTCCCTGATATATCTGTCATCACCTCCTTCTCCGTCAAAAGCCTGCTCGGTCCCGTAATAGATACATGGAATACCAATCGTCGTCAGGTTTACGGCAATCGCTGCTAATAATAAATCCCGGTTTCTTCCCCCATATGCGGCAAAACGCATTTTTTTGGATTTATCCTTTTCATCATAATCATCCCTGCAAACCTGATCATGATCATTAAACATAATTACAATCTTATTTCTAAACCAGGTATGAGATTCTTTCTTGATCAATTCAGAATTCCGGAACAAGCCGAAGTAATCTTCCGGACTATATTTCCCTTTTACAAATCCCCTTAGTTTTGATTGGACATCATCTATTCCCAAAGCAGCACTAAGCCCGGTAAGTTGTAACGTTTCATATGCATTTTTCCTGCCACCGGTTATTTCGCCAATCAAGTAAAAATTTTCTTTCCTGATGCTTTGTGCAAACTCTTTTAAAACAGAAGCAAAGTATCTCGTGGCCGGCCTTCCCATATGCTTGACTGTATCGATCCTGTATCCGTCGATATCAGAATAGGCTATCCAGAATTTATATACATCACATAAGAATTTCAGTCCTTCCGATGGAATAAAATTTTCCAGGCTTTCATTACCAAGGGTAATATCTTTCAGGTCAAAGAAATCTCCTTCCAGAAACTCGGGTTCATAATCCCAATTTGATATTCTGCCTTTCCGTGTAAAAATGCCCGGATCTTGAAACTCAGAAGGCCATACAGCGCCTTCTGGCCACGCCTGGGGATGAAGGTTCAAATCAACAGGAGAGAACGGGATATTGGGATCTCCTGAGACATCATTATATCCGGCAACCTGATATGGATTACCGTCCCAGCGGGGATCAATAACCGTATTTTCATTTGCATCCCTGGTTATATACCTGTCTGCATTGTATTTAAAAACATTTCCGCTATGGTTAAGAATGATATCAAGAATAACATAGATTCCATTCTCATGAGCCGTTTCTACGAGCTTCTTTAAATCTTCCCTGCTCCCAAAATGAGCATCAACGTCAAGAAAATTCTGGATACCATATCCGTGGTATGTTGGCTGAAAGCTTACCTGCTTAAAAATCGGACTGATCCATATTGCAGTAATTCCAAGTCTTTTTAAATAGCCGACTTTACTCTCCAAACCTTTTAAATTCCCGCCTGCCCATTTTGATCCACTGGCATTCCAGGCTGAGGCATCCCCGGAAGTTGTAATTGCATTGCCATTATCTACCTCATTATCATAAGGTATAATGTCCCCTGACATTACCTCCTTCCCTTCATTGTCCAAATAACCTTTCTCTTTATTATTAGAGAATCGGTCAAGCATTAAGAAATACAAAACCTGATCTTCCCAGGCCAGGGGACTGGGAAAGAATTCTTTATTTATCAGTTTTTTCCAATCAACTGCTGACAAGCTTTTTTCTGTTTCCGGCATCTTAATCCCTCCTTTTCTTATTCTTCTATTTTGAGGCCTGTATAAATTATGAGAAAAACTGGCTATAAACCAGCAGGGGCAGGTTATCCCGGTTATATATGAGTTGTACGGTTACGCCTTTCGCAATTATAAGGGCCTATTCTTTGTCCCGGTATACAAGTTCTGATATTTCGTATTAATATAAAACAGTATCATGTTAAAATATTATCAATAAATTACAATATAATTCACGAAAATATCTCGATTGACAAAAATGGCAGCTAACTCTTACTCATTTAACTAAGTTTTCCTCTTGCAAACCAGCGAAAAACCCGGTATGTTATAAAAAATGCCATAATCCCGGGGATATTTAAAATATAAATTCATTTTCCACTTCTCTTTTTCTTTCATTTTAAATACTTTTAACGTCACAATAAAATTGACTAACCAAGCTTTTTTGAATGAAAATTGTCACCCTAATTGAGAACCTTGTTTACCAGAAAGGTCTTATTGCAGAACATGGGATCTCGCTTTATATTGACACCGGGAACAAAAAAATTCTTTTTGACACAGGCCAAAGCCCGGCTTTTATAGCAAATGCAGAACAACTTGGCATCGACATCGCCGGAATTGATGCCGTGATTATCAGTCACGGGCATTATGACCATACAGGAGGGTTGGAGGCCTTTATGAAAAAGAATTCTCATGCATCCGTTTATCTGAAAAAAGAGGCCCTTGCTGACAAATACAAAGACAAAAGCCGGTTTATTGGGATTACATGCAACAAGGAGCTTCTGAAAGAAAGGTCAATCTATGTCAATTCCATCACAGAGATCGACAAGAACCTGTTCATCATGCCGGATATTCCTGTGTATAATCCCGCCGATACCAGTTTCAATAATTTTTTCGTATCAGGGAAAGACGGTTTGCTTCAGGATGAATTCAAAGATGAACTTTTCCTGGCTATCGTGAAAGATGAAAAGTTATCAGTTCTCAGCAGTTGTTCACACCGGGGAATCAGCAATATTGCCATGACCGCAAAAAAGCAGTTCGGGTTGCCTTTACACCTGATCATGGGAGGGTTTCATCTGAAGAATTCAGGAGATAAACAGTGTCAGTCCGTTAAAAACTTTCTGGCCGGTAATACTCCGGGAAATATTGGCGTTTGCCACTGCACTGGCATTGAAAAGTTTGCCGAAATGAAACAATGTATAGGGGAATGCAATGTCTTCTATAATTTTGCGGGAAACACAGTCGTCATCTGAAAGCCACGCGGTCCCAAAAACAGTCTTTCCGGTCTAAACGGGGACCCTGGACCTGCTTCGGGTCACAATATAAACACCTGAAAATACCAGGATAACAGCCAGGCTTTTTAGTAAACCAAAAGTATCCATTCCCCACCAAACAGCAACAATAGAGGCAACAATTGGCTGTACATAGTTATACATTGTTGCGACTGTAGGACGAAGAATATTTTGTCCTATCGGCATCAGCAAATAAGAAAAGAATGTTCCGCCCAGCACGATAAAAACGATATCAATATAAATAGAGTCGGGAAGGCTGGCAAAACTAATGGAAGAGATCTCATGAAACGAAAACGGGATACAACAAACCGAGGCATACAGAAACATCCATTTCATTAATGTTATCGGAGAATAGCGACTTATCAGACCTTTGAACAGCACGAAATAAACAGAAAAACTGAACTGGGCGAAAAGACATAACAGATCGCCAAAAATCCGGTTTCCATCCTCATGACTTCCGGTCAATACTTGTTGCCCGCTTAAAATCAAAAGCAAAGCTCCGGCAGCTCCCACCATGATTCCCAGTACTTTCTTCCAGGTAACTGGTTCCTTCAGATATATCGCTGCAATAATCATCGTTATAATGGGGGTGGTCGTCGTAACAATAGAAGCATCAATTGGCGAGGTCATGGAAACTCCCATAATAAATGTTCCCTGGTTAAAGACAATCCCCAAAAGTGAGGCTAGAAAAATCAGCAGAAGGTCACGCCGGGCAACTGGTTCTTTTTTAACGAACAGAGATGCAATCCAGAAGGCAATTGCTGCCCCTACTACCCGAAATGACGTAAGCGTCAGATATCCGACAGCCCCTGACAAAACGATTTTTGAAACAGGGGACATAAACCCCCACGCCAGGTTAGCGGCCAACATCGCTAAATGGCCCCGGTACACTGCCTTCTTCATAAATACTACTGCCTTTCCTCATTTAAACCGGTGCAAAACTACATATTTTTCTGTTTTGCAACATAAATAAGTTAGAACAGGCGAATTTTGTTCATAAAAAACTGTCCGGACAGTCTGCAATATAGTGTATCCACTGTTTCTTCATGAATGGCAGATCTTAATACGTTTTGCACAGTCTAAGATCCCAGGTAAATAAATAAATGCTTTACCTGTTACAAAAAAACCAGCCGACAGTTAAAGGTGCCGTCATCAAAAAAATCGATCAGGGCGTATGCCGGGCCAAATTCCTGGTTATTTCCCCGCCACCAGCCTCCGGATACGGCCCCGTTGCAGGCATAACCAACATTCAGGTAACTGGCCTGGTCACACAAATGCAAATGACCGCTGAGGGCCACTTTCACATTTGGATATTTATAAAAAAGATTTTTTATTTCCTTGGCATCGTCATGCATGACCGAAACTGAAACCTGCCAGTTCTGATCATCCTTCTTCCCTGAAAAAAAAGCGGACGGAGAAAGGATCGGGATATGGGAAGACAGGCAGATTGGTTTATCCTGAGAAACCTGCTGCAAATCATTTTCCAGCCACGACATCTGTTCATCGCCCAGCTTACCAAAATAACCACCTCCATCTTTATAGGTAAGGCTGTCAAGCATAATAAAATGCCAGTTACCTTCATCAAAACTGTAATAGGATTTTTCCAATCCAAGCATTTTCATTCCCAGTACTTTCCCGTATTCAGGATCATTTTTTACTTCAGGCTCCTTGAGGTTCCATCCCCAGATATCATGATTTCCCAGACAATTATACAAGGGATATTTAAGCTTGGAACGAAAATATTCATTCCAACTATCCCATTGCTTTAGTGTCTCTTCTTTTGAATGTTGCAACGAATCCCAGACATTATCGCCTGTATTAATCACGAGGTCCGGCTTCTCATCCAGGCTATCCAGCGACTGAAGCAACTTTTCGATTCCCTGCTGAGGGATGGGCTCCGGTTTAATGTGCATGTCTGTAATGTGGGCAACACGTAACTTCTTTTTATCTTTTCCGGAAGCAAATACCAGTCCGGGCGTGATCCCGGCAAGCATTCCCCCTGCCAGTGCTGAGGCAATAAAATTTCTGCGTTTCATATTTAATTCTTTATTAATCTATCAAAATACGAATGGCCTGATTTGCCCTACTCCGGGAATAACTTCGAAAACAGCCAGATTCAGGACAAAAGCAATGATAATGTTTAAACTTAAAAAAAACAGTAATAAACAAATAAATATTTATTAAATAAGGAATAAAAGCTGGAGATCCTTGTCTGTTTTAGTTTTGACTTCTTAAATTTGACGCTTACAAAATCCGAGTAGATGATCGCAGAGAAGTTTCCGTCAAAATTGTTAGAAAATGCAGTCAATGAATTTTCGAAGTTGCCAGGTATCGGTAGGAAAACTGCTTTACGTCTTGTTTTGTATTTATTAAAGCAGGACAAAAACGAGGTTGAAACTTTCGGAAACAGTATCATTCTTTTAAAGAATGACATTAAACACTGTAAAATCTGCCACAATATTTCGGATACGGATATCTGCAATATCTGTAACCAGGCAGGAAGAGTGCCTGAGGTTATTTGCGTAGTTGAAAATATCCGTGACGTTATGGCCATCGAAAACACCCATCAATTTAACGGGTTATATCACGTTCTGGGAGGCATTATTTCCCCGATGGATGGAATCGGCCCTTCCGACATTGAGATCAGTTCACTGATAGAAAGAGTAAAAGGAGGAAATATCACTGAAATTATTCTGGCATTAAGCACTACAATGGAAGGAGATACCACTAATTTTTACATTTATAAAAAACTAAAAGATTTTAATGTCAGGATATCGACTCTGGCACGTGGGGTTTCTATTGGCGACGAGCTGGAATACACGGATGAAGTAACTCTTGGGCGTTCTATAAAAAACAGACAGGATTTCGAAAGCTCCATTTCCCAATTATAGTTTTCGGGGAAATACCAGGATAACAGCATTTTTCAAAATTCAAATAAAGGAATGAAGTCATCGCAACTTGCATACGGACAGGTAACTTTCCGTCCTCTTGAGCCGGAAGACCTTGATTTACTCTACCGGTGGGAAAATGATCCCTCTCTGTGGAAAGTTAGCAATACCACTACCCCCTTTTCCCGTTTTATCCTGAAACAATACATACAGGAATCTCACCGGGATATTTACGAGACAAAACAATTACGGCTAATTATCCAGGACCTGAACGGAAGACCTGTAGGTGCTATCGACCTGTTTGATTTCGATCCGTACCATCAGCGTGCAGGAGTCGGGATCCTGATTTATGACCAGGCAGACCGTAAAAAAGGATTTGCATCCGACTCCGTTCAACTTATAGTAACCTATGCGACCGAAACACTGGGCTTACACCAATTGTACGCAAACGTTGCAGCCGATAATCTGTCAAGCATCTCACTTTTCGAAAAATCAGGATTCAGCCTTGCCGGGACAAAAGTAGATTGGCTAAAAAACGACCGGGGATGGATTGATGAAATGACCTATCAAAAAATACTAAAATAAAACTCAGAATTTTTGATCGGCAATGAAATATGGGAACGTTTTCACCTGGAAAATACGTAATGAAATTATCAGGGAAGAACCGGCAGACGAAACAAGATAATTTATATCCTTAAAATACGGCATGAATTTTTTCTGAAAGATTATTCATGACAAGACGGATGTTAAAAAAACAGATGACGGATATTCCAACGCTAACGGTAATTTAAATATTTGATCAACAATATTTACGAGTATATATAAAAAAACACGAAGGATAAGAAATCGTTTTCAATAAAGATACCTATTTTTATAGTCCAAACTAAAAATTTATGGCAAGTATGAATGAAGTCGCAAAACGGGCAGGGGTCTCGATTGCGACAGTTTCAAGGGTTCTCAATAACAGCCAGAGTGTCAATGAAGAAACCAGGTTAAAAATACTAAAGGCGATCAAGGACCTCAAATATCAGCCAAGCAGGGTTGCCAAGAGACTACGTTCAAAAAGCGGCTCCAGCAACCTCCTTGGAGTACTTGTCCCGGATATACAGAATCCTTTTTATGTTGATGTCTTAAGGGGAATAGAAGACATCGCGTACAAAAACAATTACGCAATCATCATGTGCAATTTTGGGCAAGATGAAAAGAAGGAGGCCATGTATCTCAATATTCTCGAATCAGAAGCTATTGACGGACTAATTGCAGCCCCGGCAAATGAAAATGACCATCCTCTAAAAAAAATTGTAAAAAACGGACTCCCTGTTGTCTGTGTTGACAGAGGCTTAAAAGATGTGGATGTTGATATCGTGTGGGTCAATAACGAAGCCGGGGCCCATTCAGCGGTGGAACACCTGATCCGGGCAGGGTACAGACGAATCGCCCATATTGCAGGATTAGCCTCTATACCATCAAGCATCCTTCGGGAACAGGGATACAGAAAGGCACTCTCGGAAAACAACATTGCCTACAACCCTGATCTCGTAAAATGGGGAGATTCAACCTATGAGAGCGGGCTTAACCTGGCAGAACAATTACTAAAGATGCAGCCAGCCCCTGATGCCTTATTCACCGGTAATAACCTGATCACTCTAGGCGCACTGGAAGCAATCCACCGAAAAAAACTTATCATACCCAATGATATTGCGATTATCGGTTTTGACGATATGCACTGGGCAAACTCGCTTAATCCACCACTAAGTGCTGTCAGACAACCGGCTTACGAAATTGGTAAACGGGCCGTAGAACTGCTAATCCAGCGAATCAGTGACCCCCAGCGTGCTACTATCCAGATGACGCTAAGCACGGATTTAATGATCAGAAGCTCATGCTAAAAAAGGCGTACAGGGTATTTCAGTAAGGGAAGAACAATAATTGAAGATAGCATGAGTGTTTGTCCTGATTAAGGATAAATGCAGAACATCGCGTTTTGGGGTCCGTCAAGACGTCCTGCGGAGGGTCCGTTTTGACAAGATTTTTGTATCCTTTTCATCGACTGGAAAAGCAGGAGCCTGTCCGGCATAAGGACTGATATTACAAAAAATGTTGTTGGTTGTGCCCTGAATCCGCATCCGGTAAACTCCTAATAAAAAACCCCGGGCTCTTTTGAACCCGGGGTTAACTTTAAAAGTGGCAACGACCTACTCTCCCACGTCTCCGCAGTACCATCGGCGCGGGCGGGCTTAACTTCTCTGTTCGGAATGGTCAGAGGTGGGACCCCGCCGCTTTAATCACCTTGTTTTCTTTTTCTGGCTTTACTTCTCCGGTAA